>NZ_CP097897.1:0-3711234 GCF_023700225.1 Acetobacterium wieringae
CCCCCTACTACTAATACTATTATTTTATTTAATATTATTAATATATAAAAGGGGTTTTTTAAAAAAATAGGAGGGATTATTTATGAAATTCAATTGTTCAAAAGAAAGTTTAATAGCTGCGATATCCATTGCTCAAAAGGCAGTTTCATCAAAAACAACCATGAAAATATTGGAGGGAATTCTTTTTAGTGCCTCTGATAATAAATTATTATTAAGAAGTACCGATATGGAAATTGGTGTTGAAGTTACGATTCCAGCTGAAGTAGAAAGAAGCGGTGAAATTGTTTTAACTGCCAACATCATTAGTGAATTGATTCGTAAAATGTCCGGTTCTGATATTTTCTTTGAAAGTGATGAGCACCATCAGATAAAAATAGAGTGCCTTTTATCAAACTTTACCCTTAAAGGATTGTCGGATGAAGAATTCCCGGAATTTCCCGAAGTGATCGATGACCATATTTTTACCATCGAAGCAAGTGTTTTAAAAGAACTGATTAAAGGTACCTTATTTTCGGTGGCTACCAATGAGAATATTCCGGTTTTAACCGGTGTAAAAATAGAACTGCATGATGATGACATTCATTTGATTGCGCTTGATGGCTATCGTCTGGCACTCAGAGCCGGGAAAATAAAAAATCCGGTGGCAGAAGACCTTAGTGTCATTATCCCGTCTAAATCGCTTTCTGAAATCAATAAGGTTCTGGTCAATTATAGTGGCGATGTGGTCGTTAAATTTTCAAAAAATCAGATATTTTTTGAAATGGACAATACTCAATTTACCTCCCGACTGCTGGAAGGGGACTTTATTAATTACAAGCAAATTATACCTGGCGAAAAAACGACTCAAGTTAAAGTCAATCGCCGATTATTACTCGAAAGCAGTGAACGGGCAGCGCTACTCGCTCGGGAAGGTAAAAACAACTTAATCAAAATGGATTTTAATCAGGATCAGCTGATTTTAACCTCCAATGCGGAAATCGGGGATGTGTTTGAAGTGATTCCCATCGAAAATCGGGGTGAATCTTTAAAAATTGCCTTTAACTCCAAATTTCTCATTGAAGCTTTGCGGGTGATTGAAGGTGAAGAACTGATGATTGATATGACCACTTCGGTTGGTCCGGGGGTTTTACTGCCGATGACAGGGAATGACTTTATTTATTTGATTCTTCCGGTTCGGATTGCAGAAGAGAATTAAATTATCAATAAGATAAAAATAAATAGTAGTATTAAAAGTAGTTTAAAAAATCAGAATTATGTAAATGATTCATTGAATTTTTAGACTATTTTTTATTTTTATGTTATAATAGTTTGGTTCATAGATAAACATATAAAAATTTAATCAATTTTGGTATAAATAAAGGGGATTCGTGTAATGCTCTTTCATTTTTGTCAAAAATGTAATGGGCGGGGAAAAATATGCAAATAATTGAAATTAACACGGAGTTCATAAAAATTGATCAACTGATCAAATATGCTGGCATTGTCGGTAATGGCAGTGATGTCAAATTGATGATTTTAGACGGCTTGATTCGGGTGAATGGGGAGTTGTGTACCCAGAGAAATAAAAAGATCAGAGATGGTGATCTGGTCGAAATAAAAGATTATGATACCCTGCAGGTAAAAGGGATCGGAAAACCATGTTTATCGAAGAATTAAAACTGATTCATTATCGTAATTATGAAAATGAATTAATTATTCCGAAGCGAGGAATCAATATTATTATGGGCGAAAATGCCCAGGGAAAAACAAATCTTATTGAAGCTATGTTTTTTTTATCCCGGGGTTACAGTCATCGTGCTTCAAATGTGGCAGAACTTGCCCAATGGGATCATGATGATTTTTTTATGAATGCCCGGGTTGTCAGCAAAGAGGTCAAACATACCCTTTCTGCTAAGAGTCACCAGGGAAAACGACAATTTTTACTGGATGGCAAGATCAAGAAAAGAGATAAGATCAATGGGATTTTTAATACCATTCTTTTTGAACCGGATGATTTAAAAATTGTCAAAGAAGGACCGGACAAAAGACGGCGGTTTCTTAATCAGGAAATATCCGGTTTCCGGCCAGAATATCATTATATTTTAAGAGATTATGAAAAAATACTGAATCAGCGAAATTCCCTGTTAAAAAATATTCATTATCAGCCCAGTTTGATTACCACCCTCGATGTTTGGGATGAACAACTGATGCAAACTGGAGTCAGGTTAATGAATCATCGGATTCACTATCTTCATCGGCTCAATCGGGAAGCAAATAATCTTCATCAAGTACTCAGTCATGGAAAAGAAACGCTTTCATTATCCTATCTGAATAATATTATTGATTCTCTGGAAGAACTGTCTGAAATAAAAAACCTTTATAAAAAAAAATTAGCAGCCAGCCGGGAAGAAGAAATTTCACGGGGGGCTACGATTTTTGGACCCCATGTGGATGACATGCTGATTCAAATTAATGGTAAAGATGCCAGACGCTTTGGATCGCAGGGCCAGCAGCGTTCTGCCGCCATTTCCCTTAAGCTATCTCAAATTGAGATATACTATGACAATACCGGGGAATATCCGGTGATCCTTTTGGATGATATCTTTTCAGAATTGGATGAACATCGTCGCAAAAGCATTCTCTCACTTTTAAATAAAACCCAGGCCTTTATCACCTGTACCGAAGATATTGTCAATGAAGGTGATGTTCGACCAGAAAATCAACACATCATCGAGATTGTAAAGGGCCAAGTAAGAAAAATAAATAAACTATAAAAATCAGGAGGAAAACATGCCAGAAAACAAAGCAGATAACTATACCGCTGATCAGATCCAGGTCCTCGAAGGCTTGGAAGCTGTTCAGAAAAGACCGGGGATGTATATCGGCAGTACCGGATCCCGGGGCTTACACCATTTAGTCTATGAGGTGGTCGATAACAGTATTGACGAAGCCCTGGCCGGTTATTGTAAAAATATCAGTGTCACCATCCATCCGGATGATTCCATCACCGTTGTTGATGATGGTCGGGGGATTCCCACCGGGATGAACCATGCCCAGGGTAAAACGGGGGTCGAGCTGGCCTTAACGGTTCTTCATGCCGGCGGAAAATTTGGCGGTGGCGGCTATAAGGTATCCGGCGGTCTGCATGGGGTCGGGGTATCGGTCGTTAATGCGCTATCGGAAAAACTGACCATTGAAGTCAAACAAAAAGGTCAGATCTTTTTTCAAAGCTATGAAAAAGGGAAACCAACTTGTGACCTGACCGTGACTGGAACCACCAATCGCACTGGAACCACCGTTTATTTTAAACCGGATAAGGATATCTTTGATGAAACCGTCTATGACTTTGATATTCTGGAGCATCGTTTAAGAGAGCTGGCATTTCTTAATAAAGGGGTATCGATCACTTTAATCAATGAAAAAGAGTCACCCAAACGGAAAGAAAATTATTGTTATACCGGCGGGATATATTCCTATGTCGAATATATGAATCGCAATAAAGATCCGCTGTATGATAAGATCACCTATTTTGAAAAAGAGCAGGACGATTATGCCCTGGAAATAGCCTTTCAATATACCACCGGTTACTCGGAAAATATTTTTTCCTATGCCAATAATATTAATACCCCAGAAGGCGGCACCCATCTCAATGGCTTTAAAAGTGCCCTGACCCGGACCGTCAATACCTATGCCCGTAAAAATGGCTTTTTAAAAGGGAATGACAAAAATCTCACCGGTGAAGATGCCAGAGAAGGCTTAACGGCGATTGTCAGCATCAAGCTACTGGATCCGCAATTTGAGGGTCAGACCAAATCAAAATTGGGGAATACCGAAGTGAAGGGAATTGTTGAAACCATTGTTGGCGATCAGTTATCAGCCCTGATGGAAGAAAACCCCGGAATTGCCAAAAGCATCATTGAAAAAACACTATCGGCCGCCCGAGCCCGGGAAGCCGCTAAAAAAGCCCGGGAATTCACCCGTCGAAAAAGTGCTTTGGATTCCACAGCCCTACCTGGGAAACTGGCTGATTGCCGGGAAAAAGATCCGGCCCTTTCAGAAATTTATATTGTCGAAGGGGACTCGGCCGGTGGTTCGGCTAAATCTGGCCGGGACTCTAAAACTCAGGCGATTCTGCCGCTGCGGGGAAAGATCCTGAATGTGGAAAAAGCCCGATTGGATCGGATTTTAACGACGGATTCCTTAAAATCGATGATCATTGCCTTTGGCACCGGGGTGGGCGATGAATTTAATGTCGAAAAGGCCCGTTATCATAAAATCATCATCATGACCGATGCTGATGTGGATGGGGCCCACATCCGGACCTTGCTGTTAACCTTCTTTTATCGCTACATGCCTGGTCTGATCGAAGCTGGCTATGTCTATATTGCTCAGCCGCCACTGTACAAAATTACCCGGGGTAAACAGGTGGATTATGCCTATACGGATCGGGATCTGGAGAAGAAACTTGAAGGCGTGGAAGATCGTTCGCGGATTGGTCTGCAACGCTACAAAGGTCTTGGGGAAATGGATGCCCATCAGCTATGGGAAACCACCATGGATCCCAGCGTCCGAACCCTACTTCAGGTTAATATTGAGGAAGCCTCCTATGCTGATGAAATTTTCACCATTTTAATGGGCGATAAAGTTCAGCCCCGTAAAGAGTTTATCGAACGGAATGCAAAAAAAGTCAAGAATTTGGACATCTAGTCAAGAAGGAGTACTGTTAAATGCAAGAAATAATTGAATTTGATCGGGTAAAATCGATTAATATTGAAGAAGAAATGAAAACTTCCTATATTGACTACGCCATGAGTGTCATCATAGGTCGAGCCTTACCGGATGTTCGGGATGGCTTAAAACCAGTGCATCGCCGGATTATCTTTGCCATGAGTGAGCTGGGTCTGACGCCGGACAAACCCTTTCGAAAATCAGCCCGTATTGTCGGGGATGTTTTAGGTAAGTATCACCCCCATGGTGATTCATCGGTTTATGATGCGATGGTGCGGATGGCCCAGGATTGGTCGACCCGTTATTTGCTGGTCAATGGTCAGGGAAACTTTGGTTCAGTGGATGGTGACAGCCCGGCAGCAATGCGTTATACTGAAGCCAAAATGGGCAAAATTACGGTGGAAATGCTGCGGGATATCAACAAAGAAACGGTGGATTTTGGTCCTAACTTTGATGAATCAGAAAAAGAACCGATGGTTTTACCCTCAAAGTTTCCAAATTTGCTGGTTAATGGTTCCTCCGGGATTGCCGTCGGGATGGCCACCAATATTCCGCCCCATAATCTGGGTGAAATCATCGATGGTACCGTGGCCTTTATTGATGACCCGGATATTAGTATTGATGAGCTGATGAAATATGTCAAAGGGCCCGATTTTCCCACTGCCGGAATTGTCCTTGGAAAATCTGGGATTAAAAGCGCTTATCGCACTGGTCGCGGCCGAATCAAAGTACGTGGCAAGGTCGACGTTGTTACCACTAAAAAAGGTAAAAAACAGATTATCATCACCGAAATTCCTTATATGGTCAATAAATCCAAGCTGGTTGAAAAAATTGCCGAGTTGGTTAAAGAGAAAAAGATTGAAGGGATTTCCGATTTAAGAGATGAGTCTGATCTTAAAAAAGGGATGTCAATCATCATTGATTTAAAACGGGACGCCAACGAAACGATCATTTTAAATCAATTATACAAACATACCCAACTCCAGGAAACCTTTGGGGTGATTATGCTGGCGTTGGTCAATAATGAGCCGAAGGTGCTGAATCTAAAAGAGATCCTCTTTCACTATGTCGAACATCAGAAAGAAATCATCACCAGACGAACGATCTTTGAACTCAAAAAAGCCGAAGCCCGAGCTCATATTTTAGAAGGTTTAAAAATTGCGCTCGATCATATTGACGAGGTGATTAAATTAATCCGAGCCGCTGCCGATGGCAAGGCTGCCAAAGAGCAATTGATTGAGCGGTTTAAGCTTTCGGAAATTCAGGCTCAGGCGATTCTGGACATGCGTCTCCAGCGTTTAACCGGTCTGGAACGGGAAAAAATTGAAGAAGAATATAAAGAAATCATGTTAACCATTGCCAAATTAAAAGCCATTTTGGCTGATGGTCAACTGGTTCTTAATATTATCAAAGAAGAACTGATTGAAATCAAAGAAAAATATGGCGACAAACGACGCACATCCTTTGATATTGACGTCGAAGATTTTGAAATCGAAGATTTAATCAAAGAAGAAGAAGTGGTCATCACCATGACCCATATCGGTTATGTGAAGCGCATTACGGCTGACAATTACCGGTCACAAAAACGAGGTGGTAAAGGGATCACGGCGCTGAGCACCCGGGAAAATGATTTTGTCGAACATCTCTTTACGACCACCACCCATCATTATCTGATGTTCTTTACCAACCTGGGTAAGGTCTATCGCTTAAAAGCCTTCGAAATTCCTGAAGGCGGACGAACCGCCCGAGGCACCGCCATTGTCAACCTGCTGCCATTAGAGGAAGGTGAACAGATTGCGACGATGATTCCGGTTAAAGAGTTTACCGCTGATAAATATCTGATTATGGCCACCAAACAGGGGATTATTAAGAAAACCGATCTGACCGAATATGACACCTCCCGTAAAAATGGGATCATTGCCATTAACCTGCGCGAAGGGGATGAGCTGATTAATGTGCGTCTGGTTGAACAGGACGAAGAAATCGTCATGGGAACCCAATGTGGCTATGCGATCCGCTTTAATTCCGAAGAAGTGCGACCAATTAGTCGAACCTCCATTGGGGTTCGGGGGATTGAGCTTCGGGAAGATGATGTGGTGGTTGGTATGGATATTGTCAAAGAAGAACTCTTTGTTCTTTGTGTCAGCGAAAACGGCTATGGCAAGCTGAGTGCATCGGATCTGTATCGTCCTCAGAAACGGGGCGGCAAAGGCGTTCAAACCTACAAGGTCACCAAAAAAACCGGGGAACTGGTGGGCTTTTGCGTGATCAGTCGGGATGGCGAGATTATGATGATTAATAATCAGGGCGTTGTGATCAAACTGGAAGGTAATGATATCAGTGCCGTGGGCCGTAATACCCAGGGCGTTCGTCTGATGAAATTAAGTCCGGATGAATCAATTGCGACGATTTCCAAAGTCTACAAAGAAGATCCGGTTGATGATCTTGAAGAAGATGGAGAAAATGGAGAAAACCAGATGACACTTGTCAATTCAACTGAAAAAGAATAAATTACTCAACACCCTGTTTTGATATTAATTTAAGTAAACAGGGTGTGTTTTTTATTAATTTGAGGTTAAAAAATTGCAAACGTTGTCCAGTGTTAATGGATCGAAAAAAGTGACAAAACGTGGATGGCATGATAAAATAGATCAAAAAAAGGAGAGAACTACGGTGAAAACCATTTTGAATAAAGAAAAAAAGACCGTGCCAGTTGAAAAAGAATAATGGGCTCATTAATCCAAGTCGATCGCATTCAGGTCAGTTGTCTGGTTAAGGATCAATTTGATGCCATTGCCTTAGCAGCCAAACCACTCTTGGAAAAGGGCTGTATTACGGAGGAATTTATTGATGCCGCAATCGAAAGAGAACGGATTTTTCCAACGGGATTACCAACAAAAATCGGCGTGGCGTTGCCTCATACTGAAGCGAAATATGTATTAAAAGAAAGTATTTCAATCTTAACGCTTAAAAACACCATTGTTTTTGCAGGTATGGGTAACCCGAAAGAAAGCATCCCGGTTCAGATTGTTTTTTTACTGGCCATCAGTAATCCTGAAAAACAACTGCGTATATTACAGACAATTATTACCATCATTCAAAATGAAAAAATGCTCAAAAAAATCAGGGATGCCAAAGAACCACGGGATATCTACAATTTAATTAATACATTTTTATAAAAATGTTGTGTGATGATTTATTGTGAAAATAACCAAACAGAGAAAGAGAAACTAAATGAATATAAAAATAGCACCATCGATGCTCAGTGCAGATTTTGCCAATCTGGAACGGGATCTTAAAGAAGTTGAGAAGAGTGGCGCCGACTATCTCCATGTGGATATTATGGATGGTCACTTTGTTCCCAATATTACCATTGGGCCGGATCAGGTGGCGCAGCTGCGAAAAACGGTAGACATTCCTTTTGATGTCCATTTGATGATTAGCGAACCGCTTAAGTATATTGACCGTTTTGCTGATGCAGGAGCAGATATCATTACGGTTCACGTGGAATCGGATGGAGAGATTCAGGCGTGTATTGACGCCATTGTCAATAAGGGTATCAAACCGGGCCTGGTGGTGTCGCCCGATACCCCTTTAGAGGTGATTGAACCCTACCTTGATCAGGTCAGGATGATTCTGATTATGTGTGTTTATCCTGGTTTTGGCGGACAACGTTATCTTCCAGCCAGTACCGAAAAAATAAGAGCGTGTCGCCAAATGATTGGTGAACGAGATATAAAACTTCAGGTTGACGGCGGGATTAATTTTGATACCTTAAAAGAAGTGGTAACAGCTGGAGCCGATGTCATTGTTTCTGGATCGTGTTTATTTAAAGGCGATATGAAAGAGAATATGCGACAATTTAGAAAAATCATTCAGGGATAAATTCTAAAATTGAAAGAGGGAAGTATAATGAAACTTGTTTTAGTTGCGTGTGGAACGGCCCTGGCAACATCAACTGTAGTTGCCAAAAAAATTGAACAAATTGCTCAGGAAAATGGGATTGAATGTCAAACCGTTCAAGCCAAAGCGGTTGATGCTTTTACAAAGTATCAGGAACTGCATCCGGATGCGATTGTCTGTACTTGTCAATTAGAAGGGGACATTGATATTCCAGTGATTAATGGCCGGGCTTTTTTAACGGGAATTAATTTACAAAGTACCATTGATCAATTGATTGAGATATTAAAAAAATAGAATTGACAATTGATAATAATTTAACGTATAATATTTCTGGTTGGATCTAAAAACGAAGAGGATAACATTTTTATTGATCTGAACATCAATAGAAAAAGCCATGAAGGTTAAGTGTGATTAACTTTCATGGCTTTTTTTATTAACAGTTTAAATGGATCAGCAAATAAGGAGGGTAAAGGTATAAAAAACAATAGTTTAACCAAAGGAGTCATTTGGAAGAAGTTACTATTTTTTGCCCTGCCGCTATTGGGAACCAGCTTTATTCAGCAACTTTACAATACCGTTGATCTGATCTACGTGGGTAATTTTTTGGGTAAGGAAGCAGCCGCTGCAGTCGGTGCCAGTACCTTATTTGTCACCTGTCTGGTTGGCTTTTTTTCGGGGATGTCGGTCGGTTCCAGTGCGGTGACCGCTTATGTATTTGGCAGTGGTAAGAGACGTGAATTAAAAAAGGTGATTCATACCACCGTCGGGTTGGCTTTTATCTGTGGTCTGATCATGATGGTGATCGGTCTGATCGGGGCACCCTATTTTCTTAAGATGATTAATACGCCAGATGAGATCATGGGTATGGCGGTCTCCTATGTCCGGGTATACTTTATCAGCATTATTGCAGTGGTCACCTACAACATGGCTTCGGGAATTATCCGGGCCTTGGGCGATTCAAAAACCACCATGCATATCCAATTGATTGGCGGTCTGGTTAATGTAGTGATGGATGCGGTTTTTATTTTCCTCTTTAAAAATGGTGTGGTCGGCGTTGCTCTGGCGACCCTGTTTTCACAGTCGGTGGCCGCCGGGTTGGCGCTTCTTTACCTGATGCGTCTGGAGCCGGAATCCCGGCTGGAGTGGAAAAAGATCCGGGTCGATGTCCAGTTGTTAAGCAATATTTTAAAAATTGGCGTTCCCAGTGGTCTGCAGGCCTTGGTTATTACAGTATCCAATGTTTTTATCCAATTTCATGTCAATAGTTTGGGGGTTGATGCGATAGCGGCCTTTACGGCATATTTTAAAGTTGAGCTCTTAATCTACCTGCCAATACTAGCCTTTGGTCAGGCGATTTCAACCTTTACCAGTCAAAATCTGGGAGCCAGTGAATATGAACGGGTTAAAAAAGGCACCCGGGTCTGTTTGGCCATGGGGATCGGGGTCACTGCCCTTATGAGCGCCCTGGTACTGGCTTTTGGCCGTCAGGCCTTCAGCGCCATCAATAGTGATCCGGGGGTCCTTGATTTGGGGGTTCAGATTATTTCGGTGACGGTACCGTTTTATTTTGTTTACCTGATTCTGGAAGTGCTGGGTGGCACCATTCGCGGAGCCGGTAAAGCGGTGCCCCCGATGGTGATTATTTTAACCAATATCTGTGTATTGCGGACCGTGCTGCTGTTTATGATTATGGCATCCAATCAGAGTATTACCGGGATTGCCATGACCTATCCGATTACCTGGGCATCCACGGCATTGGGAATGGCGATCTATTATTTTAAAGGCGACTGGATGGGTGAATTTAAAAGACTTAAGGCCCTGGAGGGTTTTGAATAAACCATAAAATACAAATTTTTTCTTTCTAAAATTACTATTCTGTAAAATTTGAAGAGGTTTGTCTTAGTTCCCAAAAGAATAGTCCTTGACAGAACAAGAAGATTATGAGAAAATACGGCTAAATTAAATACACGTATATACAAGAAAGTCATGAAGACTCATTTCGATCAGAAGATCGGCTTGTTTCTTTATGGCTTTTTTAATTGTATCAGGCAAAAAAGGGGAATAATAATGGAAAACATTCTTGAAAAAGTGGAAAATTATTGGGATAAACGTTCAGAAGGTTATTCTGAGGTCAATGTGGCGGAGCTGAACAGCTACAAAATGGATGTCTGGAAAGAACTGATCAATCGTCATAAGCCAGCCGTGATTGGCCGTAAGCTTAAAGTTTTGGATATCGGCACAGGCCCGGGTTTTTTTGCCATTACCATGGCCTCCTGCGGTTATGATGTAACAGCGGTTGACTACACCGATGCGATGCTTCATAAGGCTAAACAAAATGCTGGTTATTACCGGAATCAAATCAATTTTATGCAGATGGATGCTCACCACCTAAGCTTTGAAGACAATTGTTTTGATCTGATTGTTACCCGGAACCTGACCTGGAATCTGGAACGTCCCGACGACGCCTATAAAGAATGGCATCGGGTACTGGCTCCCGGCGGACGGATCCTGAATTTTGATGCCAACTGGTATCTCCATCTTTATGATGGAGAAAAACGACAGGAATACTTTAACGATCGGATTAAATCGGAAGAAGCGGGGGTTAATGACCACTATGTCAATACCGATACTAAAGCGATGGAAGAAATTGCCATGAATCTGCCGCTGAGCCGAACCATGCGGCCCCAGTGGGATGCCGCGGTTTTGATTAATACCGGTTTTAATAAGGTCATGGTTGAGCAGGGGATTGGTGCGGTAGTCTGGGATCAGGAAGAACAGATAAATTATGCGTCCACCCCGATGTTTATGATTTTTGCCGAAAAATAAATTGCGCTAAAATAAACTGGTGAGGCCGTAATTCCCAGAACGGAATTACGGTCTCGTTTTTAGATTAGATATTTTAAAAAGCTAAAAATGAGTTTATAAAGTATTTTTTATTTGACAAAAGGAGGAAGGCACTTGGAAGTAGTAATTAATAATCTGGTGGCAAAAAAGGGAACAAAGGTTTCCGGCTACGTGGCGGTTCCCCAAACGGAGCTTAAAATGCCGGTGACCATTATTAATGGCCAAAGTACCGGAAAAACCGTGCTGATTACCGGCGGAGTCCATAACGCCGAATATACTGGCATTGAAACGGCGATTCGTCTGGCTCAGGAAATCACACCAGAAGCAGTAGCTGGCTGCCTGATCATCATTCATCCGGTCAATATCAGCGGCTTTGAAAACCGGACGATGAGTGTGGTGGCCGAGGATGGAAAAAATCTTAACCGGATTTTTCCGGGTGATCCGGACGGCACAACCGGCGATAAGCTGGCGGCTTTTTTAACAGAAATGTTTTTTAAAAAGGCCGATCGCTTTATTGACCTTCATGCTGGGGATGGTTATGAGTCGCTGACCCCTTACGTTTATTATGTGGGTGCGGCCAAAGAGGCAGTCGTCAGTGAGGCTGAGGCCATGGCCGCGGCGGTACTAGTGCCCTATCGGGTTAAATCCTATCTGGCCACCAGCGGCGCCTATAATTATGCCGGTTCGATGGGGATTCCCGGTATTCTGATTGAACGGGGCGACGAGGCCCGTTGGTCTGAAGATGAGATTAAAAAATATCAGGAAGATGTTAAAAATGTATTGCGCTATCTAAAGGTTTTGGCTGAGCCGATGCGCTCGCCTGCAAGCAAACAGTTGGAGGTAGTGGATGTCGTTTATGAAGAGGCCGAAGTCACGGGATGCTGGTACCCCAATAAAAAAGCCGGTGAGTTGTTTTTAAAAGGCGAGAACCTGGGGATGATCAAAGACTATTTTGGCAAGGTGCTGCAAACCTGCATCGCTAAATATGATGGGATCGTTCTGTATCAGGTCAGTTCGCTGACCATTTTAAAAAAGAGCCCGATGATTGCCTATGGAAAAATAAAAAATGACGGGCATCATGCAAACGGGAAATAAAAAAAATAAAATGTGATGACAATTGATTTTAGCAGAAGGATGGTTTTTTAAATGAAGGATAATCACTTCAAAAAGGTGTGTGATATGATTGAACTTAAGCAACTGAAATATTTTGTGGTCTGTGCCGATGTGGGATCATTCAGTAAAGCTGCCGAAATCCTTTATACGACCCAACCCAATGTCAGCAAGGCGATCAAGGCGCTGGAAGAACATCTCGGATTTAGCCTCTTTCATCGCAAAAGTCGGGGGATTCTATTGTCATCCCGGGGGAAACACGTCTATGAGTATGCCTGCAAAGCTATTGAGAACATCGAAATGCTGGCTTCTTTTTCGCAGACGGACCGGATTGAGCAATTGCAGATCGCCAGTAATCCCAGTGCCTGGATGGCTAAGGTATTTGCCGATTTTTATAATCGCTTTCACGTCAAACAATTGCATTTTCAGCTTTATAGCGCCTCGGTGGCAGAAATCATCAAGCGGGTGGCCGGTTATCAGGACGAACTGGGTTTTGTCTATGTGATGGACAGTCAGAATACCGCCTTTCAGTATATCTTGACCAGAAACCACCTGGAATTTGTGGAGCTTAAAAAAACCCAGGTGGTCTTGTATCTGGGTCAGAAACACCCGCTCTATCAGGCCCGAGAGATCAGTGAAGCAGAACTGAAGAAGCTTAAGTTGGTGCAGTGCTATGAAGACGAATTTGATCTCAATAATTACTGGAAAATAACCAATCCACAAGGAAAAGATATGCCCGCCCTGGAGAGTGTGGTGGTGACCAATAGTGATTGTGTTATGCAGCAGCTGCTGCAAACCACTGATCTGGCGAATATCAGCAGTGGTTATCTTACCGATGATGTGGATGAGAAGGAGCTCAACGGTATTCCTCTATTCGAAAAGGAGAATGTGGTGATGTTTGGTTATATCCATAGGCGGCAAGAAGAACACAGTGAATGGGGAAAGCGGTTTCTGGAATTTATTATGGCAAATCTGGAATCGGGGGATCCCGTGAAAGGCCAAATGGAATAAGAAGGTATGCTAAATTGGAATGGCGGAATAACCCCCCATGGAGGTTGTAACGCCATTTTTTAAGTGATAAAATTTTACCGGTAAACGTGTTAATGTGAGAAAGGTTTTGTGTCAATGAAAAAATACGTTGGAAAACGTCTATTACAATTAATTCCGATTATTCTGGGCATCACCCTGTTGTCCTTCACCCTGATGCAGTCAGCCGCCGGGGATGCTGTGGATGCCCTATACGACAACGCCAGTGGCGGCGTATCGGAAGAAGTCAAGGCCGAGAAAAGGCATGAACTGGGGCTCGATCAACCCTTTATTATTCAGTATACCAGCTGGCTGGGTGGGGTATTAACCGGCGATATGGGCGTTTCCTATATTTCCAATAAACCGGTTTTTGAAACCTTTGTGTCAAAATTGCCAGCGACGATTTATCTGACACTGACCTCAATAATACTTACCGTGCTGATTTCGATTCCCTTTGGGGTTTTAGCGGCCGTCCGGCATAATCGTTTCACCGATTATCTGATCCGCTTTTTCAGTTTTATCGGCAATGCCTTACCGGGTTTTTTCGTCTCGCTGCTGCTGATCTATTTTCTGGCCTTACAGCTCAAGCTGTTTCCGGTTATGGGCAATGGCAGTTTAAAGAGCATCGTTTTGCCGACGCTGACTCTGGCGATAGCCATGTCGGCCAAATACACCCGCCAGGTTCGCACCACGGTACTGGAAGAACTCAATAAGGACTATGTCATCGGGGCCCGGGCCAGGGGGATCAGGGAGCCAGTGGTGCTTTTTGCCAGTGTACTGAAAACTGCGATGCTGACCATTGTCACCCTGATGGCGCTGTCAATTGGTTCCTTACTGGGTGGTACGGCAATTGTTGAATCCATCTTTATGTGGGATGGCGTCGGGAAGCTGGCGGTGGATTCGATTATGATGCGGGATTACCCGATGATCCAGGCCTATGTCATCTGGATGGCGATTATTTATGTGGGCGTTAATCTGGTGACCGATATCATTTATCATTATCTGGATCCCCGGATTCGATTGGAACAGGAGGCCTGATGGAAGTAACAGAGCGTACAGCGATTCGGGTCAGAACCCGGAAAATTAAAGAAAATCACACGATGACGAAATTCTATCTTTTTCTGACCTTGGTAATAATTTTATTGCTGGTGGCAGCCCTGGCACCCCAGATTGTTCCCTATGATCCCTATGCTCAGGATCTGATGCAGGCCTTGCAGCCCCCCAGTCCGGAGCATCCGCTGGGGACGGATCGCTATGGCCGGGATATGTTGTCCCGGGTGATAATGGGGGGACAAACCACTATTTATTCGGCACTGCTACTGGTAGCGATCATCACCGGATTTGGAACCCTGGTGGGGCTATTCTGCGGGTATCAGGGTGGTAAAATCGACTCGTTTATCATGCGGGTTTCAGATGTCTTTCTGGCGTTTCCGGGAATGGTTTTTGCCATTGCCGTGGCTGGTATCTTAGGTGGTGGACTGATCAATGCGGTGGTGGCGCTGGCTTGTATTTCCTGGCCTAAATTTGCCCGGTTGGCCAGAGGGCAGGTGCTGGCCATTAAAAATATGCCTTATATCGCCGCCGCCAGGCTTAGTGGTTCCGGTTCGATCAAAATTATTTTTAAGCATATTTTACCGAATATTATTGGCCCGATTCTGGTAACGGCCACCCTTGATATTGGAACCATGATGATGGAACTGGCGGGATTGTCCTTTCTGGGTTTAGGGGCAATGCCCCCAATTGCCGAGTGGGGTTCAATGATGAGTGAAGGGCGCAGTATGCTGCAGACATCGCCATGGGTAATTTTAGCACCCGGTTGTGCTATTTTTATATCAGTAACATTATTTAATTTACTGGGGGATACGGTCAGAGATGTCCTGGATCCCAAGACTAATAAGAGAAAAAAGGAGAAAAAATGAAAGTAAAAAGTAAAATTCTGGCAGTCCTGCTGACCACCACACTGGTTGGCGGGATGTTGACTGGCTGTGCCGGTTCGACCAGCACCAAAAGTGCGGAAGAAAAGGTATTTAATTATGGAACCGTAGCCTATAGTGTCGGTAATTCAAATGTGGGAATGAATCCACATGAATCCTACATCGGTTGGTCAACCCTGCGTTATGGGGTCGGTGAAACGCTCTTTAAGTTTAATGAGAAGATGGAGTTGGAGCCCTGGCTGGCCAAAGATTATGAACAGATTGATGACTATACCGTTAAAATCAATTTACGGGATGACGTTACCTTCTCCAATGGCAAGAAAATGACCGGAGAAGCGGTTAAAGCCTGCTTTGATAACTTGATTGCCGTTCATGATCGGGCCCCCAAAGATTTACAGATTAAGTCAATCACCGCCGACGGACAAAGCATCACGATCGTATCAGATAATAAGGTACCGGCATTGGTAAATTACCTCTGTGACCCCTATGGCTGCATCATCGATATGGAGGCTGGGGTAACGGCGGATAAAAACGTCGTTGGAACAGGACCTTATGTGGCCAAAAATATCACTGAGACCGAAATCAATCTGGAAGCCAACAATGACTATTGGGGTGGAAAGCCAAAGGTTGGAAAGGTAAATATCAAGAGTATTGTCGATGGCGATACCTTAACCATGGCTCTGCAAAGTGGCGAAATTGATGCGGCCCAGGGTCTGCCTTATGCCAGTCTGGAACTGTTTCAAAATAATGATGACTTTACCATCAGTTCCACCAACACTTCCCGGGTTTACCAGGCTGCTCTAAACTATGATTCAGCGGTGATTAAAGACGATGCCGTTCGTAAAGCCATGGCCATGAGCATGGATAAGGACGGTTTTACCACGGTGCTGTTAAAGGGCAATGGAACGCCAGCAGTCGGTCCCTTCCCGGCTAACTTTACATTTGGCGGCGATGTGGTTAAGGACACCGGTTATGACATCGACGGCGCCAAAAAAGTGCTGGAAGCAGCAGGCTGGATTGATTCTGATGGTGATGGGATACGGGAAAAAAATGGCCAGAAATTATCGATCAAGTGGCTGACCTACACCTCCCGTCAGGAGTTGCCGCTACTGGCCGAATCGGTTCAGGCCACCTATAAACAAGCCGGGATTGATGTACAGGTCAACGCCACCGATTCCTACAAGGATTTCCTGAAAGCCGGCGATTATGATGTTTTTGCCAACGCCTTTGTAACTGCGCCCACCGGAGATCCCCAGTATTATTTCACCACCCATGTGGTTGATAATTCTGACTACAACCGGGGACATTACCATAGCGACAAGGTGGAAGCCCTGGTTGCCCAGCTGCGAAGCGAATTTGACACCGAAAAACGGGCAACGCTGGCGGTTTCAATTGCCCAGCAAGTTCTTGATGACAATGCTTATATCTACGCCTCTCATTTAAAAATGTCTTTTGTGATGAAAAAGGGGGTAACCGGCTTTACCGCTCACCCATCAGACTATTATGAAATCACAGCCGATCTGGACATTAACGAATAAGTCGTCCCGATCAGAAGAGAGGGTTTATGCAACAACCATTACTGGAATTTCAAAACGTTGAAATATCCTATGACGGCGAGCCGACGGTTTGGGGGTTTAACTTAAAAATGCAAGCAGGCGAGATCCTCGGGATTGTCGGCGAGTCCGGCAGCGGCAAAAGCACCCTGATCAAGGCGGCCATGGGTCTTCTGGGCCCGGATGGATTGGTCAATCGGGGCGAGATCGTATATAAGGGGAAGCCGGTTCTTGATCTTGATGATGAAGCATTGCGGATGCTGCGGGGACCAGAAATGGGGATGATTTTTCAAAATTGTGGCAGTGCCCTGTGTCCAATCCGGACCATTGGCGAGCAGCTTTATGAAACCATGGCCCAGCATGGCGTCAGTGACCGCCGGCTGGTTCGGGAAAAAGCCACAGCTCTGTTTAAGAAGATTCATTTATATGACACTGAGCGGATTTTAAAGAGCTATCCCTTTGAATTATCCGGCGGGATGAATCAACGGGTCGGGATTGTCATGGCAATGCTGCTGGAACCGGAGCTGCTCTTTGCCGATGAGCCGACCTCGGCGCTGGACGTCACCGTCCAGGCCCAGGTGGTCCGGGAACTGATGGCGATGCGGGAAGCATTTGGAACCGGAATTGTGGTGGTGACCCATAATATTGGGGTGGTGTCATTTATGGCCGATACCGTGGCGGTGATGTGCAAGGGTAAGCTGGTTGAATATGGCAAAGCCCGGGAGGTGATTGATCATCCCCAGCAGGATTACACCCGCCAGCTGATTGCGGCCATGCCCCGGATAAAAAGGTGAGACATGAACAGGATTTTAGCAGTCAGCAATTTAAAAAAAACCTATACCAAAGGAAAAACCACCATTTGTGCGGTTGATGAGATTAGCTTCCATGTCGAAAAAGGCGAATGTCTGGCCCTGGTGGGCGAAAGCGGCAGCGGTAAAAGCACGGTTGCCAAGCTGATCACCGGACTGGAATCGTTGGATGGCGGTGAGATTGTTCTGGATGGCAAAACACTTAAAAACCCTAAGGGAAAAGAACTGAAACGGCTTTACCATCTGGTTCAGATGGTCTTTCAGATGCCGGTGGATTCCTTTAATCCCCGGATTCGGCTGGGGGAAAGTGTCATGGAAGGGCTGATCAATCAGGGTATGGGGCGTCGGGAGGCTAAAAATAAAGCCATTGACTATCTGGAAATCTGCGGCCTTGGCCCGGAATTTGTTAGCCGTTATCCCAGTGAGGTCAGCGGTGGCGAGTGTCAGCGGGCCTCAATTGCCCGGGCACTTGCCCGGCAACCCCAACTGCTCATCTGTGATGAAGCGACCAGCGCCCTGGATGTAACCGTCCAGTCTCAGATTATGGCACTCCTAACACAATTGCGAAAAGATCAGGGGATGTCGCAACTGATGATCTGTCATGATCTGGCCCTGGTGCAGCAATGCTGCGACCGGGTGCTGGTAATGCATCAGGGGCGGGTGGTGGAAGCCGGTACCCCGGATGAGGTGATTGCCAATCCCCGGGAAGCCTATACAAAAAAACTGATCGATTCGATTCTGTAAAATATGAAAGGGCATCTCCCCTTGGGTGGTGTCCTTTTTCTATATCTGTTATAATGGGTTAAACAGATATAGAAAATGAGGTGAACGGAGATGCATAAACATCAGGAAGAATGGAATGATGCCGGACATGATAGTAGCCACGGCGGAGATCACCATCATCATCATGAACATACCCAAACCAAATCCGTGTTGAATCGCCTTTCCCGGGCTGCGGGTCATCTTGAATCGGTGAAAAAAATGGTCGAATCGGGAAGAGACTGTACCGAGGTGCTGATCCAGTTGTCGGCGGTGAAGTCAGCCATTAATAACGTCGGTAAAATAATTTTACAGGATCATATTGAGCATTGTATCGTTGATGCGGTGGAAAATAACGACGAAAAGGCTTTGGAAGAACTCAGAAAAGCAATTGACCGCTTTATGAAATAATGGCTGTGGCTAAAAACCGGGTAAAACGCGACTGGCATGGAACGATATTCCAAAACAGAATATCATTTCCACAAAAGAGACTTGCATAGGTGGTTTAAGCATGTTAAAATGGCAAACAGAAACAATGAAAGACACCTGATTGTGGCATTGTTTCTGTTTTTTAGTGTTTTTTAAAACACCGACAACGAATTAAATATTAATAAAACAGGTGCCGGCAGTAACGAAGGGTTACAGGCCGGTGAAAAGGGAAGAGGGGTGAAAGTCCCCCGCGGTCCCGCCGCTGTAAAAGAAGAGTTCCTCCAGGAATGCCACCAGAAATGGGAAGGCAGGAGGTAATGTTGACGCTTGAGCCAGAAGACCTGCCTGCTTTAATTACTCAGACTCTACGTGCGATAGAGGAGGTGTTTTTTTTTGCAGGCTTTTTGCGACCTCGCTATCTTTTTGGAGATGGTGAGGTTTTTTTATGGAAAAAAGCATCAATATTGCCACAGTGAAGTCTTACATTGTGATAGAGCGGGGTTTCTTTACCAGAATGTGCAATGGTAAAAGCCGAGCAAATCAAATAAATAAGTATTTTTTGAGGAGAAAAAGAAAATGAAATTAAAAAAGGGTTTAGCGGTGGTAATGACTGCCGTGTTGTGTGCCGGAATGTTTGCCGGTTGCTCAGGAGCGTCCGCTAAAAGTGATGTGTCGACTAAAGAAGCGTTAAATTATGCCTGCACCAAGGATATTCGGGATATCAACCCGCATTTGTACTCGGGTGAAATGTCAGCCCAGAACATGGTGTTTGAAGGCCTGACCAAGAATGAAGGCGGAGAAGTGAAGCCAGCTCTGGCTGAAAGCTGGGAAATTTCAGCAGATGGACTGGAATACACCTTTCATTTAAGAAAAGGGGTCACCTTTACCGATGGTGCGCCGTTTAATGCTGCCGCAGTCAAGCTGAACATGGATGCCATTCTTGGTAATGCGGAACGCCATTCCTGGCTGGACATGGTTAATGAGATTAAAGAAAATGTGGTGGTCGATGACCACACCTTCAAACTGGTCTTAAAGCATCCCTACTATCCAACCCTGGTGGAGTTGGGACTGACACGACCCTTCCGCTTTATTTCGCCCAACTGTTTTGTCAATGGCACCACCAAAGAAGGGGTTAGCGGCTATATCGGGACCGGCCCCTGGGTCTTATCGGAGCATGTCGACAATCAGTATGCCACCTTTACGCAGAATGAAACTTATTGGGGTGACAAAACTAAAATTAAAACCATTAACTGGAAGGTCATGCCAGATTCCCAGACGATCCTGTTAGCTTTGCAAAACGGCGAGGTCGATTTACTTTTCGGAGCCGATGGTGATCAGGTTGATCTAGATTCCTATAAGAAGTTGGAAGATGAAGGAGCCTACAAAACCTATATAAGTGAGCCGGTCGCTTCACGAGCGATTCTTATCAATAGTAATTCACCGATTACCAAAGATATTAAAGTTCGAGAAGCCATTGAATATGCCGTAAACAAGGAAAACATCATTCAGGGAATTTTAAATAACTCGGAGGATCAGGCCGATACGCTACTGTCTAAAGATGTTCCCTACTGTGATATCGATTTTAAAACCATCGCCTATAATCAGGAAAAAGCCCAACAGCTGCTCGATGAAGCCGGTTGGAAACCAGGAAGTGATGGGGTTCGGGAAAAGGATGGTCAGAAATGTGAGATTACCCTTTCCTATAATTCCAAGAACGCCCAGGAAGGTACCATTGCCACCTCCATTCAGGCCGATCTGGCAGCCGTAGGCATCAAGATGAATATTCTTGGGGAAGAAAAACAGGCCTTCCTGGATCGTCAGAAAACCGGGGATTTTGATCTGCAGTATTCGCTATCCTGGGGAACCCCTTATGATCCCCAATCCTATGTTTCATCATGGCGAATTCCCGCTCATGGAGATTATCAGGCTCAGGTTGGTCTGGAAAAAAAGCAGTGGCTGGATGAAACCATCACGAAGATTATGATCGAATCAGACGACAGCAAGCGGGCCGACATGTATAAAGAGGTACTGACCTATATTAATGATCAGTATGTCTATGTCCCGATTTCCTATTCAAAAACCAAGGCAGTGGGAATCAAGGGACTTGAAGGGGTAAGCTTTAACGATTCGCAATATGAAATCCCCTTCGAAAAAATGTACTTTTCCAATTAATCACCAATTTTGATTATCGAAAACAAAAGGGAGTAAGACCATGAAGCAATACTTCGTCAAAAGGCTCCTGTGGATGATTCCGATTTTGATCGGAATCTCCTTTTTTGCCTTTATACTGATTAATTTAAGCCCCAGTGATCCCGCTGAGGTGGCAATCCGGGTCAATGAGATCACCCCAACGGCTGAAAATGTCGCCCAGATGCGGGAGCAACTCGGTCTCGATGATCCCTTCTTAACCCGCTACGCTACCTGGCTGGGCAATGCCCTACAGGGTGATTTTGGTCACAGTTATGTCAATAATAAACCGGTAGCACAGGAAATTGCCAAGGCTCTGCCGCCAACGCTCTATCTGGCTGGGGTATCCTTATTGATCATTGTGGTTGTTTCAGTGGGGGTTGGGGTTTTATGTGCGGTAAAGGAAGATAGCCTTAGAGATAAGGCCTTACGGGGGATTGTCTTTGTGGGAACCGCTATCCCCGGTTTTTGGGCCGGGATACTCCTGATGTGGCTATTTGCCGTTAAGCTCAAGTGGTTGCCAACCAGCGGGATGACGGCTCCCGGTGCTGTCATTTTACCGGCAGTAACCCTGGCGCTGGGGTATATTTCCACCTATGTCCGGCTGATCCGCAACACTATGATTCAGAACAAGCGGGAAAATTATGTGCTGTATGGCCGGGTTCGGGGTCTATCAGAGAAGACCATCACCCGGCATGTTTTTAAAAACTCACTGCAAACTTCGCTAACCGCTTTGGGGATGTCAATTCCGAAGTTGATTGCTGGAACCGTGGTGATTGAAAATATTTTTGCCTGGCCGGGTATCGGTAGGCTTTGTGTGACCGCTATTTTTAATCGGGACTTTCCGATGATTCAAGCCTATGTCCTGATTATGGCGGTGTTGTTTGTTTTTTGTAATTTACTGGTCGATATGGGATCGGTCTGGATTGATCCCCGCAGAAGGGAGGCCTGAGATGGTCGGTTTTTTTAAACGTTTCCGTAAAGATAGCCTGGCAATGTCTGTCAGCTTTTTTCTGGGGACGGTGATTCTGCTAGCTGTTCTGGCACCCCTGGTTGCGCCCTATGATCCGACTGCCCAGAACATTATCAATAAATTTCAGGGGCCGTCGCTGGCTCATTGGTTTGGAACCGATCAACTGGGTCGGGACGTCTTTTCCCGGATTTTATATGGTGGCCGGGTCACCATTCTGGTCTCGCTCATGACCATGGCGGTAACGATTTTAATCGGCACGGTGCTGGGGGTGCTTGCCGGTTATTTCCGGGGCCGGCTTGATGATGTGATAATGCGGATTTGTGATATCATGCTGTCTTTTCCCAGTGAGGTGCTGATTCTGGCCATTGTGGGAATCCTCGGAACCGGAATCGCCAATATTGTTCTGGCCACGGTGATTGCCAAATGGGCCTGGTATGTGCGGATGATCCGGGCAATCATCATTCAGTTTATGGATAGTAACTATATCCGATTTGCCAAGGTATCCGGCTGTTCAACCGGACACATCATCAGAAAACATCTGTTGGTTGGAGCGCTGGGGGAGATTGCGGTGCTGGCGACACTGGATACCGCAGGAACAATTCTCAATATATCAGCCCTGTCCTTTCTGGGACTGGGGGTGCAGCCGCCCACCGCCGAGTGGGGGATGATGCTCAACGAAGCCAAAAATGTGATGACCACCAATCCTGGCCAGATGCTGGCGCCGGGCGTGGCGATTTTTATGGTGGTGGCAGCCTTTAATTTTTGGGTGACAGTATTCAGGAAGCGATGAATCCCAAGATCGACAAGGTCTTTAAAACCAGGCGATCATTGTTTGGGGCGATGTTTGGGCGCAAAAAGGCGGTGATCGAATGAGTGTAATTCTTGAGGTGAATAATTTGCGGGTAACTGATTCGCGGGATCAGGATGAAATCATTCATGATATCAGTTTTTCAGTGGCCAAAAACTCTTGTCTGGGAATTGTCGGGGAAAGTGGCAGTGGTAAATCGATGATCACCCGGGCCCTGTTGGGAATCACCAACCCCTGGTTAAAACACCAGGGAAAGGCCGTTTTTAAAACGTCCGGTGAAGCCATTGATTTGCTCAGACAAAACGAAGATACCCTGCGGGAAATCCGCGGAAAACAGATTGCCATGATTCTCCAGGATGCCATGTCGGCCTTTGATCCGATCACCAGAATCGGCGATCAGATGGCCGAAACCTTTGTCGAGAATAAGGGGCTAACAAAAAAGCAGAGTATGAACCTGGCGAAAGAGGCCCTGGCGGTGATGAATATTCGGGAACCGGATCAGGTAATAAAAAAGTATTCCCACCAATTATCCGGCGGGATGCTGCAGCGTTGCATGATTGCCACCGCCCTGGCAATGGAGCCGGAGTTGATTATTGCCGATGAGCCGACCACCGCCCTGGATTCGATTAATCAGGGACAGGTTGTGGAGGAGTTTTTAATCATCCGCCAGAAAATTGGCACCGCCCTGATTTTTATTTCCCATGATCTGGGGGTGGTTAAGCATCTTTCCGATCAACTACTGGTGATGAAAGATGGGGTAGCGGTGGAATATGGCGACGCTGTTGACATTTTTAAAAATCCCCGGCATGCTTACACCCGATATCTGATTGATACCCGACTGGAATTGACACACGCTTTTCAGCGGGCGATGAAAAAAGGAGACCACCATGGCTAATCTGCTGGAAATAAAGGATTTGGAAAAAAGCTATCTGCAGGTAGGAACAAATTTTAAGGGAGCCCGGAATAAAATCCTCAATGGTGTTAATTTAAGCATCACTGCTGGCTCCTGTGTTGGCCTGATTGGTGAAAGCGGCAGTGGCAAAAGCACCCTGGCCCGGCTGGTGATGGGGCTGGAAAAGCCGGAGAAAGGCAGTATTTTATTTGAAGGGCTGCCAGTCAGACAGTGGCTTAAAAATAATAAGGGAAAAATGTCGGTGGTATTCCAGGATTATACCGCTTCGGTCAATCCCCGCTACACCGTAACAGAAACTATTGCTGAACCGCTTTGTGCCAGTGGTGCAGAAAAAGATTTGGATTGGCACATTGAGCAACTGCTGGTGAGGGTAGGGCTGGAGCCAGAGGTCAAAAACCGTTACCCCCATGAACTCAGCGGTGGGCAGCTGCAACGGGTCTGTATTGCCCGAGCCATTGCCACGAAACCCCGCTTTATTGTGCTGGATGAAGCCATCAGTTCACTGGATGTATCGGTTCAGGCCCAGATTTTAAAGCTGCTTCATCAACTGCGGGTAGAGATGAACATCACCTATCTCTTTGTGGCCCACGATCTGCAGGCGGTGGCCCATCTTTGTGATAAGATTGCTTTTTTGTATCAGGGGCAAATTGTCGAAGAAGTAGAAAGTGGGGAATTGGCCCGGGTCAACAATCACTATGCCAGAGCTTTGCTGGCATCGGTTATTCCGTTTGAGGTTTAGATAAAACCGGAACGCCTGCGTAAAAAATAGCATTAAAAAGGCGTTCCGGTTTATATATTGACAAAAGCAGGGATATTGTTGTAAAATAACACTGTTAAAAGGGAGTAGTTGTTATACAAAGTCAACATACTGGTGACGATGGTCGCCTGGCTTTGTAGCCGATTCCGGTAACGAGACTTTTAGCATAGTCCATTTTGTGGTGGGTTATGCTAGGAGTCTTTTTATTTTGGGATGCTTTCAAATTACAAAACAGGAAGGAATACAAATGTACACAGGATTTATTGCTTTTTTAGTAGCGGTAGGAGCCGTGGTGCTGGCTGAAATGGGAGATAAAACCCAGTTGTTGGCGATGGCCTTTGCTACCAAGTATCAGGCCGGGAAGGTGATGCTCGGAGTCTTTATTGCCACCGTCTTTAACCACGCCCTGGCGGTAGCCGTGGGAAACTATATCACCCGCTTTGATGGTGCCCAGATCTGGATTCAGGGGATTGCGTCATTGTCCTTTATCTTTTTTGGACTCTGGACGATTCGGGGGGATAAACTGGATGGCGAAGAGAACCGGACCACCCGCTTTGGTCCGGTGATTACCGTGGCGGTGGCTTTCTTTATCGCCGAAATGGGCGATAAAACTCAGCTGGCAACCATTGCCCTGGCCACCAAATTTCCCGAAAATGCTCTTGGCGTGTTGATCGGAACCACCACCGGAATGCTGATTGCCGATGCCATCGGGATTATCATCGGGGTGGTACTCTGTAAAAAAATACCCGAGCGGACGGTCAAACTGGTATCCGCCGGAGCTTTTATGTTGTTTGGTTTTATTGGTACCTATCAGGTGGCCACCCAGCAGTTGCAGTTGGCGATGACAACCGTGCTGCTGTTGATGTTGGCCTTGCTTATTCTAACAGCCGGGGCATCCTATTATCTGATTAAAAAGGAAAAGGAAGCAGGGCATTCGGATACGTATCCGTCATGTCCAGTGGATCAGACAAAAAAACGATCAGACGACAAATAAAAAGCAGGTAAGACTGTAGCGGTCTTACCTGCTTTTTATTATTGTTGAATGACATAAGCGCAAATACCCGGGGCTAAAGCCAACACAATTATTTTTATTGAAGTCCCAGACCGGCGACAATCTCATCAATACCGGTGAGAATATAGTTGGGACGGTAGGGGAATTGCTTAACCGTGTCCCGGGTTGACACGCCACTAAGGACCAGGAAGGTCGTCAAACCCGATTCAATACCAGCAATAATATCGGTATCCATCCGGTCACCGATAATCAGGGCATCATCACTGTGAACGCCCAGCCGTTTGATACCGGTACGCATCATCAGTGGATTGGGTTTACCGACGTAGTAGGCTTCTTTACCGGTGGCCAGTTCAATCGGTGCCACCAAGGCCCGACAGGCTGGTACAATGCCTTCTTCGGTGGGGCCAGTTAAGTCCGGATTGGTGGCGATCAGTTTGGCACCTTTCTGAATCAATTTGACTGCCCGCATCACGGATTCGTAATTATAAGAGCGGGTTTCGCCGAAAACGACATAGTCCGGATCGACATCATTCATGGTAATTTCGACGTCGTAAAGGGCATTAACCAGACCCGGTTCACCAATGACATAGGCCGAACAGCCGGGGGACTGATCTTTTAAGAATTTGGCAGTGGCCAGAGCACTGGTATAAAAATGGCTTTCATCAATTTCCAGACCCAGTCGAGCCAGTTTTTCTTTTAGTTCAATGGGTGAACGTTCGCTGGAATTTGTTAAAAAGAGGAAGTTCTTATCTTCAGCATAAAGCCAGTTGACAAACTCCTTGACTCCCGGCAACAGTCTGTTACCATGGTAGATGACACCATCCATATCGCAAATAAAGCCTTTTTTATCTTTAATTAATGCTAATAACTCTTCATTCATTTTATTACCTCCGATTAATTTTCACTTATTTACAATATTATACCCCAACAAAACCGGGTTCGTCTTAAAAATTTGGCAATTTTATGTAAAAAACTGAAAATATATGTAAAAAGATCATTAAAAATAAGCATGGCAAAATTTTTTCGTCTTCGCATAGGTATTTGCACGATCAGCTGTGATAAACTGCAATAAAAGAAAAATACGATGCCAGGAAGGCGAGGGGATAAAAAATGGAGACAATCTTAAATAATTATGATGATATGCGGGTGATGCGAATGATTAAAAAACAGTTGATCTCTTGTGAGTCAAACCTGGAACTGCTCCGTAAAGAGTATGAGGAAAAAGACGATCAGCTGTTAGCCCTGGGAATTAAGAAAGAAGTGACCAATCGTCCGGTTGACGAAGCAGAAGTAGCGGAATTAACAGTTCGGCTGGAAGCTTTAAAAAAAGAAATTCAGGAAATTGAAGAAGATAAGAGTAAAATGGCGGCCTACAACGCCTATACCCGTCGTTAGACAAAAACGGTTAAAAGCAGATCTTGACTTTAGTGGGCTGATGTAATAAAATCAAAACAGAATAAATAAAGCACAAAATGGGGTACACCACCGAAAGGGTGTAATCGCATTTTGTGCTTTTTTTGCGTCTGAAACAGCAAAGGAGGAAGTGAGATGCGTGTCAATGGAAAAGAAATGACCCTGGTTAACAATCAGAGTCTGTTACAGTTTTTAGAAATCAATGGATTTGATGTGGCTACTCTGGCTGTCGCCAGAAATGGTGAAATCGTTCCGAAATCGAGCTATGATGCGGTGCTGCTTTGTGAAACGGATACCCTGGAAGTGGTACGTTTCGTTGGCGGTGGGTGATGGTAAGTAGCCGACTAAAGATCACCATGAACGAACAGGGCTTAAAAAACAAGAAATAAAAAACAAAAGGAGAAAAGATGACAGATCAATTAGTAATTGGCGGACACACGTTTAATTCCCGGTTTATCCTGGGATCAGGAAAGTTTTCACTGGAAATTGTCAAGGCGGTGGTTGAAAACGGCGGGGCAGAAATCGTCACGCTGGCCCTACGGCGGGCGAATCACGGTGGGGAAGAAAATATTCTGGATTATATCCCCAAAAACATTACCCTGCTGCCCAATACCTCCGGTGCCAGAACGGCTGAGGAAGCGGTCAAAATCGCCCGGCTGGCCCGGGAAATCAATTGTGGGAATTTTATCAAGGTGGAAGTGATCAGGGATTCCAAATATCTGTTTCCCGATAATTATGAAACCATCAAGGCCACCGAGATTCTGGCCAAGGACGGCTTTGTGGTGATGCCCTATATGTATCCGGACTTAAATGTGGCCCGGGATTTAGTCAGTGCCGGGGCAGCGGCAGTGATGCCCCTGGCATCCCCGATTGGCAGCAACAAGGGCCTTTGTACCCGGGACTTTATTGAGATTCTAGTTAGTGAAATCCCAGTTCCGATTATTGTCGATGCGGGGATCGGGCGGCCGTCCCAGGCCTGTGAGGCGATGGAAATGGGCGTGGCAGCGGTGATGTGCAATACCGCAGTGGCCACAGCTAAAAACATTCCGCTGATGGCCAAAGCTTTTGGTCAGGCGATTGCGTCGGGCCGTAATGCCTATCTGGCCGGTCTCGGCCGGGTCTTAACCCATGGCGAAGCGTCCAGCCCCTTAACCGGATTTTTGGAGGATTAGAATGATAAAAAAACGCACTGATCCAATGGTCTATCAACCTGAGATGGAGAAAATAGACTCCGATATTCGGGATAAAGTCTTAAAAAATGTGGATAAGTATGATGATCAGAAAATTACCGACAGTGATGTGGAAGAAGCCCTAAAAAAAGAACGATTATCCATAAGCGATTATGGAGCCTTATTATCACCGGCAGCGACGCCATATTTAGAAGAAATGGCAAAAAAAGCGATGATCGAAACAAACAAACACTTTGGTAACAGCATCGGTCTGTTTACCCCGCTTTACATTGCCAATTATTGTGAAAATAATTGTGTATACTGTGGATTTAATTGTAAAAATAAAATCCGCCGGGGTAAGCTTAGTCTGGCGGAAATGGAGACGGAACTGAAAGCCATCGCCAAAACCGGATTAAAAGAGATCTTGATCTTAACCGGCGAATCCCGGCATCATTCGGGAGTGGAATATATCGGCGAAGGGGTTAAGCTGGCAGCAGAATATTTTGCCACTGTGGGGATAGAAATCTATCCGCTGAATACCAATGAATATGCGTATCTGCATAACTGCGGAGCCGATTTTGTTTCGGTTTATCAGGAAACCTATGATTTGAGCAGATATGAACAGGTTCATTTAAGTGGGCCCAAGCGGGTTTTTCCCTATCGCTTTGAGGCTCAGGAGCGGGCCTTGCTGGGGGGGATGCGGGGCGTTTCTTTTGGGGCTCTGTTGGGGTTGGGTAACTTCCGGAAGGATGCCTTTGCCACCGGACTCCACGCCTATTTTATTTTGCAGAAATACCCCCATGCCGAAATCAGCTTTTCCACGCCCCGGCTTCGCCCCTTTATTAACAAAGCCGATAACAACCCTAACGACGTCCATGAGAAACAGCTGCTGCAGGTGATGCTGGCCTACCGGTTGCTGATGCCTTTTGCCGGGATCACCATTTCCACCCGGGAACGGCCGGGCTTTCGGGACCATGTCATCGGGATGGTGGCAACAAAAATTTCGGCCGGTGTCAGTGTTGGGGTTGGTGGACATGAGCAGGAAGAAAAAGGCGATGAACAATTTGAGATATCTGATCCCCGCAGCGTTCCCGAGGTCCATCAGATGATTTTAAACCGGGGCCTTCAGCCGGTTTATTGCGACTATATCCGGGTATAATACCTTCACTAAAATGGGTGGTGTTTTTTAGTCGGGATATGATAGACTATAGACAAGAAAAATAAAGGAGCCAAGTATGCTGATTTGTATAACGAACCAGAAACTGTGCCAGGATGATTTTCTCGGTCGCATTGAAGAAATCGCCAAGGGGCAGCCCCATGCCATCATGCTGCGGGAAAAAGAACTCAGCGAGGCAGACTATAGGGAACTGGCCATCAAAGTAAAGGAAATCTGTGATCGGCACCTGATTAAACTGATTATCAATCATAATCTTGAGATTGCCGAGGAACTGAAGGTGGAAGCGGTACAGGTGTCAATTCATGACATTCGGAGAACCTGCGAAGCGATCCGGAACTTTAAGCAGGTCGGGGTCTCGATTCACTCAGTGGAACAGGCCCGGGAAGCCGAAGCCTGGGGGGCCAATTATTTAATCGCCGGTCATATTTTTCCCACTGATTGCAAAAAAGGTCTGCCAGCCCGGGGACTGATTTTTCTTAAAGAGATCTGCAGTTCCGTCTCAATCCCGGTTTTTGCCATAGGCGGGATCAGTCAGGCCAACTATAAAATTGCGATGATGGCTGGCGCTAAAGGCGTTTGCATCATGAGCGAAGCGATGACTACCGATCATCCTGAAACCCTGGCGCAACGATTTATCGTTTAATGAGTGGTTCTTTTATAGCACAACAACAATTGAAGCGGATCGGAGATAAATAAATAAAGGGATAAGGCTATGCCATGTCCCTTTTTGTTTTTTCCATAAAAGTCAGTAGTCGATCCTCATCAAGCGGTTTGGCATAGTAAAAGCCCTGGGCAATATGACAATTATTTTTCAGTAAAAAGTCAATCTGTTCGGGGGTTTCCACTCCTTCGGCAATGACCTGGAGATTAAAATTTGAGGCCAGTTCAATGATAACTTTGGCAATGGTGCCATTGTCATAATGGGGAATCCCTTTAATAAAGGAACGGTCGATTTTGATCTTATCCACGGCAAATTTCTTGAGATAACTCAAAGAAGAGTAGCCGGTGCCAAAATCATCGATGGAAACCTGGATCCCCATCCGGTGAAATTCGCTCAGGATGGCTTCGCATTCGTCTTCATTATCCATCAGAATCCCCTCGGTGATTTCCAGTTCCAGCAGCTCTGGTGGTAACTGGGTGCGGGTTAAAATGGATTGAATCAGTTCCCCGATATAGGGGGCCTTAAACTGAAGCATCGAAAGATTAACCGCAATCGGTATTTGATAACCCAGCGATTGAAGCTTTTTCCCAAACTCACAGGCAATTTCCAGCACCCATTCGCCCAGAGGGGTAATCAGATTCGATTCTTCGGCTATGGGAATAAAGCTCCCCGGAGGAACCATCCCATTGCTGCTGTTCCAACGAATTAAAGCCTCCAGGCCGAGAATCTGATTGGTGGCCATATCCACCTGGGGCTGGTAGTAAAGAACAAATTCCTGATTGCTTAGGGCATTGCGCAGCTTGTTTTGCATTTCGTATTTTTGAATCGAGAGGCTGTTGATGTCCTTATCATAGAACTCAAAGCGCCGTCCCTTGTTGGCTTTGACATTATTGAGGGCAGAAGCGGCAGTCTTTAAAAGCTTGCCATAGTGGTTGGCATCGTTGGGGTAGAGACTGATTCCGATACTGACATCAACAATCAGTTCTTCATCATGGATGGAAATCTGTTTTTCCAGTTCCTTGCTTAAATCCATGATGTATTCATATAAATCTTCGTTGGAAGAAACATACGCTTTCAGTATACCAAACTCGTCATTACCCAAACGGGCCAGCACATCCTGATCGCTGACCAGGGTCTTTAGGCGACTGGCCAGGGCAATCAATACCTTGTTGCCAAAATCAAAACCTTTGGCCTCATTGATAATTCGGAAATCATCGATATTGATCAAAATCAGGGCATGGTTACCGGCAGCGCTGCCGTCTCCACTGATTAATTCCATTCCCGATTCATCCAGAAAGACCTTATTGTTGAGTTTGGTCAGATAGTCAAAATACTTCAGATAATAAATATCTTTTTCGATTTGCTTATGGGCCGTGAGATTGGTGATGTTGCCGATATAATAATCGGTATCGTCGTTTTTCACCTTACTGATCCGCAAAAACAGAAACAGCGTTTCGGAGGAATTTTGAGCATATTCAATTTCGCCGGACCAGACCGGATTCATCTCGAGGCTGTCAATCAGGGGTTGATTGATCAGGATGCCCTTTTCAGAAAGGTTCAGCGCCGGGATTTCAGTTTCCGGAATCCCAATCATTCGGGAAAAGGCGGTATTTTGATAGATACAGAAGAATTCTGCGTTTAAAATAAAAATACCTTCATCGGTACCGGATAAAAGCTCCAGAATCATTTCCAGCTGGGATTGAACAGCCTGGCGTTTGTCAATTTCCTGGTTCAACGCCTGATTGTTGGTTTGAACTTCTTCGATGTATTGGATGATCCGATGGCTCATCATTTTGAGCCCCCGGGATAAAATACCAAGCTCATCTTCCCGGTCATAAAGGGTGCTCGGCAGATTAATTTCCTGATCACCCTGGCTGAAGGTTTCAACGGCACCGGAAATGGTTATAATCGGTTCGGAAATAAGCCGGGTCATCCGCCGGATAAACAGCGCAATCATAAACAGCAGTACCAGGGAAATAAAGAACAGACTAAAAATAAACTGATTCAGCGGGGCCAAAACTTCCGACCGGGGGATGACCGTGACCACAATCCAGTTGGATGACTGGGTGGGCACATAGGCGATGTATTTGGCGTTATTTCCCATTTGGTATTCAATGACACCACTATCACCGGAGGTGATTTGGCTCATATAAAGGTCAAGATAGGCGAAGGGATTAACCCCTCCCGCAGCAAAAACTTCAGGATCATCAGGATGATAAAAAATACTGCCGTCTTTATTGATTAATAGGGTATAGCCGTTTTTGCCGACTTTGTAGGTGCTCATCAATTTGGAAATATCAGTCACCTGCAGGTCAATGCCCATGGCGCCGATCACATTGTTGTTTTTCAGGATCGGGGTCGTAATGGAGACCACCATTTTTTCGGTAACAATGTCAATATAGGGACTGGTGACGGTCACACCCCGGGATTGTAAGGTTTCCATGTACCAGAGTCGTTTATTCAGATCATAGTCTGGTTTGGGATCAAATTCGGGGGTCGAGGAAATCAGATCGTTGGATTTGGTAACCCCGATGTAAGCCAGAGAAATATTGGGATCAGAAGCCTTGATGGCCTGGAGTTCCTGGGTTATCACATTAAACAATGGATGTTGGCGCTTTTCCTCCCGGGTGTTGAGCGCTTCAGTGATAGCCTGATAATCCTGATTGGTTTTCATCTGTTCGACAATAATAATATTCTTCTCGATAAACTTGTCAATTTCAGTGGCAATTTGCTGGGCGTCCTTGGAAATTTGTTCTTTACTGTTGGTTTCAAAAAAACCACTTAACATTTGGATGGAAATGATCCCATAAACGGCAAAGGCAACAAAAATAAATCCAATAACAATTGTTCCCACCCGTCGAATCAGGCTTTTTTTAAACCAGTGCACAATGGGGCCATCCTTTCTCTGAAGGGTCAGTCAATAGTAGATATATGTTAGTTTTATCTTGCTTTTTCATGTTCCTATTATAAACGAAAAAGCGCTGAAAGAAAAATAAATTTTATTCTATTGACAGGAATATTGCGATTATGTTAAAGTTTAATCAATTAAATATGAAGTCTTCAGGGCAGGGATAGTTTCCCTACCGGTGGTATAGCCCACGAGCCGCAAGGTATGATTCGGTGTAATTCCGAGGCCGACAGTTAAAGTCTGGATGAAAGAAGATAATCAAGTTTGCATGTCAAATATCTTTGTTTATTTAGCTCTGAAATGGTAATCATTTCAGAGTTTTTTTATACGAGGATCAGGAAAGCTGTGAACAAAAGTGCCCTGGATGTTTATTCAGGGCACTTTTGTTTTTGAGGGAGGAATACTGGTGGAAAAACAGGATCATTACATGGAAATAGCCATCGATTTGGCTAAAAGAGGTCGAGGTTGGGTAAATCCCAATCCTCTTGTGGGAGCAGTCATTGTTAAAGATGATGTGATTATTGGCAGCGGTTATCACGAAAAGTATGGAGGACTGCATGCTGAGCGTAATGCGCTGGCGGCCTGCAATGAGTCACCGGTCGGGGCGACCCTATATGTGACGCTCGAGCCCTGCTGTCATTATGGCAACACACCACCATGTACCGAGGCCATTATCGAAAGCGGGATTAACCAGGTAATAATCGGTGCGACTGATCCCAATCCGTTAGTTGGTGGCAAGGGAATTGAGATTCTCAGACAGCAGGGGATCACAGTGATAACCGGAGCGCAGGAAGAGGCGTGTCAGGAGCTAAACACTATTTTTTTTCACTATATCAAAACGAAAACCCCTTATGTGTTAATGAAATACGCCATGACTCTGGATGGCAAAATTGCCACCCGTACCGGGAAATCGAAATGGATTACCGGAGAGGCGGCCAGGAACGCCGTTCATCAGACCCGCAATGAAGTGATGGGAATCATGGTGGGGGTTAACACCATTTTACAGGATGATCCCCAACTGACCTGTCGGATTGAAGGCGGCAGAAACCCCATCCGGATTATCTGTGATACCTATTTGCGCACTCCGCTGACAGCACAGGTGGTGACATCGGCCCGGAAAATACCGACCTATCTGGCCACCTGCTCTGAGGATCAGCAAAAAATAAAACGGTTTGAAATCATGGGCTGCAGAATTTTAAAAAGTGCAAAAGACGGGGAGCATCTTGATCTCCGGGAACTGATGGTGCAATTGGGGCAGGAAGGAATCGACAGTATTCTACTGGAAGGGGGCGGTACCCTGAATTTCAGCGCTTTAAAAAGCGGTATTGTGAGTAAGCTCCAGGTTTATCTGGCCCCCAAAATATTTGGTGGTGCGGTACGCAAAACTCCGGTGGAAGGCCTGGGGCTGGCAGATCCAGCCGAGGCCTTCCAGTTCACGGATCGAAAAATAAAAATATTCGGGGATGATATCTGCCTCGAATACACAAAGAGGTAAGACATGTTTACAGGAATTATTGAAGAAGTTGGCAAAATCACTGCGGTCATTAAGGGACAACGATCTTCCCAACTGTGGGTTCAGGGTGCGGTCACGATGGATGATTTAAAACTGGGCGACAGCGTGGCGGTGAATGGAGTGTGCCTGACGGTATCCCAGTTAAGCGGAAATAAGTGGATGGCCGATGTCATGAGTGAAACGCTGAACCGCAGCAATCTGGGCGATCTAAAAGGCGGATCAGCCGTCAACCTGGAACGGGCAATGCCCGCCAATGGCCGTTTTGGCGGGCATATGGTAGCTGGTCATATTGACGGAACCGGTCACATTGTGCAAATCACCAAAGATGATAATGCCGTGATCTTTGAGATTGGTGCACCGCCAAAAATACTCCGCTACATCATCGAAAAAGGGTCCATTGCCATTGATGGCATCAGCTTAACGGTCATCGAAATGACTTCCGTCAGCTTTAAGGTGTCCATCATTCCCCATACGGTGAAGCAGACGATCCTGGGCATTAAGAAACCTGGCGATCCGGTCAATCTGGAAAACGACCTGGTCGGCAAATATATCGAAAAGCTGTTGATGAATCCAGCCGTCAAAACAGATCGCCACCAGGAAAAATCCGCTGGTGTGACCATTGATTTTCTGACTCAGGCAGGGTTTTAATAAAAAAATAATAAGATTAAGAGAGGGTACTATGTTTAAATTTAATACCATTGAAGAAGCACTGGAAGATTTACGAGCCGGTAAAATTATCATCGTGACCGATGATGATGACCGCGAAAATGAAGGCGACTTTGTCTGTGCGGCTGAATTTGCCACCACCGAAAACGTCAACTTTATGGCTGTCTATGGCAAAGGGCTGATCTGTATGCCGATGAGCGAAAAATTGGTCAAAAAATTAGCCATTCCCCAAATGGTTGCGGATAATACCGATAATCATTGCACCGCCTTTACCGTGTCCATCGATCATGTCGATACCACCACCGGTATTTCGGCAGCAGAGCGTTCGGTTACCGCCATCAAGTGCGTCGACGAGAACACCAGACCAGAAGATTTTAGGCGGCCCGGCCATATGTTTCCATTGGTAGCCAAAGAAAATGGGGTATTGGAACGAAACGGCCATACCGAGGCCACCGTTGATCTGGTCAAACTGGCGGGGTTGAAAGAATGCGGTCTGTGCTGCGAAATTATGCAAGAAGACGGCACGATGATGCGGACTCCGGAACTGATCGAATTGGCTCAGACCCATCAACTGAAATTTATTACCATCAAAGATCTGCAAAACTACCGCAAACAAAATGAAAAACTGATCGATTGTGTCACAATCACCAAAATGCCCACCAAATACGGGGAGTTTATGGCTTATGGTTATGTCAACATGCTTAACGGCGAACATCATGTGGCGCTGGTTAAGGGGGATTTAAGTGGTGACAGCCCGGTGTTGTGTCGGGTTCATTCCGAATGTTTAACCGGCGATGCCTTTGGTTCGCTCCGCTGCGATTGCGGCGATCAGTTTGGGGCAGCGATGACCGCCATTGAAAAAGAAGGTCGGGGGGTGCTGCTCTACATGCGTCAGGAGGGCCGGGGCATTGGTCTGATCAATAAATTAAAAGCCTATGCCCTTCAGGATATGGGGATGGACACGGTGCAGGCTAATATTGAGCTGGGGTTTCCGGAAGACTTGCGGGAATACTATATCGGGGCCCAGATTTTAAGAGACCTGGGAATCAAACAGCTGCGGCTGCTAACCAACAATCCGCTTAAAATGGAAGGGTTGTCGGAATTCGGGCTGGAAATGGTGGAGCGGGTACCGATCCAAATGGAAGCATCCAGCCACGATCTGTTTTATTTGAAAACCAAACAGGAAAAAATGGGTCATATTTTAAATTATAACTAAAAGGAGAATGTTATGAACGTATATGAAGGACAATTAGTATCAAAGGGAATTAAAGTGGGGATTGTGGTAGCCCGGTTCAATGAGTTTATTGGCTCAAAGCTGCTTGGCGGTGCGATTGATGGTTTGAAGCGTCACGATGTGAAGGAAGAAGACATTGATGTGGCCTGGGTGCCGGGTGCCTTTGAAATTCCCTTGATTGCGGCTAAAATGGCCAAGCTGAAAAAATATGATGCCATCATCTGTCTCGGGGCTGTGATACGCGGTTCCACCACCCATTATGATTATGTCTGCAGCGAGGTGTCAAAGGGAGTGGCTCATGTCTCTCTGCAGTCAGAAATACCGGTGATCTTTGGTGTGTTGACCACTGAAAACATTGAACAGGCCATCGAACGGGCTGGCACCAAGGCCGGCAATAAAGGCTATGACTGTGCCCTGACAGCCATTGAAATGGTCAATCTGATCAACGAAATAACAAACTAAAAAAACAGGGAGCCGATTTTTGGGCTCCCTGTTTTAGATTAAACCTAAGCTAATTCGTCAAGGGTGACCACGCCATTTTGCAGGGCCAGTTCCTTGAGATCCTGATATTGTCCGGCGATGGCTACATAGAAGTAGGGATTTACATAAAAAATGCCAAGAATTCCAAAGGTCAATCCGTTTAGTAAAAACCAGCCCAGGAAGCTTAGTGACATCATAAAAATTTCGCCTTTGTGGCCCTGGGTTATCCGCATGGAAATTTTAACGGCTTCGGTGGCTGGGACATTAGGGTATTCGGCTAAAATATAAGGGGTGAATGAATAGGCAATTGCCTTGATAATACCGGGTACCACAAAAAGCAGGGACCAGAGAAAAATAAATAATTCCATCCACAGCATTCCCCCCAGTTTTCGACCAAAATCCGAAAAGCCGGTTTTAAACATGTCTTCAATGGTGGGAGCGGGGAGTTCGCCACGGTAAATCCACAGTGAGAAAAATTGCAGACCAACCATCATCGGCGCCCAGACAATCAGACCACCCAGGCCGCCAACGAAGGATGTGACTCCGGAAGCAGCACCAATCACCACAAATGCCAGCACAGTTGCGCCGACGCAGACCCAATAATTTTCGGAAAAGCTCTGCTTGGCCAGGGCTTTTATTTCCTGTCTCGTTTTCATAATAATCTCCTTTTCGTTTATGATTTTAAAGAGAAAGCTTAAGAAAAACATCACTTTCTTAAGCTTCTTTGTATATAATAGCACGACTGATGAAAAGAAGGAAGAATAAAAATGAGTAAAATACTAACGAAAAAAAAGATCCCTCTGGGCCGTTATCGGCATTACAAGGGCAATGAATATGAAGTCATCGGCGTTGCAACCCACAGTGAAACGCAAGAAGCCATGGTGGTTTACCGGCCATTATATGGTGAAGGCGGTTTGTGGGTGCGTCCGGCAGCGATGTGGAACGAAATCCTGGAAAAGGATGGAAAAATCGTCAGGCGCTTTGAATATCTGACTGACAAAAAAGTGGCGACAGAACCAGAATTGGATACAGTGGCCTTATTGCAGGATCTGAAAACGCTGTTGCAGATTAAGACGGTTAATGGCGATGCCGGTGAAATAACCGACGAAGCCCCCCTGGGAACTGGCATCAACGAAGCGCTGAACTTTGTCCTTTTACGGGGCCAAAGCTTTGGCATGCGCACCAAAAACTGCGATGGCTACTGCGGTTATGTAGAATTTGGCCAAGGGTCGGAACTGGTGGCCGTGACCACCCACATCGATACGGTGGCGGTAGGTGAAGACTGGACCGTCCCCCCTTTTGACTTGACCATTGACGGCGACACTATTTATGGTCGGGGGGTGCTTGATGACAAGGGCCTGACGATGGTTTCGCTTTATGCGCTGAAAGCGTTAAAAGAAGCCAAGGTTTCGCTTGGTAAACGGGTGCGCCTGATTATCGGTGGTGATGAAGAAGGCGGCAACTGGGCCTGTATGAACCGCTATAAACAGACCGAAGAAGTCCCGGCCTGCTCGTTTTCACCGGATTCCGGCTATCCGGCCATCTTTGCCGAAAAAGGCATTATGAATATTATTCTGGAAAAAGAACTGGATTACCAGACCCCGGCCCTTGTCTTTAGCGGTGGTGGTCAGATCAATTCGGTGCCGGATGCGGCCCAGGCCGTTTTTAATGGCCGGACTTTTGAAGCCAAAGGAAAATCGGCTCATGCCATGGAGCCGGAAAAAGGGGATAACGCCATCCTGAAACTGGCAGCAATATTGACGGCAGAAGGGATCACCCATCCAATCCTTACGCTCTTGGAGCGGGCTACCACAACCGGGTTTGGGATTGATCTGGCGGATTCGGTGTCGGGAGCGCTGACCTTAAACCCTGCCATTGTTCAGGTGGACGAAAACAAGGCGGTGTTGCGCTGTGATATCCGCTATCCGGTGACGCTAAAAAGCAGTGATGTTGTTGCGGCGATAAAAAAAGCGACAGCTGATCTGGGCTTTTGTTTGGAAATGGATCACGATGTCAAACCCCTCCATGTCGATAAAGACAGCTTTCTGGTAACCACCCTGCAGCAGGTCTATCAGGACTGCACCGGGGATATGGCCGAACCGATGGTTTCCGGCGGCGGTACCTATGCCCGGGCCTTTGACAACTCCGTGGCTTTTGGCGGTGGCTTTCCCGGCGAGGCCAACACCTGTCATCAAACCGATGAGTTCTGGAGCATTGAAAGTCTGGAAAAAAACTTTGAGATTATTGTCAAGGCCCTGGCAGTATTGGCTCAGTAAAAAGAAAACAGCAATGGCGAGAGTTATTGTCAACCAATAGTTCAAAAATGGTTGACAATAACTTTTTTTGTTTAGAATAACCCCAGAGGTGAAGAAATGTCGACAAAATTAAAATTATTAAAAACCTTGGAAGAAAATAGAGAAAACTATTTATCTGGAGAAGTGCTGGCCAGCACCATGAACGTCTCCCGGTCGGCCATCTGGAAGGCCATTAAAGCGTTAAAAGAAGAAGGATACGAGATTGAATCCACCACCAACAAGGGTTACCGGTTAAAAAGTGAATCGGATCTGATGTCGGCGGAAGGAATCCACCCCTGGCTGTCTCCTACCAATCAGGATCTTGAATTGATTGTCTACAAAACCATCGGTTCCACCAATCAGGAAGCCAAAAAATTGGCACTGGAAGGGGCCAAGACGGGAACCGTTATTATTGCCGAAGAGCAAACCCAGGGGCGGGGCCGTATGGGCCGTTCTTTTTACTCACCGCCCAAAAGTGGGATTTATTTAAGTCTGGTGCTGCGCCCCGAGGTGGCCGCCCGGGATGCCGTGCTGTTAACTACCGGGGCATCGGTAGGGGTTTGCCGGGCCATTAAAAAAGTGACGGGGATCGATACTCAGATTAAGTGGGTCAATGATATTTACCGGGACGACCGGAAAATTGTGGGGATTCTCACCGAGGCGGTGACCAATTTTGAAAATGGACAGTTCGAGTTTGTGATCATCGGCATCGGTCTGAATTTCAAGCAGCCGGAAGCGGCTCTGCCTAAGGAACTGGAAGACATTGTCGGGACACTATTTAATGAAAAACCGGATGCCCTGACCCGTAACCGGCTGGCAGCGGAAATTATCAATGAGGTGCTGAGTATCTGTGAAGATTTAACCAACCGGGATTTCCTGGCAGAATATAAAACCCATTCCATGGTTTTAGGAAAACAGATTAAGGTTTTCCGGAACAATGAGTGGGAAGTGGCAACTGCCCTGGATATCAGCGACGAAGGTGGATTAATGATTAAAAATCAATTTGGACAGACAGAAACCCTGAACACCGGGGAAATCAGTATCAGAAAATTAGAATAAAGGATGGAATAAATGCTAGAAAAAAATACAATTAATGTAAGAATGTTAGTACTTTGCGGATTGTTTTCCGCTTTGATCGTGGTCGGGGCGATGATTAAAGTGCCGCTGCCGGGAATCCCCTTTACGCTGCAGACTTTGTTTGTGATTCTGGCGGGATTGCTGCTGGGCTCCCGGGGCGGCCTGATTGCCGTGCTGGTTTATATTTTTCTAGGCCTGGTTGGTCTGCCGGTATTTTCCGGTGGTGGTGGGCTGATGTATGTCTTAAAACCAAGCTTTGGCTATATTGTCGGTTTTGCCCTGGGGGCCTTTGTCACCGGTTGGCTGGCAGAAAAGAACACCAACAACGAAAACCTGCCGATGGTCATTGCTGCCCTGGCCGGAACGGCTGTGATCTACGGGCTGGGGCTAACCTGGTATTATATCATTGCCAATTACTACCTCAACACTCCGGTGGGGGCCGCCACGCTGATGATGACCGGCTTTGTGATGACCCTGCCAGGCGATCTGATTAAGATTGCCATTAGTGTGCTGCTGGCTAAACGTCTGGCCCCGGTGATTGCGCAAGGGATGCTCACAAAGTAATTTGTGTAAAAGCCGCTGGATTGAGTAGCATAGTCATAAAGACAGGATCGGGATTAAGTGCTAAAAAGAAGAGAAGTCGCACAGCCCTGTTGGGGCAAATTCTCAAAAACAATGTTCCCACCATGGATTTTCATGATTCGGCGAACAATGATCAGTCCCAAGCCGTGGTTTCCGAGTAACGGCGATTCATCCAATCCCCCTGAATTTTTAATAAGCTCAGGGGGATAGCCTTTGCCGTTGTCACTGACTTTAAGCACTAACCCATCTGTTGATTTGGTCACCGACAGTTTAATCGCACAGCCCCTGGGATTGTGACGGATGCTGTTGTCAATCAGGTTGGTCAGAGCCCGACGAATCAGGGCCTGGTCACACAGTAAGATGGGACCATTGGCTTCCTCGGGCACATCGACGGAAAGTGAATAGGGCTCGGGGAGACCGTCATTGATGAAATCCACCGCTACGCCCCGGATTAAGGCGGCGGGCGACACACGGGCCAGTTCCATCGGTTGGGCATGGTACTCCAGTTTGGAGGCCAGGTTTAAATCGCTGATTAGGGACTTGATCCGTTGACTCTGTTGACGGATAATCCGGGCCTGATTTTGTTCGGTGGCGGGGAGGCTGGGGTTGCTTTCCAGTTCGCTGGCGTAGCCCATCACCATCGACAGCGGCGTGCGGATATCGTGGGAAACCCCGGCAATCCATTCCGTTCGAGCCTGATCCCGGTGAGCCAGTTGTTGTTCCTGCTGGCTGAGAATGACTGAAGTTTCATTAAGAATCCTTGACACTTCCCCGGTGACACCGCCGGTAGGCAGTGACAGGGGTTCTTTTTTTGGTAGGGCGGTAATGCCGTTATACAATGGTTTTAGCTTATGGTAGAGCCACAGTCCCAGAAACAAGGCCAGCACCAGGGCCGACAGGACGTTCAAGATCAAAAAACCGGTCATCAAACCAGGGACATGGGCAATGGTATCTTCGGTGGAGGTAATATTATATTTCCAGATGCTGTTTTTGGGGTCGCCTAAAACCAGTAAACCGTCGGGATGCTCCCAAACCGAGACCGGATAGTCGTTAAGATACCAACGGCTGAAGGAGGCCACATCGGTAAGGGTGTAGTGCCGGGGAATATCTCCGGGCAGGTTTTTATCCCAGATCACCTGACCATCCCGGCTAATCAGCATCGCCCAGGCATATTGTTCTTCCATCATCGTGGTGGCAGCGGCATTAAGGGTATAAGTTCCATCGACGCTCGAGAGGCCATCGGAAATATCGGCAATGGCGTATTTAAGGGGCTGACTGCCGGAGTATTTAAACATCCAGTTGGTGGTAAAAGCCATATTGATGGCCACCAGAAGCAACGCAATGGCAGCGGTCAGCAGTATCGAACGGGTGATGATTTTTCGCAGACTCTTCATTGCTTGTTTTCCCTGGCCAGTTTATAACCCATACCCCGAACGGTCAACAGGTATTGGGGTTGGGAGGGATCCACCTCGATTTTTTCCCGGAGCCGCCGGATGTGAACCATCAGAGTATTTTCGTAGCCATAGAGATCATCATCCCAGGCGCTGCGACAGAGGCTGTCAGCCGTGACGATATGGCCCTGATTTTCCCAGAGCTTTTTCAGTAGGGCATGCTCTTTGGCGGTCAGGTTTTTTTCACCAGCATCGGTCTTAACAATGCCGCTTTTAAAATTGACGGTCACCGTTCCCAGTACCAGACATTCCTCTGCCGTTGGCTGAGCCTGTCGCGGCTGGTAAACCCGCCGCAGGATTCCGCTTAAACGCAGCACCAGTTCCCGGGGCAAAAAGGGTTTAGTAATATAGTCATCGGCACCCAGTCCCAATCCCAGAAGTCGATTTTCATCCTCATCCCGGGCCGACAAAAAAAGCATTGGCACATTTGATTGCAGCCGCAGCTCCTGCATCAGCGAAAACCCGTCGCCATCTGGCAGGGTTACATCGAGAATCGCCCCATCGGGCTTTTCCAAAGCAAAAAGTGCCCGGGCCTGCTGGCAGTTTTCGGCGCTGAGCACCCGAGCAAAGCCCGCCTGATGGAGGATTGTATTTAATAGAATAGTAATTTCCGGTTCGTCATCGACAACCAGAAGTTTTGCGTCAAAGATTGTTTTCATCCGAATCACCTCTTCGTTATTATACCTGAAAAAATAGTTGCTGTTAGTGGATGACCTTAAAATTAAGGTAAACGTAAGGCCGGGGACAATCCGCCGTAAGGTTCATCGGCTATCATAACGGTATACAAAAAGAAGGAGTGCATATTATGAACAATATTATCGAGACGGAGGGGCTCAGCAAACAATATGGCAATGTTTATCGGGTCAAAGATGTGGATCTGTCGGTTCCGGAAGGGGCGATTTATGGGTTTCTGGGGCCCAATGGCGCCGGGAAATCAACGACGCTTAAAATGATTCTGGGCTTGACCAAGCCCACGGCGGGGGCGATCACCGTTTTTGGAAAACGGGTCAACAGCAAAAACCGGCTGGAAAATCTTAAGCATGTCGGTTCGTTGATTGAATCGCCCAGCTATTACGGTCATTTAACCGGAGCAGAAAACCTGCGGATCTTTCAAACCCTGCGGGGGGTACCCAAACAGAACATTGCTGACGTTTTAAAAATTGTCCGGCTGGAGAACCAGCAGCACAAAAAAGTCAGCCAGTATTCACTGGGAATGAAACAGCGACTGGGGTTGGCCAGTGCCCTGTTGGGTTATCCCAAACTGCTGATTCTGGATGAACCCACCAATGGGTTGGATCCGGCCGGGATTTCGGAAATGCGGGAGCTGATTCAGTCGCTGCCGCAAAAATTCGGGATGACGGTGGTGGTCTCCAGCCACCTCTTAAGTGAAGTTGATCAGCTGGCCACCCGGGTGGGAATCATTCGGGAAGGCGAGCTGGTTTATCAGGACAGCCTGACCAAACTGCATCAGTACAGCAAACAGCATTTGGCAGTGCGCACCTTAAATAATGAGGTAACCAAAGCATTCCTCAGTCAAAACGGCGTGACCTGGGAAGCCGAGGACGATTATCTGATTATCCCGCAGATGAGAGATACGCGGATGGCTGAAATCAGCAAAGCACTGGGACAGAATAATATTGGTTTAGTTCGGATTGAAGAACGTAAAAAAAGCCTGGAGGATATTTTCCTGGAGTTGACTGGAACGGCGGTGAGCTTATGAGCGCCGCAATTTGGATGGAGGTTTTAAAAGCAAAGGGCCGCAAGATCTGGCTGGTGGTGGCGATAATGATGGCGGTTCAGCTGCTCTGGGCGGGCTGGGCTATTTCCAACAAGGATGCCAATGATCTGGCCCAGGGCTGGCTATTTTTTCTCTACCAGTTTCCGATGCTTAACTGCATCATCATGCCGGTGATCGCCGCAGTGGTGGCTTCTCGTCTTAGCGATGTGGAGCATAAGGGCCAAACCTTGAAGCTACTGGAAACCATGATGCCGGTGCGGCGTCTATATGCGGCTAAGTTTATCTGGGGCAGCATCTATATGCTGGGTGCCGCTCTGGGACAACTGGTCATTATAATCGGCATGGGCGTCGTTCTGCATTTTGGTGGGCCAGTGCCTTGGGGGGCGCTGGTTGGGTATCTGTTGTTTACCCTGATGGTGAGTCTGACTATCTATGTCTTTCAACAGGGGGTCTCAATGCTCGTTGCCAATCAGATGGTGCCGATGACATTGGGACTAATTGGTGGATTTATTGGTCTGTTTAGCATGTTTTTCCCCCAGGGATTTCAAAAACTGGTTCTGTGGAGCTATTACGGGGTGTTGATGCAGGTTGGCATGAATTGGGATCCGATCACCCGAGCCACTGATTTTTATTGGAAGGCCATTGATTGGCCGGGGCTCGGCCTGATTTTGGTTTTCTTTGGGCTGATTTATGGCGTCGGCCAGATGTTATTTGTCAGAAGGGAGGTCTGAGCGATGTTGATACGGGCTTTACAAGCAGAAATGATCAAGATGCGACACAGTCCGATGTGGCTGGCTTTTTTACTGATTCCCATTATTCCGGCCTTTATGGGAACCTTCAATTATCTCAACAACCTGAGCATGCTGGAAAATAAGTGGTACAGCCTGTGGACCCAGCATACCCTGTTTGCCTGTTATTTTTTCTTACCGGTATTGATTGGGATTTATGCGTCCTATCTGTTTCGGCTGGAGCATGCCAATCATAACTGGAATGCGGTATTGACTGCCCCGGTTCCGATAACACAGCTATTTATGGCAAAACTGATAATGGGTTGGTTAATGGTGATTTTGACCCAGATCTGGATGGGACTCTTGTTTATCTTTTCGGGATTATTAGCGGGGCTTTCGGATCCGATTCCCCCGGAATTACCGCTCTGGCTGTTATTTGGTGCCTTGGGTGGCATGGTGGTATGCGCTTTACAGCTGAGTTTATCATTGGTGATTCGCAGCTTTGCGGTGCCGGTGGGAATTGCTCTGATGGGCGGGATCGCCGGGTTGGCACTACTATCGCAAGGCTATGGGCTCTACTTTCCCTATGCGCTGATCACCCTAGGGATGCGGGCCAATGATCCGGCGGCACCGATGGCGGTGGGTGAAATTGCCTTTCTGGTTGCCTGCGCTATTTTTACATCGGGGTTTTGTCTATTTGCCATCACTTGGTTAAAACGGCGGGATGTGGTGACGGGTTAATCAATTGAATCCAAGCATAAAGCAAAAATAGGCCTGTGTTGAGCGGTGACGATTATTGCCAAACACTGGCCTTATTGATTTTAGGTTATTTTAAATTGGCGGCGGGGTTTCTTAAAAGGTCAGAAAGATGAATAAATTAAAGTAGACGATCAGGCAAACCTCAGGTAAAATTAAGTCAATCCGGGATGTCAGATATGCGGCAAGCCTGAAATTAAGTAATCGACACGAACAGGCCGGTTTTTGACAGCGTCCATACCGACAGCGATGATCGCTTTGCCGGGAAGAAACGAGGTGGGCGGGCAATCCCCAAAAAGATAGATAATCTAACTAAATATTTTGTGAAATAGGGGTAACTGCGAAACAAAAGCAATGATGACTCTGCGTTTAGTTTTCACAAGAACAAAAAATAAAAAGGAGAAATGGTGTGAAAAAAAATATTCAAATGCCAAAATTAAGTGAACAAATGGAATCGGGAGTCTTGGCGTCCTGGAACAAAGAAGTGGGAGAGGTGGTCGAAAAGGGTGAGGTGCTTTTCGAAATTGAAATGGACAAGGTTGTCAGCGAGGTTGAAAGCATGGAATCCGGTGTTCTGGAAGCAGTTTTTTTTGAAGAAGGCGATGAAATTAAAGCCGATGAAATAATTGCGGTTATCAATTGCGATTGATCAGGGGATAAAATGAAAAAGAAACCAGAATGGTTAAAGGTCAGCTATAATAAAGCGGCTGTCGAAGAAGTGAATGGGCTGATGGCTAAACTGAAACTCAATACCGTTTGTAAGGAAGCCAATTGTCCGAATCTGGGAGAATGTTATAAAAAAAAGACGGCTACCTTTATGATCCTGGGGAGAACCTGCACCCGCAACTGCCGGTTCTGTAATGTAACCAGTGGAGCGGTGGAACCGGTTGATCCCAAAGAGCCTCAGCATTTGGCTGAAGCAGTTAAGGAACTCGACTTAAATCATGTGGTGATCACCAGTGTCACCCGGGATGATCTTAAAGATGGTGGCGCCGGACATTTTGCCGATACCATCAGGGCGGTTCGGGAGCTTAACCCCGGGGTTTCGATTGAGGTGCTGATCCCCGACCTCCAAGGCGTACAGAGGGACCTGGATCGTATTATTGCCGCCAATCCGGATGTGATTAACCATAATGTGGAGACGGTCCGGGAACTTTATTCGGTGGTTCGGCCGGAAGCGGACTATGACCGATCGATGGCGGTGCTTGAGTATGTCAAAAAACAGGCGCCTCATATCAAAACAAAAACCGGGATAATGGTGGGCCTGGGAGAGACCGATGAACAGGTTTACCAGGTCATGGATGACTGCCTGAAAGTCGGCTGCGATATTTTTACCATTGGTCAATATTTGCAGCCATCACCGCAACATCTTGAGGTTAAGGCTTATGTAATTCCGGAAAAGTTTGCGCAGTACAAGAAAATTGGCGAAGCCAAGGGCTTCCACTATGTTGCCAGCAGTCCTCTGGTGCGCAGTTCCTATCGGGCAGAAGAGGCACTTAAGGAAGGGAAAAACAATGATTTATATTGAAAATGATTCCACGGATCCTTTTTTTAATTTTGCATTGGAGTATTACCTGATTACCGAGAAAAATCTGCCGGAGGATCAGATTTTTATTTTCTGGCGAACCGAACCAACCCTGATGGTTGGTAAGTACCAGAATACCATCGAAGAAATCAACCAGAACTATGCCAAAGAAAATGGGATCAAGGTCGTGCGTCGCATTACTGGCGGCGGAACCATTTATACGGATATGGGAGGTTGGCAGTTTAGTTTTATCACCCGTGGTCAGTCTGACACGATCGATTTTAGCAAATATATCAGCCCGGTAATTGAGGGCTTAAAAAAACTGGATGTTCCGGCTGAATTCAATAGTCGCAACGATCTGGTTATTCAGGGTAAAAAGTTTTCTGGCAATGCTCAGTGCATGTTAAATGGATATACCCTGCATCATGGCTCACTGCTATTCAGTACCGATTTTGAACAGATGGTCAAATGTTTGACGGTAGATGATTATAAAATTATCTCCAAAGGGATAAAGTCGGTGAAGGAGCGGGTAACGAATATCTCTGATCATTTAACAAAACCGATTGATACGGATACCTTCAAAAAATTGATGGTCGACAGCATTATGCAAGGATCAAAAGAGCACTATCAACTGACGGATACCGATCTGGCCCGAATCAAGGCCATTGCCAAAGAAAAGTTTGCCAGCTGGGAATGGAACTATGGCAAATCCCCGAAGTTCAACATCACCAAGACCGGTCGATTTGATGGCGGAAAAATGGAATTTAAATTGGATGTCAATAAGGGAAAGATAACCGATTGTCATATCTATGGTGATTTTTTTGGAACCATGGACATTTCGGTTCTGAGTAATGCTCTGATTGGCGCTGATTATGAAAAAGAAAGCATTAAAAAAGCCATCGCACAAGGTGATATTAAGCAGGGGTTTTATAACATCAATGTGGATGAGCTGGCAGATATTATTTGTTGACCATATTAAAAAGGCAATCACCCCATCTTTTAATCAAGGTGGGGATTTTTTATGCCAGTACGATCACGAAACGACCAGGCCTTTACCTTTTTGTGGGAATGCGTTACAATAGTCTGATGAATGGATGGTGAGTCTATTTAAAATGTCAAACAAGATCACATGAAAATTTAAAATAGGTGTGATAGAATCATTCGCATGCTTATAATACAAAGGCGTATTTTAACAAAAACGGCATATGAAATGATTGGGGATCAGAAGGAGATGAATTTATGGATAATTCAAGTAAATTTCTTATTGCATCAGTAAGCGCAGCGGTGCTACTGATTATTTTAGTCAGCTTTACCCTGGCCTACGCAGGGCGGGATAATACTCTGATGTCAGACAAAACGCTGAGCTTTGAAATCAACGGTTTTAATGTGGAACTGCCCCTTTCCGAAAACGATGCAGTGTACGACGCGGTCAGCTTAAGTAGTGTCACTGAAAATAAAATAAAATTAATCAACGAGGTAGGTGCCACCGTTAAAATAGACGGAAAGGGCATCGGTGCGGGCACAACCATGGATTTAAAATTGGATCAGCTTTCTTCAGGCGACCTCATCAAGATTCAGGTGGGCAATGAAAAGGACGAGCGGGTGATTTATTTAAGAACCCTGTCATCCCAGCTACCCGAAATTATTCCCGCCGGAACAAGTAGTTATGATGGAAATTACTTTGCTGCGGTCGCAACCGGGGGGGCAGCGCTATACGAACTGAATGAAAAGGGTGAGGTGGTTTTTTACATCGCCAAATCCCCGGAGCAAGCTAAGGGTGAATCCTATCGGGATTTCAAGAAACATGTTTTGGAAAATGGTACCATTCGCTACAGCTACCAACGGGTATATGGTGACAGCAATGGAATCGGTTATGCGGTGGGAGAACGGGTGATCCTGGATGATCGCTATCAGGAAATTGACACCATTACCCTGGCTCAAAGTGAATTGACAAATGAAGGCGACCCGGTGGATGGTCGGGATTTTATACTGATTGCGGATAATCATTATATTGTTGAGGCATCTCAACTAGTATTGGTTCAAAATTTGCCAGATGGTCTGGGTGCCAATACCATGGGATCAAAGGTAGTGCGAAATCTGATTCAGGAAGTCAAAGATAATCAGGTCGTTTTTGAGTTTACCACGGATTCCCATCCGGAATTTTATGGTCTTAGTGTCAACGACCATGATTACAGCAATACCACCAGCCAGAGTCCGGATTATGCCGGGTTCAATCGGATGATTATAGATCCGGCGGATAACAATCTGATTGTTTCTTTTGGAAACATGAACACCATCATGAAAATTGATCGGGAAACCCGGGATGTAATCTGGAAGTTATCGGGAAATGGTGATGAATTTGGGATGTCGCCGGAACAAAAAACATCGGGTCAAACGGATATCACCATCACCGCCGAAGATGAATTAACAGTGTTTGACAATGCGACAAGTACGGGTCAAACGAGAGTGCTCAAAATAAAACTGGATGAAGTCAACAAGAAGATTTTGAGCTATCAGGAATACAAGATACCAGGAAAAACGACCCTTGCTTATGGTAGTGCTCAAAAAATTGGTGATAATATTGAAGTATACACCATCGGATGGGGGTTGCTCAAAGATGGTAACGTGGCGATTTCGGAAATAGACTTCAACACCGGTAAAAAACTGCTGGAAGTTACCTTGCCGAATGGTGTTGCCAATGACCGGGTGCAGAAGTTTAAATAGACAGTTGATAAGAACGGAGATCAATGATGAAACCACTATTTTTATGCTATCCTAAATGTTCAACCTGCCAGAAGGCAAAAAAGTTTCTGGCCGAAAATCGGATTGATGTGGAAGAGCGGCACATTGTCGAGGAACATCCCCGAAAAGATGAACTGCTGGCATGGATGAAGTTATATCCGGGTGATGCCAAAAAGTTTTTTAATACCAGTGGCCTGGTTTATCGGGAACTGGGCTTAAAGGACAAGGTGAAAACCATGACGCCCGATCAGATGGCTGAAGTACTGGCTACTAATGGGATGCTGGTCAAGCGACCATTGGTTATTTTGGCCGATGCCGTCCTGATCGGCTTCAAAGAAGAACAATGGCAAACGGTATTATTAACCGATAAGCGGGATTAATCCTTAAAGTGGCCGTTATTTTTTCCTATAAATCATTTGTAAGGGCAGCAGGGATGGTCTATAATGAAAAAAGGATTATTAATCGAATACAAAGGAGAAAGTTAAATGTCACGAAAAACCATTGAGAAATTTAGAAAACAACCTGAGACTGATGTGGTGGAAATAGTTGAAATGGAACTGACTGAATATACCTACCCCAAAAGCGGTACGGGGATTTGTCCTCAATGCGGCGGTAAAATGAACGGCCTAGGGCTTGACTGGGAATGTGAAGGCTGTGACTTAAAACTGGTGGGACCGGTATTCTAAAGAAACGAAACCAAATAGAGACGCACAGGAAGCATGTTTACCAATTATGTTGATTGGAAAATGTGCTTTTTTACTGAGTAAGAAAAGTAGTTTGGGGTTGTATAAACATCAGGAAATCTTAAATATTTCCCAATGACAAGAGGAATAATTAGAGATATTCATAGAAAATCATGTTTTTACGTGACATCATGGTTAAATATGGTAAAATGTTGATAACTTTTTATAAGATTTGTTTGAAAGCAATATGTAGAAAAATAATTTACCCACCGATTCCAACGTCCCATAGGTGTTTATGACGAGGATGGATACGTGCGAAAACGAAAGATATACAAATCTCTGGAGGAAAATAAAATGACGATTACCTATGAATTAGGGAAATCTTTATATGTGAACATAACGAATCGATGTAGCAATGCCTGTACGTTTTGCGTAAGAAAAGATGAACCGACAATTAATGGCGTTGATGATCTCTGGTTGGAGATCGAACCGACGCAAGAAGAAATACAAGCAGATATCTTAAGGCGGGATCTGGATCAATATGATGAGCTGGTTTTTTGTGGATATGGTGAGCCAACCTATCGTCTCGATGAAATTTGTGCCATCGCCAAGGAAGTGAAAAAGGTTCATTCCATTCCTATTCGACTCAATACCAATGGCCATGGAAACCTGATCTATAAAAAAGATATGACACCGCTTTTAAAGGATGCAATTGACGTGGTATCGATCAGCTTAAATGCAAAGAATAAAAAAGAATATGATGAATTATGCCGTCCGGTTTTTGAAGATGCCTATGAAGAATTGTTGGAGTTTGCGCGACTAGCAGGAAGATATACCAAGGTGGTGTTAACCATTGTCGATATCCTTCCGATCGAGGATCAGGAAGCATGTCGTCGGATTAGTCAGTCGGTTGGGGCAGAATTGCGAATCCGTTCCTATATTGACTAATGACGAGATGATTAGCGACGGGACAGAAAACGCTGTTGATACAAGTCACTGCAATTTAAAGCCCCGGGGCCTGAACATCGGCGGCAAAGAGATTTGGGTGGTGGATGACCATCAATATGTGCTGCTGATCTGGGGGCGTTTATTTCAAATCCAAAAACAGCCGCTGGTTCTGGTTAGTATTGATTATCATCCCGATACCAACCCGCCGTTTTGGCTATGGGCTTATCAAAAAGCCATGGCCATTGATCCCGAGCGGGAAACCGAGCTGGTGAAAAAATTTCAGAATAGAATGTTGTCTGCCCTGGAGCCGCTTAATTTAAACAGTGTCGAAATGACGATGGATCAGATGCGTAATGATGAGCATATCAATACAGCCATGGAATTGGGCTATCTGAGCAATTACCATATGATCAATTGTATGGAAAAACATGTTTATTCACAGGGACATCACTATCTGGTTCCGGAAAACCAGTTTGGGAGCCTTAAAGATGACATGTTTAAAAATATTGGACTGCCGCTTAAAAAAATCAGTAACGAGGCGTTGATTCTTGATATTGATCTGGACTATTTTTGAGTCCGGAAAATTTTGAGCTGGATCTTAATCAAAACCGCATTTTTGCAGATCTGGTCAAACAGGCTCAGATGATTACCGTGGCCCGTTCAAAAACGTATTTTGATTTTTTAAAAACAGATCCGTTTACAATTGGAAGCTGTGAAGAAAAGCTCATCGACCTGCTGGAAAAAATCATCGGCAAATAAATACTAAAAATGACACAACAAAGCAGAATCTGGAATATGATGATGGGAGAGAGACTTTATGGGAAAACACAGTGAAGAAACCCGAATCATTGAGCAATCTAAAGACCAGTGTGAAGAGCGTTTGTTAGCTTTTGACACCGGTAAATATGAATTGAAGAACCATATCGTAGACAAAGAAGAAAGCCTGCTTGTTCTCCACACAAAAATCGTTTTTGCTGCCAATGGCCAGCGGATTACCATTAAGCTGCAATCGGCGGGTGACCAGATGACCGAAGTGTGCGTCCGGTCAGAACTGATTTCAAATGTGGTGATGAATGATCGTGGTGCAAATAAAAAAAATATCAACTCCATGTTCGGCTATCTTAATGAAGAGAACATAGCGAATCAGCATCGGAAGCCGGATAGCACCAGAAACGATCAGCGCTCCAAACCGAAAAGCAAGCTTTTTTTCTGGGATAAAAACGCCACAGCTTTAAAAATGTCGATGATGGCCAGTTATCTGGGGGGCTACCAGGAATTTGAAAAGCCTCTGAAAGGAACCCTTGAAATTCACCAAGCTGGCATTGACTTTGCCGTAATGGGTCCCAAATTTAGTATTCCGTTTTTGGAGATAAAATCCGTCACCATTGCTTCGACATGGGATATTGTAAAAAATCAGGCCTGGCGGGAGACCTGCTTCAAAGATGAACTCAAAAAAGATAAAACGGATCATGAAAAAGCATCGAAAAACAAACTGGTGGTTACCTATCAGAATGATTCGGGGCAAACGCAGTGTATTTTTAGAGCTGACACTTCCTATGAGGTGGAAAAGAGTGTTGTAAAAGCGCAAATGTTGATCCAGGAATTGATGGAAGATTAAAATTTAAAAAGGGCTTGACAAACCATAATACATGATGTAAACTAATATAGTCTCGTAACGATGGCGGAAGGGCCACACCTGTTCCCATACCGAACACAGAAGTAAAGTCTTCCAGCGCCGAAAGTACTTGGTGGGTAACTGCCTGGGAGGATAGGACGTTGCGGGGCTTTTGAATTTTTTGCCCAAATTTTGCAAAAATTTGGTATGCAGCTGAGCAGAGCGAAGCAAAGGTGCAAAAAAGAACGCAGTTGACGAGGGTTTGATCCGATAAGGATTAAACAAACCCGAGGAAACTACGATCATTTAAAATGAAGCCGTGCAAAAAAATAGATATATAATCATTGATTTAAGTTTACTTAAAAATCAATGGTTATATATCTATTTTTTTATGGGGCGAAGCCCCTAACGGAGGCGCAGCGATAGCTGCGACGGAGTTGCACGGCTTCATTTAGTGGCAGTAATGTTAAGAGCAGCCATCTGGCGACAAATAATTATTTCCCAAACAGGTTTAAATAAAGCTGCATACGGTATAATCCTAATCATAAGTTCAAAAAAGAAGAAGAAAGAAGGCGTTCATATGAAAGAAAGAAAAGTCATGCAAGTCGTTCAGGGTATAAGTGCAGTGGATGGGGCCGGAGTTCATCTGACGAGGGTCTTGTCCCATTCAACCGTAAAAGCATTTGACCCCTTCCTGATGCTGGATTCCTTTGATTCGAAAAATCCTTCAGATTACATCAAAGGTTTTCCAATGCACCCTCACCGGGGTATTGAAACGGTCACCTATCTGGTCGAAGGGTTGATCGAACATCAGGACAGCCTGGGAAACAAGGGTGCCATCGAATCTGGCTGCTCGCAATGGATGACCGGGGGTAGCGGGATTCTCCACCAGGAAATGCCTCAAGCTTGTGAAAGAATGCTGGGCTTCCAGTTATGGTTGAATCTGCCCAGATCCGAAAAAATGACGGAGCCCAAGTATTTTGAAATCAGAAAAGAAAATATTCCTCTGTATAAAGGGGATGGTTTTAATGTTGGGGTTATCTCTGGAATCTACGAAGGTGTAAAAGGTGCAGAACCCCATCACATCCAGGCGATGATTTTAGATGTGGTCGTTGAGCCGGAAAAATCAGTTAGGATTCCAACGCCCAAAGGTGAAACCGCATTCGCGTTTTTAATTGAAGGACAAGGTTTGGTGGCAGGAACCTTATATAAAGAGAAATCGGCGCTGTTGTTTAGCGAGGGCGAATATATTGAAATAACAGCCGATGACAAGCCCCTTCGTTTCGCAGTATTTTCGGCACCGCCGCTAAATGAACCAGTAGCCTGGGGCGGTCCCATCGTGATGAATACCGAAGAAGAATTAAAACAAGCCTTTGCCGATTTGGAAGATGGCAGTTTTATAAAAACACGTCCCCAACTCTAGGGGATGTGTTTTTATTAATTGGGAATGCAAGCGCAGAATGAACACGATGCGGTAGTGTCAAAAAGAAATGAAAAAAACTTTCAAAAACCAGTTGACAGGAGGGTGAAAAGAGCGTATACTAATGAAGTTGTCTCGAGTGAGGCAGCGGACACAGCTGAAACATTGAAATGAACTTAAAAGAATTTCAAAAAACAGCTTGACAATCATAGGAAACGACGATATAATAGAAAAGCTTCTTCAGTCGGAAACGCTGAAAAAACGACGGAGTGGCAACGGTCATAGAAAAGAGAATAGTACCATAAAACCTGTAAAACAGCCAAAACATCCGGAAGGATGAATGAGGCTAAATAGAAACAGAGAGATGAACTCTATAAAACATTAACTCGGTAGAGTATAAAATACGCTTTATTCAAAATGAGACAGCATTTAAAAGCCAAACGGCTTTAAATACAAACTTTTTATTGAGAGTTTGATCCTGGCTCAGGACGAACGCTGGCGGTATGCTTAACACATGCAAGTCGAACGAGACGAGATGGAATGACCCTTCGGGGGAATGAAATCTTAGAAAGTGGCGAACGGGTGAGTAACGCGTGGGTAACCTGCCCTATGGAAAGGAATAGCCTCGGGAAACTGGGAGTAATGCCTTATAATACAGTGAAGTCGCATGGCTTTGCTGTTAAACGCTCCGGTGCCATAGGATGGACCCGCGTCCCATTAGCTAGTTGGTGAGATAACAGCCCACCAAGGCGACGATGGGTAACCGGTCTGAGAGGGCGAACGGTCACACTGGAACTGAGACACGGTCCAGACTCCTACGGGAGGCAGCAGTGGGGAATATTGCGCAATGGGGGCAACCCTGACGCAGCAATACCGCGTGAGTGAAGAAGGTTTTCGGATCGTAAAGCTCTGTTATTGGGGAAGAAAAAAAGACGGTACCCAAGAAGAAAGTCCCGGCTAACTACGTGCCAGCAGCCGCGGTAATACGTAGGGGACAAGCGTTGTCCGGATTTACTGGGCGTAAAGGGCACGCAGGCGGTTTTTTAAGTCAGATGTGAAAGGTACCGGCTCAACCGGTGACATGCATTTGAAACTGAAAGACTTGAGTATTGGAGAGGCAAGTGGAATTCCTAGTGTAGCGGTGAAATGCGTAGATATTAGGAGGAACACCGGTGGCGAAGGCGGCTTGCTGGACAAATACTGACGCTGAGGTGCGAAAGCGTGGGGAGCAAACAGGATTAGATACCCTGGTAGTCCACGCCGTAAACGATGAGTGCTAGGTGTTGGGGAGACTCAGTGCCGCAGCTAACGCAATAAGCACTCCGCCTGGGGAGTACGACCGCAAGGTTGAAACTCAAAGGAATTGACGGGGACCCGCACAAGCAGCGGAGCATGTGGTTTAATTCGAAGCAACGCGAAGAACCTTACCAGGTCTTGACATCCTCTGACAATCTGAGAGATCAGACTTTCCCTTCGGGGACAGAGAGACAGGTGGTGCATGGTTGTCGTCAGCTCGTGTCGTGAGATGTTGGGTTAAGTCCCGCAACGAGCGCAACCCCTGTGGTTAGTTGCCATCATTCAGTTGGGCACTCTAAGCAGACTGCCGTGGATAACACGGAGGAAGGTGGGGACGACGTCAAATCATCATGCCCCTTATGACCTGGGCTACACACGTGCTACAATGGTCTGAACAGAGGGCTGCGAAACCGCGAGGTGAAGCTAATCCCTTAAAACAGATCTCAGTTCGGATTGCAGGCTGCAACTCGCCTGCATGAAGTTGGAGTTGCTAGTAATCGCAGATCAGAATGCTGCGGTGAATGCGTTCCCGGGTCTTGTACACACCGCCCGTCACACCACGAGAGTTGGCAACACCCGAAGTCAGTGAGGCAACCGCAAGGAGCCAGCTGCCGAAGGTGGGGTCAGTAATTGGGGTGAAGTCGTAACAAGGTAGCCGTATCGGAAGGTGCGGCTGGATCACCTCCTTTCTAGGGAATACAGGAAGTCATGGTACTATTTTCTTTTGTATGACTGGTTCATACAAAAAAGCTTAAGAAGGCATCCTCGGATGCATTTTTTAGCGGGATAAATACCCAAACAGTGGTAGGCGTCCAAACGATCATTGAAAACAGCATAGTGTATAAATAAATGAAATACAATTTCAAAATGTTAACAACATTAGAAACGTAATTTTAGGATCAAGAAGAAAAGAGCACAGGGTGAATGCCTTGGCAATCAGAGCCGATGAAGGACGCGACAAGCTGCGAAAAGCTGCGGGAAGGTGCACATAACCGTTGATCCGCAGATATCCGAATGGGGAAACCCGGCTGGTAGAAGACCAGTCACTGTAACGTGAATACATAGCGTTATGGAGGGAACCTGGGGAACTGAAACATCTTAGTACCCGGAGGAAAAGAAAGAAACATCGATTCCTTGAGTAGCGGCGAGCGAAAGAGGAAGAGCCCGGATTACAACAAATTTACTTTATTAGCTGAACGGCATGGGAAGGCCGGACGCAGAGGGTGAGATCCCCGTAAGTGAAAATAGAGTGAGTGGGTAATCGACGAGTACCACGGGACACGTGAAACCCTGTGGGAAGATGGGGGGCCCACCCCCCAAGGCTAAATACTACTGATTGACCGATAGCGGAAAGTACCGTGAGGGAAAGGTGAAAAGAACCCCGGAAGGGGAGTGAAATAGAAACTGAAACCCTGTGCTTACAAGCAGCCGGAGCGCAAGTGACGGTGTGCTTTTTGTAGAACGGGCCAACGAGTTACGGTATGTAGCAAGGTTAAGTACTTCAGGTACGGAGCCGCAGGGAAACCGAGTCTGAACAGGGCGACTAGTTGCATGCTGTAGACCCGAAACCGTGTGATCTATCCATGACCAGGATGAAGCTTGGGTAAAACCAAGTGGAGGTCCGAACCAGTGTCTGTTGAAAAAGGCTTGGATGAGTTGTGGATAGGGGTGAAATTCCAATCGAACACGGAGATAGCTGGTTCTCCCCGAAATAGCTTTAGGGCTAGCGTTGTAGTAAAGAGTGATGGAGGTAGAGCACTGAATCGGCTAGGGGGCGTAAAGCTTACTGAACCGTATCAAACTCCGAATGCCATCCACTTATATACAGCAGTCAGACTGTGTGAGATAAGTCTCATAGTCGAAAGGGAAACAGCCCAGACCATCCGCTAAGGTCCCCAAGTCCAGATTAAGTGGGAAAGGATGTGCAACTGCACAAACAACCAGGATGTTGGCTTAGAAGCAGCCACACATTTAAAGAGTGCGTAATAGCTCACTGGTCGAGTGGTTGTGCGCCGAAGATGAACGGGGCTAAAATCTGGCACCGAAGCGATGGATTATGGTACTACCATAGTGGTAGGGGAGCAATGTCCCAGGGGCGAAGCTTAATCGTAAGGTTAGGTGGACTGGGGACAAGAGAGAATGTTGGCATGAGTAGCGAAAGTGAAGTGAGAATCTTCACCATCGAAAGCCCAAGGTTTCCTGAGGAAGGTTCGTCCGCTCAGGGTAAGTCGGGGCCTAAGCCGAGGCGAGCAGCGTAGGCGATGGACAACAGGTTGAAATTCCTGTACCACCTTTAATTGTTTGAGAGATGGAGTGACACAGAAGGATAAGCGAACCCAGCGGTTGGAAAAGCTGGGCCAAGCGTCAAGGCTTAGTAGGGAGGCAAATCCCCTTACTTTTAAGGCCAAGGCGTGACGGGGAACGAAAAATAAGTAGGGAAGTCGCTGATTTCACGCTGTCAAGAAAAGCTTCTATTGAGAGAGAAGGTGCCCGTACCGTAAACCGACACAGGTAGGCGAGGAGAGAATCCTAAGATGAGCGGGAGAAGTGTTGTTAAGGAACTCGGCAAAATGACTCCGTAACTTCGGGAGAAGGAGTGCCCCTTAAGGGGGGCCGCAGAGAAGAGGCTCAAGCGACTGTTTAGCAAAAACATAGGTCTCTGCTAAATCGAAAGATGATGTATAGGGGCTGACGCCTGCCCGGTGCTGGAAGGTTAAGAGGAGTGCTTAGCGCAAGCGAAGGTGCGAATTTAAGCCCCAGTAAACGGCGGCCGTAACTATAACGGTCCTAAGGTAGCGAAATTCCTTGTCAGGTAAGTTCTGACCCGCACGAAAGGCGTAACGATTTGAGCGCTGTCTCGACAACACACCCGGTGAAATTGTAGTACTCGTGAAGATGCGAGTTACCCGCGACAGGACGGAAAGACCCCGTAGAGCTTTACTGCAATCTGGCATTGAGTTTTGGTAGTACACGTACAGGATAGGTGGGAGGCTGAGAATTTGGGACGCCAGTTTCGAAGGAGCCAACCTTGGGATACCACCCTTGTACTATTGGAATTCTAACGAGTGGCCGTAATCCGGTCATCGGACAGTGTCAGACGGGCAGTTTGACTGGGGCGGTCGCCTCCTAAAAAGTATCGGAGGCGCCCAAAGTTACCCTCAGGATGGTTGGAAACCATCTTTTAGAGTGCAAAGGCAAAAGGGTGATTGACTGCGAGAGAGACATCTCGAGCAGAGACGAAAGTCGGGCTTAGTGATCCGGTGGTTCCGAGTGGAAGGGCCATCGCTCAACGGATAAAAGCTACCTCGGGGATAACAGGCTTATCTCCCCCAAGAGTCCACATCGACGGGGAGGTTTGGCACCTCGATGTCGGCTCGTCTCATCCTGGGGCTGAAGCAGGTCCCAAGGGTTGGGCTGTTCGCCCATTAAAGAGGCACGCGAGCTGGGTTCAGAACGTCGTGAGACAGTTCGGTCCCTATCCGTCGTGGGCGTTAGATATTTGAGAGGAGCTGTTCCTAGTACGAGAGGACCGGAACGGACAAACCACTGGTGCACCAGTTGTTCCGCCAGGAGCATAGCTGGGTAGCTAAGTTTGGAAGGGATAAGTGCTGAAGGCATCTAAGCACGAAGCCCCCCTCAAGATAAGATATCTCACCAGAAATGGTTAAGGTTCCTGATAGACGATCAGGTAGATAGGCTGGATGTGGAAGTATGGCAACATATGGAGCTGACCAGTACTAATCGACCGAGGTCTTGATCCAAGAATTTATACACTGTGCTGTTTTGAATGATCACTGCGTGATCATAAAAGACAATTGATAAATGCAATAATAATTAAATAGTTAATTAATCTCGCGACGATGGCGGAAGGGCCACACCTGTTCCCATACCGAACACAGAAGTAAAGTCTTCCAGCGCCGAAAGTACTTGGTGGGCAACTGCCTGGGAGGATAGGACGTTGCGGGATTTTTTTTTAATGAAGCCGTGCAAAAATACAGACATAAATATTGATTCAAGTTCACTTGGAAATCAATGTTTATGTCTGTATTTTTTTATGGGGCGAAGCCCCAAACGGAGGCGCAGCGATAGCTGCGACGGAGTTGCACGGATTCATTAAGCGGCAGTAACTTTAGGAGATGTTTGAGACGAATGCTTTTTATATTTTAAGGAAGGAGCCATTTGGCGACTGACGCGACGCCTACGTGCCGCATGATCGAGTTAAACGGCTGTTTTTTTAAACGGCTGTCATTAAAAAAACAGGCCACCGGCCTGTCTTTAAGAATCGACTGTACTATCGCACAGATCGCTTTAACTCTGATGAAAAATAACCCGACGCTTGTCCAGGGCAAAGTAAAGAACCGATCCCAGAACAACACAGGAAATCACTTCGCCAATACCCACCGTCGCCATCATGACTGGGATTGGTAAAGGAACACCATAGCTGAATTTTAAAATAAATGGTACCACGATCATATTGGCAATAACTGGCGGAAGGGCAACAACCATAGGGTATTTGTTGTTGCGCAGTTGATAACTGATGATCGCCGCAACGAGAGTTGCCAGACTGCCAAAGACAATATCAATCACGGTACAGCCGGTTAAGAGATTGCTCAGCAGACAACCGAGAAAAAGACCTGGAATAGCTGCCGGTGTAAATGCCGGAAGGATAACAAGCATCTCGGAGAGCCGAATTTGAATTTCACCGCTGGCCAAACCCAACGAGCTGGACACAAAGGTTAAAACCACATACATGGCAGCAATGACCGCTGCCTGGGTAACAAAGAGAACACTGATTTTTCGCATAAAAAAAACTCCTTTAGTTTTGTTTTACGTGTGGAAGGTCACGAACACACGAAGAATAAATGAGATAGATCCCATTATTAACACTATAACGGATATTCGGATAAAAAGCAAGAAAAAATGCCCGGCTTACGGACATTTTCAAGTATTGAAGTGCGGATTTAGTTACTTGCCAGACTTTGCTTATAGATTTCATAATCCCGGTAAACTTGCTCAGAATAGGCCAGGCACCAGTCAAGAACAGCGTGATCAAACCCATCGTCAGTGCCTAAATAGCCATTAATCCAGTTGGCATAAGGGCTTTGGACATGAGCCCGGGCCAGGGATAAACCACAATTAATAACGTATTGTTTAAAGGCTTCAAAATCCAGTTCGGATAGATCGACGGTGCCTTTCATGTCCCGAAACTGACGGACGTAAAAATCCATCCCTTCGGAGGCTGAAAAATAGCCAAGAAAAGGATCTGAAGCGGCCTGAAGGATCTGTTGATGGCTAACGACCCGATAGCCATTGCCAAGGCCATGAGAAAGCGTATCCGGGGTGGTGAAATTTTTCTGATTGTATTGGGTAATCGCCGATTCATTCGCCTGCTTGATCTGTAAAACAAGATGGCTTGCATCTTCACAGGTTAGCACCAGCAGGTAACAGCGGGTACCAATACTGCCAACGCCCACGACGCGCTGGGCAATATCGGTTAACACATGTTGGGATAAGAGCATTTCAATATCTGGACGTACGGTTTTTAAATATTGACGAAAATACTGTTCCACTTCATCAATGAGTTTGGGATCTAAATGGGTGGTAATCGGGGGACTTTCAATAAAAACCCGACGGCCGAACTGGTCTGTTTCGGTCATCTTAGAGATAACCTGATTAGAGGTTCTTTTTTTGGCTTTTTTGATGATTTTTTCAAACTCTTCCCGGGAGGAATCGGAAAAACTTTTCAGAAAAAGTTCCTCATCGCCCAGGATAAAGTAGCGTTCAAGGGAGGTCATATCGGACATCAGGTCAAGACCTTTGCGGTAAAAGGCGGCGGTTTGCAGAATAACCTCACGGATTTTTTTGTTATCAAAGCCCAAGTCATGGGCACAAAGAATCACACTGGTAATCAGTCGTTTCAAATCCCACTCCCAAGGGCCGGGAGCGGCTTCATCAAAGTCGTTGAGATCAAAGATCAGTCGGCGTTCCGGAGAAGCGTAGAATCCGAAGTTGCCAATATGGGCATCACCGCAGATGGTCACGTGAATGCCGGACTGGGCCTGATGGGATAGATCATTGGCCATCAACAGGGCTGTTCCCCGGAAAAAAGCAAAAGGAGATGCCGTCATTTTCTGGTGTCGCAGCGGAATCAGTTCGGGAATCCGAAAATAGTTCTGACTCTCAATGATGGCAACTGGATCACGATCAACAGGGTGAAAAACGGATTGGGCAGAAAATGGAATTCTTTCCCGAATGGCCCGACCGCTATTGCGATTCATTTTTGCCGTAGGAATCTGCTGATTTTTGGTTAAACCGACAATCATTCATTAACCTCCTGGGTTTTAAATCGTTGTTACTGATAAAAAGGTAATTAGATTCAGTATCGTGGGGGGCAGTTAGGGGATTGATGCTTTTTATTTTAGCACGGTTGTTTAAACTTGCATAGCAGAATCCGTCCTGCCAGCATAAAAAAACAGTCTGAGTTGAAGGTCAGACTGCTTAGATAGAGCCGTTTATAAATTGATGATCGGGTAGACTATAAAATAACTTGGTGGTTTTCGCCAGCCATGGAACAGAAATCCGCTACCCCGTTTTCGATGGCAAAGATTTCAAATAAGCCATCGCCAACGGCATACATGCCAGCCAGTCCAGGCATTGCTTCCAGAGCCTTGGCCTGAGATTCAGGTGTTGTACAGAAAACGGCATTGCCTTTAAGGCGGATCCACTTGCCCTCTTTTGAGGCCGAAATTTCCACTGCCGGATTTGCCTTCATTTGAGCATAGCTGGGTTTTTTATTATTGGTGCAGAGACAGAGTTTACCATCATAATCCATCACAAATCCATAGGGACGAACCTTGGGTTGGTCGCCTTCAACGGTAGCGAGAAAGAAAACACCACAGTCAGTTAGAAATTCAATTACTTCGTTCATCTTTACCTCCTGATAAACATTGATTTATTTGGTTTATTTTAGTATGATTATAACAATGCCAGAATAAAAAACAAGTAGGCAGTAAATTATGACTTAGAACTATATTTCTGAGTGTTGGAGAGAAAAATGAAAGACAACCATTGTATAAATGGCGAAACATGCCCGATCAATCAGGTCGATTCGGAGCAGAATCATCCGTGTGTGAAACCGGAGTGCAGTATTAAACAGGCCCTCAAAATGATTGACGGTAAATGGAAACTCCCAATTATCTGTACCTTGGGCGGTCAAACGATGCGGTTTAATGAACTAAAAAGAGAAATCGTCGGGATTACCAGCATGATGCTGACCAGTTCACTAAAGGAACTGGAGGAATGCGGAATCGTCCATCGGGAATCCTATCATGAGGTCCCCCCAAAGGTCGAGTACTCATTGACGGATGGCGGCCTCAGTTTGACACCAATTTTATTTGATTTGGGTCATTGGGGACATAAACTAAATACAACAAAGGATAAGGTAAATGAATAACCAAGAAAAATTTGGAGAACTGGAAAAACTCATCGGGAATACCCCCTTGTTAAAGATCAATTTTTTATATAAGGGGGTATCCCGCAGTGTTTATGCCAAAGCAGAGCATTATAATCTCACCGGCAGTATCAAAGATCGGGTGGCTTTGCATATTCTAAAAAGAGCGTATGAAAAGGGCGAGATCCATGAAGGGGAAACGATTATCGAAGCCACCAGTGGAAATACCGGAATCGCTTTTACGGCCGTCGGCACCTGTCTGGGACATCCGGTTGTGATCTACATGCCGGACTGGATGAGTGATGAACGAAAAAACCTGATCCGCAGTTATGGCGGAGAAGTTCGGCTGGTGTCCAAAGAAGAGGGCGGCTTTTTAGGGAGCATTGCCCAATGCGGGGCTCTGGCGACCGAAGGCAATGCCTTTTTACCCTGCCAATTTTCCAATGAAGAAAATACTCAGGCACAGTATCTGCGTACCGCTCCGGAAATTGAATGCCAACTGGCGGCTTTTGGCGTCATGCCCCAGGCCCTTGTAGCAGGGGTTGGAACCGGGGGAACGGTTATGGGTTTAGGGCGCTACTTTAAAGAAAAGAATCCCGAGATTAAAGTCCATCCGATGGAACCAGTCAGTTCACCAACCATGTCCACGGGCTATAAGGTTGGTAGCCATCGAATTCAGGGTATTTCAGACGAATTTGTTCCGGATCTGATAAAATTAGAAGAACTGGATGATATTATTGCAGTGGATGATGGGGATGCCATCATTATGGCCCAGAAGCTGTCCAAAGAATTGGGACTGGGAGTGGGAATTTCATCCGGGGCCAACTTTATTGCTGCCATTATTGCCCAAGATCTCCTGGAAGACCCCCAAGCAGTGGTGGTCACCGTTTTTGCCGATGATAATAAAAAATATTTAAGTACCGATTATGTTAAGGAAGAAACGGTAAAACCGGAGTTCTTATCAAAAGATGTCAAACTGCTGGATTTTGAAGTAAAAAAATAAGGTGTAAAAATTTAATAGAAAGTGCGTGAGGAATGAAATGGAAACGGAATACATTGATGTAACGATTGAAAAGACCAAGAAAATTGCCTTAATTGCTCATGATGGAAAAAAAGCCGAGTTATTGGATTGGGCCGTCCGGAACAAAGAAATATTACAGAGCCATTTTTTGTGTGGCACTGGCACTACCGGTCGACTGATTCAGGAACGAACCGGGTTACCGGTACAGATTTTTCAAAGTGGCCCATTAGGCGGTGATCAGCAGATCGGAGCTCGGATTGTGGATGGCAAAATTGACATGTTGATTTTTATCTGGGATCCCATGGAAGCTCAGCCCCACGACCCGGATATCAAGGCTCTGCTACGGATTGCCACGGTTTATGATATCCCGGTGGCCAATAATCTGGCGACAGCCGATTTTATTATTCATTCGCGGTTTATGAACGAAGAATATGTCCATCCAATTGAGGATTATGCCAAACAAATGAAAAGTCGACTGGAAAATGTACTAAAGTAGAAAGAGGAAAAAATGACAGTAAATTATAAACCCCAGGGCGTTTGTGTTCGTAATATCCAATTTGAGCTAAGCGATGATGTGGTCAGCAACCTGGTCTTTGAAGGTGGTTGTGACGGCAATCTAAAAGCCCTGGTCAAGCTGCTTGATGAGAAACCGGCGGATGAAATTATCAGTTTGTTTAAAGGGCAGACCTGTGGAAAAAAGCCAACCTCCTGTATGGATCAGCTGGCCATTGCCCTGGAAGAGGCCCGAAAGGAAAAGCAGTGAACGGACAAAAAAGAAGCGACGTAAAGATTGGTGCATTGGTGGAGATTATCTTAAAGGCGGATCAGCGCAGCGGTAAGCTGACCCCGGGTCGGGTAGCCAAACTGCTAACGAAAAGCCCCACTCATCCCCACGGCATCAAGGTTATGCTCACTGACGGACAAGTGGGCCGGGTAGCCAAGATCGTTGAAGATCCCAAATAGTCAAAAGAGCAAAAAAGCGTGCCATCGATGAAGAGGCACGCTTTTTTTAGATTAATATTTTTATCACGGCTGTACAGGAATTAGTTTTTCACTGAAGTTTTTTACAAAATCATCGAATCGATCAGGTCCTAGCAACAGGATCCGGTTGGGGGTTTCCACCAGGATGGCCGTATTGCCGTTTAAAAAGACGGCTGCTTCGGTGCCGTTCTGGAGCAGGAAGATCCCTTCCCGGTAAGCCCGGGTTTCGGTGCCAACCACTTTGGACACAATGGCATACTCACTCTGATCGAGGCTGACTATCTTGGCCGAGAGGATATCGGCTTCAGGGTAGGTCTCAAAGGTGAAGCCCGTGGGCAGTCGCAACGATAATTCATCGTCTTTAACGGTAATTCCGGCGACCAGGGGAACGACCACAAAGATACCCAGAATTAAGACCAGTACAAGGCCGCCGACGGACATTTCCTTAATCGCATTGCGGCGTAGCTCCGGGTCGTCCGGGTAGGTTTTGAAGGTATAGATGGCTTTCCAGAGAAGCAATGCCAGGACCGCTAAAAGTGCAAAAAAAAGTGGATTAATGGTGTGTAAAAGAGAAACAAAATAAGTCATGTGTTAATAAACCACGGTTTAGACCAGGTGGAAACCGTTACCCTTCGTTAAATTAATTTTGTCTTTTCATAGTGTGAAAGTTCCAGACTGAGTTCAGAGGGGACTTTCTTTTTAATTGTTCCGATCTGGACACTGAAATAATAGTAGTTATAGTATTCGATCATCGAAAAAGCATAAAGGATCAGGCCAAAAATATTCATTGTCATAAAAAAAGCATCCGGCTGAAAAATTAGCAGATAAAGCAAATACAGGGGGTATAGCGCGAATAAAGCCAGATCCAACTTTTTCAGCATCGAAAAAACCGGCATTACCCAGTCCATCGGATTGCGGGGGTCCTCCAGTAGCTGATAGCGATAATACCAATAACCGGCGCTTTGGAGGATGATAAAAATCAGTACCCCACCGGGTATCAGCAGACGCAGATCCAGGGGCTGACCGGTGGAGTCGGTGAGCAGATACATCAGCATACCGCAGACCAGGGCGGTGAGCAGTTCACTCATATACAAACGATTCAGTTCTTTTTTTGTTTTCTCGGTCATTTATAACTCCTTGTCAAGACTTGGCGGTGAGGGAAGTTCGGCTACCCTGTTTTTACTGTGATCAATAAAAGCATCCAGGCGCTTTCGGTTAAAATAAAGAACCGCAATCAATACCGCATAAATAGATACCGCTATGATAAACTGGGTGGGGTTGTCATCCATAATACCAGCACCGATCATGGTATTGATAAAGACACTGGGAGTTCGGGCCAACATAATAATCAGGACAAAGGTTTTTACCGGCATCGGCGAAAGACCGGCGATAAAACACAGCATGTCATCAGGAAACAGTGGAAACAGAAAAATCAGAAAAAGAACCGTATTGAGCCGGGATTCTTTAATATGATCGTATTTTTCAACGAGTTCCGGGCTGACAAAGCGCAGCACAAAGGGTCGGCCGAAGCGTTTGGCCAAAACAAAAACGATAATTGAGCCGATCAGTGTGCCAGCAGCACTAATTAAAAAACCGCCGATGGTGCCAAACAGGGCGCCGCCGACCAGTCCCACGGTTCCACCAGGAATGGGGGCAATAATAATCTGGAGCAGCTGCAATAAAAAAAATGCCAGTGGGGTCCAGATGCCAAATTGTAAAAGAAAGCTCTGCAAGGTGTCAAGTGTTGAAAAAATTTCCATTTCTTACCTCGATTTCTTTTAATCATTTTAGCATAAAACCGGCAGATCCACACCATCTTTTGGGGATCTGCCGGGAAGGAAAATAATTATTTAAGAAATCGTCGGGATTGACACAGACGCTGATAATGAAGCAGGATCAGCAGCTTAATATTTCTCCGTCTCAAAAGCGGCCCAGGGGATCGCCACGGAGGCGCCGTTGTTGATGATGTTGTCAACGTGTATCAGCAGGGGGAAGTCTTTTAATTTAACCAGGCCCCGTTCAGCCAGGCGTCTTACGCAACGGGCGGTGCGGGTGGCAATGACGATGGATTCCAGGGTTACGCCTTCCAGTTCGGTCATAGCTTTTTCAAAAGACCAGCCCCGACCCAGCAGGGTACCGATTTTGCGGGTGCGTCCGCCAAAAATAGTGACGTAAAGATCGCCAGCGCCGTAGATAATATTTTCGTCACCGCCGCCGACAAGGGTCAGCAGCTGTTTCATTTCTTTGACGCTCTGGCCGAAGAGGGCAGCCTGGGAATTATAATGTTCGCTGCCCGTGCCGTCGGGACCAAGGGCCAGACCAACCGCCAGGGAAACCCCCAAGGCATAGGCGTTTTTCAGGGCAACTGCACATTCAACACCGATCACATCAGTGGACAGACTGATGTGATAATAGTCAGTGGCGAACAATTTCTTAAAGCGTCGCAGGATTTCCATATCGGTGCCGCAAAAAGCCACGGTCGAGTGATCCTTGTCGGCCAGTTCATAGCTGGTGCAGGGGCCGCCGATGGCATTAATGGAGAGCTTTTTTTCAGCGGGCAGTTTACTGATAAAGTAATCCGGGTAGGTAATCATCGTTCCGTCTTCCTGATCGATCATGCCTTTGGTGACTGACAGAACCGGAACCGTATCGGGGATCAGTGGTAGGATTTGGTTACAGAACCAGTCCACCCCAAAGCTGCTGACACCGCACAGCACAGCATTGGTGCCATCCAGGGCCAGCTCGACATCTTCGATCTGATAATACTTGATCCCTTCTTTGGGCAGCTGGCGTTTCAGGGTTGGGTGAAAGCCAGTCAGTTCAGCGGAATCGATAATGTCCCGATCGAGGTGGGTGCCCACCAGGCGGACTTCATGGCCGTTTTCGGTGGCCGGAAAGGATAGGGCCGAAGCCATCTGACCGGCGCCTACAAAGGTTATAACACTCATAATCAAGCTCCTTTTCTCATTTTTACACGTGACTTAAGAATCAGGTTTTATTCAGACCGACGGCATCCCGGGAAGCCGAGAGGGCCTCGTAAAAGACCGCTTCGTTTCGCATAAAGGCGCTTAAGTAGAGGATGTCGATGATGGTCAGCTGGACAATGCGGGAGGCCATCGCTTCAGAATGGTATTTTTTATCATTGGTGGAACTGGATAAAAAGATATCCGCCTGCTCGGCCAGGGTTGAATTTTCAAAACTGGACAGGGCGATGATCTTGGCCTGGTTCTTTTTGGCGATGGCGACGGTGCTTAGCACTTCCAGGCTTTCACCGGTATGGGAAACCGCAAACAAGACGTCGTCGGCGCTGGCATGGGAGGCAATAATATTCATAAAATGGGGATCCGGATAACTGCAGACATTGAGACCGATTTTTCCGAACTTATGCATGGCATCCATGGCAATCGAGGCCGAGGCGCCGACGCCGAAAAACAGCACCCGCTTGGCCGCCAGCAGGAGCTTCAGGGCGGCTTCAATGACCTCGTTCTTCAGGGAATGTTCCAGGTCATTAATGGCGGTGATGGTATGACCGATCACTTTTTTCTTGATGGTATTGATGTCATCATCTCCGAGAATCTCCTCAATGATGCTTTCTGAGGGCGTATCCGAAAACTCCTTGGCCAAATTAATGCGAAAAATCTGATAGGAACTGTAATTAAGTTTTTTTAACAGCCGCATCACCGTGGTTTCGCTGGTCTCGCATTTTTTAGCCAGCTCAGTAATCGACAGCAGCGATACCGTATCGGGATGGTCTAGGATGTAATTGGCAATCACCTTTTGGGTGCTTGAGAACAGGTTGTACTTGGTGCGTATTTCAGTTAGCAGTGACGTCAAAGAAATGGCCTCCGATCTATTTTCTTAGATTATTATACGTCAAAAAAGGCGGTTTGACAATTGCTGGGGCTCAATAAAGTTAATAATTAACGCAAAGAGTATTGACAGCGTTAGTTTATGGTGGTAGAATGAGTTCAAATTCAACGGTCATAATTGATATATAGTAAATTTCAAACGGACCGACATTTTAATCAGCAGTCAGAACAGCTGCCGATATTTTTTTAGGCGATAAGAAAAGGGTTACATCAACCCCGATCAGCCATTTTTAGTTCACACCAAAGGTTTTTATTAAGGAGGAAAGAATGAAAGCAGTATCGATGTATAAACCTGGCGATTTGCGGGTGGAAGAAGTGCCCCGACCAATTGTGCAGCCTGATGAGGTGATGGTCAAGGTTTGGGCGGTTGGTCTGTGCGGATCGGATATTCCCCGGGCCCTGACCTATGGCGCCCATGTTTCGCCGATTATTATCGGCCATGAATTTTCCGGTGAAATCACGGAGCTGGGGGCGGATGTTAAAAGCTTCAAGGTTGGCGATCGGGTCGTGGTACCGCCACTGATTCCCTGTTTTGAATGTGAATGGTGCCAAAAAGGCATTTACTCCCTCTGCGAGCATTATGACTATTATGGTTCCCGCCGCAATGGTGCCCTGGCTGAGTATGTGGCCGTGAAAGAAGGCAATCTACTGAAAGTGCCAGATAATGTTTCCTATGAAGATGCCGCTACCCTCGATCCCTGTGCCAATGCTTATCACGGCTTGGCCCGGGCTAATTTTGCTCCGGGCGATTCGGTTTGTGTGGTGGGGACTGGACCGATCGGCTTGTTTGCCGCGCAATACGCCAAACTGGCGGGGGCAACCCAGGTGATTGCGGTGGATGTCTGGGATGAAAAACTGGAAATCGCTAAAAAAGTCGGCGCTGATGTCATCATCAACTCATTAAAAGAAGATGCGGTGGCCGCAGTCATGAAAGCTACCAATGGAAAAGGCGCCAACATTGTCATTGATTTTTCCGGGGTACCGACAGCCCAAAAACAATGTATTCTGATGGCCAGCAAAATGGGCCGGGTGGTTTACCTGGGGATCTCCCATAAAGGTTTGGATCTCAGTGAAAAAGAACTGGATACCTTAATGCGAAGCCAGCTGAGCCTGATCGGTTCCTGGAATTCGTTTACCAAACCCTATCCCGGTGAAGACTGGACCGAATCCTTAAAAATGTTTGCCGAAAAAGGCATGACAGCCAAAGACATTATCAGCCATCGTTTACCGCTCGATGAAGTGCCCAAGGTTTTTTCTGAAATAGCCAAAGGTGGTTATTTCTACAATAAAATAATGTTTTATCCATGGGGGGAAAATTAAATGAACACGGAAAAGTATTTTATGGGTGTTGACACTGGAACACAGAGTGTCAGAGTTGTTGTGACAGATATTAAGGGTCAGGTGATTGCTGGCGATGAACGGGTTTACGAAACCTTCTATCCTCAGGCGGGGTGGGCCGAGCAGAAACCAGCCGACTGGTGGCGCTGCTTTAACGAAGCGGTTAAAAATGTAATGTCTTCATTATCAAAGGAAGTGAGACACAATATTCAGGCGGTCAGCGTCTGCTCCACCTCATCAACAGTTATTCCCGTTGATGAAAATGGCGACCCATTAACGGATGCCATCATGTGGATGGATACCCGGGCGAAAAAGGAAATGAAAGTCATCAACGCGACCAAACATCCGGTGCTGGCCTATTCCGGTGGCGAAGACTCAGTGGAATGGATGATCCCCAAGGTTCTGTGGATCAAAAACAATCAAAAAGATATCTATGCAAAAAGCCATAAAATCATTGAACAGCTGGACTGGATGAACTATCAGCTGTGCGGCGTCTATGCGACCTCGATCTGTAACTCAACCTGTAAATGGAATTATATTGAGTGTGAAGGCGGCTGGAATGGCGAATTCTTCAAACAGGTAGGACTGGAAGATTATGCTGAAAAACTGGTGCTGGATGTTAAGCATGTGGGTGAATTAGTCGGTACCATCAACCGTTCCTTTGCCGATCAGTACGATATCAACCCGGACATGAAGGTGGTTCAGGGCGGGATCGACGCTCATATCGGAATGCTTGGTTTAGGTGTAGCTAAAGAAGGTAAACTGGCGATGATCATGGGGACCAGCTTTGTGCAGCTGGCCTTCTCAGAAAAGAAACTCAATCTCAACGGCATCTGGGGCCCTTACAACAACGCCATCGTGCCCGACCAATGGTTGCTGGAAGGCGGTCAGATTTCGGCTGGTTCGATCATTAAGTGGTTTATGCGGGAGTTTGACATGAGTGCCCACGAAAACCCCTATGCCTATATGAATGAACGGGTCGCCAAAATCCCGGCTGGTTCCGAAGGCCTGGTGGCCCTTGATTTCTTCCAGGGCAATCGGACCCCTTACAAAGATGCCAATGCAAAAGGGGTGATCTACGGCTTAACCTTGAGCCATACCAAAGCCCATATTTACCGGGCCCTGCTGGAATCGGTAGCGCTGGGCACCAAGAATATCATCGATAACTTTGAAGCCCAGGGCTGCCCCATCAACATCATTGTGGGCTGTGGTGGGGTCACCAAAGATGCCACCTGGATGCAGATCATCGCCGATGTCACCGGCAAGCCCATTGTGGTTACTGAAGACGCCAGCGCCAGTGTTCTTGGTTGCGCCATCGTCGCGGCGGTCGGTTCCGGTGCTTACGAATCCTTTGATGCCGCAACCACCGGCATGGTCAGAGAAGCCTATTCGGTTCAGCCCAACAAAGACCTCTACACAACCTATCAGGGCGTCTTTGACACCTATACCGAAATCTATGAAAACCTCAAAGACACCATGGCCAAATAAGACACCATTGAGTTACGAAAATTAGGAGAATGAATATGACAAACAAGGAAATTTTAAGCCACATTGACCACACCCTGTTAAAACAATTTGCAACTTGGGAAGAGATTAAGGTGATCTGTGACGATGCCATCACCTATGAAACGGCATCGGTATGCATCCCGCCGTCTTATGTTAAAAAGATCAAAGAAACCTATGGCGAGCAGTTGAATATCTGCACCGTGATCGGTTTTCCGCTCGGTTACAATACCACGGCCGTTAAGGTTTTTGAAGCAGTTGATGCGGTTAAAAACGGTGCCTCAGAAATCGATATGGTCATTAATATCACCGCCCTGAAAAACAAAGACTATGACCTGGTCCAAAATGAAATTTCCGAAATTAAACAGGCCATCGGTGACAAGATCCTCAAGGTGATTGTCGAAACCTGTTTTCTGACTGAGGCTGAGAAGGTCAAGGTCTGTGAGCTGGTGACCAATGCCAAAGCCGACTACATCAAAACCTCCACTGGGTTTGGAACCGCCGGGGCAACCATCACAGACATCCGTTTATTTAAAGCCAACATCGGCCCAGACGTAAAGATGAAGGCCGCCGGCGGGGTAAAATCCGTGGATGATCTGATCGCCTTTATCAACGAAGGCTGTGCCCGCATCGGCACCAGCTCCGCTGTTAAACTATTAAAAGGCGAAGCCGTCAGCGGTTACTAAGCCGAATAAAGCCATTCAAAAAGCATCCAACGCTTTTTGGATGCTTCAGACTATCAAAAAAGATAACCCAGTACCGACAATTGTTACATCATGTTGTACGCATCGGAGCGGACACGGCATCGCCTGTCCGATTCCGCGGCGAACAACAGATTAACAATTGGTCGGTACGGTATTTTATCGACAACAAAAGCATCCAGACAAACTGTTTGGATGCTTTTGTTGTATTGGGAATGATCACCAGAACCTAGGTACTTAAATCCCGCCGGTTAAAGGCCACAAAGGTCAAAACGAAAAAGACCAGCGAGACAACCAGTAAAATGGCAGCAGAATTGAAGGATAGCTGATCATTAATCATCAGGGTGGCGCCTTCAAAATACTTAAAGGGAGTGAAGATTGCAAGAAAGTCCAGCTTGTCATATAAATCCACTGCCACCGATAAGATGAAAAACCCCATCACCAGCCCGGAGGCAGCGGCAGTCGCCCGCTTGGTGTTTTTTAAAACGGCACCAAACATAGATCCCAGCGCCAAAAAGAACAGTTGCAGGATAAAGAGTGCCAGCATTGTCAGGGATACTTTGTCGATCAGGCCGTTGCCATCGTTGTGCTGGGCAATGAAAAATACGGAAGCACAAAAAGTAACAATATTAAAAATTAGAATATTGATGAGCCCGGCCAACAACTTGGGCCAGATCACCTGAAACCGACGAACCGGTTTGGTATAGACAAAATCAGCACAGTGATCCCGTTCTTCCTTGGACACCGCCACCGCCCCGAACATTACCGCATGAACAGCGGCCAGCAGCATAAAGTAGAGAAAGAACACCGAATAAAAACCGGCGACTTTGGTAATATCCACCGAGCCGATCCCAAAAACGACCATGATTTCTTCGGGAAAGGCCGCAAACAGGGCGTTGACGTCCACTTGGGAATCGGCAAAACCCTGGTACTTCATCATTCCGGCAAAGATAATGAAAACCTGGGCACAACACCAGATGATCAGCGATTTAATATTGGCTTTCATTTCTTTTTTAAATACATTCATGGATAACGCCTCCTTTTAGGCTAGATCGACGGCAGATCTTTTCGGGCAAACAGTTTGAAGGTCAGAAAAGTAAAGAGGCCGACTAAAACAAACCATAACAGCAGGTACAATGAATCGTAATTCATATTCATGGAGATTTCAGTCAAATTGAAATAATCAAAGGGGGAGACCAGCCCCAGTTTGTCATCGTTTAAGGTTTCATTGAGCAGATGAATAATATAAAAAATAAAGACAACCCCCATACTGATGGGTAGAACGGTGCGGATCCGTCTTAAAAAAACGGACACAAACAGCCCCAGGCTGGCAAAGAAAATCTGGATAAAGAGTAGGCTCAGGGTAAACAGGGTAAACAGCTTAAGGTTGTAGGCGGCGTCACTGAGCAGGGTAACCATGAGTAGGGAAGCTGTAAAAACAACAGCATTGGTAATCAGAATTTGAACCAGCACCGCCAGGATTTTCATGGCGACGACCCGGTTACGACTGACCGGTTTGACAAACAGAAAATCGCCAGTTTTTTCCCGGACTTCGGCGGAGAGGATCGAAACCCCCATATTCATGGCTTGGATGGCCCCGGCCAGCAAAACGTACATCAGGGCAAATTGATAAAAGCTTAAAATACTGGCAAGCTCCAGATCAGCCACCCCGAAAGCCTGTTGGAATTCAATCGGGAAGCTTTCAAAGACCCTTTGGAAGTCCTCCAGTTGACTGGCAATGGAAGGATAGAGCAACATAAAGAGGCTTAATACCCCAATTAGTGAGATGCACCAGATGATCAGGGTTTTTCGGCCCATTCGCAGTTCCAGTATTAAAATGTTCATGGTTGGGCCTCCTTTTCCTCCTTTTGGTAATAATGCATAAAAATTTCCTCAAGCGAAGGTTCTTCAACGAGCAGATTTAAAAGATACTGGCCCTGCAGGCGCTCAACCATCCGATTGATATCACCCTTAAATAAAAAATGCAGGCTGTTTTCATTGACCGTTAAATTCGTGACCCCTTCCAGATTAAAGTGTTGAACATCCATCACGCCTTTGTAGTCCAGGGTGAATTTTTTATAATTGTGTTTTTGCATATCCCGGATATTTTCAACCCGAACAATGGTGCCGTCTTTAATGATGGCCACCCGGCCACACAGCTTTTGTACTTCAGAAAGAATGTGCGAAGAAAATAAAACGGTGGCACCTTTTTTGTTTTCCGCCCGGATCAGGTCAAAAACGTTTTGCTGCATCAGGGGATCCAGACCGCCCGTTGGTTCGTCAAGAATGATCAGTCGGGGTTCATGGAGCAGGCCCTGAATAATGCCGACTTTCTTTTTATTGCCATAGGAGAGGTCATCAATGCGCTTATTTAAGTCAAGATTCATAACCTCCGCCAGGCTGGCAATCCGGCTAGTATCGACATTATCATAGAAGCTGGCCGAATAATTGAGTACCTCCTTGACCTTCATGTGTTCGTAATAAAAGACTTCCGAAGGCAGGTAGCCAATATCCCGGCGAATTTCGCTGCCGTATTTAATGCAGTCTTTCCCAAAAATGGTGGCTGAGCCACTGGTGGGATGGATCAGCGACAACAGCGCCCGGATGGTGGTGGATTTACCGGCGCCATTGGGACCGATAAAACCAAAGATCTCGCCTTCTTCCACAGAAAAGGATACGTTTTCAATGCCTCGATGTTTTCCATAATATTTTGTCAGTTGATTGATTTCAATTACATTCATGCAGATCCCCTTCTTTCAAATTCGATTCAAATAATTCGGTGTTCTCCAATTAATTTACCCTGATCAAGTAAAAATAAACAATGATTTGATGGGGATAAATGAGGGCGAAAAGAAAAAAATAATAACATGTCATGTTTGAGTGATTTTTCAAAGGGAATATACTAAAAGATAATAAAAAATATGGGAGGCCATCAAGATGAAAAAAGAAGAAACTCGAAACCTGATTCTGAATATATTTAACAATCGCTACACCTGCAAAGGTTATGATGCCAATAAAAAGGTCAGCGATGAAGATTTTGCTGTGATCATGGAGGCGGCCCGGCTCTCACCCAGCTCGATGGGGCTGGAACCCTGGAAATTTGTGCTGCTCAATAACCGGGAGCTTCGCGAAAAAATAAAACCCTTCGCCTGGGGCGCAGAAGTCAGTCTCGATGGTGCCAGTCATTTTGTCCTGATTTTGGCCAGAAAACCAGTTGATTTAAAGCCGGATTCTGACTATGTGGAGTACATTATGAACGATATCCAGCATTTCACTGACGACTTGCGAGCCGCCCGGAAAAATAAATTGAAGAGCTTTCAGGAAGACGATCTGAAAATCGCTGGAAATGACCGGGCTTTTTTTGACTGGGCCTGCAAACAAACCTATATTCCGCTGGCTAATATGCTGACGGCTGCCGCCATGCTGGGCGTGGATTCCACCCCAATGGAAGGATTTAATACCGCAAAGGTCGAAGCTGTGCTGGTGCAGGAGAAAATACTTGATCCCGTCCACTTTGGATTATCCTGCATGATTGCCTTTGGTTATAAAAACCGGGATCATCGTCCGAAAACGAGACGAAAAATTGAGGAAATTCTGGAAACAATTGAATAAACCCCGTGAGTATTTGATTGAATTTGGAATATTGTGGTTAATAACAATATTAAATAAAAATAGTGTTTTTTTTTGATAAAAAAATAGGAATTAATTTAATTTTGTTATATAATAATGAAATCAAGAGTAAGAAGAAAACCTTTACAAGTGGAAAAATAAGATTTTGATGCTTTATATAAGAGTCTAACATGAGTGGAAAAGGTTGGATGAGGAGATAAAAGGATGGAACCAGCAGCGGCAGATAGTCTATTGATTGTTGGACTTGTGATTGCAGTCGGAATTCTATTGCTATTATTAGTTCGAACGAATAAAAAATTGAAGAATACCAAGACGGAGACAAAAAGCATTAAGAATATTTGTGAAACCTTCATGAACGGTCATGAAACGGTCATCTATTTGAAGGATGAACAATTGAACTACGTCTTTATTAATCAGGCTGCGGAGCCCCATTATCAGAAATCGATACCGGAAATTATTGCTCAGGCCGATCCAATTCAGGATGTCGAAGCTTTAGGCCCGTCAATTATTGAAACGGATCAGCAGGTTATCACGACTCGAGAAGCGACTGAATATGAGGAAAAATATAAAAACCGGATTTATAAAATAAAAAAATTTCCGGTCGAATTAAAAAATAACCGGATTGGGGTCGGCGCTTTTATTCGAGAAATCACCGATGAAGAAAAATTGATAAAAAAACAGGAGCGGGTACTCTTTCGCAACAAAATTCTGGTGAACGTTTTAAGCAAGAAGTTCAGGAATGATCAAAAGCAGCTGGACTATGTTTTGCACGAAGCCCTGAAACTGACTGATAGCAACAGCGGCTTTATCTGTTTTTATGATGAAAAGAAACGGCAATTTACTCTCAAAGCCTGGTCTAAAGGCCTGATTAAAGGGGCGGATATGACGCGTCCAAAGCAGAGCTACCAACTGGAGGAAGTCGGGCTGTGGGGGGATGCGGTACGGCAGCGCAAGCCAGTCATCATAAATAACCAAGTCGACAACTTAGCATCAGAATGGGGACTTCCCGGGGGATCGACGATTACCGGCAATTTTATCGCCGTTCCCATTTTTATTGATGAAAAAATCACAGCGGTGGTGGGCTTCGCCGGTAAAGTTGACGAATATGGCGATAATGATGTGTATGAAATAACCGTATTAATGAACGGGGTCTTAACGAATGTGGAGCGGCGGAATATTCAGAATAAATTGTTTGCCGAACGCAGTAAATATTTCCAGACCCTGATTTCCATTGGCGATGGGGTAATGGTGGTGGATCCCCAGGGTAAGATCGAAATGCTCAATAAGGTGGCCCAGCAACTGACCGGTTGGACCAATGAAGATGCAAAAGGGCGGCATTATCGGGAGGTTTTTGTTTTATCGCACGAAGATAGCCATCAGGAAATTGCAGATACCATCATTGCGGCGATGGCGACTGACCAGACCCAGGAACTTAAAAATCATGCCGTTTTAACAGCCAAGGATGGATCGGTTTTTCACCTGGAAGACAGTGCGGCGCCGATTAAAAATGAAAAGGGTGAAACGGTGGGGATTGTGCTTGTTTTTCGGGATGTTTCCGAGAAAAAGGAGCAACGTAAAGAGATTGAATACTTGAGTTTTCACGATGCTCTGACCGGGCTTTATAATCGTCGTTTTCTGGAAGCGGAGTTATTACGATTGGATACCGAAAGAAATTTGCCGATTTCGATTATCATGGGGGATGTCAACGGCTTAAAGCTGACCAATGATATTTTCGGCCATGCTCACGGAGATATTTTTCTGAAAAAAATAGCCGAAGTGATGCGTCGGGTCTGTCGGTCTGATGACATCATTGCCCGCTGGGGGGGCGATGAATTTGTGATTCTGCTGCCAAAAACCACCATTGAGCAGGCGAAACAGATTAAAAAGCGGATTAAAACCGAATTTGCCCAGGATAGCGTCAAGCTCATCCGGGGAAATATTTCACTGGGCTGTGCGGCTAAAACAGCGATGAACCAGAGTATTATGGAATGCCTGGAATTCGCTGAAGAACGAATGTATGCCATCAAGGTGCTGGAACGGGATGATTTTAAGAGCTCAACCCTGGATTCAATCGTCACCAGCCTGCAAAGTGATTGTCCCCAGGAAGAGGAACATGCCCAGCGGGTTAGTCAATGGTGTCATGATCTGGGAGTGTCAATGGAACTCCCCCATGTTAAAATCAGACGGCTGAAACTGGCCGGTTATTTTCATGATATCGGCAAGATTGTTTTGCATAAAGATTGTCTGCAAGAGCGGAGTGAACTTACCGAGGCAGAAAGGACTGAGATCAGGAAGCATCCAATTATGGGGTATCGGATTCTCAATGCTTTTGATGATACCATGTCCCTGGCCGATGCGGTGCTGCATCATCACGAACGATGGGATGGGTCTGGCTATCCCAAGGGTTTAAAGGGTGAAGAAATTCCTTTTATTGCACGGGTTGTTGCTGTGGCCAGTTATTATGATCGCCTGACCTCGGCCCAGGCGGGTGAGGCCCTGGGAGCAGAGCAAAATCCCCTGAACCAGCTGGAGCAATTGGAAGGGCATTTTGATCCGGAAATTAAACGTGAATTTATCAACATGATCAGAAATATTTCCAACTAGTAGCTCGCAGTCAGAACATCAACAAGCCATCTGGATCAAAAGATCCGGATGGCTTTTTTCAGGTGCTGTTTTTGGGGCTGCAGCAGTTTAGAGGATCACACTAAACCGGGCCCAACGACCGACTTCGCTGCTTACTTTAATTTTGCCCTGATGCTCGCAAACAATCGCTTTGGCAATGGCCAGCCCCAGGCCATAGCCGCCGGTAGCCTTGGAACGGGATTCATCGTAGCGGTAGAAGCGCTCAAAAATCTTATCCCGCTGATCGTAAGGAATTCCGGCACCGGTATTAAATACCTCAAGATGGATTTTATCACCAATGCGCTTAAGAGTGAGCTCAATTTGCCCATCATCATTGGTATGTTTAATGGCATTGTCAATCAGGATGGCGGCAACCTGTTTGATCTGATTGGCATCACCCTGATAGGTGATCCCGTCCTCAATTTCGAGAGCATAGTTTTTATGCGCCTCAAAGGCAATGCTCTCGAAACTTAAGGCAATGCTTTTTATGGCTTGGCTCAAATCAAAGGTTGAGGTAACCCCGTGCGTTTTGTCGGCGTCCAGCCGGGCCAGTGTTAGCAGGTCATTGACCAGGGTATTCATCCGGTCGGTTTCAGATTGGATATAGCCAAGATGTCGATTTGTTCCGATGTCTCCGGCTAAAACATCGGCGTTGACGCTGATAACGGAGAGGGGTGTTTTGAGTTCATGACTGGCATCCGAAATAAACCGCTTCTGTTTTTCAAAGGCGTCGGCCACGGGTTTAACCATCAGGTTGGCCAGAAAAAGCGAGACAAAGAAAAGCACCAGCAGGGTGATGCTGCCAATGATCAGGGAGGTGGTTAGCAGCCGATCCGCCATCGCATTGGAAATCCGTTGATCGACAAAAACCAGCAGTTGTCCATAGGGTTTGTCAACAACCAGATAGCGGTAACCGTTAAGGGCGCCGGAAACTTTGTTTTTGCGAGCATCTGATTTGCCAGATCCAGAACCTCCTGAGATACCTGGCTGGTATCGCTGCTGCCATTGATGGTGAAGAGGTTAGTCGCTGCATTAACCTTAACCGAGTAGGTTTTTTCCCGCTCAAAAATATCTGGTGGCAGGGGATTAGCCGCCCCTGGAGTTCCCGGAGTAGCCGGAGGAATCACCCCATCATTGTCGGCCAGCACTGATAACAGAGAAATACTCTGACGTTCACTGGACTGGTAGTTGAAATAGTTGATGGAACCAAGAATCAGGGCAAAAACCAGCGATAGGATAATCATAATCGTTGCCACAAAGCGGCGTTTCAGGTTTCTGATCATCATGCTTACCCTTGTACCGACAACTCCAGATAATAACCGATCCCCCGGTTAACCTTAATCTGGACCTGAGATCCCACAAAACTGATCTTTTTTCGCAGAAACGAAATATAGACCTCCACATTATTATACTCAGCTTCGCTGTCAAAGCCCCAAACCTTTTCAATCAACTGTTCCTTGGAAATGATCTGGCGGGAATGGATCATCAGGGTTTCCAACAGCAAAAATTCCTTCAAACCCAGTTTTACCGTCGTATTGCCACAGCAAAGCTCCCGGTTTTTTTGTCGTAAGGTCAGATCGCCCCAGCCCGGATCATTCGTCACCACCTCACCTTTGCGTCGGGTCACCGCCCGGATTCGGGCCAGCAGTTCCCCGGTTTGAAAAGGCTTGGTGAGATAGTCATCCGCCCCCCGATCCAATCCGGCAATTTTATCGTTCAGCTCGGCTCGGGCCGTCAGCATCAGCACCGGAGTTTCAATTTTAGCCTTGCGCAGCTCCTGTAAAACCGCCAGGCCGTCTTTACGGGGCAGCATAATATCCAGAATAATCAGATCATAAATCCCGGTCAGGGCATTATCCAGACCACTTTCGCCATCCATGCAAATATCCACGCCATAATTTTCTTTGGTAAAAATTGCTCTCAGGGCTTCGACCAGTCCCCATTCATCTTCCACCAGTAATAGCCGCATGCTAAAAACACCTCCTCGTCCCAATCGCTATTTTTTATTATAGCATCTTTAATTGAATGAAGCTTGAACTCCAGCTTAAGAGATTCTTGCTTCAATCTTTATTCAAGCTAGCCTCACTATCATAGGTTTTGTTAAGAACGTGTTAAATCACAAAAGGAGGTACGACATGCAATTTCGGCATGAACACAAACATTATATTAATTATCTGGATTACCTGGTTCTGCGCAGGCAGCTAAAAGCCGTGATGCAGCCCGACGTCAATACCGATGAAGCAGGCGAATACCAGATTCGCAGTTTGTATTTTGATAATTATCGGGACGTGGCGTTGCAGGATAAGATCAGTGGGATCAACCATCGGGAAAAATTCAGAATCCGCTGTTATAACAAAGACTTTGCCTTTATCAATCTGGAAAAAAAGAGCAAGATCAATGGCCTTTGTGCCAAGATCAAGGCCAATATTACCAGGGAGCAGGTTGAAGCGATTCTGGCCCATGATACCGACTGGATGGCTACAAGTTCAGAACCCCTGGTGGTGGAGCTCTATTCCAAAATGAAGTCGGGACAGCTAAGGCCCAAAACCATTGTCGATTATAAACGGGAGGCCTTTGTTTATCGACCCGGAAACGTCCGGGTTACGATTGACCGGGACATCCGCACCGGTCTTTTCAGCACGGATCTGTTTAATCCCGACTTACCCACCATTTGTGCCGGGGATCAGCAGCTGCTGCTGGAAGTGAAGTATGATAACTTTATTCCCGCCGTGATTGCCGATCTCATCCAGCTGGATGGCCGAAGACAAACGGCTTTTTCAAAATATGCAGCCAGTCGGATTTACAGCTGATTTTTTGTTTAACAAATTCAATCAAGAAAACTAGGCATTTGCGAAATTAAAAAACACCGAACAATAATTGCTTTGTGTGCAGTTTCCACAAACAATTTTGTAACGTGTAGGCGGACAGTTCAGAGAACTGTCCGCCGTACAGTGTAAAAATTGTTTCGTGCGAAACTGGGCGCAAAGCTCACGGCAGTTTCGCAATTACCTATAACGCAAATCAACAAGGAGATCTAAATGAGTTTTAACGATATTTTTAAGTCAAATTTTCTGGACAATGTCACATCGGTATCGATGATCGATATCGCCATGGCCATGATTCTGGCCTTTGGGATTGGCGTATTTGTCCATCTGGTTCATAAAAAAACCTATAAGGGGGTGATGTATTCATCCGGCTTTGGAGTTACCTTAATTGCCCTTTGTATGATCACCACCTTTGTGATGCTGGCGATTACCAGCAACGTGGTACTGTCCTTGGGGATGGTCGGGGCGCTTTCGATTGTCCGGTTTAGAACGGCGGTCAAAGAACCCTTGGACATCGCCTTTGTTTTCTGGTCGATTGCTGCCGGGATTGTCCTCTCGGCCGGGATGATTCCCCTGGCGATTCTCGGTTCGGTATTGATCGGGATCATTTTGCTGGTGTTTGTCAACCGCAAACCCAACGAGATGCCCTATATTATCGTGGTTAACTGTAGCGATCGGGAAGCTGAAGCAGAAGTGAAAAAATTCATCGATGCCAGTGTTACCAAAAGCATTATCAAAAACAAAACGGTTTCCCGGGAGGGCATCGAACTGAATATCGAGGTGCGACTCAAAAATGATAACACCGACTTTATTAACCAGGTGGTTGAGTTGAAAAATGTCAATCATGCCGTTCTGGTCAGCTATAATGGCGAATTTATGAATTAAGCGAGGTGACCCGATGGCCGATCACAAAAATATTGAACGGATTTGCATCATCATTGGTATCATCACCCTGATGTTCGGACTGGTTTTCGCCTATTTTGGCGAAAGCCTGGGGATCACCGTCAGTGGCAGTACGGACTTGAGTTATGCAACGACATTATTTGACGACAGCATGGTTCATACCATCGACATTGAGATTGCTGAATCGGATTGGAACAATCTGCAGGAGAATGCCGCCGATGAAGAATATCAGCTTTGTACCATTACCGTTGATGGCGAAACCCTTGACAATGTGGCGATTCGGCCCAAGGGCAATTCATCGCTTACCAGCGTGGTCTCGTCGGATTCGGAGCGCTATAGCTTCAAGATTGACTTTGACAAATACAGTGACGGTTTAACCTATCATGGTTTGGATAAGCTCAATTTAAACAATATCATTTCGGACAATACTTATTTAAAAGAATACCTCAGTTATGACATGATGGCTTATATGGGAGTAGCGGCACCGCTAGCGAGCTTTGCAAAAGTGTCGGTAAATGGTGAATATTTTGGTCTCTACCTGGCCGTGGAAGGGGTGGAAGAAGCCTTTGCCCAGCGCAATTACGGTTCGGATTATGGCAATATCTACAAACCCGACAGCATGCAAATTGGGGGTGACAAAGAAATGGGCGATGGTGAAAAGCCCGATATGAGCCAGATGCCGGAACGGCCGCAGGGAACCGCTGACAGTCAGACAACGACCGACCAAAACGGTGCTTCCCAAACTGCTGATGGGTTTCAACCACAAAACATCGGTACACCTCCGGAAATGAACAGCGAGACGACCGGTCAGCCCGATCAAACGGCCGCCAATGCTGGTCAGTTTCCGGACATCGGCCAAATGGGAATGGGCGTTAACTCGGGAAATGATGTGGCACTAATCTATTCCGATGATGAACTCTCCAGCTACGAAAATATCTGGGAAGGGGCCGTTTTTGATGTCACCACCAGCGATAAAGAACGACTGATTGATTCCATTAAACAGCTTAATGCCGGGGAAAATCTGGAAACGGTGGTGGATGTGGAAGCGGTACTTAAATATTTCGTGGTGCATAATTTCATCGACAATTTTGACAGCTACACTGGCAGCATGAAACATAACTATTATTTACGGGAAGATCAGGGCCAATTATCAATGATTGCCTGGGATTATAATCTGGCTTTTAGCAATTTCAGTGGTGGCGGCATGGGTGGCGGGACAACAACAACGGCTACCAGCACCGATGAAGCAACAACCCTGGTGAACAATCCCATTGATACCCCGGTATCGGGAACCACCATGGACGAGCGTCCGCTACTGGGTGTCTTGCTTTCCAATGAAGCGTATTTAGAACAATATCATCAGTATTTTCAGGAATTTATTTCCGGCTATTTTGAGAGTGGTCAATGTACCGAGACCATCGATCAGGCTACGGCTCTGATATCGGATTATGTAAAAGACGATCCGACGGCCTTCTGTACTTATGAAGAGTATCAGGCCGGGGTTGCTGTACTTGAGCAATTTTGTACCCTCCGGGCCGAAAGCATCAGCGACCAGCTGGACGGAACCATTCCGGCGACCACCGAGGGACAGGCTGCTCAGCCAACGGCGCTGCTCGATGCCAGCAGTCTTGACATTGCGGCCATGGGCAGCGGTATGGGTGGTGGTATGGACCGGGAAATGACAGCACCGACTATGCAAGGGACCGATCAAACGGCCAATGCCGATGCTACCAGTGAGCAGTCAGCAACGGCTCTGCAGTCCGCCAAAGGGCAACCGCCAAACCGACCCGATGCGGATACGACCACGGCGGCAACCAATACGCAATCAACGGCAGAGAGCGATTTGGCTGCTGGTGAAAATCAGACCGGGAATGGGCAAACCGAGTCAGAAAATGCAACAAATCAGCCAGAGGAGCGCACCAGGCCCAGTGATACCACGGCAAGCACGATGGATCTCCCATCCCTGATGCTTCTGGGAGGCTCCTGTCTGGTACTGCTGTTGGGGATTCTGGTGGCAAAGCGTTATAAACGATAAAAAACAGCTTTGCTAAACCAACAAAGCGATAAGTTAAAAGCGACGGGTGCCAGTAGGTAACCGCCGTTTATAAAATAATTGGCGCAATGAAGCGGTTGGTTTAGAAAAAAAGGGGTTTTACAAAGAAAAGATTGACTTTTAGGGTCAATTACCGTATAATCAACAAGCATGAAAAAATTGAATAATTTTTTTGTTCTACCTGAGGAGAGATGTCTGAGTGGTCGAAGGAGCACGCCTGGAAAGCGTGTGTACGTGAAAGCGTACCGAGGGTTCGAATCCCTCTCTCTCCGCCATTTGAAATTAATAAAGAAATCGAATAATACAGCCGTTTGTGGCTGTTTTTTTATACTCTTTGCAGGGTTGACCCCTAAGGTTACCCCAAAGAGATTTTTTGACCCCTAAAGACTCTTGATTAATGCGTCCATTCTTTCAAAACTTTAGGCTCATTGGCTAGCCTCTTTTTATAGGATGTTTACCGCCATTTTTAGAAAGATTGAGTTCAAACGGCGGTTTAAGACGCATGCGTTTTTCCTTTATGGGCACAATCGTCAAAGTCATTCCTAACGGTTCCAAAATTTTCAGGACTGTTGTTAATTTGGGATCGGTAGAACCTCTTTCCATTCTGGCAATCACTGGCTGTCTGACACCACTTAATTCTTCAAGCTTTTTCTGGCTAATCCCTTTATCATGGCGTGCTTTAATGATTTCACCCATGAGAGCAACCCTTAAATCTGATTCCAGAATTTCTTCAGGTGTAAAAATTTCTTTTCTGACATCGGTCCAGCTACTACCAATTGCTTTATTATTCATTATTTTCACCACTTTCTTTTAAGAATGCCAATTCTCGTTTGGCTTGTTCGATTTCTCGTTTAGGGGTCTTTTGTGATTTCTTTATAAATTGGTGTAGCAATACATAACTACCATCTACCCAGGCGACGAAGAAGATTCTATTTCTTAAGGGCCTGATCTCCCAGATTTCGCTCTCTAAATGTTTGATGTATGGCTCACCGATCTTTGTACCGTATTTACTGAGCATTTGGATGTAATCATTGATCTTATTGAGATTAACACGGCTGTCCTTATCGTTTTTTTTGCTTAATTCTCTGATGAAATCCAATACTGGCTCATTGCCTTTTGGGTCTTTATAAAAAAGTATTTTGTGCAAACCTCACACCCCCTGTTTATATTATAATAACTCGCGAGTTATTGTTTGTCAATTGCTAAGCACGGTCTGTTTTAATTAATTTTATGGGTTTAAACTATTTACATCACGGTTTATAAATTAATTTACGCCATTAATGCCACGAACCAGAAAATAAAAAAAGAGGGCGTCCTCTCCTGATAGGCCTATAAAGATGTGCCCAATTTTCGGCCAATCTTTTGCGGCTCTGGTTCCTCTTCCAGGTATTCAATGATGACGCCCGGCTGGCATCGCAGGGCCTTACAGAGCTTATCAATGATGTCAGCTTGAAAATCTTATCATTTCTGAGTTTGGTCATTGTAGGGGGTGATATTTCAGCTTTTTTCTAAGGTCTGCGTCTTTTATTTCCCTATCTACCAGTAAGTGAAACATTTTTTTATAAGTTATCATTATGGGCACATCTTTGGTTTTTACATTAAACTACAGAAGTCTAAAAAAATAAGGCGATCGCTTAATGTTTAAAATGAACTTTAATAGAAAGGAGCCCCCCTCACTATGTATAAGCTATCAGAAATCGCAAGAACCGCCAATAGACTGGCCACCACTGGCTTAACAACAAAAGAATCTGGAAGCTGCTAAAGTAAAACCCTTGTTGTTAAAGGTGTCATCCAGGGGAAACGGCAAACAGCAATTAATCATATGAAACATTATGACCCATCAGAAGTAACCATCAGTCTGAAAAGTAACAACAGCGGATATTTTTTAGACTGTTATTGTTTAGGATTGGACATTAGCGAGTTTGTCAGGATCGCATGGCAGGCATTTGGAATTGCGGTCAGGGCTTGCTAATTTGGAGGTATTATATCCAGTGCAAAGGATGTTGAGTGTATGAGGTAAGTGAAAAAAAAGTGTTTTTAGGTGTACTTATTGTAATTTTTCTCATGCGGGAGTATAATTATTAAAAAACTGTGTGAGAGGTTTTAAAATGGACGTAATAAAATATGTTATATTATTGGATACAACAGGTGGAGGGGTTAGTGCTACAAATATTATTACTTTAATTGCTGCGATGGTTGCTGCAGTGGCTTCATTTGGTGGCGCGTGGATGGCGTATCGTAGTAACAAAAAGGCTTTAAAACAGCAGAGAGAACTTGCAGATGAAAATATGGAGCAAGCAAGGAAAGATAATGAGAGATTACTACAACAGCAAAAGGAGCTTGCGGAAAAAAATATACAGTTAACAGAAACTAATAACAATAGCACCCTAGAACAACAGAGAATGATCGCAGACAAGAATTTTGAAATTACAAAAAAACATAACGCTGATTCATTGAAACAGCAAAGAGAAATTGCTGCGAATAATATTCAAGCTGACGTGGTATCAAAAGCTAGAATAGACTGGATACAGAAAGAAAGGGACTATTTGAGTGACTATATGTCATTAGCTTCTAATATGCAATCTTATTTTGCTGTTTGGCTAGCCGACGTGAAGAGAGATGAAAAATACAAGACAACAGAAAGCTTTTTAAAATACTGCGAGCATCCAGTTAAATTTCAAAATTTGAAAAATATTCTTATAATGAGCTTAGGACCGGATGATAAAAAAGAAGAATATAACAACGAAAAATTTATAGAATTAATAGAAAATGTGTATGCTAAAACTGAAAAAATGGCGGAGGCTTTAGTACAAGAAACTGATACAATGGCACTGCGTGAGGAGTTGAAAGAATTAACTAAATTTGCCAGAAACTATTTCAAAAATGAATGGAATAAAGCGAAAGATGGGAAATAGAATTCTTGTGGCTCTATTTTGGCTCTAAAAAATTAAAGAAATAGAAAAATAAATGTTAAAACAACCCATAAGTAAAGACAAAGTGAGAAATATGTATGGATGAGAAGATAAAAAAACGTATAAATAAAAAATTCGATTATTCTAAAGTATGTCAAGATTTAAAATACTATGATAATTTGAATACGGTTGAATTAGAAAAAGAAAAGATGTATTTAAAAATCGAAATAGAAACTGAGAAAAAATACAATCGTGAATTTTTTTTTGCTATAGTTGCAATAATGGTTGCTGCAATAAGTATAATTATAACTAGTGTTGGAAATTTAATGACCGTTTCAGAAAAATTAGTTTCACTCACTGAAATAATGAGCGAAGGTAATGAAGAAATGTTAACATTATATCATGAAGCTTTAAAAGCGTATGCAGAATCAATTTCACAAAATGTTGAATCTAATAAGCTTTATTTGATTATTATAATATGTATACTACTGTTTTCATTATATTTATGTTTTACTCATATAGGTAAATGTAGACAATATGGAATTAGAGTAGCAATATATGAGAAGGAATTAGAATATGTAGGAAAATTGATTGAAGAAAAAATGAAAATTGCAAACCAAAAGGTAAAAGCTGGTACTGAGAAAGATGAAAAAAATGTTAACGGATGGGGAATGATACTTATTTCATTAATTTCTTATTTTCTTATTAAAAAAAATGATAGATAAAATTAAGTATCTTTTATATAATTTGCTGGCGTGCATGAGTTGAACAAAAGCAAACCGTATTTTCTGCCCCGACTACCCCAACTAGAATATTTTAGAAGGGCTTAACATTTTTTTGAGATTGCTTGTAAATGGCTTTGTTATGGGGTTTTATTGACTTGTTTTGTTTGCGGTTTATGCGATTTTTCACTTATACAATAATTCGAATCCCTCTCTCCGCCATTTGAAATGCCGTATTGCAGCCGTTTATGGCTGTTTTTTTATACTCTTTGCAGGGTTGACCCCTAAGGTTACCCTTTAGCGATTAAAACCTCCGATCAGGAAAGAAGCAGAGCCGTACATCCCGACCATCACTATTTCGGTCGAACTCGGATCTGAATCAGGTTTTTTACATCTTCAAGAATCTGTTCTGAGGTAACGGGGATCATCAGCCAGCGGCCTCCGGCAGCAAAGGGGGTTTTTTTAAACAGGACCTGAATTTCTGGGCTGGCTTGAGGAAGGTAGGCTTCCGTTTCGTTAAGTTCTTTGTTTCCAATTACGACCAGGGCAATAAAATAGCCATCCATGGGGTAAAGGACACAAAGTGATTTGCTGCTTTTGCGGTACTTCAGATTCCAGCCGCGCTGGGCGGAGCAACGGCTGTAATTCATGACCGGTTGGATATGATAGGTGGTTTCAATAAAGCTTTGCAAATCAACCCAGAGCGGATTATTGACAAAATTGATCATCTCGGTCAGGGTTGGTTCATGATCCTGTTCAAAAGATTGACTCCATTCCATGGGGAACCTCCAATATTTTCAGGTAATTGTAGAAAGGATAACCGCCGGGCAGTTACAGGCCCGGAGTACGCTCCCAATTACCGGTAATCTCATCATTAAATCTATCACCATCAGCCAGACCGGTCAAGTCAATTTGACAAAAAATAAATCGTTTAGAGGCGGAGGTGCGCTTTATTTCGGGGTTGGAGGTTGAGATAGTCGGGATTATATGGCAACAAAAAGGAATATAAAGAATCAGCGAGGCGAAAAGATGAAAATCTCATCGATTTTTGAGGGCGACAGGCGTATAATATTAACAGCGATATCAAATCGAATAGACAAATGATACCGGTGCAGGTCTAAAAAAGGGTGCGACTTGCTACCGCCGCCATCCCCACCGGGGATGCGGTAATACCGTGACTTTTGTCAAAGGGCAAAGAGAATTGAGAAGGGGGGGTAAAAAATGTGTGGTCGATATATTCTATACTCTGAGAAAGAGGAAAGCGCGATCAAGGCGATTGTTGAGGAAGTCAATAAAAAACACCATGGGGCGATAAAGAAAGGGGATATTTATCCAACCGATCTGGCCCCGGTTTATGTGTCCGGTCCGGATAAGCAGGGCACCGCACTTCGGCTTCTGAAGTGGGGGTATAATCGACATTATCAAAAAAAGACCCTGCTGATTAATGCCCGCTCCGAAACGGTGCTGGAAAAAGTGGCTTTCCGGGATGATTTTATTAAGCAGCGCTGCCTGATTCCAGCAGTGGGTTTTTACGAATGGAATGAAAAAAAGAGCAGTTTCGTTTTACCAGTGGTGATGAGCTTTTCTATCTCGGGGGCTTTTTTCATCGCCAGGCAGAGGGCATTGATGAGTTTCTGATTATGACAAAAGCACCAATCAAACTGGTGGCGGAAGTTCACAACCGGATGCCAGTAGTGATCTCCGTCGATCAGGGCAGGGAGTTTCTGGATTCCCCGGAAACAGCGATGAAAATCATCAGCGAAAATCAGGTAGTTCTCAAAAAAGAGTTGATTCAGGGTGAAAAGCAATGTAGCTTCATCGATCTGTTAGCCAATGATGCACCGCAAATGAGTGATTATGATGGGCAGTGACGAGTGATCCGGAAAAGAAACTGAAAACGGCATAGCTGTTATAAATGCGCATGAAAGGAAGTGAACAACCATGACTAAAATTGTTGAGGTCAACTCTATTGAGTCCTATATTGGTCAATTCCCGGCAGAAGTTCAGCAAATCCTTCGGGAGATCCGCCAGGTTATTAAAGAAGCGGCCCCCGAAGCGGAAGAAAAAATCAGTTATCAGATGCCGACTTTTTATCTGAACGGCAATCTGGTTCATTTTGCGGCGTATAAAAATCATATCGGGTTTTATCCCGCCCCATCGGGTATCGAAAAATTCAAGAAAGAATTGTCAAAATATAAAAGTGCCAAAGGCTCGGTTCAATTTCCCCTTAATCAGCCAATTCCCTTTGATCTGATCGAAAAAATCGTTAGATTCAGAGTGGCAGAGAATCAGGCGCTTAGAGAAAAATGATTTGAATTTGGTCTATCTGGAAAAATTATCAAAGGTGTTTAAGGATAGTATGAAGAAAAGTATAAAAACGGGGATCTTTTTCAATCGGAGGAAATAAATGTCAGAAAAAAAGATACAGACACGAACAGGAATTAAAGGGCTATTGATACTTCTGTTTCTGATCAGCTCGCTGTTGGTACTTTCGGGTTGTGCCGAAAAGAAAGCAGTGCTTATTGGAAATTGGGAATTAGTGCCCAGTGAGGGGGAGTTAAACGATACTGCAATGACGGGTTATGTCTTTGGCGAAAATGGGTCTGTCACTTTTTATAACGGTTATGATGGAAAACTGACGATTTCGGAAGGTCAGTGGCAGATCAGTGGTATTAACAAAAACTATCTGGAGTTATTTTTAGATGAAGTTGACACACCAGAGCGGAATATCCGGTTTAAAGTAGCGGATGAAACCTTATATTTCTTTTCGGATTCCGGAGAAGGAAAAACCACGTATGATAGCTGTTATAAAAAGACGGATCAGTTTAGTTTTGAAGCATTAATCGCAGCGGCTAAAAAACAGAAAGCAAAAGAAAAACAGGATGCTCAACTGTTTTGCACCTTGTCACCGACGGAAATCATCGAGCAGCTAAAAGCAGCGGGACAACCGATTGGGCAAGTTGTGGTTTATACCGATCCTGACTATGCAACGGGTTTATTAAAACAGCCCAATCTCCAATTGGCCCAGGCCGCCCGCTTTGAAGATACCTCCATTGAGCAGGCGGAAAATCAGATTGAGCCCATCGGCGGATCGGTGGAAGTTTATAAAGACTATGCGGTAGCGAAACAGCGCTATGATTATTTGACGGTCTTTTCTGATGCGGCAGGATCCACCTATCAGATTGGAAATGTACTTTTACGGCTTGATAATGCCTTGCAATCAGAAAAGCGGGCGCCATATGAAGACGCATTTTTGAGGATTGTAAAATAATCCGAGCCACCGAATGGAATTACCGAAACAATGGGGAAAAGAAAGATAAAACGATCAGTGGCTGTAATTCATGACTGGCTGGATATGATAGGTGGTTTCACTAAAGCGTTGTAAATCAACCCAGAGCGGATTATTGGCGAAACTGATCGTCTCGGCCAGGTTTAAAAAAGGAAACATGTTCCTTTTTTAAATATCCAATTCGGGCGGGATGTCTATTTCATCCGAGACATATTTCCCGTTTTTTTTCCGTTGCCGTACGCATTCGGATAAGAGGTATTCGATTTGGCCATTAACGGATCGAAAATCATCCTCGGCCCAGGCGGCATGATGGCATCATAAAGTTTTGGGGAAAGCCGGAGGGGGATCTGTTTTTTTTTGTTATCGGCCATGATCCTAATAAAGACTCCCTGAATTTATAATTGGCTGGGCATCATGATTACCGCATAAAACGACTAAGAGGTTTGACACCATGGCGGCTTTCCGTTCTTCATCAAGCACCACCACTTCATTTTCATTCAGACGGGCCAAAGCCATTTCCACCATTCCGACAGCACCATCAACAATCATTTTACGGGCATCAATAATGGCTGAGGCCTGTTGTCTTTGCAGCATGACGGCGGCAATTTCGGGGGCATAGGCTAGGAAGGTGATGCGGGCATCCACCACTTCAATCCCGGCTTCATCGACCCGACTCTGAATTTCTTCTTTGATTCGTTTAGCCACGGTTTCACTGGAACCGCGCAGGCTGCCCTCGTCGGCAATCCCGTCGCCGGTGGTATCGACATTGGTGGTCACATCGTAGGGATAAAGTCGCACAATGTTTCGCAGGGCGCTGTCGCACTGCAGGGATAAGTATTCTTTGTAATTGTCAACATTAAAGACAGCCTTGGCGGTGTCGGTAATGCGCCAGGTAACGGCAATGCCGATATCGATGGGGTTACCAAGACAATCATTGATTTTCTGGCGACTATTATTAAGGGTCATAATCTTTAAGGAAATTTTACGTGAGGCGGGTTCGGCCGCTGCCGCATCTTTATCCCCCTTCACATCACCGCTTTGGATTAAACGGGTTTTGGCTGCCGGATTAACGGCGCTACAGAATGGATTGACAAAATAAAATCCCGGTTCCCGGATGGTACCGACATAATGACCAAAAAGGGTCAGCACCAGAGCTTCCTGAGGTTTAAGTACTTTCAGCCCCGGCCAGAGCAGCCAGGTGGTGCAAAGCAAAATAAGACAAATAACAATCACAATGCCACTACCGTCAGTGGCAATTGTGGCGATAAGACCGACAAGGGCTGCGGCATAAATGAGCAGCGAGATCAGGAATACCAGCATACCATGCTTTTTGCCATGGAGAATTTTCTCGTCCATAATAAATACCTTCTTTCAATATGATATCAAAATAATATCATAACGATATTTATTAAGCAATCTTTTTTTGAGAAAAATGACGCCCTGAGAAAAGAAATTGGCATAGCGATTAAGAAAAATTATTGTTTCGACAGCGATATTATGAGATGATGAGACATAAATTATAAAGAAAAAACAAGCAATTTCGGCAATGAAAGAATTTTTTAAGCTAGGATACGAGGAGAAAAAGCGTGAAGTTTATATCATGGAATATTGATTCATTAAATGCGGCATTAACCGGAGAGTCACCCCGGGCGCAATTATCGCAGCAGGTATTGGAAAGGATCGCCACACATCAGCCCCAGGTGATTGCCATTCAGGAAACAAAACTGTCGGATAAGGGGCCAACGAAAAAACACTTTGAAATTCTGAGTGACCGGTTCTCAGATTATGAAATCGTCTGGAGCAGTTCCGTCCAACCAGCCCGTAAGGGCTATGCCGGAACCATGTTTTTATACCAGAAAGATCTGACCCCAGCTGTTACAAGGCCAGTCATTGGCGCACCAGGTACCATGGATGCAGAGGGTCGGATCATCACCCTGGAATTTGATGATTTTTATCTGACCCAGGTTTATACCCCAAACGCTGGAGATGGCTTGAATCGTCTGGCTGATCGTCAAATCTGGGACCAGAAGTACGCCGATTATTTGGCTGCTCTGGATCAGAAAAAACCGGTCATTGCGACCGGTGATTTTAATGTCGCCCATCAGGAAATCGATTTGGCCCATCCGGAAAATAACCGTCGCCTCCGCTGGCTTTACCGATGAGGAACGGCAGGGTTTCAGCCAGCTCCTGGCCAGAGGTTTTACCGATAGCTTTCGTTTTTTGCATGGCGATGTGACCGGCGTTTATTCCTGGTGGGCGCAACGGGTTAAGACCAGCAAAGTCAACAATTCGGGCTGGCGGATTGATTACTGGTTGGTCAGTGATCGGATTGCTAACCGCATTGTCAAATCGGAAATGATTGATTCAGGGCCACGACAGGATCACACACCATTACTGTTTGAACTGGACTAGTTTTTAGTGATTCAGGGTTTTACGGTAGCGGCTTAGGCGACAAATAGGTCATTTGGGCATTTGTCAGAAAGGGCAACGGTTGTCAGCGGACACCAGTCGATACGAACAAGGGTGAAAGCGATGCTGCTGCTAATAAAAAAGTTCTGGTTGCTTGGGAGCTTTGAAATTAGTGTGAAGCCGGTTAGCAGCGTCATGAACCGGCCCCGGCTTAATTGATCGGGCTTGGGTGGGACATTTTTTAATACAGGCGCAGCAGGTGATGCATTTTTTATGATCAATCTGACGGCTATCCTGGGGATTAATGACAGCGGTGGGACAGATGCTTGAGCAGCGTTGACAGTTGTTACAGGCAGGGCTGACAGCGATAAAATCAACATCCCAAAGGGTCGTTTCGCCACGATAGGGTATCTGGCCCGGGGGCGAGATCAGGCAATTGCGGTCAGGGTTTGGGTGTGTAAGCAGCTTATCCTTAATTTTTCGACCAAAGCTTTCGGCCAGCGCCAGATCACTTGGATTGGGTCGGTCGGCGGCAATGGGTGTTTCGGAACTTGAAAAAGAGTGTTCGCCAATAAAAGCTCCGGCGGCAATGGGCAGACAACCATTGCCGATGATGATGTCCCGCAGTTCCAGCAAGGCATCATCATAGACGCGATTGCCATAGACTACCACACAAATCGTCGGCGTGTTTGTGGCATGAAGCGTTTTTAACCAGGGGCCAATCACTTCCGGGACACGCCCCATGTAAACGGGGACGCCGATGAGCAGGATGTCATCAGTGGCGAGTAGAAGGGGTTGGCTCCGTTGTTTCGGTCGGGTGATATCGATCGTGATCAAATCGCCGGGATTAAAACCTTGGGCAATGGCATTCAGAATTTTTTCGGTGGTACCGGTCGGTGAAAAACTGACCAGTTTAAGGGTTTGGTAGTTCATGATTTGCCTCCAATAATAACTTTTTAATCAGAATACAATAAATGCGATCATGTTACCAGAAGAGTAATTATACTAGTATCAATACTAACAGGAAGGAGCAGGGAAATGGATGGTGAACAGCGAAACAGAGAACTGGGTGATTTTCTAAAAAAGCGCAGACAAAGCATGACACCAGTGGGACTTGAGCTTGAAGCGCTTGCACGGGGCAGGACACCGGGACTAAGAAGAGAAGAAGTGGCGCAAATGGCGGGGATCAGTTTAACCTGGTATACCTGGCTTGAGCAGGGGCGACCCATTCAGGTGTCGACTTCGGTGGTGGAGAGCCTGACCCGGGTATTGCAGCTTAATGAGGAAGAGCGAACTTATCTTTACCGCCTATCCAACCAGCCTCTTCCGTCGGAAAGTTCCAAACGTCAGCATCTGATCAGTCCGGCATTGCAACATGTTCTGGATAGTCTTTGCCATTGTCCGTCGTTGATCACCGACCAGCGATGGAATGTCATCGGTTGGAACGATGCGGCTGGCACAATCTTTGGTGATTTCGATGAGATGAATGAGCTTGAGCGAAACATCGTCTGGGCCATGTTTACCGATGCAAAATATAAAACCATGTTTGTCGACTGGGAACACCATGCCAAAGGGATGGTGGGACGCTTCCGAGCAAGCTGCGGAAAATTTGTTGATGATCCCTGGTTTAAACAGTTTGTTGAGGACCTCAAAGCCGCAAGTACCGATTTCAATTGCTGGTGGCCACTCCATGAGATAAAAAATAATGGCGAACTCTATAAACAATTGATACATCCCATTGTTGGCCGCCTGGATTTTGAAATTAGCAATTTTGATGTAGCGGATCATTCCAACCTCAAAATGGCCGTGCATATTCCCGAACCTGGCACCGATACCGATGACAAAATGGCCTATCTGTTGAAACTAGCCAGGGAAAAAAGTGATGCCTGCTATACGAAAGGTGAAAAAAAGCAAGGCTGATTCTCTGTTCGTGATTAAAACCTAAGAAACCAGGTCTAACAATTGTCGAATCTCGTAAAAAGCAAGAATACACCGACATAACGATTCACAACAACTTCGGAGGGCAGAAAGATGACATATTTGATTAAATTTTTAAAAACAAAAAAAGCGCTGTTGTTTTTAATCATACTGGCCACGGTAATCCAGTCCTTTAGTATGCTGGCGGTGCCCTATTTTGCGACCAAAATGATTGATGATGGGATTCTCAAAAATGATCTGATGGCAATTGTGCGATTGGGCTTGCAGATGCTGGCAGCGGTTGGGTTATCAGCCCTGATTTCCTTATGGGCCAGCTATATGAGTGCCGATTTAGCCGCCCTTTCAGGAAAATACCTGCGGGATCGGATTTTTGACAAAACCCAGATTTTATCAATCCGTGACTTTAATCACTTCAGTACCGCTTCAATGATTACCCGGGCAACTGGCGATATCACGGTGATCCAACAGACGGTGATTATGCTGGCCCAAATGGTTTTGCCGGCACCGATTATTGCGGTGACGGCGATTATTATGACGATCGCCGTGAGCCCCAAATTGGTAGCGATTCCGATTTTGGCCATGGTTTTTTTCATGTTGGGTATCTATGTAATTTTTATCAAGGCCAGTCCGATCTCCAAAACCATCCAAATGCGACTGGATAGCATTAACCGGATCATGGGCGAAGCGATTACCGGGGTGCGGGTCATCCGGGCCTTTGATAATTCCGAATTTGAGAGAAATCGAACCAATGCGGCCTTTTTAAATTACGCCAATAACGTGATTAAACTGAATAAGACCTTTGCGGTATTCAGTCCGCTGATCTGGTCAGTTGTGGGAATCAGTTTGGTAGCGGTGTTATGGTTTGGCAGCTTTCTGGTGCTCAATGGCGAAATACAGGTTGGCGGCATTACCGCCGTCTCAGAATATACCATTCTTTTGCTGATCGCTCTGATTATGTCGTCGATGGTTATGGTTATGTTGCCTAAAATGAAGGCTTGCCTTGATCGTACCCAGGAGGTATTGGATACGATTCCGGAAATAAACGATGTGACCGTACCGCAATCCAGAAGAAATCCGGCTGATCCCTTCAAAATTGTTTTTGATCAGGTTAGTTTTTCCTATCGGGGTGCCGAGGAGGCGGTTCTTAAGGAAATCAGTTTTGCCTGTGAGCAGGGAAAAACAACGGCCATTATCGGTGGCACCGGTTCGGGCAAAAGTACCATTGCCAGTCTGATGCTGCGTCTTTATGATGTCGCCAGCGGCACCATCACACTCGAAGGGGTGGATATCCGCCAGATTTCTCAACATGAGCTGCGGGAAAACATCAGTTATGTACCCCAAAAAGCGCTCCTTTTTAGTGGCACCATTGCCGATAATCTGCGGATGGGAAACAGTCAGGCCACTCAGCAGGAACTGGAACAGGCGGCCCAAACCGCCCAGGCCCATGACTTTATTATGGAGACTGCCGAAGGCTACCAGCGATCGGTGGCCCAGGGTGGCACCAATTTTTCCGGCGGCCAGAAGCAGCGGTTATGCATTGCCCGGGCGCTGGTAAAAAAAGCCCCGGTTTATATTTTTGACGACAGTTTTTCGGCACTCGATTTTAAAACCGATGCGGCGCTGAGACAAGCCTTAAAAAAAGAGATGGCTTCGGCAGCGGTGGTGATCGTCGCCCAGCGGGTCAGCACGATTATTGATGCTGACCAGATTATCGTGCTGGAGGCCGGTCGGATGGCTGGTATTGGTCGGCATGCTGAACTGATCAATACTTGCCTGGTCTATCAGGAAATTGTGGCATCGCAGCTGTGCGAAAAGGAGGTCGGCAGTTTATGAGGAAACGGCGAAAAAAACCACAACAGCAAAAGAAGCAGGCGTTTAATCCCGAAGTAAAACCGGAAATGGAAGATATTCCGAAAAATACCAAGCTGGCGGGAAAACGCTTGATGGGGTTGTTGCTGCAACAAAAATGGGCCTTGCTGATCATTTTGCTGGCGGCAGTAGTCAGCAGCGGACTCTTTGCTGTTACCCCGATCATCATGGGCAAAGCCCTGGATCAGCTGATTCAGGCCATTCGTGCAAATGGCCTGGGTGGCAGTTATGAACAGCTGGCAAAAATTGTCGGGTTGCCGCTGCTCTTGTTGGCGCTGGCCTATCTGATTGGGGCAGCGGTGGCCTTTGTTCAGGAGTATACCATGGCCAGTGTCGGAGAAAAGCTGGCCTTATCGATGCGGGAGAAAATAAGCGAAAAAATTACCCGGTTGCCGCTTCATTATTACGATGCCAATGAAACCGGCGAAATATTAAGCCGCACCACCAATGATCCCGATAAGATTGCTGAGATCTTAAAAACAGGGGCCTTACAGTTTGCCAATGCCCTTTGCAACCTGGTTTTCAGTGTGGTGATTATGTTTGCACTGAGCCCGATTATGGCGGTGATCATCATTGCGACGATGTCGCTTAGCGTTTTTGCCACCAAAGCGATTTCCCAAAAAACATTGGCAATTTTCGCTGAAAATCAGAAAGTGTTAGGGGAACTTAACGGAAAAATCGAAGAATATTATACCGGCAATCTGATTATCAAAAGCTTTAACCAGCAGGATATGGTCACGCAAACCGAACGGGAGTTAAGTGAACGACAGTATCAGGCCAACAAAAAATCACAATTTGTGATCTATGCCATCTATCCGGCGATCCGTTTTCTGACACAACTCAGTTTTGTGGTGACGGCCATTGTTGGCGGGATCTTTGCCATTAACGGCAGTATGACCATTGGAACCGTGCAGGCTTTTTTGCAGTATGTTAACCAGATTGCCGATCCGATTACCCAGGCATCTTATTTTATCAATTCAATGCAGGCGGCGCTGGCCTCAGCCGAGCGGGTTTTTGAATTTCTGGACGAAGCCGAAGAGCTGCCGGAAACCAGCAACCCCATAGCGATCACAGCGCCAGACGGGGCGGTGGCCTTTGAACATGTCCGCTTTGGTTATAAACCCGGGCAATTGTTGATGCAGGATGTCAGCTTTACCGTCAGACCCAATGAGATGGTGGCCATTGTCGGGCCCACTGGTGCCGGTAAGACCACGTTGGTTAATCTGTTGATGCGCTTTTATGAGCTGGAAGGCGGAACCATCTCAGTCGATGGCATTGATGTCAAGAAACTGTCAAAAAGTGGGCTGCGCAGGATGGTGGGGATGGTACTTCAGGATACCTGGCTTTTTAAGGGTACCATTGCAGAGAACCTTGCTTACGGCAAAATGGATGCTAGCCGTGAAGAAATCATTGCGGTCGCCAAGGCGGCCCGCTGTGACCATTTTATCCGAACCTTGTCAGAGGGCTATGATACAGTGATTTCCAATGAAGAAGGAACGGTTTCCCAGGGTCAAATGCAGTTATTAACCATTGCCCGGGCGATGCTGGCCAATCCGGCCCTGATGATTCTTGACGAAGCGACATCCAGCGTTGATACCAAAACCGAACTGGAAGTCCAGAAAGCGATGGTTCAGAGCATGAAGGGCAAAACCAGTTTTGTGATTGCCCATCGGCTGTCCACGATTAAGTCCGCCGATCTGATTCTGGTAATGAATAACGGTACCATTGTTGAAAAAGGAACCCATCAGGAGTTGTTGGCTGCGGATACATTCTATGCTGATTTGTATAACAGCCAGTTTAATCATCTGGTGGGGTAGTGGCTACCCGGGTGCTAGAAAATGGTTGTTTCGCAAGGCATGTCAAGAACGGTTTGAAGTTCTGGTCTATAATCAAGTCAGGAGGTGAGAAAAATGGAAGAGGCACAGGTTATTCAGGCGGTGCAGCGGATGCAGGAGTATATCGAAACGAATCTCCACCGCAAGATCACCTTGAAAGAACTGGCCAATGTAGCCGGATATTCGCCCTGGCATGCGGCCAGGCTGTTCAAAGAGGTTACGGGAAAACCGCCTTTTGACTATATCAGGGCCCTGCGTCTGACGCAGGCAGCACTTCTTTTGAGAGATGAGGAGGTGAAAATCATCGATGTAGCCATGGATTTTGTCTTTGACTCCCATGAAGGCTTTACCCGGGCATTTTCCCGGGAGTTTGGAATGGCCCCCAGCAAATATGGTCGTCAGACGCCGCCAATCAAATTGTTTATGCCTCAGAAAGTTTTTGATACCTACCAGTCGATGCATAAAGGAGAGAATAAAATGAGCGAAAAAAAGGAAACCAAAACGGTATTTGTTCAGGTAATTGAGCGACCAGCCCGGAAGCTTTTGTTAAAGCGGGGTGTCAAAGCAACCGAGTATTTTGGCTATTGTGAAGAAGTTGGTTGTGAGATCTGGTCGGTGCTCACCAGCGTCAAGGAAGCTTTATACGAACCCATCGGGATGTGGTTGCCCAGCCATCTGATCCGGGAAGGGACATCCCAATATGTACAGGGGGTGGAGGTACCGCTGGATTATGCCAATTTCATTCCGGAAGGATACGAGCTGATCGAGCTGCCGCCCTGCACGATGCTGGTTTTTCAGGGCGAACCCTATGACGACATCGATTTTATGGCTGAAATCGGTGCGATCTGGGAGCATGCTAAACGCTTTGATCCAACCGTTTACGGCTACCAATGGGCACCCGAAGCAGCACCGCGATTCCAATTGGCACCGATGGGCTACCGCGGCTACATTGAGGCCTATCCGGTTAAAGCCATTAGCAACAGCTAGTCTGATCGACAACCAACACCAGACAAGCCGGTTCAAAGCGGAAGAAAAATCTGTCTGCTTTGAACCGGCTTTTTAGCGCAGGTGTCAGGGTAAAGTATAAAAGAATGGCCAGGTTTGTTATTCCACCGGTTTCCATTCCGAATTCATGCTGAGCTTAAAGTCATTCCACATAAAGGTCATGGTTTTCCAGACAACCCGCTTGGGAATGATTTCTGTCATTCCGGCGCCATAGAATTCATATTGGGACTGGCCTTCCCGATTGGGCTTATATTCATTGTGAATATAGTCACTTAAGGTGCCTTCAGCGTAGAGGTCATCTTCAAACGTGTTCATGCCAATTTCAGTGAGATCACCATCGTATAGAATCGTTCCGTCGTTATTGGTGAGCATGAAGTTGACATCTTTGCCGATACTTTCCAGATTGGTCAGATAGGCCGCAAAATCATAGAGGCGTACCTGGGTCACAATATATCCGGCAATCTGACCATCCTTTTCAACGGGGGTTACAAAGGCCAGCAGCTGCATCGAGGGAGACTGATGATCGGCAAAGGTCAGGTCGGTGATAAAAGGCTGTTTTTGCTGGCTGATGGCTGGAATGTTCTTATCATAAAGATCAAAGGAAATACCCTTAAAATAAGTGGGATAGGCGTTGGTAATGAGGTTTTGATTATTGACAAAGGCGACATTTTTGGCAATTGGGCTTTCTTTGGCAATGGCGGCTAAGGCGCTGGAGAAAGCGTCGCTATTTTCACCGGATTGTTGATAGGCAGTCACAGCTGCCTTGGTGAGGTTTTCGAGCGTTGTGAATTCACTATAGATAAAGGTGCTGGCGGTATCCAACCAGGATAATTCCTCGTCAGTAAACTGGCGCAGGTCACCTTTGCTGGTTGTGGATTCACCTGTACCAGGTTCGGAATTGACATAAATCCGCAAATCCGAGCCAAAGGCGCTAACAGTGTCCCATTTTACTTGTTTTTGCACGGGGTCATTCGTGCCGACGGCATTATAGGTATAGGTTCCTTCGCCCTGGGCATTGGGGATCATTTTATTTTTGATCAGAGTTTGAAGCTCAACAAAACTGCTGTAAATGGGATCAGTTAGAATATTTTTGCCAATTTCGGTCATATTGCTGGTGTAGACATTGGTTCCGTTGGTGTCGATGACGCCGAGGTCGAGATTCTGTCCAATGGTCAGTTTACTGAGTTCGGCCCCAAAGCTATAAGGATCGATGTAGGCGATTACCCAACCACCGTTTTTGATCGGTACTGAAGCATAGAGGTAAGGGGTGTCATCAGTGGAGGTGTGGGGTTTGATAACCATCGCCGGGGTATCGACAAATAGTTCAGGATGGCGGTTGATGCTTTTTAAATTGAGACCAATAAAAGGGCTGTCCATTTTCGTAGCGACCTGGGTCACATTGGAATCGGCATCACAGACCAGGATATCAAAGAAATAGGTTTTACTGTTGAGTTGTTTGTTCATCAGTGAATAGGCTTTCTCATCACCGGCCGGGCTTTTCCCGACGGAAGTTCCGATTTCTTCCAACATCGTCTGGATCTCGTCCATTTCCGTCTGTAGTGCAGCTGTTGCATCAGAAAGGGTATCGGGATTACCGTTGCTGGATTTGGTTGTTGCACAGCCACTTAACAGTAGAGCCAGGATAAGTAATAAGGGCAGCAGTTTTCTTTTCATTGGGTGACTCCTTTAGTTTATTTTGCTTTTGCAAATGTTTTGCAAAAGCTGGTAAAATCATTTTATCACAGAGTTTATTTACATAAAATAAATATTTTTAAATTCGGCAAAGATATGCTGACAGATTTTCATTTGGTAGGGATCGCAATGGGTCGTCACAATGAGTTTGGATAGAGAAACATAATTTACAATAAAAAGTTTACTCTTATTTAATATTTTAATGAAGAATGGGTATATTTAAAACAAGTCAAAAGATTGGAGAATGTAAAAATGGAGTTTAGAATTTTTGAGAAATTTCCCTTTAATTACGATATGGAAACCCTGGACAAAGAGCTGCACTTAAGAGGCAATGAAGCAATGTTGGATATTCTTGAGCCTATTTACGAAGTGGTGGAACAGATTGCCCGGCCCAAGGCGATTTACTTTCAAGCTGAGGTTACCGAAAAAACCGATGAATGGGTTAAAATCAACGGAGTGCCTTTTGAAAGCACACTGCTCCGGGGCTATGTCGACCAGAGCGAGCCGGTTTTTCCCTATATTGTCACGGTCGGTACGGAGCTGGATGATTATGCCAAAACTTTGAAAGACTCCATGGAGCTTTTTATGATTGATGAGGTCATGAATCTGCTGGTCAATACCGGTAAGGTCTTTGTTGCCGAGGCGGTTAAAGCTGAAGCTGGCTGGTCAGCGGCGCAGGATTACGTTCCCGGAAACGGGGAAGAATGGTCAACGGTGGAACAGAAACGACTGTTTGACATGTTTGCTGGCGAAACCGCCAAAATTGGCGTGACCCTGGGCGATAATTATTTTGTGCTACCGGGGCGATCGACGATCGGAATTTTGTCACAAAAACGCTGAATGATAGGTAATTAGTATTTTAAATGCCGTGAGCAGATGAGATCTTCATCGGTTGGCGGTGTTTTTTTAGGGCATGAACAAAAAAGAATTTTTTTAAATAATCTCGCAAGAAACAAAATTATCAGGCTATTTACATAAATCTGAAATGCTTTTATTCAATTGTTTAAACAAAACCTAAACATTAAGGGGTACAATCGTTCCACGATTAAATTTTCAAATAAATTTGCAGATAAAGGTGGAATAACCATGAATTTGGATCCCTATCACATTTTGGGGGTTCCTCACGATGCCAGTGATGAGGACGTCTCAAAAGCATATAAAAAACTGGCGAAGCAATACCATCCCGACTTGAATCCAGGTAATCCGGAAGCCGCCCGAAAAATGAGCGAGGTCAATGCGGCCTATGATCTGATCAAAAGCGGTCAGGCCAACTATGCTTATGGCAATGCTCATGGCAATGCCAGTCCCTATCAATCAGGTCATCCGGGACAAACCAGAACCTATACCTATCGATATAGCAGCAGCGATGGCCGAACCGGTCAGGCTGACCCCTTTGAAGGCTTTGATCCCTTTGAATGGATTTTTGGAGCTTTTTACAGCCAGCGGCGGAGCTTCAGTTTTGAAGCCGCCGCTGACCAGATTAATATGAACAACTACGAAGAAGCGCTTAATATTCTCAATCATATCGCGGATCGTAGCGCTAAGTGGCATTTCTATAGTGCCATTGCCAACTATGGCCTGGGTTACCGGGACGTAGCCCGGGAACATGCCCGCATGGCCGTTGAGATGGAGCCGGATAATGCCGAGTATCAAAACCTGCTGAGTCAAATGAGTGGCCGACGCAGCTGGTTTGGCAGCACCAGTCGACGCACCTCCAGTTTTTCCCCACTGGGTACGATTGTTAAGCTGTTTATTGGTTTTTATGCAATCCAGTTTTTGCTGTCGTTTTTGGGATTAATATTTTAGTATCGATGGTTAACGGATGAAGGAGACAACAAATGGAAAGTATAAAAAATAAGCTGATCCGCTTTATGACGGGCCGTTATGGTATTGATCAGCTTTATTACGCTGGCTTATTTCTGGCTTTGGGACTGATGATGATCAATATGATGGTCAATTCAACGATCCTGATGGTCATTTCAAACGGTTTGATTCTGCTGATGGTGTTACGGGGTTTTTCCCGAAATATCAGTCGCCGACGGAGTGAAAACGAACAATTCCTGAAACTGTGGAACCCCGTCAAAAAATCAGGCCGGATATTTTTGCGGCAGGATCAAAGAAATCCGGGTTCATCGGTATCGGAAATGTCCCCATTGCAGGAAGACCCTGAAACTGCCGATCAAACGGGGTAAACATATGGTTAAATGTCCGTCGTGTAAAGAATCCTTTGCGGTTCGGGTGATTGTGTAAAGAAACTAGTAGTCAAATAAAAAATCCCCCCTGAATTAGTGAGATGACTGAAAAGAGGGGGGATTTTTTTGCAGATCAGATTATCGAATTGTTTTTTGGTGAAGACGGATCATTCGGTATTAAAATTTATCGGTTTAGCAGAAAGATTCTTTAAAAAAGATTAACCACCAAAACAGATAACGTTTCCAATAGTTATTTATTTAACAATCATTGGATTTTGTGTTATAATTCAGAAAAGATGATATTTTACAAAAATCGGCCAGAGCGTGGCGACGGTCCCGGTAAACAATGGCGGTGTCGTCGAGGTCAATCTGTTTCTGAGTAAAGGTTTTGGAGGCGAATCAATGAGCAAGACATATTTAGAAAACGAAAAAGTGAAAATTCCGCAAGAGGATAGGATCAGCGAAATTAAACTCACCTGTAACAGCTGCCCCCGTCAATGTGAAATGACCTTGCTGATGGAAGGGCTTTCGGTTTTGATGGTCAAGGATGATGGCTGTAAAAAAGGAACCAAGTTTGCCTATAAGGAAATGAAAAACCGTAAAAAAACCGAATTAAAGAAAGTGGCGTATTGTTGTGAAATGGATCGGATTGAAGAAGCGGTCTGAAACAGAGCGTGGTTTGATAAAAATGAGAAAACAGTCACAGACTGTTCAGACTGTCAAAAAAGATAACCTAGTACCGACAATTGTTACATCATGTTGTCCGCATCGGAGCGGACACGGCATCGCCTGTCCGATTTCGCAGCGGACAACAGATTAACAATTGGTCGGTACGGGAGTTTATCGACAACCTCAACAGTCACAGACTGTTCATTCTGAATAAAACAATCGGGAAAACAGAAGTTTCCGGTTGTTTTATTTTTTTGTCAATTTTAACTCCTATGTGATGAAATCACAGAGAATCGGGTACAAATCTGGTAGGATGAATTACGTTAATTTATAAACAAACAAAGTCATAAATAAAAAAAGAAATCAGGTGAGAGTAATGAAAGATGTAACCTTATTTACCACCCAGACCTGCCCGCATTGCAAGACCGCAAAGGCTTTTCTCAGGCAGAATCACATTCAATTTGTTGAGAAGGACGTTAATGTTGATGTCGCGGCCCAAGAGGAAATGGCCCGCAGGGGCATTCGTGGCGTACCGACCTTTATCATCGGCGATGATGCCGTGATCGGTCTGGATCAGGCCAAGGTACTGGAACTGGTCGATCATCGGGTGGTGACATGTCCGAATTGTCAGACCAGAATGCGGGCCCCCAGTAATAAGGGCAAAATCACCATCCGCTGCCCTAAATGTAAAACCAGCTTTGAAACCAAATAATAAATAGCAAGAAGGAGATAACCCAATGAAAAAAATACTAATTGTCGGTGGTGTCGCTGGCGGTGCCACCGCAGCCGCCAGACTTCGACGTTTAAGTGAGGAAGATCAGATCATCCTGTTTGAACGGGACGAATATATCTCATTTGCCAATTGTGGATTGCCCTATTACATCGGCGATGTGATTACCGATCGTCAGAAACTGCTGGTTCAAACGGTTGGAGGGATGTCCAAACGGTTTAACCTGGATATCCGCAATTTCAGTGAGGTAACCGCCATCGATCCGGATCAAAAAACCGTGACGGTAAAAAACCATCAAACCGGTGCATCGTATACCGAGAGCTATGATAAGCTGATCCTCTCGCCGGGAGCCAAACCGATTGCGCCACCGATTCCGGGATTGGCGGAAGCAAAAAATATCCTGACGCTGCGCAACATTCCTGATACCGACAAAATTAAGGCGGTGGTCGACAGCGGCCAGGTTAGCCGGGCCGTGGTCATTGGCGGCGGTTTTATCGGTGTTGAAATGGCTGAAAACCTCCAGGAATTGGGAATCAATGTGACTTTAGTGGAAAAAATGAACCAGGTCTTAAAACCGCTGGATTTTGAAATGGCCCAGCTGGTTCATCAGGAAATCAATGCCAATGGCGTTAATCTGATTCTCGAAGATGGGGTTGATCATTTCCAGAACGAGGGCCATGAAGTGGTGCTCGAAAGCGACCAGGTGCTTAAAGCCGATCTGGTTATTCTGGCGATTGGGGTGGTGCCGGAAAATGCCCTGGCCAAACAGGCTAACCTGAAAGTGGGGCCCCGGGGACATATCGTCACGACCCCCAATTATGAGGTCTTTATCGGCGAAAATGATGCCGTCAATCCCGATATTTTTGCCATCGGCGATGCCGTGGAAGTGGTCGATTTTGTCAGCAAAACGCCGACTGCCATTCCCTTGGCCTGGCCGGCTAATCGTCAGGGACGGTTGGTAGCCGATTATATCAACGGCAAAAAAATCGCCAATGTCGGGATTCAGGGAACGGCCGTGGCCAAGGTGTTTAATCAGACCATTGCCGCCACCGGCAATAATGCTGCCCTGCTGGATCTCAAAAAAATCCCCTATCAGGTGGTAGTGGCTCACCGCAGCAACCATGCCGGGTACTATCCCAATGCCACCAATATTGCCTTAAAACTGCTGTATGACCCGCAAACCCTGAAAATTCTTGGCGCCCAGGCGGTTGGCCAGGAGGGCACTGAAAAGCGGATCGATGTGATTGCCACGGCGATGAAATTGGGTGCCACGGTACTGGATCTGCAGGACTTTGAACTTTCTTACGCGCCGCCGTTCTCATCGGCGAAAGATCCGGTGAATATTCTGGGCTATATCGCCGAGAATATTATCGATGGCGTTTATCAAACCGTTCAGTGGCATGAAATTGACCAGATTATCGCAGCTGGCGGATTTCTACTGGACGTCCGCTCACCGATGGAAGTCCGGGCAGGTGGGATTAAGGGTGCCGTGAATATTGAGCTGGATAGTCTTCGGGATCGGATTGGTGAAATTCCAATCGCCAAAGATGCCCCGATTTATGTAAGCTGTCAGGTGGGACAACGGGCGTATCTGGCGATCCGGATTCTTAAGGGCCATGGTTTTACCAATATTTACAATCTGGCTGGCGGCTACAGTACCTATAAAACCGCCCATTATCAATTGGCCGCACTTCAGTTTGAGACGACTGCAAACTAAGTTTAAAAAAGACGGTTGCAGAAGTAGCCGATAAAATTAATAATTTCACAACAAAACCCTCAACAATTCTCGGTTGTTGAGGGTTTTATTTATAAGTTCTTTTTTAATTTTTTCAGTTTTGTGTAAGTGGTTTCCGGTAAGATACCGATAATCGTCTCGCAAAACGCCAGCCCGGCCAGCCCACCGAGGATAAAGTGCAGGGCCGGTACTTCTGGGAACAGGTTATTGGTGAACAAATTGACGAGATTAAATAGGGCAAATAGTATAAGTCCGATTTTTAGTTCTTTTCGCATGGTTGCTTTCATATTAAAAACTCCCTTTCTTTTTATTGATGGTTTTGCTAATTTTTATCCGGGAATAAACCAGAACCGGCAAGTCGGCCAGCATCAGCAGGCCAAAGCTGCGAACGCTCCAATCTGGCAGGGGCAGGATCAGCCAGTTAACGACCATGACGCCCAGACAGACAATCAGGATCGTGATAGTCACTGGAAACAAACGATTATTTTTCATCATCGTCCCCCCTTCACATGGTTTTCATACAATAAAGCTTGACCACGGCACTGACTGACAGTTGGGTAGCTACAGCAATGATCAGGGTATAAAAAACGGTGATATTAATGTACCCGGCAATAATAGCGGCAATAATCAGCAACACTGAGGTGACAGCAATCAGCGGCATCCCCGCTTTGCTGCGGATGGCTTTCATGCGTTCGTCATGTTCTTTATTGTATAATAGCTTCAGTTTGGTCTCGTCCTTAATCGTCAGGCTCAGCTTGATGATGTCAATCACCGAGAGTACCAGAATGCTGACAATCAGACCAAACTGGAATCCTGCCACAAAACCGTCAGAATGGGTAGCTGTTGAGATATCTGCGGTAATGATTGAGTAAATGCTATAAGCCCCCAAGACCAGGGCCAACAAGGCCATTCCTGAAGAAATGGTAATTCTTCGTTTAACCGTTCTTTTAAATTTTTCCATGATCCTGCCTCCTAAAATTCATTTTCTTCTGAAAAGTCAAAAACTTCTTCAATGGTCAGCCCGAAAAAACGGGCAATTTTATAGGCCAATACCAGCGAAGCCGTATATTTACCCACTTCAATGGAGGTAATGGTCTGTCGGGTTGTGCCCACCGCCAGGGCCAGTTCTTCCTGGGAGAGTTTTCGTTCTTTTCGTAATTCTTTGATTCGTGTTTTCATATGACACCTTCTAATAATCTGCATAGCATACTTTGCATTTTTAGTATAGTTTGCTTTGCATAAAATGTCAAGCAAACTTTGCAAAAAAGAAATGGCCAGAATTGTAGACTTAGAATAGTGCTGATGATACAAAATAAAAGGCGGTCTTTCAATAAAAAAACAGCCGTTATCCATATAGCCGTCACATAATCCGCCTATAATAAAAAAAGCGAGGCGGGCACCTTAAAATGATCAAGAGATTCTCATTTACTACAAAGTCTATCCCTGATTATGTGAGAATATTGCCGATATAAAAACGCCTCATAAAGTCTAACAGAAAAAGAGAGGAAAGAATTCAATGAAAAGATTAAAGAGGATGATACCATTTTTATTAGTGATAATGGTATTTTTGGGCGGTTGTAGTTCAAATTCACAGACGACAACGGCTGAAAGCACCGCCGAGGCAGTTACTGAAACGACTGCTGTTTTAAGCGCCGTGGTGTCACCAACATCAACGGTTGTTGTCGATCCGGAATTTACCGATCGTGACCTGGAAACAAGCTATGATGACGCCACTGCGGTTCAGGTCACTCTGGATGGCAGCACTATTCAGGTAACCGGAGACGGTGCCACGGCCAGTAATGGGGTTCTGACGATTACCAAAGAAGGGACCTATGTGGTCACCGGTAATCTGTCTGATGGACAGATTGTTGTGGCTGCCGCCGATACCGATAAGATTCAGATTGTGCTAAATGGTGCGACCATCAATTGTGCCGACAATGCCCCAATCTATGTGAAAAGCGCCAATAAGGTGTTTATTACCCTGGCAGCCAACACCGTCAATACCTTAACCGATGGTAGCGCCTACGTCCAGACCGATGATAATACGGTCGATGGGGTGATTTTCAGCAAGGCTGATCTGACTCTCAATGGCGAAGGGACCCTGAATATAACCGCAAATTATAAAGATGCCATTGTTTCAAAGGATGATCTGGTGATTACTGGCGGTACTTACACGATCAATGCGGCCAAAAATGGTCTGAGTGCCAAAGATGCGGTAAAAATCAAAGATGGCACGATCACCATCACTGCACCAAACGGGAAAGCGATCACCTCCCAAAATGATGAAGATGCAACCAAAGGTTATGTTTATATCGCTGGCGGAACCATCAAAATCACAAATAGTAACGAAGGGATCGAAGGCACTGCCATTGTGGTGGAAGGTGGTACCATCGATCTGATTTCCAAAGATGATGGTTTTAATGCCGCCAGTCCCGGGGCAGCCGAGACTGAATCCGGTGGCCGAGGCGCCGGTATGGAGGCAGACAGCAATGCCTATCTGTCAATTGCCGGTGGCACCATTTTTGTCAATGCCTCCGGGGATGGCTTGGACAGCAACGGCAATGTCTATATCTCAGGTGGTACAGTAGAAGTCAGCGGCCCGACCAATAATGGCAATGGAGCCCTTGATTATAACGGCACTGCTGATGTCAGTGGCGGAACGGTTGTGATTGCCGGTAGCACTGGAATGGCTCAGTCGTTTTCCGAAACCTCGACCCAAGCATCCCTGCTTTACAATCTGACCTCGAGTTGTGCAGCCGGGACAGAAATAAAACTGACCGATGCCAGTGGCAAAACGGTGGTTTCCTATACGCCGGATAAAACCTATCAATCGGTCGTGATCAGCACGCCGGATCTGGTGCAGGGCTCAACCTATACCCTGATCTGCGGCAGTCAGACCGTCGAAATCCCCCTGACCGGGATGGTCACCAGTAATGGACAGACAGGCATGGGCGGACCGGGCCAGGGTCAACCCCAGGGCGGTCAAAAACCGCAATAGTGGTACAGCCTGCTTGATAAAGAACCGCAAATCAGGAAAAAGCATGTCCTTCTCATCAAAGGGCATGCTTTTTTATTTAGTTTGGTGAAAATGATTAAATCAGTGGGAATGAAGGAAAAATGAAATTTAGGCCCTTCGCCAAAAGGTCACCGTAACAGGAACGGATCGTTCCATAAACTATTTTTATCCTGGCACCGGGGTAATTTGCCATTTTGACACCACTTTTTGCTGCTAATCGGGTGCGGTCGGTCAGAACTGCATCCGTTATAAACTTCGGGTTTGTTAGATAAATATACAGTTTAGCATTGGCAAAAAGATTGCTATCGGCGTTTTCCATGGGCTTCCGGGAATTGATGAGTCATCAAAAATGACTTCAAACATCCATTTGGGTTTGCGTAACACCCCCGGTTTGTTTTTAATTGGGAGGTTTATCTGTTAAATGATCCTGCAGGTTGATATGTTGGCGAGATCAAAAACGGCGACCCCTTCCAGGCGAAGGGCTATCTTTTGGCGATAGCCAGAGATAGCTTATTAAAGAATGGCTTATTTTTGCAGCCACGAATTATATCATTTTAGAAAATTGATTATGTTAATCACAGTGCCAGTCGCTCTGGACTGGCATAGACATAGCCTTTGTTGCCTCTGACATAGCCTAATAAGGTCATATTATATTGTTTGGCCAGCCGGATGGCAGCGGTGGTTGGGGTCGACCGGGAAACCAGAATCGGGGTTCCCAGGCGGACCGCCTTGGTCATAATCTCTGACGAAATCCGTCCGCTGACAAATAGAATACTTTCTGACGCCAAGTCAAGGCGGCCAGCTTTTAATAGAATCCCGATGATCTTATCAAAACAATTATGACGGCCAATATCTTCGTTTAAAATCTGATAGTCGGGGTGATAAAATAACACACTGTGAACCCCGCCGACCTCCATAAATATTTTAGACGATGTTAAAAAGTCATTCATCACCTGCAAAATGGTATTCAACGAAAAGGTTTTTTCGGTTTCAATCGAACAATACTGGCTTTGTTTCAGGGGATTAATATAGGTATAACACTTGCCGCAGCCAGAGGTAATGCTGCGCAAGCTTTCCTGTCGATTAATCAGAATATCCTTTTTTAGGGTGATAATCACCGCAAACAGCATGTCGTTATAGCTGATCGATTCAACATCAGAATAGGTGTTGATCACCCCTTCACTATACAAAAATCCCAAAGCCAGTTCTTCCGGACACTGATTCAAACATAAGAGCGAGACCAGTTCTTCACCGTTGACCATAACTTTTAATGAAATTTCGGTAATCACCTTTTTGGTGGTTTCTGTTAATTTGCAAACTTGATCGACTTTACTGATTTCTAATATTTCATAGTTTTCATAGATAAGATCTTCCATGTTTCTCCCTACTGCAACTGCTCTTAAACAGCACGTCATTATTTATAAAACAACCCGCCATTGCCCAATTTGGCCAAATCACTGGTGGTGATGTCCAGATCGGCCAACAGCCGGGGGAACAGCAAATCAAAACTGAATCGGTCATTATAAATGCCGCATCCTGGGACGCCGACGATTTGGACATCATCGATTTTGGCGGTAACCAGCATTGAACCCGGCAACACCGGTACCCCATAAAGCAGGTCTTTGGCCCCAGCGTTAATAATTGCTTCCAGCGTCATATCATCAGGATCAACAGATAGTCCGGCAGTGGTAATAATTAAATCAGCCCCGGATTGAATCATCTGATGAATTTTGTCACTGATGGTGGCAACGTTATCCGGTGCCATTTCTCGGGCCACCACCTCACAGCCATAGGCTTCCACCTTGGCCTGCATGATCTCGGTATACTTGTCTTCAACCAGGTTTTCAAAAACTTCGGTGCCAGTGATTAAAATACCAACTTTGGCTTTCTTCAGGGGATGGACAGCAAAGACAGTTTCCTTTTTCAGGCAGTTTAGGGCTTTTAAATAGTCTGTATGTGAAATATATAAGGGAATGGCCCGGGTAGCGGCTACCACCTCGCCCTTTTTAACCACTGTATAATTGGGTAGGGTCGCACAAATAACCCCAGGGGATTCATTAAACAGCTGGAGCTGGGCTTCGTCGGCGACAAAGATCCCATCGCTTTCGGCGACCAGATTGATCCGGCCTTCTTTGGGGATCGGGTTATAATTCATATTTAACCCGCACATCTGGTCTGCAAAAGCCAGAGCGGCCTCATCTTCGTGGACATAACCTTTGACAAAAGGATTATGCTCGGCCACAAATAGATTATTTTTTCCCAGTTCCCGGAGCATCTGGACATTTTCGGTGGTGATTTCATGGCCTTTTTTAAATGCCACCCCTTTTTCTTTTTTATAAATAATGCGGGTCACATCGTGAAGTAAATGCATCCCCACTGATTCGGCAACCGGAGTTTTGGTTAATAATACTTCTGTTGGATTATTAGCCGGATCATCCGCCGTTTGATCAGCTTGAATTAAATCGTAGGGTAAATCGCTGGCGCAGCCCCGACAGATGCTGCCGTGTTTCGCCGGATAGGTTTCATTGCAAATGGGGCAGGTGGTGGTTTTGCCCATTTTTTCTTTTTTCAGGTAGTTTTGATGGACTTTTGCCGGTGTCATGCTAAAAACTGAAGTACCGGCTTGACGCATTTGGGTAAACAGTAAGTCAGAATCCTGATCGTGTTTGGGTTTGAGTTTTAAAAACCAGGTATGGATCTCGCCCCATTTTTCAAGTTCGCTTTTATCAATGGTAATGCGGATGCCGACACCGGTGTACTTGTCATAAAAGATCGCCGCATAGCGGCCGTGATCCAGGACTTTTAGCCAGCCATTGCCAATTGAGCAGGGGGTCAGCAGCTGAATGGCATCCGGTAAACAGGTTTTTGTTTCGCAGATGACATCATAGAAACCTTCTTTAGGAAGATTTTCCATGGCCAGATTGACCATAAAGCCCCCCAGCAGGATACCCGGTGCCACCGTGCCATGAAAAGCCTTAATTTTTTGGGTATAGTCATCATAAGTTAATTCGCCAAATTTCATTTTTCACCTCTAAAATATGTAATATCTCAATCTATCAAATAAATTTATATTTATTTCTAAAAAGCATTGGCTAAATAACAATGCTTTTTAGAAATAGTAATAGTTAGTGCAGATGTTAAAAAAGGGGGTGTTAAAGTCAGAACTCTAAGATAATGTAGTACCGACAATTGTTACATCATGTTGTACGCATCGGAGCGGACACGGCAACGCCTGTCCGAGTCCGTAGCGAACAACAGATTAACAATTGGTCGGTACGGGAGCTCACCGAAAACCTGATGGTATTGGGTGTAACACTCCCGTTAATAAGCTATTGTTTATTGAATTTTTTCTATCGCAACAGCGCAGGCTTTGTATTCAGGGGTTTTTGTGATGGTATCACCAGACCGGGTGGTTAACCAGTTGGCATTATTTTCAAAGTAATGCATGGCCATCCAGACAAGTCCTTCCGGAATCCGTTCTGACACCTGGGCTTTAACTTTTACCGTTCCACGACGGGATTTGACAACAATCATTTCGCCATGTTCGATTCCCAGCCTCGCTGCATCCACTTCGGAAATATCAGCATATTCTTCAGGCAACAATTCATTAAGACCTTCACAGCGACCGGTTTGAGTCCGGGTGTGGTAGTGGTACAGACGTCGACCGGTACTTAAGGTGAAAGGATAGTCAGCATCTGGCACTTCCGCCGGTGGGGTCCAGTCAAGGGCCATTAAATGACCTTTGCCATGGGTGAAATTACCGTCTAAATGAAGGATCTGGGTGCCGGGATCTTCTGGCGTTTTACAAGGCCATTGAATTCCACCCTGATCAAGTTTGTCGAAGGTCGCTCCGGCAAAGACGGGCGCAAGTGGGGCAATTTCATTATCCCATAATTCCTGTCCGCTGTCGGCTTCCCAGGTCTGGCCAAAACGTTTGGCGATTTCCCGGAAGATCCACCAGTTTGGTTTGGCAATACCGGGTGCTTCTTTGACTTTGCGAACCCGACTGATGCGGCGTTCACAGTTGGTGAAAGTACCTTCATCCTCACTCCAGGCAGCCGCTGGTAAAACAACATCGGCATATTGGGTGGTTTCGGTCTGGAAGATATCATTACAGACCACAAATTCAGCGGCTTCCAGGCATTTGATAACGTGGGAAATATCCGGTTCGGTTCCGACAACATTTTCACCAAAGATGTAGATCGCTTTCATTTCTTTGGTTTCCAGTTTTTCAAACATATCGGGAATCATCAGACCCAGTGTGTCCGGCAGGCCTTCGACATTCCAGGCCTGTTCGAATTTTGCTTTAGCAGCAGGATCGGTAACGCTCTGGTAGCCATGGTAGGTGTTTGGCAGCGCTCCCATATCGCAGGCACCCTGAACATTGTTCTGGCCTCGCAATGGGTTGACACCGGTATTTGGTTTCCCCACATTGCCCAGCAGCATCTGCAGATTGGCAACGGACATAACATTATTGGTTCCGCAGGTATGTTCGGTGATACCCAGGGTGTAGATGGCCATACCCGGTTTATTGTCAGCCAGCATATGGGCAATACTGATAATCTGCTCTTCGGACACACCGCTGATTTCAGAGGCCCGTTTTGGAGGGTATTCCAGCACTTTTTCTTTTAATGCATCAAAATTATCACAGTGATCCTGGACAAAGTCTTTGTCATATAAATCTTCGGTGATTAATACATTCATCAAACCGTTGAGGAAGGCCACATCGGAACCGACTTTAATCTGGGCAAATTCATCAGCATAGTCAGCCAGTTTGGCTTTTCGGGGATCAACCACAATCAGTTTAGCGCCATTACGCTGACCATTTTTAACAAAGGTTGAGGCAATCGGATGGGCTTCTGTCATATTGCTGCCGATGACAAAGAGGCAATTGGTGTCGGCGAATTCTTCAATCGAGTTGGTCATCCCACCGGTACCGAAGGATTTAATTAAACCGGCAACCGTTGGAGCATGACAGACCCGGGCACAATGATCGATATTGGGGGATTTAAAGGCAGCCCGAAATAGTTTTTGCATCTGGTAGGAATCTTCGTTGATGCTGCGGGCGCAACTGATGCCGCCCACGGCATCGGGACCATCAGCAGCAATAATTTCTTTGAATTTATTGGCAACCAGATCCAGTGCTTCGTCCCAGGACGCTTCCCGGAATTTACCGTTTTCTTTAATCAGTGGTGAAGTCAATCGTTCAGGGGAATAGATAAAGTCATAACCATAGCGACCTTTAACGCAGAGACGGCCTTTGTTGGGATAAGCATCTTCGACGCCGGTTACTTTAACGATCTTGTCACCTTTTACGTGCAGGTTCAGCTGACAGCCAACACCGCAGTAGGGGCAGGTGGTACGGACTTTTTTAACTTCCCAGGAGCGGGCTTTGCCAATCGATTTTTTATCAGTTAAAGCACCGACCGGACAGGCTTGAACACATTGGCCACATTGCACACAGGATGAGGATCCCATGTCAATATTGTTATCGCAGATCACCGTGGTATCGCTGCCTCTAAAACCAAGTGATAAAACGTCGTTGCAGACAATATCATTACAGGCGGTCACACAGCGGCGGCAGAGGATACATTTGCGGTTATCGCGAACAATCATCACGGAAGAATCGTCCACGGTTGGTTTTTCGATGCTTTCCATGATAAATGGTGGCGCTTCGATGCCCAACTCATAGGCAATGCTCTGCAGGCTGCACTCGCCGCTTTTTTCGCAGGATAAACAATTGTGTTCACCGTTGGATAAGAGCAGATTGACGATGTTGCGACGGGCACTGAGGACACTTTCGGTAGCCGTGTTGACGACCATCCCATCAGCGACTTTGCCGGCACAGGCCGGAATCAGGGTTCTGGCACCGACTACCTCAACCACGCAAATTCGACAGGAAAAAGAATCATGGATGCCATCCATGTGACAGAGGGTGGGAATATGAATGCCGTTATCAGTTGCCACTTGCAGAATGGTTTGATCTGCTTCGGCTTGACATAGTTTATTATTAATTGTTACTGTAATCATTACTAACCTCCTTAATTCAATTCTTATTATTTTTTGATTGCTTCAAACGGACATTTTTCAAAACAGACACCACACTTGACACACACAGTCGGGTCGATGACAAAGGGGATTTTTTCTTTTTTGTTACCGCTAATGGCGTTAACTGGACAGTTTTTCGCACAAAGTCCGCAGCTCTTACAGTTATCTTCGATGATTTCATAGGATAATAACGCCTTACAGGAGCCAGCCGGACATTTTTTATCGCGGATATGGGCTTCATACTCATCCCGGAAATAATGCAGGGTACTTAAAACCGGGTTAGGAGCAGTTTGCCCCAGGGCGCACAAAGAAGATGCTTTGATATCCCGGGCCAGAGTTTCCAGTTCGTCAATATCACTCATGACACCTTTACCCTTGGTAATCTTTTCCAGAATATCTTTCATGCGTCGGGTTCCTAAGCGGCAGGGGGTACATTTTCCGCAGGATTCATCAACAGTAAATTCCAGGAAGAATTTGGCGATATCAACCATACAGGTGTCTTCATCCATAACAATCAGCCCACCGGAGCCCATCATCGCACCCAATTCGATTAACGATTCATAATCGATGGGGGTATCAATATGGCTGGCCGGAATACATCCACCAGAAGGTCCACCAGTTTGTGCGGCTTTAAATTGCTTGCCGCCAGGGATACCACCGCCGATTTCATAAACAACTTCCCGCAGGGTCGTGCCCATGGGGATTTCCACTAAACCAGTGTTATTGATTTTGCCACCAACGGCAAATACCTTGGTACCCTTGCTTCTTTCAGTACCCATGCTGGCAAACCAGTCGGCACCTTTTAATAAGATAACCGGAATATTGGCAAATGTTTCAACATTGTTCAGGATGGTCGGCTTTTGCCACAGTCCTTTAACCGCTGGGAATGGCGGTCGAACCCGTGGCTCGCCACGTTTGCCTTCAATGGAAGTCATCAGGGCGGTTTCTTCGCCACAGACGAATGCGCCAGCACCCAAGCGGATTTCCAGATCAAATTTAAAACCGGTATCTAAAATATTATCGCCTAATAAGCCATATTCACGGGCCTGATCAATGGCAATTTGCAGACGATGAACCGCAATCGGATATTCGGCCCGGACATAGACAAAACCATGAGTGGCACCGATGGCGTAGCCAGCAATGGTCATCGCTTCAATAACTGAGTGGGGATCGCCCTCTAAAACACTTCGATCCATAAAAGCCCCGGGATCGCCTTCATCGGCGTTACAGCAGACGTATTTTTCATCGTTAATCTGCTGGGCTGCAAAATCCCATTTAGTACCGGTGGGGAATCCAGCCGCCGCGGGACCTCGCAGACCAGAATCTTTGATGGTCTGGATAACCTCGCCAGGAGACATTTCAGTCAGGGCTTTGGTCAACGCCTTATAACCATCAAAGGCAATGTATTCATCAATTTCTTCAGGATTAATCCGGCCGCAATTTCTCAGGGCAACTCGTAATTGTTTTTTGAAGAAACTGGATTTTTCAATATCTTGTTCGTCTTCCTGAACCTGGCTGCTGGCTTCCAGCAAGCGGGTCACCAGACGGCCTTTTAAAAGATGTTCTTCGACGATTTCAGGGACATCTTTCACATCCACCCGGCAGTACATCGTACCTTCCGGGTAAATAACCATAATTGGGCCTTCTTCACACAGCCCAAAGCAGCCGGTTTGAACAACCTTCACTTCAGCATCAAGTTGATTTTTAACCAGCTTTTCATTTAATTCAGTCATTATTGCTTCAGAATTTGAAGAGGTACAACCTGTACCACCACAAACTAAAACATGGGAACGAAACAATTGCATGTAGTTTTCCTCCTCGTAAAATTTATATTATTGATTTTCTTTTAGGGTGTATTCTGAGCAAACCTTGCCGTTGGCCAGATGCTCCAAAACAACTTTGGCAACCTTTTCGGGTGTCATATTTACGTAGGTAACCTTATGACCTTCTTTATCGATGATATCAACAAGCGGTTCTAAACTGCAAACACCAATACAACCGGTAGCAGTGACCGTCACATTATGGATATCACGTTTTTGGGTTTCGGTTAGAAAAGCTTGCATGACTGGACGAGCGCCAGCGGCAATCCCACAGGTCGCCATGCCCACAACCACTCGGATTGAATCATTGTCAGTACGCATGCCCACTTCTTTTAACGTTTTTTCTCTGATGGCCTCTAGTTCGGCAATGGTTTTCATAGGACACTTCCTCCTTCAGTTTTACAGCCTTCAATAATTTCGGGAATATCGTCTTTAGTCAGACGACCAAAAACTTTTCCATTAATGGTCAAAACTGGTGCCAAGCCACAGGCACCCAAACAGCGACAGTCTTCAAGGGTAAATTCACCATCCTCGGTTGTTTCACCGACCCCAATTGCCAGAGTTTCTTTTAACTTGTCCAAAATCGGGCCAGAGCCTTTGACGTAACAGGCTGTTCCCATACAGATGGAAATCTTGTGCTTGCCCTTTGGATTCAAAGAAAAGAATGAGTAAAATGAAATTACCCCAAACACCTCTGAAATAGGGACATTCATTTCTTTGGCAATGGTTTCTTGGGCTTCTACTGGTAAATAGCCATATAGTTCCTGGACCTCATGTAAGATCGGGATTAGTGCTCCCTTTGAATTCTTGTGCTTGGCAACGATGTCGGTAACTAAATGAGTTCGTTCATCTTTTTCCATGCAACCACGTGCATTTGCGTTCATAAAACCGCCTCCTTAAAGTTTTTTGTTTAATGAATTATAAAAATTCAAAAAAATAAACTCTAATCTGTGGAGATTAGAGTTTAAAACTAATGTAAAGGATTGCATGCCGGGCAATCCAAATAAAACAGCAAAATACAAATATTAGGAGTTACAGAATACAAATATTTTGCCCTTTTATTTTATAGTTTCTCCTTTCCACAATGGGAGGCATTACCGTTTCCAGTAATACCCTACGGATCAATGGTTCATAGATCGCAAAACAACGCAAACCCTTAGACTCCATTGATTTGGAGTAAATTCAATATTTGGTCACATTATACATGGGTACATATTCTTTGTCTAGCAAAGGATAACACGGAAAATATCGTAAAAATATAATATGTACGAAAATAAGAAAATAATACGAGGACTTTTTTGCGTCAGAAAGATTTTAGAATTGCTCAAAAAATGGTCGTAAATATGGGTTTTTAAATAAAAATATGCCAAAATAAGATTGAGTACGATCATTTTTGGAGATTGGTGATTTTCGTGATCAGCTAGAATCTCAAATCGGCGAGGCGCTTACAAGAGCTATAGACACGAAAACAGAAAAGCTTTAAAATCGATATTAATGAAATAAAGTGCAATGAGTTATTTTACTCGTTTTTTTTCCTAATTTTAGAATTCCAGAATTTAGAGGAAAATTTTTCCAGATTTCGAAGAACTGCAAATGATAATTTAATTTTTTTACACGGACTAATAAAATTTTTTAAACTTCCCATTTTTGAATCCCAAATTCTTCAAAGTGGAGGATGACGAACGGACACAAAACAAGATGGTCGAAAATTAAATTAAATAGTCGGAATAGATTTCACCTGAGAAAAGAGAGCGACACCCATAATTATTAAAGGTTGAAATAGTATTTTAAAGCCATTTGTCAGATAATGATCAGGAAATAAAAAGCTGTTTGTTACATAACAAACAATATTTTGGCGAAAAATATCGTTATCGATGAATTTAAGTAATCCAAATAATTCCTTGTTAAACATTTGACAAAAAAAGTGCTTTAATTTTAATTGCAAATTCATGCTACATTCGATATAGTTATTTATAGTTACGTTTTATATTGTATTACTTTGAATGAAATGTTATTGTCATTTTGTTGCTGTGAGATTGTTAATTTTAAGCCAAAGTACAAAAAAATCCTGATGGGGTAAAATTTCAATGGTTTTGGGGTGACGGCGATGTTATTTCTGATAAAAAATTTGACAGTTACGGACATCGAGTTTATAATTCAAAAGTTAAAAAGGCGAACGATAACATCGTTAAATAAATAATTAACAATGTTTAAATTTTGATATTTTGTTAAGTTTCTTTTGTCTGACAATTAACAAACAAATTATTGTTGGAGATAAAAAAATTCTCGATAGGTAATCATAATTATGAATGATGGTGTAAAATTTAGTAATCACTGCCTCCAATAAATGCGGAAAGTTTCAACAAATACCCTGATATTATGTCGCTTTTTAAGCAATATAACTTAAGAAACTTTAAGTAAAGTCGAAAAATACATAAAAATTAGGGTATTTTTGAATGAAATCACACGTACTGGGAATAAGATTTCCCTGAATAATCGTAAAAATCAAATTGTTAAATATCGGGTTTATTCAGATTAGAAAGATCCAGAGAATAATATTAAATGCATTTAATGTTATGGAGCAATGCCGTTCGAAAAAAATTTTTTGGAAAAAAGCAGTGTTTCATTAGCAGAATTCAATTCTAAAGAAAGCTGATAGGGATGCAATTATAACGGAACAATGGTATGATTTATTTAGAATGATCGGATAATCAAAGCGAATGACTTTCTCGACTCAGTCGAGAGGATGGGAGTACGTGTGAACTGGGATTGTTTAATTGTCGATGATGAAGTGGAACTGGCGAAAGCAACCTGTGAATATTTTGAAATGTTTGGCCTGAGCTGTGCTGTTGTAACGAATTCTGATGATTGCGTTATGTTCATGGAAAATAATCAGGTTAAACTGATTTTGCTGGATATCAATCTGGGAAATGACAGCGGTTTTGAATTGTGCAAAGCACTTCGAAAAAATACCGACGTGCCAATTCTTTTTATCAGCGCCCGACAGAGTGATGATGACGTTCTGATTGCCCTGAATATCGGTGGGGATGACTATATCAAAAAGCCTTATTCTCTGAGCGTTTTGCTGGCCAAGGTAAAGGTCATCATCAAACGCTATGATGGGGTGGGGCAAAAAAACTGGAGCAGTGATGAGTTCAGCTTGCAATCAGACGGGCCGGATCGTTGCGGCAACCTGAGAATTGATAAGGACGCCATGAAGGTCTATCGCAATGAAGAAGATGTCGGTTTTAAAACCAAGGAATTCAAGCTGTTTTTATACCTTTATGAAAATAAAAACCGGGTGATCGCCAAAGATGAGTTGTTTGCCAAAATTTGGGGGGATGCATTTTTCAGTGACGGTACCCTGAATGTCCATATCCGCAAAATTCGCGAGAAAATTGAAGAAAATCCCAACCAGCCGCAGTTGATTAAAACTATCTGGGGGATCGGATATATGTTCGAGACTCAGGAAAACCAATAGCACTGGTTGCGCTTTTTACATAAAAGAGAATATTCAGTCGAGGAAATGTATGAAAATAAGAAATATGGTGATTCTGTTTACGGTGATAATAGTTGGCGCTTATCTAGTCGCAATCACCACCATCAATACCAGCCAGATCAATCAAGTGGATATTACCGAGATTAACCAGGTCACTAAAACCATTGAGCAGGACTGGAACGCTGGCGATACAAAAAAATCCGGTACGAAGGGGGAACTGGCCTACCAGATCGCCCTGGTGACGGAAGAAACCTATCAGGCTGTCTTATTTGACGCTATTAAGAATCATCAGACGATCATCGATTTGACCAAAACTGCAGCAGATGGCCAGCAAGAAATGCTGGGAAAGATCATCTTTTTGACTGACGGCAGTGAAGAAGCAACCATGAAAAAAAATCTGACGATCCTGATTACCCTTACCTTTGGGCTGGTCATGATCATGGTTTATCTGCTTTTGGGGCGGGTGCATATATCAATTCTTAAGCCCTTTGGGGTAATGAAAGAGTTTGCCCAAAAAATTGCCGACGGCGATCTGGAGTTCCGGCTGCCGATGGACCGGGGCAATTATTTTGGGGCTTTCACCGAAAGTTTTGATCTGATGCGGGAAGAACTGAGAAAGGCCCGGCAGGGCGAATATCAGGCCAATATCAGCAAGAAAGAGCTGGTGGCGGAACTGTCCCATGACATTAAAACCCCGGTGGCTACCATTAAAGCCATCTGTGAGCTGCTTGAGATCAAGCTGGCAACCGTGAAAAAAGAGGATTTGCCGGGGTCAACGGCAACAACGACCCTCACCGAAAGTCTTGAAAAAATTGCGGTGATCGATGCCAAAGCAGATATCATTGATGCGCTGATCAGTAATCTGTTTCATGCCACCCTGGAAGAACTGGAAATGCTGAAGGTCAATGTCAGCGAGCAACCCAGCACCGTGATTATTAAAATGTTCAAGGAAATGGATCATTTCGGGAAAATCCGCTTTAAAAATGACTTGGCGGAGTGTCTGATTTTTTGTGATCCGCTACGGCTGGGTCAGGTGATTGACAATGTCCTCAGCAACTCCTATAAGTATGCCAATACCGATATCGATATCTGGTTCGATCTGGACAAAACAGACAAAAACCTGACCATAAAGATCAAAGATTACGGGGCGGGAGTGGAGCCCGATGAATGTCCGCTGGTATGTGAAAAGTTTTTTCGGGGGTCCGGGGAAACGGTCCAGAATACCCCCGGTTCCGGGCTGGGCCTCTATCTGGCCAGGCAGTTTATGGCCGCCATGGGTGGTAGCATCCGCTGCTATAATGAGGAGGGCTTCACGGTGGAACTGGACATCAGGGTGGTGTAAGAATCTTCCCAGTTAAGAAATAGATAAGGATTTAATAAGAGTTGGCAAAAGACCGATTAAGAACATATGAAATATAATTAGGCCATGGAAAGCAACAGCCGACCATGGTCTTTTATCTTTGGGATAAAGATCCAATCAATCAATCGGGAGGAAGATATGTCAAACACCATTTTAAAAGCAGAAATGCTCAGTAAAACCTATTCAAACGGCAGCATCATGCAGCACGTTTTAAAAAATCTCAACATTGAAATCAAAGCCGGTGACTTTACTGTCATCATGGGGAGCTCGGGTTCGGGAAAATCGACCCTGCTTTATGCCCTGTCGGGGATGGACAAGCCGACCCTGGGAACCATCGATTTTAAAGGCGAAGCGATTTCCAACTATTCCAATGATCAACTGGCGGTGTTTCGTAGAAAGCATTGCGGCTTTGTGTTTCAGCAGATCTATCTCAATGATACCATGACGGTGCTCGATAATATTATGATTTCGGGCTTGCTGGTCAGTCGCAACAAAAAGGCCGTCGCCGCCCGGGCTAAGGAACTCCTCCAGCAGGTGGGGTTAAGTGATGCCAGCTATCATAAATATCCCTCCCAGCTTTCCGGCGGCGAAGCCCAGCGGGTGGCGATTGTCCGGGCGCTGATCAATGCCCCGGAAATTGTCTTTGCCGATGAACCCACCGGGGCGCTCAATTCGACCAATGCCATCAACGTACTGGATGTGATGACTGAGGTCAATGCCGCCGGTCAAAGCATTATCATGGTGACCCATGATATTAAAACGGCCCGCCGGGCCAACCGCATTCTGTATTTAAAAGATGGGGTCATCATCGACGAGCTGAGTCTGGGAACCTATCGCAAGGATGATCCGGATCGCCATCAAATCCTCCGGGAATTTCTGGAAAGGATGGGTTGGTAAGATGAGCATTCTGATGATTGCAACCAACAATATCAAAAAGGCCAAGGTGGCCACGGCCACCCTGATCATCCTGATTGCCATTGCTACTATCTTTCTCTATGTGGGAATCTCGGTGCTGGCCAATATGGATCGCTTTATTGATCAGAAAAATGCCCAAACCAATGGTGCTCACCAGGTTTTTATTACTGATGGTGTCCATGATCAGAAAATTCAGGAAATTTATCAGTCCATTGGGGGCTACTCCTATAGCGAACGGGAAGAGGGGATGATATCGATGTCTTCCTCATTTCAGAATATTAACACGGGGGAAGAGGCCAACAGTATTCCGGCGGTCTTTTTAAATCTGGATACCGCCCGGAAAATATCTCAGGTTAAGATCATTGATCAGGCCGAGAATATGCCCCCTAATGGAGTCATTGCGCCATATGTTTTAAAAGCAGCTAACGGTTATCAAACCGGCGATACCCTGAAAATGACGGTGGATGAAGTCAGTACTGAGCTTGAGATCGCCGGTTTCTATGAAGATTTGATGTTTGCCAGTCCTTCCAATGTCAGTATGTATAAATTATATGTAAGCGAACAGCAGTTGAAGGAGTTTTTGGCGCAGCCTCAGTATGGCTCAAAATGCAGCTACTTCGCAGTAATGACCACTGACATCAATAACACCGAAGCCTTTGAATCGGAATATGTCAAAGAAACAAAAAACAGATTACCTGATGGGACGGGTAGTTACATCTCCATTTGTTATGGAACAACGAAAACCGGCGTAGCCATTTTTATCAATATCATTATGGCTGTGCTGGTATCCTTCTCGATTATCATTCTGGCGATTGCCGCCATCGTCATCAAGTTTTCCACCACCACTCACATTGAAAACAACATTAAAAATATCGGCACTTTGGAAGCCATGGGCTATACAACCCGGCAGATTCTCAACTCGATTTTGGTGGAATATCTGTTGATGACTGCTGTTGGATTTATGGTGGGGCTAGGCGCCGCATTGTTAATTTCGCCGGTGATTACCAATGTGGTGTCATCCTCAATCGGGCTGCGTTGGGCCACCGGACTTTATCCCCAGGCGGTGTTGGCAAGTCTGTGCGTGATTACGATGGCGGTATTGGGAATTTCCTATTTCAGTGCCGCAAAAATCAAAAAAATCACCCCCTTAACCGCCCTGCGCAGCGGCATCGAAACCCATCATTTTGGGAAAAACCGCATCCCCCTAGATCAGACTAGGTTGAGCCTTAATACGGCTATGGGTTTTAAGTCACTGATTTTTAATAAACGGCAGAATCTCATCGCCGGGCTGATCATCATGCTGCTGAGTCTGGTAACCGTCTTTGCGCTGGCGTCTTACTATAATTTTTCGGTCGATAAAACCGCCATGATCAAACTAATCGGACTGGAAACCGCTGAAGTTGAAGTGAATGCCGTAGATGATGAAGAAACAATCTTTGCAGAAATTGCCGCAATGCCGGAGGTCGAAGATACTATCCGGTTAATTTCCTTTGATGGCGTGATTAAATTTAAAGATAAGGAAAGCAGTGCCATGACTCGAGTCACCGAAGATTACAGCCGCCTGAAAGTTGATACCTGTGTAAAGGGGCGGATGCCGGTGTATGATAATGAAATTGCCATCACCAGTATTGTACTGGGTAAGCTGGGTGCTCAGATGGGTGATACGGTATCGATCGATTACAACGGTATTAACTGCGAATTCCTGGTGGTAGGAGTCATTCAACAGTTTAATGCGTTGGGAAAAGCCACAGCCATCACCACCGCCGGAATGAAAAAACTGCTGCCGTCCTATCGGGAACAAAACCTGATGGTATATCTGGCTGAGGGTCAGGATACCGAAAAATTCATCACCAAAATAAATAATCAATATGGATCCGAGAAAATAAAAACCAACAGCTATTTTGAGTCCGTCGAGATGATGTTGGATTCCTTTGAAGCGTCGATAAAAATTATCGTCACTGGTTGTTTAGGGATAATTGTTGTGATTATTGTGTTCGTTCTGTTTCTGGTGATCCGGGTGCGGATCTTGCGGGAGCGGACCCGACTGGGGGTGTCCAAGGCTCTTGGTTTTACCGCCAATCAGCTGATTGGTCAGATCTTAATCAGTCAGATGCCGGTTATTATCGGGGCTGCGGTGGTCGGAGCCATTGCTGGCTATTTTGCCACTAATCCGTTGCTGGCCCTGATGCTTTCGGCCAATGGGATTCTCAATTGCGATTTTTATGTGGACCCCGGCCTGGTGCTGTTTACGGCAATTGGCATCAGTCTGCTGGGGCTGGCAACGGTGTTGATTGTTGCCGGTAAGATTAGAAAGATCAGCCCCTGCCAGATGTTTGAAGAAGGGGTGGATTAAGACTGATGCCGGAGCTCGGAAATAGCTAGCGTCAGAAAATCGCTGGCTGCGCCGGAACTGTTCTCAAGAGAAGCATGATCCACTATTGAAAAAAGGTGACGCAACTGGTATGATGAGAAAAATGCCCGTTCAGAATCAGGCAGTATGAGGAAGCCGGATTGGAACAGAGAGGATTGTGACCCATGCCATTTGAAATCATCCGCAACGATATTACTAAAATGACGGTGGACGTCATCGTCAATGCCGCCAACAGTGGCTTGAAAATGGGCGGCGGGGTTTGTGGGGCGATCTTTGCCGCTGCCGGGGCCGAGGCGCTCCAGGCCGAGTGTGACCAGATTGGTGGCTGCCCAGTGGGCGAAGCCGTGATCACTGACGGTTACCAGTTGCCGGCAAAAAAGATCATCCATACCGTCGGGCCGGTTTGGCAGGGCGGTGGTGCCGACGAGGCCCGGCTGCTGCACCGGGCCTATACCCGTTCGCTAGAGTTGGCCCTGAAACATCATTGTAAGAGCATTGCTTTTCCCTTGATATCGTCGGGCATCTATGGCTATCCCAAGGATCAGGCCTTGAAGATTGCGGTAGCGGCCATCACAGAATTTTTGCTGGAACATGAGATGTTTATTTATCTGGTGGTTTTTGATAAGAAAGCCTTTGCTTTCAGTGAAAAGCTATTTACCGATATCGAAAAATTTATTGATGATCATTATGTGGATGAACATCCGATTTATGAACGCAATATGGAATTCGAGCCGGAGTTGCCCAGCTATAATCGCAGCCAAATGCGGGCTCAAGTCGAAAAATTGGCCGAAACCCGGCCCTTTATGCCAGCTCCGGCGGTATCAGTCAAACGAAGTCTGGCCGATGTGCTGGGCCAATTGGATGAGTCCTTTTCAGAGATGCTGTTGCGGCTGATTGATGAAAAGGGCATGACCGATGTCGAGACTTATAAAAAAGCCAATATCGACCGGAAACTGTTTTCCAAGATCCGTAGCAAGAAAGATTATAATCCCAGCAAGGCCACTGCCATCGCCTTTGCCATTGCCCTGGAGCTAAGCCTTGACGAGACCCATGATCTGCTGGGGCGGGCGGGCTATGCCCTGTCCCACAGCCATATCTTTGATCTGATCATTGAATATTTTATCAGTGCCGAAAATTATAACATCTATGAAATCAACGAAGCCCTCTTTGCCTTTGATCAGGCATTGCTGGGGGCCTGATTGTCGTTTTAAAAGCGACCACCAGCCAGACCAACCGTGTTATTCTCTACGTATCAAAGAAACGGAGGATAATATCATGAAAACAAACAAAGCAATTAAAACGGAACTGGTCTTTATTCTGGATAAAAGCGGCTCGATGTCAGGATTGGAAAGCGACACCATCGGCGGTTATAATGCCATGCTTAAAAAACAGCAACAGGCGCCCGGCGAGGCTCGGGTTACGACCATACTTTTTGATGATGGTTACGAAGTGCTTCATGACCGGATTGATATTCATGGGGTTGCCCCGATTACTGAAAACGACTATTATGTCGGCGGCTGCACCGCCCTGTTGGATGCGATCGGAAAAACCATTCACAAGATTGCCAATGCCCAGCGTCATACTCAGCCGGAGCATCGCTCCGATCAGGTCATTTTTGTGATCACCACCGATGGCCTGGAAAACGCCAGCCGGGAATATTCCTATGAAAAAATTAAGCGTCTGATTGAACTGGAGAAAACCCAGTATCAGTGGGAATTTATTTTCCTGGGGGCCAATATTGATGCCATCGAAACCGCCGCCCGGTTTGGGATCGGTGCTGATCGAGCCGCTAATTATCATGCCGATGGTCAGGGAACCCAACTGAACTATCGGGTGGTCAGTGAGGTGGTCAGTGAAATGCGGGCCTGCAACCCGATTCCGGCCAACTGGAAGGCTGAAATTGATGAGGATTACAAACGGCGGGGAAAAAATTAGAAGCGGGAGAGATTAGCAAGCAACTATGAACAGGTATGTCAGTCTTATCAATGAAACCGTTGATTATATTGAAAAAAACATCACCCGAGCCCTTACACTGGAAGAGCTGGCGGAACATTTCTATGTCTCGGCCTTTCACTTCAATCGGATCTTTAAGATCGTGGTTGTGATCAGTTTAAAGCAATACATCCTGGGACGTAAGCTGACCCAGTCATTGGAGCGGCTGGATCACAGGGATGCAGCTGTGATTGATGTCGCCTATGACTTTGGCTTTGAATACCCGGAGGTATATAGTCGGGCCTTTAAAAAGCAGTTTGGGATCTCACCTTCTGTTTATAAAAAAGAAAAAAATGCCGGCGTTCGGGTGGAAAAAATCGCTGTGGTGGAACGGGATATTATTAATTACAAAGGGACACTGGTACTAAAAGAAAGTTTTGTCTATCGCCAAGCCATCCCGTTACAGGGGCGAAGTATTGAAGTCAACCGCGGGGATGAAAGCTTTGCGGTTGATCTCAATCGCTTTGGCAGTCAATTTTTGACCGAAACCGGCCAATATGAAGGGCTTGATCACAATTGTTTTTTCACGATTGTCAATTGTCATGGCAGCGAAGATGAGGGCTATACCGTATTTTATGGAAAACAGACCGAAAGTAACAATTTTGATCAGCGCTTGACAGTGCGGATCATTCCTGAGGGCTGGTATATGAGCTTTACGTATCGTGGTGATATGTTTAATATTGGCGAAACCTTTGAAGAAGATCTGTACCGGCTGATTATGATTAAAGAAATTGAAATTAAACCCATTGGCATCGGCATGATCAACATTTACCGGGCGGACTATTTTCAGACCAATGCTGTTGAAATCCTCATCCCAGTCAAAAAGCGGCTTTAAATAGCAAGAAATGTCATGAAAAATACTCCGAAAAGATTTAGGATGGTAGTGACCAACTAAATGATGATAAGGAGTGGAGCATGATGTTTGATTTAAGAGGAAAAGTTGCCGTTGTTACCGGAGCCAGCCGAGGTGTGGGGCGAGGTATCGCCCTTGGATTGGGTGAAGCAGGTGCCACCGTTTATGTGACCGGCCGGGAAAAACGGGAATATCCCTTACCGGAATTTTTGAATCGGTCGACCTTGGCGGACACCGCAGCGGCCATCAATCAACTGGGGGGAGAGGGGATTGTTCACTATTGTGATCATTGCGATGACGAAGCGGTGAAGACCCTCTTTGAACGTATCACAAAGGAACAGGGCCGATTGGATATTCTGGTAAATAATGCTTGGGGCGGAGGCATTCATGCCATGAGCGATTACTTTTTCAATACCCCGTTTTGGGAACAGCCGGTTGCCTTATGGGATGATCATTACCAGGTGGGCGTACGTTCAAATTATGTCGCCGGCAAATATGCGGCAGCGCAGATGGTCAAGCAGAACAGTGGTTTGATCGTGAACATATCGTTTTATGGCGGTCAGCGGTATTTCAATAATGTTGCCTATGGCGTCTGTAAAGCCACTATCGACAGGATGTCAGAAGATATGGCCCATGAACTGAAACCCTATGGCGTGACGGTCATCTCCCTTTATCCCGGGAATGTGAGCACCGAAGGGATGGTTGAATTGGCCAAATATAATGAAGCGGTTGAGCTGTCAAAAATGGAAAGTCCCCAGTTTGTTGGGCGGAGTATTGCGGCCCTTGCCCAGGATGAACAAAGGCTGCGTGAGACCGGAAAAATCCTGATTACGGCAGAATTAGCCGATTACTACGGTTTTACCGATATAAACGGCAATCACCCGGAGTCTCTGAGAAGCCTATTATGGGAGGACTAATAAAATATGGCTAAAAAAATGAGATCCGGGCATTGATATGTTTATCAACTTCCGGATCTCTGATTATGTACAGTGAGTTAGAATTTTTCAGTTTTTCAAGTGTTCTTTAATCAGTATTCAGGGCTACCTCTTTGATTGCTTCATCGATGGTGGCGTGGGCCAGGAGGTAGCCGTTTTGGTTCGCACGTTTTGAATTCTCATTTCACACGCATGCGGTTTATTTCCAGTGAATCGCCCGGTTTTCCGTCGCCAGGGCCGCTTCTTTAATTGCTTCCCCGACCGTGGGGTGAGCATGGATGGTAGAGATGATTTCTTCCACCGTGGATTCCAGCCGCAGCGCCAGGGCGCCTTCGACAATCAGGTCGGTGGCCCGGGGGCCCAGAATATGAACGCCTACCACTTCTTTATATTTTTTATCAGAGATGATTTTGATCATTCCCTCGGTAGACCCCATAATCAGTGACTTGCCATTGGCGGCCAGCGGAAAGCGGCCGATGGAATAGTCTTTTTCCCGACCCCGGATATCTTCTTGAGTCAGACCCACACTGGCGAATTCGGGGTTGGTGTAGACACAGGAGGGGTTGGTTTTTTCGTCATAGATAGCCTCATGGCCCAAGGCGTTTTCGGCGGCAACTTCCCCCTGCTGCGAGGCCACATGGGCCAACATTGTTTTCCCCAGACAATCGCCGATGGCGTAAATATTGGGGGCGTTGGTCTGCATTTTCGGATTAACAAGAATGCCTTTTTTATCGGTTTTAATGCTTGTGTTATCCAGTCCCAGTGTTGATAATTCGGCTTTTCGGCCAATTGCCACCAATACCTTTTCGCCGATGATGGCACTGTTGTTGCCATCCTTGTTGATGTTAACAGTCACCTTATTGTCATTGTCGTCAATCGACACTACCTGGGTACCGGTTAAAATCTCAATCCCATCCCGCATCAGTTTTTTTCGTAGCATTTCTCCCAGTTCGCCATCCATCAGCGGCAGAATCCCCGGCTGCATTTCGACAATCGTTACCTTGGAGCCAAACTGATTATAAACCGACGCCATTTCCACACCAATGACGCCCCCGATAATGACCAGACTTTCCGGAACTTGAGCCAGTGACAGTGCCCCGGTGGAATCGATGCAATCGGGATGGTTGATCCCGGGAATCGGTGGCAGGGCAGGGATTGATCCGCTGGCAATGATAATTTTATCCGGCCGCAGTTCGTCCGTTTTTCCCGATGGTTCCGTGACCAGCAAGATTTCATCGCTTAAAAATTGGGCGGTGCCAGTGATGATCTTAACGCCGTTGGCTTTTAGCAGCCCCTTAACGCCGCCTGACAACTTGGTACTGATCTGTTCCTTGTGTTTTTGAATTTTCGTCCAGTCAAAACCTGCTTCAGGGATGATTAGGCCAATTTGGGCAGAATTTTTGGCTTCGGTCAGCACCTCGGCAGAATGGAGCAGGGCCTTGGTGGGGATACACCCCACATTTAAACAGGTGCCCCCCAGCTTGTCTTTTTCGATCAGGGTAACCTGGGCGCCCAGCTGGGCTGCCCGAATGGCCGCCACATATCCTCCGGGGCCACCGCCGATGATTGCTAGATGTGTCATAGTTTTACCTTCTTTCACAGTCTTAAACCAGCAGTAGCGAGGGGTTTTCAAGATATTCCCCGATCCGCTGCAGGAACTGAGCAGCCAGCATGCCGTCGATGATGCGATGGTCAGCGGTGAGGCTCAGATTCATCATTGGCCGGATGGTGATTTGACCACCAATAACCACCGGTGTATCAACCATCGCATCAATCCCTAAAATTGCCAGCTCCGGTTGATTGATAATCGGTGAAAAGGAAGTGATCCCATAAGCCCCCAGGTTAGTCAGGGTAAAGGTGCCGCCGACCAGGTCATCCATTTGGGTGCAACCGGCTTTGGCATCGGCAATCAGCTTTTCAGTTTCAGCAGCGATTTGAGAAAGCGGCTTGCTGTCGCAGTTTTTCACATTGGGTACCAACAATCCCGAATCCAGACCGATGGCCAGACCGATATGGGCGTGAGGATGAAGGACCAGGTTATCATCAACCAGGCTGCCGTTAATATGCGGATACTCCAGCAAGGCCTGGGCGCAGACCTTCATGATAATATGATTAAAGGTCAGCTTGAGCCCCCGTTTATCAAATTCCGGCTTTAGTTTAGCACGGAATTCCTTCATGGCAGTGGCATCGACTGGCCGGGTATAGGTGACCCGGGGCGAGATACTCCAGCTTTCGCTCATCCGTTTGGCAATGGTTTTACGCATACCTTTAAGCAGGATGGTTTCTGGGGCTGCTTCGATTGTTGACGATTCAGTTAACCGGGCTTCCACATCTTTTTTCATAATCCGACCATCGCCAGTCACGGTGCTAAGATCAAGTCCCGACGTCTCAGCCATTTTTTTAGCAACCGGGGATACAGAAATTTTCAGGTCAGCTTCGGCTACCGGGGTATAATTGTTGACATCGTCCACGGTGATGCTGCCCTTGGCACCGGTGCCGGTGATTAAGGAAAGATCAATGCCCTTTTCTTTAGCCAGTTTTTTAGCCAGCGGGGACGCATTGATCCGCCCGCCAGCGGTTTTGACCGGCGTTTCACTGCGAACAGTAACCTCGATGGGCGCTGCTTCCTCAGCCGCCTGGGGAGTTGTACCGCCGGATAAGCCGGAAATATCTTCATTGGCTTCACCAATGATGGCAATCGGTTCCAGACAGGTAACGGTGGCACCGTCACCCTCGATGATTTTTAGCAGTACCCCGGCTTTGGGGGATTCAAATTCATTGGTCAATTTATCGGTTTCGATTTCGCAGAGAATATCGCCTTCAGCAATGGTGTCGCCAACAGCTACATTCCAGCTGCCAATGGTGCCTTCTGTCATTGTCAGCCCAAACTTGGGCATGACGATTAATTGTGCCATAATAACCTCCGTAATTTTTTGATTTCATGGATAACCTTAAAAATTAAGCCATCACTTCCTTGACGGCATTGTAGATGTCGACGTCGTTGGGCAGGACAAAGTTTTCCAGGTTGGGCGCAAAGGGAACTGGGGTATCCAGGGCGTTGACCCGTTTGATCGGGGCATCCAGATTAAAGAAGCAGGCTTCGGAAATCAATGCCGCCAGTTCCCCGGCAAAGCTGCCCCGTTTGACTTCTTCAGTGGCAATAACCACCCGGGTCGTTTTTTCAATGGAGTTAAAAATCATCTGTTTATCCAGCGGATAGAGGGTGCGGGGATCGATGACTTCGACAGAAATCCCTTCCTGTTCCAGCTTGGTAGCGGCTTTTAAGGCCTCATGAACCATTTTGCCAGTGGCCACCACGGTAACATCGGTGCCGGCCCGTTTGATGTCGCCGACCCCCAGTTTAATCGGAACGATCACATCATCAACGTCCCCTTTCATTCCATACATCGCCTTATGTTCGACGAACATAACCGGATCTTCATCATCGATGGCGCCAAGCATCAGACCCAGGGCGTCCTGTGGGGTGGAGGGATAAACGACTTTTAATCCGGGAACATGTGTCAACCAGGCTTCTAATGACTGAGAATGCTGAGCGGCAGCACTGACACCACCGCCACCGGGTAAACGGACAACCATCGGCACGGAAATATTACCACCGAACATATAGCGCATTTTCGCAGCCTGATTGACCAGCTGATCCATCCCGACAGTTAAGAAGTCAATAAACATCAGCTCGGCAATGGGGCGCAGGCCGGTGGCAGCTGAACCAACGGCACAGCCGATGATAACCCCTTCCGAAATCGGAGTATCGCGAACCCGCTTATCACCAAATTCGTCGAAAAGTCCGGCCGTGACACCGAAACAGCCACCAAAAGCCCCGACATCTTCGCCGAAAATACATACATTTTCATCTTCCAGCATGCGAATCCGCATGCCCTCACGAATGGCTTCGCCATAAGTCATTTTTTTCATCTTGAACGAACCTCCTCAACAATATCAAAATAAATATCTTTAACCGCACTGGATAATTCCGGATAAGCACTGGCATTGGCGAATTCAATCGCTTCGGCAATTTCTTTGACGACAGAGTCCTGAAGGTCGGTCAGTTCTTCGGCCGTGAAAAGGTCGCTGTCGACCATGTATTTTTCAATCCGTGGCATCGGATCTTTTTTCATCCACATTTCCTGCTCTTCGGTGGGTTTGTATTTACCGGCATCGCCTTCGAAATGCCCCCGTTGACGGTAGGTTTTACACTCGATCAGGGTTGGACCCTGGCCGTTGCGAGCCCGTTTAACGGCTTCAACAGCGGCTTCGTGCACGGCAATTACGTCATTGCCATCGACTGAAATGCCGGGAATACCATAAGCGGTACCACGGTCAGCGATATCTTTAATGGCTTGATGACGGGCTTGGCTCATCGAAATGCCATAACCGTTGTTTTCGCAGACAAAGATAACCGGCAGTTTCCAGATACTGGCCAGATTCATCGATTCATGGAAGGTTCCCTGATTAGTGGAGGCATCGCCAAAAAAGCAGACGCAGACTTGATCCGTGCCCCGGTATTGAGCGCTGAAACCGGCGCCAACAGCCAGATTATGGCCTGCGCCGACGATACCATTGGCACCTAAAATACCCTTGGTGGCATCGGCAATGTGCATCGAACCGCCCTTGCCCTTGCAATAGCCGGTTTCTTTTCCGTAGAGTTCCGCCATCATATATTTCAGATCGCCGCCTTTAGCAATGATATGACCATGACCGCGGTGGGTACTGGTGATGTAGTCGGCATCGTTAAGGGCTTGGCAGACGCCGGTGGCAACGGCTTCTTCACCCAAATAGAGGTGCACAAAACCGGGGATCGCCCCTTCGGCAAAAAGGTTCATGGCCTTTGTTTCAAATTCCCTGATCCGTTTCATGCGGATGTACATGTCTTTGATAATTGCTTTATCAAGTTTCATAAATTCAATAGTCTCCTTTTTTGTATTATCCAAAGATTTTAGATGACTTAACTAATAACAAGAACCGTGCCAACTTTTAAATTCAGCGGGAATTTTTTGAAATGGCTTTAAAATAGGGTTTGATTTGAGAATGGGATTTTTTTGAACAAAAAAAGATACGCCAGATTGATCAGGCGTATCTCATATTTGCGAATCGATTGTCGCAAAAATGAGAAAAATCTCACATTTGCGACAGATAACGGAAATCCTTGATATCGATCTTGTATTTTTTTATTTTGCGGTACAGCGAAGCCCGGCTCAGACCCATCATTTCAGCGGAGGCTTCCACACAGCCATGGGTTTCTTTGAGGATTTTCTCCAGATTGGCCTTGACCAGGTCATCCAGGGTCGGGCCGGTGGCCATTGGCAGGACACTGGTTTCGACGAACTGACGGGGGGGCGGGGTCGGCAGGTAATCGCTGGAGATAATCGGCTCGGGACAGAGGTAAAAGGTTCGTTCGATGTAATTCTGCAGTTCTCTGACATTGCCCGGCCAGGGATGCAGCTTCAGACCTTCCAGAAATTCTTTGGACAAGCTTTTATTATGCTCCGGATATTCCCGATTGAGGCGATCGAGGAAGTGGGAAGCGGCCCAGACAATATCATCGCCCCGCACCCGCAGCGGTGGAATGTGCAGATAAATCACATTGAGACGGAAATAGAGATCTTCCCGGAAGCTCTTGTTTTTAACTTCCTGCTCCAGATTGCGGTTGGTGGCAGCGATAATGCGGATATTCAGCTTGCGTTCGGTTTGGCTACCGATCCGGGAAACGGTACAGGTTTCCACCACCCGGAGCAGTTTGGCTTGAACTTCCAGAGGCATTTCACCGATTTCATCGAGAAAAATGGTGCCACCTTCAGCCAGTTCAAATTTTCCCGGCTTGCCTTCGTTAAGCGCCCCGGTAAATGCGCCCTTGCAATAGCCAAACAGTTCGCTTTCGACCAGATCCCGGGGCAGGCAGGCGCAGTTGACGACAATAAAGGGGCCCTGGGAAAAGGCACTGACCCGGTGAATGGCATGGGCAAACATTTCTTTACCAGTACCGCTTTCCCCTTCGATCAGGATACACTTTTTAAAACGGGCCATTTTTTCAGCCGTTTTGATAATCATCCGCATTTGAGGGTTCTGGGTGATGATGTCGGAAAAGGTATAGATGGCAACATTGCCGCTGACCCGGTTGACGGCGCTGTGAAGATGTTTGATCTCGCGGATGCCGATGGAGTAGCCCTGAATCTGATCGTTTTCCAGAATTCTTGAAATATTGGCGCTGCACTGAATTTTCTGGCTGCCGATATGGGCGGTGACATCAGTATAGTAATGGGTCGTTTCATCGCTGTTCCAGATTTCACCGTCGACATCCATTTTTTTAAAGATTTTTTTAAAACCGATGTCATTGAATTCGTCCATATTAATCCGGAGGACCTTCTGGGCACCGACGTTCATCCATTGGAGATTGAGGTTTTCATCGGTGACCAGAATCCCATCTTCAGTGCTGTCCAGCGAGGCTGACATCGACCGGTAGGTATGGGATAGCGCCAGTTCATTCTCGATGCTGTAGGCCGCCGCCACCACGATCCCCAAGGTATGGGAGTGCAGCTTATGGCTTTCCCCGGACATATTGAGGACGCCGATGATCTCGCCTTTGACATTGTGAATGGTGGTGGCGGAACAGGTCCAGGTATGATGGGAAACACAGTAGTGCTCAGCTCCGACCACATGAACGGGGCCGTCTTCGTCCAGGGCGATGCCGATGGCGTTGGAGCCCACCGCCTCGTTAGTCCAGACGGTGCCTTTTAAGAAACGCAGCTCGGAAGCCCGCATACTGACCACCTCATCACCGATGGTGTCCAGGAGCACACCGTTTTTGTCAGTTAAAACCAGCACAAAATGGGAAGATAAAACGATTTCATAAAGATTCTGCATGATCGGCTGGGCGATTTTGATCAGTTCCCGGTTTTGGGCCAGGACCTGGGCTAACTGGCAGGCGTCAATGCTTTCGCCCTTACCACCGTTCACATCAAGCTTGATTTTTTGACAATACTCCCAGGAACGTTTAATAATTGGCCGGGTATTGTTATCAAGAATGCCATGTGCAACAAAGTTTGTCCAGTTATCTTTTAGTTTATTCAGATCAGGTTCCATCTTAGTTAATCCTTTCTGGAAAGAATACGGCAAAACAGCGGAAGAATGGTATGATCGCAGAGAATCCGATTGGCGGCAAGAAGGCAACGGCAGCGTTAATGTGCAGATAAAGCCGATTCACGGCGTCAGACGATGTTCTTGCTGCTCTTATTGACTCACATTATAGCGGAGTTTTTAAAATAAATCAAAAATAATTGTAAAAAATAATAGAAACTGTAATTTATTGAGCAGGTTTTACAATACCGTCAGATCGTATGGGGTTGGTGAAAATGCCGATTTATGCTATATTAATGAAGTGAAACGAATTAATCAGTAGTGTTTAAAAATAAATGATCGTTTAGGAGGTGCTTATGAACATCGAAATGAGACCATTAAGTCAGGCCGATTTAAAGCAGGCCGCTGCAATATGGAATTTTATTGTTGAGGAAGCCAATAGTTTTCCCGGTGATCAGGTTCTTTGTGAAGCTGAAGCAGGGCTGATGTTTGCCCAGCAGACCGCCACGGTGTGTGCTTTCCAGGACAATGAAGTTGTTGGAATCTATATCCTGCATCCCAATAATATTGGCCGCTGCGGGCATATTGCCAATGCCTCATTTGGGGTTAAACCGGCCTATCGGGGGAAGGGCATCGGACGCCAGCTGGTGGAAGACTGCCTTAAGCGTAGCCAGGATAAGGGTTTTAAGGGGCTTCAGTTTAATGCCGTGGTATCCACCAATTATCCGGCCATCACCCTGTACTTAAAGCTGGGCTTTAAAATCATCGGTACGATTAAAGATGGCTACCGCCTAAAAGATAATCGTTACGTGGATACCCTAATTTTTCTTAAAAGCTGGTAAGTGGGTTGTGGCGAAAAATATAGCAGAAAGGGTGTGGAACGAATCGAACTGTTAAAATTGGCAGAAAAGGACTTTGAAAAAGTATATGCGCTGATGGAGGAAGCTTTTCCCGTGGAGGAAGTCAGGCCGCCGAAAAATGCAAAAGCTCAGCTGCGAGATCCCCGATACAGCATTTTGATTTCAAAAAATGAAGCAGATCAAATGCTTGGTTTTATTGCCCGGTGGGATTTGGGAACCCGTATTTTTGTGGAACATTTTGCGGTGGATTTAAGACTTCGGGGTGGTGGCATCGGTTCTGGGATGATGCGGGCGTTCTTATCCCAGGCGGAAAAACCGGTGGTCATTGAAGTGGAAGATGAAAAAACAGAAACCAATTTAAGACGCATTCATTTCTATCAGCGGCTGGGCTTTCATTTATCTCAATATGGTTATGACCAGCCAGTTTATCGGGGCGATATGAGTAAAAAAATTCCCCTGAAGCTGATGACCTATCCAACCCCCCTCACAGCAGCCGGTTTTGAGACATTTAAAAAGCAGGTCTTTACCCAAATCTACAAGATTATCAAAACGTAACAAATAAAAAGGATGAATCGCCTGATTCATCCTTTTATCGTTATTTTTAGAGCAGCATCACCTGGTTTTTGCCACTACTTTTGGACTCATAAAGGGCTTTATCGGCGCGACGGAGGATGGTATCTTCGGTATCAATATCGATCGCCTGGGTTATTCCGATGCTGACGGTGATATTGAATTCGGAAAGCATGGGATCATTGACAATTTCAAACCGCAACGCCTCCATTTTTTCAGCCGCCAAAACCCCAGCAAGGTAAATGATGCCGCTGAATTCGTCACCACCCCAACGGGTGATCAGATGATCACTGAGGGCGGACTTGCACAGGTTCATCACATGGATTAAAATCTTGTCCCCCTGTAAATGGCCGTAGGTATCGTTAACGTCTTTAAAATGATCCAGATCCATTAAGAAAACGGACCAGGCACCCCGGGTCTCATCGCTTTGGGCCAGGGTGGCTGTTAAATGCTGATCAAAATCCTTGCGATTGGAGAGGATCCCCAGATTATCCAGTAGCGCCAGCTTTTTCATTTGGTCATCATTTTTGTTAATGATTCGCTGAACAATGATTAGCACTGAGGCCAGGACGAGAATAACAACAAAGAGGTCATAATACAATTGTTGATTAAAAGACTGGGCCAGTTCCGAGGTATCTTTTCGGACAATTAGATACCAGCCCAGTTCTTCAATATAGTGACTGATGATATATTGCTGATTATATAAGTCTTCGTCGTTAAAGACGTTGATGGCATCCGCTTTATTATAGAGATCCGGTCCGATGGCAGCATAGATGTCGAGATCATTGATATTCTGATTTTCAATTAAATCGGGATTGGTGTGGGCCTGGATCAACCCCGTTTCATCAACCAGAAAGGCTTCCAGGTCATAGTCCCGTTCAAAATTTTCCAGCAGTTCCTGAACATAGGTCATTTCAATGCCAACCCCGGCCACCCCCATCAAGTTGCCCTGTTCGTCAAGGATTTTGCAATTGATAAAGATGGTAAGGCGCTGGTTATCGACCTGATCCTGATCCACGTCCAATACATAAAGCTTATCCTGATTGATAAAATCATAGTACCATTGATCATGGTCATCCTGGGGTGAAATGGTTTTAAACAAGCCGTTGTAACGAAAATAATTCAGCGATTGGGCAGAAATCAGAAAGACGGAATGATAATTATATTTGCTTCGGATACCTTCCAGATAATCAATGATTTCTGGATTGCGTTGCGGGTCTTCCTGGGCTAGCCACTGTTTGACAAAGCTGTCATTAGCCATGGTCAGGCTGACAAAAATCGGTTTGGTCAGTTCGTTATTGATTTCCGAATAAATATTGGTGGAGGTGAGTTTGGAAATATTCAGCACATCATCTTTAATGATTTTGCTGTAGGTGGCAAAGCTGAAGAACACAATCGCCACAATACCAATGAGGATAATCAGTGAGATGAGCAGTCCGACTTTATTACGTTGTTTCATAATGGCCTCATCAGTTCAATTTTATTTTAATTTTTAACATTGAAAAGCGGTTTTGTCAATCATAATTAACAAAACCGCTGATTATTGGGTCTGGCCATGATTGGACGCATCGCAGGTGTCAGATCGTCAGATCGATATGCTGGATGGTTCCGGCCGAACCATTTTCGTTTAAATAGATCCCGGTGCGCTGGAGTTGGCCGTTAGTCTGATTGTTGGCGCCTTTAAGGGCAAAGCTGGTATTGACGTTACCCAGATAAATGGCACCGATCCCTTTTTGGCCCAGAGCCATCAAAACATCTTTACCAGCAGCATCTTTGGACCAGATTTGCAATTTGTCATAAATAGCATCATTTTCATCGATCCAGTTATTGCCATCGGTATCGTACTTAGCCAGATCGTCAAAACCGTTGCCGCTTTGCGGTACTGAAGAGTTCGCTGCCGTCATTAATAGTGCCGTCTTCATTGAGATCCAGGGCCAGAAAGCCGCTGCCGGGACCGACAAAAGAAATTTGATCGAGGCTGCCGTTGGCATCAATATCAAAGGCATATTTTTGCTCAGAGAGTGAGGCACTGCCAGTTCCGAAATTGATGACCAGCGGGTCGACTTGAACGGGTTCATTGCCAGCTTTGATATCCAGATTGGACTGGGAGATGAATTCCCGACTGAGATTTAATTGCAGATCGATATTGATCTGTCGGCCATCGGCAGTTGTGACGGCTGCCTGGGCCTGAAATGACGTGCTCTGGGCTTCATAGTGGGTGACACTCTGATGGTATTCAAAGCCACCACTGGCAGGAACGCTGTTGCGGGGTTGTGCACCGGCTAAACCCTGAGCCCATCCGGCGGCAGCACTCAGCAGTGAACTCCGGGTGGAATAGGCACTTTGGATCGCCTGACTCATTTTCGGGTCTTCCAGAGTGGCTTTTTTGGGCACCACAAATCTGATTTTTTTCTTGGTCAGTGCCTCAATCATCCGTTTTAGCAGGGTCAGCTGTTGTTCTTCCTTACTGGTCAGGGAGGAGGTTTCCTCCTCTTCGGCTGGGGCCGCCGATAGTGGCGCCGGGTTGTTTAACTGCAGATTTTTAGCCGCTTCTGATATTTCAAGGGTATCCATTCCCTTTGCTGAAGAAATGGTTGTGGTTGTCGTTTTAGAGTTGCCCTGAGCATCCCAGCTACGCAAGGATTCGACCGTTTTGGTGGCTTCCATATAACTGCTTTGGCTGGCCATTGTAACGTTTGAACTTTCGATTTTCATAAATCCACCTCCATGTTTTTACGAAATGATTACGCCAGAAATAGACGCAATCCGCTAACATGGATATCGGCTGATTAAGAAAAAAGATAAGCTGAAATTGATCAAAAAACGAATAAAGTTGATTAATTCTCAGCGTGCAGGGACACGGTTTGACCATCCAGAATCATATTGGTGGTGCGCACGGCACACATTTTCCCGCACATCGAACAGCTGTGTTTTTCTTCGGTGGGGGTGCTCTCATAATAGGCCTGGGCTTTTTCGCCATCGATGGCCAGCGCAAACATGGTTTCCCAGTCAATCTGGCGCCGGGCATCGGACATTTTATTATCCCAGTCCCGGGCCTGGGGAATGCCTTTGGCAATGTCGGCGGCATGAGCGGCAATCTTGGTTGCGATGATGCCGTCCTTGACGTCATTGATATCGGGCAACCGTAAATGTTCGGCTGGCGTCACATAACAAAGAAAATCGGCGCCGTTGGCCGCAGCGATGGCACCGCCAATGGCGGCGGTAATATGATCATAGCCTGGAGCCACATCGGTGACCAGCGGACCGAGGACATAGAAGGGGGCATTGTGACACAGCCTTTTTTGAATAACCATATTGGCGGCAATCTCGTTGATGCCCATATGGCCCGGGCCTTCAACCATTACCTGAACGTCTTTAGCCCAGGCCCGTTTGGTCAGATGACCCAGTTCAATCAGTTCGCTGAGCTGGGAAGCATCAGAGCTGTCGTCAATACAGCCCGGGCGCAGGGCATCCCCCAAGCTGATGGTGACATCAAACTCCCGGAGGATTTCTAAAAACTCGTCGTAATATTCATAAAAGGGATTTTCGTTGCCGGTCATTTCCATCCAGGCAAAGATCAGTGAGCCACCCCGGGAGACAATATTGGTGCGTCGACCCGACCGCTTAAAGGCTTCCACCGCCCGCTTATTGATTCCGGCGTGGATGGTCATAAAGTCCACCCCTTCTTCGGCGTGGGCCCGAACCACCCGCATGAAATCCTGGGCGGTAATCGCCTGCAGATCTTTTTCCAGGTAGCCGATGGCATCATACATCGGAACCGTACCGATCATTGCCGGCGACAGTTCAAGCAGCTGCTTTCTAAAGGTATTGGTTTTTCCATAATTACTTAAATCCATAATCGCTTCGGCCCCAAATTTCAGGGATAGTTTGACCTTTTCCAGCTCCAGACTATAATCGTTACAATCCCCCGAGACCCCCAGGTTGACATTGATTTTGGTTTTCAGACCAGTACCGATGCCTTCCGGCGAAAGCGAATGATGTCGGACATTGGCCGGGATGGCAACCTGGCCACAGGCGACCAAAGCCATCAGTTTGGTCACATCAAGGCCTTCTTTTTGGGCCACGGTTTTCATTTCCGGGGTGATAATCCCCTTTTTTGCCGCCTCCATTTGGGTTTGGTAATTTTTCACAAGCGTTTCCTTTCTGATTTAAAATCTGGGGTAATAAAAAAGTGCCTTCCACAATAGGAAAGCACCAAACGTACGTATTAGAAATTAAGCTAAAACGCCTTGCCTCCCTACGTTAGTATTAACTAACAGGTTCAAAGGGTCAGGTTTTAACCTTCTCAACAATAAGTCCCCCCGCAAAAAATATTTAATTGTCAGCATTATATCATGGAAAATGAAAATGTCAAGATCAAAGACCGATCGGGTAGTTTGCGAAACAAATGAAAAACCCGGGGACTATACCGGCAGCGTTTCCAATAACTGCGAAAAGCCAGGATCATCCAGGGGGTCACTCCACCAAGGCCCCTGAAGATAATCGCATTGGTATTGCTGCAAATAGTCAACCTGGGCATGGGTGTGCACACCTTTAGCAAAAACGGCAAGATTCAATTGGTGGCCCAATAAAACCATGGCAGCAAGAGGATGGTTAGTGCCGTTACCACCATCAATGGCATCGACATAGCTTTGGGCAAGTTTAATCGTATCAATGGGAAATGTCTGAAGTTCATTGACATAGGCCATGGTTTCGCCAAAATCATCCAGTGCAATAAGAATACCAGCTGAACGGAGTTCATTGATCACCTCGGACAGTTGCGGGGAGGCAGCCAGAAACGTTGATTCACGGATTTCAAATTCCAGGTTGCTGCCGATCATACCAGCTTTGGCTAGGGTCGTTTTTACCATCGGAACAAAGCCCGGATCGAGAATTTCAACATCAGAAATATTAATTGACATAATCAGCGGCGCAGTGTAAATTTTTTTAAATTTTTGGTATCTTTCGCAGGCTTCATCAAGAATCCACTGTCCCAACAATGGCATCAGACCATTGTTTTCGGCAATTGGCAAAAAAACCTCGGGACTGACGTTACCAAGGACAGCAGAGTTCCACTGCGGCAGAACGTCAAAGCCCCGCAATTGCTTGGAGTCAGAAGTGAATTGAGGTTGAAAGACCAGATAAAATTCATTGTTTTCCAGAGCCAGGTTGAAGTAATGGTCGTAATCCAGCTTCGCAGATGGTGCAGCGCTTTTTGGATGATTAAAAAATTCGATGCCAGCGGTCTTGTGGATTTTTGCCCGGTACATAGCGTGATCGGCGGATTTTAAAAGTTCGGCAGAGGTACTGCCATCTTCTGGGTAGCGTGACAAACCAAAGCTGGCCCGGATTGGTAGGGGCTTATTTTCAATGATCAGATCATCGATGAGTTGTTGTCGTAGATTTTCAATATAGGCATAAAGGGCATCATCAGTCAGGGGGCGTTTAATAATTAAGGCAAACTCATCACCACCCAATCGACCCAGCATGTCATCGCCATGGATGGCATCCTTTAATTTGGCAGAAACCGCCTGGAGCAATAAGTCTCCCACATGGTGCCCTAAAGTGTCATTGACTTGCTTGAAGTCATCCAGATCGATAAAGGCAAGGGCAAAATGAAGATCAGGTTCCTCAATCGAGGTGATCAGTTGATCGATTCGACTGATCAGCATTTTACGGTTCGGTAGCTCGGTGAGCATGTCAATAAAGGCCATATGGCTTAATTTTTCTTCATTCGCTTTAATAATTTGATTGTAGGCTGTCAGCAGATCGTTCTGTTCAGCCATTTTTTGATTTTTAACGGTAATCTCATCGATTTTCCGATGATAATTGATAATGAACAAATAAATAATAGAGATGATGAATATGGTGGAGATGGGAATGATAATCATCGGTTTGCCATGCATAGCCGGTTGATTCAAGCCGGAGATAGTAAGGCTGAGAATCAGAAGCAGGTTTAATAGGACGGATAGGATATAACCCCATTTTTTTATCCGAATCGTTAGAAAGATTGAAATAAAAACTTGAATTTGCGAAAGAATAACGCCGATATCGGCAACGGTCTTTAATTGAGAATCCAGAAAGCCGAGTATGATAAAAAATGCAGTACAAAATGCGGCAGTAATCCATTGGATGATTACATTACCTGAAAGGTAGGCTTCAGTATCAAAGATGCGGCTAATGGGACCGGACTTCTTTTTTTCTGACATAAGGGATACTCCTTTCTGAGAGGGGATCGGATTAAATATTATGGTTAAAATAATAAATAGGGTCTGTCATTTTTGTTTAATTATTGATATGATAGGATAAGATCGACACGTTATTTCAATTATAATACCCCTGACGGATTGAGGCAATCAGAGAACGAGGAAGAATATAGCTGAAATAATTAATAGCAGCAGCCGAAGGGATTAATAAATTGAAACGGATTTATTCTAAAATAATTTAGATCTGTCAATGATATGAAAACGATCGACAAATAAAAATAGGTCATGGAAGAAGACCGAGATGGTGTCAGATGAAATTGAAATACAAAATAATTATAATCGCCCTTTGCAGTGCTGCAGTGCTTCTGGGGGTAACCTACGGAATTTTTTATTGGGTTTTTTACGGTTATGTTGACGATGCCCAGAAAAATCAGATGGATAAAGATTTTGAAATGGTTGAGACGATTATTGACAACGAAAAAGAAAACTTTAATAGCATTTTGAAGGATTGGGCCTATTGGGATGATACCTATAATTTTATCAATGATCATAATCCGGATTATGTGACCGTCAATCTGAATGACGAGACCATGGAAAACCTGAGTTTAAACATGATGCTCTTTGTCAACCAAAGCGGTGTGGTGGTTGGCGCTGACGATTTTGACCTGACCGCAGAACAGACGACGGCCCTGATTGAAAAAATTACCCGAAATAACTTTTATACCGGACTGTTGACGGATAATGCAGATGTCACAACGCATTTGATGATGCTGGAAGGACAGGCCTATTTGATCGCCACCGGGCGGGTTAACAATTCCAATCATAATGCGGTCAGTAATGGTAGTCTGGTGATGGTCAGAACCTTTGATGACGAAATGACGGCTTACATTGAATCCTTAACAGGCGTCAATGTGGAATTGAGAGAAGCAGAAGCGGCGACCACCATTCTCAAAAATCAAATTAGCAAAAGAGAATTTGATGGCAAGCCCTATCTCACCGCCAGTCGGCTCTTCCCGGATGGCAGTGGCGAAGAAAATCTTGTCATGACGATTTCCCGGATGGAAGAAAACTATAGCTTTGTCAAGCACCAATTTAACCTCTTTATGGTCAGTTTTATTGTCTTATTGTTACTGGTGCTGGGGATTGATTATTTAATCGTGAATCGCTATTTTCTTAAAAGAATCGAAAAACTGATCGCCTTTACCAAAGAAGTGGGGATAAAACGCGATACTACACTATCGATCAGCATGGAAGGGCGGGACGAGCTTAAAACCCTGGCGGTTTCCACCAATCAGATGCTTCAGGAAATTGATCAGGCAAATCAGCAGATTAAAATGATGGATGAACGCTATCGTCTGATCATGGAAGCTACCAATGACGGGTATCTGGATGTCTGGCTACAAAAAAAAGAAGCGTATATCAGCCCTGAGTGGAAGCGGTTAATCGGCTATCGGGGGAAAGATGGCCGTCAGCTTTATGAGGATTATTTTTTAAAAATACATGGGGATTGCAAAAACCGGTTGGAAAGCAGTTTTATGGATATGCTCAGTGGTAAGGTGGACTACTTTGAAGGAGAATACCGGGTAATGTCGGAGCATTATGGCGTGATCTGGGTGTCCCATCGTGGTAAGGTGGTTCAGCGTGATCAGAACAATGAGCCGATTCGTTTTATCAGTACCCTGTCGGATATCACCAGAAGAAAGATCAATGAGGAAGAAATTCTCTTTTTGAGTTATTCAGATCCCCTGACTCGGCTCAAAAACCGGGCTTACATGAAAAAACAGTTTGAGGTTCTCAGTCAGCAACAAAATCCCCACTATTTTATTATCATGTGTGATATCAACGGTCTCAAGCTGACCAACGATGCCTTTGGTCATCAGGAGGGGGATCAGGTCATGGTGGCAGTGAGTAATGTGCTAAGGCGGATCTGTCGACCCACCGATTTTATTTCCCGATGGCCAGGTGATGAGTTTGTCATTTTACTTAAGGACATCGATCAGGAAGGTGTCTGTCAGCTGATCCGGGAGATCACCGATGAAACGGATAAAATCCGGGATTTTCACTTAAATGTCAGTTTAGCCATGGGTTATGCAGAAAGCAATGTGGATCTGAAAAGGCCGGAAGATGTGTTGAATTTGGCTGAAAATCGGATGTATCGCAATAAGCTGATGGAAAGCAGCAGTTCCCGGAATGCCACAATCCGATCGCTGGCCCGCACTCTCCATGAAAAAAGCACCGAAACCGAAGCCCATACCATGCGGATTACCCAGTTGAGCAAGGCCCTGGGCAGCCGTTTAAATCTCCGCAAGGATCAGCTGGACGAACTGGAGCTGTTATCGCTGCTCCATGATATCGGCAAAATCGGGATTCCGGAATATATTCTTGATAAACCGTCTAAACTTAGTAAGGAAGAATGGGAAATCATTAAAACCCATCCGGAAATCGGCTATCGGATTGCCAAGTCAACCCCCGCACTGGAACATATTGCCGAGGATATTCTGGCTCACCATGAAAAATATGACGGCAGCGGCTATCCCAATGGGTTAAAAGGCCAAACGATTCCCTACCTGGGTCGGATCATCAACGTGATTGATTCCTTTGATGTCATGACCCACAGCCGCAGTTATAAAAAGGCTAATGATCTGTCCTACGCCATCAGTGAGCTAAAAGGTTGTTCTGGCACTCAGTTTGACCCGGAAATCGTCAGAGTCTTTCTTAACATGATCGCCGATGAAGGTTTGCCGGTACAACTGGAAATCGTAGTGTCAAGCAATAATCAGGAAAATAAAAGTTAACAATAATAAATTTAAGGAGGAATCAGATATGACAGAGATCATTCAATTAGGGGCCATGGCGCCAGATTTTGCGTTGGTGGATCAAAATGGGGAGCTGGTCACCCTGAGTCAGTTTAAAGGGAAAAAGGTGCTTTTATCCTGGCATCCTTTGGCCTGGACCTCGGTATGCACCGATCAGATGCGTTCCCTTGATCGCAATGCCGATCGTTTTGCCGAAAAGAACACCGTGGTATTGGGTCTCAGTGTTGATCCCCAGCCATGCAAATCAGTATGGGCCCGGGCCTTATGTCTAAAACAGCTCAAGATCCTCTCGGATTTTAATCCCCTGGGGGCGGTTGCCCGGTCCTATGGGATCTTCAGCACCGAACATGGCGCTTCCAAACGGGCCAATATCCTGATCAATGAAGTGGGGATGGTGATCTGGGTTAAAAAATATGAAATCCGAACCTTGCCGGATGTGGAAGAAGTATTGGGAAAACTGTAATAAACCAGTCGCTTTTGATACAGCGTTGCCCCAGTCCCCTGGATCAAGAAACTGTTTGGTAAAGTTTTCAGCCGGTCAATACCCTGGGCAACCAGGGTGTTTTTTGAATTGTTTCGGGTATAAAAACAAGCAGATTTGAAATGAAGGGATGAATATATGAGCAGAAAGAAAATCATCGTCATCGGAGCTGGGGTCAGTGGCCTTGCCAGCGCCCTGCGGTTGTTAAATGAGGGCTTTGAAGTTGAGCTATATGAGAAAAATGACCAGGTCGGAGGACGGATGGGCGTTATTTCCGGAGACGGTTTTACCTTTGATCTGGGCCCGACGATTCTGATGATGCCTCAGATTTATGAAGAGGTGTTCAGCTGCTGCGGTACCGCAACCCGGCTGATTATCTCCAGATGGAACGGCTGGACCCCATTTACAAGGTATATTTTGACGATGGCACCACCCATGAGGCGTCTTCAGAACTGAGCAGCTTGATTAAAACCCTGGAGTCGGTGGGTGAAGCAGAAACCCAGGGTTATCTGGCCTATCTGGCCGATGTCTATCAACGCTACCTGGTGGCCAAGGAACATTTTATTGAGCGTTCGTTCCGCAGCGCCAGTGATTTTTATAATCCGAAAACCCTATTGGCGGGGCTACGGCTGCGCACCTTTGACAATGCCTTTGACTCGGTCGGGAAGTTTGTCAAGGATCAAAAAAATCAAGGAGCTGCTGAGCTTTCAGACCCTTTACATTGGCATCTCACCCTTTAATGGGCCTTCGATTTATACGATTATTCCAATGATCGAACTGACCTATGGTGTCTGGTTTTTAAAAGGGGGAATGCGGGCCATGGCTCTGGCGATGGAAAAACTGTTTTTGGAAATGGGCGGTAAGCTGGTTCTTAATGCCCCGGTAGAGCGGATTAATTGTGATGGCAACCGGGTTCGCAGCATCACTGTTGCGGGCCAGGAGCAAACCGCTGATGCGGTAGTCTGTTCAGCGGATTTTCCCTATGCCATGAAAGCCCTGCTACCGGACAATTTCAAGCACAAAAAATATCAACCTGACAAGGTCGAGGCGCTGGACTATTCTTGTTCAGCCTACATGCTCTATCTGGGTCTTGACAAGCGGGATTTTCCCGGCCTCAACGTTCACAATCTGGTTTTTTCACAAAATTTTAAAGGCAATCTTGACGATATCTTTGCTGGACGTTTTCCGGCGGACCCGTCCATCTATGTTTATGCGCCAGCGTTGCTGGATGAGAGCCTGGCTCCTCCGGGGCAACTGGGCCTTTATGTCCTGGTGCCGGTACCCAATTTAAAAGATGGCCCACTGGACTGGAACGATCAGCAGGTCGTGGCTGGCTACCGTCAACAGGCCATGGATAAAATTCGCCAGATCAAGCCGCTGGCTGATTTTGAAGCCCATATTATTTTTGAAAAAAACTATACCCCCCTTGATTTCCGGGATGACTTCAATGCTCTGTTTGGAGCGACCTTTGGGCTGCGGCCAACCCTTTTGCAGAGCAATTACTGGCGGCCCCAGCCCAAGGCGATGAAGTATCAAAACCTGTATTTTACCGGTTCCAGCGCCCATCCCGGGGCGGGTGTGCCGATTGTATTGACCTCGGCCAAGATTACCGTGGCCGAAGTGGTGAGGGATTTAAAATGATCGAAGATGCGATTCAAAAGGATTTAAACTGGTGCGAAACCCTGATTCAAAAGAATTCCAGCAGTTTTTACCGGGCTTTCCGCAAATTGCAGAAAGAACAGGCCCAGGCAGTCTTTGCCATTTATGCCTTCTGCCGGATTGCCGATGACGCCATTGATGTCGATAACAATCCGGAGGTGGTTAAAGCGATGGCGGTAAAGCTGGCAGCATTTGAGGCCGGAGTAACCCCTGATGAACCGATGTGGCGGGCATTGGGCTGGGCCTTTGACCATTTTCCGCTAAAGATCCGACCTTTTCAGGAAATGCTGATTGGTCAGCTTCAGGATGTTGAATTTAAACAGCCGGAGACCTTTAATCATCTGCTTGACTATTGCTACCTGGTGGCGGGTACAGTAGGTTTAATGCTTTGTCCGCTGTTGGCGGAGCCGGTAACCATGGAAGCAGAGGCCTTGTCGGTGGAACTGGGGATTGCCATGCAGCTGACCAATATTTTGCGTGATGTGGGCACCGACTATCGCTTGCAGCGAATTTATCTGCCCGAGGATTTAATGAGCGCCTGGGGCGTTAGTCCCGAGGATTTGGCTGGACCGGAGCCAAGCTCGGAGTTGATCCAGCTATGGGAGTACCTTGCCACTGAAGCGGAAAGCCGCTATCAAAAAATCACAACAAATCTGGCGGTGTTTGATAAAAAAGCCCGGTTGCCAGTGTTATTGTCGTTACTTTATTACAGTAAAATTTTAAAACGGTGTCGGCAAGCCCGGTATCACTTATTGGATCGGCGGATTTATGTGCCCAAATGGGAAAAGGCCTTGCTCTATATTTCGGCCAACAAACAGCTGACATCTTTTGGGCAATAAGTGACAGAGAAGGGAGGCATAAAATGGAAAATATCTGGAATAATATTCTGGGAATCGTCGTTTCGTTTATCTATGTGTTTGGTGTGATTTTTCTGGCAAAATTTTTGGAGCGCTTCGGCAAGGAAGCCAGCCGCAAGGCGGTTCATATTCTGGTTTGTAACTGGTGGCTGCTGGCGATGGTCTTTTTTGACAGCCCCTTTTGGGCAGCGGTGGTACCGGCTTGTTTTGTGATCCTGAATTATCTGTCCTATCGTTTTCAGATCTTTTCGTCAATGGAACGGGGGGGCGGAAAGGGTGATTTGGGTACGGTCTACTATGCCATTTCACTATTGCTGCTGGCCCTGATTACCTTTGGGCCTCTTAATAACCCGGTGGTTGGCGGCGTGGGGATTCTGATTATGGGTTACGGCGATGGTCTGGCTGCCGTGGTGGGAACCCGGTGGCCAAAGTGGCCGTATCAAATTCTCGGTTCTGAAAAAACGTTGTCGGGCAGTCTGACCATGCTGGGCGCTTCGTTTCTGGTGACGACACTCCTGCTGGCAGCAACTGGTCAGCCTCAGGTACTGATCCCAGCCATTACCCTAGCGCTGCTGGCAACCGTGCTGGAAGCCGCAACCCCGTTGGGGCTCGATAATCTGACTGTGCCTCTGGTCAGTGCCGGAGCCTATTATTTTTTATTTGTCTGATTGGAGGTGCAAAGTGGAAAATTTAACACAGTATAGTCTGGCAGCTCAGACCGGATCGACCCTGGAACACGTGATATATATTTTTTTGTCGCTGGCGGTTTCTGTTTTTGCCTTAAGGCGCAATGCCTTAACCCTATCGGCGGCACTGGGAGCCTTTTTTCTGGCCGTGGCCCTGTATCTGGCTGGCGGGCCGCTGTTTTTTATCCTTTTGATGGTATTTTTTTTCAGCTCCACCTTTTTATCGCATTTCAAAGCCAGCTTGAAAGATCCCATTGAGGTTCGGATGCATGCCAAGTCCGGCCCCCGGGATCTGGTTCAAGTGGGCGCCAATGGTGGGGCCGCACTGATTATGGCGATTCCCTTTGCCTTATCGCAAAACCCCGCCTATCTGGTGGCAGTGGCGGCATCCTTTGCGGCCTGCAATGCCGATACCTGGGCTTCGGAAATCGGGATTCTCAGTAAGAAGGCCCCGGTTTCGTTACTTACCTTAAAACCGGTCAGCCCCGGACTTTCCGGGGGAGTCAGTCCGCTGGGTTTTTTGGCTTCGCTGGGTGGGTCGGCCGTGGTAGCCTTGACCTATGGTCTTTACCAGTTGGCGGCAGGCAACAGTGGGGTGCTTTTATTAATGCAAATCCTGATGATTACCTTTGGCGGGCTGCTGGGATCAGTACTGGATAGCTTTATGGGTGCTGCTTTCCAGGCCAAATATATCAGCCATGAAACCGGTGAGCTGACCGAAAAACCGGTGGATAATAATAAGCCCAATCAGCTTTATAGTGGGCTGGCCTTTGTCAACAATGACTTTGTTAATTTTGCCAGTTCATTGCTGGCCGCCAGCCTGGTACTGTTTTTTGTCCAGCTGCAGTAACGGCCGGGATGGGGCAATCGTTTTGAGGAAAGGAGAAAACGGATGATTAAGCAGGCTTATTTTCAGGGAAAAAACAAAAAACGCCGCTATTTTGAAGGCTGGTATTTTAAATGCATCAGCGCCGATCGCAAACATGCCATTGCCATTATTCCGGGAATGGCCATCGATCCTCAGGGGAACCGGCAGGCTTTTATCCAGGTCATCAATGCTGTCACCGGAAAAACCTGGTATCATCATTTTCCCTATCCCGAGTTCAATGCCAGAACGGATCGGTTTGATGTGGAGATTGAGAATAATAGTTTTAACGCCCAGGGCCTATCGCTGAATGTCGATACGGCGGAAGGCAGTATCAAAGGGCGGTTGACCTTTCACAATAGCCATCCCTTTCCCAAGGGTTTAAAGCACCCGGGGATCATGGGGCCTTTTGGACTAGTGCCCTTTATGGAATGCTACCACGCTATTATTCATTTGTATCATGAAATAAAGGGTGAGATTGATCTGGATGGGGAGTTGATGGATTTTAATGGCGGAGTCGGTTACATTGAAAAAGACTATGGCCGATCCTTTCCTAAGACCTATCTCTGGTTACAGGCCAGCCATTTTGAGGCTGGCGATGCTTCATTTGTCTTTTCACGGGCGAATATTCCTTTTTTAGGGATGGAATTTCCCGGTTTCTTTGCTTACTTCACTGATTTTAGCGGGATTACCCGCCGTTTTGCGACTTATAATTTTTCCCGGTTGGAGAAATGGGAAGTTGATACCACAAAGGGAACCTGCGCTGGGGAACTTGAAGGTCCGAATGGGGCCCTCGCTTTTAAAGCACAGATGGCCAGTGGCGGACGGCTGCGGGCGCCGGTGGACGGACTGATGGATCGCGAGATTGTCGAGAGTATCACGGCTAAGGTTTGGCTGCGTTTAACAAACAATCAGGGCAATATCATCTTTGAGAGCATCAGTAGCGAAGCGGGGATGGAGATTTGTCTGGAGGAAGGGGTTGCAGTGAAGCAAGAATCCGAATAAATAAAACCCATTGTCAGGCAGAATCATTTATTGAAGTTGCCAAAAAGGTGTTTTATTGGGGATTGCAAGTATGATATAATAAGCCAAATTAAATAATCATTTTCAGGTGCCCCTCGGGGAGAATAGGAAAATAAGTGAGAAGCTTATACGGGCCCGCCGCTGTAAATTGGGAATTGCTGTCTGGATGCCACTGTTAAAAAATGGGAAGGCGACAGCGATGAGGATCATGAGTCAGAAGACCTGCCGGAGAATTAGATGATGAGAGATGTGGAAAGTCTACGCTTTGTTGGCGTAGCTTTTTTTTGTTTAAAAAGGATTTAAAGGCTTTGTAAACAGTGACCAGAGAATAAAAAATAAGCGAGGGACGAATTGAAAGCAGTGGTATTGGAAAAACCGGGAGAATTGGTGATAAAAGATAAGGACATGCCTGTCTGTGGTGATGGCGAGATGCTTGTTAAGGTCAGAGCCTGCAATATATGCCGAACTGATTTAAAATGTGCCACCATGGGGCAAAGGGATCTGGTTTACCCTCGGGTATTGGGACATGAAATTGCCGGCGAGATCATTGCCAGAGGCAAAAATGTAAATGGTTATCCGGTAGGTCAACGGGTGTCTATTCATCCGGGGATTTCCTGTGGGGTTTGCGACTATTGTAAAAGTGGTCAGGATAATCTTTGTGATCAGATTAAGATTATGGGCTTTAATTTTGATGGTGGTTTTCAGGAAGTGATCAAAATTGATAAGCAGGCGATCAAATCCAAGATTGTCAATCTGATTCGGAATGATGATCTGGCTTATGAAGAAATATCGTTTATTGAACCACTGGCCTGTTGTGTCAACATTCAGGATCGCCTTCAGTTGAACCGGAAAGCGGCGCTGGTCATTATCGGTGGCGGCCGTTTGGGCCTGCTTAACCTGTTTGTGGCGAAAGCGGAAGGAATCCAAAATGTGATCCTGATCGAAGCCAATGAAGAGCGTCGTGACCGTGGCAAAGCCTTGGGATTTGATGCCGTTTTTAGCGGCGATGAGCCAGATCTGCTCGATCAGTTAAAGAGTTGCAGCAATGGTCATGGAGTCGACGGAGTAATCCCCTGCTGTCCAGGGCCAGAGGCCTTTGATCTGGCCCTGGAAATCCTCAGAAAACAGGGAACGTTCGGTTATTTCAGTGGACTAAGCCGCAATGAAGACTTCCAACTGGACATCAACCGGATTCACTACAAGGAAATTACCGTAGTCGGATCTTATGGCTGCAGTGTTAAGCATAGTCAAAAGGCCAAAACCCTGCTTGAATCAAGAAAAATTGATGTCCGGCCACTTATTTCTCATCGGGTCAAACTGGAAGAACTGGAACGGGGAATGGACTATATTAGAAACAGCGATGGTTATTCAACCATTGTGGTGATGAAGTGATGGCCGTCTGTCAAAGTGAGATCGAAGCAGTAGTGAATTAATAAATAAGAAAGAAAAATTAAAGGAGCAATTAAATGGAAAAAACAATCAGCATGAAAGATTATGGTCAGGTGATTACCCAGCTGATCAATAAGGAAAACCTGTCAAAAGATGATTCCAAAGAAATGTTCATGGAAATATTAAGTGATAAGCAAACAGCCATGCAACAGGGCGCTTTTTTAGCGGCCCTCAGTGCGAAAGGGGCAACCCCGGCAGAAGTGGCCGGAAGTTTTGAAGCGATTTATGAAGTGGATACCTTTAAGGTGGAACCGGTCACTGAGTTTCCGATTGTGGATAACTGCGGCACCGGGATGGATAGTTTTAAAACCTTTAATATCAGCACCGTGGCATCGATTATTGCCGCTGCTGCCGGAATCCCCATGGCTAAACACGGTTCCCGGGCCTTGACCTCGGTCTGTGGTACCATCGATGTGCTGGAAGCCCTGGGTATCGATATGGATTCTAATGTCGATCTGGTTAAAGAAAGCATCGAAAAGGCCGGGATTGGTATTTTTAATGGGATAAGCCCGGAGGTTCATCCGGTAGCTCTGGGGCGGGTTTTATCGCAAATTTCATTTGGCAGTGTGCTGAATATTTCGGCATCGCTGGCAAACCCGGCGCTGCCGCAATATGGGGTCAGAGGGGTCTACTCCAAAGAAATGCTGGATTTTGTGCCCCAGATCATGGCGGAGATCGGTTATAAACGGGCCATTGTGGTTTTTGGCGAGGTTGGCGACCAGGCCATTGATGAGGCTTCAACCCTCGGTACTACCCATATTGCTGAGCTGAAAGAAGATGGTAGTGTGGAAAAATATACATTTAATCCACAAGATATGTTGATAACTCCTGGAATTGTGGATGAAATCCGCACCTTTAATTCGGTTGAAGAATCGGCGCTATGTATTGTCCGATTGTTAAAAGGCAAAGAAACCAAGACCCGGGAAGATATTGTTGCCTTAAATGCCGGACTGATTCTGTATTTACGGGACAAGGCGCCCAGTATTCGGGAAGGTTATGAAATGGCCCTGGAACTGATTCATAATGGGGCGGCCTGGGAAAAACTCAAGACCTGGGTCAACTATCAGAATCGTGATGGTGTTAAGGGCCTGAAGATTTTGTCAGCGCTTGAAAAAAAGGTTCAGGGTTAGGCAGCGTTGATGATTCTTTATGCGTTAAAAGCGGCCGAAGGTTATCTGAAAATGGCTGAAAATGGCGGATTTACCCTGGTTGGCATCAACAAGGCCAGCGTTTATCCGGAGAACGAACTAAATCAATTGATCGCCACAAAAAATGACCTGGGTGATGAACTGACCGAGCTTCGGATTGTCAAGTTGACCCTGGAGGAAACTGATTTTTTTGCTTGAATGGTCGCTAAATCAGTAAAGTTATATTTACGGATTTCGATATCAATGGTATGATAAAAACAGAATAAATGGGTGACACCATAAAATTAAAAGAACCTTTTTCTTCGAAAAAGGTTCTTTTAATTTCTTAAAACGTCTCTAAACGCTAAAGCTCGATGAAGTTATCCAGGGATATCAATTGTGGATAACTTTTAACCAGGTGTCTGTCTGAGGGAGGAAGAATGGCCTTTTTATCCACATTATGCCGGATTTACCGGGATAATGTGGATAAGTTGTGTGAATAAGGTTGGAATGTCGATAAGTTTGGGAAAGAAGGGGGAAAAGGATGCATAAATTTGAAAATTGTCTGGTAGTGGGAATCTCTTCCCGGGCGCTTTTTGATCTGGAGGAAGAAAACCGGATCTTTGATGAAGCAGGGGTGGAAGCCTACACCCAATACCAGATTGAACATGAAAACGATATTTTAAAGCCAGGAACCGGTTTTGCCCTGATTAAGGCACTGCTGAAGCTTAATGAGATCGGTTCGGAAGAGCGAAAAACCGAAATCATCGTGATGTCCCGCAATAATGCCGATAGTAGTCTGCGGATTTTTAATTCGATCAGGCATTACCAATTGGATATCACCCGGGCGGCACTGGTTAGCGGGGCCATGCTGGCGCCCTATCTGGAAGCCTTTAACACCGATCTTTTTCTTTCGGCCAATGAGGAGGATGTTCAGGAGGCCATTAATGCCGGAGTCGCTGCGGGGATTATTTATACCCAACACTTGACCTATGAAGAAATAAAAGAAATCGATCAGATCCGGATCGCCTTTGATGGCGATGCGGTGCTTTTCTCGGATGAGTCTGAGCGGATCTATAAAAGCCAGGGCATTGAGGCCTTTCAGGCTAATGAAACAAAAAATGCCCGTAAGCCTCTGCCCGAAGGGCCTTTTGCCCGGTTTTTAAAAACCCTGTCAGCGATTCAGAAAGAGTTTGATAAAAACCGGGCTCCCATTCGCACGGCCTTGGTGACCGCCAGAAATGCGCCAGCTCACGAGCGGGTGATCCGGACCCTACGGGCCTGGGATGTGCGGATCGATGAAGCCTTTTTCCTCGGCGGCATGAGCAAACAGGAAGTGCTCAAGGCCTTTGGGGCCCATATTTATTTTGATGACCAGGCCATCCACACCGATGCGACGGCGGAATTTGTCCCCTCTGCCCGGGTACCGTATAAGAATAATGAGGAATAGCAATTACTGAGAGCAAAAAGAGTCGGTAACGAATCAATTAGAGGTTAGATCAAAAAAGAACCCTCTAAATAAAGAGGATTCTTTTTTGTGAGAAAGGAGTTCATGAAAAGAAAATCTATGTTAAACCAGAGGATTATTGAGGGATAATCCTCTGGTGAAAACCCGGCAAAAAGATGGTAGCGGTGTATCGTGCAGTCTTAGTTTACCGCCAGTCTGTGGTCGGGTCTTGATTATTTTGTGATAGTTAGGTGAAGATTTAATTAAATTGAAATTAACAATGTGCTGGTATAATTTTAGAAACTGGCCGCCTAGTTATGAACGACCAGGCAGAAACAAAGAAAGAGGGAGCCAATGAAAGACTATCGACCCGATGATTTTGATTTTAATAAAACCCTTGGCGAAATCAGTGCCGGGATCAAAAAACCAAACATTCTAATTTGCGGCGCTACCGGTGCCGGAAAAAGTTCGGTGGTGAATTATGTGTTTAGTGAGAATCTGGCCCAAATTGGCCATGGCGTTCCAGTGACCCGGGGGATTACCCGGTACCAACGGGAGGATGCCGGGGTAGTGCTTTATGACACCGAAGGCTATGAAATCGGAACCGAGAAAATTTCCCAATACCAGGCCAATGTGGAAGGCTGGGTCAATGCGTTTCGCAACGCAGCCATTAACTCAGTAAAAAAAGAAGAGGGCAATCAGGAACTGAATAACCAGATCCACGAGGTCTGGTATTGTATTTCGGCCGGAAATAAACGGGTTACCGATATGGATATCGATGTAATCCAGATGCTTAAAGCTAAGAAGCTACCGGTGGCAGTGGTATTGACTCAAATTGACAGCCTCGATGCCGAAGAACTCGAGGCGATGGAAGCTACCATCAGAGAGCATTGCCAGGTGGATTTTTTCGGACCAGTGCATCCGCTGATCCGGACGTGATTGCCGCCTTGCAGGATTATCTGCAATGGGAGGAACTGATTGGTTGGGCCATTGATCATCTCGATGAGTCCTTGCGGGAAGGGTTTATCAGTGCCCTCAAAGGAAATCTGGCGGCTAAAAAAAGACTGATCAATCACAAGATTATTCCCCTCTATACCAGTGGTGCAGCCGGGGTCGCCTTAACGCCAATCCCTTTTTCGGATGCGGCGCTGCTGGTGCCGATCCAGATTAAGATGTCGCTGCACATCATGAAAACCTATGGACTGGATCAGAAGCTGGGAAATCTATCGTCATTGGTGGGCTCGGTGGTGGTTTCGGAATCCGGCCGGTTATTGGCCCAAACTCTCAGTACCAATCTCTTTAAATTGATTCCCGGGGTCGGAACGGCCATCGGGACCACCGTTAACACGGTAGTAGCCTCCAGCTTTACCGCCGCCATGGGTTATGCTATTTCGGAGATTTGCTTTCGCTGTGCCACCGCAGTGTTTGAAGAAGGCAAAGAAATTGTCTGGGCCGATTATTTCAATGGCGAAAATATTGCGACTTTAATGAACGAATGGTTCAAGGTTTCCCGGCATGGCTAAACGCTGCGAAACTAATGTCCTGATACTCGGAAAAACCGGGGTCGGGAAAACGTCGCTGTGTAATTATATTTTTGGCGCTGAAGTGATGAAAACTGGTGCCGGACGGCCGGTCACCGGGATGGGGATTTTTTGCGAAACGATCCCGTTGAGCCCCGAGCTGGTTCTTCATCTATATGACTCCTGGGGCCTGGAAGCCAATAAATCAGAACGCTGGAAAGCCCTGATTCAGGAGGTGCTGGATCAGCATGATGTCCGGGAAATCAAGGACTGGTTCCACACCATTATTTATTGCCTATCGGCCAAATCTGCCCGGGTGGAAGATTTTGATCTGGACATGATCAAGGCCCTGGGCAAGGATGGCAACCCGGTGCTGGTGGTACTGACTCATTGCGATGTGATGAATGTGGAAACCGCAATTGCAGCGATGCGAACAGCGATCACAACCAAAACGGGAGTACGGAATCAGGATATCGTCGAGGTATCCAGCCACGCCAAAACGCTGCTCAGCGGCAAGACGACTCAGGTCTTTGGAAAAGAAAAAATTATCCATCGGATCAAGGTCAATCTGCTCAATTCCATTTCCGGTAAAATGCCGCAGATATTGGCAGCCATCGGCCAGGAGAAAATAAATAATTGGTTTAAAGATTGTCAGGAAGTGGTCCAGAAGCAGGTCAGTTTTTTAAACCCGACCTCCGGAAAAAAAGAAGTCAGCCGCAATGAATATTTCGATATCTACGCCCAGGAGATTTTTGATGAGATTGGCCGGGAATCGGATGCGCTTTTTAATGAAGCCTATGAATTCTATACTGTCTTCAGCCGCCAGTTTTCCGGCAATGCTCTGGTGGAAGTGACGGATCAACAGCGCATGCCCCAGATTACCCATTTTCAGATTAAAAAAAGCGACAAAATTGGAACTTCAATCGCCGGGGCGGTATTATTGGCCATCCCGGTGGTGGGACTGCTGGGCAAATTTGCCATCCAGGAAAAAACCCGGGCCTATTATCGGGAAGGGTTGCGGCACAACAAGGCCTTGTTGGAAGACCATCTGCAAGTCTGCGTTGAGATCTTGGCCCAGGAATTAAAAAAAATAAACTCCGGATTAAAACGTGAAGAATAATCATCGGGTTTTGGGGTATATAATTAGACAACGTAAATTTTCATAAGAAGGAGAAGCAGAAATGGAACTGGTAGATAAAATTGGTGTGATCTATTGGAGTTATAAAGAAAGCACGGAGATTATGGCTGAAAAAATTTCCAATGGTATTGACGAAGCTGGTGCAAAAGCGATTTTAGTCAACGTGGTTGACTTTGATATTAATACGATTGACAGCTATTATAAAATTGCCCTGGGGTGCCCGGCAATGGAAGGGGAAGCTCTGGAGAAAAGTGAGTTTGAACCGTTTTTTAAAGCTATATCCGGTCATCTCAAGGGAAAAAAGGTCGCTCTGTTTGGCTCCCACGGATGGGGTGCAGGCGAGTGGATGCAGATCTGGGAGAACCAGGTGAAAGATTTGGGAGCCCTTCTATTCGATCATGGTCTGACCATCCTGGGAGAACCCGATAAAGCCGGCCGCCGCCGTTGTGTCGAGTTTGGCAAGGCTTTTGCTGAATTTTAAACGAGCATACAAAAGCATTGAATTATAGTAGAAAGCCCGGGAAGTTTTACTTCCCGGGCTTTTGTCACAACATATGCTTTTATAAGAATTTATTAGATCCGGCGGATAATGGAACAAGGGGGGGGGTTCCGCTATCCACCGGATGACTGATGTGGTTTAGTGGGATAAAGAGCGAATGGAGGTCTTAGTTCATCCGGCTGACAAAGTCAGAGTATGCTTCAATGCCGTGTTCATGAACGTCAAGGCCTTCAATTTCAACCACTTTTTCAACCCGGAGGCCAACTGTTTTCTTAAGGCCATAGAACAGCAGGAAGGAAGTTCCTAAGGTCCAGGCAGCAACCGACACGACACCGATAGCCTGAACAGTTAACAGATCGATTCCACCACCGTATAATAATCCCAGAATGGCATCTTCAGTGCCTGGCAGGTAGTTGGCAAATAAACCAACCAGCAAGGTACCGGCTACACCGTTCATACAGTGAACGCCAACAGCACCGACTGGATCATCAATTTTAAGCTTCTGATCGATGAACGGAATCCCAAAGGTGATAATCACACCGGCAATAATGCCAATGACAATCGCGCCCCAGAGGGTTACAACCAGACAACCCGCGGTGATGGCAACCAGACCACCTAGCACACCATTAAGGGTCATGGAGATATCTGGTTTTTTGTAACGAGCCCAAGTGAGAAACATGACCGTTAATCCACCAGCAGCGGCTACCAGATTAGTGGTCATGGCAATATGGCCAATATCCAGGTTGACTGCCAGGGTACTACCACAGTTAAATCCGAACCAGGCAAACCAGAGGATAAAGACGCCCAATGCACCTAGGGTTAAACTGTGACCGGGTATGGCATTGGCTTTACCGTCTTTGTTGTATTTGCCAATTCGGGGTCCGACAATGATGGCACCCATCAGTGCTGTCCAGCCACCAACCGAGTGAACAACGGTTGAACCGGCAAAGTCAACAAATCCCATGGAGCCGAGGAATCCGCCGCCCCAGGCCCAGTGTCCGACGACCGGATAAATAATCAGGCTAACAAAGGCGGAGATTATACAGTAAACCGAGAATTTCGTTCGACCGGCGACTGCCCCGGATACAATGGTGGCAGCAGTGGCGCAAAAGACCGTCTGGAAAAAGATAAACAGCTCTGGTGTGACCGCTTCAAAAGCCGATACATTGGTCAGGTTTTCGGGGTTAAAGAAACCACCCATGCCGATAAGTCCACCGACATCTGGACCAAACATAAACGCAAAACCAAAACAGAAGAATAAGATGGAGCCGATCATAAAATCGACAAAGTTTTTCATGATGATGTTCCCAGCATTTTTGGCCCGGGTAAAGCCCGTTTCGACCATGGCAAAGCCCGCTTGCATAAAGAAGACCAGAACTGCTGCCAAAAACACCCAGACAATATCGATGTATTGTTGTAATTCTAATAATTCCATAGTAATAACCTCTCTTACTTGAATTGAAACAGACAAATATAAGCACGTAAATAGAAACAAAATAATCTAATAGGGTATAAAAAAAGGAGACAGCTTTAATAGTTCATTAAAACCTATCTCCTTTGATAGTTTTGTTTCGCTTCTCTATTCATCTTATATTGCATCAACACCGTGATCACCGGTACGGATCCGGACAACATCGGCAACATCGTAGACAAAAATCTTTCCGCCGCCGATTTCGTCATCTGCTGCGAGTCGGTCTTTGATGATTTTAATGATAATCCCGGCGGTTTCAGCATCAGTTACGGTTTCTACTTTAATTTTAGGTAGAAAGTTAACGGTGTAAGCAGTGCCTCGATAGGATTTTTGATAACCCTTCTGGTTTCCATAACCCATTATATTGGTAATCATCATCCCCTGAACATCACAAGTGTTTAAGATTTCTTTCAAATCTTCCAACCGTTCAGGTTTAATGACTATTTCAAGCTTTTTCATGTGAACCTCCTTATCGTTAAACATAAATGGATAATTGGGGAAGGGGAAAAACCCCAACCCCAACTATTGTACTATTGGGAATTTATTTATACGTAGAATAAAATATCTTCGTAGGTTGGGAATGGCCAGTATTTTTCAGCCACAATTTCTTCTAACGAATCAGCAGCGGTGCGCAGAGCGCCCATCGCAGGGATTACTTCAGCACAGAAGTAATTGGCTTCAGCCTGTTCCCCTTCGCATTTTTCGGCGGCTGCCAGCGTTGTTTCCAGGGTGTCGATAGCTGTGATAAAGGTACCAAAAAGAGTGGACAATTTTTCAGCCAAGGCGGTTTCTGCACTTAAATCGATGGAACCAATGGCTTTTTTAGCGGTAAGGGTATCAACCACTTCTTTGGTATAGGTAACAATGGCTGGGGAAATTTCCCGTTTAGCCAGGCTCAGCATGGTTAAAGCTTCGATGTTGATGGTTTTGATGTATTCTTCCAGCAGGATTGTCTGACGAGAATCCATTTCGGCAGGAGTGAAAATATTATGTCGTCCGAATAAGGCCACATTTTTTTCGGAAGTAAATTCGGCCAGGGCTTCGGGGGTTGTTTTTAAGTTTGGCAGACCACGTCGGGCAGCTTCCTCAACCCATTCATCCGAGTAGTTATTGCCATTAAAGACAACATTCTTATTTTCTTTAACTGATTTTTGAAGTAGCGCATCAACAGCAGCATCAAAATCATCGGCTTTTTCCAGAATGTCAGCATAATCAGAAAGGACATCAGCAACAATGGTATTTAAGGTGATGTTTGGACCGGCGATGGATTGGTTTGAACCAAGCATTCTAAACTCAAACTTATTACCAGTAAAGGCAAAAGGAGAGGTTCGGTTTCGGTCGGTAGCATCGATAATGAATTTTGGTAAGCTCTTAACGCCAAGCTGCATGACCAGGTCTTTGGCTTCAGTTACGGGTTCGCCTGTTTCGATGGATTTTAACACGGCAGTTAACTGCTCGCCCAGGAAAACAGAAACGATGGCGGGAGGGGCTTCATTGGCACCTAATCGATGGTCATTACCGGCAGTTGCCACAGAGATCCGCAACATTTCGCTGTATTTATAGACCGCTTCGATTGTGGCACAAAGGAAAACTAGGAATTGTTTATTTTCTGATGGATTATCGCCAGGGTTTAACAAGTTTTCACCAGTATCGGTTGACATCGAGAAGTTATTGTGTTTACCGGAACCGTTAACCCCATCAAATGGTTTTTCGTGTAATAAACAGGCCAGATCATGACGGTAGGCAACCCGTTGCATGAACTCCATAATGAGTTGATTATTATCGGTGGCGACATTGGTGTTGGTGAAAATAGGGGCCAGTTCATGCTGGGCTGGCGCAACTTCGTTATGACGGGTTTTGGAAGCAATCCCCAAGCTCCATAATTCACGATCCAGCTCTGCCATATAGTTGGCAACACGGCCACGGATACGGCCAAAGTAGTGTGTTTCCATTTCTTGACCTTTTGGTGGTTTGGCACCAAACAAAGTCCGGCCAGTCAGGATTAAATCTTTACGTTGTTTGAACATGTCCCGTTCAACCAGGAAGTATTCCTGTTCTGCACCGATGGTGGTGGTTACCTTCTTGACATCTTTACCGAACAGCTTTAGGATTCGTTTGGCATTTTCATTGAGGGTTTCCATGGAGCGTAACAGCGGTGTTTTTTTATCAAGCACTTCTCCGGAGTAAGAACAGAAAATAGTCGGGATATAAAGGGTGGTTCCCTTAATAAAGGCATAAGAGGTGGGATCCCAGGCGGTATAACCACGGGCTTCAAAGGTGGCCCGTAATCCGCCGGAAGGGAAGGATGAGGCATCCGGCTCGCCCTTGATCAGTTCTTTACCGGAGAATTCCATAATCACCTTGCCATCTTCAGTGGGGTTGATAAATGCATCATGCTTTTCAGCAGTGATACCAGTCATTGGTTGGAACCAATGGGTATAATGAGTGGCACCCAGTTCTAGCGCCCAATCTTTCATGGCATTTGCCACGACTTCAGCAACGTTTTCTTCCAGAGGTAAATCCTCTTTCATTGTTTTTAACAGAGAAGCGTAAATGTGCTTTGGTAAGCGCTTGCGCATCACTCCAGCATTAAAAACCTTTGATCCGAAAAGATCAGATACATTTTCATTATTTGGCACGAGCGTGTCCTCCTAAAATATAATTTGTATAATTATAACATAACTGTCACCATTGTCAGATATGTTACAATAAAAGCTAATTAAAATCAAATCGAAGGTCGGGAGTTAATTAACTCACTTCGTTTTGACACGGGATTGCTTTTCAGTTGGTGGATCTGAAAAGGTCAATAATTGCCCCAGCAAAAAGTGATTAAAAAAAAGCGCCTTAGAAAGTGTTCTTACACTCTCAAAGCACCATTGCTATCGTCACTCTCGTGGCAGTTACTACTATTTAATTTAAGCTTATTATAGACGATGGATGAACGCTTGTAAAGAAAAATTTGCAAAAAATTACATGTAATGGTTATCAACTTGGAAAGACTTCAGGAATGATTTACAAAAACAAAGGCCTACTATATAATAGAGCTAAATAATACATGATAACAAAGAGAAGTGTCTGCTATTTTTGTCGGCACAGGCTGATGATTAAAAAGGAAAGGAAATTTAAAATGAGTATCGAGTTTAAAATGGATGAAGAAAAGCACATTAAGGTGCTGGATGCTTTATTGGGTGATCCAGATCTGATGATGGCTTTAAATGCTGCTGAAGACTTCGAAGCTGGCTATCGTCTGGTGGCGGAACGAGTGCCCGGTTTAAGTCTGGAAGAATTTGCCGGATCGATGGAAATGATGCGACAAATTGTTCTGGCCCAAATGGAAAAAGGTCCGGTTCAGTAAGCAATGACCGGAAGTTTGCCAAAAGCCTATTGACAGCAGGTTGGTGGGCTTTTGGCAGTAACCTGCAAACCTTGTCAGTGAAAATAAAGCAAAAAAAAATTGAAACCGTAGAGAAAATATGGTTTAATGAGAGAACCACTCACTGAAGTACATTGTATACAAAAATAGAATAAGAAGTGTGCAAAGAACAAAGGCGTTCGATCCTCCTGAAATTTTTATGGCAGAGGGGATCATTTAGCATGTTCTTTTTTTGTTTGTTGGTCGATGGCAGAAAACCTGTGGATTCAGGGGACAAGTGGGTAAAAATACAGAAAACGACGCAAATGCCCAATCGTGGGGCGGTTTGATCTAAAGAAGCCGCAGGAAAATAGGTTAATATATAAATAATGATATGGAAGCAATCGGGTTTTTAAAATAATTTGGAGGTTTTAGAATGAGCTTAGCAAAAAATATAATTGAAGCGATGAAATTTATTGAAGCGAATGATGTGAAATTTATTCGGCTTCAGTTTTGCGATCTCTTTGGGCAAAATCGTAATATTGCGATAACGGCGATGCAAATCGAACGGGCCTTGGCTAATGGGATTCCCTTTGATGCCTCGTTGGTAGTGGGTTTTTCAGAGTCCCGGTATACGGATTTGATTCTGCATCCGGATATCAGCACCATGCAACTGCTGCCCTGGCGGCCACAACAGGGGAAGGTAGCCAGAATTCTCTGTGATATCCGTTATCCCAATGGGGACATTTTTGAGGCGGACAGTCGCTATATTTTAAAAGAGACCATTAAACGGGCCCGAGATCTGGGCTATCAGTTCAATACCAGCGCTGAATGCGAGTTTTATCTCTTCAAGCAGGATGAGAACGGCGATCCGACCACCATTCCCACCGACCAGGCCGGTTATTTTGATCTGGCGCCCTATGATCGGGGGGAAAACACCCGCCGGGAAATTTGCCTGACCCTGGAAGATATGGGTTTTGAAATTGAAAGCTCCCGCCACGAAGCTGGCCGGGGCCAGCATGAAATTGACTTTAAGCACGATGACGCTTTGTCGGCCGCCGATAAAATCATGACTTTTAAAACGGTGGTCAAAACGGTCGCTCAGCGCAATGGGGTTCACGCCTCATTTTTACCGAAACCACTGATGGAAGAACCCGGCAGCGGAATGCACATCCATGTGTCGCTTTTAAAAAATGGCCAGGATATTTTTGAAAACCGGGATGGCGTTCTGAGTACCGAAGCCAAATACTTTATGGCTGGCGTGCTGGCGCATGTTAAAGGGATGACGGCCATTGCCAATCCTCTGGTCAACAGCTATAAACGGTTGACCGGCGGTAAAGAAGCGCCCCGTCATATCGGCTGGGGCTTTGGTAACCGCTCCCCACTGATCCGGATTCCGCTGGAGGCAGATGAGTATTATCGGTTTGAACTGCGGGGGCCGGATCCCACCTGTAATCCGTACTTGACCTTTGCCATTATTCTGGCGGCTGGTCTGGAAGGAATCGATAAACAGCTGGTCTTGATGGATGAGTTAAAACTCGACGAAGAGGAAATAACCAGAGACCCGCTGGCCATTAAAAACATTCAGGAGCTGCCGATCACCTTAATGGAAGCCCTGACGGAGATGGATGCCGATCCATTAATTAAAAATGTGCTGGGAGAAAACCTGGCGGCTAAATACATTGAGCTTAAAACCGCTGAATGGATGGATTATATTAAAACCGTTCATCCCTGGGAAATTGAACGCTACCTCTTAACTTATTAATCTGAAAAAAACCAAACCGGCAGGAGGTGAAGGGGATGAGCAGCGTATTATTAGTATGTAAGCAAGATGACGTAATTCGTGGCCTGGCTGATATTCTTCGGCCGATGAATTTTCAACTGATCGATTCGGCCAATTCAGCCGCCGAAGGTCGACGCAGACTGCAGGAAATTGAATATGATCTGGTGATCGTGAACACCCCCTTAGGGGATGAGTTCGGGGTTGATTTTGCCGTTGATATTCTGGAAAAATTCATGGTCGGGGTGATTTTGATCGTCAAAAGCGAACTGGTCGATCATGTCGAAGAAAAACTGACCGATACAGCGGCTTTTGTCGTCCCCAAACCGCTCAACCGACAACTGCTGGTTCAGAATGTTCGCTTTGTCTGCCAGTCCCGGGAAAAAATCCAGAAGCTGCAAAGTCAGAACCAGGCCTTGAAAGCTAAAATTGACGATCTCGGGGTTGTCTATCGGGGTAAACTGTTTTTGATGGGTCATCTCGATATGACCGAAGATCAGGCGCACCGCTACATTCAAAAAAAGGCCATGGATATGCGAACATCCCCCCGAAAGGTAGCGGAACAGATTATCAAAACCTATGATAAAAAATAACGTAGTCGTTAATATAAAAATATGATCAAGCTTCCTGATGAGATAAACTCTTGTTATGAAGCTTTTTACGTGTTAAGCTTTAAGATAAGCGGATTATTTTAAGTGTTTGTCAGCTGAAAAAAGCGAAATATAAAAATGTAAACAATATCATCAAAAAACTGAAAAAATTGTGGAACAAATACCATGGCTTTATGTTATAATACTGTGGGAAAAAATGATCCCATAAATAGTAAAATAGATAATCATTAAGATGCTTAAGTAAGTGGTGTTCGATCAAGGTGCGCAAAACAAATGGAAGTCATTCCAGGTGGACAGCTGTACTTATGGTCTGAGGTTGATGGAAGGAATGAGAATAGATGTCGATTTCTGTATTAGTTGGCGCCCAGTGGGGCGATGAAGGCAAAGGCAAAATGGTGGATTATTTCGCCAAACAGTCTGATTTAATTGTTCGGTTTCAGGGGGGCGATAACGCTGGTCATACGGTTATTAATGATTACGGTGTGTTCAAACTTCATTTAATTCCCTGCGGTGTGTTTAATAAAGACTGCCAATGTTTAATCGGAACCGGGGTGGTGGTTAATCCGGATGTCTTGCTTGAAGAAATGCAACAGATTATCGAAGCAAAGGTCAGCCTGGACGGACTTAAAATTTCGGCCAAAGCACATATTCTCATGCCCTATCACCAAAAACTGGACGAACTGATGGAAGCCAGTGGTGGTATTGGTACCACCAAGCGGGGCATCGGTCAGGCCTATGCTTATAAAGCAATGCGAAAAAGTTTGCGATTTGAAGATTTACTGAATCTTGATAATGCCAAAAAGAAACTGGAAACCATTGTCCCGGTGGTTAACGATCAAATGGCTTCCTATAAAATAGAACCCTATACGGTTGAAGCCCTGTTTGCCAAATGCGAAGCCTGGGCTAAAACTTTTGGTCACATGATTGTCAATCCGGTTGGATTTTTGCATGACATGATTGATGCCGATAAAAATATTCTGTTTGAAGGCCAGTTAGGCGCCATGAAGGACATTGATCTGGGGATCTTCCCCTATGTTACCTCGTCCAACCCGATTGCGGCTTATGCAGCCGTCAGTGGTGGCTTTCCAGCCAAGAAAATTGACAAGGTTATTGGCGTAGCTAAGGCCTTTTCCAGTGCCGTCGGCGCCGGTCCCTTTCCGACTGAAGAATTTGGTGGCACCATTGATATCCTCCGCGGTACCGGTGAAAAACCGGATGATGAGTTTGGGGCCCGAACCGGTCGCTCCCGTCGCCTGGGCTGGATTGATATTCCGGTGCTGAAATATACCCATGCCATCAATGGCTTTGATGAATTGGCCCTATGTAAAATTGATAAGCTCGATGATCTGCCGGAGATTAAAATCTGTGTTGATTATAAACTCGATGGCGAATTGATCAAAGATTTCCCCAATACGGAAGATTTAGAGCGGGTTGAACCGGTTTACATCACCCTTCCTGGTTGGCTCAGTGATACTACTGGTATCCGACGACTGGAAGATTTACCAGAGAATGCAAAAAAATACATTAAAACAATTGAAGACTTGGTTGGAACGACCATTGCCTATGTAGGTGTTGGCCCGAACCGAGAGGACTTAGCAATTCGATAAATGTGCTAAATTGAAATACCTGGTTGCGTGCAATCAGGTATTTTTTGGAAATATTCTGGCGGTTAAAGTCAGTGTCGGGAGCTTCGCTGCTCATATACACCAAACACCAGAAGAAATCGCAATGCGAATTTCTTCGAGGTCGCGGGCGTTCGCCAATTACAAGCGAGCTTGTGATTGGCTCATTGCCTACACGTTACAAAATTCTTTGTGTATATGAACATCAAAGCAAATAACGGTAGCGTTTTAAATGGCCATGTTAAATAGAGATACTAGAAAATGGAGGTAAACAATGTCTTATTACAAACGAGATAAGCGGGCCTGGCTGGTGCTGTCGGATGGCAGTGTGTTTGAGGGCTATAATTTTGGGTGCGAAGGCACCACCATTGGCGAAATCGTCTTTACGACCGGGATGACTGGTTATCAGGAGGTGCTCACCGATCCGTCTTATTATGGACAGATTGTGCTGCAGACCTATCCTTTAATTGGGAACTATGGCATTAACGCCGATGATATGGAATCAGAGCGGAGCTGGATCAATGGTTATATCACCAAAGAATGGTGTGAAGAGCCATCCAACTTTAGAAATACCCACAACATCAATGAGTTCATGATTGAGCAGGATAAGATTGGGATCTGGGATGTCGATACCCGGGCGATTACCCGGGTGATCCGGGAACACGGTACGATGAACGGTGCCATCACCACCGAAGACATTGCCACCACCAAGGAAGCCCTGCTGGAAAAAATCCGCAACTTCAAAGTCGTCAATCCGGTTCAGGCGGTCACCCGCAAAAACAAGGGCTGGTATTATAGTCAGGTCAACCGGGCCAACCATGTTGCCCTGATTGATTATGGTTATAAGCACAACATTTTGCGGATGCTATTGCGTCTGGGCTGCAATGTCACTGTGATGCCAGCCAATACCACCATTGAAGAAATCCGCAATCTCAATCCCGATGGCATCATGTTGTCCAATGGCCCTGGCGATCCGGCCGAAAATACTGAAATCATTGAAAACCTCAAGGACTTTGTCAAGTACGGCAAGCCGATTTTTGGGATCTGTCTGGGTCATCAGCTGCTGGCACTGGCCATGGGCGGGGAAACCTTCAAGCTGAAATACGGCCATCGGGGGATGAACCAGCCAGTCAAAGATGTCACCCGGGATCGGGTTTTTATCACCAGCCAGAACCATGGCTATGCCGTGGTGCCGGAAAGCATTCCGGCTGAAGTGGGCAAGGTGACCCATTTTAACTTAAACGACGGTACCTGCGAAGGAGTTGAATATCCCGATATTCATGCCTTTACGGTGCAGTTTCACCCGGAAGCCAGTGCTGGCCCCAACGATACCGGCTATTTATTTGAACAATTCACAGATCTGATGGAAAGGGGGCAACAAGGATGCCTTTAAGAAGCGATATTAAACGAGTCCTGGTGATTGGCTCCGGTCCCATTGTGATCGGCCAGGCGACCGAATTTGACTATGCTGGCACCCAGGCCTGTAAGGCCTTAAAAAATGTCGGCTTGGAAGTGATCCTGATTAACTCCAACCCAGCGACGATCATGACCGATAAAGCGATGGCCGATAAAATCTACATTGAACCGCTGACGCTGGAAGTTATTAGGCGGATTATTCTGATTGAAAAACCGGACAGTATCCTCTCGACCCTGGGCGGTCAAACGGGCTTAACCTTGTCGATGCAGCTGGCTAAAGAAGGATTTTTGGATGCCCACGGCGTCAAGCTGCTCGGCGCCAATCTGGAAACCATTGAAAAAGCCGAAGACCGTCAGGCCTTTAAGGATATGATGCGGGAAATTGGTGAACCCTGTATTCCCTCTGAAGTGGTGGTTACGGTGGAAGATGCGGTTCGTTTTGCGTCGTCCATCGGTTATCCGGTAATCGTCCGACCCGCCTTTACCCTGGGTGGTACCGGCGGCGGGATTGCAGCTAACCAGCAGGAGCTGGAAGAAATTGCCACCCACGGCATCCGGCTTTCGCCAATCAATCAGATTCTGGTTGAAAAAGGGATTGCCGGCTGGAAAGAAATTGAGTTTGAAGTAATGCGGGATGCCAAGGGCAACGTGATCACCGTTTGTAGTATGGAAAACTTTGACCCGGTGGGGATTCACACCGGCGATTCGATTGTCGTGGCCCCCTGTCAAACCCTTAGTGATAAGGAATTTCAGATGCTTCGGACTTCGGCCCTCAAAATTATTTCCGCCCTGAAGGTTGAAGGGGGCTGTAACTGTCAGTTTGCCCTGAACCCGGAAAACTTTAATTACGCCGTCATTGAGGTAAACCCCCGGGTTTCCCGTTCATCGGCGTTAGCCTCAAAAGCCACCGGCTATCCGATCGCCAAGGTCGCCAGCCAGATTGCCATTGGCTTCTCGCTGGATGAAATCATCAATGAGGTTACCGGAACCACCACCGCCTGTTTCGAACCAGCCCTGGATTACATTGTCGTCAAGTTCCCGCGTTGGCCCTTTGATAAATTTGTCTATGCCAAACGAACCCTGGGCACCCAGATGAAGGCCACCGGCGAAATCATGTCGATTGGCTCGAGCTTTGAACACGCCATGATGAAGGCTGTCCGCTCGATTGAATTAGGTCTCGAAACCCTGACCATTGAGCGACTGGTGGAAGCCAGTGATGAGGACATCATGAGGATGCTGGCCGCTTCCGACGATGAACGTTCCTTTGTGGTCTATGAAGCCATCAAACGGGGTGTCTCGATGGATACGATCACCCAGATTACCCGGATTGACAAGTGGTTCCTTGATAAACTGCGCCATCTGGCGGTGATGGAAAAGGACTTAAAAACCCTGGGATTAACCGACGAGCGGGTTCGGGTGGCCCGGGAGCTTGGGTTCCTCGATAAAACCATTGAAGAATTGTCCGGCCAGAAAATTGCCGAAGTCAAAAAAAGTTACGCCTCCTTTAAAATGGTTGACACCTGCGCTGGCGAATTTGCCGCCCAGACCCCCTATTTTTATTCCACCCGGGATAAAGAAAATGAAGCGGCCCTCTTTATTGCCGATCATCCGACGGGCAAAGAAAGGGTGCTGGTGCTGGGGTCCGGCCCGATCCGGATCGGCCAGGGGATTGAGTTTGACTATTGCTCCGTGCACTGCGCCTGGGCCCTGCGGGAAAAAGGCTACGAAGCGATCTTTATCAACAACAACCCGGAAACCGTGTCGACTGACTTTGATACTTCGGATCGTCTTTATTTTGAGCCGCTGACCAAAGAAGACGTTCGTTCGGTGGTGGAAACTGAAAAGCCGATTGGGGCCATTGTCCAGTTTGGCGACCAGACGGCCATTAAGTTGACCCGCTATTTAGAGGAAATGGGTGTGCCGGTACTGGGTACCTCGCCAGCTAATATCGATGCTGCCGAAGACCGGGAGGTTTTTGATCAGTTGCTGGAATCCTGCCAGATTCCCCGGCCCCAGGGCGAAACCGTCTATACCACGGCTGAAGCGGTGGCCGTGGCTGAAGGCTTGGGCTTCCCGGTACTGCTGCGACCATCCTATGTCCTCGGCGGCCAGAATATGATCATCGCCTACGAACCGGAAGACGTGGTGGAGTACATGGATATTATCACCGCTGTGGAACTGGAAAACCCGGTATTGATTGACAAGTACCTGATGGGCAAAGAGGTCGAAGTCGATGCCATTTGCGATGGCGAGAGCTATTTGATTCCCGGGATCATGGAACATATTGAACGGGCCGGGGTCCATTCCGGTGATTCGATTTCGGTTTATCCGCCCCAAACCCTGGATGCCCGCACCCGGGAGACCATCATTGACTACACTGGCCGTCTGGTCAAGGCCCTGGATATTGTCGGAATGGTCAATATTCAATATGTCATTTATGAAGATGAAGTCTATGTGATCGAGGTCAATCCCCGATCCTCCCGAACGGTGCCCTATATTTCCAAGGTCACCGATATTCCGATGGTTAACATTGCCACCAAGATGATGCTCGGCGACAAGCTGGCCGATCTCGGTTATGCGCCGGGGCTGCAACCAGAAGGCGACTACGTGGCCGTGAAGGTGCCGGTCTTCAGTTTTTCCAAGTTGCAGGATGTTGATACCCAACTGGGACCAGAAATGAAATCCACCGGCGAAGTTTTGGGGGTCGCCAAAACCTTTGCTGATGCCCTGTATAAAGGTCTGGTGGCTTCCGGCCGGAATATGGAGCGTTCCGGCGGCGTGCTGCTGACCGTTAAAGACCGGGATAAAGAAGCAATTGTCGAAATTGGCCGCCAGTTCCATGAAATGGGCTTTACCATCTACGGAACGGTCGGTACCGCCCTGATTCTCAACGAAAACAATATCCCCACCAAGGTGGTTCGCCGACTAGCCGAAAGCAAACCCAATATCGGCGATCTGATTGAGAGTGGCAAGCTCAACTATGTTATTTCGACCTCCAGCAAGGGTCGGATGCCCCATCATGACGACGTCCGGATGCGTCGCAAATGTGTGGAAACCTCCATTGCCCTGCTGACCTCCCTCGATACCGCCCAGGCGCTGCTGGATTGTTTAAAATCCAACCGCACCATGGCCGAAATCGAACTGGTGGATATTAAAGACATTCGCTAAAAAAGCGCTATTCTTAACAAAAGAACTTATTCAATCGCATTGAATAAGTTCTTTTTATTTGGTAGAATGGAAAGAACGATACAAAAAGAAAGGATAACAGATGATTGCTAAATCGAAAAAGATTAAAGCCAGTTTTATTGCGATTGTAACTGTTGTTCTTTTTTTTGCGCTGAGCTGGTATTATGTTACTCTGATCGATAACGCCTTAAAGGCGCAGACCTTTTTATATCTTTCCGAAGTTGGCACCCGGGGGGCGGCTCTGGTTGAGAGCAAGGTCGATAATGAGCTGGAAAATATGGAGACCACCGCCCGACTGATCGAAGCCCATGGCGACTATGATCAAAATGCCATGCTGAAGCTGATCACGCTGCAGGCGACAAAAGGACACTATAAACGGATGGGGATTGCGTTGCCGGATGGTACATCACTGACAACCGATGGTTTGTCAGTGAATGTGGCAGAACGGGATTATTTTAAGGAAGCCATCAATGGCAAAGCAACTGTTTCTGATACTATCAACGATTACACTGATAACGAGCCCATCAATGTTTATGCCGTCCCGATTTTTAAAGAAAATCAGGTGGTGGGACTGGTACTGGCATCGGTCAACACCGAAGATTTAAAAAAATATCTGGAAGTGGAAAGCTTCACTGGGCAGGGGTATTCCTATATTGTTAAGGCCAATGGCGATGCAGTGGTCACCTCGACCCATGCCAATAGTCCCGGTGACTTTGAGAATATTTTAGAGCTGTTAAAAAAAGCCGATCTGCGGGATGGCGACACTTTCGAGACCATTGCAGTCAACATGGCCGCCGGTAAAAGTGGCAGCTTTACCAGTTTTTATGGGGGAATGGAACGGCATACTATTTATAAACCGTTGGCTATCAATGACTGGTATATGATGACTGTGGTACCAACCCAGGTGGTCAGCACCCAAACCCAGCAGATCAGCTGGTATTCCTTTTCGCTGATTGTTGCGGCGCTGCTGGCGATGACCTTGTTGTTTGTGATCATTCTGATTTTTCAATACCGCTCCAAGCGACGGCTAGAGCGGGTTGCCTATGTCGACGAGGTCACCGGTGGTAACAACTGGCAGAAATTTAAACAGGAAGCTACGGAAATTCTGGAATCAAAAAACTGCAATCAATGTGCCTTGTTAACCTTCGATATTGACCGCTTCCGTTTTATTAATGAAGAGTATGGCCATGAAAAGGGCGATCAGGTGTTGCGACTGGTGGTTGGGATTCTGGAAAAGCGGATGGCCAAGCAGGAAACCTATGCCCGGGTTTCGGGCGATCATTTTGCGATTCTTTGCGTCTGTGACGATCAGGATAAAATAACCCGACGGATTAAAGAATTTATCCAGATTTTAAATGACAGGCGAGAGACTATCGGGATTAAGGAAAAGCTGTCCTGTCATTTTGGTATTTATATCATTGAAGATAAAACCGGGAATCTGGAAAAAATCCGAGAAAAGGCCAACATGGCCCGGATTGCTGCCAAGACGGCGGAGAACCAGCGTTGGTTTTTCTATTCCGATGCTTTCCGGAAAAAAATTGGCGAAGAAAAAGAAATTATCGATCAGATGGAAGATGCCCTGGAAAACCAGGAGTTTGAAATGTATCTGCAGCCCAAGTACAATCTCCACACCAACCGCTATTGTGGTTGTGAAGCCCTGGTACGCTGGCGAAACCCCCACAAAGGGCTGATCTCACCCGGGGAGTTTATTCCCATTTTTGAACAAACCGGGTTTATTAAAAAGCTGGATATGTTTATGCTGGAAGAAGTATGTCGCATTCTGAAACGCTGGGAAACAGACGGTTATCCGGAAATTTCCATTTCTGTTAATCTTTCCCGTAAGAATCTTAAACAGAGCGATTTTGTTGAACGGGTTTTAAACATTACCAATCAGTATCGGATCAAGCGCAGCAATCTGGAAATCGAGCTGACCGAATCCAGCATCTTTGAAAATGTTGATCGAATGATTGAGATCGGCGAAGCTTTTCGTCTTTACGGTTTTAAAATGGCCATGGATGATTTTGGCTCCGGTTACTCCTCCATCAATCTGCTGGGTAATTTACCCCTGGATGTCATTAAAATGGATCAGGGTTTTTTCAACAGTCATCTCAAGCGGGAGCAGAATCTGATTGTGGTGGAGTCTGTCATTAAGATGATAAAAAAACTGGGGATGACGGTGGTGGCCGAAGGGATTGAAACCGAAGCCGAGGTCGATCTGCTGCGGTCTTTGGGCTGCGATATTATCCAGGGCTATTATTTTGGCAAGCCGATGACGGTTTTTGAATTTGAAGAACAGATTTTTTAAAATGCCAGAAGGTATTGGAAAAGGAAGATAATGGAAACTAAGAACATTCGTATTGGTGATATCTTAATTAACGCCGGCTTTATCCGGGAAGAACAGCTTCAGGAAGCCCTGGCCTACCAGAAGGTCGATAAAAGCAAGCGACTGGGAGCGATCCTGGTTGAATATGGTTATGTCACCGAGGATCAGCTGCTGACGGCTCTGTCCAAACGGCTGAATGTACTGGTGCTGGATTTAAATGATACTCCCATCGATCTGGAAGCCGCCGCAAAAATTCCCCAGAATATTGCCTTTAAATATACCCTGATTCCCATTGGCGAAGAAAATAACCACCTGGTGGTGGCCATGAATGATCCCCTCGATTTTTATGCCATTGAGGATCTGCGGCTGATTACCAATATGAACATCGATGTGGTGCTGGCCACCCGGGAAGTGATTCTCGAGACCATCCGCAAAACCTATACCGAAATTGAAGCCAAAAAAGCTGCCAAAGCTGCCAACAAAACCGTCGAGGGCAGCAGCCTGTCTTTTGTTGAGGATATCCTCACCAATGAGGGCGACGCCCCGATTGTCAATCTGGTTAATTCGGTCTTGTTAAAAGGCCATAATGCCGGGGCCAGTGACATTCATATTGAGCCCTTTGAAAAAGAAACCATTATCCGGTTGCGGATCGATGGCCTGATTGTTGATTATTTGACCCTGGCCAATAATCTTCATCAGTCGCTGATTGCCCGAATCAAGATTCTTTCCAATTTGGATATTGCCGAGCGCCGGGTACCCCAGGATGGCCATTTCCGGATCCGCATCGATGGGGTTGAAATGAATGTCCGCAGCTCCAGTATTCCCACCGTCTACGGCGAAAAAATGGTCATGCGGTTTTTAAGCATGAACGTCCCCCTGGATCATGCCGGTCAATTCGGGATGAACGATGGGGATTATCAGAAAATCCTCCAGATGCTGCAAAGCCCCCATGGGGTGGTCTATATTACCGGCCCCACCGGTAGTGGCAAAACCACCACCCTTTATATGATTTTGGAAATGCTCAGTCAGCGAAATGTCAATATTGCCACCATCGAAGATCCGGTGGAACGAAACCTGCCCAAGATCAATCAGACCCAGGTCAATATTCTGGCCGGGCTGACCTTTGATGTGGGACTCCGCTCGATCCTGCGGCAGGACCCTGACATTATCATGGTCGGTGAAACTCGGGACACCGAAACCGCCTCGATTGCTGTCCGTTCGGCCATTACCGGCCATCTGGTGCTGTCCACCCTCCATACCAACGACGCCGTGTCGGCGGTAGTTCGGCTCCAGGACATGGGCGTCGAACCCTATCTGGTGGCCAACTCCCTGACCGGGGTGGTGGCCCAACGATTGGTCAAGAAAATCTGTCCCAATTGTCGGGAAGCCTATGTTGCTTCAGAAATTGAAAGAGAGCTGCTGGGAGAACCCCGGCTCACCACCCTCTACCGGGGCCGGGGCTGCCATATTTGTAATAATACCGGCTATAAAGGCAGAACTGCCATCCATGAAATTTTGGCGATTGATAAAACCATCCGCAATCTGATTTCCCGAAAAGAACCGATTGAGGATATTTATAACTATGTGGAACAAACTGGTAAGCTGATTCCGCTTAGAAAAAGTGTTGCCAATCTGACCATCCGAGGAATCACCTCAATGGAAGAATTTCTTAAATTATCATACTATGTAGAATAAGGAGGAGCCTGAGAATGCGTTTTTTAGATCTGGTCAACTATGGTCGCCGCAACGATTGTTCAGACATTCATTTATCCCGGGACCTGCCCCCGGTTTTTAGAAAAAACGGTCGCCTCTATCAGAGCGATTTTGAGCACAACCCGCAGCTGATCGAACAGCTGATTTTCAGCATTCTGACCCCGGCGGAGCGCAAAAAGCTGGAAGATGGAAGTGACCTGGATTTTTGCCATGTTACCCCGGAAGGGCTGCGGCAACGGGTCAACATCTATAAACAGCAGGGCAGCTATGCCGCCGCCATCCGCCTCCTTAACGATACCATCCCCAGCTTTGAGGAACTCAAGCTGCCACCGATTATCCGCAAGCTGGCATCGGAGCCCCGGGGCCTGATTCTGATTACCGGGCCCACTGGCAGCGGGAAATCCACCACCCTGGCTTCGATGATTGACTATATCAATGTCAACCGGGCGGTTCATATCTTAACCATAGAAGATCCGGTGGAGTATAAGCATACCCACAAGCACAGCATTGTTCATCAGCGGGAAATCGGGGTCGATGCCAACTCCTTTGCCGCCGCTTTGCGCTCGTCCCTGCGGGAAGACCCGGATGTTATTCTGGTGGGCGAAATGCGGGACTACGAAACGGTATCGGCCGCCGTCACCGCGGCCGAAACCGGCCATCTGGTGCTGTCGACCCTCCATACCATCGGCGCTGCCAATACCATCGACCGGATCATTGATGTCTTCTCCCCCCACAGCCAGCAGCAGATCCGCACCCAGCTGTCCAGCATTTTAAAAGGGGTTGTCACCCAGCAGCTGGTGCCCCTGGCCGATGGTTCTGGTCGGATGGCCGCTCTGGAAGTCCTAATCGGTACCGATGCGGTGCTGAACTTGATCCGTGAAAATAAAACCCACCAGCTGGCCTCGGTGATGCAAACCGGTGGCCGCGATGGCATGAAAACCCTCAATGCGGACCTGGCCATGCTGGTTCGGGATCAGAAAATCAGCTACGAGGTCGGCCTTGAGTGGGCCAGTGATAAGCAGGAGTTTAATCAGTATTTTGGACGATAGCCGGGCCATTACGATAACTTGGGCATCAAATGCGTAGGGGCGGCTATCAACCGCCCGAACAAAGTTATGTTGCAGCCAAACTCAAGTTTACTCGACGATATTACCAAAAGCACAATAGCTGTATATGCATTCCCCGCAATTCCTTTACAAAAGAACGGTTTATAAACGCTGTAATTCAGGGTGGGTTGCTAAAAAAACAGATGTAAGTCTAAGACGCAAAGCTTCAAGGTCGACGTTATGATGGTGGTTGAAACGCCAGCAAATAGGACAGCAGTTGTTAGTGTTGGATTTTTTTTATGCCTGTTAAGAGTCCCTTTATGCAGAGACTGGGGTAAGAATTGTCACAAATTTGTAAACTTTAACTTGACTTTTTAATGGGTATCAACTAAGATTAAACCTAAGTAAAATCAGAAAAAGGCAAAACAGGGGAAACCCTGGGACGCAAAGCTACAGGGTCTACAGCCGTGGTTAGTCCAATTAACCGCCACGCTACGACAGCCAGCTGCCGCACGGTATCAGTGCGGTTTTTTTTGAGCCCAAAATTGACAATAGGGGAGCAGGATTAAGGCAAAAAACAAGAGAGTGTGAGATAATCATTCTTAGCTGATAACAAGTATCGTATAGAAGTCATCGCCGGCGCAGATGATCATATAAAGCAAAAACGAAGTGTAAGGAGAAATGCAAATGGAGTTAATTAACAAGATACGGAAAAGCAGAAAAGGGTTTACCCTAGTGGAAATTATTGTGGTATTGGTGATTTTGGCGATCTTGGCGGCATTTACGATTCCGGCAATGTTGGGATTTGTGAATGATGCAAAGAAAAAAGCGGCAATAGCGGAACAGCGGGAGATTTACGTGGCAGCACAGGCAATCGCTACAGAGCATTTTGCAAAAGAAGGTTTGAAGGCGGGTGGAACTGCATTGGGTATGACTATAACGAGCGATTTACCTGTAGAATCAGAAGCTACTAATCTTGGTTCAGCGGCTGTTAGCGCTTCTGGGGCAACTGGCGTTGCTTTAGAATTGAAAAACTACTTAAATGGCGATATAGTTGCGAACACAACTGGAACTGGTGCTACAACAAATAATTCAACATGGACTGTCAAAGTTGATGCGAATGGACGTGTTTCAGAAGTTACATACACAAAAGATGGTGTAACGTTAGATCCACTAAAACCAAGTTCCGCTGTTAAATAAATTTAACGTGAGTCCTATGCGCCATAGGATATTTTCTCTCCCTCCCAGGCGCAAGCCCGTCATCGGGTTTGCGGGGGATGGGGAGATTTTTTATTTGTGATTTCCGGCTTAAGAGATTTCAAGCCAGTCATTGACTTGCTTAAAAAGAGTTATAACCGAACGGCACTAACAGCATCGTCAATTGGTGAGTTCTTTACCAACTCCCGCTAAAAAAGCCAAATTTTTACATTCCTTTAAGCCAATCCGGCGGATCACATGGTAAAATTAACCAACGTTTTGTCGTCAATCATCGCTGTCAAATTTTACGATTGGCAGCTTCACATCTCCGGGAGGTAAACCGTGAACCCAATTGCCAAATATCAGTTTCCTCCTGCCAAAAACGAGCTGGTTGCCTTTGATCGGGGGTTTCCCCTGGCGGCGGTCAGCATCCTGTTTTTTGTGGTGGTGATTATTGCGGGTTTGGTGCTGAGTAGCCAGCACAGCACTGATGCCGCCAATGCCCGGCTGGTCTATCTGGCCGCCCAGGCCAGAGCCATTGAGTCGGCGGCGACTGGTCACTACCAGGTGCCGGTGCAGGCTGATCTGCTTGATTATATTGGCGTTGAGGTCAATCAGGATGCGATCATCACCGTAGTCGATGAAAACCGGGATGCCACCATTGATCATATTATCTATCGCCGGGGCGGTCGGGTCACCAGCTATGCTCCCGGAAACCTCGAAGTTACTAAAGAAAATTAATGCGAAAGGAAAACGCCGATGGTTTTACTGATTCAATTTATTCTTTATCTCTATATTTTTGTCATCGGCATCGTTATCGGTAGTTTTCTTAACGTCGTCATTTACCGCTTACCCCGGGAGGTTTCAGTGGCCAAAGGTCGCTCCTTTTGCCCGAATTGTAATGCTCCAATCAAGGGCTATCACAATATTCCGGTCTTTAGCTATCTCTGGCTGCGGGGTAAATGTGCCGATTGTGGCGGGCCTATATCCATCCGCTATCCCCTGGTGGAACTGTTTAGCGGGCTGCTGGCAGTGCTGGTTTTTGCGGTCTACGGTTTTTCCTTTGCGTGGCTGGTGGTGTTTTCCGCCGGGGCGATTTTAATCTGCATTACGATGATCGACTTTGATACCATGACCATCCCCAATGGTTTGATTATCGCCCTGATGGCCCCGGCGTTACTCAGTTTTTTTGTTTTCCCGCAGGTTGGGCTCTTGTCCCGGGTCATTGGCATCTTTATCATCAGTCTGCCAATGTTGGCGCTGGCACTCTTTATCCCTGACGCCTTTGGTGGCGGTGACATCAAGTTGATGGCGGTGGCCGGCTTTATGCTGGGCTGGGGCAACACGCTGCTGGCGGCCTTTATTGGTGTCGTCCTGGGTGGGGTGGTGGCCGTTTATCTGCTGGTTAAAAAAACGGCCGACAAACATATGGCCTTCGGCCCTTATTTATCCATTGGTATTATGACAGCATTATTATTTGGTGATATAATAATAGGATGGTATCTTAATCTGTTTGGGTTATAATAACAAATTTTAGTCAATTTCGGAGGGGCTATGCCTGTTTATAAATATACAGCCAAAAATTTACAGTCCCAGCGTATCAAGGGCACCATGGAAGCCGCATCGCCGGAGACGGTGCGGCGCACCCTGCGGCAAAATAATGAGTTTGCCCTGAAGATTAATGAGGTGCATGAGCACCATAAGGTCTACAAACTCAAACCGATGGAGCTGTCGGATTTTTCCCGCCAGATTGCCAGCATGCTGGGGTCGGGCATCACGATGATCCGGGCCATCAAAATTATGGAAGAGCGGGACATTAAACCAGCCATCAAAAAGGTTTATGGGCTTTTGTATCAGGAGATCCAACGGGGCAATACCCTCTCGTATGCCATGGAGTTAACCGACGGTTCGTTTCCGGAGCTTTTGATTAACATGTATAAATCTGGTGAGGCCAGTGGCCAGATGGAGGGTACCGCCCGGAAAATGGCCGATCATTATGAAAAGGAACACAAACTCCGGGGCAAAATTAAAAGCGCCATGACCTACCCGGTGATTCTCTTTTTTATCACCGTGGCGGTGGTGGTACTGATTTTCACCCTGATTCTGCCCCAGTTTTTTACCCTTTTTGAAGGGATTGAACTGCCAGTGATTACCCAGCTGATGATTTCAATCAGTAATTCCATGACGACCTACTGGTATATCTATATTATCGGATTATTGGTCATTATTGCCTTGAGTGGTTTTTTAGTAACGATTCCCCAGGTCAAAAAAGCTCTGGATCATTTCAAACTAAAAATCCCCAAGATTGGCAAGCTGTTAAAAATCATTTATACCGCCCGTTTTGCCCGAACCCTCAGTTCGCTTTACTCCAGCGGTCTGGCGATGATCAATGCCCTGACCATCAGCGGGGCGACCATTGGGAACAGCTATTTGCAGGGGCAGTTTCCCGAGGCCATCGAACAGGTGCGCAATGGCGAACCACTGTCGGCCTCAATCCAGACCATTGACGGTTTTGATGCCAAGCTGGTGGCGACCATTTATATCGGCGAGGAATCCGGGAATCTCGACAGTATGCTGGAATCGGTGGCCGATTCCTTTGATTACGAGGCTGAAATGGCCACCACCCGGCTGGTCACCTTTATTGAACCGGTGATGATCATCATCATGGCGGTTATCGTTGGTGGGATCATGTTGTCCGTCATGCTCCCAATTATGACCTTATACCAAAATATCGGATAGGAAGGCTCTATATGCAGACACTCGTCTATTTTTCCAATGATGGCATTCAGATCCTCCAGGGGATCGTCAAGAAAGACCGATTGACCATCACCAACTATAAAACATTACCGGTTGAGGCCGGGGCCCTGATTAATGGGGTCATTACCAATGAAGAAGTGTTCAGAGAAACGATCATCGAAGCGCTTAAGGAAAGTCCGAAACTTTTTAAAAATATGAAACTGATCATTGACAGCAGCCTGATCCTCACCAAAACCGTGGAGGTGCCAAAGCTTAAACCCCGGGAACTGGAAGTTCTGGCGGCTGAATTTGATGAATCGGCAGGAAATTATGATGAGTTGGTGGTGGACTATACTCCGATTTCTGGATCAAGCAGCAATCGCATCTTTTGTTGCGGAATTGAAAAGCGGGTCATTGAATCCTATGTGACGCTTTTTGGTAGCCTGAAAATTCAAATTCAGAGCATTGATGTAGGGCTTAACACGATGATTCAGTATGTCACAGCCACCCGGGATTTTCGGGGAATGACTTTTGCCCTCAATATTCTGGATGGGAAAAATCTGGTTTCGCTCTTATTTGAAAATGGCATTTTTATTTTTTCGACCCGTTCCCGTCTGCTGGCCGAGCGGGGTACCGAAGCCTTTGCCCAGGAACTTACCGGAAAACTGTCGTCGTTGATCCAGTTCAACAAATCCCAAAAATCCGAACACCCTTTAAATATGAGTCTCTATGCTGGGCTGGATGAATTTGAACTGGAGGGGCTTAAGGCGTTAAACTTTGATCCAGATCTGAATGTGTTTGCTTTGCCCCAGACACCTAACATAAAGACGGGTTTTGTCATGGACGAGGCGTTTGATTTTGGCAGTTTCATTTATCCCAGTGCCGGATTTTTTTCGGGATCCAGACCGCTCAACCTTTTTGCCAGCTACCGCAAAAGCAATGCCGCAAAAAAAGCCCTGCCGTTTGAATATAAGGTGTTGATTCTTCCCGCCGCCATGATTTTTGTTTTTTTGATCACGTTTGGGGTTTTCTTTGGTTTGAAATACAGTGCCGGGAAACGGTTAGAAGAGATGAATGCCTATATCAGTGATGCCAACAATCAGGCTAAGTATCTCCAGGCCAAGCAGCTAACTGATGAGGTTAACAGCATTCAGGTCGAGATCGCCAACATTGAAACGATTAATGCGGCGATTAACAGTAATCCCGATCTGGGATCAGCGATGATGAACAGCCTGGCAACCCAGGGTAACGGGGTAATAACCCTAAATGCGCTGGCATATGATGGCACTACCGGAGCCATCCATATTGAAGCCACTGCCAATAACGAAAAGGAAGCTGCCCGCTATATCGAACGCTTAAAAAGTACCGCATACTTTACTCAGGTTGATTATACCGGCTATGCCCAGGTCAGCGGAACCCAAACAACCACAACGACAAGTTCCAGCACAACGAACACCATTCTTGGCTATGGTTTTTCGGCTGACGCCTATCTGAAAGCAGGTACGGCCCAATGAAAAAGCTGACGAAGCGAGAAAAGCTGCTACTTTACATTTTAGGTTGTTTTCTGATCGGTTTTTTTGGGATTTATTTTGTGGTCTTGCCAAGTATTCAAAGCTTTCAGGTGGTTAACGATCAGGCTGCCGAGGCCCAGTTTACCAAAGAATCGATGGAAATGGCAATTGATGCCATCCCGTCTACCATGGAGGCCAGGGACGCGGCAACCGTGACAGTGAACAGTATGAAAGCGGGCTTTCCGCAGCAGTTGACCAATGAAGGGCTGGATATGCTGTTGACCCAGTTGTGTCTGGACTACAGTTTATCGCCCCGGGTATTGTCGATTGCCAGTAATGGCATGGCAGATGTGCTGACCTTTATTCCTTATACCTCCGAAGATTCCGCATCAGCAGCAGTGGGAACAGAAAGTACTACCAATACGGCAACAGAGACCAGCACCGAAGATACCACCACCAATAGCACCACAGATGATACCACGAATACAACGAGTACCGAAAGCACTGAGAGCGCAGAAGTCACTGAGGGTGTGGAAAGTAATGAAACTGTCGCTGGGGTTCAAACCCTGATCGGAGTCGTCAACATGGAGCTGACCGGTACCCAGGCAAATTTTTACCGGTTACTTGATGCCGTGGCAACCCGACCGGATATGGTGATTACTGCTTTTGAGATTAGACCAGAAACAACGGGGTCAACCAATACGTCGGGCACATCAGGATCAACAACTGCTGGCATTGCAAAACTTGACGGTGGCAAAGTGGCGATTAATGTGACCTTTGAGGTTTACATGATGGAAAAATAAAGAACGTTAAGTATCGAGTATGAGAAAAAAAGAGTGCAATGGCGATCTGCTTGCAGGTGAAGCGGTTTTTTAGCGAGTGGCGCAAAATAAGGTGGAGGTTTACCATGGCCGATAAAATAAAAGACATTTTAAAAAACCAAAAAGGCAGTTCGTTGGCATTTGTGATCATTATTGGTGTAATTATTATGATCATGGTTGTCTCGTTGCTGTCGGTGGCCAACAGTGACTTTACCTTTACCCAGCAAACGCTCGAGAGTCGACAGGCTTATATTGATGCCAAGTCGGTGATTGAGTTTGGGAAGATTTTTATTAATAATGACATGTCGGAATTAAATGATTATCAACTGGAAAAAACAGAAAAACAAAATCAATTGAATGCCTTAGATTCTTCAGATCCCAATAATCAGGCGCTAATTGCTTCATTGCAAATGCGTATTTCACAGTTAAATAATCTCATTAGCGGAAAAGAAAACGAGTATCCCAAGCAGATTTTTGGAACTAAAAATAGTGTGACAGGGAATATTGACGATATGGATTCATTGATAGCCCGAAGCAACGGTGATACAACACCATTAGCGACCGAAAAAGTAATTCTGGGGGAATGTCATTTAACGGCAAGTGGTGATGGTGCTTCGCGCGTGTATACATTTAATCTTGATGTTCAAGGTTTGCGGCGAGAGCTTAATTATAAGGTTGATATACCGGTGCAAGCTGATGCGGGAACTGGCGGCATTTCAGGACCACCGGTGGAGGACACTGGCGCTCGCAATACGCATATCCATGCGACCGGAAATAAAGTCAAAATTAATATTCAGGGTGAGGGGAACGAAAAAGAGGATTCTGGGGGAGTGCTCAAAGTTGAAAATTATAATCTAAGTTTAGATATTGGAAGAAATAAAGATAATAACAGTAAATTTGAATGGATGAATGGAAAAACACTGGATATGAAGGCCAAAAATATCTATGTCACAGCGCCAATGCCAACAACTGGTGTGTGGCAGGCTGAATTCAATTTGGGGGACAGAAATAAAACAGAGACAATTTGGTTCAAAGAAAATTATGTTCAGAATAACGGTTCAGGAAAAACAAATACGTTTAAAGCCAAAACAATTATTTTCGATAAAAATCTGACAATAAATGATAATACCAATCTAAATATCGAATGTGATACCCTTTGGGTTAAGGGGGATATTCTTATCAATGCTTCTGGTGGAACGAAATCTTCTTTAATTATTAATGCAAAGAATATTATCATTGGGGATTATACCAATAATCTAAATGGCAATGTTAAGGTGGGAGATCGATCGAAAATTGTCTGGTCTTGTAGTGATAATATCTGGATTCGCGGTAATTTAGATCTGCTGACAAATTCGACGGATTTTTCAAATCCGGATAATAGCCTGACAGCAAAAAATATTGCGATTGGACGAGCAACTAATCCAAGCAATGTTACGGTAAAAAATGGGACAAGAGTTATTTGGGATTGCGAAAATTTCTGGCTTCACGGTGATATGACGACGATCACATCAGGCTCATATCAGGAGTTTAAAAATATTGTGTATTTCTATTCAGGAAAAATAAACTTATCCAATAATTGTCAGATATCAGTAACAGGAAAACAAAACTCGAAAAATCAAATTTTTGTGAGCGGAATTATTCCGTTAGAATCAATTGCCTATAATGTTAAGATTAAAAACGTTGAACTCTTTCAGTGCAATGGTGATTTTGGACTTAAACAAAATTCGGTGCTGGAATTAGATGCTCAAAATGTTCTTGTTAAAGGGAATCTAACCGTTAATCGAACCGGAACCTTGAATATTAACACCCAATATCTTGATGTTGCCGGGAAGACCTATGCGGATAATTCATTAATGAATATCAGTGGTAATGGTACACTAAAAGCTCGGTTTAACGGCTATGAACAGTATAATTCAACAGTTAATATGACTGGCGCCGAAAAAATTATCTTAGGAAGCCCGGTAATTTTAAAGTATGATAATCCACCAACTTTAACGCTCAATGTAAAGGCAGACAGTATCTATTTAAACAGTAGCGGCGGAGACATCAAAAAGAAAACGCAATTAAAATATTCAGGAAATAATGATGGAAGTGCTACTGATTTTTATTTCTATCCTGATCCGTTAGTATTTAAAGACTGGGAGACGGATCGAACCATTAAGCCGGGAAAATATCAAGCCGTGACAGGTAATAAACTGGAAGATCTTCCACTGGAACCATTAACATATAACAGTTCTCCAGAATGGCTTCCTTTGGCGGTGACCTTATTAAATCCGACGGAACCAAGTGTCTCAAATGTGTGGTCTTCTGACGACCCAGTTGACCCTGGCGATCCAACAGGGATAAATAAACAGGGAACTGAGAAATATTATTAAGGGGGCGTCATGAATAAGGTTTTGAAGAATAATGGTGGAATTACCCTGATCGAAACAGTTGTTTCAACAGCGATCATTATGATAATTCTCGTTTCAGTTGTTGGCGCCTTGATGTACGGACAAAAGATGATATTCTTTACGGATAGTAAAAACAATGCAGCGGCAATCGGGCAAGATCAGATTGATAAAATGATTGCAGCCTTTGAAGCAGGAGAAACGCCGGGAAGTTATCCCGATTCAATTGATGGACATGCGGTTGACATCGTTGTAAATAGTAATACAATAGATGAAAAGATAGTATATAATATCAGCGTAAGAGTGTATTACAATAGTGGAAATTCTTACGTTGACCTTGTCGCATTGGCCAAGTTTTATAATAACAAGAATAAAGATAAACCCTTTTCAGAGGGCGGTGATTTTGTATGAAGATGCAGTTTAGCAAGCACTATAATAATGGTTTCACGCTGGTGGAGTTGCTTGTCTCGCTGCTTATCTCGGGAGTATTGATATTTACAGTGATAACGGTTTTTTTGATGTCGCAAAAGCTTTATATTCAAGGTGAGGGAGTTTCATATAAACAAAAGAGTATCACCAACGTAGAAACGGAACTCCAAAATTCACTGTCTAAAGCAATTGAAATCAGAGTAGCTCAAACAACTGGTGGTGATTATAGTATCGGTTTCAATGAAATCGGTGATTGTAACATTGGTCCTGGGGAATACGTTTCAGACCAAGTCAAGGATATTCAATTGGAAATAGTTGGAGATACCATGTCTTACAAACTGATCCCGAAGAACAACACCATGTCAACTTTAAGTGGAGGGATTGTTTTAAATAATTTTGATAACCCGGATTTTGAGCATGATGAATTTGTGAATGGATCGTTAAATGAAAACCTACCTAAATATCTAGTTGTGACATTTGCGACACCCTAAATTCAAAGAAAAAGGTCAAAACGCAAAGATTATTTGTATAATAAAATTTGAATTTACAAGCATGTGTTCTCATGCAAAACGAAAAAAAATAAGAAAGTCAAAGCACTTCAGGAGGAAATATGAAAAAAGTAGAATTTTACGAACCAGCTGGCTGTGCCAGCGGCATTTGTGACCCGATGATCGAGGCCGATCTGCTTCGTATTGAGCATATGGTAAAGGATTTAAGAGAACGGGGTGTTTCGGTAACCCGCTACAATGTGATGGATGATATGCCGTCCTTTATGGAAAGCTTTATTGTCAAAGAAGCCATTGCCACCAAGGGGATTGAGTGTTTGCCGTTGACCATTGTTGATGGAAAAATCGAAATGATGGGAAAATACCCCACTGATTTTGCTCTGGCAAAATGGGCGGGATTGCCCTGGAGCGATCTTGAAATTTATGCGGAACGGGAAAAGCGGGGAAAAACTGTGTTTTTGGGCTTTGGTGAGGAAGTGAAAGGGAACGACTGCGATGATAGCGATTGTAGCGGCGATTGTGATAGTTGTGGCTGATTGGTAAAATAATTCGTAAAAAAAATGAAATGCGAGAGCATTTCTTTTTTTTTGCCAAAAATTACCACAAGAATTTATTATCGCAATTGTATATTTATTAACAAGGAGAATATTAGCAAAGGATTTCAGCGAAAACGTGGAAAAATCGGGCAAAAATCGAGATTGACCTGCAAATATTTATATTGAAAAAGTTTGTATTTTACCCTAATAAAGTGGTAGAATAATATGCAATGTGAAAAGAAGGAGAATTTAGTATGCAATTTGACCGAAAGCTTCAGCTTGCAACGGACTTATACCAATTTACCATGGGAAATGTATACGTTCAGGATGGTAAAGAAAAAGAAGAAGCAGTCTTTGACGTTTTTATTAGAAACAACCCATTTGCTGGGGGTTACACTGTTGTAGCCGGATTAGAGCAGGTGATTGAATACATCAAGGGCATCCGGTTTACCAGTGAAGACACGGCATTACTGAAAAAAAATCATCCTGAATTTTCACCCGCTTTTTTAGCTTATCTGGAGAACTTTAAATTCGAAGGGGAAATTTTTGCCATTCCGGAAGGGAGTATTATTTTTCCGATGGAACCGATTATTCGGGTCAAAGCGCCGCTGATTCAAGCCCAGATTGTTGAAACCACGATTTTGAGCATTGTCAATCATCAGACCCTGATTGCCACCAAGGCCGCCCGGATCATTGAAGAAGCCCGGGGCGATGTGGTAATGGAGTTTGGGTTACGCCGAGCCCACGGAACCGAAGCCGGTTTTTATGGCGCCCGGGCCGCCGTTATTGGTGGCTGTGCCGGAACCAGTGTGGTGGAAACCGAAGCAATGCTTAATCGGCCGGCGATGGGAACCATGAGCCACAGTTTTATTCTCAGCTACGACACCGAGCTGGAAGCATTTGAAAAATATGTTAAATATAATCCCGATAATGCCACCCTGTTGGTGGATACCTACAATACCCTGGAAAAGGGAGTGCCCAACGCCATCAAGGTTTTTAAAAAAGCCCTGGCTGAAGGGGCGATTACTGGTCGCTATGGAATTCGGATCGATTCCGGGGATTTGGCATATTTCAGTATTGAAGCCCGAAAAATGCTCGATGAAGCCGGACTTCACGATGCCGGGATTGTGGCTTCATCAGATCTGGATGAACATCTGATCAAAGATTTAAAAAGCCAGGGGGCAAAAATCAATTCTTGGGGTGTTGGCACCAAGTTGATTACCGCCTATGATTGTCCAGCTTTGGGTGGTGTGTATAAACTGTCGGTGATTTCCGGCAAAGCAAAACTGAAGGTTTCCAACGATCCCGAAAAGATCACCAATCCCGGATACAAAAAAATCTATCGTATCTATGGGAAGAGTAATGGGATGGCCCTGGCGGATCTGATTACCCTGGAAGATGAAACCATCAATGAAGATGAACCACTGACTATTTTTCATCCGGTGCATACCTGGAAAAAACGAATCATCAATGATTATTATATCCGGGAACTGCTGGTGCCGGTTTTTATCAATGGAAACTGTGTTTATCAATCGCCGACGATTGCAGAGATTCAACAGCACTTAAAAGATGAAAAAAATAGTTTATGGCCAGCGTTTAAGCGGATGGTCAATCCCCATGTTTATCATGTCGATTTATCTGAGAAGCTTTGGGCGCTGAAACAAAAGCTGTTAAGTGAGGCTGAATAAAATTTAATTTGTGATGATGACTTAAGAAAAATGGATACAATCATGAAAACAAAAATAATAAATATAGAAGTGCTTGATGAGTCGACTTTAGCGGACTTGGAAGCGGTCGCCAGTCTAATCAGAGCTGGGGGCACAGTGGTATTTCCCACCGAAACAGTTTATGGCCTGGGTGCCGATGCATTAAATCCCCAGGCGATTAAAAAGATCTTTGCGGCCAAGAGCAGGCCGGATGATAATCCGTTGATTGTTCATATCGCCAGCCTGGATGAGGTGAAGCCATTGGTTGCCAATATTCCAGCAAAGGCGGAAACACTGATGAAGGTGTTTTGGCCAGGTCCTTTGACAATTATTATGGAAAAAGCGGTCACCATTCCAACCGAGGTAACCGGTGGATTGAATACGGTGGGGGTTCGCTTTCCGGATCATCCGATTGCCCAAGCCTTTATCAAAATGGCTGGCTGCCCGATTGCTGCACCCAGTGCCAATCGTTCAGGTCGCCCCAGTCCAACCCAGGGAAAGCATGTCCTGGAAGATCTGGATGGTCGGGTTGATGGCATGATTCTATCTGCAGATACGGAGCTGGGTTTGGAATCCACGGTGATTGATATGACAGTGGAGCCGCCAGTAGTGTTGCGGCCAGGGGATATTACTCTGGCAGAACTACGAGAAATTTTAGGTGAGGTGGCGGTTTCTGCCAATGTAACCGAAAATGTGGTGCCGGAAAAGATTTCATCCCCAGGGATGAAATACACCCACTATTCACCCAAGGGTGAACTGGTTGTGGTTAAGGGAAGTCCGGAAGAAATCCGGGACAAGATTAACCGGGCGCTTTCGCATCACAAAGGAAAGGCGATGACCATTGGGGTGCTGGCCAGCGATGAAACCATGGGCTTTTATCGGGAAGGCCTGATTATTTCCCTGGGCAGCCGAAATGATCCCAAAGAGATGGCCAAGAACCTTTTTTCACGTCTTCGTACCTTTGATGAATTGGGTGTTGAAAAAATATTTGCCGAAGATATTCCCTTGAACAATGAAACATTGGCATTAATTAATCGGCTGTATAAGGCGGCTGGCTATGCCTTTATATAAATAGGAAGGAAAATAAGAATGAAACTTGCAATTGGATCAGATCATGGGGGACTGGCATTAAAAGCGGTCATTAAACCATTTTTAATCGAACAGGGACACGAGGTGGTTGATTTCGGAACCGAAACAGCCGATTCTTGTGACTACCCCATTTACGGGCAACGGGTTGGCGAAGCAGTCAGCTTTGGAGACTGTGATCGGGGCATCGCAATTTGCGGAACAGGTCTGGGGATCTCCATGGCGGTTAACAAGGTGCCTGGTATCCGGGGTGCTTTGTGTACCAATGAGTTTATGGCTGAAATGTCAAGAGAACACAATGACGCCAACGTCCTGGTGTTGGGAGCCCGAGTTTTGGGCGAGGGTCTGGCATTGCGGATTGTCAAAGTCTGGCTGGAAACGGAGTTTGGTGGAGACCGTCATCAACGACGGATCGATGGAATTACAGCCATCGAAAAAAAATATTCAAAATAACAAAAAAATAGATTTGCTGTATATACAAGTCTATAAAATTGTGATACTATATGTAAAAGATTTCACGGAAAAGGATAAATATTAGCTTTTTCTTTTAGTTTGTAGATTAATTAACAAATGAGATGGCAAAAAATAACAGGAATGTAGCGAAATATTACTGCAAAGGTTTGGAGTGTTGAATGAAGCGGGAAAAAGAGAAACCTTATAAATACCTGGCGATGATCTCACAGATTGGGATATCAGTCCTTGTCCCGGTCGGCATTATGATTTTTATCGGCAAGGTTCTGGATTTCTATTTTCATACTGGCAACATGGTGGTGATTATTTTAGCGGTGCTGGGAGTCATGGCTGGTTTGCGAAACATGTATGTAATCCCCCTGCGGATGAGCGAAAAGGCTCAGAAAATAGCTGAGGAAAATGAGACGGATGAAGAACGGGCCGCCAGAAAAAAGCGTGCCCAAGACTATCGGGATCAGATAAAGAAGGAAGATGCAAACGATGAAAACGATACAGAGTTTTAACAAATTATCTTTAGAAACACGAATAATGATTGAAAGCGGATTGGTCAGTCTTGGTTTGATGCTGTTTAGTTTTCTCACCAAAGATCCCCTGGCATTTGCCCTGGGTGTTCTCTTTGGTGGCGCTTACAGTATTCTCAATTTTCGACTCATGCAATTAACCTTTGACAAGGCAATGAAAATGCCATCGGCGAGGGCTCAAAAATATGTTCAGACCAGATATTTTTTGAGATACCTGATAACCGGTGTTGTTATATATGTGGCAATTATTAATCCCTGGGTAAACATCATTGGTGTGCTGCTCGGGTTGGTTGCCGTAAAAATTTCAGTTTTAATCAATTCAACAGTATCAAAAAAAACGTCTTGATCAATGAGGCGTAAAAATCCAAAAACACAATAGACGTTTTAAATTTTAAAACGTCTGGACAATGAGGTGAAAAAACAATGGAAGGCCCAAAAATTTACGGGTATATCTACGGATTCCCAATCACACAAACACTTGTGAACACCTGGATAATCATGGTGATGATTCTGGTTGTGTGTGCTATTTTGACAAAAAATATGCAAAAGCGTCCAGGAAAAGCCCAAGTCATTGCTGAAACCATTGTCACGGTTATGGATGGTTTAGTCGGCCAAACGATGGGAAAAGATAAGATGAAGTTTGCTCCTTGGATGCTTGCTTTAATCATGTTTCTTGCGTTTTCGAACACGTCTGGAATCTATGGTCTGAGATCTCCGACAGCCGATTTAAACTGTACAGTTGGCCTGGCTTTGATGACATTCTTTATGACCCAGTTCTTTGGTTTAAAATCAAAGGGGTTGGGAGGCTACCTCAAGGGTTTCCTTGAGCCAATGCCGTTCTTACTGCCAATTAATATCATTGGCGAATTTGCCAATCCGGTTTCCCTGTCGTTCCGTCTTTTCGGAAACTTGCTGGGGGGCGGGATTATCATGGCGCTACTGTATTCAGCGTTAGCAGGACTTATGTTCTTCCCGATCGTAATTCCTGTACCATTCCATTTCTATTTTGATATCTTCTCAGGATTATTGCAAAGCTTTATCTTTACAATGCTATCCATGGTGTTTATTTCTGGGGCTATGGATTAATGGGAGAGAAAGGGAGGAAACGGTATGATTGGTGATGCGAATATTGTAGATTTTTTATTGCAGTTTCTCGGCCAGTTTGATGGCATTGATGTGATCAAAGCATTTTCAGCCATTGGCGCAGGGACTGCCATGATTGCTGGGGTAGGACCTGGTATTGGCCAGGGATTTGCCGCCGGTAAAGGTGCAGAAGCAGTGGGAATTCGGCCCGATTCCCAAAGTGATATTATTCGAACAATGCTACTTGGTGCAGCAGTTGCTGAAACCACAGGTATTTATGGGCTCATCGTCGCATTGATTCTGCTCTTTGCGAATCCCTTTATGGGTTAATCGTCGTACTGATTTTAATCACTACGAATCCCTTTTAGAAGGGAAGGAAATTTTTAGGAGGAACGTTTAATTATGGAAGGTTTAGATTTTATTAAAGCGTGTTCAGCCATTGGTGCTGGTATTGCGATGATCGCTGGGGTAGGACCTGGTATTGGTCAGGGATTTGCCGCTGGTAAAGGTGCTGAAGCGGTTGGTCGTCAGCCAGAAGCACAAAGTGACATCGTCAGAACCATGCTTCTTGGTGCAGCGGTTGCTGAAACCACTGGTATTTATGGGTTGATTGTTGCATTGATCTTATTATTTGCAAACCCATTTCTTGGTTAATTAATATTAATTTTAAATTTCGGTTGAAATTAGGAGGAAGAAACACAAATGGAAGGTTTAGATTTTATTAAAGCATGCTCAGCTATTGGTGCCGGTATTGCCATGATCGCTGGAGTAGGACCTGGTATTGGTCAGGGTTTTGCCGCTGGTAAAGGTGCTGAAGCGGTTGGTCGTCAGCCGGAAGCACAAAGTGACATCGTCAGAACCATGCTTCTTGGTGCAGCGGTTGCTGAAACCACTGGTATCTATGGGTTGATTGTTGCACTGATTTTACTTTTTGCCAATCCTTTTCTTGGTTAATAGGTGATTCTGTAATGAAATACGTTAATGCTTATGAATTAGAAAGGGGGCTATAACATTATGGTTGAATACGCAGGCTTAGTTGGAATTGACTTAAAACTCTTGGCGGCAACGATCGTTAACTTTATCATTTTCTTTTTGCTATTAAAAAAATTCTTTTACGAAAAAGTTAAAGATATTATTGCAAAAAGACAAGAGGATGTTTCGGCTGAAATAGTAGGTGCTACCGAAAAGAACGCCGCAGCAGCGAAATTAAAACAGGAATATGAAACCTTATTGGCAGATATCCGGTCAAAAGAACGTGAAATTATTCGTGATGCAAATGTAGAAGCACAGGCTCAAAAACACGATATTATCGAAAAGGCTCATGCTGATGCAAAATTGATCATGGAAAAAGCCATGGCTGAAATTGAAGTTGAAAAACGTAAAGCGATGAATGAGGTTAAATCAAACATCGTGGATCTGTCACTCTTTGCAGCTGAAAAAATTATCCACAAATCCATGGATCAGAAACAGCATGAAAAAATGATTCTGGACTTTATCGATAAGGTAGGGGATGCTAAATGAGTTTAGTAGCGAAAAGATATGCCCAGGCCTTATTCGACACTGCCGTCGATAAAAACATTGTTGATGGAATGTATGATGAGTTTTCTTCGGTCATTGATCTTTTCAAGTCTGAAGCCGGATTAATGAATCTGATGTTAACCCCTTCAATGAATACTTCTGAAAAGAAAGGTGTTCTTGGCCGGGTTTTTGGAGACTCATATAATCAGTACTTGAGAAATTTTTTAAACATTCTTTTGGATAAAAATCGTTTTGAATTTTTGTTAGAAATCCACGATACATTCAAACAGTTGGTGTTACCCTACAAAAACACAGTGGAAGCCCGGGTTCTAACCGTGGTACCCCTGGACGAAGCCCTTCGGGTCGCTTTGGAAGCCAACCTGGCCAAACGTTTTGATAAAAAGGTGATTCTTGAAAATGTCATCGATGATTCAATTCTTGGTGGTGCGGTGGTTTATGTTGGGGATCAGGTAATTGATGGGAGCATCAAAAATCAGTTAAGTCAAATGAAAACGCAAATGAACAGTCTAAGACTACATTAAAAAGAGGTGAGTAAAGTTGAATCTCCGACCAGAGGAAATAAGTCAAATTATTAAAAATGAAATAGAGCGTTATCAAGATAAGCTTGAAGTCGTCGATGTCGGTACGGTCATTCAAGTTGGAGACGGGGTTGCCCGTGTTCATGGTCTTGAAAATGCTATGGCAGGTGAGCTTTTAGCTTTCCCGAACGAGGTTTACGGGATGGTATTAAATCTTGAAGAAGATAACGTCGGTTGTGTTCTTTTAGGTTATGATGATAACATCGTTGAAGGTGACATTGTTCGTTGTACCGGTCGTATTGTGGAAGTGCCAGTTGGTGACGCCATGATTGGCCGTGTTGTTAATGCTTTGGGTTTCCCCATTGATGGAAAAGGCCCAATTGCCACTGACCACCATCGTCCCGTTGAGGTTAAAGCACCTGGGGTAATCGAACGTGAATCAGTAAATCAACCGATCCAAACCGGATATAAAGCGATTGACTCGATGATTCCCATCGGCCGTGGTCAACGTGAGTTAATCATTGGTGACAGACAAACCGGTAAAACCGCACTGGCGATTGATACCATCATCAACCAGAAAGGTGAAGATGTTATCTGTATCTATGTTGCCATCGGCCAGAAAGAATCAACCGTTGCCCAGATCGTGGGACAATTGGAAGAAAACAACGCCATGGATTATACCATCGTTGTTTCAGCCAGTGCTTCACAATTGGCACCACTGCAATACCTGGCACCATACGCTGGGGTTACCATGGCGGAATATTTCATGAATGAAGAACAAAAAGATGTTCTGATCATTTATGATGATTTATCAAAACATGCGGTTGCTTACCGAGCCATGTCCCTGATTCTCCGTCGTCCACCAGGACGTGAAGCCTATCCAGGGGATGTATTTTACCTCCATTCACGGCTTCTTGAACGAGCTGCCAAGCTTAAAGCGGGCGGATCGATCACTGCTCTGCCAATTATTGAAACCCAGGCAGGTGACGTTTCGGCCTATATCCCAACCAATGTAATTTCGATTACAGATGGTCAGATCTTCCTGGAAGCTGAACTGTTCCGTTCCGGTATTCGTCCAGCCGTTAACCCGGGGATTTCGGTATCGCGAGTTGGGGGGTCTGCTCAGATTAAATCCATGAAAAAGGTTGCCGGACCACTGCGAATTGAGTACGCTCAATATCGTGAGTTGGCATCATTTGCCCAGTTTGGATCAGATCTGGACGAAGCGACCAAGGCTCAGCTGGCAAAAGGGGAACGAATCGTTGAGATCCTGAAACAGGATCAATATGATCCAATGAATGTTGAAGATCAGGTTCTGATTCTTTATGCAGCAACCAATGGTTTCCTTTTAGATATTGAAGTTAAAAATATTCGTGAGTTTGAAAAAGGTCTGATTGCATACGCCCAGAAGAATTATGCACAAATCATGGCTAAAGCAAAAGGTAAGGATGGCCTTTCGGATGAGGTTGTTGCAGGTTTTGCTGAATGTATTGAGGCTTATAAAAAAGTTTTCAGTAAATCTGTATAGATTGTCAGCGGAGGTGATTCTGAGTGGCAGAAAATGTACAAGATATTAAACGTCGGATAAAAAGTGTAAACAGTACAAAGCAAATCACCCATGCCATGGAACTGGTGGCTTCGGCTAAACTGCGAAAAAGCCGTGAACTGGCCGAAGGTCGTCGCCCTTATTTTGAGGCCATGATTGAAAGTATGGGACGCATTGTTGAAAAAAGTGGAAGCACCCGAAATGTTTTCATGAACCAGCGTGACGTTAAAAAAGTTGCCTATATTGTCCTGACTGGCGATAAGGGTCTGGCTGGTGGTTACAATGCCAATGTTTGCAAACTGGTTGAGGATCACATAACAAACAAAGAAGATGCTTATATTTATGCCGTTGGATCTCGTGGTCGGGATCATTTCAGAAACCGCGACTACACGATTCAGGGTGAATATCTCGGAATTTCCGAACGACCAAACTTTTTTAATGCCCGGGAAGTGGCGGCAGTAGTGATGGAAGGATTTAAAAAAGGTGACTATGACGAAGTTTATGTTGTCTACACCAAATTTATCTCTACCATTTCACAACATGCCAGCCTCATGAAATTACTTCCTCTCAGCGTGGAAGATCTCAAACCGGCAAAAAAAGTGGAAGCGGTCGAAAATGAAGGAAAAAGCAAAGATCTTACCGTCATGCTCTATGAGCCCGATCCGGAAGAGCTGCTAAATCAGCTGATTCCGAACTTTGTCAGTAGCACCGTCTATGGCGCAATGATCGAAAGTGCCGCCAGTGAACAAGGCGCCCGTCGAACCGCCATGGAATCGGCAACAACCAACGCCAATGAGATGATCGATGGTTTGACACTGAAATACAACCGTGTCCGTCAGGCAGCAATTACTCAGGAAATTTCTGAAATTGTTGGTGGGGCGGAAGCATTGAAATAATAACAATTTGCATAGGGCAGGATCACAATTCCTGCCAGACAGAAAATTATTAAGTGCAAATTAATTTGCACAAGGAGGTTATAGGGAATGGCCCAAAATATAGGGAAGGTTGTTCAGGTTATTGGACCAGTTGTCGATATCAAGTTTCAAAAAGATCAACTGCCAAAATTGAACAACGCAGTAAATATTGAACTCAATGGACACACCCTGGTTGTTGAGGTAGCTCAACAACTTGGAGATGACATTGTCAGATGTATTGCAATGGACTCTACAGATGGTCTGGTCAGAAATCAGGAAGCTGTAGATACTGGAGCATCAATTGCCGTGCCAGTAGGGAAAGCAACCCTTGGCAGAATGTTTAACGTTTTGGGTGAACCAATCGATGGAAAACCCTTTGATACGACTGGCGTGACGATGCACCCAATCCATCGTCATCCACCCAGCTTTGAAGAGCAACAAACCCAACCAGAAATGTTTGAAACCGGCATCAAGGTTGTTGACCTGATCTGTCCTTACGTTCGAGGTGGTAAAATTGGTCTGTTCGGTGGTGCTGGTGTTGGTAAAACCGTACTGATCCAGGAACTAATTAACAATATTGCAACCCAGCATGGTGGTTTATCCGTTTTTGCCGGTGTTGGTGAACGTACCCGTGAAGGAAATGACCTTTACTACGAAATGATGGAATCTGGGGTTATTGATAAAACATCCCTCTGCTTTGGTCAGATGAATGAGCCACCAGGAGCCAGAATGCGTATTGCCTTAACTGGTCTGACCATGGCAGAATATTTCCGTGATCAGGAAGGTCAGGACGTACTGCTGTTCATCGATAATATCTTTAGATTTACCCAGGCGGGTTCAGAAGTATCGGCGCTTTTAGGTCGGATGCCAAGTGCGGTTGGTTACCAGCCAACTCTGGCAACTGAAATGGGTGCCTTACAGGAACGAATTACCTCTACCAGCAAGGGCTCAATTACATCGGTTCAGGCTGTTTACGTACCTGCCGATGACTTAACTGACCCGGCACCAGCGACTACCTTTGCCCATCTGGATGCCACCACGGTACTTAACCGGGCCATCACCGAAAAAGGTATTTACCCAGCAGTAGATCCATTGGATTCCACTTCTCGTATTCTTGATCCCAAAATTGTTGGACAGGATCACTACGACACGGCTCGTGAAGTACAGGAAATTTTACAACGTTATAAAGAACTGCAGGATATTATCGCAATCTTGGGGATGGATGAATTATCAGACGCTGATAAAATTACCGTATCCCGAGCGCGAAAAATTGAGCGTTTCCTTTCTCAACCATTTAACGTTGCGGAACAGTTTACCGGTACTCCAGGGGTTTATGTAACCATTGGCGAAACAATCAAGGGCTTCAAAGAAATCCTTGAAGGAAAACATGATGATTTACCAGAAAGTGCCTTCCTGATGGTTGGGACGATCGAAGACGCAGTTGCAAAAGCAAAAAAATCAAAGGTTAGTTGAGGTGAGTTTTAATGGCTGAAACGTTCAGATTAAAAATCATTGCTCCAACCGGTATCTTTTTTGACGATGATATCGAGCGTATTGTCATCCGGGGAACAGAAGGGGAGTTTGCCGTGCTTGCAGAGCATACACCGCTGACAACCTCAGTAGCCATTGGTACCTTTAATATTATTTTTGGCGATAAAAAAAGTAAAAGCGGCACCCTTTTAGGGGGCGTTGCCACCATTAATCCCAGAGAAACCATTATTTTAACCGATGCAGCTGAATGGCCGGAAGAAATTGATCTTAAACGGGCTCAGGAAGCAAAAGAGCGGGCACTACAACGTCTTAAGGACGACAAGTATGATGCGGCTCGGGCTCAGGCAGCTTTGGAAAGAGCAATTGCTCGTATCAATTCAAAAGAAGGTTTATAATTAAACAATTTATAATAAAAAGACCATCGGGATTCGATCAGGGATCCCGGCGGTCTTTTTTTATTGGGGCAAGTATTTTAATGCGCTTTTTTTTGTGCTATAATTCAAGTTGAAAGTTAAGACCATTGGGTGTCAATCGAGGAATGGTTAAAGTGAGAATGAACAAGGCTGCAATGGAGAGAAAACTTAAGCGATCATGGCAAACGGAGGATAAAGAATGAATATTTGTATTATTGGTTTGGGTATTTTAGGAATAACCTACGGCTCGATTCTGTCCGACTCGGACGTCAATGTCATCTGTGTTGATACCGATGAGGAAACAATCGATATGTTATCCGAAGGCGAATTGCCAATTTATGAACCGGGCTTAAAAGCATTGGTGTCAACCTCAGTATCAACTGGCCGCTTGTACTTCAGTTCGAATATTCAAAGCGCTATCAAAAAAAGTGAGATTATTTTTATTACCTGTGAAGTGCCAACCAATGATCATGATTTTCCAGATCTGCGCTTTATGAAGCCGATTGCCCAGAGCATTGGCAACCATATGGAAACCCCGATAACGGTGGTGATTAAATCCACCGTTCCCCCGGGTACCTGTCAGATCATAAAACAGACCATTCAAAAAACGCTGGATGAACGGGAAGCAGATATTGCCTTTGATGTGATCAGCAATCCTGATTTTGCCCGGAAAGGTTCGATGATCAAGGATTGTCTGGTACCGGATATGGTGGTGATCGGATCGGATTCAAAAGCAGCAGTGGAACGGTTAAAAAGTGTTTATGACAGTCTTCACGTCCGGGAAGAGAATTATGTGATTACGGATCCCCAGAGCGCAGAAATGATCAAATATGGGGTCAACGCCTTTCTGGCCACCAAACTCTCGTTTATTAACGAGATGGCTTTGCTGTGTGAAAATGCCAATGCCAATATTCTCGATGTTTCCAATGGCATGGGTCGGGATGAGCGAATTGGTAAAGGCTTTCTGGAAGCCGGTCCGGGCTATGGTGGCAGCGATCTGCCTAAGGACTCCAAGGCCCTAGTGGAAATCGCTAAAGCCTATGGCGAAGATTTTATGGTGCTTAAAGGTGCCATTAAAGCCAATGAAAAACAGAAAAACAAGATGGTGGAAAAAATTAAGCGGACAATGGGCAATCTGGACGGAAAAACCATTGGCATTTTAGGTTTGTCCTACAAACCGGAAACGACTGACATGCGGGAAGCGCCCTCGATTAATATTGTTAAGGGTTTAGTTGCCGCTGGGGCCAGGATCCAGATTTATTGTCCGGAAGGAAATCAGGAAGCCAAATGGCGGTTACATAACGAAAAAGATGAGATTAGCTATTGTCATAATGTTTATGAAGCGGCTCAAGATGCCGATGCCCTGGTGCTGATTACCAGTTGGCGGGAGTTTAAAGGGATGGATCAGGAGCGGGTTCGCACGGTGATGAAAGATCGCTTTTTCTTTGACTTCAGAAATTTGTTTGGCGATGAACCGCCTAGAGGCTTTATATATTCAGGCTTGGGGATTCCAGAAAGGGAGATAAATTAGCATGAAAAAAGTACGCAAAGCGGTGATTCCAGCAGCAGGATTGGGTACCCGGTTTTTACCAATTACCAAGTCAGTGCCAAAAGAAATGCTGCCAATTGTGGATAAACCAACGATTCAGTATATCATTGAAGAGATTGTGGCATCGGGAATTGAAGAGATACTGATAATCAATGGCCGCAATAAAGACAGCATCATCAACCACTTCGATAAGGTGCCAGAACTGGAAGCCCTGTTAAAAGCCGGTGGCAAAACTGCGGCGCTGGAGCAGGTGGAAGCCATTACCAACATGGCAAAAATCTTTTCAGTGCGGCAGAAAGAAGCCAAAGGTCTGGGGCATGCAGTCCTTTGTGCTAAAGAATTTGTGGGCGATGAACCCTTTGCGGTGGTTTTGGGGGATGATATTGTCTATAACGATGAAAACCCAGCCCTGAAGCAAATGGTCGATGTTTACAATGCCTATGGAGCCTCAGTTATCGGGGTACAGCAGGTGGCACCGGATCAGGTCGACAAGTATGGAATCGTATCCGGTGAGGCGGTCGGTGACCGGGTCTTTCAGGTTAAAGATCTGGTTGAGAAACCGGCCATCGGCACGGCACCATCAACCCTGGCAATCCTGGGACGGTATATTATCACCCCGGGGATCTTTGAGGTGCTGGAGCACACTGGTAAGGGGGCTGGCGGTGAAATTCAACTCACCGATGGACTAAAAACCCTGGCCACCATGGAAAAAATGTTTGCCTACGACTTTGCTGGCAAACGCTATGATGTGGGTGACAAGCTGGGTTTTCTCCAGGCCACGGTGGAATATGGTTTAAGAGACGGTAAACTGGGTAAAGATTTTAAAAGGTATTTAGAAACCCTGTTAAACGACAAATAAACAGCCGATTCCGACTGGCATGAAAACGGGCCGATGCCCCGATTCAGAGACATTCATCCGTAATGGATTGGAGAAAGGAACACGATGGACTATAAAAAAGCGTATCAAAACTGGTTAGATCAGTTGGAACTCAGTGAAGAACTCCGGCAGGAATTGGAAGCCATCACCGATGAAAAAGAAATTGAAGATCGCTTCTATACCGATCTGGAATTTGGCACCGGTGGCATGCGGGGGAAAATGGGTGCTGGCACGAACCGCATGAATATTTACACCGTCGCCAAGGTGACGTATGGCTTAGGAAAGTACTTGTTGCGGCAGGATATTCAGAACTGGGAAAAGGGGGTCGTCATTGCCTATGATTCCCGTCACAACTCCCGAAAATTTGCGGAAGCTACCGCTGGGGTGCTGGGTAAAATGGGCGTTACCGCCTACCTTTTTGAAGAACTGCGGCCCACTCCGGAACTGTCATTTGCTGTCCGCGAGCTGGGAGCCGCTGGCGGGATTGTGATTACAGCGTCCCATAATCCCAAGGAATATAATGGGTACAAGGTCTATGGGCCCGATGGCGGTCAGATGGTAACCGCTTCGGCGGATGCCCTGATTGCCGAAATCGCCAAGATACCGGATGTTTTTGGCATTCCGATGATGACATTGGCAGAAGGCCGTAATCAAAAGGTCATCAAAATGGTTGGTGAAAATATGGATAATGCCTTCACGAAAGCGGTTACCGCTATTTGCAAGCCCAATCCCAACAGTGAATTGAAAGTTGTTTACACGCCACTGCATGGATCTGGTAATCAGCCGGTGCGTCGGGTGTTGGCAGAACTCGGTTATCGGCATGTGACGGTGGTACCAGAACAGGAATTGCCGGATGGCGATTTTACGACCGCGCCCTATCCCAACCCGGAAGACCGATCTGTCTTTACCTTGGCTATGGCGTTGGCCGATGAATGTGGTGCCGATATTATTATTGGCACCGATCCCGACTGTGATCGGGTTGGTGTGGTAGGCCGAAATCAAAAAGGGGAGTTTGAAGTCTTTACTGGCAACCAAACCGGGGCCCTTTTGGTTGATTATTATCTTAAAACCCGCATCGATCTGCCGGATAACAAGGTGGTGATTAAAACGATCGTTACCAGTGAACTGGGTGGGCTTGTGGCCAAATCGCATGGTGCTGGCGTTTTAGATGTTCTGACCGGTTTTAAATACATCGGTGAATGCATGACTGATTTTGAACAAACCGGCGATTATACCTTTGCCTTTGGTTACGAAGAAAGTTATGGTTACCTGGCGGGCAATTATGCCCGGGATAAGGATGCCGTGGTTGCTTCAGCCCTGGTTTGTGAAATGACCGATTATTATAAGAAACAGGGTAAGACTCTTTACGAAGCCCTGATTGAGTTATATGAACAACATGGTTATTTTATCGAAGATGTGGTGGCCTTGACCCTTGAGGGAATCGAGGGGAAAATAAAGATTAATCAAATTATGGAAAAATTCAGACAAGTCAGCTTTCCAGGTTTTGCCGATGCCAAACTGATTTGTTTTAACGATTATGAAGCAGGCATCAGCACGGACATGGTTTCGGGAGTGAAAACAACAATTGATCTGCCCCGATCAAATGTTCTGAAATTTGTTTTTGATGACTATTCCTGGTTTGCCCTGCGGCCATCAGGAACTGAGCCAAAACTAAAGATTTATTTCTCGGTAACCGGGAAGACCAAAGAAGAAGCTGGAGAAAAGAAGGATCTGCTTAAACAGCAGGTAACGGATTTAATCTAAGCGTTACAATCACAGGTGTTAGCAGAGTAAAAGAAGAAAAGAAAGGCGTTATCCCGATGCTTGGGATAACGCCTTTATACGTTTAGGTTTGATAAGTTTTTATAATTAGATTTAGTAAAATAATCTGCACTAATTACTGCTCTCTGAAGACGTGTCATCGCTGCCGCTGCTATTGTCGGTGGTACCTGAATCCGTTGAGCCTGAATCATTGCCTGAATTGGAGCCCGATCCAGAGTCAGTACCAGTACCAGTACCAGAAGCAGAGTCACCTGAACTGGAATCAGATCCTGAAGAACTGCCGCCTGAACTGGAAGCGCCCGAACCGCTGGAGCTTCCCGACGAACCGGACCCTGAGGACTCAGTGTTGGAATAGGATGATCCCGAACTGCTGGAGTTGGAATAGTCACTGCTGCTGTCACTGGAACTGGAATCAGTGTAGGATGAGGATGAGCCGGTACCTGCGAAGTAGGCAATGGCATCACTGATTTCCTTGACCCGGGCTGATGGCACATAAGCTGTATAGTTACTAGAACCCGAGCTGGTGCCTGATGAAACGCTGGTGTTTGAACTGGTGGTGGGAGCGCTGACGTTGGTTCGATTACCAGTACTGGCGGAGGTGCTGTCAGCGCTGGCGTTTTGTGTTGCGGTGGTAGAACTGCCGCTGGTTGATGCGGTGTCCGTTGTGGTGGTCGTCTGAACGGGTCCATAAATAAAGGCATGGAGGGCAATGACGTTATCCACCAGACTGGTTGGTACCACATAAGAAACACTGCTGATCATGGCGGTGGTGGCATGGGCGTCAGTAGGCAATCGGAACTCCAGAAATTGCTTGTCCGGAGAGTCTAAAAAGGCCTTGGCATAGGTTGTGATTTCGCTAATCGAAAGGGTGGTTTTGATGTAGGGATAGACCTTGCTTAATAGACTGAGGCCGGTGGTCATATCGATATTGAAGGCTTTGTCAGCAATTTGTCCGACAACTTCCCGCTGTCGTTCGGTTCGATGGAAATCATCGTCACTAAAGCGGTTTCTGGCATAGGCCAGGGCCTGAACCCCAGTGATGGTTTGAACACCCGTTGTTTCCAAATAGGGGTCAGCCTTGCCAACTTTGTCGTTGACATCGTCAATATATTTATTGGTCCATTCCAATACGTCTTCGTTCTGAACATTGACTTCGACCCCGCCCAGGGCATCAACGGTATCGACCATCGCATCGAAATTAACAATGACATAATCTTTAATGTTTAAATCAAAATTCTCGTTGAGGGTTTTAACAGCCAGTTCCGGTCCGCCATAGGCATAAGCAGCATTAATTTTATCAAGACTTTCATAGGTGTCTTTGGTTTCCGGTATCTGAACCAATAAGTCACGCATTACTGAGGTGACCTTGATGTTGCCGTTGCGGAAATCCATGGAGACGATCATAATCGTATCGGTACGATCCCCTTCAATGTCGCTGCGTCCGTCAACGCCAAAAACAGCAATATTGACGGTATCGATATCGAGGTCGTTATTGACGGCCAATTCGGTTTCATCCATCTTGGGTTCGGCGACCATTTCATTTATCTGGCTGATGGTATTAAAGCCATATACTAGTCCAGTGCCTATTAATGAGACGATCAAAAACAGGATGACTAAAATTATTTTCTTTTTCATGAAGGTTCCTTTCAAATTAGCGAACTAAAATCATATCAACCAATAATACCATAAATTTGCTTAAAAAAACATTGAATATTATTAAGGAAATAATAAATTGTGGGAAAAACAGGATTATGTGGGTAACGGAATAATCTTAAATACCTGAAAGAATCTAGAAAAAAATAGACTTTTATGGGGATATCAAGTATAATGACAATGAATTTTTATGGCTTAACTGCATAAAAACAGCGAAAAATCAGAAAAAAATAACAGTAAAAAGAATGATGAAATAAGGTGAAATATGAAAATTTTATTAACCGGTTCCAATGGACAGCTGGGTCGGGAGTTAACCCGGCAACTCGCGAAAAAAAAGATTGACTTTGTTGGATATGATATTCCCGAGTTTGATATTACTGATAAAGAAAAAATGACGGCCATTATTACCAGTGAACAGCCAACCGTGATCATCAATTGTGGGGCACTGACCAATGTGGACGGCTGTGAAACCCAAAAAGAATTGGCCATGGCCATTAATGCGACTGGCCCCCAATATTTAGCAGAAATCGCCCGGGATCGGGATATTGTGTTGGTTCAGGTTTCGACCGATTATGTTTTTGATGGGAGTGGGATTATTGAAGCAGGTGCGGTACGGCCTTATCGGGAAACCGATCCCACTGATCCCAAAACGGTCTATGGCGAAAGCAAAGCGGCTGGAGAAAAAGCCGTTTCTGAAATAGCGCCCAAGTATTTTATTGTCCGCACCGCCTGGCTGTATGGAGACGGCAACAACTTTGTTAAAACGATGCTGGAGCTGGCTTCAAAACATCCAAAATTGACGGTGGTCAATGACCAGATCGGTTCGCCGACCAGCACCGTTGATCTGGCGGCAGCGATTATTGATTTAATCCATACCGATCATTACGGCATTTATCACGGCACCTGTGAAGGACAATGCAGCTGGTACGATTTTGCCATCGAGATCTTCCGCTTATCAGGGATTGACATCCCGGTGGAGCCGGTAACCTCCGAGCAGTTTGTCCGGCCAGCGCCCCGACCTAAATACTCGGTGTTGGAGAACAAAGCGCTAAACGACCTGCAGCTGAACCAGTTCAGACCCTGGCAGATTTCCTTGGTCGAATATCTGGATAATTTAACGAAGTAAGCATTTAAAAGCGTACCCTTCATGGTTTTGCGGCAACCCGCCTCAGAACTTACGGTACGCCAGGAATCTGAAAATAATTTACAAGAGAAGAGGTTATTATGAAAGGTATTATATTAGCCGGAGGTTCCGGCACCCGACTTTATCCCATCACCCGGGCAGTGTCCAAACAATTATTGCCCATCTATGATAAACCAATGATTTACTACCCCCTGGCAACCTTGATGTTGGCGGGGATTAAAGATATTTTAATTATTTCCACACCCCACGATCTCCCGATGTTTGAACGACTTTTTGGTTCCGGGGAGGAATTGGGGTTGAATTTTGCCTATGAAGTCCAGGAAGCTCCCAATGGTTTGGCCGAGGCTTTTATTATCGGTGAAAAATTTATTGGGGACGATAGTGTTGCCTTGGTTTTAGGGGATAATATTTTCTATGGTCATGGCTTTACGGATACCATCAGAAAAGCGGCAGAGTTGCAAAGTGGGGCAGTTATCTTCGGATACCCGGTAACCGATCCGGAACGTTATGGGGTGGTTGAGTTTGCTAAAGATGGAACCGTCCTCTCCATTGAAGAAAAGCCGGCAAATCCAAAATCCAATTTTGCGGTGCCGGGGCTTTATTTTTATGATAATAAAGTAGTAGAGATTGCCAAAAATATCAAACCCTCGGAACGCGGGGAACTGGAAATTACCACAGTTAATGAAACCTATTTAAAACAGGGGAATTTAAAAGTGGAACTGTTTGGTCGTGGTATGGCCTGGCTCGATACCGGTACCCACGATAGTTTAATTGAAGCCTCCAATTTTGTTGAAACGATCCAGAAAAGACAGGGGCTTTATGTATGCTGTGTCGAAGAAATTGCCTACTTACGAAATTTTATTGATAAAGAACAGTTGTTAAAACTGGCAGAACCGCTGAAGAAAACAGCCTACGGTCAGTATCTGATTCAGCGTGCGACAGGCAAGTAGGTGGACTGATGGCAAAGATAAATGTAATTAAGACAAAAATTGACGGACTGGTGATCATTGAACCATCGGTTTTTGGCGACCATCGTGGTTATTTCATGGAAACCTACAATGAAGAAGAATTTCACAAAGCCGGTTTAACGATGCGCTTTGTTCAGGATAATGAATCTAAATCCGGTAAAGGCGTCTTACGGGGGCTGCATTTTCAGACCAAATTCTCCCAGGGAAAACTGGTACGGGTGACCCGGGGCGAGGTTTATGATGTCGCCGTCGATCTGCGAAATGGCTCACCCACCTATGGGCAATGGGCCGGGGTGTTGCTGACTGAAGCCAACAAGACCATGTTTTATATCCCGGAAGGCTTTGCCCATGGCTTTTTAGTGGTTTCTGACGAAGCCGTGTTTAACTATAAGTGCACTAATTTATATGCCCCGGAATATGATGGCGGAATTCGCTGGAATGATCCGGAAGTAGGGATCCAGTGGCCGCTTGATACAATCGATGAGGTGCTGCTTTCAGAAAAAGACGGACAGCTGCCCTTCTTAAGCGAGATCCGAGATAGCTTAAGATTTGAATAGATTGAATTTGATAGAGATAGAAATGGAGTAATCATGAAAACAGTATTAGTCACCGGTGGTGCCGGATTTATTGGCTCAAACTTTGTAAAATACATGCTCGATCAGCACCCGGATTATAAAATCGTTAATGTCGATGCGTTAACCTATGCTGGAAATCTGGAAAACTTAACGGATATTGAAAAGAATCCCAATTATGTTTTTGAACGTGGGGATATTGTCGACCGGCCGTTTATTCAGAATCTTTTTAACACCTATAATTTTGATACGGTCGTGAATTTTGCTGCCGAATCCCATGTTGACCGCAGCATTGAAGATCCGGAGATCTTTATTAAAACCAATGTGATGGGAACCCTGGTGCTTTTGGATGAAGCCAAAAATCACTGGCAAACCGGAAAAGATGACTGCGGCTACCCGACCTATCGGGACGGTGTTCGCTATCATCAGGTTTCCACCGATGAGGTTTATGGGGCCCTGGGAAAAACCGGGATGTTTACCGAAACCACCCCGATTGCGCCCAACAGTCCTTACTCGGCATCCAAGGCCAGTGCTGATTTGGTGGTCCGATCCTATGGACAGACCTTTAAGCTGCCAATCACCATCAGTCGTTGTTCCAATAATTATGGACCCTATCATTTTCCGGAAAAATTGATTCCGTTGATGATTTCTAACGTGGTGGCCTTAAAAAGCCTGCCGGTTTATGGCGATGGCATGCAGATCAGAGACTGGCTCCACGTTAAAGATCATTGCAGTGGCATCGATACCATTCTTCAAAAAGGGGTGGCTGGGGAAGTCTATAATATCGGCGGCAATAACGAGAAAGCCAATCTGGAGATTGTTAATTTAATTATCGAGAATGTCGGCGAAATGCTCCGCTCGGGAAAATACCCGATTGATAATGATGGGTCAAAAATCAGCAAAGAACTGATTACCTATGTTGAGGATCGTCTGGGACATGACCGTCGGTACGCCATTGATAACACCAAAATCACCACCGAACTGGGCTGGGAACCTTCCTACACCTTCGAACAGGGAATTGTTGAGACCATTGAATGGTATCTAAACAATCAGGAATGGCTGGAACAGGTGAAGTCGGGTGACTACCAGCAGTATTATCAAAATATGTACGGAAAAAAATAAAACTAAGAAAAAGTAGAATAGATGTAAATGAAAAAGCACAGTTTTTGTGCTTTTTCATTTAAAATAAGAATGAGGTGTCAGTTTGTATTTGTTTAAAGATTTAATGGATTATATCAGAGATTTGGTTGCAAATCGGAAACTGATTCAGAAATTTTCCATCAATGATTTTAAGTCCCGGTACGCCGGTTCGTTTTTGGGCATTATGTGGGCCTTTATTCAGCCGACGGTCACCATTGCCGTCTACTGGTTTGTTTTTGATATCGGTCTGAAATCGGCTCCGGCTGGCGGGATGCCGTTTATTTTGTTTTTAATCACCGGGATTATCGTCTGGTTTTTCTTTTCGGAATGTCTGGTTAATGGCACCAATTGTTTCAGGGAATACAGTTATCTGGTAAAAAAGGTAACCTTCAATATTAAAATATTGCCGACGGTAAAAATCATCTCCTCTCTTTATACCCACATCTTTTTTATTGCCTTTGCAGTGGTGATGCTGTTGTTATACAGTCAACCAATCAGCCTGCACTTTATTCAGATCCTTTATTATCTGATCTGTCTGATTGTCTTTTTAACCGGTTTGACCTGGGTAACCGCCTCGCTTCAACCCTTTTTCACGGATATTCTGCAATTTATCAATGTGGGCATGCAGGTATTGTTCTGGGGAACGCCGATTCTTTGGGATGTAAACATCTTTCCGGCAAACTTGCTGTGGATTCTAAAACTGAATCCTTTGTACTACATTGTCCAGGGCTATCGGGAAAGCTTTTTTGGAACCGGCTGGTTTTGGGAACATCCCGTGATGACAGCCTACTTCTGGGGCTTTAGCTTTGTATTGCTGCTAGTCGGAATCGCAGTGTATCGAAAATTAAGACCGCATTTTGCTGATGTCTTATAGAAAATATTGATCACGGATCAGTGGAGGAAATTATGTCAGATGTGGCAATAAAAATAGAAGACGTTACAAAAATATATCAGCTCTATCAACGGCCGATGGATCGCTTAAAAGAATCCATGAGCCTGTTTAAGAAAAAAGAATACCATCATAAATTTTACGCTCTGAATAATATCAATCTGGAAATTAAAAAGGGTGAATCGATTGGGATTGTGGGTAAGAATGGATCAGGAAAGTCGACCCTACTGAAGATTATATCCAGCGTTTTGACCCAGAGCAAGGGTAATGTGTATGTGGACGGCAAGGTATCCGCCCTGTTGGAACTGGGAACCGGATTTAATCCCGAATATACCGGCATTGAAAACATCTATTCCAATGGGCTGATCATGGGTTACAGCAAAGAAGAAATGGATGAACGGTTGGATGATATTGTCAATTTTGCGCAAATTGGCGAATACATTTATCAGCCGGTTAAAACTTATTCCAGCGGTATGTTTGCCCGGTTGGCCTTTGCTACCGCCATTAATGTTGATCCGGAAATACTGATTGTCGATGAGGTATTAGCGGTTGGTGATGCAAAATTCCAGATCAAGTGCATCAATAAAATGGAAGAATTCAAGGCCTCGGGAAAAACAGTGCTTTTTGTATCCCACACCCTGGAACAGATCAAACGTTTCTGTACCAAAGCGGTGTGGATTGATCAGGGTGAAATGCGGATGTTTGATGAGGTCACCCATGTCATTGATATGTACGAAAGTGAAATGCTGAGAGAATCGATGGAACAGAAGGCTCTTGAAGAGGGCAAACAGCTACAGGATAACTACGAAATTGAAGCCCATCTGGGAAAAATCACGGCCATGCATTGTAATAAAGAAACCATAAATACCTTTGATGATTTCATCGTGGACATTGAATATGAGCTATATGATGATCTTTCCAGTGAACCACTAGTAGGGGTGGCCTTTTACACCATCGACCGCCAATATATTTTTGGTCCAAACACCCATTTGGATGGGGTGACGATCCCAAAAACAAAAGGAATCCATCATGTCCGTTATGTCGTGCCCAAGCTGCCACTGCTGGGTGGGAAATACGAGGTCGATATTGGACTTTTTGCCAACAAGAGCATTGTTAATCTGGACTATGAAACAGCGGCCTTTGTAATTGCGGTAGTAGCCGATTATTTTACCGAGGGTCTGGTTCATATGGAACATCAATGGGAAATCATTTAGTTTAAAAGAAAGGCTATGGGAATGAGAAAGAAAACAGTTATCGAACAGGAAGAAATTAAATATTTTATCGACAAAATTGTTAAGGATGAAGTGAGTCAATGTGCCACGGTTCAGGGCTGGGCCTTTAATACCAAGACCAAAGAGCCGGTCGAACTTTATTTATTGGGAAGAGAAGCCGTCGGGGTTCAATTCAAACGGGATTTCAGAATCGACGTCAATAACAAGTATGCCTTACCGGATGATGCCAAGGTTGGCTTTATTATCGAGTTTGATAAAAACACTTATGGTGAAAAACTAAAACTTAAACTAACAGATGACACGAATATTCGCATTGTGCCGATTAACTTGAAAAAGAATTATGATTATCTAAAAAAGCCGAATCTGTTTAATGCCAAACGATTGGCTGGTGTGACAACCCGAACCGTCGGCTATCTCAGTCGCAACGGCTTAAAAAATACGATCCGAAAAATCAAGTTTGAACTGAAATATAAGAATCAGGAAAACTATGATTTTTGGATTGACGTTCATGAAGATTATGACAGGAAAAAAGTTTTGGCAGAAATCAGTGGTTTTTCATATAAACCTAAGGTTTCCATTGTTATGCCGGTGTATAATGTAGAAGAACAATGGCTCAGGGCCTGCGTTGATTCGGTTTTAAATCAATATTACGAAAATTGGGAGTTGTGCATTGCCGATGACAATTCGACGGATGCCCATATAAAACCATTACTGGAAGAGTTTAAAATGCTGAATTCTCGCATCAAGGTGGTTTACCGGGAAGAAAATGGCCACATTTCAGAGGCCTCCAACTCAGCCCTGGCGATCGCCACCGGCGAGTTTGTGGGTCTGTTGGATAATGACGATACCCTGGCCGAATTTGCCCTCTACGAAGTGGTTAAACTATTAAATGAGCACCCGGAAGCCGATCTGATTTACAGTGATGAAGATAAGCTAAGTGAGGACAATAAACGCAGCCAGCCGTTTTTTAAAACCGATTGGGCACCCGACATTCTGCTGGCGACCAATTACATTTGCCATTTTGGGGTCTACCGCAAAACCATCATCGATGAGATCGGCGGCTTTAGAAAAGGCTATGAAGGGGCTCAGGATTACGATCTGGTGCTGCGTTTCACCGAAAAAACGAATCAGATCTTCCATATTCAAAAGATTTTGTATCACTGGCGGATGATCAGTAATTCCACCGCCGTCAACCCGGATTCAAAAGGTTATGCCTTCGAAGCTGGCCTTAAGTCTCTGGAAGATGCTCTGGACAGACGGGGAATAAAAGGGACGGTCAGTCATGGAGCCTTCCCAGGCGTCTATAACATTGAGTATGAAATTGTCAATGCAGGCCTGGTATCGGTGATTATTCCCACCCGGGATAATGCTGCTGACTTAAAAGCCTGTATTGATTCCATCTATGAAAAAACGATCTATGAGAATTTTGAAATTATCGTCGCCGATAACGGCAGTGAAAAAGAAGACACCTTCAAACTGTTTGAGTATTATACCAGAAAATATCCGCAGCAGTTTAAGGTTGTGCGAATTGATATTCCGTTTAACTTTTCAAAAATAAATAACCTGGCGGTTAAGGAATCGAAAGGCGAATATCTACTGTTTTTAAATAATGACATCACCGTGATCACCAAAGGCTGGATGAAACGAATGGTCAGTTATGCGCAGCAGGAACATGTTGGGGCAGTCGGGGCAAAACTTTATTATCCCGACAACACCATTCAGCACGCAGGCGTTCTATTGGGAATGGGCGGCGTTGCCGGTCATGGACATGTGGGATTCCCCCGGGGGGATTATGGTTATTTTGGAAAACTGGTCACCACCAATAACTATACCTCCGTGACGGCCGCCTGTATGATGGTGAAACGGGAAGATTTTGACCGGGTCAATGGATTCGAAGAAAAATTGACGGTTGCTTTCAACGACGTGGATTTCTGTCTCAAACTTTACGAAGCCGGAAAATTCAATGTCTGGCTGCATGATGTAGAGCTTTATCACTATGAATCAAAATCCCGAGGGGCTGAAGATACCTATTCAAAATACAAGCGTTTTAACAGTGAAATCAAATACATGAAAGATCACTGGTTGAACTATATCAAGAATGATCCTTACTACAACCGGAATTTAACCCGGGTTGACGGAAATTACGCCATTTGTGTGGATATTGTGGGTTATGTAAAAGGTAAAACAATTGAAGATGAAGAAAATGAGATTTAACTTAAGTACGCAAAAGATGTAACGAATAAATTGACGATGTAAAATTTTTATGCTATTATCGTTACAACTATCAATATAATGACAACAGGAAAAATTTAAAAGAAAGGAGGAAAAGAATGACGCAGATAAAAAATTTAAGAAAGCAGATTGCGCTGGGAGTGGTGATGGTTCTGGCCTTGCTGACCTTTTTTTCGTATTTTAGTCTGAGCGTGGAGGCAGCAAGCACCACCATCGTGGTTAATCCGGGACATCAGTCAGGAACCGATACCGGGGCCGTTAATAAAACAACCGGTATTAAGGAAGTGGATCTCAATAATGCCTTGGCCATTAAAATTGTCACAACCTTGCGAAATAGCGGTTATAATGCCATATTGAGTCATCAGATTCCCGGAAATCCTGGCTTGCCAACCATGCTGGCGACGACTACAAATAATTCGACAACGGTATGCAGTGCGGCCAACAGCTTAGGAGCAGATTTATTTCTCAGTGTACATCATAATTCCGGGGCGGCGACAGCCAGCGGTTATGAATTCTATTGGAGTAGCTATCATCCATCAGTCGACAACAATGGGATTTATCAGAAAGCCGGTTTATGGAGTGATGGGTCGTTGGCGGATCTCGATGCGACTCCACCGACCATCGCCTTAAAATCCAAAGAGCTGGCCAACCTGATGAATTCAAATTTCAGTAAGAATTTAACCTATGTTCCCAGTCGTAATAAAATTGTGGAACGGGATGATGCCTATACCCGAAAAACAAGTATGCCGTCAGTTTTGATTGAAGCGGGATTTGTGTCAAACAACGCTGAATCGCAGAAATTGGCCGACGGAACCAATCAGCAAAAAATGGCGGATCAGGTTTTAGCCAGCGTCAGTGAGATTTTTGGCGCCGCAACCGCACCAATGACAGCCAGCGGTTTTACAACCACGGTGAGTGGTGATAAAATTACAGCGACGGTTAAGGGCGTTTCGGCACCCAACGGATTGCAGGTTATTTATATCCCGACCTGGAGTGATGATTGTGGTCAGGATGATCTGAAGTGGTATACGGCCACAAAACAAAGCGATGGATCTTACAGTGTGACCATTGATGTAAAAGATCATGGTTATACCAGCGGTGATTACCAATTGCATTGTTATGGTGTGGATTCCTATGGGAAGTATACCTTATTAGGTGAAAGTACAGCGACTGTTAATGCATCTGTGCAGGAAAAAATGAGTGCCAGCAGTGTGACAGCAAGCGTGACAGGGAACACCATTACCGTTAGCGTTAAAGGGATCAAGGCGCCAGGTGGTATCACCGATTTATTTATCCCAATTTGGAGTGAAACCGGCGGTCAGGATGATTTGAAATGGTACACTGCGACTAAACAAAGTGATGGTAGTTATAAGATCACCGTTGATATTAAAGATCACAAATATGATGGCGGAACCTATAATATTCATGCTTATGGAAAAGATAACACGGGATTAATGACATTTTTGGGTAGCACGACGACAACCGTGAAGGTTGATTCAATGACAGCGACCAGTGTCACCGCGGTGGTATCAAACGGAAAAATTACCGCAACCATAAAAGGCATTACAGCTCCTTATGGCATTACCGAAATGTTAATTCCTGTCTGGAGCGAAACCGGTGGTCAGGATGATATTAAATGGTACACAGCAACAAAGCAAAGCGATGGCAGCTATAAGTTGACGCTGGATATCAAAGATCACAATTATGATACAGGAGATTATATTCTTCATGCTTATGGTAAAGACAGTAATGGCAAAATGACCTTTGTCGGAGCGGCAAAAGCTAGTGTTGTGATTGAACCGATGACGGCAACCAGTGTTACCGCCAGTGTTTCGGGTAATAAGATTACAGCAACGATAAAAGGAATTAACGCCCCAGGTGGTATCAAACAAATTTCGGTACCGGTTTGGAGTGATGCTGACGGTCAGGACGATCTGGTTTGGTACCTTGCTGAAAAACAAAGTGATGGCAGCTACATGGTCACAGTCGACATTAAAGATCACAAGTATGTTGGCGGTACTTACAGTATTCATGCTTATGGAACCGAGTTTAGCGGAAGAATGACCTTATTAGGGAATACCTCAGCGAATATTACGGCGACAAAACCGATGACCGCATCAACCGTGAAAGCAGTTGTTAATGAGAATATTATTACAGCAACAGTGAGCGGTATCACCGCACCGAATGGAATTAAAAGTATTTTGATTCCAACCTGGAGTGACATAAATGGTCAGGATGATATTAAATGGTATACAGCCACCAAACAAAGCGATGGCAGCTTTCAGGTGGTAATTGATACCAAGAATCACAATGGTAACAGTGGTACTTATTCGATTCATGCCTATGGTGTTGAATCAGATGGACGATCGGTATTTCTGGGCAATACGTCAGTGAGTGTCCGTTATGTAGAAACCCCGATCATGGGGGCTTCGACAGTGACTGCGGCACAACTTGTAGCCTATTATAAAGGAACTGGAAGTGTCTATCCACAGCTTTACAATGATCTTGGTGTTAATTTAGAAAGATTTGCAGAGCTTTATGTGCAGGAGTGTAATGCCGAAGGCGTTCGGGCGGAGGTTGCCTTTGCCCAGGCAATGCTGGAAACTGGAAATCTTCAGTTTGGTGGGGATGTCAAAGTTTCCCAATTCAATTTTGCCGGGCTGGGAGCCACTGGCGGCGTACCGGGATTTGATTTCGCAGCAGTATACGGAAGTAGCAGTACAGGTCTCCAAACTGGAATTCGAGGACATGTACAGCATCTAAAATGTTATGCCAGCAGTGCAGCGCTCAATCAAACCAAGGTTGATCCACGCTGGAATGATTCCCTGCGATTGCGCGCCGTTTCTGTTGAAGAACTGGCCGGAACCTGGGCAGCTGATACCACCTATGCAGGTAAGGTTAAGGCGATTATGAAAAAGTTTTAGTTGATTAAAAGACGGAGCTGAAGAAATTCAGCTCTGTTTTTTTATATCTTAGACTTGACGCCGACAATGGTTCAATGATAGGGTAGTGAAAAGTCCGGGATTAATTTAAGGTGAGGGGAAATGAAAAAAAGAAGTGCAATTCGATAAAATCGTTGGTGATCTGTTGGGCATTGATTATGTTTGTTTCAGCAGGTCAAATCCTGGCACAGGATGAAATGGAATTTGCTGTTCAGGAAAATGCGTTATCAGAAAAAACGGAAGTACGGACAGACACAAAACCGGCATTGCAACCGGAAAACCCGGAAACAACTAAAGATACTGCAGGCAGTGATAATGCAGATGTAAAGGTTGATGAAGTGGATGCGGTAACAACGAACGATCAAAATCCGGATGAAGAATTGAGTGAAACAGTAAAAACAACAACTGGGGTTAGTGATCTGAGAATCATCATTTCACAAGCGGCAGAGAATAAGACTCAGTTTACGGTCAGTACCATCGGTTGTGCTGGAAAAGCTGAGATTGGCAGGGTTTTGTTTCCAACCTGGACAGCACGGAATGGCCAGGATGACTTGCATTGGTATGAGGGAACCCGGGATAAAAATGGGGAGTTTTGCATCACCATCGATAGTAAAGACCATGGATACGAGACAGGATCTTACTTGATCCATACCTACATCCATGGACAGCAGGGTGAAATACTAAAAGTTGTTGGAAGTAGTTATAATCTTGAAGAATCTCAGCCTGTTATTTCGATGACAGAAGTATTGAATAACTGTTTTAAGGTTCGTATTTCAGGGATAAGCAACCGCAATGGTGTCAGTGATGTTGTTGTACCAACCTGGACACAGATCAACGGTCATGACGATCTGCGTTGGGAAAAAGCTACCTATGTAGGAAATGATACCTGGGAAGCGGTGATAAATATCGCTGATTATAAACAAAGCTATGATACCTTTATCAGCCACGTCTATGTTACCGATAAAAATGGACAACAGAAGTATTTAGGAGCGACAACGAAAATCATTGATAATCCATTTGCGAAAGATCCGTTGGAAGTTACGGCACAACAGCAGGAAAATGATGGATCGAAGTTTGTCATCAGCACTCAAAACTGCAGCAAAAAGCCTGGGATCAAGCAGGTCGATTTTGCGGTATGGTCAAATCGCAATGGCCAGGATGAGATAAGATGGTATCAAGGGGTGCTTGGCGCAAATGGAGAATACCTTGCCTCGGTGGATATTGAAAACCATGGATTTGAAACCGGCCCATTTATTATCCATACTTATATCAAGGGAAATAATGGAGAGACTATTTCTTTTGAAAGCGTTAACTTTACATTGGCAAAGCTTAATCCCATCATCGAGTATGATAAGGCGGTGCTGAATAATACCTTCAAAATCCGGATCAGGAATGTGGGAAGTGAAAACGGTGTGACCGCCATCATGATGCCAACCTGGAGCCGTTCAAATGGTCAGGATGATCTGCGTTGGGAGCCGGCAACCTATATTGGCAATCACACATGGGAAGCCAACATTAATCTGCGAAACTATAACATTATTGTTGATGCGTTTATTTCGCATGCTTACCTGGTTGATAAAAACGGAAAAATGGTTTTTGTTAAGGACTCCAGTAAAACGATTTTACAGAATACGGCAACAGTATATGGTTTTTATAATTATCCGCTGGATAAAAATTATAAACCCAATCCCAGCGATCCCACCGATTGGTTTGGACCACGCTGGGGTGATATTCACGAAGGGGTTGATATCCCGGCACCCTATTATGCCTCCTGCTATGCGGTTGGCAATGGTATTGTCGAAAAAGCCGGTTTTTTTATGGGCTATGGTCGCTACGTCCGAATCCGCACCACTGATCGCTACGGTGAAAGTGTTTCCTTCTTTTATGGACATCTGCAGGAAATTAACGTGGGTGTGGGACAGTCGGTAAGTAAGGGCCAAAAAATTGGCTCAGTCGGGGGCTCTGGTTATAACGCCCAACGAACCTATATCGATAATGCCTATGGACCGCATCTGCATTTTGGAGCAATCGCCAATGCTGATGATGCCTGTGTCGATCCGGAAATATGGATTGACTTTCACAACCCTTACAGCAATGCAAATTGAGATAGTGCCCAAAAGAGAGACTGGGAAAAGTTCCTGGTCTCTTTTTGTTTAGTAAAGGAAGATCCTATGTTATAATAAAACGGATTATGGACAGAATAAAGGAAGGTTTTATGAAGTGTGATGTTTCAGTAATTATACCAAATTTCAATGGGGAGAATTTTATCGCCAATTGTCTGGATAGTATGATGGTACAAAGTTTTAGTACATTCGGACACATGGAAATCATAGTTGTCGACGATTGCTCCAGTGACGGGAGTGTTGATATCATAAAGAATTATGAAAATGTAATGTTATTGGAAAATCCCGTTAATTCGGGTTTTGATAAGTCGGTTAACCAGGGGATTCTGGCCAGTCGTGGAAAATACTGTTTGCTTTTAAATAATGATGTGGTGGCGGATCCTGATTTTGTGAAATATTTATATTTGCATATTGATGATAATCCCCGAACCTTTTCGGTGAGTTCAAAAATGATTCGTTTTTATGAACGGGATAAGCTCGATGATACCGGCGATTTTTATAATATTCTGGGCTGGGGATACAAACGGGGCGATGGCCAATCGGTCAACGCTCATAATAAGCCAACAGCAATTTTTAGTAGTTGTGCCGGGGCGGGGATTTACCGCCGATCGATTCTAAATGAGATTGGCTTGTTTGACGAAGCTTTTTTTGCCTATATGGAGGACGTTGATATCGGATACCGTGCATTGATCAATGGTTATAAAAATCGATATGAACCCAAAGCGATCTGCTACCATATTGGCAGCGCAACCACAGCAGAAGGCCAAAAGTACAGTCCCTTCAAGGTTCAGATTTCAGCCCGCAATAATATTTATGTCGCATATAAAAACATGCCATTTGTTCAATTACTGGTTAACAGCCCGTTTTTATTGTTGGGGTTTATCGTTAAATACATAACGTTTGCCAAAAGGGGCTTTGGCCAGGATTATCGAGCTGGGATTAAAGAAGGTCTGAAAAAGCATCGAATCATGACGAAGGTTCCTTTTCAGTTTCGAAATCTGAAGCATTATTTTTTTATTGAAGTCCAATTGATAGTGAATGTATTTAGACAAGTTGAAAATAAAATAGGCAAGTAAAACAGTTTTTAGATCGGCCCTTCCATATTTGTGGGGGGTATGGTAAAATATAATGTCTTTTGAAAGACAAAATGGCTTAAGAAAGGCTGAAAATGGATTTATCGATTATTATTGTTAATTATAAAACAGAAGAATTGACATCAAATTGTATTGATTCAATTATAAAAAGTAATACCAGAGGATTGTGCTATGAAATTATTCTGGTCGATAATGCTTCTGATGATGGCAGCATCGAAGCCATTGAAAAGCAGTTTCCAGAAATAACGATTATCAAAAACAGCGAAAACCTGGGCTTTTCAAAGGCCAATAACATCGGTATGGCGGTGGCAAAGGGCGACTATATACTCTTGCTCAATTCCGATACCATTGTTGATCTGGATACCTTAAAAGGTGCCCTGGCTTTTATTAAAGATCACAAACATATCGGGGCATTGGGTTGTAAGGTATTGCTGCCATCAGGAAAACTGGATCCGGCCTGTAAACGAAGCTTTCCGACACCGATGAACGGACTTTATCACAGTCTCAATCTGGACCTGACCTTTCCCGAAAGCACCCGTTTTGGGGCCTATAATCTGACCTATGTGGATGAAAATAAAACCTGTTCCATTGATTGTATTATGGGGGCGTTTATGTTGGTTCCCAGAGCCGTAGTCGATACGGTAGGGATGCTGGATGAGGATTTTTTTATGTATGGGGAAGACGTCGATTGGTGTTATCGGATCAAACAGGCCGGGTATCAGGTCATGTATTATCCGGAAGTTCGAATTTTTCATCACAAAAAAGCCAGTGGCATCGGCAAACGAAATCCCAAAGTGATTGCCGCATTTTATGATTCGATGATCATTTTTTATAATAAACATTATCAGAATAAATATAATCGGTTTACCCGGTGGTGCGTGATTACAGGAACGACAATCATGAAAAAAATGGCCTTAGCAAAAAATAATCGCAGAAAATAAAAACAGGGAAGGGAGACAGGCATGATAAAAAGCAATCAGCGTTTTTTTAATTTTATATTGGTGTTGTTTGATTTGTGTGTGGTGACAGCGTCTCTTTTATTTGCCTGGTATATTCGGTTTGTCTCACCTTTCTTTGATGATGGCGTGCGGACCATGAACCTGAGGGCTTATATTGATTTGCTGGCAATCATTATCCCCCTCTATCTTGTTCTTTTTCTGTTCTTTGGCCTCTACAAACCATATCGCAAACAGCGTTTTTTTAAAGAATGCCGGGAAATCGTCTTTGCCAACATTATTGGCATTGCGATTTTAATGTCGGCCTTATTTACCATGAAAAGCATCCATTTTTCACGGTATATGCTGGGGATTTTCTTTATTACCTCTACGGTGATGATGATTTTGGAGCGGGGATCGATTCGCAAAATTCTCCGAATGGCCCGGGAACGGGGTTTTAACATCAAGTATATTATTATTGTTGGTGCTGGTAGTATTGGTCAAACCTTTGCTGCAAAAGTCGCTGGAGATCGTCAGCTGGGTTATAAGGTAACCGGGTATGTTGATGATTATTATCACAAAAGCGATAAAGATGGGATCCCGATCCTGGGAAAAACCCGGGAAATGAATGAAATTCTGGAAGAATATCAGGTGGATGAGGTCATTATTGCCTTGCCGAATACCAGTTTTAAACGAATCGATGAAGTCATTGATATCTGTGAATACCAGGGTGTTAAAACCCAGATTATTCCAGATTATTTTCACTTGATTCAGGGAACAACAGCTTATTTTGATGAACTGGATGGTATTCCATTGATCAATACCCGTTACATCCCCCTGGATCAGCCCTTGAATAAATGGATCAAGCGAGCAATTGATATTATTCTTTCAATTCTGATTTTAATTCTGGTTTCACCAATTATGTTGGTTACGGCAATTCTGGTTAAAGTAACCTCACCTGGGCCGATTATCTATAAGCAAATTCGGGTGGGGATGGGCCGAAGGGAATTCTGGATTTACAAATTCAGATCGATGCGTTGTGATGCCGCCATTCCTGGGGAAATCGGCTGGACCACTGAGAACGACCCGCGTAAAACGAAATTTGGTGCATTTATCCGAAAAACCAGCATTGATGAACTGCCACAGTTCTACAATGTACTTAAAGGGGATATGAGTATTGTTGGACCCCGACCCGAGAGACCCCATTATGTCACCCAGTTTCAACACGAAATTCCTAAGTATATGATCAAACACCATGTTCGGCCGGGGATCACCGGTTGGGCTCAGGTTCAAGGCTGGCGTGGGGATACTTCGATTCATAAACGGATCGAGTGTGATATCGAGTATATCGAAAAATGGACGCTGTGGTTTGATATCAAAGTATTTTTTATGACATTTAAAGCGGTGTTTGAGAGTGGGTATTAAGTTGAATGGAATATTAACAAATAGAAAGATCAATATTTTCATTTTAATAATTTTGTCATTAATATTAGCCGGTTTCAGTGAATTGTTTTTTTTAATGATTGAAAACAAAATTGCGATTGAATCGTTCCAATCATGGTCAGGAATTGCCCAGATTATTCAGACTTTCGATTTTGTCAGGTTATTCTTTTTTATGAGTATTGGAATTGGCTTGAGCATTTTGGTGAATCATTACGGAATGGAAAAATTGGCCGACCGTGCCTATCGATATCGTTTTTGGATTTCGGCGATATTGGGGATTTTCCTTGTTTTTTTTGAAATTCATGGCTCATCAATCTTGTATTGGCAGAATTATTTAACTAATTTAACCAATATTTCACAACCATTGATTGGCATATCAAGAGCAATCCGTAGTGACGAGTGGGCGGTCAATACACCGATGATGCTGTCGCAGTATTATAATCATTCGGGTTTGTTTCCTTATTTCAGTGAAACCATTCGGGGGGCACTAACCGACACCTTTATCATATATGGTCAACCGGTAAGAGATATTGCGATATTTTTTCGACCATTTCATTGGGGTTATTTACTGTTGGCTCCGGCAAAAGGGCTGTCATTTTTTTGGATCGGTCGAACCATTGCCTTGTTTTTAGTATCCTTTGAATTTGGGATGATCCTCACGAATAAGAGTAAATTGCTGGCCTTGATTTATACCCTGATGGTTACCTGGTCTCCCGTTGTGCAGTGGTGGTTTGCCATCAACGGTCTGGTTGAAATGCTGGTTTTTGGTCAACTGGCGTTGATCATGATCACCCTGTATATGAATAATCAGAATTACTATCGACGGTCACTGTATGCCTTGGTGATGTTAATTTGTGCCGGTGGATATATTTTAACCTTTTATCCAGCCTGGCAAGTACCAATGGTATATGTATTTCTGGCATTATTCATTGGCGTTGTGCTGGAAAATCGGAAGCATTTTGTCTGGAATAAAAAAGATATTGGAATTGGCGTTGGTTTGATTCTATTATTGAGTTTGGGCATGATTTATATTTTGTCTAAATCTGGAGGAACAATTGACTCGGTGATGAATACGGTTTATCCGGGAGGAAGTGCTGAAACCGGGGGAAACCAGGGGTTGCGATTGTTTTTATATCCGGGCAACCTGTTTTTTGCTTTTTCACGGGAACTGACGTATGCAAATCCCTGTGAGCTGGCAGTTTATTTTGATTTCTTTCCGTTGGGAATTGTTTTGTCTGCGTGGGTAGTGATAAAACAAAAGCAGCAGGATAAATTCTTGATCCCGCTGCTTTTAATAAATGCCATGATGATAGTATGGTGTTTGTTTCCGTGGCCGGAATGGTTGGCAAAAATCACCTTGCTCAGTTATTCAAAGCCGGTTCGAGCTTTTTTGGCAGTAGGATTCATAAATATTTTATTGTTGATCCGGGCCCTTGCTTTATTTGACGGTGCGTTTTCAAAATGGTTTAAAGTGGGTAGTGCACTGCTCATGAGCCTCGGAATCACGCTATTGGCGTTTAAAACATATGACGGTTATCTTGATCTGAAAATGAGTATGATTAGTTTACTTCTTTTGTTTGGATCATTTTACGTCATCTTAAGTGGAAACAAGGAGTGGGCCCGTAAGACGTTATTGGTGATTGTCTTTGGTATCATTTTTATTGCAGGATTATTTGTGAATCCAGTTGTTAATGGACTGGATGCGATTTACCAGACGAATTTAATCAATAGAATTCAACAGATCAATACGACGGAAAACGGATTATGGATTGTCGATTCGGGAGCGGAAATTGGTTTTCCAGTGATTAATTTTCCATTAATGGCTGGCGCACCAACAATAAACTCCACAAATGTGTATCCGAATCTGGAAAGATGGCATCTACTGGATCCGGATGGATCAGCAGAGGAAATATATAACCGTTATGCCCATATCAGTGTCAATCTGATTAACACAAGTAATGAAACACACTTTGAACTGAAATCGCCAGATCTTTTTGAAGTGAATTTAAATATTATGGATCTGGAAAAACTAGAGGTAACCTATGTTTTCTCAAAACGGGATTTATCGATACTTTCAAATGAGGCTGTAAGCTTTACGGAGTTAGCAGATGAAAACGGATTTAAGATATATATAGTAAATTATAATTAAAGGAGTAATGATGGAAAAAGGACAAAAAACAGCGATTTTAATCCCCTGTTATAACGAATCTAAAACCATTGAAAAAGTAATCAAAGATCATCAGGCAGTCATGCCTCATGCTGATATCTATGTATATGACAACAATTCCAGTGATGGGACTGATGAAATTGCCAGAAAGGCTGGCGCCATTGTGCGCTACGAATATCGACAGGGGAAAGGTAATGTGGTTCGATCGATGTTTCGGGATATTGATGCCGACTGTTATATTATGACGGATGGAGATGATACCTACCCGGCTGAATTTGCGTTGGAATTGGAACAACAAATTTATCAAAAACGGGCCGATATGGCCATCGGCGATCGGCTGTCCTCGACCTATTTCACGGAAAACAAGCGCCCTTTCCATAACATAGGGAATGTTCTGGTACGAAAATTAATCAATGTTTTGTTTAAGGCTGAAGTAAAAGATATCATGACCGGAGCTCGGGGCTTCACCCGAGAGTTTGTAAAATCCTTTCCGGTTACATCAAAGGGATTTGAAATTGAAACGGAGATGACAATTTTTGCCCTGGACAACAATTTTAAAATAGTTGAAGTGCCGATTGACTATCGGGACCGACCAGAAGGTAGTGTCTCAAAACTCAATACCTATTCAGATGGGTATAAAGTGTTGATGACAATTGGAACCTTATTTAGAGATACCAAACCCTATTTGTTTTTCTCGATGCTTTCATTAGTGTTGTTGATTATCAGCGGGATCTTTTTTACGCCCATTTTAATTAATTATTTTGAAACCGGTCTGGTCGACAAATATCCGACCTTGATTGTCATTTCGGCCTTGTGGATCATCGCCATTATCAGTTTTTTCAGTGGTGTTATTCTGCAGGTGTTAAAAAAGCAACATCGTCATAATTTTGAAAGGCATTTGAATCTATTGAATGAGATTTGGAGAAAAGAAGCCTAAGCAGATCGTGTTGACGGCGGTCTTCCCAACGTTGGAATAAGCGAACGTGAGTAATAAAATATAAAGTATAAAGAGGAAAAGCGATTGGAAGAGAGAGAAATCGAATTAACGATATTAATGCCGTGCCTGAATGAAGCGGAAACATTGGAGATTTGCATAAAAAAAGCGATGTCCTTCTTAGAAGATAACAATGTCGATGGCGAAGTGCTCATTGCCGATAATGGCAGTACCGATGGATCTCAGGAAATAGCCATCAGAAACGGGGCTCGGGTTGTCAATATCGAACAGAAGGGGTACGGGAGCGCACTAAGAGGTGGGAGTGAAAACGCCCGAGGTCGATATGTTATCATGGGCGATGCAGACGATAGTTATAATTTTTTAAACCTGATGCCGTTTCTTGAAAAACTGAGAGAAGGCTATGAACTGGTAATGGGAAACCGCTTCAAAGGAGGAATTGAAAAAGGGGCGATGCCGCCGTTGCACAAGTATTTGGGAAATCCGGTCTTATCATTTATCGGGCGGATTTTTTATCCCAGTGACATTAAAGACTTCCATTGTGGGCTTCGGGGCTATAACCGAGCTGGCGATTCAGAGTCTTCAGTTGCAAACGACAGGAATGGAGTATGCCAGCGAAATGGTTGTTCAGGCGACCTTGCATAAGTTAAGAATGATAGAGGTGCCAACGACCTTATCACCGGATGGTCGGTCACGTCCCCCGCACTTAAGAAGTTGGCGGGATGGTTGGCGGCATCTTAAATTTTTGATGATGTACAGTCCCAATTGGACATTTTTGTATCCTGGCATTATTTTATCAGTCATTGGATTGGTGATGATGGTGGCCATTGGCGTCGGGCCCACAAAAATCGGTAATGTGAATTTTGGAATCAATACCATGATGTATGGATCGGCAGCATTGCTGGTTGGGGTTAATATCAGTTTATTTTCAATGTTTACCAAAGCCTATGCATTAAGCTCAGGATTTATACCCAATAGTCCGAAAACCATTGGTATCCTGGAAAAGTTTACCGTTGAAAAAGGCGTTGTAATTGGGGTTTTGTTAACCTTACTGGGGATTGTGGCGACGATTATTGCCTTTGTTATTTGGGGCAACAATTCGTTTGGCAATCTACAGCCAGAATCAATAATGAAAATAACAATTCCGGCGGCTACGCTGATTGCCATTGGTATTGAATTGATTTTTGCCAGTTTCTTTCTGGGGATTTTGGAAATTGAACGAAAAAAATAGGATGGTTTCAGACAGGCTAGAGAAAAGATCTAGGTTGTCTGTTATTTTGTATTGAAAATAATAAGTAATTGAGGAGGTGAAAAGAGGATGTCAAAAAGTTCAGGAAACCTAAAGAATCGACTGTGGTTATTGATCGAAAAATACCGGTTGGTCATTTTCATGATTGGTTTTATTCTGGTCAAACAACTGCTGGTCATTGGCATACCTCTTTTTGCCCATGCCGGAGCCGGACACGATGATCGCTTAATGATCAATATGGCCAATTCGTTAATTCAGGGAGAGTGGTTAGGTTCATACTCGGAAAAGACGTTGGTCAAGGGGCTGTTTTTTCCGCTTTTTTTAGTTGCAAATGATTGGTTTGGAATCCCCTATTCGTTGTCAATTCCAGGAATCTATTCCATCGCATGCGTAATTTTTGTTTTTGGGATCAAACGACTGTTTAAAACTGAATTTCCGCTTTATTTAATTTTTTTGGCGTTGCTGTTTAATCCGATCTCATTTGCCGATGAAACCTTTCTCCGGGTCTATCGAAATAGCTTAACTGCCGCTCAGGTTCTCGTCATCAGTGGCGGGATGTTTGCCGTTTATTTAAACCGCTTTGAAAAAACGGCAGTTCAGCTGGTCTGGGCAGTTATTGCCGGACTGGGTTTGGCCGCTTTATGGCATACCCGGGAAGATGGGATCTGGATTATTCCATTGGTGCTGGGCGTCATTATTATTACCGGCATAACGATTATTCTAAAAAAAGAATTATCAATAAAAGAAAAACTGAAAAAAGGAATGACTACAGTAGTTCCGCTGGGAATTCTAATCGTGTCGACGATTATTATTTCCAGTATTAATTATGCGTATTATGGAATTTACACCACGAATGAGCTCAATGACAGCAATTTTACGAAGGCAATAAAACTCATTTATGCAGTGCAACCGAGTGAAGAAATTGAGCGGGCTTCAGTTCCCAGAAGTACAATGACTAAAATTTATGCGGTATCCCCATCGTTAAAAAGTATAAAAAATGAGTTGGAATCAAGTCTGGATCGATGGTCCTGGTACGAAAAAGATGCTAGTGTAAGACAGGTAGAGGACGGTTTTTTCTTTTGGGCGTTGCGGGAAGCGGTTTCCAACTCAGGGTACTATGATGATGCCGAAACGGCCAATGGTTTTTATGAAGCGGTGACCAATGAATTGGAGGCGGCTTTTAACAGTGGCCAGCTTATGCGTCGACCAACCATGCCATCTGCTTTGATGTCTCCCTGGCGGGATGAATATGGCGAAAAACTGGCCAGCGCTTTTTTAAAAACAACTCAGTATGTCACCGGGTTTAAAGCAGTCAAAACCAGTATGGTTGACAGTATTGATGATGGACAGAATGGGATCTTACTTTTTGAAGACATTACAAATAATGCGGCCCGAATAGAGGGTGAACCAATTCCATTGAATGTAAAAGTCAGACTTGTATTAATGAACAGTATTACTGCGATTTATCAGAGTCTGGGCGAAGTGGTCTTTATGGTGGCTCTGGTAGTCTATGGCCTGCTTTCGTTTTTTGTACTGATAAAAAAAATGCGTGACAAGTATCAGCTAATGGACTGCTGGCTGGTTTTATCGGCCTTGCTCTTTAGTGCGGCTGTACTGGCTGGTGGTGTCGCCTATACCGATATTTCGGCTTATGTAGCCATTTCATATTGGTATCTGGCAGGGGCCTACCCATTGGTTATCGCATTTAATGTTATCGCACTCTATAAAATGATGGAAGTATTTGTAAAAATGAGGTATGAGAGAGAAAAATGAGTAAATCGGATGAGAACAGAGGAACACTAAGATTAAAAAACTATTTGTTTTTACATGCAAGTTTATTATTATATTCAATCGGATCGGTTTTTTCAAAAATGGCCAGCAAAGAAGTATTTCTTTCCTGGGCGTTTATACTTTATTATGGGTTGTTTTTACTGATATTGTTTGTTTATGCCATTCTCTGGCAGCAGATACTCAAACGCTTTCCCTTAACGGTGGCTTTTGCCAACAAAGCGATAACCATTTTGTGGGGAATTGTCTGGGGATATCTGTTTTTTGGAGAAGCGCTGCGCTGGGGGATGCTGTTGGGTTCGGTGATTATTGTTTCAGGAATATATTTGGTGGTAAGTGATGACAAATAACGAATGGATTTATTATGCGCTCTATTTGTTTTCGGTTTTAGTGGCTTCCCTTTCGCAAGTTATTCTCAAAAAAAGTGCCATGATTCATTATGAAAGTCGCATCCGAGAGTATTTAAACCCCTATGTGATCGGGGCTTATTTTTTCTTTTTCGGATCATCGTTGTTAACCACCTTTGCGTATCGCGGGGTGCCATTAACAATGGGACCGGTTTTAGAATCAACCGGCTATATTTATGTTGGGATTCTGGGGATGCTGATTCTAAAAGAAAAACTCAGTCGGCGTAAAATTATTGGCAATGTGTTGATTGTCGGGGGGATTTTTGTTTATGCGTTTATCTAAGGGCGTTGTTTCGAGTGATCATAAACGGATCAAGTGCATGGCGCAAATCGGTGTTTAGAAGGTAGAGTGAAATGATGAATAGTGACCGTTTTGGAAAAAAATATGGAAATCGAGCGATTCAAAATTTAATCGAATCCCGAAAAACGAATCTGATTCTCTTTTGGGTAATAGTAGCAGTTACATTTGCTTACATGGTGTTTTTAAACAGCAAAACCCCTTTGATTGCTGATGATTTTGTCTATACATTTATTTTTGCTACATCAACGCCGGTAATGAGTTTTGGGGATATCGTTACCTCGCAGATTTCCTATTACATGACCTGGGGAGGGCGGGTGGTGGCTGAAACATTGACACAACTCTTCATGTTTTTAGGAAAAGATGTTTTTGATGTGGCCAATAGCCTCTGCTATATTGTCTTTTGTCTGACAGTTTATTTTTTGGCGGTGGGTCGAAGAATCCGCTTTGAATTATTGTTATTGACGACAATATTAGTCTGGTTTTTTATCCCGATGTTTGGTCAGACGGTGATGTGGCTAACGGGATCCTGTAATTATTTATGGTGTGGTACAATTATTTTATTGGCAATCCTGCCATTTCGGCTATATGAAGAAAAACAGACCAAGCTGTTAAACAGCATCTGGTTTGCCTTGCTGATGATACCCTTATTTTTCATCAGTGGGATTACCAATGAAAATACGGCAGGCGGGATGATTCTAATTATGCTGCTGTACTGTGGCGTTAACATTAAACGCAAAATTCGGATTCCTGCATTTGCGTATACCGGGTTATTGTTTTCGATCGCTGGCTTTTTATGTATGCTTTTTGCACCAGGAAACAGTTTGCGGGTAGCAAATGAATCGGCCGTTGCTGAGGTCACCATGATGGTGGGATCAAACCCGCTGATCACCCGGCTTTCATATTTTGCCTATAATCTTTATGCGCTAATGCCGCTGGTGATTTTGGCGGCGATTGCTTTTGTCATGTTAAGAAATGAAAAAGATCGAAAAGCATGGGTGAATTTTGGGATTTTTACTGTGGCAGCTGCAGCAGCGATGTTTGTGATGCTGGCACCACCTAAGTTTCCGCCTCGGGCGATGTTTGGATTGGCGGCATTTCTGATTATTGCTGTGGTATATGCTTTTGGGCAACTCGAAATGACCGAAGAACGGATCAGGAAATTTGTAATCATTCCCGGTTTGGCAGTGTTGTTATTTTACATCATGTCCTGGGGGTACGTGGGCATCGATGCCATTACAGTTAATAAACAATATGTCGCTCGGGTTCAAATCATTGAAGAACACCAAAATGAAGCTCTGATTCAGGTGCCGGAAATTGTACCCCTGTCCAGCCACAATGGGATGTATGGATTAAAGGATGTCCAATTGGATCCCAATCATTGGGTAAACCGTGCCCTGGCTGATTATTTTGGTGTTCCCAATATCGTTCGCCAGCCATAACCCGGAAAAATCAAAGATAATTCATCGCAAAGTAAGCGCAGCAAAATAATAAGCCACCCGTTGTCAAAGACAGCAGGTGGCTTTTATGATTCTAATAGGATAGTTCTTCTTTATCAGATCCGGATGCGTTTGAGCTGCCCTTGACAGCGGTTTTGATCTCATCGCTAATCTCCATGGCAGTATCCGAAGGTGTATAATCGGTTTCGTAGATAAACTGATAAAAAGCTTCAATGTTTTCGGCTAAGGTATTGGGGACAACATAGGACACCCCGTCGAGCATATCCAGGGAAATCAGGTCATCGGTGGGGAAACGACTTTGCTCGATATCTTTTGAAGGCATTAAAGCCAAATTGGCACCATATTTGAGCATCTCGAGGGTGCTTAATGAAGTTTCCACATAGGGTAAGGTCGCCATTACCAGATTATATTGTTCTTGAAGATCCAGATCAAGAGCTTTTGACAAGACCTGCTCAAAAACAACCCGTTGTCGCAGGGTTCGATCAAAGTCGCCATCGCCGACATACCGAACTCGACAGTAGGCCAGGGCTTGGGAGCCATCAACGGTTTGGGGTCCAGTTTCTTCCAGAAAGGGGGAACCGGTTTCTACTTTTTCATTGACATCCATCAGATATTCATTGACCCATTCCAGCTCTTCGTCGGTTTCAATATCGATGGTGACCCCACCGACGGCGTTGACCATTGAAACCATGGCGTTAAAATCAATGGTGACATAATCGGTGATGGTGGTATCAAAATTCTGATTGATCGTCTTAAGGGCTAAATCCGGTCCGCCATAGGCGTAGGCGGCATTGAGTTTATCATATTCGTATTTTTTGTCGATATAAACATAGGTATCACGCATCAGCGAGGCCACCTTGACCTTGCTATGTTCATAATCGGCAGTTGCTATCATGATGGTATCCGTTCGGTCACCTTCAACATCATCACGACCGTCGACGCCGAAAACGGCAACATTAACAATTTTATGCTGTTTGGCAAAGTTAGCCGCTTCACTGCTGATTCCATACTTGCTTAAATTTCCTTTCAGGTCGCTGGTGACATTCCCTAAGAAAAAGGCGTTAACGGCAAAAGCGGTGGCCATCAGAAAAATAATGATCAGCAGAATAGTACGGAAAAACTTTTTTACAAAGCCATTGGATTTTTTCTTTTTTTGGTAATGGATTGGGTAAGATTACCGGCTTTGTTTTTGACTGCTTTGATTTGGGTTTCGCTTTTGTTTCTGATTTAATAGTCTTAAGGGGACGGGTATCAGGCCTTGGATTCGTGTTGGATGTCTTTTTTAAGCCTGGATTTCGTCTGTTTTTAATCACACTCTTTTTTTTATCGTTCAAATTTTTACCTCGTTGGGAAAGAACTCTGTTTGCAGATCGTTTTACAGACGCATCGGTGCCGGTAATTTGCAAAGTGTTTTCCCATCTTTTACTTAAAAATAAATTCTGATTACGCCAATTTACGACTACTGGTAGGCTATTATATCATAAATGTAAATATTTGTAAAAATAATATAAATAGAAAAAACAAACATTAAATCTTATTATACATTTTAGGAAAACTTTGTTATAATAGATGCAAAGATTGATAGCGAATATAGGAGTAGGGTTAATATGGCAAACGAACAGGAACTCAATGAAAAGAATGAGTACTTTGAATATGTAGAATCGCGCATTGAAAATTTAGAAAAACTGATTTTAAAAAAAGATGAAGAGTTAAAATCACTAATCCTCAAAACGGTTCAAAATGGCCCAGCACAACCTGAGAAAAGCGCAGCTGGGGCTACCGCTCTGCGCCCAGAAGCCAACCATTTCGAGCGGGTCTTCGATGATTTGAAGGAAGAAGAATCCCGCTTTTTGAAAAGTGAAGGTGAAATTCCCAATTATAAAGCCGATGAGTTGAATATCCAGCTGGCCAATATTGAAAAGCGGGAAAAAATGGTTCAGGATATGCTGGATTCCTTAGGGACGGCTCTGGCTATTTTGAAAAAGCGACACGAAGAAGTGAATCGAAAAGAAGAGACACTCAATCGTGAATATCAGAAGCTTCAGGAAATTGAAGCTTTGTATCGCAACACAGAAGGTTTGGATGCGCTGACGTCGACCTTTGGAAAAGTAACGATTGATAAGGGTAGTTCACGAGAAAACGATGGAACAATCTTTATAAATGACAGCAAGGAGTGATTTGATGAAATTAAGTTTTGGTAAATGCTGGGGTTTGTTAATTTTTGATATCATTGGCTTGGCAATCGCTGGCTATGCTTTTTTATTGGGTTATCAGGTTTTAATGACACTTGAAAACGCCAATGCTTATATTATTCTGATGGGTTTCTTTGTCGGGATTAAGACAATTGTGCTGGCTTTGTACGATTTAAACAGAAACTTATTGCGAAAGAATATTCCCTTCATCGGCGGCGGGATTACAATTCTTGGCAACGGAATTATTTTTACGATGTGCTTTTTTCTTATTCCAGATGTACCGACAACATTTTTTATTGGTTTGGCTGCGGCGGACTTCTTAATGATAACGCTGTGTCATCTGTTATGGTGGGTTCTGATTGGTAAAGATGATGATTATACCCGAGAACAGAGTGTATCTTCAGATGAAGCACGAATGCCTAAGAAAGAAAAAAGAAGACGGCTAAAAAAGACCGGAGTAATGATCAAAAACAGGAACCGGTAAAAATGGATAAAAATTCAGGGAAAAAAGTGAAAAGCGATAAAAAAACCTGGTTATCCCGAAATGATGAAGAAGAGTCAGAGTACGACAGCATCTTTACCAGTTTGCTGGAAAATGAAAAAAGAGGACAGCAACGCTATGTGGAGTCCCCCAGAGCTGATGAGCCGAGGGCTGTTGCAGAGGAAAAACGCTATCAGACCAGTGATTTTCTCAATGAAATCAAAGAAAATTTAAAAAAAGAAAACAAACCGCCATTAAGTCAAACTGAGGCTATGAGTGGAACCCGACAAAAACAAGTAAGCCAGGACCAATCGTCACAAAAAATGCCAGCAGGATTACCCCCAATGGAATCAGACGGGAAAAAAGCAGTGGGGATTGAGGCAAACTCGCCGATGGGTAATCAAGCACCGGAAGCGACCATGATACTGTCAACTCAGAAGCCGTTAATCGAAGTTCCTAAAAACAGCAGCACGGAGCTGTTTGGTGATTTACCATCAGTTAAAGAAAAAAAATCTGATCTTCAAAAAATGGCAGTCAATAATTTAGGTGCTGCCGGAATTAAAACAACAGAAGTGGATGATAACGAAGAGGGCTTTCTTTCCATTGAACGGCGACTGGGCTATTTGTTTCATGAGATCGAAAAATCAATGAAGGAAACCCAGTATCTCCAGGGGGCTATCAGTGATTTTCAGAAAGAAGTGGAAAACTATGAACCCATTGCCGGGGATGAAAAAATTGTGGCCGCCGGTAATCTGATTCGCGAAAAGTTGAAAATGATTATTGATAAACAATTCGTTGTTGATGAGGTTCTGGATGATCTGATTCGGCTATCCAAACTGATTAATAAACGGATCAATGATTTGGATATCATTGAAGCGGGCCTGAACCAGCGCAAGATTGCATTGGATCAAAAAGATTTTCTTTTGGTTGAAGCCCGAAACCGAGCGCCAGTGGAGAAAGAGGTTGAGATTCTCCCGGAAGAAGTAGTGCTGGAAAATCTGGAGGCCGAATTCATCGTGGCTGAAGGGGACTACGAGTCGATCCGCAAATATCTGACTGAGAATCCGGAAGAATAAACACAATAAGCTGATGAAAAGAGATGATCTGATTGTACGCTGAGCGTGTACGAGCTTGGCGTACAAATGAAGTTAAGCAGTCGTCTCCATATTGATACTAAAGAATAGATTAAACCATCCTTTACTATAATCGATGGTTTTTTTTATTGCGAAGTTTTTATAAAAATGATATACTGCTACCTGTATGAAAGTGGGTGTATTGGCTAAAGATGCACCAAAACTTATTATTATTAGGAGGAAAAGAAATGAAAAGAATCGCAAAGCTTGGTGTTTTGGTAATGGTAGCGGCAATGGTATTTTCATTAGCTGCTTGTTCCAGCGGAACAAAAACTGGCAGTGATACGAAGACATATGTAATCGCTACAGACACAACCTTTAAACCATTTGAGTATGAAAATGAAAAGGGTGAACGGGTCGGAATTGATATCGATCTTTTAGCAGCAATTGCTGAAGATCAGGGTTTCGAATATGAATTAAAGGCCGTTGGGTTTGATGCTGCTCTGGGTGAAGTATCAACAGGTCAATCGGATGGGATGATCGCCGGTATGAGTATTACCGATGAACGGAAAAAAACCTTTGATTTTTCCGAACCATACTTTGACTCAGGTGTCGTAATGGCAGTATCTGCTTCAAATGACACAATTAAGTCTTATGCAGATTTAAAAGGACAAAAAGTAGCAGTTAAAACCGGAACGGAAGGGGCAACCTTTGCTGAGTCAATCAAAGATCAATATGGATTTACAACTGTTTCTTTCCCGGATTCAGCCAACATGTATGAAGATGTAAAAGCTGGAAATTCAGTTGCCTTGTTTGAAGATTATCCAGTTGTCGGCGATGCCATTGCCAGTGGTGTACCACTTAAAATGGTTACTGACATGGAAAAAGGAAGTTCTTATGGTTTCGCTGTGAAAAAAGGTCAAAATCCAGAGTTGATTGAGATGTTTAATACTGGATTGGCTAACTTGAAGGCTAATGGAAAGTATCAGGAAATCCTGGACACCTATATCAAAAAATAATCTGTTAGAAAAAACTTAACACATTATTAATTTGAAATCATCTGTCAGCATACACTTCTGGCAGATGATTTCTCTAAGTTATCTAAAAGTGTTTACTTGCGTGACTTCTTGCGTGTGAGTAAAGACTGTTGGACAACTCAAACTATTGAAGGAGGTTGACGTGAGTATTCCAGAATTAATTGTACAGTATTGGCCCCGCCTGATGGCAGGATTGGTATTAACGGTTGAAATAACAATTATTTCGCTATTTTTTGCAGGTATTTTAGGCCTTGTTTTTGGTCTCTTGTCAGTATCAAAGAAAAAAGGTTTGAGAGCAATTGCTCTGGTATATGTGGATATTGTTCGGGGAACGCCATTATTGGTACAGGCGTTTTTTATCTACTTTGGGATTCCACAGGTTTTGGGAATTCAATCAGATCCGGTAATTTCTGGGATTATCACCCTTAGCCTGAACGCTGGCGGTTATCTCGCCGAAATTTTCCGGGGCGGGATCGAGTCCATCAGCAGAGGGCAGATGGAAGCTGCCCGGAGCCTGGGTTTACCCTACGGAATGGCGATGCGGAGTGTCATTCTGCCTCAGGCAGTCAAAACGATGACACCAGCACTGATCAATCAATGCATTATTACCTTGAAAGATACATCACTCCTTTCGGTCATCGGGGTAACCGAATTAACCCAGACCGGGCGACTGATTATTGCCAATAACTTCCAATCCTTTGAGGTATGGGCGATCGTTGCGGTGATGTATTTTGTGATCATTATGATCTTATCAAAGATCTCAAAACGACTTGAAAGGAAAATGTCTTATGGGAAAAGTAAAAATTAAGAATCTCAAAAAAAGTTTTGGCGATTTAGAAGTCCTGAAGGATATTAACCTGGAAGTTAAAGAGCAGGAAGTGATTTGTATTATTGGTGCGTCTGGTTCGGGAAAGAGCACCTTATTGCGGTGTATTAATGCCCTGGAAGAAGCTAGCAGTGGAACTATTGAGGTCGATGGGAATGATATCACCAGGGCCGATGGTAATATCAACAAATATCGGCAGGATATTGGAATGGTCTTTCAGCAATTTAATCTCTTCCCGCATATGACAGTTTTGAAAAACATTACCTTTGCGCCAGTGGCCCTTAAACTTAAAACCAAAGAAGAAGCTGAAGAAACGGCACGAAAACTACTAAGAAGCGTTGATCTGGAAGAGAAGGCCAATGTTTATCCGGAACAGTTATCCGGGGGACAACAGCAACGGGTAGCGATTGCCCGGGCCTTGGCCATGAATCCGGATGTTATGCTCTTCGATGAACCCACCTCGGCCCTCGATCCTGAAATGGTTGGGGAAGTTTTAAATGTTATGAAACAGCTGGCAAAAGATGGGATGACCATGATCGTCGTTACCCATGAAATGGGCTTTGCCCGAGAAGTTGCCGATCGGGTGATCTTTATTGACGAAGGCTTTATTGTTGAGGAAGGCCCACCCAGCGAAATCTTCGGGAATCCTAAAAATCAGAGAACCATCAATTTCCTGAACAAGGTCTTGTAATGGCAATTGCAAAAACCATTAAAATAGAGTTTAAAAAACCATCTCTTTGAGGTGGTTTTTATATTTCGATGATAACGCTTTAAAATTAAGGGTATAATTGAAAAAAACGATCAGGAGGGGTAAAAAGTGATAGTAAAAGAGTGGTTTATGAATGGGTTTGACTGGATCAAAACAAAGATTATGGAGAATAAGCTGCGAACCGGAGCCTTGCTGTGCCTACTGTTGGCTCTGGCTGGCTTTTTCTTGCCATTTATGAGTGCAAAGATGAGTGCTTCTGTCACCGGGATCATGACTAATACCTTGGAAGTCATTAGTCCGGAGTATGATATGATCAATTTTTCGCTGAGTGACTTTGTACTGCAGGAACCCATTGACGAATTTGAGATCTATGGAGTGCCCCTCGGAAATATCAAAGTATTGGATCATTCGGTGCTTGATATTTTAAGAAGTCCACTGCCTGATAAAGGCTATGTCAGTAGCATCAACGAAGCCTTAGCAAGTCCGGCGTTGGACTACCTGGTAGATCCTCAGGTTCAACAGATTGTGATAACCCGTTTTAATAATGGCGAGGCGATCAATGGGATTCTCAAAGATTTATGGAATGTCATCCAAAGTGCCCGAAACATTGCCAGCCAGGTTAATGATATCACCATTTCGGCCCGGCAGTCCATGGATCAGGTCAATGCGACCATGGCCACCATCGATTCCTATAAAGCCACAGCTAATGGCGGAATCTTGATTCTTTTCCTTGTTGTCATTGGTTTAATGGCACTGATTCTGTATAAACGGGCCAGTATTAAACTGTCAATTTTTATATCCGGGGTTCTGTCAGTGTTGTTTTTAGGAGTTGGAATTGGTACGGCTGTTGCCAATAACCGCATTAATGAACAGCTCAGTAGTCTGGCCAGTCAGGTAAATAGTGGTATTATGGAGACTTTACGGGCGATACTGACGGGTACCTTTGGCGATGTGGGAACTTTTATTGCAAACTATATCAGTGGTCAGGCAAATTTTGTGGCCCTGGCATTTACCCTGCAGTTAGAAGTCGGCTATTGGATTATTCTGCTGGGATTGTTGGGAGCTTTGGTACTATTGATTGTGCTTGCGAAAAAAGAACGGATAATCAAAGATGAAACGGAAATAGAGATAGTCCTTGATGAATCAGCACTAGCAGAAGAAATTGATGAAGCCATTGAAGCCCAGAATGATGAGCAGGTAAGAGTCGTGTTAGATGAAACAACAAAAGGAGCTGCAGCGAAGGACGAAGCATAAATTAATTATCAGCAAAAAAACAAGGATGATCCGAAGATCATCCTTGTTTTTTATTCGACTAATTGTGAGATTTTAATACTTTTGGTATGTTCGATGGGTTCCCAGATTTCGATTGGTTTGATAAAACATAAAACATTAATGGGAATCCAGGAAGCCAGATATAACCAGAAAGAAAAAACCGAAACATTATTAATCTGACGAATCTTTTTACCTTCCAGCCATAATACCATGGCGGTAAAGACCACACTGAAGATGACACCACCAACTGAAAAGAGGATGGCAAAGGTTAAAGCGTTGGACCAGACAGAGGTGGTGACAAAGAGCATACCCAGGATGATAAATGAACAAATGGTATAGATACAGGTCAGCACCTGCATAAAGGGGGAAACCAGAAACATTAGCATATCCAGGGCACAACGGTTTTTATCGTTGATCACGGCATCGATGAGCTGTTGGGAATACTGGTTAAAACATTGAATGGTACCAGTCGACCAACGCTTACGCTGGGACCAGGATTGATCAAAGGCAATCGGGTGCTCGTCATAGGTAATGGCTTCAGGTACCCAGGCAACCCGGTAGCCCTTAATAATGCACTGGGTGGTAAATTCGATATCTTCAGTCAGACTGAACGTTTTAAATCCTTCTTTTTTGATGACATCAGCATGCATCATAAATCCGGTACCATTTAAGGTGGCTGACCAGCCGAGTTTGTGACGGGCCAGGTTCATAAAGCGGTTTAAGGTCCAGTAAAACACGGACTGACAACCAGAAATCCAGGAATCATCCGGGTTCTTGCTGTCCCGGTAGCCTTGGGCAATTTTTTCACCTGATTCAAGAACATTATTCATGGTCGAAACAAAGTGCTTATCGACCAGATTATCAGCATCGAAAACGCAGAAAGCATCATAGATGTCATTTTCGGCAAAAATATAATCAAAAAACTGGGAAAGGGCAGCTCCTTTTGATTTGACTTCTGCTGTACAGGTCATGATTTTAGCACCATGTTCAAGGGCCACTTCTCTGGTATTGTCAGTGCAGTTATTGGGAATCACATAGACATCCATCAGTTCTTTGGGATAATCCTGCTGATGCAGACTTTCGATGAGGTTTCCAATAACCGCAGCCTCATTTCAGGCGGCAACCACCACAGCAATGCGGTTTTTGGGAGGGGAGAGGGTATATTTATTGTGTTTGGTATATCCAAATAAGCCAATTCCGAGATAATAGATACCATAAATAAAAAACGGGATACCTAAAATAAATAACAGAGTAAAAATTTGTGAAACCATCTCTCTTTAATTTCTCCTTTATATTCAGTTACATCGATCGTTTTGAGAACCGAAAACAAGTTGTGTTGTTCGGTTCAAATAACTACCTGATATAGTATAAATGCTTTTTTATCATGACACAACCACCAGGAATGATTATTCATGGTGGTTGTGTGAGTTTATGTTCGTCGCATTTAAGTTGTCTCATTTTAACATGAAACAGACTTTTTATCAAGGATAGGGACTACTTCCTGAAAACGAGATCATCAATATTTTAAGGTTATTCAAAGGTTTGTATCGGTTATTCGGCTTATATATCCTCTAAATTATCTTTGATCAGTCGAGTTCGGGGCATTTCATTTTTATGCATGTTGGCGTAATAGCCCCAAACCATTAGCAATCCAATTGGCCAAAGCAGAAGGCACCACAATAACAACCACCACTTAGAGTAATAAAAGGGTTTTTTTTCTGTGTTATCATCGGGTATCTTTTCTTCCATCATATCTAATTTATCATCTAACATTGTCACATCCTCCTTTAATTTCTTTTATTAACATATAGATACCCAAAAACTGTAATAAACAACAAAAAATAAAATCAATGGGTTCATTTTTAATTCATATTGATTGGTTAGAATGCCGATACTAAATAAATTCAGTAAGTGGAGGATCGACGTGAAAAAAGGAAGTACAAAGAAAATTGTGATTGGTAGTATCATTGGGGTGTTGATGATTGGCGGAGGATTTTTGGGCTATCAGGTACTGGCAGATTCGGCAACGACTCAGTACACAAAAACCACCGTTACAGTGGGTAATATTATTAATGACAACCGTTTTACAGGGGTCATTGAGAGTCAGTCCCGGGAAGCGATTGTTGCGACCAGTACCCTGGAAATAAGTGAGCTATATGTCAGCGAAGGCGAACTGATTGCTGAAGACACTGATCTTTATGAACCCGTCACTGGGGATATCGTCACATCATCTGTGGCTGGAGAAGTCGCCGATATTTTTTATGAGGTCGATGATACGGTGGCTGCCGGGGAGAAAATTATGGAAATCGTTGATTTTAATAACCTTCAGTTAAGCATCAAAGTCGACGAGTATCAGTTGTCAACGCTGAGCGTTGGGGCTCCGGTTACCATTAATATTGACAGCATCGGGCGTAGTGTTCCGGGCACTGTCAGTGAAATAAGCCGGGAAGCTAAAAATGAAAATGGGGTCGCTTATTTTACTGCGATTGTAGATTTTTTAGGGGATCCGCAAATTCGCATTGGCATGAATGCAGAGGTGGTTATTGTAAAAGAGCAGGTCGAAAATGCCGTGATGGTTCCGGTGACGGCTATTTTATTTGGGGAGGATAATATGACTTATGTGCTGGTCAAGGGCGAGTCAACGGATCCCGAGCAGCGCCCGGTAACTACCGGGATTACCGATGGCATTAACATTCAAATCATCACCGGTTTAAGCGAGAATGAGGTGGTTTGTGTGCCCATCCTGGACGTCACCGAGGCAACAACCTTCCAGCGACCAGAAAGCGACGGTGGAATCTGATGAAAGAAAAAATTCTGGAAATGAAAAATCTCGTTAAAACGTATACCATGGGTGATGAGGAGCAGGTGGTTCTAAAAGGCATTGATCTAAAAATCAATCGGGGTGATTTTTTATCGGTGCTGGGCCCATCGGGCTCGGGCAAATCCACCTTGATGAACATTATTGGTTGTCTGGATGTACCCACCAGTGGCAGCTATTATCTGTCCGGAGAACGGATTGAGGATCTGCCGGAGACGGCGCTTTCGCATATCCGTAACCGGGAAATCGGCTTTATCTTTCAGCAGTTCCAACTATTGCCCCGACTATCAGCCCAGAAAAATGTCGAGCTGCCATTGATTTATGCTGGTGTCCCGGAGAAAGAACGACAGCTCCGCAGTGCCGATATTTTAAAACGGGTGGGACTGGCCGAAAAAATGAAAAACCGGCCCAATCAGTTATCCGGCGGTCAGCAGCAGCGGGTGGCCATTGCCCGGGCGCTGGTGACTGAACCAACCATTTTGCTGGCCGATGAACCCACCGGCGCCCTGGATCAACAGACCGGTCATCAGATTATGGAACTGTTTAAAGAACTGTATCAGGAAGGAAAAACCATTGTGATGATTACCCATGATGGCGATGTCGCTAAAAATGGTAGCCGGATTGTGCGGATTGTTGATGGGAATCTCAGCGAGGGGGTATACAATGCTTAAGGAAAGTATTAAAATGGCGTTAGAAAATATCATCAGCAATAAAATGCGCTCCTTTCTCACCATGCTGGGGATTATTATCGGGGTGGGATCGGTGATTGCCCTGATTACCATTGTCTCGGGAGCGACCAGCACCGTTACCGATCAGGTGGCCTCAATGGGGGCTAATACGGTGACCATTCAGGTTCAGGGAACACCGCTGAAACAGGGACTGACCCAGGGGGATGTCACTAAAATTTCTGAGCTTTCAAATATTGAAGGAATTGCCCCGACCATTTCCGGCCAAACGACGGTGGCTTTCGACGGCAAGACCATGGATGAGATCAGCCTCCAGGGAAAAAATGATGTTTACTTTCAAAACACTGAAGATGTCATTTCGGCTGGGCGAATCATTAATCCTGTTGACACTGAAAATAAAAGCCGGGTGGCTTTAATTGGAAATGATATTGCCAACGAACTTTATGTCGGGAAAAACCCCATTGGCCAGGAAATAAAAATCGGCGGCATTACCTATCAGGTCATTGGCATCTTACAGGAATCGGACAGCTTTGCTCAGGCGGATACCAATAAGGCAGTGATGATTCCCTACACCACCGCTATGGGGGTCGTTGGCGCCAAGTACATTAACAGCTTGACTGTTTACATTGCTGATGAGGCTCTGGCGGACACGACCACCCGGCAAATTGAAGGGGTTTTAACCAAAGCTTTTAACGGTGATGATGATGGCTACTCGATTGTAAACATGCAGAGTATTCTAGAGACCATAGCAGAAATGACCAGTATTCTGTCGATGATGCTGGGTGGCATCGCCTCAATTTCGCTGGTCGTCGGGGGGATTGGAATTATGAACATGATGCTGGTTTCGGTCACTGAACGAACCAGCGAAATCGGCTTGCGCAAGGCCCTGGGAGCAGAGCCGAAGCAGATTCAGCTCCAGTTTCTAATTGAATCAGTGGTGCTTTGTCTGATTGGTGGCATCATCGGCTTTGGGCTGGGGGTCATTCTGGCCTGGGTCGTGGCCAACCTGATTGGAACCAGTTTTGCTCTGACGGCTTCCACCGTTTTATTGGCAATCGGCTTTTCCGCTGCCATCGGCGTTGTTTTTGGCTTCATGCCAGCCCGCAAGGCGTCCCGACTCAACCCGATTGATGCCCTGCGCAGTATTTAGGAGAAAAACAGGAGAAAGAAATGTTTCGTATTTTGATTTGTGAGGATGATAACCATATTCGCCGACTGTTTCGGGATGTTCTGGAGAAAGAAGGTTATTCGGTGTTTGAAGCGATTGATGGAGTTATGGCCTTGGATGCACTGGAAAAAAACCACATTGATCTGCTGATCACCGATGTGATGATGCCCCACATGGATGGTCATGCCTTAACCAAAACCCTGCGGGACGGCGGCCTGGAGCTGCCGATCCTGATGATCACCGCCCGGGAAAGCATCGATGATAAAAAATCCGGTTTTAAAGCCGGAACTGATGATTATATGGTTAAGCCGGTGGACATGGATGAAATGCTGCTGCGGGTCTTTGCCTTATTACGGCGAGCCAAAATTGCCAATGAACAGCGGCTGGTGGTGGGAAAAACAGTTCTGGATTATGAAGCCTTGACCTTAAGCATCGGGGATGAAACCATCACCCTCCCTAAAAAAGAGTTTCTGTTGCTGTTTAAACTATTATCGGCACCGAACCGGATTTTTACCCGGGCTCAGATTATGGATGAAATATGGGGCTATGAAAGTGAAAGTGATCACCGCACGGTGGATGTTCATATCAAACGGTTATGGGAAAAACTGGAACACAATCAGGATTTCGAAATCATCACCGTTAAGGGCCTGGGATATAAGTCCCGGGTTTTATAGTGGAGACTAAGGAGTTATATGAAAAATAAAATTTTTCATTCAATTTATACAAAATTTCTGGTGACCTTTTTAGGGGTGCTTTTTTTCTCCTCGACCCTCACCTTTGGCGTGATTTACTGGTCACAACTGGGCAATATTCTCGAACAGCTCCGGGTAGAACTGGTCAATCAGGCCCAGGCAGTTCAGATTCTTAATCAGGAAAAGTTGGGGGATGATGTCATTGTCAATTTATATAGCCAGGGCATTGTGGTGTCCCGGATTGTTGCCAGCTTGGATGAAGTGGGGGTAACCTTAACCGATGCGGAGCAAAAAAAAATCGAAGCCGGGGAGATCGTCTATCTGAATACCCACCAGGCCCAGGATTTACCAATGGCATTGGGAAAACTGGCGGATGGCTATGTGGTCAGTCGGCCGAATCTGGAAAAAAATCAAATTGCTGGCTTTATGGAACTTCAGCGCACCACCATGCTGGTCACCTTGTTGATCGGATCGGTGCTGATTGTCATTGCGGTTGCGATGATTGCCAGACCGATTAAAGCGGTTTCTGAGGCTACAAAAAAAGTAGCCAATGGTGACTTTGATGTCAGGCTAACGGTTAGAGGAAAGGATGAACTGGCCGTGCTGGCGCAAAATTTTAATATCATGACGGCTGCCCTTTCCCGTAATGACTATATCCATCGAGATTTTGTCAGTAACGTGTCCCATGAGTTTAAAACCCCCATCGCTTCGATTAAAGGCTTTGGCAAGCTTTTAAAAGATCCCGATCTTTTGGAAACCCAGCGGCAGGAATATATTGATATTATTGTCGACGAAAGTGACCGGCTATGGAAACTATCAGCTAATGTGTTAAAACTCTCGGAGCTGGAGAATGGGGTTCTGGGTTTGAGAAAAGAAGCCTTTGCCCTGGATGAAGCCATCCGGCGGGTGATCTTGCTGCTACAGGAAAAGTGGGAAGCTAAAAATATCGATTTGGATATCCAGTTGGATGATACAATCTACCAGGGTGATCCCGAGCTGATGGCGATGGTTATTATCAATCTGTTGACCAATGCCATTAACCATGGCCCGACAGCTGGTCACATCAGCATTGCGCTGCACAAAACCGCCAAAGAAGTGGTTATCGAAATAGCCGATACCGGAAAGGGTATCGCTAAGGAAGACCAGAAAAAGATCTTTGATCGCTTTTATAAGGCCGATCAATCCCGCAGTACGCCTGGAACCGGTCTGGGACTCACCATTTCCCAGCGGATTGTGACGCTTCACGGGGGCACCATCGGGGTGGAGAGTGAGCCGGGAAAAGGCAGTCGTTTTTTGGTCAGACTGCCTCAATAAACAGTCACATATCAGTCAGTCCTCGATGCCTAAGTAGACGTTCCAACGGCTTTGCTGTTGAAACAGTTTGCTTAAAGGTCGGAGACTGGCTTTTTTACGTTGTCAGCAGCAGCAAAAAAGGTCAGAAAGACAGCTCTTTTTAAGATGCGCAGGGATTTAGTAATAAATTCTATTGAAGTTCACAAAAAAATAATATATCATGAAATTAGTTTTATTTCGATTACAATAAAGGATGTTGGCTGATATGACAATCTATGATTCGCTGTTTCTTTTATATTCCATTGGACTGGTTATTTCAATCATCTGTATTATCGGTGTGGCGCTTCAAAAACCGTCCGATGAGCAGAAGCTGATGCTCCTGATTGCTTTTTTTGCGTTTTTAATATCGCTGGGATATTGGTTGGGGATTCAGGCCAATTCGGCCGAAGCCATCATAATTGCTGACAAACTGATGTATTTGGGTGGCTGTAGTCTTTATTTTCTGTTCGTCCTGTTTTTTGTCCGTTATTATAAGATTAAGGCACCAATCCTTTTTTTTCCGCTCTTTGGCCTGCTTTGTCTGCTGTTAATTGGGGCGACCCTGACGATGGATCTGCACCACTGGTTTTATCAGAGCTATGCCTTTGTTTATAAAACCGGTGTGCCGGTGCTGCTTAAAGAATATGGCATTCTTCATACCATCTACATGATCATGGAAGCAGCTGTGGTCGTGGGGCTGATTGTGGTGGTGATCGATCAAAGTCGCAAACGGAAAGACAAGGAATGGTGGGAGCCATTGCTTCTGGTGGCGGTACCTTTAATTCCGGCAGCTATTCATCTGAGCAAATTATATCTGCCAATTCAAATTGAGATAGCAGCCATTGGCATTTTGATTTCCGAGCTCTTATTGATTGTGCTGATCTATCGACTCAAGATTTATGATATCAACGATACCGCCAAACAATTGATCATTGATTCGATGGATGATGCCATCATCGTGGTTGATCACAATTACCAGTACAAAGAAGTCAATGAACAGGCCATTGTACTGTTTCCGGATTTTGCCAAAGCCAAAAAAGACACCGGTCTGGCGGAGATCTCCCCGGATCTCGATCAGATCCTCAGAGCGCAAGAAACCAGTTTATGCTATCGTGAAAGCCGGATTTATGAACCGCGGATCAGAACGATCCGCCGCAACAGCCAGATCCGCGGCTATGTGATCTGGTATCAGGATGTCACGGAAGCGGAAAAACGCAAAGAACTGATCCTTAATTACCAACAAGATCTACAGCAGGAAGTGGTGCAGAAAACCGCCCAAATAAAAGAGATTCAGGAACAGGTCATCATCAGTTTTGCCAATATTATCGAAATCCGGGATACCATCACCGGGGAACATGTCCGCCGAACCAGTCTTTACGCCGAAAAAATTGCGGCAGTACTGCTTCAAAATGGCGATTATCCGGAGACCGTTAATGAACACTTTATCCGGCTGCTCTATGCGGCGGCACCGCTGCATGATGTGGGGAAAATTATGGTTTCTGACAGTATCTTGAATAAGCCGGGAAAACTGACAGAAGCAGAATGGATACTGATGAAAAAACATGCCGAAAATGGACAGAAGATTTTAGAAAATGCCCTGTCAAAAATTGAGGATGTAGATTATTATAAGATGGTTTGCGAGGTTGCCAGGTATCATCATGAGCGCTGGATTGGCGGGGGCTATCCGGATGCTTTATCGGGCGAAGCGATTCCTCTGAGCGCCCGGATTATGGCCATTGCCGATGTCTTTGATGCCCTGACGTCGGCTCGGCCCTATAAAGAGATCTATGATTTTGATACGGCCTTTGACATTATCAAAAACGAACGGGGCCTGCAATTTGATCCGATCCTGGTTGATGCCTTTTTGTCAATTCGCAAAGAAATCGAAGCGATTGCGATTGATCAGGGAAACTAAAAAACGTTACATTAAAACAGGGAGCTGTTCGGATCGGTATGTCGACCCGGACAGCTCCCTGTTATTTGAAAGAATCGGTGAGATGAATTAGCTAAGTAGCGGATTAACCGCCAATAAATCTTCGGCCAATTCGTTTTCCAGCTCTTCGGCTTTTTCAAACTGCGAATTATAAAGCTTGGCATAAAAGCCATTTTCAGCCAGCAGATCGTAATGGTTGCCCTGTTCCACGATATCACCTTCATTCATTACCAGAATCAGATCGGCATTTTTAATGGTCGATAAGCGGTGGGCGATGACAAAGCTGGTTCGCCCTTCCATCAGGTTATCCATGGCTTTCTGAATCAGCACTTCAGTACGGGTATCCACCGAGCTGGTGGCTTCATCAAGAATCAGGATTTTCGGATCAGCTAAAATGGCCCGGGCAATGGTCAAAAGCTGTTTCTGACCCTGAGAGACATTGCTGGCTTCTTCATTTAAGCACATGTTATAGCCATCCGGTAGAGTGTGGACAAAATAATCCACCTGGGCGGCTTTGGCTGCCGCTTCCACCTCGGTATCTGTGGCATCGAGACGACCGTATTTGATATTGTCCCGGATGCTGGCATTGTAAAGCCAGGTATCCTGAAGGACCATCCCAAAGAGGCTGCGCAGATCACCCCGGCTGAAGTCTACAATATTGTGGCCGTCCACCAGGATGGCCCCGGATTCGACATCGTAAAAACGCATCAGCAGTTTGACAATGGTGGTTTTGCCAGCGCCGGTAGGGCCAACAATGGCGACCTTCTGACCCTCTTTAATGTGGGCCGAAAAGTCTTTGATAACTGGTTTTTCGGGATGATAACCAAAGTTCACGTGGTCGAAGTCGACCTGACCAGAAACGCTTGCCAGATCAAAAGCCGTAGTGCTTTCTTCCACTTCTTCCGCTTCATCCAGAAAGGCGAAGACCCGTTCGGCGGCAGCGGTGGTTTGTTGCAGAATGTTTGAGATATTGGCAATCTGCATAATTGGCTGGGTAAACTGGCGGACATATTGGATAAAAGCCTGGATATCACCAACGCTTAAGCGACCATTCACGGCCAGATAACCGCCGAGGATACAAACCGCCACATAGCCCAGGTTACCAATAAAATTCATCATTGGCATCATCAGTCCCGATAAAAACTGGGACTTCCAGGCTGAGCTGTAAAGGGTGGTGTTATAATGGTCAAATGTTTCAAAAGAAGCTTCTTCACCGTTAAAAGCCTTAACGACGTTGTGGCCACCGTACATTTCTTCGACATGGCCGTTAATGTGGCCCAGATAGGTTTGCTGTTCACTGAAATGAGGCTGGGATTTTTTAACAATGTTTACCACCACCACAAATGAGATCGGTACGATCAGCAGCGCCACAATGGTCATTTGCCAGCTGATTGAAAACATCATGATCAGTATACCCACCAGAGTCGCCACGGAGGTAATGATCTGGGTGACGCTCTGGTTCAGGGTCTGATTGACCGTTTCAATATCGTTGGTCAGAAAGGAGAGCACTTCGCCATAGCTGGTTTTGTCAAAATATTTAAAGGGCAGACGATTAATTTTGGCAAAAATATTGCGTCGCAATTCATAGGTGACTTTCATCGAAATGCCGGTCATGATATAGCCCTGTATATAGGAAAACAGCGCCGCAATGACGTAGAGACCAAGGAGCAGCAGCAGAATCTGACTGATATAGCCAAAGTCAATGCCCTTGCCATTATCGGCAATCAGATTCATAACCCCTTCAAAAAGAGCCGTGGTGGCATTACCCAGAATTTTTGGTCCAACAATCATAAAGACCGTCGAGGCAACGGCGAAGATCAGCACAAAGAAGAGTCTGATTTTATAGACCGACAGATAACGGGCCAGTTTTTTAAGGCTACCCTTAAAATCCTTGGCTTTTTCGCCGGGCATCATGCCAGCGGGGCCACCGGGGCCCCGGCCCATTCCGCCGCCGCCCATGGGGCCGCGTTTTGGTGTTTTGAGATTATTTTGATCGCTCATATGTTTAGTTCCTCCTCTGATAATTGTGAGGATGCAATTTCCTGGTAGGTGGCACAGCTTTTTAAAAGTTCATGATGGGTGCCCTTGCCAACGATTCGGCCATGATCCAGAACGATGATCTGCTCCGCATGCATAATGGTGTTGATTCGTTGGGCGACAATCAGCACCGTACTGTTACCGGTGTATTCTTTTAAAGCCCGGCGCAGAGCCACATCGGTTTTATAATCCAAAGCCGAGAAGCTATCATCAAAAATATAGATATCCGGTTTGCGCACCAGCGCCCGGGCAATTGATAATCGTTGCTTCTGACCGCCGGAAACATTGCTGCCACCCTGGGCGATTTCCCGCTCGAAACCATCAGGACTGCCTTCGATAAAGTCGGAGGCCTGAGCAACCTGAGCCGCAAGGGCCAGATCGTCATCACTGGCATTTTGATTGCCATAGCGCAGATTAGAAGCGATCGTACCCGAAAAAAGCACCCCTTTTTGGGGAATGTAACCAATCTTTTCCCGCAGATCATGTTGGGTAACTTCCCGGATGTCCAGACCATCAATTTTGACTGCACCAGCAGTCACATCAAAGAAGCGGGGAATCAGATTGATCAGGGTTGATTTACCCGAACCGGTAGACCCGATAAAGGCCGTGGTTTCGCCGGGCTTAGCTGCAAAGCTGATATCATGAAGGACATCTTCCTCAGCGCCTTCATAGCGGAAAGAGACGTGGTCAAATTCGAGGGTGGTCTGGGCGTTCATCGGCAGTTCTTTGGGGGTAGCCGGATCGACAATGCTGGGTTTAACCGCCAGCACTTCCTGAATCCGATCGCCGGAAACGGCCGCCCGGGGAATCATGATAAACATCATTGACATCATCAGGAAGGAGAAGATAATCTGCATGGTGTACTGCATAAAGGCCATCATATCACCAACCTGCATGGCGGCATCAGCGATTTGCTGGGCACCGACCCAGACAACCAGGAGGGTCACACCATTCATGATAAACATCATCGTTGGCATCATAAAGACCATCACCCGGTTGACAAAGAGATTATTGGCAGTGGTGTCCTTATTGACCGCATCAAAACGGTTTTCTTCAAATTTCTGGTTGCCGAAAGCGCGGACGACCATCAAGCCGGTCAGGCTTTCCCGGGTGACCAGATTCAGTTTATCAACCAGTTTCTGAATCAGTTTGAAACGGGGCATGGCGACGGTAAAAACGACCCCAATAAGTAGCATAATCGCCACGACAGCGACAACGATAATCCAACCCATCGAGGTGGTTCGGCGCAGTGCCATAATAATTCCGCCAATGGCCAAAATCGGTGAATAGATGAGAATCCGGATGCCCATAATCAGCATCGTCTGGATTTGGGTGATGTCATTGGTGTTTCGGGTGATTAGTGAGGCGGTTGAGAATTTATCAAATTCGGTATTCGAGAAGCACTGAACTTTTCTAAAAACATCCTGGCGGAGGTTTTGGGAAACCCCGGCAGCGATGCGGGCTGAAAAGAAGCCGATTAAAATTGATGCCAGAGCGGCAATTAACGATAACAGCAGCATCAGTGCACCAATTTTTAAGATATAAAGATTTTGTATGGCACCAACATCGACACCCAGTTCAATATAGAATTGTTTGGTGAATTGAACGGCGGTTTGAATCTGCATCGATTCTGGAGTTTGGGCAGCTTGTTCCCGGGCCTCATCAAAGGTTGATGAAGGCAACTGCGTCAGCATTGGCAGAGCTGCATAAATCTGGGTAAAATCCAGGTCTGTCATGCTTTCGGAGGCGCTGGCATCGGCGGCTCCGGTATCCAGCGAACGCATGTAATTAATAAATGTCCAGGTAGCTTCGCCAAAAATGGGGTCTAGCGTGTCAAAGGTTTCCGCAGTCGGATCGGTCAGCACATAGATACTCTCGGTTTCCAATGCCGGAAATTTTTCCAGGGTGCTCTCATAATTGGGATTACTGGTATCCTCCGGGCTCATCAGCAGATAGTTATCGGCTACCGTTTGCTGATCATCCGCAGTCATAAAGGTTGTCATCAGGGTATAGCCGTCTTCACTGATGGCTTCTGGGGTGGCATGCTCGATCCCGTTTTGCTGGATGCCGACATTGACAATATCGGACATGTAGTTGGGCAGATTCAAATCGGATATCGCTTGCACAAAAAGCAGCACCAGGGTAATGAACAGTACCCCCAGATAGGGTTTTAAATAGCGTGAAAGCTTGATCATGTTGTTTTCCTTTCTGCTTGGTCTTTTTGTTTCAGGCCGCATTGTTTTTGATCAATCTGATCAAAGGCGACCGCTAATTTGTCTAATAAAAGCACCAGCGCCTGGGCATCTTCTTCGCCCAGTAAGGTGGCGGCTTCGTCATAGATTTGGAAGCAGGATTTTGATACATCGGTTTCCAACTGACGGCCAGCGGCAGTGAGGTTTACATAAACCAGGCGGCGATCCTTGCTGGAGGCAATCCGCTCCACATAGCCATGTTTTTCCAACGTCGAGATGGTTTGAGAAACGCCAGGCATGGAAATGGCGGTTTCTCGACTGAGCTGGGAAATTTTAACCCCGGGGGCCAGCGGAAGATTATTAGTCAGGGCTGTTTTTTGTTCCTCGTCATACATTTTTTTAAGGGTTTTTAACATAAAAAACTCATGGGGTTTGAGATCCTGCATAAATTCTTTATGAATCCGCCCCATGCTTGATTTTTTAATGCGATGAAATGCCTTAAAAAGATCGTGTCCATTTAAATTCAATGATAACTCCTTTCGCAGATTAATGATTAACTGAGATAACAGTTAATCACCATAATAGTTAATTTACTTAAGTAAACATATTATAAACAAAGAGCAGAATTATGCAAGGTAAAAAACTTTTGAAAAGCATTAACACAAAAATTTATGCTATAATAGTTCAGTAACTTAAGGAAAATTAAGATAAGGAGCAGAAAATTGAATACAACCAAGAAAAAAGAAGCATTTAAAGAGACCTTAAAATATGCATTTATTCAAACCCTGCCAGTTCTTTTCGGCTATGTTTTCATGGGCATCGCCTTCGGCATTCTGCTGGAAAAAGCCGGATACAATTTCATCTGGGCATTCTTTATCAGTCTGATTATATACGCTGGTTCGATGCAATTTGTGTTGATCGGAATGCTGGGCGGCGGCATGGGCTTGTTGTCGATGATCGTCCTGACCCTGTCGGTGCAGAGCCGTCATATTTTTTATGGATTATCCTTTATTGAGAAATTCAAAGCAATGGGAAAATGGGGCTGGTATATGATTTTTTCGCTGACTGACGAAACCTATTCGCTACTTTGTGGGATGAATATTCCCAAGGAACTGAATGAAAAACAGGTGTTTTTTACGGTAGCGGCCCTGGATCAGAGCTACTGGATTATTGGCTGTACCCTTGGGGCAGTCATCGGCAGCTTCATCGGCTTTGATACTACCGGCATTGATTTTGCCATGACGGCTCTGTTTGTGGTAATTTTTATTGAGCAGTGGTACAGTTATCAATCCCATTTACCGGCCCTGCTGGGGACGATTTGTGGGGTGGCATCGCTTGTTATCTTTGGACCTGGCGCTTTTATTCTGCCAGCGCTGATTGCGGCGGTATGCTTGTTGCTGGTTTTTAAAAACAGCATTAAAATCGGCGAGAATCAGGAGGTGTGTCAATGAGTACAGAATTTTTAACGCCGTTATTGGTAATTCTGGTGGTGGCCGCATGCACCTTCCTGACCCGCTTTCTGCCCTTTGCCCTGTTTGGCGGCGGAAAGGAAGTACCAGCCCTGGTTAAAACCCTGGGCGATCTGCTGCCGCCAGCGGTTATTGCCATTCTGGTGGTTTATTGTTTAAAAGGAGTCAGTGTGATGGTGGCACCACATGGTTTTCCCGAGTTTATAGCAGTTGCCATTGTGGCGCTGTTGCACATTTGGAAGCGTAATAATCTGCTTAGTATCGGCGGGGGAACGCTGGTCTACATGGTGTTGATCCAAATGGTGTTTGTATAGATAGTCACCAGAATCAAAGCAGATGATAAGAGGTAGAAATGTTTAAAATTGGTGAGTTTTCTAAGCTAACCCAGGTATCGATTCGGATGCTCCGTTATTATGACGAAAACAACTTGTTAAAACCGGCGAAGACAGATCCTTTTACTGGCTATCGCCTGTATTCGGTGGAGCAAATTCCGCCGAAAATATTGCCGGGGTCTATCGTTCACTGGCCTATTGGCTGACTGAGCATGGTGGGTTTAGAATGAAAGGAAATAACCGACAGATTTGTCACCGGGGGCCCTGGAATGAGGAAAACCCGGCTCATTACCTGACCGAAATTCAGATTGGATTGGAAAAAGCAAATTAAAACATGGGAGATAGTATTATAGATTTTTAATCAGTTTTTTATGTCCTTGCCCCATGCAGAAAGACTTCCCAGAATCGGAATAAGACGATTCGTGTTTTTGGTTAATTCATACTCGACTCTTAAGGGCATTTCGTTGTATTGTGTGCGGAGGATGAGACCATCCGCTTCGAGTTCCTTCAGTGAGGAAGCGAGCATGGTGTTGGTTACGCCTTTAATTTTTTTTCTTAACGCATTATAACGTGTCGGCCCGTCGTTATACAGTGCACACAGGATGGGAATCTTCCATTTACCTCCAATGATTTCAAGAGCAGCTGAAAGTGGGCATTTTTCTTGGCATGGGCAGATGTTTCCGGAACATAAGGAAGTTGTGTTTTCAGAGATAGTCATTTTTTTCTTATCTACTTTCTATTTTCGTATTTGATCATATTTTTTTGCGTAGTTTACAAGCTATTTAAGTTAGTATTATAATTGTATCAGGTAGTAATTACGGAGTCAATTGCTATACTAAACTTTGGAGGAATTGAAATGGTTATTAATGAAGAAATGAAAAGTGTTATCGAAAACTCGGCGTTCCTGACAATTGTAACAATGTGTCCCGATGGTAGCCCACACCCAATTATTGTTGGAGGTGGTACAGTTGAAGGGGACACTGTTTCGGTGGGCGTCTATGCAATGAAGGTTACGCAGGAAAATATCAAGAAAAACGACTGTGCGATGTTGCTGGCAGCTCAAAAATTTGAAGGTGGAGCCAAAGGTTGTCGTTTTACTGGCAGTGCAAAAGTTATTGACGGGAAATTTGTATTTACGGCAACAAAGGCTGAAGCCCTTATTTAAATCAATAAGAATAATACCGCTATTAAAAAACCACTGATTATGTGAGACCTTGAGAGTCTTTGTAATCAGTGGTTTTTAATTGGACACTAATATTAATGCATTTTTCAGGATTAAAGAGATTTCGATTAAGTTTAGTAGAGGTGCTTTCTTTCAATTATATAATTATGATTCTTATTGACTCTCACATGGTGTCAGGGTCTAGAATAAGAATATAATAAAGTTATGGAGGTAAACAAATGAAACAAGGTTACGTAAAACCAATTGGCACCATTCGTGTTCAGGGGGAGGAGATCTTTATTGAACTGGAAGAAGCCTATCGGGAAGGGCTGGAAGGACTGAACGGGTTCTCGCACATCAATGTTTTCTGGTGGTTCAGTGAGTTTGATAATGAAGCGGCCAGGAAGGTTCTTTCCGGCCCCCAGCCCTATAAACAGGCCCCGGCGGTGATGGGCGTATTTGCCACCCGATCACCAATTCGGCCCAATCCCATTGCCTTGACCCCGGTTTCGGTGTTGGAAATCGACGATCAAAAAGGGATTATCAAAATTCCCTACATTGATGCCAATGACGGCACCCCGGTGTTGGATATTAAACCCTATACCCCCAGTCTGGATCGGGTACAAAATCCTTTAGTGCCACATTGGTGTGAACATTGGCCTAAAAGTGTGGAAGCATCTGGTGATTTTGATTGGGCGACGGAGTTTAATTTTTAAGTTCAAAACGAAGCTAAGCTGGCAATTAAGAACTTTATCTTAATCCCCTGGTCACTAAACATTCTTTCATGCTCGGTTTCAATATTGTCCGGATAGTCCGAGGCGTGAAGATCATTAATCAGGGTGGTGATGGTAAAACCAGATGATTCAAAATACTTTATGGAATCGCGAAACAACTCTTCGCTGTCGGTTTTAAAATAAATCTCGCCATTTTCAGCTAAGAGTTTTTTATACTTTTCCAGTTGTTTAGTGTGCGTCAGCCGCTTTTTATGAAAGCGGCGGCGAGGCCAGGGATTACAAAAATTAATGTAAATCCGCTCGACCCCATCCTCGGGAGCGAGGATCATATCAATCCGTTCAATATCCCAGGACATGATCTGGACATTGTCAATGGCTTGGTTTGTGTCAGCGTAGGCTGCTTGGATGTTGCGTTTTGTCAAACCTAGAACGGCGTCAATCAGATCAATGGCCAGATAGTTGGTTTCGGGATGGCGGCTGGCCAGTTCGGCAATAAAGGTTCCTTTTCCGCAGCCCAATTCAATATGAAGGGGCTGCTTTTTCTTAAATAAGTGGTGCCATTGGCCGCGATGAACCGGCGGTGTGGCCTGAAAAAAGCCACAAGCTTCCAGCTCCGGGCGGGCCCAGGGTTTTGGTCGTAGATGCATGGGTTACTCCTTTGGTAAATTGTTTTATAGTTCTATAATTTTTGTCGCAATATGGTCAATGAAGGATCGGTCATGTTCCACAAAGATCATCGTTGGCGGGGTCTGTAGCAAAAGCTCCTCAATCTGCAACCGGGAGAGGACGTCGATATAATTAAGCGGTTCGTCCCATAAATATAAGTGGACCGATTGACAAAGGCTGCGGGCTAAATAGACTTTCTTTTTTTGCCCCTCACTAAAGCTAGTCAGGTTTTTCTCAAATTGCTCCCGGTTAAATCCCAGCTTTCGCAAAATGGTTTTAAAGAGACTTTCGTCAATCCCTTGGCAGCGGGAAAAATCACGAAGATCACCGGTTGGTAAGTCGGTGTCTTGCGGAATATGCGATAGCTGCAGCTGACTGCCCAGCTCCAGATTGCCGGAAAAGCTGATTGGCTGGCCCAGTAGCAGTTTAAGCAAACTGGATTTACCCGAGCCATTCGGACCGACGATGGCAATCCGGTCGCCCTGGTTGATCGTAAAATTTAAATCGTTCAGAATGGGGCGGTCATCATAGTAAAGGGACAGGTGGTTGGCCGAAATCAGCCGCTCTTTTTGATAAGCCCGGGGCCGTATCTTGAGACTGTCGTTCCAGTCGATATTTTTCATTAACTTTTCTTTTGACTCAATATTCTTTTGCTGACGCTTTTCCAGCGATTTGGAGCGTTTCATCATTTTCGCAGACTGATGACCAATATGGCCCCGATCCGGGCGAAGGCCGGAAACCCGTTGTCCGTTTTTTGACTTCTCAACGGCATTCGACCAATTTTCGGTGCGTTTGGCAGCGGTTTTTAATTGATCGATTTCCTGTTTGAGTTTTTTATTTTGATTGCATTCAAACTGATCCTGACGCTGTTTATTAAGAAGCCAGCTGGAATAGTTGCCTTTTTGAATCTCAATGTTCATTTTGTTAATCGACAAGACGTGATCGACGCAATTATCCAGGAAGGTGCGGTCGTGGGAAACCAGAATAAAACCCGGTTTCTTTTTCAAATACTGACTGACAACACGTCGACCTTCCAGATCGAGATGATTGGTCGGCTCATCAATTAAGAGAAATTGATTTGGTTTTAAAAATAAGGCCGCCAGTAATACCTTGGTTTGCTCGCCCCGGCTCAGGCTGCTAAATGGCCGCTCCAGCAGCGCTGCATCCAGGTTCAGTAGCGACAGCTCCCGCTGCAGTTCCCAGAGCGGGTAATCAGGATAAATCTCATCGACAAGAGTGCGAGTCAGTTGGGAAGGGTTCTTGATTGCAAAAGGAAAATATTCAAAATCGACCGCTGCGGCGATCACGCCGCTATAGTCATAAAGACCCATCAGAAGTTTTAAAAAGGTCGTTTTGCCGCGACCATTACGGCCGATAAAACCCAGTTTCCAGTTTGTGTCGATGGTAAAGGAAACATCTTCAAAAATATTTTCGCAACTGCTTTCGTAGTTAAAGCTTAAATGTGATATGGAAATTTGTGACATCATTGTACCTCTCTTGCCAAGCCAGATAACAGTAGCTTGGACACATAAAAAACCGCAAGAAAATTATCCTGCGGCTCAATGATGGGCAGCCCAAAAAATCCATAAATAAGGAGTTGATGGTGCTAGAGAGGCAGTGCTTTTCTTGTAATTCTCTTGCTTAAGCGCACCAAAACAAGCGGTTTAACCGCAGGTTTTGAAAACACTTTCCAATTGTTTCTTAGCAAGATAAATTACGCATCCTCTTTACTCCTTTTTGTAGTCTGATTACAGTCTAACATCTTTTTTAAAAGAATTCAATCCCAAACCGGGTGATTAGTATCTATTGCTGGATATAATTAGGGCGTTAAAAAGGAAACCTGTTCTTCTGATGGCGGATAGACCTTCAGCTTTTCTTTAATCGGTTTGCTGTAGCTATTGGATAGACCAAAGGACTGACGCAGGGGATTGAGTCGGCCATAGAGTTCGTCTTTATATTCTTTGGGAGCGCCGCCTTTTTTGTAGAGCTTCCACAGGGTATCGTATTTTTCGGGATAGTTGGTTTTAATGAAGTCAAAAAAGGCTGGCTTGGTGGCTCCCCGCAGATACAGGGCGCCGGGCAGCACATAATCGATACCGGCATCCTGGCCGGCGGCAAACAAAGCCGAAAGGGTCTCGGAATCATCGGTCAGCGTGGGAATAATCGGCATCAGATGGTGACCGATGGAGGCATTGGTTTTTCGAAATTGTTTGAGCATTGCAAAACGGGCAGAACTGGAGACAGCGCCGGGCTCGATTTTTTTTCGGACAGCTTCATCTAAAGTCGTCACCGTGGCGGCAACATTGATATAGGTAATCCGGGACAATTGGTCAATCAGGTCATAATCCCGGAGCACCAGGTCTGATTTGGTGGAGATAATCGCCGGGGTCTTATATTTGATCAGGAGCTTTAGTATTTCCGGCATCAGCTGATACTGGGCTTCCGCTGGCTGATAGCTGTCAGTAACGCCACCAATATTGATGATTTCCCGTTTCCAGTTTGGCGAGGCGAGTTGTTTTTCCAGTACGTCGACGATATTGGTCTTGACCGAAATGTTGGTTGTGAAATCAGCAAGGCCGCTAAAACCATGGGTTCCCATGGCATAGCAGTAGCGGCAGCCATGGCTGCAGCCCTTAAAAATATTTAAATCCCAGCCATAGGGAGTTTTTCGCTTCAATTCATGCAGAGCCGTTGTGCAGGTGATTGGGTGATACGTTGGCATAGTAGCCTCCTTAAGATTTCTTTATCCTTACTTAAGTATAGGTCATAAAAGTTTAGGGTGTCCATAAGAATTTGTGGTAAAATTATTTACTGTTTGGCATAAATCTCGGGATAATAAATGCAGATGTTTAAAATAAAGGGTAATAAAGAAAAGAGATCACACAAGGGGGCAACAGGCATGAGCAATCATAACGGAAGAAAAGTAGTTGCAGTCATCATTATTTCAATGCTGATTATTTTACTGGTAGCAGCCGGGGCCTATCTGGCTTTGGAAGATCTGGTTGGCGGCATGGATATCCAGTCATTTTTTGAGGATAGTCAAGCTCAGCAGAATGAAGAAATCGCCGCCAGTCAGCAGCAGGCCTTTGATGGCTATGCCTTTCTTGAGGATAATGAAAAACAGGCCTATGCCAGAGTGGTTGGTATGCTCACCGATTTTGATACCGAGGTGAAAGTCAGTGGAGTCGATACTGAAGAAATCGAGCGGGTTCTGGCGGCCATCGATTATGACTATCCGGAAATATTTTGGGCCGGGGAGTTTTCCTATTATTTTGATGAGGGCAATCAGAAGGTCAGCAAGGTGATGGTTGAATATCCCTACGATGAAGCCGAGAAAGAAAGACGGCAGACCGAAATTGAAGCGGCTTTTCAGGAATACAGCAGGGGTATAAAAAGCGGCATGAGCGACTATGACAAAGTCAAATATGCCTATGAATATGTAATCAAAAACACCATCTATCAGGAAGACCTTGAGGATGATCAAAACATCTACAGCGTCTTCGGGAAAAAGGGCTCAGTCTGTGCGGGTTATTCCAAAGCGATACAATATCTGTTAAAGCGAACTGGGATTGAGTGCTCCTATGTGGCCGGTGAGGCCATTGGCCAGGGGGCCCATGCCTGGAACCTGGTGCGGGTTGATGGGGAGTATTATTATCTGGATGCCACCTGGGGGGAGTTTAACATTGCTGATAACGCTGAGCCGGAAAAGAGCATCTTCTATGACTATTTCTGTGTCACCACGGCGGAATTGCTTAAATCGCATCATCCCGATCAGACCTTGATTGCCTACCCGGAGTTTACCGCTACGGCAGCCAATTATTTTGTCAAAGAAAATAAGCTCTATGACCTCAACAAAAAAAGCGAGGAAAACCGTTTTGTCGGCGATCTGGAAGTAGCCCTGGATACCGGAGAAAAATATTTTCATTATGCCATAACCGATGCCAATACCATCGGCGTTGCTGAAGATCTGATGGATGATGTGCTGGGATCCTATTACTGGTTTTCCAGTGAGGACAGTTTATCAAACACGATCGAGCTTTATTAAAGTGGAAATAAAATTCAAAGTTATCAAAAAAGATAACCTAGTACCGACGATTGTTACATCATGTTGTACGCATCGGAGCGGACACGGCAGAGCCTGTCCGATTCCGCAGCGAACAACAGATTAACAATTGGTCGGTACGGTAGTTTATCGACAACCAAAAGCCCCATTCTGATTTTTCAGAATGGGGCTTTTGTTTATTCCATCGCAATCAGATGAACACCGTGAACGCCGTCCAGAGCTTCCAGTATGGCCATCAATTCATCGATAGTCAAGATCAGATCTTTGCCGTCCAGAGTCACAATCACAATGGCGGCCTGGTTAATGGGGATATCCTGATGAATGGTGATGATACTGGTCTGGTGGTCCCGAAGAATGTTTAAAATATTGGACAGGATTCCGGGCTGGTCATCCAACTTAAACGACAGGGTGAACTTCCGGCCATAGTTTTCCGAAGGCGTAAAAATATAGTCCTTATACTTATAATAGGTGCTGCGGCTGATACCCACCTTTTTGACCGCATCACTGACAGATTTACACTGAGAGGACTCCATGAGGATCCGGGCTTCCACCACCTTGGAATAATAATCGGGGAGGATTTTTTTATTGACAATCAGATAATCTTTGATCATTGGCTTAACCTCCCAAAATCTGGACACCAGTATGATCGGGCGTCAGGGAAATGAGCTGCCAACCTGGTGCTTTTTCTGCTAGATAGGCCTGCATATCCGGCTTAAAACCACGGTTATCCACTGAATTAATAGCCAGAATGGTGGGCCCGGCCCCGCTGATGCAGGTGTTGAGGCAACCCATTTCCCTGGCTTTTTTGGTAATCACGTCGTAATGGGCAATCAGCTTTTTGCGATAGGGCTGGTGCAGGCGGTCCTTCATGCACAGCTTTAAAATATCCTCAGCACCGTTGGCCAAGGCCAGATAGGTCATGGTGGCCCGGGGCAGATTATGGGTGGCATCGGCAAAACTGATTTTTTTAGGCAAAACCTGACGGGCATCGGATGTCGATAATGGAAAGTCCGGCACCAGGGCATAAAATTCATAACAGGGATGCACCAAACTCTTGATATAGGTGTTTTTGCCGTGATCGTTCATCGATACCACCAGGCCGCCAAAAATGGCCGGGGCGACGTTGTCCGGGTGGCCTTCCAGCTCCACCGCTATGTCAAACAGTTCATCCGCTTTCAAGGGCGAGCCAATCAGGGCATTGGCACCAAACAAGCCGCCGACAATGCAGGTGGCTGAACTGCCCAGACCCCGGCTGATGGGGATATCGACAGCGGTATGGATATAAAGGCCCCGGGGACGGTAGCCCACTTTTTTAAAGACCTTCTGCATCGACCGGTAAACCAGATTGGTATCACTCTGATATTTTCGTTCCACCCCCCGGATCGTCAGCTTGCCGTCATTCTTTTCTTCAAAACTGAAAGTATTATAAATCGACAGTGCCAGGCCAAAGGCATCAAAGCCCGGGCCGATGTTGGCACTGGTTCCCGGTACCTGAACCTTAATCATTTTTGTCCACCTGATCGTTTAAAAAATCAAGAACAGCCTGGGACATATCGGTTTTATCGCATTGACCCTGATGCTGATTGGCTTTTTTATCCAGATCCTTTAAAGGCTTGGGAATGGTGGTGCCGGGTTTTTGTGCCAGAATATTTAACAGCTCATAATCGTTGCAGTCACAGTCACCGAAGATGCTTTCATAAACCGAACGTCCGAACTTGTAGGGGCTGGCGGTGGAGACAATCACCGTTTTGGTGGTATCTCCGGTTTCATTGAGATAGTCGTCATAAACCTTGTTGGCAACGGCCGTGTGGGGATCCATCAAATAATGACTGTCGTCAAAAATGGCTTTAATGGCCTGGGCGGTTTCGGTTTCATTGGCAGTACCGGCATAGAAAAGACCGGTTTTTTCCATCAGGGCTTTTGAAGCCTGGTAAGCACCCTGATTTTTAAGCTGGGCCATCAAATCACTGACGGCATCGGGATCGGCACCGGAGACATCGTAAAGTAGCCGCTCCAGATTGCTGGAAATCAGAATATCCATGGATGGTGACGAGGTTTTATAAAAATCGCGATTGCGGTTGTAGTTGCCGGTTTCAAAAAAGTCGGTTAAAACCTTGTTGGCATTGGAGGCACAGATCAGCTTGTTAATTGGTAAGCCCAGTAGCGCAGCATAGTAACCGGCCAGGATGTTGCCGAAATTCCCAGTCGGGACGACAAAATTTATTTTTTCATCCGGCTGGATTTCACCCCGCTTAAGCAGTTCATAATAGCTGTAAAAATAATAAACCACCTGAGGCAGCAGCCGGCCGATATTAATGGAATTGGCTGAGGAAAAGATCACATTGGCTTTAGCCAGTTCGGCCGCCAGTTGGGGATCGTTGAGGATCACTTTAACACCATTTTGGGTATCGTCAAAATTGCCGTCGACACCAACCACACAGGTGTTAGCACCGATTTGAGTCAGCATTTGTTTCTCCTGAACGGTGCTGACCCCATCCTTGGGGTAAAAAACAATGATGCTGATATCCGGAACATTGGCAAAACCTTCCAGGGCGGCCTTGCCGGTATCACCCGAAGTTGCTGTTAAGATCATAATTTTCTGCTGGTTGTTGACGTTTTTCATGGACTCCACCATCAGATATGGTAAAATAGTCAGAGCCATATCTTTAAAGGCACAGGTGGGCCCGTGAAAGAGTTCCAGAAAATAACGGTCGTTGACTTTTTTTAAAGCAACCGGTTCTTGTTCTTCGAATTTACCGGAGTAATAAGCGCCCTGAATCGAATCTTCAATTTGTTTGGCGCTGAAATCATCAAGAAAAGCGCAAAAGATCGCCTTAGCCATCTCGCCATAGCTTTTTCCGATAAATTGGGTTGGGTCTAAATTAATCTGATCAATAAAGTTGGGGACAAAGAGTCCACCATCCGGAGCCAATCCTTGCAGGATGCCCTGGGATGCAGTAACGTTGATGTCTTTGGATCGCGTGCTGTTATAGCCTTTTTTCATGTAATTCCTCCAAAAAATATGGTGTGCCGAGAAAAATCGGAAAAATTTATTCCCGGGAGGGTATTGAATAACCCCTAGCTATATGATAGAATGTTTTCACTGAAAAAACAAGTGTTTTTAGAATAAATACATATACGAGGTGAATTTTATTGAATATCGCACTTTTAGGCTTTGGGACCATTGGTTCTGGTGTCTATGAACTCATCAATTTAAATAAAGGCAAGTTTGCTGGTAATTTTACCGATGTGGAGTCACGCAGGTCAAGTCCGGTCATTACCAAGGTACTGGAACGGGATGCATCCAAAGATTTGGGCGATACCGTCGGAAAAATTGTGACCCACCCCAGTGAAATCCTGGAAGACGAAAGTATTGGTCTGGTGATTGCCCTGATGGGTGGCATGGACTTTGAATATGAAATGATCAAGGAATGTCTCCGGGCGGGAAAACATGTCGTGACCGCCAATAAGGCTGTCATCTCCGAGTACTTTCAGGAATTGTTGACGTTAGCCGAAGAAAATGGCGTGGTCCTGCGTTACGAGGCATCTGTTGGCGGCGGGATTCCGATCATCGGCAGTTTAAAAGAAGAAATGAAAATCAATCGGGTGACCGAAATCAAAGGGATTCTAAACGGAACCACCAACTTTATTTTGTCCAAAATGACCGAAGAAGGAGCCGATTTTGGCGATACCCTGGCCCTCGCCCAGTCGATTGGTTTTGCTGAAGCGGATCCGACGGCCGATGTGGAAGGGTACGATGTCTCCCGGAAGCTCTCGATTCTCTCATCGATGGCCTATGAAAGCATCATTCGCGATGAAGATGTATATAAGCGGGGGATCACCGATATTCGGGCTGCTGATATCGAGATGATCGGATCGATGGGTTACGTGGTCAAGTATCTGGGACACTCCATTTTGGATGAAAAAAATGTCTATACCACCGTGGAGCCGGTGCTGTTTAAGGAAGCTTCGATTATGAGTAACGTCAACAGTGAGTTTAATATCATCTCGATTACCGGGGATATCATCGGCGAGCTGCAGTTTTATGGCAAAGGTGCCGGGAAAGACGCCACTGCCAATGCCGTTGTTGGCGATGTCCTCTATATCCTCAATATTGTCGGGGAACAGAATTTGCCCAAACCGCTGCGGCTTAACCGCCATCTCAATAAAATGGGTACTGACATTTTTAAAGGTAAATATTATTTACGAGCAAATCTGGGTGATAAAGAAATGCTTGATCAGGTGCTGACCGCCGTGGAGACGGTGGTCGCCCGAAAAACCGTCATTGTTAATGATAATCAGGTCTATGTGGTGACAAACGCCATTGCCGCCAATGATTTTAATAAAATGGCAGAAAAATTAAAAGAAACGGTGCCTGAATGTTTTTATGCCCGGATCTATGAATAAGGAAAGAGTGACTGAGGTAAATGCAAGATCTAATCGTACAGAAATATGGTGGCTCCAGTGTCGCCAATGTGGAAAGAATAAAGCGCGTAGCAAGTCGGATTATTGAGACCAAGGAAAAAGGAAAAAAGGTAGTGGTGGTGGTCTCAGCCATGGGCGATACCACTGATGACCTGATCGAATTGGCAAAAAAATCAATGATCATCCCCCCAGCCCGGGAAATGGATATGCTGCTGGCTACCGGTGAGCAGGTTTCGATATCGCTGCTGGCGATGGCGATTCAGGCGACGGGCCACGATGTGGTCAGCTTAACCGGCGCCCAGTGCGGGATTGTTACATCCAATGTTCATAAACGGGCCCGGATTAATGATATTCACACCCATCGGATTGAAAAGGAACTGGCCGCCGGTAAGATTGTCATCGTCGCCGGTTTTCAGGGGATCAACGAAAACAAGGATATTACCACCCTGGGCCGTGGCGGTTCCGACACTTCGGCGGTGGCGGTGGCAGCGGCCTTAAAAGCCGAGCTGTGTGAAATCTATACCGATGTTGATGGGGTCTATACTGCCGATCCCCGGATCGTTGAAGAGGCCTCGAAAATTGATGAAATCTCCTATGAAGAGGTGTTGGAAATGGCCAGTACCGGGGCCAAGGTATTGCATCCCCGGTCGGTCGAAATGGCCGAAAAATTCAAGGTGCCGCTGGTGGTACGATCAAGCTATAATCATAACGAAGGAACCATTATTAAGGAGGAAGTTATTATGGAAAAAGTATTAGTTCGAGGGGTATCTCTTGATGAAAATATCGCAAAAATATCAATCTTTGAAGTGCCGGACCAACCGGGGATTGCCTTTAGACTGTTTTCTGCCCTGGCAAAAGCTAATATTCATGTGGATATGATTGTGCAGAATGTCAACCGGACAGCGGTTAACGATATTTCCTTTACCATCGATGTGGATGAGCTTCAGGAAGCCGTTTCGGTGGCCCAGAAATTTGCCTTTGAGGTCAATGCCCAAAAAGTCGAATACGATCAGGGCGTTGCCAAACTTTCCGTGATCGGCACCGGCATCGTCGCCAATGCCGAAATTGCCTCCAAGTTTTTTGAAGCACTGTTTGAACTGGGCATCAACATCCAGACCATCAGCACTTCGGAAATCAAAATTTCCTGTCTGATTGACAAGGAGCGGGGCAAAGAAGCAATGGTTCATATCCACAAGAAATTCGATATGTAGCAGGCAACAAAAAACCTGAAGCCACAATTGGTTTCAGGTTTTTTTATTTGAATTTGTAGCGAGCTACCCCCGGCGCCAGGTGCGGGGACTAAGCAGAACCAGAATCGGGAATAATTCCAGACGGCCCATGATCATGGCCAGACTCAGGGTGAATTTGGTCAGATTATTAAAGCCAGCATAGTTTCCCATCGGGCCGACCATATCCAGACCGGGACCGATATTGTTAAAGGTGGCTGCAACGGCACTAAAGGCAGTAAGAAAATTAGGGGCTGATAAAGCGGTGATCATCAGAAAAATCACAAACATAAAGGCATAGGTAATCAGATAAACACTGGTCTGGCGGCTGAGCAGGGCACTGATTGGTTTGCCCTCAAAAAGAATCGGCAGTCGCCGGTTGGGGCTGACATTAACCCGGATTTCCTGGATCGTCGTTTTAATGTAAATAGCAATCCGGCTGACCTTAATCCCACCGGCGGTGGAACCGGCCATCCCGCCCACAAACATCAGAAAGATGAGAATAACATGAGAAAATACCGGCCAGGTATCAAAATTGGCGGTAGCATAACCGGTGGTGGTTATGATCGATGAAACCGTAAAAAAGACATCCCGCAACAGCAGGGCAACCGAGCTGTAAAGGGGGCTGACATTGATACAGATCAACACCACAGCTGCCGCAATAAAACCCAGATACCAGCGCAATTCCTCGTTTTTAAAAATATTTTTCATCCGCATAAATAGAACGGCGTAATAGAGATTAAAATTAACGCCAAAAAGAATCATGCTGATGGCCAGCAGATAATCAATGTAGGCGCTGTTGTAGTAGGCGACTGAGTTCGCTTTAATCCCAAATCCGCCCGTGCCGGCGGCCCCAAACGCGTGCAAAAAGCTGTCGAAGATGGGCATTCCGCCCAGAGCCAGCAAGACAACCAGAATACCGGTCATCGACAAATAGATAACATAAAGGATCCGGGCCGAACTTCGCAGTTTAGTCCGGACTTTACCAAAGGTTGGGCCGGGAACCTCGGCGCGCATGATAAAGACATCGCCCGATTCAATTTTGGGCATGACTGCCAGAGCCAGGACCAGCACCCCCATTCCGCCAATCAGATGGGTAAAGCTGCGCCACCACAGCAGTGAGTGGGGCAGGGCTTCAACATCGGTTAAGATGCTGGCCCCGGTGGTTGAAAAACCACTGGCCGTTTCAAAAAAGGCATCAATGGGATTGGGGATGGCCCCGCTCAAGATAAAAGGCAGGCTTCCGAAAAATGACAAAGCCAGCCACGACAGCGCCACGGCCACAAAGCCTTCACGGGCAAAAAAATCCGATCGGGTCGGCTTTTTCAGGCTAATCAACAGGCCGATGGCACAAGTAATCCCGATGCTCAGAAGGAAAGGCCATAAGCCCTGCCAGCCTTCCCGGTAAATCAGTGCCACGACCAGAGATGGGACCATCAGGACTCCGGTAATAAACAATATTCGTCCGAGGATATAACTGACCATTTTATGATTCATTATTGGCCTCGGTTCTTCTCAAAAATATCGTCGATATCCTGAAAATTCTTGTGCTTGGTGGTGACAACAATCACATCATCTTCCGGTAAAATCTGAATGGCACCATGGGGATAGATGATCTTGCCATCACGGACGATACAGGCGATCAGAAGCCCTGGTTTTGTTTTGAGATCAATCAGAGGAATATTCACCTCACAACAGTTGCCCTTGACTTTAAACTGCAAAACTTCGACCCGGCCGTCCAGCAGCCGATAGAAGGCGCTGACATTGGAACCCTGGGAGTTCTCAATTGATCGGATAAAGCGAATAATGTGGTTGGCGATCAGTCGCTGGGGGGTGATAATCGACTGCAATCCAACGTTGTCGAGAATCTTTAGCAAATCAGTTCGATTAACCTTGGTAATGGTTTTTTTGACCCCGCTGCGGTAAGCGTAAATGGCAATCAGAATATTTTCTTCATCGACTCCGGTTAGAGGAATGACGGCATCATAGTCTGAAAAATGCTCTTCATTTAAAAAAGACTGCTTGGTACCGTCGCCAAAAATAATTTCGGTTTGGGGGTATTTGATGGCGAGCCGATCAGCATTTTCGGTGTCAATTTCGATCACTTTTAGCTTCATGCGCATTTTGACCAACCGGGCTAATAAATAGTCGGTCAGCTTGCCGCCACCGATGATGACCGCAGAGTTAATCTTATCGAGATCAGGCTGGCAGAGCTTGCTGAAGCTGCGGACTTCGCCCGGACTGCCGGTCACCATCACATGGTCGCCAGCCCGCAGAATCGTTTCGCCGTCGGGGATCATCACCCGGTCATCGCGGATGACGATACAAATGACCACATCACCAAAGCGGCCTTTGTGGTCTTTGAGTTTGACATCAACCGGGGCGGTGTTTTTTTGCAGGACCACCTCAATCATATTAACCCGGCCGTGCACAAAAGACTCGACTTGAAGGGCCGAGGGGAAAATCAGGGTTCGGGCAATTTCCTGGGCTGCTTCCAGTTCGGGGTTGATAATCAGGGTGATCCCCAGACTTTCTCGCAGAAAGCTCATTTGTTTGGAATACTCCGGATCGCGAACCCGGGCAATGGTAAATTTTGCCCCCAGCTTTCGGGCAGTGATGGCAGCGATGAGGTTGGTTTCATCGTTACGAGTGACCGCTATAAAAACGTCACAGGTATCGACACCGGCTTCGGTTTGAATATCAAACATGGCGCCATTACCGTGAATACCGCTGATATCATAGAGATTAATAAACTGATCCAGCCGGGATTCATTTGGCTCAATCAACATAATATTATGGTTTTCACTGGCCAGATCACGGCACAGAACTTCACCAACTTTGCCAGCTCCGGCGATTACGATGTTCATAGTGGGACTCCTAAGATTAATATGTTTGCAGCGATGCATTGTCTCTCATTATATAGAATCGGCCAGTGATTTGCAATATAAGGTTAAATCAGGAACAATAAGCGGTGCAGGTGCTATCAATTTAGTGAAACAACGGTAAAAATTCCGGCTATGGTTGATTTGTATGGATATTTATGGGCAAATCAGCTATACTGCAAGTATTGAAATGAACGAATAAGCTCTGACATGAGGAGGCGAAATGAAGGAAAATAAATTGGTTTTGGAAATGCTTCTCAGAAACCAGATAATTACCCGAAAAAACATAGCTGAACGAATTGATGAAGCAGAGCGATCCGGGAATTCAGTTTTAGATATATTGATTAAGGATCGGATAGTTGCCCAGGAGCGTTTAGTGACTATTTTTCACAATGAATGGGGATTTGAGTTATATAATCCACAAAAAGATCGATTGGAGCTTCGGGCAATAAAATTCTTTTCAAAAGAACAGGCTAAAAAATATTTGGTTTTTCCTCTGAATCAGGAGGATGAAGATCAGTTGACGGTGCTGATGGCCGATCCTACCGATGAGGAAATCCTGCGCCAGGTGAAACGAATCGCTGATAAACGGCTCAAACTATTAGTCGCCACCCGGGATTGCATCCTGGGTTTGATTGGCAAATACTATCATCAAACGCATGTTTATCGGGACAACATGGATTTAATGAATGCGGGGGGAAATAAAGAAACGGCCCCGGAACCCACTGTCGTCACCTTAGTTAATGATCTGATCGATGAAGGTGTTTCCCGAGGTGCCAGTGATATTCATATGGAAGTCTTTCCTCAGAAAATTCAGGTGCGTTTTCGAATTGACGGCGTCTTAATACCGGTTGGGCTACTTAGCAAAGAAACCTGGAAGGGTGTAATTACCCGGCTGAAAATAATGGCTGGTTGCGATATTGCCGAGCAACGTCAGCCTCAGGATGGTGCTTTCACTACCACATATGAACATCGGCAAATCGATGTGCGACTATCGATTATTCCGACCATTCACGGGGAGAAAATTGTTCTGCGGCTGCTGGATCAAAAGAATTTTCTTGTTTCAGTTGATGATCTGGGTTTTTCCAGTGAACAAAAACGTTTATTAAAGGAATTATTGGAAGCCCCCCATGGCATGATTCTGGTTTGTGGACCCACCGGAAGCGGAAAGTCAACCACACTGTACAGTCTGCTAAATGGGATGGATCCCCGAACACAGAATATTATTACCATCGAAGACCCGGTGGAGTTCCAGATGGACGAAATCAACCAGATTCAGGTGAACGAAAAAATCGGCCTGAACTTTGCCAATGGCCTGCGGGCGATTCTGAGACAGGATCCCAATGTGATTATGGTCGGCGAAATTCGTGATGAAGACACCGCAGAAACGGCTATCCGGGCGGCGATTACCGGACATCTGGTATTATCGACTATCCATACAAATAACGCCATTGCGTCCATCAATCGGTTGATGGATATGAAGATCCCCCTTTACCTGTTGTCGGCAGCGCTCCGAGGGGTAATTTCCCAAAAATTGATCAAGCGCCTATGTCCAAACTGCCGGAAAAAAGCGCTGGCAGGTGAAGCAGAAAAAAAGCTGTTGGGCATTGGGAATCAGGATGTTGCGCTTTTCTATCCAGTGGGCTGTTCACTTTGTCATGGGTCTGGGTATCAGGGGCGCATCGCGGTACAGGAAGTGTTGAAAATCACCAGAAGAATCCGGGAAGTAATTGGTCAAGGAGCGGACTATGATACAATTCGTAAAGTAGCCATTGAAGAAGGGCTTCAGCCCATTGAAGAATCCTTAAAGCGCCATCTCCTGTTGGGAAATACATCCATCAACCAGGGGTTGGAGATTTTATCATTCGAAAATGCGTGGCATCGTTAGGGTGGAGCGATGGAAAAATGGTATTTTTATAAAGCAAAAGATGGGCAGGGTGCGGACGTCAGTGGAACAGTAACCGGTTCAAACCGGCGGGAGGCGGCCCGGGTTCTTCAGGCTCAAAATCTGATTGTGCTGGAAATCAGAGAAAAAAAGAAATGGGATGAATTATTTAATAAAGAGTTCAATATTCGGGTTCGCTCAGTAACCGGCAGTGACTTTAGCCGTTTCTGCCGACAGTTTCATATCATGTTAAATGCCGGAATTCCAATTTTGACATGTTTGGAACTCATTGGTGGTGAGACTCCAAATCCCGGCTTTTCTCGGGACATTTTTGGAGTCCGCCAACGCATTCAATCAGGAGAAAACCTCTCCCAGGCGATGGTCGCCTTTCCCAAGTCATTTCCGTCGTTATTTATTTTTATGGTGGAAGCAGGAGAAACGAGTGGACATCTTAATGAGATCCTGTTAAAAATGGCAGAGCATTACGACACGGAAGAAAAAAATCGGCGTCAGCTCCAACAGACGCTTTTCTATCCAATGGTTCTGAGTATGGTATTTGTATTGGTGCTGATCTTTCTGATCACCATGGTACTGCCAACCTTTGCGGATATGTTTACAGTAATGAATGCCGAACTGCCAGGTCCAACCCGGTTTTTGATGGGACTGAGTCACAGTTTAAGTGCCCGGTGGCCAATCATTCTATTAAGTCTGATGGGGCTGGCAGGCGGTTTTGCGTTCTTTTGCGAAATTGATATGGTGGCAAAGCTTAGGGATCGTTTAAAGATAAGAATACCGCTTGTGGGAGTCTTGAATCATAAAGTCTGTCTGGCCCGGATGGCGACAATCCTGGGTATGTTTCTGGAAAGTGGAATTGATTTGCTGGTAGCATTATCGCGATTGGAAGGTGTAGCGGATAATCGATACATTAAAACAGAGCTGAGTCAACTGCGCAATAAGGTAACGAATGGCGTAAGTTTGAGCCAGGGAATGGCCGAAAGCGATGTTTTCCCCAGACTTTTTTGTCAATTGGTGGCCACCGGGGAAGCATCAGGGTCTTTGCCTGAAGTGCTGGATACCTTGAACCGCATTTATGCTGATGAGGTTCGATCACGAATTCAGCTCCTTCATACATCATTGGAGCCGCTTATTCTGCTGGTGTTCGGAGGATTGGTGCTGTTCATTCTGGCTGCCATTATGTTGCCAGTATTTGATATATATTCGGCGTATTCCAGTATGTAGGTAAAACGTGTTAAAATATTTAAATATGGCAAAAAAAGCTTGAAAAACCTCAAAGTTGTTCGAATATGGTTCATGTTGGACTTGTTATTAACAGTATCAAAAAAGGGCTTTCTCTGTAAGCAGGAGAAAGCCCTTTAAACAAGGTACTAATTAAATATGATTGCGCCCGGATAAAATGGCGTGACATTCGTTGTAATAGAATTTTTTTGCATCGCTGACGGTCAATTCATCGAACAGATGATAAAGGGTGATCGCCAGGGTTTGGGTCGTTTTGATGTCCAGATTGGTGCGTTGGCAGGTTTTTAAAAAGTATCCCATGCAAGCTTCCTTACTCCAGTCATCGCCCCCCAGAAATAAACGACGTAACTCTTCTTTGATTTCTTTTTCGGTCCATTGTGAATCAGTTGAAGAGACGGAATCTCGTGTTTCAGTCATTTAACCAGCTCCTTTCACTTCAGATAAATGCTTGATCGAATTCATTATAGCACAGCTTCAAAAAAACTGTAATGAGAATGGAGGATAAAAATTTTTCTAAGTTTTTGTTAAGCAACGAAGGCAGTAAATGAAAAAAAAATTAAAATAATGCATAAAAAAATTAAAAAAGCACTGGATTTTTAAAATGTAATCGGTTATAATAAATCCATGGTGTGAAAACGTTTTAATTTCCTTTCTTAATTTTCTTGAAAAAGAGGTGTGCATGCATCTCTTTTTTATTTTTTGCCACGTGTTCATTCATATCGTCCAAGCTTAATTTTGGCTTATTCTCTAGATCCATTCCGGTTTATCTGTTTTTTTCTCTTGAAATATTTTCTATTTAAGGTTATATTTAATTTCGAGAGAACATCAGGAAAGTGGGGAATAAAATGAATGCAGTAAAAATTAAAGACGATATTTTTTGGGTCGGTGTGAATGATTATCAAACAACACTTTTCGAGGGGCTTTGGCCAATTGATCAGGAAGGGGTTTCCTATAATGCTTTCGTGATCAACGATGAAAAAGTCGCCATTATCGATACGGTAAAAACCATCAAAGCTGATGAATACATAAAAAAAATCAAATCCCTGATTGGCGATAAAAAGGTAGATTACCTGATTGTTAATCATATGGAGCCGGATCATTCCAGTGGGATTACTGATCTGTTGGCTGAGTATCCGGAGATGGTCATCGTTGGGAATAAAAAAACCTTCCCGATTATGAACAATTTTTATAAAATAACGAAAAACCTTCACGAGGTTGGTGAAGGTGATACCCTTTGTCTGGGAAAACACACCCTTCAGTTTTTCATGACACCGATGGTTCATTGGCCGGAATCGATGGTTACTTACGATGTCACGGATAAGGTGCTCTTTTCCATGGATGTCTTTGGTAGCTTTAAGGCGCCAGTCGGCAGTATTTTTGACGGAGAAAATGATCTGGACGCGTTTGAAGAGCCAACCCGTCGTTACTATGCCTGTATTGTGGGCAAGGTGGCTGGACAGGCCTTAAAAGCACTCAATAAGCTGGGTGGCATTGAAATCAACACGATCTGTCCTTCACATGGATTGATCTGGCGGGATAATCCTAAACATATTTTGGATATGTACATAAAAATGAGCGCCAAAGAAACTGATCCTGGGGTTGTCATCGCCTATGGTTCGATGTATGGCTGTACCCAGAAGGCGGCAGAGACTTTAGCGATTGCCTTAAAGAATGAAGGGGTCAAAGAGGTGAAGCTCTATGATGTGGCTAAAACCGATATTTCTTTTATCGTTTCGGATATCTGGAAATATAAAGGTCTGTTTTTAGGTGCCCCATCTTATTACGGACAGATTTTCCCCAAAATGGCCAATCTGCTTTATAAATTGGGCGAAATTAGAGTTGATAATCACAAAGTCGGTTTTTTTGCCGATTACAGCTGGAGCGGTGGTGCCGATAAAAGCTTTAATGAATTTATTGAGCATGCCAAGGTGGATACCCTTGATGAAATCTTGATGATTAAGGGCACCCCAGACGAACAGGATGTCGCAGATTTAAATGAATTAGCCAAAAAAATGGCAAAAGAAATAATCCAGTAGAATAAAGCGTGAATTCGGTAGAAAAAACGGAGGGGGAAAACATAAATGAAAATCGTTGTGGGCATGTCAGGCGGGGTTGATTCATCGGTTGCAGCATTATTGTTAAAAGAACGTGGTTACGAGGTCATCGGGGTCTTCATGAAAAATTGGGAAGAACAGGATGAATCGGGAGTATGTACGGCCACAGAAGATTATGATGATGTGCGACGGGTGTGTGATGCCATTGACATTCCCTACTATACAGTGAATTTTGCCAAAGAATATTACGACTCTGTTTTTTCTTATTTTCTGGAAGAGTATAAAAAAGGGAGAACGCCCAATCCGGATGTTCTCTGTAACCGAGAAATAAAATTCAAACGCTTTTTGGATTATGCGCTGAAGGTTGTTGGCGGTGATTATCTGGCCACCGGTCACTATTCGCAAATTGATTTTGTCAATGAACAGTACCGGTTAAAAAGAGCTTTTGATCATAACAAGGATCAAACCTACTTTCTTTGCCAACTGGGACAAAAAGAGCTGGCTGATGTGATGTTTCCGATTGGACATCTTTCAAAAGAAGAAGTACGGCATATCGCCGAAAAAAATAATCTGGCTACGGCCGAGAAAAAAGATTCCACCGGCATCTGCTTTATTGGTGAACGCAATTTCACCCAGTTTCTTAGTCAGTACCTGCCCGCTCAGCCAGGCCAAATCGTGGATCTGGCTGGCAATGTGAAGGGGACGCATCAGGGGCTTATGTATTATACCCTGGGTCAACGAAAAGGTCTGGGAATTGGCGGCGAAGGAAGTGGTGAACCATGGTTTGTAGTCAGTAAAGATCTGGAGCGGAACGAATTGGTGGTCGTCCAGGGAGAAAGCCATACGGCCCTGTATTCAAAGTCGCTGGAAGCTACCGAAATGAATTGGGTGGGGGGCTATCCGCCTGCCAAAGAGTTTAAATGCACGGCTAAATTCCGCTATCGCCAGGCTGACCAGGACGTAATGGTTCGGGTAGCTCCGGATCGGATCTACGTTAAATTTGATCAACCTCAAAAAGCGGTAACCCCGGGACAGGTTGTGGTTTTATACCAGGATAATATCTGTCTTGGAGGCGGAACCATTGAATCAATCGAAATGGTTTAAACAGTCAAATTAAATCGATAAAAGAGCAATCTTAAATTAGCTTGCTCTTTTATTTTTTTTGAGTAAAAACCACGGTTTTATGGTAAACTATATTCAGTGATATTCGTATAATGGGTGAAGCTTGTTAAAAAACAAGTGAAATTTGTGAATATAGAGAAAAGATAGCAGGACGACAGGGAAGGATTGTAGAAAATGAAAACGCCGTGTAATAAGTGTGGGAAAACAATCGGTTTTTTTGATAGAAGTTATAAGATAGAAAATGAAAAGTTAAACATAAAGTATGAAGGCCTTTGTAGTGATTGCAATAATGTTTTGAAAAAGGGCATTGAAAAACTGGATGACATGTATCAATGGATGATGAACAACCTTAAAAAAAACAAGGATGTTCAAAAAAATGGATTGGTTTCTGTCGAGGCAGATCTGCTGATCTTACTGGCAGTTGAAGCACTCTTTTCGGTGGCACCAGACTATTATCAATTAGACTCGCCCCTCAATCAAACTTTTATTCGAGCCAAAGAAAGCCGGGGCGTTGATCGGCAACGGGACATTGTCCGGATCGTCCACATATTGTTGCTTTATGGCTTTGAAGCCAATTTAAAAGAGCAGGGTTTGGACACCACCCGAAATTTTATTGCCTACATGATTCAGAACGAGCAATTTTTAGAAGAAGTGGAAGTCAATTGCGGTGTTGAGGAAGAACTGATTAAAGCGAATGTCTTTTTAAGCCGTCGGGGTTTGATCATTGATACGCTTGACAACCCCAAGTTGATCTATATTTCGATCCCCAGTGATTTATTGGTGGATTATCAGGTGCAATCTTCGGAAATTATCAATGAAGTGATTCTCAAAAATGTTTTCTACCCCTGGGATCGGAAGAAAAAGGTCGTTTTGACCCTTGTTTCCGAAAGTGTATTGTTTTCCGTGGCTAACGCCATTGATCGTTTTAACCAGAAGACCAGTAAGCTTCAGGATAAGCTGAAAAAAGACAGTCTGGAGTATTTTAATGACCGGGTTGTGGAGGATCTGGAAAAAATAAAACCCGGCGAATTCATTGAGGCAATCCATTTGGATTGTTTGCTTTTGTGTATCGTCAAAAATCTAAAAAGTCAAAAAATGTTCTCGATGGAAGCGCTGTTTGATCCTAAAGGTACCGCCATTGAGTTGCTATGGGCTTACTATCGACAGAACCTGCGAAATATGGGGATCGACAATAACGAAAAGATTGTCACCTATCTGTTGAAGAACTGTCTGTATGCCGAAGGCTTTAATATCAAACACGGCAATAAACCAAGTGACAAAGGCTGGGGGTTTTTCACTACCAAGGGTTATATTATTTATTTCCGACGTAGCCGGCAGGTGTTTTTCATTTACACGGAAACCTTCCCCAATCCCCTCTATCATCCCTGTAACCGGGTGACTTATGAAAATAAGCAATATTTGCAACTGATTATGAATAATGGCCGCAGTCTCGGGGAAGAACAGCGTGAACTGGATGAACTGATCTTTTACAGCGACGAACCGGAAACCATCACCCAGATGGAACGTTTTTTTGAACGCCATAACCTCTATTATCAGATGGAGACCTTTCTTAAAAAACAGAAAGAAGTACAGCGCAAACGGGAGAAGTATCTGCAGGTACAGCGGATTATCAACCATATTTTCAATGATTTTGGATTTCTTCCCTACTGCATCTATGATGAGTGGTATGTCATTCAAAACGAGCTGAAAAAGGATGATATTCTACTCAATAAGCTTATCGATACGGATGCCGGTCTGAGAAAAAATTACACCCTGGGACAGATTACCTACGCGCCCAAAATCATCGAAGCCTTTAATCGGGGGGCGGAAGCTGTTCAAAGTTCACTCAATATTGTTGAGGATTCAGTGGCCCGGGCAATCCTTTGGGTGGCCTTCAAGGAGGCTGTTACCGAGACATTGTCTCAAGAGTGGGTGCGAATCGCTGGAGAAATTCTGGATAAAGATGATAATGCCCTGTCAGCCTTTTTTAAATACGTAAATCTTAAAAATATCGAGCCGGATAAGGTTTATTTTATGGGATTGTTTATCTACCATCTGATGGATCGGGAAATCCTGCAAGCGGATAATTTTCTGGAGAACTATGAGGGGGCCGTCCGGATTTTCCTGGAATGTCGCCGGGTTATTGAAGAACCCCAGTTAGCTGGGGATATTTTGCCGATGGACGAACTGTTGGAAGAGGTGTTCCCGGAGAAGAAGAACGAGAGCAATCTATAAGGAGAAAAACCATGCGTGTTCTTTTAGTTGAGGATGAAAAACCTCTGGCGGCGGCATTAGGAAAGATATTTGAGAAAAACAAAATCCTGGTTGATGTTGTCAATGATGGGATTGAAGGGAAGCTGCTCAGCGAGAACGATGTCTATGATGTGATTATTCTGGATATTATGCTGCCGGGAATGACCGGTCTGGAAATTTTGCGTTCGATCCGGGAGGCGGGCAAAAATGTTCCGATTCTTTTATTGACCGCTAAAGACGATACCAAGGATAAGGTGAATGGACTGAATATGGGCGCCGATGATTACCTGGTTAAACCCTTCGTTACGGAAGAGTTAATTGCCCGGGTAAGGGCTTTGGGCCGACGACCCTGGGAGGTTTATCAGGACAATGTGATCCACTTTTCAAATATTTCGCTGAACATTAATTCCGGGGAACTGTATGTCGATGAAGTCTTAAACCGACTCACTGCCAAGGAAGCCCAATTACTGGAAATGTTTATCCGAAATCCCGGCATGACCATCTCCAAAGAGCAGATTCTGGACCGAATCTGGGGAATTGAGAGCATGGCGATGGAAAACAGTGTGGAGATTTATGTCCACTATCTGCGAAAAAAGCTGGATAACTCTAAGGCTTATATCAAAACCATTCGGGGCTTGGGTTATGTTTTAAAGGAGAAGGAGAATGTTAAGTCTTAACAAGCTTCGGATCAACCTTACCCTGATGAATACAGGAGTCCTGATCGGACTCCTATTATTTATTTCCATTTTTCTGTATGTCGTTTTGAGTATGGATGTGGAGACAAATGTCAATAACAATCTTAAAATATATTGTTCCCAACTGGCCAATGAAATTGAATATCTGGAACGGCAGGAAGCAGGAGAAGCAGTTACCGAGGAAGAAAAGCAGGGTTATTTTGAATATACCCGCAGTCTCGTCCAGAATAATATCGCTTATGTCATTTTTGACCAACAGTTTGGCGTTCTGGATCAGTCTTATTCGCTGCCGCTTGAAGAGGCCAAACTGGTGGAGATATCGAAACATTATTTTGCTGGTAACAAAGAAAAATATCTGATCAGCAATTATAAACAGGGTGACAAAGACTATAAAATTTGCACCTATGCGGTAGTCAATAAAAATGGCGAATTAAAAATTGTCCAAGCGATGAAAAATATGGCATCGGAACGGTCGCTATTGGGAAATGCTCAGGAAATGGTGGGATTTACAATCCTGATTGGGGCATCACTATCCTTTTTAGGTGGTTATTTTTTGTCTGGCCGATCCCTGATTCCGATAAAAAAGAGTGTTGAACGACAGCAGGAATTTTTAGCGGATGCTTCTCATGAGCTGCGGACCCCAATTGCGGTGATTCAGACAAATCTGGAAGTGGTTAAGGCCAGCACCGATGAAAGTGTGGAAAGCCAGCTGACCTGGATCAATAACGCCTATGATGAAATCCAGTGGATGCAGCACATCGTTGAAGATTTGATGTTTCTGGCCCGGGCCGATTCCGGGGACATGGTGGTACAGCAGGAGCCGGTGGATTTAACCTATGCAATCAAGGTGGTTTGCGAAAAAATGGCGCCCATAGCCGGGAAAAAGGGAATTGCTTTGATCAATAAGCTGGAGGATGATCTGATTATCACCGGGGATGAAAAACAGATTACCCAGTTGCTGGTGATTTTGTTGGATAATGCCATCAAATACAGCGGTGAAAATACCATTATTCGGATCATCGGAAAGCAGACCCTCCAGGGCGTAGCGGTGGAAGTCATCGATCAGGGGATTGGGATTCCCAAAGATGAGATCAATAAGGTAACTCAGCGGTTTTATCGGGTTGACAAAGCCCGGTCCCGAACGGAGGGGGGCACCGGTCTGGGGCTATCGATTGCCAATTGGATTGTGGACGAGCACCATGCTGGCATGATAATCGAAAGTGAAGAAAAAAAGGAACCAGGATTATTTTGAATTTTGATAAGGGGGTAGAGAAAAAATGAGCAGTTTAAAATTTTGCGGCGATGAGATTATCACCGGGCCAGGAACACTGGATGCCATAAAAAAGGTCGATGGACAGCGGTTCTTTTTTGTAACCGGAAAGTCGGCCTTATTCAGAAATGGAACGATCAAGCGGGCCGAAGGGCTTCTAAAAGAAAGTAACAAGGATTATGATATCCTCAGCGGGATCGGAGCCAATCCCAGTGTTTTAGATGTGGAAGCGGGTCTGATTAAGATGAAAGACTTCAATCCGGACGTGGTCATTGCCATTGGCGGCGGTTCGGTACTTGATGCCGCCAAGGTGATGACCCTGATGTGCGAATACCCGGGATTAACGATTGAGGCAATCAAAAATGGTCAGGCACCGGAAAAACGGGAGCGGATAAAACTGGTCGCCATCCCTACGACCTCGGGGACGGCCTCGGAAGTCACCCGGGCAGCGGTGATTACCTTCCCGGAAGAGAAGATCAAAATCGGGCTAAAGACCAAGGCCTTTATACCGGATCTGGCGATTCTGGATGGGGAGCTGGCGCTGTCAATGCCGAACGGTGTGATGGTGGAATCCGGGATGGATGCCCTGACCCATGGTCTGGAAGCCTATATTAATAAGAATGCCGATGACTTTACCAAAACCATGGCTAGAGGGGCAGTGGAGGGTCTGCTTAGGCACCTGCGTCCGTCTTTTGAAAAAGGGGACATCGAAAGCCGCCAACATGTCCATAATTTTTCCTGTCTGGCCGGGTTTGCCTTTCAAAATGCCGGTTTGGGAATGGATCATGGGATTGCCCATGCCTTTGGGGGCCGTTTTGGAACCAGTCACGGGCTCCTCAATGCAATTGCCCTGCCCTTTGTGTTGGAATATAATCAGCGGGATCTCCAGGTAGCTGAGGATCTGGAGAAGTTATCCCGGTTAATCGGCAAAAACATCATTGACGAAATCAAAGCGCTAAATCAAAGCTTTGGTATCCCTGATTCGTTTCAGGCCGCGGGAATCCCGGAAGAACACTTTAAAGCCCACTACGAGGAGTTATTAAAAAATTCACTGCTGGGCTCCACTCAGCGAAATCCCGTGAAGATGGATGCTGCACAAATGGATAAGGTCTTACTTAGCATCTATTATGGGGAAAAGAAATTTTAATAAGGAAACAAATGCGGTAGTTGGAAAACTTGTTAAGGCCCAATCAAGGCAGCAGAGCTTTCTTACCTACCGGTGAAATAAATTAGGTAATTGCAAAATGAAAAAACATCGAACAATCATCGAACAATCATTGCTTTGGGCGCAAAGCTCATGGCAGTTTCGCAATTATCTAGATGAAATAAATATTTAGGAGAATACATGAGTTTATTAGACGGGTTAAACGCTCGACAACGAGAAGCAGCAGAAACCATCGATGGGCCGCTATTAATACTGGCCGGGGCCGGATCGGGAAAAACACGAACCATTATCCATCGCATTGCCCATATTATTGAAACCGGACAGGCATGGCCTTCGCAGATTCTGGCCATCACCTTTACCAATAAAGCCGCCGGTGAAATGCGGGAACGAATTGCCAAAATGAATATCGAGGACAGTAAACGGATCTGGATGTCGACCTTCCATGCCATGTGCGCCCGGATCATGCGAAGTCATGCCCAATGGCTGGGTTATGATGATAATTTTGTTATTTATGATATGGACGATCAGAAACGATTGTACAAGAGCCTGATTAAAGAGTTGGGTCTCAACGACAAATATTTTACCAATCAGTTTTTAAGTGGTGAAATCTCCACTGCCAAGAATAATTTTGTCAGTCCTGACGCCTATTTGAAAGAAAATTCTGGAGATTTCCGAAAAGAAAAGGTTGCTGTTTATTATAAACGCTACCAGGAAAGCCTCAAAGCCAACAATGCGATGGACTTTGATGATCTGATCTACAATACCCTGGTATTATTTAAAGGCTTTCCCGAAATTCTGGAACAATACCAGAATCGCTTTAAATACATCATGGTTGATGAATATCAGGATACCAATCACAGCCAATACGAGTTGGTCAATATGCTGGCCGCCAAATATAAAAATATTTGCGTCTGCGGCGATGATGACCAGAGTATTTATGGCTGGCGGGGCGCAGATATCAATAATATTCTGGACTTTGAAAAAGACTATGCCAGTGCCCGGGTAGTTAAACTGGAAGAAAACTACCGCTCCACCCAAACCATCCTGGATTGTGCCAACAGTGTCATCGCCAGAAACACCGGTCGCAAGGAAAAGGCGCTGTGGACCAATAATGACGGCGATGAAAAAATTATGATTGCCTCTTTTAACCAGGGTTATGATGAAGCCCGGTTTATTGTGGATGAGATTAATGACACGATCAATAAAGGCCAAGGTATCTATGGCGATTTTGCCATCCTTTATCGAACCAATGCCCAGTCCCGGCTGTTTGAAGAAGCCCTGATGCGGGCCGGTCTACCCTATCAGCTAATCGGCGGAACCGGATTCTACTCCCGAACCGAAATCAAGGACATTATTGCTTATTTAAATGTCCTTAGCAATCCCAAAGACAATATGGGCTTTATGCGGATTGTCAATGTGCCGAAGCGGGGGATCGGTTCGGCAACCATTGAAAAGATTGCCGAATATGCCAATTTTAAAAGCTTCAGCCTGATGCAGGCCTTCCATCACGTTGAAGAAATTCCAGAGCTGAGCCCCAGTGTCAAAAATAAGGTTCGGGCCTTTAGTGAACTGATGAAAGAACTGGCAGCGATCCAGGAGACGGCCAGCTTAAGTGAGCTGATCGCAGCAGTGATTGAAAAAACCGGTTATCTGGAAATGCTGGAAACCGGAAAAATGGATAAGGGTGAAAGTCGACTGGAAAATCTTCAGGAACTGGTCTCGTCAGCCACCGACTTTGAGAAAAACAGTGATGACCAAAGCCTCAGCGCCTATCTGGAAACGGTGGCCTTATCGTCAGAAACCGATAAATACGATGGCGATCAGGGCAAGGTGCTATTGATGACTTTGCATAACGCCAAGGGTCTGGAATTCCCGATTGTCTTTATCCCCGGCCTCGAAGAGGGGATTTTTCCCCATGGTCGAGCGATGGATTCGCCGGAGGATATTGAAGAAGAACGGCGCATCTGTTATGTGGGTATTACCCGGGCCATGAAACGGCTCTATATTTCCTGGGCCGCCGAAAGAACCCTCTATGGTCGCCGTCAATTGCAAACCCCGTCCCGGTTTTTAAAAGAAATGCCGGATGCGGTGTGTGTGGAGAATAAACAGCGTTACGAGCGCAAGCCGGAGATTGACATTGAAATGAAGAAAAATAAGACCTTTTCCGAACGGGTGACCCAGTCGAAGGTGGCGATTCGCAGAAATAATGCCAATGCCGTTAACCTGAACAACAGCCCCTCAGAAAATAATTTTGGACTGACCGATAAGGTTAAGCATAAAAAATTTGGCATTGGCACTGTGGTTGAGGTAAAAAGCAATATGATTTCGGTGGCCTTTCCGGGGGTCGGGATCAAAAAAATGGATCCGACCTTTGTGGAAAAAGCATAGTTAATAAGCAGTTAAGGATAGGAAATGCGTATGAGTAAAACCCGAATTGAAGACTTAAAGAAAGAAATTGAAGCTCATAACCGGGCCTACTATCTTGATGATGCCCCCCTGATTTCAGACTACGACTATGATCAGCTGATTAAGGAACTGATTGACTTAGAAACCCAAAACCCAGAGTTGATTACGCCGGATTCCCCGACCCAGCGGGTTGGTGGCAGTCCTTCTGAGGGCTTCGAGAAGGTGGTTTATAGTCGTCCCAAGCTGAGTCTCAGCAATGCCTTTGATGCGGCAGATCTCCGGGATTTCGACCGCCGGGTGCGGCAAACCTGTCCCGAAGCCACCTATGTGGTGGAATACAAGTTTGATGGGTTAACGGTTGTGCTAAATTATGAAAAGGGTCTGTTTGTCCAGGGGGCCACCCGGGGCGATGGGGTGGAAGGAGAGAATGTCACTACTAACCTCAAAACGATCCGGTCGGTTCCGCTGCGTCTTTTGGAACCGAGAACCCTGGAAGTCCGGGGTGAGGTGTTTATGGGCAAGGCTGATTTTGAAAAGCTGAATCAGCGGCGCCTGGCTGAAGCGGAAAGCCCTTTCGCCAACCCCAGAAATGCCGCCGGTTCATTGCGGCAACTGGATCCCAGGCTAACAGCTTCCCGGCCGCTGGATATTTTTATCTTTAATCTGGAAGGGCGGCAGGGTTTGAACCCAAAATCGCATCAGGAGACGTTGAACTATTTAAAAAAGCTGGGTTTTAAAACCAGTGCGGTTAAAACCTTTAGCGATATCGAAGCGATTATTGACTATTGTAGCGAGATGGAAGTGGAACGTCGAGAGTTACCCTTTGAGATTGATGGTTTGGTGATAAAAGTGGATCAATTAACCTATCGGGAGCAGTTGGGTAACACTTCAAAGAGCCCCCGTTGGGCGATTGCCTATAAATTTGCCCCGGATCAGGCACTTACCACCGTTGATGCCATCACCGTTCAGGTTGGCCGTACCGGCGCCCTGACCCCGGTGGCTGAACTTAGACCGGTATCACTGGCCGGGTCGGTGATTGCTCGGGCCACCCTCCATAATGAAGACAATATCCGTAATAAAGATATTCGCATTGGCGATCATGTGGTGATCCAGAAAGCCGGTGATGTAATTCCGGAAGTGGATCATGTGGTGTTTGAAAAGCGATCGGGCAACGAGGTGGTTTTTCAAATGCCAAAACGCTGTCCGGTATGTGACGAACCGACCTTCCGAATTGACGGAGAAGCGGTGACCCGATGCCTGAACATGGCGTGTCCGGCCCAGGTGTTTCGCAAACTGGTGCATTTTACCTCCCGGGATGCGATGAATATCGAAGGATTGGGGCCGGGGGTGCTGCGATTGTTGATGGACGAGCAGCTGGTGAGTAACCCGGTCGATATCTATCATCTCGATCACAAGAGAGCGCAGCTGGTCACCCTGGAAAAGCTGGGTGAAAAATCAGTTGACAATCTTCTGGCCGGGATTGAAGCCTCTAAAAAACGGGATCTATCACGACTGATTTTTGGGTTGGGGATTCCCCTGGTGGGTGCCAGAGGGGCGAAAATTCTGGCAGAGCATTTTAAGACAATGGACAGTTTGATCCTGGCCCAGGCAGACGATCTCAAAGCGATTTTTGAGATCGGTGAAAAAATGGCTGCCGAAATCGTCGATTTTTTTCAGACCCCCACCAATCTTGAAATTATCAGCGGGCTTTCAGCGGCGGGAATCAATATGGTTCAGGAAACCGGTCAGGAGTCCCAGACCCTGGTTGGCAAGACCTTTGTACTCACCGGCACCCTGCCCACCCTCGACCGCCGGGAGGCCAAAGCCCTGATCGAAGCAAACGGTGGCAAGGTCGCTGGCAGCGTCAGCAAAAAAACCGACTTTCTTCTATCCGGAGAAAAATCCGGGTCAAAATACACCAAAGCACAGGAGTTGGGAATTGCAATAATTGATGAAGATGCGTTTTTAGCTCTTGTCACAGGTGGTGGGTTTGATCTATAATGAAGGGTGATTTTTAGAATCAGACTGACAGCTTTGGCTGTTAACATAGCAAATCAGTGCATTTATAGTAAATAAAGTGCGTAAACAGTGACCAAAAGAATAAGATCGAAAGTCAGCAGCAAAGAAAGGATAAGAACTATGAGTTTAACACGAGAAGATGTCACCTACGTGGCCAATCTTGCCCGTTTGGAATTTTCCGAGGATGAAGTGACCGCTCTGGCCGACCAACTGGGAGCCGTGCTGGATTATGCCGAAACCCTCAGCGGACTCGACACCTCCCAAATTAAAGCCACTGAACATGTGTTGGCCGTCCAGAATGTGTTTCGGGAGGACGAAATCAAGTCCTGTCTGAGCAATGAAGATGCGTTGGCCAATGCGCCGGAGAGCGAAGCCGGGTGCTTTAAGGTTCCCCGGGTTATGGAATAGGAGGCAATAATGGAATTATATCAAAAAACCATACATGAAATAAATGACCTTCTGGATAAAAAAGAAGTGACGGTTACGGAGGTAACCCAGGCGGTGGTTAACCGCATTAACGCCGTTGAAAAAAGTACCGATGCCTATCTCAGTCTCCAGACCGAAGTAGCATTGGAAATGGCTCAGGGGTTGGATGCCGAGCTGTCCGTGCGAGCCCAAGGGACCCCGCTGGAAGGGATTCCTTACGGACTCAAAGACAATATGTGCACCAAAGGGATCTTAACCACCTGTGCGTCAAAAATGCTGTATAACTTCAATCCGCCTTATAATGCCGAGGTTTACGACCGGCTTAGCGAAGCGGGGGGGATTTTGCTTGGAAAAACCAATATGGATGAGTTTGCCATGGGTTCTTCCACCGAAAACTCAGCTTACAAAAAGACCCGTAATCCCTGGGATTTAAACAAGGTGCCCGGCGGTTCCAGCGGCGGATCAGCCGTTGCCGTGGCAGCCGACACAGCCTTTTACACATTGGGATCAGACACCGGTGGATCGATCCGTCAGCCAGCAGCTTTTTGCGGAGTAGTGGGGATGAAACCAACCTATGGTCTGGTCTCCCGTTATGGTCTGGTAGCCTTTGCCTCATCACTGGATCAAATTGGACCGTTCACCAAGGATGTCGAAGACTGCGCCCTGGTGCTGAACGCCATTGTTGGTCATGATGCCAAGGATTCCACCTCTCTCAATCTGGGAAAAATCGATTATACCCAAAACCTCAAACAAGGGGTTAAGGGGTTAAAAATTGGCGTGGCCAAAGAATTTTTCGGCGAAGGTCTGCAACCGGAAGTCCGCAAAAGTCTGGAAGAGGCCATTGCCATCTATAAAACCCTGGGGGCCGAAATTGTCGATGTGTCTTTTCAGCATCTGGACTATGCCTTGTCCGCCTACTATATGATTTCCTCGGCTGAAGCCAGCTCCAACCTGGCTCGTTATGACGGTATTCGTTATGGTTTCCGGGCCGAAGAATACAGCGATCTGGTTGATCTTTACAAAAAAACCCGAAGCCAGGGTTTTGGCGACGAGGTAAAACGACGGATCATGCTGGGGACCTATGCCCTCAGTTCTGGTTATTATGACGCCTATTATAAAAAAGCCATGCAGGTGCGAACCATCATCAAAGCTGACTTTGATCAGGTCTTTGGTGGTTGCGATGTGCTGCTGACCCCAACTGCTCCGACCACTGCTTTTGGTATTGGCGAAAAAACCAGCAATCCGCTGGAGATGTATCTGACCGATATTTATACCGTACCGGTTAATATTGCCGGGATTCCCGGGGTTTCAATTCCCTGTGGCCTGGACAATAACGGGATGCCGATTGGGATGCAGCTGTTGGGGCCGATTTTAAGCGAAGAGACGCTGTTAAAAGCCGCATGGGCCTTTGAGCAGGAATCCGGTCTGACGAATTTAAAAGCACCATTGGGAACGGAGGTCTAAATCATGGAATATGAAATTGTCATTGGAATGGAAATCCATGTGGAGTTGGGCACAAAAACAAAGATATTCTGTTCGTGTCCAACCGAGTTTGGCCAGGATGAAAATACCCATACCTGTCCGGTGTGTTTGGGGATGCCGGGAGTCTTGCCGGTACTCAATGAAAAAGTGGTCGAATATGCGACCCGGGCCGGTCTGGCGCTTAATTGCGAAATTGCTCATTTTAGCAAGATGGACCGAAAAAACTATTTCTATCCGGATTTGCCCAAAGCCTATCAAACCTCGCAATTTGATTTACCGATCTGTACTGGTGGTGCAGTCGGCATTGAGGTAGACGGGGTTAAAAAAGATATCGGCATTACCCGCATCCATATCGAAGAAGATGCCGGTAAGCTGCTGCACGAATCGGCCGATGGAACCCTGTTGGATGTCAACCGTTGTGGCGTCCCACTGATTGAGATCGTCACCGAGCCGGATTTGCGCAGTGCCGAGGAAGCCCGGGCCTTTGCCGAAAAGGTTCGGAATATTCTGGAATATACCGGCGTTTCTGACTGTAAGATGGAACAGGGCTCGATGCGTTTTGACGTGAATTTGTCAATTCGGGAAAAAGGCTCCGAAGTGTTGGGAACCCGAACCGAAATGAAAAACCTCAACTCCTTCCGGGCACTGATTCGAGCGGTTCAATATGAAAGCAAACGCCAGATCATCGAGCTCAAAAAAGGTCGGGAAATCATCCAGGAAACCCGTAAATGGGATGATGCCAAAGGGGTTTCCTCATCGCTTCGAAGCAAGGAAGAAGCGCACGATTATCGCTATTTTCCGGAACCGGATCTGGTCCCGATTGTGCTGGAACCGTCATATATCGAAAAAATTAAAAGTGAACTGCCGGAATTGCCGGAAGCTAAAAAACAGCGTTATGTAGAAGAATATAAACTGCCGGAATACGATGCCGGGGTATTGACAACCACTGGTGTTACCGCCCGCTTCTTTGAAGAAGCGGTGGCGCTATATAACGAACCCAAACAGATTTCCAACTGGATGATGGTGGAAATTCCGCCGCTTTTAAAAGAAAATGAACAAAGCATGGAAACTATCACCATTACCCCGGCGCAACTGGTGGAACTTTTGAAACTGGTTAAGGATAAGGTCATCAGCGGAACCAGCGGCAAGGAAGTTTTAAAAGAAATGTTTGTTTCCGGTAAAAACGCCGGAGATATCGTCAAAGAACAGGGTTTGGCGCAGATGAGTGATACCGGCGAACTGGAAGCCATCATCGAAAAAATTGTTGCGGATAACCCCAAATCGGTTGAAGATATCGGGGCTGGTAATGAAAAAGCGTATGGTTTCTTAACCGGACAGGTGATGAAGGCCACTAAGGGAAAAGCCAATGCCCAGGTTGCCAACGAAATTATTCGGGCGGTCGTGGCCAGACATCTGGCTTAAGATGCGATAACGGGAAGCGTATAAAAAACAGAAATTTTGACTAAGGGATTATTGCATCGTTGCAGTAATCCCTTAAAAAATAATTAACGAAAAAAGGAATAATATGGACAATAGTGAGATAATAAAAGTGGAACAACAACGAATCGACGGTCGGGCGGCCCATCAATTACGACCGATGCGGGTGACCCGCAACTTTATTAAACATGCCCAGGGATCAGTGCTGATTGAAGTCGGCGATACCAAGGTCATATGCACTGCGATGGTTGAAGACAAGGTGCCGCCGTTTTTAAAAGGCCAGAAGAAAGGCTGGGTCACCGCCGAGTATGAAATGATTCCGGCATCAACCAACAATCGAAAAAGCCGGGATCGGAATCGCGGTAAAATCGATGGCCGAACCATGGAAATTCAGCGCTTAATCGGGCGGAGTCTGCGATCCGTCATCGATCAGACGATGCTCGGGGAACGAACCATCTGGATCGACTGTGATGTGATCCAGGCCGACGGCGGAACTCGAACGGCAGCAATTACCGGCTCATTTCTGGCTCTTCATGATGCCTTGTCAGGGTTGATCGAAGCCGGAAAAATTGCCGAAATGCCGATTACCAATTATGTCGCGGCCACCAGTGTCGGAATTTATCAGGGCGAAGCCATTGTTGATCTGTGTTATGAAGAAGATTCACATGCCGAGGTCGATATGAATATGGTGATGACTGAAGCGGGTGAAATCATCGAAATACAGGGCACCGGTGAAGAACGGCCCTTTAAAAAGGAAGAACTGCAAAAACTATTGGAACTGGGCGAAGCGAGTATCAAAGAAATTATCGCTTTCCAGAAAGATACATTACAGGATTAACGGGTAAATAATCATGAGAACGATACTGTTAGCGACTGGAAATCAGGATAAGGCCAATGAGTTGAAAGCAATGCTGGGCGATGATTTTGAAGTCATGACGATGAAGGATTTAGATATTGATCTGGATATTATTGAAGATGGCCGGACCTTTGAAGCGAATGCGCTGATCAAGGTACGGGCCTTGCAGCCCTATGTCCAGGGCAAAGATCTGATCATTATGGGAGACGACTCCGGTTTGTCAGTCGATTGCCTTGGTGGGGCTCCGGGAATCTATTCGGCCCGTTATGCTGGCGACAATGTCAGTTATGGCGACAATAATAAGAAGCTTTTAAAAGAAATGGCCAATGTTCCGGAAGGGCAGCGGGGCGCTGCCTTTATTACGGCCATTGCGATGATTTTGCCGGATGGTCGGGAGTTGACCTGTGAAGGACTGGTTCGGGGAAAAATTGCCAGTGACTATTGCGGCAGCGGGGGATTTGGCTATGATCCGCTGTTCATTCATGAAGCATCCGGACGTTGCTACGGTGACATGAGCAAGGAAGAAAAAAACCGCCTCAGTCATCGTGCCCTTGCCATTCAAAAGGCCCGGGAACTGCTGAATCAGGCACGATAAAAAACGGGCAATGGGGATTTTTATTTGTACGAAAAGACTAAGGGATGGGGGATAAAATGAAAATTGGCGTAATGAGCGATAGCCACGGCAATCTGAAAGCTGTAAAACAGGCTGTTGAGGAAATGGGTCCGGTGGATGTGATTATCCATTTGGGGGATTATGTGGAAGATGCGCTGTATCTGCGAACGATCACGAACGCCCCCGTTCACATCTTAAAGGGCAACTTGGACTCGTTTGCTGATCAGGGTAGTATGTCACTGGAAACCACATTAGGTGGGTTTAGAGTGTTTGCCTGTCATGGTCATAAACACGGGGTCAAGAATGATCTGCATCATCTTTACTATGCCGGGTTGGAAAAGAGTGCGCAAGTGATTCTCTATGGACATACCCACCACGCTTACATTGAAGATGATGGCCAGGTGTTGCTGATGAACCCCGGTTCGGTAGGGGCACCCCGCTTGGATGATCCCGCAAGCTATGGGCTGATTACCATAGAAAAAGGGGAAATCGAGGCAAAAATCATCCCGCTTTGGAATGATTGATTGTAGCAGGGAAAAGGAGGCAAGCGATGCTCAGTGTAAGAGATGTATCAATGATCTATCAAAAGGGAAAAAAAGAGGCTTTAAAAAACATCAATTTAGAAATTGCTGAAGGGGAATTCACCGCCCTGCTGGGACAAAATGGGGCGGGTAAAAGCACCTTGATCAATATCCTGGCCGGTAATGTGAAAAAGACCCAGGGGAGTGTCAGCATCGGTGGTTACGATCTTGATAAGAAGGAACTGGAAACAAAAAAAATTATCGGCATCGTCCCCCAGGATACGGGCTATGATTTTGTATTTACTGTTGATGAAGCCTTAAAAAAACAATCCGGTTACTTTGGGATCAAAAACAACAAGGCCTATATTGATGAAGTTCTGGAGGCCTTGTACTTAACCGAAAAACGTAGTGCCCGCATTCGGGATCTGTCCGGGGGAATGCGCAGACGGTTTCTGATTGCCAAGGCGCTGGTTCATAAGCCCAAAATCCTGATTCTCGATGAGCCAACAGCGGGTGTTGATATTGAAATGCGCCATACCTTATATGATTTTCTGGTTAAGCTGCATCAGTCCGGAACCACGATCATCCTGACCACCCACTATATTGAAGAAGCTGAAAAGCTGTGCAAGCGGATTGTGATTATTGATGGCGGGAAAATTATTGCTGATGAACCCAAAGAAGAACTGATGGATGCCTTTTCCCGGGAGTCAATCATCGAGGTTCACTTTGATCAGGCGCTTAATCTGGCTGACTTTGATTTTTTAAGTGACTATCATCCGCGTATTGAAGATAAAACCAGGCTGCAGCTGAAAGCCTCAAAAAAGACTTGTCCAAAGTCTTTAGGCAACTATCGGAGAAAAACTTAGAATTCACCAATCTGGTGGTCGAAAGACCAAAACTGGAAGATATTTATTTAAATATCATTAAACATTAGGAGAGCAAATGAAAAGTAGAGTTTTTTATAACAGAGTTGGATTTGCAACCCTCTTAAATAAAGAAATCCATCGGTTTATGAAGGTTCCGGTACAGACAGTACTGGCGCCACTGATTTCGAATATATTATATATGCTGATCTTCGGGGGAATGCTGCAAACCAGAGAAGTCGGGATTGATGGAATTAGCTATCTCAATTTTCTGGTTCCCGGTTTAGCGACGATGGGAGCAATTTTTGCGGCCTTTCAAAATCCCGCTTTTTCAATGATCTCACAGAAATTTCAAAACACCATTCAGGATCTAAACAGCTATCCCATCTCACTGGCAGAAAAAATTCTGGCTTTTGTCTTTGGTGGAATGTTTCGCGGGGTGCTGGTTGGCATTTTGACTTATGTGGCGACGATATTTTTCGTGGGCTATGAAGTTGCATATCCAATCTTTTTTGTCCTCTCACTGACGGCAACGTCCTTTGTTTTTGCCTCCGTGGGTTTAATTGCCGGTCTGGTACTGGACAATTTTGAAAAGATGAATTTTGCTTTGGCAATTATTATCACGCCACTTACCTATTTAGGAGGGGTCTTTTTTGAGGTTTCCAAACTACCGGGATTTCTGGCCAATCTAATCTATCTCAACCCGATCTTTCCGCTGGTTAATGTTTCCCGATACGCCTATATCGGCGTCTGCGAGGGCAATATTGTGATACACGTTCTTTTGACAATGGGATTGCTGATCAGTTCATTTTTGATTGCGGCCTATATCTTCAAAAAAGGTGTTGGAATTAAAATAGTCTAAGCCTTGTTGCGGTTCAGACTGACCGAGTTTTGAGCGCCCATAAAAAGAAAAAATAATTAAAAAAGAGTTGACAACACTGCCTATTTCAAGTATACTAACACTTGTCTCTAAGAGAGGCAATGCGGGTGTAGCTCAGTGGTAGAGCCCTGGCCTTCCAAGCCAGTCGCGAGGGTTCGATTCCCTTCACCCGCTCCATTTTTGCGAAAAGGATTGAGCGCCTGTAGCTCAGTAGGATAGAGCAACGGCCTTCTAAGCCGTGTGCCAGGGGTTCGAATCCCTTCAGGCGCACCATTTTTTAGTTTGTTTTTATATCGTGGTGGGTATAGTTCAATCGGTTAGAGCGCCAGATTGTGGTTCTGGATGTTGTGGGTTCGAGTCCCATTATCCACCCCATTTTTTTATATCGTTATTATTTTTATAGGGGTATAGCCAAGTTGGTAAGGCACCAGATTTTGATTCTGGCATTTCGTAGGTTCGAGTCCTGCTACCCCTGCCATTTTTATTAAGCAGAGAAAAGAAAAACAGCATCTGACCCATTAACTCAGTCGTTTTAAGACAAATAAATATTAATTAATCTATCTGACCCATTAGCTCAGTTGGTAGAGCATCTGACTTTTAATCAGGGTGTCGGGCGTTCAAGTCGCCCATGGGTCACCATTTAAAAAACAGAACCGCAGCGATTGCGGTTTTTTTATTTTTTGAAAAATTAAAATGACGAAATGGTTGTTTTATAATGGGTTGGGGTATAAAAGTGAGATCAGAAGCAACCGCCCACATCACTAAGGAGCAGCGATGAAAGAAAGAAAAACCGCAAAAAAAATTGTAAAAATACTTGGTATCGTATTGGTAGCTTTGGTTATTGGGATATTGACGTATTTGGGGGATTACTATCATGCCGATCAAACGGCTCATGATGCCCTGATTTCAAGTGATCAGGTGAATGTTCGAGAGGAAGGTAATCTGACGATATTTACGCCAACAGCAGGTCAGGATGAAACAGGCTTTATTTTTTATCCCGGCGGGAAGGTGGAAGACATCGCCTATGCTCCGTTAGTACAGGCACTAGCAGAACAAGGCTATCCGGCAGTGATTGTCGGCATGCCCTTTAATCTGGCGGTGTTTAATATAAATGGAGCTGATGCGGTAATCGAAACCATACCGGAGATTGAGAATTGGGTGATGGTTGGGCACTCCCTGGGTGGGGCGATGGCCTCGGACTATCTGGCTGGACATGAAGATCAGGTATCCGGGTTGGTGCTCTTAGGTGCATATCCCAATGAATCGCTGACTCAAAGCAGTCATCCGGTACTAAGTCTCTATGGCAGTGCCGATCAGATTATTGATCAGCAGGGTCTGGCTAAAGGCCGGGATAAGATGCCGCGGGAAGCCAGCTATTATGAAATTGCTGGGGGCAATCACAGTGGCTTTGGCAATTATGGATTGCAGGCTGGCGATGGTACAGCATCGATCACCCAGGCTGAACAGCAAGTGATCACGGTCGAAAAAATTATGGAAATCTGGAAAGGAAACTGATATGATAAGAGAAAATTTGAATAATAATGTCAGAGAAATCACCTTGGCTGGCGGCTGTTTCTGGGGAACGGAAATGTATTTTAAAGCCATTAGGGGAGTCATCAAAACCGAGGTCGGTTATGCCAATGGCAAAACCCAAAATCCCACCTACGAGGATGTCTGTCATCACAACACCGGGCATGCTGAGGTAGTTAAGGTCACCTATGACAATCAGGTGATCAGCCTACCATTTTTGTTGAGTATGTATTTTGAAGTCATCGATCCGGTTGCCGTGAATCGTCAGGGGAACGATGTGGGAATTCAGTATCGTACGGGTATTTATTATTCGGATCCTGCCGATGAAGCGGTGATCTTAGCGTCGGTTCAGGCATTAAGGATGGAATATGGGGTGCCGCTGGCCATCGAAGTGCTGCCGCTGGAGAACTATAGCGCAGCAGAAGGCTATCACCAGGAGTATCTAATAAAGAATCCCGGCGGGTATTGTCATATTGGCAATCGTGAGTTTAAAAAGGCTGCAGTCGCTCGGGATCCATCCATAAAATAAAAAATGAAAAGAGACTAGTATGAGTATTATTGGGAATATTATCTGGATTATTTTTGGGGGCCTGATTATGGCAATTGGTTGGTTTTTAGCCGGAATTCTTTGCTGCATCACGATTATTGGGATTCCTCTGGGGTTGCAAGCCTTTAAAATGGCGCAGTTGGTATTCTGGCCATTTGGAAAAACGGTCGATTATTCACAGATGGGAACGGGTTCGGTGATCCTGAATATTTTATGGATATTGATTTTTGGTTGGGGGCTGGCAGCGGCATCGGCGATTCTGGGGATTATCTATTGCATTACCCTGATTGGGATCCCGTTTGGACTACAGTGGTTTAAGTTTGCCAAACTGGCATTGTTTCCCTTTGGCGCACAAATTACCGATATTTAAGGTAGGGATTGCGCTATTTGGCTTGACAAGAAAATCAAATCGAGACTATAATAAACGGTGGGTGTGTTTTAACCCACTGTTTTTAATAGGACTTATGTCATTGTGAAGATCGGCAACGGCAATGTGTATTAGACAAAATGATTGATGGGATTACTGTCAGATAGTGGCGGACAGTTTGAAACGTTGTCAAATAGCTAAACAAAGCGGGAATGCCTGATTGGTGTTAAGTTCATTAAAACAATAAATTTATTGAGTGTAGGAGGGTAAGGAACATCGAAACAGAAAAGACGTCTCTGAAACCCATCATTGAAATAAAGGATCTGGGGAAAACCTTTCGTCCCAAAAGTGGCGAAGTAAAGGCTTTGGATGGTATCAATCTAAGCATTAACCAGGGCGATATTTATGGGATTATTGGTATGAGTGGGGCTGGCAAAAGCACCCTGGTTCGTTGTATCAATCTTCTTGAAAAGCCCACCAGTGGTAGCGTTTTCATTGATGGACAGGATATTTCGAAAATAACTGAAAAAGAACTAAGAACGGTGCGTTATTCAGTGGGCATGATTTTTCAGCAATTTAATTTGCTGATGCAACGCACTGCCGAGAAAAACATTCTTTTTCCCCTGGAAATTGCCGGAGTGGATAAAGAAACGGCAAAAAAAAGAGCGGCTGAATTGTTAGAACTGGTGGGCCTGCCCGATAAAGCCAAGGCCTATCCGGCGCAGTTGTCCGGAGGTCAAAAGCAACGGATTGCCATCGCCCGGGCGTTGGCCAATAATCCCAAAATTTTGCTGTGTGATGAGGCCACCTCGGCTCTGGATCCCTCGACCACCAATTCAATTCTTAAGCTGTTAAAAGAAATTAATCATAAATTGGGGATCACGATTGTGATCATCACCCATGAAATGAGTGTGGTGGAGCAGATCTGTAGCCATGTGGCGATCATCGATAAAAGTCAGATTGCCGAAGATGGCGAAGTTGAAGACATTTTCCGGAATCCGAAAACCGATATTGCAAAAAAAATGATTTTTTCCGAGGGCGATCAGGGTTCGGTAGTAATGGGTAAGAACACCTATCGGGTCGTATTTGACGAAAAATCATCCAGTGACTCGGTGATGGCAAAAATGGTTCTGGAAACAAAATGCCTGGTGAATATTCTCCATGCTGATATGAAAAATATCGATGGCTTCGCTTTTGGACAAATGGTTATTCAATTGCCTGAGGATGAGCTGAGTGCGGCCCGGGCCATTAATTATCTGCGTTCACATCAAATTACTGTTGAGGAGGTGAGCGCTCATGTGGGATAGTTCAATGACTGGCCTCATTGCTCAGGGAACGTTGGAAACCCTCTATATGACCTTGGCCTCAACACTCTTGGCCTATCTAATCGGATTACCCATGGGTGTTTTGCTGGTCACCAGCGATTCCGAGGGGATTGTGCCGATGAAGGTAGTCAACCAGGTGCTTAATATTGTTGTTAATATTACTCGATCGATTCCGTTTTTGATTTTACTGATAGCGGTGATTCCCCTGACTCGGATGATCACCGGAACCACTATCGGATCTACGGCTACGATTGTCCCGCTGGTGATTGCCGCAGCTCCGTTTATTGCCCGGCTAGTGGAGTCGTCCATTAAAGAGGTGGATTATGGCATTATTGAGGCCTCTTTGTCAATGGGGGCCAGCCCGATACAAGTGGTGACCAAGGTGATGATCCCCGAAGCAAAACCTTCCTTGATTATTGGGGCGGCGATTGCTACGACCACTATTTTAGGCTATTCAGCGATGGCTGGGATTGTTGGTGGCGGCGGTCTGGGGGACATCGCCATTCGTTTTGGTTACTATCGCTATGAAACCGGGATGATGGTGATTACCGTGGTGCTGCTGGTTTTAATTGTTCAGCTGTTCCAGGAAGTGGGGATGAAAATTGCCCAGAAACAGGATCGCCGAAAATAACGCGTTCGATGATCAGCAGCTGATTATGGTTGACAGCGGAGGAACTTCGTGCTATATTACATATTAATCAACTAGGGATTATATGAAAAGAAATGAAAAGGAGAAGATCATGAAGAAATTAGGTTCAGTATTATTAATTAGTGTTCTTGGTTTGGCCCTATTTACCGGCTGTTCAGCAAAGGGAACAGATGAAAAAACCATCGTTGTTGGGGCCAGTCCAGCACCCCATGCAGAAATTCTGGCGATTGCCAGCGACGTGTTAAAAGAAGATGGGTATACTCTTGAAATCAAAGAATTTACCGATTATGTCCAACCCAATTTAACACTACAGAATAAAGAGTTGGATGCCAACTTTTTCCAACACCTCCCCTACCTGGAAGACTTTAATGTAAAAAACAACACCAAACTGGTGAGTGCAGGCGTGGTTCACTATGAGCCATTGGGTTTATACCCGGGTAAAATTAAGACTCTGGATGCAATTGCCAGCGGTGCGACCATTGCCATTCCCAATGATACCACTAACGAAGCCCGGGCGCTGCTGTTGCTGGAAACCATTGGTTTGATCAAGGTTGATCCCAATGCTGGCCTGGAAGCAACACCAAAAGATGTTATCGAAAACCCGAAAAACATTGTCTTTAAAGAACTGGAAGCAGCACAGCTGGCCCGATCACTGCCAGATGTTGATTTAGCCGTCATTAATGGCAATTACGCCATTGAAGCTGGATTAAACGCCGGTACCGATGCCATTGCCAAAGAAGAAAAAGATTCCCTGGCAGCTCAGACCTATGCAAATATTGTTGCCGTTCGAGCCGGCGATGAAAAAAGTGAAAAAACGTTGGCACTGATGAAAGCACTGCAAAGCGAAAAAGTCATCAGCTTTATCGAAAGCAATTATCAGGGTGCCGTGGTACCAATGTCTTAAGTCAAAATATCCGGGAAGCGTCTCAATTTGAGGCGTTTCTTTTTTTGTTTAAAAACCAGGATGGGATTGATTTTTAAAATAATCTTGCACTCGTTAAATGAATTGTGATATTATTTTAACGCTGCTGTAAAATCGCAGCACTCTGGAGAGTCTCAAAGATGAGCGCCGAAGGTGTACCCCTGGAAAGATCAGTCTGGCAACGACTGAACATTTCAGGCTATCTCTCAGGCAAAAGGACAGAGCAACCCATTGGTGTTGTTCTCCCTCTTCACAATTAAGAGAAGGAGGAACAAAATGTTTCAACAATTGAATGAATTTTTAGTATGGTTTGACGACCTCGTATGGGGTGTGCCATTGATTGTGCTGATTCTGGCGGTGGGGATTTTTTTGACCATCCGCCTGCACGGACTTCAGATCCGCTATTTACCCAAAGCGCTGAAGTACATGGTGAAGAATGAAGAAGGGGGCGAAGGCGAGGTAACCAGTTTTGGAGCCCTGTGTACAGCCCTCTCAGCAACCGTTGGAACCGGAAATATTGTAGGTGTTGCCACTGCGATTGTCGCCGGAGGACCGGGAGCCTTGTTTTGGATGTGGATTGCCGCCTTGTTTGGGATGGCGACCAAATTCGCCGAAGGAGTTCTGGCCATTAAATATCGGGTTATTGAACCGGATGGACATGTCCTGGGCGGACCTTTTTATTATATCGAAAATGGGATGGGCATAAAATGGCGCTGGTTGGCAAAAGTCTTTGCCTTTTTTGGTGCCGGGGTTGGTCTTTTGGGAATTGGAACCTTCACTCAGGTGAATGGGATTGCCAGTGCGGCCAATAATTTTTTTGATCCCAATAATCAATGGACAGTCAACCTTCTAGGCATGGAATATTCCTGGAGTGTGGTGATTACCGGAACCATTGTTACGATTTTTGTGGGACTGGTGGTAATTGGGGGGCTTAAGCGGATTGCCAATGTTTCTCAGATTATTGTCCCCTTTATGATTGTTATTTATGTATTGTGTTGTGCGATTATTTTAATTACTAATGCCGGATTGATACCGGCGGCCATTACTGAAATTGTCGCCAGTGCCTTTGGTTTCCGGGCAGTGGCCGGTGGGGCCTTAGGCGCCGTGCTGGTTGCTATGCAAAAAGGGATTGCTCGGGGGATCTTCTCGAATGAGGCGGGTCTTGGTAGCGCTCCGATTGCCGCTGCTGCAGCAAAAACCAATGAACCGGTGCGGCAGGGGCTGGTTTCGATGACCGGAACCTTTTTAGATACCATCGTGGTTTGTACCATGACGGGATTGGCGATTGTCTTAACTGGATCATGGAACATCGGGCTGGAAGGGGTGGCGGTGACAACCAATGCGTTTCAGGTAGGATTGCCTTTTGCTCCGGAAGTTAGCTCGTTTTTGCTGATGATCTGTCTGGTATTCTTTGCTTTTACCACCATTTTGGGCTGGAATTATTACGGCGAACGTTGTCTGGAATATCTGTCAAATGGAAAAATGAAGGCTGTGTTAACCTATCGCTATTTGTATATTCTGGCGGTCTTTATCGGACCGTTTATGACCGTTTCAGCGGTTTGGACGATTGCAGACATTTTTAATGGGTTGATGGCATTGCCCAATCTGATTGCCTTGATGGCATTAAGTGGGGTGGTTGTTGCCGAAACCCGGGTCTATGTTAAAAAGCTTAAGAACAAAGAAGTGGAATAGTATAACCTAAAAAATGCCCAATGAAAGCGCGCTTTCATTGGGCATTTTAAAATGGGCTTATTAGCGGGTTCTGCCGCCATGATGCATGCCAGTGCCGTCTTGAGGTTGGGTGCCGTCACAGGTGCCATCACCATTGCCGTATTGGTGGGCCGTGCCGTCCTGGGTGCAATTTTCGTTGTCGCAGATGCCGTCGCCATTGGTATCATGGCTGGCTTGACGTCCAATCCGTTGCTGTTCGGTCAAACCATTGCAGGCACCAGTACCAGCGCCGTGGTTTGGAGCTGCCAGAGCGCTACCAGCGGTAGCCAGCATTAAGGCCAGGGATCCGACTAAAATAAGTTTTGTTTTCATTGAAATTCCTCCGTTTTTTTAGTGTGTTCTGTTGTTGTTTGTATTATATGACGGATATATGTCAATACTGTGTCAAAAATAAAATTCATGTGATAAAATAAAAATAATTAAATGGTTCATACTGACACAGTATTGTCATAGTAATTGGGTAAACTTTTATAAATAAATAGAAAAGGGAGGGCATGTGAATGAAGGGGATTCGCATTCTGGTGGCAGAAGATGAAGATAAGCTACGGGAAATCGTTTTGAAATATTTAAATAAAGAAGGCTATCAAGGCTTCGGTGCAGCCGATGGAGAAGAAGCTCTGGATTTATGGGCTGAAAAAAAACCGGATTGCATCATTCTGGATGTGACCATGCCCAAGCTTGACGGTTTTGAGGTGCTGGCAGAAATCAGAGAAACCGATAATGTCCCGGTAATCATGCTGACGGCCCGTAGAGAAGAGGATGATAAAATCCAGGGCTTTGAAGTCGGTGCCGATGACTATGTGACGAAACCGTTTAGTCCCCGGGAGTTGATGGTGCGCATCAAAGCCTTATTAAAACGCAGTGGAGTCGTCACTACCGACAACCAGCTCGATGTCTGCGGAGTGCATTTAAATGCAGAAGAACGGCAACTGATCATTGATGATGAAATCATTAACCTGACTCAGAAAGAATTTGAGGTGCTGACCTTTTTTATCAATCATCATCAGCTGGTCTTATCCCGGGAACAGATTCTGGATCGGGTTTGGGGCTATGATTACGAAGGTGATATCCGGGTAGTTGATACCACCATTAAGCGGTTGCGTAAAAAAATGAATAAAAAAGGAGAATGTATTCAAACCGTCAGAGGGTTGGGATACAAGTTTAAGGAATGAGATCTTCGATATTTTCACGATTGATGCTCTATCTGGGGGCTTTTTTTCTGGTCTTGTGTTTGCTGACCTATTATGTGCTTGGTTCCTATTTTGAAGTCTATTATACCGAGAAAAGAACGGCGGTTTTAATTGACAAAACGAGTCAGGCTGCTGCAATGTACAACCAAGGGGGGTTAACCCCGGAACTGCAAGCGTATATTGATGTCGCCGAAGAAGAAGGAATTGTCATTCAGATTATTAAACAACAAACCGTGACAGAAGAAACGTCTTTGGGAAATGTTTCGCCGGAAAATGGGAGCATCGAAATAGTGGCGATACGTCAAGCATTGGATGGCATGGATCAAAGCGAAGGCTCAGGGCTGACTGTTGTTGAAACGAAACGTCTGGCCGCTGGTGGCGAACACAAGGGTGAGGGCAATGAAGCAGGCGAAGGTGCTGGTGGCGGATCCGGGAATGGCTCAGGATCTGGGAGTGGTGCTGGCAGCGGTGCAGAACATGGGGCCGGAGCTGGGCAACAGAACAGTGTCGAAAACCAGGTCAACGCACATCAGCATGAGGAAAGCTTTGTCATCGTGTTGGGAAGTGATGAGCATCAGGTGGAGTGGCTGACCCATAAGATTGTCGCCAATGACGGTGCCCAGATCATTGGCCGAATTCCCCTTTATTCGGTTCATGAGGTCATTGAGATTGTGGAAAATTTTCTGCTGGTATTTTTAATGATTATTTTCGGCTGTTCGTTGCTTTTCGCCTACTTTTTCTCTCGGGGTATTTCCCGCCCGATTATTTCATTAAATCAGCTTTCCCGGGAAATGGGTAATCTTAATTTTACAAAAAAATATCAGGGTACCAGGAAGGATGAGATTGGCCAGTTGGGTAAAACCTTGAATCATATCTCGGATGAACTGGAAGAGGCAATTCTAAAGCTCCAGGAAGAACTCAATAAGGAGCGAACCTTTGAAAAAATGCGACAGCGTTTTACTGCCCAAGTGTCCCATGAGATCCAAACCCCTCTGGCAGTGATCAAAAGCTATGCCGAAGCTCTGGAAGACGGGATTCTGGAGAATCGTGAGGAAGAACAGGAATATTTTGTGACGATTCAGAAGGAAGCCGATAAAATCAGCGGTATCGCCAGCGATCTGCTGGATCTGGCCCAAATTGAGTCCGGTGCCTATCAGCTCAAGAAGGAAGCGGTGTTCGGAGGTGAGGTCATCGCTTCGGTCGTTCAGCGATTTGTAAACACCTATCCGGAAAAAAATATCGTCTTTAATAATCGCTGTGAACCCCAACAAAAACTTAGCATCGATCGTAAACGGATGGAGCAGGTTTTTTACAATCTTTTGAACAATGCCATTAAACATGTCAGTCCGGCCGATGGGTTGATTCAAGTAAGTTGCGAAACCCAGGGAAATGAGTGGATTGTTTCTGTTTATAATGTGGGTAAGTCGATTCCACAAAATGAGATCAATCAGATCTGGGAGTACTTTTATAAGGCGCAGTCGGATAAAAAAGGCACTGGTTTGGGTCTGGCTATCGTCAAAGGCATCATAATCTGTCATGGTGGCAAGGTGGCTGTGGATAACCGGGATAAGGGGGTGTGGTTTGAAGTGCGGCTGCCACTATAAAAACTTCAAAAATAGAATTTTCAAAAGCGGGAGATGTGATATAATGAGAAAAAACAGTCGAATTGACAGGAGATAAGAATGAGTTTGTTAAATGAAACATTGGAAAAAATCCAACCACTCAATGAAGAAATGATGAAAACAGCCAAGGATCGGGTCGATTTTTTGCTTAAACCAGTGGGCAGTTTGGGAACCCTGGAAGAGATCGCCGTTCAGTTGGCCGGTATCACCGGGGAAATGTATCCGGATGTCAGCAAAAAAGCGATGCTGGTTTTTGCTGCTGATCATGGTGTCTTTGAAGAAGGCGTTGCTGCGGCACCTCAGGAAGTCACCGGTTTGATGGCGCAAATGGTTATGGCCGGAAAAAGTGGCGTGGCTGCTTTAAGTAAACAGGCAGGTGCCGATATTTTTGTTTGTGATGTGGGCATGAATGCTGATTTGGAGCCGAAATCAAAAATTCTCGATAAAAAAATCAGAAAAGCCACCTCAAATATGCGAAAAGGTCCGGCGATGACCCGGGAAGAAGCGATTCAATCCCTGGAAGTCGGCATTGATGTGGCCCAACGGGCGATTAACAACGGCTATAATATTTTAGGTACTGGAGAAGTGGGGATCTCCAACACCACCGCCAGTGCGGCTATTATTTCAGCACTTAGCGGTGTTGATGCCGGTGAGTTGACCGGTGCTGGAGCCAACCTGTCAGAAGAAAAGCAGGTGGTGAAAGCCCAGGTAATTCGGGATGCTATTGCCCTGAACCAACCGGATAAAGATGACGCCATTGATGTGCTGGCAAAGGTGGGCGGATTCGAAATCGGTGCCATGGCGGGAGCGATGCTGGCCGGAGCTACCAATCACATTCCTGTATTAATCGATGGTTTTATCTCAACCACTGCCGCGGCCATTGCCATTGGGATTAATCCGGATGTCAAAGGTTATTTGATTTGTTCCCATGCGTCAGCTGAAAAAGGCGCCGCCTATGCTTCCGAATTTATTGGCGCTAAACCATTCCTGAATATGGGGATGCGTTTGGGTGAAGGCAGCGGTGCGGCCATTGCCTTTAATATTGTCGAAGCAGCCCTGTATATGAATCGTGAAATGGCTACTTACGGTGATGTCGGCCTGGGTGTTGTTTAAAAATTGAAGCAATAATATTAAAGCCCTTCAAAAGTGAAATCTTTTGAAGGGCTTTTTTCAGGCTTGACTGGGATAACATCAGGGATCAAGATAAGATAAGTTTTAGAATTTTGTATGTTTTAACAATTGAATTTGACCAATCATTAAAACTAAACCATAACCAATGGTCAGTGTAACCGGTAATGCCATGGCCGGGAGAGCAAAATATTCCAGCTTTGTAAATGAGGCGAGGATCTCAAAAACAGGTGGAAAAACCCAGGTGATTAAGCGGGTTTGTGGGAAATAGCCAGCCAGGGCACCTTTTGATATGCCCATGACGGTGACAAAGAATAGCAGCAGCACAGCCATTTTCCGGTTTTTGATAATCCGGGGATGAAAAAAAGCACCGGTCATAGCGCCTAAAAAGGCCAATGAACAATGCAGACCAAACCCGATTGCGATATCATCAAACTGTAAACTACGGGTGAATAAGTGACCGTTGTTGACGCTATTTAAGATCATCGGATAGAGGATGCCAATGACACTCATGACAAGGCCGATGATCAGGAGCACCAACAGTCGGCTCAGATAATAACGGGTGTCGTTATTAACCCTGAGTAAAACCAGCTGTTCGGTAACTTGGTTTTCAAGTTCAGCATAACTAAAACCGACAGTGGCCATTATAAAGAAAAGTACGCCAGCCGACTCAGAAAAGCTCGAAACAATCGCAAAAGGCATGATGCCGTAGGCGGCAAACAAATAAATCAGATAGACTAAAAAGGGCAGCAAAAATTTATAAGATTTGAGATAGCATTTGAAATGATAGATTAACAGATTTTTCATTGCTTCATCCCTTCCATCGTGCGCAGTCTGAATTCATCTTTTAACAGCTTCTTGAGAACAGCATGACTGTGATCACTTTGAACAATCAGTTTTAGGCGGTTATGATCCCATTCAGCTCGCTCGATTAAATCCTGAAGACTTGAATCAATTTTCGTCCCAGGCGGGGCTTCGAAAATCAAGATATCATATTTAATTTCCTTTAGGTCGGATAAATCGAGGGGCAGTAACTGGTGATCAGAAATTTCATAAGCATGGTCTGCCAGTTGACTCACGAGAAATCGTTCGTGACAGGACATAATTGTGGCAAGGCCCTGTTGCTGCAGTTCCTGAACCATCTGGATAAATAACTTTTGAGATTGGGTGTCCTGGCCGGATAACGGCTCATCCAGCAGCAAAACATCAGGAGGATCCAGTAAGGCTTGGATAACTGCCACCTTTTGGATCGTACCTTTGGAAAGATGTTTGATCGGAACATCAATCATGTCAGCCATCTCAAAGGCCTGAAACAATTCAAACATTCGGGTGCTGATTTTCTTTTGAGACAGTCCGCCAATCAAACCCATGTATTTAACAAATTCACTGGCTGTCAGATCGATTTTAGGGAAATTCTCGGGGATGTAAGCAAGCTTAACTTGGGGCGCATAGTCAATAGTACCGGCAGAAATTTTAGACAAACCAGCAATTATTTTGAGCAGGGTACTTTTGCCACTGCCGTTATGACCCAGCAAAGCAATGGTGGATTCTTTTGTGATGGTCAGATCGATATTTTTCAGGATTAGTTTTTTCCCGAAATATTTAGAAATGCTATTGAGTGAAATAAGAATATGATCCATGGTAAACTCCTTATCGGTCATTGTTCAGATTAAAACGACGAAAATATAACTAAACAAGTTAATCCTATCACATGTATTTTTAAACGGCAATGATCATACGTTTCAGGATCGCTAAATAGACTGCAAATATAGGCCTGAACAGACGGATCTAAAAAATTCTTGACATTATTTTAAGGTTAGTAATATAATAATTGAAATAATTAAAAACTGTGATTGAGGAAAGTAATTTTCATTAGAGTCTTCAGAGAGTTGGTAGCGCTGGAAACCAATGGCAATGATGTTGATGAAGTTCCCTCAGGAGTTGATTGGCTGAACATTCATGAGTGAAGTAATTTATTCGTATCACCATTAGGCGAATCCGGTGTCCCTCATCGTTAAAATAGGAAGAACGGGGCTAATGTTGGTCGTGTTCTAAAAAGGTGGATTAGTTAATAATCAAATTAGGTGGTACCGCGAGTCAGACTCGTCCTTTTCAATAAGGATGGGTCTTTTTATTTTACAAAGGCTGGAATGATGACTTTGTTTACAGGTAAACAGTAAGGCACTCCCTAATCATAAAGATGCCACAGCACGTGCATCTTGAATTTCACACCCATAACCACAAGCGTTCCGATTTTAAATTAAAGAGAATTTTGGAGGAAAAAATGTATTGGAATAAGAGCTACGAATGCATGCCAAGAGAAAAACTGCAGGAGCTGCAGTTGGAACGATTAAAGCGAATGGTCAATCGGATTTATCACGATGTCCCGTTTTATCGCAATAAATTTCAGGAAAAAGGTCTGATGCCAGAGGATGTCAGCTCCCTGGATGATCTTAAAAAGCTGCCTTTTACAACCAAGGTTGATTTGCGGGATAATTACCCGTATGGGCTTTTCACCGTCCCTCTGGAACAGATCGTCCGAATCCATGCATCATCCGGCACCACCGGTAAACCGACGGTGGTTGGTTATACCCGGAATGACATCGCGATGTGGTCGGAGTTGATGGCTCGCTGTCTGGTGGCAGCTGGAGCTGGTCCGCACTCGGTGATCCAGAATGCCTATGGCTATGGGCTGTTTACCGGTGGTTTGGGTGTTCATTATGGGGCCGAACGACTGGGTGCCTCAATTATTCCGATCTCCGGCGGGAACACCGCCAAGCAAATTATGATTATGCAGGATTTTGGTTCCACCGTCTTGACATGTACCCCGTCCTATGCTATTTATTTATCAGAGGTGCTGGCGGAGTCGGGGATTGATCCGGAAACTTTAAAAATCAAAGCCGGTATTTTTGGTGCCGAACCCTGGTCAGAAAACATCCGCAAAGATATTGAGAAAAAACTCAAAATCAAAGCCTATGACATTTATGGTTTATCGGAAATCATGGGACCGGGAGTGGCCATCGAATGCGAATGTCAGGAAGGGCTGCACGTCTGGGAAGATCACTTTATTCCGGAAATCATTGATCCCAATACCTTGGAAGTACTGCCCTATGGCGAACAGGGGGAATTGGTGATCACCACTATTACCAAAGAAGGGATTCCGATTCTTAGGTATCGTACCCGGGATATTACCCGGATTATTGCCGAACCCTGCAGTTGTGGCCGAACTCATCTGCGGATCAACCGCCTCCAGGGGCGCAGCGATGACATGTTGATTATCCGTGGGGTGAATGTTTTCCCAACTCAGATTGAAAGTGTCTTGCTGGAAATTGGGGAAGTCGAACCCCATTATCAATTGGTGGTGCGTCGGGATGGTTCTCTGGACACCCTGGAAGTTAAGGTTGAACTCAGTGAAGCGCTGTTTTCGGATCGGATCAGTAATCTGGAGAACCTGGAAAAACGGATCCGGGATCGGATTCAATCGACCATTGGCGTGAGTACCAAGGTGGCTTTGGTCGAACCGAAAAGCCTGCCCCGTAGCGAAGGGAAAAGCCAACGGGTTGTGGATCTTAGAAAAATTTAGGAGGAGAAAAAATGATACGACAAGTTTCTATTTTCATCGAAAACCATGAAGGCCGACTGAATCATATATTGAAAATTCTGGCCGAAAATAAGATCAATATCCGGTCTCTGAATATTGCCGATGCCACCGATTTTGGGATCGTCCGACTGATTTTACAGGAAACCGAAAAAGGGATTGAGGTGCTTAAGAAAAATGATATCATTAGCACGGTGACCCCGGTTCTGGCGGCGGAGATTTCTGATGATCCCGGCGGATTAAGCACCCTGGTGAATGCCCTGACTGAAGCAAAAATAAATATTGTTTACGCCTATTCGTTTCTGCCGAAAAAAACCGACAATGCCATAATCATCATCCGGGTGGATGATGATGTGCAGCAAAAGGCCATCGAAACTCTGGAAAAGGTTGCCGAGGTAAATCTGTTGGATCGGGAAACGCTGTTGCTGAAATAATTTAACGGGTGAGGGTAAATTAGAAATATTTATAAATTTCCTATTGACATTCCGCAAAACTTTTCGTAAGATCAAAGGTATGAATTAAATGTAACTAAGAAAATGATTGATACAGGAAAGGCAAACCATGGCAACGTCAAGAAAAGGAACCCAAACAAAGAGTAATATTATTACAACCGCAAAGATTTTATTTTATGAGAATGGTTATAACAAAACCGGTATTCAGGACATCGCCGATCGCGCCGATGTCAAGCTGGGAACCATTACCTATTATTATAAAAAGAAAGATGATATGATCACCGATATCTACAATGTCTTCTTTTTAGCACTGTATGATTATGTTTCATCGGTTTCGGAGAATCTCAACCTTTATACCAAGTATTGTTATGCCCTGGTGCTGTATTATGAAGCGATATTAAATGATGAGCATAACAAAACGTTGTATTATGAAGTACTGGTAAAAAATGTCAATCCTCATGGACGAACCAACATTACCAACACTCTCAATCGCTCCTGTCTGGATTTTCTCAATAAGAATTATATCGAGGCCGATCTGGAAGTTATCGCCCGTTCCGAATATGGGGCCCGCAAAGAATTGTTTATTGATTTTTATGAAAAGAACATCAAATTTACCAGCCGAGCGATGATTTACTTTTTTATCCGGAATTTGTTCCGACTGATGAATTTAGATGGTGAAATGATTGAAAATACCATTCAGCAGGGCTTTGAGTTTTCCAACAAGAACAAACCAGAAGGCATTAAATTTTTAATCTAAAACATTTTTAAGGGCAGCAATCCATTGGAATGCTGCCCTTTTTGCGGTTTGATTGGGGAAACGTTGAGTCGGGTTTGATCGTAAGAATTTGTTAAGGAAATTCAGCGTTTTTTTGACAGAAGTTTGTGTTAAAGTTAGACCAAGATGAAACAGAAAGGCGGAAGCTTGCAAATGAGTATTTTAATCTGCGACGATGAAAAAGAAATCGTTGAAGCCCTGGAGCTCTATTTAAAAAACGAAGGCTATGCGATTTTAAAAGCCTATACGGGAAGAGAAGCCATCGCACTGGTGGAAAAAGAAGATATTGAGTTAATTATTATGGATGTGATGATGCCGGAGATGGATGGGCTACGGGCAACGATGAAAATAAGAGAAACCAAAAATATCCCAATTATCTTTTTATCGGCTAAAACTGAAGATAATGACAAGATCATGGGTTTGACCATGGGTGGTGATGATTACATAACCAAACCCTTTAACCCCATGGAGGTCATCGCCCGGGTCAAGTCGCAATTACGACGCTACAACACCCTCGGTGGTTGCCCCGAAAAAGTGGGAACCTACCGTACCGGCGGCCTGGTGCTGGAGGATGACTATAAACGACTGACAGTGGATGGTGAAGAGGTGAAACTAACGCCGGTAGAATACAAGATCATGCATTTTTTGATGTCGGAAAAAGGCAAGGTCTTTTCGATTGATCAGATCTACGAGAATGCCTGGGAAGAACCCGCTTACAATTCGGACAATACGGTGGCGGTGCATATTCGGCGGATTCGGGAAAAAATCGAGATAAATCCCAAAGAACCAAAATATCTAAAGGTGGTGTGGGGCATTGGCTACAAAATTGAAAACTATCTGGACTGATCAGAAATTTAAAATCACCTGTTCATTTTTGACGGTCGTATTGGTCACCATCAGTTTTGGTGCACTATTTGAAGCCTACTGGTTTAATTGGGATTATCTGGCCAATACCAATAATTATTTGGAGAGTGCAGAACTGCAAAATAAAGTTCTGACCGCCTACGATCATATCGATCAGGTTTATAATTTCTATCAGAGCGAAGAAAATATCCGGGCTGGAAATGCCATTGATCCTGCAGCGATGGAAGCCTATAAATGGGATATCTTAGCGGAGTTGGATCTTAATGATCCGGACGAAATGGGTGTCTCAACCGAATCGGAGATGCTCACTGATCCTGATTTCTGGGAACCTTACGCCGATGAGCTCGAGGCCCAAAAAAAACAACTGATTAACGAGGGGCTGTTTCAGTATGAACGACTAAAAAAAGAATTGGAGCAAACCCAGGGGTTATCCTACGTTATTAACAGCAAAGGGGTCACAAACAGTCAGCCTAAAGACGCTAATCCGGATGATTTGCTTAAACGACGGGTGAATTTCACCTATAACAAGGGGGCGATTTCCTCGACACTGCCTAAGATGGATCAATTCGAACCATTAGACTACGCTGTTGAACCGGATTTTCAGGTCATCATTGGATTTGATGATGCCTATATTGCGGAGCGGGAAGTATTGTATCAGGCTGAACGTCAAGAATTTCTGTGGCTAATGAGTATCTTTGTCGTGTCGCTAATTCTTGCGGCGATCGGTATGCTGCTTTCCTGTATTTCGGCCGGCCGCAAAAAAGACAACGAGGGAGTCCAGCTATTGCCGATTGATGCGTTCTGGATTGACGCCCACTTTTTATTATTGCTGGTGGTGGAAACCCTGGTCGTTGCCGCAATTGTCTTTTTCTATGATCAGAATTTTCCGCGGGTGGTTATGCTGATGCTCTTTGCTGTCGGGGCAGCGTTGGGGTTAAACTTTCTACTGTCATTGGTGCGAATTTTAAAAGATCGCCGTTTTGGGGAGCGATTGTTATTTTTGAAACTGATCAAAAAGGGATGGGGATTTATTAAAAACCAGTTCAAGAAACTGGCTGTCTATTACAATGATGTCATGAAAGGCTCGCCGACAGTTAAACGGTTGATGTTCTGGGCAATTCTGCTGGTGGTTCTGGCACTGTCGGTTCAGGTGCCGATTCTTGGTGTCTGCTCCTTTATTTGCATTATATATCTGCTTTATTTGGGTGGAATAAAAGCAAAAAAATATGATGGGATTCTGGAAGGGTTGGAACGCATAAAAAATGGTGAGGTTGACTATAAACTGATTGGCTATGATGGTGCTTTAGGTGAACTGGCGGATGGGATTAATGCCATTGGCGATGGCATTTCATTGGCAGTGTCTGAAGAAGTAAAAAGCCAGCGGTTAAAAACCGAGCTGCTGACCAATGTGTCCCACGATATCCGGACCCCACTGACCTCGATTATTACCTCCATCGATTTGTTAAAAAATGGAAACCTCGATCCAGAGGCAAAGCAGAAGTACTTGGAGATTCTGGAAAACAAGGCGCACCGACTCAAGGTGCTGACAGATGATTTGTTTGAAGCTGCTAAAGCGTCATCGGGTAACATTGAAGTGGAGTTCCAGGCGGTTGATCTGGAAATGCTGATGACCCAGGGTTTGGGTGAAATGGAAGAAGAACTTGGCAATTCCCAACTGGAGTTTATTACCCAATATCCTAAGGATCTTTTTGTGGTAACGGCAGATGGCCGCCTGCTCTGGCGGGTGATTGAAAACTTGCTTTTTAATATCCTAAAATATGCTCAAAAAGAATCCCGGGTGTATATTGAATTTTCAAAATGTGATGCCGACAAAACTGGAATAGTGGTCTTTAAAAATGTCTCGGCACAACCGCTCAATATCTCTCCCGAGGAACTGATGGAACGATTTAAACGGGGTGATGAAACCAGAAACAGTGAAGGCAGCGGTTTGGGACTTGCCATTGCCAAAGACCTGATGACGATCCAGCAGGGTGAGCTGAGACTGGAAATCGATGGTGACCTATTTAAAGCCGCCATCATCTTACCAATGGCAGAATAGGTCCGACGATAAAAAGTTCACAAAGATAGTATCAGAATCTGATGCTATCTTTTTTTAGTATTGAGAAAAAATGGGTAAGTAATAAACAAAAGCAAAATAGATGACAAAAAATGGATATCATGCACAAATATGATTTATTTTGACTAAAACTGATTTATTATGATTGACAATGGCTGAAAATGGTGATAAGCTTCAGAAAAAGAGGTGATTAAGGATGATTATTGAAGAACGACTGGCAAAAATCCTGCAAATGGTTGAAGAAAAAGGCGTGGTTACAGTTTTAGAATTGTCGGAGACCCTAAAGATTTCGGAATCAACAATCCGCCGGGATCTGACCACCCTTGACAACAAGAAAAAGCTACGAAAGGTTCATGGCGGGGCGGCGGTGATAAACGGCAGTTTTGCAGCCGCTGATTTTGACCTTCAACTCCGGGAAGACCATCATCGCGATGAAAAACAAGCAATTGGCAAATTCAGTGCGGGACTGATTGAAAAAAATGATTTTGTTTATATCGATGCCGGAACATCAACGGAAGCCATGGTTGATTTTATCAATGAAAGCGGCGCTGTATATGTCACGAATGGGATGGTTATTGCGGCAAAACTTGTTAAAAAGGGGTGTCGGACAATTATCGTCGGTGGTGAAATAAAACCCATCACTGACGCCGTGGTGGGAAGTGAGGCCCTTCATTGTCTGGGCAAATATAATTTTTCAAAAGGTTTTTTTGGCACCAATGGGATTGATCGGAAAGCTGGTTACAGCACCCCAGACCCGACCGAGGCCCAGGTTAAAAGGGAAGCTTTCAGCCGCTGTAAGACAGCCTATGTACTGGCAGATCCGTCGAAATTTAATCTGATTGCGCCAGTGAGTTTTGGTAAACTGGAACAAGCCGAAATTATCACAACCAGGCTGGGGAGTGAGAGCTATAAAAAATACACAAAGGTTTGGGAGGTGGATGGCAGATGATTTTTACGGTAACCTTTAACCCGTCTCTGGATTACATTGTGGGGTTGGACGCCTTTCGGGAAGGGGAGGTCAACCGCAGTGAATGGGAGCAACTCTATCCGGGCGGAAAAGGGATCAACGTGTCGATGGTTTTAAAAAACCTGGAGATCAGAAATATCGCCTTGGGTTTTATTGGCGGTTTTACCGGCAAAGAAATTCAACGGCGGATCAAAGATTTTGGATGCTATACCGATTTTGTGAAAATAAAATCAGGTATATCCAGAATCAACGTGAAAATAAAAGCCGACCAGGAAAGTGAAATCAACGGGCAGGGACCCGACATCAGTAAGAAAGAACTTGGGGAGCTGTTTAAAAAGCTGGAATCCATTGAAAAAGGTGATATTCTGGTTTTGGCAGGCAGTATTCCCGCCGCTTTGCCTGAAGATACCTACGAAAGCATCATGAAATTATTAGAAAACCGTGGGGTCAAAATCGTCGTGGATGCTACCGGTGAACTGCTACTTCGGGTGGTTAAATACCAGCCATTTTTGATTAAACCGAACAACCACGAGTTGGGGGAAATGTTTGGGGTTGTTTTGAACAAACGAGAAGATATTATTCTTTACGCTAAACGATTGCAGCAAATGGGTGCACAAAATGTGTTGGTATCGATGGCTGGAGAAGGTGCCATTCTTGTGGATGAAAGCGGCAAGGTTCATGAAATGAAGCCGCCCAAAGGGATTGTCAAAAACTCCGTTGGTGCAGGCGATTCGATGGTGGCTGGGTTTATTGCCGGTTATCTTAAAAGTCAGGATCTGCAGGACGCCTTCCGGATGGGCGTGGTAACCGGAAGTGCATCGGCATTTTCAGAAACCTTGGCGACCAAAGCAGAAGTCATGAAGTTGTTGGATGAATTATCACATAAAAACGAAGGGGCAAGAAAAAATGCGGATTATTGATTTATTAAAAGAAAAGGGTATTGATCTGGCCGGAAAACCAGCCAGCAAGGAAGAAACCATCCAAAAGTTAGTGCAACTAATGGCAAATACCGGAAATATTGCCGATCCAGAGGTCTTTAGAAAAGCGGTAATGGCCCGGGAGACAGAAGGATCTACCGGTATTGGGGAAGGAGTTGCAATTCCTCATGGTAAATCGCCGGTGGTGAAGGATGCCGGTTTGTCCGCCATGGTTGTTCGGGATGGAACTGATTTTGAGGCATTAGATGGTGAACCAGCCTATCTCTTCTTCATGATTGCGGCTCCGGAGGCGGCAAACACCCTGCATCTGGAAGTCCTCAGTCGGCTATCCACCATTTTGATGGATGAAGAATTCCGAACGAAGCTGATTGCATCAGCGGATGTGAAAACATTTTTAAAACTCATCGATGAAAAGGAACAGGAAAAGTATGGTGCGCCAGCAGCGGCCAAAACCCCGGAAATGACCAAAAACTATCAGCTCCTGGCAGTTACCGCTTGTCCCACGGGAATCGCCCACACCTATATGGCAGCAGAAAGCCTGGAAAATAAGGCCAAACAGATGGGGGTTACCATTAAGGTGGAAACCAACGGTTCCGGTGGCGTCAAAAATCAGCTGACCGCCGAGGAAATCAAAGCGGCCGATTGCATCATTATTGCTGCCGATACAAATGTCGAAATGGGCCGTTTCAATGGCAAACCAGTGATTCAAACCAATGTTGCCCGGGGAATCCATAAACCCCAGGAGCTTATTGAAGAAGCTCTGGCAGGAAAGGTGCCAGTCTATTCAGGTGGTGTCCAGAGTGTTGAAGATACTGGTGGGAGTGGCGAAAAAGAAAGTGTCGGCCGGAAAATTTACAAAGATTTGATGAATGGCGTTTCCCATATGCTGCCCTTTGTTATCGGTGGCGGGATTCTAATTGCATTGGCCTTTTTGTTCGATGACTACAGCATTGATCCGTCAAAATTCGGAAGCAATACCCCATTTGCCGCCTTCCTGATGCAGGTGGGAGGGACGGCTTTTGCTTTCATGTTGCCGGTTTTAGCGGGTTACATCGCCATGAGTATCGGTGATCGACCGGCTCTGGCTGTTGGTTTTGTCGGGGGAATGTTGGCGAACACTGGCGGTGCCGGTTTTCTGGGGGCCTTATTGGCGGGTTTTGCCGCTGGCTATCTGGTATTGGGACTCAAAAAAGTGTTCGCTAAACTGCCAGCCAGCCTCGAAGGGATTAAGCCGATATTGATTTATCCCTTCTTTGGTATTCTACTGATTGGCGCCTTGATGGTCTTTATCATCAACCCACCAGTGGCGGCCCTGAATGCGGCGCTCAGTGCGGGGTTAAACAGCATGGGTACATCCAGCAAAGTTATCTTGGGTATTGTCCTTGGGGGGATGATGGCCGTTGATATGGGGGGGCCGGTTAACAAAGCGGCTTATACCTTTGGTTTGGCATCGTTGGCTACTGGTCAGTTTGATATTATGGCAGCGGTGATGGTAGGTGGTATGGTTCCGCCACTGGGGATTGCCCTGGCTACCACCATTTTTAAAAATCGTTTCACTAAAAAAGAGCGGGAAGCGGGCCTGGCAAACTATGTCATGGGTCTATCCTTTATCACCGAGGGTGCGATACCTTTTGCCTCAGAAGATCCCCTCCGGGTGATTCCTTCCTGTATTGTCGGTTCGGCTCTGGCCGGAGGATTATCAATGTTCTTTGGCTGTACGCTAATGGCCCCTCACGGCGGAATCTTTGTCTTTCCGCTGGTGGGAAACCCGTTTGGTTACGTCATTGCCCTGGTGGCCGGATCGGTAGCCTGTATGCTGATGCTCAGGATCTTAAAAAAACCGAAAACCAGCGACAGTGATGAACTGGAAATTGCATAGACAACCCAAATTAAAACCTGCTGTAAAGGTGGGTTTTAATTTGTTCTTTTTATGTAATGATTGTAAACAAATAACAACAAAGTAAATTCTAAACGAACAATGATCGGGTTTCGTTGTGAACAGTGCTGCAAATCGGTATAATTGGAAATGAGTATCTAAGATATTGAGATAATTTATAATACAAGGAAGTATCCAATGAAAAAGACCAAAAGAATCAGGCTGTTTATATGCCTAGTCTTGACGATCATTTTGAATGGTGCGTGCTTTCCAATCGGCATTCTGGCGGAAGACCAAACTGAGCAAGGCCCATTAACGCCAGTGATTGTCTTCTCTACCGATGTTGTTTATACTGGAAATCCCCAGGTTTTGGCAGCTGTTAATCCAGCACCCGATGGGCCTGAGCTTGATTTTGAACGAATCGAGATCACTTACAAAGGGATTTTGTCAAATGGCGAAGCATATCCATTATCAACGATTCCACCGTCAGAGTCAGGTACCTATATGGTATTTGCGGCATATCGGGGCGATGAAAACTATCAAAAAATTGATAATCAAAAAGAAATTAAAATAAAGCCCATTGAGCTTAAAACGTCACAATTCTTCACCGAAAAGCCGATTACCAAGATTTATGACGGCAATACCAGTGTGCCCGAAGTTGCGCTGAAGGGTTTAGGGAATAGTGGCGTTGTTGATGCAGATAAAAATAAGGTGGCATTTAATTATCGAACTGCCAATTTTTTATTTAAAGATGTTAAACCGGCGACTGCCAATCTGGTTATTTTAAAAGAAATCACAATCGCTGGCAACAAGGCCAAAAATTATATTATTGTTGATGAAAATCAGGGAACAAAGCCACTATCAAGCATTGATATATCTTTGGTAGCAGGTATTTTACCAAAACCGGTGGAGGTTTTCCTTGTCGGTCAGGATAAGGTTTATGATGGGACGCCAAACCTTCATGATTATAAACTGACTGTCAACAAAACGGATCTGATCCGGGGGGAGGATTTGGGCGCCTTTGGAGCTGAAAATTTTTATCCCTATTACGGGGACGTGAATACTCAGCAAAAAGACGTGGGCAATTATTATGTCTGGGCAACCGGAGGATTTTACTTATCAGGAATAAACGGAACGAATTCCGACAACTATACAATTTATAGTCAAACGATTATTTCCAAGAGTAAATATGCTATTACCCCAGCCTCAGTAACAGTGATTCCAAATTATGTTTCAAAAATTCAGGGCGAAGCAGATCCGGCACTAACGTATACGGTTTGGCAGGATGATTCAGGTGATGGTTTTGTTAAAGGTTTATATGGGAATGATGTGATGTATGGCGCATTAGAACGGGAAGCCGGAGAGGCGGTTGGCACCTACGATGTTTTGCTGGGAAGCTTGAATAATTCCAACTATCGCATTCGTTTGGCCGATAATGCAGATAAATTTGAAATTATTAAGAAAGAAGATGTGGTTGCGGTCTATGGGGGTAATGATTACAGCAATGGCGGGAATAGTGTGGTAGAAAAAGAAGAAGAATCGCCGGTACCCTATATGGGTATTGCGCTACTGTTACTTTTACTGATTGCTGGAGCCATTTTCTTTGGCAAGAATCGGCTGACAAAAATGGATTAGTGTAAAATAGAATGTAAAGAAAGAGATCTGTTGGAGAGGGCAGATCTTTTTTTGTGTCATGAATTGAATAAAGCCAGAAAAGAAAGTGAATCAGACAGAAAAAAGAAACGTTTACAGCAATTATGTGATAAAATAAATGGTAATAAAACAATAAACGAAACGAATTTTAATCAGTTGGAAAGGAAACGAAAATGAATAATGAAAAATCAGGCAGACGGTTTTGGCGAACCGGATTGATGGCAGTATTGGTTCTGCTCTTGCTGCCCATGGGCATTTGGGCGGAGGTTGATGGAAAAATGGCGACGACCGTATCGATAGCCAGTTCGCCCTCCTCGGTGACGTTTAACACGAATGCTGATGAGCTGGATAAGGCGGTATACAAAGCGATGAACATCGTGGTTGTCGATGGTGATTCGAATAAAATCGCTTTTACTGCCGATGATATCAGTCTTGATTACAATCGACAGGTTGGAACACAAAAAATAACGGTTACCTATAAGGGGAATGATCAGTACGAAACCAGCAATGCAACGGGGACGATTGTTATCAATGATGTGCCCAAAAAAGATACCCGGCTAGTGCTCAAAGCTAATCCACCAGCAGTGGGATATTCCGCAGATACGGCAACCTTGGATAAGGCAGTATATGATGATCTGGTTATCCAAGTGGTAGATGGGGATTCCAATAAGGTAAACTTCTCCCCCAGTGATATTACCCTGACCTACAATCATGCGGTGGGAACCCAGAATGTAGTCGTTGCCTATAAAGGAAACTCACAATACAATCCGAGCCAGGTTAATGCCACAGTTCAGATCACCGGAAAACAGGATAGTAAGGTATCCGTTGCTGCGAAGCCCCCAGCGGTCGCTTATACCAGCGATTCGGCAAAACTGGATTTAGCTGTCTATCAGGCCTTGAGTATCGTGGTTGTTGATGCGGGGAACAACAAAATCAGTTTTACGGCAGCTGACATTGATTTGAGCTACAACCGGGCTCCGGGAAAACAGGATGTAACCGTAAAATATAAGGGCAACGATCAGTTTTCGCCAAGCACTGCCACCGGAAATGTTGAAATTACCGGGAAGGTGGATCCACCAGCACCAACTAAAGAAAACACCTCTATTAATTTGGCCAAACCGCCGATTGAAGCGGCCTATACCACTGATTCAGGAAAATTGGATGCTACTGTTTATCAAGCATTGACCATTCAGGTCGTTGACAGCAAAGGTAAGGCAATTAATTTTACAACCACCGACATCGAACTGAGCTATAACCGGGTGCCCGGTGAGCAGCCGGTGACGGTAAAATATAAGGGGACGGATCAGTTTAACAGCAGTACGGCTACTCAAACAGTAACCATCACCAGTAAAGATGACAGTTCGCTGATTGTTTCCCAAAATCCGCCCAGTGTAGAATACGATGATAATACCAAAAATCTCGATGATGCGGTATATCAGGATCTGTGCGTTGCAGTAGTGGATGATAACAATAATAAAATTGAGTTCAATCGGGATGATATCGAGCTTGATTATACCAGAGCAGTTGGTGAGCAGGAAGTTATTGTCAAATATAAAGGCAATAATTATTTCAAAAGTGCAGTGGCCACCGTTCGGGTAAATATTGTTCAACCGGATTCGCCCAATCCCTGGTTAATCGCCGGTGTAGCCGGAATAATTGGGGCTATTGTGGTTGTTTTGGTGATTATTGGCGTGGTCGTTTATCGAAAAAAGCATAGTGCTTCTTAATTAATTTAGATAGAATGATCGGTTAAAAGGATCTGTTTAATACAGATTCTTTTTTTTGCAGAGTCAGCTATAATTGGCAACATGGTCAAAGGGTTAATTTATAGCGGCTTATCTTAAAAATCATTGACAACGGTGAGATAAAAAGATATAGTTAATTTGGAATAATAATAAATAAAATGTTTCTTTTGTTAGGTGAGGCTCCTATACAGATATGGCTGCTGCCCGGAAACATCGAAAGATGCCAATGGGTCAACAGGTACTATCGAATTAAGGTTTTACTTAATGCAGTTGGGCAATGCCCTATGCTGTATAGTGCCAAAACTCAACGAATGGAGGAATCATTATTTTTGCTGTGCGAAAATCTCCTCCATTAAAGAGGAGTTTTTTATTTTTTAACCAAAGAACCACAGGTAAAGTTGACAAATGGTTTATCATTGGTGCAAATTCGAAAAAAGGAGTGAGATAGGATGGACGCAGACCCTGGAGAGAAGCGTATAAAACAGAATGAACAAAAACTGAGCGCCCAAAATATCTTACGGATCATGGGCTGCTCTTAATAAAAGGAGGAAAGCAATGATCAAAATCTACAAAACAATTGATGGTAAGATTCAAGAAATTGAAACCATTGAAAAGAACAGCTGGATCAACATGGTTAATCCAACTGAAGAAGAATTGCAGTTTATTACCAGAGAATTAGCAGTGGAACCAGATTTTCTGCGAGCTGCCCTGGATGAAGAAGAGATTTCCCGGGTGGAGCTGGAAGATAATAATCAGGCACTAATCACCATTGACGTTCCAGTCATTGAAAAAGATACCAAATTGGTGCTTTACACCACCATCCCAGTTGGGATCATTCAAACCGCTGATAATATTATTACGGTCTGCTTAAGAGGAAACACCCTTATTGATGATTTTACCAAAGGCCGAGTAAAAAATGTCCACACTAATTTGAAAACCCGTTTTATCTTCCAAATCCTCTACCGAGTGGCCAGTCGGTTTTTGATTTACCTGCGCCACATTAATCGGATGAGTACCGATATTGAGCGGCAATTGCACATATCCATGAAAAACAAAGAACTGATTCAACTTCTTGATCTAGAAAAGAGTCTGGTGTTTTTCTCGACATCCCTGAAAGCCAACCAGGGGGTTTTGGAAAAACTGGAACGGGGTCGGATTATTAAGCTTTACGAAGAAGATAAAGAACTGTTAGAAGACGTGCTGATTGAAGTCCAGCAGGCTATTGAGATGTCCAATATTTATGCCAACATTCTCAGCGGAACCATGGACGCCTTTGCATCGATTATTTCAAACAATTTAAATATTGTGATGAAGATATTAACCTCATTAACAATCTTAATGGCGATACCAACGATGATTGCCAGTTTTTTCGGAATGAACGTTGAAGGGTTGCCAATTCCCAACTTCTGGAGTGTGGTATTGATTTCGATTGCCTGTACCGGAGTAGCCGCCTTTGTGCTATTCAAGAAAAAGATGTTTAGTTAGTGCGGGCTAAAAATTATCATTGACAAAGAAATTCAAGCGGGTATATAATTAAATAAATAAATAGTCTGTTTCAGGGCGAGGTGTAAGTCCTCACCGGTGGTGATGCGTAAAAGCGATAAGTCCACGAGCCGAAAGGCCGATCTGGTTAGAATCCAGAACCGACGGTATAGTCCGGATGAAAGAAATGGCGTACAATTTTACGCGCAAAGCCCTTGAAAAGAAATTTTCAAGGGCTTTTTAAGTTGACTGGACAGACAATTGAAGGAGGATTTTTATGAAAATCAAGACAAAACAATTGACCCAGATGGCAGTATTGGCGGCAATGTCCATACTATTGGTTTACCTGATTCATTTTCCGATTTTTCCGGCGGCGCCATTTTTGGAGTACGATCCAGCCGATATTCCTATTTTTATCGGTGCATTTATGTTTGGCCCTTTAGGTGGTCTAATTCTAACTGCTGTTGTTTGTGTTTTGCAGGGAGTGACCGTTAGTTCGGCTAGCGGGATTATTGGAATTCTGATGCATTTTTTCGCAACTGGATCCTTTGTATTGGTAGCCGGAAATATTTACAAAAGAAACAGAACCAGAAAAGGTGCAATCATCGGTTTGGCATTGGGTACGGTCACGATGACAATAACCATGGCGTTATGGAACATTGCCATCACACCGATATTTTTGGGAATTCCGGTGGAGGCAGTTTTACCAATGATTATCCCAGTCATTATTCCCTTTAATCTGATCAAAGCTGGAATCAATTCAGTCATTACCTTTGTTGTTTACAAATCCGTCAGCAAGGTGTTGGGTCTGGAGATTCAAGAAGCAAAGGTCGCAGAAAGTAAATAGTTAAAACTTCATTATACTAAGGAACCTGAAATCAATTGATTTCAGGTTCCTTTTTTGAATTCCCAATAACTGTGAGTAGGACATAACAGAGAACATGAAAAAACTTTCAAAAACTAGTTGACAGGAGGGTGAAAAGAGCGTATACTAATGAAGTTGTCTCGAGTGAGGCAGCGGACACAGCTGAAACATTGAAATGAACTTAAAAGAATTTCAAAAAACAGCTTGACAATCACAAGAAACGACGATATAATAGAAAAGCTTCTTCAGTCGGAAACACTGAAAAAACGACGGAGTGGCAACGGTCATAGAAAAGAGAATAGTACCATAAAACCTGTAAAACAGCCAAAACATCCGCGAGGGTGAATGAGGCTAAATAGAAACAGAGAGATGAACTCTATAAAACATTAACTCGGTAGAGTATAAAATACGCTTTATTCAAAATGAGACAGCATTTAAAAGCCTAACGGCTTTAAATACAAACTTTTTATTGAGAGTTTGATCCTGGCTCAGGACGAACGCTGGCGGTATGCTTAACACATGCAAGTCGAACGAGACGAGATGGAATGACCCTTCGGGGGAATGAAATCTTAGAAAGTGGCGAACGGGTGAGTAACGCGTGGGTAACCTGCCCTATGGAAAGGAATAGCCTCGGGAAACTGGGAGTAATGCCTTATAATACAGTGAAGTCGCATGGCTTTGCTGTTAAACGCTCCGGTGCCATAGGATGGACCCGCGTCCCATTAGCTAGTTGGTGAGATAACAGCCCACCAAGGCGACGATGGGTAACCGGTCTGAGAGGGCGAACGGTCACACTGGAACTGAGACACGGTCCAGACTCCTACGGGAGGCAGCAGTGGGGAATATTGCGCAATGGGGGCAACCCTGACGCAGCAATACCGCGTGAGTGAAGAAGGTTTTCGGATCGTAAAGCTCTGTTATTGGGGAAGAAAAAAGACGGTACCCAAGAAGAAAGTCCCGGCTAACTACGTGCCAGCAGCCGCGGTAATACGTAGGGGACAAGCGTTGTCCGGATTTACTGGGCGTAAAGGGCACGCAGGCGGTTTTTTAAGTCAGATGTGAAAGGTACCGGCTCAACCGGTGACATGCATTTGAAACTGAAAGACTTGAGTATTGGAGAGGCAAGTGGAATTCCTAGTGTAGCGGTGAAATGCGTAGATATTAGGAGGAACACCGGTGGCGAAGGCGGCTTGCTGGACAAATACTGACGCTGAGGTGCGAAAGCGTGGGGAGCAAACAGGATTAGATACCCTGGTAGTCCACGCCGTAAACGATGAGTGCTAGGTGTTGGGGAGACTCAGTGCCGCAGCTAACGCAATAAGCACTCCGCCTGGGGAGTACGACCGCAAGGTTGAAACTCAAAGGAATTGACGGGGACCCGCACAAGCAGCGGAGCATGTGGTTTAATTCGAAGCAACGCGAAGAACCTTACCAGGTCTTGACATCCTCTGACAATCTGAGAGATCAGACTTTCCCTTCGGGGACAGAGAGACAGGTGGTGCATGGTTGTCGTCAGCTCGTGTCGTGAGATGTTGGGTTAAGTCCCGCAACGAGCGCAACCCCTGTGGTTAGTTGCCATCATTTAGTTGGGCACTCTAAGCAGACTGCCGTGGATAACACGGAGGAAGGTGGGGACGACGTCAAATCATCATGCCCCTTATGACCTGGGCTACACACGTGCTACAATGGTCTGAACAGAGGGCTGCGAAACCGCGAGGTGAAGCTAATCCCTTAAAACAGATCTCAGTTCGGATTGCAGGCTGCAACTCGCCTGCATGAAGTTGGAGTTGCTAGTAATCGCAGATCAGAATGCTGCGGTGAATGCGTTCCCGGGTCTTGTACACACCGCCCGTCACACCACGAGAGTTGGCAACACCCGAAGTCAGTGAGGCAACCGCAAGGAGCCAGCTGCCGAAGGTGGGGTCAGTAATTGGGGTGAAGTCGTAACAAGGTAGCCGTATCGGAAGGTGCGGCTGGATCACCTCCTTTCTAGGGAATACAGGAAGTCATGGTACTATTTTCTTTTGTATGACTGGTTCATACAAAAAAGCTTAAGAAGGCATCCTCGGATGCATTTTTTAGCGGGATAAATACCCAAACAGTGGTAGGCGTCCAAACGATCATTGAAAACAGCATAGTGTATAAATAAATGAAATACAATTTCAAAATGTTAACAACATTAGAAACGTAATTTTAGGATCAAGAAGAAAAGAGCACAGGGTGAATGCCTTGGCAATCAGAGCCGATGAAGGACGCGACAAGCTGCGAAAAGCTGCGAGAAGGTGCACATAACCGTTGATCCGCAGATATCCGAATGGGGAAACCCGGCTGGTAGAAGACCAGTCACTGTAACGTGAATACATAGCGTTATGGAGGGAACCTGGGGAACTGAAACATCTTAGTACCCGGAGGAAAAGAAAGAAACATCGATTCCTTGAGTAGCGGCGAGCGAAAGAGGAAGAGCCCGGATTACAACAAATTTACTTTATTAGCTGAACGGCATGGGAAGGCCGGACGAAGAGGGTGAGATCCCCGTAAGTGAAAATAGAGTGAGTGGGTAATCGACGAGTACCACGGGACACGTGAAACCCTGTGGGAAGATGGGGGGCCCACCCCCCAAGGCTAAATACTACTGATTGACCGATAGCGGAAAGTACCGTGAGGGAAAGGTGAAAAGAACCCCGGAAGGGGAGTGAAATAGAAACTGAAACCCTGTGCTTACAAGCAGCCGGAGCGCAAGTGACGGTGTGCTTTTTGTAGAACGGGCCAACGAGTTACGGTATGTAGCAAGGTTAAGTACTTCAGGTACGGAGCCGCAGGGAAACCGAGTCTGAATAGGGCGACAAGTTGCATGCTGTAGACCCGAAACCGTGTGATCTATCCATGACCAGGATGAAGCTTGGGTAAAACCAAGTGGAGGTCCGAACCAGTGTCTGTTGAAAAAGGCTTGGATGAGTTGTGGATAGGGGTGAAATTCCAATCGAACACGGAGATAGCTGGTTCTCCCCGAAATAGCTTTAGGGCTAGCGTTGTAAAGAAGAGTGATGGAGGTAGAGCACTGAATCGGCTAGGGGGCGTAAAGCTTACTGAACCGTATCAAACTCCGAATGCCATACACTTATATACAGCAGTCAGACTGTGTGAGATAAGTCTCATAGTCAAAAGGGAAACAGCCCAGACCATCCGCTAAGGTCCCCAAGTCCAGATTAAGTGGGAAAGGATGTGCAACTGCACAAACAACCAGGATGTTGGCTTAGAAGCAGCCACACATTTAAAGAGTGCGTAATAGCTCACTGGTCGAGTGGTTGTGCGCCGAAGATGAACGGGGCTAAAATCTGGCACCGAAGCGATGGATTATGGTACTACCATAGTGGTAGGGGAGCAATGTCTTGAGGGCGAAGCTTAATCGTAAGGTTAGGTGGACACAAGACAAGAGAGAATGTTGGCATGAGTAGCGAAAGTGAAGTGAGAATCTTCACCATCGAAAGCCCAAGGTTTCCTGAGGAAGGTTCGTCCGCTCAGGGTAAGTCGGGGCCTAAGCCGAGGCGAGAAGCGTAGGCGATGGACAACAGGTTGAAATTCCTGTACCACCTTTAATTGTTTGAGAGATGGAGTGACACAGAAGGATAAGCGAACCCAGCGGTTGGAAAAGCTGGGCCAAGCGTCAAGGCTGAATTGGGAGGCAAATCCCCCGGTTCTTAAGGCCAAGGCGTGACGGGGAACGAAAAATAAGTAGGGAAGTCGCTGATTTCACGCTGTCAAGAAAAGCTTCTATTGAGAGAGAGGGTGCCCGTACCGTAAACCGACACAGGTAGGCGAGGAGAGAATCCTAAGATGAGCGGGAGAAGTGTTGTTAAGGAACTCGGCAAAATGACTCCGTAACTTCGGGAGAAGGAGTGCCCCTTAAGGGGGGCCGCAGAGAAGAGGCTCAAGCGACTGTTTAGCAAAAACATAGGTCTCTGCTAAATCGAAAGATGATGTATAGGGGCTGACGCCTGCCCGGTGCTGGAAGGTTAAGAGGAGTGCTTAGCGCAAGCGAAGGTGCGAATTTAAGCCCCAGTAAACGGCGGCCGTAACTATAACGGTCCTAAGGTAGCGAAATTCCTTGTCAGGTAAGTTCTGACCCGCACGAAAGGCGTAACGATTTGAGCGCTGTCTCGACAACACACCCGGTGAAATTGTAGTACTCGTGAAGATGCGAGTTACCCGCGACAGGACGGAAAGACCCCGTAGAGCTTTACTGCAATCTGGCATTGAGTTTTGGTAGTACACGTACAGGATAGGTGGGAGGCAAAGAATTTGGGACGCTAGTTTCGAAGGAGCCATCCTTGGGATACCACCCTTGTACTATTGGAATTCTAACGAGTGGCCGTAATCCGGTCATCGGACAGTGTCAGACGGGCAGTTTGACTGGGGCGGTCGCCTCCTAAAAAGTATCGGAGGCGCCCAAAGTTACCCTCAGGATGGTTGGAAACCATCTTTTAGAGTGCAAAGGCAAAAGGGTGATTGACTGCGAGAGAGACATCTCGAGCAGAGACGAAAGTCGGGCTTAGTGATCCGGTGGTTCCGAGTGGAAGGGCCATCGCTCAACGGATAAAAGCTACCTCGGGGATAACAGGCTTATCTCCCCCAAGAGTCCACATCGACGGGGAGGTTTGGCACCTCGATGTCGGCTCGTCTCATCCTGGGGCTGAAGCAGGTCCCAAGGGTTGGGCTGTTCGCCCATTAAAGAGGCACGCGAGCTGGGTTCAGAACGTCGTGAGACAGTTCGGTCCCTATCCGTCGTGGGCGTTAGATATTTGAGAGGAGCTGTTCCTAGTACGAGAGGACCGGAACGGACAAACCACTGGTGCACCAGTTGTTCCGCCAGGAGCATAGCTGGGTAGCTAAGTTTGGAAGGGATAAGTGCTGAAGGCATCTAAGCACGAAGCCCCCCTCAAGATAAGATATCTCACCAGAAATGGTTAAGGTTCCTGATAGACGATCAGGTAGATAGGCTGGATGTGGAAGTATGGCAACATATGGAGCTGACCAGTACTAATCGACCGAGGTCTTGATCCAAGAATTTATACACTGTGCTGTTTTGAATGATCACTGCGTGATCATAAAAGACACTTGAAAATGCAATAATAATTAAATAGTTAATTAATCTCGCGACGATGGCGGAAGGGCCACACCTGTTCCCATACCGAACACAGAAGTAAAGTCTTCCAGCGCCGAAAGTACTTGGTGGGCAACTGCCTGGGAGGATAGGACGTTGCGGGATTTTTTTTTAATGAAGTCGTGCAAAAATACAGACATAAATATTGATTCAAGTTCACTTGGAAATCAATGTTTATGTCTGTATTTTTTTATGGGGCGAAGCCCCAAACGGAGGCGCAGCGATAGCTGCGACGGAGTTGCACGGATTCATTAGACGGCAGTAACTTTAAGAGCCGTTTGAGATGAAAGTTTTTTATATTTTCAGGAAGGAGCCATCTGGCGACTGACGCGACGAAGGCGCAGCGCTAGCTACGCCTTCGTCGCATGAGCGAGTAAACGGCAGTAAAGTTATGAGAAAGATATAAGGATACTTAATATCTTTCATTATGAATCTATTTTTTTATGGGGCGAAGACCCAAACGGAGGCGCAGCGATAGCTGCGACGGAGTTGCACGGATTCATTAGATGGCAGTAACTTTAGGAGCCGTTTGAGACGAAGGCTCTTTTTATATTTTTAAGGAAGGAGCCATCTGGCGACTGACGCGACGAAGGCGCAGCACAGCGGAGCCTTAGGAACCGTTTAAGACGAATGTATTTTAGAAAGAAAAATGGCAGACCATAAAGAAACCCCAACCAGATTAAAATCCGGTCGGGGTTTCTTTAAAAAAGGGAAAGGAGGGGGCATAATCTACAGTGTCTTCCAAATATTCTTCTGGTATTCCAGGATTGCGCGATCGCTGGAAAATAGGCCGGAGTATGCTACGTTGCAAAGAGACATTTCAAACCATTTGTTTTTATCCTGATAGAGCTTATTGATTTGATCCTGAGCATTGGCATAAGAGTCAAAGTCTTTTAGAACAAAATAGGTGTCATTATACAAGAGCAGGGAATCGTAAATGCTTTGGAAACTAGCCAGGTGACCAAAGGTACCGTCAATCAGTTGATGCATGATTTTTTGAATTCGCTCATCATTCTCATAAATTTGGACTGAACTGTAACCGCCGTTCTTTTGATAATGAGAAACCTCATCAGCGGACAAGCCAAAGGTGATAATATTGTCATCACCGACGGCCTCATGAATTTCAATGTTGGCACCATCCATGGTACCCAAGGTAACAGCGCCATTCATCATAAATTTCATATTGCCGGTGCCAGATGCTTCTTTTCCAGCGGTCGATATCTGCTCGGAAATATTGGCGGCAGGATAAATAATTTCACCTAAAGAAACGTTGAAATTTGCCAGAAAGACAACTTTGATCTGATCCCGGATATCTTTATCATTATTGACAAGGCTGGCAATGGCGTTAATCAGTTTGATAACTTCCTTGGCAAAATAGTATCCCGGGGCTGCTTTGCCAGCAAAGATAAAGGTACGGGGGACGATTTCCAAATAGGGGTTTGCTTTTAAATGATTATACAAATGGAGGATCTGTAAAGCATTCAGAAGCTGTCGTTTGTATTCATGAATGCGCTTGACCTGGATGTCAAAAATCGATTCGGGGTTTACATCAATATGATTGTTCTTTTTGATATGGTTGGATAAATGAATTTTATTTTCCAGTTTGATGTGATTGAACCGCTCAACAAACGAGGCATCGTTTTTAAAATTCATCAGATTTTCAAGGGCATAAAGATTATTGATCCAGTCGGTACCAATGGATTCAGTAATCAAATCCCGCAGACCCGTGTTACTGTTGATCAGGAAACGACGGGGCGTAACCCCGTTGGTAACAGAACGGAAACGTTCGGGAAAGAGCTTGTAATAACCGTTAAAGGTTTCCTCTTTTAAAATTTTACTGTGAAGGGCTGCAACACCATTCACGGAGTGGCAACAAATTATGGCCAGATTAGCCATGTTGACTTGACCGTCCTGAATGATTGATAATGAACTGATTTGCAGTTCATTAAGTCCCGATTTTATTCTTAAATCTTCCTGGAATTGGCGGTTAATTTCTTCAATAATCATATAGATCCGCGGCAGTAGAAACTTCATCATGTCCACCGGCCATTTTTCCAGGGCTTCAGGCAGCACGGTGTGATTGGTGAAGGTCAGTGAGTTGACCGTAATCTTCCAGGCATCGTCCCAGCTTAATCCTTCTTCGTCCATAAAAATGCGCATCATTTCAGGGCCGCAGAGGGCGGGATGGGTATCATTGATGTGTATACAGATTTTTTCGGCAAAATCATCCAAACAATTGTTGTTATATCGTTTAAAACGTGTAATCATCCGTTTTAAACCGGCACAGACAAAAAAGTACTCCTGTTTCAAACGCAATTGTTTACCATCAAACTTGTTATCATTGGGGTACAAAATTTGAGTAATTGCCTCAGCCTCGGATTTATGACGGACGGCATCAAGGAATTGCCCCTCGTTGAAACTGGGCAGGTCGAACTCTTCAATCGGTTCTGCACTCCACAACCGTAACGAATTGACGGTATTATTGTGGTATCCTTTAATGGGGATGTCGTAGGGGACGGCTAAGATTGGTTCGTAGTTTTCATGCACAAAGGTCAGCACCCCATTGACTTTTTCAGAATGAAGATTACCATAGAACTTTACAACAACGGACTCATTGGGTTTTCTGATTTCAAAGGGATAACCGTGTCGTAGCCAGTTATCGGCCACTTCAACCTGTTCACCATTGATAATTTTCTGTTCGAAAAGACCGTGCTTATAATGGATGCCATTGCCATGAAAGGGAAATCCCAGGGTGGCCGAAGACTCTAAAAAGCAGGCCATTAATCGTCCCAATCCACCATTTCCTAAACCCGGATCAGTTTCCTGACTAAGAATCGTTTCATAATCAAGGCCCAGTTCAGCCATGGCAGTTTTGACCGTATACTCCATGTCCAGACTGTTGACATAGGCTTTGAGTAGCCGGCCAATCAAAAATTCGATGGAAAAGAGATAGACCCGCTTGTGGGGGATCTCATCGTATTGAGATCTCGTTTTTGCCCACTGGGATGCTATTTTATCCATGACAATTTCGGCTAAAGCCTGGTACTGGTCAAGGACTGATGACTCGGAAAGATATTCGCCGGATACTTCTTCAATCTTTTTTTTATAGGCAGATTTAAAGGCTGCGATTTCTTCAAGGCATTGTGATGGTTTCATGAGTATTCCTTTCCTGTAATAAACTAGTATTTTAAAGTTCGCAATTTAATCGATTTTATTTATGGAGAAGGTAAATCTTTATTTTAATACCCTTTATCATCAGAAAAAAACAAAAAAAGATTACGGCTACCCGCAATCTTTTTTGTTTATATGAGCTGACAGGAGTGGGGTGTGACCATTACAATGACAGATGAAAGTGGCTGGAGGACGATGGGGTTCAATGCAACGGCCTCGCCGGAAATCAGGTCTAAACCTTCGCAGCCAGCAAAATCCGGGTGTTTGAACAAGTGAACGGCTCGCGTGTTGCGGTTAAATAGGCAAAAACAGAGGGCATCTTCATTCCGTCGTTCAAAAACGAAAAGATCGTCACTGGCCTCATAGGGTTTCCAGGTGCCGTTTTGAAAGACCGAATGTTCGGTTCGCAGCTTGGTGATCATTCGATACCAAGCGAGGAGATCGGGGTCCTCATTCCCCCAGGGGTAGGTACGTCGGTTATAGGGATCTTCAAAGCCTTGAACCCCGGCTTCATCTCCATAATACAAACAGGGAACCCCCGGAAAGGTAAATTGGATCAAACTGAGTAGTTTTAAGCGTTTTACGGCCAAAGCATACTGGGTATCGTCCAGACGATAGGTTTTATGGCAATGGTTTCCTAAAAATTTATAGGCTTCGCCGAGGACGTTAAGGATTCGTCGTCGGTCATGGCTACCAATCAGGTTCATATTCCCCATAAATTGATCCCGGGGATAGTGTTCATAGAGGGACATCATAATCCGGGCGGCGAGTCCGGAGCTTTTATCCCCAAGGACGAAGTCGATAAAGGTCTCCCGGAATGGATAGTTCATGACAGCATCCAATTCATAACCGGAAAAATAGGTGCGCAGCTCATCATAAGCGACTTTGCGGGAGGCATCCTCCCAGACTTCACCAATCAGAATGCTGTCAGGGTTTTCCTCCAGCATGGCAGCTTTGAGACCCTTGATAAACGGATCCGGCAGTTCATCAGCCACATCCAACCGCCAACCAGAAGCGCCGGCAGTCATCCAGTGACGGATCACACTATCCTTGTTCTTATAGATAAAGGCCTGAAAATTGGGATGCATTTCGTCAGTATTTGGCATCGCATCAACGCCCCACCAGCATGAGTAGGTATCGGGATAATCAGAAAAGATATACCAGGGATAGTAATCAGATTCTTTTGATTGATAGGCACCAACCCCAGGATAATTCCCATAACGATTGAAGTATAGGCTGTCATCACCGGTATGGCTGAAAACCCCATCCAGAATGATGGCGATACCCCGTTTTTGACACTCGGAAGCCAGCCTTTCAAAGCTTTCCTGGGTGCCTAAAGCGGGATCAATGGTCATATAATCACCAGTGTCATAACGGTGATTACTACGGGATTTAAAAATAGGATTCAAATACAAAATGGTGATGTTCAAGCTTTGCAGATAGTCCAGTTTTTCGGTGATCCCTTCCAGGGTGCCGCCAAAAAATCCCAGTATTTGATACCACCGTCTTTTTCCCGGAAATAGTGGGGGGTATCGCTCCAATTGGGATGGAGAATCGCATCCCGATGGAAATTGTTCAGATCAAAGTCGGCACCTCGATGGAAACGATCCGGAAAAATCTGGTACATGATACCTTGGGTATACCAGGCTGGAGACTGTCGCTGCGGGTCATAAACCGTAATTTGAAAAGACGGCGGTTTTGTTTCATAAATCCGCCCTTCACCCCCCAAGTGATCGTGTTGGGTGCCATAGGCATAGGCTCGGCCCCGGGATTCAAAGCTGAAGTCATACCAGAAGATGCCGGGAATTGTGGGCATATCCAGAGTGATCTCCCAATAATTGATATCCCGGGATTTGATCATCGGGTGGGTTACTTCCTGGTTATCAAAAAAGGTTCGCAGTTTTAATTTTTCAATTTCAGTGGCATAAACCCGCAGTGTGACGGCATTGCCAATTGGCAGTGCGCCAAAGGGCGATCGAAAGGCCAGTTCCCATGAATGATGACGAAATTTCATAATCTTATCACTCCATTAATTTATTATAATATGAAAGATAAATATCAGCTGATTGTTTCCAGTCAAAATGGGTGTTATAGGCATTTTTTACCAGTTTTTTATAAGCTGCGGGAGAATTATGATATAGGGATACGGCATGTTGAATGGTAAAAAGCATGTCGTGGGCGTTGTAGGTTGCAAAGCTGAAACCATTACCTTTCTTTGTCTTGGCGTTAAAATAGGTGACGGTATCTTTAAGGCCGCCAGTTTCACGAACGATGGGGACAGCGCCATAACGCATGGCAATCATCTGGGAGAGTCCGCAGGGCTCAAATTTGGAGGGCATCAGGAAGAAATCACTGGCGGCATAGATTTTACGGGACAGCGCTTCATCAAAATCAATGATGGTGACCATTTTATCAGGGTAGTTGTAGGCGATGCTACGGAACAAATTTTCATAAATGGCATCACCAGTTCCCAGAATCACCAGCTGGAGATCCAGCTGCAAAATTTCATGAATAACGTTAGATACCAGATCCAGTCCTTTTTGTTCAACCAGCCGGGTGATCATTGAGACCATTGGGACATCCCCCCGGACGGGCAGATCGAAATACTCCTGTAGGGCTTTCTTGTTTTCCACTTTCTTTTTTTCCGGGTTATCATAGGGAACAAATAAAGCCGGATCGGTCTTGGAATCGTAAATGGATTCGTCAATGCCATTGAGAATCCCGACAACCTGCTGGTCGAGGTGACGAATCACGCCATCCAGTCCTTCACCATAATAAGGGTCTTTCAGTTCAGCAGCATAGGTAGGACTGACGGTGGTGATCAGATCGGCGGCGTACAGCGCCCCCTTCATCAGATTGATTTTTCCATAAAACTCCAAATCTGAGGGTAAGAAGCCCAGGTGGAGATAGGGGCTGATATCATGAAAGCCGTAAACACCCTGATAACGGATATTATGAATCGTAAAAACCACCTTTGTATCGGGAAAAGCCCGGCGGTACTGATGTTTGAGCAGGTAGGCCACAGCAGCAGTCTGCCAGTCATTGCAGTGAACTATATCCGGAGTAAAATCAAGCAGTGGTAGGGAGTCCAGCACCGCTCGGCAAAAAAAGCTGAATCGTTCACCGTCGTCATAATAACCGTAAAGCGAGGGTCGCTTGAAAAAGGCTTCATTATCGATAAAATAAAAGGTCACGCCCTCGTGCTCAGCAGTCAAAAGCCCGCAATAGTGTAGGGTGTCGGACATCCACATCTGAAAGTGTTTGAGGGGCTTTATTTTTTGACGCAGTTCTTCGGGAATGGTGCTGTAATATGGCAGGATTACCTGGGTTTTAACATCGTCAGGAAATGATTTTGGCAGAGCGCCCAGCACATCTCCCAAGCCACCACTTTTTGAAAAAGGGTAAGCTTCTGAAGTGACAAATAGGACGTTTAACATTTAAATTACCGTGCCTTTCTTTAAAACAATGGGCGCATGGGGTTTGCCAACTAAGGTGGTGTGATCGCTGATTCTGCTGTCCTTATCCATAACCACATAATTCAAATTAACATTTCTCCCGATTTCGCATCGTTGCATGATGATACTATTTTGGATATGTGAACCAGCATTCATTTTGGTATCCCGGAAGATAATGCTGTGAGTAATGTTTCCTTCAATGATGCAGCCGCTGCCCACAATCGAATTGGATACCTGGGCCGGATCTTCATAAAGGGTAGGGTGGTTATCTTTGATCTTGGTATGGATGGAATTTTTGCCCAGGAAAAGCTCCTGCATGATCTCATATTCCAGCAGATCCATACTGGTTTTCATATAGTTTTCCAGACAGTTCACCCGTTTGATATAACCGGTATGCTGAGCACCAAAGACTTGCAGGGTGTCAATATTGTATTTGATCATATCAATTAAATCCCAGTCACCCGTGCGTTCACTAAGATCCAGCAACTCCATCAGAATTGATTTTTTGATAAAAAACATTTCCGTAAAAAAATGGCCAGTCGTGCGTTCCCGCTTATAATGAAGACCGCTGACTCGATTTTTTGTAAATTCCAGATAGAGATCATTATCCTTAAGATGATAAAGAGGATCGTCTTTCTTAAAAATCAGGGTAATGTCACTGTCATTTTTTATATGGATATCATAAGCGTTTTTGAAATCAAAGGTAGTGACCAGGTTGGGTGTGGCAATCAGCACATGCTTGGCCCCAGTGGCATCCAGAAAGCCCCGGTTATTTTGAAGATTACGGAGATTAACCTTAATCAGACGTCCGATATGGTAGTTATTTGATCCCGAAAGAATCGAGAGATCCTGAGTTTTTCGGCTCAGAGACCACTCCTTGCCGGTTCCCAGATGATCCACCAGGGAACTGTATTTATGGGAGCCGATGACGCCAATATGGGATAAACCGGAATTGACCATATTGGAAAGGGTAAAGTCAATGAGGCGATAACGTCCGCCGAAAGGCAAGGTGCTCAGGCTGCGATGGGAAAGAAAATCCTTTAGGGAGTCATCCTCGCCATCGACATTTAAGATAAGTCCAGCAACATTTTTCATTTGTTCTCAATCCTTTCAGTTATTGATGACATGTATTTCCGGAGCGGGTTCGGTGGGGTCCGTAATATAGCGGGCATCGCCTTTAATTCTAGCCCGGGCCCCAACGATGCAATTCTCTAAAATGGCACCATCCTCAATGATGGCTCCGGTATGCACAATGACATTTTTCAAGCTGGTTTTTTTATGAATCACCACATCATGGGACAAAATGGAGTTCTCAACTTTTCCAAAAATAATGCATCCATCACAGATCAGACTGTTGCTGATCTTGGCTTGAGGGCCAATAAATTGGGGATGGCGACTGGTGTTATTGGAGAAGATCCGAAAATTACGATCGCTGAGATCAAAATCGCAGTTGCAATCCAAAAGATCCATATTGGCATCATAATAGCTTTGGACGGTGCCCACATCCCGCCAGTAACCGGAGTAAGGGTAGGCAAAAATCTGTTTGCCACTTTCGTGGAGCATGGGAATTACGTTATGGCCAAAGTCGTGCTCCGATTCCCGGTTTCCGGCATCGTCAAGCAGCGCTTTTTTTAATTCTTTCCAGGTAAAAATATAGATGCCCATGGAGGCTTTGTTACTTTTAGGACGTTCTGGTTTTTCCTGAAACTCCTTAATGCAATGATCCTCATCGGTGTTGACAATACCGAAGCGGTGAGCATCTTCCCAGGGAACGTCCATCACGGCAATGGTCAGGTCGGCTTCTTTCTGTTTGTGAAAGGCCAGCATCTTGGAATAGTCCATCTTGTAAATATGATCACCGGACAGAATCAGCACATATTCGGGATCGAAGCGGTCAATAAAATCCAGATTTTGATAAATGGCATCGGCGGTTCCTGAATACCAACGGCCCCCTTTCTGCCCCATATAGGGGGGCAGGATGTGGACGCCACCCTGAACCTGATCCAGGGCCCAGGCTGAGCCATCACCAATATAATTATTGAGGATATAGGGGCGGTACTGGGTCAAAACACCGACCACATCGATATCCGAATTCATACAGTTGCTAAGCGGAAAATCAATAATTCGATATTTTCCGCCGAATAAAACAGCAGGTTTGGCGTTATTAAAAGTCAGTGAGCCGAGGCGGCTGCCTTGACCGCCCGCCAGGAGCATTGCGACACATTCAGTATTCAAAGTGATACCTCCTTAAATGATTTTCCAGATTTCTCGTTGATAGTCGGCAATTGAACGATCGCTTGAGAAAATCCCGGAATTTGCTACGTTGCTGATAGACATTTTAGTCCAAATGGTCGGATTGCGGAAGAGGTGATCGACCTGATTTTGGGCATCGGCGTAGGCACTGAAATCTTTTAGAACAAAGTAGCCATCGTTGTACAACAGCAGTGAATCATAGATCGCCTGGAAGCTGAGCCCATGTCCCAGGGTGCCGTCAATCAGTTGGTGCAGAACCTGCTGAATCCGGGGATCCTGTTCAAAGATGTCGATGGAGCGATAACCGCCGTACTTTTGATAGTGATGTACCTCATCGGCAGACAGACCAAAGGTGACAATATTACTGGGACCAACGGCTTCAAGAATTTCGATATTGGCGCCATCCATCGTACCCAGCGTGATGGCGCCATTCATCATAAATTTCATATTTCCGGTGCCGGAGGCTTCTTTGCCAGCTGTTGAAATCTGTTCGGAAATATTGGCCGCCGGATAGATGATCTCGGCCAGGGAAACATTGAAGTTGGCCAGGAATACGACCTTCAATTTGTCATGGAGCGTCGGATCGGCATTGACCAGCTCGGCAATGGCGGTGATCAGTTTTATCACTTCTTTGGCATAGTAATAGCCGGGGGCCGCTTTGCCGGCAAAGATAAAGGTTCGGGGGGCCATTTCCAGGTTGGGGTTTTCCTTGAGTCGATTATACAGATAGAGGACATGGAGGGTGTTTAACAATTGTCGCTTATATTCATGAATTCGCTTAACCTGGATGTCAAAAATTGAGTGGGGATCGACGTTGACATTGTTGTGGCTGGTCATATAATTGGCCAGCCGGATCTTATTAGCCAATTTGACATCCTCAAACTTTTCATAAAAAACCGGATCGCTTATATAGTTGAGCAGTTTCTTCAGATGGAAGAGGTTATGTTCCCAGGCTGAGCCAATCGATTCAGTAATCAGCGTTTTCAGTTCCGGATTGCTGTTCATTAGAAAGCGTCGGGGTGAGACGCCATTGGTGACCGAGTAGAACCGGTTGGGAAAAACCTGGTAATAACCGTTGAAGGTTTCTTCCCGGAGGATTTTACTGTGCAGGGCGGCCACACCATTTACCGAATGACTCGATACGATCGCCAGACTGGCCATATGAACATAGTTATCCCGAATAATGGAAAGGCTGTGGTTACGCTCCAGATCGTAGGGGAATTCGCTATCCAGCTCCAGCAGAAAGCGGCGGTTGATTTCTTCTATGATCATATAAATCCGCGGCAGTAGATCCTTCATCATATCCACCGGCCATTTTTCAAGAGCTTCCGGTAGGACGGTGTGGTTGGTGAAGCTCAAGGCGGCGACGGTGGTTTTCCAGGAGTCATCCCAACCCAGGCCTTCTTCATCCATTAGTACCCGCATTAGTTCGGGGCCGCATAGTGCCGGGTGGGTATCATTAATGTGAATACAAATTTTATCGCTGAAGCCATCCATCGAATTATTATTGGAACGTTTGAAATCCACAACAATTCGCTTGATTCCGGCGCAGACAAAAAAGTATTCCTGTTTGAGACGCAGTAGTTTGCCGTCAAAGCCATTGTCATTGGGATAGAGGATCTGGCTGATCGCTTCGGCTTCCGATTTGTGTCGGACGGCATTTAAAAAATGGCCCTGATTAAAGCAGGGGAGGTCAAAGGCTTCCAGCGACTCAGCGCTCCACAATCGCAGCGAATTAACCGTTTCATTGCGGTAGCCCTTAATCGGAACATCATAGGGAACAGCCATAATCGGTTCGTAGTTTTCGTGGACAAAGGTCAGATTGCCATTGATGTTTTCGGAATGAATCTGGCCGTAGTATTTAACAATCACCGACTTATCGGGATTGCGGATTTCAAAGGGATAACCGTTTTTAAGCCAGTTATCGGCCACTTCAATCTGTTCGCCATTGATAATACGTTGTTCAAACAGCCCGTATTTATAACGGATGCCATTACCGTGAGCAGGCATTCCCATGGCTGAAGAAGAATCCAGATAGCAGGCCATTAATCGTCCCAGACCGCCATTGCCCAACCCGGGGTCAGACTCCTGGGCAAGAATGGCTTCATAATCCAGCCCCATTTCCACAGAGCACTCCTGAACCAGGTCTTCCACGCCTAAATTACTGAGATAGGACTTCATCAGGCGTCCAATCAAAAATTCGATGGAAAAAAAGTAAACTTGCTTGGATTCATTTTTGTTATAGAGGGAGTTGGTTTTAGCCCATTGCGAGGTGATGCTTTCCATTACCATTTCAGCCAGGGCCTGGTATTGTTTAAGTAGGGACGCTTCAGCCAGACAATTTCCCGAAACTTCTTCGATTTTCTTGGTAAAGGTGGCCTTATAAGCGGCTTTTATTTTTTCTCGTTCTGAAGAATTCATGGTTGTTCCTTTCAATAAAGAGTGTCTTTATTTTTTAGTTTTTGTTTTTTTATTCGGTACCGGTTTGTTTTTGGCGCTTGTCCGGGGGACAACCGCTTTTAAAACGACCATGGCGGAGGGGGGGATATTGATGGAAACCGAATAATCCTGACCATGAAGCGGGATAGGCTGGGCCTTCACGTTTTTTTTCACTTTAAAACCAGTCCCGCCATAGTTGCTGTCATCGGAATTAAAGGCCAGTCGATAATTACTGCCAGTCGGAACGCCAATTTGATAATCGGTATAGCTTAGCGGACAGAAGTTGATAATGGTGATCAGTGTATCTTTGTCCTCGGCACCCATTCGTTTAAAAATAAGAATGCTTTGTTCGCTGTTGTTGGGTTCCAACCACTCAAAGCCTTCCCAACTGTGGTCATCAGTCCAGAGGGCTTTTTCTTTGCGATAAAACTTATTGAGCTCTTTGATGTAGGTATGAACTTCCCGGTGTTTGGGATAATCCAGGAGGAACCATTCCAGGGATTCATCCACTCGCCATTCCAGGAAGGGGGCAAACTCGTTCCCCATAAAGGACAGTTTTTTGCCTGGATGGGTTATTAAATAACCGAAGAGGAGGCGAAACTGGTCGAACTTTTGATTGTAATCCCCAAACATTTTATCAAGGATGGTTCGTTTGCTGTGAACCACTTCATCGTGAGAAAGGGGGAGGATGAAGTTTTCATTAAAAGCATAGGCCATCGAAAAGGTCAACAGATTATGGAAGCGATTCCGAAACATTGGATCAGTTTTCATATAATCCAGGGTATCATGCATCCAGCCCATGTCCCATTTCAAATTGAAGCCCAGGCCACCTTTATCCACTGGCCAGGTGACCATCGGATAGGCAGTGGAGTCTTCGGCCGACATGATGGCAAAGGGAAAATCCCTAAAAATTATGGTGTTCAGTTCCCGGAGAAAGGACAGGGCTTCCAGGCGATCCGTGCCGCCCTGAGCATTGCGGTAAGGTTCGCCATCAAGGCCGTGGTTTAATTCAATCATGCTGGCAACGCCATCGATGCGCAGTCCATCGACATGATAACGGTCAAACCAGAAATAGGCATTGGAGATGAGAAAATCGAGGACTTCCGGTTTGCCGTAATCAAAGACCATCGTTCCCCATTGCTGGTGTTCGGAAAATTCGTATTGACAGGTACCGTCAAAATGCCGCAGGCCTTGATCATCTTTGCAGAAGTGACCGGGCACCCAATCCAGAATGACCCCGATGCCAGCCTGGTGGCAGCTATCAATGAAGTGCATCAGTCCCTGGGGATCGCCATAGCGGCTGGTCGCAGCATAATAACCGGTCAGTTGATAACCCCATGAACCATCAAAGGGATGTTCCATAATTGGCATCAACTCAATATGGGTATAATGCATTTCTACCAGATAGGGAACCAGCTGTTCGGCCAGCTCATGGTAGGTCAGATAGTCGCCGGTGTCACTGCGTTTCCAGCTGCCCAGATGGGCTTCGTAAATATTGATCGGCATTTTGAGCCAATTGGTTTGCATTCTTTTTTGGCACCAGGCGTCATCCTGCCAAGTATAACCGTCGAGTTCCCAGATAATCGAGGCGGTTTTGGGTTTAACCTCACTACAGAAGCCGTAAGGATCAGCTTTATAGGCCAGTTCACCATCTTTTTGGCGAACTGCATATTTATAAAGCAGACCTTGCGAAAGCTCCGGAATAAACAGTTCCCAAATTCCATGGGCGCCGGAAACAGGTTTCATGAGATGCTCAGTGATGTTCCAGTGGTTAAAATCGCCAACAACCGAAACACTCTGAGCTTGGGGGGCCCAAACCCGAAAAGTGACCCCTTTTTCATTCAGGTGGGCACCAAAATAGCGGTAACTGAGAAAACGCCGGTTAATGGCTGAATCTGCATGGGCATCGGTTTTTTTCATGGTATGTGTGTCCTTTCGTTAGTGGTTGGAATCGGGTGAATTAAACACCTGTTATTTTATCACAAGTCCTAGTATTGATCGGGTATCTTTTTAAACAAATAAAATCTTTTTGACAGTCGCATACCCAAAGTCATGGCTAAAAAGGGAAAGACAATTCATTGTTTTGATATAAGGACCAGTACAAATTGATTTTCCCCCCCAGATTCAAAATGACACAAATAAAGTAGATGGCCACCATCAGGGCAAAAAGTCCGCCCAGACTGCCATAGAGCGTACTGTATTTGGTTGAATGATTAATAAATAAGGTAAAAATACGAAAAGCGATATTAAGTCCCAGCGTGGCAAATAGGGCTCCGGGAAGACCATTTTTAATTTTCAAGGGCTGAGCGGGGGCCATGACATAGATCATATTAAAAATAAAGGTTGAAACGATCCAGGAAAAAGCAACCGCAAAAAAACTCAGAACCGGATAATAATAAGTATATAACCCAATTTTCTCAAAAATAACAGCACCGACGTCCGCACTGAAAATATAGGCCACCGCAATCAATAAAATGGCCAGCGTGAAAAGAATCGTAAACAGAAACGAATAGAGCCAGATTTCTCTGAGGTTTCGAGTTTCTTCCCGGCCATAGGTTTGATTGATCCCGATCATGACTGCTCGGGTGGCCAGGGATGAAAAGAAGAAAGCCAGAAGAATCAGACTGTACTGGGAACCGGAAACCTGACTGATCAGGCTGTCTAGTAAACCAGTTACATATTCATAGGAAAGCTCTGGCAAAAATGTTTTTAAAATTTCATAGAGATAGGTTTCGAAGGGTTTGATAAAATTTCCGATAAATGAAATCAGAAAAAGCAGGAGAGGGAAAAAAGCTAACAACAGGTAAAATGACATTTGCGTGCAGATTCCTGAAAAATCGGTTTTTTCGAAATCCTCCCGGATGAAGTTGATCAGTTTCACAAGTTTTAAATTCATGATCCGTTTGATCATTTGGCGGCCTCCGTTTCACAAAATAATGACTGTTTTGTTCCGTAAAGATTCACAACGCCGCCTAAGGTAAGGCTGAAACAGATCAGGTAGACAACAAAAAACAAGGAGAAGGGTCCTTGGAGATTAAAGAAAAAACTGTTGAAATCAAGGACGGTATCGGCAAACAGGGCATAGAGCAAAAGAATGATAAACCAACTGATGCTGACAAAAGCGCCACCTGGCAGGGCTTCCCAAAAACCAAGATGGTTTTTGGGGGCATACATATAAATCAGTGTAAAGATCAGGGTCGGCACAATGAGCAGATAAAGCAGCGTAAAGAGAACAATAAAAACTGCGAAAAATTGCGACAAATTCAGAGCATGAAAAATAAAAGAAAGCAGTTTTTCACCGAATAGATAGAAAAAAACCGTGAAAAAGATAATCAGCAGAAATAAAAACAGATATAGAATCGATTGGATCCAGAGCGCAACAGTGCCCCGGGTTTCTTTTTGGCCAAAGATCCGATTTAAAGAAGTGATCAGGGAATGCATGGCTGAAACGGAAACATATAAAATGAAAAATCCCAGGATCAGATTGGTACCCAATGAAAACGAAATGGTGTTGGCATTCTCCATGGCCAGATTAACATAATTCATTATCGATTGTGGTAGTATTTTTGAAAAGGCAAAAATCAGGGTTTCGTTGACACTGGCGGAAAGCCAGTTGATGAAACTGTAGAGCAGCATCAAAAAAGGAACAAATGCCGACAGGGTTCGGTAGGACATCTGAGCTGAAAGGTTGATAATATTATTCTTTCTTCCCTGGACAAATAAAAAGCGGCTGAAGCATTTAAGAAACGTCATGAGCTCCTCCAAATCCACTTATAAACTTGAATTGATTGAACCACAGTATAACATAGTTTCGATTTAAATTGAAGTCAAACCGCTAAAGTAAAAAATGGAAAGTTGGAAAAAAAGATGGTATAATAAAAATCGATAGTATAGAACAAGCACATCACACCGAAAAATTCAGAAAATAGCAGTATGGAAAGGAAATAGTAAATTAAATGGGAAAAACGTTAACAGAGAAAATTATTGCGGCGCACCTTGTAGTGGGAGAAATGATCAAAGGTGAAGAAATTGGAATTCGGATTGATCAGACCCTGACTCAGGATTCCACCGGAACAATGGCCTATTTGCAGTTTGAAGCCATGGAGGTGCCCCGGGTTAAAACCAAAAAATCCTTGGCCTATATTGATCACAACATGCTCCAGGAAGGCCCGGAAAACATGGATGATCACCGCTATATTCAGAGCGTGGCCAAAAAACATGGCGTTTATTATTCAAAACCGGGCAACGGCATTTGCCACCAGGTTCAGATTGAACGCTTTGGAGTACCGGGCGATACGCTGTTAGGATCGGATAGTCATACGCCCACCGGTGGCGGCATCGGGATGCTGGCCATTGGGGCTGGTGGTCTGGATGTGGCTGTGGCCATGGCTGGCGACCCTTATTATATCACCATGCCCAAAGTGGTTAAGGTGGAATTAATCGGCAAGCTGCGCACCGGTGTATCCTCCAAGGATGTGATCCTGGAAGTGTTACGTCAATGTACCGTTAAAGGCGGGGTCAATAAGGTGTTTGAATACACAGGAGACGGGGTAAAGACCCTGACCGTACCGGAACGGGCCACAATTACCAACATGGGCGCCGAATTGGGGGCAACCACCTCGGTATTTCCATCCGATGAAATGACCCGGGTATTTTTAGAAGCTCAGGGCCGTGGCGGGGATTATATTGAACTATCCGCTGATGCCGATGCCATCTATGATGAAGTCGTCACGGTTGATATGGATGCCTTAGAACCACTGACTGCCTGTCCGCACAGTCCCGACAAGGTGGTTAAAATTTCGGAAATTGAAGGTTTGGCGGTTAATCAGGTGGCGATTGGCAGCTGTACCAACTCATCCTGGTTGGATTTGATGAAGGTGGCTGCCATTGTTAAAGGCAAAACCGTGGCTGAGAATGTTTCGCTGGTGATTGCGCCAGGCTCAAAACAAGTATTGACCATGTTGGCCGAAAACGGCGCTTTGGCCGATCTGCTAAATGCTGGCGCCCGGGTGCTGGAATGCGGCTGCGGACCCTGTATTGGGATGGGCCAGGCACCATCGACGAATGCTGTGTCGCTGCGAACCTTCAACCGGAACTTCTTTGGTCGCTCGGGTACGCCTTCTGCCGATGTCTACCTGTTAAGCCCTGAAGCAGCAGCGATATCCGCCCTGGAAGGGGTGCTGACCAATCCTTTGGGAAAAATTGATTTGCCGGAAATTGCGATGCCGGATCACTTTTTACTGAACGATACTATGGTGATGGCACCGGCACCGGAAGGTGTTGATGTGGAAGTCATCAAAGGGCCAAACATCAAACCCTTCCCAGCCACCCAGCCGCTTAAAAATACGGTTGCTGGAAAAGCCCTAATTGTGGTCGAAGATAATATCACCACGGATCATATCATGCCTTCCAATGCCAAATTACTGCCCTATCGCTCCAACATTCCCTATCTGTCAAACTATTGTCTGGCCCCTTGTGATGCCGAATTCCCACAGCGAGCCCTGGATAATGGCGGCGGTTTTATAGTTGGCGGCTCCAACTATGGGCAGGGTTCCAGCCGGGAGCATGCGGCTTTAGCACCGGTTTATTTGGGGATTAAAGGGGTGGCAGTTAAATCCTTTGCCCGGATTCATAAAAACAATCTCATCAATAACGGCATTCTGCCACTGGTATTTGAAAACGAAGCCGATTATGATACCATTGAACTAAATGACGAACTGGTCATTGAAAATGCTCTGGAGGCAGTTAAATCAGGACGGGCCAACCTGATTAATAAAACCAAAGGGTTAACCTATGTAATGCTGCTGGAAGTTTCAGAGCGCCAAAAAGAAATGCTGTTGGCCGGTGGGTTGATCAACCTGATTAAATTAAAAAAATAATCTAAAATAGTCAGATATAACAAAATAAATCGTCAATTTTGGGGTAAATATCCACTAATTGGCGATTTTTTTATAGTCACAAAACGAGGAGGAAAAAATGAATTATGAAATTAAGGGAGGCAATCTCCCGGTCGTTACGGTTACGCTGGATCATGGGGAATCGATGTTTACGGAATCTGGGGGAATGTCCTGGATGTCAGAGCATATTCGGATGGATACCAATACCAAGGGGGGCCTGATGAAAGGTCTCAGACGGACATTGGCCGGAGACTCTTTGTTTATGACCACTTATACCGCTGAGCAGGGGAACAGTAAAATTTCTTTCACATCCAGTTACCCGGGCGAGATCAAAGCGCTGTCGCTTCAGCCGGGACAGTCGATCATCTGTCAGAAACACAGTTTTCTGGCCGGCGAATCAACTCTCGATGTGGATATGTATTTTAAAAAGAATCTTGGGGTGGGCCTTTTTGGTGGTGAAGGTTTTATTCTGCAAAAACTTTCAGGACCGGGAACGGCCTTTATCGAAATGGATGGCGCAGTGGTTGAATATGATCTGGCACCAGGAGAAGTGATGAAAATTGATCAGGGACATATTGGTATGTTTGAAGAATCAGTGAGCTTTGACATTCAGGCGGTCAAAGGGATGAAAAATGTCTTTTTAAGCGGCGAAGGATTGTTTCTGGCAACGTTAAAAGGGCCGGGAAAAGTCTGGCTGCAAACCATGCCGCTGAGCCGACTGGTTCAGATGGTGGCGTCAAGCTTACCGCCAAGAGGTTAGGCGGTCAATAAATTTTTTAAAACCAAATAAGCGCCATGCCGATACGGTTGTATCCGGCATGGCGCTTATTTGGTGCAATGTTTTATGGAGTCACATTGACATAATTATCCGGCAATTCATCAAAAAACATAATCCCCAGACAATTGGTGCCAATATGAACGGTCAGGGTGGAACCGGCTTTTTCAGGCAGCAAAAAGTTTTTAATCCCCAATTCTTTTTCAAAATATTTACGGGCCTTATCCTGGAGATCGGTCGCCGTACTCTGGATCATCCCGAGGATCTGATTCTTATTTGTCATTTTTTCTTCAACAATGGCAAACAGGGTCTTTAAGGCTTTTTTCTGGCCGCGGATTTTTTCATAGACCAGAATCTCGCCGTCTTTAAAGTATAGGATTGGGACGATTTTAAGCATATCGCCAAGCATCGCTGCATTTCGGCTGATTCGACCGCCCTGAGCCAGCCATTTGATATCGCCGACCATAAAAAAGATCTGAGCGTGGTGGGCCAGAAAGGTCATCGTTTCAACAATTTCGTCATAGGGGCGGTTGAGTTTGTTCAGCTTCAAGCCCTGATAAAGAATCAATGCCGAACCAGTGGTGGCCGAAAGAGAATCGACAATGGCGACTTTGCGCTCTGGATATTTTTCCTGTAAATCTTTAGCCAGCAGCCGGGCGGTCTGGTAGGTGCCAGAAAGCTTTGAGGAGAGTACCAGATAGATGACATCATCACCGTTCTTAAGGTGTTTTTCAATTGTGTTGGTAATATCCAGCGGTTGAATTTGAGCGGTTTTTGGAAAGAGTTTACTATTATTGTTGACAAAATCCACGACCATTTCCGGGGTAATGTTTATGCCATCGAAATACGTTTTATCATCCAGGGTTACGGGAAAGGGTAATATATCAAAATCATAGCGATTCAGAATGTCGCTGTTGGTATCACACATGGAATCCACAATAAATTTTATAGCCATAAAGGTGATGCTCCTTTTCGTTTAGTACAGAATATTTTATCATGAACCTGTTTTCATTACAATGCGCCGATAGGCAGTTTAAACAGTCATTCGGTTATTTTATGGAAGATTTGTGATTATACCAAAAAAATGTTAAACTATTCTTTGATATTCACACCAACTAATAAAAACCTGGAATTAAGAAATTTAGAAATGGAGTATTTTGTGGAACATATTATTAACCAACTGGCAAAAGAATTTTCAATACGCCCCCAGCAGGTGGAAGATACCATCAATTTAATCGATGGGGGGAATACCATTCCCTTTATCGCCCGTTATCGAAAAGAGGTCACCGGAAATTTAAGTGATGCACTATTGCGGGATCTGGATGTGCGGTTAACATATTTAAGAAAATTGGAAAAACGAAAAGAAGAGGTTACCGGTAGCATTTTGGAACAGGGCAAGCTGACCCTGGAACTTAAAAGCGCCATTTTAAAAAGCCAAACCCTTCAGGAAGTGGAAGACCTCTACCTGCCTTATAAACAGAAAAAGAAAACTAGGGCATCGGTGGCCCGGGAAAAAGGACTGGAGCCATTGGCGCTGCAAATACTTGAGCAAAAACTGATTGAAAGCGAGTTGGCCAAAGCCGCTCTTAGTTATATTGATGTCGAAAAAGAAATTGACACCGCCGACGAAGCGCTGCAACTGGCCATGGATATTATCGCCGAAGTAATTTCGGATACAGCTGCTTACCGGGGCGTGATAAGGAAGTGTACCTTTGACAAGGGCCAGATCAAATCCACCGTGGTTAAGGGAAAAGAAGCGGAAAACCCGGAGCTGGAAATGTATTTTGATCATACGGAAGCCATAAAAACCATTAAGGATCACCGCATTTTGGCAATTAACCGGGGCGAAAAGAAAAAAGCCCTGTCGGTTAAACTGCTGGCACCTGGCGAGGAAATTCTTGCTTACCTGAAGAAGGAATTGCTTAAAGCCCAGCCCTCAAGCTATCTGTTAAATGCCATTGATGACAGTTATACCCGGCTGATTGCGCCGGCCATTGAGCGGGAAATCCGGACGGCACTAAAAGAGCGGGCGGAAGAAGGGGCCATCAAGATGTTTGCGCTAAACCTTAAAAAGCTGCTGCTCCAGCCACCCTTTAAAGAAAAAGTCACAATGGGCTTTGACCCGGCCTTCCGAACCGGTTGCAAGATTGCCATTCTTGATGCGGTCGGAAAGGTGCTGGACTATACCACCATCTATCCCACCTTTGGCAAAGGGCAGGCCGAAAAAGCGGAAAAAGAGTTGATCGAGCTGATTGAACGCCATCAGGTCGATATTATTGCCATCGGCAACGGTACTGCTTCCCGGGAGTCAGAGCAGTTTGTGGCTGAAACCATCAAAAAAACCGCAGTGCCAGTCCAATACATTGTGGTCAATGAAGCTGGGGCTTCAGTTTATTCGGCTTCGGAACTTGGCACCGAAGAGTACCCGGATATCAATGTCTCTATCCGGGGGGCCATCTCGATTGGTGGACGACTTCAGGATCCGTTGTCGGAGCTGGTTAAAATTGACCCGAAACACATCGGGGTGGGGCAGTATCAGCACGACGTCAATCAGAAAGAGCTGGAGCGGGTATTGGAAGCAACGGTTGAAGATGCTGTTAATAATGTCGGGGTTAACGTCAACCGGGCTTCGGTAGCGCTGCTCAAGTACGTAGCCGGGGTCAACAAAACCATTGCCAATAATATTTTGGATTATCGCAACAGCGTTGGACCGATCAAGAATAGAAAAGAATTGATGAAGGTCAAAGGGCTGGGCGCCAAAGCCTATGAGCAATGCGCCGGATTTTTGCGGATTGATGACGGTGATAACATCCTCGATAATACTGGAGTTCACCCGGAGGCTTATAAAAGTGTCGAAAAACTCTTGAAATTAAAAGGGATTAAAAAAGAAAAGCTCGGTACCCGGGAACAACAGGATTTGTTTAATGACATGAATTATTCGGAAATGGCGGCCCAGCTCGAAATCGGGATTCCAACCCTATATGACATTGTCAAGGAACTTAAAAAACCGGGACGGGATCCCCGGGAGAATGCACCCAAGCCCCATTTGCGGTCTGATGTTTTATCGATGAGTGATCTGGAAGTGGATATGGAACTGACGGGTACAGTCAGAAATGTCATCGATTTTGGCGCTTTTGTCGATATTGGTGTTCATCAGGATGGTCTGGTGCATATCTCTCAAATCACTGATCGTTATATTAAACACCCGTCCGAAGCAGTTTCTCTGGGGGATGTGGTAACTGTAAAGGTGCTGGCGGTGGATCTGAAACGAAAACGGATCAGTTTAACCATGATTATTTAAAAAAATATTGACAGCGGGATAAGTTTTTTATAAAATAAAAGGCTTCTCCCTTTTTTTGTGTTATAATAACTCCAGAATCGATGATAGGAGTGGTTAAAATGTACAAGATTGGGGATAAAATTGTTTATCCAATGCACGGAGCGGGTATCATTGAAGCAATCGAAGAACGAGAAATATTTGAAGAAACGAAACCTTACTACATCATGCAGATCGTGTCCGAAGGTTTGCAGATTTTAATTCCGGTTGATAAAGTCGATGATATTGGGGTAAGAACCATCGTAAACCAGTCAGTAATTGATGAAATGATCGAGTCGCTAAAATTACCAATGGATGTGATGGAAAAAAACTGGAACCGACGATATCGGGAACATCTCGAACGTTTAAAAACCGGTGATATTTTTGAAGTCGCCAAGGTCGTTAAGAATCTTATCTTACTGGATCGATTAAAAGGCCTTTCAACCGGGGAAAAGAAAATGCTCAATAATGCCCGGAATTTCATCGTCAGCGAAATGGTCTTGATTCAAGATAAGGATAAAGAAGAAATCCTGGATTTGATCAATAGTTCGGTACAAAGTGAGGCGTGAATTTCGCGCCTTTTGTTGTATTTAATAGTTTAATCTTAAGAATTAGGTGCTATAATTTATGGTAATGTTTTAGAAAGGAGGTGAAGATAGTGATACAAAAGATACTTCGCGTGTCATTTGGAATTATTGGAATTCTGGTTGGGATAGCCCTGGCCAACGTATTGATAACCAATTCGTGGATCTTGAAAACCATGCAAATTAATCTTACCCCTGAATTGGAAATTATTTTTTATGCGGCTTTCATCGTTCTATTCGGACTTATATTTTTCATTCTATTTCCACTAATGCTAAAAGGCGTAAAAAAGTTGACGAAAATTGTTGAGGCCAGCATGGAAAATGTCCGTCTCATTGACATTGGCCTGGGCATAGGTGGTTTGGTGATCGGTTTAGTAATTGCCATGCTGATTAGTTTTGCTTTTTCGCAGATTCCCATTCCCTGGATTGGCGGACTCTTAACCATCAGCATTTATATTGTGCTGGGTTATATTGGATTTTCCTTACCGATCAAAAAACGGGAAGATATTCTCCAGGCATTTCAGAGTGCCAAGCGGGAAAAGGACGCCAATGTAACGTTGGGCCAAAAGCGCCCGGCTAAAAAGAAAGGCGCAGCGATTCCCAAACTGTTGGATACCAGCGTGATCATTGATGGACGGATCTTTGATATCTGTAAAACCGGTTTTATTGAGGGACCTCTGGTAATTCCGGTATTTGTGCTCAATGAACTCCAACTGATTTCGGATTCGGCCGATGAACTCAAACGAAATCGGGGCCGTCGGGGTTTGGATATTTTAAATAAAATTCAGACGGATCTGGAAATCGAAGTGCAAATTACTGAAGAGGATTTTGAAGACACCCATGAGGTCGATTCAAAACTGGTTAAACTGGGTAAATCAACCAAAGGCAAGATTTTGACCAACGACTATAATTTGAACAAGGTTGCCACGGTTCAAGGGGTGGACGTGCTCAATATTAATGAACTGGCCAATGCTGTCAAACCGATTGTTTTGCCCGGGGAAGAGATGAAGGTTCTTCTGGTTAAAGGGGGAAAAGAAAACGGTCAGGCGGTAGCTTATCTGGATGATGGAACCATGATCGTTGTTGAAAATGGCAAAAAATATATTGGCTCCTCCACGGCAGTTATTGTTACCAGTATTCTGCAAACAGCAGCCGGTCGAATGATTTTTGCAAAACCCAAAAAATAATGTCATGCAATTATAATTTAAAGTAAACACCAGCGTTTGGGCTGGTGTTTTTATTTGTGTGTTTTTTGACAAATTTATTGTAATTGATCAGGGCTTTACGTATAATGAAATAAGTATTGTTAATAATCAGGGCGGTGCCAGAAAAGGAATTGTCTGAAATAAAGTAGTAAAAATGGGGATCACAATGCAATTACCTGAAGCGTTTAAGGAAAAAATGAAAAATCTGATGGGCGCATCCTATCAGAGTCTGCTGGATTCCTATGACCAGCCAGAGAGCAAGGGGATTCGCGCCAATACCCTGAAGCTTACGCCTGGTGAACTGGCCGATAAATTACCATTTAAGACCCAGGGTGTGAACTGGTGTAAAGATGGATTCTATATTGATCATACGGTGCGGCCGGGCAAAAATCCCTATTATTACGCCGGGCTTTATTACGTTCAGGAACCGACAGCCATGGCGGCGGTCGGAGTGCTTGACCCTCAGCCGGGGGATTGGGTGCTGGATCTTTGTGCGGCACCGGGAGGGAAATCCACCCAAATCGGAGCCCGACTTCAAGGGGTGGGGGTGCTGGTTGCCAATGAGCTGGTTAATTCTCGGGCTGGCGTTCTTTCTACCAATATCGAACGGATGGGGATCACCAATGCCCTTGTGACCAATGAATTTCCGGAACGGCTGGTGGACTCTTTTTATGAGAGCTTTGATAAGATATTAGTCGATGCCCCCTGCTCTGGCGAGGGGATGTTCCGTAAAGATCCTGGTGCTCTGGCTGACTGGAGTCTGGAACGGGTTGACCGTTGTCGGGGAAAGCAAGAAAAGATACTGGAAAGTGCCCATCGTCTGCTAAAACCTGGCGGGGTTCTGGTTTATTCAACCTGTACCTTTTCACCGGAAGAAAATGAACAAATGATCGAAGCGTTTATCGAAAAATATCCGTATGAAGTGGAAACGGTTGAGTTACCCGGGATTACTGATCATGGCCGGGTTGCCTGGACTCGAAAGCAGCAGGAGGCCATTGCAAAAACGCTGCGGATTATGCCCATGACAGTTAAAGGTGAGGGGCATTTTATTGCCAAACTAAAAAAATTGCCAGGCCAGGCGGAAAACCTTGAAGTCAAACAGGGATATGCCAAATCCCGGTTGAAAAAGGCGACGCGTATGGAGTTGCAGGACTATTGTGATTTTGCCAAAAACAATCTCGATCCGGAATTTTATCAAAAAATTGCAGATCGTCTTTATCTTTTGGGGGAACACCTTTATGCCATCCCGACAGGGATTTTACTTGAGCGAATTGCCAATTTAAAACTTTTGCGTCCCGGGCTTCACCTAGGCACCTTTAAGAAAAATCGCTTTGAGCCCAGCTATGCGCTGGCCATGGCGCTTGGCTTGTCTCAGGCCAAAAATAGCTGCAATCTATCTGATGAAGAGTTGGCTTATCAGTATTTAAAAGGTGAGGCATTAAACCTCGCGGCTTCCAAAGGGTGGATTCTGATTGGCTACAATGGCTACCCGCTGGGGTTTGGTAAAGCCAGCGAAGGGTTGATCAAGAACCACTACCCCAAGGGGTTGAGAATCAGAAAAAAATAGGAGAAAGCAGATGAAACACCAGGTGAACGAAAGAAATGTTCACCCCAGTGCGGTGATTGCCGAAGCGGTTACGATCGGAAATGAAACCACCATTGGTGCCGGGGCAATTGTTGGCGCCGGGGTTTCCATTGGAGAAAATTGTCAGATTGGTACCGGTGTGATCATTGAAGCAAACACCAGGGTTGAAGATAACTGTGTTTTAGAGCCCGGAGTGATTATTGGAAAAGATGTGACCATTGGTCATCATACCAAAATAGGAATGGGCGCTAGAGTTACCAACAAGGTAACGATTGGTTCCGGTTCGATTATAAAAATTGGTGAAATTATCTTAAAAGATATGATTTATAAAATGGTATTTAAGCGGGGCGCCTGGATTTACCGGGAGGACAGTTTGGATCACAAAAACGAAGAATGAGGGGAAAAATGAATCAGAAAGACTTTACTTGTTTAAAAGAAGCGTTGGAAAAGAAAAAGAAGATTTTAGTATCCAGCTGTTTGCTGGGAATGAAGATTAATTATGAGGGCAAAGCCCATCCGGTGGATGAATTGCGTCAACTCTTTTTACAGGGACAGGCCATTCCAGTTTGTCCGGAGGTGTTGGCAACCATGCCGATCCCCCGGGATCCGGCGGAAATAGTCGTGGTCAATGGGGAGCGGAAAGTGTATAATAATAAAAAAATAGATGTGACTGAAGAATATCTTCTGGGAGCGCAACGGACTTTAGACACAGCCCGAACATCAGGCGCTAAAATTGCCATTATGAAAAGCAAGAGCCCTTCTTGTGGCTGTGGAAAAATTTATGATGGCACGTTCAGTGAGAATCTGGTTAGTGGGGATGGTATCACCGTCGCCCTATTAAAAGAAAATGGTATTCGGGTTATTTCTGAAGAAGATTTTTTAGAGTGTCTGAAATAACCAGGTCTTTGCGAAGAGGTCGCAAAGCGTTCTGCTAGTTGTTAGCATTGATACAATCATAATAACGAGATCTCGAAAGAAAAGTGAGGAAAAGATATGAAAAACAAACTCAATATCGGCGTGGTTTTTGGAGGCCAGTCGGGCGAGCATGAGGTTTCCAGAGTCTCTGCTTACAATGTTTTAGGGGTTATCGATCGGAGTAAGTATAACATTGTTACCATCGGGATCTCAAAGCAGGGGAAATGGTATTTATATTCAGGTGATACAAAGAAAATCAAGGACGGTTCCTGGGAGCAGGATCAAGACAACCTGATTGCTGATTTTTCAATTTTCTCGCATCCGGAAATCGCTAAAATTGATGTTTTTTTTCCTGTTCTTCACGGACCAATGGGAGAAGATGGCACCATCCAGGGTGTTTTTGAAATGCTCAACAAACCCTATGTGGGGTGTGGGGTGTTAAGCTCAGCGGTGGGAATGGATAAGGTCTTCTCCAAGATTATGTTCCAAAGCGTGGGAATCCCCACCGGCAAATACATCTATTTTCGGGAAAATGAGTGGAAAAGAGATACCGAAAGCAAAATTGCCGAGATCGAAGCGGATCTGGGCTATCCGATTTTTGTTAAACCGGCCAATATGGGCTCCAGCGTGGGGATCAGCAAAGCGCATGACCGAAACGAGCTGGTTGCTGCCATTAATGAAGCATTTATCTATGACAATAAATTGATTCTGGAAGACTTTGTCAAAGGAAGAGAAATCGAATGTGCTGTTTTAGAAGTCGGAGACGTTATTCGGGCCTCAATTCCCGGAGAGGTCATTCCTTCAAAAGAGTTCTATGATTATGAAGCCAAATACTCAGCGACCGAAGATTCCAAGGTGGTCATTCCGGCTGAGCTATCGCAGGAAGTTACCGAAAAAGTCAGAGCCTATGCCATTAAGGCTTTTGAAGCCATTGAAGGTTCCGGCTTGACTCGGGTCGATTTTTTTGTCACTGATGATGAACGTATTTTAATCAATGAAGTAAACACCCTGCCGGGATTTACCAACATCAGTATGTATCCAAAAATGTGGGAAGCCACCGGAATTGGGTATATAGAACTTGTAGATCTGATTATTGCGTCAGCGAAGCGGAAACGCACCACGACCAACTAGGTTGTCCGATTTCTTTATGATGCGTAATCCTAATAAAAACTTAAACGGATAATTTTTCTTGATAAAAAAACCCAACAATGGTTTAATAGTGGGAGAAATTATACCTCTAGGAGGAGACCAATGACTGAAGAAAGAAAAAAAGTGTGGTTATCCATTTCGGGAACCGTCAAAAACGAAGAAGAAAAGGATACCCTGGAGTTCCTGACCGAAGGAGATTTATATAAAGAAGCGAATCGCTCCTGTGTGACTTATCACGAATCGGAAGTTTCCGGGATGGAAGGAACAATCACCACCGTTTGTGTTGATGCGCAAAAAGTATCAGTCATTCGTCTGGGAACCACCAATTCCATTATGGAATTTGAGCGGGGAAAGCGAAACCTGACCTGGTATTCCACCCCTTACGGGGATGTGACCATGGGGATTTTAACCAAGGATGTATTTGTCAATTATAATGAGGATAAAGAGCCCACAAAGGTGTCCATCGATTATGACATCGAAATCGAAGGGATTACCAATTCTCAGAATATTCTAAACATCAAAATCACCCAATAAAAATGGCAGCAATGTCAATCACAGGAGAAGCGCCAGTTGCGCTTCTCCTTTAAATTTCACCTGACCAGGAAAAAAGAGAAAGACTCGATTTATTGATAATAAAAAGAAAAGTGAGAGGAAACAAAGGATGTACATACGTGAAAAGATCACCAAACAGATTAAAACAATCATTGGCGATGCGCTGAATCAAACGGTTGAATCAGGAGCATTAACCATTGAAACGATGCCGGATCTTTTTCTGGAGATTCCCAGAGAAAAAGAACATGGTGAGTATTCGACCAATATCGCCATGCAGTTACCCAAACAGACGAAAAAAGCGCCCCGTTTTATTGCCGAAACCTTGGTTGCCAACATGAAAACGGCAGATTCCTATATTGAGTCAATTGAAATAGCTGGACCGGGCTTTATTAATTTTAAACTCAAACCCTACTGGCAGTATGCGGTTTTAGCCGAAGTGGCAGACTTGAAAGCCGATTATGGGCGAAGTCAAAAAAATACCGGAAAGAAATTTAACCTGGAGTTTATTTCGGCCAATCCCACCGGACCAATGCATATGGGAAATGCCAGAGGCGGAGCCATCGGCGATATCTTAGCGGCAGTGGCCGACTGGACTGGTTACGCCGTCACCCGGGAATTCTATATTAATGATGCCGGAAACCAGATTGTTAAATTTGGTGATTCTTTGGATGCCCGCTACCGGCAATTGATGGGCGAGGATATTCCCTTTCCTGAAGATGGATATCAGGGAGAAGATATTACCGACCATATGAAAGCTTTTATTGCAGCCAATGGTGATGTCCACCAATCGCTGACACCGGAAGAACGCAAACCGATTTTGATTGATTATGCGCTGAACAAAAACCTCAGCCAGATGAGAAGTGATCTCGAAGCCTATGGAATCCGCTATGACGTCTGGTTTTCGGAACAGAGCCTTTATGACAGCGGCGCCATTGAGAAGACCATTGAACTGTTGGGAAAAGGGGGTTTTACCTACGAACAGGAAGGTGCCTTATGGTTTAAAGCCACTGAATTCGGTTCCGATAAGGATGATGTGTTAATCCGGGCCAATGGACTGCCCACCTATTTTATGGCGGATATCGCCTATCACATGGATAAGTTTATTAACCGCGGCTTTAATCGTTGCATCAATGTCTGGGGCGCTGATCATCACGGCCATGTGGCCCGACTCAAAGGCGCATTAACAGCGGTGGGAATTGATGCTGGTAATTTTGACGTGGTCATCATGCAACTGGTCCGCTTGCTTCGAAATGGTGAAGTGGCAAGAATGTCCAAACGCCAGGGAAAAGCCATTGCCCTGACTGATCTCATCGATGAAGTGGGTGTTGATGCCACCCGCTTTTTCTTCAATCTGCGCTCGCCGGACAGTCACTTTGACTTTGATCTGGATTTGGCAATTGAGCAGTCCAATGACAATCCGGTGTTTTATGTGCAGTATGCCCATGCCCGAATCTGTAGCATTATTCGCCAGATGACCGAAGAACTGGATCAGACGATTCCCCTGGATTACAGCCGCCTGGTTGAAAAAGAAGAATTGAATCTGATGGAAATCCTTGCTAATTTCCCGGATGAAATTTTGACTGCTGAAGATAAATTGGATCCCAGCCGAATTACCCGCTATGCGATTGATCTGGCCGCAGCCTTCCACAGTTTTTATAATGCCTGCCACGTTCGGGTTGACGACAAGGCTTTAATGAAGGCCCGAGTTGCGCTGATTGAGGCAACAAAGCAGGTTATTCAAAATGCTCTGGGTATTTTGGGAGTATCGGCTCCGGAAAGAATGTAAAAATGAAAACAGAATCAGGAATCTTTGACCGAACCGAAAAACTGATTGGAAAACCCGGTTTGGAGATTCTAAAAAATTCAAGAATCATCCTGTTCGGGGTTGGTGGTGTTGGTTCTTTTGTGGCCGAAGCTTTAATTCGCAGTGGGGTTGGTTTTTTAACAATTGTGGATAAAGACATCATCGATCCCAGTAATCTGAATCGTCAGATTATGGCCAATGTTAAAACCATCGGTAAGAAAAAAGTGGATGTCATGGCCAGAAGACTGATTGCCATTAATCCGCTTTCGATTGTTCATCCGATGCATAAATGCTATACCCCTGAGAATTATCAGGAATTTCATCTTCAGGACTATGATTATATCATCGATGCGGTGGATATGGTGACGGCAAAAATCGATCTGGTCATTAAAAGTCAGCAAAACAAGGTGCCGATTATCAGTTGTATGGGAACGGGAAATAAGCTCGATGCTAGCCGCTTTAATATTACTGACATCTATGAAACTTCGGTTTGTCCGCTGGCCAAAGTGATGCGAAAAGAACTGCGGGAACGGGGGGTAAAATCACTAAAAGTGCTTTATTCCACTGAAGAACCGATTATCCGAGAAACCCCGCCCGGCAGCATTGCCTTTGTCCCATCGGTAGCCGGTCTTTTGATTGCCGGAGAAGTGGTCCGGGATCTGTTAAAAACTAACAGCGGACATGAGGATTAATATTTTGACAATAGTCACCAGATCAAATAGCTTAAAAGCCATTTAAGTTATTTATTTGGTGGCGTTTTTTTGTTTGCTTTATGTTATAATTTTTAATGAAAATTCAAGTTCAGAGAAATTCACAGGATCGGCCTCGAAGCATACAGCCGGAAAAACAATTTAACCTCTGAATTGAGACAAAAGTTTTCGAAAAAAGATATTATTTTATCATTTGCAAAAATAAAAGTGCTGTTTGGATGGATTCTCAGCGCATTTTGGGATCACCAGATGTAAATTTGTGGAAACGAAAAAAATCTGTACAAATGGCTAAAAATGTGGTTAAATTTATTTGGAAACGAGCTGGAAGGAGTAAAATGATACGGATCGGAATTGGTTATGATGTCCATCGTTTAGTAAAAAATCGATCACTCATTTTAGGCGGTGTAAAAATAGATCATTCTTTGGGGCTAAAGGGCCATTCGGATGCGGACGTATTGGTGCATGCCATTATGGATGCCTTGTTAGGCGCCCTGGCATTGGGCGATATCGGCAAACATTTTCCGGATGCTGATGCCGCCTACAAAGATTGCGACAGTTTGCTGCTACTTAAAAAAGTGGGACAATTGGTGGCAGAAAATGGATATATAATTAACAACATCGATTCAACGATTATTGCACAAGCCCCAAAGCTTGCGCCGTATATTGAAATGATGGTGGAAAATATCAGAATTACTCTGGATTTATCCAGAGGTTGTGTTAGTGTAAAAGCGACAACCGAAGAAGGTCTGGGTTTTACTGGAAGTGAACAGGGAATCGCTGCCAATGCAGCGGTGAGTCTTTTGAAGGGAGAAAAAAGCAGATGATCGGTATTATTGCAGCCATGGACAGTGAGGTTCGTGACATCAAAGCGGCGATGGAAGATGGGATCAAGGTTCATCACGGAGGAATGACTTTTTTTAAAGGAAAACTTCATCAGAAAGAAGTGGTGGCTGTCAAAAGTGGAATCGGAAAAGTTAATGCCGCCATGTGTGCTCAGGTATTGATTGACATTTTTAAAGTAACGGCCATTATCCATGTAGGGGTAGCTGGTGCAGTGCATCCCGAGCTGGAAATTGGTGACATCGTTATTTCTGAAGACAGTTGTCAATATGATATGGATGCCCGGGCCTTTGGTCATCCCCGGGGTGAAATACCAAACATGGATATTACCTTTTTCAAGGCCGATTCAACCCTTATCAAGCTGGCGGTGGCAGCTGCGCAAGATCTTGGTGCGACGCATCGGGTGGGTCGAATTATGACTGCCGATTTAGGTGTGAACTCCAACCAGCTCAAACAAGAATTACTGGAAGAATTCGGCGGTCTTTGTGTGGAAATGGAAGGGGCAGCAGTAGGACAGGTGGCAATGCTCAATCAGGTTCCCTATCTGGTCATTCGTTCCATGTCTGACAAAGCCGATTCCAATCTGACTGATGATTACAAGGCAAATCTCGAAGCATCAATCAAAAATGGGGTAGCCATGGTGCTAAAAATGGTTCAGGAAGTTCCGACGGCATGAAAGAGTTGGCACTCCGCCCGACCTGGGCAGAAATTGACCTGGATGCTCTGACCAGTAATTACGAAGAAATTCGCCGGATTGTCGGGCCTGACGTTAAAATTCTGGGCGTGGTTAAAGCCGATGCTTACGGTCATGGCAGTTTGGAATGTGCCCAAACCCTTTGTGATGCCGGGGTGGATATGTTGGCGGTCGCTTTCATTGATGAAGCCATCGCCCTCCGACAGGGGGGAATTACCGAACAAATTTTATTGTTGGGATATACCTCAAAAGCACATATCCCAGACCTGATCCGCTGGGATGTAATTCCCGGAGTTTATCAGATGGATTTTGCCCAGGCTTTGTCGGAGCATTGTCAGGAAATTGGCATTCGGCATCCCATTCATGTAAAAATTGATACGGGTATGGGGCGCATTGGGATTGGCTGGCGAGAAGCTTCACAAGCAATTGAGGCGATGAATCAATTGGAAGGAATCGAACTTCAGGGGTTGTTTACCCATTTTTCCACCGCCGATGCCGCTGATAAAACCCACACGCAGGAGCAGATTCGACGCTACCGACAGGTTATCTCGGAACTGGCAGAAAAAAATATTGTTATTCCCATTAAGCATATGGCCAACAGCGCCGGGATATTTGATGTGGACGGCGTTCATTTTGACATGGTGCGGCCGGGGATTATTCTCTACGGTCTCTATCCGTCGGCGGAAGTGGATCGGTCAAAAATCAGCTTAAAACCGGTGATGACCCTGAAGTCAACCATTGTTCATCTCAAAACCCTCCATCCTGGCGAAACCGTCAGCTATGGCAATCGTTTTGTTGCTGAGGAGGATCGAATTATTGGCACCTTACCAATTGGTTATGCCGATGGCTACACCCGGATGCTCAATGGTTTGGCCAAGGTCTTTGTTTCCGGCCAGCTGGTGCCGGTGGTTGGGAGCATCTGTATGGATCAATGCATGATCGATTTAACCGATGTGGAAGCGGTTTCCCTGTATGACGAAGTGGAGCTTTTTGGTAACAATATATCTGCGGATGTATTGGCCGACGCATTGGGGACCATTAATTATGAAATCACCTGTATGGTCAACAAACGGGTGCCCCGGGTCTTCATTAAGGATGGTGTCCCCCAAGCTGTCAGGCGAGACATTTTAGATCGGCAAATCAACACAAATAGTGATATTTATTAAAAGAGGAGAATTAAATGGCATTTTTAGAAGAAACCGTTAGGGGAATCCGCAAGGATATTGTAAAAATGATTGGCAAGGCTTCTTCAGGTCATCCTGGGGGATCATTGTCGTCAGCAGAAATTTTAACCCTGCTCTATTTTGAGCAAATGAATGTGGACGAAAACAATCCCCAGAAAGAAGATCGGGATCGTTTTGTGTTATCAAAAGGACATGCGGCTCCAGTGCTGTATGCAACCTTGGCGGCAAAAGGCTTTTTTCCCAATGCGGAGCTGGAAAATCTGCGACAACTGGGCTCCATCCTTCAGGGCCATCCGGACATGAACAAGGTCCCGGGGGTAGATATGTCGACTGGTTCATTGGGACAGGGAATTTCGGTGGCTGCCGGAATGGCATTGGCGGGAAAAATGGACAACAAACCCCATAAAATTTATGCGCTACTGGGCGATGGTGAACTACAGGAAGGTCTTGTTTGGGAAGCCGCCATGGCAGCTTCGCACTATCAGCTGAATAATCTGATTGCCTTTGTGGATAATAATAATCTTCAAATTGACGGTGCCATCTGTGAGGTGATGTCACCATTCCCCATTGATGCAAAGTTTGAAGCCTTTGGATGGAATGTCATCACGGTGGAAGATGGTCATAGCTTTGATGAACTGCGAACTGCTGTGGAAGCAGCCAAAAAATCAGAAGATAAACCAACTGTGATTATTTGTAAAACGGTTAAGGGTAAATGCGTTTCATTTATGGAAAATAATGCGGGATGGCATGGAAAAGGGCCGAATGCAGAAGAAGTGAAACAAGCATTGGCAGAATTGGAGGCATAATCATGGCAGAAAAAAAAGCAACACGACAGGCATATGGTGAATATCTGGTAAAGCTGGGAGAAAAGAACCCCAATCTGGTGGTGCTGGATGCGGATCTTTCCGGAGCAACTAAAACGAATATTTTTAAAAAGGCACACCCGGAACGACATTTCAACGTGGGGATTGCCGAAGCAAACCTGATGGGTATGGCTGCTGGTCTGGCAACGGCCGGAAAAGTGCCCTTTGCCAGTACTTTTGCTATTTTCGGGGCAGGCCGGGCTTATGAAATTATCCGTAACAGTATTTGTTATCCAAAACTGAATGTAAAAATTGCCTTAACCCATGCGGGTATCTCCGTAGGTGAAGATGGCGGTTCACATCAGTCTGTTGAAGATATTGCCCTGATGCGGGTATTGCCCAATATGACGGTGTTATCACCGGCAGATGCCATCGAAACCGAAAAAATGCTGGATGCGGCCATGACAATTGACGGACCAGTATATATTCGTTTAGGTCGCAGTGACGTGCCTGTGCTTTTTGATGAAAGCTATCACTTTGAATTGGGTAAAGCCAGTATGATGAAAAGCGGCAGTGATGTGACCATTATTGCGACCGGTTTAATGGTGGCAGCAGCACTGGAAGCGGCTGACCAGCTAAAAGAAGAAGGAATTTCAGCCCAGGTGATTAATATGGGCTCAATCAAACCGATTGATGTGGATGCCATTAAGCAGGCTGCCTTAACGACAGGGGCCATTGTTACCGCCGAAGAACACAGCATTATTGGTGGTTTGGGTGGAGCCGTTGCAGAAGTTTTGGGTGATGAGGCGCCGGTACCGCTGGAACGAGTTGGTGTAAAAGACCTGTTTGGACAATCCGGCAAGGTGGCACCGCTGATGGAAAAATATGGTTTGACGTCGAACGATATCGTAGCTGCTGCAAAAAAAGTGGTGAGTCGCAAATAAATGTAAACCTCGAAAAAACAGGGTCATGATGACTCTGTTTTTTTGAGGTTACTTAATTTACAAATTGAAATTGTCAAAAATAGGAGTATAATACTTATCATAAGGGCTAATATATTTTACAAGAAGGAGTATTTATGCCACTGGATTTTAAAGAAGCTATCGAAGGACGACGCTCAATATACGAGATTTGTAATGAAAGTACCATCACGGCTGAAGAAATACTGGAGATTGTTGACCATTCGACGAAGCACATACCGTCGGCATTTAACTGCCAAAGTCAGCGGGTTGCAGTATTATTTGGAGAAAAGCATCTGGAATTCTGGGGGATTGTGATGGACATACTCAGAAAACGAATTTTGGCTGATGAGTTTCGCTCTACCGAAAATCGAATCAATGGTTTTGCGGCAGGATGCGGGACATTGTTGTTTTATGATGATACCTCAGTAACGAAAGGACTGATGGAAAAGTTTTTGCCCTATCGGGACAGTATTCCGGATTGGGCTGAACAGGCCAATGGAATGCTGCAGTTTGCCATCTGGACCCAATTGGAAGCCGCCGGTCTGGGCGCCAGCCTGCAACACTATAATCCAATTATTGACAAGGACGTGAAAGATGCCTTTCTGATTCCATCGGATTGGCGACTGATTGCTCAGATGCCTTTTGGGGTTCCTACGGAGATGCCCGTTGCAAAGAATTTTGAACCGATTGAACGGCGGGTTATCGTCGTCGAATAATTAAATCAAAAAAACACGGTTATTCCGTGTTTTTTTGATTTAAATGGCCTTTACTCAAGCAGCAGCAAACCGTAATACTTGACAAACTCATCTTTGGCAGCCAGTGTTTTCAGGGTTTCGCCATTGTTGCGGACGGTTTCGAAAACATCGATGCCAGAGCCCTCCATGGAGGGACGGCGATTTTTGGTATTAAGACAGGGAGCCGTAAGATCGCAGCTGGGGCAGATGTGACAAGGGCCAGCCCAGAAGGCAAAGGCCTTGTGGTAGCCACCGGTAAAGGCTAATCGTTCTGCTTCGAGCATCTTTCGCTGAAATTCACCAGTGCCCGGAATGCCTTTAATCAAAAAGGCGCAGGAATAGCTGGACAACAGCCGTTTCGTTTCTGCCAATGGGATTTCATTGGCCTGACAATGTTTGAGATTGGCCGATGAGCAGCCAAAGGCACATTTGTTTTTGGCAAACTCCGTTACGACCACCGAGTCCGGAGCAATTTCCATGACATCATCAAAGCCAATGGCAAGGAGCGGATGTTTTAAGCGCTGTAGGGGCGATAGTGACAGCGCATCGATAAAGTCAGGCGATTGGCTGGCAAAGATGACAGCGGTATCGGTTTCCAGTGGGATTAAAGGTGAAACATGGAGGCCGGTTTGCTGCAGGTGGGCAATAATGGTGTGGCCGGAACAGACTTGACCGCCGAAATGAAGCATCCGATTAACCCCGGACAATCTGGCCATCAGGGTGGCATGCTCATCAAAGGCATCGTGAAGCATCAGGATACCATCGGGTTTAAGCAGCGGCAGATTTACTGATAATTGTTCGTCAAGCAGTTGCGGGTTACGGTTGATAAACAGACCCGTGAGTAATATCAGTGAGTAGCCGTCTTGACTAGCAACAGCAGCTGTCGGTAAGGGAGGGTCATCCGCAAGGAGGGTGATTTCCAGCTCGGGAAAGCTGGCCAGAAAACAGTCAGCCATTGTTTGGGCACCCGGCCCACCAAGTAGAATTTGTCCGGACAATACCGGAAAAAATTTGACGCATTCTAGTGCCTTCATCCGGGTTAATGCGTGGATTGCTTTTGTTTTGAGGTAATCGATTTGATTTTGGATCTGGAGGGTCGTTTTTTTTGTAGCGGCATTGTTTTTATTTTGCAGCGAAACGTTGAGATCTTGCCATTTTTTAGATTGCAATTGGCGCAGCTTGATGGCATCCCCCAGATAATCCGGACTGGATGTCGACAGATAACGCCGGGTAATGGTGGCATTGCTGTAACAGCCCTGATATTCAAAAAGCAGCCCCAGACTTTCCAGCAGCGGCAGAAAGGATGATAATGCAGTGACATCGGCACCCAGTCGACTAGAAAGGACCTGGACATCGGCACCGCTGTCCCCGAAGGAATCAATAGTTTCAAAAAGATTAAGTTCCAGAGCGGCAAACAAGGCTTCAGAAGCCCAATTGGCCGTCGACAGGTTTTCCAGATACTGACCGCCATGGGTATGGGGATCGTAGGCCGTTAAAAAGGGAGTGGTGTTTTGTTTTGTCATTTGGTTGTCTTCCTATCCTCGATTTGGGTTGCGTTAAGGTTGAATCGATACCTCATTATAGAGCGGTAAACTTTTTTTGGAAAGAAAAATTTTGTTAATCTGTTGACAATTGTCAATAAATTCGCTATGATTGACTCAACTTAATAAAACTACAATTTATGGTGCCTTACAAAGGAGAATAGGGAATCAGGTGAAAATCCTGAACGAACCCATCACTGTAATGGTTTTGTTTTTGCAGATGCCACTGGCAACGGGAAGGCGCAAAAACAGATAAACCAGAGTCAGGAGACCTGCCATGAATTGATATAGTATGAAACGACGGTAAAGTTTCGGCTATCCTTAGGATTACCCTGGGATAGCTGAGACCTTACCGTTTTTTTTATAGAATCACGAGGCGATCCCATGAAACCGATCATCCAACTGGATATTACAGCGCTGACCTTTCCCGATGAACCGGAACCGGCGCTTAAAAACATTAAACTGAATATCAATGCGGGCGAATTCATTGCCATTACCGGTGGTGCGGCATCGGGGAAATCGTTATTGCTTCACACAATTACCTCGGCGGCGCCGAAGTTTTATCCCTGTGCAATTAATGGGACGGTGACGGTAGCGGATCAGAATGTGTCAAAGCTACCGCTCTGCCAAATGGCCGACTATCTGGGCTATATGATGCAGGAGCCGCAAAACCAGATGGTCAATCGACGGGTTACCGATGAGCTGGCGTTTGGGGTGGCGAATCTCAATTTGAGTCAGGATGAAATTGAGCATCGGGTTAATGTGGTCATGGATTTTCTCGGAATCCGGGCGTTTTCAGATCGGACAACCGATGCCCTTTCCGGCGGACAAGCCCAGAAGGTGGTGCTGGGGAGCATTCTGGCGATGAAAACTCCGATTCTGCTACTCGATCAGCCGACGGCCGAACTGGATCCCAAAACCAGCTCGGAGCTCTATCGGCACCTTGGGCGGCTGAACCGGGAGAAAAAGGTGACCACCCTGGTGGTTATGGATAAATCCGGTGCGGTTTTAAAAGATGCCCATCGGGTGCTGGTCATGGAAGCCGGGACGGTGAAAGATTTTCTGACGGTTAGTGAATATCATAAAAAATATGGCTGCCGGAAAAACAATCGTCGGGCGAAGCCGTTCCAGGTGGATGAAAGGTACGACGTGATTAAGTTAAGCGGTGCCTCGCATACCTATAAAGGTGGGATAACCGGCTGCCAGCCCCTGGATTTTAGTCTGAAAAAGGGCGATTTCACAGCGATCATCGGCCAGAACGGTTCGGGTAAATCGACCATGCTCAAGCTCATTGAAGGATTGGTCAAGCCAAGCGCAGGCTCGGTGGAACTGTTTGGAACGCCGGTGACCAGAAAAAATGTTGGGGAACTGCGTCGCCGGGTCGGTTTTTTATTTCAGAACCCCGATGATCAGATTTTTTGCAGCTCGGTACGCGATGAAATCAGTTATGTTTTAAAAAATAAAAACCTCAGTGCGCAGCAAAGTGAACAAAAGATTCAAGAAACTCTGGATCTGATCGGACTGGCGGGTCTCGAGGAAATGCATCCCCAGCGCTTAAGCCGGGGACAACGGCAATTGCTGGCGCTGGGTTCGGTGGTCATTAATGACCCCGAGCTGATCATTGCCGATGAACCGACCTCCGGCTTAAACGCTGCCCAGAGTCAAGTGGTGATGGAAAAGCTGGCCCATCTCAGCGGTCAGGGGGTCACTATTTTGTTGGTAACTCATGATTTGGCAGAGGCCAGAGATTTTGCCAATCGGATTGTGGTGATGCACAACCATCAGTTGGCTTTGGAATTTGAAGCCCCCAAAATGGACAATTATCTGAATGATTTGGTTCGACTGGAACTGATTGAAGGAGGCGATTTTTAAATGTTTAAACTAAAAGAACTGGATCCGCGGCTCAAACTGACCTGGTGCCTGTTTCTGGTTTTAACCGCCCTGGTGTCGCGAAGTATACTTCTCAATGGCATTTTGCTGGGGGTGATTCTGATTTCTGAACTGCTCTCGGAGAAATCCTTGAAAGCTTTTAAAATGCTGTCAATTGTGCTGCTGATTATTGGCACCCAAGTATTGATCATCAATCTGATCTTTGGTCGTGAAGGCGAGCTGCTTTATGCCTGGGGTATTTTACAGATTTACAGTGGTTTTATTGCCACCTCCATCCTGGCTTTTTTAAGAATTGGCATCATCTCATTTTCGGCCTATCAGTTCGGGGTTCATACCGATCCTATGGATATGGCTCAGATGCTGATACACTGGCGGATACCTTACCGCTATGCGATGCTGGTGCCGATGGTCGCCCGGTTTTTCCCGGTGATGATCGGGGAATACCAGTCCATTTGCAATAGTCAATCGGCCCGGGGGGTACCCAATGATACCGTGGTTGAGAAAATCCGCAACCTGCCGGCTTCAATTTTACCGCTGATGTATCGGGCCATGCGAATCTCCAGTGATGCGGCGCTATCGGTGGAACTCAGAGGCTATGGCCGCCACGCAACCCGAAATTTTCAGAAAAAAATCAATCTCCATCCTTTGGAAGGCATGACCATTGTCTGCCTGATGATCGGGTTTGGCGGAGTCTTGATTAAAACGATTTTGTAACAGTTGAAAAACTGTGTAAATAAAAAATAATTGATGCAAAAAAAGGAGCATAACATGCAAAACGAACAAGCAATTGGAAAAAGAAGTATTTTTAAAACAGACACCAAATCTTTAATTGGTGCCGTCGTCATGGGGATCGTCTTTGTGATCGCCTGCCAGATTACCGGCCAGATCGATAACATGCTGCCCTGGGGAAAAATGGGAATGTTACTGATTAATGGAACCGTATGGGCATTTTTTACCGGCATTTTAACCCTGCTTTACAGACAGCCAGGTGGATTGATTGCCGCTGAAGTGGAAGCCCTGATTTCAATCATGTATACCCCCCTTTGGCCAACCTTTATCTTTGCCAACGGCATTGCGTCCATCTGGGTATCTTTCGTGGCGGTAAAATGTGACATGACCAAATGGTCGCATCACATTCTGGCTCAGGGTGGTGTTTGTGTTTTAGGAAATGCCATTGTGGGAGTGGGTCTGGTTTTGATTCTAGGTCTGCCGGTAAGTGTTGCGGCGGTATCCAGCCTGATAACCATCGCTGTAACCTGGCCATTGGCAACGCTGGCAGAAAAGAAAGTTTATGATGCCTTGCTGAAATCAGGTATGGTAAAATAATTCTGGTTAAGCTAAAAATAAAATAACGAAATTTTAACTGCTTTGGTATCTGTTTTTGTAAAACAGGTGCCAAAGCAATTTGTAGTTTTACAAGTAGTTTATTCAATCGCAATTAAGGAGAAATCGAAGATGAGTCAGGATTTACGTGTGTTTTTAGAACAGTTGGATAAAGATGGTGAAATCTGCCATGTAACAGAGCCCGTCAAGCGGGAATATGAAATCAGTACCTTGATGATGGAGCTGGAAAAACAGCGGAAATATCCGGTGATGTGGTTTGATCAGGTGGAAGGCGGCGATATTCCAGTGGTAACCAATATTCTCGGTACCAAGGGCCGGTTTGCCAAAGCGATGGGCGTTAAAACCGAAGACCTGTCGTTTGAGTTTGCCGAACGGATCAAGAATCGTTTTGATGATGTTAAGGTGGTCGAGAACCCACCCTGTAATGCTCATTTGATTACTGGCGATGACGTTGATTTAACTAAGCTGCCAATTATCACTCATTTTCCCATTGATGCTGGCCCCTATATTACCTCTGGTCTGACCGTGGCCAAAGATCCGGAGACTGGCTGTGAAACGCTGGGTTTTCATCGGCTGCAGTTAAAAGGAAAAAACAAGCTGGGAATTTCCTTCCATTCCCGTCAGCGGATGTGGGAATTTTTCAGAAAGAGTGAAGAACGGGGCGAAAACATGAAAGCCGCCATCTGTATTGGGGTTCATCCTAATATTGCCTTGGGTTCGCAAGCTTCGATTCCTTATCATCTGGGAAAATACGGTGCCATCGGTGGATTATTTGGCGAGCCTCTGGAAGTTTCCCCCTGTGCCACCATGGATCTCAATGTGCCTACCTATGCCGAAATTGTCCTGGAAGGGGAAGTGCTCTGCAGTGTTCGGGAACCGGAAGGACCTTTTGCCGAATACACCAATTATGCCTGTTTCCGCAGCACCGAAAATGTTTTCCAGGTCAATGCCATCCGCTACCGGGAAAAACCGATTTTCCACGATCTGACACCCGCCATGAGCAGTGAGCACATTACCATTGTCTCAATCCAGCGGGAAGGGGATATTACCAAGTTCTTAAAACAGAATCTGCCCAACATCAAGGCGGTTCATTCGCCCTTATCTTCCTGCGGTATTTTTCACTGCTATGTGTCGATGAAGAAAACGGCTGAAGGTCAGGCGCAACAGGTTATGTTAACCGCTTTAGGCATGGACCATCATATTAAAATGGTCATTGTCGTGGATGAGGACGTCGATGTCTTCAATGAACAGGAAGTGCTGTGGGCCATGGCCACCCGACTGCAGGCCGACAAGGGCGTCATGATCTTCCCCAATATGATGGGCGAAACCCTGGACCCTTCCACCGGCGACGATGGTCTGACGGCCAAAATGGGCATCGATGCCACCAAACCGCTTAGCGGTTACTCACCCAAAATCGATATCGATGAAAATGTCATTGAAGACATCAAACGATTATTTAAATACGTAAAATAGAAGAAGGCCAAAGATGATAAAAATTGCGATTGACACTGGTGGCACCTTTACCGATTACACCTCGGTGGGCTGTTTCGGGGACCAGGCTGAACAGCGGATTGCCTTGAAAAACCCCACTAATCATGATCACCCGGCTCAGGGGATTCTGGCCGGGCTTAAAGAATTGGCGGTGGCTTGGGGAACCGATCTGGAAAAACTACTGGCCCAGACCGAAAAAATTTCGTTGGGGACGACGCTGGCTCTCAATGCCCTGCTGGAGAAAAAAGGGGTTAAAACTGCCCTGTTCACCACCGAGGGATTTCGGGATGCCCTGGAAATTCGCCGGTCCCAGTTGGCTAATCAGTGGGATCTGGCCATTGAAAACCCGATGGTGCTGGTGCCGAGGCGGCTGCGCTTGGGGATTGAACAGCGGATGGACTATCAGGGTGAGATCATTAAACCGCTTAACGAAGCTGCCGTTCGGGCAGCCTGTCAGAAATGTCGGGAAGCTGACGTAAAAGCCATTGCGGTGTGTTATCTGTTTTCATTTCTTAATCCAGCGCACGAAAAACGGACGGTTGAAATTATCCGGGAGGAACTGCCCGATGTTTTTGTGTCGTTATCATCAGAAGTCTCACCCCGAATCCGGGAGTACGAGCGCACCACCACCACGGTGATCAATGCCTATTGCACCCCGGTGCTGGCCGATTATCTGAAGAATGTCAAAAAAGAACTGGCTGCTTTTGGCTGGGATAAGCCGGTTCATATTATGAAAAACAGTGGCGGTCTCAGCGATTCGGGGGCCCTGGAAAGCTTTGGGGTACAAACCCTGTTATCCGGTCCGGCTGGCGGTGCTGTGGGCAACGAAGCCCTGGGTAAAACCCTGGGCCGAACCCATACGGTGTTGGCGGACATGGGTGGAACCAGCTTTGACCTTCATGTCGTCAGCGGCGGGGTCAATCAACTAGTGCCCCAAACCGAGCTGGATGGCTATCCCTTAAGCATACCAATGATCGATATCCGCTCGATCGGCGCTGGCGGTGGCAGTATTGCCTATGTCGAAGCCGGGGGACGGGTGCAAATTGGTCCGGATTCCGCCGGTTCGATTCCTGGCCCGGCCTGTTATAACCAGGGCGGTGAGAACCCCACCGTTACTGATGCCCTACTGGTGCTGGGACTCATCAACGGCGATAATTTCCTCGGCGGCAAGCTGCCACTATCCATGGAACAGGCGGTTAAAGCGATTAAGGAAAAGGTCGCCGATCCTTTAAATCTTTCGGTGCAGGATGCCGCCCGGATTATCTACAGCATCACTGCCGAAATGATGGCCGATGCTCTGCGGCTGGTGACGACCCAGAAAGGGAATGACCCCCGAATTTACAGCCTGATCAGTGCCGGTGGCGCCTTTGGTCTGTTTGCCGCCCGGATTATGGAATCCCTGCAAATGCCGGAAGCCCTGATACCGGTACAGGGACCGGTCTTCTGTTCCTGGGGAATGCTGGGAGGCGGCCTGCCGTTATGACATCAACCAGAGTATTCTGATGGAAAAAAGAAATTGGGATGCCAAGCGCCTGAACACCATGGTTGCGGCGATGAAAGCGGAAGGAACGGCGCAGCTTAAACGACTGGGGGTAGCGAAAAACCGCCAGCGCTTTGATCTGATGCTGGAAATGCGCTATGTCAGTCAGCACCACGAGATCTCGGTGCCCTGGACCTTGGGTGAATTCAGTCCCGAAAGCATCAAAGATGTCGAGCAGGCGTTCTATCAAACCCATGAAGCCATTTATGAATATGCTGAAGTCAAGGATTGGGAAATCATCGATCTGCATCTGGCCTGTTCCGAATGCGATCAAGCGAATATCCTATTCCCCACTACAATAGCCATAACTGGAGTGACTACCAAAACCGTTGCCGGGGAAGTCTTTAACAGTCACGGTGAGATCAGTGTCCCGGTTTACCGCGAGGGCGATTTAACAAAAGGCATTAACGGTCCGGCGTTGATTGATTTTGTCTATACGACCTTGATTGTGCCCCTAGGCTTTTTCTGTATTCAGGAAGATGAAGGCATCTTCGCGCTCAGAAAGGAGGCCACCCATGAATCAGCGAACTGACGATATCATTAACCGCACCGTCATTATGAACCGGCTCGACAGCATCACCAGCGAAATGGGCATCGCCCTGGAGCGCTCGGCTCATTCCCCGATTTTTGCTGAAGCCTGCGATTTTGCCTGTTGTATCTGCGATGCGGCTGGCGACCTGGTTTCCCAACTCAGCGGTATTCCAATTCTGGCTACCGCCGGGTCTTTCAGTGTCAAAGCGGTACTGCGGAAATTCGGTGGAGCCATCGCCGACGGTGACGTGTTTATCATCAACGATCCTTACGACGGCGGCAACCATCTACCGGACATCGGCATTATTACGCCTGTATTTTACGAGGATGAGCTGTTGTTTTTCTGCGTCAGCCGGGCTCACCACGGCGACATCGGTGGTTCCACCGCTGGCAGCTACAACCCCAAGGCGACGGAGATTTTTCAGGAAGGGTTGCGGATTCCGCCGACCCGGCTGATGAAAAACAAGGCAATGCTTACCGATGTACTGGAATTGATCTGCCTGAATACCCGAAATCCCGAGATGCTAACCAGCGATTTTCTGGCCCAGATCGGTTCCAACCGGCTGGCGGCTAAACGGATCAAAGAGATGTTAAGTACCTATTCAATCGCTACCGTTAAAAAAGCGGTTCAGGAATCATTGCTTCAGACCGAAACCCTGACCCGTCAGCGGATTGCCGCGATTCCTGACGGCACCTACAGCGCGGTAGACTATATTGATGATGACGGTTTTCAAACTGAACCGGTCAAAATCGCCGTGACGGTGACCATCAAGGGGGATCGGATGGTGGTGGATTTTACCGGCACTGACGCCCAGGTCAAAGGCTTTATCAATACTTCAGTGGTAACGGCCACTTGCGCTTCTGGGATCGCGGCCTTATGGTTTTTGGGCAAAGACATTCCCAGAAACAGCGGTGCTTTTCGCTGCATCGAAGTCAATCTGCCCGCGGGTTCGCTGGTCAATCCCCGGCTTCCGGCGCCGATGACCCTGTGCACCCTGACTCCGGCCAGCGAAATCATTGGAACGATTTTTAAAGCCCTAGATCAGGCCCAGTCGGGTCGGGTATCCGCCGGCTATCATCGCTATCTGGGACCGTCTTTTTATGGCGTTGATCCCCGGAATGATCGTTATTATGTTGGCTTTTCCTTCTGCTCGTTAGGCAGTGGCGGGGCCATGGCCGGCCACGACGGCAAACCCTATATGGCCACCTTATCGAACTTCGGTGGGGTCAAGGCCCCTAATATCGAATCCAACGAGGTCCAGTACCCCCATCTGACCCTGCATCATGAGATGGACCATGATACCGCCGGGGCTGGTGAATACCGGGGTGGCAGCGGCATGAAATACGCCTTTGAGATCACCGCTGAAACAGGTGATGTAGTTAATTTTGGCGACGGCATTAAATTTGCCCCCTACGGCCTCCGGGGTGGTCATCCGGGCAGCCTAAACCGCAGCGTCTTTGTTCATGACGGCGAACAGATTATCATGGAAAGCAAAGAAGCGCCCCGCCATGCAGTGAAGGGTGATCGGATTTATTTAAACACCAGCAGTGGGGGCGGCTGGGGCGATCCGCTCAAGCGATCGCCGCAAAAAGTTTATGATGATGTCCAAGACGAGATCATTTCCAGAGAAACCGCTGAAGCAGTTTACGGGGTCATCATTGGTGACACCGGCATCGATTTTGAAAAAACAGATAAACGGAGAAACAATTCATGAAAATTGCAGTGGGAATTACCGGCGCATCCGGGGTTGTTTACGGCATCCGGCTGCTGGAAGCCTTAAGGGATACTGAACACCATGTCTCACTGGTCTTAAGCGAATGGGGCAGTAAAACCATTGGTCTGGAAACCAGTTATACTGAAGACTATGTGCTGTCCCTGGCCGACTGCGTCTACGACAGCCGGGATATGGCGGCTACCGCTGTGTCCAGCGGTTCCTATGGTATCGACGCTACTGTGATTGCGCCCTGCAGCATGAAGACCCTGGCCGGGATCGCCAACGGTTTCAGCGACAACCTGATCGTCCGGATTGGCGATGTGGCATTAAAAGAACGCAAACCACTGATTCTGATGGTGCGGGAAACGCCTTTGACGCTGATTCATCTGCGTAATATGACAGCAGTTACCGAAGCTGGCGGAATTATTCTGCCACCAATGCCGGGCTTTTATCACAAGCCCCAATCGATTGATGATGTGATTAATCAGAGTGTCGGCAAGGTCTTTGATATGCTGAAGATTCCCCACAACCTGTTTACCCGCTGGGGTCATGAGGCTGATCATGAGTGAGCGCATCAAACTGACCCAGGGTAGCGGAAAAACGGCGCTGCATTATGAGTTGACCCGGGTAGGAAATGATTGGCTGATTTTGCTCACCGGCGGGGATGCCCATATCGGCTGTACTGCCATTGGCGATGATGGTCGACTTTGCAGTTACACCCCTCAGTCCCATAAGGATGATGCCCTGGCGATACCGCTGGCTAAAAAAGTTTCCCAAAACTTGCATTGCGTCTGCACCGTGGTGGCCGGATTCCATCTGGATGATATTACCCGGGAAGAAATTGCCGAGGTTGTTGCGAATGCCGAACAGGGAATGACGCAAGTGCTGGAAGCGATCGAAAAAAATTGAAAGCAAGCTAACAAAGAGCAATCCTCAATTTGGGGATCGCTCTTTTTATGGGAGGCGCAATAATTGGTTATAAATGAATGACCATGATGGAGTGGTTTAAGCTTAAAGGCTAAAAAAGATATAAATTTTTGTTGTTTTGCATTTTTTCTAACCATTCCGCTGGGTTTTGTGTTATATTCAAATCATTCTAAATAAATCGTTGCAGAATGAGTGCAGAGCATTAGCGAAAGGAAAAAAGAAATGAGATTAACACAGGAACTATTAAAACAGGGAATCAGCGAGAAACTGCTCGATGATATAAAGTACTTCAAACATTTTTATAAACTGGAAGATCGCCTTCAGGACCGGGTTCCCAGTACTGAAACCGTTTTTTATGGCAAGGACATCTGGTCGATGTGCATTACCGCCATTTTAGAGGGAGAGAACATCCTGCTCTCCGGCCCCAAGGCCACCGGGAAAAATGTTCTGGCTGACAATATTTGCGAGCTCTTTAACCGGCCCCAGTGGAACACCTCATTCCATGTCAACACCGATAGCTCCAGCCTGATTGGTACCGATACCTTTATTGATAACGAGGTTCGATTGCGTCGGGGATCGGTCTATGAGTGCGCCATTAATGGCGGCTTTGGGGTGTTTGACGAAATCAATATGGCCAAAAATGATGCTCTGGTGGTGCTTCACTCGGCGCTTGATTACCGCAAGGTCATTGATGTGCCGGGTTACGAAAAAATCAAGCTCCACGATGCCACCCGCTTTATCGGCACGATGAACTATGAATATGCTGGCACCAAAGAGCTTAACGAAGCCCTGGTCTCCCGATTTATGACCATTGATATTCCGCAGATTGAAGAAGACACCCTGATGATTATTCTAAAAGAATATTTCCCCGATGCCAATCCGGAAATCCTGCCGCAGTTTGCTGGGATCTTTCTGGATCTTCAGGCAAAATCGAAAAACTCCGAAATTTCAACCAAATCGGTGGATCTCCGGGGGATTATCGGTAGCTTAAAAACCATCCGTCGGGGGCTCAAACCAATGCTGGCCGTGGATATGGGTGTTATCGGCAAAACCTTTGACCAGTTTGAAAAGGAAATTGTCCTGGATGTGATAAAAACCCGGATCCGGGAGAGTTGGGAAGCATCTGATGTCTTTACCCACTAAAACGCCACAATCCAGGGAAGGGAGGAAAGCGCTGTGAAGGATGCCAAATGGATTTACGAAGACTATGAGTTTGACAATCGGGTGGCCAACCTGATGTGGACTATTTCCGGCGATTATGACGAAAACATGGACAGTGGTGAGAAAAGTTTTATTTCCAAAAATGTCGCCCTTTACCATGCTGTCACCGCCGGGGGACGACGCAAATACATTAACTGGCCAGCCGTTAAAAAATACGTCATCAGTCGCCATCGGGCCGGTTTTAATAAGGATATTCTCTTAAGCCTGATTGCCATGGGCAGTGATGTGGTGGTGGAAGAAAAGATTATTGCCGAACGCCCCGGGGTTTATGATATCCGTAAAAACGCCTATGACGATATTCTTTCCAATTATTACAAGCTCCACACCGATGATCTGCTCGAAAAGGTTCGCCACGCCATGATTCTTGAAAAAATCGGCAAAACCCCGATGGTCGATACCGAGACGCGGAGTATTGCCAATGACCTAATGGCATTACAGAAGCGGGAAGATACCATCGAATTGCTTAAAGGCATTGAAGATCTTTATATGAAATATTTCCCGCTGTTTGTCGAGGGTGAGGGCGGTGAAGCTTACGAATCCGGTCACAATAAAAATCATATCCGTGGTGATTTTTCGGACTTTATGCTGGAAGAAATGTTTGAAGATCCCGAAGACCTGGATATTGAAGCCTCGATTGAAGAAATTGCCGAAGCCCTGCTGGGCGAATCCCAGGGCGATATGGCCAGCCTATCCAATGACGCCGACAACCGGATTTTGCGGGTTCAGGAAGAGGACATTGAAAAAATCTATGAAAAGGTGGCCTATTATTACGGCAACTCTTTTTTAGAAATCAGCGAGGTTAAAAAGCTGCAGAACCGGGTTTGTAAAGGGGCTCACGGCAGTTGTCGGATTCACATGACTGATGGCGTAATTCGTAGCGATAGTGATAATGAATTTCAGCAAAAATATGTACAGCGCCATCAGGTTAAAAATACTGATGTGTTTCGGGCCAACTACAAGGTGTTCAAGCGCAATATCAATAAGCTGCGGGAGAGCATGTCCCGGACCCTGGTGCAGGAGGAAATTGTCGACGCCATCCCGTCGGATTCTGGCCAGCTGATCCCCAGCAAACTGTGGCGGATTGGCCGCAGCAGCAACAATAAGGTCTTTGTCAAGAATATCGATAATAACAAGGGCAGCTTTGTGGTGGATATTCTCATCGATTCCAGCGGTTCCCAGCGGCGTAATCAGTCCAAGGTAGCCATTCAGGCCTATATTTTGGCGATGGCCTTAACCCAGTTGGGGCTACCCAACCGGGTGCTGGGTTTTTCAAGTTTCTTGGATTATACGGTGATCAAACGCTTCCGGGATTACGAATCACCGCTTTCAGCCAATGATAATATTTTTGAATATTATTGCTCCGGAAACAATCGCGATGGTTTGGCCATTAAGGCGACCTGTGAAGATTTGATTAAACGCCGGGAGGATAACAAGATCCTGATTGTGCTCAGTGATGGACGGCCCAACGATATCAAGGTTGGTAAGGGCCAGGTCAATGATTTAGCCGAGGCCTACCGGGGCCGGGTGGCCATTGCCGACACCGCCCGGGAAGTTCGTTTTGCCCGGCAGCAGGGGATTATGGTGCTGGGCGTTTTCACCGGCAAGGAGCAGGATCTGATGGCCGAAAAGCTGATCTATGGCAAGGACTTTGCCTACATCAAGGACATCAATCGTTTTGCCGATCTGGTTATAAAATATTTAAAACAGATTATTGTGAATTAAAACGTAACGCAGTTCTTGTGACAGCGTTGAGTTGGAAGACAAGCTCAGTACCGGCCAATTGAATTTCTATTGTGACCCAGGGGTCTGATCCTTTGTGCGAATGAATCCGACAGGCAAGCCAGTCCGCTCATGGCCACACAATCAGAAGTGCTAATTTTCAGCACTTCATTTCGACTTTGGATATAGCTTAAACGCTGTCCCGTGTGGGTAGCGTTTTTTTTGTAGGGTAAAAAAAATGACAACATCAGTATTTTTAGTATACTATAAGTATAATTGAAGTATTGATGGTGTTTTAATATGCGAAATAGAGGGTTCAATGAATGGATAAACTAACCCGAAGAGAATCGGAACCAATATAATAAGATAAAATTGAAAGAAAAACGCCGAACAAAAATATTAACAGTCAATTTGGAGGAAGTGCTCGTGCAGGTCAATCGCTTGTTTGAAATGGTCTATATGCTCATCGAAAAGAAAAAGGTCACAGCCCGGGAATTCGCCGATTACTTTGAAGTATCCATGCGCACTATTTATCGGGACGTGGAGGTTCTGAGTGCGGCCGGGATTCCCATTTATACTGAAAAAGGCAAAAGCGGAGGAATTTGCCTGTTAAGTAATTATGTCATACAAAAATCCGTATTATCGGAAAATGACCAAATCAATGTACTTTCATCGCTTCAGGGCATGAAGGCGCTCAATGTGCCGGAGGTGGAGCCGGTGCTCAGAAAACTGGCAGTCTTGTTTGAAAAAAACAATGCTGATTGGATTGATGTGGATTTTTCGAATTGGGGCAGTGGTTTGGAAGAGCAGGAGAAATTTAATCACCTGAAAAATGCCATATTAAAATACCAGCGTATTCGGTTTGACTATTACAGTTCCTATGGCGAAGCGACCACACGGACGATTGAGCCCCTCAAGCTGCTCTTTAAAGGACAGGCTTGGTACCTGTACGGATTTTGTCTGAGCAAAGCAGAAAACCGCTTTTTTAAGGTCAGCCGTATCAGAAATCTGGAAGTTCTGGCAGAATACTTTGTTCGGGAGACTCCTCCCCAGGTGGACTTTGAGCTGTTTAAGAGAACACCCCAGGAGTTTTTACTGGTTCTTAAAATTGAGGCATCGATGGCTTTTCGGGTCTATGATGAATTTGATCAGCAGGCCATAGAAAAGCAGGCAGATGATAGCTTTATCGTTTCAGTCAGACTGCCGGAGGATGGCTGGATTGAAGGGTATTTATTGTCCTATGGGGATGCGGTTGAGGTGATGGAGCCCTTGTGGTTGCGGGAGCAGATCAGAAAAAAACTGGTCAATAGTTTAAAAAAATATGTTTAATATGACATCAGATGTCATATTAAAGGGTGTATACTGAAGCTATCTTATGAAGGAAAGAGGTATACATTATGGAATATGAATTAGTGCAATTGGACGAAAAAAAAGTGGCGGGACTAAGAATTAGAACCAGTAATACCGATCCCCAGATGGGTGAAAAGATTGGCGCAACCTGGCAACAGTTTTATGGTGGTGGAATTGATGCATTGTTAAAAGGTAAAACGAATGAAAAGTGTATCGGGCTTTATACCAATTACGAAAAGGCTGAGTTGGGTGCTTACGATGTTATGGTCGGCTGCGAGGTAGAAAACGGGGTTCTACAGCCCGAACAGGTCACGATTGAAACCATTATGCCTGGAAACTATGCAAAATTTATTGTCCATGGAGATGTTCAAAAGGCAGTGGGAGAGTTTTGGATGAAGCTCTGGGAGATGTCCCTTGACCGGAAATTTGGCTGTGATTTTGAGGAATATCAGCCAGGCGAAGACATGGAAAACGCCGAGATACACATCTATATCTCGCTTAATTAAAAGGAGGTTTATTCGTGGAAAAGGTGGAATATAAAAAGCAGTTTAAGGACTTGTACCTTCCCAAGAGGCAGCCGTTAATCATTGACGTGCCAGCAATTCCCTTTGCCCTAATTAAGGGCGAGGGGGATCCAAACGGAGACGAATTTACTGAGGCGGTGGCCGCCCTTTACAGTTTTAGTTATGCCGTTAAAATGTCACATAAGGGCAAGACGGTTCCCGAGGGGTATTATGATTATGCGGTTTTCCCCCTTGAAGGAGTCTGGGATCTGGTGGATAAGACTAAAGACAGCACCGACAAGAGCAATTATGCTTATACCATTATGATTCGTCAGCCGGATTTCTTAACGGCTGATTTGGCCAAGCGATTTCTTGATGAGGTGAAAAAGAAAAAGCCCAATCCCTGGCTTGAGGGTCTTCAGGTTGAAGAGCTAAATGAAGGACTTTGTTGTCAGATGCTGCATCTGGGCAGCTATGATGCTGAGCCGGCCAGCTTTGAACGGATGGAAACTTTTTGCAAAGACCATGGCTATTTGCGGATTGATAAAACCCACCGGGAAATCTATTTGTCAGATCCCCGCCGGACAAGCGTGGATAAACGTAAGACCGTACTGCGGTTTAAGGTTAAAAGGAACGGGGAATGACTGACCAGTTTTGACAGGATTCTTCTTTCTGCGCCCTCTACATTCAGGTAGTGATTATTTTTGAGTGAGTTTCTAATCCTTATAAATTCCTTATAGTCTCCTGATATAGTTGCTTTATCGAAAGGAGATACAACTATGTCAAATATGATTCTAACTACTGAAGCGCTCACAAAAACATATCAGGGGCAAAACGCTGTGGATAGACTTTCGCTTTCTATCCCGGAAAATACTGTATACGGATTGCTGGGGCCTAATGGGGCGGGAAAATCCACTGCCCTGAAAATGATAACCGGTATTGCAAAGCCGTCAAAAGGAGAAATACGATACAAAGGGAGGCCGTGGCAACGAAAAAATTTGTCTGAAATCGGCGCATTGATAGAAAGTGCCCCGCTGTATGGAAACCTCACAGCCTACGAAAATCTGCTGGTGAGAACCACAGCGTTAGGCTTACCGAAAACCCGAATTGACGAGGTGCTACATATCGTAGATTTAACAGGCACAGGAAAAAAGAAAGCTCGGCAATTTTCGATGGGTATGAAACAGCGCTTGGGTATTGCCGGAGCTTTGCTGAACCACCCCAAGCTGCTTATTTTGGACGAACCAACCAATGGACTTGACCCGATGGGTATTCAATCACTACGTGAATTGATACGCTCATTCCCTGCACAAGGAATCACCGTTATTCTGTCAAGTCATATTCTATCTGAGGTTGAGAACACAGTGGATAAAATCGGCATCATTGCCAATGGGCGGTTAGGCTATCAGGGAGAACTTCCCAATGATACCGCTTCACTAGAAGCCCTGTTTATGGATGTTGTTCGCATGAGCAGTAACAGGGAGGCTTACTAGAATGGTAAATATTATAAAATCCGAGCTTATAAAGGGACGCCGCAGTTTTGGCAGAAAAAGCTTAGTGCTTTTCCCATCGCTAGTTGCGCTCATGGCTATTGTATTGATGGGCGGGGCATTGACTCAGATAGGTGCGTATAACTGGTGGTATATGATATTCCTTCCGGTCACGGTGGCATTGATTTGCATTAATCTGATCGAGCCAGACAAAAGAATGCAGTTTTTCAATGTGGCTACCTTGCCTGCACCGAAGGGCCGTGTGTGGCTTGCAAAGGTTTGGACGGGTTGTTTTTATATTTTCATTGGTAATCTCATCGTTTTTGGTCTGACCACCATTTCCGGTCTTTTCTTTGGTTCTCAGTATCCTATTTGGCGGGGACTGGCTGCCGCAGTTGTCTTAACAATTGCATGGGTATGGCAAATACCTTTGGGAATGTTCTTATCCGCCAAGCTAAATTCGGTGGTGACTTTTTTGGGGATTCTTGGCGTAAATATAATTTGTTCGATTCAAGATATTGCTGGCGGCCGTTTTTGGTTTATTCCATTTGCAATACCTGCCCGCTTAATGGCACCCATACTGGGGATTAATCCCAATGGTGTGTTGATGGCTCCTGACAGCCCGCTCCATGATAGTAGTGTGGTGTTGCCCGGCATACTCATTACTTCCGTTCTGCTTGCAGGATCACTTCTGTTAACAAAGATCTGGTTTAATGGAAGGAGTGAATAGAATGAAAAAGTTTAGCATGCAACTATCTTCTGATGCCATCAGGCTATCCAAAACCCCTTTTTTTATCGTTCACCTTGCTATTCCTGTATTGGGAATTCTAGTCTTTACGGTATACCAAAGCATGACCATTTATCCTCCGGAAAAATTTACAGTAAACTATTATCAGGTGTTAACACTCATCTATCCGCTCTTAGCGGCATGGATTTGCTCAATCCTCACCGAACAAGATGTGGAAGCCGGAGGAGGGTTCCTCCTTTTGAGCGCCCCATCACGGATGAAGAACCTGCTGTCTGAACTGATCTTTTTGATTCTTGGCGGTCTTGCAGCATGTCTGATAGTTACCCTGGGCTACAGTGTTGTGGCGGTAATCAGGGTACCGGGTTTTTCAGTTCCTCTTTCTCTCACGCTTTGCATGGCTTTGCTTATTTGGGGCTGTGCTGTTTTTGAATACCTGTTTCACACCTGGCTGGGCTTTCAGTTTGGTCGGAATGTGAGCTTTGCAGTGGCTGCTGCGGAAATTCTTTTTTCTACGCTTATGCTTACAGGGCTTGGTGAAACCATTTGGTTTTATGTTCCCAGTGCCTGGGGCGTCCGGCTTGTCAGTCTGTTGTCCAGGTATTGGACGCAGGGCGATATGCGCACAGTACCCGCTATGCAGTTAGGCATAGTCGTAGCTGCAATAGTGACTTTGCTGATGCTGGCAGTTCTGTTTGTATGGTTTCACCGTTGGGAAGGGAGAAAAAACGATGAATAAATGGTCGGTTGTCTTCTTATCCCGGATCATTGTATAATTAAGAATACAGGGGGGATACGATGGCACATATTTTAGCTGTTGATGATGAACCAGAAATTCTGGCTTTTATAAAAACGGCACTGGAGCGGGAAGGTCATTTGGTGCAAACAGTGACGGCAACCTGTAAAGTATCGCCGGAAATGGCTCGTCTTGCCGACTTGATTTTACTGGATGTCATGATGCCTGGTGAAGATGGATTTTCCTATTGTAAGCGTATCCGAGACACAATCGATATACCGATTCTTTTTGTTACAGCGCGAACGGCTGAAGATGATTTGGTGCACGGTCTTGGGCTTGGCGCTGATGACTATATTCAAAAGCCGTTTTCGGTTGCGGAGCTACGGGCACGGGTGGCCGCACATTTACGCAGGGAATCCCGCAGTCATCTACACACGTTGCGCCTGGGGGATTTGGTATTGGATGTGTCCGGAAAGCGGGTGCTATATAAAAATATCGCCATTGCGTTTACCAAAAGTGAGTATGCCATCTGCGCCACCTTAATGGAACATGCTGGACAGGTGTTTTCCAAAGGCCAAATATATGAAGTGGTTTTTGGATATGATGGAGAATCAGACGAAAGTGTCATTGTGGAGCATATTAAAAATATCCGTGCAAAGCTAAAACCCTATGGAGCTGAGCCGATAGAAACCGTATGGGGGATTGGATACCGTTGGAAAAGAGAAAAGCAATCGGTTTAAAAGGCTATTTCACTCGCACGCTACTGCTGTTTTTTGTCGGAATCGTTGTTATCTTTGCATTGGCATTCATCATCCTTTTTCTTTGCATGGAAGCTGGCGTTATTGCGCCAGCCAATGCAGGAGAGAGGGAAGCCAGGGTGGAAATAGACCGGCAAAGCGAGAGTGGGATGTTCACAAATGATTTAGAACCCACTTTGTACGATTATATCTATTTTGACAAAGAGGGAAATGTAAGGGCATCTTCCCTGGAGGGAAGTACCCTTTCACAGGAGGTTTCAAGATATACAGCTGAAAACGTAACCTATGGAACAGGCGTGTATGTATTCTATGAGGATGGAAGCCGTTGCCTTTTCACTTGGCGCTATGTGGCTAGCTTTACCAATCCAACATTGCAAAACGTTTTGCCCAATGCGGAACTGATCATGTTGTTTTTGGCAGTTATGGCATCGGTCTTATTTTTCCTGCTTTTTGTTCGTAGCATGGGTCGAAAGCTGGGTAATAAGTTGGCCTTGGTAGAAAATGCCAGCAAACAAATCGCACAGCAAGACCTGGATACACCAATCACCACATCTGTGGGCATAAATGAATTTAACCACGCGCTGCAATCAATGGACGACATGCGGAGCATTCTGAAAGATACGCTTATCAGACAATGGGAATCGGAACAGCAACGCAAACAAGAAATTGTCGCCCTTGCCCATGACATAAAGACACCGCTGACAGTAATCAATGGTAACGCCGAACTACTTTTGGAAGATACTTTGGAAGAGAAACAGGCAGCGCTGGTTAATTCTATATTTAGCGCAGGAATGCGGGTACAGCAGTATGTGGGTGCTTTGCAGCAGGTATCCATTATTGATATGGATAATGAAGTAATGGAGACGATTGATATTGTCCCAATGTTGGGCGAACTTAACGCGATTCTATCTCCACTGGCTAAAGATAAGTCAATATCGCTCGAGTATGTGTATAGCGAGAATTTACGCCCAATAATGGTTTACCCTTCCATGCTGGCCCGCGCGCTGATCAACATTGTCGAAAATGCGATACGCTTTACTAAAACCGGAGGATATATTACTATTTCTGCATGCCAAAATGAACAGGAAACATTATTTAGCGTTCAGGATCAAGGGCCTGGCTTTTCAAAAACAGCGATACACCATGCAAAGGAAATGTTCTGGCAACAGGATACAAGCCGGACAGGTAGTCGAAATTATGGAATTGGCCTTTCTATTGCCGAAAAAGTGGCACAAAAACATTCAGGACAGTTGTTCTTAGAAAACACCCCACAAGGTGCCTGTGTAAAAATTGTTGTCTCTTCTAAACAGTGTCGGCAATAGTTAATCCAAAACATTGGCCCAGATGGCAAGACACCTTCCTAAAGGGCGCTTTTCTTTTTCGGACGCTGTCTCCAGTACTGGAAGTTATGATAATTAACCTGATTTACTTCACACAATTTTTTTCTGCTCTAATCCGCTGCGCTCCTAGGCTTCTATACTCCCAACCCATTTTTTATGATTTATCTCTTTTTCACTGTTTAACATAAAAATCACCTTCAGCTTTATACTGAGGTGATTTTAGCAGATTCTATTCTGTTTGGGTATGTGGGATACAATTGACGCTTACAATTGAATCTCTTGAATCTGATTGCTGGATTTAGTAGGCGAACAGGACGATAGTAGAGCCATTGTAATCGATCAACTCACTGGTAAAAGTGGATAACGGCTTCGGAGCGGTACAAATACTAGTAGCTCCCGAACCGCCAAAAAGACTTTTGTAGAGGTTGCCGGAACTGTCCTGATAGATCAGGTATTCTTTACTGTCATTATCTTTATAATAGGTAGGGTTGATCGGTGCTCCACTGCCTTGAAGGGTTACCTTCGATTGGCTCTCAGGTGCCCATTCTTGATTAGACCAAAAATAAATCATTCCATCAGAACCGACCGCCAATGGCGTGCCATCCGCATCAAGGCCAAAGACCTGGTAGCCTGATAAAATATTTGCACCATCATAATTAGTTGTGTTAAGTAGGCTAAAGTCTTTAATGGCAGTTGCATCTACAGCAGTCGTAGCGGTATAAATTTTTCCATCGGAGCCAAGTCCGTAGAAGGTTCCAATACCGTCAGTGCTGTATGTACACATAAAGAGTTTCATCCCGTCTGGCATGGTCAGGGTTTGGTAATCGCCCCAAGTTTTACCCCATGAAGACCAGCTACTATCACTGAAACTAGCGGTAACCAAGCCGCTTTTCGGTAGAATCTTGCCAGTTGCAGTTTTTGTTTCCATCTGATAATTACCGGCATCAGTCCCGCTCAGGGTGGGGGTTAAGCGGATCTCGTACCAACTATCATCCGGTGTGACGGCTGAAGTTGGTGCATTTCCAGAATAGTATTCCCCGCTACAGGCAGCTAGCGACACGGTATCACCTGCAACAATCCCGGAATATGAGTCGGTGGCGGGGCTGATTTTCGCATCGATGACTATGGCCGAAGTCTTGCCATCCCATTTTTTAAGGGTTTCCAGCTGGAGGCTGTCGTCGTAAGATAACATCCTTTTGTCGATACTGGCCGTGATTGTACCAGTATTCGGGGGCGGGGCCAGATAATTGGTGGAATTAACCGTATAGGTTATCGTGACCGGCTTATTGGCACCGGCATTTTTATCATTAAAGGTGGCAGTCGCGGTGACTTTGGCTGTTTCACCTGAAAGGATGCCGTTAACGTCAGATGTGACATCCTGATCTTGAATATAAACGCCATTGAGTTTTACTGTTTGAGTGCTGTCGTAAGTTTTAGATGCGTAACTCGAAATATTATCAGGCAAGGCCCCGGTATAATTTAGCTGAATCGGATTGATCTTACCGCTACTGATCAGGGGATCGATCAGGTAATTGCCGGCATCAGGGCCGGAAAGCGAAAAGCTGGTAGTGATAGTACGGTTACCGGCATCGGCGCTATCATAATGGCTTGAAGCCGTCGCGGTGACCTGCTCGTTGCCGATAATCCCGGTCATGCCAGTACCGCCCGTGATGGTGGTGAGAGTAGAGCTGGCACTGACGTTGCCATCATAGTCTTTCTCGGTTTGTAGCCCCATCGCTTCAGCGGTAACCGATAGTTTCTTCTTGGTAATGCTGCCGCCATTTGTCGTGCCGGTTAAGCTGGATTGGTTATCAGCAAAAACATAATTGCTGGCTGAAGTGCCTTCCAGAGTAATGGTGTACTTGATGTAAAGATTAGCTGCATCTGAGGGCTTACTGGTTTCAGTTTGACAAGCGCTGTCGGTATAGTATTTTGAGTCTACTTTGGATAAAAGTGTTTTGCCTGCTTCAGAGGCAAATAGACCGTTGTTATCGCTGCAGCTGACATTTACATTCAGTTTAGCGGTGCTGGTACCGTCATATTCTTTTGTTTTTTCTGACACGGTTCCGGTATTTAGCGTCAGTGGGGTAATGGCAGCGGTTTTGCTGTGATCATCGGGCAGTGGCTGATAATTCCCGGCAGCATCCCCAGAAAGGGTGTAGCGGATGGTTATTGGCTTAGCGGGGCCAACATCCTTGCCGGTATCATAGGTGGCGGTTGCGGTGACTGTCACCTTGCCGGTGTCAGCAGCGGCAATATTGCCAGCCAAGATGGGCATATTATAAATTGGATTGCTGTTATTTGGCCCGGCAAAGGCATCAGCGGTGCTGTCGTAGGCTTTGGCCATCGGGGTGGGAGCGACTATTGACAATGGCCGTGCGGTGATACTGGCGTCGTTGATGGTTTCGGTTGCGGTGATCTGATAGCGACGATTGGCCGAGCTGCTGTCAATTGAATAGCTAACCGTAATGGTTCGGTTGCTGCCGACGTTTTGATTATCGTAGGCAGCGGTGGCCGAGACGATAATGTTGGGGTCGGCTGCGACACCGGTTGCTACGCTGATCACGTTATTGCCAGCTTCAATTTTGCCATTGCCATTAAACACGTCAGTGGTGCCATCATAGATTTTGCTTTTATTGATATTCAGGCTGGTGCAAGAGACCGTCAGGATTTTTTTAGTAATGGTTCCGGTACCCGGGTGTTCGGCCGGGGCGCTATAATTACTGGCATCGGTTCCCGTAAGAGTATAGTTGCAGATTACCGGTTTATTGGTTCCCACGTCAACCGCATCGGTTTGACCAGTGGTGTTCTGATAGGTGGCAGTCCGGGTGATTGTAAGATTATCAGAGGCAAGCTGGCCAAGGGCTTCAGTAATTTCGGTGTTAAGGGTTGCCGTCCCGTCAAATTCCTTTGCGATGGGTGCTACCGGACTACTCAGGACTTTCTTTCCAATCTCGCCCTTGACCGTCGTGGACGCCGGGGGATTGTATTTGCCGGCATTGGTTCCCGATAAACGGTAGGTGATCGTGATGGTTTTATCTGCTTCGGCATTTTTGTCGCTATAAACAGCGGTAGCCGAGACCTGGACATCATCGCCAGCAACAATTCCAGTGATGGCTGCTGCATCGAGTAGCTGATTGGTTACATCGGTGGCGGTATTGCCATCATAGGTTTTAGATAGGCTAACAGTTGGGGCAGTGGTCACACTCAGACTGATTTTGCTCGGTGGGGTATAACCGCCACCGCCGGGTTGGGGTGTGGGTTCTGGGATCACGGGCGGCACTACTACCTCGGGGTCAACCGTATAATTATCGGGAGCCTTTTCAAAGCTGACATTGTCTGAGGAAATCTCGGCTTTGCTGATCCTACCGCTACCAGTGATATTAGTGGGTGCCGACAAGGCCAGGTTTGTTACGGCGGTGGTACTACCAAGTTCAATGGCGGTATTTTGACCGTCTTCGCCGACATCCAGGGTTTTAATGCTGGTCTGCCCCTGGGTTTTAATCACCGCATTGGGAGCATTGACTGTGACTGAATCGAACTCGCCTTCAAGAATCAGGGTTTCGCCAGCAGCGTTTTCGCTTAGGACAACTGGCACTCCATCAAGGCCGGTGGCAACAATCCGGACACCGCCGTCAGGAGCCTGTTCAATCAGAATTTTTGAATAGTCGCCACCGTTAATGTGAATACTGTTTTTGCCGCCGCCTGAACCCGTAGTTCACCGGAAACAGTGACATTGTTCAAGGTCACGTTACCGTTGCCTACGGCCTCATCAATGATCAGATTGCCATCAATTGTTAAGTTCTGAAGCGTCACATCACCGGTAGTGATAATTACATCCTGATTGATCGATTCGCTTCCGCTACTTGGTCCATAGCTACCGGCTTTACTGTAAATGGTTGATTGGGTCAGATCTTCAAGCTGGTTCATCGCCTTTTGGATAATTGCAATGGCGGTGGTGATTTCAGCGGAACTGCTTTGCTCATCAATCTTGTTTTGAGAAACAACAGATTGCAGATTATTCCAGGAAGTTTTGCTAAAGTCGGATTCGTTTAAACTTTCAATTTGTTTTATCAGGGCAGTGTAGGCACTTAAATCGGTGCCAGTCGTGGCATCCTTGACAATTTCCAGTTTTAATGCTTCAAGACGAAGCGAGCTGCCAACGGTACCAAGCTGTTCACCATCGAGGAACCATTCTTCCGAAGCGGATGGCAAGTCGCCAATATTCTGGACATGACCGTGGTAACGGACGTGATAACCGGATACCTGTTTGCCGGTGGTGTCAAGCAGAACAATTTTGATCGCTTCAATGCGCAGTCCCTTGCCACGGGTGCCAGCATAGTCGCCGTTTTTGGCCCAAGTGCTGGGATCATTTTCATCATAGAGCCAGCCGAGGTTTTGAACATGGACGTTGTAACGTAGTTCAATCTCCGAGGCCACGTCCGCATCGGGTTTTAATTCGAAGCCTTCAATTCGTTTACTCTGGCCAACAGTGCCAATTATCTCCGGGCTTTCGATCCAGGTGTGATCGGCAGGATAATCACCTAAGTTTTCAATGTGGCCGCGGGATAAAACCGGAATGATGTCAGTCTCGGCAAAGACCGTTTGAATTGGGATGAAGAGGGCAAATAAGAGCAGGGTAAGTAGTGTTTTTTTCATGAATGTTCTCCTTACAGGTTTACGCTAAATTGAGTGAATATCGTATCGCATCATCACTTGAATTCTACATTTAAAGCTAGTTTATTCTAACAGATATTAAAGTGTATACGCATAACAATTCACGAAGAAAACAGCCGTTTCGCGAAAGTGGGCGGCTATTCGGGTAAAGGACAGTTACAATAAAAATAGCCACCGTTTGAAATAATATGGTTTCAGTGGTTGACAATTACCGGGGCAGCAGTGTATACTCACAACAACTTGATAAATAGATCAGGCTGAAGAATACAATTAAACGATGGTATGATGAATGATGGATACGGGAGAGACTGCAGAGTGTGCAGCACCGAAGGAATAAGCTGGTATTAGCCATAATATCGGAGATGATCTCAGGTAAAGAGGACCGCATCTGGACATCTCTCTGGAAAGCGAAGACGCACCGAAGGGGCAACTTTAAAACAGGAATCTCTCAGGTCAATAACAGAGCAGAAGGCACTAGCTTTCTGCTTTTTTTGTTTTTTTGTAAAATTAGAAAAATGGAGGATTGAAAAATGAGAATTGTTGAAGGGTTGAAGTATTCAAAGGATCATGAATGGGTTAAAGTAGAAGGCAATCGGGCCACCATTGGGATTACCGATTACGCCCAACATTCCCTGGGGGACATTGTTTTTGTTGAATTGCCGGAAGTGGGTGATCATATCGATAAGGATCAAACCTTTGGGGTGGTCGAATCGGTTAAGGCGGCTTCCGATATTTATTTGCCGGTGGCCGGAACGGTCGAGAAAATTAACGAAGCGCTGAATGATGAGCCAGAGCTGATTAATACCGATGCCTTTGAAAACTGGTTGATTTGTGTTGAAATGGATGATCCCACAGAAGTTGATGACTTGATGGACGCAACCGAGTACGAAGCGTTTTGTCAGGAATAGAAAGCGTGCGAGATCAGCAAATGGGAGATTTAAAACACACCGTATTATATGACAATCACGTCAAAGCCGGAGCCACCTTGGTAGATTTTGGGGGCTGGGAGATGCCAATTCAGTATCCCCATGGCATTGTTGATGAGCATCTCCATACCCGGATTAAAGCGGGCATCTTTGATGTTTCACATATGGCCCGCTTCATCATCACCGGAAAAGAGGCCACCGCTTTTTTACAGTATGTCCTGACCAACAATGTTTTTGCGCTGGATCTGCTTCAGGCCCAGTATACGATGATTCCCAACAAAAACGGCGGTGCCATTGATGATGCCTACCTTTACCGCTTTTATGAAGATCGCTACCTGCTGGTAGTGAATGCGGCCAACGCCGACAAAGATTGGCAGCATCTGAATAATGAAATCAAAGCCTTTGATGCCCAAATAACAGATCAATCCGCTGAGCTGGCGATGATTTCACTGCAAGGCCCGGAAGCCAAGAATATTTTAAAAAAATTGACCGGAAGCGAATTTTTGACCGAACCCCTTAAGAATGCATTGGGAATTCTTAATTACCACGGGGCCCCCCTCCTGATTGCCCGAACCGGCTATACGGGAGAACCCCTGGGTTTTGAACTGTTTGCCAAGGCGGAGCAAAGCCCGGAAATCTGGGAAAAGCTGCTGGGATTGGGTGCCATGGCCGTCGGTCTGGGGGCCCGGGATACATTAAGACTGGAAGCCGGTCTGCCGCTATATGGACACGAACTGGGACTGGATAACGAGGGTCAGGAGATTCCGATTTTCTCCTGTCCACTGGCTAAATTTGCTGTCAGCTTTGCCGAGGATAAGGGTAATTATCTGGGGCGGGAACCACTTCGGGAACAGTATTGCGGCTTTAAGGCCATCATGGAACGGGATTTTAGCGATTTATCCAAACTGCCCAGAATTGTCAGATCGTTGGCGATTACCGGCAAAGGTGTAGCCCGGGCCGGATGCAAGGTTTTTAAAGATGGCAGGGAAGTCGGCGTGATCACCAGTGCCACCATGGTACCCTATTTAAAAGCCGAGGGCTATGGACTGGATAGCAAGATAACCGATGAAAAAGCGATGCGTGGGATTGGTCTGGCGCTGCTTGATGGCGATGTCGAAATCAATGATCCGGTGGAGGTCGAAATCCGCAACAAACGGGTGGCGGCGGTGATTGTGCCATATCATTTAAAAAGTGATGCGCCCCCGTATGCCCGCCCGATTCTTTATGGCGTGGAGGTAACAAGACAGTTTGAAAGCGCCGCCAATTATCCCGGCAAAGCCCTCAATCTGCTAAAGAAGAGCCTTGACAATACCCATCACCGGCAGTATGAAACCATTAACCTGATTCCGTCGGAACAGGCTCATTCGTCAGCGGTACGGTTGTTATCAGTGATGGATCCGTCGTTTCGCTACGCAGAGCACAAAAAAACCAAATCCTTTTATGATTATGACGTTTTTTATTATCAGGGAACAGCTTTTATCGACGAGATTGAATATTTGCTGATGGAAGAATTCAAGCAGTACTTTAACTGTGCCGAGGTTGAAACTCGGGTAATCAGCGGGCAAATGGCCAATACGGCAGTCTTTAGTGCTTTGATGGATTACAAGAATCGGGTCAACCGTAAGGTTGAGGCCAAGCGGTTGGGCTATATCCTGAACAATCATATTATCCGTGGTGGTCATTTAAGCGCCCAGCCAATGGGTGCCCTGCATGACTATATCGCCGTCGATCCCCGGACGGAAAAAACGGCAGTTGTCAATTTCCCGGTGGAGCCCGATAACCTCTTTAAGATCGATGTCGAAGAAACCAAAAAGGTCATTGCGACGTATCGTCCAGAATTAATTATCTTTGGTAAGAGCATGGTTCTGCACAAGGAACCGGTACAGGAAATACGCCAATTTATCGATGATCAGAAGCTCAATGCGGTGATTATGTATGACATGGCCCACGTCCTGGGACTGGTTGGTGATTATTTCCAGGATCCCTTTAAAGAAGGGGCTGAGCTGGTGACTGGTTCCACCCATAAAACATTTTTGGAACCCAGCGTGGGGTCATTGCCCGGAAATTATGACAAGGATGATTATAAGTATGGCCTTTGGGAAACCATCGAGACTCGGGCGTTTCCAGGCAGTGTCAGTAACCACCATCTGGGCACGATGTTGGGTCTGTTAATGGCGGCCTACGAAATGAATTATTTTAAAGATGATTATCAGCGCACTGTCATCGAGAATGCCAAATATTTTGCCAAAGCGCTGGCTGAAGCTGGTCTTGATGTGGCCGGTGATCCACAGATTTCCTATACCGAGACCCACCAGGTGGTGGTGCGGGTTGGTTATGGTATCGGTCCGGAAGTGGCGAGACGTCTTGAAGAAAGCAATATCATCATTAATTATCAGGCAACACCGGAGGAAGAGGGCTTCACTGCTTCCGGTGCAATCCGCATTGGTGTTGCTGAGATGACCCGCTTTGGCTTTACCAGGGAAGCCTTTAAAGAGACGGCTGAGCTGATGGCCGATGTGATTTTGCGTAAAAAAACAGTGGCGGAAGACGCTAAAAAGCTCCGCAGCCAGTTTACTACAATGAAATACTGCTTTGATGATGAAGCGATAGCAGAACAACTTGAAAAACTGAAAGCCACACTTTAAAGGAGGAAAACACCGATGGCATCTTATTTATCAACAACCGGAGAAGAACAACAGGCGATGCTAAAAAAGCTGGGTCTGACATCCCGGGACGCACTCTTTGCGGACATCCCCGGGGCAGTCCGGCTGGACCGGGAACTGGCGTTGCCGGAAGCCCTGTCAGAAATGGAGTTGATCACCCTGATGCGGGAGCTGGCACAAAAAAATACCAACCTGGACAGCTACGCCTGTTTTTGGGAGCCGGGGCGTATGATCATTTTATTCCCAGTGTTGTTGGCAAGTCTGACCTCCCGACAGGAATTCTACACGGCTTACACACCCTATCAGCCGGAAATCAGTCAGGGCACCCTGCAGGCAATCTTTGAGTTTCAATCGATGATCTGTGAGCTGACCGGAATGGAGATTGCCAATGCGTCAATGTACGATGGCGCCACGGCACTGGCCGAAGCGGTGGCAATGGCTGTCAGTCAGACGGGTCGGGACGAAGTTCTGATTGCCAGCACCGTTGCTCCCGAGCATCGCCAGGTGGTGCAAACCTATGCCCGCTTTAAAAATGTGCAGGTGAGAGAAATTGGTTTTCAAAATGGTACCATCGATTTAAACCAGCTTGAAGCCTTATGCAGCGCGCAGACTGCTGCGGTGATTGTGCAAAGTCCGAACTTTTTTGGCGCTATTGAAGAGTTGAACCAGGTGTCAGCCCTTGCCCATCAACAAAAAGCCTTGTTTATTGCTGCCGTCGATCCCATTTCTTTGGCAATTCTTAGATCTCCCGGCGAATTGGGGGCCGATATCGTGGTTGGAGATGGTCAGTGCTTGGGGAATCCAATCAGTTTCGGCGGGCCGGGACTGGGTTTTATGGCAACAACCAAGGCTCTGATGCGAAAATTGCCTGGTCGTGTGGTTGGAGAAACCACTGACCATGACGGCAAACGGGCTTTTGTCTTAACCCTTCAGACCAGAGAACAGCATATCCGGCGGGATAAGGCGACGTCCAATATCTGTTCGAATCAGGCTCTGAATGCCTTGGCAGCAACGATTTATCTGACGTTACTGGGCAAGGCGGGGCTAAAAGAGGTGGCTACCCTATGCCTTCGTAAAGCCCATTATCTCTATGACAGGCTGATTGCCACCGGAAAATTTACCCCGGCTTTTACAGCCCCATTCTTTAAAGAGTTTGCAGTTATCGGCACAACTGCACCGGAAGACTTAAACAAAGATCTGCTGGGGGATGGAATCATCGGCGGTTATGAATTAAAAAAGGCCTATCCGGAGTTTGAGTATGGCTGGTTGCTGGCGGTCACTGAAAAACGAACCCGCCAGGAAATGGATCAGCTGGTAGAAAAGGTGGTGAAGCATTGTGATTAAACAAGAAGCGCTTATTTTTGAAAAGTCGGTTCCGGGAAGAAAAGCCGATATTCTGCCAATGTGTGATGTTCCCGAGCTATCCATTGATTCCATGATCCCTGAAGCGTTTTTACGTACAGAAGAAGTGGCCTTACCGGAGGTCAGCGAGATCGATACAATCCGCCACTTTACGGCCCTGTCGCAGCTGAATCATGGGGTTGATTCGGGTTTTTATCCCCTAGGCTCCTGTACCATGAAATATAACCCCAAAGTTAATGAAGCGGTGGCTCAGTACCGTGGTTTTACCGGGGTTCACCCCTATCAGCCCGAGCAGACTGTTCAAGGCTGTCTGGAAGTGCTTTATCAAACCGATCGAATGCTGGCAGAGATTACCGGAATGGAACGGGTATCGCTGCAACCCGCGGCTGGCGCCCATGGCGAAATGGCGGGACTGATGATCATTAAAGCCTATCATCAGCACCGAGGTGATACCAAGCGACAAAAAATTGTCGTGCCGGATTCATCCCATGGCACCAATCCGGCTTCGGCGGCGGTTGTTGGTTTTGATGTCATCGAGGTGAAGTCCAATCCGGCTGGTGGGGTTGATCTTGAAGCACTGCAGGCGGTGATGAGTGATGAAATTGCCGGACTGATGCTGACCAATCCCAGTACTCTGGGCTTGTTTGAAGAAAATATTGTCGAAATAGCGAAGATCGTCCATCAGACAGGAGGCCTGCTCTATTATGACGGTGCCAATATGAACGCCATCATGGGCAAAACCCGCCCGGGTGACATGGGCTTTGATGTGGTACATCTCAATCTCCACAAAACCTTTAGCACACCTCATGGCGGTGGCGGCCCGGGTTCAGGTCCGGTGGGAGTCAAAAAAGAATTGGTTCCCTTTCTGCCAGGGCCGGTAGTGGAAAGCGGCACCAATGGCTATTATCTTGATGGTGACCGGCCGCTGTCAATTGGCCGGGTTAAATCGTTCTATGGTAATTTTTTAGTGGTCGTTAAAGCGTTTTCCTACATCCGTTCATTAGGGGCAAAGGGACTACGGGAAGCTTCAGAAATGGCGGTGCTAAATGCTAACTATATCCGTGCTGGGCTCTGTGAGGATTATGAATTGCCATTCGGAAAAACCTGTATGCATGAAGTTGTTTTTTCAGCTCAAAAGCAGGCAAAAGCCGGTGTGTCGGCACTTGATATTGCCAAGCGTCTGATTGATTTTGGCTATCATCCGCCGACGATCTATTTTCCGTTGATTGTCAAAGAAGCACTAATGATTGAACCAACCGAAACCGAAAGCAAAGAAACCCTGGATGCTTTTATTGCGGCGATGAAACAGATTGCCCGGGAAGCCAAAGAAAATCCTGAAGTAGTAAAATCGGCACCCCATGATACCATTGTCGGGCGGTTGGATGAGGTAAAAGCAGTACGTAAACCAGTTCTTAAATTCAGTCAGAAGGCGGATGCTTAAAAAAGAGTGTTCAGGGTAAGAAAATAAAAAAGATGGCATCGTTGAGGAGAGGTAATTAAAAGTCTGGCTGATGCCAAAAGAGTGAGGTTGGGATGAATGTATTTGACATTATTGGACCGATTATGGTGGGCCCCTCCAGTTCCCATACGGCCGGAGCGGTGCGGATCGGAAAAATCGCCCGGGCGGTGTCCGGTGGGCAGCCAGCGACGGTGACGATAGAGCTCTATGGTTCGTTTGCCCAAACCTATAAGGGCCACGGAACCGATAAGGCAATTATTGCTGGCTTATTGGGGATGGCTCCGGATGATGAACGCATCAAAGACAGTCTGGAGCTGGCTCGGGACCTGGGCATGGCCTTTAAATTTAAAAAATCCGGCAACAAAGCGGTTCATCCCAATACGGCTCTGATTGCAGCGGTTGATTCACAGGGCAAAAAAACCATTGTCCAGGGATCATCGGTGGGTGGTGGCCGAATTGTGGTCAACCGGATTAATGAGATCAATGTCAAGTTTAATGGCGAATACTACACTCTGCTGGTGCCCCATCATGATACGCCGGGAATGATCGCGGCAGTGACCAATTTGCTGGCTGATCAGGGGATCAACATTGCCGAGATGAACATGTATCGCTCCCAACGGGGCGGTGAAGCAATGATGGTGATTGAAACCGACCAGGCCATTAACGAAGAACTGGTCAGTTTAATTGAAGCGGTGAACTCTGTAAAAAAGGCGGTTTTAATCAAACCAATCTATTAGGAGCGAAGATGATAAGTTATGATTCCGTACAGGAACTGGCAGACAAGGCGACAAAAAAAGGAAAACCTATTTCGGCCTTGGTTCTGGCCGATCAGGCGCTGCAGATGGAAAGATCCCAGCAAGACCTGATCGAAGAAATGAATAAAAGCCTGCAGGTGATGGCCGAAGCCGCAAGTAAAGGCTTAAACAGCGGGAGTAAGTCAGCCAGTGGTTTGAGTGGCGGGGATGCGCTTAAAATGAAACAAGCCATTCATGCTGGCCAGTCCCTCGGCGGGATGGTGCTCAGCGAAACGCTGGCTAAGGCCCTGGCCATTGCCGAAGTGAATGCCTGCATGGGGCGAATTGTGGCAGCCCCCACCGCTGGTTCCTGCGGGATCATTCCGGCTCTTTTGCTGACCTTGAAAGAAGCATACGATTTAACCGAAGCGCAGGTGGTGATGAGTCTTTTTACCGCCGCCGGGTTGGGTATGGTAATTGCCAAAAAAGCCAGTATATCCGGGGCTGAAGGTGGCTGTCAGGCCGAATGTGGCAGTGCTGCGGCGGCAATGGCTGCAGCGGCAGCGGTTGAGCTGATGGGCGGTACCCCGCAAATGTGCGCCCATGCCTGTGCCATTGCCATAAAAAGCGTACTGGGGCTGGTCTGTGATCCGGTGGCCGGGCTGGTCGAAGTGCCCTGTGTCAAGCGCAATGCCAGCGGGGCGGCCAATGCCCTGATTGCTGCAGAAATGGCCCTGGCGGGTATTGAGAGTGTCATACCGGTGGATGAGGTGATTGCCGCCATGAAAGACATTGGGGATGCGATGCCGAAAACGCTCAAAGAAACGGCAGAAGGCGGACTGGCCGACACCCCCACAGCGAAGAAAATGGCCCGGGAGATTTTCCGCTAATTCTGGCCGGGATCATTATGTGTAACGGACAAGCAGGCAATCAGATTACAACCAGACATGGCATGGATGGCGGTGTAAAAAGATTGGGCGTTTTTAGAAATAAAGAGCATTGTCTTTCATCTTTCTTTAACATCTGCTTAAATAAATGAAAAGTTACAGAGAAAGTTAAGCTTAACAATTTATAATTTGTGAAGTGAGAAAAGTTTCGACATCTTTTTTCACTTCACTATCATTGGCAGCTGTTTATAAACGGCTGCTTTTTCTGCTTTATTGGGTTGACAAACGGGTTTGATTCGTTTATGATGAATAAAATATCAGAAAGACGTAGATGCGGAATAGTAGTTGTTGGATGATTTGCAGAGATCTGCTGGGTGGTGTGAAGCAGAAATCAGAAGATGATGAACTCACCTCGGAGTTGCTTGCTGAAACAGCGCCGATAGAGTCGGCGAAAATTAGGTTAAGACGGAAGCCCACCGTTACAGGGGATGGATATCGGTTTTATTAAGCCCGTATTGAAGATTTATAAAAAGAGTGGTATAGCAGATTTTTCGTCTGTCTCGTTTGAGACAGGCGTTTTTTTATACACTAATTTTAGACGAAAAAGAATCTTCAGGGGCAGTAAAGGGTATCGATAAAGTGCATGCAGTCTTCTGTGTGAATAAGAGTGGTACCGCGGAAAGCTCCCTTTTCGTCTCTGATTGAGATGATAAGGGAGCTTTTTTTACCCCAAATTAGGTAATTAAGAAAGTGCCGTGAGCTTTGCGATCAGTTTCGCACGAAACACCAGAAGAAATCGCGATGCGAATTTCTTCGAGGTCGCGGGCAGTCGCCAACTACAAGCAAGCTTGTGATTGGCTCGTTGCCTTCGCGAATTTCTACACTGTACGGCGGACAGTTCGATGAACTGTTCGCCTACACGTTAAAAAATTGTTTGTGGAAACTGAGCACAAAGCAATCATTGTTCTTTGTTTCTAAATTATCTAAACTATATTCATAAAAGGAGAAAGAGTATGTCACGAAAAATTTATGTTTTTGACACCACCTTAAGAGATGGTGAGCAGGTGCCGGGGGCCAAATTGAATCTGGCCGAAAAGCTGGAGGTGGCCCAGCAGATTGCCAAAATGAAGGTCGATATGATGGAGGTAGGCTTTCCGTCGTCATCCCAGGGGGATTTTGAGGCCGTTCGGGCGATTAGCCGAAAAATCGGCCAGGACGTCTGGATTGCGGCCCTGGGTCGGGCGGTGGAAGCAGATATTGATTGCATTTATGAGAGTATCCGGGCGGCCGAAAATCCGTTGATTCATATTGTTTTGGGTTCATCAGGTGTTCACGTCGCCAAGAAATTTAAGAAAACACCGGAGCAGGTTATCGAGATGGGTGTCGGCGCAGTTAAATATGCCAGCAGTCTGCTACCCCAGGTTCAGTATTCGTTGGAAGATGCCAGCCGCTCGGAGTTTGAGTATCTCTGGCAAACCATTGAAGCGGTGGTTAAGGCTGGTGCCACCATCATCAATGTGCCGGATACGGTGGGGTTTGCCATTCCCGAGGAATTCGGTAAGCTGATTTATCGTATCAATGATCGGCTGAAAAATCTCGACCCCAAGGTGATGCTCAGTGTTCATTGTCATAATGACACCGGTCTGGCCACTGCCAATACCCTGGCAGCCGTTAAGAACGGTGCCGATAAGGTGGAATGTACCATCAATGGGATCGGTGAGCGGGCTGGAAATACCGCACTGGAAGAAGTGGTCATGGGAATTTCGCTTCACCCGGCTTATTATGGTGGACACACCACGGTGGACTCCAAAAAAATCTACGAAACATCACGGATGGTCAGTGCCACCATGGGGTTGGATATTCAGGTGAACAAGGCCATCACCGGAGAAAATGCCTTTGCTCATTCCTCGGGAATCCATCAGGATGGGCTGCTCAAATCCAAGGATGTTTATGAAATTATGGATCCACAAACCATCGGAGCACCGGCAATGGAAATTGTCCTCACTGCCAGATCAGGCCGACATGCGTTTATGCACGTCACAAAGCGTCTGGGTTTGATATTCCTGAGGTCTCAGTGGCAGCCATCTACCAGCAGTTTTTGACGATGGCCGATGCAAAAAAAGAAATCTACGACAATGATGTCCTGACACTGCTGAAAAACAGTGGCGTTCCCAGCAGTGCTACGAGCCCGGAATTATGGCAGCTACTTGATTATCAGCTACAGGTGAGACCGGAGGGTTACCAGTAGCAACAGTTAGGCTGGTAAAAGGTGAGCAGGAAGTGGTGAGCAGCCGCAGCGGATCCGGGGTTATTGATGCCCTTTATGGAGCGATTATGGAAGCTATCGGGGCGCCCATTGAACTCATCGATTACCGGATCAACAGCCTCAGTCGGGGCAAAGGGAGTCTGGGCAAGGTCACCGCCCAGATTCGCTGCGATGACCAGTTGTTCTCGGGTAAAGCCATCGAACAGGATGTGATGCGGGCCAGTGCCCTGGCACTGATTAATGCGGTCAATAAGATGCTGCTTAAATAAGTAAAAATTAACGGAAAAAATCTTATGGTAAGGGCTTAAAAAATTAACACGGGCTTATCAGCAGATGATCGGAGGCAATCAAAATGTTTGCCTCCGATTTATTCCAAAGCAAACTCAATCCCCCGATGCTCCACCGAAGTTGAAAAGACAATCAGGGTTTTAGTTCGGCCGAATCGTTGCAGTTCGCCGATGAAGCCATCCAATTCGCTGGTGCTGGGGAAAAGAACTTCCAGTAGCATCGAATAATCACCGGTGACACAATTGCATTCGATCACATTATTGCAGCCCTGGATGTAGGGATAGAACTCTTTTTTGCGGATCGGTTCAACCTCCAGATTGACAAAGGCCTTGATATGATAGCCCATTTTGATGGGATTCACTACCGCCTGATAGCCGCTAATATAATTATTCTTTTCCAGTTGTTCGATCCGGGAAGAAACCGCCGGTGACGAGAGATAGACCTGAGCGACCAGTTCTTTGATTGAGATCCGGCCGTTTTTCTGGAGCAGATTTAATATCTGCAGATCGATGGCGTCCAATTGTTTGTTTTTCATTATTTAGTCTCCTGAATTATTGAAAATAATTGAAAATGGATTATTAGTGTAAAATAGTCGATGTTTGTTACAATATTGTAACATAATTAAATTAAGTAAAGAAGTGAAAAAACTTTTTAAATTAGGTGAATACACTTAAAATAATTAGGTATCATCGTTTTGTGTTGAGTTATTGACAATGTAAATGCTTTAAGTTTATGATTGTTTTCAGTTGATGTGCCGCAACAAATTATAAGCAGGAGACAAGTGTATGAGCGAATTCTATGATCCCTATTCGAACGTGGTAGATGTAATGACAGAGGCAATGGAAATTGGCGGGATGAATCAGTATATGTTTGATATCATTAAAAACCCCCAAAGGGAAACAAAGGTCTATTTGCCGGTGGAAATGGATGATGGAACGGTACAGGTTTTTGAAGGCTATCGAGTTCAGCATTCCAATATCCGGGGGCCGTTTAAAGGCGGGATCCGCTTTCATCAGGATTGTAATTTAAATGAAGTCAAGGCCCTGGCCACCTGGATGTCGTTAAAATGTGCAGTCGTTAATATTCCCTACGGTGGGGCTAAAGGTGGGGTGCGGGTTGATCCCAATACGCTTTCTCAACGGGAACTGCGCAAACTGACCAGACGTTACGCCTTTGCCATCGAACCGCTAATTGGTGCGGATATGGATATTCCAGCACCAGACGTTAACACCAACTCCCAAACCATGGCCTGGATTCTGGATACCTATAGCATGCTAAAAGGTAAGCCCTGCCCTGGGGTGGTCACCGGAAAACCCTTGGAGCTGGGTGGCTCTAAAGGACGGAATTCGGCCACTGGCCGGGGCGTGGCGATCAGTACCAAACTGATTCTGGAACGGGATGGCAAGCAGCTTGCGGATGTTTCGGTGGCAATCTCGGGGATGGGCAATGTCGGTGGGAATGCCGCCCGGATTCTTTTTCATCGGGGCAGTAAAATTGTGGCCTTAAGTGATGTTTCGGGAGGAATTTACTGCGAAAACGGTTTGGATGCTGATGAAATATCGGAGTTTCTGGAGCTTACCGGTAAGCAGTTAAAAGATTATCAGAAAGCGGGGGTCCGTCATATTTCCCATGAGGAAGTCCTGACCTGCAAATGTGATGTGCTGATCCCGGCGGCGCTGGAGAACCAGATCAATGCTGAAAATGCCGAAAAACTGCAGTGTTCTTATGTCATTGAAGGCGCCAACGGTCCGACCAGCGTGGCCGCCGATGCGCTATTGGAAGAACGGGGCATCGTCCTGGTGCCGGATATTTTTGCCAACAGCGGTGGGGTCATCGTTTCTTATTTTGAGTGGGTTCAGAATATTCAGATCTTAACCTGGAACCGGGAGCAGGTCAATAAAACCCTGGAGAAAATTATGTCAGCCGCATTTATTGAAATTCTCGAAGAAAGTCAGCAATCCCAGTGTTCATTGCGGATGGCGGCCTATATCATCGCTCTGAAACGGTTGATTTATGCTGAAGAGATTAAGGGGATTTTCCCCTGATTGACAAGGACATTTGATCAAGCTTTAGGAGACAGCTTTCTTTTCAACCTTATTTCAAGGTTCATGGACTAAATTATTAAGGTAATAACATCCACCTCACCCAAATAAAAAACAGCGGACTTTATATCAGTCGGCTGTTTTTTCTTTTTTGCAAATATTTGTCCGATCTGACAAGATTAATTTAGAATCAATAGCTAAACGTTATACTCGTTGTATGATTTTAAAAAGAAAAAACATCCAAGTGACGGCGGTGGAGCATGTTTTTTGAGATGAGAAAAAGATAGTGATTGAATGGATTGTTGTTGACAAAATAAAGAAATGAAGATAATATATTTATGAATAAATTCATAAATGAATAAATTCAAGATAACTGTTAATTGCTGATTAAAGAATAATAAATTGCGAAGCAGCGGGTTAAGCTCCTGCTACTTTGTAAACGCTAAGCATAGATAAAATGGAGGAGACTGAAGATGGAACAAGATAATTATAAAAATGTATGTGAATATTGGCGACTAAAGGCGCTGGAGTTTGACTATGAAGAACGTTATGCGGCCTTAGGACTGCCCGGATACAATGAAAATAATTTACCGATTACTTATTTTGGTGTCAATTACGAGATTAACCGAGTGGATGCCAGAATTCATAATCTTGAAAATCCCCAGGAAGAGGTGGATTTTTATACTCAGTCAGCTATTTATCATTTGTTTTATTTTTCGAAAGAAGCACCGAGAAATTCTGGTAATTTTATTCCTCTTCATGAACTCCGGGGTGCAGCACCATTTAGTCCGGCCTTTAAAAAATCAACCCTGATGCCTTTTGCCAAAACCTTTGAAGGGAAAACAGAGCAATTGATTGAGGCGGCAGAAAAACTGGGGTTTGAACGGTTACCAAATTCAGACGCCGGATTTCAGGCCATGGCCTTTGTCTGTATGCCAATTCGATTTTTATTTTGGGATGGCGATGAGGAGCTGCCAGCTCAGGCCACTATTCTTTTTGATGAAAAAATCACCGAATTCACGCATGAGGAAACCGTCATCGGCATTGGCGGTGATCTGGTGAATCGGCTTGTCGATGCGGCAGGTTTAAAAAGATTATTAAAATAAGGTCCATAAGAGACACCAAGCTGACGTTTTATTGCCGTATTATTTTGTTAAAAGTCCATTCATAAACAGTTTCAATTTATAGTTGAGGTTTTCCTCAAAAGAAATTTTTGCATGACTGGTAAGGGCAGATTTGATTAAACCCATAAACAGTTCGGTGATCATTTCAATGGGTACATCATTTCTGAAATCGCCATTTATTCGCCCTTCCTGGATTATGGCTACCAAGATATCTTTAAATTTAGTTCCATGGGGTGGCCCCATCAGAGAAAGATGGCGATTGCATAAGTTAAATAATTGCTGATTTTCTTTAAAAATTTTACCGATGGTTAACAGAATTTGAGAGATTTTTTCCGGAGGACTCATGGAAGAGCGATTCAGTTCTTCCAGGGAGTCCTTTGTTTCATCCAGATTTTTTGTCAAAACATATCTCAGAACATCTTCTTTTGAATGAAAATAATTATAAAAGGTGCCCGTGCCAATATCTGCAGCCGATGCAATTTCAGCGATGGTTGTTTCTGCAAATCCTTTTTCAATAAACAGTTTCATTGTCACATCGACGAGAGTAGTGAGTACCTGGCGTTTTTTTCGATCTCTGCGACTGATTTCTTTTTCCATAAATTTACCTTCCTAAATAGGCGTCGTGATAGACCCGATGATACTTTAGTCCGAATGATGATTCTTTGTCTAAGCTATATCCTAGCGATTTTTCATAACAAAGTCAAGAATGAACGGCAATCTGAAGAAAGATACCTTAATTAGAATGAGAGATTTACAGATTATCTGATTTGTATTACATACCAACGCAAAAACCACCACTTAATGTGGTGGCCTTGCGTTGGTAGTGTAATTGACAAATTATTGTGGATTATCTCAGTTGAAATTGATTAATCATCTGTTTTAATAAAACCGATTGGCCGGATAATTCTTCACTGGCAGCGGCACTTTGTTCGGCGGTGGCTGAGTTCTGCTGAACAACCTGGGCAACTTGTTCGACTCCCAGGTTGATTTGGGCAATGCCTGTGGCCTGTTCATTGGAGGCGGTGGCAATATTGCCAATCAGACCGGTAACTTGATCGATGCCACTGACAATTTCATCAAGTGCTGCAGCTGTTTCATCGGCAATTTTTGTTCCTTCCTGAACCTTTTGGATGGACCCTTCGATCAGTCCGGTTGTTTCTTTGGCGGCATCGGCACTGCGGGCAGCCAAGGTCCGGACTTCTTCGGCGACGACGGCAAAACCTTTGCCGTGTTGTCCGGCCCGGGCCGCTTCAACCGCCGCATTGAGCGCCAGAATATTGGTTTGGAAGGCAATATCATCAATGACTTTTATAATTTTAGAAATATCATCAGAGGACTTGTTCATGTCGATCATCGATTGCTGCATTCTGATCATTTGAGTAGTACCCTTATCAGCGTTTTCCATGACGTCAGCGGCCAATGCTCGGGCCTTATTGGCATCAACGGCATTGTGTTTCGTCTGGTCGGCGATTTCAGCGATGGATGCGGTTAACTCCTGAATCGAGCTGGCTTGCTCGGTGGAGCCCTGGGCCAAGGATTGACTACTGTCAGCAATCTGGTTGGCACCGGTATTAACTTGTTCAGCCGCATTGTTGATGTCACCAAGGAGATCATTTAACTTTTTAATAATCGCATTAAGCGAAATAGAAATGGCATTGAAATCGCCTCGGTAGACACGCATGTCATCGATGCTCAGATTGCCGTTGCCGATTTCTTCAGTCACAGCTGAAATTTCAGTTACGACCGTTCTGAAGCGGCTGCCCATGGTGTTGACGGCGGTTTTCAGGGCATCGAAACGGCCTTTGTAGGTGCCAGTTACGGTCGCGTTTAAATTTCCTTCAGACATATCATTCAATGCTGCCGCCACTTCGTTAATGGGTTTTGAAATTTTTGCAAGGATTCCATTCATGCCCTTAATCAGTTTTTGCCAGGAACCACTAAAACGGGTTTCATCGGCCCGGACCTCCAGCTCGCCCTGAATTGCGGCTCGGGTCAGCTGGGTGGCATCAGCGATGAGATCACCAATGGATTCTTTCACACAGATTAAGTTCTTTTCGATGGTCATAAACTGTTCGTGGGTGGCATGGGTGTATTCATCGGGTATCTGAATGTCTAGATCAAAATCCAGGTTACCGAGTGATAATCGTTCCAGATTTTGCTCCAAACGGAGTACTTCTTTTTTGGTGTACTGGGCTACGCTTTCATTTGGTGTTGTATCGTGAGAGATTTCCAGATAGCCGATGGTAGAGCCATCTTTATCAAGAATAGCAGCCGTGTCCATGCGATAATAGCGGCCTTTGAATTCAAAGGGGTATTCGGTTCGACCGCTTTTTTTAAATGCAGTAACGCCACAATTTTCAGTCTTGCAGATCTCTAGATTACAATCAGAACAGGCGTGACCATACATATCTTCCCGATGTTCGGCAGTGCCGGTTTTTTTCATCAAGTCACCCAGTGCTTTATTGAGAAAGGTGATTTTCAAATCATTGTCAACAGCGGTAACACGGTAAGGCATAGCATCCAGGATTGCTGCATAGAAGTCTTTTTCATAGGCCAGTATTGCGATGGCCTGATTGGTCCGGTTGATCGCATTTTTGAAATCACCACCCAAAGCATCGGTGTGATTCTGATCCAAATCAAATCCTGGCTTGATGCTTTCTGGCAGCATTGCCAGATAATCGACGAGATTTACCATTGCGGTTTGCATACGTTGCAAACTGTTCCCCAGCAGATCTTTTTCGGATTTTGGGGTTATCGTGACGGAAAGATCACCAACACCGATCCGGCTTGCAATATCTGCCTGAGATTTAATATTCCCGGCGATTTCCGTTAAGGTGTAACCTAATTGACCCAGCTGGTCGTGGGTCAGTGTTGCTTCATGGTCTATGTTGACATCACCGGCAACGATGCGATTGGCAATTTTAGTTAGCTGAGTTATTTGGTTCGAGGTTTTATTAAAACCCACTAAAATCACGCCAACGATGACAAGCAATCCGAGTGCATAAATCAGGATTATGCTGTTTGGGATTGTAAAATACTGGTCGAAGTTCAGGCTCAGGACATACAGTGATAAGCCAACGGTTACTAGAAAAATAAAAGCAACAGGCAAAACAACTGTCAGTAGAATCCTCGACACCAAGGTTTTTTCATACTTCATGTAATACTCCTTTGATCATAAATTAAAATGTGTTTAAACAATAATTCAGGTCATTTTTCACCACTTTTCCTTGAATGATTTTACCGCTGATCTACGTTTTGTAGATGCTGTTACTCTTCACAGCCTGGGTATTCAATCGAATCTGCTTACGTACCTCAAATATTATATCCAATCATTTTAGTAAATTCAATTTAATTTTTTGTTTTAAATGAATTTAATTCATTGTGACGTTATTGCAATGGGGAGAAGTATAATCAGAAGTGGATAAAATAGACAGCATGTAACATATTTTATGAGAATGATTCGGTAGCAGCGATCAGATTCAAAGAATCGCTGAGCAAGATATGGAAACGTCGGCAAAAAGTTGACAACTCAACGCAAAGGAATTATAATAATGTTGACAAGTCAATATTAGAAGGAGTAGGACAATTGGAAATTGAAAACATGCATTTTATTATGCTCAATAATAAAATATTTCGCAATAATCAGATTCAACTGGACAAGGTAATGAAAAAATATGGCTTAAGCAGTGGTTCAATGCCCTATCTTTTTATTCTGGAGAAAAATGAGGGTGTCAGTCTTCATCAGCTCAGCCGAAAAATCGGCAACGACAAGGCCATGACCACCCGCACGATTAAACGGCTGATTGAGCTGGAATATGTTTATAAAGTCGGTAAAGATGGGGATTGTCGGGCCTATCAATTGTATCTGACCGAAAAAGCCAGAGCCGTATTACCCAAGATGCACAGGGATATTCAGGAGATCGTGGACTTGATCTCAGTCGATTTAACCCCGGAAGAGAAGGCTGTGACCCTGGTAGCGATGAAAAAAATCTTTATGCGAACCCAGCAGCTCAGGGCCGAGGAGGAATAAATGGAAAAAAGTTATGAAAAAAATAAATGGCCGATTCTGCTGATTGTAGTGATGTCGACCTTTATGGCAACTCTGGACAGCAGCATCGTCAATGTCGCGCTGCCTCAGATGGCCCGGGCAATGGATGTCGATACCGCACAGATTCAGCTGGTGGTGACCAGCTATCTGATTGTTATTGTCGGAATTATTTTGATCTTTGGAAAACTGGGAGACATGCTGGGCAAGACCAGAATTTTCACCTTTGGTATTGCCATGTTTACCCTGGGGTCACTGCTCTGTGGGATTACCAGTTCCTTTCCGGTGCTGATTGGTGCCCGGATTGTTCAGGCGGTTGGCGCCGCTGCAACCATGGCCAATAATCAAGGCATTATCACCCAGGTTTTTCCGGCCACTGAGCGGGGCAAGGCCCTGGGTTTAACCGGCACATCCGTAGCCCTGGGATCGTTGGTTGGCCCCGGATTGGGAGGCATCATTGTCGGGGCCGCCAGTTGGGAATATATCTTTCTGATCAATGTTCCAGTGGGGGTAGTGGTTCTATTCTTTGCCCTTAAGCTGCTGCCAAGAAGTAATAAAAAAACCACAGAGCGGTTGGATGTGCTGGGGGCAGTTCTGTTCATGTTCAGTATCGTGCCCTTATTTGTGGCCCTGGGGCAGGTACCCAGTCTGGGCTTTTTAAATCCGTTGATCCTAACGGGCTTTATCGTTTCAATCCTGTCGTTTATTGCCTTTATCAGGGTCGAAAAAAAACGGGAAAACCCCTTGATTCCTTTGGCTATCTTTAAGAATAAATTATTTTCACTAAGCATCTTTTGTGCGTTTATTACCTTTGTGGGGCTTTTCTGCAACAGTATTATTCAGCCCTTCTATCTGCAGGATGTGATGATCTACTCACCGGAGCAGGCGGGGCTGGTTATGATGATTTTCCCTTTGGTTTTAACCGTTCTGGCACCACTCAGCGGTCATGTTTCTGATAAAATTGGCTCAGAATTGTTAACCTTCATCGGTCTGTTGCTGATCAGTCTGGGTTTATTTTTAATGGCGACCCTGACGGAGCAGTCTTCCCTGATGACCATGGTTATTTTTATTGTCATCTTATCAGTGGGGATGGGCTTGTTTCAGTCGCCAAATAATTCCCTGATCATGTCGACGGTAAGTAGACATCAGTTGGGGATTGCCGGGAGCATCAATGCCCTGGTAAGGAATATGGGGATGGTTTGTGGGATTGCATTGGCAACCACCTTGCTTTATGGCAGCATGAGCGGGGAGTTGGGCTACCGGGTCACCGATTATGTGGTTGGCCAAAATGGCGCCTTTATTAATGGTATGCAAATCGTTTATACGACAGCGGCAGCGATCTGTCTGTTTGGCGCGGTATTAACGCTATTGCGGCTGATTGGTAAAAAGTCCCGGGTACGGGAGGAAGCGATGGTTCCAGACAAAGAGATGCGGCCAAGTCAGGACTGAGTCAATAATGGATAAGAAAAACAGCGGGTTTGGGTTGACCGCTGTTTTTTTCATTTCTTGTGCTTTGTTAGTATTTAAAGTATAATTCATCTTAATTGGTAGGGACATCTCCCGCTTGTTTATGTGTTCGAATCCAAGTGGGATAATCGTACGTTTGATAGAGGCCACATCAGACAAATGAACCAGATCAGGAGGTCTAAAAAGCAAAAATGATTATTAAATTTGTCAGTATTTATCTATACATTGGGGTTCTATTGCTTTCCTTTATGTTTATCAATTCGTTTGTTCGGGGTAAATCAAGCTATGCCAAGGCATTTGGGGCACTCAGTCTGACCTTGCAGATTTATCTGCTGGGTTATCTGGTGGAAATCAATGCCAGCTCGCTTCAGGATATGTATTTTTGGAATCAGGTGCAATATTTCGGGATTCCGTTTTTTCCGGCGTTGTGGTTAATGGTGAGCATGTTGTACACCGGCAAGGGCAAATTCTTCCAGGGATTTGGCGGTCTGGTGGTCTTTGCGATTCCGATTTTCACATTTCTGCTGCGCCTATCCAACGACTGGCATCATTTATATTACAGCCAAATTGGGATTCATCAGTTTATGGGGGTCAACTACATGTTGTTGATCAAAGGCCCCTGGTATTATGTTCAGACGGCCTATGTGTTGATTACCCTGGTTTTATGTACCTGGTTTTATTTTCAGCGTTTTCGAAACAGCACTGGTGATGAAAGAATCCAGTTCAGACTACTGCTGCTGGCTTCGGTATTGCCATATCTGGCATTGCTGTTGGTAACGGTGAATCTTTTCGGCATCGGGATTGACTACACGGCATTGATTTTGCCGCCCTGTGTTTTGTTAATCAATTTATCCTTAACACGCTATAATTTTCTGGAAATTAAAGATCTGGCCCGGGAACGGGTTTTTGAGGATAGCAGTGCTGGCCTGATTCTCGTCAATCGTTTTTATCGGGTTGTCGACTTTAACGAAGCCAGCATCACGTTTTTTAGTTGGTTCAATGCGTCGCTAAAAGAAGACCAATTGGAAATTCTGTTGGCGAAACATCCGGATTTGTGGGAGCGTATCAAGAATTCGGAGGATCAGGTTTGTCATTTCAGTGTTGCCAAAGAAGACCGTTATGTTAACATCAACACCCGCAGTATTCAAAACAAAAAAGAAACTGTTGGTCATCTGATCACCTTTGAAGATGTCACGGAGCGGGAAAGTTTGAAACAGCGGCTGACAGAAATCGCCAATACTGATGAACTCACCGGTCTCAATAATCGACGACGCTTTAGGGAGTGTGCCGAAAAGGCCGACCAGCAGGCCCGATCCGTCCAGGAAACGTTGTCAGTGCTGATGATGGATATCGATTTTTTTAAGAAAATCAACGATTCGTATGGTCATCATGGCGGCGATGTCGTACTTCGAAATTTTTCAGCGATGCTTAAGGAGGCCTTCCGGGGTACCGACATTGTCGGCCGGATTGGCGGAGAAGAGTTTGCGGTTGTGTTGTTAAACACCGATGCTGAAAAGGCCTATGCAAAAGCTGAGGATTTCCGGAAAGCAGTGGCACAAAAGACCACGATATTTGGAGAAAAATGCATCACGGTGACAGTCAGTATTGGCGTGGCAGAACGTGATCAGACAACCACTGATTTTGATGCCCTGATTAATCACGCCGACCACGCCCTCTATCAGGCCAAGCACTCGGGAAGAAACCGGACAGTTATCGCCCATTGAGACAAAAACGCTGTTTTTAAATTCGTTTCGGCTAATAAGTTGAACGATGAAAAATCGATTACGTATTGAATAAAAGAAAAGAGGAGAACAATGAAAAAATCAGTCATTACGCTATTGCTTGTTTTTGTGTTGGCCATGGGGGCATCGGCGTTGCTGCCAAAGACGGCTGATGTGACGGATCTTGCGACGATCAAGGTTGGAGTTCTGCTTCCGGAAACCGGTACCTGGAAGGCCACCGGGACGGCTGCCAACAAAGCCCTTGAGGCAACACTGCCGTATGTCAACCGCTACCTCGCCGACCAGGGCCTAAAAATTGAGCTTGAAATCCGTGACACCCAGAGTGATCCGGGCACCGCGCTGGCAGAACTGGAAAACCTGAAAAATTCCGGAATCACAACGGTAATCGGTCCGATGATCAGTGAGGAAGCCTTGGCGGTGCTGGACTACGCCAATACCAATGGAATGCTGCTGCTCAGTCCGTCGGCAACGGCCAGAGAACTGTCATTGCCGGATCACTTCTTTCGAATGGTTGGCACCGACAAAAGTCAGGTTGATGGTCTCACCCGGATCATTAAAAATGGCCAGCAGATCGACAGTCTGATAACGATCTTTGTTGATGACACCTATGGTCGGGGCTATAACGATTATCTGAATGAAATGGCTTTTGCCCAGAACATAGAGGTTCTTGGCTCAGTGGCAATTACCGCTGAGAGCGCCAAAAATCCCACCGTTTCTGAGACAATTAAGTCATTGGCAGCCGGAGCGAGCAATACGTCGACGGCGGTGGTCGTGGTGGCGCCCAGCCAGATGGCGGCTGATTTGATTGTCAATCTCTTAGATGATCAAAAGCTGTCGGCAATGAAATGGTATGCCAGCGCTGATATTATCGGTAATCAGACAATTGTTGAGAACCAGAAAGTGGCGGCTTTTCTGGAACAAACAGCAATGGAGGGGTTAACCCTGGGAGATCAGGGCATTGATCTTGATGCCCTGCCTTATCTGCGGGCTCGACTTGATGGTGCCAGTGACGATTCCCCCTATGCCCTCACAACATGGGATGCCTTATGGCTGTTGGCCGATACCTACGGCGTGGTTGGAGCAAACCCCGAGTATGAGGTTTTAAAATCCGGATTGGTAACCCAGGCGGCAAACTTTCGAAATGCTTTTGGCTCCTTTAACACGATGGACGAAAATGGTGATACCAAGGGCTCAAAGTATATGCGCTATGTTTGCATCAAAGAGGGTGATGCCTACCGCTGGAAGTGTATGGGCCATGTTGTCAGCCTCGGAGCCGGCGAGCCGATTGTTCAGACGATTGAAGAAAAAATTTCGCCAATTGGTGGCGAAGTCAAAATAGGCGCATTATTGCCGCTAACGGGAAACCGGAGTGAGAATGGTGAAGAAATAAAAATGATCCTTGAATATGCGGTGGATCAGTTTAACAATTATGCAAAAAGCCGCAACACGGATTTAAGCCTGACTCTTATGGTCGAGGATACAGGCAGTGACAATGCTCAGGCCGTTGCGGCAGCTAAGACCCTGACGGCGCAGGGAATAAATAGTATTATTGGACCAATTAACAGTGCTGAGTTAGAGGCTGTTAAGCCGGTGTTTGATGCAGCCGGAATTACTGCCATTTCACCGCTCTCATCAAGTATGGCACTGGCTCAGACCGATCGGCTCTATCGTCTGGTGCTGAATGACGGGGTTGAGACCAAAGCGCTGTCGACGCTGTTAGCCCAGCGGGGGATTGACGAGCTGATTATCCTTTATGCGGATGACAGCTATGGCCAGGCGATGGTCAATCAGATGAAAGCCGGTTTTGCCGGTGAGGTGGTAGCCCTTGGTTACGATGCCACCAATCCGGATCTGGCCATGCCGGTATCGATGGCAGAGGCGGCACTGGTAACCAGTGATCCAGCTAAAACGGCGGTTCTGACGGTTTCGTACAATGAAGTGGTGGAGCTTTTTAAAGCGTTGCCAAAAGACAGTAACTTACGTCAGCTTAAATGGTATGGTACCGACAGTTCGGCTTCGTCAAAGGCCCTGCAAAATGATTCGGAGGCTGCCGAAACGGCTGCCCAGCTTGATTACACAACAATTGATTTTAGTCCCTATGGGGATAAGTTTGATCCTCTTTATTACGTTATCAACGACGAACTGGAAGTTGACGGCCCGCTTAAGGAAAGTCTGATCAGCTCCTTTGACGGGATTTGGTTACTGGGTTGTGCCTATCTTCAGGAAGGCAGTAACGTAAGTCCTGAGGTACTTAACGGATATCTTGCCAAAGCTGGCTTTCATGGTCTTGGTGGGGTGCTCAAACTCGATCGGAATGGCGACCGACAGATCGGTTACTATAAATTCTATCATCTGATGCCAGCAGCGGAGGCATATTATTGGGAAAATAATGGCCTATACAGCCAGGATCTGCTGAAGCCAGGCGTGCTGGAGATGAAATAGCCGTCAGCACCGACACGATTTAAAAACGTTGGCTCCTTCGATTGACCAGATCACGTTATCAAGAAAAAACCGTCTCCAGGAGCGCTTTTGTGGGCGCCTGGAGACGGTTTTTTAATTCTTGGTGTGGTTTTGTGGCTGTTGGCCGGGCGGATGCATAATTTTCCGGCAATGTTTAATGACAAAACAGTTATAAGTAATCATATGGAGCCGATGGCGGCTAACCCTTCTTTTTCTGGCAGGTTTTACAATAATAGGTTCCCCGGCCACGAACCATTTCTTTGGTGATGGTTCCCTGACATACCGGGCAGATTTTTTGGGTATGGACGTTTAACTGCAGCTGAAACAAACCGGTAATGCCATTGGCATCAAAGGAATGAATGGTGGTGCCGCCCTGGGCGATGGCCTGTTCCAAAATTTCCCGGGATATGGTGATTAACTCGGCCACCCGCCTTTTACTGAGACGTTTTCCCGGGGTACGGGGATCGATTTTAAGCGTAAAACAGATTTCATTGGCGTAAATATTGCCGATTCCAGTCATAATGGTTTGATCCAATAGCAAGGTTTTAATCGGCAGATTGCTCTTATGTATTTTGGCATAGATCGTTTCAGGATCGGCATCCCAGGGCTCGGGGCCAAGCTTGGCAAGCGGTAGATCCTGACGATAGGTGTCTTTGTTGACCAGTTCCAGACGACCAAATTTACGGGTGTCCTGATAACGTAATTCAGAGCCATCACGAAAGATAAAGCTCAGGTGTTCATGCTTGTTTAGCGGCGTTGATGCGTCGACGATATTATACTTGCCTTCCATTCGTAAATGAGAAATAAAGGCATCACGATCCAGAATAAAGATCAGATATTTTCCGATCCGATCAATATCGCAGATGGTTTGGCCGGTTAAGGTGTTGGCAAAATGATCGGAATCTCCGGTGACAATCGGATCATAATAAACCTGGATTTCTTTAATTGTTTTGCCAATAATAAAATTCTTAAGCGTTTGGCGGACGGTTTCGACTTCTGGTAGTTCGGGCATAAGATTCACCTGCTTTAATGGATTTTGACGTACTCATCATGAGTATACACCAACGAAAACCATTGCGGCAAATGAAAAAAGAAATATGACGAAACAGCCCCAATTATAAATGGCTCCAGGAAACCGCTAAGGATTGACAGCAGGGGTTTATCATGATAACATAACACTGTTATCTAAAATAGTTAGACTAAAGGTGCAAAATGGGGAATGAAACAGAAACACGAGAACGATTGTTAGAAGTTGCCAAGGATGAGTTTCTTGAATTGGGCTACGAAAAAGCGTCAATGCGAAAGATTTGCAAAAAAGCCGGGGTTACAACGGGAGCCTTGTATTTCTTTTTTAAAGATAAGAACGATCTGTTTGCGGCATTAGTTAAAAAAGTTGCTGATGAAATAAAAATGATCATTATCCATCATACTGAAAAAGAGCAGGCTATTTATGTGGATGCAAAAACGACCCCAGAGGCATTAATTGCCGATGGGATAGAGCAGGGGCGAGAGTTTGTAACCTATATGTATGCCAATAAAGAGGCGTTTATTTTACTTCTCAGTAAAGCCAATGGATCAGCATATGAGAATTTCTATGATGAACTGGTCGACTTAATGGAAAAAAACACGTTGCAATTTTTAGATCACATAAGTTCTGAAAATGACAAAGAAAATGAGATCAATCCCTACACCATGCATTGGCTGGCGCATCTGGAGACGTCGTCCTTTGCTCAATTGCTGACCCACGGATTGACTTTAGAAGAAGCCTTAATTCAAGCCGAGGTCATTGCCAAATACCTGACCGGAGGTTGGCTGGCGATACTAAAAAAGTGATTTGATAAAATTTTAAATAAAGAAAAATACGATTGAATTCGAATCCGGAATTCAATTTTATTTTTTAGATTAAACATAACACTGTTATGCTACGCAAACATCAAATTGTTTTGGCTAATCTACAATAATAAGTTTCAGAAAAACCATTGATATTTAAAATATGAAAGGGGCAAAAATGTTTATTGAAGTGAATGATATTAAAAAAAGTTATGGCGAAGGAGGCAGCTATGTCCAAGTGCTTAAAGGGGTATCCACAGGCATTCAAAAGGGTCAAATCTGTGCGATATTGGGGCCAAGCGGATCGGGGAAATCGACCCTGCTTAATACCATCGGCGGGTTGGATACCATCGATAGTGGCAGCATAAAAATAAGTGATAGTGAGATTTCTAAACTGAATCCCAAAGAATTATCGCTTTATCGACGAAATTTTCTGGGTTTTATTTTTCAGTTTTACAATCTTGTTCCCAATCTTACGGTTAAAGAAAACATCCAGGTTTGCGAATACCTGACAAAAACACCACTGGATATCAATGAACTGCTGGAAGTATTGGGGTTAACCGAGCATCAGAAAAAATTTCCCTCCCAATTATCAGGAGGGCAGCAACAGCGGTGTGCCATTGCCAGAGCACTGATCAAGAACCCCGAACTGTTATTGTGTGACGAACCGACCGGAGCGCTGGACTATCAGGCATCTCGGGAGATTTTGATGCTGATTGAGAAGATTAATAAAAAATATGGTACCACCATGCTCATTGTTACCCATAATACTGCGATTAAAGAGATGGTTCATCGTGTCATCAAAATCAAAGACGGTCAAATCAGTCAAGACTACGCCAATACGGTATTAAAACCGGCCAGTCAACTGGAATGGTAGGTTATTTCAATGATTTTGAATAAGCGAATCATCAGGGAGTTAAAAGAAAACTGGGCACGATATGGAGCATTGGCATTTTTAATCATCTTTTCGCTGGGGTTGGTCGTGAGTATGGCTGGCTCTACGGATGTGGTCAATTATACGATTGATAAAAATAATGAAAAGAATCAACTGGAAGACGGAGAATTTTCGGTTTATGTTCCCCTAACCGAAAACCAGCAGCAGGAACTTGAAAAAATGGGCGCAAGAACCGAAGCAGCCTTCTATGTTGATTTGTCCGGTCCAGAGAAATCGGTTCTCAGGATTTTTAAGAATCGAAATAGTATCAATACTATTGAGCTGGAAGAGGGACGACTGGCCGATCAAAGGGGTGAAATCGTTCTGGAGAAACACTATGCCGAAAAGCATGGAATAAGGGTTGGCCAATCTATTGAGGTAGATCAAAAGAATTATCTGGTGACCGGGATCGGAACAGTGCCGGATTATTCCAATGTTGTCCAAAATGTTTCGGACGTGTTGGCGGATTTAAAACAATTCAGCATCGGATTTGTATCTGAGTCGGAATTTAATCAACTGTTAGCAGAAGATATCAATGTTGAATATAATTATAGCTATAAATTGGATGGGAAACTGACTGATTCAGAACTAAAAGAAAAATTAGTTGATCTGGATTTTGATAAAACAAAGGTCGCCAATAAATATATGCAAGAAATCATCGATACCATTGAAAAAGGCAAGAATGATTTATCCGGTGGCGTTAATGATCTGGCAGATGGGACGCAAAAACTGGCAAATGGAGCCAACTCACTCAAACAGGGAAGCAATGAATTGGCAGAAGGAGCAGGCAGTCTGGTAAGTGGCACCGATCAATTGAGCTCAGGTTTAGAAGAATTGACAAATTACAATGCCACTTTGAATAAAGCAGCTGACGATGTTTTTCAGGGGATGATTGCTCAGATAAACAGCGAATTTGAAAAGATGGGGATGACAGTCACCGTTACCGGCGACAATTACCGGTCCGTGATTGACGGCTTGACCAAAGCCCTTGACGGCTCCGATACGAATACGGTGATCGTACTTAATACCATGAAAGCGCAACTGGATAGTTACAAAGACTTTAAAGATGGACTAACAGCCTATACCAATGGTGTCGAATCGGCCTATTCCGGGTCGGTGGAATTGTCTGCGGGCGCAGATAGCCTGTATCAAGGCAGCAAGGACTTGGCAAATGGGGTCAATACCTTGAGTAATGGCTCGGCCGAATTAAACAGTGGGATGGGAGAACTTAAAAATCAGGTCACCAATTTTATCAATGAAAATATGGATTATCAATATGTCAATCTAATCACTTTTTTAGAAGCTGATGATAATCAACGGATTACAAGCTGTAAAAGTGATGCCGCCATTAATAAAAACTCAGCGTTAATTGCAGGAGTGATGATACTCACCTTAATTGCCTATATGATTTCAGTATTTGTGATTCATACCATCGATAAGGAAAGTGCCGTGATCGGGGCGCTCTATTCAATGGGTTATGTAAAAAAAGAACTACTCAAACATTTTATGATCCTGCCGATGCTGGTTGTCACTGCATCAGCACTGCTGGGGACCGGCTTAGGGTTTATGCTGATTGGCGAAAATATTAAGGAGAATGTTGCCTACTATTCTTATCCCGGATATGCCATGGTATTTCCACCCTATCTTTTGATTTATGGTGTTTTGCTACCGATCCTGATTGCTTTGCTTGTCAATTATACAGTTATCAACAGCAAACTATCCTTAGCGCCGCTTAAATTGCTCAGACGGGAAAAGAAACAGCATCAGCTGACAAGTATCGACCTGAAGGAGATGGGTTTTATTAATCGCTATCGGATTCGACAATTATTACGTGAAATCCGGGGAAACATCACCCTGTTTTGTGGACTTTCTATTGCTATTCTACTGATGGTTTTTGGCTTTAGTATTTATGGGAGTATTAGTGCCTATGTCAATAATGTGGCATCCGACGTTGAGTACAATTATCTTTACTTGCTGAAGTATCCCATGGAAACGGCCCCCACTGATGCCACTAAAGCTTATACCGAGTCTTTAACCGCAGACCTTTATTTGACCGGGGGGGAGATGGACGTGACGGTTCAGGGTATTGATGATCAAAACCCCTATTTTGATTTTTCGCTGGATGGCGAAAAAAATGAGGTGGTCATTTCTGACTCAGTTGCTAATAAGTTCGGTTATCAGGTCGGAGAGGAGATTACCCTTTTCGATAATCTGACCGATCGAAATTATAATTTTAGGGTTAAAGCGGTGGTAAATTTTGCCAGTGGTCTCTATATTTTCATGGATATTAAAGATATGCGTGAGCTGTTTGGACAGGAAGAGGACTACTATAATACCCTGATGTCTGATCAGGAACTGGATATTGAAGCCGGAAGAATTGCCACGGTCATAACGGTCGATAAAATGGTCGCTGCGGCCAGACAAATGTTCACCATGATGTATGGGTTGGTAATTACCATTCTGGCCGCATCGGTACTGCTTTTTGCGATTGTGATGTATTTACTGGTAAAAATGATGATTGATAAATCAGCCTTCAGCATTTCGTTAATCAAGGTGTTTGGTTATAATGAACGGGAAATAAAAAAGCTATACCTGGGCACCACCTTTTATACGGTTGCGCTCACGACCCTTATTGCCATTCCGGCCTCTAAAATGATAATTAATAAGATTTACCCTTATATGGTATCCAATGTTTCAGCTGGCATGAATGCCACCATGTCACCCCAATCCTATCTGATCATGGTGGCGATTATTTTAAGTGCTTACGCCATCGTGAATTTTATGGTTGGCAGACATTTAAGAAAGATTTCCCTGGTAGAGATTTTAAAGGAACGCGAGTAGCAGGGGGGACTTAATTATAGCAACCGGGCTTAAGATTCCTGATCAAAAGCGGCCAAAATGACGTCAAGGGTATGAAGGACATTCATTTTCTCGTCATTGGGAATGTTATCAAAAATATCTGCAAAAAAAGTATCGTTATTGCTTTCAATCGTTTCAAATATAACCATACCAGATTCAGTCAGGGATATGTCAACACTGCGCCGATCTTCAAGTGAAGGGATGCGTTGGACATATCCCTTTTTTACAAGTCCGTCCACGGTGCGGCTGGTGGTGCTTATATCGATGGCCAGGATGACGGCTAAGTCCTTTAAAGAAATGCTTTTAACACGGCCGATTTCCACTACGGCATGGCATTGGGCCAGGGTCAGAACGGCGGCGCAGCAGCTGCCATTATTTTTTTTCAAGAGTCCCAGTTTTCGCTCCAGGATTCGTATTTGTTCTCTAAATTGTTTTGGTTGTGCTCGATTCATAACAGCCACCTCCTTTAAGCTGTGTTTATTGTAGCATGTTTGATTTGCGCTTGCAATATTTGATAAAAGCAATAGTTGTTACTTGCAATTAAAAGAGCCGTATGTTACAATTACAAACAAATTTGAAAGGACGTGTAAAATAATGAATCAGACCATTAAAAAAGCTGACAACTATTTCTTAAAAACATATAATCGTTATCCGATTGTATTAGAATCCGGGGAAGGGGTTTATCTCGTTGACGATGCAGGAAAAAAATATCTTGATTTTGCAGCGGGCATTGGCGTGTTTGCCTTAGGTTATCAAAACAAAAAATATAATGAAGCCTTGAAAACCCAGATCGATCAACTCATTCATACCTCCAACTTGTTTTATAACAAGCCATCCGCTGAGGCGGCCGAGAAGTTTATTCAGGTATCGGGAATGGAGAAGGTGTTTTTTACCAATTCCGGAACAGAAGCCATTGAAGGGGCGCTAAAGATTGCCCGTAAATTTTATTTTAATAAGACTGGCAGTCCCGCAGGCGAAATCATTGCCATGAATCACTCCTTTCATGGCCGCAGCATGGGGGCGTTGGCGGTTACCGGACAGCCAAAATACCAGGAAGCTTTTGGTCCGATGATGCCAAATATCAAGTTTGCCCAGTTTAATAATCTGGCCAGTGTCAAAGCGCAGATCAATGAAAAAACCTGCGCCATATTAATGGAAACCGTTCAGGGCGAAGGGGGCCTGTATCCGACCACCGCCGAGTTTTTAAGCGGGGTGAAAAAGCTTTGCGAAGAATATGATCTGTTGTTGATGCTGGATGAAATCCAATGCGGCATGGGACGGGTGGGAGAAATGTTCGCTTACCAGGCATATGGCGTCATCCCAGATGTGGTGACTTCAGCCAAGGCCCTCGGATGCGGAATTCCTGTCGGGGCGTTTGCGGCCCGGGGAAAAGCTGCCGCGGTTTTAGAACCGGGGGATCACGGTACCACCTACGGCTTTAATCCCCTGGCGGGAGCTGCCGTTTCGGTGGTTTTGGATATCTATGAGGAGACGGATTTGCTGACTCATGTCACAGCAGTCAGCAGCTATCTGGAAGCGAAACTCGATGAACTGGTCAGGGACTATCCGGGAGTCAAAGAACGACGCGGGATGGGTTTAATGCAAGCCCTTGAACTGGATCGACCGGTTGCAGATGTCATCGCCAAAGCCCAGGAACTGGGACTGATTATCATCACCGCCGGACCAAATGTATTGCGATTCCTACCGCCCTTGGTGATCGAGAAGAAACAGATCGATGAAATGATTGGGATTTTAAAAGTTTGTTTGGATTAAATGTAAATTTATCCCGACTTTGTCCGGGGGATACGATGGAAAATTCGATGCCATCAACATCTTTTGAAAAATTGCTGAATTTTATGATAAAAAGTAGTAGAATAAAGAAAAACAAGGAGAGTCAAGAATGATTTCTTATCGCAAAGAGTTGCATTTTAATTTGCCCAGACGAAGAGGATTGGTCAATATTACCAGAGATGTTGAGAAAGCCCTGGCAGAAAGTGGCATTCAGGAAGGGCTGATTTTGGTCAATGCGATGAATATTACGGCCAGTGTTTTTATTAATGACGATGAGAGTGGCTTGCATCAGGATTATGAGCTCTGGCTTGAAAAACTAGCGCCGGAAAAGCCCTATAGTCAGTATCGGCATAATGGTTATGAAGATAATGCCGATGCCCACTTGAAACGAACGATTATGGGAAGAGAAACTGTGGTAGCCGTCACCGCCGGCAAGCTGGATTTTGGCCAGTGGGAACAGATTTTTTATTTTGAATTTGATGGCAAACGGGATAAGCGGGTGCTGGTCAAAATCATTGGCGAGTAAAAAATTTAGAAGTCTGAATCCAACCAGCATAAAGAAGGAGCGTGAAATAGATGAAGAGCATTCTACTTGTCATTGATTACCAGCAGGATTTTGTGGATGGGGCTCTCGGCTTTCCCCAGGCGGTACTCCTTGAGGAACCGATTGCCCAAAAAATAATGGCATATCGCCAGAAAGGCCAGGAAATTCTATTTACCTATGACACCCACACCGCCGATTATCTGAATACTCAGGAAGGCAGAAATTTACCGGTTGTTCACTGTATCAAAGGAACCCCCGGTTGGGAGCTTTATGGCAAGGTGGCAAAGCTGCGGTGGGATACCGACACCTGTATTGAAAAGATCGCCTTTGGATCGCTGGAGCTGGCTGAGTTTCTGGCGGCCAACCAGTATGACCAGGTCGAGCTGGTGGGGGTGGTGTCAAATATTTGTCTGATCTCGGATGCTGTGCTGGCCAAGGCGGCTTTGCCGGAAGCGGAAATTATTGTTGATGCCAGCTGTGTCGCCAGCAATGATGATTGTTTGAATGCGGCGGCTTTGGATGTAATGGCAAGTATGCAGATCCGCATTATTAACCGAAGAGCAAATGGGTAATAGGTCAGTTCTTTAAATCAATTTTTTGAGGTATAATAAACCCAAAATGAGGCGACAACAATGGCGACCAGTAAAGGATTTGCAGACTCTGTCTTGGATCAGGGCATGACATTGGGATATTTTGTTTGTCATGCCCCATTGGAAGTAAGAACGTTACCTTCGGCAACAGCGCTGGTGATAAAGATCAGGCGATCTTTAGGAATTGGATTTGATAAAAGTATGGGTATCCTTCACATCAGCAAAGGTGTTTTGCAAAGCAGCCATAAAAGCGGCGTGAACAAGGGCAGCAGGAACCGGAGTATTTTCCCAGAGCAGATCTCTAGTAGTACAGGCATCGCTCAATAATTCTATTGCAAATCCCAGTCGTTTGGCAGAACGAACCGTTGTGTCAATACACATATGGCTCATCATGCCACAGATCACCAGTTGCTCAATCGACAATTCCTTAAGCAGTTGTAATAAATCCGTATTAAAAAAACTATCCGGGGTATGTTTGATAACCACCCTTTCACCAGGTAAGGGTGATACCAGGGGATGGATTTTGACCCCTTCGGTATCAGCGACGAAAAAAGGGGCGATCGGGCTTTGGTTGATGTGTTGAACATGAAAAACCGGGAGCCCTTTTTTCCGAAAGAGCGCCAATGCGCTTTGGGCGTTTTGGGCAGCGGCATCAGTTTGATTGAGTTCAAAACGTCCGCCGGTAAAATAATCATTTTGGATATCAATTAGGATCAATGCTTTTTTCATTTCTTAAACCTCCTTGTTTTTGACAGTATAATTCATCTTGGATAGGAGGTAAATTACCCACTTTTTTGTGGGTAGGCTGATAAATGCCCGGGCAATTAGCGGGGATAACAAATTCCTTTTTGATCCAAAACTGCAGTCAGATGATGTTCAACCATATAGTCAATACCAACGTCCTGCATAATTTCAATGGCTTTAAGGATCTGCTTGCCCCGTTCGGTGAGATAGTAATCAACATGAAGCGGATAACCGGGGGCATTTTCTTTGGCGACAAGGCCAAAATGGCGAAGTTCTTTAAGCTGCTCCAGGAGCATCTTTTGACTGATGCCGGCGATGCTTTTCTCCAGTTGAGAAAGCGTAACAGCACCAGTGCGCATTTGAAAAATGATAATGGTTTTCCATTTGCCTTTGATAATGTCGTGGACAATTTCAAGCGGACAGGTGTAGTCCGTGCGGATTTTCATAGATAACTCCTCTTTTTAACGATCGGCTTAGGTTTATGCACTAACCGATCGGAATTGAATCTGTTGGGGGGACAAAGTTAAGGGCGCAAAACCTAGCGTAATTTAAGATTATTATAACAGATTCAAAAAGTAACCATAATAAATAAAATAATAACCACGTTATTTACCGGGCCAAAAGCGGTATAATAAACAAAAATAATCGGGAGGTAATTATGGAGTTTCAGGAAGTTGTAGAATTAAGAAGAAGTGTCAGAAAGTATGATCCGGATAAAAAGGTAGATGAAGCCACGTTAAATCAAATTTTCGAGGCGGCGATTTTGGCGCCATCATGGAAAAATTCGCAAACAGCCCGGTATTATGTTATTCAGAGCGAGGAAACGCTGGCAAGATTTAAAGAAGCCTGTCTACCACCGTTTAACGCAAAGAATTCGGCAGATGCACCCGTGTTGATTGTGACCACCTTTGTCAAAAATGATTCTGGCTTCAACCCGGATGGTGAACCGACCAATGAATTGGGAAACGGCTGGGGACTTTATGATCTGGGTTTACACAATGAAAACTTGATCCTTAAGGCAATCGATCTGGGCTTGGATACCTTAGTCATGGGTATTCGAGATGCCGATAAAATTCGGGAAATGCTGTCAATCAGCCAAGATGAAACCATCGTTTCGGTGATTGCACTGGGTTATGGCGCCCAGGAACCTAAAATGCCCAAAAGAAAAACAGTTGCAGAGATTGTCAAGTTTTTCTAATTTGGCAGCGTCGAGATGATTCAATACTGGCCATTCGCATGTAGGAGTCATTACCATCTTTTGTTTTAAAAGAACTGACTTCAAAGCTGTTCAAAGACGTGCTGTTGGATGTCTGATCAGTTTGGGAGGAAGAATCACCACTGCTTTTTGTTCCGGAGGTACATCCGCAGAGCAAAAAGAGGGTAAGCACAAGCAAGAGAACCAAGAACTTTTTCATGTAAATGCTCCTTTCTTTTGTGATCAGGAATCACTTTGATAGTATTATTCTACCCACCGCTGACTATTTAAAACGTCAAGATATTCGGCTTATGCCGTTATAAACCAACAGAGTGGTCCCCGCAGCCTCTTTAAGTGTGCAGCTTGAGGCGGGGATTTTTCTAATTAATGCGCTTGACAAGTGAACAAGTGTTAACTATTATTAGGTTAACACTTGTTCACTTGTGGTACATGATTAAAGGAGTGATTATGGATACTAAGGAGCGAATATTATATATTTCGTTGGATTTATTTGCGCAGAAAGGTTTTTCAGGCGTATCAGTAAGAGATATTGCAAGTGCTGTAGGTGTGCGTGAGAGTGCGCTATATAAGCATTTCAAAAACAAACAAGACATTTTAGACAGTATCATGGTGAGCATGAAAGAGCGAATCGAATTGGTTTATCAGGAAAATGAAGTTCCCGAGGTAGTTACAGAAGACGTTGCACAGGCATATAAGGAATTATCACTTGAAAAATTATGTGAAATATCCTGGAATCTGTTTTCTCTTTTTACGAAAGATCCGTTAGTATCAAATTATAGAAAATTATTAATGCGAGAACAGTTTGGCAATGAACAGGCAGCCAGACTGTATGGTGAGACCTATTTATTAGGGGCGGTTCATAAACATGGTAAGACGTTTGCCAAGCTGGTTGAAGGTAAATTGTTCAGGGAAGAAAATCCGGAAATCATTGCGCTTCAATTTTATGGCCCGATTCTTTTACTGTTTCAACAATACGACTGTAATCCTGAGAACGAAGAACAGATTAAGGGTTACTTAAATGAACATATAAGAGTATTTGGGGAAAATTACAGCAGGCAGGTATGATCATTTGAAGAAGAAAAAAGTTATTATGATTATTAGCGGAATCTTAGTTGTATTGGCGTGATCGCAATAAAATTTAATCTCGAATAGAAAAAAGCATCGGCACGATTTGAAACACACCAGAATAAAGTAGAAACATCATATGGAAGAATAGCCTATATTGATGAAGGCGAGGGCGAAGTCATACTGAGCTGTCATGACATCTGCGGCTACGATCAAGCCTATGATACACTTGCGGATAAAACCGATGATTATCGAGAGAAAAAATATGTGTCCATGGCAGTGCTTGCGACAATTAGCCTATCAAGTATGTTAATCGGAGCAATTGGCACGGGATTAGTACAATTGATTATTTTGGTGTTACTGAAAGGTTTAGCGTATTTGCGGCAACCGCTTTTACGGCCATTTTGGGATTATATGTTTTTTATGGCATTGATTATTAAAAAAAAAGGTTTGACAACTTAATAATTTGAATAATTCATGAAGTAGCAAGTTAGCATCTGGCACTAAACATTAGTATAACAAAAAGTCAGCTGGTTTAGCTGACTTTTTGATAGTTTCAAACGAAGAAAAATGCTTCGTTTCGTGTTTGTGTTGCTTCTAGTTGTAAATCAGTTCCGAAACGACAATGGCATGGGCCTGTTCCTTGAGCTGGTTCATGTGCCATACCCAGGTTAACGGGCTGGTTTTCGGGTCAGGCGCCGGATGTCTAGCCAGAAGGCACCCCATGATCTGATCGAGCCGATTGCGGGCCGACTGTTCGACTGTCCGCAGGTGTTCGCCGAGTTTATCCTGGAAAAACAGCTCCAGGAATAAGTGTTGCTTATGCTCTTTGAGATAACGATAACGCAGCGCCTCATATTTTCCGATTTCTGACTGGTTGATGACATGAAACGCATCAAGGGTATTGTTGTCGAAATACTCATTTTGAATGACGGGTGTTAGGGTCGGGTCGATTTTGGATTGATCCGAGTTCATTAAATCCTTCTCCTTCAAATGTGCAAACCTTTCCGAAAGCGATGTTGCAATTTTCGAATTTACCGAGATTTTTTAAGCGACTCAATTTGCGTGAGTCCATGTTTTTGACCGGGAATTTCTCAGACGCAAACTTTTCTCGGCCTGATTTTTTCGGTCGTGAAATATTTTTACCCAAAACTCAACCGGATATTTATTTTTCATCGTTAATTCGGTATCTTTCGGAATGAAGTAAAGAAGGTTTTAAGAATTAAATTCAAGGTTCAGAAAGTCGTGCAAAACAGCCATCCCGTATGATCGATGGCGCTGTGCTATTTATTACAATAGTCGCTCAGTTGTTATCGCCAGACGGCAAGGTCGCCATGAGGGCAAAAAAATGCTTGGGCTCGCCGGAACTGAAATAATCATACCAGGCGGCTAGGGTGTCTGCCTGAAAAAGATCCAAATGCTCAATGATCTGTCTGGCCCACAACAAAGCGCCGGTGGAACTTGCCGTAATCAGGTTGTGATCGGAAACCGATGGCTGGTCGAGATAAAATTCCTGGCCTTTATAAGCGGGACAGAAGATTTCAAGAAATCCCGGGCCATTGCTGGTATGCGGACGATTATCTAATAGCCCAAAGTTGGCAAGCGCAGCAGTTGCCCCGCAGATGGCCCCTACTGTCGCACCGGAAGCGAGAAATTCGCTGGCTTTTTTAATGATTGCGCTATGCTTGGGGTCGTTCCAGGTATCGGCACCCGGCAAGAGCAAGACGCTTGTTTTGCTCATCACAAGCTCATCAATCAGGCAATCGGGTACGACTGTCATCCCGCCCATGGTTGTAATCGGTGCTTTGGTAGCGCAAACTGTTTTGAGCGAGACCGGTGGGGCGCCCTTTTTAAAAAAGCGACCAGAATTAAGCTCTGCCGTAACATAGCCCAGTTCCCAGTCGGCCAAGGTATCAAGAACGTAAACATAGATCGTAAACATAAATTTCCTCCATTTTCATTGTGTTTTAAAATGTAAACAGGTAATGCCTGGTTGCTCTTTTATTATACCTTGCAATTGTTGACAACAGTATGGCCATAATTTACAATGAAAAAAAGAAAGTTAAAAAATTGAAAGGCGGCGATCCGATGAAAGTGGACCGGCTGATTAGTATTATTATGATTCTTCTTGAAAAAGAGCGGATCGGCGCACAGGAGTTGGCAGATCTGTTTGAAGTGTCCCCCCGCACCATTTATCGTGACATCGATGCGATCAACATGGCGGGTATTCCTGTTTGTTCGACACCGGGAGTGGGCGGTGGCTTTGCCATCATGGATACGTACAAGGTTGATAAAAAAGTATTTTCGACGGCCGACCTTTCGGCGATCCTGATGGGTCTTTCTAATCTTTCAACAATGATTCGGGGGGATGAACTGGTAAACGCCCTGGCCAAAGTTAAGAGCTTTATTCCCGCCGACAGCGCCAAAGACATTGAACTGAAGGCAAATCAGATTTATGTCGATTTAAGTCCATGGATGGGCAACCGGAATATACAAGCCTATTTGGAAATTGTCAAAACAGCGTTACAGGAACACAAGCTGCTATCCTTTGACTATGCCGACCGCCATGGCAATAAAACCGCCCGAACAGCCGAGCCGTATCAGCTGTTATTAAAAAGTAATCATTGGTATTGGCATGGGTATTGCCACAAACGAAGTGATTTTCGCTTATTCAAACTGTCCCGCATCTCAAACCTGCAAATGGAAGAAAAAACGTTTGTACCACGAGAACATCACAAACTGGAGTTGGATTTTTCGGATACGCTGGCGACGATGCAGACAAAAATTAAAATCCGCATTCATCAATCGATCCTCGACCGGGTTCTTGATTATTGCCCGTATGAACACATTTTGCCAGACGGCGATGACCATTACATTGCTTATTTTCCCTTCATCGAGAACGACTATTACTTCACGATTCTTTTAAGTTTTGGCGATAAATGCGAGTGCTTGGAGCCGCCCCATATCCGTGCGGAAATGAAACGCAGAATCCAGGATATTGCTGCTTTATATGAAAATGCGGACAGGGAGCACGAATCAGGGGGCGGGCTAGTGATTAAAGAAGAATAAGCATAAAAATATCTATTTGTTGAGAGGAAACGGGTGAGATTTCTTAAAATTTAGATGCCAATTATCGTATTTGTCGTTTTTGAAATGATTGCACTGGGTTTTGAGGGCGCATTTTTATTATTCAAGAATAAATTCTCCTTTTTCGACACTGGTAACGGATGGCGTTCCATCTAAGGTGACATGCATCTGTGCTTCATAAGACTTCCATTCAAAATCGGACCAGCTAACGCCTTGAGTGGTGGCATTACTTTTACCTGTTTCTTCATTGCCAGTTGTTTCAGTCTGTCTTTCCTGTCTTTCCTGACTTTCTGCCATCATCTTTGCAGCCATTGCCATCGCATACAGCTGCGGACTTGTCTCCATTAATTTTTTCAGGTCAGAACTGGACACTTTTCCGCCCGCAGAAATTTTGGCGGCGATTTCAATCGCTTCCGCTAAATCTTTGTAGGCATTGGCCCAGGATTCACTTTGTTGTTTGGAGACCGCCAGATTATGGGCCAGATTACGTTGATTAAAGGCCGCTTCCCGATCCGCCTGGGCCTGCTGGTCGATTTCCGCTAATTGCTTTTTTACATCATCAGAAAGCTGGATATCGACACCGTTAACGGTAAGATAGCCTCTTGAAATAGCCCTGCTAACCATTGCGGAATCAGAAAAATGGATAACAAAACTGTTTGCTTTCTCGCCCTTGGTTATTCCAAGCGAGTCTTTTCCTGATGTGGCACGCATTGTCTCGTCACTTCCCGGCGTTTCATAGGCTTCTTTTGAAATACTAAGCGTATCCGTTTTTTTTGAAACAGACTGACTGGATGATTGGCTTTTTTTTATTGATTTTTGACTTTCTGTCATTTGATTGTAGCTGCTATAGAAATTTTTAACAACAGAACTTATTTTCATCGAAACATTGCCCCCTTTTTGCAAATTGGTGTGTCTTTATATTCATTATCTTTTCTATTATCGGCAATAATTATAATTTTGTTAGTATTGCCAACATTGATTTGTTTGTGTTTCAGGTGTCAAACTTATCTCAGATCATGTTTTATAGCTTTATAATTTGAAATATCATGTACTTTGGTATTGGAACAATTCTTGCATTTGATTGCAAGGATAACCGTGCATTTTGTAAATATATTTGTCCCATTACAATCTTTTTAAAACCGGCGAGTTATTTCTCACTGCTTAGGATTAAAATAGATGAAGAAAAGTGCAACGGCTGTGGCCGCTGTAAAAAGGTATGTCCGATGAATGTTGAGATGACAAATAATTCTCGAAAACGGATAAATGGAACGGAATGTATTCTGTGATTCAAATGCATTGAGGAATGCCCCAAAAAGGGACTACACATATAGAAACAAGTAAGCCTTGCATTTCGTTTTGTCAAGGAAGCGAATTTCTTGTTACTTGAGCGCGACATGCAAGTGGATATCCACAATCCGCCATTGCCTATTACGATCGATGTGACGTTGTTTAGTGAAGATGTTTCCTATGATAAAATTGCTGAAGTTGCCAAAGCTTTGGAAACCATCTTAGTTGAAAACGACATTCCCATTGTTGACTACAATATTCGTATTTTGCCATTGTCCGATAAACCGCAAAATAAAGATCAAGCGGTTTCGTGGGTCAATTCACTTTCGATTTCTGATTTCCCAACAGCGCTAATGAATTCGGAAAATCTGTCACAGGTGATGGATCAGTTTGAAATGAACCGGGTTAATGAGGTAAATGAAAAAGATAAAAAATGAATGAGTATCAAGAAGATGGTTATTGTGTGGTTGTGAATTCTGTCTAATACAGAAATTGTCAGAGATAAGTTTGTAATTGCGGTCTGCCTATCAGTAACTACCATTGCTCAATCCGAAGAAAAAATGATCTTGCATCACAGAGGGGAGTATCCAACAATTGAGACGGTACTGGGGAAAGCAATGGGGGCACTATTTGGTTACAAATGGTTTCAAAATATTGTGAGACCAAAAGGCTGATGGATGGTATAATTAATCAAATATGGGTCAGTTTATGATAAACACAAGTCGATGAAATGTAAAAAAACAGCACCTTTGTCTAACCGGAATATGACGAACGAAACGTCCCCGAGTTATGCCTGTGTTATGTGAAGGAAAACGGGAAAAGCGGGCGCTGGTTAAAATAATTGGCGCGTAAGGTAGTTTGTCGGCTTGTATCTGACCAGAATATAAAAGGAGACAACAATGGCAACCAGTAAGGAATTTGCAGAGTATGTTTGTGATCAACTAATGGCAGCGGGAAACGTCAGCTGCAGAAAAATGTTTGGCGAATATGGCATCTATCTTGACGAAAAAATTGTGGGTCTGATCTGCGATAATCAGTTTTTTTTAAAGAAAACCGAAGTGGGACGGTCCATGATCGAAGAACACCTGACAACCGTTGAGGAGGGGCTGCCATACCCCGGGGCCAAGCCACAGTTTTTGATTGAATCATTGGATGACCGGGAGTGGCTGGGGGAATTGTTGCGGGCCAGCTATCAGGAACTGCCAATGCCCAAACCCAAGAAAAAGAAAAAATGATGAATCAGCAAGCATATAAAAAGACTTACAAACCATTGGTTTTGTGGCTTCTGTTCTTTCTGGCAGCAAGCACCCTGATGCCAATGGGGATCAACAGAATAATGCAGGAACACTTAAAGATTACTTGGGGGGCGGGTGCTGAGGTTAAAATGATCCTGATGTTCATGGTGCTTGCCATTGATGGATTAATGTGGATGATTTATGCCGGTGAATATGTCTACTGGATTAATGGCGGACCCAGCTTTGAAGAAGCAAAAGCAGCGGGCAGTGAAAAAAGAAAAGCATATGCAGAGGCGCATTTAAAGGTGTTTTTAAAAATGACATTACTTTGCTGTATCTACCTTGCAATCAGTTTGCTTTTTCGATTTCCGATGGGGATTGATATTGTTGCGATCACAGCAGCTGTTGTTGGCGCAGCGATTAAGACCATGCCGATTCGCTTTGATTAAAATCGTTGGTCACATTTGATGTGAGGCAGTCACAGCCAATCTGCCATAGCGGCGATATATTGTTTTTAACGACATTAAAGCTTCGACAATCCGAAACAATCAGCGCAATGAAATCTTCATGATGCGCCAAACAACCGCAGCGTGAGGCATCAAACCATCTTTATGGATATTTTTGACGGCATAAAAAAACGGCTAGTGTGTGATAGCCGTTTTTTTTATGCATTAATCCTTTTTTTCGTCAATCAAGTCAGACAGTTCGCCTTCCTCGTCGAGTTTTTTCAGGTCCGAAAAGCCGCCAATACAGGTTTCCCCGATAAAAATAAAGGGGACGCTATAGTGATGGGTTTCTGCCTGTAACTGATAACGCAGGTCGTCATTCTTAAAAATATCAACATCGGTGTAGGCAATTCCACGTTCATCAAGCAGTTTTTTGGCACCATTGGAATACGGACAAAACGGCCAGGTATACAATTTTATTTCTTTTTTCATGGGTCTCCTTTCTTTACATCATCAGGGATCAATGTGATGGTATTATTCTACCCACCACTGGTCACTTAAAACGCCAGTATTTTTCAAAAAAACGTTTCAAAAACCGGGTGGCAAAACGGAGGTATTCAAAAACGGAGAAAATAAAACAGGTTATCAAGCAGTTTAGGATAAACCGAGTTAATGCGGTAAATGAAGGCGCTAAAAAGTGAACACATACCCGGAAGAGAGCAATTGTAGTGTTACGCTTGTCGGGATATGTTCATATGGTGGCGGATATTGTTTTTATTAAAAGACGCCAGCAGGTCATCCAGCTGTCGCTCCATCGTTTGAATCACCTGTTCCTCGTCCTGATAGCTAATCACTTTAAAGACATTCTCAATCTCAACGACGCCATAGTTGTTGTTCAGCTGCTTGTTCAAAAACGCATTCATCAGACTGTCGGCGACGGACTTTAAGACGTCGACATTTTTATCAATCGCTTTGATCTGTTTGATCGTTTTTCCCCGATTGAACAGAAAATCCAGCTGGGTAATACTGATCAGGTAGGACGCACTGTAAAAACTCAGCCATTCGCGAACCTGCCGGTTAAACGCCTGTTTTTCAACGGTTTCAATCAGTTTTTCAGGTGTCAGCCCGTTATAGTCAATGTTGTCGAGCAGCAGCAACTTAAAATTGACATTGAGTTTTCTGGCATTATTCCAGATTTCGGCAATCAACCGTCGGCGTTCGGTGGCATAACTGACAATTGCGACAATCAGACTGACGAGCGATCCGGTAAAGATGCCAAAAAGAAACGAATTGTAGTTATCGAGGTTATTAAGAATATGACTTTTAAACGGGTCGACAACTAAATCGGGGATTATATCGTCAATCGCAAAAATCGCAATTGCAGATAAAACCGTCAGAACTAGGGTCACAATCGTACTGTACTTAAATGTCTTCATAAACAACGCTCCAGATTTTTTTATTTATTATAACTAAGTTTATTTTAATTGTAAATCCATTGATTAAAATAAAATTCGTAAAAGCGAAGGTTATCAGTAAGGAGTCTGGCGAGTTTGATAAACCCTGCAAGCGTTGCGTTATCAAGGAGTAGCGAATTGTCAAGTTTTATCGAATTTGTCGTCACTGTGGAATACGGATGCGTGTTGATTTTGACAACCATACTCTGTATGATGTACAAGCGATCAACGTGTATATTTTATATACTCGCCGGAAATGGTTGAAATGGGACAGATGGTGCACCAGGTGCGTGGTTTATAAACCAGTGACAGGATCACACCGATAAACGTGGTGGTCATCATCATGGAATAAAAACGGTAGGACAGATGCGTCAACCAGGCTGGGAGCCTTTCAAATGTGATCAATTGAGGCATTTCAAATGGCAGGGGAATCACAATCAGAAAACGCAGGTATTCCAAAGCGGGTGAAAAGCCTAATCCAACACGAATGGTGGTCATGGTGATAAAGGTTAGGCTGATACCAAAATAGATAAGCATAATCCATTTTATCTTACCCTGGATAAAAAAGGCTGGCGTTTTCAACGATAATTTCGAAGTAAGTTTACCGGTCGTGCTCAGCAGGCTGGCCCGGGGGCAGTAGCCTTGGCACCAGGTCTTTTTACGGTTTCTAAATAATAAAATAAAGGGTAATATCATACAGATGAGACCTAAAATGGCAAAGTGAATATTGACAAACCCCAAAGCAAAATAAGTCAGGACCAGGAGGAATAAGAATTGATTGTTTTTCATACAAAAGCACCTGTAATTAAAAACGAAGAACGGGTCATAAAACCAGGAATGGTTCCATAAATACCAGTTCGATGGGGTTTGGCAGTAATGGGCCAACTGCCGTTGAGACAGCTTTGCAGTTTGTAGTAAAAAAGCCCCAATGCGCCACCGAAAAGTGAGCCTATTATTTTAGTATACATTTTATACCTCCGAAAAAATTGATAAATCAGGTGAATGTCTCTTATTGTATCAAAGGCTTTTTTGAAATCGGTGATTAGATCACAGTAAATAAACGGATAGTTCAGAAGCCCTGATGCCAGGGGGACTTATGCTGATTTGAGAGATACTCCACAAATGAACCGACGCCAAGTATTTGCAGTTGAATAAAACATCAAATAAGGATATGATTTTATCAACTGGAAAGGAGTCGTTGACAATGCCAAATATCAAACCAGTCTCGAACCTAAGAAACGATCCGGAAGTATTGCGGGATGTTGCGGTGGCAAACCAGTTTTTTTAACAAAAATAGTCGAGCCATGGGAAGATCACTGGCATTGGCAAAGACAACAAAAAAGGCTCTGTTTATTGAAAATGAAAAAGGAGGGATCAGAAATAATGAAAGACAGAAAAAATATTCTATTTCTTGCCATTGGCGTGCTGCTCTCAGTAGTTTCGAAACTGTTGCAATTTGTTTATCAAGCGAAGATTGGGGACTTCATTGTTATACCGGCAGCGGTATTTTTTGTGTTGGCGATTTTGCACTCGTTGCCAGCTTTTAAAGCCCTGTATCGCACCGCTAAAGGAGCCCGACAAGCCAATATTATGGCAACCCTGGCTTGTTCGGCAGTGGTGTCATTTCAGATTATGATGATCCTGATTATCGGCAATAACAATTGGTTGGGGTTGTTACTGCTGGTGCCATTTATAGCACTGGGAGCTCTGTTTGGGGTTAAATGGTTTCAAAACATTGTGAAGCCAAAAGGCTGAGGTGGAGGAGGTTCGTTGGCAGATTTAGCGGGAAGAACAAACGTTGTTACAATCCTTTCCGATAAGTGTTGCGGGTTTAGAGAATTTCAGCGATTCTGAAACGACAAAAAACCTGCCACTCGCTGGTAACAGGTTTCCGTAATTTTATCTTGATATTTTTGATTGAATTGATAAAAACGACGCTACAATTTCATAAAGCGTTTGATTAAAAATCGGGTTGGCTTATAATAAAAGCCTTCCATGGTTTTGGCAACAGTCGCCAGCTCATCTCTTATTTTTATATTCTGGGGGCAATGGCTTTCACATTTCCCGCATTTTGAACAAAGAGATGCATTACTCGTCTGGCTTTTGACACTGGTTTGCATAATATACTTGCTAAGCGCCGCTGTTTTTCCTTCAATCTCCCGATCATTATAGGTTGAGAAGCACGTAGGAATGTCAACACCTTTCGGACACGGTAAGCAATAATTACATCCGGTACAGGGGATTTTTATCTTTTCGCTAAGTATTTGGGTGACCTGATTAAACAACCCGAAATCAGCCTCAGTAAAGGCATTGGCTTTCGCCTGGGAAGCGACTTTAATGTTTTCTTCAACCATCGCCTGTGAATTCATGCCCGATAAAACAACCGTAACTTCGGGATGATTCCAAATCCAACGAAGGGCCCACTCCGCTGGGGAACGCTTCACGTAAGCATTGTCCCACACCTTATAAACTTCCTTGGGCAGATTGGTAACTAGCTTCCCCCCTCTTAAGGGTTCCATGATCATCACCGGCAACCCTTTGGCAGCAGCATATTCCAAACCGCCTTTGCCAGCCTGTTTATTTTCATCCAGAAAATTATATTGGATCATACAAAATTCCCAGTCATAGGCATCCACCAGTTTTATGAATTCATCCCGGCCGCCATGGTATGAAAAACCAATATTGATAATCTGCCCGGCCTGTTTTTTTTCCGCGATCCATTTGAGAATCCCTAAATTGACCAGTCGCATCCAGATATTGACATCGGTAAGCATGTGCAGGAAATAATAGTCGATACGATCAGTTTGCAGCCGTTCCAGTTCGGCATTGAAAATCTTATCCAGATCTTCATATTTCTTTACTAAATATGGGGGCATTTTGGTGGCAATTTTTACCCGGTCACGATAGCCTTTGGCCAGAACCCGGCCTAAAGTCGCTTCGCTTTTGGGATAAATATAGGCGGTGTCAAAATAATTGACGCCATTTTCAATGGCATAGATGATCTGTTGCTCAACCTCTTTTTCATCTTTGGCAAAACGCATACACCCAAATCCCAGGGCAGAAAGTTTGTCGCCATTTTTAGGATTGATTCGATAATTCATATACATAGCTCCTTCATTAATTCATTATAATCGCTTTTGATCACTTTTTTCTGATTCCATTGTATCTTAACTGTAATGATGTACAATCAATATGACTGATTAGTCATTCATTTGCAAAAAAAATTAGTTTTTAATGCTGTCCCATAGAAAATTAAATGATGTTTCAACAAACCCGTCGTCGGCTGCCAAACTGGGGTTATCAATAAAATAATAGGTGTTCGCATTGAGGATACCCATCAGCAGATTGCTCATATAATCCAGACTGACATTTTTGATAATTTCCTGCTCAATTCCTTCGGCAATTAATTCCATGATATTATTAAATTTACTTAACCCTTCTTTCCGGGTGGTTTCCCCGATACAGGAAGCATTACAGAACTGTTGAAAAAATAAAAATTCGTCAGTATGATCAAGGCTCCAGCCGATGTAATTAATATAAATCCGTTTGAGTTTGCTTCTGAAAGTCGATTCTTGTTCAAGCCCAAGGGTTAAACGCCGGGTCAAGGATTCTTTGCAGGTCAAATAAAGCACATTAATCAGTTCTTCCTTGCTTCCGAAATAGTTGAACAGTGTTCCGGTTGCCACCCCAGCCTCTTTTGTAATCCGAGCGGTCGGGGTGTTATCAAAACCATATAAATTAAAAAGTTTTAAGGCTGCTCTTAATATTCTGTCGCGCTTATCCAATTCATACCTCCTGACCAATCTTTTTCTGAATCTTGATGATGTTGATTATACTGCAAAATGACTATTCAGTCAATTAAAATTTCTGACATACTTTGCTTTTAAACTTTTTTATCTGCCTTCACGAAATAAAAAGATTTGGGATAACCTGCTTGCCTATTGGGCTCATAACAGATGCAGCTTCAGTAGATCGCCAGCATGGATTCTTAGCTTATTCTGGATTTAAAAAATCGACCCAAATGAAATGGATAACGTTGTTGAAGGAATTGTTGGCAGATAAGCGAACTCAGCGGATCGTGAAGATTCAAAAGAAAATGGGGAGAGTAACCGCCAAGTGAGTCGGTTCTGGGGCTGGGCAAGATGATGGTGGAGGCATTAAACGGATGCATATTTCTAAAGCTTTAATTGAGGAGCAGCTTACTTTGATGGAATAAATGGCTCGTTGTATAGTCGGGATATGACGAACGAAACGTCCTGGATGTTTCTCGGATGTCTCTGCCAATCTGATTCCAGAGGAGTTTGAACTGTTCAAGCTGCCGTCCTACACGATGATGGATTTTTTTTAAACTATTACTCAGCTTCGCTAAAATATTTTATAAAATGCTTATAATAACCCTTTGATTTTTCGGTGACATAGTTGCCGTCAATCTGAGGGTTATTCAATAGTTGATCAATATTAAATCCACCGGTGTAGGGGTCTAATACGCAGCCAGACAGATGTTTAGCTTTTATGGCGTGATTGGGACAGGCGTAAATACAGCGCATACACCAAATGCAATTGGAACCAAAAGAGATGCCATCTGCCGCTTCAGAAATATTATTGGTTGGGCAGTCACGGACGCATTTTTTGCAGTGCGTGCAATTAGCCGAAGCGGCCAGGCCTTTCGCAAAGTATTGGGCTCCATAATGTTCTTCCCCATAGTAAAGAACCCGAAGCAATTTGCTTAGAACCCCATTTATTTTTAAGTGTTGTTCCTGTTCATTGAGGGTATCGTTGACGATGTGCTCTACTTTTTTAACGGCAGCCTGGTATAGCTGTTTATTTAGTTGATCGTCATATTTAATATACAAGTTGCAGGGCATGGCAATGATAGAATTATGGAAGACCCGATAGCCTTTTGCTTCCATTGTTTGGATAACCCTATCGGATGCCCCCTGGTTAAGGTAGTGTGGAGAAGAGGCGGTTTTGAAGACAAAAGCTTTTTTCCCCGTGCAGCTGGGCAACATCTGGGCAAACTGGTCGGTAATACCCGAAGCGCCAAATCCCAGAACGGGATGACCGACTCCAATCAGATCAAAATCATTGATGACTGATGTTTTTTTATGATTTACAACATCCTCAATCCGAAATAGTTCAACTTCTACTTGGCTACGTTTGTAGGACTCAACTAACAGCCGGGCAATGATTTCTGTATTGCCGGTACCTGAAAAATAAAAGATCCCGATTTTTTTCATTTTTAATAGTCCTCCTTGGGTAAAAACCTTAAATCCTTGAGATTAATACCGAATTGATAAACTGAGCTTCAAAATCTCCAATGACAGCATCAAGCTCGATGTTTTCACTCATCACCAGATAGGATAGGACACCATCCAGTGCTGACATCAGGGTCAGGGCACTGGCACGGGTATTGTGTTCAACAAATTGTCCGCTGCTGATGCCTCGGTCATAGAGTGCTTTGATAAAGTCGCTGATATGCGTATAGTAATCTGCGTACGCTTTCCACATTTCCGGGGTTGCAATGGCTTTAATCATGGTTAAAAAGAAAAAAGTAAGCTCCTTCTGGTGCGATAACCAGTAAGCGACATAGCTACGGATGTAAAATTGAAGCCCTGCTACCGGGTCAGATTCTTTTAAAGCGAGGTGAACATACTCATAAATTGGTTCATTCAGCTTTTCACTGGCATAAAATAAAATTTCGTCTTTGCTGCCAAAGTGATGATACAAGCCACCTTTACTGATTTGCGCTTGTTTGGCAATGCTCTCCATGGAGGCTCCTTCATAACCCTTATCAAGAAAAACCTCAACGGCAGCATTGACGATGTCATTCATCCGTTTTTCTTTTGTTTCCCATTTAGCCATAAAAATTCCTCCTTTAAAAAACCGACCGTCGGTTTTATTTTAAAGCGATGTTCTGATTTTGTCAAGATGATCTTTTAACGGCAAGGGTTCAATTCATTTCAAGCACTTGGATTTCGTCTCGTCATAAAGGTTTATATGACGTGGAGACGTTTTGTTTGTCATGCCAGTCAGTCGATGTCAGGCAAGTTAGAACAACAGCAGATGAAACAGGAAAGAGCAAAGTAAGCGCAGAAAAACGTTCCTAGACATGCAAATGGATAAAAGTGGTGCCTTTGATTAGAATAATGGGTGAATAAGATGTATGTTGTAATTATATTTAAGGACAAAGTCAATAAAATGGGGTATAATATCTTTAAATATTAGATAAGGGGTGACAAATTATGGCACAAACAAATCTCAACATCCGTATGGATGAAGAATTGAAAAAAAACTTTGATATGATTTGTACAGAACTGGGCTTAAATATGACAGCAGCGATCAATGTTTTTGCAAGAGCGGTGGTTCGTAAGCATGGAATTCCCTTTGATTTGACGATCAATGATGATTTTTTCTATAGTGAAGCAAACGTGGAAAGATTAAGAAAATCCATCAAAAGTCTTGAGGCTGGCAAGGGAACCATTCATGAGCTAATTGAGGCTGATGATGAATAAGGTCTGGACGGATGAGGCCTGGGAAGATTACCTATATTGGCAAAGCCAGGATAAAAAGACATTAAAGCGAATCAATGTACTGTTGCAGGATAATGACCGGAATGGTTATGAAGGAATTGGAAAACCAGAACCATTAAGGCATGAATTTCAGGGTTTTTGGAGTCGCCGAATTGATGACACCAATCGTATTGTATACCGAATAAAAGACGGTCAAATTGAAGTTGTGCAATGTCGTTTTCACTATAAATAAACGGATAAAGCAAACGGATTGGCTAAGCGAAACGTCCCCCGGGTCATGCACGACAGGTCTTTTTTTCAGCGCTTTAATAGTGTGGGGTTTAGAGGGGCTTCTCGAGATCAATCAACAGTTCGTTGTGTCTTAAGAACAAAGGCGTAAAGGGGGAATTATAACGGGCCAGACGGAAATTGCCATGGGTCTTAAGATTCTTTTCCTGAAGCCATTGGAGTAATTTTGATTGGAGTTCAGCAAGCTTTTCTTTTTTCACGGAACCGGAAAAAGTAATGGTAGCAACGGTTTTTTCATCGATTTTATTAATGGCAATTCTTGAATTACCCGGTTCTGGGGGCGGTTCGTTGGCATATTTAGCGGGAAGAACAAATGCCGTTATTGAAATACCTGTTCCGAGTTCATTTAACACCGGGACAGTCATTGCTATTTTCTGATGTTTGGAATTGTTCCCGTTGATGTAATCAAAAATCTGATTAAATCCACTGGCGTTTTCACTTTTTTTATCTTCGATCGAAGCCGTCAGATAACTTTTGTAGGCGCGAAGCTCGAAATCATTATCTTTCTCAATCACTGCGTATTCTGGGGTTTCATAATTTGGCATGATCTTTCCTCCTTGTGGTTTATAAACTATTGTTACCCCAAATTTGGTTTTTATACGACTTTTTTAAAACGGCTGATCATTTTTGCAACTACAGCAGTTTGCTGTTGAAGATAACATCAAATAAGGGTATGATTTTTTCAACAGGTAAAGAATTGTTGACAATGCCAAATATCAAACCAATCTCAGATCTAAGAAACACTGTGGAAGTATTGCGGTGGAGTGCCCATAGTAAATTGAGTCGGGCCACGGGCTGGGAAAGGCGATGGTGGTGCTTTTATTAAAATGAGAGTTATGACGAAACGTCCACATGTCTCTGTGAGACACCGTTTGTGGCAAGGTACTGTGAAATCAAAGGAGAAATCATATGGACAATTACACGGATGAAGAATTGAGCGAAGCACTTCGGGAAGTATCTAAAACGATCAGCAACTGTGAAAAGATGCAAAAGAAATTTGCGGAAGGAACTGCTCAGTATTCACTGCTTAGAAATAGAATCAAAGCAATGATTATTTCAAAGCTACTGATTGAAAGTGAACTATCCCTAAAGGACCAAATGAAAGAAGAACTGGGGCAGGTTACAAAAGAAGAATTAACTGAAGCACTCAAGCCAGTGGTTTCAATTATCAGTAAGTGTGAGAAAGCACAGGAGAAATTTGCAGAAGGAAGCCCTCATTATCGTCGGTTTGAAAATTTAATCAAGACCATGGAAATTGCGAAAGCTCTGATTGAGAATCGGCTTACTTGGTTGGAATAAGTGATAGTTTATGATAAAAACAAGGGGATGAAAAAAAACAGTTCTTTTGTATAGATTGAATATGACGAACGAAACGTCCCCGCGTCATACCCGCGTCATACCCGCGTCATAAAGAAAAATCTAATAATACCTATACGAAAAAAAGCAGGGGCAAACCCTTTCACCCCTTCCGAAATATATCATTAAAGTGAATTACCCTTACTGGGACTGAAGTTTTGATCATTTTCGTGAGGCACAAGAATGGTTAAGCTTGGCCGTGGGTGAAAAAGAAATATGACGAACGTAGCGTCCCATATCTGCTGGCTCTCAACGACGATAAGTTAACAAAAAATGCAACGGGACATCCCGTGAGGAAAGAAATTTGAGAATGAAAAAAATCTATAGAGCTGTAGGTTTGTCAAGCAGACAATTGAAGCGGTTAACGGTAGTAGCTTTGGTGTATTGCGTTGGATTTAGGATTAAGTAAGTTGCAAAAAAGAAGTATCACCTTTTGCTATAAAAAGTTGTAATTATTTCCGAAAGATGATATACTGCATCTGTAAAATTGCAGTGCAATGATATCAAAGAAAGGTGATAATATTATGTTACAAATGTTGACGTTAAACAGATTTAGAGCTTTTTCGAATTTAGACAATATGCAGATAAAACCACTTACAATTCTATGTGGTGTAAATAGTGGCGGGAAAACTTCAATATTAAAGAGTCTTCTTTCACTTAAACAAAGTTATGAGAATTCGTCTTCTAAAAATGAAATGACTTTAAATGGGCCGTATGTGATTAATGGGTTGATGAAAGATACTCTTTATAATGGAAAGGGCGATTCTTTCTCAATAAAGAATAGTTTTAGAGTTGAGTTTCATGGAAAGAGATATGTTACTAATTCAAAACAAGATATAACAACAGCAAAAGAATTGGGTAAAATTACAAACCATACGCCTAGCCAAGTTAGAGCTTTCGATATTAATGTTGTTTGCTCCATTAAGAAAGGTGTTGTTTCCGATTTATGGGATACTAACTTCATCGATAAATATGAGGTGAAAGTAACACCAATTTCGCAAGATACTAGAGAGTTGACAGCTGGAGTTTTTAAAATTAACATGAAGTATCAAACTGGTGGACGCGGTAAGTACAATATTCAATTAGTAAATTTCCCAACGATTTCAGGGAAAAAAGAAAATCGAACTCTAAAAGGATGCACTTGCTACTTTAATGGAATGAGACTCACTAATTTATTCTATCCAGAATCAGGAGTTCAATTGAGCGATTTTTTAACTAATATTTATTCAGTTTTTAGAATTGTGTCGGATCAATACTCTGGTATCAAGTACCTTGGGCCATTAAGAGAAAACCCACAAAGGCAGTATCTGATTAGTAATAACTACCAGTCATCAAATAGTACTGGGGCTGATACACCATTTTTGTTGGCAAAAGAACAATTAAAAAAAGTAGTTGAAGAATTATATCCTCCAGTTCAGGAAGACAATTTTGACTTAAAAACAAGTCCAGTGAATAAAAACCTTCTAGAAGGAGTAAAATTATGGATGAAGTATTTTGAGTTAGGGTCTCTTGATATTGATAATAAACAGGATGCGTTACAATTAAATATTAGGGCGCATAATATTGCTGATGTTGGTTTTGGGGTAAGTCAGACTCTTCCAATTATTGTACACGGATTATCCTTAGATTTTGAACAAACGTTGCTTTTAGAACAACCTGAAATTCATTTACACCCTAGAATGCAAATGAGAATGGCTGATTTTCTGCTCTCATTAGCACAGACTAATCATGGGGTAATAGTAGAGACTCATAGTGATCATATTATTAATCGCATAGTCCGTCGCGCACTGGAAGCTGAAGATGATAAATTGCTTGAGAACATCGCAATATACTTTGTTAAAAATTCTACAGAAGGTTCATCTGCTGAAGAGATTAAGATAGACCGCGTAGGGGGAATAACTCAATGTCCAGAAGAGTTTTTCAACCAATTTGCATCTGAAACGAGTCATATTTTTAAAGCTGGAATAGGGAATATGAGAAAGGCGGAGTTATAATGCCTTATGCCGTACTTTCAACATGTTTACTTAATAATGATAGTTGTCTTTCACATCAGGAAGAGCTATTACATTATGAAAGATTGGAATCATTGATAAAAAGGTTGGATTTGCATACAGTATTTAAATTTCAATATTACAGAAAAGCTCCATATGATGGGTATAAAATGGAAATACCAAATTATAAAAATTATGCAACGCTTAATAATTTGGTTACAATAAATATTTTTGCTACTATACAAAAAATGCTGGTAAATGAATATATTGATTTAGAGGAATATACACCTGCCTTTTTACCAGAGGAATTTTGCATGCCAGCTACTGACTCATCAGTGGCATTTCGATGTTATTTAAATTACTTAATTGGAAAAGATGCGGTATTGTTTATTGGTGATAAAAACTTTCAGATTCCAAGACCAGTCCAAATATCTAGTGACAGATTAACAACAATTAAAACTTCTACTTTTGTTGAAATTGAAATAAGCAATCTTTTGCTGCCATATCTAAAAAACGATTTAGATAACGACTGCATTTTTCCGCGAAAAGAGTTTTGTGCAAATTATAATACATATGTAAAAACTAGAATTAAAGACGAAAAATTATCGGTAGATGAACAAAAAGCACTGTTTATCGATATCGGCAACATTGTAGCAACTTATAACGGATACGTAAAAGATAAAAGACTTAATAAATCTAATAAATCATCTGATAAATTAAGGTATATATATAAAAAAGAATTCGGAAGAGTTTTTTATTTATCAATTGATGTTGAAAGTGGCGGATTTGAAGTTTTTGATCATAAATTTGAACATCTTGGTCAGTACAATTTCAGTTGTGAGTTGTCAAAATCTGCTGAACCACTTCATCATACGCTCAAGTAGACTGTGCCTGACTCTTGTGTATTAACTTATGATTGCCTGAAAAATTATATTGGAAATCTGGAGATTTTGAAAAGTAAATGCTGTTTTCAAAATAATCGACGATAAAGTTGTTGTAAATAATGAGATGGAGAAATGAAATATGAGTAATTACAAAACTTTTATTGATGCCGGAAGAAATAACAAAAATGGAAATAAGGAATTTTGGTAATGTCAGCTTGAAAGATTTTGAGAATATGAATATGTACGATTTTAATGAATTCGAAAATTGATATAACTTCTGATGGATGAAGTTTTTAGATAGGCAAGCAAAAGATTTTAGATAGGGCTGGATTTGTTATTGATATGCGTTTTAAAATCATACAAAGCACTCCCGTGATTTAATCAGTTAGGTTCGAAATATAAAAAAACCCAGGTTTTTAAGCCTGGGTTTTCTTATGAATTTGTGTCTTGCGACTAAAATCAACCTCAATCGCACTAACCTGAAATCCCATGATCCGTAATAAACAGTGCTATACCCTACTTACTTGCTTCCTCAATCGCCACCGCAACAGAAACCGTCGCGCCAACCATTGGATTATTCCCCATTCCGATCAGACCCATCATTTCAACATGGGCAGGAACCGATGAAGAACCGGCAAACTGAGCGTCAGAATGCATACGGCCCATGGTGTCGGTCATCCCGTAGGAAGCTGGACCAGCGGCCATGTTGTCCGGATGCAGGGTTCGGCCAGTACCGCCGCCAGAGGCCACGGAGAAATATTTTTTGCCTTGTTCCAGGGCTTCTTTTTTATAGGTGCCGGCAACCGGATGTTGGAAACGGGTCGGGTTGGTGGAGTTTCCGGTGATGGAAACGTGAACACCTTCATAATGCATGATGGCCACGCCTTCCTGGACATCGTTACAGCCGTAGCAGTTAACGGCAGCCCGTTCGCCGTCGGAATATGGGGTTCGTGAAACGATGTTGAGTTCACCGGTGGCGTAGTTATAATCAGTTTTAACATAGGTAAAGCCGTTGACCCGGGAAATAATCAGAGCTGCGTCTTTACCCAGACCGTTTAAGATAACCCGCAGCGGTTTTTGACGTACCTTGTTGGCCGAGCGGGCGATCCCGATGGCACCTTCAGCCGCCGCAAAGGATTCATGGCCAGCCAAAAAGGCAAAACATTCGGTTTCTTCTCGTAAAAGCATCGCGCCGAGGTTACCGTGACCTAAACCAACCTTACGTTGTTCGGCAACTGAACCGGGAATACAGAAAGCCTGTAAACCTTCGCCGATCACTTCAGAGGCGTCAGCCGCATTGGTAATGCCGCGTTTAATCGCCAGAGCCGCACCTAAGGTGTACGCCCAGCAGGCGTTTTCAAAACAGATTGGCTGAATGCCTTTAACAATGCCGGCCACATCAATGCCTTTTTCATCACAAATTGCTTTTGCTTCTTCTAAAGAGGCAATGCCATTGGCAGCTAAAACTTCTTCAATTTTAGCGATTCTTCTTTCATAACTTTCAAATAATGCCATGTGATTTCCTCCTATTCTTTTCTTGGATCGATGTATTTGACTGCATCGTCGAATTGTCCGTACTTGCCAGAGGCTTTTTCCAAAGCGACGGCTGGTTCAACGCCGTTATTGATACTTTCCATCATTTTTCCAAGATGAACGAAGGAGTAACCAACGATTTCATCGTTTTTGTTTAAGGCCAATTTCTGGATATAACCTTCGGCAATATCCAGGTAGCGGGGGCCTTTGGCAAGGGTACCATAGGTGGTTCCAACCTGGCTGCGCAAACCTTTGCCCAAATCTTCAAGTCCGGCGCCAACCGGCAGGCCGCCCTCGGAGAATGCCGTTTGGGTACGGCCATATACGATTTGTAAAAACAATTCCCGCATGGCGGTGTTAATTGCATCACAAACTAAATCTGTATTAAGAGCTTCTAAGATTGTTTTACCTGGCATAATTTCAGAGGCCATCGAAGCTGAATGAGTCATTCCCGAACAACCGATGGTTTCAATCAGACATTCCTCGATGATGCCATCCTTTACATTAAGGGTTAATTTACAGGCGCCCTGTTGTGGGGCACACCAGCCAATACCATGAGTTAAACCTGAGATGTCGGTAACATCCTTTGCCTGAACCCATTTTCCCTCCTCTGGGATTGGGGCACAACCGTGGTTTGCGTTATTACCAACGGTACACATTCTTTTAATTTCGTGAGAATATTCCATTCATTAATCTCCCTTCAAAAAATTACTCCTTTAATTATAAACTTAAAATTTCAAAATAAACAGGTAATATTTTGTCATTTTTACGAATCGGGGAAAAATACCCGAATAGGACAAAAAGTTTAATTGATGAAATGGCGAAATCGATGTAGAATAGGGCAAGAACCTAAAATAGGTGAATTTTATCTTTGGTTCGGGAACTTATCTTAAAAATTTATTAAATGAAACGATAGATAATTGGTCGATTGATCTGCGGATTGATTGAGAAGGGATGTAAACGAATGGAATTGAAAAATAAACTTAGCCTGGGAGCAAAAAGAGTGGAGTACTTAATGGATGAGTATTTCGACCGGGACAAGACGCTGGGCTTTTGTAAGGCATGCCCGAATTTTTCCAAATACTGGTCCTGCCCAACTTACGCATTTGATGAAGCAATCTTTCTAAAACAGTTTAAATACATGCACATCATCGGCAGACAGTTTGAGGTCTCCCGGGAAGATTTAAGAAATATCCGTGATCCTCAGGCGGTTAAAGACTACTGCACTGACAAACTCCAGGCGATCAAGGTGATGACCTGGAAAACCCTGCTGGAAATTGAAAACGAAGTTGATGGGGTGATCGGTCTGATTCCCGGCAATTGCCCGATCTGCGAAACCCAGGGGCTGGCCTGTGCCAGAAAAACCAATGAACCATGCCGTCATCCCGGCATGATGCGCTTTTCATTGGAGTCGCTTGGCTTTAATGTGGCCGATCTGCTTAAATATGAGGTCGGCATGACAATCAAGTGGGGCGATACCTACCGCTTGCCGGAGGTGCTGACCTCGGTATCGGCAATCCTCTGCAATGAAGAAATTCCCAAAGAAATCCTCAAAAAATATTTTCCCGATAAAAAGAAGAGCTGGGAACGGGACAAACACCGGGCGCCAGTGGATGAGTTCCAGGTTTCGGAAGTCATCAAACCGGAAGAGACCATCCATGGTGGCAGAGCGGCGGTTGCCGCCAGAGCCAGGATTATCGATGATGAAATTCCAGCTTATCGGCCCCAGAAAAGCTGGGTCGGCTATAAGGCTGATAAAAACCCTGAGGAATTGGCTATGAAAAAGGGCTATACGGTCACCATTCAGGGTGAAGAAGACGTGATTCCGGAAATGACAGCACAAGAAGTGGAAGCACAAAAAATCTACGAAGAAGACACGGCCCCGGAAGTTAAGGCAGAAGAGGTGCTGGTAGAAGTGGTTACCCTAACGGCCGAACCGGAACCGGAAGCTCCCGAAGTGGTGATTGAGGAAGAAGACGACAGCAAGTATCAATGGCTGGGCTTTAAGGCTAACCTTGATGATGACGAAATCGTCAAACGTCCAATCCCAAAAATGACCGAGCTGATTCTCGATGGCGAAGAAATACCGGCGGAAAATGAAGCGACTGAGCCAGCCGGGGAAGTGTGTCCGGATCTGGCTGTACCCCAGGTCGAAGAAGCGGCAGCTGAAGCAGCAGTGACCGAACCAGCAGTCAGCTGTGTTGCAGTTGAAGAAGCGGTTTCGGAAGTGAGTGAAGAGACAGTCGCAGAAGAAGAGGACGACAGCAACTATCAGTGGTTGGGCTTTAAAGCCAGCCTTGATGACGAGGAAGAAACCATTGTCACCAAGTCAACCCTGGCAACCCTGGTGATTCCCGAATAGAATAATAGTAACGATCGAGATTGTGTTTGGGATGGGCTTTGGCCGTCCTGGACACAATCTAATTTATATCACGGCGCTTTTGCAACGATAAAAAAACAATTTGAAGGAGAGAAATGATGTATTATTCAGCAGACATTGGTGTTATTGGCGGTTCCGGTCTTTATGAACTCAGTAGTGATGTGAAAAAAATTGAAGTGGACACCCCTTATGGCAAGCCATCGGACGATATCAGCCTGGTCAAAGTAGGCGAAAAAACCGTGGCCTTTTTGCCCCGGCACGGCAAAGAACATACCCTTAACCCGTCAGAGATTAATTACCGGGCCAATATTTATGCCTTAAAAACCCTGGGGGTCAAAGCGATTATCTCGCCCTGCTGTGTGGGGAGTCTTAAGTTTGATATCAAACCCGGCGATTTTGTGATCACCGATCAGTTTATCAATATGACCTCCGGCCGCAAGGATACCTTTTTTGAAAAACCGAAGGTCAATCATCTCAGTTCGGCCCATCCATACGATAAAAACCTGCGGGTGCTGGCGATGGAAGCGGCTAAAGAATGCGGAATTACGGCGCATTTTGGCGGGACAGTGATTGTTATTAACGGGCCCCGTTTCTCAACCGTGGCTGAAAGCCGGATGTTTGCGATGCTGGGTGCCGATGTGGTTAATATGACCCAGTATCCTGAAGGCTATCTCTGTCTGGAACAGGAAATCCCGGTGGTGAACATTGCCCTGACCACCGATTACGATGCCGGGCTCGAAGGCCATCCCGACATTAAACCAGTCACCAACGAGGATGTGATCCGGGTTTTAAACGAAAATGCCGAAAAAGTAAAAGCGTTGATCTTTAAGCTCATCGATAAATTAGAGGTGTAGGCTTGAAACCTGTTTATTTTGAAGAGGGGAAGCTAAGGCTGATTGATCAGACCAAGCTTCCCACGGAGTTCATTGTTTATTCCTATACCGATTATCGGGAAATTGCCAAAGCGATTGTCGATATGATTGTCCGGGGCGCACCGGCCATCGGGGTAACCGCTGGCTACGGTGTTTATTTTGGTGCGTTGGAATATCAAAACGAGCCAAAAGATGTTTTTTATGTTAAAATGAAAGAAGTTTGCGAATTACTGGCATCTACCCGTCCCACCGCCGTGAATTTATTCTGGGCGATTAAGCGGATGGAAGATGTGATGGCGACCAATGCCGATAAAGAACCGGCCGAGCTGGTGGCGATTTTAAAACAGGAAGCCGATGCGATCTGTGCCGAGGACATTCAGATGTGCCGGGACATGGGCAAGCATGGCGCCGAACTGATCCACGAAGGTGATACCCTCTTGACCCATTGCAACGCGGGTGCTCTGGCCACCGCCGATTACGGCACCGCCCTGGGCGTGATCCGGGCCGCCCATGAAGCGGGCAAGAATATTTCTGTCTATGCCGATGAAACCCGGCCGTTTTTACAGGGTGCCCGGCTGACGGCCTATGAGCTCCACGCCGATGGCATTCCGGTAACGTTGATCACCGACAACATGGCTGGCTGGATGATGAAGCTGGGCAAAATTGACGGCGTCATTGTCGGCGCCGATCGGATTGCGCTAAATGGCGATGTCGCCAATAAAATCGGTACCTATTCGGTGTCGGTACTGGCCAAGGCCCATGGCATCCCAATGTATGTGGCCGCACCGACCTCGACCATTGATTTTGCGATGCAGTCCGGCGATGAAATTGTCATCGAACAACGGGATTGCCGGGAAATCAGCCATATTGGCGGGGTTCAGGTGGCACCCGACGGGGTCAATATGGAAAACCCGGCCTTTGATGTCACCCCCCACCAGAATGTCACGGCCATCATCACCGAAAAAGGAGTGGTCTATCCGCCTTATGATCTAAATATTCCCAAGCTGAACGAATAAAAAGCAAAAGGATGACGCATGAAAGTAAATATATTATTTCCCGTTCTCGATGAAGAACGGCGCCTCGAAAAAGGGATTTTAAAAACCCTGATATTCCTTAAAAAAAACAAACTGTTTGATTATCAGCTGACCATCATCGATAATGGCTCCACCGATGCCACCGAAGCCATCAGCCGCCGCTTGTGTGAAAAGTATAAAGAAGTCGAATATCTAAGAACCCCAGAAAAAGGGGTCGGTGTAGCCCTGCGAACCGGTGCGGCAGATAACAGCTGCGAAGTGATCGGCTATATGGACATTGACCTGTCCACCGATATCGAACATCTCAGACAGGTAAAGGATATTTTTGAAAACCAGCCCGATGTAAAAATTATTAAGGGGTCGCGGCTGATGAAAAATTCGGCCGTGACGGGCCGCAAGCTATCAAGAGAATTGACCTCCCGGGGGCTTAATAGCCTCTTGCATGTGGTGTTTAAAAATAAGTTTACCGATGCCCTCTGTGGTTTTGATTTTTACCGCAAAGACACCTTTGATCAGTTAATTGCCGCTTCCAGCCAGGACAATGGCTGGTTTTATTGCGTGGAGCTGCTGTTGCGGGCTGAGCGCCAGGGCATCGCCGTTTATGATATTCCGGTAATCTGGAAAGATGATTACGATACTAAGGTAAAGGTTGTTAAAACTGTGGTATCCTATCTTAAGCAGATCAAATTTTTAAAGTCAGAGTTTATCAAAGAAGATCGAACAAAAGGCTGACAGCAAGGAGTTAAGATGAAGGTACCAGCAAACAATTTACTACGTCATTTTGAAGAACATCAGCAAGAATATGAAAACAAAGCCCTGGAAATCTTAAGAAGCGGCAGCTACATTCTCGGGGATGAGGTGGACCGCTTTGAAAAAGATTTTGCCAGCTATATCGGCACCAGTTACTGCGTTGGCCTGGGCAACTGTTTAGATGCCCTGTGGCTGTCGTTTCGGGTCTTGGGCATTGGCGCCGGTGATGAGGTCATTGTTCAGGCCAATACCTATATTGCCAGCGTCATGGGCATTACCATTAACGATGCCACCCCGGTTTTTGTCGAGCCGGACGCCTTTCATAGCATCGATGCGGACAAAATCGAAGAAAGAATTACCGACAAGACCAAAGCCATTCTGGTGGTGCACCTTTACGGCACCTGCTGCGAAATGGATAAGATCGTGGCGATTGCCAAAAAGCATAACCTTTATCTGGTAGAAGATTGCGCCCAGAGCCATGGCGCCACCTATCAGGGTCAGATGACCGGTTCTTTTGGGGATATCGGCTGTTTCAGTTTTTATCCATCCAAAAATCTTGGCGCATTTGGTGATGGTGGGGCGATTACCACCAACAGCCCGGAACTGGATCAGGCCTTTCGGATGTATCGGTTTTACGGCAGTGAGAAGCGCTATTATAATAAGGTGGTCGGCACCAATTCCCGGCTCGATGAACTTCAGGCCGGGCTGCTAAACGTTAAGCTTCGTTATCTGGACGCGCTTAATGCCGACCGCAACCGGGTTTGCATGACCTATCTTAACAAAATGAACAACCCTGTAATTGCGCTGCCAAAGCTGCGGGTCCAGGCTACCACAGTCTGGCATCAGTTTGTCGTGACCACGCCCTATCGGGATGAGCTGAAAGATTATCTGGAAACACAGGGCATTGGCAGTATTATTCACTACCCGATCCCACCCCATCTGTCGGAAGCCTATGCGTATTTAAAGATCGGCCCGGGCAGTCTGCCGATTACCGAAAAACTGGCCGACGAGGTTTTATCGCTGCCGCTTTTTTATGGGATGACCGACGCTGAGATTGATACGGTAGTGGCTGCCATCAATGCTTTTGTGCCCAAGGCATTGGAGCAATAAGATGACCGCAAACAAAAGCAAATGGGACAAGATCATTATCGGCGCCGGGCTTTACGGTCTTTATGCCGCCAAGCTCTGTGGCGAGCGGGGCGAGCGGGTGCTGGTGCTGGAATGGGAAAAATCCCCCTTTCAGCGGGCCACCTACATCAACCAGGCCCGGGTTCACATGGGCTATCATTATCCCCGGTCTTATGCCACGGCCATCAAATCAGCCCATTATTTCAACCGTTTTATCAAGGATTATGATTTCTGCATTCACAGTGCCTTTGATCAGGTTTACGCCACCAGCGACAGCTTCAGCTGGACCAACCGGGAACAGTTTGTCCAATTCTGTCAGGCCGCCGAGATTCCCTGTGAAGAATTAATGCCCGACAAGTATTTTAAAAAGGGCCTTTGTGACGGCGCCTACCTGACCAAGGAATATACCTATGACGCCGGGATTCTGGGGCAGTTTTTTGTCGATGCGCTGACCGGAATGAAAAATGTTGAAATCAACTATGGCGTTCGACTGCAGCAGATTGATAAGGGGCCAGACAGCTACGTCCTGACGCTGGAAAGCGGTGCCGCTTTAGAAACGGGCTTCCTGCTTAACGCCACCTATGGTTCCACCAATCAGATTCTTAGTCTGGCCGGTTATGAGCCCTTTAAAATTAAGTATGAGCTCTGTGAAATCATTCTCTGTAAACCCCAGGACAAACTCCAGGAGGTCGGCATTACGGTGATGGACGGGCCTTTTTTTTCGGTAATGCCCTTTGGCAAAAGCGGCTATCATTCCCTGACTTCAGTCACCTTTACCCCCCATGTTTCGTCCTTTGACAGCCTGCCGCAGTTTAACTGTCAAACAAAGAGCTGGGGATATTGCAGTCCCGAACAGCTGGGCAATTGCAACGATTGCGTCGCAAAGCCCCAATCCGCCTGGCCCTACATGTCCAATATGGCTGAGAAATATCTAAAGGCCGAGTACGGTTTTAGCTACGAGGGCTCACTCTATTCAATGAAGCCGATCTTAAAGGCTTCCGAGGTGGACGACTCCCGGCCGACGGTGATCCGCAAGGTCAGCGAAAAGCCAACCTTTGTCTCGGTATTATCGGGAAAAATAAACACGGTTTACGATTTGGATGAGGTACTAAAAAATGACTAGACAGCAAGAACAGAAGGTGACCGTTCGGGACAAAGAAAAGAACTTTGTTTCGGCGGTGATCTATATTTATAATGATGAAGAGCGAATCCGGGATTTTCTGGAAAAAATCAATGCGGTTTTAAGTGCCAATTTTGAAAACTACCAGATCATCTGCGTCAATGACGCTTCGGATGACAACAGCCTGGCAGTGATCCGGGAGATTGGCAAAAGCATCAAAGGTACCGTCATCAACGTCGTCAACATGAGCTTTTATCAGGGCGTTGAGCTGGCCATGAATGCCGGGATTGATCTGTCGATTGGGGATTTCGTCTTTGAATTTGATAACATGGTGATGGATTATGATGCCGAGCTGATGATGGATGTCTATTACCACAGCCTGACCGGTTTTGATATCGTCAATGCCGCCCCGAAAAAATGGGTACCGCAAGACCTCGCGACTTTTTTATGCGGTCTTTAACCGGTATTCCCGCAGCCCCCATCCCCTGCGAACCGAAAACTTTCGGGTGTTGTCGCGCCGGGCGATTAACCGGGTCCATTCGATGAGCAAGACGATTCCCTACCGTAAGGCGGTTTACGCCAACTGCGGCCTGAAGATCGACACCATCGAGTACGACAATGACCGCTCCTGCACCAAGGGCTACGATAAGGAAACCCGCTATCAACGCAAAGAAATGGCCGCCGATTCGCTGATTCTGTTTACCAATGTGGCCTATAAGATGACCCTGCTGGCAGCGGTCTTTATGATGGTAGCCACCTTTGGCATTGGCATCTATACCCTGGTCAGCTATGTTACCGAAGACGTGGTGTCCGGCTATACCTCGATGATGCTGGTGATTGTCTTTGGCTTTTTCGGCGTCTTTGTGATTCTGGCGGTGATCATCAAATACTTGTCGATGCTGATGGAGCTGGTTTTCAGCAAACAGAAATACACCATCGAGTCGGTGGAGACGATCAGCGAGTAAGATCAAAAAGCTATTTGTTGTCTCAAGATAACCCAGTACCGACAATTGTTACATCATGTTGTACGCATCGGAGCGGACATGGCATCGCCTGTCCGATTCCGCGGCGAACAACAGATTAACAATTGGTCGGTACGGTAGTTGAGCGATAACCCTAAAGGTTGAGAAGAACGTTGGTTATTGAATTTCGACTTCGGCCTGGGGATCAAAGGGATTGGTTCGGATCGAAAAAGAGTACAAAAACGGATAGGACTTGCGCTGGTGGTTCATATACAGCAGCCATTCCACCAGCAGCAGTTGGTAGGCCCGTTCAATATCGGTCATCAGGTGGCGGTAATCATTGTCATTGAGCGTTAGCAGGTTTTTGCGGCTGGACAGTTCCTGCTCAGCATGAGAAAGTGACATGATCAGGTCGGTAAAGGTTTCATGCTCAACCAGAAACGGGTTTTCCAGCAGTTTTAAAAAAAGCTCCCGGTGCGACGTTAAAAATTCGCTGAGATTCGTAAGGCAGGGCCCGGAAAAACTCAGATGATAGCGAATCCCCTTCAGATTCTTCAGGGCGTTTTTATAATCCCGGTTATCCCACTGCGGTTTGATCAGCAGAAATTCGCGAAAATCTGGGAGGTGTTGATCTTCCCGGGAAAAGAACTGCATCAGTTCGACACCAGCCTCAGAGAAGAAAACACTGAGCACCATGTTGACTTTTTTGAGCCGTTCTTTTTTGTCTTTATCTTCAATGACCTTATGAAAAATTACCGAAACCAGCAAGACTTCAATCGGTAAAAAGGCAATGTCGCCCAGCAGATACAAAAAGATATGATGGGAATCCTTGAAAATCAAAAAATGCGAATAGTAAAGAATGGCGGATAAGGCGATAAAGCCAATGCCGATCAGAATGCCTTTGTAATATTTTTTCATGAATACGCTCCAATTTTAGTATTAGAGATATTATAGCGCAGTTTTTAAAAGATGACCAGAGTGGCAATTTGAAGGGCATGGGTAAATATCAGCAAAAAAACTAAATTTATTTGAGAATGCGAGGCCATTATGAAGTATAGTATGTTTTCCTGGTTTGGCTATTTTATGAAATTTGAAGACCGCATCAAAATCATTGCCGATGCCGGTTTTGATGAGGTGATGATTTCCTGGGAGGATGAGTTTGAGCCCTGGGCCTTAAAAAAAGAAGAATTCCCGGAGTTGGTTCGAAAAAACGGTTTGGGGATCACCAATATCCATGCCCCCTTTATCGGCTACAGCGACATCTGGACCGCCTCCCGGATGGAGATAAAACCCAAGCTGCAGATGTTCAAAGATTATCTCAAAGATTGCCAGGCTTTTGAAATCCCGGCGATGGTGATGCACACCAATGATCTCGATGAATTTGAGCCGGATCTCGATAAAGGCCTGGCCTTCTTCTCCGAGCTGGCTGATGCCGCCGAAAAATACGATGTCGATCTGGCGGTGGAAAATGTTTCCCGCCAGCATCTGCTTTGTTATCTGCTCGATCAGATTAATGCCCCCCGCTTTGGGATGTGCTATGACAGCTCCCACGATTTTCTGGAAGAACAGAACTGCGGCCGGATTCTAAAAAAGCATAAAGACCGGCTTAAGGCCCTGCACCTGTCCGACAATGATTTTAAGGCTGACCGTCACTGGATTCCCGGCGAAGGCAGCATTCCCTTAGATCAGGTAATGGCCGAAATTCTGACCGTGCCAACGATTACGACCATTTCCTACGAGGTGCTGGCCAATGAAGACTGGCGGGAAAAGGAACCGCTTGATTTTGCCCGGGCGGTGCTTGAGAGTCTGGCCATAAATGATGAAAAACCACCGCAAAAATAATCAATTGAAAAGTTGCCGATTCTATGATACACTGCCACTAATATAAATAAAGAAGTGATGAGGAAAGAGGTGGAAGACCTCTACAGCCCCCGCTACTGTAATTGCCAACGAGATTTTTGTGCCACTGTCTTTAAGGATGGGAAGTGAGAATCAAGAATACGCATAAGTCAGGACACTCATAATCATTGATATTCTTCGGTGGGAAGAACAGGATTAAACCGTTTGTTTAGTATCCAGCCTCCACAGGAAGCTGGATTTATTTTTGCAAAAAAAATGCAAAAAAATAAAGAAAAAGAAGGACGAAAATGAAAAAGAAAAGCATGCGAAATTGGTTGGTGATTCTTGCTGTGATTGCTTTAATGGTATCCTTTACCGGCTGTCAGCCAGGCAAAACGACAGCGGATGAATCAGGCGTCGAAACAAAAAGCGGCTCGACTACTTACCCGGTCACGGTAACCGATAATGCCGGTAATTCAGTGACCATTGAAAAAGAACCCCAGAAGATCGTCTCATTGTCTCCGGCAACAACCGAAATCCTGTTTGCCCTGGATCAGGGGGACAAGGTCGTCGGACGGACCAAATACTGTGATTACCCCGAAGCCGCTTTAGCCGTGACCGATATTGGTAGTTTTAACGCACCAACCCTGGAAAAAATTATTGAGTTGGCACCGGATATTGTGGTGGCCTCGGATTTTGTCTCCGATGATATCAAACAACAGTTGGAAGCCACTGGCGCCAAGGTAATTACCTTTAATGCTGCCAATATTGACGGCGTCCTGGCCAATATTGTTCAGGCTGGCGAGGTCACCAATGCCAACGACAAAGCGACTGAAATAGTTAAAAAAATGCAAGCTGACCGAGAAGCGTTAATCGAAAAGGCGAAGACTGCCAAAACCCAAAAGTCAGTTTTCTTTGATATCGGAAAATTCTATACCGCTGGTCCCGGGTCCACTTTGGATTCGATGCTGACCGATTTGAACGCCGTCAATATTGCCGCTGATGGAGCAGAACAATGGCCGCAGCTCAGCACCGAAGAAATCATTGCTGATAATCCGGATGTTTATATTTCGCTTTATACCAAACCGGAGGATGTTAAAGCCACCGCTGGTTTTGATAAGATCAATGCGATCATTAATGATCAACTGATCTACTTTGAATACCTGACCCCGGAAAGTGATATGATTCAGCGGCCCGGTCCCCGAATTATTGAGGGGATGGCCTTAATTGCCGAAAGCATTTATCCGGAAATATTTACCAAATAAGTTTGTCTGATGGGGCGAAGGCTGTTCGCCCCCTGGTTTTCTTAAGTAGAGAGACTCAGGGGGTGAACAGACAAAACGATTAGTGGGAGAATACATGAAGAATACCGTCAAGAAATATGGCATCATCCTGTCCATTGCCATGTGCATCATCATCATTTACGTCTGTACCTTATTGGGGGTGGCATCGATTTCTTTTTGGGATGCCAATAAAATTCTATTGGATCAGATTTTTCATATCGATCTTGGGATGGAAAATATCAGTGACGGGGCCATTGCGATTATCTGGAATGTCCGTCTGCCCCGGATTATTTTGGCCTTTATTACCGGTGGAGTGCTGGCTATCTGTGGCGCCGCCTACCAGGGCATTTTTAAAAACCCTATGGCCGACCCCTATATTTTAGGAGTGTCCTCCGGGGCGGCGCTGGGGGCGACGATTGGTATTGTCATGAATTTTTCCAGCAGTTTGTTCGGAATGAATGGTACGGCGATTTTAGCCTTTGTTGGTTCCTTTACCACGATTCTGGTGGTTTATAATATTTCCCGGGTTGGGCGCAAGGTACCGGTGGCGACACTGCTGCTCAGCGGGATTGCCATTGGTCAAACCATCAGTGCGATTATGTATCTACTGATGATTTTTAATCAGGAAGAGATGACCCAGATTATGTTCTGGATCATGGGTAGTTTAAACGGCAAGGGCTGGGATCAGGTTTTAACAGTCCTGCCCTATGTGCTGATTGGCGGGATGATCATGCTGACTTCAGTGCGGGAGCTCGATATCATGCTCCTGGGCGAGGAAACCGCCACCCAGCTGGGCGTCGATACCGAACGGTTAAAAAAGAAAATTCTGATTACCTCGTCCCTGCTGACGGCGGCGGTGGTTTCGGTAACTGGGATCATCGGCTTTGTGGGACTGGTGGTGCCACATATTGTGCGGTTGGTAACCGGGCCCAAACACCGGGTACTCATTCCATTCTCATTGCTCTTTGGCGGGGCGTTTCTGATTCTTTGCGATACCCTGGCCCGAACGGTGGCCGGGCAGGAAATTCCCGTTGGGATTATCACCGCCGCCTTTGGCGGGCCTTTCTTTGTCTATCTGCTTAGAAAACGCAAGCAGGGAGGTGCCTGAGATGGAACGATTAATGCCAAAAGTCATGCTGGATTTTAAGGATGTGGTCTCCGGCTATGGTGAAAAAGACATCCTGCAGGGCTTTAACGCCACCATCTGCCAGGGTGAGTTTGTCGGCCTGATCGGTCCTAACGGCACCGGGAAGTCGACTCTGCTCAAATGTTTGTCTGGTCTGTTGCCGGTGAAATCCGGGGTCATCACCCTGGAAGAAAAGGACAATACCAGCTATAGCCAACGGGAACGGGCCCAGATGATTGCAGTGGTACCCCAGTCCTTTGATATCGACTATGATTTTACCGTTGAGGATATTGTTCTGATGGGACGAAACCCCTACTTAAGTTATCGGACCAGGGAAAGTCAGAATGACTACCACATTGTGACGGAGGCGATGCGGGCTACCAAGACCCTCCCGTTTAGAAAACGGCTCTACAATAATCTCAGCGGCGGGGAAAAACAACGGGTGATTATTGCCCGGGCGATTGCCCAGGAACCGGACATTATTCTGTTGGATGAACCGACCTCGGCCCTCGATATCCACCACCAGATTGAAGTGATGGAGCTGATTCGCGATCTCAATCTGAAAAAATCGATGACGGTGGTGGCCGTGCTGCATGATATTAATCTGGCGGCCCGTTACTGTAACCGCCTGATTTTAATGAAAGACGGCAAGGCGATTGTCGATGGCATCCCCAAAGATGTGATCACCGAAGAAAACCTTAAAAAAGTCTATGAGATGAAAATGTTTATCAAGGAGAACAAGCTGTTTGGAAAACCGGAAATTATTCCCCTGCGGGTGATTAAAGAATCGGAGGACTACCGCAGCTTGCGGATTCATGTGATTTGCGGCGGCAACAGGGCGTCCCAGGTGCTTGAAGAACTCGAAGCCATGGGTCATCAGCTCACCGCCGGGGTGGTCAACCAGGGCAGCGATGATTGGACTATCTGTGATGTACTGGGGATTCCGATGATTGAAGAAAGCCCCTTTACGGTCATCAGCAGTGAAAAACAGGTTAAAAACCTGGCCGTTATGGCTAAGAGCGACCTGATTCTGATTTCTGATCTGCCCTTTGGCCACGGCAACATTACAAATCTAAACGGTCTGGAAAAGCTACCGGGGGAGATATATTTCCACCGCAATTGTCTGAATAATGATTTTACCGAAGGTCAGCTGCAAAAGCGGCTGGAAGCGATCAAAAAGCACAAGACGGTTAATGAAATTGATGATCATCAGGAATTTATTGAAATAGTTAAAGCCTTGACGCTAATTGAAGATAAATAATTTCGTATTAAACGGTTTTTAGCGGTCGATCAGTGAATGCGAATAACGAGATATGTCATTGGAAAAAGGAGACACAATTATGAATTATTTTATGCTGGCCGGAGCCAGCAGTAACGTCGGCAAAACAACCGTCACCATGGGCATCATGGCAGCCTTCAAGAAACGGGGACTGAGGGTAAAGCCCTTCAAAACCGGGCCGGATTACATTGATCCGATGTTTCACCGCTTTGTAACCGGCGAGCCGTCCATTAATCTGGATACCTGGATGTTAGACGAAGAAACGATCCGGGGGTTATTCTCCCGTCGTCTGGCAGAAAAAGATCTGGGTATCGTTGAAGGGGTGATGGGTCTTTATGACGGCCATAGTTTGGAATCGGATGTCGGCAGCAGCGCCTATCTGGCTAAAACCATTGATGCGCCGGTGATTCTAATCATCGATGGTCGGGGCATGGCCAAAAGTGCGGCGGCAATGGTTAAAGGCTATGTCGATTTTGATCCCGATACCAAAATTGCCGGGGTCATCATCAACCGGATCTCAACCGAATCCCATTATCTCTTATTAAAAGAAATGATAGAAGCCTATAACGATGTGACCTGTCTGGGGTATTTCCCCAACAATCCCGATATTGTTATGGACAGCCGTCATCTGGGGCTGGTGCCAGTGGAAGAGATTGCTGATTTCCGGGACAAGGTGGACAAGGCCGGTGAGCTGGCTGAAGCCCATATTGATCTCGATACCTTATGGAAAATCAGCCAGCACGACCAACTGGTCGATCCGTTTGCCGATCCCTTTTCAGACTATGCCACTAAATATCAGGGGTTGCGCATTGGTGTGCCCAAAGACCGGGCCTTTAATTTTTACTATGATGACAATTTTATGGCGCTTAAGCATGCCGGGGTGGAAGTGGTCGAATTCAGTCCATTAAATGATGCAAGTCTACCTGAATCACTCGACGGCCTATATATCGGCGGCTTTCCGGAAATCTTCGGCGCCGAGCTGGCAGCCAACACCGCAATGATCGCCGATATCAAAAGTAAGCTGGAAGCCGGACTACCCTGCTATGCCGAGTGCGGCGGGCTGATGTATTTAACCAACTCGATGACCTTAAACAGCGGTGAAACCAATCCGGCAGTGGGCTTTTTCGAGGCCGATGCCCAGATGACCAAACGGCTGCAGCGGTTTGGCTATGTCAATATCGCCGCCTATCTGTGCGGCAAAACCATCGAGATCCGGGGACACGAATTTCATCACAGTCTGGTGAGTACCACCGAAGCCTTGCCGACTGCCTATGTGATCACCAAAAAAGGTAAAACCTGGACTTGCGGCTATCGCCAGAAAAACGTTCTGGCTGGCTATCCTCATATTCATTTTTACAGCAATCCGCTGTTTTTAACCAGTCTCTTAAATGTGGCTCTTGAGCACCAAGCGGGGCAGGCATGAGGCGGGTTACAGTTAAAACCCCGGGCACCTGCGGCATGAATACATCCAGGGCTGGTATGATGGCAGCCCCTGTCTGGTATCCAGCCCGATTGACCGTTATTCCCGGATTATTCTTGAAGAAGGTCCGGGGAATATTGAGTGTCTTAAACTCAAAACAAAAAAACTGGTCGAAGCAGTTTTCCGGCACTTCGCAATTCCCCAGCCGGAAATGGAGCATTTGCATGTTACCATGACCAGCGAGATTCCGCTGGAGAAAGGCATGGCCAGCAGTACCGCTGACATTGCCGGCATGGCCGCCGGACTTTCGGCATATTTTAACTTGGGTCTGACCCCCAAAGAGATCGGTGCCCTGTGCACGACCATTGAGCCCTCCGATAATTTGATGTTTGAAGAATTAAATTTGTTTAATCATATCAGTGGCTCGGTGCTAAAGGAATTTGACGGCACCGTGTCGGCGGACATCCTGATTGTTGATTTTCATGGCGGCATTGATACCATGACCTTTAATGAAACCCAGGATGACTATTCACCAGAGGATTTAGAAACCTTTGCCGAAATTGTCGCTCAGTTTGAACAAGGGGTGCGCACCAACAGCCTGAAAGATATCGGCGCGGCTTGTACCAAGAGCGCTCTGCTTAACCAGAAACGGTTAAACAAGAACTATCTGAGTTGCCTGATTGATTTGTCCCGGGATTTTGGCGGATTGGGCACCGTCATCGGCCATAGTGGCACGGTGATTGGGATTATGTATGACAAGGGTGATTTTCAGGAAGAGGATTTCCACAAGGCCTTTAAAAAATTTGTTCCCGATTCGGTTTACGCCGAAATCTATCACAATCGCCTGATCCCCGGCGGAATAAAAATTATCACCGAAACGGTGTAAAAATAGAGCATCGATTGATGCAATAAATAAAAAAATTCATTTACGAAAGCGAGACAAGATGGAATACATTAACAACCCGAGAGAAATTGAAGAGCGTAGTTTTGAGATTATTACCGAAGAACTGGGAGACAAGGTTTTCCCGGAAGCGATTGCCCCGATGGTTAAACGAATCATTCACACCACCGCTGATTTTGAATATGCCGATTTATTGGAAATTTTAAATGGTGGCTATGAAAGTGGGATGGAAGCCTTGAAACAGGGCAAAAAAATCTACGCCGACACCCGGATGATTCAGGTCGCCGTCAATAAAAAAGCACTGGCCGATCACGGCATTGAAATTGTTAATTACGTTCATGATGCCGATGTCGCTGCTGAAGCGAAAGAACGTGGCGTTACCCGCTCAACTGTCAGCATGGAAAAAGCCTTAAAAGACGACAGCGTCGGTATTTTTGCCATCGGTAATGCGCCAACTGCGCTCTATACATTAATTGAACAGGTCAAACAGGGTACTGCCAAACCAGCCTTGATCATTGGTGCCCCCATCGGTTTTGTCGGTGCAGCCGAATCAAAAGAAGCCTTGGATCAGATTGACAGCCCGGTCATCCGAATCAACGGCCGTAAAGGTGGCAGTCCAGTAGTGGCTGCTATTCTTAACGCCATGCTTTATCAATTGGGAAGGGAATGGTAAAGATCATGAGTGCAGCAAAAAAAGGAATTTTTTACGGCATCGGAGTCGGTCCCGGCGATCCGGATCTGCTGACCGTTAAGGCGGCTAAGGTTTTAGATGCCTGTGATGCGGTGATTACACCGGTAAAAAAAATGGGCAGCACCAGTGTTGCCTTTGAAATAGTTAAAAGCCACATTTCCGATTTATCAAAAGTCATTGAAATGAACTTCCCAATGATTTCCCTGTCTCAAGAACGGGAAGCTCTTGAAAAACAGTGGCAGGAGAATGCCGACGAAATAGAGGTACTCCTTAACCAGGGCAAAGATGTCGCCTTTATTACCCTGGGTGATCCAATGGTCTTTAGTACTTATTCCTATGTGATGGAATATCTGTTAAAACGCAACATTGAAGTGGTCACCCTGTCCGGGGTGCCGTCATTCTGCAATTTAGGTGCCCAACTGAATATTCCGCTGACCCAGGGCGAAGAGTCGTTAGGGATTGTAGCCATGACTCAGCCGGAGGAAGAAATCCGGGCAATTCTGGATGCCCACCAGAACATTGTGGTGATGAAGATTTCTGCCAACAATGCCTGGATGGCAGCGGAGCTGGAAGCCCGAGGGCTGGAGAAAAGTTTTGTGCTGGTGTCCAACATTGGCATGGAAACCCAGCAGGTGATCCGGGATATTGAGGTGTTAAAGGGTAAGATTCCTTACTTATCGACCTTATTAATCAAGAAGAATTATCCCCTTCAGTAAGGGAGGGTTTTGATGTTTAATAAAACCGTCGAAAAAAATGGCAAAATAATGCGTTATGGTTATACCACCGGTTCCTGTGCGACGGCGGCCACCAAAGCCGCCCTGCTGATGTTTTTAAATCAGCAGAAATGGGATACGGTAAAAATCAATACGCCCAAAGGCTGGCCCCTGGATCTGGTGCTTCATGATCAGACTTTTTCCGAGTACGAAGCGTCCTGTTCGGTAGTCAAAGACGCTGGGGATGATCCGGATGTGACCAATGGCATTAAGATTTTTGCAAAGGTGATCCCATCTGATCAGGCCGGGATCACTTTTATTGCTGGCATTGGCGTTGGGACGGTGACCTCGGTGGGACTGAGCATCCCCCCGGGCGAACCGGCCATTAATCCCACCCCCAGAGAGATGATCGCCCAGGAAATTCGTGCGGTTCTGGATTCTGATGCCATCAAGCATCGGCCCGATTTACCCAAAGGCTGGCAGGTGGAGCTGTCGATTCCCCAGGGAGTTGAGCTGGCCAAGCGCACCTTTAATCCCAAGCTGGGGATTGAAGGCGGACTGTCAATTATCGGCACCACCGGCATTGTGGAACCGATGAGTGAAGAGGCCTGGAAAGCTTCATTGAAATTGGAACTCTCGGTGCTTCATGCCAAGGGCTTTAATGAAATCATCTTTGTGCCCGGCAATTATGGCAAAGACTTCTCGGAGGAACTGGGGCTTAATGAAGATGTGCTGGTTAAGACCAGCAATTTTATCGGCTTTATGCTGGATGAGGCCGAGCGGATGGGTTTTGATAAAATTCTTTTAATTGGGCATCTGGGTAAGCTTGTCAAGGTAGCGGGCGGAATATTTAATACCCATAGCAGCGTGGCTGATGGCCGGATGGAGATTCTGACCGCCCATGCCGGTATCCTGGGTGCATCCCGGGATACCATGGCAAAAATCATGGCCGCCAAAACTACCGACGAAGCCACCGATATAATCCTGGCCGAAAATCTGCCGGACTATTTTAATCAGCTGGCCGAAGTGGTAAAGAAGAAAGTCACTGATCGGGTTTATGGCACTATTGATATCGAAGTGGTGCTGTTTTCCAAGATCCATGGCTTTTTAGGACAAAGCAAAGACGCAGAAGAGTTGAGGAAACGATTATGTACCCATTAAAAATTATTGGATTGGGACCGGGGCATCCGGATTATATCTTACCGATCGCCTTAAAAGAAATTGCCGCAGCGGAAGTGATTCTCTGTGGCACCCGCCACGCCGAAAGTTTTGATGCCAGTGGCAAGGAGATGCTTTTTATCGGCAAGGGAACCCCTCTCAGTGAGCTGATGGAAAAGGTTGCTAAGGGCTATCAGACCCGCAAAACCGCCCTGGTAGTTTCCGGGGACTGCGGTTTTTATAGTCTGCTGACCTATGCAAAAAAATTGGTGCCGGAAAAGGACATTGTCTGTATTCCTGGGATCAGCTCACTGCAGTATTTTTTTGCCAAACTGGCTATTAGCTGGGAGGATGCGAGGCTTTTGAGCTTGCACGGTCGGGATCAGGATTTGGCGGCGGCGCTGGCAGAAAACAAAAAGCTGGGTATTCTTACCGACAAAAATAATAATACGGCCTTTATTGCCGGAATCCTGCAGACAGCCGGTTGCGAGAACAGTATTCTTTATGTCGGTGAAGAGCTGTCCTATCCCAATGAAAAGATCACCCGACTAACGGTGGCAGAAGCCCTGACTTATCAGGAGGAAGGACTGGCAGTCGTGGTGGTGATCAATGAGTAAGATAGCAGGATACAAGGACGAGGCCTATATTCGCGGCAAGGCCCCAATGACCAAACGGGAAATCCGTATTTTAACCATTTCGCTACTGGGAATTGAATCGGGTGACGTGGTGGTGGATATCGGCGCCGGTACCGGCGGTCTGACCATGGGAAGCGGCCTATGCTGCAGAAAATGGCAAGGTCTATGCCGTGGAAGCCAAAGAGAAAGCACTGGAGCTGGTGCAAAAAAACAAAGACCATTTTAATGCCGATAACGTGGTGATTATTCCCGGCAAGGCGCCTGAGGCGCTGGCTGAAATCAAAGAGCCGGTAGACCGAGTCATCATCGGCGGTTCCGGTGGGAATATGGAAAGCCTTTTTCAGTGGTGCAAAGCCAATACCCGCCCCGGCGGCCGGGTCATTGCCAACTTTGTGACCCTGGAGAACGCCGCCCAGGCCACCACGTTGATGAATCAGTATTTTGACAATGTCGAACTGATTCAGGTCGGTATCAGCCGGGGCGAAGGCATCGGTGGTTTAACGATGTTAAAGGCCGCCAATCCAATTTTTATTATTACGGGTGATGTGAAGTAAACAACCGTTTCGGTATATGTGAAACTGGTCGGTAAGCTTGCGACAGTTTCAAAATTGCTGAAAAACTGCTATTGACAAGCAGCAGTTTTTCGTGTAGAATGAATTCAATTAAATAGTGAACTTGTCCTATATTCAAGGGAAAAAGGTGTAAATCCTTTGCTGTAATCGCAGCTGTAAAACATGATGACCGTCTCATAACCACTGTTAAGAAATTAGCGGGAAGGGAGATGGAAAGTTGATTGTTGAGCCAGAAGACCTGTTTGTAGTGATTTCTTAACAACCTCCGATTTAGAGGACTTTAAGAGCATTATATTTAGATTTGTAAGTATGATTCTTTTATCCTTCTCCGTTGGAGAAGGATTTTTTTTCGTCTTGCCGTCGGTGACGATCGCAAGCGAACCGGGAAGTGTGTGATTTCCGGCAGTTGGTTACTTTCTCCTAGCCAATTTTAGAATCTCTTCGAATAAAGGGACATCTCCAAGTCAGTATTTAATACCCTTCCTCGGGGATGGTGTGTGACATCCCCGAATTTACCTTGCTTTCATTAATTTACATTTTTGATAGAAAACATTATTCCTCTGCTTAGATTTTTCTGGCCAAAAATTTGAGCACCAATAAAAGAAGTGCATTTTCTTATGGATGCGCTTTTTTTATTGGAATAAATTTCTTTTAATAAAAAATATTTTTGAAAAAGCGCCGAAAATGGTATACTTGCTATAAAAAATACTGATAACTATTCAGATAGGAAGGTCACAGATGAGAATTCACTATTTACAGCACGTCGCCTTTGAAAATCCCGGCAGTATTCTAAAATGGGCCCAAGCCAACAATTATCCCGTCACTGCGACACAATTGTATAACGATGAAGCGCTGCCGGAGGTGAGTGATTTTGATTGGCTGGTGGTGATGGGGGGGCCGATGAACATTTATGAAGAAGCGCAATACCCCTGGCTGAAGGCCGAAAAAGCATTCATTAAAGCCGCTATTGAAGCCAACAAGGTAGTCCTAGGACTGTGTCTCGGCAGTCAGTTGATTGCGGATATCATCGGCGGGAAGGTCGTGAAAAATAAGCAAAAAGAAATCGGTTGGTTTCCGATCACGTTTTTGAAGAAGCCAAAGCATCGCCACTGTTTGCCTTTTTCCCGGACAATCCAGTCGTGTTTCACTGGCATGGGGACACCTTTGTCGAGTTGCCGCCGGAGGCCACCGTCATTGCAGCCAGTGCCGCCTGTCAAAACCAGGCCTTCGTCTACCAGAAACGGGTTTTTGGCTTTCAGTTTCATCTGGAAAATACCCAGGCAATTATTAAAGATCTGATTAAAAATTGCGGCGATGAAATGATCCCCAGTGATTTTGTACAGCGGCCGGAGGAAGTCATGGCCCACCCGGAATACATCCTTCAGGACAATCTCTGGATGGCAGCTTTTTTAGACCAGCTGAAACTACTGGTTGAAGCTGACCGGATTTAATAAAAATCTTTATTCACAACAACTGACTGGTGAAAAAGTGGGTAAATATAAATCAGAATCTATTTAAGCAATTCTAAAATTCAAAAGAGTTGATCAAAAATTGCTTTGCGTTTAGTTTCCACAAACAATTTTGTAACGTGTAGGCGAACAGGCGATAGCCTGTACGACGTACAGTGTAAAAATTGTTTCGTGCGAAACTGAATGCGAAGCTCACGGCACTTGTGCAAAAGTCTAAGAAACAATTTGATTGAAAGGAATTTTATAATGAAAAAGGTAATGCTTAACGAAATGACCGCCCTGGAAGTTCAGGAGCTGTTAAAAAATGCCGATCAGGTCACCGCCATTGTGACCTTTGGATCCTGCGAGAGCCATGGCTGGCATTGCTGCCTGGGGCCGGACTTTTTTGTGCCCTCCGAGGTGGCCAAACGCGTGGCGCAGAAGCTTAACAATGTGGTAGTGCTACCCTGCGTTCCCTTTGGGACTTCGATTCATTATAACTCTTACCCGATGTCAATCACCTTGCGCTATGAAACCGAGATTGCCATTGCCGAGGATATCTTTGAGAGTCTGATTAACAATGGCATCAAACACATTTATATTCTAAATGGTCATGACGGTAATATTCCGGCGCTCGAAATAGCCGCCCATAAGGTCAAGGATCGCCATCGCGAGGCAAAATTTCTTTATCTGCCGGATTGGTGGACCAAGGTTGGCCCGATTATGGGTGACCGCTTTGAAGTCTGGAACGGACTGGGCCATGGCGGTGAAGGCGAAACCTCGATTATGATGGCGCTACGCCCGGAACTGGTCAAGCTGGAAGATGCGGTATCCCAGGTACCGGAAAATGTCATTAAGATCAATGAAAAGGTTGACATTATCTGGGATATCAAGGAACTCACGGCCACTGGGGCCACTGGCGACCCCACAAAAGCCAGCATAAAAAAAGGCGAGCAAATGCTTGAGATCTTTGTCGATTTGGTGGCCAGCGCCATTGAAGAAATGAATAGCCGGGGTTGGGAGTATTAGTTTTTTGGTGGTAAAAGGATAGTTCTGATAAAATGAAAAGAGGTGGTTAAGTAATGAAAAAATTAATGGTGCTACTGACAATGCTTGGTTTAGTCGTGTTCCTGTCGGGCTGTTCGCTGATCCCGGGAATTTTTGGCAACAAGTCAGAGTCGGTAAAAAATCAGGAAATCACTCTGGCCTTGTCGTTTGGTGAGAAAACCGGCACTTATACGGGTCAATTGGTCAAAGGTTTACCCCAGGGGAATGGTGTCTTTACTGTTTCCGACGAGGATGAAGTGGCCTGGACCTATGAGGGCGAATGGGAACAAGGTCATTTTCAGGGGAGCGGGCAAACTGTCTGGGAAGATGGGTTTATGCAGGAAGGCTACTACCAGAATGATTTGTTAAATGGGCCGGGACAAGAATATCTTAATAAGAATCTCATATATGATGGCAATTACACTGATAATCGTTATGACGGACAGGGTACGCTTTACAACTATTATGGCGAGGTGATTTACGAAGGTGATTTTGACATGGGCTACTATAACGAGACGCTGGTTCAGCGAAAGGTGCGCCTGGATCCGTTTAAAGCGCAAACCGCAGAAATATCCTACGCCGAAATCGTTGATAACGCCAAAAACGAAACTGGAAAAAAAGTCAAGATGACAGGGCGGGTTTTTCAGGTTTATGAAAATTATGAAAATCAGCAATACTTCTGTGATTTTATCATGGATGTCAATGATGATCCTAATCAGATGGTTCAGGTTTATTATCGCTTGAATTCGGGTGAAGCACCGCTGGTTGAAGGTCAAATGGTAACGGTCTGGGGTACCGTTGAATACCTCTATACCTACACCACCGATGGCGGCGAGGAAAACACCATTCCTAATGTGGAAGCCTGGAGTGTGGAATAGAATTTAATAACTGTAACCCAGAAAAACTCCCGGTCATACGACTGGGAGTTTTTAGTATTGGCAGTAGTGCGCTAATTCAGGGTAATAATATCGGATCCGGCAAATTGGAAAGGTAAATGATATTGACCGCTACCGATATATTCAGCAGCGGCATAGTCCCACCAGGGTTTGCCTTCATGACGGAGCCGCATCTGATTATCACCAGGGGTTCCAAAATCAAATTCAATCAGGATATCACCTGCATTGTAGCCTTCAACCGTAAAATTAAGAACCTTGATGGTGCCGCCGTTATCAGTGGTTGAAACAACACTATAATCACCGGTTGCATTGCTCAGAGGGTTGGGGATGTGCTCGGTATAGGTCGTTTGAGAAATCGACAACGAATTGCCATAATCGGTTTTATACCATACTCCATAGATTCTGTTAATAAATTCTTCCGGGGTTAGCACAGACTGGGTATTGGCTTGGGGGGCGGTCAGGATGTATTTTCCTTCAATCGTTGCACTGGAAAAGCCTTTATCGCTCACTGCGACGGCTTTAACCGTGGTTTCGCCAAGGGGTAGGGGAATGGCACTGGTGTATTTTGGCGAGGTCTTGTCGGGGACATTGCCATCAACGGTATAATAAATCGTATAACCAGAGTTACCCTTGATGATTTCCAGGTTTTGGGTACCCTCATAGCTGCCCGGAGCCAGGTTGAAACTGGGCGGTTTAACCAGATAGCTGTCCTGGTTTTGAATGTAGCTTTGATCCCCGGTTTCTTTGGCGGCCCGTTCCAGTAAGGCCAGAATCTCAGCTTCGGATTTTCCGGAGGTTGCATAGGAACTGAGCAGTTCGTCATAGAGTTTTTTTAGTTCATCCTGATCGGTGGTTTTCTCAATTTTTTCTTCACTGGTCAGATTGGCTGAGGCAAACTGATTGTACAGGAAAAAAGTGAGGCCACCAAGAATCAGAATACTGCCAACAATTGCCAGGATGATAATCAATTTTTTTTGCTTTTTTTTGGTGGTGGAACAATTGGTGATGAGTGGTTTTGATTTGAGTCGACCTCAGTTCGCTCCAGTTCAGCCCAATTTAATTCGTCATGAGCTGATTTGGCGTCATTGCGGTCAGGTGAGTGTTCGTGATCAGTCATTTTTACCCCTCCTTGTCCGGGTTGGAATCGAAACACGTAAAAATTCTGCGCTACAAAAGTTAAGAAATGGCAGGGAATTGATCATCCAAATAATTAACCGTGTCGTTATTAAATCTATACCCATTTACCGGATTTTTATATAGTTGTTATTGACGAGTTTTAAAAAATATGAACAATCTAATCAGTTGGATTTTGAAATCTGCTTGATTTGCTTTATAATAGTGAATAACTGGCAACGAATCATGCGTGTTTCGCCTTGATCATGAGTATTTTGTCTGCCGGTGAAAAAATGATTGGATGGATTATATGTATAAAATACTAATTATCGAAGATGATCAGATTATCGCAAATGCGTTAAAAAATCATTTGGAAAAATGGGGACTTGAAGCAGTGACTATCGATGATTTTCATTATATTTTGGATGAATTTGTGACTTACGATCCCCAGCTGGTGCTTCTGGATATCTCACTGCCATTTTTTAACGGCTACCACTGGTGCAGTGAAATCCGCAAGATTTCCAAGGTGCCGATTATTTTTATTTCCTCCACCAGCGACAATATGAATATCGTAATGGCCATGAATATGGGCGGGGATGATTTTATTGCCAAGCCCTTTGATCTGACGGTGGTGGTGGCAAAAATTCAGGCTCTACTGCGGCAGAACTTACTCCTTTCAGGGTCAGTCAACCTGCTGGAACATAAAGGTACGATTTTGAATCTCGGTGATGCCAGCCTGAGCTATGCGGATCAAAAAGTGGAGCTGAGTAAAAATGAGTTTAAGACCCTCCAGATTCTGCTGGAAAACAAGGGCGAAGTGGTTTCCCGGGATGTGATTATGAAACGGCTCTGGGACAGTGACTGCTTTGTGGATGACAATACCCTGACGGTTAATATCGCCAGGCTCCGCAAAAAACTGGATGAGGCCGGATTGTCGGATTTTATTGCCACCAAAAAAGGCGTCGGTTATTTGATTGGAGACTAAGATGAAAATTTCATTTATTTTTAAGGCTTATTTAAAAAGCAGGATCAAGATAATCGCAGCCTTTCTATTAATGATGTTGGTCTTTGCGCTGGTCTATGCGCTCTACTATCTGCCGCTGGAGCCGATTGTTTACAGTGCCGAATTAGTAACGGCACTGGCAGTCGTTTTTGCCAGTATCGATTTTTGGCGCTTTTATCAAAAACATCAGCGTTTGAATGCAGCAATTAGCGGAGCCACTGCCGGGGTAGGGGAATTACCAAAGCCCCGGGATTTACTGGAAGAGAATTATCAAACTCTGATTCGGGTGCTGGCCGAGAGTCGGGCTGAACTGATCTCCCAGTTTGATAACCGTCAAACCGATATGATCGACTACTATACCTTATGGGCCCACCAGATTAAAACCCCGATCTCGGCCATGGGGGTGCTACTGCAGACCGAAGAGGGGGATCGGGAACGGATCAGTGCCTATCGGCAGGAACTTTTTAAGATCGAACAATACGTGGAGATGGTGCTGCAGTATTTACGGCTGGAAAGCATGTCCGCAGACTTGCTGCTGGTTGAGTATGATCTGGGGGATCTGGTCCGACAGGCGGTAAAAAAATATGGCATTATTTTTATCAATAAAAAAATATCGCTGGAGTTGGCAGAACTCGATTGCTGGGTTCTGACTGATGAAAAATGGCTGGTCTTTGTGCTGGAACAGATTATTTCCAATGCGCTGAAGTACACCAATCAGGGTAAGATTTCCATTTATCTCGATCACCAGGCAGAAAAAACCCTGATCATCGAAGACACCGGCGTCGGCATCCGAGCCGAAGACATTGCCCGGATTTTTGACCGGGGCTTTACGGGTTACAATGGCAGAATGGATAAAAAATCCACTGGGATTGGTCTTTATCTGTGTCAGCAGGTGTTAAATAAGCTCTCGCATTCGATCACGGTAGCCTCCCAGGTGGGGCAGGGTACCCGGGTCAGCATTGATCTGGCAACCCGAGGATTTGAAGCGCTCTAAGCCAATCTTACAAAAGTGTAAGATTAACAATCGAAATGTAAGGCAAAGCGATGGCTGGCTCTTTTCTTTTTCGTTATACTTTGGTTATCGATAAAATAAAATAAGATCAGGGGAGAAAAAATGCGATTACTCGAAGTAAAGAATTTAAAGAAAATTTATACCACCCGCTTTGGCGGGAATCAGGTTCAGGCCCTGTCCAACGTCAGCTTCTCGGTGGAGCAAGGCGAGTACGTGGCCATTATGGGGGAATCCGGTTCGGGAAAAACGACCCTGCTCAACATTCTGGCCTCGTTGGATAAGCCTACCAGTGGCGAAGTATTTCTTGATGGAAAGAACATCGTCACTATTAAGGACAGTGAGATCTCGGCTTTTCGGCGGGATAATCTGGGTTTTGTTTTTCAGGATTTTAACCTGCTCGATACCTTTTCGATTCAGGATAATATTTTTTTGCCGCTGGTGCTGGCTCAAAAAAATTATAAGGAAATGGACAGTCGACTGGGTCCGCTGGCGAAACGATTAAACATCGAAGAAATTCTAAAAAAGTTCCCCTATGAGGTTTCCGGTGGACAAAAACAGCGAGCGGCTGTGGCCCGGGCTTTGATTACCCAGCCCAAGCTGGTGCTCGCCGATGAGCCGACTGGGGCCCTGGATTCCAAGGCGGCAATGAATCTGCTAAAGATTTTTTCGGCCATCAATGAACTTGGTCAGACCATTCTGATGGTTACCCATTCGGTGGCAGCTGCCAGTCATGCCAATCGAGTCTTGTTTATCAAAGATGGCGAAATCTACAATCAGATCTATCGGGGTTCGATGAGCAACGATGATATGTATCAGAAGATCTCTTATACATTATCGGTGCTGGCATCCGGAGGTGAGGATTGTGAATAAGTTCTTTTACCCCCGGCTGGCACTGGTTAACCTCAAGAAAAACGGAAACACCTATATTCCTTATATTCTGACCTGTATCGGATCGATCATTGCGTTTTATACCATGGTTTCGATCCACAGTAACAAAGGCTTGGATCAAATGCCCGGATCTACGAATTTAAAAATCATACTTTTTCTGGGCATCATCGTAATCGGTATTTTTGCGGTGATCTTTCTTTTCTACACCAATAGTTTTTTGATCAAGCGGCGCAAAAAAGAACTCGGGTTATACAGCATCCTGGGCCTGGAAAAAAAGCATATCGCCCGGGTGTTATTTTATGAAACCGTCTTTGTGACGGTGATCAGCCTGAGTCTGGGACTGATCGGCGGCATACTGATTGGCAAATTGCTGTTTTTATTGCTTTTGAATATTGTTCATTTCAAGAGTCCCTTAAGTTTTCATATTGATTATTGGGGGCTGTTAATCACTACCGGGGTGTTTCTGGTCATCTTTGGCTTGACGCTCCTGACGAATTTTTTACAAGTAAAACTCTCAAACCCCATCGATCTTTTAAAAGGCGGACAGCATGGGGAGAAAGAACCAAAATCTTCCTGGATTGTTACCGTGATCGGGTTTGTTTCCCTGGGGGCGGGTTATGGAATTGCCCTGTCGGTTAAAACACCACTAGAGGCACTGATGCTTTTCTTTGTAGCGGTAGTATTTGTAATCATCGGAACCTATGCCCTATTTATCTCTGGAAGCATTACCCTGCTAAAACAACTGAAAAAGAACAAAAAATTTTATTATCAGTCCCGCAATTTTATTTCAGTATCGGGGATGATTTACCGGATGAAACAAAACGCCGTGGGGCTGGCCAATATCTGTATTTTGAGCACCATGGTTTTAGTCACCCTGTCGACAACGGTATCCTTGTATGTCGGTCAGGAAGGGATGCGTCGGGATTTTTATCCTATGGATGTCAGCATTATCGGCGAAGCAGGCAACACTGACTTCGATGAAGTCAAAGCGCTGGTTGAATCAGAAAAAGAAAAATTAAAGGTGAGGAGTAGCGATGAAATTTCTTTTGATTTGGCTCGTTTTCGAGCTTTTCAGGAAGGTAGTCATTTTCTGAAGGATATGGTTGATGATGAAAGCACCGATGCCAGGTATTACGAAAGGATCTCGAACATAACCCTGATTCCCTTGGACGACTATAACCGCTTAACCGGTGGGAACAAAAGTCTGGCTGAAAATGAAATGCTGATCTTTTCGGTGGGTGACGATTATGGCCAAGCGACCATTGTTTTTGGCGATGCGCAGTATCTGATTACTGAACAGCTGGAAGCCATTCCAATGGACTTTAAAAAGACTCAGGATATGGGCCAAACCTACTACCTGATTGTCAAAGATGATGCAGTTATGGAGGCCGTTTATCAGACCATGAAAAACGACGATGATCCCCAGACCACCCTCCATGCCCTGATGTTTAATCTCGATGGGGACGAGGACACCCTCAACACCTTTTCCGCTAAACTGCGGACAGCGGTGACCCAGAGCAATCCGGATATCAACATCCAAAACCTGTATGAAGCATTGACGGAATTGTATTTCTTTTTTGGTGGATTTTTGTTTCTGGGGGTATTTTTAGGATCACTCTTTATGATGGCCACGGTGTTGATTATTTATTTCAAACAGATTTCCGAAGGCTATGAAGACAGTGAACGGTTTGAGATCATGGAGAAGGTGGGAATGGATAAAACCGAGGTTAAAAAAACCATCCGTAAGCAGATTCTGATGGTGTTCTTTTTGCCCCTGGCCGGTGCCATTGTTCATGTGGCTTTTGCCTTCCCGGTGATCACCAAAATGCTGGCTGCCTTCCGGCTGACCAACGTAACGCTGATCTTTTTATGCACTCTGGCTGGTGTTGTCGTTTATGCCCTGGTTTATACCGGCGTCTATCTGCTCACCGCCAGATCATACTATAAGATGATTCATTAAGAACAACTGCGGCAACTAAAAAATCCCCAATTTCAGGGGATTTTTGACTATCAAAAAAGATAACTTAGTACCGACAATTGTTACATCATGTTGTGACCTAGGGGTCAGACCCTACGCATCGGGGCGGACATGGCAGAGCCTGTCCGATCCCGCAGCGAACAACAGATTAACAATTGGTCGATACGGTAGTTTGTGCGTTTCCTATTTCAGGGGATTTTTTTGAAGTAGTGCTTCCATGTCTTTAACGCTCATGGGTTTGCCAAACATAAAGCCCTGAATGCAATCGCAGTTGTTGGCTTTTAAATAGTCCAGTTGGGTGCTGTTTTCAATACCTTCAGCAACAATATGGGCATCCAGGTTATGACCCAACGAAATGATATCGCCGACAATGCGGATTGAGGAATCCTGATCGGAGAGATCATCAATGAAGGATTTGTCAATTTTTAAGGTGTCGATTGGTAGCCGCCTTAGATAACTCAGGGATGAAAACCCGGTGCCAAAATCGTCCAGGGAAATTCGGACGTTTAATGCTTTGATTTCATTGAGCATGTCAATGGTTTCTTCGATGTTATCGATAAAGAGGGATTCGGTAATTTCCAGTTCCAACTGCCTGGGATCCATGCTGGTTTCGGAAAGAACGTTTTTAACCGTGTCGACAAAGTTTTTGTCCCGCATCTGCACCGCTGACACATTCACCGAGACGCAGAGATTCTGATCAAAACGCATATCCAGTTCCTTGAATTTATGACAGGCGGTCAGAAGCACCCAGTGGCCGATGCCGATGATCAGCCCCATTTCTTCAGCCAGGGGGATAAAGTTCATCGGAGCAACCCGGCCATAGTGGGGGGAGTCCCAGCGGATCAGGGCTTCAAAGCCGCGGATGCGATGATCCTCGGCATTAAACTGAGGCTGATACTCAATGAAAAATTCCTTATTCTCATAGGCTTTCAAGAGCAGGGATTCCATTTGAATCTTATTAAGAATTTCTTCTTTCATGTCCGGTCTGAAAAATTGGATGTTATTGCGGCCCAGCTCTTTGGCCTTGTACATTGAGGTATCGGCACTGTTAAGCAGCTCAATGGGATCCTTGCCATCCTGCGGGAAGACCGAGATACCGAAGCTGGCACTGACTTTAAATTCTGAGCAGCTGGTTTTGATTTTATCACATAGTTCATTGCGCAGGCTTTCCACGTAGTTGTAAGCAGCATCTTCTTTGATATTCCGCTGAATGATCAGGGCAAATTCATCGCCGCCCAATCGGCCAAGTAAATCATCTTCATGAACGAGCTCCTTCAAACGCTTGGCAGTATACCTTAAATAGTCGTCACCATAGAGATGGCCCATGGTATCATTGATTTTTTTAAAATTATCCAGATCGATAAAGACAATAAAAAAGGATGCCTTTTCATTTTCGGAAAGATTAACGAGCAGATGCAAGCGTTCCAGAATCATTTTGCGATTAGGGAGCTCGGTCAGACCATCGTAATACGCCAGAAAATGGAGCCGCTCTTCGTTCTTCCTTATTTCTTCATTGAAGGCCTGAAGTTCCTGATTCTGAACGGTCAGTGTCTTTTTGGTAAGGATTAGTTTTTTGTAGAGCCGGGCAATTTTTTCTTTTTGCGAAGTAACCGCATTCAGACGAACCACGGCTTTATCATAGCGGTTCAAATTCAGATAAAAAGTTGCTGAAGCCAGGCAGAAAATAAAGCAGAACAGCAGATTTTGAATTAAAAAATAAACCGGGCTAAAAAGAAATCCGTCAACTGGCAACAAAAAGGTGACATACAAGCCGCAGACAAAGGTGGTTATGGCAATGTAATAAAGCATCGTTATTTTTAATCGCATCAGTGAAAGGATAATCATCACAAACGAAACAGACCATACTGCCGGACCGATAATCTGGTAGTATTGGACGACGATAAAAGCCAGAGTGATGGATTGGGTGAGTGAAACGAGATGATCAAATAAATTGATGGCCAATTCTTTTCGGGAAATGAATTCAAAGCTTAGCCCCAGCAATAAAAATATCCCGCTGTTTAACAGTACCTCAAATAAATTGCCGTCCCAAAAAAAGTACACAACAATGATATTGGCCAGGGCGCCCAAAAATAAAAGGGGCGACGCCCACATACAGGTGATTAGATTTTGATAATATAATATTTGGGCAGGATCATCTTCGGCATTTAATAAATCGAACACAACCGGTATGGTGCGCTTGAATTTAATGTTATTCATCATACCACCTCTTTACCATTAAAGAATTACAAATATGCTGCTCTATTGTATCATTTTTGGGATCTGATTGCGAGTGATAGAACGCTAACTAAAAAAATATCTGCAGTGATTTCAGGAAAGCCGTTTTTTAGCCTTAAGGCATCTAAAAAAACCTGTACTTTTGTCATATCCATGTTATAATATAAACACAATTAAATAAGAAATGTAAAAAATCATTTAGGATGAAAATTTCATTGAGGGAATCTGGTTAGAATCCAGAACGATCCGGTCACTGTAATTAGTTAGGTCTCCTTAATATGTCACTGGGCACGTATTGTCTGGGAAGGCAAGGGGAATAAACGCTATAAGTCAGGAAACCTACTAAAATGATGTACTAAAGTGTCCTTCCAGGGAAAAGGGAAGTTAGTAACATTAACAAAAGTTGGTTCTTTGGCGTTTAGTTATCGAATTGATGAATACGTATAATGATGAAACCTTTTTTCCCATCGTAATGTGGGTAAAAGGTTTTTTTTTCGGAAAGGTTTTTCAAGAGGTTATAAAAAATATGGAGGGTGATCGTTAAGATGAAAAAAGCAAAAAGAACCATGACCGTTGCCGGTATTGTGTTTTTTATGGTCGTTCTGGCATCACAGCCAGTCAACGCCATGCATATCATGGAAGGGTTTCTGCCGATTGGCTGGGCAGTCTTCTGGTGGATATGTTCTCTGCCGTTTATCGCATTTGGATTATATCAGGTGGGAAAAATATTTAAAGATAAACCCGAACAAAAAGTGCTGTTAGCCATTGCCACGGCGTTCACCTTTGCTTTATCAGCGTTTAAACTGCCATCGGTAACTGGCAGCTCTTCACATATGACCGGGATTGGTTTGGGTGCCATTGTACTGGGTCCCTTTGCCACTGTAGTGGTTGGTACCATTGCGCTATTGTTTCAGGCGCTGCTGTTGGCTCATGGCGGACTGACAACCCTGGGCGCCAATGCCTTTTCAATGGCAATTGTGGGATCTTTTGTGGCTTATGGGATTTACAAAGGTTTGTCAAAACTCAACGTGCCGAAGGCCTTAACCGTTTTTCTGGCGGCGTGTTTAGCCGATCTGGCAACCTATGTAACCACTTCCATCCAATTGGGCCTGGCTTTCCCGGATCCGGTTGGTGGGATTGCCGCTTCAATGGTTAAGTTTTTAAGTATCTTTGCGATTACCCAGATACCGCTGGCCATTATCGAAGGTATTTTAACCGTCCTGGTAGTTAATGCTATTTACCAATATAAAGAAAAGGGGATTATTTCCAATGAAACTCTCACTGATAACTAAAATTATTCTGGTTTTGCTGATTGGCGCCCTGATTGTTATCCCTCAGATTGCTTTGCCGGACGCTGAATTTTCGGGAGCCGATGATGCCGCCGGAACAGCTATCACCACAATCGATGAAAATTATGTGCCCTGGTTTGAAAGTTTGTTTGATCCCGGCGATCTGGAAGAAAACCTATTTCATTTCCAACAGCTGCTAGGTGTCGGCGGTCTGGGAATCTGCTTTTTATACCTTTATAAAAAATCGAAAAAAAATGAAAAGGCTGATAAATCAGCTTAGCCAAATATTAACAGCATCTTTAGAAGGAGACGGACATGATTGATCGTTTTGCCCATACCAATAAACTCAGTAATGCCAATCCTACTGTCAAAGTAGTGGTTTCATTGGTCATGCTCCTGTCAGTCTTTTTTATCAATCAACCCCTGTATATGGCAGGGGTTTTTGGTGTTATGGTGGGTTGTACCCTGCTGTGGGCAAAAATTCCGGTACGGATTTATCTGCATACCTTGATTTTTGATTCGCTCTTTGTTATTCCCGGAGCCCTGGCGTTATTGTTTACGATTTCAAAAGGTGGCGGCGATTATTTATGGGCCGTTAACTTTTCCCAGTTCACCATCGGCATCACCACCACCAATCTGGTGCTGGCCAGTCTGGTTTTCTGCCGGGCCATGGCCGGTGTTTCTTGTATGCTTTTTTTAATTTACACCACCCCGGTAATGCAGATCGCTGGCGTCATGAAAAAAGCCCACATCAGCAATACGTTTTTAGAGATATTTATTTTAACCTATCGCTTCATCTTTGATTACTGGGATAAAATCAAACTGATGGCCACCGCCCAGGAACTGCGGTTTGGCTACCGTAATGTAAGAGTCGCACTGCAATCCATCGCAATGATGTTAAGCAATTTATTTCTCATGGCCATCCAGAGCTACGAGGAAATGACAAAAACCCTGGAGCTTAAGCAATATCAGGGAGACTTTCATGTAAGCTATCGGAAAGGTTTTAAAAATGATTAAAACAGAAAATTTAACCTATCAATATCCAGATGGCACCACCGCTCTCAAGGGGGTGTCGATTGACGGCAGCCGGGGCAATTGCATCGCCCTGATCGGAGAAAACGGAGCCGGCAAATCGACCCTGATGTCGGCCTTGATTGGGCTACTCAAGCCCACCGGGGGAACCGTTTTTTTTAAGGATCAACCTTTATCCTATCAGAAAAAAAAACTTTATGAATTTCGCAAATCGATTGGGCTGGTCATCCAGGAATCGGATAAGCAGGTCTTTTATTCCGGCATTTATGACGATGTGGCCTTTGCCCTGCGAAACATGGGCATGGCAGCGGAGCAAATCGATCAGCGGGTGCAGGCGGCCATGGAAGCGACCGGCATAACGCAGTTGGCTGACCGACCAGTTCACTATCTCAGTTATGGACAAAAGAAACGGGTGGCCATGGCCGGGGTGTTAGCTGTTGAACCGGAGATCATTCTGATGGATGAACCGACCCTGGGACTCGATCCTAAAAGTAAGGCCGGGGTTAAAGCGATTATTGAAGGCGCTTTGGCCAAAGGCATTAAGATTATTTTATCCAGCCATGATATGGATTTTATTTATGAATTTTGTGATTATACTTATGTGCTCCATCATGGCGGGGTACTGGTCGAAGGTGAAACCACCGACGTTTTTAAAAACACCGAAGCCCTGGAAACGGCCAGTCTGGAACAGGCAACGATGACTCGCCTGGAACAGTGTCTGGGGATTAAAGGGTTTCGCAGTATTGCCGCTCTGGAAGAAGCGATCAGGAATCAGAAAAAGGAGGTTCAAACGGATGAAACTGGTAGTAGCGGGCATTAATCATAAGGATACACCTTTAGAAATTCGGGAGAAAGGGGCTTTTCTCCATCGCACCCTGAATGAAGCGATTCGTACCCTTTTAAAAGAAAAGGATATCGCCGAGGTGATCATTCTGTCGACCTGCAACCGCAGCGAGATCTATGTGTCAACCCGCCACCCTGAAGCAGCTGGAAAGATCTTAACCGATTTTTATCTCAGCGAAAAATCAGCAGAACTGGCGCCCTATCTGTTTGTCAAAAAAGAGCGGGAAGCGATGGTTCATCTCTATGAGGTGGTCACCGGTCTCGACTCGATGATTCTGGGTGAGGACCAGATCCTTGGCCAGGTCAAGGATGCGCTGGAAAAATCTCAGGCAATTAAAGGCTGTGGCAAATACCTGACAAAAATGTTTCGCGAAGCGATCACTTTTACTAAAAAAGTAAAAACCGATTATAAAATTTCCGAAACCCCCTTATCTTTAAGTTCAACCGCTGTGAAGCATATCAAGCGGGAGTATCCTAAAGATTATGGCGATAAAAAAATACTGATCATCGGTTCGGGAAAAATGGGCGTGCTGGCACTGCGCTATATGAAGGCCGAGGGTTTTCAGAACCCCTATATGACCAACCGCACCTTTCATAATATGGATCAGTGCGAAGCGATTCATGAAAACGTCCAGACGATCCACTATGAAGACCGCTATGCGATTATTCCTGAAATGGATGTGATTATTACCGCCACCGCATCACCCCATGTTGTTTTAAAGGCCGATGAAATGAAGCCGCTCCATAAACCGCTGACAGTGATCGATCTGGCGCTGCCCCGGGATGTCGAAGAAGCCGTTGGCAATTTGCCGATGGTTACGCTGCTGACCATTGATGATTTTAAAAACATCATGGATGAAAAGATGGCCTATCGGGTCAAAGTCGCCGAAAAAATAGCAGCCGAAATTCAGGATGAAATCGATGGACTGTTGTCCTGGGTGACGCACGCCAAGGTTGACAACATGGTCCGGGATTTAAACGAAACCTCCCGGCAACTGGCCGAGGAAACGATTGAGAACCTTTGCGGAAAATTAAACCTGACCGAAAAAGAAGAAGTCTATCTGGCCAAAGTAATCCGCTCTAAATTTAGGGAAATGGTGATGCCGCCGATTAAACAGCTGAAGTCGCTGGAATGCGAAGAGGAAATTATTGGCATTGAAAAAACCGTGACCTACCTGTTCCCGGGTATTCAGGACAAAAAAACATTGGCAGATCAACAAAATGATGACACCGCTGTTATTTAATTTAAAAAACAAAAAGGCCCTGGTGGTCGGCGGCGGGAAGGTGGCCGCCAGACGGATTGTCATCTTATTGGAAAACGGCATGCAGGTGATCGCTGTGAGTCCGGATTTTTCTGAGGGGATTATTAAAACAGAGAACAATCAGCTGACCCTGATAAATGCTGGCTATCACAAAGATCAGTTGGCTGACATTGATCTGGCGGTGGCGGCAACCGATAATCGTGCCTTGAATGGGCAGATCAAAAAGGACTGTCAAGCCCAAAAAATCTGGTGTAACCGGGTCGACGATCCCGATGATTCGGATTTCATTTTTCCCAGCGTCATTCGCCGGGGGGACTTAACCCTGTCGGTCTGTACCGAAGGGGCAAGTCCCTTCTTAACGAAGCAGATTGTTGCTGAGTTGGCCGAGCACTATGATGACAGCTACACCGAAAAAACCGCCTTATTGCGATTGCTGCGCCAGGCTGTTTTAGCCGGCGATGGGTCGCCGAACGAAAAAACCGCAGAACTTAAAGCCTTGTCCCGATGTTCCAATGCGGAACTCAGGTCAAAACTAGGAAAATAACTGACAAACGAACAATGGTTGCTTTGATGTCAGTTTCACAAACAATTTTGTAACGTGTAGGCGAACAGTTCGTAGAACTGTACGACGTACAGTGTAAAAATTCGCGAAGGCAATGAGCCAATCACAAGCTTGCTTGTAGTTGGCGACTGCCCGCGACCTTGAAGAAATTCGCATTGCGATTTCTTCTGGTTGTTTCGTGCAAACTGGCAGCGAAGCTCACGGCACTTTCGTTAATACCGGACAATAGATGAATTGGAGATAAGATAAATGAATATAAAAGTTGGAACACGGGGCAGCACGCTGGCCCGCACCCAAAGCCAGTGGCTGATTGATGTACTGGCGAAAACCCATCCGCAGGTAAACTTTGAGATGGTGATTATTAAAACTAAAGGTGATCTGGTTCAGGATAAACCGCTTGATAAAATTGGCGACAAGGGCTTGTTTACCAAGGAGTTAGAAGATGCGCTACTATCCGGTGAGATCGATATGGCCATCCACAGTATGAAGGATATGCCGTCAAAGCTGCCGGAAGGCCTGGTCTTAACGGTGCCACCGGTTCGGGAGGATGCCCGGGATGTCCTGTTGACACCCCATCGGATTACTGCCCTGGATGAGTTGCCCAAGGGTGCTGTGGTGGCCACCGGCAGCAAACGGCGAATTGCTCAGCTGCAGAAACTGCGGCCGGATGTGGAAATTGTGGGTATTCGTGGTAACATCGATACCCGAATCCGCAAAATGCAGGAGCAGCAATTGGATGGCATCATTCTGGCGGCAGCCGGGTTAAAACGGATTGGCCGCTTGGAAGACTCAGCCTACTACACCGTCGCACTACCGGAAACCACCTTTATTCCGGCACCGGCCCAGGGTATTCTGGCGGTGGAAGTCCGGGAAGACAATCAGACGGTTAACGAACTGATGGCAGTCATCAGCGATCAAAATACGATTGTTCAAATGAGCGCCGAACGGAGTTTTTTAAATGCCTTAAACGGGAGTTGTCATATTCCCGTTGGCGCATTTTGTGAAATAGAAGCTGAAGAAATTACAGTATACGGACTGTATGGTCTGGAAGATGGGAGTCGGGTGGTGACCCGATCCATAAAAGGTGCACCTGAGGAGGCAGAAAATTTGGGAAAACAATTAGCTAAAGCATGTTATCAGGCAGTGCATGAAAAACCGGGAAAGGTCTATCTGGCTGGAGGCGGTTGCGGCGATCCCGGCCTACTGACCGTTAAAGCCAAGGATATTTTGACCAAAGCCGATGTGGTGGTATATGATGCTCTGGTTAATGAAAGCTTTTTAAACGATGCCCGAGCTGATGCTGAAATTATCTATGTCGGCAAACGGGCGGGAAACCATGCCATGCGTCAGGAAGATATCAATGCCCTGTTAGTCCAAAAAGGCCAGGAAGGTAAATTGGTCCTGCGCTTAAAAGGCGGCGACCCCTATGTCTTTGGCCGGGGTGGCGAAGAAGGGGAAGACCTCTATGACGCTGGGGTACCCTTTGAAGTGATCCCCGGGATTACCTCGGTTATCGGCGGACTGGCTTATGCCGGGATTCCGATTACACATCGGGACTGTGTATCATCGTTCCATGTTATTACCGGACATTTAAAATCGAACGCCTACGACGGTTCATCAGATCTGGACTGGCCGGTGCTGGGCAAACTCAAAGGCACGATCGTCTTTTTAATGGGCGTTAAAAATCTGGAAAAGATCTGTGACGAACTGGTTAAAAACGGCATGAATCCGGAAATGCCAGTGGCTGTGGTCCATCGGGCCTCCACCCCCTATCAGCGGGTCGTAACCGGAAACCTGACCACCATCTATGATATTGCCGCGGAAGCAAAAATCACGGCGCCGAGCCTGATTGTGGTCGGCGAAGTCGTGAATAAAAGGCAAAAACTGCGCTTCTTTGATGAAAAACCATTGTTTGGCAAAAACATTATCGTCACCCGGTCCCGGGAACAGAGTTCTCAAATGGTTGAAAAGATCACGGAGTTGGGTGGCAATGCCATTGAATTCCCAACCATCAAAATTGTCCCCATTAACGAAGCCGCCTGTGACGAAAAGGTGAAGTGCCTTAAGGACTACAGCCATATTATTTTTACCAGCATCAATGGCGTGGAAGTCTTCTTCGATTCGTTGGCCCGCTGTGGCAAAGATGCCCGAGCCTTTGGCAACCTGCATATTACCGCGATTGGCGAAGGTACCAAAAATGCCCTCTTAGCCCGGGGCCTGCAAGCCGATTTTGTGCCGGATAAATATGTCGGCGAAGAACTGGTCAGCGGTCTGGTGCCGCTGCTCACTAAAGACAGCCGGGTGCTGATCCCCCGATCTAAAAATGCCCGGATCTATGTGGTCCAAGAATTGTCAAAAATCTGTCCAGTCGACGAGGTTCAAAGCTATGAAACCATCCGCGAAGATCATGCCACAATTGATCCGCTGGCAATGTTAACTAACAAAGAAATTGATTATATTACCTTTACCAGTTCCACCACCGTCGAGTTTTTTGTCGAAAAAATTGGCGCCGCCCATATTGATGCCATTAACACCGCAAAATGCGTATCGATTGGGCCCCAGACCTCAAAGAAATGTGTTGAGCTGGGTATCACTGTCGATATCGAAGCCGAAACCTATACCATTCAGGGCATGCTGGATGCGATTTTGAAGGATTCACAGAAATAAAACTTGAGTAAAAGAGCTGAAGTAGTACCGACAATTGGTTACATCATGTTGTACGCATCGGAGCGGACATGGCAGAGCCTGTCCGATTCCGCGGCGAACAACAGATTAACAATTGGTCGGTACGGTGCATGCAAATAACTAGAAGTAAATTAGGAGGTCAGCAATATGTTGCCAACACGATTACGAAAAAATACGGCGGTTCGGAATTTAATCCGGGAAACCCAGCTGTCCATGAATGATGTGGTTTATCCGTTGTTTATAGTAGATGGACAGGGAGTGCGCAAAGAAATCGGCTCGATGAAAGACCAGTACCACCTGTCTTTGGATATGCTCGGGGCGGAAACCCTGGCACTTAAAAAACTGGGCATCCGTTATGTCATTCTGTTTGGTGTCCCCGATGAAAAAGATGGCGACGCCACCCCCGCCTTCGTTGAAGACGGCCTGGTTCAGGAAGCCATTCGGGTGATTAAAAAGGTTGATCCGGAAATGTATGTGATCACCGATGTCTGTTTGTGTGAATACAAGAGCGACGGCCATTGTTGTTTCTTTGAAGAAAACGGTGAGATCCGCCGGGCTCAGACCCTGGAAACCTTAAGCAAAACGGCGCTCAGCCATGCCGAAGCCGGAGCTGATATGGTCGCCCCTTCGGACATGATGGACGGCCGCATCGATCATATGCGAGAAACCCTTGACCGAGCCGGTTATGAATCGATTCCGATCATGGCTTATTCGGCCAAGTTTGCTTCCAGTTTTTATGGCCCCTTCCGGGATGCCGCCAACTCGGCCCCAGCCTTTGGCGACCGCCGCAGCTATCAGATGGACCCGGCCAATTCCCGGGAAGCCTTAAAAGAAATGGTTCTGGATATCGATGAAGGAGCTGACATTGTGATGGTTAAACCGGCCATGCCGTATCTTGATATCATCGCTCAGGGCAAGGAACTTTCTTATTTACCGATGGCCGCCTATCAGGTCAGCGGCGAATATGCCATGATCAAAAATGCTGTCGATGCCAATCTGATGGATCGCCGGGCGATTTTTGAAAGCCTGATCAGCATCAAACGGGCTGGCGCCGACATCATCATCACCTATTTTGCCAAAGAACTGCAGGCGATGCTGAAGGATTATCAGTGACAACTAATTATTAATATGTCAGGAATCTATTTGTCAAAGCAAACGTAGTACCGACAATTGTTTGGAACGGTAGGGATTGAACACCTGAGTTACACATGAAAGTGAAATAATGATAGGTATCTGCAAAATTTAATAATATCGAACAATAATTGCTTTGGGCACAGTTTCCACAAACAATTTTGTAACGTGTAGGCGAACAGTTCATCGAACTGTCCGCCGTACAGTGTAGAAATTGTTTCGTGTGAAACTGGGCCCAAAGCTCACGGTACTTTCGCAATTACACTTGAAATAATTATTATTGGAGAGATTATGAATCGAGAAAAATCAGAACAATTATTTATCGAAGCCGAAAAATATATCCCCGGCGGCGTCAACAGTCCGGTGCGGGCCTTTAAATCAGTGGAGATGCCACCGGTTTTTATTGACCATGGTCAGGGTGCTAAAATTTATGATGTCGATGGCAACGAGTATACCGATTATATCTGTTCCTGGGGGCCCCTGATTTTAGGTCACGCCTCACCGGTTTACTTTGACGGGATTCAGGAAATGCTGCAAAAAGGCACCAGCTTTGGCGCCCCAACTGCCATTGAGGTTGAGGTGGCCAAGCTGATCACCGAAGCCTATCCCTCGATGGAAATGGTGCGAATGGTCAGCTCCGGCACCGAAGCGACGATGAGTGCGCTGCGGGTCGCCAGAGGTTATACCGGCCGGGATAAGATCATTAAATTTGAAGGCTGCTACCATGGCCATGCCGATGGCCTGCTGGTTAAATCTGGTTCCGGTACCTTGACCTTTGGCGTTCCGACCAGCTCCGGGGTGACCCCGGGCACAGCTAAAGATACCTTAGTAGCAACCTATAACGACATTGCCAGCGTCAAAGCCCTCTTTGTCGAAAACCCCGGCGAAATTGCCGCCATCATCGTCGAACCAGTGGCCGGTAACATGGGCGTTGTTCCACCCGATCTGGATTTTATGAAAGAGCTGCGGGTCATTACCGAAGCCGAAGGAACAGTATTGATTTTTGATGAAGTCATTACCGGATTCCGTCTGGCTTACGGTGGCGCCCAGGAAGTCCTGGATATTAAACCGGATATGACCACGCTCGGTAAGATCATTGGTGGTGGCATGCCGGTTGGTGCCTACGGTGGACGTCGGGATATTATGGCTACCGTAGCCCCCTTAGGCGGTGTTTATCAGGCGGGAACCCTATCCGGAAATCCCATCGCCATGAAAATGGGACTCAACACCCTGACCTACCTCCGGGATCATCCCGAGGTTTACACCGAAATGGAAGAAAACGCCAAGCTGTTAGAAGCCGGTTTTAAGGCCAACATTGAAAAAACCGGTGTCAAAGCCCAGATGGTCCGTTTCAAAGGGATGACCTGCTGCTTCTTTACCGATGTCCCCATTGATGGCTATGCTGCCGTGATGACCTCGGACACCAAAGCCTACACCAAATATTTTAAAGCCATGCTGGACGCTGGCAACCTGATGCCGCCAGCCCAATTCGAAGGTATTTTCCTCTCCGCCGCCCACACCAAAGCGGACATTGAGAAAACCATCGAAGATCACTACCAGGCATTACTGTCTTTATCTGAATCAAAATAGAAATAATAACATAAATAGGAGAACCACTTAATGGAAAAAAAAGCGTTACTGGTCATCAGTTTTGGTACATCTTACCCTGAGACCCGAAAAAAAACCATCGAGGCTACCGAGAACCGCTTAAAAGAAGCATTCCCGGACCATGATTTTTATCGAGCCTTTACTTCTCGTATGATCATCAACAAACTGAAGAGCCGGGACAACGAATCCGTGGATACCCCGCAAGAAGCCCTTAAAAAGCTGAAAACAGCTGGTTATACCCACGTGCAGTGTCAGACCACCCATATCATCAACGGTTATGAGTATGACATTACCCTAAAAGAACTGAAGGCCTTTGAAAAAGACTTTGCATCCCTGACCCTGGGCCGACCGCTGTTAACCACGGTTGAAGATTACGAAGAAACGGTGGACATCGTGATGAAACAGATGCCCAAGCTCAAAAAAGGCGAAGCCCTGGTTTATATGGGCCATGGTAGCGATCACCACGCCAATTCCACCTATCCCTGCCTGGATTATATGTTTAAAATGAAGGGCCATGAGGATGTTTATGTGGGGACGGTCGAAGGTTTCCCGGAACTGGAAAACATTGTGCCGTTACTTCTGGAAAAGAAATATAAAAAGATTTATCTGGCACCCTTTATGCTGGTAGCCGGTGATCATGCGATTAATGACATGGCCAGTGATGAAGAAGATTCCTGGCGAACCGTTCTTGAAGAACAGCGGTTTAAAGTCGAATGTATCCTGGAAGGCCTGGGTGAATATACCGGCATTCAGAACATGTTTTTAGATCATTTAAAGAAAGCACAACCCGTTACAGAAATGTAGGGACATTATAGAGTTTAGGAGAAATATTTTATGAATACAGTGTATATGGTGGGTGCAGGCCCAGGAGATCCGGAACTGATTACCGTTAAGGGTCAACGAATTGTCAACGAAGCAGATATTATAATTTATGCCGGTTCTTTGGTCAACAAAGCCATTATTGCCGGACATAAGCCAGATGCCGAAATTTTTAATTCTGCCTCAATGACCCTGGATGATGTGATTGCCGTGATTAAACGGGGCACGGAAGAAGGAAAGAAAATTGCCCGGGTTCATACCGGTGATCCTTCTATTTATGGTGCCATCCGGGAACAGATGGACCGCTTGGACGAGCTGGGCATTCCCTTTGATGTAATTCCCGGGGTCAGCTCCTTTGTGGCCTCAGCAGCCGCCCTTAAAAAAGAATTTACCCTGCCGGATGTATCCCAAACCGTTATTTTAACCCGTTTGGAAGGTCGAACTCCGGTGCCGGAAAAAGAAAAGCTGGAAGATCTGGCCTCCCATCAGGCGTCGATGTGTATCTTCCTGTCGGTTCAGATGATTGACGATGTGGTGGCACGATTGATGAAACATTATGCCCCAACCACCCCGATTGCGATTATCCAACGGGCAACCTGGGAAGATCAGAAAATTGTCATGGGAACCCTGGAAACCATTGCCCAGAAAGTAAAGGACGAAAATATTACCAAGACCGCCCAAATCTTAGTGGGGGATTTCCTCGGCGATCAGTACAGTTTATCCAAGTTGTATGATCCCAGCTTTACCCACGAATACCGTCAAGGGGTTGAATAAAACCGTGAAAACTGAAAAATGGGCCATTGTCACCCTGTCAAAGGATGGCATGGTTTTGGCGAACCGGTTGGCAAAACATTTGGATGACCGGGAATGTCAGATCTACACCAAAGAAAAATACGCCAACGAAACCACAAAAATTATCACCACCGATATTACTACCTTTATGGGCAGTATCATTGGGGAATACCAGATCATCTGTTGCATTATGGCAACCGGCATTGTGGTTCGGGCGATTGCCCCCCATCTGGCACATAAATCCTCCGATCCGGGGATTCTGGTGATGGATACCAATGGCGAGTTTGTCATTAGTCTGTTGTCCGGCCATCTGGGTGGTGCCAATGACGCTGCCCGGCTGGTCGCCAAACGGCTGTCGGCCCAGGCGGTGATTACTACCGGCACTGATGTTAAAGGTACCATGGCGGTGGATGTACTGGCTCAAAAAATTCATTGCACCATCGATAATTTTACTGATGCCAAGGATGTCACGGCGCTGATTTTAAATGGCGATCCGATCGCTTTGGTTAATTCGGAAAACTGTGATCTGGATGCGGTGGTGCTGCCCCAGAACATTAAAACAGTCGTGGATTTAACTACAATCAATCAATATGCCGGGGCGATCATTACGACGCTGGATACCCAAAAAATTGATCTGCCAATACCAAGCGTCAAGCTGGTGCCAAAAAAACTGGTACTGGGGGTCGGTTGTCGCCGGGATACCCCGGGCGAGCGGATCATTCAGGCCATCACAGAGACACTGGCCGCTTTGAATCTCAGCGAGAAAGGGATCAAGTCCCTGGCTACCATCGGTCTGAAAGCAGATGAACCGGGAATTATCGAAGCCTGTAGCTTCTTTGCCGCAAAAAAGGTGATCATCCCCAATGAAATGGTGCAAATGGTCCAAAGTCGTTTTGAAGCGTCCGATTTTGTTTTTAAAACCACCGGTCTTTACGCCGTTTCCGAACCCTGCGGCTTTGTCGCCTCCGGCTTCGGAAAATGTCTGCTGGAAAAACAGAAACTGGGCGGTATTACCCTGTCGGTCTGGCGGGATGAAAATTGAAAACCTTGTATATAAAAGGAGAAAAAATGAGCAAAATTTATGTTACCGGGATTGGTCCCGGTCTGTATGAACATATGACCGAGGCGGCCAAAGCCAGCCTGGAAGATGCCGATATTATTGTTGGCTACAAAACCTATATCGATATTATTGCCGATTTAATTGGCGACAAGGAAGTTATGTCGTCAGGGATGCGCCGGGAAATTGATCGCTGCGAAAAAGCCCTGGAGTTGGCTGAACAGGGCAAAAAAATCTGTCTGGTCAGTAGCGGCGATGCCGGTGTTTTCGGAATGGCTGGGATCATGCTGGAAATTGTGGAAGCAAAAAACAGTGACGTTGAAGTTGAGATCATTCCTGGTATTTCGGCTGCCAATGCCGCTGCTTCAACCCTGGGCGCTCCGCTGATGCATGATTATGCCGTGATCAGTCTCAGTGATCTGCTGACGGATTGGGCGGTCATTGAAAAACGGCTGCACTGTGCCGGTGAAGGGGACTTTATTATTACCCTCTACAACCCCAAAAGCAAGGGCCGTCCCCACAATATTGAAGCTGCTCAGGAAATTCTGCTGAAATATAAAGCGCCGGAAACCCCAGTGGGGATTGTACGTAATGCCAAGCGTAAAGATGAGTCGTATGTGATCACCACCCTCAAAAAAATGAATGAAGCAGAGATTGATATGTTTTCGATGGTGATCATCGGTAATTCCAAAACCTATGTAACCCGGGATCAATTAAAAATGATTACCCCGAGAGGTTATCAGCTTTGATTCTGGTATTGGGAGGAACCCTTGACAGCCGAATATTAACTGAACTTCTGCTTGAAGAGGGAAAAGAAGTCTGCTATTCATCGCTGACCAATATCGCCACCGATCAGATCGCAGAAAACCCCCTCTTAACAAAGATTTCAGGACAATTGGATGCTGGTACCCTGCGGGAAACCATCACCATTTATAATATCAATCTTTGTATCGATGCCACGCACCCCTATGCCCGGGAAATTTCTGAAAACGCAATCTGGGCCTGTGATGCCATGAATATCGATTATATCCGGCTGGAAAGACCATCACATATTGACGAGGGAAGCGATATTATCGCTTATCATACCTACGAAGATGCCCGGGACTATCTGATTGGCGCGATGGGAAAAAGTGATCGCAATATTCTTTTGACCACCGGTAGCCGACAACTGGAAGCCTTTGAAGGGTTGCCGAAAGACCGCACCTATATCCGGGTCCTGCCCACGGCTGGAGTCTTAAAGAAATGTGAAAACCTGGGTTACAAGCCCCGGCATATCCTGGCGCTTCAGGGCCCTTTTTCGGTGGAGATGAATGTCGCCACTATGAAAGAATATAAGATCGGCTTTGTTGTCACCAAAGACAGCGGCGACGTTGGCGGCATCCCCGAAAAGGTCGCCGCTGCCCGACAGGTTGACGCAAAAATTTTATTCATCCGCCGTCCCGCCGTCGCCTATCCCCGGGTGATCACGTCCGTTGAAGACGCCGTCGTTTGCGCATTGAAGAATCATTAAGAAATCAGGTTTAGATAGATATCGTATTAGAAATTTAACGTAGGGGCGATCCGTGATCGCCCGCACACTGTGCTTATAGAGAAAAAGGAGAAATCATGGCAAAAAATATTATGTTTATGGGCACCGGGTCGTCAGTTGGAAAAAGTCTGATCACTGCCGCCATGTGCCGGATTTTAGATGACCACGGCTATCAGGTGGCGCCCTATAAATCCCAGAATATGGCCCTTAATTCGTTTATCACCAAAGACGGCAAAGAAATGGGCCGGGCTCAGGTGGTTCAGGCCGAGTGTGCCCGGATCGAACCCCAGGTCGAGATGAACCCGGTTTTGCTTAAGCCAAATTCCGATGTTGGCTGTCAGGTCATTTTGATGGGAAAAGCCGAATTTAATATGGATGCCATGGATTATCACGCCCATAAACCCAAACTGGTGGAGATTGTGGTTTCGGCTTACGATTCGCTGGATAAAGACAAAGACGTCATTGTCATCGAAGGGGCTGGCAGTCCGGCTGAAATCAACCTGCGGGACAATGATATTGTCAACATGGGACTGGCCGAGCTGGTGGATGCGCCGGTTGTGCTGATTGGCGATATCGACAAGGGTGGCGTGTTTGCCTCGATTTATGGTACAATTATGTTACTGCAACCGGAAGAGCGAGCCCGGATAAAAGGCTTTATCATCAATAAATTCCGGGGCGATGTGGAACTATTAAAACCCGGTATCAAAATGATCGAAGACATGGTCAATGTGCCCTGTCTGGGCGTCATTCCCTATAAGCGCTTTGTCATTGATGATGAGGACAGCGTCAGTGAACGGTTTGATAATCAATCTGAAGGTCTGATCACGATAGGGGTGGTCTACCTACCGCATCTGTCGAACTTTACCGACTGCACCGCCTTTGAAATGCACCCCGATGTGAAGGTGGAATACTATCGAAATCAGCGGGAGTTACAGTTGGCCAACCCGGATCTGCTGGTTATTCCCGGCAGCAAGAATACCATTGATGACACCTGTCACGTGATTAACAGCAAGATGGGTGATGAAATCCATCGGCTCCATGACTGCGGCGTCCCGATTGTGGGCATCTGCGGCGGCTATCAGTTGCTGGGCAAAGAAATTCGCGATCCCTTCCAGGTCGAATCAACCAAGGGCAGTATTGAAGGCTTGGGGCTGTTAAACATTGTCACCACCATCGAAGCAGAAAAGCGGACCGTTAGGACAGCTGGCAAGGTTCAGGGGAACTTCATGGGAATGGAGCTGGCTGACATGGAAGTGGAAGGTTACGAAATTCACATGGGCATCAGCGAAGCGCTGGATCATGCCAAACCGTTTGCCATTCTTGATGACGGCACCATCGATGGCGTGATTGCCGAAGATGGCACCGTCATGGGAACCTATCTTCATGGTATCTTTGACAACGACGGCCTGCGGGAAAAAATCATTGAAGCCCTGCGGGTCAAAAAGAATTTGGAAGCTGGCCCAGCGGCCTTTGATTTTAAGGCTTTTAAAGAAGAACAGTATGATTTGCTGGCCCAGACGGTGGAAGCTAATCTGGATATGAATAAAATAATGGAAATAATTGGAGAAATAGCAAAGTGAATCTGATTGAAGGACTTCCCCTGGGTTTAGGGGGAGGCTTTTGGTTTTTACTGATCCTCATCGGCGTGGTGTTGGATTGGCTGATCGGGGATCCTCCCTGGCTGCCCCATCCGATCATTGCCATCGGTAAAACCATCGGCTTTTTAAATAAAAAACTGAATCACGGCAAGCATCGCAAGGCCAAAGGCTTTTTGCTGTTATTTTTAGTGCTGGGCCTGACCGGGGCAATCGTTTTTGGGCTGCAGTGGCTTTTATATAGCATTAATATTTATCTGTACATCATCTTTAACCTTTATCTGATTGTCACCGCCCTGGCAGCGAAAACCCTGGCGGTTGAAGTGAGAAAGGTGATGACTGCCTTAATGGGCGGCGATATTGAAGTCTCCCGGGTTCAGGTTGGCTATCTGGTGGGACGGGATACCTCGGAACTCAAAGAAAAAGAAATCATCCGGGCGACGGTGGAAACCACCGCCGAAAATACCATTGATGGGGTTCTGGCACCAATTTTCTATCTGCTGCTGGGTGCCTTAATACCGGTGCCCTGGCTTAATCCCGTGATGCTGGTCATGCTTTATAAGGCAACCAACACCCTGGACTCAATGGTCGGCTACATCCAGGAACCCTATAAGGACTTTGGCTATGCTTCGGCAAAATTTGACGATCTCATCAATTGGATTCCAGCCCGCATCGGCAGCATCTTTATGCTGGTTGCCGGAATGTTTTTGGGCTATACTTTCAATGATGGCTGTCGTATTTTTAAACGGGATCGTCACAACCACAAGAGTCCCAACTCGGCCCACCCCGAATCGGTGGTGGCTGGACTTTTAGGTATTCAGTTGGGCGGCACCAATCAGTATTTTGGACAGGTGCTGGAAAAGCCGACTATCGGTGACCCCAAAAGCCCACTGGAAATTCTCGATATCCGGGAAACCATCACGATCATGTACGGCAGTGAGGTTGTCCTGATGGTTTTTGCCACCTTGATGGCGGTGATTATCTTTTCTTTATAAGACAATTGGTAAAAGCAGCGAAACTAAAATTATGGGAGCGTCACGATGAATAAACACGGCGGATATCAGGGCGAGAATAAAAAAATGCTGGATTTCAGTGTCAACATCAATCCTCTGGGAATACCCCAGGGCATCCGGGAAAAACTGATTGCTGGCATTGATGAGCTGGTAAAATATCCGGAGATCACTGGGGTATCGGCGATAAAAAAGATTGCCGCTGATCTGGCGGTACTGCCTGAAAATATTATTCTTGGCAATGGCGCCATCGAGCTGATCTATCTTTTTGCCCGCAGCATCGGGCCAGGAAAGGCACTGATTGTGCAGCCTACCTTTAATGAATATGAACGGGCCTTGAAGCTTTACGGTTGGGAGGTCACTCATCATGTTTTATCAGAGAAAGACCAGTTTACCATTGACCCGGAAGTATTAGTGTCAGTGATTAAAAAAGAAGAGCCCCAGGCAGTCTTTATCTGCAATCCCAATAATCCCACTGGTCGGGTTTATAGCAGTGACTTTATCAGAGCAATGTTAGAGCATTCAACGCCAGAAATCAGCTGGTTTCTGGATGAGTCCTTTCTGGATTTTTCTGAGCAAAGTAGCAGTCTGGCATTGGTTAAAGAAGCAAAGCAGTCAGTCTTTATTCTCAAATCGTTGACAAAGTTTTATGCGCTGCCAGGGCTCCGCATTGGTCATGGGGTCGGAACACCGTCGATGATTAAGAAGATGGAAAGCTTCAAAGAGCCCTGGACCATCAATGCCCTGGGTTTGATTGCAGCGATCGGGGTATATGACGAAAAAGACTATGCGGCCAAAACCAAAACCTATATTCAGAAGGAACGCCACCGGGTTTTTGAAGCCTTGAGCCAGATTAACACCATCAAGGTTTATCAAAGCGGGACTGATTTTCATCTCTGCCGACTGTTACAGGGCACGGTGGCAGAGCTGCAGATTGCCCTGGAAAAAGAAGGCATGTCGCTGCGTACCTGTGAAGATTTTATGGGTCTTGACGACTCCTATTTTCGGATTGCGATCAAAAAAGAAGCAGAGAATACCAAGCTGTTGACTTTTCTTAAAAACTGGAGGAATGAGTAATGGGACAGTTAATATTTGTCACCGGCGGGGCCCGCAGCGGCAAGAGTACCTATGCCGAAAATTTAGCCCGGGAATCAGGCCAGCCCGTGGCTTATATTGCCACGGCGATTGCCTTTGATGATGGCATGAAAGACCGGATTGCCAAACATCAGGCGCAGCGGCCGAATCATTGGGGCACGATTGAACAATATAAGGATTTTCAGACAATTGCCGAGAATCCCATTTTTAAGCAAGCCAGGGTCGTCCTTTTTGATTGCCTGACCGTGATGACGACTAATAATATGCTCGATTTTCCGGTCGATTATGATACGTGTTCAATGGAGACGGTCGGCGAAATTGAAGCGGCGATCAAGCTGGAAGTCGAAAAGCTGCTGGATGTTTGTCAGGATAAAACCCTGATTGTGGTTTCCAATGAGGTCGGTCTGGGCCTGGTGCCAGCTTACAAACTGGGCAGTTATTTCCGGGACATTGCCGGACGGATGAATCAGCTGGTGGCCGGTCGAGCCGACGAAGCCTATTTACTGGTAGCGGGCTTACCAATGAAATTAAAATAAATGACAGCAGGAGCCTATTTGCGCTGGCAATCACGATTGCCAGCGCAAAGGGCTTTTGTTTTGTCTGAAATAACAGGGAGAGCAGATCATGAATCAAAAAGAATTACGAGATGAGTTAGTGGCTTTATCCGAAGAAAAGTATCAAAAATTTTCCAGTCGTTTGACACCGGGAACGGATACGATCTTAGGGGTACGCCTGCCAGCGCTTCGGAAGATCGCCAAACGGATTGCCAAAGCCGACTGGCGGGCTTATCTGGAAACCGCCCGGGATGACAGCTTTGAAGAAACTCTGCTCCAGGGAATGGTAATTGGTTATCTTGACGTGGAACTGGATGAACAGCTGGCACTAATCAAATCCTTCATCCCCAAGATTGACAACTGGTCAATTTGTGACAGTTTCTGTACGGGTCTGAAGTTCACAAAAAAACATAAAGAGGAGGTATGGCTGTTTTTACAACCCTACCTCCAGTCAAAAGAAGTTTATGAGATCCGTTTTGGGGTGGTGATGTTTATTACTTATTTTGTGGAAGACCGATATCTGGAGCCGATGTTTCGAAATTTCAATGCCATTGACTGCGACAACTACTACGTCAAAATGGCCGTGGCCTGGGCCATAACCAGCTGTTTTACAGTTTTTCCGGAAATGACGATGATTTATCTGAAGGCCAACGATCTGGATGACTTTACCTATAATAAGGCCTTACAGAAAATCATAGAATCGCGGCAGGTTAGTCCGGAGATGAAGGTGCGGATACGCTTTATGAAACGAAAAAAGAAATAATGATAATCAGTAATCAGATATCCAATCCGGCGTTATAACCGGCGGTGGTGGCGGTATAAAGGGTTCCCTGGCTGGTGGTGCAATCACCGATACAGATAACCGTATCAATCAGATCGGCAAATTTGGATACTTCCGGCAGATTTGGTTTGACCCCCAGAGAAAGAATCAGGGTATCAAAAGGTATTTCTTTTTGACCGGCACTCCCTTCAATCAGAACGGTATGATCCCCGGCCTTAATCAGTTTGTGATCTGCCAGGATGGTCACATTTTCTTTTTTAAGCAGCTGCAGCAAAGCCGTCATCGGAATTGGTGAAGGTTCAAGCATTTTCTTTTCACTGACCATTTCGACAATTGTGACATGTTTACCTTTTCGGGCCAGATCCAAGGCAGTTTCACATCCGGTTAAGCCACCACCGGCGATGACGACATTTTGACCGACGGAAACCGCTCCGGATTCAACATCACCGACCCATACCACGTCATCTCCTTCTAAACCGGGAATAGCTGGGATATTGGTTTCGGCTCCGACGGCAATAATCAGGGCATCTGGTGACTCGGCCAGAATGTTTTCGGGGGTTGCCGTAGTGGACAATCGCAGCGAAACATTGGAATGACGGCTGGTCATGCGGATTGCCCAGGCCAGATAGCTTTTAAGATCAGCCTTGAAATCCGGAGCAACCGCTAATCGTAGCGTCCCCCCGAGACAGTCGTTTTTTTCAAAAAGAACCACCTCATGACCCCGGTCTCCGGCTGTTCTGGCGGCTTCCATCCCGGCCGGACCACCGCCGATGATGACCACCTTTTTCTTGTGATCCGCCAGGGTGTTGGTATCTTTTAATTCACATTCCCGGCCCGCCTGGGGGTTAACGGCACAGGCTACCCGCAGCGGTTCCATACCATGAGTACGATTCAGGCACAGCACACAGCGGATACAGGGACGGATTTCTGCTTCATTCCCGGTACGGGCTTTATCGACACTATCGGGATCGGCAATAACGGTGCGGATCATCGCACACATATCGGCTTCGTTGTTTTCAATGATATCGGCTGCCAGATCCAGATCAATGGAACCAACGGTGGTGATTGGAACATGAATGCCTGGGGTTTTTTTAATACTGGCGGCGTAATGGGCATTATAACCACGTTTTAGATAGGTCGGTTGGGTGGTGATCGGCACCATTTCGTCATCCAGTAGCATCCCGGCGGAGACATGAATCAGATCGATTTTGTCCTGGATAAGTTTAATGAATTCAATGGTTTCGTCCAGTTCGACACCTCCGGGAACCAGTTCAGCGGCACTCAGGCGAAATTCAATGGCCAGCTTATGGCCGACCTTGCGGCGAATGGCATCGAAGAGTTCACAGGCAAAGCGGGCCCGGTTTTCGATACTGCCACCATATTGATCGGTGCGGTGATTAAAGAGGGGTGAGAAAAAATTACTGACGAGAATGCCATGGCCGCCGTGGATCAGCACCATGTCCATACCGGCTTTCATGGCCCGCTCGGCGGCATTGGCAAACAGGTTAATCCAGTTATTTATTTCTTCCTGGGACATCATGTCAATGGGTGATTTGCCTTCCTCAGGCATGTCATGTCCCATGGCAAAGCCTGCCAGTTCAATGGAGGCTTTGGCGCCATAACGATGAACCGTGTCGGCCAGAACCGCTAAACCGGGGACCACGTTGTCATCGCCGATGTTCACACAAAAACCGTTCATGTGTCCAAAGGGCGGGGTGACCATGGAGATTCCGACAGTGACAATTCCGGCGCCACCCTTGGCCAGAGCCCGGGTCCACTCGATCAGCTCCGGGGTCACCAGTCCTTCCGGGGAAGCCAACCGCGCATGCCGCCGGAGCGGTTTCGATCCGATTTTTTACAATCATATTACCAATTTTAATCGGGGTGAAGATCTTTGCGTATTTGGAATTCATTTTAAACCTGCTTTCTTTTTGTAAATCGTTTACTTAAATTAATTTTATCAGGAATATCAGTTAAAACAATGTCAATAAAGCAAAAAAATCAAGTATATTTATTGCAAAATGACAATGAATGAATTTGCATTTTTATCGTTAAATGCGTATAATATGAGCTAAAATAAGCGGTTAAAAAGCAGGTTAAAAATGAAAAATAGTAAAGACAGCAAAAATACATACCGAATTCGGGTGAAAAGTTTTGGGGATGATCCGGAAGAAAATTATAAGCTTAGAGGCTACTGTTTACAAAAACGGCGTTTCGAAGCAAAAAAAGCGAAACTGACCGAGGCCTTATTATCATGCGGGGGTCTGCAGCAGATCATTGATATCGGCTATCAGGTGCTGGGAAATCCGATGTTTGTCAGCGATATGGGCTACAATGTGCTGGCGTTTAATAAAAATGCGGTAGTTGGTGATCCGTCCTGGCCGGCCGCCAAATCGGAAGAAGAATTTGCAGCCTATGAACGGATCAAAAAACTTAATGATAGCGGTGTATTTGAAAGGCTCTATAGCAGCGAAAGCCCCTGTATTGAACATTTTGATTATGCTCCGACCCGCTGGATGGCTACAAAAATTGCAATCAATGGAGACAATATCGGCCATGTTGCTGTGGTGGAGTCCAACAAAGTCTTTACGCAAATGGATTTTGAGCTCCTGCAATGGCTGTCCCGAATCGTAGCCAATGAGCTGCAAAAAGAGCCGATTCGGAGTGGTCAGTTGGCTGGCGAGTTTGAGCATTTTCTGGTTGGTATGCTTGAAGAAAAAATCATCAAAGCAGAAACAATTAAAAAACAGGGAAACAAACTAGGCTTAAAGGCAAAAAAATATTGTTGTCTGGTCACAGTCAGTCCGGAGTTAAACACAGCAAAAAGAATGTCGCTGAGTTATATCAGAAGCATAATCAATCGTATCCTGGGGACTGAAAAATCTATTTTGTATCAGAATAAAATTACGGTATTGTTACTATGTGACAGAAAAGAAGCCCTTTCGGCTACTGCCAAAAGTAAACTGACTGAATTCTTAACCAGCAATCAGATGAATGCCGGTGTCAGCGCTTGTTTTTCGGAGTTGGCAGGGCTTAAAGACCATTACAATCAATCCATAAAAGCATTGGAATTGGGGGTCGCCATCAACCCCAAGCAGAAGCTTTTTTATTATGATGCGTATGCCTTTTATTATTTGCTTGAAATGGCGGGGGATCAAAACCGCTTAAAGGACTTTTGCAGTGGCGCATTAACTGATTTAATGGACTACGATCAAAAGTACCAAACAAATTACTGCCATAATCTGATCATCCATCTGCAGAACGACGGTAATGTGACCAAGACCGCCCAGTATTTTCAAATTCATCGCAATTCGATGAAATATCGTATCAAAAAAATCGAGGAAATTATGGCAGTGTCACTGGCAGATAGTGAAATTAAATTTTCATTGATGATGTCGTTCAAACTGCTGACTTATTTGGGTGATGATATTTTACTGAAGGTTTAAGCTAGATGTGAACACTTTATATTTATTAGGCACTGTCTTATAAATAAAGTTTCACAGGTTGTTTACGGGGTTAAGAGTTTGAGTGTAAGTGTTTTTTTGAATAGCGATTTTAAACGTCTGACTGTTTGTTGGGCGTTTTTTTCTATCATTTGTTTCTCTTTAGTGATACAATAAAGCCATTCGAAGCGACTCAATAAAAAGGAGATGCTATTATTATGGTGTATGTTGCCTTATTACGAGGTATCAACGTGGGCGGAAAAAATAAAATCGGAATGAAACAGTTAAAAGAGACCTTTCTTCGCTTAGGTCTGGAATCGGTGGTGACGTATATTAATTCCGGCAATGTAGTTTTTGTCGATCACCAGACCAAAGATGTGTTGGAAAAGAAATTGCGTCAGGAAATTTATCAGGAGTATGATCTGGATATTCCGGTATTAATTCGCAGTCTGAATGATTTTGAATGCTTAATGAAAATCTTGCCAGCTGACTGGAAAAATGATGATTCCATGAAATGCGATGTGTTGTTTTTGGAAAGTGGCTTGGACGAAACTGCAGTGATGGAAAAATTGACTGTCAAACCCGGTATTGATACAGCCTTACAAGTCACCGGTGCAATTATCTGGTCGGTCGCAAGAAAAAATGTCACCCGTAGCAGCTTGACCAAAATTGTCGGTACCGATCTTTATAAAAAAATGACGGTGCGAAATGTAAACACCACCCGAAAGCTCTATGAAATGATGAGAAATATTTAGATGGGATTAAGGCTGCTCGCTAAATTTTTTGATTAGTATGAATCTAGTCGATTACAAAGAAATAATTTTATTCCATCAGAATACCAAAGGAACGAAGCAATGAAAAATTGGAATCATCTACCCTCAGGCCCAATCGAGCTCACAATTGAAAGCGAAGCGTATCTGGAGCTCGCAAAAGACTATCTCTCAGAGTGCCAATACGAGGATGCGAAACAGGCGCTTGAGGTTGCCGTTAGAAGCATAAACCCACAGGCGGAATATCTGTTTGGAATTCTTTATCAAAATGCGCTTGGTGTTGACAGGGACAACGAAAAGGCGCTTTTTTGGTATCTTCGTGCGGCGGACCATGGCTACGCACCCGCCCAAATTGCTGCCGCTTGCTTGCATATTGATAAAGACAATGGGCTAACGGATTATGCTGAGGCCTACCGGTTGCTCACATTGGCGGTTCATAAAGAAGTTACTGATGAAAACGCTGAGTCGCTGTCTGCGGACTTTCCTCATGTAATAGAATGCTTCGATGAAGATGAGCGCTGGATGGCGGTGCAGGAAGGCTATGCAGAGTATCTGCTGGGATGGCTACATGGTGCCGGTCTTGTTGGGGCGATCGATCATGCAAAAGCCATCAGCTGGATGGAAAAGGCCGCAAAAAAAGGATTCCGGGCAGCTGTCTTTGAGCTTGCACAGAAAAGTGAATATGGTATTGAGCGCAACGAAGTCTGGGCGAAAAAAGCGCTCGAGTATGGCGAATACGCCCCGCTTATTGGTGTCGCACGACGATATCTGGATAATGATGGCACCCCGCAGGACAGTAAAAAAGGCCTGTCAATTCTCACAGAACTGGCCGACAAGGGCATCGGTAGCGCCCAGATCGCACTGGCGGAATACCTGATCAAGGGAAAAAGCATTCCCAAAGATGCGGATAGAGCACTTCATTATTTATTGCTGGCGGCCAAAATGGTCGATGCCAAATTAATGACTGGTTTGGGCATTGCATTGTACAAGTCTGAAAAACCAGAGATAGATTTTGCCATAAAAAGCCTGGAGCTGGCGGTGGCTGCAGGGGATGATCAGGCGCTGGTTGAACTCGGGAATTTGTACTTTGACGGTGCGGGAGAAATGACGCCGGATCAGGAAAAGGCCTTCACATATTTTATCCAGTCCGCCAAGAAAGATGTCCCCAGGGGTTGGGAATTGGCGGGGTACTGTTTGTATGAGGGTAAAGGGGCTTTACAAAACAGGCGTGAAGCCTTGGGGTGGTATGAAAAAGCGGCCAAGTATGGTCTTTATAACAGTTATTACATGATGGGCATGATTTACGGCTATGATGAGACCTTATTTAATTATGAGAAAGCGGTTAGCTGTTTTGAAAAAGCGGCAAATTTGGGGCAGAGTGATGCGCTCGTACGACTGGGAACCATGCATCTACACGGCGTCGGTACGAACCCACCGGATCGACAAAAGGCTTTTTCATATTTTAACCAGGCATCGCAGGCGGATAACAGCCTCGGCTGGGAATGGGCAGCTTACTGCCATTATTGGGGCTACGGTACTAAAAAAACCTGCAGAAAGCCCAGCAATTTTATCACAAGGCCGCTCAAAAGGGCTCGAGCCATAGCCAGTACATGCTGGGTTATATTTATGGATATGATGTCACACCGCCTGATTTTAAAAAGGCGGCTTGCTGGTTTGAAAAAGCAGCGGAGCAGGGTCACCGCGATGCCCAGCTTAAACTGGGCTTTTACTACCAACAGGGGCGTGGTGTCAGGCAAAACTATAAAACAGCATTCAATCTATTTACCCAGGCGGCGGCCCAAGGTCATGCTACCGCCATGTATAATATCGGCGATGCCTTTGAAAACGGGTTTGGTGTGGAAAAGGATGAAAAACAGGCGTTTGGCTGGTATCGCAAGTCTGCGGAGCTGGGTGACAAGTGGGGGATGTTTGGTGCCGGCCGACTGCTTTTTTGCGGCATCGGCACACCGCCAAATCAGGAAGAAGGCCGACGCTGGATAAACAAAGCCGCCAAAGCCGGTTTGCCGGAGGCCATTAAATGGAGACCTCACTAGATGCCAGTCGCAACCTTAAAGATAAAAGAGGAAAGTAGCATGGACATATATCAATTTGACGAAGTTGCCTATCGGCGCATAAGGCTTCCGTGGCTGCTGCTGGTTTTGTTTCTGTCATTCACTGTGGATGGTATACTGATCGGGATCTGGCAGACCGGGGTCAGCCCGGAGGCAAAATATTATTGGGATGTCGGATTTGCGTTCCTGTGCTTCATCAACCTGGTGTTTGTGAAGGGTGTGGCGCTGTATCATTATTGGCATACAAAAAAGATGCGTTCGCGAAGTTATGTGCGGCTTGAAAAAGATGCAGTTGTTCATTACCTGCTGAGGACACGCATGTCCCACTGGCAGGTGGAGACAGCCAAGGAGACAAGCTTCTGCCGCAGACGGCAAGGCGGAATACCTTTTCGCCGACACCGTTTTTATCCGGCTGGTGAAGACTATTAAGCGGCGACCAAACGGAAGCATCGTGATTGAAGGAATCATTGAAAGCGAAACGCTCAATGAAGGCTGGGAAGAATACAGCCCTGAAGACGGAAAAGCGTTAATAAAAATGATCAAAAGGCATAGGATTCCCGCTTATTATCAAGGGATGGATGAGATCATTAATGCGCTTGAGAGGCTTAGGTTAAAAAAAATACCGTTAGGATCATAAAACGAATGATCAAAAAATCAAAGCTTCACCCAAAGCTTGAATTGAAGCTTTGGGTGAAGCTTTTAAAATTATCAGATCAATTTTGCAAAAATCCGCAATCCAGATAAAGCAGAGGAACTACTCATATCGCAGCGCATCAATCGGATCCAGTTTGGCGGCCTTATTGGCCGGATAAAAACCAAAGAAGACGCCGATGGCCATCGAGAAGCAAAGTGCAATGATCATTGGGCCAATGGGGGGTGTTGATGGGAATTTCATCAGGGTACTGCCTGTTATCCCCAAAACGGAGCCGAGGCCAACGCCAATGATTCCACCGATTAGACAGATAATCATCGCTTCGATGATAAACTGACTGCGGATCGCTGAATTACGGGCCCCTAAAGCTTTGCGGATACCGATTTCCTTGGTTCGCTCGGTGACGGATACCAGCATGATGTTCATAACCCCAATGCCACCAACGAGCAGCGAAATACCGGCAATTACTGAGATACCCAGGGATAAGGTGCCGAGCATACCGGTGGCTTCACTGGCAATGGCTTCCAGGCTTTGGGCCTCAATGGTGTAGTCGGATAATGAACTCATCCCTTTAATAAAATAATCCTTGGTGGTCTGAGCGAAGGCAGCTGAGTCGGTATTGGAAGTGGCCATGATGGTGAAGCTTTCGTAACCTACCGTATTAGCCGTTTCCGGATTCAGGGATTTGGCGGTGGTGATCGGAATAAAGCACTCGACCCGGGTATCGTCACCCATGTAAAACAGGGGGTTGTCGATCACCATTTTTTCGTAGACGCCAATGACCGTATAGGTTTCATTGGTGGATTTGGTATCGACCTGGATTTCTTTGCCGATCACATCGCCATCAACCCCGACCAGATTATTGCGCAGGGTGGTATCGATGATGATGACGTTGCGGGTGCCTTCCATATCCCGGTCGCTGATAAAGCGGCCCTGAACCAGATTGACGTTGTTAACCAGACCATAGTCCGGGCTGGCGCCGGTGATACTGACATCTTTATGAATGAAGCCACTGTTTAGCTGTCCCGAACCCATCCCGGTAGAAAAACTGATGGCCTTGATCTGATCGGCATAGGTATTTCGAAATGCATCCAGTTCTTCCTGGGTAATCCGATCGTCTTCCTGCAGGGTGGATTGGGTATCATAATTTTTAGGCGACAGTGAAACCATAATATTTTTGCCGCCGATTTTATCCATGGTTTTGGTGACTGATCCGGTCATGGCCGAACCCAGGGTGGAGATGGCCATCACCGAGGCAATCCCGATGATGATCCCCAGCATGGTAAGCAGTGCCCGCATCTTGTTGGCCCGCAAGCCCTCCAGGGCCAGTCGAATATTTTCAAACAGATTCATAGGAGCCCCCCAATTGATATTGATTATTTTTACGGTTATCGACGATCGAACCATCCCGGAGACGGATGGTTCGTTCGGTTTCTTCAGCCAGTTCGGCATTATGGGTGATCAGAATAATGGTTTTTCCTTGTTCCTGATGGAGTCGATGGAAGATGTCCATAACCAGACGACCGGTATGGCTATCCAGGGCACCAGTCGGTTCATCGGCCAGAATAATGGCCGGATCGTTGGCCATCGCCCGGGCGATCGCCACCCGCTGTTTTTGACCACCGGATAATTCATTGGGGCGGTGATGGGAACGACCACTCATTTCCACCAGTTGCAGAAATCCGCCGCCCCGCCGCGACCGTTCACTGCGGGGCACCCCGCCGTATAGCATTGGCAGAGCGACGTTTTTTAAGGCGGTGGAACGGGGGATCAGATTAAAGGTCTGAAAGACAAAGCCAATTTTTTTATTGCGGATTTGCGATAAGCCATCGTCCCGGACATTTTCCATCGGCAGATGATCCAGATAATAGTGTCCTTTAGTGGGGCGATCCAGGGCCCCGAGGATATTCATCAGAGTGGATTTGCCGGAACCGGAAGCGCCGACAATCGATAAGAATTCGCCTTCATAAACATCCAAATCAATGCCGTGGAGAATTTCCAGCTCGTTGGGGGTTCCCAGATAATAGGTTTTGACAATCCCCCGCATTTCGATAATTTTCTTGCGCATTGTTTAGACCCCGGCTTCCACAGAAACAGCCATTCCCGGTGATACGGTTTGTGGTTGGGAAATAATGGCCAGTCCTTCACTGAGCTGATCGCCGGCGATTTCAATGAGTGAATCGGTTTCCAGTCCGGTGGTGACCGGAATCGCTTCAACGGTATAGGAGCCTTGTTCAACAGGGTTTTCTTTGGCAATATAAATCGAAGTCTGACCGGCATCATTGACTACCAGCGCTTCGAAGGGAACACAGAAAACATCGGCCCGTTCTTCACTGACAATGCTTAAGCGGGTGGTCATCCCAATTTTTAGTCCAGTGACGTCAGCCGGTAGATCAACTTCAACCTCAAATTCGGCCTTGGTGGCGGCAGCATTCGCAGCAGCATCGTTTTTAATGGCGGTGGGGGCGATTTTAGAGAGATTTCCTGGGAAGACCTTATCGCCGGTGGCATCGGCTTTAACCAGAACTGGCATATTGTCGTGGATGTGATTCAGATCGGCTTCTTTAACCTTGCCGCGAACTTTCAGATCATTGGTGTCCTCAATGGTAAACAGTTCGCCATTGGCAGGGTTTCCTTTAACGGCATTCATGGCCGTGATGGTGCCGCTGGTGGTGGCTTTCACATAGCTGTAGCTGTCATCGGCTTTGTTATAGAGCTGACATAACCAATCGTCTTTGGCCACCCATTGTCCAACTGAAACATAAATTTTTTCGATATTATCATTGCTGGTATCACTAACTTTGACCTTGGTATAGCTTTCAATCACGCCTGTGGCTGAGATTGTGTTTTGCAGGGTGGCCTTGGAAAGGGGGGTGGTTTTAACCGCAACCGCCGGGGCGGGCTGAGAATTGGCATAAACATAGGCACCCCCGCCAACCAATAGGGCTACCCCGAGCACAACACATAAAATAATTCCTTTTTTCTTCATAACTTCTCCTTCTTTGTTTCTTGGTTTGGGATTTGGAAAACGAGTTCGTCGCTATCACGATTCGTATTATTGTATTAAGTAATTAATACAATAATACGAATCGTGATGATTGTCAAGCACTTTTTATAATTTTATTTAGTGTTTTCAACTGTTTCCACAGAAAAACACATGATCACCAATGACTTTAAGTATAATGGTTAATTATGAAGAGCAAGTTACTCAAATTCTTAAGACTTTTTGACAATAAAAAAAGACCCTGAATGAGAGTCTTGAATAGTTGGATGATTACTGATGAATCGGCAGAGTCAGTTCGACCTTAAACAATTGGTTTAGCTGATAATAGTCGATCCGGCCCTGATGGCGGGTAATGATTTTTCGGCAGGAGTCCAGACTGGAACCTTCAGTATCAATGATTTTTTTGCCGACAGCGGCGGGATTATTAATGGTTTTATTACGCAGAATCAGACAGAGTTCGTTTTTGTTGAGGATCAATCCAAAATCAATGGGTTTATCGGGGTCGGCGTACTTAATAATATTGGAAGTCAGATAGTCAAAAATCCGTTGCAGCTGTTCCAGATCAACCCATAAAGAAAAATCCCGTTCAATACAGTTTTCCTGGATCACCTCATAGCCCGCTTCTTCTAGAGCCTTGGTGGAAGCGCTCAGTAATTGATGAATTAGGGGTTTTCCGTTATAGACTTTAAACTGATAGTAGCCCTTGCCATTGTCAGTGAAGGCGTGCTCAAAAAGATCGTCGATAAAATTGATGACCTGATAAGCTTTTTTCAGAGCAATCTTTAAATAAGCTTCCTTTTTTGAGACGTCATGTTCATCAGGGTTCTGAATGCGTTCGAGATATCCGATGATACCAGACAAGGGAGCGTGGATTTTATTGGAAACAGAGGTGATGATATGATGATTTTCCATTTTAGCCAAGGATTCAGCTTTGGATTTAGCCTCATACAGATCTTGAATCAAATTAATATTATTGGCAAGGTCAGTGAGCTCATTATTTCCCTGTAGCGGGATATAAGATTCAAAGTTTGCTGCGGCAACGCGTTCAGATCCTTTTTGGAGCGTCTTTAGATAGCTTAATTTTTTTCGAATGAGACGGGACATGATAATAAAAGCCAATAAATTGGGTATAAATGTAAACAAAATGCTGATCAGTGGGTTGCCCTCTAAAATAGGTAGGAGAATCAGAATTAATAACACACTGATGATCGCCGCACTGATTAAAGTCAGACTCAGATAGCGTATCAAAACGGGGACCAATTCTTCATCGTGTTGAGGTTGGTTGCTTTTTATCTGGGCTTGGTCAGGGTTGTTAGTTTTCAATTTATTATTCCTTTCTGCATGTATTGATCATATAATCATTGTAAACTGGAATGGGATTATTATCAACAACTGCTTTAACTTAATTACAGGTGTTGGCTGAATGCTGATGAACAAAGAAGGGTTCAATAGGAGGATAAAATGAAGAAAAGAATTGGATTATGTATCGTAGTTATTGTGGCAATGGGGCTATTGGTTGGCTGTAACAGCAATTCCAAGGCAACAAACGATGAACTGGCGGATAGTATCAGCTTTACTGCTACCATTGACGAAGTCAGTGACACAGAACTGCTGGTCACGGTGTTGGATAATGAGAATTTTAATCAGGCCCGGGTTAATATGCAGGGGTTTGACAGCCTTGATTTTGTGCCGGAGAAGGGTCAGACAATTAAACTGACCATCAAAAATCAGGTCGGTATGAGCGAGCCACCGTTTGTAAATCCCGTCACCATCGAACTGGTGAAGTAATTGCGGGGTTTAGCAGAAAATGGTTTAACTCCTGGTGTTTTTGGGATATAATATGCTTAGATTACTATGAGGAGAAATTGAATGAGTTTATACGAAGCGTGGAAGAACTACATCGAAGAGAATTGCAATACTCAGGAAGAGCAAAATGCCTTTTGGGAAAAATACTGTGCTGAGGAAAAAGTCCTCTACCAGAAGATTCTGGGTGAGAAAATCACAGTCGTTGAAGGCCGGTTTGAAGATCTGGCTAACGAGAGCAAGATGGTTCCACCCCAATACATGGGTTTTTTGGATGGAATCAGCGAAAGTCTGATAACCCCCATTGATCTGGAATCGATTGAACTGGATTCGCAAATTAGACTGGAAATCGATTTTGCAAAACTTTATAAAAATATGCTGGCAGTGCCGGCTGAGTGGCTTTATACTTTGGAAGAATGGAATAATTTTTTTACCGAGGATGAACGCCTTGAGCTGGAAAAAGAATACAAGCGTTCAAAAACAGTGGTGAACGAAGTGAAAGTGGGCCGCAACGATCCCTGTCCATGTGGTTCCGGAAAAAAATATAAAAAGTGCTGCGGCCGTTAGCACATTAAAAAAAGAGCGAACGCTCTTTCAGACTGTCAAAAAGCTAACCCAGTACCGACAATTGTTAGATCATGTTGTACGCATCGGAGCGGACACGGCATCGCCTGTCCGATTCCGCAGCGTACAACAGATTAACAATTGGTCGGTACGGTAGTTTATCGACAACCTCAAAGAGCGATAGCTCTTTTTTTAGTGGTTGATAATTTCATGGATGTAGAAAATAGTTATCATGGAGAGGGCAATATCCGGCGAAAATTTGCTCAAAAAGGTCGACATCCGCTCGGGACTGAGATCACCCCGGATGCTTAAAAAGACGATATAAAAGGTGATGAAATTGTAGCGGAGATAACTGCCGTTAGAAGGGGTTAAAAAAGTTCCGATAATTTTGGGGTTATCCAATAGGGTGAGGTTTTCATCCAGAAGGCGATTCAATTCTTTGAGAATAGCCTGGATGAAAAAATCAATGGAATAATTTTCCAGACGGGGTACCCCCATACTTTTTGCGGTAATTTCCAGCATTCCAAGGCTAAGCGGTTGATTTTTAAACGATGTTTTCTTTAACAAATTTTCCAGTGCGTCCAAAACGTCACGTTGGCTGGCGGCACCGGGTAAGTTAAGTAAGGCCAGCATTTTTTGCAACTGTTTTTTATTTGAAAGCGGCTGTCCCAAAGTATCGATAAATTTTCTGAAAAAGGTATTGCTTTTTTTAGTGTTCAGATAATAGTGCTTACCATCGAGTGCCCCAAACACTTTCATGGCATCCAGATAGCCGAGTTGGATATTCTGTTCAATCTGACGGGTATCAAAATTTAAGATCCCGCCAAGAAATTCTGAGTTATTAACCGTAATGATCTCAGCATTATTATCCCGCACCCATTTGCGCATCCCGGGAGCCGGGAATTCCACTGAAATAATCTGAGAAAAATTCTGTTCCAGCATAAAATTAATTGGGACATTATCAAAGAATCCCCCATCGAGATAGGTTTTACCATCGATTTCTTGTTTTTGAAAAATCGGCAGGGCAGCACTGGCCAGCAGGTAGTCAATCAGCTGGCCCTGGGGAATATCGTCAATCATCAACTGCCGTGGTTTCAGACTGGTAATGTCAACCGTGACCAGTCCGAAACGAATCGGTGAGTTTCGGATGCTATCTTCACAGATTAATCGGGTCAGATTGTGGCGCAGTGGCGAAATGTCCAAACCGTCTGAAAATAGCGCTGTTAAAAAACCATTGCGAAAAACATCAAAGCTTTCTTTTGACCACTGGTCAACGTAGGTATTGGTCATTTTTTCATTTAAATCAAGCACCTGGTTGATGGTGAGATTGGACCAGAATTCCATGGCAATGTCATAATCATCCTGGGCAATCATGGCAGCATTTAGGGCCCCGACCGAGGTTCCGATGACAGCCCCTAGAGAATAATCACATTCTTTAAGGGCTTTCCAGACACCCATTTCAAAGGCACCTTTGGCACCGCCACCACTGAGAACCAGACCATACTGTTGTTGCGACATTGAATATTCACCTCGCTGTAATCAAGAAATGAAAGTTAAAGAACCGTTTCGATTAGTAATACATCCCGTTCATCAGACCACCCAGCATGCCCATGCCGCCTAATCCCACACAGGCAATGCAGGCAAAGATCATCAGTACCGTAAAGGCCATCCCGATGATGGAGCAAATCAAACCAGCCATCGCCATTCCGGTGGGCAGGCCCTGCAGCTTTCGCTCTTTCATGGCGATCATTCCAAAAATCAGGCCCACAGCACCGGTCAGCAGGCCGCTACCCATCAGGGTGATAAAGCTGACAATCGAGAAGATCCCCAGGGTCAGGGCCAGGATTGACTTGGAATCGTAAGTTTCAGCGATAACTTCTTCCGGATGACGTTCATCGTAGGCATCACGATTGCGGATAATAAAAACAAAAATTGGTCCCAGGAAAGGGAAAATGATGCTGAGAACCAGATAAAGCACCCGGTGATCTTTATCATAGATGCTGTAAAGCCAGAATTGAGCAGCATAATAGTAAAAGCTCAAAGCCAGGGACAATATAATCCCCATAAAGGCCCCTAAATAGGGAATAAATCCAAGAATGGTCATGACCACGGTTAGGGCCAGTCCCATCAGCGGAAGAAAGAGCTTGGCGTAGGGAATGTGCCAGGTGCTGATGGAGACATCATCGTTGATCAGTTCGCCCATCAGATAGTTACTGGCTAAGGGAATCCAGGCCAGCCAGGGGTTATCAAGATTTCTGTTTTTGGCCATAGTATAAAGACCAAGGGAATTAAAAACATAGCAGATCAGGCCGATCACCAGGCTGACGACTAGAATAATACCAAGAACGGACATAATAACTGGCATAATTGCCATAAAACTGTCAGGCTGGGAAGAAATATCTCCCAGATAATCGTCATACATATGCATAACAAAACCTCCTTAAAAATCTAATATCCTCATTATACCCTAAAGTCATTTAAATAACTATTGTTTGATCTGTTTTTCATAAAGTTGCTGGGGGATCTTCATTACAAATAAGAAGCCCAAACCAATAACGAGCAGGCTGATAAATTGAGAAGTTGAGAGAAATCCGATGGCCCCTCGGGGATCGGCCCGAAAAAATTCATTGATAAAACGAAACAGTCCTGAGGCGAGCAAGTAAACACCAGTGGTCAGACCAGGAACCTTGCTTTTCCACAGCACGGTGATAAGAACCAGCGTCAGAATAAATAGAAAGACTGATTCTGACAATTGGGCTGGGAACAGACCGATTCCCGATGGCGGATAAGCCCCCACTGGATAGTAAACGGCTCCGATCCCCTCGTAGGGAATCCCATAGCAGCAGCCATTGAAAAAACAGCCGATCCGGCCAAAGGCCTGGGCCAGCGCCAGGCAGGGAACGGCGATGTCGAAAAATTGAATGGTATGCAGATGATAAATACGGGTATAAAAATAGCCTCCCAGAATGCCGCCGATCAGTCCCCCATAAAACACCGCACCACCGGTAGCAAGGCGAATCAGGGCGGTTTCGGGGTTGGCGAGCAGGTTGGGTAAATCGACAATAATGTAGAGTATTTTGGCCCCGGAGATGCCGCCGATGATCCCAAAGAGACCGAAAAACATCGCATCCATGGTGGTGATGCCATATTTTCGGGCGGTGTAGACGCCCAATAAAAACGCAGCGCCGGTTCCCAGCAAAAATAAAACGCCAAAGGTAGGGATGGCAACGTTAAAGAAATGAATAATTGGATGCATAATCGTCCCTCATGATATAAAAAAAGGACGAATGCTCGTCCTTTTAGAAAATTAATGCTCAGGAATAAAGACCCGCCGTACCGATGATGCCGACACAGGCCACACAGGCAATAAAGGCCAGTGCACACAAGCCCAGACCGATGATGTTGAGGACTAAACCGGCAGTGGCCATGCCATTTGGTTTAAAACCTTCCAGCTCTCCGGCTTTGCGAATTTGGATGGCAAAGATCAAACCGATAATGGCACAGACAATACCAATAATGGTAAAGTAGCCCAAAAAGATACAAACCAGGGATACGATTCCCAAAACCATGGATGCGATGGCCTTATTATTATACTGTTCCATATAAGCCTCCTAAAGTAAAAATAGTACTCTCTTTAGGATACTCCTATTAGGAAGAAATGTCAAGAATTATGAATCTCTTTTAACTTATCCACCAGATCAAAGGCGACGTGATTGATGGTTTGGGAACCGGCCACCAGCACCAGATCATTCGGGCAGAGGTGGTCAGTCAGGTGCTTGACGATATCCTCAAAAGCCGAAATGGTAACAGTCGGAATGCCATATTTTGCTTCAATGGCTTTTTGCAGATCTTCGGAATAGATGTTCCAGTCATTGCCTTCCCGGTCGGAATAAATATCGTTGAGAATGACATAGTCGGCTTTGGCAAAAGCATCGACAAACTCATCAAAGAAAAAGAAGGTTCGTGAATAGGTATGCGGTTGAAAAACAACCCACAGTTTGTTGTGCTGATAATTGAGACAGGCATCCACAACCACCTTTAGTTCAGTTGGGTGATGGGCGTAGTCTTCATAAACGTTGATGCCGTTGACTTCCCCCCGGAATTCGAAACGGCGCTTGGCACCGCTGAATTTTGCCATGGCAGCAACAGATGTTTCCAACGGAATGGTGAGGAAATCCCCGCAAATAATGGCAGAAAGGGCGTTAAGAACATTATGCTCACCGGGAATAATGAGTTGATAGTGACCATAATATTCACCCTTTTTATAGACATCGAAACTGGGCTTACCGACCTTATCATAAACAATATTGGCAGGGTACCAGTCGTTAGTTTTATTTAAACCGTAGGTAACCACCGGACAGGCTAAATCAGCCACCACGTCCAGCACATCCTGAGAATCGCCGTAGGCAATCATCAGACCATCAGCTGGCAGGATTTTACCGAATTTAGTAAAGGACTCCTTGATTTGTTTGATGCCGTCCTTAAAGTAATCCAGATGGTCTTCTTCAATATTAGTAATGATGCCAATGGAATGAGACGTTGTCAGGAAGCTGTCCACATATTCACAGGCCTCCACTACAAAAAAATCTTTGCCATCAATGACGGCATTGCCGCCGAATTCATCAAGTTTGCCGCCAATGCTCAGGCTGGGCCGCAGACCGGCGTGATGGAGTAGACAGGCAACCATTGAGGAAGTCGTTGTTTTGCCATGGGTTCCGGAAACCGCAATGGTTTTATCAAAGATATGGGAAAAGAGTCCCAGGAAACTTGAACGTTCAATTTTGGGAAGATTCAAATCGGTGGCTTTGACCATATCCGGGTTGTCATCATGGATGGCCGCAGAATAAACAACACAGTCGGTGTCAGCGGGGATATTATCATAACTGTGTCCGATATGGACCTTGATGCCCAGACCTTCTAGTTTTTCAGTATAGGAGGAAGCAATCATATCCGAACCCTCAATGGAAAAACCTTGGGACAAAGCCATCGTAGCCAGGCCACTCATGCTGCTCCCGCCAATTCCAATGAAGAATAATTTATTGATGGGTCGGTTGAATTTGTTTTCTAGTTGTGATTTCAAATAATCAGCTCCTTTATTTGGTGATAAAATCTTAAACATTTCTTAATGAATTAGTTGTAAGTGTTCGCTTGTTGGTTAAGGACGGGAACGAAATAATCGAAATATCATCCAAAATCAGGAAAAACACTTTAAATCGAATTATAACATAGGTGTTTCCGCTGAGTAAAGATTAAAAAAAACTTGCACTTTTGCGGAAATATGAATAATATTATAGATATTGAGAATAATGTTCGGATTTTAATCGAATCCTTCATAGGTGGAAAATGAAAAAAAATGAAAGAATCAGTGTTATCACAAAAATATTGTCAGACCATCCCAACGAGGTATTCAGCTATAATTATTTTACCGACTTGCTGGAGGCTGGTAAATCCAGTGTTTGCGAAGATGTGGCGATTGTCAAAAATGCCATAGAACTGACTGGTACCGGTTATGTCGAAACCTATTCCGGAGCATCTGGCGGGGTGGTTTATCATCCTCAGGTCACCAGAGAAGAGGAGGTCAGCATCCTCAAAGAAATAGCTGACCAGCTTCAGTCGCCAGCCCGAAAAATTCAGGGGGGGTTTGTTTATTACAGCGACATCCTCTCAAATCCCCGCTATTCTAAAAATATTGGCCGGATCATTGCCTCAAAATATGGTCAAATGGGGATTGAGTATGTTGTCACTACTGAAACTAAAGGTATTCCGGCAGCTATGGAAACGGCCCATTATCTCAATGTGCCGATGGGGCTGATCCGTCGTTCCAACCGGGTAACTGAAGGGGCAACCACCAGTGTCAATTATATTTCCGGCTCCTCCAATAAAATCAAAACCATGTATCTCAGCCGCCGGATTGATCTTAAGGATAAAAAAGTGCTGGTCATCGACGATTTTATGAAGGGCGGCGGAACCGCCAAGGGGATGACCAACCTGATGGAAGAGGTGGGTGCTGAAGTAATGGGAATCTGTGTTATTTTTGTGACCCGATCCCCGGCGGAAAAACTGGTTGAACAGTTCACGCCACTGATTTGGATGGATGATGAAAACCTGGAATCGGGGTTGCGGGTTTCGCTGCATTTAGAAAGCTGAAAATTGAAATAAGATTGATGTCACATTTTATAATTTAATCGATTGGCAGTACCTGAAATTCAAGAAATTATTTGTTTTTTTTACCCTTTTAGAAAATAACTAAGAATGGAAAAATTTTAAGGTTTTTGTTTTAATATAGTTGAATTTGTGTTAGTATATACCTAGACATGTGACTTTATTTCAAAGGGGAGGCTTACGAGATGGAAATAACAGACGTAAGAGTACGGAAAACGTATCCAGAGGGTAAAATGAGAGCGATTGTCTCAGTTACTTTTGATGACCAATTTGTTGTTCATGATATTAAGGTAATTGAGGGTCAAAGCGGATTTTTTATTGCAATGCCCAGTCGAAAAACGCCGGACGGCGAATTCAAGGATATTGCACATCCCATTAACATGGGTACCCGTCGTGAAATGCAGGAAAGTGTCCTGCGCGCTTACGAAAAGGCCATAGAAGAGGATAATCAAGTAACCAATGAAGAAGAAGCAGCAGTTGAATTAGAAGTAGATTACGAAGAAGAATAAAAATTAAACAAAAAAAGTTAAAAAGGGGGAAGCGTTTCCCTTTTTTTGTTGTTAATTATTATAAATGTTTGGAGAATAATATGAACCATTCACGAGTTATTATCTTGGCAGCCGGAGAAGGATCCCGGATGCGCTCCCAGAAGCCCAAGGTACTTCATCAGGTTTGTGGGGAGAATATTCTGGATTATGTGATAGCGGTCAGCAAGGCTTCAGGAATTTCAGAAATTGGCGTAATTATTGGGTTTCAAGCCGAACAGGTTAAAGCAAGCCTGTCACCAGAGATTGCCACCTATTTCCAGCAGGAACAATTGGGGACGGGACATGCAGTGATTCAGGCGCTGCCCTTTTTTGATGAACTGGAGGGAAATCTGATTGTGCTGGTCGGCGATGCGCCACTGATTCAAGAAGAAACCCTGACCGGCCTGATTGCTGCCCATGAAAACGGTGGTTATGCCGCCACGGTGTTGACGGCGGAATTTGCAGAGCCCAGCGGTTATGGCCGGATGATCAAAAACAGTGCTGGTGAGCTGCTTAAAATTGTAGAAGAAAAAGATGCGACTCCGGTTGAAAAACAGATTAAAGAAATTAATTCCGGGATGTATTGTTTTGATGCCCAGAGTTTAATTCTGGCGCTTAAGGAACTAAAAACCGACAATATTCAGGGTGAGTATTATCTCACCGACGTTATTGAAATCCTGCGGAGAATGGGAAAAACGACCGGCACCTATGTGACCCCGGATCCTGAAGACATCCAGGCCATTAATTCCCGGGTACAGCTGGCTGAAGCCGAAGCAGTGATGCGAAAACGAATCAATAATAAACTGATGGAGACGGGCGTGACCTTTATCGATCCGGCCACCACCTATGTTGGCGCTCGGGTTATTGTTGATCAGGACACGGTGCTCTATCCCGGGGTCATACTGGAAGGTCAGACGAAAATTGGAAAAGATTGTGTCATTGGTGCAAATAGTCGGTTAGTTGACGCAAAAATTGGGAATAATGTTACTATTCAGAATTCCACAATACTGGATAGTAGCGTTGACGAGTACACCAGCGTTGGACCATATGCATATATTCGGCCGGGAAGCCAGATTGGTAAGCATTGCAAGGTTGGTGATTTTGTGGAAGTTAAGAATTCCACCATGGCAGATGGCGCCAAAGCCTCTCACCTGACCTATATTGGGGACGGGGATGTTGGTGAGAATGTCAACCTCGGCTGCGGGACGGTGTTTGTCAATTATGATGGCAAGAAAAAATACCGAACCGTTGTCGAAAAAGATGCCTTTGTTGGCTGTAACACGAATCTGATTGCCCCGGTTACGGTAAAAGAGGGGGCCTATATCGCCGCCGGATCGACCATCACTGACGATGTTCCGGAAGATAGTCTGGCGATTGCCAGAGCCCGACAGGTCAACAAGGTAGGCTATTTAAAAAAATAGCCGTTCACATCATTTATAATAGAAAAATTGAGAAAATTAAGAAGAGGTAAGAAACGCATGGATGGAAAGTATAGTGGAATTAAGATTATTGCTGGGAACTCAAATATTGCTTTGGCACAGGAAATTGCCGAATATTTAGAAGTTCAGCTGTGTAACGCTGAGGTGGTTTCCTTTAGTGACGGGGAAATCGGCGTTAATGTCTTTGAATCGGTTCGGGGGGCAGATGTTTTTGTAATTCAGTCGACTGGAACCCCAGTAAATGAAAATCTGATGGAATTACTGATTCTCATTGATTCCATGAAACGTGCTTCGGCCGGACGAATTAATGCTGTAATTCCTTATTATGGTTATGCCCGACAGGATCGGAAGGCTAAATCCCGGGATCCCATCACAGCTAAACTGGTGGCAAACCTGTTAACCACTGCTGGAGCCGACCGGGTTATCACCATGGATCTTCACTCCAACCAGATTCAGGGGTTCTTTGATATTCCCCTGGACCACTTGTCCGGTAGCGCTTTGATTACAGAGTATTACCGTGAAAAGAAACTGGAAAACATGGTTGTGGTTTCCCCGGATGTGGGCAGCGTCAAGCGTTCCAGAAAGCTGGCCAGAAGTTTGAATTGCCCGTTTGCGATCATCGACAAGGAACGTCCCCGCCCCAATGAAACCGCAGTTATGAATGTTATTGGGGATGTTAAAGGGAAAAACTGTATCATGATTGATGATATGATTGATACAGCGGGAACGATCACCTCCGGGGCTAATGCGCTGATTGATTTGGGCGCCAGTTCGGTCTTTGCGGCCTGCAGCCATGGGGTGTTTTCCGGTCCGGCGATTCAGCGGATTCAGGATTCGGCTATTGAAGAACTGGTTACCCTCAATACCCTGATTATTCCCAAGGAAAAACAGATCGACAAGATAAAGATTTTATCCACTGGAACTCTTTTTGGTCGGGCGATTGACTATGTCCATTTTGGTCGATCACTGAGTAAGCTTTTTGTGGGAAGATACGTTTAGGGTTTGCAATGCATCTGATTGTTGGATTGGGAAACATTGGCAAAGAGTACGATGGAACCCGGCATAATATCGGCTTTGAAACCCTTGATTATCTCAGTGATAAAAAAGGGATTGCCATCACCAAGAAAGAACAGCATGGCTTAACCGGGGTCTATCGTGAAGCAGGGCATAAAATTATGCTGGCCAAGCCGACTACCTACATGAATAACAGTGGACTTTGCGTGGCTGGGCTGATGAATTTTTATCAGATTCCGCTGGAGAATCTGCTGGTGATCTATGATGATATCGACCTGACGATCGGGGATGTACGGATTCGCCAGCGGGGCAGCGCCGGAACCCATAACGGGATGCGATCGATTATCCAGCATCTGGGCAATCCCGATTTTCCCCGCATCCGGATCGGCATCGGCCGCCCCCGACTGGGCTCGGAGTTGGTGCACTATGTGTTGGGACGTTTTCCTAAAAGCGAATTTCCAGCCATGGAAAACGCCGTGTTGGAAGCGACCAAAGGGGTGGATATTTTTGTCAAGCAGGGTGTTGATCTGGCGATGAACCAGATCAATGTGCGAAAAAAGACTGAAAGATCTAAAGAAGATAAGACTAAAGAATCCAATGTACCGGAAATATCAGAGTAAAAGACGATAAAAGAGCAGGACTTAGACGTGCGAAAAAGAATACAAAACAGGGGCCCGGGTTTAAAACCCGGGCTATCCGTGTTTTAAAATGAAAGAAGAGAGTATGGAATTACTTTATCAAAACCTGTTAAAGGGTGAAACGATCCAAACCATTTTGAATAACCTGACCCCGGGAGAAATCATTAATCTTTCTAATGTTAACAACAGCTTTAAAGAAGTGCTGACCGGGCTGATTGTAAGCCAGCAGCCAAGGCGAGTTCTGTATGTTACGGCAACCGATTATCAGGCCCAGAAGACAGCTGAGAATCTGGAGAGACTACTCGGGGATCAGGTGCTTTATTTCCCGGCCGAGCCAATTCATGATTATTTTGCTGATGTCCACAGTCAGGAAATTAATCATCAGCGTTTGCGGGTATTCGAAAAGTTATTATCTGATGACCATTTTGTGGTGGTGATGGGCGCAGAAACACTGTTAAAAAAACAAATGCCCCGAGAGAGATTTAAAGAGCTGAGTTTTTCCCTGGCAGTGGAGGACAGCTGGGATCCGGTTGAATTGACGAAGCGCCTCTTTGAATTGGGGTATGAGTCAGTATCCCAGGTCGAGGCCCGGGGCCAGTTTGCTCGCCGGGGCGGGATCATTGATGTGTTCTCCACGACCGGTGGGGAAGCCTACCGGATTGATTTTTTTGGTGATACCATTGAATCGCTTAGAACCTTTGATCCCCAAACCCAGTTATCAACCGACTCGCGTAATCAGGTGACGATTTTTCCGGGGCGGGAAATTATTCTGGCGGATGATGAGCGCGTAAAAGCCCAAAAGCAGATTAAAAAAAATTATGGTGATATTCCCGGTTATCAGACGCTGGTTGAACGGCTCAACGAAGATCCGGGAAGCCACGACGAAACGCTCTTTGCCTTTATCAAGTCTGAGGGAATGCTCACCGATTATCTGGGAGCTGCGCTGGTGATCTGGGATGAGCCGCCCCGCATTAAGGAAGCCCAGACCGTTTTTGTCAATAAGTTGCACAGTGATTTTCAGACCCTGATGGACGAACAGTTGATGTTTTCAGAAGAAAAAAACAAATTTAATTCTTTTTCAAAAATTGAGAAAGTGCTGGAGATCCAGGCGCAGTTAAAGCTCCATTTATTTACGTCCCGGGGCAAAAAAGGAATAAGCCTGGATTTAGCGGTCAAAGAAAACGATGCGTTTTTAGGTCAAATGCCGCTATTTATTGAATTTGTTCAAAAAAAGCTCAAACAGGATGCGATCATTCATTTACGGGCCCAGGATGAAGCGGGTATCGAAAAGCTAAAAAAAATATTGACGGATGCGGATATTCACCGCTTTACCAATCAGGCCCTGCCGGGAGTTCAGCTGGTCACTGGCGAAATCAGTGGCGGGTTTGAATTGACAAATGAAAAGCTGATTTGTATCAATCAAAGTGAAATCATCAAAGAATCGACCCAGCGGAAAAAAAGCCGCCGTCAAAAGGGGCGTAAGATCGATTCCTTTACCCAATTGAATCAAGGGGACTTTGTAGTTCATGATACCCACGGCATCGGGGTCTACCGGGGGATTGAACAATTAAAAATCGATGAGACGATTAAAGATTTATTGGTCATTGAATATGCCAATGAAGCCAAATTTTACTGTCCGGTGGATCAGCTCGATGCCATCCAGGTTTATGTGGGAACCGGCGAGAAAAAGCCGAAGATCAACCAGTTGGGGACGAATGACTGGAGCAAGTCTAAATCCCGGGTCAAAGCGGCTGTTGAAGAAATGGCCGATGAGCTGATTGCATTATATGCCAAACGCCAGAATTTAAAGGGCTATGCCTTTGGTCCGGATTCCAGCTGGCAGCAGGAGTTTGAAGATTCATTTCCCCATGAGGAAACCAACGACCAGCTTCAGGCGGTGGATGAAATCAAGGAAGATATGGAATCTCCCCGACCGATGGATCGGCTGCTCTGCGGGGATGTCGGTTATGGTAAAACCGAGGTCGCTTTGCGGGCGATCTTTAAGGCGGTGATGGAGGGCAAGCAGGTAGCTTTTCTGGTGCCCACCACTATTTTAGCGCAGCAGCATTACCAGACGGCGCTGGAGCGCTTTAATAAATATCCAGTCAGCATTGGCCTGCTCAGCCGCTTCCGGTCAAAATCTGATCAGGATAAAACCTTAAAACAACTGGCTGCCGGTCAGGTGGATCTGATCATCGGTACACACCGGCTTTTATCAAAAGACGTGATCTTTAAAGATCTGGGCTTACTGGTTGTTGATGAGGAACAACGCTTTGGGGTTGGTCATAAGGAGCGGATCAAGCAACTCAAAGAAAATGTCGACGTCCTTACCCTCAGTGCCACCCCGATTCCCAGGACCCTGCACATGTCAATGATCGGGGTTCGGGATATGAGCGTTATCGACGAGCCCCCGGCGGGCCGTCGACCAGTTCTGACCTACGTAATGGAATACAACGAAGCCATTATCAAAGATGCGATTGAACGGGAACTGGCCAGGCGGGGTCAGGTCTATTTTGTTCACAACCGGATTCATGATATCTTTGAAGTGTCCAGAAAAATTCAAAAACTGGTTCCGGAAGCCCGAATTGTCGTGGCCCATGGCCGGATGACTGGTCAGGAACTGGAAGACATTATGATTGATTTCTTGGAACAGGAATTTGATGTCCTGGTGACCACCACCATTATTGAATCGGGACTGGATATTAAAAATGCCAATACCCTGATTATCGACAATGGTGATTATATGGGGCTGTCCCAATTATATCAGCTCCGGGGCCGGGTGGGACGGTCGGATGTTCAGGGTTATACTTATGTAACCCATCGGCCCAAGGTGCTCTCAGAAATTTCCCAGAAACGCTTAAAAGCCATCAAAGACTTTACCGCTTTTGGTTCGGGCTTTAAAATTGCCCTTCGGGATCTGGAAATCAGAGGCGCCGGCAATATTCTGGGAGCGGCTCAGTCCGGTAATCTGGCCACCATTGGCTACGAGCTTTATTGTCGGATTCTCGATCAGGCCATCCACGAACGGTTGGGAAAAGAAATGGATTTCTCAGCCAGCGAACTGTTAATTAACCTCAATGTCAGCAGCTATATTCCTGAAAAATATATTGCGGATGAGGAATTAAAATATGATATCTACAAGAAGCTGTCATATGTCAAATCCCAGGCAGATTATGACGAACTGGAAGATGAACTGTTGGATCGCTTTGGGGAAATTCCGGATGGGGTTTATAACTTGATGTCACTGGCAATGATTAAACACCTGGGCCGAATGCTGGGAATGACTGAAATCCGGGAGCGCGGCAATTCAGTGTTATTCACCTTTGACAGTGCCAGAGAAATACCCATTCCTGATCCGGAACTGATGAAGGAACTGTTTAATCGCTATAATATTAAGTTTAATGCCGGTAAAGGCGATCAGATCCGTTGGCGGATCGTATTAAAACATGAGCGGGACCAGACCTATCTCAAAGCCCTGGGTGAATTTCTGGGCCAACTGGTTCCGGCGAAGAATTAAGGTAAAGTCCAGTTGTCGTGTGTTAAACTGGGCAAGGTCTTAATTATATGATATTAATAAAAGAAGAGGAGAACAACAAAAATGAAGAAATCTCGTATTCTGGCTTTGTTGCTGACTGGTGTTATCAGTGTCAGTCTTTTTGCCGGAGGTTGCAGTTTGGTTAAGGTAAATCCTGAACAGGATAAGAAGGTGGAGATCGCCGTTATTGATGGTACCCCCTTGTTAAAAGAGAATTTTAACAACTACATGGCATATTACCAGATGTATTTTGATGCCAGTGGTATGACATTCCCCACCGATAAAGAGCTGACCCAGTTGAAAAAAGATATCCTGGACGATTTGGTACGGGTTGAAACCCTCACCGCCAAAGCCAAAAAAGATGGGGTGACCGTCGATGAAACCGGGATCGCGGCCAATGCAACCAGTATGCTGGAATCACTAAAAACAACCCTGGGCGAAGAAAAATATGCCGCTGTTTTAGAAACGTATAACACGGATGCCGCTTCTTTCGAGGCATTTTTAAATAAATTCCTGTTGGATTACAGCTATGCCAACACCATGGAAACCAATTATAACAACACCTTAAAGGCGGACCCCAGTAAAGAGCTAAATACAGTTGTTGGAACCGTTGGTAAGGATGAAGTAAAAAAAGATGTTTATAACTATCGGTTGGCCAACGAGGAATTACTGACCTATTATCAGACGCAACAGGCCCTTAAAACTGATGATGAAACCATGAAAACAACCAATGAAACCATCTTTAACACCATTGCCGAACAAAAAGCGCTGGCTCAGTATGCCGAAGAAAAGAAACTGACAACGGATCAGACAAATATTGATAGCTATGTGACTACCCAGGAAGCGTTTATCAATTATCTGTTGCCAGGGGACGAAGCACTGCAACAGTTTCTTGATACAAAATTCTTGACCATTGCTCAATTTAAAGAATTTATGAAACAGGATGCCACGGCATCAGCCGTTTCTAAAGCAGTACAGGCAGATCTGGAAAGTACTGTAAAAGTGACGGATGGCGAAATCAAAAAATACTACGATGAAAACAAAGCTTCCTACGATACCAGCACCGTTTCCGCCAAACATATTTTAGCCAGCGAGCAAGCCTTGGCGGATCAGGTTTACGCTGAAGCCAAAAATGCTAAAACGGTCGAAGAATTTGATGCGATTATGGCTAAATACCAGACCACCGAGGGAATTCAGGAAGCTGCCGATCTGGGGGCGTTTACCAAGTCAACCATGGTATCTGAGTTCTCAGATGCCGCCTTTGGTATGGATGTCAATACCGTCAGCGAGCCAGTTAAAACCGACTATGGTTACCATGTCATTTATGTCTATGATAAAAAAGATGGAGAAACTCCGAGTCTGGAAGATAAAAAAGAAGAAATAACCGAAACATTGAAAAGCGAAAAAGTTACGGAAGAATTTGATAAGCTTAAAACCAAGTTGATGAACAAATTCAAAGTAAAAATTAACGACATTGTTACTCCGGCTGACGCTTATCTGGAAGAGTTAAAAACTGAATTAAATGTCAAAGTATATGAAAATAAAATCTAGTATCATCTAAGCATAACCCACAAAAAGCACTGAGTTTCAGTGCTTTTTGGTTGTGTATGAATAGTTGATAAGATATAATAAAAAACAATCTGCAAAACGCCATTGGGTGTTTGCAACACTGTAAAAAAAGAGGTTTATCTATGTCTGAGCGAACATCAAATTACTTAAAGGGTGCCAGTATCCTGGTTGCGGCAGGGATCTTATCGCGGCTGCTGGGCCTCTTTTTTTAAGATTCCCCTGTACCAGATGGTAGGTAGCTATGGAAATGGGATTTACGGAAATGTCACCAGTATCTATAACCTGCTGTTGATGGTTTCGACGGTGGGCTTTCCGGTGGCCATCTCTAAAATGGTGTCTGAGAGCATTGCTCAAAATGAATATGCCACCGCCCATCGGGTATTTAAGCTGTCGATCCTGATTCTGACAGTTTTGGGGACGTTATCGAGTTTATTTTTATTTTTTGGAGCGGAATGGATTATCGAAACGGCAAACTGGACGGCAGAAAGCTATCCGGCTTTGGTGGCCATTGCTCTGGCGCCTTTGTTTATCGCTTTTGTATCGGCCTTTCGAGGCTTTTTTCAGGGATTCCAGATCATGACTCCGACCGCTGTTTCCCAGATTCTTGAGCAGATTGTCCGGGTTTTTCTGGGTGTTTTGCTATGTTGGGTTTTTGTGGGTCAATTTGGCATTGGCCTTGGCGTCGGTGGAGCGGTTTTTGGGGCGACTGCCGGTGGTCTGGTGGCGGCTATTTTTTTAGCGTATCTGTACTACAATTTTGCAACAAAAAATAAACGGCTGCTTAAAACAAGAACCAAAAAACGGCAGCGTTCCAACCGGGCCCTGCTGAAACGGCTGGTGATCATCTCGATTCCGGTGACCTTGACATCGGCCCTGGTAGCGATGTTTTCGACGGTTGATTCGTTTATCTACGTATCCCGCTTGGCGGTTGCTGGTATTGATGAGGTTACCGCCACAATGATGTTTGGTGATTTTACCAATGCTGAAATATTGATTACCATTCCGCTGATTATTAGCGGTAATCTGGCAGTAGCAATGATCCCGGCGATTTCGGAATCCTTTGCGATGCGGGACCGCAAAGCCATGAATCAAAAAATTGTGTTGGCGATCCGGGTCATTCTGTTGGTCGCTTTTCCCTCCTGTATTGGTTTGTCGGTGCTATCCTACGGCATTTTTGATCTGCTTTTTCCGGGATCACCCTATGGGGGCTTTATTTTATGCACCTTTTCCTATGCAACGATTTTTATGATGCTTTCCAATACCTTTCAGAGCATCCTTCAATCCATCGACCGGTTTCGCATTCCGCTGATCAATCTGGGGGTGGCCATTATTATCCGCTTTATCACCGGCTGGATATTTTTGTCGATTCCCTTTTTCAATATTCAGGGGATTGTCATCAGCAGCATGATTACCTTTATTTATCTGACAGCGACCAACTACGCCTCGGTTAAGCGTTACACCCATATCAAGGTGGATTTTATCCACACTGCCTTAAAACCATTGGTTGCTGCCATCGTGATGGGAATTGCCGTGTTTTTTGTCTACAAGGGAATTGCAGCCCTGCTGGGTGGATTTATGGGGATTATCATTGCGGTATCCATTGGTGTCTTTATTTACTCCTTTGTGCTGGTTTTAATCAAAGGTATAACGGCAGACGAAATCAGAGTATTGCCGGGAAGTCGCACCCTGCTTCGCTTTTTTCATTGGCTCGAGCGATTGGTGCCCGGTCGTAAAAAAAGGCGGATCAGACATCAATAACCGATCAAGAAAGGAAACAAACACATGCATCATATTGATATTGTTGGATTAGGCCCGGGTAGTCCCGGCCAGATCACCCTGGAAACATTAACGTTATTAAAAGACGCAAGTCCTAATTTTTTTAGAACAACGATCCATCCGGTGATGGATTTTATTCGGCAGGAAGCCATCACTTACCAAAGTTTTGACTGTTATTATGAGCAGGAAAACTCGTTTGAAGCGGTTTATGATCAAATCGTTGCGACTCTGATTGAGACTGCCAAGACAAATGAAAAATTGGTTTATGCAGTTCCCGGAAACCCGCTGTTTGGTGAAAAAACCGTTGAGAAATTGATCGTTGCAGCCAAAGCTGCTGGCATTAGTTATCGGATTTATCCCGGGGTGAGTTTTGTCGACGTGACGCTCAACAGTCTGGAAGCGGATCCGATCAATGGGCTAAAAATCATTGATGCCTTTGATTTATTCAAAAATCCTCCGGATCCTCGAATTGGCACCTTAGTGACTCAGGTGTACGATCGACATATGGCTTCGGAGCTCAAACTCCAATTAATGGAAATCTATGACCCGGAAAAAAGGGTGGTTTTGTTGATTAACTCCGGGATTCCCGGGGCTGAAAAATCAATGGAAGTTTACCTTTATGAACTTGATCGCATCGATGACATCAATCATTTGACCAGCCTGTTCATTCCCGCCGAAATTGATGTCTATCAGGGATTTCAGGGCACCGTCGAGCTGATGAAAGCACTGCGGGCAAAGGAAGGCTGTTCATGGGATCGCAGCCAGTCGCATGAAAGCTTGAGAAGCTATCTGCTGGAAGAGAGTTATGAGGTACTGGAAGCCATCGATAATCAGGACTGGGATAATCTGGCTGAAGAGTTGGGCGATGTTTTGTTTCAGATTGTCTTCCATGCTGAAATTGCCAGTGAGGCCGGTCGTTTTAACATCAACCAGGTGATTGCTGGAATCAATGAAAAAATGATCCGGCGCCATCCCCATGTTTTTATCGACAAGGCCAGCTTTGATCCGGATCAGGTCGAAACCAACTGGGATGCCATTAAACGGCTGGAAAAGGGCGAGTCGATAGCTGCGCAGGAAAATCCCGGACTGGCATCTGAAATGAAAAAAATTCCCAAAGCTCTGCCGGCTTTAATGGAGGCCTATAAGGTTCAGAAGAAGGCGGCTAAAGTCGGCTTCGATTGGCCGGAGCCAACGGCTGCCCTGGAAAAAATCGATGAGGAAACACTTGAACTAAGAGCAGCAATGGCGGAAAATGATCCCCAAAAGGTTGCTGAAGAACTGGGAGATCTGCTTTTTTCAGTGGTTAATGTATCCCGATTACTCAAATTACAGCCCGAACTGGTATTAAGAAAGGCGACAGAAAAATTCATTGCGCGCTTTGGAAAAATGGAAGAAGTTGCCAGTCAAGAGAATAAATCACTAAATGACTATACTTTTGAGGAATTAGATGAGGCCTGGAATCGGTCAAAAGGGCTTTAATAGTGGAAAAAGCCGAAAAAAACAAAAAAAACTTGTAATTTGCTGGTGAACACGCTTATAATATTACAATAGAATACTGGAAACTATCAGATGGAGGAAAAAATGAACAAATCAGAATTAATTGCCCAAATGGCAGAAAAGTCGGGTTTATCAAAAAAAGATTCAGAAAAAGCATTAGGTGCTTTTTTGGACACAGTGGTAGATACCTTGAAAAATGGAGACAAGGTGTCATTAGTAGGTTTTGGAACCTTTGAGGTTAGAGAACGTGCAGCACGTACAGGTCTTAACCCACGAACAAAAGAGCCCATCGAAATAGCAGCCTCTAAAGCCCCTGGCTTTAAAGCGGGTAAAGGCTTTAAGGATGAAGTAAATAAGTAAGCAAAGTTACAGAAGCCGGGGCGATGCTCTGGCTTTTTGTTTTATCAGTGGTTTTAGTTTTAAGCTTTTTGATTTAGAATAATGAGGACTACATGAGAATTGATAAATATTTAAAAAACGCCAGAATTATTAAACGTCGAACCGTGGGAAAAGACGCCTGTGACGGCGGGCGGATATCCATTAACGACAAGGTGGCTAAACCGGGTGACCAGGTGAAACCCGGAGATATTATTACCATCCGTTATGGTGACGGAGAACAAAAGGTGGAGGTTCTTGAATGCCTGGAACATGCTCCTAAAGATAAAGCAGGAGATATGTATCGGGAATTGTAGGGCAGGCCTGCCGGAAATGAAGAAGCGAAGATGAATGAAAAAACGAGAAACCTGATCAGACGTCGAATCATCATTGCCCTGGCAATTATCGGGACAATTTTGTTTACCGTCTACATCTATCTGGCCAATGCCATAAAAATCTATGAGTTGGATCAGCAAAAGATCCAAATTAGCCAAGAAATCGAAAATGAAAAAATAAGAAGTAATCAATTAGATGAACAGGTTAAACAGATGGGCAGCAAGAATTATGTGGAGAATTTTGCACGGCGATATCTAGGTTTATATTATCCGGATGAAACCATCGTCATTGTGGAAACCCAGAAAGATGCTGCAGAAAGCGATGGGCAAACAGTTGAACAATAAATGCAACAGTAATTTAGATGGTAGTGAACTTGATTTGATTGAACGAAAAGAAAAAAAACGCCATCTGGCGGTGATTGATATAGGTACTAATTCCACCCGAATGCTGATTTTTCGAAATGACCAGGGAAAACTGGTGCGGGTCAACAAATCGGTTCGTTATACCCGGATGGGCCAGGGAGTCAATCAAACCGGACGGCTTCATCCCGATGCCGAAAAAAGAAATATGGAAGCCCTGGAAGAGTACAAAAATATCGCCGCCGATTATGGGGTGGAAGCGTTTTATTTGTTTGGTACCAGTGCCATGCGGGACGCCGATAATACAGCGGCCTATCTTGAGGCAGTTAAAGAAAAACTGGGATTCGAAATTGAGGTGATTTCTGGTGAAGCTGAAGCAGAGCTTGGTTTTGTTGGGGTGTCTCAGTGCTTTGAAGAAAAAATTCTGATTTTTGACATTGGTGGCGGTAGTACCGAATTTATTTATGGCGAAGATAATGAAATAAAAAGAATGATGAGTATTAATCTGGGCTGTGTTCGCTGTACCGAAGAATTTATTTTTTCTGATCCACCAACCTTTCAGGAATTGGAGCGGATGAATGAGAAAATTTATGCCGAGTTTGAAAAAAAGACACATGGATTTTTGCCGACCAAACCCTATAAACTCATTGGTATTGGTGGAACGGCCACCAGTTTATCAACGATCAAACAGGAACTGAAGACCTATTGCAGTGAAATGGTTCATCAGAGTACCATTACGAAAGATGAGCTGGAACGTATGATTGATAGTTTAGCCAGTAAAACCATCAAGGAGCGACAAAATATGGTGGGGCTGGAAGCCAAACGGGCTGATATTATTTTAGCCGGGGCTTTTTTACTTTTGAATATTTTTAAAATCACTGGGGAAACTGTTTTTACCGTCTGTGATTATGATAACCTCGAAGGCGCAGCATACCGCCATTTTGTCATGGAAAATAAATAGAAATATTTTTTTCAAAAAAGCTTGACATTATCTATGGATGGGCGTATAATAACACTTGTCCCTTGAGCAAGGGGACGGACGAAAAAGTGCCGGGGTGGCGGAACTGGCAGACGCACAGGACTTAAAATCCTGCGGTCCTTTCGACCGTACCGGTTCGATTCCGGTCCTCGGCACCACTTTTTAAAATGGTCACTTGATAAACTTGCTCAATTACTCACATCGCGGGATGGAGCAGCTTGGTAGCTCGTCGGGCTCATAACCCGGAGGTCGTAGGTTCAAATCCTGCTCCCGCAACCAAATATACAAATCCTTTTTTTCATGGCGGCGTAGCTCAGTTGGCTAGAGCATACGGTTCATACCCGTAGTGTCAGCGGTTCGACTCCGTTCGCCGCTACCATAAAAAAAATAAATCAGTGGCCCCTTGGTCAAGCGGTTAAGACACCGCCCTTTCACGGCGGTAACAGGGGTTCGAGTCCCCTAGGGGTCACCAATTAATTTGTATCATCACAACCGAATAGTTTCCAGATTATTTCGTGGTCGCATAGCTCAGCTGGGAGAGCACCTGCCTTACAAGCAGGGGGTCACAGGTTCGAGCCCTGTTGCGACCACCATTTTTTTTATCTATTTTTGTTAAAAAATTAGAATCGAGAATTTTATTGAAGTGGTGAAACCATGGAGAAAAAAGTAATTCAATACATTGAAGAACAGGGAATTTTAGAGGCTGGCGATCATGTTCTCATCGGCGTATCCGGTGGAGCAGATTCGCTGGCTTTATTGTATTTTTTGGACAAATATGCCAACCAATTTGAAATAACCCTCGGTGTGGCTCATCTTCACCATGGTCTTCGGGGGGAAGCCGCTGATGCCGACGAAGAGTTTATAAAAGAATTTTGTCGAGCGCGGAACATCCCCTTCTTTTCGCGACAACGAAATATCCGGCAAATATCACGAATCGAGAAAATATCAGTAGAAGAAGCGGGACGGAAAGAACGTTACGACTTTTTTAGTGTCATCGCAGAAGCCCATGGTTATAATCGGATCGCGATGGGCCATCATATCAATGATCAGGCGGAAACGATGCTGATGCGACTGATTCGGGGTACCGGGGTCAAGGGTGTTTCGGGCATAAAATCCAGTCGGGACAATTTATATATCCGGCCTTTTCTGTGTCTGGAGAAAAAAGAAATTCTGGCGTATTGTAAAATTCATGAGCTGGCTTTTCGAACCGACGCTACCAATTTTCAGCGAGACTATACCCGCAATAAAATCCGTTTGGATATTATGCCGATGGTTTTAGAAATCAATCCCCGGGCGGAAGTCCATTTTAATGAATTTACAAAAATTGCCTATGAATATGAAGCGTTTTTTGAGAAATATGTGGATCTGATTGAAGATCGGATTCTGGCTTCTGAAATAAACCGGGTAGTTATTAATCGTGACGTGTGGTTGGGTGAGGAACCGGTGGTTCAGAAAGAAATTTTACGGCGGGCTATTTTTAAATTTAAGGGTAGTTTAAAGGAAATTGAGTACAATCATATCACTGCATTTTATAGTTTATTAAAGAGCGACAAAACGATCTGGGAAATCCACTTCCCGCATGACATTCAAGTTAGCCGCCGTTATGATCGGGTTATGGTATCAAAAAAAGAAACGCAGACAGATGTTATTATAACACCCAAACCGATTCTGGAAAACAAAACCTACCTATTTGCTAAAGAGCATCTGATCGTCGAAACGAAACGGGTTACTCCGGCTGAATTTAAGGATAAAAGGTGTTTTTTTTCGAAAGAAGTGGAAAATCATTGTGAAAAATATTTTGATTATGATAAAATAAAAGGCATATTGGTTTTGCGTAGTCGTCAATCAGGAGACTATTTTTATCCTCCCGGTCTACTGGGAAAAAAATCCATAAAAAAATATTTTATTGACAAGAAAATCGATCGCAATCGCAGAAATGAAATTCCGCTACTGGTGGTGGACAACGAGGTCTTATGGATTTTGGGCTATGCCATCAATCAACGATTTTTGGCCAATGATGATACAAAAAAAATTAGGGTAACATACCTTATGTTAGGAGAAAAATGTGATAGCCGATATTCAGGAAATTTTGGTTGATGAAAAGGCATTGGAAAAGCGTGTCGCAGAACTTGGAGAAAAGATTACCGCAGATTACCGGGGAAAGTATCCCATCTTGATTGGTATTTTGAAAGGATCATCGGTTTTTATGGCCGATTTGATTAGAAAAATTCCGATTCCATTGGAGATTGATTTCTTAAAAGCCTCCAGCTATGGCGCCGAAGCCCGGAGCTCTGGAATTGTTCAACTGGAAGCGGATCTATCGATGGATGTCAAAGGCCGGAGTATTTTGCTGATTGAAGATATCGTTGATACTGGCAATACCCTGAAATATTTATTGAATCGCTTTGAAAGTCTGGGGGCCGCGGATGTGAAGGTCTGTTCGCTACTGGATAAACCGGAGCGTCGGGAACAGCGGGTTATAGCGGATTATATCGGCTTTGAAATACCCAACGAATTCGTAGTTGGATACGGATTGGATTATGCTCAAAAGTACCGGAATCTTCCCTTTATTGGGATTTTAAAACGAGAAGTATATGAATAAGCATAGTGGAAAAAAGAAGAATTTGAACATGAGAGGAGTGATGTTTTTTGAATAAATACCTTAAGATGATTGGGTTTTATTTAGTAATTCTATTGATCATTATTGTCGCTGTAACCTTTTTAAACCCCATGAAAGAAGAGGTTAAAACGATTGTTTATAGTGAGCTGCTTACCCAATTGGAGAATAATCAGGTAGCAGAACTGGAAATAAACAACTCAAATGTCACCGGCGTTCTACGAAGTGGCGAAGAATTTGAGGCAGTGGTACCGCAATATGTAATAGACGAACAGGTAACACCGTATATTTTGAAAAACGATGTGAAAGTAACCATTACCAAGCAGCAGGATTCCTGGTGGATTTCCTTAATTCCATCAGTGGTGTTGATTGTTTTAATGGTGGTGTTTTTTCTTGTCTTTAGCCAACAGGCTGGTGGTGGCGGCGGGAAGGTAATGTCCTTTGGAAAAAGTCGGGCAAAACTTCACGTTGAAGGGGAAACCAAGGTGACCTTTAAAAACGTCGCTGGTGCCGATGAGGAAAAAGAAGAGTTAGAAGAAGTTGTTGATTTCTTGAAAGCTCCGGATCGCTACCGGAAATTGGGCGCCCGGATTCCCAAAGGGATTTTATTAGTTGGACCTCCGGGTACTGGGAAAACCCTTCTGGCCAGAGCGGTGGCCGGTGAAGCGGCAGTGCCGTTTTTCACCATCAGTGGTTCGGATTTTGTCGAGATGTTTGTTGGGGTCGGAGCGTCCCGAGTTCGGGATCTTTTTGAAAATGCCAAGAAAAACGCCCCCTGTATCATTTTTATTGATGAAATTGATGCGGTTGGTCGACATCGTGGCGCTGGTCTGGGTGGCGGACATGACGAACGGGAGCAAACCCTGAATCAGTTACTGGTTGAAATGGATGGTTTTGGTATCAACGAAGGCATTATCATTATTGCCGCTACAAACCGTCCGGATATTCTTGACCCAGCCTTACTGAGACCAGGGCGTTTTGACCGCCAGGTAACGGTTGGTGTACCGGATGTAAAAGGTCGGGAAGAAATTCTCAATGTCCATAAAAAAGATAAACCCCTGGCACCTGAGGTCGATCTGGCTACCATTGCCAAAGGGACACCGGGCTTCACCGGGGCAGATCTGGAAAACCTGATGAATGAAGCTGCCCTTCTGACGGCCAGACATAGTGGTAAATTGATTACTATGGTCGAGTTGGAAGAAGCCATCAAACGGGTGATTGCCGGTCCTGAAAAGAAAAGCAAAGTGATCAACGAGGATGATTTACATATCACGGCTTATCATGAAGCCGGACATGCGATTGTCATGCATCTTTTACCCAATTGTGACTCGGTTCATGAGATTTCGATTATTCCCCGGGGGATGGCAGCTGGTTATACCTTGTCACTGCCGGATGATGATCGTCAGCATATGAGTAAAAGTAAGTTGTTGGAAAATATCTGCGGTCTGCTGGGTGGACGGGCGGCTGAAAAAATCGCTCTGGATGATATTTGCACCGGCGCCAGCAATGATATTGAACGAGCAACCAAGATTGCCAGAAGTATGGTAACGGAATGGGGCATGAGTGAGCATCTGGGGCCAATGACTTTTGGACATTCTGACAGCGGCGAAGTCTTTCTGGGTCGGGATCTGGGACGTTCCCGCAATTACAGTGAGGAAGTTGCAGCGGTCATTGATAAGGAAATCCGTACGATTGTGGAAAATGCTTTTGAACGGGCCTGCTCGATTCTGGAAACACATCAGGAAAAGCTCGAAGAGATTGCCACTCGCCTGCTGAGAGATAAAACCGTCACCGGTGAAGAATTCAAAGCGCTGTTTGAAGAACAGCCGGAATCAGAAAAAATGGTAGAAGTTGAGATCGAAGCTGAAATTGAATAATTAACACGTAAAAAAGCCGTTAATATAACGGCTTTTTTTAAGATAAGATGCTTAAAATATGAACGATGAAATCAGTTGAATTTGACAAAAAGACATGGAGGATGAAATGGAAGAACTGAAAGTTGGAACCAGTTTTGAAAAGAAATTTTTTGTAAATAAAGAAGATACGGCCCTGGCCTTAGGCAGCGGCGGCGAAGCGGTGCTGGCCACGCCCCGACTGGTAGCCTGGATGGAGAATACAGCCTTTGAAGGGGTGGAAACGACTCAACCCGATACCAGTACCACCGTGGGAACCTTCATCGAATTAAAACATCTATCAGCTTCACCAGTGGGAGTCGAAATTCGGATTAAGGCGACGCTGGTATCGATTGAAAAACGGGCCTTGAATTTTGATATCGATGCATGGGATAGCGTGGAAAAAATTGGCGAAGCGATTCATCAGCGTTTTATTGTGGATAAAGCCCGCTTCAACGAGAAGGTTGCAAAAAAACTGGAAACCAATCTTTAGGAGGAAACATGATTTTAGGTATTGATGTCGGAAATACAAATACAGAACTGGCGGTTCTGATCGGCGATGAAATCCCCTATTCATGGCGCTTTGTCACCAAAACACCGCGAACCTCGGATGAGTACGGAGTGCTGATCAAATCCTTTTTCAGAAATTCAGAAATATCGGTGGACAAAATCAGCAGTGTCATTATTGCGTCAGTAGTGCCAAACATCATGTACTCACTGATCAATGGCATAAAAAAATATATCGGGGTGGAACCGATGGTGGTGGGGCCGGGTATTAAAACCGGAATGCCCATTAATACCTCGGATCCATCGGAAGTTGGAGCTGACCGGATTGTCGATGCGGTAGCTGCCTATAGCATTTACGGCGGACCGTTAATCGTCACCGACTTTGGAACGGCCACTACCTTTGATTATGTTACCAGGGAAGGGGCTTTTGCGGCGGCGGTGACCACCCCGGGGATTCAGATTTCCATTGATGCGCTGTGGAAAAATGCCGCCAAGCTGCCCAATATTGAAATTAAAAAACCGTCATCAATATTGGCCCGTGATACGGTAACCAGTATGCAGGCGGGTTTGGTTTATGGTTATATTGGTCAGGTGGAGTATATCATTGAACAGATTAAAAAAGAGACTGGCGTTAAGGATATGAAGGTGGTGGCAACCGGTGGGTATGGCCGTCTGTTTTACCAGGAAACAAAATCCATCAATGTTTATGATCCGCAATTGTCCCTTAAAGGGCTAAAGATTATCCATGATAAGAATTTCCGGTAAACAGGATTAACGATGAAAACAAAATCTGCAAGTGAACAAAAAAATAGCGTTCTGAAAATTGGGGATGTTTCAATCGAAACCCCTCTTTTTTTGGGGCCGATGGCTGGCTACACCAACCTGCCGTTTCGGCTGATGGCCAAAGAGTTTGGGGCTGGAGTGGTTTTTTCAGAAATGATCAGCGGTAAGGGACTTTATTATAAAGATCATAAAACTGCCGATTTAATGCTGACCTGCACTACTGAAGCACCAGCGGGGATTCAATTGTTTGGCTCCGACCCGGATATTCTGGCACAGGTCGTCAGGGATTATATTAATGCCACCGATTATGCATTTTTGGATTTTAACGCCGGTTGCCCGGCTCCCAAGATTACTAAAAATGGCGAAGGCTCAGCCCTGTTAAAAACACCGGAGTTGTTTTTTGCGGTGGTAAGCGCATTGGCAGAGGCCTCCCAGAAGCCTCTGATTGTCAAAACCCGCATTGGCTGGGATGATCAGAGCATCAACATCCGGGCCATTGCCGAGGGGGTGGAAGCTGCCGGGGCGGCGGCCCTAACGATTCATGGCCGCACCCGGGAAGCTTATTACTCCGGCTTGGCCAATTGGGATATTATTGCTGAGGTCAAGAAAAATGCCGGGATTCCGATCATCTTAAATGGCGATATCAACAGTGGTGAAGCGGCCCAAAAGGCCATTGAATTAACCGGCGTCGATGGGCTGATGGTTGGTCGGGCAGCCATTGGTAACCCCTTTGTTTTTCGGGAAATTAAGCACTATTTAGATACTGGCGAAGTGCTCGCCAAACCGACGCCTGAAGAACGGGTCCAGGTCGCCATTAAACACATCGATTTGTTGGGGCTGCTAAAAAACGAGGAGGCTGGACTCCGGGAAATGCGTAAACATCTGGCGGCCTATACCAAAGGTCTTCCCCATGCCACGGTGATTCGCAATGAGCTCTTTCATGCTCCGGATAAAGCAGCGGTGATCCAATTGCTGACTTGCGCACTGAAATAATAAAAAGAGTGACCTCATAAAAAAAAGTAGGGGTGATCCGAGATCGCCCCTACTTTTTAATTAATGTTGTGAAAATTTTAAGCTTAGTTTGATAGTAAATTTTTCCGGATCAGGGTGCGGGCTTCACCAATCATATAAAGGGAACCCACAAATACATTGACCTCGTTTGTTTTGGTCAGGTTAATGCTGTTTACGGCATCATCCATATTGTCGTAGAAATCGACGCTTTTGCCATAGCTAGTGCTGATTAATGCGGCCATTTTATCGGCTGGCATGGCCCGGTCACTGTTGGGCGTCAGGGTGTGAATGGTACTGGCGATGGGCACCAGATAAGATAAGGATTCTTCGATGTCCTTATCTTCCAGCATTCCAAAAAACAGGTTGATCGTACGGTTGGGAAAATATTGCTTCATATTATTGACAAAGGCCTGGATCCCATTACTGTTGTGGGCACCATCGATGAGGATCACCGGATTTTCCCGAAAAATTTCAAAACGCCCCGGAAAAACAACATTAGCCAGCGCTTTTTTTATCTGACTGGAGTTGATTGAATAGCCTTTGCGAATCAGTAGGGCAATGACTTCCAGCGCGGTCAGGCAGTTCAGGGATTGATGATCACCCAGCAGTTTTAAGGAGAAGCCATCCAGATAGAGATGATCGCCCAGGTATTTCAGGGTCTGATTGTGGGTGGTATGGCTTAGAATTGAAATGTCATCGGGGTTAACCAAAACCGTATTGGCATTTTTGGACTCCGCAAAGTCAAGAATGACTTTTAAGGCTTCGGGATCCTGAGGATAGACAACGACATCAGAGCCCTCTTTGATAATGGCAGCTTTTTCATAGGCAATTTCAGCCAGGGTGTTTCCCAGGTAGTCGGTGTGATCATTGCTGATCCCCATGATCACTACCGCCAATGGATCTTTGATGATGTTGGTGGCATCAAGCCTTCCGCCCATTCCAACTTCAAGCACAACAAAGTCCACCTGTTTTTCATAAAAGTATTGAAGACCAACGGCGGTCACCATTTCAAATTCGGTCGGGTGGGGTTCGCCTTGCTCCAGTAGCACTTCGATCCGTTCCTTGACAAAGGTAGTGGCGGCGACCAGACTGTCATCATCAATCGGTTCATTGTTTAACTGGATCCGTTCATTAAAGGCTTCCAGAAAGGGAGAGGTAAACAGACCGGTGTTGTATCCGGCGGTTTTTAAGACGGTGGCGATCATGGTGGAAGTGGATCCTTTGCCGTTGGTACCGGCAATGTGAATAAATTTAAGCTTATCCTGGGGGTTGTCCATGGCATTCAGTAGGAGTCTCATGCTGTCCAGCCCTAACCGGGTGCCAAACTTATGGGTTGCTTCAATGTAGCTGATGGCTTCGGTAACGTTCATGTTAAATTAGGCCTCCTGAATTGGACAACAATTGACACATTTTTCGGTAACCATGAATTGGACGCTTTTATCATGCTCTTCCATGGGGATTTTGTCAAAAATAAAGTCTTCACGAATCAGTGCAACAGTGATACAATCGTCACTGACAGTTTCCAGAAAACGGTCATAATAGCCGCCAAAGCCCATCCGGTGGCCGGAGGGTGAGAAGGCACAACCAGGAACCATCACGAGATCAATTTTTTTAGGATCGACAATTCGCATACATTCGGCACGAACTTCGAGGATTCCATAGTGGCCCTCTTCCAGATCTTCGGGAAAATTAATCAACTCTGACAGGGTAACGGTATGATCTTCGATGTTACAGATGGGAACCACGATGTGTTTACCATCGGCCAGGGCTTTTTTGATAAAATCATGGGTATAGATTTCAGTGCCAAAGCTGACATAGGCCATAATCCAATCGGCGTTTTTATAAAGATCACTATCCAGGAATTGTTCGATAATTTTTGCATCGGTATCGGCACAATAAATTTCTTTACGGCGTGCCAGAACTTCTTTTCGGAACATACTTTTATCCATTTTCTTCTCCTAATATTAAGATTAATTGACGATGATATTATAACATAAAGTCGGTTGCCGACAAAAAATTATCGAGGGGAAATTTTATCTGTATTTTTTCTTGAAAAACAGGGATTCTTGGTTATACTGGAAATAGTGCAGAAAAATAGTCCATAAATAATACGCTTGAAAGCGTAAACAGAAAAAAGGTGTAAAAAATAAATGAAGCGATTATTAATTGCCTGCGAAACCATCAAGGATGAGGTTGAACTGGCATTGAAAAAAAACGGTGTAGAATTGGATACCGTCTGGATGTCCAATATGCTCCATGACTCTCCGGAACGATTGAAAAACGCCCTTCAGGAAGAAATAGACAAAGCTGAAGAGGAATATGATCAACTCTTGTTTGCCTATGGCAATTGCGGCAACGGATTGTTGGGCTTAAAAAGTAACACGGCCACTTTGATTATTCCCCGTTATGGGGATTGCATTGATATCCTGCTTTCAGAAAAAGAAGAGCTGGAGCGGATTCGAACATCGACTTACTTTCTGACTGAGGGCTGGTTGCGGGGGGAAAAGTCCCTTGATAAAGAATTTGCGCATAACCGGGAAAAGTACGGCGAAAGTCGGGCCAGGAAAGTCATGGATATTATGTTTCGGAACTATAAAAACCTGATGTTGATTGATACTGGCGCCTACTCAGTCGATAATTCGCTGCCCCGGGTGAGTGATATTGGTGAACTCATCGGACTGGAAGTGGTGGTCGATCAGGGGAGCATTTCACCGCTTGAAAAATTGGTAACCGGCCAGTGGCAGGAGGGCTTTTGTATTATTCCACCTGGTCAAATGACCACCCACGATGACTTTGATGAGGTAACAGTTCGAAACAGGTAGGATAATAGTATTTTGGTTGGATAAACACCTGTTTTGATCTTTGCATGATTGAAATAGGTGTTTTTGTGATGTGAGACCTGATTTCACAAAATTTTAAAAGTATGGTATAGTGATAAAAGCGAATGATTGAGTAACAGAAAGGACAAAATATGAATCAGTTTAGAGAACCGATGAATGCAGTAACCCATTTAATTGGTGCAATATTATCCATCTTTGGCATTATTGCGATGTTGATTTTAATTATTGCAAAGGATAATCTGACCCCATTGACGCTGATTTCGGTACTGGCTTTTGGAGTGGGACTGATCTGCCTATATGGCACCAGCTTTAGATACCATGCATCATATGGCAGTAAGGAAGAAATTCTGCATCTGAAAAAACTGGATCATGCCATGATCTTTATTCTGATTGCGGGAACCTACACCCCATTCTGCCTGCTTTGCTTAACGGGAACCATGCGGGTAGCGATGATGGTGGCAATCTGGGGGGTGGCTCTAATCGGGATTATCCTTAAAGTGGCCTGGATCAATATGCCCCGGTGGCTGGGCACCAGCCTTTATATTTTTCTGGGGTGGTTTGCGCTATTTGTGTTAGGGCCGCTGTATCAGGCGTTGCCTCGGCCGGGTTTTGTGCTGCTGGTTGGCGGTGGGGTCATGTATACCATCGGCGGGGTGATTTACGCCGTCAAAAAGCCAAACTTTGGTAAAAATTTCGGCTTTCACGAATTATTTCACATTTTTGTAATATTAGGTTCTCTGTGTCATTTTATTTGTGTTTTTTTCTTTATTCTTTAAGAAAAAAATGGTATCATAAAAAAATTGATAGTTAAAACAAAATTATTATTGTATTTTATAAAAAAACTGTTAAACTAGTAGTATTGTTAATTGCATCACTGCAAAAAAAAACTCATTTTTTGCAGTGATTTTTTTGTTGAAATAATACGAAAATGTAAAAGAAAAAGGAGTCGGTAAATTAATGCAAACAAAGTATATTTTTGTCACTGGTGGTGTAGTATCTTCTTTAGGAAAGGGCATTACGAGTGCTTCATTGGGGCGGCTGCTTAAGTCCAGAGGGCTTAAAGTGTCGATTCAGAAATTTGATCCCTATTTAAATTTTGATCCCGGAACGATGAGTCCTTATCAGCATGGGGAAGTTTTTGTGACTGATGATGGCGCCGAAACCGATTTGGATCTGGGTCACTACGAGCGATTCACCGACGAAAACCTGTCCAAGTACAGCAATGTCACCACCGGAAAAGTATATTGGAATGTTATCTCAAAAGAACGTCGCGGCGATTACCTGGGCGGAACGGTTCAGGTTATTCCTCACATTACCGATGAAATAAAAGATGGTATCCTGCGGGTCACGGAGTATAGCCATCCCGATGTCGTCATTACTGAAATCGGCGGAACCGTGGGGGATATTGAAAGTCTGCCCTATCTGGAAGCGATCAGACAATTCAAGGGCGATCTGGGGGCTGAGAATGTTTTGTACATCCATGTAACCCTGCTGCCTTTTTTGGGAAAGGCTGGTGAACTGAAAACAAAACCAACCCAGCATTCGGTAAAAGAACTCCGCAGTATCGGGATTCAGCCGGACATTATTGTGCTCCGTTCCGAAAAAGAGGTGGAAGAAGGCCTTAAGGGGAAAATTTCACTGTTCTGTAATGTCGATAAAAAAGCGGTGGTTGTTAATATGGATGCCGCTGAACTTTATGAAGTACCCTTAATGCTGGAAAAAGAAGGCCTGGCCGAATTGGTTTGCGAAAAACTTCATATCGAGTGCAAAGAACCGGATTTGACCGAATGGAAAGACCTGGTCAAAAAGGCTAAAAGTCTGGAAAACAAGGTAACCATCGGCTTAGTTGGAAAATATGTGGAACTTCACGACGCCTATTTATCGGTAGCCGAAGCCCTGCGGCACGGTGGGATCGGTAATAATTCGGAGGTTAACATCAAGTGGATTCACTCCGAAGACATCAATGAAGAGAATGTTGATCGGGTACTCAAAGATCTGGACGGCATCATTGTTCCCGGCGGCTTTGGTCACCGCGGGGTGGAAGGCAAGATCCACGCCATTCAATATGCTAGGGAAAACAAGGTACCTTTTTTAGGACTCTGTTTGGGTCTGCAGCTGGCTGTTATTGAGTTTGCCCGCAATGTCGCCGGACTTACCGGAGCCCATAGTATTGAACTGGATCCGGAAACGCCTTATCCGGTGATTAACCTGATGGAAGAGCAGAAAAAAATTATTGATATGGGCGGTACCATGCGTTTGGGATTATACCCCTGCGAATTGTTGGAAGGCTCCAAAGCTATGGAAGCCTATGGTGAGAAAAATATCAGCGAACGGCATCGTCATCGCTATGAAGTGAATGATGATTTCATTTCTCAACTTGAAGAAAAAGGGTTGGTTTTCTCAGGAATGTCACCTGACCGGGTGCTTGTTGAGATGATTGAAATTAAGGATCATCCCTGGTTTGTGGCCACTCAGGCGCATCCGGAGTTTAAATCCCGACCAAACAAACCGCATCCCCTGTTTCAGAGTTTCGTCAAAGCTGCTTTAGCCACAAAAAAATAGTGGATAAAAAAATCAAGATCCCAGATCTTGATTTTTTTTATGGGTGAAGACACAAGATATATTAACAGAAAAACTGTGGATAACTTACAAAATGTGGATAGGATTCGGATAAAGCTGTGGAGAACATTGGTTTTACCTGTGGACAATGTGGATAACCTTGTTGACTATTGGGAGAACCCCCCAATAGCGCCAATGTAATGGGAAAACAATGAACAGGTCAATTGTTAATAAAAAATAGTTGATTAGACACAGGCTGTGGAAAATAAAATATGATTGTTTTGGAGCTGAAATGGGGATATAATGAAGGTCATTCAAACAGTTACGTTGAAAATTAAAAAGATACAAGGTGAATTAAATGCATAAATATGGTTTTTTTAGAACAGCCTGCGCTGTTCCCAAACTTAAATTGGCAGACTGCCAATATAACCTCAGGCAAATGATTAGTCTGGCAGAAAAGGCCTGGGATCAGGGCGTGGAAGTGCTGTTGTTTCCGGAGTTAGGGATTACCGGCTATACCTGCGGTGATCTGTTTTTTCAGCGGGAGCTACAGAAAAACGCCGTCAAGGCTCTGGACAGCCTGTGCCAATGGTCAGACGGAAAAAAAATGCTGCTGGTGGTGGGTCTGCCCCTGGCCATTAATGGCAGTTTGTACAATTGTTCAGCGCTGCTAAACGATGGTAAAATTCTGGGGATTGTGCCCAAAACCTATATTCCCAATCATCAGGAGTTTTATGAAAAACGTTGGTTTGCTTCGGCAAAATCATTGAATCAGACAGAAATTCCAATCGGTTCCCAAGCGGTTCCGATTGGGACGGATTTGCTGTTTAAGCATGTTCATCGGGAAGAATTTGTGGTGGCCGTCGAAATTTGTGAAGACCTATGGGTGCCGATCTCACCGGGCAGCTTTCACGCTCTGGCTGGTGCCACGGTGATTCTTAATCCCTCTGCCAGCAATGAGGTGGTGGGCAAAAGTGATTATCGCAGGGAACTGATCCGCTCCCAATCCGGACGCTGCAATGCAGCTTATCTCTATGCCTCAGCAGGGTTTGGGGAATCCACCAGTGATCTGGTTTTCGGTGGTAATGCGATGATCTGTGAACGGGGGATACTACTTAAAGAACTGCCCAAATTTAACCTGGGTAATGAATTGCTGATTTGCGATATTGATGTGGAATCACTCAATCATGACCGCCAAATGCAGCATGGCTTTGGCGATTCGGTGGATCTGCTTAATAACCGTTTTTACCGAACCATTACCTTTGAAACTTCGGGCACCAATGATTTTGATCGGGAGGTCAACCCGCAGCCCTTTGTTCCGGCAGATCCCAACCGTCGCAGTGAACGCTGTGAAGAAATCTTTAATATTCAAACCATTGGTTTGGCGACCCGCCTGGCTCATATCGGTAACGCCCCGATGGTGGTGGGGATCTCCGGGGGACTGGATTCCACCATGGCGCTGCTGGTCTGTGTCTCTGTTTGTGACCGCTTTGGTATTCCCCGGGAAAAAATTCATGCCGTCACCATGCCGGGCTTTGGCACCACTGACCGCACCTACGACAATGCCGTAGCCCTGATTAAGGGTCTCGGTGCCAGTTTCCATGAGATTTCGATTGTGGCGGCCTGTACCGCTCACTTTAAGGATATCGGCCACCCCATTGATCTTCACAACGTCACCTACGAAAATTCCCAGGCTCGGGAACGCACCCAGATTCTGATGGATCTTTCCAATAAACTGGGGGGAATTGTTATTGGGACCGGGGATCTTTCGGAACTGGCACTGGGTTGGGCCACCTATAATGGCGACCATATGTCGATGTACAGTGTCAATGCCAGTGTGCCAAAAACCCTGATCCGCTACCTGGTGGAGTGGGTGGCCGACCATTCGCCCGAAGCAGACATTCGCAAAATTCTTTATGATGTTCTGGCGACCCCGGTTTCTCCGGAACTGCTGCCGCCGGATGCTGATGGAAAAATTGCCCAGAAAACTGAAGAAACCGTTGGACCATACGAACTTCACGATTTCTTCATGTATCAAATGGTTCGTCATGGTTTTTCACCGGAAAAAGTCTATTTTCTGGCCTGCAAGGCCTTTGACGGCGTCTATCGTAAGGCAGTCATTTTTAAATGGCTGAAAAACTTTTATCACCGTTTCTTTGGCCAGCAGTTTAAACGAAACTGTCTCCCCGATGGACCCAAGGTCGGGTCGGTCTCCTTTTCGCCACGGGGTGACTGGCGGATGCCCTCGGATGCTCATGCAACCCAATGGCTTAAGAGCCTGGAAAAAATGGAACCAATCGGTTAAGTTGATAAAAAAAGAAGCTGTCCGAAAACAGCTTCTTTTTTTAGGATTCTTTTTGGCGTAATGTTGGAGCAAAACTTCGTGTTTGAAGTTAATAAAATCGAGAATTTCCCGCTTGCCTTCTTCGCTGGTCATGGCGTATCCGAACAGCCCCAGCAGGTCTTTCATATCCAATGGTTTAACTAATTGTTCAGCTGAGTTTAATGAACCCTCAGATTTGAGTTTAGCATCATTGAGAGATGTGGCATTGTCAGTCCGACAAAGCAGATAATCAACCGATACATCAAAATAATCGGCAATTTCAACCAGCAACTGGTTTTCAGGAAGGTTTTTATCCTTCTCATACTTGGAAATTGAGCTCTTGTTTAAATCAAAATGCTCAGCAAAATCTTGCTGGGTCATGTCCTTATTAATGCGTAGTCGTTTTAATCGGGTACCAAAAGTAGACATCGTGTTTCCTCCAAAAATATTCATAAACTCAGTATGAACGAATAAGATAAACACATGATATGTGTATAACCATATTATACACTATTCGTATACTTGATGGCCAGAAATTTTATACAAAGGTGCAAAACCGGAAATAATTCAAATACCACATGAAACAGAAGCACTATTTCTTAATGAATCTAAAACAAACTTGCTTTATTCTTTAGTTTGGTTTAAAATAAGATGTTATATATTCGAGAAAGGATACTAAATGAAATTTACAGAATTAGAAATTAATGAACAACTACTGCAAGGCATCGAAGAAATGGGCTTTGTAGAAATGACCGAAATCCAGGAGCGAGCGATACCACAATTGATGATGGGAGGAGACCTCATTGGAAAATCGCAAACCGGAACAGGAAAAACTGTTGCCTTTGCAATTCCAGCCATTACAAAGCTTGACCCTTCCATAAAGAAAGTACAAGTTTTAGTTCTATGCCCAACCCGTGAGTTGGCTGTACAGGTCTCAGACGAGTTTAGAAAAGTAATAAAATACCAGAAAGGCGTAAAAGTTCTGCCGATTTTCGGCGGGGCGTCCATTGAAGGTCAAATCAGAGACCTTAAATCCGGGGTTCAGATCGTCGTTGGCACCCCCGGCCGGGTAATGGATCATATGCGTCGAAAAACACTGAAACTGAGTGATGTTTCGATGGTGGTACTGGACGAAGCGGATGAAATGTTAAACATGGGATTCCGGGAAGATATCGAACTGATTCTCGATGAAATTGACCATGATATTCAGACGGTGTTATTCTCAGCAACGATGCCAAAACCGATTTTAAAAATTGCTGAAACTTACCAGAAAGATCCGGTAATGATCGAAATTTCGCCGAAAACGATGGTCGCAACCAGCATTGAGCAGAAATACTTCAATATCAGCGATCACCATAAGTTTGAAGCGTTAACCCGTTTACTGGATGTTTACAAACCTCAGCGTTCACTTATTTTTTGTAACACCAAAAAATATGTCGATGAAATCACCGATGATCTGAAAAAATTGGGTTATTCAGTCGACAAGATTCATGGTGACATGCGCCAGATGTCCCGAATGGCGGTATTAAAAGATTTCAGTCGCGGTAAACTAAATATCCTGGTGGCAACCGATGTGGCGGCCCGGGGTATTGATGTGGATGACGTTGATATCGTCTTTAATTACGATGTACCGGATAATGAAGAATATTATGTTCACCGAATTGGTCGAACCGGCCGGGCTGGTAAAAGCGGAATTTCCCTGACCCTGGCACGATCAAGAGATCAGTTCAGACTCAAGAAGATTACCGATTACACTAAAAAAAGTATCGAACGGGATCTGATTCCTACCAGTGAAGTCATCAATGATATTAAAATTGCCCACTTCCACGAACGTTTTAAGATTCGGGCCGATAAAGGTACTGAAAAGGGCAGTCTGGATACCTATTTAAAAATTATTGACGAACTGGTTGAAAAAGGATATACTGCCGAAACCATTGCTGCTGTGTTGTTGCAGGCCCAGTTACCGCTGTCAGAAGCTGAAGATCTTAATACTGTCGAACGACGTCCCAGACGGAATGATGGTGGTCCTCGCCGGGATGGTCGGGATGGACGCAGCCGTCGTGATGGCGGATCCAGAGATGGTGGTTCTCGTCGGGCTGGCCCAGAAAAAACCAAACGGTTGTTTATCAGTGTCGGTGAAAAGGATCATGCCCAAAAACGGGATATTCTGGGAGCGATCTGCGGTGAATGCGGAATTCCATCGTCAGCAGTGGGTAACATTGACATGTATGACAAGTTTACCTTTGTCGATGTGGATGAAGAGCAAGCTAAAAAAGTCGAAAAGAAACTAAACGGCAAAATAATCAAAGAACGTAAAGTAAAAGTAGAAATTTCTAAAAAGAAGAAGTAATTAGATCTTAAATGGAACCTGGGTGTGAGGCTGACATTGTCCTTGGATCCGGGTTTTTTGATACAATAGTTAGAAAAAATCAGAGGAGGTGCCCTATGAAAGACACAAGAACAGAAAAAAGGAACAAATTGGGCGTCGTTCCCATTCCCAAGCTGCTTTTTTCAATGTCCATACCAGCAATTATTTCGATGATGATTCAGGCTTTATATAATATTGTCGACAGTATCTTTGTGGCACAAATCGGGGAAGAAGCGCTAACGGCGGTTTCTCTGGCGTTTCCGATTCAGATGATTATTATCTCCTGCTTTGTGGGCCTGGGAGTTGGGATTAATTCAGCCATATCCAGGCGGCTGGGTCAAAATAAAAACAGCGAGGCGGCCAACGTGGCTGAGCATGGTTTCCTATTGGCGGTTTCAATCGCCGCCGTGTTGGGAATCCTGGGATTCTTTACGGCGGAAGCGTTTATCAGTCTGTTCACCGATAACGCCAACATCATTGCTCAGGGTCGCGCTTATTTGATGATTGTTACGGTGTTTTGTTTTGGTAGTTTTATTACTCAGGCTGCTTTTTCAACCTTACAGGGAACCGGTGAAATGATCCAACCGATGGTGGGCCAGATTATTGGTGCGGTGACCAATATTATTTTGGATCCGATTATGATTTTCGGGTGGTTTGGTTTCCCTGCCCTGGGGGTAGCCGGTGCGGCCATTGCCACGGTCATCGGTCAGCTTTTTGGGATGGTTTATATGCTGTTGATTGTCTTTAAAAGCGGAAAGTCATATCTCAAACTGGACTATCAGGTGTTTCACTATGAAACAGAAATCGTCAAGGACATCTTTAAAGTCGGCTTGCCAGCGGCGATTATGCAGGGATTGGCCTCGTTGATGATTACCGGATACAATCTGATCCTGGCCGGATTTGGGATGTCAGCGGTGGCAGTTTTCGGTGTTTACTTTAAAATTCAATCGATCATCTTTATGCCCATCTTTGGATTGGGACAGGGGGTCATGCCCATCTTCGGCTTTAATTTTGGGGCCAGAAACCGGGAACGGTTCAATGAAACCCTAAAGGTCGCAATTACTGCTGCCCTCTCGATCATGATCATAGGCACAGTACTGTTCTGGATTTTCCCGGCTCAGATTATGATGGCTTTTAATCCCTCATCCGAAATGATGGAAATCGGGGTGAACTGTCTGCGCAGCATCAGTCTGGCTTTTCCGTTGGCGGGAATTTCGATTATGCTCAGTGTCAGTTTTCAGGCCATCGGCAAAGCCTATGTCAGTATGATTGCTTCCTTTATCCGCCAGATGGTGGTGCTCTTGCCGGTTACTTACCTGCTGGCTCAGGCTGGCGGTCTGGACTGGCTCTGGTATGGATTCTTCATCTCGGAAATCGTTTGTCTGGCTTACGAACTGTTTATGTTCCGGTGGTATCAGCGAACCATCTTTGACACCTGGGAGGCGGCTCCGGTCACCGTACAAAACTAATGCAATAAAAACGAAAAGCTCTGCTTCAGGTATTTGTCTGAAGCAGAGCTTTTGTTAGTTGAGGCTTTGGTTGATGATCGCAATGCTCTGAACAATCAGGGCATTCATCCGCTCCGTCTCACCGCAAAGAAAAAGGTAGCCAATCAGGGTTTCAAACCCGGTGGCATAGCGGTAGTCAGACGGGTTGGCATTCTTGGGAACCTGAGAGGCGGTATTACGGCCCCGTTTAAAGATCCGCTGCTCGGCTTCGGTAAGCTGCGGTAGCAACTCCCGAATGATTTGGGCCTGGGCACTGGCCCGGACATAGTGGATGGCGGTTTTGGTCATGAAGTTGACGTTCTGGTGACCACAGCCCAACAGATATTTTCGAATCATATCGGAATAAATTCCATCGCCGAGATAGGCCAAAGCCAGGGGATTCATGGCAGCGGCCTGTTCCCGGGTGTAGTGCCTGTCGATGGTGGCCTTTATAGTTTTGAGATTTTCGGTGGGTTCGGGGGTAAGGGTTAGGCTTTTTTCCATTTAACACCTTCCCGGGTATCCTCCAATACAATGCCTTTAGCCAGCAGTTCATCGCGGATTTCGTCAGCCCGCTTAAAATCCTTGGCTTTACGGGCGGCCTGGCGCTGGGCGATCAGATCTTCTACCGCCTCATCCAGATTGGTTTCTTTTTCTTTTACCGCCAGCCCTAAAACACCGGTGAGTTCGGCAAAAGTATTCTGGCCAGCTATGATTGCCGGTTGGGAAGAAGTGGCATCAAGGTTGGAATTTAAATCCCGAACCAGCTCAAAAATTACGGCAATGGCATCGGCGGTGTTGATATCGTCGTCCATGGCAGCAATAAAATCGTTTTTGTATTTGGCCAGGGAATCAATCCAAACCTGCTCGGCTTCGGTGGCTGACTTAGTAGTGGCAAATTCCAGCAGGAAGTCCATCTGGAATTTGGCGGTATATAAACGCTCCAGGGCACTGGCGGCCTGTTTTAGCAGCGGTTCGCTGAAGTTGACCGGGCTGCGGTAATGGGCCATCAGTAAAAACATCCGAACCGCTTCCAGATCGAAGGTTTTGGCAATATCCCGGACGGTAAAGAAGTTGCCCTTGGACTTGGACATTTTCTCGTTGTCGATATTAATGTAGCCATTGTGGACCCAATAGTTGGCAAAGGGTTTGCCGCAGCAGCCTTCCGATTGGGCAATTTCATTTTCGTGGTGGGGGAAGATCAGATCCTGGTAGCCGCCGTGAATATCAATGGTTTCACCGAGATGTTTTTTGGACATCGCCGAACATTCAATGTGCCAGCCTGGTCGTCCCTGACCCCAGGGACTTTCCCAATAGGGTTCGCCGTCTTTTTTCTTTTTCCAGAGGGCAAAATCAAGAGGACTTTCTTTTTCGTCATTGACGTCAATTCGGGCACCGGATTTTAAATCATCAATGGATTGTTTGGACAATTTACCATAATCGTTAAAGGCATCGACACGGTAGTAGACATTGCCATCGACGTTATAGGCCAGTCCCTTTTCTTCCAGGGTTTTGATCATGTCAATGATTTCTGGCATGTGCTCGCTAACCTTGGGATGGACCGAGGCCCGTTTGATGCCCAGGGCATCGGCATCGGTGAAGTATTCCTGGATGTATTTTTCAGAAACATCGCCCGGCGAAATCCCTTCTTCGTGGCTGCGATTGATGATTTTGTCATCGACGTCGGTAAAATTCTGGATAAAGGTGACCTCATAGCCGGTATATTCCAAAAATCGGCGGAGCACGTCAAAAACAATGAAGGGACGGGCGTTGCCGATATGAAAATAGTTGTAAACAGTCGGGCCGCAGGAATACATCCGCACCTTGCCCGCTTCAATCGGGACAAAGGTTTCTTTCTGCTGGGTCAAGGTATTATATAATTTCATAAAGTTCAACCTTTCAATTTATTTATTTACAGCAATGTGTTATGATAACATATTATACACTAAAGATAAGATTAAGTGTCAATGGATAAAATTTTTTAGGAAGAAAATTTCTTTATCATCCCAGATGAATAACAAGAAATGAAAGAGGAATCTCCATGGAAGCAAATGCAAAAAGAAAAGTCCTGGCCCAGGCGATTTTAGCCCTTGAAACCGAAGAGGATTGTAATCTGTTACTGGAAGACCTGTGTACCATCAAAGAAATCGAAGACATGGCTCACCGCTTTGAAATTGCCTACTTGCTGTCCCAGGGAAAAACCTTTATTGATGTCGAAAAACTGACCGGAGCCAGTTCGGCCACCATCAGCCGGGTCAACCGCTGCCTCAAACACGGCAAAGGCTACCGCAACATCATCGAAAAAATGAAAAAGGACCGTACATTGGAGTAGTCTTATCTAAAATTTAATATTAAAGGAGTTGAGTGTAGTGATGAAAGCTGTGAAAAAGTCGAAGAAGTTGGACAACGTTTGTTATGATATTAGAGGACCGGTGGTCGAAGAGGCGGATCGCATGGAGCGGGACGGCATTGACATTATTATGCTCAATACGGGCAATACAGCCCCCTTTAATTTAAATGCCCCGGATGAAATTATTCAGGATATTAAATATAACATGAAAACCGCTGAAGGATACTGTAATTCCCAGGGCATTTTTTCGGCCCGAAAGGCCGTGGTTCAGCATTATCAGACCAAGGGACTGATGGATCTGAAGGTCGATGATGTTTTTCTGGGTAATGGGGTCAGCGAACTGATTCTTTTTTGTATGCAGGCGCTCTTGGACAACGGGGACGAAATTCTGGTGCCAGCACCGGATTACCCGCTGTGGTCGGCTGCCGTCAACCTGTCGGGTGGCAATGCGGTCTATTATACTTGTGATGAAGAAGACGACTGGAATCCCAATCTTTCGGATATTGCCAGTAAGATTACCCCCAATACCAAGGGGATTGTCGTCATCAACCCCAATAACCCCACTGGCGCCCTTTATCCCCGGGAGATTTTAGAGGGAATCGTTGATCTGGCGGTGGAAAATGATCTGATTATCTTTGCCGATGAAATTTATGACCGGATTCTCTATGATGATAATGTTCATATCCCGATGTCAACGCTCACCGAAGATGTATTGGTGGTGACCTTAAACGGCTTGTCCAAATCCCATCGGATTCCTGGCTATCGGGTCGGTTGGATGATTTTAACCGGCAATAAGGAGGGGGCAAAGGACTATATCGAAGGCATCAAGATGCTTTCCAATATGCGAATGTGCTCCAATGTTCCGGGACAGCATGCGATCCAGACCTCACTCGGTGGCTATCAGAGCATGAATGACCTGCTCAAGCCCGGCGGACGGCTCTATGAACAGCGGGAGATTGTCTGTAAGCGGATCAATGCGATTCCGGGCTTATCCTGTGTCAAACCCAAAGCCGGATTTTATGTCTTTCCTAAAATTGATACCGAAATGTTTAATATCACCAGTGATGTCCAGTTTGCCCTGGATTTTCTAAAAGAAGAACATGTCCTGATGGTTCAGGGTACCGGTTTTAACTGGCCTCACCCGGATCATTTCAGAATCGTCTTTTTACCACACCCTGAAGATCTGATTGAAACCATGGATCGGTTGGAACGGTTTATGGCAACCTACCGTCAAGAGTAACGTTTAAGAATGGAATAATAATGAAAAAACAATTAGTGAAAAGTAAAAAAAGGGCCATTCTGGCCGGTGTCTGTGCTGGTCTTGGCGAATACTGCAACATTTCACCCTGGGTCTTCAGAGGGCTTTTCCTGTTGCCCTTTGTGCTCCGATTCGTGCCGGGAATCCTCAGCATCATTGTCTATATTCTCCTGGCAGTGGTTCTCCCCGGGAATAAGCGGATTGAGAATCAGGATGTCGTTGAAGTGGATTATGAAATCATTGATGACAACAGCGACGAAGAGATCATTGATTTTAGCAACGAAAAGACGGGATCCGAAGAAAAGGTTGATTAAGATGTTGGAGAAACGAATTATTTCAAAATCAAGTCAGGATACGTATGATTTTGCTAAACAGTTGGGGGAAGCGATACGCTTCCCCCTGATTATTTTTTTACAGGGTGGAATGGGCGCTGGAAAAACCCTGTTTTCAAAAGGTTTTGTAGCGGGTATGGGTCTTTTGGATGAGGTGACCAGTCCCACCTATACCATTGTCAATGAATACGGCAACCCGCCCCGGGTTTTTCATTTTGATTTATACCGGCTCCAGGATCCCGATGAGCTCTATGAGATGGGCTTTGATGACTACCTCAGCCGGGGGTGTACGCTGTTGCTGGAGTGGCCGGATCTGGTCTTGGACGAAGCGTTTGAACCCAGGTTGGAAATCAGCCTGGTATCAAGGCTGGAGACGCCTGACCAGCGGGAAATAATTTTGAGAACCGATAATCAGAAAGTGGCGCAGATATTAAATGCACTGTAGAAAAATTGCAAAGCATCAGTCGGCAAAAACGCAGGCATAACCGGGAGGTTGTCAGTGACTAAACGTGTTAAGTGAATAATGAATGATAAGGTGGCAAATATGGAAAACGTGTTAACCAGTGTGATCATCCCTGCTGCCGGATTGGGTCGGCGGATGAAGGCATCTGTCAGCAAACAGTATCTGCAGTTAAACGGAAAACCGGTTTTAGCCCATACCCTGGATGTTTTTGAAAAATGTTCGCTGATCGACGAAATTGTGCTGGTCATCAATCCCGAAGAACAGCAGCTGTGTCAGGATCAGGTCATCGGGGTTTATTCCTATAGCAAGATCAAATTAGTGGCTGGCGGCGAGACCCGGCAGGAGTCGGTTTATGCCGGACTAAAGGCGGTGAATCCCCAGACCCGGATTGTTCTGATCCACGATGGCGCCAGGCCACTGATCGGCGAGTCGGTCATTTGCAAGAGCATTGAAGAAACTATTAAGTATCGAGCGACGGTGGTGGGGGTGCCAGCCAAAAACACCATCAAGGTGATAAGTGACGATGGCTTTGTCGAAGCGACCCCGGATCGAAATTATCTGGTGGAAATCCAAACCCCCCAAACCTTTGATTACGATCTGATCAAAGAGGCCCATCAGAAAGCGCTTGAATCGGGAGTATCCGGGACAGACGATGCCTTTCTGGTGGAATGGCTGAAGGTTCCGGTTAAAATCGTGGTTGGTGACTATACCAATATCAAAATCACCACCCCGGAGGATTTAACCATCGCTGAATCGATCATTAAACGAATGGCCGAAAGCCAATGATCAGACAAAAAAATTAAGAGTTTATTAATAGAAATAAAGAATGAGGTGAAAAATGCTGTTATTTTATGCAGTTTTTCGCTTCATTCTTTATTTATTGGGGAATAAAAGATATAATGGAAAAGTATGAAACAAAATGCTAAGGGTTATTCACCTTTTTAAAAATAAATAGTGAAAATGTGGAGGAAACCATGATTGAATTATCAGAAGAACTTCTATTAAGAATGTATTATAAAATGAATCAGGCCCGATTTTTTGAAGAAAAGCTGGGGGAACTGGAGGAAAAAGGTCAGGTTCATGGTACGGTTCATCTGGCTATGGGTCAGGAAGCTGCTGGGGTGATGGCCTGTCTGGCCCTGGAAGAGGGCGATCTGGTGTCGTTAAGTCATCGGGGTCATGCCCAGGCGATTGGTTTTGGCCTGGATGTCAATCTGATGATGGCGGAATGTCTGGGGAAAGATACCGGCTACTGTAAGGGCAAAGGCGGTTCAATGCACATTGCTGATGTCGAAAATGGCAACTTGGGGGCCAATGGTGTGGTTGGTGGCGGTTTTGGCCTGTCCTGTGGGGCGGCACTGACGCAGAAATACCAGAAGACTGGGAAGGTTGTATTGTGCTTTGCCGGGGACGGTGCCACCGATACGGGCAGTTTTCATGAATCCCTGAATCTGGCCTCGATCTGGAAGCTACCGGTGGTTTTTTTCATCGAGAATAATCAATACGGGATGTCAAATCCGGTTGAAAACCACATGAATGTTGAGAATATTTCTGACCGCAGTGAAGCCTATAACATTCCGGGTCTCACCATTGACGGTAACGATTTTCTCGATGTTTATAATACCGTTACGAAAGCGTTGCGCTATGCCAGAGCCGGGAAGGGGCCGGTGCTGATTGAAGCTAAAACCTATCGCTTCAGTGGCCATTCCAAAAGTGATAAACAGCTTTATCGGGAAGAACAGGAAGTAAAGGAATGGCGAAAAAAAGATCCGCTGTTGAAGATGAAAGAGTACCTCCGGGAAAATCGGATCTTTACTGAAAAGCAGATTCAAAAAATGGAAAATGAAGCCATTATTTCCATTGAACAGGCGGTGGAATTTGCTAAAAAAAGTCCATCACCGCAGCTTGATACAATTTTAGCAGATGTATATGCGTGAGAGGTTGAAGAATGAAAACAAATGATATGACAAAAATGACCTACCGCGATGCCATCCGTCTGGGGATAACCGAAGAAATGCGTTTGGATCGGGATGTCATTTTTTTAGGTGAAGATATTGGTGTTTATGGTGGCGCCTTTGGAGTCTCGAAAGGTTTATTGGAAGAGTTTGGTGAAGAGCGAATTCTGGATACCCCGATTTCTGAAGGGGCGATTGTCGGAACCGCCGTGGGGGCGGCAACCACCGGCTTGCGCCCGGTTTGCGAGATTATGTTTATGGACTTTATCACCCTGGGTTTGGATGCTCTGGTGAATCAGGGCGCTAAAATGCGCTACATGTTTGGCGGCCAGTCCCAGGTGCCGATGGTATTGCGATTGCCAGCCGGTTCCGGCGCTGGTGGTGCGACTCAGCACAGTCAGAGCCTGGAAGCCTGGTTATGCCATGTACCGGGACTGAAGGTGGTGACCCCATCAACCCCGGCTCAGGCCAAAGGGCTGATCAAAGCGACCATCCGGGATAACAATCCGGTCTGTTTTATTGAACATAAGATGCTCTACGATTCGGTGGGTCTGGTTCCCCTTGACGAGGAGTATACCCTGGAAATCGGAAAAACCATCGTTGAACGGCCCGGGAAAGATGTCACCATCGTCGCCTATGGAACCACTCTGGCCAAAGCCATTGAAGCCGCTGATTTTTTAGAAGAGGAAGGAATTCGGGTGGAGATTCTCAATCCCCTGACCTTATATCCCATGGATATGAAACCGATCATCGAATCGGTTATTAAAACCGGTTGTCTGATTGTGGCCCATGAGGCCGCTAAAACCGGTGGGGTCGGTGGCGAAATTGTCGCGCGAGTCGTTGAGAGTGAAGCCTTCGACTATCTCACAGCGCCGATTGTCCGTCTGGGTGGCCTGGATGTTCCGATTCCCTTTAATCAGGAATTAGAGTCAGCTGCGGTGCCCCAGCGCAATGATTTCGTTCATAGCGTCTATCGTCTTCTGAATCGGGAATAGGGAGCGGACTCAATGATGGAAAATGAAATAATCTTACCGAAAGAGACGTTGGATATGACAATAGAAAACTCGACAAATGCCGAAACGATTAAAGAAGCGACCCTGGAACATGATCAAAAAAGTAAAAAAGCGTTGTCAGAAGTAAATACTGATAACGAAGAAACCGGCCAAACAGACGTAGTGGCAGGTAAAAAAATGGTAGATCAAGAGGCAGAGCGTTGTGACGATAGTCAACAGGAAGAAAATCTGGAAGAAAAACTAACGGCCGCCATTGCAGAACTGGAGCGAAATCTGGAAGAAACCATTAAAGAAGGGATCAAAGAGCGACCGGCAGAAGCCATTCGGGGAATCATTAATGATGAAGTGATTGAAGAACCGGAAGAGGCGACGGTTGAACCGGATCCCCGGATGGGAAAGGTTCGAGCGACCCCAGCTGCCAGACGGATTGCCCGGGAATTTAAGGTGGACATTGAAAAGGCCACGGGAACCGGACCAAACGGCAGAGTTGAAATTGATGATGTGAAAAAACTGGTGGTTATTCAACCGGGCACCTTTGACTACAAGTCAAAAGAGCCGGTGGTGATCGGTACCAGTCTGGATAAAATAGCCGGAAATCCCAAAAATTTGTTTACAACACCCGGAAAGCTGGAAGAAATCCCGGTCAACAAAACCAAACCCCGAAAAAAACTGAGCGAGATGAATCAGAAAGTTGAAAGACTCCCGAATCCGGAGCTGGACTTTGTTCCCTTTGTGGATGCCAATGATACCGCTCTGGAAGAAAAAGATACGGATGTCGTGACAAAAATTTCAGAACTGGATTTTGTCCCGTTCGTTGATTTTAAAGCGGAGCCGCCTCCGGGAAGAAATCATTGTCAAGCCAACGCCAATGCACGTACTTCGTGAAAATGAGCGCGACGGGCTGGGTTTAAAAAATAAAAAATCCCGGGGATTAGCAAGAAAAAAACAGGAGCCGGAGAAAAAGACTGAGATTAAGTCAGAAAAAACCGCGCTTCCAATTACTTCAGAAACAGCAGAGTCTGAGATTAAAATGGATAAACCGACAGCTGTTGACACTCAAAATCCGGAGACAGAATTGGCGGTTGTTGCAACGGATCAGAGCACTGTAAGCGACGAAGTGCTGCAAACACCAGCAGAGCATGCGATTGAAATAGCTAAAGAACCGCTTGGGGAAGCAGAACAGCCTGTCAGTGATGAAGTAAGTTGTGCGAAGAATAATCGGAATCAGGGGGTTCGATCCAGGATAGTCAGAAAATATCGGATTAAAAGCGAGGAAGAAACAGCGGTCATCAGTTTGACCACAGAAATTGATATGACTGAAATCAAGGATCTCCGCAAGAAGATTACCAAAAAAATTGAGGAACAGGCTAAATACCGCTGCACCTATACCGATTTTCTGCTTCTGGCAACAACCCGGGCTTTGGTGAAACATCCGCTTCTTAACGCCCGGCGGGAAGACGCAATTGTTGTGCCTCAGGATTATGTAAATATGGGTTTAACAGTGGAATCCGATGAGGGTTTGATTGTTCCGGTGATCAAAGACGCTCAGACGATGAGCTTTGTGGAAATCGTCAAAAGTCGGGGTGATCTTTTAAAAGCTGTTAAAAACAAACATCTCTCGCACGTGCAACGGGAAGGCAGCACCTTTACCATCTCCAACCTGGGGATGTATGGGATCCGGGAATTTACCGCCATCATCAACCCGACGAACAGTGCGATTCTCAGTGTTGGTGAAGTGGTTCAACGAATCCGGATTTTTCAGGGGGAACCGGTTGTTCGAGCAGTGATGAAAATCAGTCTGAATCTGGATCAACGGGTGGCCAATGGGGTCGAAGGCGCAAAATTCCTTCAGGCTGTTAAGGCTGACATGGAGAATCCCTCACTATTATTGTTTTAGTCTTAAAAATTGTCAGAATTAAGAAAAGATAACGTTACCAAAAAAATAATCATTGTCACATTTAAGCAAATTGTGTTAGACTAAACAGCATAATATAAGATTACAGAACATACATGAAGCAGATGAAAAGCAATGGCCAATTGTCTGCTTTTTTTGTATCTAAGCGAGTGTTAAATTTGAAAGGAGTACAAGGTTGGAGAAGATTTTAAAGGAAGGCATTACCTTTGACGATGTATTGTTAATCCCAGGGAAGTCCGAAGTGTTGCCAGGAGACGTTAACACCGGCACCCGTCTGACAAAGAAAATTGCTCTGAATATTCCCATTATGAGCGCCGGCATGGATACCGTCACCGAAGGACGATTGGCCATTGCCATGGCTAGAGAAGGTGGTATCGGGATTATTCATAAGAACATGACGATTGAAGAACAGGCTTTTGAAATTGATAAGGTAAAGCGTTCAGAAAACGGGGTTATCGTTGATCCGTTTTTTTTATCGCCGGAACATAATATTGGAGATGCGCTGGAACTGATGTCCCGCTACCGAATTTCTGGTGTTCCGATTACCATCGAAGGAAAATTAGTGGGAATCATCACCAACCGTGACCTGCGTTTTGAAAGTGACCCGAAAAAGAAAATCAAAGACGCCATGACAAAAGATAATTTGGTGACAGCGGAAGAGGGCACCACCCTTGAAAAAGCTGAAGCCATTTTGAAACAATACAAAATCGAAAAGCTTCCGATTGTGGATTCCGAAAATAATCTTAAGGGTTTGATCACCATTAAAGATATTGAAAAAAGCATTAAATACCCGAATGCCGCCAAAGACTATCGAGGACGACTGATTGTTGGTGGTGCCGTTGGTATCAGCAGCAACACCTTCGAACGGGTTGACGCCCTGGTAGCCGCTCAGGCTGATGTCATCGTCGTGGACACGGCGCATGGTCATTCCATTGGGGTCGTCAAAACGGTTAAAGCGATCAAGGAAAAATACCCCGATGTACAGCTGATTGTTGGAAACATTGCTACCGGTGCTGCTGCCAAAGATTTAATTGAAGCTGGCGTGGATGCTCTTAAGGTCGGGATTGGCCCCGGCTCCATTTGTACCACCCGGGTTGTTGCCGGGATTGGTGTTCCGCAAATCACGGCCATTCTGGACGTGGTTGAAGTCGCCAAAGAATATGATATTCCGGTAATTGCCGATGGTGGGATCAAGTATTCCGGGGATGTCGTAAAAGCCATTGGAGCTGGAGCTGATGTGGTGATGATTGGTAGTCTCTTTGCCGGTACAGATGAAAGTCCGGGAGAAACCATCATTTATCAGGGCCGAAGCTTTAAAACCTACCGTGGTATGGGCTCTTTAGGGGCCATGAAAGACGGTAGCTCGGATCGCTATTTCCAGGAAGGCCAGAAAAAACTGGTGCCTGAAGGGGTTGAAGGTAAGGTTCCCTACAAAGGACCGCTGGCCGACACCGTTTATCAATTAGTTGGTGGCCTTCGTTCCGGGATGGGCTATTGTGGTACCCCGACCATCAAGGATTTACGAGAAAAATCGCAGTTTATGAAAATAACCAGTGCCGGTCTGATTGAAAGTCATCCGCATGATATTTCTATCACCAAAGAATCACCCAACTACAATAGCGCTCAATTTTAGGAGAATTTATGATTAAAAAGCATTATCAAGATGAGATCATTCTCATTGTGGATTTCGGAGCACAATACAATCAGCTCATTGCCCGACGGGTTCGTGAAGCTAAAGTGTATTCAGAAGTTGTTCCTTATGACATCACCCCCGATGAGATTCGCAAGAAAAATCCCAAAGGGATTATCTTTACTGGCGGACCTTCCAGTGTTCATGAAGCAGGAGCTCCCCAATGTGATCCGGAAATTTATAACATGGGCATTCCCATTTTAGGGATCTGTTACGGCGCTCAGCTGATGGCGGAGCAGCTAAAAGGGGTTACCGACTCAGCCGATATTCGGGAGTACGGTAAAAAGGCCTTGAATTTTTCACAAGACTCGGTGCTGTTTAAAAATATTCCGGATGGATCAACCTGCTGGATGAGTCATACCAACTATATCCAGACCATTCCGGAAGGATTTTGTATCACTGCCACCACCGACTCGTGTCCGACCGGGGCGATGGAATGTCACGAACGCAAGCTCTATGCGGTTCAATTCCATCCTGAGGTGGAACACACCCAATACGGCAAAGAAGTTTTAAATAACTTTATCTATGATGTCTGTGGCTGTGAAGGGTTATGGACCATGCATAATTTTGCCCAGGAACAGATTGAAGCCATCAAAGAACAAGTCGGTGACCGGCGAGTGCTGTGTGCCCTTAGCGGCGGGGTTGATTCGTCAGTGGCAGCGACCCTGGTTCACCAGGCCATTGGTGATAAGCTGACCTGTATTTTTGTTGATCATGGCCTGCTTCGAAAAGATGAAGGCGATCAGGTTGAAGCGATCTTTAAAAACCGCTTTCACATGAACTTTATCCGGGTGAACTGTGAAGATCGTTTCCTTAGTAAATTAGCTGGCGTCAGTGATCCGGAACAAAAACGAAAAATCATCGGGACAGAGTTTATTCGGGTCTTTGAGGAAGAATCGGGCAAATTAAACGACATCGACTTTTTACTTCAAGGAACCATTTATCCGGATGTGATTGAAAGCGGCACCAAAAATGCAGCAGTCATCAAAAGTCATCACAACGTTGGCGGATTGCCCGATGATGTTGATTTTGAACTGATTGAACCACTTAGAAACCTCTTTAAAGACGAGGTTCGAGCAGTCGGTGAAGAAATCGGACTGGATCACGATCTGGTCTGGCGGCAACCTTTCCCGGGGCCAGGTCTGGCCATTCGGGTAATGGGTGAAGTCACCAAAGAAAAATTGGATATCTTAAAAGAAGCCGATTTTGTCTTTAGAGATGAGATTGCCAAAGCCGGTCTGGATGAAGAGATCTGGCAATACTTTGCGGTGCTGCCAGGAAACCGTAGTGTCGGGGTTATGGGTGATGAACGAACCTATGACTATACCATTGGCCTGCGAGCCGTTACCTCGGTTGATGGTATGACTTCAGACTGGGCACGCATCCCGTATGATGTGCTGGAAAGCATCTCCACCCGAATTGTTAACGAGGTAAAACATGTCAGCCGGATTGTCTATGACATTACCAGCAAGCCACCTTCAACGATTGAGTGGGAATAGGGTTTTGAATTGCATTTCTCGGCTATAAATTCTGTTTACAGGGATTAAGAGAATAATAAGACGCTAAAAAATTAGCAAGTGGTTATGATAAAATGCATAAATTTGTGCAATCATAGGCACTTGTTTTTTTGTTTATCAATAGTTAAAGAAGTGGTACAATAATGACAGTATCTCAAAAACCGAATTGGAGGAAGACCATGGCATACAGCGCCGGAATGGTTTCAAGCCTATTTTGGCTCAGCGAAACCCGAAAAACAGCCCAGCTTTTGAAAGATGGCACCGACGTTAAGGCGATCCGGGTTCTCGCCCAGACGGAAAATATTTATCAGGTTAAAAATGAAATACGGGCCCGAAAAATAGCCAATGTCATCATCAAGCGTCTCCACAGTCTGCCCGTTGACTGTTTTGAATTGATTGTCACCGGTGATATTGCTACCGTTAAACTGATTATTCTGATCAGCATTATGAAGACCGATCGGCTTTTTTTGAGTTTATTCATCAGGTGTATCGCCCGGGCGATTCTTTTAGGGGAGACAGTCATCACCGACCTAGCGATCAACAGCTTCTTCGATGAAAAAAAACAGCAAAACGAAACCGTGGCAGCATGGACTGAAATGACCACCAAAAAGTTAAAGCAGCAATATATAAAGAATCTTCTTGACGCAGGGGTGATTCAAAATGAAGCAGAGCAAAGAAAAATTATCATTCCCCTGGTTGACTACAACCTGAGAAAACTACTGGAAGATCATGGCTTCACACCTTACCTGAATGCCATAACCGGAGAGGCGTAACATGAAAAATATCGAAACTCGATTGGATCAAATCGAAGCAAAAATCACCAATGAGGATTTTTTAAAAAACAAAGGCCTGGGCAATGAAGTGGGTTACTACATCTTTGACTATGCCCCCCAAGACGAACTAAAGGTCAGGCAGCACATTGCTTATCTCAAAGCGAAAATTAACAAATCAGCCAGTGGCGTAAAGATTGTCGAGTATGACCTCTACCAACTGGTGATCAGCGTTTTAAAAGAACGGGGCTATCTGGAAAAGTGCTTCCAGTTTGAACAAACAAAAGGCCTGGACTATACCTATCAGGCCATAATCAAAATGCTCCGTTTGACCAGCAAGACCAATCTGCTGGTCAACTATATTGTTGAGCATACCCAAGCTCATTCCGTGGTTTTTATTACTGGGGTGGGAAAATGTTATCCGATTGTCCGGTCCCACAATGTCCTCAACAATCTTCATCAGGTGCTGGACTCCGTGCCAGTGGTGATGTTTTTCCCCGGTGTTTATTCCGGCCAGGATTTACAGCTCTTTGGTACCATTAAAGACGATAACTACTACCGGGCCTTCAAACTCATTTAAAGCTGCCCGTTATACCCGCCTAAAACTTGTTAAATAAAAAAATTTGGAGGAAAAAGATGCGTATTGCAGAGATGTTTGTCAAACCGATTGATCGGGATATTAAAGGCGTCATTAAAGTCGGCCAGGACGACGATGTCAACATTTATCAGGAACTGGATGAATATGTGGTTACCAAAGAGTTGCTCAAACATTTCCGCAGCTTTTTCGAAAGTTATAAAAATGGCATCGCTGGCCATACCGATAAAATGGGGGTCTGGATTTCCGGCTTCTTTGGTTCCGGTAAGTCCCACTTTCTCAAGATTTTATCCTATCTGTTAGAAAACAAAGACGTCAACGGCAAAAAAGCCATCGAGTTTTTTACCGATGGCAGCAAGCTAAATGATCCGATGATTATGGCAAACATTCGCCTGGCCGAAAATGTCTCAAGTGACGTGATCCTCTTCAATATCGATTCCAAAAGCGAATCCAACTCCAAATCCGCAAAAGATGCCATCATCGATGTCTTTATGAAGGTTTTCAATGAAATGCAGGGCTTCTGCGGTTCACTGCCCTTTCTGGCTGATCTGGAACGTAAACTCGCTGATGACGGAAATTTTGAAAGCTTTAAAGCCGCCTATCGTCAAGCTTACGGCAATGCCTGGGAAGATGCCCGGGAGGACTTCTATTTTATTCAGGACGAACTGGTGGAAGTTTTAGCAAAACAGGGGATTATGAGTGAGGAAGCCGCTCGAACCTGGTGTGAGAAAGCTGCTGACACCTATACTCTCTCGATCGAAAAATTTGCCAACCTGATCCGACACTATTGTGACAAAAAGGGTAGTAACCATCATGTCGTCTTTATGGTCGATGAAATCGGCCAGTACATAGCTGATGATGCCCGACTGATGCTCAATCTTCAAACCGTCACCGAAGATCTGGGCACAGCCTGTGGCGGTAAGGCCTGGGTGATCGTTACCAGTCAGCAGGATATTGATGCTGTTGTCACCGTCAAAGGCAATGACTTCTCGAAAATCCAGGGTCGCTTTGATACCCGTCTCTCGCTGTCCAGCGCCAACGTTGATGAAGTCATCCGCAAGCGGATTCTGGAAAAAAATCAGGCCGGGATGATAACCCTGCAGCTTTATTACGACCAAAAAGAATCGGTGATCAAAAACCTGATCACCTTTTCCGGCGAAGTCGAAAAAAAGCTCTACCGCAACCGTGGCGAGTTCGCCGGGGTTTACCCCTTTATCCCTTATCAGTTCAACCTGTTAGGACAGGTTTTAACCGCCATCCGTAATCACAGCGCCTCCGGAAAGCATCTGGCCGAAGGGGAACGCTCGATGATTGCCTTGTTCAAGGAATCGGCGATGTCTCTGATGGAAGCGACCGAAGGAGCGCTGGTGCCCTTTTATACCTTTTACAACGCCCTGGATCAATTTATTGACCACACCCACCGCATTGTCATTAAGCAGGCTGAAGAAAATACCCTGCTGAAGCCGCAGGATGTGGAGTTGTTAAAGATTCTCTTTATGATCAAACACGTCAAAGAGATTAAAGCCAATACCGAAAACATCACCACCCTGATGGTGTCAAACGTTGATGATGACCGGATCAACCTCAGAAAAAAAGTAGAGGCCTCGCTAAGCCGCCTGATTGCCCAGACCCTGGTTCAGAAAAACGGCGAGGTCTATATGTTTTTGACCAACGAAGAGCAGGATATTAACCGGGCGATTCAGAATGAAGCGGTGGAAATGGGCGAAATCATCAACGAAGCCGCCGCGATCATCTTTCAGGGTATCATTAAAGAAAACAAATACCGCTACAATAACCGCTACCATTTTCCCTATAACCAGATTGTCGATGGACGGTATTTTAAGAACAACCAATCCGAGGAAATGGCAGTTCAGATTATTACCCCCTATCATGATGACGACTACAAAACCGAAACCCTCCGGATGCTGTCGGCCCAGAAGCCCCAGGTGCTGGTGCACCTCCCCGGCGACGCCACCTTTCTGGATGAAATTATCGAGCAATTGAAAATCAGTAAATACTTGACTAAAAAAGGAGTGGAGCTGGAGAAGAACTTTGCCAGCATTAAACGGGCTAAAGAGGATGAACTCGGCGAAAAGAAACAGCGGATCCGGATTTTTATTGAAGAAGCGATTAAACATGCTGATATTTACGTGTCTGGCGATAAGACCAATATTCCGGCCAAAGACCCGGAAAGCCGGATTAATGATGGATTAAGTAAGCTGGTCAATGCCCGCTACAACAAGCTCTATTATATGGAAACCCAGCCCCAGTCTGCCGATATTGAGCAGCTTTTCAAGTCAACCGGCCAGATTGTCATGGGCGATTCCAATGCCCCGGCGGCCAACAACCTGGCGCTGGAGGATCTATTAAACGCCATTGAGCTGCTGTCCCGGCACACCAGAATTTCCTTAAAATCCCTGATCAAACATTTTTCCGATGCCCCCTACGGGTTTATTGACTGGGACGTCCGTTGGTTGGTCGCGATGCTCTTTAAACAGGGAAAGGCCAGCCTGATTTTAAACAGTGAAACCCTGTCCCCGGTCGAAGCCGACCCTAAAGATCTGCTAAAGCTGCTGACCAAAACCGAGTTTGCCGACAAACTCTTAATTGAAAAACGGGAACATCCCACTGAGGTACAGATAAAATCGGTTAAAGAAGTGATGAAGGGTCTCTTCGCGATGACAGCTATTGAAGATGAAGAAGACACCATTATCAAAACCTTCAAATCCCGGGCAAAAAGTAAACTTAAAGAAATAGATGCACTGCTAATAGAATACCGCTTTGAACGACGTTTCCCGGGTAAGGCCATTCTTTTAAGTGGAAAAGCAATGCTGGAAAGCATCATAAATATGACCAATGCCCTGATATTTTTCAAACATGTCCATGACCACCGCGATGACCTCCTGGATCTGGGGGATGATCTGGAACCAATTATCAGCTTTTTTAACAGCGAACAAAAAAAGATTCTCAAAACCGCCTTTAACTATCTGGATATCTATGAAAACAGCAAAAACTATATTGTCGATGAGGAACTTAGGGATACCATTGCAGAAATCAGGCAGGTTGCCCAGAAGCCCAGCCCCTACAATGACATTTTTAAACTACCGGACGCTCTAAGCCGCTATGCCAAACGCCATAGTGCCCTGATTGCCGTTGAAGTCGAACCGATCCGGGCGCTTGTTTTAAATGACGAAAGAGATGTGCTGGCCCAACTGACACTGATGGAAGTTAAGGAAAAATTTGAAAGCCGCTATATTAAAACCTTTCGGGAACTGATCGATAAGCTGGAAGGTTCCAACGAAATAGCGACGGTAAAAAATATCCGTTACGAAAGCGAAACCCTGAGAGAACGCTTTATTCATGAGATTGTGGATTACAAAAACGCCATCGCGGTGGTTTACCCACCCTCACCGGTCGGGGGCGAAACGGTAGCGGAGCCACCACCTAAAAAAATGAAGATCGTCAAGCTGAAAGCCATGCAAATTCCTACGACCATCACCATCGAAAAGGAAAGCGACGTGGAAGACTTTATCCAGACGGTGAAAAGCGAATTATTAAAAGAACTGAACTGCAGCGATGACACCATCATCAATCTGACCATTTAAGGGAGCCCAGCATATGAATAAGACCGCCATTAAAGAATTTGCCGTTGGGGCGCGAAAAAAACTGATTGCCTCGGTTAAAGACAAGGCCGGAAAAATAGGGATTACCGAAGACAATATCACCACGGCCATTACCACCGGTAGCGGCTTTGCCGTGTTTCCCACCCATTTTGGGACGGAAACAAAATTGGCTGGCAAAGAACTGCTGCAACGGGAAAACCTGATCAGCCAGATCAAAGAAAAAGGCTACAACACCGTCATGGAAGAGGTAGCCTATACCTGGTTTAACCGGATCATCGCGATCCGCTTTATGGAAGTCAACGACTATCTTCCCACCCGGGTGCGGGTATTGTCCTCAGAAACAAAAGACAAGTTTGAACCCGATCTGGTAACGCTGGCGCCCGATATTGAACTGGATTTTACTGCTGCTGAAAAGGATGAGATCCTGAGTCTTAAAATGAAAAACGAGTTGGATAATCTTTTTCGGATGCTTTTGATCAGACAGTGTAACGCCCTTGGAGAAATCCTGCCGGAATTGTTTGAGAATACTTCAACAGCCAACCGTCATTATACCGAAATTCTGCTGGATATTTCCTATACTAAAGAAGACAGCGTGATTCGGGATCTGCTTAAGATCGATGAGGCCGATTTTCGGGATGCGGTTGAGATTATCGGGTGGATGTATCAGTATTATATTGCTGAACCCAAAGAGGTTCTTATTAATGCGAAAAAAACCTATAAATCTAAAGAGATACCATTTGTCACCCAGCTATTTACTTCGGATTGGATCGTTCGGTATATGGTGGAAAACTCATTGGGTAGGCTATGGCTGGAAGGCCATGATAACGCCAGTCTGAAAGCGGACTGGAAATACTATCTGGATGAAATCGAACAGGAACCGGAGGTACTGGCACAGCTGGAAATCCTGTGCCAGAATGGAAAAAATCTCAGCCCGGAAGACATTAGAGTGATCGATCCTTGTATGGGCAGCGGTCATATCCTCGTTTATGCTTTTGAAGTGCTGATGCAGATTTATGAAAGCTGCGGTTATACCCAGCGGGATGCCGCCAGACTGATTATTGAAAAGAACCTCTATGGCCTGGACATTGATGACCGGGCTTTTCAACTAGCCTATTTTGCCGTGATGATGAAGGGGCGAAAATACAACCGCCGGATTTTAACCAGTAGAATAAAAACAAATATTTGTGTTATTAATGAGAGCAATGAGATTAAATCGGAACTGAGCAACTTTATTGCAGATGGGAATGAAAGTTTTTTAAAAGATACCCAAGCGCTTATTGAGGTGTTTACGGATGCCAAAGAATACGGTAGTATTCTGGAAATGCCGCTGCTGGATTTTGAGGCATTAAGCAAAAGGATAAAAGAGATTAATGAAACGGTTTATGACAATATTATGGATCGGATTGCTCAGGATGATATAAGAAATCGCTTTGTACCTTTGCTAAAACAGGCAGAGATTTTGGTGAGCAAATATGAAATAGTCTGTACAAACCCACCATACTTGAACACAAAATATATGCCAGCCAATTTAAAAAAATATATTGAAGCAAAATATTCCGACTATAAAAGCGATATGTTTTCAGCATTTATGGTTAAATGCAGTCAAATATGTAAAAAGAATGGTCATATTGGGTTAATTACGCCTTTCGTTTGGATGTTTATCAGTAGTTATGAAAAAACAAGAAGTTATTTGATCAATAATACCACAATATCTTCTCTAATTCAGTTAGAATATAATGCGTTTGAAGCTGCCTGTGTGCCAGTATGTACATTTACATTGAGAAATTTTTGTTCGAATATACCAGGCGAATATATTAAACTTTCGGACTTTAAAGGTATTGATGTTCAAGCACCTAAAACGTTAGAAGCAGTTAAGAATAGAAATTGTGGTTATAGATTTTCAACAAGACAAGAGAATTTTGAAAAAATTCCTGGAATGCCAATTGCTTACTGGGTGAGTAAAAGAATATATCAAATTTATGATAGTGCTAAGATACTTGCTGATGTAACTAATGTAAAAAAAGGTTTGGCAACTGGAGATGTGGAATTATTTATAAAATATTGGTATGAAGTAAATATTCAAAAAGTATCATTAGATAAAAGAAGTAACTTTTGGTATCCATGCCATAAAGGTGGTGATTTTAGAAAATGGTATGGTAATTTTGAAAAAATAATTAACTGGAATAATAATGGCGAGGAAATAAAGAACTTTAAAGATAAGAATGGAAAATTACTATCAAGACCTCAAAATTTAGGATTTATGTTCAAAAAAGGGATAGCATTTTCCAAAATTACATCAGCAGGAACAAGTTGTAGGGTAATGATGGGAAATGAAATGTTTGATGATGCTGTCCAAGGTTTTTTTGTTAAAGATGAGGAACTTTATTTTTCAATATTAGGATTATTAAATTCAAAAATAGTAAAATATTTCTTAGGTTTCTTAAATCCTACAATGAACAAACAATTATATGATCTAAATCGTATTGCTGTGTTATTGCCTACAGAGGACTTTAGATTGGTAATAAAAAGCACTTTAACTTTTTGTCAAGATGATTGGGATTCATTTGAAACTTCCTGGGATTTCAAACGACATCCTCTATTAGTACACGAAAATCGCTACTATGCATCATTCGAAAATGATAGAGTTTTCCGAAAAGATGAAGAGGCTCATATCCCATACAAACATTCGCTTGCTCTAGCTTACAGCAATTGGGAAACCTTTACCGAAAACCAATTCGCCCAACTCAAAGCCAACGAAGAAGAACTCAACCGGATCTTTATCGAAATTTATTGTCTGGAAGACGAGCTTACTCCGGAGGTTGAAGATAAAGACGTCACCATCCGCAAGGCCGATCAGGGCCGGGATATCCGCTCTCTGATTTCTTATGCAGTGGGCTGTATGCTGGGTCGCTATTCTCTGGATATAGAAGGTCTTGCCTATGCCGGTGGGGACTGGGAAGCCGAACAATACACCACAATCATTCCAGATGCGGACAATATCATTCCCATTACCGATGAGGAATATTTTGATGATGATATGGTGGCTCGACTAGTCAACTTTGTCAAAGTGGTTTATGGGGAAGCATCTCTGGAAGAAAATCTGGACTTTATTGCCGGTGCCTTGGGGAATAAGGGCAACAACTCCCTAGAGATCATCCGGAATTATTTCCTCAAAGATTTCTATAAAGACCATCTTAAAATTTATCAGAAACGTCCGATCTACTGGCTCTTTGATAGCGGCAAAGAAAACGGTTTTAAAGCGCTAATCTATATGCACCGTTATGATCAGGACACAGTCGGCCGGGTGCGAACCGATTACCTTCATAAAATCCAGGCCAAGTTGGAAGATAGTCTTAACCACTGCAATGTCATCCTCGCTAGTGAAGCTCCAGCCGCGGAGAAAGCTGCAGCAGTGAAGAAAAAAGAAAAACTGATCAAGCAACTGGCCGAAACCAGGCTTTATGACCAGGCCATCGCCCACATCGCCCTGAGCCGCATCAAAATCGATCTGGATGACGGGGTCAAGGTGAACTACGCCAAATTCCAGGATGTCGAAGTCGCCAGTGAAGGGAAGAAAGCGGTTAAGGTTAATCTGCTGGCTAAGATATAAACTCTTTCGGCAAAATGACCGATCGGTGTAAGGGCAAAATTTACACGACCTGAAAATGGTGATAGAATAGTTTAAATAGAGACATAAAAAAATGCCGATAAAATAAGGCTTTAACAATCTAAGAAATTTCAGAAAAGAGGTATATGTGATGAAAAAAGAATGGACGCTCCATGTTGAAAACTTTGCTAAAATTGTTTCAGCCGATATAAAAATAGCACCGCTGATGTGTTTTGTCGGAGATAACAATAGCGGAAAAAGCTATTTAATGAGCTTGCTGTGGGGCTTGTTGACTTACAGCAAAGATTATTTTCCGTCCAAACCATCGGAGTCGGCCAGTTATAAAGCCTGCGAAACCTTTGTAAAAAAGAATATTGGCAAGGACATGCAATTATCAAATTTGGAAATACAGATTTTTATTGACTGGTTTAACCAGATATTGGCAAAAAATGCTAAAGCATTAACAAAAAAAATATTCAACTATGAGATGGAAATCGGGAAAATAGAAATTCGTGACTATTCGATCAAAGATTCTTTATCAATGAAGTGGAACAATGATGGGGTACGCTATTCATTTAGGAATAATACCATCACGATTCCGTTAAAAGAAAACCATACCAAAGAAGATATTTTTATAACCTGCGTTTATTTTTGTTGGAATATTGTCATGGAAGGAATCGCCGCGCCTCTTTATACACCGGTTGTCAAAGGCCGAAGAAATGGCGAGCCGGTTTACCTGCCAGCCTCTCGTACAGGGTTTATGCTAACCTATTTGCAGCTGCTGGATGCATCGTTGACCAACAGCTTTTCAGGAACGGATGAAACGGGTAACAGTAGCACCTTGACCATGCCCTACGTTGATTTTCTGAGATTGATATTAAAATTTGAAAATGTCAGCAAAATCCCGAAAAAGAATGAGCAATTGATCGAGTTTATTGAGGAGCGGATGATTGGCGGAAAAATAGCAATCAAAAAAGAATACGCACCGACTTTTAATTATATACCAGCGGGATCAGAGAAAGAGCTTCCCCTTTATATTTCATCCTCGGTGGTGGCTGAGGTTTCGCCCTTGCTGTTATTGTTAAAATCAAATATTCAATTTAATACCATGATTATTGAAGAACCAGAAGCGCATTTGCATCCAAGACTCCAATGGGAGATGGCAAAATTGATTATAAAATTAGTGAATAGTGGGATCCCAGTTTGGCTTACCACCCACAGTGATACCATTTTACAGCATATCAACAATATGATAAAACTGGATAACAATGCGGATAAAGCTAAATTGATGGAAGAATATTCTTATTCAGAAGACGATATGATCAGCAGAGAAATGATCACGATGTATCAATTTAACTCCAACAATAAGGGAAAGACCACTATTGAATCGCTGGAATCGAACGAATACGGCTTTGTTGTCCCCACTTTTAATGCAGCATTGGAAAACTTGGTCAATGAAGTATATGCATTTCAGGAGGATTAAATGATATCTGAGACAAGAATTCAGTATGCACTGGATCATTTTATTGCAGAAAAATATTTTGATGCGGAATCGGAAGAATATCTACTAAAAGAAATGTGTGATAGTGGCAAAAGTGAATTAAAAATCAAAATCACTGGGGATAATCTCTGTATTCAAGATTTTGATAACCGGGGTAAATGTAATTTTGTTAGACCAGACAAAACAATTGGTATGAATAGAAGTGTGGATCACTTGATTTTCAGAAAAACAGATGATCAGTGGGAACTGCATTTGATTGAAATGAAGAGTTCTATCAAGAACAGAAAATGGATTGAGGTCAAGCAGAAATTTAGAGCCAGCTATTTAAATGCCAAGGCGATTGCAGCTTTTATTGGAATTACAATTGATAAAGTGATACTGTATACAACATATGAAAATGCTGAAATTACAGACCGGCCGGGTAAGACAACAGATTTGAAAAGCTACGCACCGAAACTGGGAGAAAAATTAATCGACATCAAAAAAGAATGGGACACTGGAATTGTAGAGCTCAATTTTGGTCAATATGATGCATTTCGACATACCAAAATAAAAATGATCAGATCTGATGATCAAACTACGTTACTGGGGGAATACTCGATATAAATGCATGGGTTTTGAAGTGATAAGGGAGTGACGTATGAATCTGCAAACCATCCAAGAACAAATAAATAAAAAATTTCAGGGAGATAGTCGAAGGCTTGTTTTCTGGTACGATGATAAGGGCGAGTTTATCAATGATGTTGATAGTCTGGTCTTGGACAATGCAACGATCTATCGTTTAACCGGGGACAACACGCTATACACCAAGTTTTTATTTGAGTGTGAGGATCTGACCAACAATTACCTGATCTATGCACCCTTCCCTAAGCCAGCGGACAAGGATAACCATTTGGCAGATACTGCTTATTATTCCCGGCAATTTTTCACGGATCGCGTTTCGCTGCTGTGCAGTACCTATGCTATCCCGGAAAAGTATCAGGAACAGCTTTCCCATTACGGAAAATTCTGGAAATCCAATGAACGGATTGATAAGTTTGTTGCTTTAGGGATTGAAGAATATAATCCGGAAATCATTGAAATCGGACTGCTTGCCGTGATGGCAGGAGAGACAACCCCCAGTCTGGATGAGATTTTGAAAAAAATGATTAATCGTGGTGGATTAAAAGAGAACAAATATTTGGTTGAATTTGAAAAAATGGATCTGTTGTCCAGTTTCTGGGCCTTGTGTGCTAAATATTATGGTTATACAGAGGAAAACAAAAGCTTTGAAAAGTTGGTTGCCACGCTTTTGGTTACCCATACTGCCAATTCGTTTACCGGGGAACTGCCAAAAAGCTGGCAGCCTTTTGTTTCGCATAAGAAAAACGATGTAGCTATTTTTGTGTCTAATTTTATGAATAATATTTACTTGCAGGATCGCTATGATGAAATCGCCAGAGAAATTGGCCGGAAATTAAAAATCGATGATTTTTTGGCTTCGGTTCCGACTGAGAAATATTTTGAGTGTGACACCTTCGCAGCCTTTGATGTTCTTATCATCAAGGCGGTGGTCGAAGACCTGGTCAATCGGGGCGCCCCGCTGCCAGAGGAAGACCGGGAAATGATCAGAAACCGTAGCGCCCGAAAACACTTTTCCAAAACCTATCAGCACCATTACAAAGCTTTGGATAAGGCCGATCAGCTGGTTGGCGGTATTCAGGCATTTTCAAAAGAACTGCTTGAAGTAGGGAATGCTGATGGATTTATTCAGATGTATGCCACAAAATGGGAGAGCATCGACCGCTATTACCGCGGTTTCTATACAGCTTATGACAAAATCCCGGGCGATGAGGCATTGCATCAATTAAGAGGCTGGGTTGAAAACTTGTATACGAATGACTATCTGTTGAAGTTGTCGATTGCCTGGGCGGATACCCTGGAAAAGGTCAGTGGCTGGCATCAATTGGCTGGCGAAAAACAGTGGCATTTCTATCAACGGCAGGTCGCAACGGTGGTAAAAAGAGAAGTAACCGTGGTGATTATCTCCGATGCCCTCCGTTATGAAGTTGGGGTTGAACTTGATAAACGACTGAATGAGCGGGCAAACACCAAATCGGAAATCAGTCCGATGATTTCAGTGTTGCCATCTTTTACCCGCCTGGGTATGGCGGCGCTGCTGCCGCATCAATCCCTGACCATTAATTCAGCCAGTGAAGTGCTGGTCGATGGGATGCCCTGTTTATCCAGTGAACAGCGGGAGAAGATCTTAAAAACCCGTCATCCGCGATCGCTTGTTGCCAGCTATCAGGCGGTGATGGCGATGAATCGGGAGTCCGTCCGCAAACTGATGACCGGACAGGAGCTGATCACGATCTATCATAATCAAATTGATGCCCGGGGCGATCATATGGCCACAGAAAGTGAAGTGTTTATGGCAGTAGATGAGACGGTCAGTGAACTCATGAATTTGATTCAAAAGCTGACCGTCGATAAATCGATTACCAATTACATCATCACCGCCGATCATGGCTTTATTTACAAGCGGGATAAATTGGACGAAAGTGATAAGGTAACATTGTCGAAACAGTCCGGCGACTTTATCAATAAGCGGTTCATTCTTTCTAATGAATTGCCGGACTTAAAGGGCACGTTGACCTATCCACTGGACTATGTCGGAACCCAGAACAGCGATGTATTGGTTACCGTTCCCCGCGGTGTCGATATTTTCAAAACCCCGGGCGGCGGGCATAACTTTGTCCACGGTGGCGCCAGTCTTCAGGAAGTGGTGATTCCACTGATAAAAGTCAAGACCGAAAAAAGAAAGCAAAACGTCGAAAATGTCGAGGTTGTCCTAACCTCGGTGACCCGCAAGATTAACAACCTGATTGTCTATCTGGATTTTCTTCAAAAAGAGGCTGTTACCGATCGTCTGCGGCCAGCCAGGATTGAAGTTTACTTTGAAAACGCGTCCGGCGATAAAATATCCGACCGGGAAATCATCGTGGCGGATCGAAAAGACCGGGACGTTGATAATCGCATGTTTAAAGAAAAATTTATCTTTAGAAATCAGAAGTATTCAAAAGATGAAAAGTACGATCTGGTCATGAAGGATGTCGGATCGGAGATGGAAGTGGCACGACATGAATTTATCATCGATATTGCCTTTGCAGATGATTTCGGATTTTAGAAAGTAAGGATGACTAAATGAATGCATTATCTGAAAAGCTAATCGAAAATTTTGCTGGGAAAATCGTGCGCAAGGATCTGACCAAAAAAATCAAAGAGGGTGTCAATGTCCCCATTTATGTACTGGAGTACCTGTTGGGGATGTATTGCTCAACCACTGACGAAGAGCTCATTACCCAGGGGATTGCGACGGTGAAGAATATTTTGTCGGATAATTTTGTCAGGCCGGATGAAGCACAGAAGATTATTTCAAAACTTCGGGAGCGTGGCTCTTATACGGTAATTGACAATGTTTCGGTAAAACTGAATTTTCGCAATGATGTCTATGAAGCGGAGTTCTCCAATCTGGGCATAAAAAATATCCCGGTGCCGGAACAGTATGCCTCGGATTATGAGCGGTTACTTTGCGGCGGAATCTGGTGCATTATTCAGTTGGAATACTTTTTTGATGAAGGGGACAGAAGCCGATGTCCCTTTATCATTCAAAAGCTGACCCCCATCCAGATGCCAAACCTGGATTTAGATGAAGCCATTCGCGGCCGGGAACGCTTTACCAAGGATGAATGGATTGATGTGCTGCTGCGCTCGATTGGGATGGAACCAGACAAATTTAATGACCGGGTGAAATGGCTGCTATTAACCCGGATGATTCCCCTGGTTGAGAACAACTTCAATCTTTGTGAACTGGGCCCCAGGGGGACAGGAAAGTCCCATGTTTATAAAGAAATCTCGCCCAACAGCATCCTCGTTTCTGGCGGTCAAACCACGGTCGCAAATCTTTTTTACAATATGTCCAACAAAACAGTGGGACTGGTGGGAATGTGGGACTGTGTCGCCTTTGACGAAGTAGCTGGGATTGCCTTTAAAGATAAAGACGGCGTTCAGATCATGAAGGATTATATGGCTTCGGGTTCGTTTTCCCGGGGTATGGAAGAAAAGAATGCCTCAGCTTCGATGGTGTTTGTCGGTAATATTAATCAGAGTGTCGATGTGCTCTTAAAAACCTCGCACCTCTTCGAGCCCTTCCCCGAGGCGATGGCTTGTGACAGTGCTTTTTTTGATCGGATGCACTGTTATGTTCCCGGTTGGGAGATTCCCAAATACCGACCGGAATTTTTCACTAACGAGTATGGTTTGATTACTGATTATCTGTCTGAATTTTTGCGGGAGCTTCGAAAAACATCCTATTCAGACATGTTTGACCCTTATTTCAAACTGGGGAATAATCTCAATCAGCGGGATGTGATTGCCGTAAGGAAGATGGCGTCCGGCCTGATGAAATTAGTCTATCCCCATGGTAAATGCGATAAGGATGGGGTTGAGGAAATCCTCCGTCTGGCTCTTGAAAGCCGTCGTCGGGTCAAGGAACAACTGAAAAAAATTGGCGGCATGGAATTCTATGATGTGAATTTCTCCTATATTGACAATGAAAGCTTTGGTGAAGAGTTTGTTCCGATACCGGAACAGGGCGGCGGGAAACTAATCCCCGAAGGTTTGCATAAACCCGGGCAGGTTTATACTGTCAGCCGGGGAAAATCCGGGATGATTGGCGTCTTTAAGCTGGAAACTGAAATGGTTGCCGGCTCTGGCAAATTTGAACGGACCGGTTTTGGATCGGATCGCGACGCCAAAGAAGCAATTGAAACCGCCTATCGCTATTTAAAGGCCAACAGTCGCAATATCAGCGGTACCATCAGCATGACCACCAAAGATTATCTCATGCATTTACAGGATTTGAACGGACTCGGCATCACCAGTCAGTTGACCCTGGCAGCTTTGGTGGCCCTCTGTTCGGCGGCGATGAAAAAACCGGTGATCAGCAGCCTAGCGATTCTTGGCAATCTCAGTATGGGGGGAACCATTATGAAAGTGGAAGAACTGGCTAATGTACTTCAGGTTTGCCTCGATAGTGGGGCCAAAAAGGTGCTGCTGCCGATTGCTTCCACCGTGGATATGGTCTCGGTGCCACCGGAACTGATGGGTAAATTTAATCTGATTTTTTACCAGAGCCCGGAGGATGCAGTGTTTAAGGCGCTGGGAGTGGAGTAGAAAAAGAAATAATAAGAAAGCCTAAAATACAGTTCTTAGACCTGTGTTTTAGGCTTTCTTTTTTTATTATTTATGCTGACTGATAATTTCCGAAAAAGTATTGATGGTAACTGGATAGAATTTGCCTAGAAGTTTTCAAGAAAACGAGTAACAAGTTGCATAAATATCAATAAAGGAATATAATTAAACCAGAAAACATATTTAATAAACAACTTTCATTTGTTGAATAAAAAAAACACCCCGTAAGGTGCTTGTCTTAAAAAAGGTGGATTGCTTGACGGTTACCACCATACCCCACGGCGACCTCGTTAGAAGTGCCTTATCTTAGAACTACTGATGGATATTGATAAACTTACACTAAATCAATAAAATTATCGATGGATATTGATAAACTGACACATTAGTAATTCTTTTCAATGTAATTGTATACGATTAAAAATGCATTGTCAATCTGTTTAAGGAGAAAAATTATGATAAAATACCGTCTGGGTCTGGATATCGGCATTGGTTCAATCGGTTGGGCAATTATTTCTGGCGATTCAAAAGCGGCTCGAATTGAAAATTTTGGGGTGCGGATTTTTGAATCGGGAGAACTCGATCAACTGGGAAAAGATCGAAAAAGTCAGCAGCGAAGAGGCTTTCGGGGGACAAGACGGCTGGTGCGACGGAAGAAACACCGAAAAGATCGGGTGAAAAGGCATTTGCAGAATATTGGTTTGATCAAAATTGAGGCGCTAAATCAGTATTTTGAGACAAATAATCAGGATATCTATGAAGTCCGAGTAAAAGCTATGGATGGGAAAATCAGTCCCGAAGAGATTGGTGCTTGTCTGATTCATTTTGCCAATAATCGGGGCTATAAGGATTTTTATGCCCAGGAAGGCGAAAAAAACGATCTTGATGCGGAAGAAGAAGCAGATTATGAAGCCCTGAACAATTTTGATAAGCTCTATAAGTCAACGAATTTCAGAAGTCCTGCGGAGTGTATTCTGACGATATTTAAAAAGGACGGGCAGTGTTATCCCGATTTTAGAAATAATAATTTCAAGGAAATTCATTATTTAATCAATCGTGAGTATTTAAAAAATGAAATGCACCAGATCCTGGCAGAACAAAGCAAGTATTATGGATGCCTGTCGCCAGCTAATATTGAAATGCTGGAGATCATTATCTTTAAACAGCGGGATTTTGAAGATGGTCCTGGAGATGAAAATGAAAAATTCAGACGTTACTCAGGATTTCTGGATTCAATTGGAAAATGTATGTATTACAAGGATTGGGATAGAGGTTTTCGCAGTACGGTTATCTCGGATGTTTATGCGGTGACCAATACCTTGTCCCAATACCAATTCCTCGATAGTGCAACAGGAGAATATCATTTAAATCCAGTGGCGGCAAAAGAATTGGTTCATTATCTGCTTAAGTCAGGCAATCTCACGATGACTGAAGTGAAAAAGATTCTGAAGAATTATAATTTAATTCTGAAAAAAAGCGACTTATCTGATGATGCTGCTCTTTCAAAGGCCATTAAGTATCTTAAAACGATCAAGAATGCTATTGAGACTTGCGGTTTGGATTGGAATAGTTTTATTGGTGAAGTTCAGTTTGATGTGGAAAATTATTCAAAACTGCATCAAATGGGCGAACTGATTTCGAAATATCAAACGCCTAAACGGCGAAAAAACGAACTCAAGAAATTACCATGGATGACTGAACCATTGCTAAAAGAACTGTGCTCAAAGAAAATAAGTGGTACCAGTAATGTCAGTTACAAATATATGTGTGAGGCAATCCAGGCTTTTATGAACGGCGAAACCTACGGGAATTTTCAGGCTAATAAATTAAAAGAACGGCAGGAAAATATCAGTCAGGAACATCGAAGTATGCTTTTAAAAACCCTCGATGATCCAGAAATAAAAGATAATCCAGTGGTATTTAGAGCTATCAATGAAACCAGAAAATTGATTAATGCCATTGTTCGAAAATATGGCAGTCCGGAGTATATCAATTTGGAGGTTGCCAGTGAATTGAATCGGAGTTTTTCGGAGCGCGTAGAAATTCAAAAATATCAAAAAGAAAATGAGAAAAGTAATGACAAAGTAAAAAAAGCAATCGCTGATCTTTTACAGATTGAAGAGGGGGATGTGAGTGGGACTCAGATCGAGAAGTATAAATTATATTATGAACAGGATTGCAAATGCCTTTACTCGGGCAAACCCCTTAGCGACATTGGGTTGGTCTTACTGGACAAAACCCATCGCTATGAGATTGATCACATTGTCCCCTATTCACTCATTCTGGATAATACCCTGAATAACAAAGCACTGGTGCTTGGCAATGAAAATCAGGTTAAAAAACAGCGGACGCCCCTGATGTATATGGGTAGTCAGCAAAAAGAAGATTTTATTGCCCGTATCAATGAAATGCATAATAAAAAGCATAAACAGATATCGGATAAAAAATACAAATACCTGATGGTTGAAAATCTGTATGATGAGAAAACACTTGGTATGTTAAGGGATTGGAAATCAAGAAATATTAACGATACCCGTTACATCACCAAATATTTGATTACTTATCTGAAATCTAATTTGCAGTTTAACAGCAACCGCCGGGAACCGGTTTATGGTATTAAAGGTGGAATCACGTCCAGATTCAGAAAGATATGGCTGCGGGATACAGATTGGGGCAAGGACATAAAGGATCGGGAATCATATCTGAACCATGCGGTGGACGCTGTCGTTATTGCCAACTTGACACCGGCCTATGTGGAAATTGCTTCAGACAATATAAAACTGAACCAGATAAAAAGGCGATACCGAAATACCACCAATGATGAATATCAGGATTATTTAAAACGTTGCATCAGCAAAATGCAAACTTATTATCATTTTTCACCGGAATATACGGAAAGACTGTTAACAAAAACAAACCGTGTTCCTTCGTTTGTCGATCAACTGGAAAAAGAAGTGGCCATACGTTTTGATGAAGTAAACCCGGAGTTGTTTGAAGAACGAGTGCAAGAATTCTATGGTGATTTATCAGATTTTGTGATCAAGCCCCATCTACCCATCGTCTCTCAGAAACAGGAACGGAAATTTCGGGGATCAATGGCGGATTCAAATCCTATAAAAGTGTGTGAAATCAATGGGGTTTTGATGAAAGTCAATCGCAAGAGTATTGGTGATTTAAAACCTAAAGATATGGCATTTTTAAGAACAGCAGATACGGATTTGATTGAAAGCCTGAAAGAAGTTTTTGAGACGTTTCCAACCGTTGATGCATATCTCAAGGCGCACGAATTAAAGCAGTTCAAAACCAAGAAGGGGCAAATAATCAATCGGGTCTCGGTTGTTCAAGGTACAATTAGCAACTATTATAAAAAAGAGATTGGGGAGCATAATTATTCCGTTCTTGGGGGAATGAAATATTATTGTATTGAAGTGTATCAAAATAAAAAAGGCGAAACAGCCATCTGGGGGATCAAATACACGGATCTAGTCAATAAAGATAAAAAGCTTTGGGTAAAAGAGACGGCGTTGCCAGAAGACTACAGAAAACACGTGATGTATTTGTTTAAAAATGATTATATTGAGGTGTTTAATAAGAAGGGAGAGCAGAAATTTTCCGGTTTTTATAAATCGATTTTCAATATAAATCAAAATCTGCTTTACTATGCGTTAGCAACAAAACCTTTGCAAAAAAGAAAAGCCCTTTCTATTTCGAAAAAAGATTCACTAAAAAAATATGATATCGATATTCTAGGCAACAAAGGTGGTGAAATCAAATGTTCCGCACCCTTATCATTAATACCGGCGAAAAAATAACCGTAAAGAACAATTGGCTGATCGTATCGGAAAATGAGGAGGAAAAGAAAATCCCACTCTCTGATATTTATTCTATCGTCATTGATAATCCCCGGACCACTTTGACTATTGCGGCTTTAAATGCGATTACCCAATGCGGTGCCCATGTCTTATTCTGCGACGAAAGTCATTTGCCAGTTTCTCATACTTACCCGATGAATGGGAGCTATGCCCCTTTTGGAAAACTGAAAATGCAGATTGAAATGACGGAGTTCTTCAAAGGACTGCTGTGGAAGACGATCATCCAGGGGAAAATTCAAAATCAGGCAAAGGTCTTGTCTCTGTGCAAGGTGCCAGATGAGCATGTGCAACGGATGCTGAAGTTCAGGGACGAGGTTGACTATGATGACGTCACCAATCGGGAAGGGATTGCCGCTAAATGGTTTTTTAATCGGCTTTATGGAGCTGGTTTTGTCAGAGATCATGATAATACCATTAATGCAGCGCTTAACTATGGCTATACCATTATTCGATCGTCCGTTGCCAAAACTCTGGCCGTGTTTGGCTTTAGCTGTACATTGGGTATTCACCATATTAACCGTCACAATGGTTTTAACCTGGCAGATGATTTGATGGAGCCACTCCGACCATTGGTGGATTTATGGGTTGACCAGAATCAGGAAGAATTGGTGTGTGAACTGACAAAGGAGAACCGGCGTGATCTTGTTAACCTAGTCAATCACACCGTGCTAGTGGGCAAACGAAAATATCATTTGCGATATGCGTTAACGGAGTATATCTCCAGTTTGACTTCAGCAATTGCGCAAGAAGATGTGACTTTATTGAAAATTCCAGAAATTCAAGTGAATGATATTTTTTTCAAGGGGAATGATGGTGAATAATAGAGTTATGCGAATTATAGTAATGTTTGATTTACCAACTTTAACGAAAAGTGATCGCCGCGAGGCATCTTTATTCCGAACAAACCTGATCAAGAATGGATTTTTTATGGTGCAATTATCAGTATACTGCCGAGTAACCCGTAACCATGATGATGCCAGAAAAAATATTGGAATCATCAAATCCTTTCTTCCGCCCCACGGTTCGGTAAGGGTTCTTACAATTACTGAAAAACAATATGCTTCTATGCAAATATTAATAGGCGATAAAACGGCATCCGAAACATTTCTCAATACGGAAGATATTCTGGAACTCTGAAATCGCATATTAATGCGGTTTTAGGTTATATCAAAATAATAATGGATTATGATTGCAATTAGCTAAAAAACATGTTAAATTGAATTTAAGGTTTTGGTTCTCTGATGGATATTGATAAACTTACACAAAAAAATATAAAAGAAAGGAGGTATTATGTTTTGGTTCTCTGATGGATATTGATAAACTTACACTTTAACACAAGCGAAGAAAATATGATTTTGGTTTTGGTTCTCTGATGGATATTGATAAACTTACACGGAGGTGAAGAGGATGCCATGCACAATAACGTTTTGGTTCTCTGATGGATATTGATAAACTTACACCGTATTTATTGACGAGAGTTTTAATGTTACGTTTTGGTTCTCTGATGGATATTGATAAACTTACACGAAATGTTGAGCGGTTACTTAAGACCAACAGTTTTGGTTCTCTGATGGATATTGATAAACTTACACTTTGGCCGGAAAGAGTATGAGTTTAACGGAGTTTTGGTTCTCTGATGGATATTGATAAACTTACACGAAATCCGGAAATCGATGGAGGCATGGCATGTTTTGGTTCTCTGATGGATATTGATAAACTTACACCTTGGCGTGCAAGAAAAACATGCGGGTGGGGTTTTGGTTCTCTGATGGATATTGATAAACTTACACAAAATGAAAGATCTAAGAGTCAGTCATCTGGTTTTGGTTCTCTGATGGATATTGATAAACTTACACAGGTTCGTATCGATTATCAGTCGGCATAACGTTTTGGTTCTCTGATGGATATTGATAAACTTACACACGGATAAAGAGTGAGATTAAATATTTGCGGTTTTGGTTCTCTGATGGATATTGATAAACTTACACACATTGAATAAGGCTTCTAGACGATGGCCCGTTTTGGTTCTCTGATGGATATTGATAAACTTACACTGGTGATGCAGTGGCCGGCGACGTATACCTGTTTTGGTTCTCTGATGGATATTGATAAACTTACACAGCATCGATAACCTTTTTAAACACAAACATGTTTTGGTTCTCTGATGGATATTGATAAACTTACACTGACCAGATTAGTAAAATAATTGCTGGACTGTTTTGGTTCTCTGATGGATATTGATAAACTTACACGGACGACACGGGCATAGTAGTGGCGGCAATGTTTTGGTTCTCTGATGGATATTGATAAACTTACACAAATAAATAGGCGGCCTTTCGACCGCCCCTGTTTTGGTTCTCTGATGGATATTGATAAACTTACACCCGCAGCCGAAACAAAACCCAAAGTTGATGGTTTTGGTTCTCTGATGGATATTGATAAACTTACACCGTCGGTTTCGATGTTATGAAGCTGGATAAGTTTTGGTTCTCTGATGGATATTGATAAACTTACACGCCGGGGGGATCGTGAATATAAGATTATACGTTTTGGTTCTCTGATGGATATTGATAAACTTACACTTTTTAGTTCGCAATATCTTCCAATGGTTTGTTTTGGTTCTCTGATGGATATTGATAAACTTACACTATCGCTTGAAGAATTTCAGCAGGTCGAGGGTTTTGGTTCTCTGATGGATATTGATAAACTTACACTTGTAAGCGGGAAGACTTTTTATAACATTGGTTTTGGTTCTCTGATGGATATTGATAAACTTTGGTCCTATGTCAAGATTTAGTACAAATTAAAATGAGAATTTGACACCCACATTTTAACCTGCTATTTGTAAATTTTCATTTTGTGTTTTAGTAAAAAGTTTTTCAAAATTATTCGGCGACATATAATTACAATGACTGTGGATTCGAGTTGTATTATAAAAGGTTTCCAGATACTCAAAGATCAGCCGGTAAGCATGGTTATAATCAAGGATTTTAAAGCGATTGAGCCATTCACGTTTAATAATGGCATGAAAGGATTCAATGCAGGCATTATCCCAGGGATATGCCTTTTTAGAATAACTTCGCTGCATTTTTGCCGTTGCCTTCTGGTATTCTTTTGAAACGAACTGACTGCCGCGGTCACTGTGAATGATCAATGGCGCATCGAGATTTCGACGGCTTTTAGCTTTATTAACAGTGTCGATTACACAGGAAACTTCCATTGTTTTTGACAGCGTCCAGGCAATGATTTTTCGAGAATACAAATCCATGATACTGGTTAGATAAAAAAATCCGTCCATTGTCCAAATATAGGTAATATCGCTGCACCAGACAGCATTGGGGCGTTCGGGATTAAATTGTTCGTCAAGAATATTTCTGAGTTTTTTACTGAAGTCAGAATCTTTAGTCGTGATCGTATAAGGTTTGATCCATTGAGCTTTGATACCCATTTGTTTCATGTATTTGCCGACAGTCCGCTCAGCAATTATTTCACCGCTCTGTTTCAATTTTTCGGTGATTTTCGGAGCTCCATAATTTTGCTTTGAGTCGTTATAAATGGTCTCAATTTTGGTTTTAAGAACTTCCTGTCGTTTTTGGGTATTCGATGGTTTTCTGTTAATCCATGATCGATACCCGGTTCGTGATACACCCAGTTTTTGCAGCATTCCGGAGACGGAAACCCGGCGCTTCTCGTGATGAGCAGCTTCCGCCTTTTTAGCAATCTCAACATAAATCGCTTCGGTTATTTTCCCAGAATGCCGATGGCCTTTTTTAGGACATCCAATGCATCTTGGGTATCACGCAACTCGCGTTTTAAACGCGCGATTTCTTTACTTTCATCCGATGCATAATTACCTGAACCACGACATTCAATACTGCCGCTGTCCTGAAGTTCCTTGCTCCATTTTCCCAGCGTGCTGTAACCAACGCCGAGATTTTCAGCGCATCCACGCAGACCGAGTTCCTTGTGTTCTTCATAGTACCGGACTGCATCCAGTTTGAATTGTTTATCATGTTGTTTTGCCATAATGAGATCCTCCTTCAGTACGATTCTTTTATCGTACCATGTTTTTATTAATTTTGGATTTTCTCATTTCGATTTGTACTATTTTTATTCTAGCACCACTTACACATGTTTCTATTATACATTACATCATTATTAGTTTTGGTTCTCTGATGGATATTGATAAACTTACACCCGAATCCACGATATAAATAATATTGCACCGTTTTGGTTCTCTGATGGATATTGATAAACTTACACTCCCAGATGTGACGATTAAACAAGGAGATGGTTTTGGTTCTCTGATGGATATTGATAAACTTACACCAGACCATCAACATATATATACATATTGCCGTTTTGGTTCTCTGATGGATATTGATAAACTTACACGATAACTGCGACAACTCTTTATGCTTGGAAGTTTTGGTTCTCTGATGGATATTGATAAACTTACACCGGGGGGAGGTGAACATAAAAGCGTTAAGCGTTTTGGTTCTCTGATGGATATTGATAAACTTACACTGATATTGATGTTGTCATGGATCGTGAAGGTTTTGGTTCTCTGATGGATATTGATAAACTTACACCAATGGCGCCCATGACATCGCTGCCCACCAGTTTTGGTTCTCTGATGGATATTGATAAACTTACACCGCCCTTTGTGACATGTGTATTCTGCAATAATTATTTCCTCATTTATGTCAAATACTTCATAAGTGCCTCAAAAGATGACGTATATCAGGTTTGATCAAAATTGATATACAGCATCTTTGAGGCACTTACCAGATCAAATCACTTTCTTATAAAATCCTGCTTATCTGCAGAAATCGACTTGACCACCTCAACATCAATGGCCACATCAAAATATTGAGCATCATACAAACGGTTTAAATAATCCTGATAAAATTCAAGGAGTGGCGGAAAGGATGCGATGATTTCATTTCGGATTTTATTGATGTTTTCCACCGAATCATCCGGGGTGCGATCTAAGTCAAGGTAGGTGTTCAGCAGTTGAATGGCGGTTTCCGCATGATGACTGGCATATTGCGGAAAAACCTGAAGGTCTGGTTCTTTGTTTATTTTATCTCGAACTTTTGAAACAACCGCTTCCAGATCTTCGAGGATGACTTCCTGCGAATAGAGCGATTCCCGCCGTTTGGCAGTTTTTAATAAACCGATTAGTTTTTGAAGCCTGGCCTGTTCCGCGATGTTGCGATCCTGAAGTGTTGCTAAATTGGGATTTTCAGCCGCGTCAAACATCGCAAGATCCTGGGAAGGGGATTCGATAGTTGGGCGCTTGATTTTTTCTGGTGGTTCATGTTTTACCCGAAAAACGACATAGTAGATCACAAAAACGAATAGGATCATTAAAAATGCGCCCCCGAAAAAGAGCGACAATTGGGTGACCGATGAATTTTCTAAAGTAAACAGATTACTGAAAAAGGCTGAAGTGTTCATGATGGACAATACCCCCTGATATGAATTGATAGAGCATTTTAAATTACCCCGTTAAGCAAGAAAAGCGCCAAAAGCAGGCGCTTTTCTTTTAAATTTCACTCGGTAGAAAAGGGAAGAACCCGACCAAAATGCGTCGATCTCAAATAGTCAAAATAAGCAAAGGCTGTAAAATCAGACTTCTTCAGGGTCTTCGGTGCTGGTTTCAGAAGGGGTAGGTTGAAGCTGAGTGGCAAACTCGGTTATCAAATCCTGATTCTGTGGTTCGCTATTTTCAGCAGTGAGTGGTGTACTGACTGTTATCGTAGGGGCCTCAGTCGGTGTTGCCATTTTGCCGCCTAAAAATCCCGAAATCAACGACTGCAAATTAATGCCAGTGCTTTCGGAGATACCTTCGGTCACTTGGGACATGGTATTGACGATGTCTTTGACCATTTTGGTAGAATTACCATCGCCATACATGGTAATGCGATCGACGTTGTTAAGTGGTGCAGCAACATTGCGGGCAACTTCGGGAAGGGCATTGAAGTACATTTCCATGATGGCGGCATCACTGAATTTCTTCATGGCCTCAGCTTTGGCATCAATTCCGGCAGCTTCGGCAAGACCTTTGGCCTTGATAGCGGCGGCCTCGGCAAAACCCCGGGCTTCAATGGCGGCAGCTTCCTGCTCTTTGGCATAGCGATCAGCTTCGGCCGCCAATCGATTGGCTTCAGCATCTTTGGTGGCAATAAACAGCTTTGCTTCAGCATCCTTTTGTTTCTCAAATAATTCGGCTTCAGCTTTTTGGATACGCTGGTAGCGTTCAGCATCGGCAGTTTTATTGATTTCTGCTTTTAATCGTTGTTCGCGAACTTCAACTTCTTTAGCGGCCAACTCGATTTCTTTTACCTGTTTAATAATATTAGCTTCCTGGGTCTTTGTCTCGATTGTTTTTCGCTGTTCTTCCTGCTCGATTTGGTAAGCGGCGTCGGCCTGGGCCTTCGTCAGATCAGACTGACGTTTTAATTCGGCTTTGCGGATATCCAGATCGGTATTTTTCTGGGCAATTTCCAGATCGGCTTTAATTCTGGCATCGTTGGCAATTTTAGCCGCTTCTGATTCGGCAATCGCAACTTCTTTCTCGGCGTTGGCGCGGGCAATTGCGGCGCCTTTTTTGATCTGCGATTTATTTTCGGTACCAAGATCTTCAATCACGCCAGCCTGATCGCGGATTGACTGAATGTTGAAGGAAATTATTTCAAGACCCATCCGTTTAAGATCCGGAACAGCGTTTTCCTGCACCTTTTCGGAGAAGGATTTTCGGTCGGTCAACATATCTTTGAGATCAAGTGAGCCAATGATTTCTCGGACATTTCCCTCAAGGACATCTTTAACCTGAGGAATGATTGAATCAGTTGATTGGTTCAAGAAATTCTCGGAAGCAAGTAAAATGGCCTCTGGTGACGAACCGATCTTGATCTTTACCGCGCCATCCACCATAACATCGATTATCTAATGTAGTTAAAATTTTGTAGCTTTATAAAGCTGTTATCACAACGTTTATATGTATTTATTGTAACCATTAACTAGTCTCAAATCAAGTTGGTTTATTTCAAAATCGCAACTCTCGATATTTTATAAAGCAGGTAGATATCTTTTAAAGTCTGTTCTTCATGAGTAATCCGAGATTCCCTAATACATTTCCCTACTGATTTCGTCTCCTTTCTATTTGCAATAAGAGAAGTATCACACAACTATCATTTATTATTCTAATAAGTGATAAAATCAAATAAGTGATAAAATCAAAGCTACGCTGAAATTTATGGGCAGAAAATCAATGTAGCCCATTATTAGTTTTAAAAATTCATTCTTACTACTTCCTTGTCTTTCATGGACTTCAAATAGAAGATCGTTAAATTCTTTTACTTTTCTTTTACGTTCTTGTTCATCCATCTTTCGAAGTTATTTAGGATAGTTCTAAATTTGTCTGGTGTTTTATAGTCATCGGACAAACGAGCTACCTTTAAAATGCTAATTGATTCGTTGAATTCGAATAAATTAATAAAATTTGTTTCGTGCTGGTGCTGCTTAACATAGTGATATTGAACATCTTTTTGATAATTCTAACCAGGTAGTAGTTGTGTTGGAGAGAATTGCTTTTGACAGAATGAGCAGTCTTTTATTCATTTTTATACTTTTCAATTTCAACAATGATGTTGTAAATCCTTTTCTGCTCAAAAAAGTTTTTGAAAGAATAATTTCATAACATTTCTCAGCAATTTGATTTTCAGAAGGATTAACAAAATCGATTTTTTCAAATAATTGTGAAAGAGAGATTCCCAAAGATCGCGTAATTTTTTCTATACTCTCAATGGTTGGGTTTTTCTCGCCTCGTTCAATTTGACCAATATAGGTTGGATGACAATGTGATCTTTCGGCAAGTTGTTCCTGACTAAAACCAAGCTTTTGTCTATAATTTCGTATACGTTTGCCTAATTTAGTTGTTAAATCGCTCATAGACCCACTCCTTTTTAGTATAGTCTATAAGTATCTTTTACTACTTTCTACATACTATTGATATCATATTGGAATATTGGTATACTATAAGTATATATGCTAGATTTATGATACTAAAAGTATTTCTATTAAGGACTTGAAATCTTTACTTCGGAAGCCTTTTTAAAGAAACGAAGGCTATTTAGTTAATTGTGTGAAAATAACAAATCTAGGATATAATTCGGTTTAGCCTATAAAAAGGGGATAAGCCACAAGTGATTGTTTTTCCTTTAAATGCGCAAAAGAGACAATTAAATTATAATGAGTATTTCGGGTGCGATTTACCAGCGGGGCTTTCGTTAAAATGCTTTCGGAGTTTCGTTTAAATAATTCCGATCTGGTCCAATAATCCAATTCTTTGAGAATACATGAATTACTCAGCTCGATCAAGGAAGCTTTGCAGCGCTATCCTTGACTGATCACAATTTTATATGCTTTATGTGTTTAATGGTTAAGATTCCGTTTGTAATAAGTCGAATCAAGTGAAACTTAAATCTGGTTCCGCTGAGACTAATCACCGGTTTTTCAAGCCGAAATATTCAATTAAAATTTGTCATAAAATGAGGGAATAATGAGCAATGAAAAAATTCATAAAGACTTATCCCATTTGTCGGAAAGTCAAATAAAGGAACTAATCTATCGATACTATGAAAACGAAAATGTAAAAACCTTACTTGTAGAATTTGATGTTCATGTACCTCCTGGTAAACTAGTCAAATTATTTCCTCCTGTTTCTCATCAGGATTATCCATGCCCAAATTGCGGGGCACTCCTATATTCAAATCAAAAATCTAAAACTAATAAAGTGCCCACAAGTATCCATGAGCTTTTTTGTTTAAATTGTGGTCACACGAATAATTTGTCAAATCATTGTACTTGCGAATATTGTTTATCCCTAAAAAAAATAGAGAAAGAGCGAATAGAAAAAGATCGACAAGATCGAGAAAAAAGAATCAGTAAAATTCATGAAGTCATAGAAAATGCTTTTAACATCAACAATAATATACCTTTGGATTTTGATGAATTATGTTTTAAGCATAAAGTATATTTGAGCGCAATTTGCAAAGCGTTGCTTGTTGAAAATTATACATCAACAAGACAAATTCAGCCTTTTGAACTCTTAACTTATATCAAACCACTTTCACCTTCAGATCAGTATACAACATTGATGTATTCTGAATTAGTTAAACAAAGAATATTAATTCCAAGTCCGATTTCTGACATAACAGCTTTCGTTTTGGAAGATCAAAATGGAAATTTCAATTTTCTAGATGATTTTCCATATGAATTTTGTCTTGATAAAACATGGTATATCATTAATGTAACTTGTAATGAGGGATTTGATTCATTAATAAAAAAAATATTGTTGGGAAATTATTATTCTTCTGAAATAAATTCATCGGAAGCATTGGTATTGTGGAAAGATATTGCGAAACAGGAGTGCATTTCATATTTTGAATATCAATTAAGTACTGTCCATTTTAACACTCAATTTGGGAAGAAGACAAATATCATTATTGAGAAGCTTCTTGAATATTTCTCTGTTTCACAAGTATATGCATTAATCTGGAAAGAAGTCGCAAGTGCATCAAAAGCTTATCTTGAACATCGGTTTTCAAAGAATTATGCTAAAAATATCGCTATTCACGGAGTAGAGCGATACGGTGAACGTGCTCTGGAAAATGGATGGGAAATTATAAAGTATTCGCGAAATAGAGAAGTTCCGCAGAGTATCTTAAGTTTGGTTTTATTCAATTTAGTACTTTTAATTTATGATGATGGATTTAATGAGCCCCCTAATATCAAGCTACTATAATAACTGTCAATGAACCCTACTAATAACCTCAAGGAGGAAATCAATGATGACGAAAACATTTTGCGAAACATGTCATGAAATAGTAACCTATATAGTCAAAGAAGCGTGGATTGAAAAGAAAATCAAGGGATCTTCATATAAATTTCGGGGATTAAAAGCTTATTGCACTGAGTGCGGAGGGGCTCTATTTGTTGCAAGTATTCACGATCACAATCTTAATATGTTGGAAAATGAAATTGATTACGGAAACTGAAATGAATAGAAATAGTGTTGGGCTTAAAATTAAGATGATGTGCGATAAAGCATGTTTAAGTCAGAAGTGCTTTGCGGAATATTTAGGAATTGATCAAAAAAAATAATAAAATTCGAAAAAGGTGAACTTCAATTAAGTATCGATCAACTTGAAAAAATATGCGACTTGTTTAGTTGTTCATGTAACGATTTAATGGAAGGAATAACAGATGAGCTGCAGCAAGATTACTATTTTGATTTTAGTACAATAAGTAGTGATGATCTTACAGGAATCTCAAGGATTAATAAAATTGTGCGTAATTCAAAAGAAATGAATATTTTATTAACTGGCAGGCTAGTACAAAGATGAAATTATTGAAATAAAGGAATTGATATGATAGAAATTAAACTGAAATATTTATGTAAAAATAAGCATCCCATGTCAAGATCTGAGGCAAGACGCATTATAGAGAGTTCAAATGCTGTCAAAGAGATTACCATTGATTTTGAAGATATTGATAACATTGGTCAGGCATTTTGTCATGAAATATTTGTTGTATTTCAGAACAAAAACCCAAAAATGAAATTAAATTTTGTCAATGCAAATAATGAAGTCATGGGAATGATAAAACGAATTTTAAACACGGAAAATTGCTTTAATAATAAAAATGTGAAGTAGCAAAATATGAATTGTTTCACAGAATGTGTTTGAAATTTAATGTGTAATTTTCAATGAATCCAAATATAAAGGATTCTTATCGATCAAATTGACAAATCTTCATAAGTAACACTCCTCCTATTCTTTTTTTATGATTTGCAAGTCAAATTGAACAGCGTAATGATATTAAATCGGAAACGTTCATATTTTGCATTCTGCGAAATTTTTGATTTGATTTATTGATTTTATACTTAAAAGATTCTACTTTGTGACATACGTGCGCTTTTTTTGATTATCAGTTCTTTTTCTTCAATACTATATTCTCTCCATAGTTTGCAGTATTTAAACTGTATTTTGTTCATAATATTCTCCTTTTTTTATATAGCGACAGCTTTTTTTACATTTTTGTGTTGATTTTGTGCTGGCTGTAGTAAACGGGTAGGTAGCCTACATCTGCATTGACTATAAACCAAGAACAGAGATCGATGTATTATTGCAATTTACATAAATTATTTCCACCTGAGATTGACATTGTGCATTGATATTGCTAAAATTGATTAATAGGAATTAGTTGGATTTATACTTATTACATGTGATTATGTAGATTTGATTGTTTCGCTCTAATGATGATATTTATATGCAAAATAAATATCAATATCAGAAGAACTTAAATTATACTGCTGGATAGAAATAACCAGACTAGTGACAGTTTGTTTGGCTTTTTAAGGAGGAGAAAAATGACGAATGCACCTGAAAAATGGTCAAGTCTTGAAGAAGTTGCCGAACACCTCGGCGTTAGTAAGGATACAATTCGCAACTGGATAAAAAAAGAAGCGATTCCTTATCGAAAGGTGGGTAAGCAATACAAATTTAAAATATCTGAAATTGATGCTTGGGTAGATAGCGGCAAAAGTGCCGAGATTGAATAAGCTGCCGATGACAAGAGTCAACGGCGCATATAAGTGGGTGATTGATTAATATGGATACAACAATGATGTATAACGGCAGCCTGACCGCCGAGCAATTTCTATTCTATGAAATAAGAATTGTCTCCAAACAGTACCATGAGGGAAAATCGATAGACGAAATCGTTGAAGTCATAAAATACGATAATTTATTTCAGTACCCGACTGAACGAAAGATATCAAAATTAGCGCGAGCCTGTCATCGGAGAATTCTGGCCCTTGACAATGACAAACTGGTTTATGAGTTGGCAAATGCACCTGTTGAAGTGGCAAAGCAAATAAATCTCTATGCGATGATGCGCTATAACCGCCTTGTCCGTGAGTTTATGACCAGCCTGATTGGCGAGAAATACCGTCAGCATGATTTCTCCTATAGTAGGAAAGACATCAATGTCTTTTTTTCACGGTTGCGAGAGCAAAACGATAATATCGCCACCTGGAGTGAGCAAACAATAGCGAAACTCAAACAAGTACTGACCAAATGCCTGATCGAAACAGAGATGCTCGACAATGTTCGCGCTTGCGAGCTAAACCCTATATTTATCAGTGCGGAGCTTGAAAACGGGATCCGTGAGAATAACGATTTAACCGCCCTTGCGGCATTTAATTGTTTCAGGTAGGAGTGAAGACAATGACTGATATAAAACAAGAATTGGATCGAATTAAAGCGCGAATCTCCGATACAAACTTCCTTGCCAATAAAGGGTTATCGAACGAGGTCGGGATTCACGTATTCAAGTATGCACCGCAGCATGAGTTAATCGTCCGGGATTATATTGAGCGACTGGTCAACAGTTCATCCGATGAATTTCGGATTATTGAGAGAGACATGTATAAGATTCTTTTGGAAATTTTGGCTGAAAAGCGTGTGCTTGGCAACGTACCAGGGCTTGAAGAGAGAAAAAGGCAAGGACTACCTCCTTGCTCAGTTACAGAAGATCGCTACCCAGGAGGAATTTCTGGAAAAGATGAAATATGAGCCGCACAAATATGGTGATGTGCTGTTTTTGACGGGAATTGGGAAAGTGTACCCGTTTATGAGGTCACATAAGATGCTCGATACAATGCAGCAAGCATTCTCAGATATTCCAATTGTGATGTTTTATCCGGGAGAGTTTAACGGGCAAAGCTTAAACCTGTTTGATAAGTTCCATGACGGGAACTATTATCGGGCATTCAATCTACTTTAACAGGGGGAAAGACATGAAAATTCAAAATATGTTCCAAAAGGATATTAACCGTGATATTAACGGCGTTATTAAAGTAGCTCAAGATGATGAAGTAAGTCTCGTTCAGGAACTTGATGAGTATATCATCACGAGAGAACTACGACGACATTTCAGCACTTTTTTTGATAACTATGCCAAAGCCATCGATCATCCCACGGACAAAGTTGGAGTCTGGATTTCTGGCTTCTTTGGAAGTGGTAAATCTCACTTTCTTAAAATTCTGTCTTATCTTCTGTCAAATGCTAAAGTTGGAAATAAAAAAGCAGTTGATTTCTTCGAAGACAAGTTTGACGATCCGATGATGTATGCCACCGTCGTTCGTTGCACAAATATCCCTACTGAGTCAATTCTCTTTAATATCGATATTGAAGGCCCCATTAACAAAGACAAAACCGCCGTCTTAAGGGTTTTTACCAAGGTTTTCTATAACCATCTTGGCTTTTACGGTGAGGACTTAAAAATTGCCAAACTCGAACGCTTCATTGATGAGCAGGGTAAGACCGAGGCATTTCGGATGGCTTTTGAAGAAATTAACGGGGCATCATGGTTGGAGAGCCGGGCTGCCTGTGCGTTCTTTGAGGATGATATCGTGACTGTCCTGCAAAGTGTCCTCGGCATGAGTGAAATTTCTGCCCGCAACTGGTTCAACGGCGAAGAAAATACTGATATGAGCATCAAGCAGTTGGTTGAGGAAATAAAATCCTATGTTGACAGCAAAGGGAAGGACTTCCGTCTGCTTTTCTGTGTCGACGAGGTTGGACAATACATTGGTGACGACAGCGACCTGATGATCAACCTGCAATCCATTGTTGAGGAAGTCGGCAGCAAGTGCCTAGGCAAAGTCTGGGTAATGGTCACGAGCCAGGAAGCTATCGATTCGGTAGTAAAAATCAGCGGCGACGATTTCTCGAAGATTCAGGGCCGTTTTAACACCCGTCTCTCATTGTCCTCAGCTTCGGTGGATGAGGTCATAAAGAAACGTATTCTTAAAAAGAATGCAGAAGCCGATGGGCTTCTGCAGCTTGTTTACGACAAAGAACACGCTGTTCTGAAAAATCTCTTTACGTTTAATGATGCGATACTGGACATCAAGGGATACAGCGATGGCGCTGAGTTTTCAGCGACGTATCCATTTGTACCTTACCAGTTCATTATTATCCAAAAAGTCCTTGCCGAAATACGCACGCATGGCAACTCCGGTAAACATCTATCCGGCGGTGAGCGTTCAATGCTGTCCGGTTTTCAGGAGGCGGCGCAGAAGGTACAGGGTAACGATGAGAATGCTATTGTGCCATTCTCACAGTTCTACGATACGGTTCATACCTTCCTTGAAAGCTCGATACGACGGGTAATTGACCGATCCCAGAATGCCGCCGACAAACATGACGGTTTAGAGCAATGTGACGTAAGCGTTTTGAAACTGCTTTATCTTGTCCGTTACATCGAAGACATCAAGGCGAACATCGACAATATCGCCATTCTAATGGTGGATGATATCCGAACCGACAAGATCAACCTTCGCCGTGAAATAGCTGCATCGCTGGAGCGTTTGGTTGCACAGAATTACGTCGCACGTAATGGTGACACCTATTCATTTTTGACGGATGAGGAGCAGGACATCGCCATCGACATTCGCAAGACGTCGGTTGTCAGCGGGGCGATTGTTGGGATTATCGGACAGACGATCTTTTCCGATATTTACCCTTCTAAGAAATATAAGTTCAACAAGTATGACTTCGCCTATGACCAATATATCGATGAAACCCTTGTTGGTTCGGCTACTGGTGGTGTTCGCCTCCGTTTTGTTACCATCGCCAGTGACTATTACCACGCACCTGAAGCTAAGTTGATAATGGATTCGCAGGCCAACAACGAAATAATTGTCCGGCTTTCCAGCACGGTACAATACTTCGAAGAACTCGAAACTGCGGCAGAAGATTCGTAAATACATCAAACAGAAGAATGTGTCTCAGTTACCCGAAAGTATTCAGGATATCATCCGTAAACGTCAGGCTCAGGCGCGGAAACTTGAAGATAGTGCTAAAATACAAATTGAAAAAGCGATCGTAGAAGGTACGTTTTTTATCTGCGGTGAAAAAGTTGAGCTGAAATCTGGGGATGCTAGAGGTAAGCTTGATGAAGCCTTGAGACAATTGATCGAGAGTGTGTATTCCAAGCTGAATCTGGTGAATGTATTTCAAGAGAGTGATGCCGACATTCTTAAGATTTTAAACGGCGAGCCAGAACAATCCAGCTTTCCTGGTCAGGGAGCAAATAATGAATTTGCCCTTAATGAGGTAAGTCAATGGCTGGAGGAACGCTATCTAAGTCACGTCCCTGTATCGATGGGTGACGTGCAGCGACGTTATCAGGCCATCCCATATGGATGGCGTGAGGTCGATATCGCCGCGATTATGGCACGACTGATTGTTTCACAGAAGATTGAAATACGCTATGGCGGCGCTGTTGTGAGCAAGGATGACAGAAACCTTGTCGGGTATCTGCGTAAAAAATCAGAAATCGAAAAGGCTGCCGTGAGCCGCAGAATTGCCCCGAGTGAGGAACTGATGCGTAAGAGCATTGCCTTCCTGCGCGAATGGCTCGGACAGATGGGTATTCCCAAAGATGAGGATGGTCTGATCAACTTCGTAAAAGACACCCTTGAGCCAAAACTGGCGCACTACGAAAAACTCATTGACGAATACAACCTCGACCGTTATCCCCAAAAAGAAGTAGTCACAACCGCCCGCGACCTGATTTACGACATACTTTCGCAGAAGCGCGATAATGTCGCCCTCCTTACACGCCTGATTGCTAGACAGGATGATCTTCGGGATAGTTCTGAAGATATGGAGGAGGTTGAAACGTTTTTTAAAACTCAACGATCGATATTTGATGCAGCCAGACAATTACAGCGTAATTTACAAAATGAACGCGATTATTTTGCCACCGATGTTGACGCCAACGAAAAAATCAAGTCGATTGCTACTATCCTTGAGATGGCTAAGCCCTATGCCCGGATCAAAGACCTTTCTGACTTGATGCAGGGAGTAAGGTCCGCCTACGAAACGCTGCTTGCTCAGAAGAAAGAAGAAGTCCTTGCGATCATCACCCAGTGTCGGGGCGATGTCCACACGCTGGCAGGAGTTGGAAGTCGGGCTAATAATGAAGTAGTAAAATCCGATGACCGCTTCGCTGAATACCAGCAGCAAGTTGCCAGTGCAACCAGTCTCACGACCCTTGACGCAATGATTACCAGGCTGCTTAGCTACAAAGACCAGGTTTGTAAACGGATTGAAATGATGCTCCATGAAAACACGACACCAGCTAAAGCCGGTGAAAAAACGCCGAATCCCCAGAAAATTGCGCAAATACGGAGATACGATGTATTCCCGGCCAAGCGGCTGACCTCGCGCGAGGATGTCGAACAGTATCTTGATGGGATCCGCAAAAAGCTGTACGACACGCTTGAGGCAAACGACAGTATTCAGATTAACTAAGCGAGGAAGTGACTATGAACAAGAACGCGATTCAGAAATACGCCATTTGGGCGCGGAACGAACTCATCGAACAGGTCAAGCAGCGCGCCTACCAATATGGCATCAGCGAAACGGGTTACGGTGACGAGCACGCCACTGTTGTTGCCGGACGGGTGCTGTCCGCCGATGAGAAACATCAACGCCACGCCTTTGTCGAAGAAATAAAACAATCCAGCTATAAACAAGTTGTTGAGGAAGTGGCCTATACCTGGTTCAACCGCTTTGTCGCCTTGCGTTATATGGAAGTGAATGACTATTTGCCGACCCATATTCGTGTTTTTTCTGACGCTGGTGGCAACTTCAATCCGGAAATCCTCGCAAATGTCTTGCATCTCGACCTTCAGGGCTTGGATAAGGCAAAAGTATCGACACTGCTCAACGCCAACGCTACCGAGGAACTTTACCGATATCTTTTACTGACACAGTGCAACGCCCTGAACGAGCTGTTGCCGGAGATGTTCGAGCGCATGGGGGCCTATACCGAAATGCTCCTGCCTAACAATATTCTCAAGCCTGAAAGTGTGATCGGGCGGCTGGTGAATGACATTCCCGAAGAAGACTTCCGCGACGCGGTACAGATTATCGGTTGGCTGTATCAGTATTACAACACCGAGCCGAAGCAGGCGGTGTTTGATGGTCTGAAGAAGAACGTCAAGATTACGAAAGAGACTATCCCTGCTGCGACACAGCTATTTACCCCAGACTGGATAGCTAGATATATGGTGGAGAACTCCTTGGGGCGCCTATGGTACGAGGGACACCCGGATGAAACATTAAAATCCAACTGGAAGTATTATCTTGATGAAGCAGACCAGGAAGAAGCGGTTCAGGCTCGGCTCGATCAAATTCGTGAGGAATATAAAAACCTTAAACCTGAAGAAATTAAATGCATCGACCCTTGTATGGGCAGTGGGCATATACTTGTTTATATGTTCGATGTTTTAATGCAAATTTATGAAAGCAACGGCTATAACCCACGTGATGCGGCGGTCAGTATTGTTGAGAACAACCTTTATGGATTAGATATTGACGAACGAGCCGCCCAGCTTGCTTATTTTGCAGTCATGATGAAAGCTCGTCAATATGACCGACGTTTCTTGTCTCGTGGTATTAAGCCCCATATCTATGCGATTGATGAAAGCAATGGTATCACCACAGCACCTATGCACGATATGGGTTTAAATTTAACAGAAAAAGAGTATGAACTTGCAGTAAAACAGACAATGCAATTGGTGGAAGAGATGCACGATGCTAAAGAATACGGAAGTCTTCTAAACATAACGCCTTGTGACTGGGATTTGCTTCGTCGCTTTGCTGTGCCTCGTAATGTGAGCGGTCAAATGATGATTGATATTCACGGTGAACAAGAAGCATCCAGGCGTCTACAGCACCTGATCGATATCGGGGAAGCCATGGAACAGAAATATGATGTGGTTGTGACCAATCCGCCTTATATGGGGAATAAAGGGCTGAATAGCAAGCTGTCCGAATACTTGAAGACAAACTATACTGATTACAAGAGCGATACATTCTCAGCGTTTATTGTTCGTTGTGGTGAAATGGCGAAGTTAACCGGCTTTGTCGGAATGTTCTCGCCGTATGTTTGGATGTTCATTAAGAGTTACGAAAAACTCCGCAATCTGCTATACACAACGAAGGAGATCATCACGCTGATTCAGTTTGAGTATTCAGCGTTCGAGGAAGCGACTGTCCCAGTATGCACGTTTGTCGTGCGGAACGGTAAAACAGGAGCAACTGGAGAATATTTGCGGCTTGTGGACTATCGCGGCGGTATGGAGGTTCAGCGTGTAAAGACTCTTGAAGCTATAGCCAACCCGCAATGCGGCTACCGCTATACCGCCAACGCGGAGAACTTCGAAAAGATACCCGGTTGCCCGGTGGCGTATTGGGTGAGCAATCAAATTTTATCAGTATTTGAAAAAGAAAACAAAGTATTCGACATTGCGAAACCAAGAGTGGGGCAAAACACAGGAGATAATGAGAGATTTTTAAGATTGTGGCACGAAGTCTCAAACACCAAAATAGGGTTCAATACTCCTCATTCAAAAATTGACGAACAACCTTTCAAATGGATCCCTTATAGTAAGGGTGGTCCTTATCGCAAATGGTATGGTAACTATTTCTATCTTATAAACTGGAGTGACAATGGGAGAGAAATTAAAGAATATGCCGTAGTCCGAAATAACGGAAAGCATTGGTCACGTTATATTCAGAATTTAGATTTTCTCTGCTGTGAGGGAGTGACTTGGTCAGATATTAGTTCTAGCAAGTTCTCTTGTCGATATTTACCGCAAGGATTTATCTGTGATGTTAAGGGGTCTTCTGCATATCCACATCACTCAGTGTTGCCAATATATATGGCAACACTCAATTCAATGTTCGCTGAAGAATGCTTGCGTATCCTCGCTCCAACAATTTCATTTCAGACTGGTGATATATCAAGGATACCATTTCCTTCTGATTCTGAAAAATTTCCGATTATTCATAAATTGGCAAGTGACTGTGTTATGCATTCAAAATCCGACTGGGATGCATTTGAAACTTCATGGGATTATAAGCGGCATCCGCTTCTCTGCAGTGTGAGAACAGTAAATGCGTCATTCGACAAATGGGAGCACGAAACGGCGGAGCGGTTTGATACCATCAAAGCCAACGAGGAGGAACTCAACCGTATCTTCATCGACATCTACGGCTTGCAAGATGAACTCACACCGGAGGTTGAGGAAAAGGATGTGACCGTGCGCCGTGCCAACTTGGAGCGCGAGATTCGGTCGCTGATCAGTTATGCCGTTGGTTGTATGTTCGGGCGCTATTCGCTTGACTGCGAGGGACTTGCCTACGCGGGCGGTGAGTGGAGTGAGGCTAAGTATCACACGTTCCCAGCGGACAAGGATAATATCATCCCTATCTGCGACGACGAATATTTCGACGATGACATCGTCGGGCGGTTCGTGGACTTCATCGAAAGCGTCTACGGGGCGGATACATTGGAAGAAAATTTGAAATTCATCGCCGATGCCTTGGGTAGTAATGGTACGCCACGTGAAGTCATACGGAACTATTTCCTTAAAGATTTCTTTAAAGATCATCTCAAAATCTACCAGAAGCGACCGATTTACTGGCTCTTTGATAGCGGCAAAAAGCACGGCTTCAAGGCGCTCATCTATATGCACCGCTACACGCCGGATTTGATCGCCAAGCTGCGGACGGACTACGTCCACGAGCAACAGGAACGCTATCGCACCCAACTTTCTCACATTATAAGCGAACTGAATACCGCTTCAGGTGCAGAACGCGCTAAGCTTCTAAAGCAACAGGATAAGCTAACGGAGCAACTGCGTGAAATTACCACCTTTGAAGAAAAGGTTCACCATCTCGCCGACCAGAATATTTCAATCGATCTTGACGACGGCGTAAAACAGAATTATAAACTTTTCGCCGATGTTCTGGCGAAAATTTAATGGAGGATATCATGCTGTCAGAGACAATTAAAGCACGGCTTGCGGAGCGCTTTGCCGCATCCTTGCCGGAATTTCATAAACGCCGAATTATCTTCTGGTCCGACCAGGATGGCGAGTTTGTCGAGTCGTTTGACGATCTGGGGCTTGACGGTGTGACGATCGTGAAACTTACGGGGAAAAATAACTTCGCCATCAAGAAGCTGCTTGCAGCGGACGATCTGACGGGTGACTACCTGGTCTATGATCCACTCAGCTATGAGTCAGATCAGAAGGATGACTGGCTACTTGATATCAGGCTTTATAGCGAGGTGTTTCGCGCCGATTTTGTATCAATCCAGATGGAAGAACTGCTTGTTGAACCGACCACAGCGATGCGCAAGACCATCAAGTTATACGCCAAGTTTCTAGAAAACAAAGACCGCAAGGAGAAACTTCGCCGAATCGGCAGAAGCTACCAGACACCACTCCAGCTGCATATCGACGTGATAGCAGTGCTATGCGGTCTAAACGGTGGCTCCGCTCAAGATGTAATCATTGCCGTACTGTCAGCAGGGTTGGAGAAAGAAAATAACGTCCCACTTGTCAACATTGAGAAGTTCGGTAATATCAAGGCATTCTGGCAGTTGGTACAAAAGTACACGGGATTTGTTAATGCGGAAGACCGCCCGCTGTCTGACCTTGCCGCGCATATTTTAATCACAGCCCTGTTGCAGACACTACCAGCTTCCGCATTGCGCGGTTTGGAGCGGTTTGTAACAGATTCAGGAAAGGCCTACTGCTATCAGCTTGTTCACGAATGGCAGCGTAGTGATGGCTGGGAGGATTTAGTCGAGATCTGCAGTCATGTCGAGGGCGAACTTCGCCTTGCCGAGCGTTTTGATAAGATCGAGATTCCAATACTGTTAAAAAGCGATACCTTTCCTGCCATCAATGAGAGCATCTTGAAGCGTTTCTATGGAGAAATCAATGATCGGGTTATCAAGGTAGAGTTGATCCTGGAAGCGGTGGAGAACCGCCGGACATCGGGGTGGTATAACCTAACGGCCGATTACCTCGAAAGCCTGTATTGTATCGCCAAGATGCAGGAGTTTTACCTTGCTCACATCGGGGGCTTTCACCTCGTCGAGCCAGCAAAGATCTGGAAACTCTATACAACCGATGGTTACCAGATGGATAGCTATTACCGGCAATTCCATTACTTTTTCGGCAATACCTTAAAAGCCCCTAACCCACATCTGGAGGATCCATTGAAGAAATGCTCCGACGTTATTGAGGGCTTATACCACCATTGGTTCCTGAAAGAACTCACCCTAAATTGGACAAATGCCATCGCAGGGGATTTGGATTCCCTCGGCTATGTTTCTGAAATAAATAAGCAGCGGGACTTCTATCGCAACTACGTTTCCCCGAACGTAAGCAAGGGTAACCGCGTTTTTGTAGTAATTTCGGATGCGCTACGCTTTGAGGTTGCTGTCGAACTTTCCGAAGTCCTCAGCCATACAACTAAAGGCAAGGCGACGCTTGAAGCGATGCAAGCAGTATTTCCGAGCATTACCAAGCTTGGAATGGCGGCGCTACTTCCTGGGAGAGAACTGTCTGTCAGCGATAAAATGGAGGTATCCATTGATGGCAAACCAGCGGGAAGTACGACTTGTCGTGATGCGATTCTAAATAACGCAAACCCTAACAGCGTCGCCGTAACCTATAAAGACTTACTTCAAATGAAAAAAACAGAACGCCGCGCCCTGGTACAGGGTAAGGAAATTATTTATGTTTACCACAATATGATTGATGCATTGGGTGATAAGCTTGCTACTGAAACGAAGGTGTTTGAGGCATGCAGCGATGCGATCTCAGAACTGAATGCCATTGTCAAAATTATTGTCAACGATTTGAGCGGTATCAACATCCTTATTACCGCTGATCATGGTTTTCTCTATACCTACAATCCGCTTGAGGAAAGCCAGAAAATCAGTCGTCAGACCTTTAATGGCGAGGTTTACGAACTCGGTCGGCGGTACGCCCTTGTAGCGCCTGGAACATCTGCTGATTATCTTTTGCCGGTCAAAACCGAGCGTGAAATTGGCGGCATCCCGATGAAAGGTTATGCTCCCCAGGATACGGTTCGCATTAAAGTCCAGGGTGGCGGTCAGAATTATGTTCACGGCGGCATCAGTTTACAGGAGATGGCCGTGCCGGTGATTGTTTATAAAGGGATGCGCTCTGGTTACAAAAATTATGTTGAGGTTCAAAATCCCGGGCTGTCAGTGCTTTCGGAGGGGCGAAAAGTAACAAACCTGGCTTTCCCGCTCGATTTCTTGCAAAAACAGCCTGTCGGAGAGAAAGTACAGCCGTGCAGTTATACCGTACATTTCACCGATGATGAGGGCGTTCCAGTCAGCGATACGCAGACGGTTATCGCTAACAGGGTCAGCAACAACCCTTCCGAGCGCGTATTCCATGTGAGGTTTATATTTAACGAAATAAAATACAATAAAAGTAAAATTTATCATCTTATCATCGCAAACGATACGGATGTGCCGGAAGAGATCGAGTTTAGCATCGACATCGCGTTTGCCGATGACTTCGGATTTGGCCTTTAAGAGGAGGATTTCGCAATGGATTTAGAAAAGACAAACTATACACCGGAAATTGATGACGTGAATGCGGTCATTAATCGGAAACTGCGTGAGCATTTCGATGGTAGGATAGTCCGTAAAGATTTGACCAAGGCGATCAAGGAAGGTGCGAATGTTCCTGTCTACGTCCTGGAGTTTTTGCTTGGGCAGTATTGCAGTTCCGACGATCCGTCGATCATTGAGGACGGGGTAAAAAACGTGAAACGAATCCTCTCTGAGAATTTTGTGCGCCCCGATGAGGCACAAAAGGTGCTATCGGCCTTACGCGAACGTGGCAGCTACACGGTTATTGACCGTATCACGGTTGGTCTGAATATCAAACTCGATCGATATGAAGCTGACTTTTCAAATCTAGGTGTTCGCAGCATACCCATTTCGTCGGACTATGTATCTAAATACGACCGCCTGCTATGCGGTGGCATATGGTGCATTATTGGTCTGGAGTATGAGTTCGTTGAAGAAGATAAGAAGTCCACACCAATTCGAATCATGAAACTCACGCCTATTCAGATGCCGCACATTGATATGGATGAAATCAAAAATGGTCGCCGGGCGTTTACAAAAGACGAATGGATTACTGTCCTGCTTCGCTCCACCGGTATGGAAGCTGACCGGTTCTCAACCAGAGAGAAGTGGCTGCAGCTGGCTCGGATGCTGCCACTGATCGAGAATAATTTCAATCTTTGCGAACTGGGGCCCCGCAGCACCGGCAAGTCACACCTGTATAAGGAAATTTCACCAAATAGTATTCTCGTTTCCGGTGGGCAGACGACGGTGGCGAACCTTTTCTACAATATGTCGAGTAAGACCGTTGGGCTTGTAGGGTTGTGGGATTGTGTCGCTTTTGACGAGGTCGCAGGCATCACGTTTAAAGACAAAGATGGTATTCAGATCATGAAGGACTATATGGCTTCTGGCTCTTTTGCCCGGGGCAAGGAGGAAAAAGCAGCGTCAGCTTCAATGGTATTTGTCGGAAATATCAACCAAAGCGTGGAGGTGCTACTGAAAACCTCACACCTGTTTGACCCGTTTCCTGAAGCAATGGCTTATGATACGGCGTTTCTTGATCGGATGCATTGTTACATACCTGGCTGGGAGATTCCGAAATATCGTCCCGAATCGTTCACCAATGACTATGGTTTCATTACAGATTATCTTGCCGAGTTTATGCGGCAAATGCGAAAAGAAACCTTCGGCGATGTATGTGATAAATATTTCCGGTTTGGGAATAACTTAAACCAGCGTGACGTTATTGCTGTTCGCAAAATGGTGTCCGGCTTTACTAAGCTGATCTACCCGAATGGGGAGTTCAGCAAAGAGGATATTAAGGAAATCCTCACTTTTTCCCTTGAAATGCGCCGCCGTGTTAAAGAACAATTGAAAAAAATTGGTGGGATGGAGTTTTATGATGTGAATTTCTCCTACATCGACAACGAGACCTTTGAGGAACACTATGTCACAGTATCGGAACATGGGGGAGGTAAGATTATCCCTGAAGGTTTGACAAATCCAGGCAATGTCTATACTGTTTCGCAAGGTAAAAGCGGAATGATCGGCGTTTACCGACTTGAAACGCAAATGCTCCCAGGCAATGGCAAGTTCGAGCGCACCGGTTTAGGCTCTGATCGTGATGCAAAAGAAGCTACCAACACGGCGTTTAACTTTCTGAAAGCGAGTGGTTCGCACATCAGTGCCTCAATTAGCACAACCACAAAGGATTATATCATCAATTACCAGGATCTAAATGGTGTCGGGATGACGAAATACCTGACGTTGCCATCTGTTATTGCCCTTGCCTCTTGTGCCCTCGGCAAACCGACGCTATCAAGCCTTGTGATTCTAGGTGAAATCAGCATTAGTGGCACGATCCAAAAAGTTGAGGAGCTGGCGAGCGTCCTGCAAGTCTGTCTCGACAGCGGAGCAAAGAAGGTGCTGATACCAATAACCTCAGCTTCCGAACTCGGTACGGTACCGGCTGATCTCATTGGCGCATTCAGCTTGATTTTTTATACAACACCGCAGGAAGCCGTGTATAAGGCGCTGGGTGTGGAATGATTCGGAATAAGAAGGAGTGCAAACTAGAGGAGGAAATAATATGGCTATGATTGATACATATAAGAACAATCTTATAAGAAAACGACAGGAGATTGTTAAGTTATCTTCAGATAAAGCTAAGGAAAGTGGGAAAATTCAGCAACTAAAAACAAAGATAATATCGGCAAAGTCTGCTATTTCACGATCAAAGCAAACATCCACAATTAAATCAAAGCTTTCAGAAATTGAACGCCACGAGAAGTCCCTTGCTGCGATTGATAAAAACATAGCCAGAATTGAAGGAAAGATTGCTGCAAAGGAAAAAGAAATTGCCGCAGAAGAAAAGAAGATCCTACAAGAGCAGAACAAAATCGACACTCAACGTATTAAGGCTGAGGAAAGCCGCCTAAAAACATATAATCGGAAGATGGAGTCATTTAACCATTCATTGCAACAGCAGAATGACATTCAAACGCAGCTCGCTGACGAGATAGAACAACTAAAATATGTACCAGAGAAAATCACAGTTCTTTTTTTTGCTACGAACCCACATAATACAGATAGGCTTCGCCTGGATGAGGAGGTTAGGTCTATACAAGAAATGATAAGAAAATCAGAGCATCGAGATTCCATCATATTTGAAAGTCGTTGGGCAGTGCGACCGTTGGATATTCTTCAAGCAATAAATGAATTGAATCCTGATGTTGTTCATTTTAGTGGACACGGGGCTTCTAAGGGTGATTTGGTTTTTGAAAATGCTGATGGGACGGCAAAGGTAGTATCGAAAGAAGCAATAACTCAAACAATTATGACTTCTTCAGATAAAATCCATCTTCTCTTTTTCAATGCGTGTTTCTCATTTGAACAGGCACAATTTATTACGGAATATGTTGATGCAGCAATAGGTATGACAACGTCGATTGGTGATAAGGCAGCAGTCGCTTTTGCAGCACAATTTTACTCCTCACTAGGCTTTGGATTTCCTGTTCAAAAAGCATTTGAGCAAGCGAAAGGTGTACTTATGCTTGAAAGTCCTAATGAAAAAGATACACCTGCATTGTATTTGAAGGATGGCGTTGATGCTAATATATTATATATAGTTCGTCCAAATGGCACTAACTAAAATTCAATTAGAGCCTATCATTCCAGACTGTAGAAAGAAACAGATCAATACAAGACTTTTTTAATTTTATCGAGATTTTTTAATTATTCCATTTGTCAAACTAAGAGGTATTCAATTTCAGACAAATTTTCTAAAACTGATAATTCATAATACAATAAATAAAAGTGTGCTTTCAGATTTATAATGAACCAAGACAGCCGTTGATTTAAGTCTTTTGAAGCTTTTTTCAGAGATAATAACTTTTAGTGTTTGTATCAAAACCGGTATGAAGATTGAAACAATCATGCAGAGATTAACACAATTTAATCATCTCAGAAGATAGTGTACTTAGGGGTTTGCAAAATCAAAAAGAGTATGCAGAGCTGAAAACCGGGATTGACCAGTTTTATTAAAAAAATGAACGCCACTTAGATCAAGGTATCATACCAAATTTTTCAATATACTAATAGATGGGAGATTAAATTTTGATATGTGAAATTCCAGCACTTGAGACTTTAAAAGCTTTGAAGTTCGCTAAGGATTTAGATGAATTAATAGTGGATGAGGCATTTACTTTTAATGCTAATATGAAATGGGTTCGTCCATTTGGAATGCTATTAACTGCTTGTAGTATTAAACAGTTTCGCGAAAAACATATAGATATTCCATTTAATTTCGAATGTTATACTACAAATAAGAGTATATCGTATGCTTCACACATGGGCTTTTTCAAATCCATTTCGGAAAGGCTTGAGATTGGAAAAGAGCCTGGAGAAGCTATGGGCAATGATAATTACATTCCAATAACGGAGATAAATACAAATCAAATTCTTAAGGACGAAGTGTCAAAAGGTAGAATGATCGAAATGGGAGATGCAATAGAACTAAAAGCTTCAGAACTGGCAAAGATAGTAAGCAGAGATAATAAAGAATTTCATTCATTGCTGACTTATTTAATTCGTGAAATTTTAAGAAATATACCAGAACACGCTGATTGTAATAAGGCATGGATTTGCGGTCAATACTGGAGAGACGGTACTGCGGAAATTGCAATTGTTGATGAAGGCATTGGTGTTTTGAACAGCCTTCGACGAAATGTAATACACAGAGAATATATAAGAAATGATGAAGAAGGACTCAAGTATGCTTTAAAAGCGGGAATATCGCAAGCTTTCCAACCTTCTAAATCAAATGCATCTAACAATCCGTGGGCAAATTCGGGATTTGGCCTTTATATGGTAAGTGAGATTTGTAAAGAATTACAAGGTTCTTTTTGTTTAGCTTCGGGGGAAAAATATCTTAACATAAATTGTGATGGGAGTACCAGCATTGGTAATACAGCATTTAAAGGAACCGCCGTTAAAATCACTGTATCTACAAATGCCCTTCAACGTAGTCAGGACATAATTAATAAGATAGCAAAGCAAGGTGAGGGACAAGCAAGAACAATTCGCAATGCTTTTAAAAAAGCATCAATGCCTTCAAAGGGGCTAATTGAGAATCTTTGATTAAGTAGCAGTGATAAGTGGTTTATGGTCTCTCTATACGGTCATTTTAGAGCAGGCTTTGAGAAGGTTACCTCCATTATAATAAACAAAATATCTCAATGAAGGGGGCAAAATTGAATACACAAGAAATTGAAGGGACAATACTGGATTTAATTAATTTAAAACAAGAGGAATTCTATAATGAACGATAAAGTTAGTAAAGCAATAGAGACAATGAAACAGGGGTATAACCTTGACCCTAATCGTATTCTAGCAGATTACCGTAAAGAAACTGCCGAAATCAGAGGTTATCACGGTCGTGAATTGTTAGAACTACTTCAAAACGCAGTAGACGAACTTGGTGGTACAGAAGACCGCTCTGTCTACATCTCTCAAAAGGATGGCATACTAAAGATTTGCAATAACGGAAATGTTTTCACATACGATGGCTTTATTTCGTTAATGTATTCAAACCTGAGTCCGAAGCACAATAAAGCTGAATATATTGGTAACAAAGGTACGGGATTTCGTTCCATTCTCAACTGGGCGGATAGCGTTCGGATTTATAGTGGTGATTTGTCTGTGGAGTTTTCCGACATATATGCTACTGAGTTGCTGGCTGAACTCATGAATAATGCTACGGTCAACGCATTTTACCAAGAGCATGAAGATCTTCGTATAGCAACACTTGTAGCACCAAGAGTAATTAAAAAACTTCCGAGTAAAGACTACGACACAGTGATTGAAATTAATCTTAAAAACGGTATAGTTGATGGAGTAATCAATCAACTAAATCAACTAAATACTAAAACACTTCTTTTCCTTGAAAATCTAGAACACTTGACTGTTGAAATTGAGGAAAATCTTTTTACTTATCGCAAAACTATGAGCGACTCGGAGCGTGGTATTTCAAAAATAAAAATTGTAACTGCCGTTAACAGCGAAATTACTGAATCCGAAGAATGGTTGGTTATATCTCGAGAAGGTAATTTTGAAAAGCAAAAGTATGGACTGATGATTGCATATAAACCTGATATGTCCGTCAAGCCAAATGTGCTTTACAGCTATTTTAAAACAAAGGTACAGTTTCCAGTTCCGGCACTTGTTCATGCGACTTTTGACTTAAATGCAGATAGGAACCACCTTGCCGAAACAGAAGCAAATAAACATATCCTAAAGGCAATTTGCGATACACTTGTTGAATTGGCTTTACTGACTGCTGCGGAGGTTGTTAATTACGTGCCGCTTGGTTTACTCTCAACAATCGGGGATTTCCCAATTGACCTAAGTTGGGATGAATTTTCAATTCGTGATTATTATTTTGATGCCATAGCGGCAAACCGTGTTCTCCCCACTGTCAATGGCACATACATTTCATTTAATGAAAGACCACGGTTTTATGATACTACAATTGCTGATTATTTAGCAGGAGAGGCTTTTGGGAGCCTTTTGCTATACACTGACAATTCAGCGGTAAGTGGTATGCTGAAGGCGATTGCTAAATATAAAAGCACTTCCCTTAAATACAAATACTCTGAAATCACTAATGGGATAAATATTGTACTGCCTACGCTCACTGTTAAGGAACGTGCTGCTCTGTGGCTTATTTTTATTAAAGAATACGGAAATGAGATTACCCAAGTAAATAAACCAAGCTTCGCTCTGGATGCAATCGGTAAGACAGTTAATGACAACCAGCAAGTATTCTTACCTACTGATGGTACGGTATTTCCTTCGCCTCCTAGCTTCACAAAAATTGTGTTTTTAAACAGAGATCTCGTTACAGCTTTGCGCGAATTACGTGGCAAGGAAGGAACACTTAGAAGTTTGGCCAATGAATTGTCGAAATTCAACGTTAGGGAATATAACCTTGCAAACATTATTAATGCTGTGATTTCCAGACTTCGAAGCCGAGAGCATCAAGCCAGCAAGAAAACCCGAGGCTGTTACGAATATACTATTGAATGGCTATGGAAATTATGGAACGCTAATGTGTTAAATAATGAGATGGCCGCAATATCAGCGATACCATTAATAAATCGGAATGGAACAGTAAAAAATGCATCGGATTTATATTGGGGTCGTGATTTTGGCAATGAAATAGTCGAAGAATTGTTTGGTGGTATGGATGACTATTTTGTCGGACTTCCACAGAGAATAGCGTTGTCCGAGACATCAAAGCTACAGTATGTTGAATTCTTATCCGCATTAGGTGTTTCTTGTTATCCAAGGAAAGAACACATCCAGTTGCGCCCTGTTCCTCAAGAATATAAAGAAGTCATATATTCAAGTATAAAGAAATATCCCTTAATTGCAGAAGACAACCACTACCAAAATACACAGGAGTTCCGCAGTGCTCATTTTACTTATGCATCCGTAATTACAGTTGAGCGAATTAAAGAAATTCTTGATAATTCAAGCACAAAAAGTATTATTTCATGGATAAGAAATGATGAAAGCCTATGGCAATTATTAGCTGTTTACGAGCCAAGCTCAAGCAGAGGCTATGTTAGCAACAACAATCAGCAAAAGAGCAGAGAAGTGAGCGGAGAACAATTAGCTTCATATTTACGCTTTGTTTTTTCAACAAGTAATTGGATAGAAGTAGATGGCAAAAGATACTCACCAAGACAGTGCATATTTGTAAACAAGGTTAAAACCCTATTTGCTCCGCTTGTCGTTTCACCTGATTTAGATTTTTTTATTGAAAATGAGAATCGTAAAATCGCCGAAATGTCAGTGGTTCAAGACATTTTAGCACGAATAGGAGCTGCTACTGAGTACTCTGAATTGGAAATGGATACATTTTATTCGTTGTTATTAAAGCTACCAGAAGTGGATGCAGATGGCGATATTAGCAAAGCGCTTTATACATCTGTTTTAAAATCGGGAGGATTGAAAAAGTTTGATCCAGGAAATCATGTTTACAAACAGTTCTTACAGGACGGAAAGGTATATTGTAAATCCTCGAAATCATTTGAGACGATAAAATCTGTCTATTATCTAACCGAAAAAACTGTGAGCAGAGAGATATTGAAGGATTTTAATCTTATTGCTATCCCTAATAGACAAAGTCAGGAGAATATAAAGCGTTATTTTGGAGTGTCTCCTCTAAAAATAAAGGGGTCAGTAGTTGGTGAGCCAATTATTCATCCAGATAGCGCCTCTTTTGAGCAAGACTTTAACGATTTTATTTGCTACGCCTTCTGCTTACGTGTTGATACGGCAAAACAAAGTGAAATATCTACTGTAAAGGCTTTACGGGCTCACTTATGCACGTATATTTGTGCTGACTATGGTAAGGGAGAGGTTGTTTTAGGAGAGAACTCATACATCAGGGGAAAAAACTGTGTTTATGTACAAGCTCCTATTAGCTGTCATAATTTGAAACAACTCAAGAGTAATGTGGATTTCTGCTCAGCTATTTCCGAACTTTTTATGACCGCCATTGATATTCAGGATGACACTCTTTATGGTTATGTTCGGTCTTTATATGAAAAGGAGCCGCATAACAGGAATGCAATGATACTACATGATTTTGACGATTTAGAAGTTCTAGAAAGGTCGCGTGAAACACTTAGCAGAACACAATCTGAAAAAGAAATGTTTATTGCTGCTTGTGTACTTATCGGAAGTGATGCAATAATAGATCAAATAAGTGGTGAAATTGACAGAATCAATTTCAGTGATTTTCCCTCTATGGACAATGTAGGTGCCGTTATAAATATCTTAAAATTGCTTAACGTTGATGTAGAAGATTTTAACGAAAAGTCAGAAATTTTAATTGATTTGCGTCAATATTATAGTAACGTGTTAAACTCTCTCATCGTTGATAATGAGGAAAGATATAAAAACGGATTGTTTGCATCGCTTAAAAGCGAAGCATTAAATAAAAAAAGGACTTTCTTAAAGCAGTACCATCAGTTCAGGGTGTTTCAGTTTACTCCGATGAACAGCGTTAAATACGATTGCTGGGCTGAGTTTGAAAATCAGTTTGGTTCGATTATTAATGCCGAATCTAATGGTGTTGCTAATCTCGAATGGAAAACTAATAAAGATCTATTCATCAGGGATAAAGATGTGGCAATAGTAAATGATATGCTCGTAGATTCCGAGTATGAAAGTCTCCTTTACTTCGGTATTTTTGATGAACTAAACAAAGCCTATAACCAAAAGAAGGCTGATATTAATGTTGCTCAAGAGCGAGAGGCTACGATTTTAAAGGCTCAAACAGCGTCTAGCACACCAATAATTCCTATCGATTCTGTTGCTCCAATAAAAGGAAAGAACGGCAATAATGCAATATCAAACCGCACAGGAAGTCGTATGGCTGGAATGAAGCGTGAGCGGAACATTTCGGATTGGGGAGCCTTTGCTGAGAGACTTGTATATGACCAAATGAGGATAAAATATAATGATGTCGTCTGGGTTTCAGAAAACGCCAAAAAGGATGGAGTAAACCCAGACGGTATCGGTGGCTTGGGCTATGACCTTAAATATACAAACGCAAATGGTAAAACAGTATATGTAGAAATCAAGTCAGCTGCCGGATCAAATATTACATTTGTTATTACAGAAAACGAACTAAATTTTGCAGAAGAGAACTCTAACCAGTATGAGGTAATTCTCGTAACTTCAGTAATGAACGATGAAGAACGAAAGGTCTATCAGATTTCTAACCTGTTCAATTACGCTGAAGGCGAAGACCGTTTTTGTAATTCAAAATTTAATATTTCGGGAGATAATTACACCGTTCGTTGCCAGATATCAAACTCTAAATAGAAAGAGTCTATTACGCATATTCAACCGAAAAATTTGGGCGAATTCCATTGTCAAATAATTCCTAAATACGCTCTAGACATCGAAACGAGGCTATATTGACCACTCAAGATATTGTATGAGTGATTTCCTTGAACAGTCATATCTTATAGACGTATTCCCATGAACGTAGAATTGTAAAAAAAATCGCAAGACATCAATACGAGCGATCCGTTCCACGTTGAGACCGTAGTATTGATGTCACGGGTAGAAAAATAAATGTCTTAAAAGTCCAGTATTACTGGGCTTTTTTTTTTTTGTGCTATAATTTTATTATCTGTAAACAGGTGAATTATTGCTTCGTTGGAATCGATCCAAAGGGTTGATTTTTGACCGTGCAGTGTGATTTAGACGTCAGTGCTTAATGAGAAGTTGATATAGCATGTTTTCAGTTTTTAGGGCTTGTTGAGTGGTTGATTTAGATGCTTTCCGGATTTGGTGAGGTTGAGTGGTTAGGTTAGATGTAAATTTCCGAATTATGATATGCCCAGTCTCGCAGCAAGAAATTTGATATTATAGATGAATACTTTATTGTCGGCGGGAAGTACGACATTTTTGAGATTGACGAGGTACTGTTCAAATATGACCAACCGCTGTTAGGAGGGTGAGCCGTGGATTACTTGTGGTTAATAATACTCATTTCTATTGGCGCAGTTTTGGCGATTGCAGTGGGGATTAATTTGAGGAACAAAACAAAAAACAATGTTGAGAAAGTCATTGATGAGACAAACTTATTGCCGTTAGTTGCAGAAGCGACAGATATAAAGCAAGTTCAGGGATTTGGGATAACCATACCGCTTGAGTTTTTACCTGCAACAACCCAATTTGACGGAAAAAGCATGTTTGAAATTACCGACAATATTATTGTAGCTCGAATTTCAGAGCTAATATCCTTTTCATCACAAACGGGTACAAGGACGTTTGAGAACAACGTACTCAACTCTATTAAAAGCACAGAATTAGTAAAAATGGATATTCCTTTTTCACGACTCACGAAGTCGAAAGACGTGGTAGGTGCCGCAAGAGGTTATATTCACGAAGGTAAAGGTGTAGCAGCACAAGCAAATTTAACTAAAGTTGATATGACGAAAGTTACAAAAGCTACCACCATTGCTAATGGTGTGGCAAATGTAATGAACGTTGGTTCTTTGGTCGTCGGGCAGTATTATATGTCCGAGATAAGTTCTAAATTAGAAACTATAACGAAGAGTATAGACAAAATTGGAGATTTTCAAGACAGAGAATTTAAGAGCCGTATTTTATCTGTGCTTACCCTTGTTGGAGAAATTTCGCAATTCAGTTCTGAAATTATGGAAAACGATGAGCAAAGAATTTTAAAGCTTGCGACATTAGAGAATTTAAAGGCTACAGCGACTGAACTACTCGGACAAGTTAACATTACAATATCTGATATTACGCAAAAGACACAGAGACCAGATTTTAAAGAGTATCAATTTAAAGTTGATGATTTTCAGAAACTTTTGGGATATCAGAATGCTCTGATTACGATCATGGAGGAGATTAGCAAATTGACGTATTTGTTAGGTAAAGGTTCAATCTCAACTGAGAGAAGCTATTCTACATTTAATAAGTATCTCAAACAGTCAGTTCAAACAAGAAATCTCCTTGGACAATGGCACGATAGTCAGTCCAATTCATTACGTATCGATTTAGAGAAAGAACGAATAACGAAGGCTGGTTTCGAAGCTGTGGTTTCTGCAATACCTAGCTTGTTTGATGATAAATTTAAATATAACGAACTCAGCCAAAGCCTTGTAAGCGAAATAAGCACCCAAACAAAAAATATCCCCGAAAGGCCAGTCGAACCGAAACAAATCTACGATAATGATGTGGAAATCATAATAAAGGAAGGTAAGTTTTACTATCTGAACGAATCGTCTATCAGTGTCTAAGAGACAGGCGAGTGGTCTATTTAGTTAGTTTGCGTTTTATAAGCTTAGCGTGAGGTCAATTTAGATGTATTTCGGTTTTCCTCGGGTTGTTTGTTCAGGGTAGATATTTTATGGGAAGGAGAAAAAGTATGGAGTGGATACAAGTAGTCATTAACGTGGTACTTACTATTTTATTAGGGTTGTTCATAAAAAATTACCTGCCCTCATATATGGACGAAAAAGGAAAGAACCTTGCGACTAAAGAGGATATTCAAGAAATAACAAGAAAAACCGAAGAAGTCCAAAAAGAATTCAAAGAAGGGTTTGAATATTTTTCTTCAGATTTGAGGTTTAAGTATGATTTTTATCATAAGCAGTATTCTGAATTATATAGTAAGATTTATGCAATTGTTATTCAGTCAGAATATGTAAGACGCTTTATTCAAATCACAAAAGGGCAGGAACATTCTTTTGAAGAAATACCATTCTTTGAAGTCACCCCAACGCAGAGAGTTAATCAGCAGCTAAAATTGGAAGTGGGAAAACCAGTGGCATTCAGTCAAAGTTCTGAAGAAATAGAAACTCCTATATCACAATTTAATAAAAGACAGCTGTGTGATTATATAATCGAGAATGGTGAATACGCTACGCAGGAACTACTTAAAATAGCTGTTTCATATCGTTTTGCCTACAGCCACTACGAAGGTAATCCTGAGGTAAAAAATTCTTCTTGCGCAGATGCTGCCAATGATGAAGAGTTTAGATTGATTCGAGATATGGTTTGCTGCATTGTTAAAGAGTATAATTATTTTAGGAAAGAACTAAAGATGAACTACAATCATTCTGAGCTTGAATCAGGTATTCCACAGTTGTAATATGCTGAAAACAAGAGACGTTTCAAAAATTGTGTAAACCTTGTGGTTGATGTAGAATAAATACATTAGCCAGGAGGTTTTTATTATGGCAAGAAGAAACGGTAAAGGGCAATAAATGATATGTTGATTCCTGGCGGAGACTGTAAATAATTTTGTGTCAGAGTAGAATGACCTTCCAGATTAATGGTAAAATAAAATTAATCTGGGAGGATTTTTATTATGGCAAGACAACGAAAACTGACCAAAGAATGACAAGAACTAATTAAGCAGCTGCTGGCAACATATCAACCAGAGGATGCAGGAGATGTTCAGGATATGCTGAAAGATCTACTGGGTGATACCCTTCAGGGAATGCTGGAAGCGGAAATGGAAAATGAACTCGGCTATTCACGTTATGATTATGCCAACAAGGAAACAGACAATCGACGAAACGGATTCAGTAAAAAAACAGTAACTTCTTCGATGGGAGATCTGACCATCGATATTCCAAGAGATCGAGATGGTGAATTCGAGCCACAGGTGGTAAAAAAGCATCAGACGGACATCTCAACGATAGAGGATCAGGTTCTGTCAATGTATGCAAAAGGAATGACAACTCGGGATATCACCTAACATCTGCAGAATGTTTACGGGGTGGATGCTTCACCCACGATGATTTCAAAAATGACGGATAAGATTCTGCCCATTGCCAAAGAATGGCAAAATCGCCCATTGGCCAATAAGTACGCGATTGTATTTATGGATGCGATTCATTACAATGTCCGTCAAGACAATACTGTTATTAAAAAGGCCGTTTATATTGCGATTGGCACTCGGCTGGATGGTACGAAAGAAGTCATGGGTATGTGGGTCGGTGGCAACGAGAGTGCTAAATACTGGCTGGGCGTATTAAATGAAATCAAGAATCGTGGAACAGAAGATATCCTGATTGTCTCCGTTGATGGGCTATCCGGTTTTGGCGATGCCATTCATGCGGTCTTTCCCAATTCGGAGATTCAGCGCTGTATCATTCATCAGATCCGTTATTCCACTCGTTTTGTTTCATACAAAGACATCAAACCATTTTTGTCCGATCTGAAATTGGTTTACCAGGCGGCTACGGAAGATGTCGCTTTGCAGCAGCTGGATGCACTGGAAAACAAATGGGGAAAGAAATATTCCAGTTCGATCCGCTCGTGGCAGAATAACTGGGCAGATTTGTCCACTTATTTCAAATATCCGCCGGAATTGAGAAAGTTGATTTATACGACCAACGCAATTGAAAACTTTAACCGGCAGCTCAGAAAAGTGACCAAGTCAAAATCAATTTTTCCGACAGATGATGCCCTCTTTAAAATGCTTTATCTGGCTATGACGGATATCACTAAAAAATGGAACGGCAGACCAAGAGACTGGTCGAAAATTTTGGAACAGCTTTTAACTTATTTTGAAGGCCGAATCAGCCTCGTCGACGTCGAATAGGCCCGTCCATCTCAAAGGCTGCCAATATTGATTATTGACAGCCTTTGAATCATGGGGCAAAAATAGACTTGAAATTTAATCTGCACATCTGTTTTCCATTTTAATATTTTCCATTAACCTGGAATTCGCAAGAGCACAAAATAATTTACACTACCCTTGAAAAATTTTGCAGATCAATTCATTTTTATATCATTATATAGGTCGATTATAGCATTAAATTTCTATTATTAATATTCATCACCATACCTCTTTTCCAGAATGCTTTTTAAGTTCTTAATTTCTTTCTCCAAGTCTTTAATCCGCTTGCTTTGTGCTTCAATAATAACATCTTTATTTGCATCAGACATTTCACGCTTAACCTGCTTTGGAGAAGACAATCCGGCTTGTTGATTTCTAAGCGTATTAATACGGTCAAAATAGTGATCATAAAGGTATTTTTTTGAAACATTGGATCTTTCAGCAATGCTGTTGAAAGAGATTTTCTCTTTATTTTTCACAAGTTGTTGTATTGTTTTATCAACTCGTTCCTGACACTCTTTAGCTCTTTTTTCTCTGAATTCAGCTAAGCCCTTTGTATTTCTTTTGTGATCTCCAGTCATTGATTTTCTCTTTCCTCTCCAGTATATTCTCTACCTTTTTTTCCTGCTTTATGACGAATTTTACCGTTTTTTAAAATAGCCAAGATATCTTCGTAATGGTGCTTAATATCTTTGTTTTTTTCAGCCCAAATTTCTTGCCCTAGCTTTTCTGCGCGTTCGATCAAAACTTTTAATTCCTCTATTTCATGTTCATATGCGGGAATGAAATCAGGTGTAGTACAAAGATTGCGACAAGTTAGACAAGGATTCATTTGAGTACAACATTCCTGACTAGACGGTTTCATGCAATAACCTAAAGGTGTCCTGACTGCATCGAGATTGTGACGAATATATTCCCATTCGATGAGATCTTCGTTTTCAATTTTTGAGATTTCTATTTTTTTCATTTTACCGAGCTTATCAATTTTAAATAATCCATCTTTGCATTTTTCTTTCCACTCCTCACGCAATTTCTCATCTAAGATTTTTGCATAAAAAAGCGTCGAAGCTGATGATTTATGAGCAAACCATTTTTGAACAAGTTGGAGATCCATTCCGTTGTTAACCAGTGATACGCCTTTTGTGTGCCTAAATGCATGATTGTTAAAATGAAATGTGTTACCCTTGTTATCTGTGATATTATAAACTTCAGCAAGCTTATTAAGTGCTCTGTTTATTGCTCCAGATGTAGGGCAAAGTCCTTTTCTTGTTCCTGAATATCGAACGAATAACAGGTGATTAGGATTGTTGTCATCTGTACTTTTTGATTTAGTTTCCTCAATAACAATTGATACAACATGTTGAATTTCATCAGTAATCGGGACACGGTGATTCAGAACTTGCGTTTTTTCTATATCCCCACATAAGTACCATCCTTGTGTTGTTTTTTCTAAACAGGTATCATAGCGCAAATTGAAAATATCAGATATACGCCACCCGCTCGCTCGCAATAGAATAACGACCGGGATGTACTCAGGTGGATAGAGGTTTTCCAAGTCTTTATCTAATTGCCTTAGCACGTCTTCGGGTATATGTTTCATATTTTCATAATTTCTGACAACTCGTTTGGGAATATCTTCTTTGAAAATCAAATGTGAACTCGGCTTTTCTGGTGCTTCATCACATTCAGAACGTTCAATATATTCGAGAAATGCTTTTAATTGAATTAAATTTCTTTGTGCTACCGTAGTTGTGCCTTCTGAATATTCATGTACAAAGCAGATATAATCTTCCATATGTTTTCGTGTTAACTTCGTTAAATCGTTCCATTTTGGTTCTTTTTCATTGATATAGTTGAAAAAAGTTCTAAGACTTGCGATTATGCTCTGACAAGTGGCCTGCGAGAGATTTGTCATTTTGAATGAAACATATCTCTTTGCCAAATTTCGAAAAACTAATGCAATTGAGGAAAAATTTAGTTTGTATGAAGAAGCAGTATTAGTCAGTTTATTAAAACTGGGTATATTTCGGCAATCCCATACGTCTTTTTCGTATTCATTTCGCATATCATAGAAATCGATGAAAAAAGAGTGTAACGCATTCACAAAACTCATATGTTTTGAATCAGAAAACTGGGCTTTATCATTTATTTTAAAGCCTTTATTGACAAGAAATAGCTTCCACTGCGAGATAAATCTGTCCCACTGAAGTTCAATGACGCTATTGATTTTGGGATAAAATTTATTAAGGAATTCTGCATAGCTTTTGAACTTGCCGCTATAACTCCTAATTGTACCTAATGATATTTCTTGATTGATCAACTTCTGTGCAAACATATATTTGATCTCGCTTTTGATTGAATCACTAAAGTATGTGAATTTGATATTGGTTTTTTCTCCTTTTTTGATCATTTTCTCATTAGGGCGTAAATCATCAAAAAAGGAATTTTTTATACTCCAAATGTCATTATTCCAATATTTGTTTGTTAAAAATGTTAAAATTTCTTGTTCTTTTTCATTAGTTTGAATGATTTGCTTATCAATCGTAGCGATCATTGCTTTTTGCCCTCCTAGTTATTACCGATGTCTCTTTCTTTGCCAATATATTCTCTGCCTTTTTTTCCTACTTTATGTCTTATTTTACCATCCCTCAAGACATTCAGAACATCTTCATAACGTTGCTTAAGATTCTCACTCTTAGCAGTCCAAGTCTCTTGTCCTAGATTTTTAGCGCGTTCGATCAAAACTTTTAATTCCTCTATTTCATGTTCATATTGAGGAATAAAATCAGGTGTAGTACATAGATTACTACAAATCAGGCAAGGAATTGTTTGACTTTGACATTTTTGCTTTTTAGGTTTCATGCAATAGCCCAGAGGCATTCTGACCGCATCGAGATTGGCACGGATATTTTCCCATTTAATTACGTCTTCGTTTTCCGTTTCAGAAAGTTCTATTTCTTTTATTTTTTCGTGTTCATCCATTCTAAATAAGCCGCGACTGCTTGCTTCTTCCCACGCTTTATGCATTGACGTATCCAGGACTTTTGCATAAGTCAGCGTCATTTCGGGAGAACGATGCGCCAGCCATTTTTGAACGTGTAGAATATTCATTCCGTTATTGATAAGTTCTACAGCTTTTGTGTGTCGAAAAGCGTGATTTTTAAAATGAAATGTATTGCCTTGATCATCTGTAATGTTATAGCTTTTAGCAAGTCGATTAAGTGCATTAGTTATCATCGAAGATAAAGGACAGCGCCCCATTCTTTTTCCTGAATATCGAACGAATAACAGGTGATTGGGATTGTTGTCATCTGTACTTTTTGCTTTAGTTTCCTCGATAACAATTGATACAACATGTTGAATTTCATCAGTAATCGGGACACGGTGATTCAGAACTTGCGTTTTTTCTATATCCCCACACAAGTACCATCCTTGTGTTGTTTTTTCTAAACAGGTATCATAGCGCAAATTGAAAATATCAGATATACGCCACCCGCTTGCTCGCAATAGAATAACGATCGGAATGCAATCTGGGGGAGAAATGTTTTCTAGATTTTCTTCTAGTTGATACAGCACTCCTTCTGGAATATATTTAACAGCTTCCTTATTTGCTTTAGCTTGTTTAGGAATATCTTCTTTGAAAATTAAACATGAAACCGGTACTAATGGTGCTTCATCATATTCAGAACGTTCGATATATTCAAGGAAGGATTTTAATTGAGATAAATTACTTTGTTCTAACGTAATTGTGCCTTTTGCAGCTTCTTTTGCAAAGCAGAAATAATCTTCTATATGTTTTCGTGTCAGCTTCGTTAAATCGTTCCATTTTGGTTCTTTTTGGTAGATATATTCAAAAAATAATTGAAGCCTTATGCGAATAACATTTCCATATCCCAATGAAACATCTTTTGATTTAAATTTTAAATATTGCTTCACTAAATTTCGATAAGTTGATGGAAATGGCGTAAAATCAAGTTTGTAATTGGAGTAAGTGTTAGTTATTTTAAAACCAGGTATATTTCGACAATCCCATACATCTTTTTCGTATTCATTTCGCGTATCGTAGAAATCAATAGCAAAAGAATGTAGCCAGTTTACCAAGCCCATATTAGCTCTATCAGAAAACCGGCCTTTATCATTTGTTTCATAGCCTTTGTTGACAAGAAATAGCTTCCACTGTGAGATAAATCTGTCCCACGGCAGTTCACGAATGCTGTCAATTTGGGGGTAATTCATTTTTAAAAATTTTGCACATAGTTCGAACTTAGTACTGTAGTTCCTGACAGTATTTAATAATACTTCTTGAGTAATCAATTTCTGTGCAATCATATATTTGATTTCAATTTTAATTGAATTATTAAAGCCAGTAAAATCGATGTTGTTTTTTTGTCTTTTTTTCTCTTTCCGGTCGGTGCGGTAATCATTGAAAAACGGATCTTTTGTATGCCAGATGTCATTATTCCAGTATGCATTTTTTAAGAATGTTAAAATTTCTTGTTTTTTTTTATCGGTTTGAACGATTTGCTGATCAATCGCAGCAAGCATTATTTATTGTCCTCCTTGTTTTTACTAAATTTCATATGTGCTTCTGCTTTTTCCCATTCTTCACGCATTTCTTCATCATTTGGATGTGAGTATACTTGCATAGGTGTTTGAACATTAGACCAACCTCCGCGCAGTCTTATTTTTTCAAAGCCCCATCCTTCTTTGCGCAATGTATCGAAGTGCGTATGTCGAAACATATGAGGAGTGACGTTTATTCCTGTTTTCTTTTTTAACCTTTTAAACAATGCGTCAACATCAGTATATTCCAGCGGTTGATATTTATTTTTGCCCGAAAGTTTTATGAAAACAAAATTTGTATCAACCTCATCGACATGCAATTCAACTAGGTATTCAAAAAACAGATCCATTAAATCAGCCGATACATCTATTTTTCTCGGGCTGTTGACTGTTTTGATTTCTGCAAGGTTAGGTAATTCACCTCTGTCTTTTAAATCGATTTGTCTCGCATCTGTAATAAAATCTTCAAGATACAAGGACAGACATTCACCAATTCGAAAACCGCTTTCCCAAAGCAACTGAATTAGGAATCTATCTCTAATATTTGAGCAAGCATCAATTAATTTGGAAATCTGGTCTTTTGTTAAAACACGAGGTTGTTGTTTCGGAGCCTTGACCTTCAATATCCTAACATCAAAATCTTTGTTTTTATTAATGTGATACAAATAGTCTTTAAACCCTCTACGAGAACCAGAAACTTGCTTTTTTATTCTCTGCGACACCTTTATCGAGTAGTCCTCAACCCTCAACAAATAGTCGTAAAACTCTACAACACTGGAGATGTATGTGTTAACAGTATTTGGTTTCAAAGCGGCATGTACCGGTTTTATTGACACAACTTTTGCGTTTCGAGTTGGAGTCTGCAACCATCTGACAAATTCAGCCATATCATCAATTCCTACATTGAGATAATTAGCGTCCTTTTGTTTTAGAAATTCAAAATACGCCTTCAGGTGGTAGCAATATGCTCTCAGTGTATTCCTTGATCTTCCTGCATTATCTTTAAACTTCAAGAATCTATGAATTGATTCAATTGGAGTGCCATCGTCATCAATGACCATATATCGAATATCACCATTCGGAATAATCACTTTTTGAACCCACACGTAATTCACCTCATATTCAAGTTTTATAGTCATTCTTATTATACTATATATACTATATTATTGCATCTAGTTTATATTAATTTATTGTAAAAAATATTAGCTCGGGGATACAATTAACACCGTAAAGTCTATCATCTATCATACTATAGTTTACATCGATGAAGTTATTGGTTGGTACCGATTCCCCGGTTTTGACATCGACAGACATCATTTTGAGATCCAGTTTATCAACGCGTTCAAGAAAAGGAATCTTGATACCCGCTTTACCGATAATGACCCGCCGCTTGATACCAGATATGACATAGGCCGTATCGGGTGGCGCTTTGACGTAGCTCATCATTAGCAGGGAGATAACCAACAATACGACAATAACTGGGATAATCAGTGTGAAAATTGACATTTGTGCCTCCTGAGATAGGTGATTTTGAGATCAAACAAACAATCGTTGCTGTGAGAATTCATCAATCGCACCATTTGGCGAAAGAAGTTCATCAGGATGTGATCTCAATGAAATTATTATATAGTAGCTTGGATTCAAAGTCAAAGAACAAAAAACGATACAGTTTGTTATAATATTAAATGTTATAATCGGAGAAATGGTATAATAAACACAAAATGATAAGCATGACGGAGGAAATCAAGTGACAAAACCATCGGAATAAAACAAAAAATCAATTGAGAAAGAAAACAGATATCGATAAAAAGAAGAAATTATTGGTGAATAAAAAGGAGATTACAATGGGAATTCAGGAAGAAGCACTAAAGTTGCATGAAGAATGGCAGGGTAAGCTGAGTATTGACAGCAAGGTTCCGGTCAAAACAAAATACGATCTGTCAGTGGCCTATACCCCAGGGGTAGCGGAGCCCTGCCGCATGATTCATAAAAATAAAGAAGATGTCTATAAGTATACCGGTAAGGGCAACATGGTGGCCGTAGTCACTGACGGTTCGGCAGTGTTGGGCTTGGGCGATATTGGCCCGGAAGCCGCCCTGCCGGTGATGGAAGGAAAAGCGGTTTTGTTTAAGGAATTTGGCGGCGTGGATGCCTTCCCGATCTGTATACCGTCGAAAGATGTGGAAGTGATCATCAAGACGGTTAAGATGATTGAACCGGTTTTTGGTGGTATTAATCTGGAAGACATTGCCTCGCCCAGATGTGCAGAGATTGAAAGACGTTTAAAAAAGGAGCTGGACATTCCGGTTTTTCATGATGATCAGCATGGCACGGCAGTGGTGACGACGGCAGCGTTGATGAATGCATTAAAGGTTGTCGGTAAAAAATGGGACCAGGTAACCGTGGCCATGAGCGGCGCCGGAGCAGCCGGATCGGCGATTATCAAGATGCTTCTCAATATGGGGGTTAAGGATATCATCGCCTGTAGCAGCAAGGGTATCCTCTCAAAAGACGAAAAGTACAGTAATTGGGTTCATCAGGAAATCGCTGAGATGACCAATAAAGATCACAAAAAAGGGACCCTTGCCGACGCCATGAGTGGTGCCGATATTTTTATCGGGGTATCAGCACCGGGCATTGTCACCGCCGAAATGGTTGAAACCATGGCTGAAAATGCCATTGTTCTACCAATGGCTAATCCGGATCCGGAAATTGACCCTCAACTGGCCATTCAGGCCGGGGCCCGGGTGGTGGGAACCGGACGGTCGGATTATCCCAACCAGATTAATAATGTGCTGGCGTTTCCGGGTATTTTCAGAGGCGCATTGGATGCCAGAGCCAGTGACATCAATGAAGCGATGAAGGTTGCTGCGGCAAAAGCCATTGCTGACTTGATTGCGGAAGATGAATTAAGTGCTGACTACATTATTGTACCAGCCTTTGATCCCCGGGTAGGAAAAGCGGTGGCTGAGGCCGTATACCAGGCAGCAGTGGATTCGGGTGTTGCCAGACTGAAGTGAGGTTGGCACGGGTATTTATACGTTTATATTAAATCTGTTTGTCTAAACTGAGTTACAAAAAAACAGGTGGTTAGAATGATCGGTTTCTCTGATCAAACATAACCACTTGTTTTTTATTGTGAAAAAGTAGAAACTTAACCCCTAACACATGTTTGGAAGTCTTAAGCACATTGAAATAGTGAGAGCGTTATAATATTTTTAAAATACACTCTTCTGGCAAAGATTGAAGTTCTGAAAAGAGGATGTTCTGAAAATCAGTATTGGCTTTTTCGTCCCATTTGCAGGCAAATTTAGTTTTTGTCTTGAGGCCTTCATCGAAAAAGGTATCAATTTCAACCGGTGTAAGTGTCGAAAAATATTTTTTCAGGATGATGTTACTTTTTGAAACAAAAAAGAGTTTTTGGCCATCACGAACCGGTATCTTTAAAAGGATATCGCTTGTCACGAGCTGTTTATAATCATGCAGAACATGATTAATATAAGTCAGTCCCGAGATAAGATCACGATAATGAGAAGCTCTTTCGAAATTGAATTGGGTAGCTTCTTCATTCATGCAGAGCGTCAATTGATTGATTAAACGCTGCATCTTTTTCTCATCTGAGAAAACCTGGCTTAAGGATTCCCGATTTTTGAAAAAATCTTCTGGACTCATGACCTCGGGCAGCGTGTGGTATTTAAAAGTAAAACGATTTGTATCTTGAACAATGGGAAAGAGATGCGTAAACACCTCAATCATTGTTTGAACCAATTGTTTTCTTCGAAAAGGTCCAAAAGTATCATCTTCTCGTTCCAGTACAATGGACATCGCATGAGAGTGGCCTGGCTTGGCAAGTTTGAGATAAAAATAGCGCCGATCATTTTTCATTTGCGAATTAAAATAAGGCTTGAGCTCCTTGATCAGCTGACATTCCAGCAGTCGGGCTTCTAAATGGGTATCGGTGACAAAATAATCGACATCGTCAATAAAAAAGACCATTCGTTCAATCTTTGCTTGCTTGGGGGATTTGGTGAAATAAGATTTCACTCTTTTTTTCAGACATTTACTTTTTCCGACATAGATAATTTGACCAGTGGAATCCAACATCCTATAAATGCCTGGAAGTGCGGGTATCTGGTTTAATTTTTGCTTTAAATGGCTCATCGTTTCGGTTTCCATATCATTTTTATTTTAGTTATGGCTAAAAAATAGTTCATTTTTTTTACCTGCCTATACAATAACATAACAGCAGCTAATCTAACCTTGATCAGTTTAAACTTTTGAAGAAACTCAACAAAAAAAGTAAGTCCTTGACATCGTGGACAAAAACAATTACAATAAGTATAAAGTCAATGAGTTTGGAGTCAGTGAAATGAAAACGAAACGTCAAATCCAAAAAGAGGCAACCCGAAAATTGATTTTGGATACCGCCTACCAAGTGTATGCAGATGAAGGGTTTAGTGCTACGACCAATCAAATAGCCAGGGCGGCTAATCTTTCCCATGGTACCATCTTTGTTCATTTTCCAACGGTAGAGAATCTCATTATTTGCCTGCTTGAACGTTTTGGTTTAGAAATCAATGCGCAGTTTCACTTTCTCGCGGAAAAGGATGAAAGTCTGGAGACTTTTTTGGCGGCCCATATTAGTGTTCTGATTCGGTATGAAGATTTTTATAAACGGCTAATTTCCGAGATTAATGTTCTGCCTCAGGAAGCAAAGTATGTGTTCATAAATATCCAATCAGTGGTTTCATTTCATCTTAATCAGGTGATTGAGCGTGATCAGGAAAATGAGACCATTAAAGAAATACCGATGCACATAGTCTTTAACAGTTGGTTAGGTTTGATACACTATTATCTGACCAATAGCTATCTTTTTGCAGCTGGGTCAGTGCTTACGGACCATAAAGATGAATTGATTTTGAACTATATAAAATTAATTAGAAAATAAAAGGAGGAAACAGATGAAAACTTGTATAGCATGCGGAATGCCGATGAAGAAAGAAAGCGACTTTGCGATGGGTGACACCAGTAAGGCGTACTGTATCTATTGCGCAAAGGAAGATGGCTCGATGCAATCATTTGAAGAAAAAAAACAGAGTCTGGTAAATTTTACCATCAAAACCCAGGGACTTGACAAAGCTGTTGCAGAAAAGGCGGTGGAGAACATGATGCGTCAACTGCCAGCATGGAAAGCGTTTTTTTAGAAATACGAACGAAACGAATGGAAAAAAGTAGCCGTGCTGGTCTCAGATAAAATGAACCATCACGACTACTTTTTTGATTAATTCTTAATTCCGATTTTTCTAATCAGTACCCAGGTTGATCCAGTTGCGATTATACTAAAAATTAGCAAGGAGAACATGCCGATAAAGGGGTTATGGGCGGAAACACCCATGGCCATGTCTAAAAACTTCAGCAGGATGGTTGATATCTGGCCAGAGATGAACATATCGATGAGTGGCAAGACCACAAAGACGATGATATAAAAACCAACGATATAAGAGATTTTCTGTTTTTTATCCATCCGATAGAGGGCGACGGTAATAAAATAACCGAGGGCTTGAGCAGCAATAAAAAGCACCGTCAGAAAAAGAAAACTGATAAGATATTCAGATAGACCGCTAAATTGAATAGTTCCTGTGGATTGATAGATCATACTCAATAAACTGGAATAGGCAATGCCGCTTGCTGGCGAATCAATTAACTTTCCAAGCGCCAATAGCAGCAGTGAAAACAAGGCCATCGCCACAGCCAATGTTACGGCGACGTAGATCCGATTCACAAATAAAGATTTTCGGGAGATACCGTTTTGCAGGGCAAACAGAAAATTTTCCTTAAAAGCGTTCAGGCCGCAAACGAATAGAAATACGGCGGGTGCCATATCGAGACCGGCGATTTGGCTGGATTGATTCGTCGTCAGGATATCCGATGAAAAGGTGATTTGCATCGGAACCAGCGCCATCACCGCCAGGATGACGGCACAGAAGATTAAAACAGCGTTTCGGTGATCCGCAAGCTGATATTTATAAATTGCATGTAGTTTCATTACGTTACTCCTCATTGGTTAGTTTGATAAATAATTTCTGTAAATCCAGGTTGGTTATCTCAATTCCATCAGGCACGGTACGCTTATCAAGAGATCCAATAATAGTGACGGTTTTTAATCCGCCCAGTACATCGGCGCCAATCACTTCCTTGTCGGCAATAAAGGCATCCACCTGTGTGATTGCGCCGGTAACCGAGTAACCCTTGCTTAATAAAGCTTCACAGGATTCGTTCACCAGAATTTCACCGTTTTTGATAATCATGACATACTCCAGCAGATTGGCGATTTCATCGATTAAATGGGTGGAAATAATCGCTGTGAATGGATTATCGCTATATTTTTCGATCAGTAACCGGTAGAACATTTCCCGATGATTGGCGTCCAGGCCCAAAACCGGTTCGTCAAACAAGACATAGGGGGTGTTAACCGAAAGGGCTATGATGATTTTAAAAATGGAAGTATAACCAGTCGACAACGAGCGGATTTTTTTCCTGGTGTTCAGTTTAAATTGCCCGGCTAAGTTGAGTGCATAGTCCAAATCAAAATCCTTGAAAAATTGTTTCGTCCACTTGAAGGCTTCATTACAGGTCATGCTCTCGGGATACAGATTATTTTCTGACATCAGATAGAGCAGCCCTTGGGTCATATCATTTTCAACGCTTACCAGACCATCGATGGTAACTTGGCCGCTGTCGGCAAAGAGCCGATTGGTGATAATATTCAAAAGCGTCGATTTTCCAGCGCCATTTCGCCCCAATAATCCATATATTTTGTGGGGCTCAAATGTCAGGTTTACCTGATTTAAAGCTAATGTGTCTCCAAATCCTTTTGTCACATCATTTATTTCTATTCCGTTCATTCCTGATAACCTCTTTCTACCATTCCCAATATTTCTTCATTGGTGATACCTAATTTTTTTGCTTCCTCGATGAGTTTTTTAATATAATGATCGAAGAATAATTCTTTGCGTTTGTCCCGCAGTTTTGAAACTGCACCGGGAGCGACAAACATCCCGACACCGCGTTTTTTAAAAATAATACCCTCATCAACCAATATCGAGATGCCTTTGAGCGCCGTGGCCGGATTGATTTTATAACTGACCGACAATTCAGTTATGGATGGAATCTGACCACTTTCTTCAAAAGCCCCTGTTAAGATGGCGTCTTCAATACCATCGGCAATTTGAACAAAAATCGGCCGTTCATCTTCAAAATTTATTTGCAAAGGGATACCCCCTTTCGGAATATTGGTTAGTTAGTTGACTAACTAACCATAGTGCTATTGTAATGCAAGTTTGTTTGCTTGTCAATAGCAATTATAAATATGATTTAAAACGAACTGAGCATAAATATTTTATTCAAAACCGTTTTATGCTATACTCACAAAAGAATATAAATGCTTACCGCTTAATGATGTGAGTTGATTTGAATTTTATAGTAAGTGACAAATTTAAAAACGAATGAAGAGGAGCAAATTTTATGTATGAATATTATTACAAAAAGCAAGATTTTGGCATGTGTCTGACGGAGGCAAAAGGTGAGGGTGAAGAAGCGTTTATTCCTGCGGACAAAGATATATTAATTGTTGCGGATGACATTTTTAAAGGCCATAAAGAATTGGTGCGGGTTGAGTTTCCGGATACGGTTATCGAGATTGGTGGTTTTGTTTTTGATGGATGCAAAAATCTGAAGCAGGTCAAGCTGCCAGCCAACCTTAGAGATTTTTGGCAATATGCCATGACCCGTTGTGGGATTGAAGACATCGAAATACCGGGAAGTGTGACCCGGATTGCTTCGTTTACCTTTAATCAGTGTGATCAACTAACAACGGTAAGAATCAATGAGGGAACCAGAAAAATTCTTTCCTGGGCATTTAAAGATTGTAATAATTTAACGGATGTCTATTTACCAGCGACCATCGAGGAAATCAGTGACAAGGCTTTTGAGGGCTGTCCGAAAGTTGTGTTACATCGAAAGTGATTAAAACGTGAACAAGTGTTAGCAAAACGAACGGTAATTTGCATATAAAATGAACATTTTTTAATGCATGATATCAAATTTATGGTAAAATATTGTTCTTTTTAGTTGGCACAAGAATTGCTCTATCTTAAGCGTGAGTATTCTTTATTTTAAGTGGCTTCTGATAATTAATGGTTTTTATGGGTATACTATGAGCATTCATGAGTTGAATCAGGAAAGCTAAAAAAAAGAATACTTACTAAGAAAGTGGAGGAAAAAAATGACAAAAACAGGGAAATTTTTAGACATGGCAAAGAAAATGGCAGAAGCGGCTGCTGAAAAAGCGATCCAAATTGATGTGCCTATGGTTATCGCAATTTGTGATGCAGGCGGAAACATGGTGTTATTTAACCGAATGGAAGATTCTTTATTGGCCAGCATGGACATTGCCACCAATAAAGCTTATACTGCTGTTGCTCTTAAAATGGGCACCGATCAGGCCGCAGAGTTGGCTAAAGAAGCCGGTCAACTTTTTGGTATTGCATCCTGTGACAAAGGCAGAATGGTCGTATTCGGGGGTGGTTTCCCAATCGTCGAAGACGGTAAGATCATCGGAGGAATCGGCGTCAGCGACGGAAGCGTGGCTGAAGATATGACCGTTGCTCAAGCGGGATTGGATGCGCTGAAATAAGTCGGTAAATTGCTTAACTGATCCAGTTCATCGAAAAACGCGTGTTGCATTATGCTTGCAATTGTGCAGGTTTGATCCTGTTAAGTTAAAATGATAAGAAATAAATATTAATTTAAACTGACCAGCCATCCCATTCGGACAGGCTGGTCAGTTTTTTTAGTCATTGATTCAATTGAATCAGTGAGCTGCAGGTGGCTAATTAAAGCCAAAAACAATCGGGAAAATAAAGGCGACAATAGCCAACCAGATGGCATAAGCATAGAGATAGGATGTCTGCCAGTTTTCGATTTGGGTGAAATCAATTTTTTTAGCGAAAAAGCGGCCATAAAGCCAAGCCAAACCGGCCAGATTAATTAACAGAATCAGATTTTCGCCCAGTGCCGCCAGTTTGTTTGGGGTGATTCCAAAGGCGGATAAGCGCAAGAGGATGGCGGATAAGGCGACCGCATCGATAATCATTGCGACAACAATCAGGGCCAGATTCAGATAATCAAAGAGCTTGTTTTTGGCGTAGGGATTTCGGGCCGATATGGTGTAAAGAACCAATCCCAGAACCAATACCAGCATAAAGTCAAAGGCGATCAGGTAATCTCTTTCCATAAAAGGACTTTTCCCGGAAACGACCAGAACCAGCAGAAAGGCAAGCATGATAAACAGGAAAAGCGGACTGAATATTTTGGCCAGAATCGGAGCAAAATTTTCGACCACACTCTTCTTGGTCTCGACCAGATAGACGGTGATCATCGCCACCGCAGCGGCTCCATAGACAATCAAATAATTCTGAATAAACCAACTGGCATCAATTTGAATGGCAAAAAACATCGCCTGGGTAAACATCGCCAAAACGATAAGTCCACAAAAAATAAGGGTGCCATAGATTATGGCTTCACCGGTGAAACGAATAAAATTCATCCGTCCCTGGCTACTACGCCATTGTATACCGAGATAGGCAACCCCAGTGACGAGCCATAAAAATAATGGCAGATGCAGGGCGGTCAGTAACTCGGTACTATTTGGGGGATACGAAGGATAAGCGTTGATCAGGAGGGCTGCACCGGCAAAAATGCCTAAAATCACGGCGGTCATTTTCAAATTCGCTTTGTTTTTATATAGAAAAAACAGGGCAATCAAGGGCAGAATGAAAAAACTCAAATTTTTGAAATAAAACAGTTGGTATTGGGGGTCATTGAAGCTATAACCGAAAAGCTCCGGAATTTTGAAAAAGGTGCCAGCCAGAAACGAGAACAGAATGACCAGCCCGATAGTGCGCTTGTTTTCGCTTGAAAAGCCGGTAGGTTCGGGTTCTAGCATCAATTGTTTCCAGAGGTTTTCGGTATTTACTTTGGAATATTCCCGGGAAACCGAATGGGTATCGCCAAAACGTTTGACACTGATTAAAAAGGCTTCTTCCGCTGATAATCCGGCGTGAATCAGATCTTCAATTTCATCGTGTAGATGGCTTTCCAATTCAATAATGTCCGTTTCCTTAAAATGCCCCTGACTTCGCAGGCAGTCACTCCAGGCGTGGATGTTTTTTTCTAAATCATACATGGCAAGCAGACCTCCTTGTTGATAATTTCAAACCAGGTTTTAGAGAGGGCAGTATGGATAATTTCCCATTGTTTCATTTGTACTTCCAGTTCAACCAGTCCTTCCTCTTTAAGTTTATAATATTTTCGCTTCCGGCCACCATCAGAATTATTCCAATACGACTCGATAAAATTTTTTTCTTCAAGACGATGAAGAACCGGATAAAGCATTCCTTCGGACCAGACGAGTTCGTCTCCGGTTAATTCTTTAACCTTCTTGATAATCGCATAGCCATAGCTGTCATTCTCTTTTAAGATGGATAGAATAAAGGGGGTTGCCGAGGCGGCAATTAAATCCTTTGATACATTCATTAATAACCTCCTGAATACATAGATCTATTAGGTATGCTTGTATTATACATAGAACTTCTAGGTAATGCAAGTCTTTTTGCAATTGCGATTGTAACGGTTGATTTTCAAGGGTGCGATTCTATGTTAGAATAGAACGTATAAAATAAAAGAAGACGAATTGGTAGTGTTATAATAATCAAGCACAGTTTAAATAGAGTGTTGAGGTGGAATAAATTGGAACGAGAAGACTTTTACAACCGCCGCCCGGGAATGATTGGCGAACGAAATTTCAGTCAGTATGCGGTACTGGTGATTTTGGTGGATACTGCAACAGGGCCGGCATTACTTTTTGAAAAACGCTCTGCGACATTGAATCGTCAGCCAGGTGAAATCTGTTTTCCGGGTGGACGACTGGAAGAAGGTGAAACGCCCCAGGAAGCGGCAATCCGGGAAACCATGGAAGAATTGTTGGTGGATCGTGGGCAAATCGAAATACTGGGACCAGGAGATGTTTTTATTTCGCCATTTAATATGATGATCCATCCGTTTATTGCGATCCTAAGAGATTATAATTATGGTTTCAGTCATGAAGAAGTAGCCGATGTATTTACTGTACCAGTCCGATATTTTCAGGAGCATGCACCAAAAAAGTATTTTAATCATTTGAGTCACGAACAACCAAAGGATTTTCCCTATGAATGTATTCCTGGCGGAAAGAACTATCCCTGGGTTAAAGGTAGCTATGAGATAAATTTCTATTCTTATAAAGAGGATGTGATCTGGGGGATGACCGCAACGATTGTCGAGTCCACGGTGGAATTGATCGGGAAGTACCATTTGCTAACAAACGTGTAAGGAGAGATAAAATGAAGCTTACAAAATTGCTGACCAGTGTCATTGCGATGATGCTGACCTTTGCTTTTATTTACCAGTCCATGGTTAATGGAAGTCTGGACTTTTCAGCTCAAAATCCGGATATTTATGCCTATGGATGGTTGGCTGGGCTGTCTTTGTTGCTCATCGCCGGAACAATTGGGGTTGCATCAATAAATAATGAAGATCGTAAAATTTTGTTGACGGCCGCAAAATTTTATTTTGGATGTGCCATTGTTACGTTTCTGTTTGCAGGAAATGACAGTATGACGGCAGTTACGACTGTGTATGCGGTATTAGCGGGAATTGTGTTTCTGGTAAATGGCTTGATGACCAAGAATGAAGATGACATGGAATACGGTTGGGACGAGAAAAGATCCTGGGGCAAAAGGAAAGTTGAGATAAAAAAACAATCAAAAGACAAAGATGTCTGGGGAAATAGCAATATTCACGGGAAAACAAAAAAAGATAAAAAAATAAAGTCGCCTCGAAAGTCAGGGGTGTTTGCAATCATCTGGATCAGTATTGTTATTATTTCTGGGATCTTTTTTGGTGTTGCTTTTCTGATGGATGAAGAAGAAAGCCAGGATGATTATGACTACTCAGAGCAGATAAAAAGCGAAGAAACGCTGACCCAGGAGCCAGCCAGGATTTATGGTCCCGGCGAAACATGGACAGTTGACGGGGATTTTTCGTTGGCGTTTAAAGCCGCCAATGAGACAGACTATCGAAATGAGTATGCAGAAATAAATCCGGACCAGGTAGTGGTACTGACCTATGACTATACAAACATTGGCCATAAAAAAGATGTGATGGATTTATATATTTCATCAGTCAGCTTTTATGTGATCGATGAAAATGGCGAGATTGCAGAAACCTATCCAGTGACTGGAATGTCCTATCCTCAGGAAATTCCGATTGGGGCATCGAGTTTGGGATCTCAGGAAGCATTCGGGTTGAAAAACCCCAGTCAGGAAGTGATGGTTTATGTGGAGGTCTATGGGAATGACTATGTGCCCTATGAAGCCTTCTTTAAACTGCCGGTTCAACATTCGGTACCAACCGTTTAAATAAACACAAAAAATAGCGGCCAGGTACAGGTGGCAATAACAAAAAATGAAACGAGGAAATAATGAAGAAAATCTATCTCTATGTTTTTTTAACCGGAATGCTGTTCGGATCGATGGAAGTTGCGCTAAAAATTGGGGGAGCTACATTTAATCCCATTCAGCTGACTTTTATCCGCTTCTTAATTGGAGGACTTTTTCTGTTGCCCTTTGCGATCAGTGATCTCAAGAAAAAACAGATTAAACTCAGCACGAGTGACCTGGGGTATCTCTTTACACTGGGCTTAATCTGTATCTGCTTTAGCATGGTACTTTTTCAGATTGGCTTAATGGGGATTAACGCCAGTCTGGCAGCGCTAATATTCTCGATCAATCCGGTCTTTACGATGGTCTTTGCCCATTTTATCGTCCATGAAAAATTCACGAAAAAAAAGGCGATCGCCTTGACCATTAGTATCGTCGGTTTGATCATTGTGATGAACCCCCAAAAGTTCATCTCCGGTGAAAATAATATCTGGTTTTTATTAATGACTCTGGTGGCAGCGATTGCCTTTGGACTGTACACTGCCTATGGCAAAAAAAGAATTGGTGTAATCGGTGGTGTGGCTCAGAACAGTTTTAGTTTTCTGATGGGTTCGGCGGTATTATTGATTATGTTGATTGCTAGTGGACAACCAGTTTTTCAAGGTGTTAGTCTGGGAACCGCACCATTGTTATTTTATTTGGGTGTCTGTGTGACGGGGATCGGCTATTACTTTTATCTAAAAACCGTTGAAGTCGCTGGCCCGTCGACAGCTTCAGTAGCGTTCTTCATTAAACCGATGGTTGCGCCGATTTTTGCACTGGTAATCCTGGGAGAAGCGATTACCTTAAATATCGGGGTTGGACTGATTTTTATATTGTTTGGATCCTTTATTAATCTCACTGATGGAGATAAACTGGTTAGGATGTTTCGGCTCGAAAAAGTCTTTTATAAACAGTAAAATAAAAGACATATTTTTTCAAAAACTTATTGACAAAGAGTTGAAAAGTCTTTATACTAACAAAGTCGTCAAAAACAGCGGCAACGAAAACACAGCAACATAGAAAACAACAAAAAAGAATTTCAAAAAACAGCTTGACAATCACAAGAAACGACGATATAATAGAAAAGCTTCTTCAGTCGGAAACACTGAAAAAACGACGGAGTGGCAACGGTCATAGAAAAGAGAATAGTACCATAAAACCTGTAAAACAGCCAAAACATCCGCGAGGATGAATGCGGCTAAAATAGAAACAGAGAGATGAACTCTATAAAACATTAACTCGGTAGAGTATAAAATACGCTTTATTCAAAATGAGACAGCATTTAAAAGCCTAACGGCTTTAAATACAAACTTTTTATTGAGAGTTTGATCCTGGCTCAGGACGAACGCTGGCGGTATGCTTAACACATGCAAGTCGAACGAGACGAGATGGAATGACCCTTCGGGGGAATGAAATCTTAGAAAGTGGCGAACGGGTGAGTAACGCGTGGGTAACCTGCCCTATGGAAAGGAATAGCCTCGGGAAACTGGGAGTAATGCCTTATAATACAGTGAAGTCGCATGGCTTTGCTGTTAAACGCTCCGGTGCCATAGGATGGACCCGCGTCCCATTAGCTAGTTGGTGAGATAACAGCCCACCAAGGCGACGATGGGTAACCGGTCTGAGAGGGCGAACGGTCACACTGGAACTGAGACACGGTCCAGACTCCTACGGGAGGCAGCAGTGGGGAATATTGCGCAATGGGGGCAACCCTGACGCAGCAATACCGCGTGAGTGAAGAAGGTTTTCGGATCGTAAAGCTCTGTTATTGGGGAAGAAAAAAGACGGTACCCAAGAAGAAAGTCCCGGCTAACTACGTGCCAGCAGCCGCGGTAATACGTAGGGGACAAGCGTTGTCCGGATTTACTGGGCGTAAAGGGCACGCAGGCGGTTTTTTAAGTCAGATGTGAAAGGTACCGGCTCAACCGGTGACATGCATTTGAAACTGAAAGACTTGAGTATTGGAGAGGCAAGTGGAATTCCTAGTGTAGCGGTGAAATGCGTAGATATTAGGAGGAACACCGGTGGCGAAGGCGGCTTGCTGGACAAATACTGACGCTGAGGTGCGAAAGCGTGGGGAGCAAACAGGATTAGATACCCTGGTAGTCCACGCCGTAAACGATGAGTGCTAGGTGTTGGGGAGACTCAGTGCCGCAGCTAACGCAATAAGCACTCCGCCTGGGGAGTACGACCGCAAGGTTGAAACTCAAAGGAATTGACGGGGACCCGCACAAGCAGCGGAGCATGTGGTTTAATTCGAAGCAACGCGAAGAACCTTACCAGGTCTTGACATCCTCTGACAATCTGAGAGATCAGACTTTCCCTTCGGGGACAGAGAGACAGGTGGTGCATGGTTGTCGTCAGCTCGTGTCGTGAGATGTTGGGTTAAGTCCCGCAACGAGCGCAACCCCTGTGGTTAGTTGCCATCATTTAGTTGGGCACTCTAAGCAGACTGCCGTGGATAACACGGAGGAAGGTGGGGACGACGTCAAATCATCATGCCCCTTATGACCTGGGCTACACACGTGCTACAATGGTCTGAACAGAGGGCTGCGAAACCGCGAGGTGAAGCTAATCCCTTAAAACAGATCTCAGTTCGGATTGCAGGCTGCAACTCGCCTGCATGAAGTTGGAGTTGCTAGTAATCGCAGATCAGAATGCTGCGGTGAATGCGTTCCCGGGTCTTGTACACACCGCCCGTCACACCACGAGAGTTGGCAACACCCGAAGTCAGTGAGGCAACCGCAAGGAGCCAGCTGCCGAAGGTGGGGTCAGTAATTGGGGTGAAGTCGTAACAAGGTAGCCGTATCGGAAGGTGCGGCTGGATCACCTCCTTTCTAGGGAATACAGGAAGTCATGGTACTATTTTCTTTTGTATGACTGGTTCATACAAAGACAGAAGCAACGTGCATAAAATTTAATACGTTTTAATACTTGGGGGGGTGTAGCTCAGTTGGGAGAGCACCTGCCTTGCAAGCAGGGGGTCAGGAGTTCAAGTCTCCTCATCTCCACCAAATTTTAAAACAAACAGATGGGCTTGTAGCTCAGGTGGTTAGAGCGCACGCCTGATAAGCGTGAGGTCGGAGGTTCAAGTCCTCCCAAGCCCACCATAAAATCAAAAAGGATCGTATTTTTCGTCAGAATCCTTGAGTAATCAGGGATGAATTCAGCCGAAAAATGCGTTAGCTTTTACATCAGTCACACGCTAACGCTTAGTGACCTACCAAATGTTATCACATTTGGGTAAAAGCGTCGATCATTGAAAACAGCATAGTGTATAAATAAAAAGAAATACAATTTCAAAATGTTAACAACATTAGAAACGTAATTTTAGGATCAAGAAGAAAAGAGCACAGGGTGAATGCCTTGGCAATCAGAGCCGAAGAAGGACGCGACAAGCTGCGAAAAGCTGCGAGAAGGTGCACATAACCGTTGATCCGCAGATATCCGAATGGGGAAACCCGGCTGGTAGAAGACCAGTCACTGTAACGTGAATACATAGCGTTATGGAGGGAACCTGGGGAACTGAAACATCTTAGTACCCGGAGGAAAAGAAAGAAACATCGATTCCTTGAGTAGCGGCGAGCGAAAGAGGAAGAGCCCGGATTACAACAAATTTACTTTATTAGCTGAACGGCATGGGAAGGCCGGACGCAGAGGGTGAGATCCCCGTAAGTGAAAATAGAGTGAGTGGGTAATCGACGAGTACCACGGGACACGTGAAACCCTGTGGGAAGATGGGGGGCCCACCCCCCAAGGCTAAATACTACTGATTGACCGATAGCGGAAAGTACCGTGAGGGAAAGGTGAAAAGAACCCCGGAAGGGGAGTGAAATAGAAACTGAAACCCTGTGCTTACAAGCAGCCGGAGCGCAAGTGACGGTGTGCTTTTTGTAGAACGGGCCAACGAGTTACGGTATGTAGCAAGGTTAAGTACTTCAGGTACGGAGCCGCAGGGAAACCGAGTCTGAACAGGGCGACTAGTTGCATGCTGTAGACCCGAAACCGTGTGATCTATCCATGACCAGGATGAAGCTTGGGTAAAACCAAGTGGAGGTCCGAACCAGTGTCTGTTGAAAAAGGCTTGGATGAGTTGTGGATAGGGGTGAAATTCCAATCGAACACGGAGATAGCTGGTTCTCCCCGAAATAGCTTTAGGGCTAGCGTTGTAGTAAAGAGTGATGGAGGTAGAGCACTGAATCGGCTAGGGGGCGTAAAGCTTACTGAACCGTATCAAACTCCGAATGCCATCCACTTATATACAGCAGTCAGACTGTGTGAGATAAGTCTCATAGTCGAAAGGGAAACAGCCCAGACCATCCGCTAAGGTCCCCAAGTCCAGATTAAGTGGGAAAGGATGTGCAACTGCACAAACAACCAGGATGTTGGCTTAGAAGCAGCCACACATTTAAAGAGTGCGTAATAGCTCACTGGTCGAGTGGTTGTGCGCCGAAGATGAACGGGGCTAAAATCTGGCACCGAAGCGATGGATTATGGTACTACCATAGTGGTAGGGGAGCAATGTCCCAGGGGCGAAGCTTAATCGTAAGGTTAGGTGGACTGGGGACAAGAGAGAATGTTGGCATGAGTAGCGAAAGTGAAGTGAGAATCTTCACCATCGAAAGCCCAAGGTTTCCTGAGGAAGGTTCGTCCGCTCAGGGTAAGTCGGGGCCTAAGCCGAGGCGAGTAGCGTAGGCGATGGACAACAGGTTGAAATTCCTGTACCACCTTTAATTGTTTGAGAGATGGAGTGACACAGAAGGATAAGCGAACCCAGCGGTTGGAAAAGCTGGGCCAAGCGTCAAGGCTGATCAGGGAGGCAAATCCCCTTGATCTTAAGGCCAAGGCGTGACGGGGAACGAAAAATAAGTAGGGAAGTCGCTGATTTCACGCTGTCAAGAAAAGCTTCTATTGAGAGAGAAGGTGCCCGTACCGTAAACCGACACAGGTAGGCGAGGAGAGAATCCTAAGATGAGCGGGAGAAGTGTTGTTAAGGAACTCGGCAAAATGACTCCGTAACTTCGGGAGAAGGAGTGCCCCTTAAGGGGGGCCGCAGAGAAGAGGCTCAAGCGACTGTTTAGCAAAAACATAGGTCTCTGCTAAATCGAAAGATGATGTATAGGGGCTGACGCCTGCCCGGTGCTGGAAGGTTAAGAGGAGTGCTTAGCGCAAGCGAAGGTGCGAATTTAAGCCCCAGTAAACGGCGGCCGTAACTATAACGGTCCTAAGGTAGCGAAATTCCTTGTCAGGTAAGTTCTGACCCGCACGAAAGGCGTAACGATTTGAGCGCTGTCTCGACAACACACCCGGTGAAATTGTAGTACTCGTGAAGATGCGAGTTACCCGCGACAGGACGGAAAGACCCCGTAGAGCTTTACTGCAATCTGGCATTGAGTTTTGGTAGTACACGTACAGGATAGGTGGGAGGCAGAGAATTTGGGACGCCAGTTTCGAAGGAGCCACCCTTGGGATACCACCCTTGTACTATTGGAATTCTAACGAGTGGCCGTAATCCGGTCATCGGACAGTGTCAGACGGGCAGTTTGACTGGGGCGGTCGCCTCCTAAAAAGTATCGGAGGCGCCCAAAGTTACCCTCAGGATGGTTGGAAACCATCTTTTAGAGTGCAAAGGCAAAAGGGTGATTGACTGCGAGAGAGACATCTCGAGCAGAGACGAAAGTCGGGCTTAGTGATCCGGTGGTTCCGAGTGGAAGGGCCATCGCTCAACGGATAAAAGCTACCTCGGGGATAACAGGCTTATCTCCCCCAAGAGTCCACATCGACGGGGAGGTTTGGCACCTCGATGTCGGCTCGTCTCATCCTGGGGCTGAAGCAGGTCCCAAGGGTTGGGCTGTTCGCCCATTAAAGAGGCACGCGAGCTGGGTTCAGAACGTCGTGAGACAGTTCGGTCCCTATCCGTCGTGGGCGTCAGATATTTGAGAGGAGCTGTTCCTAGTACGAGAGGACCGGAACGGACAAACCACTGGTGCACCAGTTGTTCCGCCAGGAGCATAGCTGGGTAGCTAAGTTTGGAAGGGATAAGTGCTGAAGGCATCTAAGCACGAAGCCCCCCTCAAGATAAGATATCTCACCAGAAATGGTTAAGGTCCCTGATAGACGATCAGGTAGATAGGCTGGATGTGGAAGTATGGCAACATATGGAGCTGACCAGTACTAATCGACCGAGGTCTTGATCCAAGAATTTATACACTGTGCTGTTTTGAATGATCACTGCGTGATCATAAAAGACAATTGATAAATGCAATAATAATTAAATAGTTAATTAATCTCGCGACGATGGCGGAAGGGCCACACCTGTTCCCATACCGAACACAGAAGTAAAGTCTTCCAGCGCCGAAAGTACTTGGTGGGCAACTGCCTGGGAGGATAGGACGTTGCGGGATTTTAAATAATCCTCAGTAGCTCAACGGTGGAGCACTCGGCTGTTAACCGATAGGTTGCTGGTTCGAATCCAGCCTGGGGAGCCATTAAGAAACAAAGCGGGTGTGAAGCAGACCGTTTCATATCCGCTCTTTTAAGCAAGGCCCCTTGGTCAAGCGGTTAAGACACCGCCCTTTCACGGCGGTAACAGGAGTTCGAGTCTCCTAGGGGTCACCAAATTTAATATCCATCCATGCGGCCTGGTAGTTCAGTTGGTTAGAATGCCAGCCTGTCACGCTGGAGGTCGAGAGTTCGAGTCTCTTCCAGGTCGCCATTTACAAAACATAATAGTATGTCAAACAATTATCATTAAGCTGATGTGGCTCAATTGGCATAAGTAGAGAGCCCAAAATTGACGAGAGTAGCGAGTCAAAATTTTGGTGCGAATCACTTAGTTATCTGTAGTGTATTAGCAGTAAGTAATTCAATGTATCAATACTTTTTTATTAAGCTGATGTGGCTCAATTGGCAGAGCAGCTGATTTGTAATCAGCAGGTTAACGGTTCGAGTCCGTTCATCAGCTCCATTTTTTTGTCAAAATTCGGATGGGAGAATGCCCGAGTGGCTAAAGGGGGCGGACTGTAAATCCGTTGACGACGTCTACGATGGTTCGAATCCATCTTCTCCCACCATAAGTGAGATCCGATTTCAGGATGAAATTGGCTATGCATGTGAGCAGAGCGAATCGTGCATCATCGAACTTACGCATTTTAATTAAAAACTAATCCATATTGGATGAGAAGAGTTTTCGATTAAAATACGATCCTTAGCACAACTTAATTTAATGATCTGACCCATTAGCTCAGTTGGTATAAGCAGTGAACCAAAAATGCACGACCGTAGGGAGTGAACATTTTTGTGTGAATCGCTTAGTCAGGCAAACTTGGGTATTACACAATCGTTTGAAGACAAACAATAACTAAATAATTTTATGACCCATTAGCTCAGTTGGTAGAGCATCTGACTTTTAATCAGGGTGTCGGGCGTTCAAGTCGCCCATGGGTCACCATTTTTTTATCAAAAAAACCGCTATTTAAAGCGGTTTCTTTTTTTACCTTCAATTCTAAATCTTCACACATTTTGAAATCTTCACACATTTTTAGCACTTCAGAAATATTTCTAAAATCTTAGCACATTTCACACACTGGCAAGTTAAACGCTCCGCTTAAACTGAACAATCTTATCAGAGGTTTCCATGTATTGATCCAGGGCATCAATGGCGGTACGCTTCATGTCTTCCAGGGCGTGCAGGTAAATGTCCCCGGTGATGGTTATAGAGCTGTGGCCCAGGATGGCCGATACTGTTTTGATGTCGGCCCCGTGATAGAGCATTAGGGTTGCGGCCGTATGCCGGAGATCATGGTACCGGATATTTTCAAAGGCTGGCCCTTTGATATTGGTGTACGAATGGGAAACATACTCCGGGATAAATTGCATACCGTTTCGATGGACACAGACATATTTATTTTTGACATAACTTTCAGCGAAATGTTTCCGGAATTTGGCCTGGTTCTTTATTTCCTCTTTCAGTTTCTTGGCCACCCCCAGGGTAAAGGGGATCTGCCTGGTCTGCTTGCTTTTTGTTGGAAGATGAAAGTACGCACCTTCCTTGTAATGAAGTGTTCTCCGGACTGTGATCACCCGGGTTCTGAAATTAATGTCATGCCACTGTAAACCACAGACCTCAGCACGGCGCAAACCCAGGAAGAGGGATAAGTAAACAGCGGTTTCAATTTCAGCCCCAGAAAAGTAGGATAGAAAGGTTTTAACCATATCCGGGTGGATGATCTCAGCTTTGAATTTATCCTTTGGGATCGGCTGTGCCAGATCGGCCGGGTTGAATTGGATCAGTCGATCCTTGAGGGCCTGCTTCAGTGACTGCTTTAAAATGCGATGGTAATAGTTGCAGCTGGTACCGGACAGACCATCGGCCCGGAGATCATTATACAGAGACTCAATATCCGTGACCGTTAATTTCTGCAGCTGTATTTTGCCAATGACCTCGCCCATGGCCGCCGTCGTTGACTCATAAGAAGAGTATGTTTTATCAGACAGGGACGATTTTTTATAAGATAACCATTTTTTAAAATAATCCTCAACCAGCATTTTGGACGGGCTGACATAGGTACCGTCACGCTGGGAAGCCTCAATACTGACCTTAAAATCATTGGCGTCCTTAGCCCGGGAAAAGTTTTTCATGCGCTGTTTACCATCTTCCCGCCACCGGACCTGCCACGTTTTCTTTCCGGATTTGTACTCAATTTTCTTTACTGTAGCCATTATTCTTGATCCTCCTAAAAAAGGGCGTAAAAAACCCCGATTTTGTCCAATTACGTTGAAAAAAACCGGGCGTAGTGCTACAATAAATATGTGAATAGGTATATTGTGCTTAGCCCGGTATATCTGAACCCGTCTTTTCTGCTCCAACAGAAGAGGCGGTTTTTTGTTTTTTATTTAAATGCGTTTTCACATGTTCTTAGACCATCGATATGCTCAAATAAATCGGGTTTAATTGGAGCGCCCAAAGGGTCTAATACAAAATCGATACCTTCACGACGGGCAAGCTTTGCTGCAGGGACAAAGTCACTATCACCGGAAATCAGAACGATTTGATCAACTTGTCTTTTATAGGCTATTGAGGCAATGTCCAAACCGATTTTCATATCAACTCCCTTTTGATCAACATTAATTACAAAATCATATTCTGAAAGCTCATCAAAAGCAATTTTATCATTGCACAATTTTTTGAGGATATCCGGTCTTATTGTGAAATGAGCCTGTGTATCTGCAAGTTTTCCCATTCTTAAAGCAAATTTTCTTTTCTTTTTTAATTCATCAAGAAATTCAGTCATCCAGGTATGAAGATCAGTTTTTGAATAATCGATCTGCTTTTTAAGAAATGGATGATATATCTTTTTATCCATTGGCGGACAATCATAGTAAAAGATTCTGTAAAGGTCATGTTTGGTATCGTCATGTTTTTCTTTCAAATGACGGTAACAGTATTCACTTAACTCTTTTGCTCTTTCTTCAGCCGTTTTTTCTCCAAGTTTTATTTGAGCACGGCGTCTATAAAATCCCCCATCAACAAGTATCGCTGTTTTCATGAAGCATCCTTTCAAAATTTTAAATAAAAAAATCCCTGGGTTCGGCACATCCCTTATAGGTGGGAGGCTTACTGCCAGGGAACTATTAGCATTATTTGATGCTTTAATTATAGTTCATTTGGCAGTGATTGTCAACGATTTGGAAGCTATTTAAGCTTATTTAGGCTTATTTTAGCTTATTTTATTGTAATTTAGCGTTTTATAGAAGAGGCGGTATATTTACTATATTTCCAATCCGATAAGACTGTAAAAAACATCCTCAGGCATTATATCAATATCAAAACCATCAGATTTCAACTCTTCAGCCCTCTTGTGTTTATTACTTTTGCCGTCCTTTATGCTTTTGCAATAATCGTTATTACCGAGAATTAAATAATTTGTTTTTGGGTGACAGTTTTACCGCACGTGCCACCTAAATTTACGACTATTTGCTGAGCTTCCTTTCTGACCATCTTATCAAGAGAACCAGTAAAGATACACTCTTTATTGAAAAAAGGATTTGAATCATCAATTTCTTCAGATTCAGGGGAAAGATTTCTGGGATCAAAATTACTCCGGGTACGACGGTTAAATAAATCAATAAAATTATCGTGAGTATCATACTTTGACGGGATCATGTCATACATTGCTTGGTAACAATTAAGAGTAACTTCGCAATCATATAGGCTACGATGTAGTTTCGAATCGTCGAGAATGATACTTAAATAATTGGTAACATCTATGAGTCGATGATGTCTTTCTTCGCTAAAAATCTTTCTTGCAATACGCATTGTATCAACATAGGTAATTTCAATATTGCGGTCAAACAATTGTCTGAAGTTATGTTTTAAAAAATTAACATCAAAACTAACATTATGACCAACAACAATGGAATCTAAAATAAATGATGAAAAATCTTCAAGAACATCTTTTAAATCCGGTGCGTCAGCAAGCATTGCGTTTGTTATGCCAGTAAGGTCAGAAATAAAATCACAAACATAATAATAGGGCTCGCCATCATCGGTATACAGATAATCTGTCTTGTTTTCTTTTGGAAAAAGAGGCATAAAATAAGATGTGGGTTTAGTTAAGGATGAAAACTTAGATATAACAATGCCATCCCGAACTCGCAAGGCTGAAATCTCAATAATTGAATCGTAAGTAGGAGAGAGACCAGTGGTTTCGATATCAAGAACAACAAACTCATTTGGAAATGCGATAATACTATTCGGATTTGATCTAGACATAAGTTCCCCTTTCAAAGATAAAAATTTATATCTCAACAACCTTGCCAACAACCTTCAGATGATCAGCTTCTTTGATCACGATCGGTTCATAGGCCGGGTTGAGTGAAACCAGACTGCAGTTTTCTCCTTCACATACATATTTCTTAATGAATCCTTCACCATTCAAAACAAACACACCAATTTCACCAGAGTTAATTACAGGAATTTGTTTAACAAAAACAACATCCTTATCATAGAAGTTTGGCTCCATGCTGTTACCAGCAACCCTGACGCAAAAGGTCGAGTCGGGTGGGACGATCCCGGCAGGGAAGTCCATCATTTCATAATGGCTGCTGTCCAGGAACTGGCCGTTACCGGCGCTGGCCGGTAGATCATATAAAGGACGGGAAATATATTCGATATGATCCCGGATCTGGATAATCTTGGAACCTTCTTTGACTTTGATCAGCATATCCATAAATTCTCTGACCTTCACCAAATCTTCAAGATCGAAATCCTCAATGATTTGTTCGAATTGGCTTAGAGCTGGCGAACGCTTCACAAACATTTCACCTGTACCATTTTTCAACCATTCTTCGGAAACGTTGAATTCACGACAGATAGATAAAATCATCTGTTCAGTGAAATTACGTTCACCTTTTTCAAGTTTAGATATAGCAGTATTAGTAACACCAAGCTTTTTGCCAAAATCATTTTGATTAAGCTTTAGAGTTTTTCTGAGTAAATTTAATCTATCTTTCATTATTCAACCTCCACAGGTTCGATAATATCACCATTATTCCCCTCTGTCAATATTTTTCAAAAACTATTTGACAAAATAGACATAGGCGAATATTATATAGACAGAGGACACATTTTGTGCAAAAAAAGTTATCCCGCCTGTGGGAGATTGGCATTTTTTAAAAGATGCTGTCAAGAAATGAGTCAAAGGAGGTGAAGAGGATGAGCGATGATTGCAAATTTTGCACAGAGGAAAAAGAGATCCGTCAAACAGGAATACGCAATGGCGATTTTAAAATTGAGATTTGGAAAAATGAGAGTCAGGATCTGGACAATGAATTTTATTTGAATGTCCAACACCTAAACCAAAACATTTACGAAGAGGATTTTAAGATAAACTATTGTCCGATCTGTGGAAGAAAATTAGCGTGAGAGAGAGGAAAAGATTAAAAAACTCGTATATTAATTTTAATGACAGGATAAAGTGGCTTGTATTCAGATCATCAATGAGCAGATCGCCGTGAGGTATTTTAATTATTGCAAGTATTACAGCAAAAATGAGCAAACCGGCGAAAGGGAAGAAAGCATTATGAATGAATTTGAAGAAATGCGATTTCTGCTTGATAAAAAAAGCAAAAGGGTGACAAAGTATGAGCGAATTCAAGATAGTTGGAAGGGGGAACGATGGGTTAAAAGAGGCGGAACTGGAAATAACAGTCAGCATTATGATGTTTTTCCGGAAAATATAAAAAGCGTCCTATCTGGAACAAACTGGCAATACTCAAAAATGGAAATTCTGGCAGAGGCGGGCAAGCAGTTTAATCCATTGGTTTATCTCTTCCATTATGACAATAACCCAGCGATTGAATATATCTTGAAAGCCGGACTTTATAACATTGCCACAGATATGCTCAGTGACGGTTATTGGCGGTACGAAAGAAAAGCAAAATCGCTGCAGGAATATTTTGGTATTACGACAGAAGAATTAACGATGGTGAAACGAGTGGATCCTAAATTAAGGACACTGAATCAATTCAAAAAACTAATAGAGAATAAATTGCCGAGAGAATCAGATATGCTTCTTCTTCAGGAATGTAAAATAACAGAGCATAACTTCGAAAAAATACTCAAATGTGAGGGTGATCCAGTTAAGAACATGAAGTACCTGAAAAAACAGGCAGGCATAAAATCAAAAAAACTACCATTAATTCCATAATTGGAACCTATTTTGACTACATCAACATGGCAAGGCAGGAGCAATGGGATCTCAGCGAAAAACATAACCTCTGGCCGAAAAACCTAATCGCCCGGCATGATCAGCTGGTGGATATCATCAACAAGAAAAAAGACGAAGAACGTATGAAGAAATTAAGAAAAGAAAACAGGCTGATCATGCAGCGCCAGAAGAGGATTGATGATCGTTATTACTTTGAAAGCCAGGGATTTTTGATAAAAGCACCTGCAGAGGCAAAAGATATCATACAGGAAGGTTCAAAGCTGGGGCATTGTGTTGGCGGTGATTCTTACATTAAAAGTCATGCGACCGGGACGACAACAATTTTATTTATCAGAGAGGTAGATAAACCAGAAATACCATTCTACACGTTGGAGCTGACCGGTGACAGGGTTATCCAGGTCAGAGGGAAACGAAATGAGTTGCCAACAAAAGAAGTCGCTGCTTTTGTAAATGAGTGGACCGATAAAAAAATTAAAAGAGAATTCAAGGAAGCGGTATAGGCCATGTTTGAAAAATGCATGGGCTGCAGTAACTATGGAGGAACAAGTTTAATATGTGCATTTGCATGTGAAAGGGCTAGAAAAATGAAAAAAGAAAAAAGAGATCACTGTAAAAAAGCCGACTGTCTGTATTATGACCATAAGCAATACAATAACAATTGTTCAGCATCGGCCACACAGCACAAACAAAAAAATGATTGCCAGTTGTATTTGAAAAAGAAGGAAAAAGCTGAAAAATGAAACAATCAGATCCCAGGGACATTAAAAAACAGGTTACTCTTTGTGAGGTAAAACTGTACGGATCGGAAATAACAGAACCGGCAGAATTTTTTAAAGATTGTGAGATATCGGCATCAGAATTATCGGAATGTGTGGTGATCAAAGTCAAAGACACCCACTCAGCAATAAAAATAAAAAAGACAGCGTTATTGAGCTTAATGGGATATCCGTGTAATCATCAAAAATATACTGAGAGGATATGAAAATGACAAAGACGATTTATAACGAGGAAAAATTTGTGGAAAAGTATCCGGATCCAACCGCAGCCAGTGCGATTGAGAATATCAACAGAGAAAATAATAAGAATAAGAACAGGGCCAAGGGGTATCGGAGCCGGTCAATCGGGAAGTCATTTGAACAAGTGATTGAGCATTGATGCGCTTTTTGGCAACGTTTTAGCATCATGGCTGTTTTATAACAAATTTACAAATACGATCATGCACTTATGGCAAAATGGCTCTAATTATTACATCAGACATGTTAATGAGAATAAAGAGGTTTTATTCTCATTCTCGATTGGAAGTATAACTTATGGCATAACCTGTGTAAATTATGGTGATTATGCTTTTGTTTTTGATGTAAATGGCTGGAAGAAATACTCGTCAACCGGAACACTTTTATCAAGTGGATCTGATTTTAAAATCGATAGCGCATTTAATACTTCGTACCAGCGGATTCTTATCCTTGAGTCAGCGGGTGTTTTGATTGGTGTTCAACCCGACAAATCTGTTAAATGGTTTGATCTTTCAACAAGTGCGGTAATAAAAACACTAACATTCAGCGATTTGGTTTCAGGTTATCCATTTAGAGATAAATACGGAAATTGGTATTATGAAATTACTGGGGGCTATTATAAGAAGGTTAACAGCGATGGCAACATTGTTTTTTCACAGTCATTGGGAACACGTTTAAACCAAAACAATGGTAATTACCCTGTTTGTCTACTTGATGATTTGGATATGTTCTTTCAAACATATATGACAAGTCCTCCTAATTATTTTTACGCTAAAGCATTATCAATGGTAGATGGCAGCATCATTTATAACACCGCAACTTATAATGCAAACATAACTTATAGCGCACAATTTGCAAAAGTATCAAACAATGGAAAACTGGTGATTCTTTCACAATTGCAGTCACAGAACAGCGTTGTGTGTATGGAGATCACTGAAGCAGGTGTGGTTGATTATAACACGTTCAAAAATATATCTTCATTGGGCGGTGGAGGTTATGCCCCCGTTACTGCTCATTCAATTCCAAGTTATACATTTGCAGATGATAAGTTATTCTTTTGCGGGTATTTATCAGCAGCATCGGTATACCTTATTTGTGTTGTAAATTTAGGTTATTATTTAGACTGAGAAATAGGGAGAAAAAAATGCTATTCATAAAAACAAATTCAGACAATCAGGTCACGTTTATTCACTACAAACCGTTTGATGAAATTAATGGCTTGAAAAAGACAGAAACAGAATTATTGAAGGAGGGATTTCTTGTTGAGTCACTCCCGGCAGTTGAAGAGGTCGAGGGTAAAAATGTTATCTATTTTTATACACAAACAGGCGGTTTTAGCCATGAGTACTTTGATGTACCGAAAACCAAGGAACAAATCTACGCTGAAAAGCTTGATCAACTGGAAAATCAGACAGCTGAATACATGGTTGATCTGGATTTTAGATTATCAAACATCGAATTAGGATTATAGGAAGGAGGTGTGAAAAATGACCTATACATATTGTAAAAAAGTGATCACAAACGGAAATTATGGAACGGAAGAAGACATGATGATTAAACTCGACGTGTTCTTGCTTAATAACCGAATTAACCAGGATCAGTACAACGAACTTGTTTCATTGTTGAACGCAACAGCTTAAGGCTGTTTTTTTATTGCTCAGGGGCGGGAGACCGTCACTATTTATTTGAAAGGGGACGGTTATGTTTTCACCGACAGAAATTTTAAGCATGGGTGTAGCGGTAGCAAGTATTATATTCGGTTTCGCCGGGTGGCGACGAAACGACAATAAGGATGCTGAACGGTTGGGGGTCATAGAAACGAAACTTGAAAGCATTCTGGATGATTTAAAGTGTTTGATCAGCAAAATTGATAAGACAGATGGTCGTTTTAATGCACTGGAGCAGAGGATTACAAAACTGGAAGAACAGGTTAAGACATGTTTTTCAATGATAAAAAAGGAGGATTAAGAAATGAAAGAAAAATTTATAAAAATTGCGGATGCTCTGAGTGGCGTATCCGTTTCTACGTGGGTGGTACTGGCAACGATTCTATTGGCGGTAACGAATGCCATTCTGACAGCAACTGGTCATAATCCGATTGAGGTATCAGATGATCAATTGTTTCAATTAGTGTCCTGGGCGCTGGTTTTTGCCAGTATCGGTTATGGGATCTGGAAAAATATGTCAATCACGAAATCAGCGCAAACTGCGGATGAAGTACTTAGATTATTAAAACAGGGATTGGTAACGGTCGCTGAAGTTCAACAATATGTACAACAGGTCAAAGAAAAGCAGAACACATCAGCGGATCAGAGCGCTGAAACAGTTAAAAATACTGGAAACTATAAAACGGAATAATAAACGGAGGTAGCGATATGCTGCAAATCGAAGGAATAGACGTTTCCCAGCACCAGGGCGATATCCAATGGCCACTCGTAAAAAACTCAAACAAAAAGTTTTCCGGCGTCCGGATCGGATGGGGTGAAGCCAGGAATGCATCAGGCGGGGAGCTTGATGCAAAAGCCCTGGTTAATTTGGATGCCTGTGTTGTCAACGGTATTCCCCCAATGCCATACATGTACTCCTATGCACAAACCGTGGAAGAGGCAAAGATGGAAGCAAACTTTGTTAAAACCATCTTATCAAAATATCCACGATCAACATTTGCCTATCCGATTGCATATGATGTTGAGGATCAGCAGTATCAAGGGAACATCGACATTAACCCGATCATTGATGCATTCTGTGAAGAGATTCATGATTCCGGGTATAAAGTCATTGTTTATACGTCATTGGATTGGTTTGAAAATAAGGTTAATGATATTAACAAAGGAAAGTGGTTCACATGGCTGGGTCAATGGGATGTGGATCAGCCGGAATTTATGCCAAGCATCTGGCAGTATTCAGATAAAGGATCCGTTGAAGGTATTTCTGGAAACGTCGATCTTAATATCTGTTATCAGGATTATGTGAATATTGACAACCCATTTCCGACGAAAGCGGTTGAAGTCGTGGTTACTCAGCCATCAAGTCCATCTCAGGAAGTGATTACACCATCGGATCCGTTAAGTGTCCAAGTATTTTCTATTGTTGAGGAGCAACGAGTTTTAAGACTTTTAAATTATGGAGACATTGAGGCAGACGGTCAAGTTGGGGATTTAACAAGATCAGCCAGAAATAATGCAAGAAGAGGTTATGGCCTGGACGAAACCGGAGAATCCGGGCTGGATCTGGAACGATGCTTAAGAGGTCAGCTCATGTCAGTGCAGGCTCGGTTAAATGAATTAGGTTATGAATGCGACATTGATGGTCGCCTGGGAGATGCAGGCACCCAAACAACAGACCGGGTATTAAGCTTCCAGAGAGATAGAAACCTGACAATTGATGGAATAATCGGGACAAATACTTTTACGGCGTTGTTCTCAGTGACAAACGCACCGGTCGCAGCAACGGCCCCGGTAGTCGCATTGCCTGAAGGAATGGCTTCTAAGAATTTCAGCTGGTACGAATTTGCGTGTGGCTGCATCAAAGGAGATCCGACCAGCGGCTGCAATGGATATCCCGAAACAAATTATGGTCAGATCATAGCGCAGCAGCTCATTGATAAACTGCAGCAGCTCCGGGATTATGTCGGGGCAATTGTCATTACGTGCGGGATCCGCTGTCCGGAGAATAATAAATACTGGCAAGGCGTTTGGAATTCACTACACATGCTGGGTGAAGCCATAGACTGTTATTGTCCAGGACTGAACATCATCGAGTTTGCCAGGATCGCATGGCAGGTATTTGGAATTGCAGTTAGAGTATACCCGTCACAAGAGTTTGCTCATTTAGAGTTATCTGATCTTGGTGGTGTATACAACCAGGAAACCGGCGACTTTATTTATTGATTTCGGCCACCTTCGGGTGGCTCTTTTTTGTTTTTAGACAATGGGGGAAAGAGGTGTTATAATCAAAGAAAACTTTGATTGATGAATGGAGAATTACTTAATGGATATAGAAAAAAAGAATGTTTTATTTGCGCAAAGAGAGCAATTATTAGATGAGTTGATTCAATTTAATAATAGAGAAAGAAATAGAATATGCTCATTGGTTGGAGAATGGGGAAGCGGAAAAAGTTTTTTTATTGATAAATTTATTGAACGAGTTAAACAAGAAGATATTATTGAGACGAGTGAAGAACAATCGGATCCAATAAAAAAACAAAGTTTTGATATTTTGAAATTTGATGCTTGGGAGAATCAAGCAAGTACGAATATTAATGGCATTTTTTTGGAATTTGTTTATAATGAATTGATAAAAACTTCAAAAGATGAAAAGTCTTTTTATGAGTTTCTGCAAAAATATGGGATCAAGTATTTTAAAGATATAATAAAAAGTGCGGGTGAAGCGCTGCTGCCACTGCCAAAGGAAGTTAGCAAACAAATTATAAAGCCGATTGATGAGTTCAATAGTATGGCATTGTATAAAATGCTTTCTAATACTATTTTGAACGAGATAATTGATGAAAAAAAATTCTATGAAATTATGATTGACTTGCTTTTTTTGAAGAACAAAATAATAAGTTCCTATTAATTATTGATGAACTTGATAGATGTGAACCAAAATTTTCAATTGAGTTAATTAAAAAAATAATATACTTGAATAAAGAATTAATAAAAAAAGGAAAAGATGTTAATTTCTTAATATCTATAAATAAAGTAGAATTTGCTAACTTGCTAAAAGGGTACTATGGAAATGAGTATGATACACATCAATATTTTGATAAAGTATTTGATTATGAATTTGATTTGCCTGTAGCTAAAAGTGCTTTTGAATATGTTGGAGAATTATTATCAACACCAAAGAACGGACAAATACTAGAATTTGAGCTTAAAGAAAAATTAAATTTGGAAACTATAGAAAAATTTAAAAACTTAAATTACAGAAAATTAAATTTGCTAATTGAAATAATTCAGAGACCGAAAAAATTGGTAAATGAATATTATGGAGATAGTTTTAATCCAGATTACTACTATGATTTAATTAGATTTACATTAGAAGTTGTTAAAATGAGTAACTATACCGAATATTTAGAAATAATAAATGCAATAAGAAGATTGAAATCAAGAAAGATTTATTCAATAAATTTAAATAGAGGGATTTTAACGATTACTGATGAAATTGAAGATACTGAGAAATTTTTCAATGATATTATAACATTTAGCAAATATTTTAAATATCAAGAAATGGGTGTTGTTCACAATGGAAATTTAGAAGAATTAGAAATAAACAAATTAAAAGAACTCTTAAGTGTAGAGGTGCTTAGTTTAATGTCGGGTTATCCAATATAATTTATTAAAATATAAAAATGAAAAACTTTACTATTCAATTTGATAATAATTAATTAGACTTAGCACTATGTTAGCACACAAGAAAAAATACATATATAAAGGAAGGAAAAGAGCAGCTATAAGAAAATGGCATAAAATAAAGGGTTGAGACAGGATAGTAAATTATAAAAAATAATAAAGAACGGTTTGCATCTGACTTTTAATCAGGGTGTCGGGCGTTCAAGTCGCCCATGGGTCACCATTAAAAAAGCTAACCGCATGATTTGCGGTTTTTTACTTTTTTGTTAATAAAATTCAACAAAAACATCATTTGTATGAAATAATTACTTGCAGAAGAATGGATTTGTTGTTATAATATAAGCGTTGCGGAAGTGGCTCAGTGGTAGAGCACTGGCTTCCCAAGCCGGGGGTCGCGGGTTCGAATCCCGTCTTCCGCTCCAATAAGATGATCGTCAAAACGTAAGTGTAAAGTTGTGTATAACAATTTTGCACTTTTTTATTTTTCTCTAAAATAGTTCTAACTTGACTCATATAAATTTGGAAGTGAATTACAAATTCCTGTAAAAATTATCAGTAATAACTGATAGAATTGAGATTGCTATAAAAATTTTGTGGTAGTTTAATCGACAGTCATTTTTTAACGTCGGAAAATTACTCGTTATTGTTGCTATTTTCCGAAGTAGCATTTTATTCGCATTTAATTTTTGTTAGTTAAATCACAAACATACAATCATTATAAATTCAGGTCCAGAATATCGTTTTGTAAAGCATTGCAAAATCCCATCCGACAGGGATTCTTGGTGATTTTACTAAGACGATAAGTATGTATTTCTTAAATCATCCGAGAAAAGAATCATTTAACTAAAAAACATCAATGACAAATTAAAAGTTATAGAATATAATGGAATCCTAAAAGAAGGGAGAAATAAATTTATGGTTAATTTGACAATTGATGGACAAAAAGTTAGTGTCGAACCAGGAACTACAATACTGAAAGCAGCACGTTCCATCGGTATCGACATTCCGACATTATGTAATTTTAAAGACTTCACACCGGAAGGCAGCTGTCGTATGTGTCTTGTTGAAGTCGTTGGAGCGAGAAGACTTGAAACTTCCTGCTCAACTCCAGTAGCGGAAGGTATGGTGGTTAATACCAATACGCCGGAGGTAAGAGAAGCGCGCCGATTTGTATTAAAAATGCTCATGTCAGATCATACCTTTGACTGTATGACATGTTATAAATATGGTTGTTGTGAATTTGTTGAATTCAATGCGAATTGCATTGAATATGATGCGGTTAAGGCTTTCGGTACCGAACGGGTGATGACAAAACCCATCGATGATTCCAATCCGTTTTATACCTATGATCCCAATAAATGTGTACTCTGTAATCGATGTATCAAAGTTTGCGAACACCTTCAGTGCAACCATATTTTAGCCCAATGTGACCGTGGTTATGAAACCAATATCAATCCGGTTTTCGAAACGCCCAGAGGGAAATCAGAATGTGTCAGCTGTGGTAACTGTATTGCAGTCTGTCCGACTGGTGCATTGGCACCGAAACAGTTTAAACCCTTTGCCTATGCCAAAACAGTTCAGACTGTTTGTCCATATTGCGGAGTAGGCTGTACCTTGAATTTAAAAATAATAGATAATAAGATTACTGACATTTATAGCACAGAAGGAAATGTTAATGACAATCTTTTATGTGTCAAAGGACGCTTTGCTTATGATTTTGTCAGCAGTCCTGATCGTTTAACAACGCCGTTAATCCGCAAAAACGGTGTTCTGGAAGAAGCAAGCTGGGAAGAAGCCTTAAACTTAGTAGCAGAGAAACTAAAAGAAGCTAAAGCAGAAGGTCCTCAGGCAGTTGCGGGGCTGTCTTCAGCCCGATGTACGAATGAGGATAATTATGTTTTCCAGAAATTTATTCGTACTGTTGGTGAAACCAACAACGTTGATCATTGTGCCCGACTTTGTCATGCTTCAACTGTTGCTGGTCTGGCTAAATCATTTGGTAGTGGGGCGATGACCAATAGTATTGATGAAGTGGATTTAATGGATGTTATGTTTGTTACCGGCTCCAATACCACCGAAACTCATCCGGTTATTGGTGCTAAAATAAAACAGCGACAACAAAAAGGGGCAGCTCTGATTGTAGCCGAACCACGAAAAATCGAACTGGCAAAATACGCCGATGTATATTTACAGATTAAACCGGGAACCAATGTCCCATTACTTAATGGAATGATGCGTGCCATTCTGGACGCTGGTCTGGAAGATAAAAACTTTATCAATGAACGAACCGAAGGCTATGCAGCGTTTAAAGAATTTATGGATACGCTGACTGTTGAAGGATGTGCTGAAATCTGTGGTGTTGATCCTGAAGATATGCGTAAAGCGGCACTTCTCTATGCAACCAAAGACAAGGGTGGAATCTTTTATTCCATGGGTGTCACACAGCATAAAACCGGTACCGATGGTGTTATGTCAACCGCCAATCTGGCGATGCTGACTGGAAAAATCGGCCGTGAAGGATGCGGTGTTAATCCATTGCGTGGTCAGAATAATGTTCAGGGAGCCTGTGATATGGGCGCATTACCAGGCGATTTGCCAGGTTATCAGAAAACCGCCAACCCGGAAGTGGTGGAAAAATTCGAAAAAGCCTGGGATGTCAAACTGCCACAAAATGCTGGCAAAACACTGACTGAAATTATTAATGGGGTCGGCGACGGAACCGTAAAATTCTTATACGTCATGGGCGAGAATCCAGTTGTTTCTGATCCGGACACAAATCATGTTAAACATGCTCTTGAAAAAGCCAATTTTGTTGTAGTCCAGGACATCTTCTTAACTGAAACGACAGAGTATGCGGATGTTGTCCTGCCAGCCTTTGTATATGCTGAAAAGGATGGTACCTTCACCAATACGGAACGCCGTATTCAGTTACTCCGAAAAGCGGTAGAAGCTCCCGGAGAAGCTAAGAATGACTGGGAAATTATTTCTTTAATTGCTCAGAAGCTGGGAGCCAAAGGCTTCGACTTTAACAGTGCAGAAGAAATCATGGATGAGATTGCCTCTGTAACACCCAGCTACACCGGGGTTTCCCATGAACGACTCAGAAATGGCGATCGGATTCAATGGCCGTGCCTGAGTAAGGATTCAGAGGGAGCAAAATTCCTCCATGCTGAAAAATTTACCCGTGGATTAGGAGCCTTTATGATTGCGGATTATATTCCGCCTGAAGATCAGGCTGATGAAAAATACCCACTGATTCTGATGACCGGTCGTATTTTGCAGCACTATCATACCCGAACCATGACCATGCGGACACCAGGAATCGAGGAGATCGCTGGTGACCCATTTGTCGAAATCAATCCCGAAACAGCTAAAGAATATGACATCAATGAGGGAGATTTCATTACCGTTACGTCGCCCAGAGGAAATGTTTCTGCAAAAACCCGTTTCAATAAGGGAATTATGGAAACGAATCTGTTCATGCCATTCCATTATGGAAACAGCGGTGCTAATCATCTAACCGGCGGAGAATTAGATCCAATAGCTAAAATTCCACCATTTAAAGTTGTCAAAGTCAATATTAGTAAGTAAATAGTCACAAACCAAAAAGGGTGCGCATAAGCACCCTTTTTCGATTAAAGGAGGATGGATTTGAAGAAGTTTGGTACAGCAGTAATCTTGTCGGGGGGGCTCAGCCGACGAATGGGATATGACAAAAAAAAACTACGGATTGATGGCGAAAACATCATCAATCGCATTGTTAAACAGCTTTCCTTAGATTTTGAGGATATCATTATTGTCGGATCAAAACCTGAAAATCTGCCCGAAATTGGAGGAATTCGGGGTGTGTATCCGGATGCTATGGAGTTGTCGGCATCCCTGGTTGGTATCTATACCGGTCTATTGCATGCCCGGTCTGAGTATCTTTATGTAACGGCTTGTGATATGCCGGTTTATAATCATGATTATGTGGTATACATGAAGCAGCTGATAAAGAGCAATCCTGGGGTAGGCGGTTGCGTTACCCGTTTTGAAGAGTGGATCGAACCCTTTAATGCGTTCTATCGTGCTGATCTTGGCCCTAAAGTAGCTTCTTTCCTGGAAACAGGGCGCAAGAGCATTTATAAATGCTTTGAGCATGAAAACCTCTATTATATTGATGAGAAAAAAGGGCGAGAGTTCAGTCCCGACTGGGATATGTTCTGCAATTTAAATACCCCCAGTGAGTTAAAAAATCATATCAAAAAAAGACGAGACTTGATTTAATCGGGATCGTGCGGCATAATATAAATCTGAAGGTCATGCCGGTAAATGATTCGGATCGGTGGCCTTTAAAAAGGAGTAGCATGAGTTTTAATGTATCACTGATTAGTTTTTTTGTCCTGATAATTGCCTATTTTATCCTGGTGGAGATATTTACCGTGCTTTTTCGTCTGACCGGTCTGCGGGAAGATAAGGCCCGTTTTCAGGCGGTATCCTGTATGACGAACAGCGGCTTTACCACGAGAGAAAGCGAATTGATCCTTAATTCGGCGGCGAGGCGTAATTTGGCTCGAGTGATGATGCTGTTTGGCTATCTGTTTGCGGTTTCCGGGGTTTCGCTTTTAGTCAATTTATTTATTCGTTCTTCAGGGGATCAGATCAATTGGATGACAATACTTTATTCACTGGTTTTTCTTGTGGTAATTTTAGTGATAACCCGATCAAAATGGATCATCCGAAAATTTGATGAATTAGTGGAGCGCCTGGCTAAAAACAAAACAAAGGGAGCATTTTGTAATAATGTTCGCATTCTGGAAATGTTTCACGATAAGCTCATCGCTGAGGTTTTTGTAACCTGCATTCCCCCGGAGATCAGAGATAAAACCTTATTGGAAATGAATTTTCGGCATACCTATAAATTAAATGTTTTGTTAATCAAACGGGGGAATATAATCATGGATCATGTTATTTCTTCTGATGAAATTAAACAGGGAGACCGGGTTTTGATCTATGGTTCAAAAAATAATATAATGGAATTATTTAAAGACAGCATATAAAATATAAAAAAAGTTTCAAAGTGGGTTGACAAAGCCTACGTATTTTGTTATTATAATCAAGCACGTTACAGATGACAGCATTGCTTAGCGGATGTGGCGGAATTGGCAGACGCGCTAGACTTAGGATCTAGTATCGAATGATGTGGGGGTTCAAGTCCCTTCATCCGCACCAATTATAAGCGGAAGTGGCTCAGTGGTAGAGCATCGCCTTGCCAAGGCGAGGGTCGCGGGTTCAAATCCCGTCTTCCGCTCCAAAATTTAATAAATTTGAAGCGATTTGGGCGATTGTCCGAGTCATTCTTTTTTAATCTACTTATGTGCGCCCATAGCTCAATTGGATAGAGTGCCTGGCTTCGAACCAGTAGGTTGGGGGTTCGAGCCCCTCTGGGCGTACCATAAACGTGCTTAAACAGTCATTCGTGGCTGTTTTTTATTTACCCGAAAGTTTGTTGAATGTCATCTGATCAAACGTAATAAGAATAGGAAAATGAAATGAAACCAGAAATCAGTATTAACAAAGCAATTTTACATGTTTTGGATACCAATGCAAGTATCCCGGTGTTATCGGACATGCTTTTAAATATGACGGTGTTGATCAAAGAATATGTCGAAAAACATGTGTTAAGATCGCTAAAGGATCCGGAAATTAAACGAACCATGTTTCGGGTGGGGAGTCCTTTTAAAGAGCGAATCATTGATTATAAGAATAATCCCCATGAGCTGATCCGAGTTAGCTCTGAAATATCGCAGTTGTTTTTTGACTATATGCTGGAAAATATAGAGATACCCTCCGCCGATCTGGTTTTTGTGGACTTTAACATCGAACATGAAAACTATCTGGGAATTTTCAAATTTAATTACAAACAGGGATACATCCACTACGTCAATACCGACAATGGTCTGACAAATGATATTCTGGTTCAGCCCTGTGTACTGCCAACGGAAAGTCAGAAACTGGATGAGTTTATTCTTATCAACCTGGCCAGCGATGAGCTGCTTCTAAAGGAAAAACAATATCTGATCAATAACGAGAAGGCTTATTATATTTCCAGCCAATTGATTTTTTGTGAGCCGGCGATTTCCGAAAAGGAGGCTTTTGACATTATTGATAAAACTGTCAAAGAAGTGATTGTCAGAGAATATGGCGGTGATTATGAAAAGCTGAATGCAGTTAAAACGGTGTTGGCAGGCGACTATGAAACCGAAAACGAAATTGATGTCGATAATCTGGCTAAAGTCGTTTTTGATGGGGATTCGACCATTCAGGAGCGTTTCAGATCGTCGTTGGAAGAAAAGGGGCTTTATGATAAAAGGATTCCGGTTACGTCAAATATCGAAAAGAAAATATTCAGTAAGCAAAAGTTCATTACCGATACCGGTATTGAAATCAGTATCCCTACGGATCAGCTAAAGCGAAATGACATTATCGAATTTAAAAATAATCCGGATGGTACCATTTCGGTGGAGATCAAAAATATCGGGCTTTTAAACCACAAGTAACGATCTGCTGTCACCAGGATGGTGTTTGCTACGATGAGCGGAAGATTTGGAAGGAAGAAGTTTATGGATAGGCAAAAGACATATAAATTAATCGAAAAAAACACTTTTACCTCGTGTGTTCCATTGATCAGCGCCAATCGTAATGAACTGTTGGCTGATGTTGAAGTGGGGGTGGCAAATGGCTGTGATTTTCTGGAGTGGCGCCGGGATCATTTTATGCCGGGAGAGATTCTTACTGTTGCAGACGAACAGGATCTGCTGAGTGAAATGAAAATCAGAATGCCTGATCAGGGGCTGATTTATACCTTTCGCAGTCATTATGAAGGTGGTGCTGTCGAAACTTCCGATGAGATTCGGGCAGACGCAGTGATGGCTGCGATAAAAAGTAACCGGGTTGACTATGTGGATGTGGAACTTAACAACGCGGCTCCTTTTTTGACGAGGATCAAAGAGGCTCTCAAAACAAGCGAGACCCAGTGGATCGTGTCATACCATGATTTTGCGAAAACGCCGACTACAGCGGAGATATGGGATATTTTTACAGCCATGGAGGAAGCAGGTGGAGACCTGCTTAAGCTGGCGGTCATGCCCCAGTCAACGGACGATGTGCGCCGTCTGATGCAGGCAACGCTTACCTATAATGAAAAATTTCCCAAAGCGATGATTGCCATTGCCATGGGAGCAAAGGGATCGATAACGCGAATAGCTCCGGAACTGTGTGGTGGTTCGCTGACTTTTGTGGCTGGGGCCGGGAAAACCGCCCCTGGACAGCTTAGTTTGGAAGAAATAGTGGATCTGAGGAAACGAATGGCTCTGATATAATTATCAGAGCCAGCGGTCATTCCAGAAGCTTATGCATCCAGGCGGTGTTGGTAAAACGAAAAACCAGCCACCGGGAAAAATAGGCACAGAGGATACCGATGATAATCCCGGCCAGAACATCGGTGGGGTAATGAACAAAAAGGTAAAGTCGTGAAAAACAAACAAGCAGAGCGAAAGTTACAAAAATCCAGCGCATTCGGTCTTTTCGGGTAATGAAATATGCCCAGACAAAGGCGAAAACGGACGAGCTGTGACCGGATGGAAAAGAAAAATCAGTCTGCACTGGTAACAGCATGTCGATCTCGTACAGGGTATAGGGGCGGGGTCTGGCCACCAGTGGTTTCAGTGTTAGATTTACAACCAAAAGATTGAATAAAAGCGAAACGGCAATGACGAGACCTGTTAAACGGGTTTCTTTTTTTATGAGCAGAAACAGTGTAAGCAACACGGTTAGAATGCCATCGCCCCATAAATTAGTGATAAAAATAAAAAAACCGTTAAGCTGTTCAAAAACCAGATGTTGATGGATCCATATTAAGATGTTGAGATCCATTAGTTTGCTCCATTGGATGTCTCAAGATCCTTAATGCACCAGTCGATGGGCGCAATTCCCTGGGCTTGCAACAGCTGGTTAGCTTTGGAAAAGGGCCGACTGCCAAAAAAACCACGGTGGGCTGACAAAGGGCTGGGATGGGCGGATTCAATGATGGGATGATGGCGGTTGGTAATTAGAGATTTTTTGTTTTGGGCATCCCGGCCCCAAAGAATAAAAATAACTGGTTCAGCTCGGGTGTTTAACAATTTTATGATCTGACTGGTAAAAATCTCCCAACCTGCATTTCGATGAGAACCTGCTTCACCACCCCGGACGGTGAGTACGGCATTGAGTAGCAGCACTCCCTGTGTGGCCCAGTCGGTCAAACAGCCATGGCGGGGTATCGGGCAACCCAAATCAGCTTCCAGCTCCTTATAGATATTTTGCAGCGAAGGGGGAATTGCTACGCCAGGTTTGACTGAAAAAGCCAGGCCATGGGCTTGCCCGGGACCGTGGTAGGGGTCTTGGCCAATGATACAAACCTTTGTTTGCGACAATGGCGTCAGGTGAAAGGCATTGAAGATATCATGCATGGGGGGGTAAACAACCCGGTTCTGATATTCGTTAATCAAAAAATGCCGCAGGTTCCGGTAGTAGTCGGATTTTAATTCGTGTTGAATGGGTTGTTCCCAATCGTTGTCAAAATGGATAGCCATCGTTTATTCTCCTAAATATAGTGGTGATGAGTGGATTTGGGTAAGTTAATGTCTTGATTATACACTATAAAATTGGATTATAACCATGATTTTTATTTGAATCAGGGAGGGACTGTGTTATAATGAATAAAGTATACAATATTAAGAGTGCAATGTGAGGAGAGATGAATAAGGTTGTGTTAAAGGCCAAAGCTAAAGTGAATCTATCTTTGGATGTTGTTGGCATCCGGGAAGATGGTTATCATGAAATGAAGATGATTAATCATTTAATCGAATTGGATGATATATTGACCTTTGAATCCTGTGCGACGGGAATCAGTTTAACGTCCAACGAGGATACCATTCCTCTGGATGAGCGAAATCTGGTGATCAAAGCAGCCCATAAACTGCAGCGTCAGTTTGATGTCAAACAGGGAGCTAAAATTCACCTGGAAAAGCGAATTCCAACTCAGGCTGGCCTGGCTGGAGGCAGCAGTGATGCAGCGGCTGCCTTAAATGGTCTGAATCGTCTTTGGCAACTGGGGCTAACGCAATCGGAGCTTTTGGCAATTGGCGTTACCATTGGGGCAGATGTACCGTACTGTCTGGTTGGTGGTACGGCTCTGGTAGAAGGGATCGGCGAAAAAATCACTCCGCTAAAAGACCTGAGGAAAATGATAGTTCTGGTGGTAAAACCAGATATTGATATCGCCACCCCCTGGGCCTTTAAAAAACTGGATGAATCAATGATCGAAAATCATCCGGATATTCCGGAGATTATCAAGCTGTTGCAGGATGATGCGTATGATATGTTAAAAATGAAACTGGGAAACGTTTTTGAAGCCGTAGCTTTTGCCGAATATCCTGAAATAAAGACGGTTAAAAACCAAATGATGGAACAGGGGGCTTTGGAACGCCGTCATGACCGGTAGCGGGTCGACGGTCATTGGGTATTATCAGAACCATGAATTGGCGGAAAAATCCTGGCGATTTTTCAAAGAAAAATATACAATGTGTTTTTTAAGCAACACTGAAGAAGGAGAAAACGATGTGGGATGATAAAAAAGGCTTAAGTCTTGATATAAGTTCCTGTAAGCCATTGCGGGAAATTGTTTTTGAAACCATCCGCTGCGCTATTATTACCGGTGAACTCCAACCGGGACAGCGTTTAATGGAGGTTCAGTTGGCTGAACAGATGGGCGTCAGCAGGACTCCGGTGCGAGAATCCATCCGGAAGCTTGAACTGGAGGGGCTGGTAAAAATGGTACCAAGAAAAGGTGTCTATGTGACACCAATGTCAGTGAACGATCTCAAAGAAATGATGGAAATCCGCCGGGCACTGGAAGGGTTGGCAGCTGAGCTGGCGGCCATGAATGCCACCAAAGAGGAAATCAGCAGGCTCTATGAAGCTAACGAATTGTTTGGAGAGTCGGCGTTGCATAATGATGAAGAGGGAATCATCAAACATGATATGCAGATTCATGAAACGATTTATACTGCATCAAAAAATGTCAAATTACAGGCAATGATCAATAGTCTGCGGGAGCAGATGCAGCGGTTTCGGGCTGAATACGTCCATCGCATTGAAGATAAAACGCCGCTGGTCAATCAGCATATGGAAATAATCAGACAGATCGAAAAGGGTGAGTGCCGAAAAGCCAATCTGGCCGCCTGCGATCATATCTATACGACTGGCGACAGCATGCTTGGTTTGCTCAAAAAAAACGAGTAGACAAAAAACGCCTCCCGGGATAAGACAATTTTTGTTTTATCCCGGGAGGCGTTTTGTTTAGCTGCAGTATTTTTAATTGATCTACTCCAGACTACCAAAGTCATTGTTTTCCAAAAAATTTTTATTGGTGAACAGCGCAATGACAAGGATAATGCTCCCACAAACTACAAAGATGTCGGCGAAATTAAAGATCGCAAATTTGATAACTCGAAAATCAAGAAAATCCACGACAAAATTCAGACGCAGGCGATCCAGTAAATTCCCGGCAGCACCGCCGATGATGAAGGCAAGAGCGGTTTTAATAACTCGATTCTCCCGGATATCTGGTATCTTGATTAAAAAATAGATGAGAACCCCAATAAAAACCAGGGTCATAAGAATTAAGAAAATCTGTTTATTAGTCATCAGACTGAATGCAGCACCGGTATTTTCGACATAGGTTAAATGAAAAACATCAGGAATAAGTGGTAAGGTATCAATCGGTTTTATATGGGCAACGACCAGGTATTTCGAATACTGGTCAAGAAATATAGCAAAAAGAATAATAGCGATATAGATCATGATTTCTCCTAAAAAAAGAATTAACTATAAAAATATTATGATAGATTTCTCTAAAAGACAAGGAAAACTTTAAAATATACGGGTATTAATGCGGTTTTGTTTAATCATAATTTAAGAATCTGGCTGAAACTGCTTTAATTTTTTCCGGTTAAATGTTAAGATATAACTCGAATTAAAAACAGTATTGGAGGAGCGGTTGAAATTTAAAATCGATCAGGAACTTGTAAAAAAATACAGCTATCTGTTAGTGGGGATACTTATCCTAATTTTGTCATATAAATTATTGGATAATTTTGGCGTCGTTACCCAAACACTAAGTGGCATGATTACCAGAACTCTGGAAGTATTGATGCCGATTCTGTTGGGTGTAGTGCTGGCATATTTTTTATTCCGGCCAATGCGGGGAGTGGAAAAGTTTATCTTTAAAACGGTTCCCCGAAGCCAAAACAAGGCCCGGGTGGTTCGCTTGCTTTCAATTCTGATTGTCTATGTGATCACCATTATCTTAATTGTATTGTTTTTTTATGCGACGATTCCATCGGTGATCGAGAGTCTGACCGGTCTGATTGCCCAGACTCCCGAGTACTTAACAATCATTGATAACTATCTGGGAGAAAGTCTGGCTAAAGGTGGAGCCGCACAGGATATTTTAACTGAACTGAAGGTAGCAATCGATAGTCTGCAGAATATGACGGCAATGGATGTACTCAATCAGCTGACCACATATTTTGGGGCTAATCCGGACTCCATTAAAAATATCGGTAATTTTGCCTTTGTCTTTTTAAAAGGAACCATCGGCTTTGTCATCAGCTTTTTTATTGTTTTTTTTGTTGGGCTCTATTTAATGCTGGATAAGGAAAAAATCAGTGATCAGGTCGATCGTTTTGCTAAAGCGGTGTTAAACAAGACCTTATACAATGGAAGTCATTGGGCGATCCTGACCATTGATGAAATTTTTTACAAATATTTTACCGGAAAAATTCTGACATCAATGCTGATTGGATTTTTATTTTATCTGGGACTTTTGGTGATTGGCGTGGATTATGCACCCTTATTTGGTGTGATTGTTGCCGTTACCAATGTGATTCCATATTTTGGTCCAATTATTGGGGCGGTACCGGCTATTGTCATCACCTTTATTGATGATCCGTCCAAGGCCTTTTGGGTGGCAATCTGGATTCTTGTTGTCCAGCAGTTTGATGGTAATGTTTTAGCACCAAATGTGTTGGGAAAAATTGTCGAGCTCAATCCCTTCTGGGTATTGTTCTCAGTTATTGTCGGGGGCAGTCTTTTTGGCCTGTTGGGGATGTTTGTGGCGATTCCGATGTTTGCAGTGATCAAAGTGTTTTTTGAAGAAGGACTGACTCGGTGGGAACGAAAAAAAGAGGCGCTTGAAAAACTACAGGGATAAACAGTAACAAAACTATTTAGAATAATTGCGGGGGAAACCCCTTGAATAAGGAAAGGACAGAGATAAATGGAAAGTGTATTTGACGTATTGCAGGAGCGGGGCTTTATTGAACAATGTACCCACGAAGAAGAGATAAAAAAATTACTGGCGGAAGAATCCGTTTCTTTTTATATTGGTTTTGATCCAACGGCTGACAGTCTTCATATTGGACATTTCATTCAGATTATGGTGATGGCTCACATGCAACGTCATGGCCATCGACCGATTGCCTTAATCGGAGGTGGAACCACGATGATTGGTGATCCTTCTGGCCGATCTGATATGCGTCAGGTGATGACGTTGGAACGGATTGTTGAGAATGGTGAAAAATTCAAAAAGGTCTTTGAAAAATTTCTGACCTTTGAAGATGACAAGGCGGTGATGCTCAATAACGCCCAGTGGTTGCTGCCGCTTAATTACATTGACTTTTTACGGGAAATTGGAACCCATTTCTCAGTTAACCGGATGCTGACGGCGGATTGCTATAAATCACGGCTCGAAAAAGGACTGACCTTTTTGGAATTTAATTATATGCTGCTCCAGGCCTATGATTTTTATGTGCTGCATAAAGAGCAGGGCTGTAAGATGCAGTTTGGTGGAAATGACCAGTGGTCGAATATTATTGCTGGAGTTGAGCTGGTTCGTCGCAAAGATGCGAAACAGGTCTATGGCATGACCTTCTCGCTACTGACCACCAGTGAGGGCATTAAAATGGGAAAAACTGCCAAAGGGGCATTGTGGCTGGATCCGGAAAAAACATCGCCCTATGAGTTTTATCAGTACTGGCGAAACATTGCCGATGCTGATGTGGAAAAATGTCTGGCGCTTTTGACCTTCATTCCGATGGATGAGGTGCGGCGTTTGGGAGCCCTTAAAGACTCCCAAATCAATCAGGCCAAGGAAATCCTGGCGTTTACCGTTACTGAGATTATCCATGGCACGGAAGCAGCTCAGGAAGCTCAAAGTGCGGCCCGCAAGCTTTTTGCTGGCGATCAGGGAGATGCTGAAATTCCAAGTGTGGATTTATTGCAAGCGGAATTGGGCGACGGCATGGATATCCTGTCAATACTCGAAGTGGCGAAGTTGATCCCTACCCGCAGTGAGGGACGTCGTTTGATTGACCAGGGCGGAGTTCTGCTAAATGGTGAAAAAGTATCCGATTTTAAACGGCTGGTAACACTGGCAGATTTTAAAGACAAGAAAATTGTTCTCAAAAAGGGCAAAAAAGCGTTCAAGCAAATTAATTTAGTATAGAAGGTGACCAGATGATCAGTTCAAAACCTGTGAGAGGTACCCGGGATATTTTGCCCGAGGAAATGAAAATTCGGGATCGGTTGGAGCAACAGATATTGGCAGTCTACCGTTCTCATGGCTTCAGCCGGATTGAAACCCCGGTGATGGAAAATCTCGAATTGCTGCTGGGCAGTGATGGTGGCGAGAACTTAAAAATGCTGTTTACCATCTTAAAGCGTGGCGAAAAGCTGGATTTAAGTCAGGAAGCCAGTGTAACAGATCTTTGTGATATGGGTCTGCGCTTTGATCTAACTTTGCCCCTGAGCCGTTTTTATTCAAACAATCAGGAAGTGCTCGAAACGCCGTTTAAGGCAATACAGATCGGTAATGTCTTTCGGGCGGAGCGACCTCAAAAAGGCCGGTTTCGGGCCTTTAAACAATGTGATATCGATATTATTGGCGATCCTACCGTTTCGGCAGAGATTGAGCTAATGGATACCACGGCCAAAGCGCTGCTGGCAATGGGGTTTGCCGGTTTCACGATAAAAGTGAATCATCGTCAGCTCTTAAGTGAAGTCATTATCAATGCTGGCTTTGCCGCAGATCAGGTCGGAACAGTCTGTATTGCACTCGATAAAATGGATAAAATTGGAGTCGCTGGAGTAACCGGCGAATTGTTGGAAAAGGGACATGACCAGGAAAAAGTCGACAAGCTGATGGCCTGTGTGACCGGCATTAGTCTGGACAATTTGGAACGGTGGGTGGAAGATGCTGTTGCTGTTGGCCAATTAAACGAGGTGATTAACACCGTCAAAATCCTTGCTAAAGAACAATTTGATGTTGTTTTTGACTTTTCGCTGATCCGGGGAATGGGTTATTACACTGGTCTGATCTTTGAAGTCAGCTATGGCCCTTATGGTTATTCCATTGCCGGTGGTGGCCGTTATGACAACATGATTGGCAAATACAATAAAGTTTCAGTACCGGCAGTGGGTTTCTCGATTGGCTTTGAGCGAATCATTACGATTCTTATGGAAGAGCAGAAAGATGCCCGGCAAGTTGATTCGGCAATCATCCTGTTCTACGATCCACAGAGCAGCAACATGGCAGAAGTTATTGGTGAAGGCGATCGCTGGCGGATCAAAGGGTATCAGGTCAATCTGGTGGCCATGAAGAAAAAATTTGGTAAACAGATTGCCGCCTGGGATAATGGACAATACGAAGGCTTTGTGGTTTTTGGTCGGGATGAAGCGATAAAGAATTTTTAGAAGAAGAACTGATTTTTACTGCCCCAGGCACCGGTTGCGATGAGTGTAACGGTGTTTGGGGTTTCATTTTTATTTAAATATAGTTATTTAAGAATATCTCGAATTTTTGTGTTATAATGTACTATTGAGAGTTAACGACAAGATCAAAAATAATGATAAAGGAAAAATGAATGTCGAAAAAGATAAACTTAATTGCCACAGTGGCTTTTGGAATCGAAAGTGTGGTAAAGGACGAAATAAAAAAACTGGGCTACGAGGTAACTGAAGTGGAAAACGGAAAAATCCGTTATTCCGGGCCTCTGGAAGCGATTCCCCGGTCAAATCTCTGGCTCCGTTGTGCTGATCGGGTGCTGTTGGAGATTGGCCGTTTTAAGGCCGAAACCTTTGATGAACTGTTTGAGAAAACAAAGGCATTGCCCTGGGAAAACTGGATCCCGGTTGACGGCGAATTTCCGGCGGCTAAAATTACCAGTGTTAAATCAACGCTGTTTAGTAAATCGGACGGACAGCGAATTGTCAAAAAAGCCGTGGTGGAACGCTTAAGATCGAAATATCAGGTCGATTGGTTTGATGAGAATGGCGGAAAGTATCCGATTCATATTCAAATTCTTAAAGATGAAGTCACCCTTTCCATCGATACCAGTGGCTCTGGTCTTAATAAGCGGGGGTACCGCCAATATGGCAATGAGGCGCCGCTAAAAGAAACCATTTCTGCGGCGCTGGTTTATCTATCCCGGTGGCGACCAGATCGGGTTTTTCTCGATCCTCTTTGTGGATCCGGAACGATTGTCATTGAAGCGGCGCTGATCGGTAAAAATATTGCCCCGGGGCTGAAACGGGATTTTGTCTCTGAAACCTGGGACGCCATTCCGCCGGAATTGTGGGAACAGGCTCGTCAGGAAGCCCGGGATGCCATCAATGACAAAGAATTTTTGTTGCTGGGATCCGATTGTGATGCCAATGCGCTAAAACAAGCCCGGACGAATGCAGAATTGGCTGGCGTTTCAGATTTGGTCGCTTTTCAAAAACTGCCGGTTCAGTCGGTATCCACCAAGAAAAAATATGGGGTCATTATCACCAACCCGCCCTATGGTGAGCGAATCGGCGAAGAAAAAGAAATTCAACGCCTCTATCGTGATATGGGTAAGGTCTTTCACAGTCTGGATAGTTGGTCTTATTTTATTATTACCGGTTATGAAAAGTTTGAGAAATATTTTGGCGAAGTGGCAACCAAGAATCGCAAGCTTTATAATGGCGACATTAAGACCTACTATTATCAGTATTATGGACCACTGCCGCCACGAAAACGAAACCCTGTCGATGAAGCCCAAAATATGAATGCAGAAACTGAAATAAACACACAAGCCAATAAATAAACGAAATAATGCAAGAATCGGTTTATCGAGAAATAAATCGAATTAAAATAAAAGAATAGGTGAAAAGATGAAACGAGTATCAAATAGTCGCTCAAACAGCAGCAAGACCAGTGACAAGCCCCGAGGGAAAAGAAATGACCAGGCGGTAAATGGGGATAAAAGGCCCCGCAAGTTTGAAGAACGTGGGGAAAAGGACGATAAAAAACCACGGAAATTTGACAGTCGAGATTCCCGGGAGGAGCGTGGCCCCCGTCGCTTTGACGATCGGCGACCACAACGCAAGTTTGATGGATATAATCGGGAAGACGAAGGCGTTACCGCAGAAACGTTTGTAATTGTCGGAAAAAACCCGGTGATGGAAGCACTTCGTTCCGGTCAGGAAATCGACAAGTTATTGATTTTAAAAGACAATACCGATCATGTTCTTAAAAAGATTAGCGATGCAGCGAAAAAACAGAATATCATTATTCATTCGGTCGAAAAAGCCAGACTGGAGTATCTGGCTGATGGTCAGGTACATCAGGGGATTGTGGCGTTGATGGCGCCATTTCCCTATAGTAATCTTCAGGATATCTTAAATCATGCCAAAAGCAAGGGTCGAGCCCCCTTTATCGTTATTCTCGATCATCTGACGGATCCCCATAACTTGGGGGCGATAATACGGAGTGCCAATATTTGTGGGGCTGACGGCGTCATCATTCCCAATCGCCGCTCGGCTTCGCTAACAGCGGTTTCGGTAAAGGCTTCATCTGGAGCAGTATCCCATACCCCGATTGTTAAGGTGACAAATTTAAGTCAGACAATTGATGACCTTAAGAAAAAAGGTTTCTGGATCATGTCCACTGACATGAAAGGGAATCCCTATTATAAGGCTGATTACAAGGGATCGCTGGCCATTGTCATTGGCAATGAAGGTAACGGGATCAGTGAAAAGATAAAGAAGCAATGTGATTTTTCGGTATCGATTCCGATTCATGGCGAGATCGAATCCTTTAATGCATCAGCAGCAGCAGCGATCATTTTTGCAGAGGCTGCCAAACAGCGATTTCAATGAAAACCATATTAATTGTGGATGGTTATAATGTCATTCATGGTTCAGATGATTTAAAACGTCTTTCAGAAATTCAGTTGGAAGAAGCCAGGCTAAAGTTGATCGATGATTTAAATGGCTACAGCGGATTTAAAGGATGGGAAACCATCCTTGTTTTCGATGCCTATCAGCAACAATCATTGGAAAAACGGGAAGAAGTCCATGGCCGGATCAAAGTAGTGTTTACCGAAAAGAATAAAACCGCCGACAGCTATATTGAAAAGCTTGTCTATAGCCTCCCGAAAGCTTATAACGTTCGGGTGGTAACGTCAGATTTTACCCTTCAGCAAATGGTCATGGCCAACGGCGCCGAGCGGGTTCCAGTGCGGGAGTTGATCCAGGATATGGAAGCGTCGTTGAAGAATTTTCGGGATGATAAGAGAAAAAGCGTCCCGAAACAGGGTCTTAAGCTCAGTGATTTTTTGGATGAAGAAACCCTGGATCAATTTAACAAAATGCGTGTTAAAGAATAATGTGAGGAAAAGATGGTTAAGCTAAGCAATGATAAACTAGCGGAATCGGAAATCGTCAGGCGTGCCCAGCAGGGGGACAAAGAGGCAGAGGAGTATCTTCTGGAAAAATATCGAAAAAATGTCCTGATCCGAGCCCGTTCTTATTATCTGGTTGGCGGGGATCATGAGGATTTGATTCAGGAAGGGATGATTGGGTTACTAAAGGCTATATGGGACTTTCGCCCTGATCGGGAGACACAATTTGCAACTTTTGCCAATCTTTGTATCGAACGCCAAATTCAAACAGCGATCAGCTCGGCGAATCGTCAGAAACATATGCCACTTAACAATTCGGTATCAATTTATGCGGCTGTTTCGGAAGAAGATCCTGGAAATACGATTTTTGACCGATTGGCAGCTAAAAAAAGTGTGGAGCCGGGAGTAAAATTAATTAAAGAAGAAGAATTGGAACAGCTGATGATTGATGTTAAACGGGAATTGTCCAGCTTTGAGAAAAAAGTTCTGGCACTTTATATCCAGGGGGCCTCCTATTATGAGATTTCCAGAATATTAGCGTGTGGAAATAAATCGGTGGACAATGCCTTGCAGCGCATTCGAAAAAAAATCGGTAAAAAGATTTAAAAAACAGTTGACAAAAATGGCAAAACAAACTATTATAGAGAAGCTGAATTAATAAGCACGTGGGAGAATGCCCGAGTGGCTAAAGGGGGCGGACTGTAAATCCGTTGACGACGTCTACGATGGTTCGAATCCATCTTCTCCCACCACTTTATTATAAGCCCTCATAGCTCAGTAGGTAGAGCACCACCATGGTAAGGTGGGGGTCTCCGGTTCAAATCCGGATGAGGGCTCCATTTTTATATCATAAATTAAATTTGACATAGTGGTTAAACGATAATATTTAGATTTATAAGGAGAATACAAATGGCAAAGTCAAAATTTGAAAGAAATAAGCCCCACGTAAATGTTGGAACAATTGGTCACGTTGACCACGGTAAAACGACATTAACAGCGGCCATCACATCTGTATTAAACAAACGTTTTGGAACCGGTGAAGCCGTAGCATTCGAAAACATCGATAAAGCCCCAGAAGAAAGAGAACGTGGAATCACTATTTCCACCGCTCACGTTGAATATGAAACAGCGAACCGTCATTACGCCCACGTTGACTGCCCAGGCCATGCCGATTATGTTAAGAACATGATCACTGGTGCTGCCCAAATGGATGGTGCCATCCTGGTTGTTAGTGCGGCTGATGGTCCAATGCCACAGACCCGTGAACATATCCTGTTAAGCCGTCAGGTCGGTGTGCCATACATCGTTGTTTTCTTAAACAAAGTTGATATGGTCGATGACGAAGAATTACTGGAATTAGTTGAAATGGAAGTTCGCGAACTGCTTGACGAATACGAATTCCCAGGTGATGATACCCCAATCATTCCCGGATCGGCATTACGTGCCTTAGAAGATCCAGACGGCGAATGGGGCGACAAAATTGTTGAACTGATGACTGCTGTTGACAACTGGATCCCCGATCCAGAACGTGATACCGACAAACCATTCCTGATGCCAGTTGAAGATGTTTTCTCAATCACTGGTCGAGGAACTGTTGCAACCGGACGTATCGAACGTGGTGTTGTTAAAGTTGGTGAAGAAGTTGAAATCGTTGGTATCCACGACAGCCGAAAAACCGTTGTAACCGGAATCGAAATGTTCCGTAAATTACTGGACGAAGGTCGTTCTGGCGACAACGTTGGTGCATTACTGCGTGGTGTTGACCGTACTCAGATCGAACGTGGTCAGGTACTGGCTAAACCAGGCTCCATCAAACCACATACCCACTACATGTCAGAAGTCTATGTCTTAACCAAAGAAGAAGGTGGACGTCATACCCCATTCTTCGATGGCTACCGTCCACAGTTCTACTTCAGAACAACCGACGTTACTGGTATCATCAAATTACCAGAAGGTGTCGAAATGGTAATGCCTGGCGATAACGTTCAAATGGAAATCACCCTGATCACTCCAATTGCGATCGAAGAAGGTTTACGTTTTGCGATTCGTGAAGGTGGCCGTACTGTTGGTTCTGGTGTTGTTGCCAAAATGTTGGAAGACTAATAACAGAGCAAAGACAGACTAAATAAATAACTTATGGATATTTAAATTAGCAACCCATCATATAGAAAATTAACCGTCCTTTTTAGGGCGGTTTTTTTATTTGGATATTGTTAAAATTATAAGTTAGTGATAAAATAATGACTTAAACAAAATGATAAATTAATAGCAATAAGTAGTATCGATAAGTTGAAAATTGCTGGCTGCAATTGGAAAGAAGTGAAAAATGATAAGACTTTTAGTGGACAGTATGTGCGATCTGCCAAAAGATTTTGCAAATCATCCCAACTTGGATATGGTTTCGTTAAATGTAATTATAGAAGGCGTGGCTTATCGGGATAAACGGGAAATTGATTTGGATGGCATGAATAAATTTATGGCCCGGGGAATCGTGCCAACCACATCTCAGGTGAATCCGGGGGACTTCCTGGAATACTTTGAAGATTGTGCTAAGAATAATGTGGAATGTCTGTATCTGGCTTTTACCTCTAAACTATCGGGGAGTTATGAGACGTCATGCCTGATTCTAAAAGAAGTGAAGGAAAAATATCCCGCCTTCAACTGTCGGATTGTTGACAGTCTCCACAGCGGTGGCAGCATTGGCCTGATTGCGGTGGAGTTGTTGAAATTGGTTGACCAGGGCAAAGACCTGGACTATCTGGCTGCTGCGGCAAAAAAAATTATTCCTCATGCTCACTTCTATTTTAGTATTGAAGATCTTAACTGGCTTTATATGGGTGGGCGGGTATCTAAGGGTACTGCTGTTGTTGGCGGGTTCCTAAAAATTCATCCGATCGTTTCAGTGGAAGAAGGGGAATTGAAGATCATTGGCAAATCCCGGGGGCCTAAGAAAGCGCAAAAGACAATTATTGATAAAACGGCTGAAAACATTGCTGGTTATCTGGATCAACACGTTGGCATTGCATTTAATGGCTCGATGAAGCCGGTGGAGGAGTACGATGCAGCGCTTCGTTTAATGGGTGTTAAACATATTGAACCAGTCCCGATCGGATGTGTGTTGGCTGCTCATTTGGGACTTCAGGGGACAGGGATTTATTTTTTTGACACGGCGCCGGAGACGATTTTGGAGCAAACGAAAAATAATTGAAAAATCTTGTAAAATATGAAAAAACGCTTGCCAAAGGCGTTTTTTTCTTGTATAATGTGAAAGGTTGACACTCTGCGATGAAGTGAGAGGTTGCTGTCGCCTTAGGCAGGTTTTTCCCATGGAGTATGTCACGATCTTAGAATCGGACGACAACCACTTAAATCATCTGATTTTTGCAAAATGATCCGTCATTTTGCTAAAAAAATAATGATGAAACACCCGGATGGGTTGACGAGTGGTTGGAGTACCTAAATGACGAGTAAAAATTGATAAGGAGGTAAAATTTAGGTATGGCAAAACAAAAAATTAGAATCAGATTAAAAGCGTTTGATCACAAACTGTTGGATCAATCCGCTGAACGAATTGTGGAAACAGCAAAGAGAACAGGTGCGAGCGTTTCTGGCCCGGTGCCACTGCCAACAGACAAAGAAATCATTACAATTCTGCGAGCAGTACACAAGTATAAGGATTCCAGAGAGCAATTTGAAATGCGTACTCACAAACGGTTGATTGACATTTTAAACCCAACACCAAAAACCGTAGACGCATTAATGCGATTGAACTTACCAGCAGGCGTTGATATAGAAATCAAACTATAAGCCCCAATTGGTATTATGATTGCAAAGCAATCCAATGATATTTAGGAGGAAATGATGAAAAAAGCGATTATCGGACGAAAAATTGGAATGACCCAGATTTTCACAGAAAATGGAACAGTAATTCCAGTAACAGTAGTTGAAGCAGGGCCCTGCGTTGTGCTTCAAAAGAAAACCATCGAAACTGACGGATATGAAGCAGTGCAATTAGCATTTGGCGAAGTGAAAGAACGACGCATGACAAAACCGCTAAAAGGTCACTATGACAAAAACAGTATCGAGTATAAAAAAGTAATCCGGGAATTCAAACTTGACGATTATGCAAGTTATGAAACCGGTCAATTAATTCAGGCTGATGTGTTTGAAGCTGGCGAACGTGTGGATATTTCAGGGACTTCAAAAGGTAAGGGATTCCAGGGGGTTATTAAACGACATAACCAATCCCGGGGACCAATGGCCCATGGTTCTAAGTATCACCGTAGCCCAGGTTCCATGGGAGCATCTTCTTCGCCTTCACGAGTATTCAAAGGCAAGAAGCTTCCAGGCCAGATGGGGAACAAAAATGTAACTGCAGTTAATTTGGAAGTTGTTAAAGTCGATGCGGAAAACAATGTACTTTTAATCAAAGGTGCAGTACCAGGCATTCGAGGAGCACTTATTACAATTAAAAGCAGCGTTAAAGCATAAAAAAATCAAGCCTGAAAGGAGGAAATCAAATGCCTAAAATTGACGTTTTAGATGTAAAAGGAAATGTTGTTGGTGATGTCGAATTAAGCGAAGGAATCTTCGGAATCGAACCCAACGAACATGTAGTACATGAAGTAGTGGTCGCACTGCTTGCAAATAGACGACAGGGAACACGTTCCGCCTTGACTCGATCAGAAGTCCGTGGCGGTGGTCGAAAACCCTGGAGACAAAAAGGAACAGGCCGGGCTCGAGCCGGTACCATCCGATCTCCATTGTGGAAGGGTGGCGGTGTGATCTTTGCACCAAAATCAAGAGATTACAGCAAAAAGGTTAACAAGAAAGTTAAAGCTTTAGCAATGAAATCTGTTTTCTCGGCAAAGGCTCAGGACAACGAACTGCGGGTTCTGAATCAATTGGTGATGGATGCTCCAAAAACCAAAGAAATGGTAGCGGTGCTGAACAATATCAACGCTCAAAAAGCCTTGATTGTACTGCCGGAAAACAACGAAGCGATTATCCGCTCCGCAAACAATATTCCTAAAGTTGCAACAACGACAGTCAGTGAATTAAACGTCTATGATATGTTGAAATATGATGTATTGATCATGACTCAGGAATCATTACAAAAAATTGAGGAGGTATACGCATAATGAAAAATCCTCGCGATATTATTATCAAGCCGATTATTACCGAACGTAGTATGGCTGACGCTGAAGAAAAAAAATTCACATTTAAAGTGGACAAACGAGCGAATAAAATTGAAATCAAAAATGCAGTTGAAGTCATTTTTGGTGTTGAAGTTGAAAAAGTAAGCACCATGAACATGAAGGGTAAACTGAAAAGAACCGGACGTTTCGTTGGTCGCAGATCAGACTGGAAAAAAGCAATCGTAAAATTGACACCGGCAAGTAAGGGTATTCAATTCTTCGAAGGCGTATAAGCAAAAACGAGACTACAACCCGAGAAGCATACAAAAAAGGAGGTAGCGATTAATGGGTATTAGAAAGTATAAACCAACGTCCCCAGGACGTAGAAATATGAGCGTCAATACATTCGAGGAAATTACCAAGCACGAGCCTGAGAAATCCTTATTGAAGCCACTTAAAAAACATGCTGGTCGTAATGCATATGGACGCATTACTGTTAGACATCATGGTGGTGGAGCGAAACGAAAATACAGAATTATTGACTTCAAACGAAATAAAGACAATATTCCCGGAAAAATTGCCGGAATTGAATATGATCCAAACAGAAGTTCAAATATAGCACTGGTTCACTATGCAGATGGTGAAAAACGTTATATTATTGCGCCACTTAAGTTAAAGGTTGGAGATGTTATTTTCTCTGGACCGGAATCAGATATTACCATTGGTAACTGTCTGCCACTCAAAAACATTCCCGTTGGTACAACGGTTCACTGTGTTGAGTTAAAAACTGGAAAAGGCGCTCAAATGGTGCGTTCTGCCGGTGCCAGCGCTCAGCTGATGGCGAAAGAAGGAAACTACGCAACATTGCGATTGCCTTCAGGCGAAATGCGACTGGTTCGAATTGAATGTCGAGCTACCATTGGTCAAGTTGGAAATCTGGATCATCAGAATGTCCGGATTGGTAAAGCGGGTCGTACCCGACACATGGGGATCCGCCCAACCGTTCGTGGTTCGGTAATGAATCCCAATGACCATCCACACGGTGGTGGTGAAGGACGTGCCCCGATTGGACGTTCTGGCCCAGTTACACCATGGGGTAAACCAGCACTTGGTTATAAAACACGTAAGAAAAACAAGCCTTCCGATAAATATATCGTAAGAGCCCGAAACAAAAAATAAGCACTCAACCATATAAGATAACGAACCGAGAGGAGGTTGAATAATGGGTAGATCACTTAAAAAAGGACCTTATGTTGACGAAAAGTTACTTAAACGTATCGAAGCAATGAACGAAAAAGGTGAAAAGAACGTGCTGAAGACCTGGTCAAGAAGCTCCACACTTTTCCCACAAATGGTAGGACACACCATCGCCGTACATGATGGCAGAAAACATGTTCCAGTTTATGTTACCGAAGATATGGTAGGGCACAAACTTGGAGAGTTTGCACCGACCAGAACCTTTAGAGGTCATGCTGGAGAAAAGAAATCTAAATTAAGATAGCCAGAAGGAGGTATACGAATGGAAGCAAGAGCGACAGCTAAATATGTACGTGTTTCATCCAGAAAGGCTAAGTTAGTGGCTGATTTAATTCGAGGCAAAAGCATTGGAGAAGCATTAAGTATTCTAGCATTAACACCAAATAAAGCAGCGAAAATAATTGACAAAGTTGTAAAATCTGCTTTGGCAAATGCTGAAAATAATTTTAACATGAATCCTGAAAACTTATATATCGATCAGATTTATGCAAATCAGGGTCCAACACTAAAACGATTCAGAGCGGGTGCACAGGGACGTGCAACAATCATTCGAAAAAGATCGTCTCATATTACAGCCGTATTAAAAGAAAAAGAGTAAGGAGGGCATAGATGGGTCAAAAAGTCAATCCTCACGGATTAAGAGTTGGCGTTATTAAGGACTGGAATGCAAAATGGTTTGCGAACAACAAGGATTTTGCAGATTGTTTAATTGAAGACTATGATATTCGTAAATATATAAAAGTAAATCAATACCAGGCGGGCATTTCTAAAATTGTCATCGAACGTTTTGGTAACAAGGTAAAGATTCATATCTATACAGCAAAGCCAGGCATGATCATTGGTCGTGGTGGTGCAGGTATCGATGCGTTGCGTCTTGAACTTGAAAAAATGACCAAGAAAACCGTTTTTATCAACATCGTTGAAGTTAAAAATGTTGATATGGACGCTCAATTAGTGGCCGAAAACATTGCTGCTCAGCTGGAACGACGAATTTCTTTCCGACGGGCAATGAAGCAAACCATGCAACGAACCATGAGAGCTGGCGCTAAGGGTATTAAAACTGCTGTTGCAGGCCGTTTAAACGGTGCTGAAATGGCACGAAACGAACATTATGCCCAGGGTCAGGTTCCCCTTCAAACCCTCCGAGCTGATATTAGCTATGGCTTTGCTGAAGCTGATACCACCTATGGTAAATTAGGTGTAAAAGTTTGGGTCAATAAAGGCGAAATTTTAACTGGACGTGAAGATATTTTAGCCGTCACAGCTGAAGACGACGCAAAAGCTAAAAAAAGCGCACCCCGCCGAAAAGCTCCTACTAACAGGACAGAAAACTAAGAGAGGAGGCCAACGCATATGTTAATGCCTAAACGTGTAAAACGTAGAAAACAACATAGAGGTCGTATGAAAGGAAAAGCGCTTCGTGGTAACAAAATCACTTACGGAGATTTCGCTATTCAAGCATTGGAGCCAGCATGGATTACTGCTAATCAGATCGAAGCTGCCCGTATTGCCATGACCAGATATATTAAAAGAGGTGGCCAGGTTTGGATTAAAATATTCCCAGATAAACCTGTGACACAAAAACCAGCAGAAACTCGAATGGGTTCCGGTAAAGGATCTCCTGAGTATTGGGTTGCAGTGGTAAAACCAGGTAGAGTAATGTTTGAGATTGCCGGAATTTCTGAGGAAGTAGCTCGGGAAGCCATGCGTCTTGCGCAACATAAATTACCAATCAAAACGAAATTTATCACTCGTAAAGATCAGGAAGCACAAGAAGTGGGTGATGAAGCATGAAACCAAGTGAATTAAGAGAATTAACAACGATCGAACTTGAAGCAAAATTGGGTGATCTGAAGGAAGAATTATTCAACCTCAGATTTCAACATGCGACTGGCCAGTTGGAAAACCCCATGCGGATTAAAGAAGTTAAGAAGACTTATGCACGGATCAAAACAATTATCCAAGAACGTGTCATGAAGTCAGATGAAGCATAATAAACCAATAGATAAGGAGGTTTAGCTTATGGAAGAAAGAGGTTACAGAAAAACTCGAATCGGTAAGGTTACCAGCGATAAAATGGATAAAACCATTGTTGTAGCTGTTGAAAGTTTTGTAAAACATCCACTTTACACAAAACGAGTTAAGCACACTGTAAAGTTCAAAGCCCATGACGAACAAAACGAATGTAATATCGGTGATACCGTTAAAATAATGGAAACAAGACCACTCAGCAAAGACAAACGCTGGAGATTAGTAGAAATCGTAGAAAAAGCACTATAAGTCAATGTGCGGAAGGAGGTATTTCGGATGATTCAACAAGAAACGAGACTGAAAGTAGCAGATAATACCGGTGCAAAGGAATTACTGTGCATCCGAGTTCTTGGTGGTTCCGGTCGTCGATATGCAAATATCGGGGACATTATCGTGTGTGCTGTTAAAAGTGCTGCACCCGGTGGCGATGTTAAAAAGGGCGACGTTGTAAAAGCCGTTGTCGTACGAACAAAGAGCGGAATCAGAAGAGACGATGGCAGTTACATCAAATTTGACCAGAATGCAGCGGTTCTAATAAAAGATGATAAAAACCCAAAAGGTACACGTATTTTTGGACCTGTCGCACGAGAATTACGGGACAAGAAATACATGAAAATCGTATCTTTGGCTCCTGAAGTACTTTAAGGAGGAAATGAAAGATGCATGTAAAAAAAGATGATATCGTAATGGTAATTTCCGGTAAGGACAAAGGAAAAAAAGGAAAAGTGATTCAATCTTATCCTAAAGATGGAAAAGTCCTTGTGGAAAATGTGAATATGGTTACTAAACACCAGAAACCAACACAGCAAATGCAACAGGGTGGAATAATCCGTCAGGAAGGGCCAATTCAGGCTTCCAATGTATTAATTTACTGTGCAAAGTGTGATAAAGGCGTTAGAACCGGTCATAAAGTTCTAGGTGACGGAAAAAAAGTCAGATTTTGTAAAAAATGTAATGAAACATTTAATAATTAATTTCGGGAAGGAGGACCAATATGCCCAGATTAAAAGATAAATATTTAACCGAAGTAATTCCAGCATTGATGGAAAAATTTCAATATAAAAACATCATGGAAGTTCCTAAACTCGAAAAAGTTGTGATCAACATGGGTTTGGGAGATTGCAAAGACAATTCCAAAGCTTTAGAAGCCGCCGTGATCGACCTTGGAATTATTGCTGGCCAAAAACCAGTGATCACTAAGGCAAAAAAATCAGTAGCTAACTTTAAAGTCCGAGAAGGCATGAACATTGGAGCGAAAGTAACTCTGCGAAGTGATCGTATGTATGAATTTGCTGATAAGTTATTCAACGTTGCCCTTCCTCGAGTACGTGACTTCAGAGGGTTATCCAATAAATCCTTTGATGGACGTGGTAATTATGCTTTTGGTATCAAAGATCAACTCATTTTTCCTGAAATTGATTATGACAAGGTAGAACAGGTTCGCGGCATGGATATCATGTTTGTCACAACGGCAAAAACAGATGAAGAAGCTCACGAACTGTTAAGACTGCTTGGCATTTCATTCAGTAGAGCATAAGGAGGACGGTACAGTGGCAAAAAAAGCGATGAAGGAAAAGCAACAACGCAAAGCAAAATATTCAACTCAGGCGTATACACGCTGCCGAATTTGTGGTCGACCACATTCTGTATTACAGAAATTTGGCATTTGTCGTATATGTTTCCGAGAATTAGCATATAAAGGCGAAATCCCTGGCGTAAGAAAAGCAAGCTGGTAAAAAATACCAGCAAAGAAAAGGAGGTACCGAGTATGGTTATGACTGATCCTATTGCGGATATGTTAACACGCATCAGAAATGCAAATGATGCAGGTCATAAAACAGTTGAGATGCCTGCTTCAAAAGAGAAAAAAGCAATTGCTCAGATTCTTTTAGAAGAAGGTTATATTAATAAAGTTGATTACATTGCTGATGAAAAGCAAGGTGTCATTAAAATTACTCTCAAATATGGAGAAAACAAAAGTCGTGTCGTTGCAGGCATCAAGAGAATCTCAAAACCTGGTTTAAGAGTATATGCCGGAAAAGACGAAGTGCCAAAGGTATTAAACGGTTTAGGCATTGCCATCGTTTCTACATCTAAAGGCGTAATGACAGATAAAAAAGCAAGAAAAGCCGGCGTTGGCGGCGAAGTGATATGTTACGTTTGGTAACAAATTAAGACAGGAGGTAAAAAGATGTCAAGAGTAGGAAAAGCACCTGTTGCAATCCTCCCAGGAGTCGACATAAAAAAAGACGGTCAAACGTTGACGGTCAAAGGTCCATTAGGACAACTCGTTAGAACGTTTCATCCTGATGTCATCATCGATGTCCAAGATAGCGAAATTGTTGTCACCCGACCATCTGAAAGTAAGCTGCATAAATCGCTTCACGGTTTAACCCGGGCTTTAATTCAAAACATGGTTACTGGTGTCAGCACTGGCTTTACACGAACCCTGGAAATCAGTGGAGTTGGGTATAGAGCAGAGAAAAAAGGAAATAAGCTGGTTATGAATTTAGGTTATTCACATCCCGTTGAGATGGAAGATCCTGAAGGTGTAGAAGCTGTTCCAGAAACCAATACTAAAGTCGTAATTAAAGGCATTAGCAAAGAAGCCGTTGGTGCACATGCCGCCAATATTCGAGCGAAACGCCCACCAGAACCTTACAAAGGTCATGGCGTACGATATTCTGACGAAGTAATAAGACGTAAAGAAGGTAAAACAGGTAAATAACCTGCCAACCCGTCAAAGATGATGAAGGGAGTAAAACTCGATGATTAAGAAACCCATTAAAAATAAAATACGTATTGCTCGTCACTATCGGGTCCGAAACAAGGTTTCTGGAACTGAAATGAGACCACGTTTAAACGTATTTCGAAGTAATAAAAACATTTATGCTCAGATTATAGATGATACCAAAGGTATCACCTTGGTTTCTGCTTCTTCCAATGACTCTGAACTTAAAGGTCAGTTATCAAAAGGTGGAGATAAAGCAGCAGCTAAAGCCGTCGGTCAGGCTATTGCCAAACGTGCACTTGAAAAAGGCATTGAAGCAGTGGTATTTGATCGAGGTGGTTATGTATATCATGGTAGAGTAAAAGAATTGGCTGACGGCGCTCGTGAAGCCGGCCTGAAATTCTAAGTAAAGGAGGTCATTTGATGCAAAACAAAAAAATCGATCCAAGTACATTAGATTTGAAGGAAAAAGTCGTTGCCATCAACCGTGTAACCAAGGTTGTAAAAGGTGGTCGTAACTTCAGATTCAGCTGTCTTGTGATTGTTGGAGACGAAAACGGTCATGTTGGCGTCGGTAAAGGAAAAGCGATGGAAATTCCAGATGCAATTCGTAAAGGTATCGACGCAGCAAAAAAATCATTGATCAAAGTGCCAATGGTTGGAACAACTATTCCTCACTTAGTCAACGGTGAAGCTGGTGCAGGTCATGTATTATTGAAACCTGCTGGAAAAGGTACTGGCGTTATTGCTGGCGGACCCGTCCGTGCAGTACTGGAACTCGCTGGAATCAGAGATATTCGTACTAAATCTTTAGGATCTAATAATGCCCGTAACATGGTTAATGCTACAATGGCAGGCCTTGCAGAACTGACTACTGTTGAAGAAGTAGCAGCAAAACGTGGTAAGAAACCTGAAGAAATTTTAGATTAGGAGGAATCATTATGGCTAAGCAATTAGAAATTACACTAAAGAAAAGTTTGATTGGTCGTAACCCCAAACAACGGGCTACCATTGAAGCTTTAGGCCTCAAGAAAATTGGTCAAACTGTAACACATAATGATACCCCTCAGATTCGTGGCATGATTCATCGAACAGATTTCATGCTCGAAGTAAAAGAAGTATAGGAGGTGTCGAGATGAAGTTACATACTTTAAGTCCAGCCCCAGGTTCAAAAAAGGCACCCAAGCGAAAAGGACGAGGTACAGGTTCTGGTCTTGGAAAAACTGCTGGTCGTGGACAGGATGGACAAAAATCACGTTCCGGCGGTGGCGTACGACCAGGTTTTGAAGGTGGACAGATGCCGCTGGCAAGACGTTTACCAAAACGCGGATTTTCTAACGCACGATTCAAAAAAACATATGCAATTGTTAATGTGGGTGAGCTGAATGCATTTGATGCAAACACAGTGATTACTCCGGAACTATTGATGGAATACGGATTTGTCCGTAAATTAAATGATGGCTTGAAGATCCTTGGAAACGGAGAAGTTGAAAAGGCATTCACCATCAAAGCACATAAAATCAGCAAATCAGCTGAGGAGAAAATTCTCGCTGGAGGAGGAAAGGTAGAGGTGATCTAGTATGGTCTCTACCTTGAAGGATGCTTGGAAAATTCCAGATCTACGACGAAAAATAATATTTACGTTAGCGATGCTGTTTATATATCGTTTGGGATCCTTCATACCGGTTCCCTTCATCGATACCGAACAGCTTAGTCAACTCGTCAACGATAGTGGAATTTTTGGTCTGTTTGATATTATATCCGGTGGTAACTTTGGCAACTTTACGATTTTTGCCATGAGTATCACCCCGTATATTAATGCTTCAATTATCATGAACCTTCTGGCATTTGCAATTCCAGCTTTGGAAGCACTACAAAAAGAAGGCGAAGAAGGAAGAAAAAAACTGGCTCAGTATACGCGTTACCTTACCATTATTCTGGCGCTGATTCAGGCACTGGGAATGAGCTTATCCTTCGGAGACTTGCTAATTGAAAAAACACCATTTACCGTCTTTACGGTTGTATTATGTATTACAGCAGGGACTGCGTTTTTAATGTATCTGGGCGAGCAAATCACTGAAAATGGTATCGGCAACGGTATCTCTTTGATTATCTTTATCAGTATCATTTCCCGTATTCCATCTGCAATCGGCCAAATGTATCAATATCTGACGATTGGAACCTTAAATATCATCACCCTGATTGTTTTTCTGGTTTTCATTGTGGTGGTTATCTTTGGTGTGGTGGCAGTTCAGGAAGGGCAACGACGTATCCCGGTTCAGTATGCAAAACGGGTTGTTGGCCGAAAAATGTACGGCGGACAAACTACCCATATTCCCATGCGTGTGAATATGGCAGGCGTTATTCCGGTAATCTTTGCCAGTTCGTTAACGTTATTCCCAGCGACACTTGCCAGTTTTTTTCCGACATCGGCTTTTGCAAACTTTATTTCAACCTATTTTGCCTGGGGATCCTGGCTCACTAATATTATTTATATCACACTAATAATTGCGTTTACCTATTTTTATACAGCTGTAACATTTAATCCGTTTGATATCGCAGAAAATATCAAGAAACAAGGTGGTTATATTCCTGGGATCAGACCGGGAAAACCAACCGTAGAATACTTGTCGAGAATTATGAACCGATTAACATTATTTGGTGGCGTCTTTTTAGCGATCATTGCTGTTATTCCTATTTTTGTAGGTAATTTTATGGGTGTCAATCTTCAATTCGGCGGAACAAGTTTGCTGATTGTAGTTGGGGTAGCCCTTGAAACGGTTAAGCAGATTGAAGCAGAAATGATGATGAGACACCATCAGGGATTTTTAAAATCTTAAAATGAACTGGAGTTAAGTGAAAAATGAGAATTGTATTATTAGGACCTCCGGGAGCTGGCAAAGGGACACAGGCAAAACGAATTTGTGAAACTTATGGTATCCCGCATATTTCTACCGGCGATCTCTTTCGAGAAAATATGAGCAAAGATACGCCGCTCGGAAAAAAAGCTAAAGAGTATATGGCACAAGGTCTTTTGGTTCCGGATGACTTAGTTGTTGATATGGTTGAAGATCGGTTGACACATGAAGATGTATTGGCGGCTGGCTATGGCTATTTGCTGGATGGATTTCCACGAACGGTTCATCAGGCGGAAGCTTTATGTCGAATCAATGCCAAGCGTGATTGCGAGTTGGATTTTGCAATTAATCTTGATGTGCCCTTTGATATTTTGATTGAACGGGTTTCAGGCCGTCGGATCTGTCCGACATGTCATGCAACCTATCATATCAAGTACAGCAAACCCAAGGTCGAAGGTGTCTGTGATTTAGACGGAACACCCTTATACCAACGGGAAGATGACAAAGTCGAAACCGTAAAGAAACGAATTGAAGTATATCAAGATCAGACAGAACCATTAATCGAGTTTTATGAAGACAAACAAAAGATCATTAATATTAATGGATTGCAACATATGAAGGACGTTTTTGATAATATCGAAAAAATCCTAAGTGGAGTTAATTAAAGATGATAACCATAAAATCCCAAAAGGAAATTGATCTAATGCGCCATGCCGGAAAGATTGTGGCAGGCGCCCACGCCTTAGTAGAAACAATGATCAAGCCTGGGGTAACAACACAAGAACTGGACCATGCAGTTGAAAAGTATATTCGTGATGCCGGAGCAGTTCCAACATTCAAAGGCTATGGTGGATTCCCAAACTCAATTTGTGCTTCAATTAATGAAGTGGTTGTCCATGGGATTCCTGAGAAACGACGTTTGCAGGATGGTGACATCATCAGTATTGACATCGGAGCTACATTTAAGGGTTACGTTGGTGATGCGGCGGTGACGCATGGCGTCGGGACGATTTCCGATGAAGCAAAAAAGCTGATTCGAGTCACCCGGGAGTCCTTTTATAAGGGCATTGCCTATGCCAGGGATGGCTATCGCTTGTCGGACATTTCGAATGCGATTCAAAAATATGTTGAGGACAACGGTTTTTCAGTTGTCCGGGACTATGTCGGTCATGGTGTTGGAAAACAAATGCACGAAGATCCACCAATTCCTAACTTTGGACCCAAAGGTCGAGGACCGCGGCTACGACAAGGAATGACATTAGCCATTGAACCAATGGTCAATGCCGGAACTTATGACGTTGTTACGTTAAAAGATGGATGGACGGTGGTAACCACTGACGGCAAGCTTTCTTCACATTACGAGCACACCGTTCTGATTACCGGAACCGGTGATCCCGAACTGCTGACAGTACTATAAGTTGGTGTTTGGATGAATGAATATAAAGTTGGACAGGTGGTTCGTTCAAAAGCTGGCCGGGATAAAGGTCAGTATATGGTGGTTATTGAAGTGGTGGACGAACAGTTCGCCATGTTATCAAATGGAAAGCTTCGAAAAGTGAGTAATCCAAAAAAAAGAAGGTCAAACACTTGGCGAAGACGAATCACATAGCCACAGATATTCGTGATAAAATATTAAATGGAAAAAATGTAACTAACGCTGAGATTAGAAAAATACTCGAGTCCTATCACATGCCTGATGGTATTGGGGATGAGAATCGTGAGGAGGTTTGATCAATGGCCAAAAAAGATGTTATCGAGGTAGAAGGCTCAGTGATTGAGTCATTACCAAATACTATTTTCTTAGTAGAATTGGAAAATGGACATCAGATAACTGCGCATATTTCGGGAAAACTTCGTATGAATTACATCAGAATTTTACCCGGAGATAAAGTAGTTGTTGAATTATCCCCATATGATTTGACCCGCGGGCGTATCGTATGGCGTGGAAAAGGGAAATCATAAAGGAGGCATACAAATGAAAGTTAGACCATCAGTTAAACCGATTTGTGAAAAATGCAAAATTATTAAGAGAAATGGTCGTGTTATGGTAATTTGTGAAAATCCAAAACACAAACAAAAACAAGGTTAAACCGTCGAGTCCAGAAAAAAAGAACATGGCCGCGGCAATTTTAGTCATGTTCATGATATAAAACACCCTGGGTTTTAATTTCGTTACGTCACTAACTTGATTAATTTACCAGCATTTAGAAAATAATTAGGAGGTACACACCCTATGGCAAGAATTGCCGGAGTCGATTTACCCCGAGATAAGCGGGTAGAAATTGGATTAACTTATATTTACGGTATTGGACATTCAACATCGCTGGAAATCTTAAAAGCTTTAAATATTAATCCAGATACCAGAGTTAAAGATCTTACTGAAACTGAAGTAAATGATCTGCGAAATACGATAGACAAATACACCGTTGAAGGTGACCTTCGTAGAGAAGTCAACTTAAACATCAAACGACTAATCGAAATTGGATCTTATAGAGGATTACGTCATCGTCGAGGACTTCCTGTTAGAGGGCAAAAGACAAAAACGAATGCCAGAACTCGAAAAGGTCCGAAACGTCTCGTAAGCAAAAAGAAATAAGGAGGGCTAAAGAATGGCAGTTAAAAAAGCACGAAGAAAAGTTAAAAAAATTAAAAAGAATATCGAACGTGGCCAGGCCCATATTCAATCTTCTTTCAACAATACGATTGTTACCATTACTGATATCTCCGGAAATGCTCTTTCATGGGCAAGTTCTGGTGGATTAGGCTTTAAAGGATCACGTAAAAGCACTCCTTTTGCATCTCAAATGGCTGCAGAGGAAGCGGCTAAAGCTGCTATGGAGCACGGTCTTAAAAGTGTTGAAGTTTTAGTCAAAGGCCCTGGTTCCGGACGTGAGGCTGCAATTCGGGCCTTACAGGCGGCGGGATTAGAAATTACCCTGATCCGTGATGTAACGCCTATTCCACATAACGGTTGTCGACCACCTAAGCGACGACGAGTATAACAGGAGGGCGAAAAAATGTCAAGAAATATAGAAGCATCATGCAGACAATGTAGACGTGAAGGTGCAAAACTGTACCTGAAGGGAGAACGTTGTTATTCTACAAATAAATGTGCGTTTGAAAGACGACCAACACCACCAGGCCAACACGGTAAAAGACGAACAAAATTATCAGAATATGGTCTTCAGTTACGAGAAAAACAAAAGGCAAAACGTATTTACGGTGTCCTTGAAAAACAATTCCGTGGCTATTTTGAAATTGCTGAAAAGCAAAAAGGGATCACCGGTCACAACTTATTGATCCACTTAGAATCACGTATGGATAATGTTGTTTATCGACTGGGTCTGGCAACCTCCCGTAAAGAGGCCCGTCAGTTGGTGGATCATGAACATTTCCTGGTTAACGGTAAAAAACTGAACATTCCTTCTTACATCATGAAAGAAGGCGATGTCATTGAAGTTCGACCAAAAAGCAAAAAATCACAAAAATTCAAAGATATTTTAGAAACGACTGAAAATCGAACCATGGCCTCATGGTTATCGAGAGATGTTGACACACTATCAGGAAAAGTCATTGGCAGACCGGCAGTAGAAGACTTAGATGTCGAAATTGCTGAACATCTTATTGTTGAATTGTATTCTAAATAGGCTACATGTTCGGGAACCAATTAACCCTCATGTTAATGTATGGATTATAAATAAGTAGGAGGGTCTGATAAATGATCGAATTCGAGAAACCAGTCATCGAAATTGTTGATAAAAAAGACGACGATACTTACGGGCGGTTTGTCATTGAACCTTTAGAACGGGGATATGGAACCACCCTTGGTAACAGTCTGAGACGAATAATGCTGTCATCCCTGCCGGGTGTGGCAGTCACATCAGTAAAAATAGAAGGCGTCTTGCACGAATTCTCTACCATTCCAGGAGTTAAAGAGGATGTTATTGAAATCCTTCTGAATCTCAAAGGTTTGGCAGCTGAAATTTATACCGATGAACCCAAAGTTATTTACATTGAAGCTTCAGAAGAAGGTGAGATCACCGCTGGTGATATCATTGCTGACTCTGATGTCGATATCCTTAATCCGGAAATGCACATTGCTACCTTGTCCAAGGGGTCTACTCTGAACATGGAAATGCGCATTGAAAAGGGTCGAGGCTATGTAGCAGCAGATAAAAATAAATATCCGGGTATGCCGATTGGAACCATCCCGATGGATTCAATCTTCTCTCCGATTATCAAAGTTAATTTTCTAGTTGAAAACACCCGAGTCGGACAAATCACCGATTTTGATAAATTAACCATCGATATCTGGACCGATGGAACCACAACCCCGGAAGAAGCACTCTCTTTAGCTGCGAAGGTGTTAAGTGAACATCTCAACCTGTTCATTAACTTGACCGAGCATGCCACCACGGTGGAAATCATGGTGGAAAAAGAAGAAAGTGAAAAAGAACGTATTCGCGAAATGTCCATCGAAGAATTGGAGCTTTCAGTAAGATCCAGTAATTGTCTGCGACGGGCGAATATCGATACAGTTGAAAAATTAACACAACGAAGCGAAGAGGACATGATTAAAGTCCGTAACCTCGGTCGTAAATCCCTGAATGAAATCAAGCACAAACTAGCAGAAATTGGATTGTCCTTGAGTCAAGAAGAAGAAAAGGCAAAGGAGTAACACTATGGCGGGATATCGAAAACTAGGCCGTCCCTCTGATCAAAGAAGAGCATTATTGCGTAATCTTACCACTGCCCTTTTAGAACACGGTAAAATTGAAACAACCGTAACCAGAGCGAAGGAAGTAAAAAGAATTGCAGATAAAATGGTCACTTTAGGTAAAAGAGGCGACTTACATGCCAGAAGACAGGCAATTTCATATATCACTCAGGAAGCAGTGGTAAAACAATTGTTTGACGAAATTGCACCTAAATATACTGAACGAAACGGTGGCTACACACGAATTTACCGTGTTGGACCACGTCGTGGCGACGGCGCAGAAATGGCGATAATTGAATTAGTATAATTTAAGAGGCATACAGGGGATTAAGATGTTATTGACGCTTAATCCCTTTCTTGTATTATAAAGTTAATTAACACCAAAGAAGGTGATTACACGTGACAATGGATAGTAAAAATAGAATGATTGACGTGCAGGATGTATATTTCAAATATCCTCATAATAACGAAAATGAATCAGTCGTAGCCTTGGATGGCGTCAGTTTACATATTGAAAAAGGTGAATTTGTCGGAATCATCGGACATAATGGTTCGGGGAAATCCACCCTTTCCAAATTACTCAATGCGATTATCTTTCCCACCCAGGGTGATGTAATGGTCAGTGGGCTTAATACCAAGGATCATGAAAACCTGTGGACGATTCGTCAAACTGCCGGAATGGTATTTCAAAACCCCGACAACCAGCTGGTCGCAACGATCGTCGAAGAAGATGTGGCTTTTGGTCCTGAAAATTTGGGTGTACCACCCCAAGAAATCAGAGAACGGGTAGATCGGGCTTTAGCAGTGGTCGAAATGCAGGCCTATGCCCATCAGAAACCCCATCAATTGTCGGGTGGTCAGAAACAGCGGATTGCGATCGCCGGGATTCTGGCGATGGAACCCGAGTGCATCATATTTGATGAACCCACAGCGATGCTGGATCCGTCGGGACGACGGGAAGTGATGGAAACCATCAAGCGCCTTAATCGCGATAAAGACATGACGGTTATTCATATCACCCATTTTATGGAAGAAATCGTCGATGCGGATCGGATCATCGTGCTGGATAAAGGTAAGGTGGTCATGGAAGGAAAACCCCGGACGATCTTTAAACAGGTAAAACGGCTCAAAGAAATCGGCCTGGATGTACCCCAAATGACGGAGTTGGCGTATGAACTGCGAAGTGCCGGACTTGAAATTGCGGACGATGTATTAAGCATCGAGGAAATGGTGGATGCCTTATGTCAGTAGAAATAAAAAATCTTTCCCATACCTATTCAGAGGGTTCACCCTTTGAATTCAAAGCTCTCAAGGAGATCAATTTAACCATCGAAGACGGTAGTTTTATTGGCATCATCGGCCACACTGGTTCGGGTAAATCGACGCTGATTCAGCATCTCAATGGATTACTAACTCCTACTTCCGGAACTGTTCTAGTCGATGGAAAAGATATTTTCGAAACAAAAAAAGCCCAACTAATTCAGCTCAGACACCAGATTGGCCTGGTCTTCCAATATCCGGAACACCAATTGTTTGAGGAAACCGTCCAAAAAGATGTCGCTTTTGGCCCCAGAAATCAGGGACTCACTGAGGACGAAATTGATCAGCGGGTCAGACAATCAATTAAGATGGTTGGTCTTGATTTTGATGCAATCAAAGATAAGTCGCCCTTTGAATTATCCGGGGGACAGATGAGGCGGGTCGCGATAGCTGGTGTTCTTGCGATGGAACCTGCAGTACTGATTCTCGATGAACCAACCGCTGGCCTTGATCCCCGAGGACGGGAAGAAATATTGGCTCAGATCAAATCATTGCATAGTCAAAAACAGATAACCGTTATTCTGGTGTCCCATAGTATGGAAGATATTGGAAAAATGGTCGATAAAATTCTGGTTATGAATGAAGGGGAAGTTGTTTTTTACGATACACCCAATCGTGTGTTTACGGAAATTTCTACCCTGGAGAGCATTGGACTGGCGGTACCAGAGGTAACCTATCTGATGCGGCGACTCAAAGAAAAGTATCCAGAAATTAGAGAAGATATTTTTACGGTGGAAGCAGCCAAAAAAGAAATTCTCAAAGTTGTAAGAGGATAATAAAATGTTAAAAGATGTTACAATTGGCCAGTATTATCCAACCGGGTCGGTGATCCACAAATTAGATCCGCGAACGAAGATACTGTTTACCACAGCATTTGTTGTGATGTTGTTTTTTTTGAATAACCTGTGGGGGTATCTTGCCACATTTGTCATACTGGCAACCATCACCCTGTTATCTAAAATCCCCGTGGGGTATATTATCCGGGGAATTAAAGGATTAGTCCTGATTATTATGCTGACGGTGGTTCTGAACCTGTTTATGACGCCGGGAACGGTCGTGGCAACGTTGGGGCCACTGACAGTTACATTGGAAGGATTAAAAGTGGCAACCTATATGGCGCTGCGCTTGATTTTCTTGGTGGTTGGTACCAGTATTATGACACTAACGACCTCGCCGATTGATTTAACTGACGGGATGGAGTGGTGTATGCGATATATTCCCTTCGTCCGACGATATGCGCATGAGTTAGCGATGATGATGTCGATAGCGCTGCGTTTTATCCCAACATTGATGGAAGAAACCGAGCGAATCATGAAAGCCCAAAAAGCCCGGGGGGCAAATTTTGAAACTGGAAATATTATTTCCCGGGCTAAGAATTTGATCCCAATTTTAATTCCCTTGTTTATATCTGCATTTCGAAGAGCGGATGAGCTGGCTACAGCCATGGAAGCACGCTGCTACCGGGGGGGCGAAAACCGAACCCGGATGAAGCAATTGGCTTTTGAATTCCGGGATGGTGCCAGCCTGGTATTGATGTTTGTAATGATCGTGGGGCTTTATCTGACCACCTGGATTCAAATACCGCTATTATTTCCGGTCTAAGAATTAATATCGAGTAATGAAAAATATCCAATTAATCATCTCTTATTGTGGTACCAGGTATTGTGGTTGGCAGATACAACCCAATGGCGTGACCATCCAGGAAGTAATTATCAATGCAATCCGAGAGTTGACGGGCGAAACGGTCAATCTGATTGGATCTGGTCGAACCGATGCGGGCGTTCATGCTTTGGGGCAAAGTGCCAATTTTCTTACCCGATCAACAATTCCGGCAGAGGCATTTTATCGGGCGTTGAACACCAGATTGCCGTCAGATATTCGCATTGTCGGCAGTCGAGAGCGAGCGCTTGACTTTCATAGCCGTTATCATGCCAAGGGGAAGAGTTATATCTATAAGATTTATGAGAGTCCGGTTGACAGTCCCTTTTACTCGGATCTGGCGTTTCATGTCAGCCGTACCCTGGACTGGCAGGAAATGAAGGAGGCCGCATCCTATTTTATCGGTGAGCATGATTTTTCCGCCTTTATGGCAAGTGGCAGTTCGATCAAAACAACGATCCGCACCATTGAAGAAATTTCATTTGATAAAAAGGGTGACCTTTATGAAATGACATTTCGGGGTAATGGCTTTCTCTACAATATGGTCCGGATTATGGTCGGAACCCTTTACGAAGTCGGCTATCAGCGGCGGAAACCCGAGGACATCGCTACAATCATTAAAAGTCTGGAGCGCAGTCAGGCTGGGATAACGGCTCCCGCCCAGGGGCTTTACTTAAAGGAAGTCTATTATTAAAAATAAAAACACACAACGGCATAAATTACTTGACACACCCGGAAAGATGCTATAGAATTAACGATGGACGTTAATGTATCACTAGCCCGGATACAATAAAAAACGATTTCTGATAACTCCCACTTGTCAGAAAGCCAATAGATAAAATAAAGAAATTATTAACTGAGGAGGACTTTTGAGATGAATGCGAACGCCACAAAAATGGCCAAATCTCATGAAATAGACCGTAAATGGTATGTGATTGATGCAGAGGGTAAGGTATTAGGACGACTGGCGACAGAAGTTGCAAATATTTTACGAGGAAAAAACAAACCAATCTTTTCACCACATATGGATTGTGGAGATTTTGTCATTATTATTAATGCCGATAAGGTTGTGTTAACCGGAAATAAACTGGATCAGAAATTATATAAAACATATTCTGGATATTGCGGTGGGTTAAAAGAAATGACCTATCGAAAATTCTTAGCTGAAAAACCAGAACTTTTGGTTTTCAAAGCAGTAAAGGGAATGATCCCACATAACAAATTGGGTGATAAAATTGCGACTAAACTTAAAGTTTATGCTGGCAATGAACATCCACATGCTGCACAATTGCCTGAAGTTTACGAATTTTAATGCTGAGAAGGAGGAAATAGAGAATGGCTAAAGTACAATATTTTGGAACTGGACGAAGAAAAACCTCGGTTGCCCGAGTTCGATTATTACCAGGGAGTGGAAAATTCACCATTAACGGACGTGATATTGATGAATTTTTCGGAATGGAAACCTTAAAGGTTATCGCTAGACAACCATTAACATTAACCGATACACTAAACACCTTTGACGTGATTGTCAATGTTCACGGTGGCGGTTTTACCGGACAGGCTGGTGCAATCCGCCATGGGATTGCCCGTGCTCTGCTTGAAGCAGACATCAACCTGCGACCAGCACTGAAACGTGCCGGTTACTTAACTCGAGACTCTCGTATGGTTGAACGAAAAAAATACGGTCTCAAAAAAGCGCGTCGTGCACCACAGTTTTCAAAACGTTAATATCAGACTTATTACAAGTCCTGCGACATTCAATGTTGCAGGACTTTTCAGTGTAACACTAGTTAATTAAGAAAGCAGGAATTTATGAATAACAAACAACCCATTATTAACATTGCAGTCATCGCCCATGTCGATGCCGGAAAATCTACCCTGGTAGATGCCCTTTTAGGACAAAGCAATGTTTTTAGAGAAAATCAGGAGGTCGTGGACTGCGTAATGGACAGTAATGACCTTGAACGCGAACGCGGAATCACCATTTACTCAAAAAACTGCTCCATTATGTATAAAGACATCAAAATCAATATTGTCGATACCCCCGGCCATGCCGACTTTTCTTCAGAGGTTGAACGAATCCTGAAAACTGTTGATACAGTTGTTTTGCTGGTCGACTCCAGTGAAGGTCCGATGCCGCAAACCCGTTTTGTTCTGAATAAGTCGCTGGAGAAGGGGCTTAATCCAATTCTTTTCATTAATAAAATCGATAAAAAAGATCAACGGGCGGAAGAAGTCGTTGATATGGTTTTCGATTTGTTTGTGGAACTCAAAGCCAATGACAAACAGTTGGATTTCCCGGTACTTTATGGGATTGCCAAAGAAGGAATCGCCATTCGTGATATGGATGACGAAGGGGTGAACCTGGAGCCGCTTTTTGAGACCATTGTGGAGCATGTCGGCCTTCAGGATGATCTGAGCCTGGAACCACTACAGATGCAGGTTTCTTCCCTGGCATATGATGATTACATTGGCCGCTTGGGGATTGGTAAGATCTATTCTGGCACGATTCATGCAGGCGAGCAAATTGAAATATGCAAAACCGATGGATCCTTTAAAAAAGAGAAAATCAACCAGGTCTTTGTGTATCGCGGTTTATCCCGGGTCGAGGTCAAAGAAGCCAAGGCTGGCGATATTGTGGTTGTTTCAGGAATACCTGATATCTCTATTGGGGAAACCATCGGTGAAATCAACCAGGTACAACCGATGGAACTGATTGAAATTGAACAGCCAACTTTATCAATGAACTTCCTGGTCAATAAGTCGCCGTTTGCTGGTGACTCTGGAAAATTTGTAACGACCCGACACATTCGGGCTCGATTGGAAAAAGAACTGGAAGTTAATGTGGGTCTACTCGTTGAAGAACTGGAAGATACCACCGATGGTTTCAAGGTTTCCGGACGGGGCGAGCTTCATTTATCGATTCTTTTGGAAAACATGCGTCGTGAAGGTTACGAAGTGGCTGTATCCAAACCCGAAGTAATTATGCACCGGGATGAAAATGGTAAGTTGCTGGAGCCGGTTGAATTGGTCATTATTTCAGTACCGGAAAAATATTCGGGTGCCGTTATTTCAAAGCTAAATATCCGTAAAGGTCGGATGGAGAGTATGTATACCGATGAAGCCTGGACAAGAATGGAATTCTTTGTGCCGACTCGGGGCTTGTTGGGCTATCAGAGTGAGTTTATCAATGATACCCATGGAGAAGGAACCATGGTTCGGCGTTTTGCTGCCTTTGAAGATCACAAAGGGGATATTCCGCAGCGTCTTAATGGGGTACTGATTTCTCAGTTCAGTGGCGAAACCATGGCCTACTCGCTGTTTAACCTCAGCGATCGGGGTGAGATGCTGGTTGGTCCTGGAACCAAGGTTTACGAAGGGATGATCATCGGGATCAATAACCGAAGTGATGACATGACGGTTAATCCGACAAAGAACAAAAAGATGACCAATGTCCGATCGTCTGGTACTGATGAGGCGTTAAAACTGATTGAGCCTCGCATCATGACACTGGAGCAGGCACTGGAATTTATCAATGATGATGAATTAGTGGAACTGACCCCCACCGATATCCGGATTCGTAAGAAAATTCTCGGGGAGCTGGAACGAAAACGTAGCGCCCGCTAAAAATTTTGGAACGCCGGACTGGCGTTCCTTTTTAAATGACAGAGAAAAATGAAATATCAGCACCGGTGCATGAAATAACGATTGACCGTTAAACTTTCAGTGTGATATTATATATACGGTATAAGGTTTTACCGAACAAATAACCAAACGGATAATGGCTTTACAGCTGTTGTCTGAACTTAAGCGGAGGTAATACGATTTGATTAATATTGATAAACAAGAAGCTGAAGATGGTAAAATCATGGCAGTTTTTGCCTATATTATCTTTCTCATTCCATTGTTTGCCGCCGGAGACAATCAATTTGCCCGCTATCATACCAATCAGGGTTTGGTGTTATTTCTGGCATGGCTGGTTTTCACCGTAGTCGGAATCATTATCGGTGTTGTTCCCGTCATTGGTTGGATTCTTTCAACCATCCTTTTTAGTGCCGTGCCCCTGGCGTTTGTTGGTTTTGCCATTTATGGAATCATCAATGTGATTCAGCTGGAGGCCAAACCGTTGCCATTAATTGGCGGAATTACCCTGATTAAGTCCTATTAAGTCGTTCTTCATACATCATAATAAATTTGTAAAAAGCATTGCTTTACCAGGCGATGCTTTTTACTTTCAAAATAGTAGTAGCAAAACGTATTAGAAAATAACCCGAATATAAAGGCGGTGAATCTGTGGAAAACAACAATGAGCGTAATAATGAAAATCACGATATGAGCGATAAAAATTTTCGGAATTATTTCTTTCTGATTACTTTTGGAATCTGCTTACTGGTAGCCTTGCTGAACATCAGATATCTGGTCAGCTATTTAGGGCTATTTATGAATATCATCACACCAGTGCTGATTGCGCTGGGTATTGCGTTTGTCTTAAACATCCCAATGACCTTTATCGAAGGACATTTTCTTGGTTTTATGAATCGCATAAAAAATAAAAAGAATCGTGATCTGAATAAGGGCAAACGAATGATTGCAATAACCCTGACATTCTTATTTGTGATTGGTATTCTGGCCGGTTTGATTACCTTTGTTATTCCCCAGGTGAGCGAAAGCATCGATACATTAATGGTCAAATTACCAGGGTATGTGGATTCATTTAATACGCTGGTAGATGATGCGCTGGCATTCTTTAATTTACCGGATACACTGTGGAATGACATTGCCATTGAATGGGATTCTTTGATGGAACAGTTTGGTAGCCTTTTGCTTAATTCCGTACCGGAAATATTCAATGCGACGAAAAACTTCACGGTTGGTTTTTTTAATGCGATTATGGGAATCGTCATTTCCATTTATCTGCTGGCTGATAAAGAAAACTTGTTGGCCGTCAAAGATAAACTGATTTATGCTTATATCCGAAAAGACCGGGCTGATTTTATCCAGGACGTCAGCATTACCGCTAATCAAGTGTTTCACGGATTTATTGCCGGGCAAATAACGGAAGCCTTTATTCTGGGAACCCTCTGTACCGTTGGATTAGCTATTTTGCAGATCCCGTATGCGTTACTGATTGGAGTATTGGTTGGCATGACTAGCGTGATCCCAGTGTTTGGTGCTTTTTTGGGAGCCGTACCCAGTGGCTTTATTTTACTGGTGGTCAACCCGATCTATTGTCTGATCTTTGTGATTTATATTATTGCCCTACAACAGGTGGAAAGCAATGTGATCTATCCCCGGGTTGTGGGAGGCTCCATTGGTTTATCCGGTTTATGGGTACTGGTTGGAATGATTATCGGTGGCAGTCTGTTTGGTTTCCTGGGAATTATTTTGGGGATTCCTTCATTTGCGGTATTTTATGCGGTATTTAGAAAAATTACCAATGAGCGGATCGAAAAAATGAAGCTTGGGCAGCAAGAGTCTGACTAAATCAAATGATGAATTAACAAGCGTCCGGAAGTGGATCCAGTTGGGTCAGTCACTTCGTGGACGCTTTTTCAGTTATTTTTTTGTAGTTCGTGTCTTTTCCAGTTGTTGTTTGGCTTTGGAAGCGATCTGGGTTAAAGTGACCGTGAAATTCTGAAAACCGGCATAAAAAGGATGCCGCATATCCAGGTTGCGAATCTCGCCATGCTGATCCAGCAGGCGATTGGGAGGATGATTGTTGTGGGGGAGTTTGGATTCATTACCGACCACAATCCTTTTTCCAGCGATGCTGTTAAGCAGGATATTAACCACATCCCAGGCCGATTCATAGGCAATGATTTTATCCTGATTGGCGATAATTTCGGTGGCATATTTACGGATGAATTCAGCCGAAAAACCCTGACTGTTAAAGGTCACACAGCGACTAATCTTTCTGCCTGCAACAACGGTAATATACTGACCATTGTTGCCGCCTTTGGAATGGCCGGTTAAGGTATAATGTTCCATATCAAAGGCCGCATCAACAGCACGATAGAATTCCAGGGCTTTTAGTTGTTGTGGGGTATCGGTCACAAAGCCGCCTTGAATATTGTCAATCCAGCCGATGCCGGTGGTGCCCCGAAAAGCGATGATGCCGGAGTGTGGAATAACATCAGAAAAACAATAAGCGACGAGTCCGTTTTCGGGCTGGTTTGTGTAGGCGAGTACCTTCAGGGCAGTGAGGTGCGGATTAGCCATCATCAGATGAAGGGATTGATCCCATTCAGCGGCCGACATGGCGCAATCGCCCTGAAGATTATTGACATTTTGCAAGAGTGCCGCAACCATTTCGCCCACCGAATAATCAGGTAATCGGGATGGTTCAACCGGTAGGTTCAGGGCAGCCAGTTGGCTGATCAAATTCAGTTCACTATGATACAACATGCTCTTACCTCCTTTGGTAAGAAATTAAAACTGCTATGCTAAACTAGTTTGCATCAATTTTTGTATGTTTGGCTTTGTTTTTCTCCATAAAGGCTTTATAGATTTCCAATGACGTTTGATGGTTTAGATGGGACATCTTGGGAAAAGCATTCATAATTCGGCGATGTGAATACCGATTGATGACTTTGTTTTCGCTGATGCGATTGGTTAGCGAGACGATCAGATGGTGGGCTGAATCCTTGGCTTCGGTCAAGGTTCCGTCTTTGAGATCCCGAACTTTGGCAGTCACTTCGTGAGCGGTGGTGATCCCTTTCTCTTTTAAATGATCTTTAAGTTCAGTGGTCGCTTCGTAAACACTGCCCAGTTTTTTGTTGAAGGAAACGGTTTCCCGGGTCGATTCCACCAGATCACTGACAAAGAAGACGGCTGCAATGGTGGCAATAACCTGAATCCAGAAAGCGGAGAAACTGTTAACTAGATCATTGACAATGGGATGAACCACGTACATTAAAATCACACACAACAGACCAAAAAGAAATGAATTGAGCAGACAGACGCGTCCATTGATGTTGAATTTATGGTCGGAGTAGTCCCACCATTTGGCATGAAAGAGTTTTTCCATTCCCCAACTGGTGACATATTCCAATGTACTGGTGAGAATAATGCCAATGAAAAAAACCAGAATCGGATCACTGACATAGGGCATCAGAAACATGATGATAATCAGTGCGCCAACTCCATAAATCGGACAATAGGGACCATTTAGAAAGCCCCGGTTAATAAATTTTTTTTCCGGGATGGAGCAGTACACGACTTCACACATCCAACCGATGATGGCATAAAGAAAAAAATAAACAAATAGCAGACTCAGATTATAATACATAAATGATTCCTCTCAAATTTTAGCTTTGAATCATTTTAACACATCAGTATGCGGTCATAAAGAAAAATCGTGAATAAAACGCCTTTTGACTCCTGTACTGCAAATATTTATCCAAGATGGGTGGATATGTTTTTGTTTTTTTAAAATGGATCGTTTATAATGGTTGATATACCCCAAATAATGACAAAGCAACCAAAAATCAATCAAACAGGGAGCATAAATGAAAAACAATAAAATTGAGATAACAAGAAGTGAACAACTCATCGACATTACCCCAGCGATTCGGGAATTTGTTGACCAGTCCCGATTAAACGATGGCTTTGTACAGATTCAGGTTCCCGAGCGAACCGCAGCAGTGATGATTTCCATTAATGATGACTGGCGGCTTGAACGGGAATTTTTTGATAAGTTGAACCATCTGATGCCTAAGTATGACGGCATGAAGTTTACCGGTTGGACAACCGCCTGTGTTAAGGCTACGATTTTTGGACCGTCGCTGCAGGTGATGGTTAACAGCGGAACGTTGATGCTGGATAAAAATCAGAGTATTTATTTTGTTGAATTCCAGGGGCCCGGTGAACGTCAGTATTTTATCAGCAGTTTTGGCACAACCCTGGCAGAACATGAGGAAGCGTCAATGCCGGAAGAACTGGCTTTAATTTTTGAGAAGCGTCAAGCTTATGAAGCAGAACAGCAACAGATTGCTGAAGAAATGCGCAACGAATGGCGTCTACGGGAAGCGAATCGGTTGAAACAGGAAGCCGAAAGCAGAGAAACAGTCGTCGCAGAAAACGATACCGATGGCGATTGATAAAAACACTTACCACAATGAGCAAGAATCGAGAAAGGCAGTAACAATGAGCTGGGAATTAACAGGATCGGATCAAATGATCAAAATGATGGAACTCGCAGACTTTAAAAGTACGGAAATGCTTGTTCCAGTTGAAATGATTGGTTTTTTTGGCAATGTCGGAGACCGATTGGCAATTATTTATCAGAATCGGGAATACCCGGCATACCTGGAAGCTGAAGGCGGAGATACCATACTGAAATGGAGTAAGGTACTGATTCGCAAACTGGGTGAAACCTTTCCGGACTACGAGTCCTGGTTCCAGGGCGAGCAGCCGGATGTTTTTATACCAAGAATGGAACTGACAAAAAGCAACGATGCGTTTAGTCTGCGTTTAATAACTGGCGATGCGGTGACAGCTTCTGATGCGGTCAAAGCGAGTGATGCGACCCAAAAGACCATCCCGGCAGGAGTAGGACTTCGGGAGTTGCTGTTAAAATGGATAGCCGGTTACCCCAACTATTATCCCCGGGATTTTCGTTTTTCCTTTAAGGATATCATCAACGAAGAAATTCCCAAGGTGATTGAAAGCCTTGAAGCGATCCAATCTGGTCATTATCAGGTTCGGGGCTTTGCCGGTGACACCCAGTGGGCGGAAATTCCCTGGGTTAAAGTGGTTGAAAAAAAAGATCAGCGGCTGGATCATGAGGATCTGTATCTGGCGTATATACTGGCGAAGGACAGTGGCAAACTCTATCTGGCGATTGTCTATGGTAAAGAAGGTTTGGGAATCCGAAGTCTTTCGGAGCAAGCCGCCAAATACCGGGAAAAGATTGAGACGGAAAATTTTAAAACCAGTCATCAGGAGGTTTTATTGGCCAGTGCCAGCCTGGTATCCGGGATTGTCTGTTATCGGGAATATAGCGAAACGGATATGCCTGAAGATGGGGTACTGGCAACAGAATTTGAAGCGTTCAGAAAAATGTATGAACAGTGTTTGATTAAGGATCGGGATGCGGATAAAACCTTAGTCAGTAATGAAACGATTGAAAAAATCAGCACCGAAACAGATTGTGGAGAGACCATTGAAACAGTGAGCGCCAGTCCGATAATGGAAGTAGAAGCGGATCCGAAAACGTTGGTGGAAGCGCCAAAGACAGTGGCAGAACCGCAACTAACCAAAACTGCCGCAGTGGTTGCAAAAGACCTGGATGCGAATCGTTCGGATGAAGTGATCGATAGCGACGACAGCTTGCTTTGTAACGCAGAGGATAACAGAGAACCACAGCCTGTCTTTCCTTCGCCCCCCCCGGACAAAGCAATGGAGACGGAAACGGTGGTGCCCTGCGAAAGCCGAAATCCAGCAGAAACCCCTTTTGATCAGGAAGCAGAGAGCGCCCAAAATGGTCAAATAATCAGCGGCAAAACCCAGAAAATTTGTGAGAAAGCCGAATTGGAGGCGGATCACGCGATCGCTTCGGATGCCAATAAAGCTACTCCAGTTGAAACGTTGACCCGGCCATTGGTCCGTTATCCGGCCCAAAATGATGAGCTCACTCCGGCGCTCCGGATGGTTCAGGCAAAAATGGGAAATAGAGGCTATTACTATCCGGCTGAATTAATTAAGCGTTACTATCTGTCGATTAAGTCAAAACCCTTTGTGATGATTAAAGGCCGGGTGGGTAGTGGCAAAACAAGCTTTCCCCGACTTTTTGCCGAGGCAATTGGCGCTACTTCAGAAAACAGTCGCTTTAAACGGCTATTGGTGGGGAAGAATTGGGATGATGATACGCACCTTTTTGGTCGTCTGGACAGCCGTGGTCACTTTATTCCTGGTCCGATTATGCTGATGTTAAAGGCCGCCAAAGAATACCCGGACAAACCCCATTTTTTTCTGCTTGATGAAATGGATCGGTCGCCGACAGCAGAGTATCTACGGCTGCTGTTGGAAGGGATCAATGGCAGCCAGGAGCCTTTTTTAAAACGGGAAGATTTTGGTTCTGATATTACGGCGTACCGGGAATACGGCAGTTTGAATTTTCCAGATAATCTTTATTTTATCGCCACCATCAATGAAGGCTTGGGTTATTTTCCGGTCCCAGACCGGGTTATTGACAGCGGCAATGTGATTGAGATGCCAGTCGTCGGAATTGGGGTTTTCCCGGATTATGGCAGTCCTGTCGGTGACAGCGACTGGGAGAACAGCGCTTTTAAAATCCATAGCCAGGCCAAGGGCTTGCCGGAAATTCTGGAGCGACTGATGAATTTACTAAAAGATCTCCAAACGCTGTTAATTGGGCATGACTGCCCGATGGGATATCGCGGCAAAAATGAAATCCTGGCTTTTGGAATTAACAGTGGAGCCGAGGGTTTGTTCACAGAAGAGGAGATCATTGACTTGGCCATTGTCCAACGGATTCTACCAGCACTGGCGCTTGATCCTAAAGCTGATCATGTCGTCTATCAGGAATTAGCCTGCTTTTTACTGGACGACGGGCTACGGGAAAAATGCCTGAATCTACCACTCGATCGTTTTATTGGCCACTATGAAGTGCTACTTAAAGACCAAGTCATTCCCTGCCCCAGAAGTGGTCAGGCGGTGGTAAAGTTACTAAAAACCAAATAGGGTCAACAAAAAAAGCCAATTAACAAAGTCTTTGTCCGGCATTTCTGTGGTCAGTATGGTCTGACTGGGGGACAAAAGATTAGTTAATTGGCTTGACTTATGAGCGGAAGGATAGTTAGCCAGCTTCCTGCTCAGCTACCTTATCTTCTAAGAAACTGATCAGTTCTTTGATCAGTTCCTGACGACGGAGGATGCCGATAAAAATACCCTGGTCATCGACTAGGGGAATAAAGTTCTGTTTGACTGCCAGCTCCACCAGATGTTCGTAGCTTTCATTGATTCGGGCCACTTCCAGATTAATTTTAAAATCAATATCTTTGATTTCAAAAGACTCCAAATCAATTTCCGGATGGGTGAGACTCAGTGACAGTACCCGGAGCAGATCACCCTCACTGATGGTTCCGACATACTGTCCTTTCTTGTTAATAACCGGTAAGGCGGTGTAATTGGTAATGACAAACATATTATAAGCTTGATTAAATGAATCAGTGTTGGTTAAAAAGACGGTTTCGCTTTTGGGCAATAAATAAAACAGATGGTTTTTCATGAAAATGATCTCCTTATTCTTAAAAAAGATGGGAAGGTTTCAATTTAAAATTTATTTTAACATGTGTTTCACAAGTCTCCCTTAAAAAAATTCTTAATGATGATTGTAAAAATATGAAAAAAAACAAATTCTCTTTCACGAAATGGCCTTATTAGTGTATAATTAATAGCAACGAATGAACGAGGGAACTAAAATGGAAGAGTTTTTGTTATATATTCAATCGAGAATCACCGTAGCCAGTATCATTGAGATCGTCATTATTTCCTTTATTGTCTATCGGCTATTGATGTGGATTCGGGGCACTCAGGCTGAACAGGTTTTTAAAGGCTTGATCGTGTTGCTTTTTTTGGCGCCCATCAGTGAATGGTTGGGTTTCACCACTCTGAATCTGATTATCACCAGCGTTTTTACCTGGGCGTTTATTTTTATTGTCGTGGTATTTCAGCCGGAATTCCGTTCAGCTCTCGAACAACTGGGGAATTATCGAATTTTTAAAGAGATGATGAAAAAGCCCTCAATGGATTTTCTGGAAGACGATGTGGATAAAATCATCAAAGCCGTGGGAAAACTGGCCTGCGAGCGAACTGGAGCTCTAATTGTACTGGAGAAAGATACCGGGCTTAATAATATTGTTAAAACGGGCACGGAGCTGGATTCAGACATCAGCAGTGAATTACTGGAAAATATTTTCACCCCCAATCGACCCCTTCATGACGGAGCGGTGATTATTAAGCTTTGGTCCAGACAAATCCGAGCGGCTGGTTGCTTGCTGCCACTTTCGGACAATCGTGATTTAAGCAGTGAATTGGGAACCCGCCATCGGGCGGGGTTGGGAATGACTGAAAAATCCGATGCCCTGGTCATCATTGTATCGGAAGAAACCGGTCAAGTTTCCTATGCCTCAAAGGGTACCTTGTTTCAGGACATCATGATTGAGGTGCTCAAACAAATTATCATGGAAAACTATACCGTAAATGAGGATGGTAACACCGATAGCGGGTGGATTGGCAAACTTTGGGGGCGATTAGATGGCAGCAAATAAAAAGAAAATTTCGTTTCGTGAACGACTGATTCGAATGCTTGCATCCGTTGGTATTGCGATTACGCTTTGGTTTATGGTCAATGGGAATGCGGATATGCTGATTACCCAGGATTTTAACAGTATCCCGATAACCTTGACCAATGTTGAATCGTTGTCCGAAAAAAATCTGGTTCTGGCCGATGATAAAACCTATTATCTGAATATGCAGGTCAAGGGGACGGACAAGAATCTAAGAAATGTTAACATGAAAGAAATAACCGCCGAAGTTGATCTTGGGGATATCGATGAGAAGGGAACCTACGATCTGGATGTAGAGGTTAAGGGACTGGCCAACTCGGTGATAATCACCAGTATGAATCCTTCCAGCCTTCAGATTGATGTGGATAATATTATCAAAGAAGATATGGATGTGGATATTGGTCTGGAAGGGAAACCCGCCGATGATCTGGCGGTGATCTCGGCCGAGTCTCAGGAAACCGTGGAAGTAAAAGGTCCACAGGAGTCCATCGCCCGGATTGATAAAATTACGGCAACGGCCAATGTCAATGGGTTAAAAGAGGATACCACGCAAAATCTGAAAGTAACTGCTTATGATACTGCCGGAAATCCGATTACCGATTTGGAGATCTTGCCCAATGTGGTGGAAGCGGAAATCATCCTTGGCAAAACAAAATCAATTGGGATTGTCCCATCCACAACCGGAGACCCAGCCAGCGGATATATTGTCACGGGTGTTCAGGTTGAGCCCTCCAAGGTGCTAATTGGAGCCAAGGAAGGTCTGCTCAATACCATTGAGACGATTCCGATGGATGCCATTGATGTATCAGGACAGTCCAAAACATTTACCAAAGATGTTAATCTGTCGCTGCCGTCAGGATTTTATTTCCTCGATGGTAGCGGAAAAGTCAAGGCGACAGTGTCCATTGAAACGCCGGTGGAGAAAAGCTTTACCATCGATAAAGTGAGTACTAAAAATCTGGGAACTGGTCTGGTTACGTCTAAGATCAAGGATTCTCGAGTGGTGGTTAAATTAGAAGGTGCCAGCAGCATTTTAAACAGTTTAAATGCAGCTCAGATTGAAGCCTTTGTTGATTGTGCCAACTTGGGTCCAGGGGAATATGAATTGCCGATTCAGACGAATTTATCCCAGTCTTTGGTCAAATCGATTACGCCAGCAAAGACAACAGTAATAATTGAATAAAAAAATTTGGTAAACAATAATTTTTACATAAAATTTAATACAAAATCTTGCATTTGACAAACTTTTAACATATAATAGCAGGAAGTAATTTTTTTCAGAGAATTACATTCACACCAAAAACACTATTTAAGGAGGAAATTAAAAGTGAAAAGAGTTTATAATTTTTCAGCTGGACCATCTTGTTTACCACTCGAAGTCCTGGAAAAAGCTGGGTCTGAAATGGTATCCTATGGAGATGCAGGCATGTCCGTAATGGAGATGAGTCATCGATCATCCTATTTTGATGATATTCTGCAAGCTGCCAAAAGTCTTTACCGGGAACTGATGAATGTTCCAGAGAATTATGAGATTCTGTTTTTACAAGGTGGAGCATCAACTCAGTTTGCCATGGTTCCCTTGAATCTTTATTCAAAAACCAATAAAGCCGATTTTATGATTACCGGCAGTTGGGCAAAAAAGGCTTATCAGGAGTCAGCCCGTTATGGAGAAGCAAAGGTTATTGCGTCATCCCAGGATCAAACCTTTTCCTACATCCCCAAGGTGGATCCCAAGGATTTTACACCCGATGCTGATTTCTTCCATATTTGCGTAAATAACACCATCTACGGAACGCGATTTAAACCTGAAAATATTCCTGATACTGGAAATGTGCCACTGGTTGGGGACATGTCGTCAAATATCTTATCTGAAGTCTATGACGTTTCTAAATTTGGCCTGATTTATGCGGGCGCTCAGAAAAACATGGGACCTGCTGGTGTAACGGTCGTGATCATTCGTAAAGATTTACTGGGTCATGCCAAAGATTTCACCCCTACCATGCTGGATTATAAAATTCATGCGGATAACGATTCTTGCTACAATACCCCACCTTGCTACAGTATTTATATCTGTAAACTAGTTTTTGAATGGGTTAAAGCCAATGGCGGCGTTGCTGGAATGGAAGCAGTCAACAAAGAAAAGGCTCAAAAACTATATGACTTCATTGATAACAGTAAACTGTACAAGGGCACCGTTGTGCCGGAAGACCGTTCCCTCATGAATGTACCGTTTATTACCGGATCTGACGAATTAGATGCGCTATTCGTTAAGGAAAGTAAAAAAGCCGGAATGGAAAACCTCAAAGGTCACCGCAGCGTTGGTGGGATGCGAGCCAGCATTTATAATGCCATGCCGATGGCAGGGATTGATACCCTGATCGAATTCATGCAGAAATTTGAAAAAGAAAACGCCTAGGCGTTTTCGCTAAGAAAGGAAACACGACAGTGAATTATAAAGTTCAGACCCTCAATAACATTTCAAAAAAAGGGCTAAAATTATTAGGTGAAAATTATACGGTTTTAGATCAACCGGAGAATCCCGATGCAATTTTACTGCGAAGCTTTAAAATGCACGATATGGATATTCCAGCATCCGTTAAATTTGTTGGTCGGGCTGGTGCCGGGGTCAACAACATTCCCCTGGATAAATGTTCCGAACAGGGCATTGTTGTCTGCAACTCACCGGGTGCCAATGCCAATGCGGTAAAGGAACTGGTGATCGCCGGGATGCTGATCTCATCACGTAAGGTCGTTGACGGGATCGCCTGGTCAAATACCCTGGCTGATAAGGGTGATGAAGTTCCTGCTCTGGTAGAAAAGGGTAAGGGCGCTTTTGGTGGGCCGGAACTTTACGGCAAAAAAATGGGTGTCATCGGTCTTGGGGCCATTGGTGTCCTTGTTGCCAACATGGCTGTTGATTTTGGGATGAAGGTTTATGGTTTTGACCCCTTCATTTCGATTGACAATGCCTGGGGTTTAAGCCGCAAAGTAAAACGTGCCGTCAGTAAAGAAGAAATCTTTAAAAACTGTGATTACATTTCACTGCATATTCCTTATATGGATGAAACCAAAGATTACGTCAATGCTGATTTATTAAAAGATACCAAAGAAGGACTGCGACTACTCAACTTTGCCCGGGGCGGACTGGTTAACTACGATGCCCTGGAAAATGCCATTGAAGAAGGTATCATCGCCACCTACATTACCGACTTCCCCAACGAACGTTTGCTGAAAATGAAAAACGTCATTAACATTCCTCACTTGGGGGCATCAACCCCGGAGAGTGAAGAGAACTGTGCCGAAATGGCCATTCATTCGTTAAAAGAGTATTTGGAAAATGGTAATATCATCAATTCGGTCAATTATCCGGATTGCAACATGGGCGTTTGCGAAGCTGAAAACCGCATCACCGTGAATCACGCCAATGTGCCCAACATGTTGGGACAGATCACTAAGATTTTGGCTGACCATGATCTTAATATTGCCGTGATGACCAATAAAAACCGAGGAGCCTGGGCTTACACCATGATCGACGTTGACAGCAATGTTGGCGAAGACGTGAAAACAGCCTTAAAAGCCATTAAAGGGGTTACCCGAGTACGGATTTTAAAATAATTACAATACGACAAAGAAGTGGTCTTCGTTCATCTGAAGCCACTTCTTTATTTAAAAATAGGAGGAAATAATGGCAACAATCAAGCCCTTTAAAGCGGTGCGTCCGCTGCCGGAAAAAGCGCAGGATGTGGCAGCCCTGCCTTATGATGTCTATAACCGTGAGGAAGCGGCCATTGCCGCCCGTGGCAAACTGGATTCTTTTTTACGGGTTGACCGACCCGAAACGACCCTGGATCCTCGGATTAAAATCAATGACCCCTTTGTTTATGAAACCGCCAGAAAAAACCTGGAAAAATTGTTTCATCGCAAGGCTCTGACCCAGGACACCCAGGATTGCTTGTATATTTATGAGCTGATTATGGATGGCCGCAGCCAGGTGGGACTGGTCGTCTGTACGGCCATCGATGAATATCTTGATAATACCATCAAAAAACACGAACTGACCCGGGCCGATAAAGAAGAAGACCGAATCAAACACGTCGACGCCTGCAATGCCAATACCGGACCGATTTTTTTGACCTACCGGGCTCAGGACGCCATTAACGCCATGATCGACGCTTGGCGAAATGAACATCAGCCAGTCTATGACTTTGTCGCCGATGATGGGATTACCCACCGGGCCTGGGTGGTTGATGATGAGACCGTGATTACCGGCCTGGTCGAAAAATTTAGTCAGGTTCAGAATCTTTATATTGCCGATGGTCATCACCGTTCGGCTTCCGCTGTTAAGGTTGGCCTGATGCGTCGGGAAGCAAACCCCAATTATACCGGTGATGAGGAATTCAACTACTTCCTGTCGGTACTATTTCCTGATGAACAGCTGTACATCATGGACTACAACCGGGTCGTCAAGGATCTTAATGGACTCAGCGTTGAGGAATTTATCAGTGCCTTGTCAGAAAAATTCGAGGTGACACCAAAAGATGGCGAACCCGTGAATCCACCGCAAAAAGGCAGTTTTGGTTTGTTTGTGGATGGCAAATGGTATCTGCTGACGGTTAAAGAGGGGGTCTATGATCCCGCAGATCCGGTTAACTCACTGGACGTGGCGATTCTGCAAGACAATGTTCTGGTGCCAATTTTGGGCATTGGCGATATTCGAACCGATAAACGAATCGATTTTGTTGGGGGCATCCGGGGCTTAAAAGAACTGGAACGTCGGGCCAACGAAGACATGGTTCTGGCTTTTTCGATGTATCCTACTTCGATTGAAGAGCTGATGAACATTGCCGATGCCGATTTGCTGATGCCGCCAAAGTCTACCTGGTTTGAACCCAAATTAAGAAGCGGATTATTTATTCATAATCTTTACTAGTCAGCCATGAGCTAAACGAATTATTATAAAAGGCAATTGTTAACCGTGATCCAGCCGAAATCTTCGGAGAGGGCCGGGCGGGGAAAAATGATTGCCTTTTTTTGTTGTTTATTTACCAGCTACGGATGAGTCGAGACAAAATTTTCCCTGTGATTATGATTGAAGATTTAGATAATATATGATATCCTTTTCAACAACAGTGAACTGAAAGATGATGAAAAAACGGATTCTGACAGCAAACTGTAAATGTATTTAGTAAAATCAAAACAAAGTTATCGTACTGATGCCATCCGGGTTCGTCCCTAATGGAAAGGCGAGAGAATCATGTGTCATGTATCCATTTCATTTTTAAGAACAATGAATGGGTTATTTGCGTGTTTCCCTGTGCCCTCTGGTACAGGGTTTTCTGTTTTTTTGAGGATGTTGTGGGTAGCTTGTCAAAAAGAAGGTGAACAAGGAGAACGAGATGGAGAAAAGAATTGGACTGATTGCGATTATTGTTGAAAAAAAAGATGCCGTGGAAAAACTGAACCAGGTACTTCATGATTATGGCGAGCATATTGTTGGAAGAATGGGTATCCCTTATCATCAGCGCAACGTATCGGTCATCAGTGTGGTGGTGGATGCATCCACCAATATCATCAGCTCGCTGTCCGGGAAGCTGGGAATGATCGAGGGAGTTAGTATTAAAACCGTTTATTCAAAATTACCGAAGGGTGAAGAAGTGGAAAGCAATCATGAATAACCTAACTGAAAAGCTGGAAAAAAAGCAGTTCCTGGAACGGGACGAATTTAAATGGCTACTGGAAAATAACACGCCGGAATTACGGGCGGATCTTTCAAACCGAGCTCAAAGAGTGTCAGGTGAAACCTTTGGTAAAGGGGTCTATGTCCGGGGACTGATTGAATTCAGTAATTATTGCAAAAATGATTGCTATTACTGCGGCATCCGCCGGGGCAACGAAGCAGCCCATCGCTATCGCTTAAGTGAGCAGGAAATTCTTGACTGTTGTGCGCTGGGATACGACTTAGGCTTTCGCACCTTTGTGCTGCAGGGCGGTGAAGATCCGGGATTTTCCGATGAACAGATGGCGGCACTGATCAAAAAAATCAGAGCGGGGTACCCGGACTGTGCGATTACCTTGTCGCTGGGAGAACGCCCTCGGGAAGTCTACGAAGCATTTTATGCCGCTGGGGCCAACCGCTATTTGCTCAGACACGAAACCGCTCAGCGGAACATTATCGAAAACTCCACCCCCGGGAATTGTTGCTGGAAAACCGTAAGGCATGTCTCCAGGATCTCAAAGCAATCGGCTTTCAGGTTGGCACCGGCTTTATGGTCGGCTCGCCACCACCAAACTGTTGATAATCTGGTGGCAGATCTACTTTTTATTAAAGAACTAAACCCCCAGATGATCGGAATCGGGCCCTTCATCCCCCATCAGCATACCCCTTATAAGGATGCCAAGGCTGGTACCCTGGAAGAAACCCTGCTGCTGATTTCAATCTTACGTTTGATGCTACCTAAGGCCCTGATTCCTGCTACCACAGCCTTGGGAACAATTGATCCCAAGGGTCGTGAATTGGGAATTCTGGCCGGGGCTAATGTGGTTATGCCCAACTTGTCACCAGTGGCGGTTCGAAAAGACTACAGCCTTTATGACAATAAGATCTGTACTGGCGATGAAGCAGCCGAATGCCGAGTCTGTTTAAGTAAACGGATGGAAGGAATTGGCTATGAGATTTTAACCCACCGGGGGGATTACCCGCAAGAATAGAAATAATGACGGTTGATTTTGAAAGTGCCGTGAGCTTTACAACCATCGTTCGATGGAATAAATTTATACTTATGAAATAATAAAAACTTGAGGAGCGTAAAATGTATAATGTAATGTCAAAAAAAGCGGTTGAATTTATTGATGACCAGGAAATTCTGGACACCCTGGCCTATGCGGAAGCAAATAAAAGAAATGCTGTCCTGATTGATGAAATCATTGAAAAAGCAGGTACCTTTAAAGGGTTGACCCACCGGGAGGCAGCAGTGTTACTGGCCTGTGAGCTGGAAGAACAGAATAACCAGTTGGTTAAACTGGCGATGGCGATCAAAAACAAGTTTTATGGCAATCGCATTGTCATGTTTGCGCCCCTATATCTTTCCAATTATTGTGTCAATGGCTGCATCTATTGTCCTTATCATGCCAAAAATAAAAACATCAGCCGCAAGAAGCTGACCCAGGAGGAAATTGCCAAAGAGGTGATCGCCCTGCAGGACATGGGCCACAAGCGGCTGGCCCTGGAAGCGGGTGAAGATCCTAAAAATAATCCCCTGGAATACATTTTAGAAAGCATCAAAACCATTTACAGCATCAAACATAAAAATGGCGATATCCGCCGGGTCAATGTCAATATCGCTGCCACCACGGTAGATGACTACCGACAGTTAAAAGAAGCTGGCATCGGAACCTATATTTTATTCCAGGAAACTTATCACAAAGAAAATTATGAAATGCTCCACCCCACCGGCCCCAAAAGCGACTACGCCTGGCACACCGAAGCCATGGATCGGGCCATGGAAGGTGGCATCGATGATGTTGGAATTGGGGTGCTCTTCGGACTGAATATGTATCGCTATGATTTTGTAGGGATGCTGATGCATGCCGAGCATTTGGAAGCTGCCATGGGGGTTGGGCCGCACACCATCTCCGTGCCGCGGATCTGTCCGGCTGATGATATTGACACCAGTGATTTTTCCAATGCCATTTCTGATGAAATCTTTGAAAAAATTGTCACCGTACTGCGCATTGCTGTACCTTACACCGGGATGATTATCTCTACCCGGGAGTCGCAGGCTTCCCGGGAGCGGGTCTTAAAACTGGGAATTTCTCAGATCAGCGGGGGATCAAGTACCAGTGTCGGTGGTTATGATACACCCGAACCGGAAGACGAAAACTCCGCCCAATTTGAACTCAATGATACCCGGAAACTCGATGAAATTGTCAACTGGCTACTGGAAATGGGCCACATTCCCAGCTTCTGTACCGCCTGTTATCGGGAAGGCCGTACCGGCGACCGCTTTATGCAACTGGTCAAATCCGGTCAGATTGCCAACTGCTGTCAGCCCAATGCGATTATGACCCTCAAAGAATATCTGGAAGACTATGCTGCCCCGGAGACCAAATTAAATGGTGAAAAAACCATTGCCCGGGAGCTGGCATCAATTCCCAACGACAAGGTTCGCAGAATTGCTGCTGACCATCTCACTGAACTGAATTCCGGTAAGCGGGATTTTAGATTCTAGTATGCAAAAGCCTCCCGGAAGGGAGGCTTTTGTGTTTTACAATAACGGGGAGAACAGCCGGGATATCGATTCTTTGATCTTGACCCGGCGGCTGCGGTTGCGATAGAGTTCCTTATTATAATAGGTGCATTTTTTAATATCTTCGACAAAGATGTTTTTAAGTTTGGTGGCAACCTTGCGGTCATAAATAAAGGCATTGGTTTCGAAATTCAGCCTGAAGCTGCGGATGTCAAAGTTACAGGAACCCACCGAACAGACCGAATCATCAACGACAATGGTTTTAGCATGAAGGAAGCCATTTTCATAAATAAATATTTTGGCCCCATATTCAATCAGCTCACCCACATAAGCCAGGGTGACCCAGTAAATAAAAATATGATCCGGCTTATTGGGAATCATAATTCGCACATCAATGCCGGATAATAGGGCGATTTTGAGAGCTTCCAGGATACTTTCGTCGGGCACAAAATAGGGTGACTGAATCAGGATATAATCCTCAGCGGTATTGATCATCCGCAGGAAACCCTGCTTAATCTGCTGGTTGATGTTGTCGGGACCGCTGGAGACAATTTGAATACCCGCCCCGGATTTTTGGGGAATGACGGGAAAATACTGATTGAGTTTGGTATCGTCAATGAGGAGCTCCTCATTGGAACTGGCCCGCCAGTCCAAAAGAAAACGATGCTGAAGTTCATAAGCCGCCGAACCGACCACTTTTAAATGGGTATCCCGCCAATAGCCCATTTTCTTCTCCAGACCCAGATATTCATTGCCGATGTTAAACCCACCGACAAAACCGGTGACACCGTCTATGATTACAATCTTGCGATGATTTCGGTAATTGACCCGGAGATTGAGCATTTTAAACCGGGATGGGAAAAAAATGCCAATTTTACCCCCGGCAGATTCGAAGGCTTCGAGAACCGTCCGAGGAAGATATCGGCCGCCCATGGCATCAAAAAGCAGCCGTACTTCGACACCTTCTAAGGCTTTCCGGGTCAGAATGTCGAATAGTTTAGCAGTCAGGGTATCATTTTTAATAATGTAGTATTCCACATGAATGGAGGATTGAGCCTCTTCCATGGCATGAAAGAGAGCATCAAATTTTTTATAGCCATCGGTAAAAATCTGAACCTCATTATTGTTGGTGTATAGGGATTCACTGACATTGAGATGGAATTCAATGGAATGTCGGTATTTCTCGATGGGACTATCCGGATCAATGGCAATAATACGGGACAGTGACCGTTGCTGTTGCCGTAGCAGTTGATGATACTGAATGTTCTCCGGGGTATTATAACGAAAAATTTTTCGTTTGGTTAAATTCTGGGAGAAGAGGATGTAAAATAAAAATCCTAAAATAGGAACCATCCATAAAAACAATAACCAGGCATAGGTGCTTTGCGGGTTCTTGCGTTCCAGAAAAATAATCGTGAAGGTCAGAGTAATATTTACAACAAAAACAATCGTTGAAAATATTGCGGCAATACCCAATAACATAAAAACCTCCGTAAGTATATTTCACCTATTATAGCATAAATGGCAACAAATGGAATAGTCCGGATTTTGAATGATTTGATTTTGCTTGACATTATTGTGATGGGGATCTTATAATAGACGTTGTCTCAGGTTTGTGGTTGAAAGTCGATGCCAGATGCAGGCGAAGCGATCCACGTAAGACAATTCAATAGCGAATTGTTGAGCATAGTGCGTCTTAGAAGTAAGTCCAGCCGGGTACACCGAGAGAAGGAGTTGTGATGCGAACACTGAGCTAAACTTCCAGCTGGCGAGTGTGGGGGAAAAGACCAGGTCAACTGAGGCAGCTTAAAAATGAATAACTTTATTTTAGATGATATTTTGTGACAAGAATTTGACACAAATGATTTTGACTAAAAGGGATTGGATTGGGTATAATAAGAATATACTTAAAAGCACTTCATGAGTGAGTGTAAACGAGTAAGGTTGACCTTTTGAAAGGAGTTGTCGTTATGAGATTCACAATTTACGGAAAAAATATGCATGTATCAGAAGGTTTAAAAGAAACATTAAAAAAGAAACTGGGGAAATTTGATCGTTACTTTGGTCAGGAAACTGAAGTGTACGCCACCTTCAGCAAAGAAAAAAATTACCAGATGCTGGAAGTAACCATTCCTGTGGGAAAAACCATTTTACGAGCTGAAGAAAGATCCGAGGATATGGTGACATCAATTGAAGATGTTGTCAATAAACTGGAAGGTCAGCTTAGAAAACATAAAACAAAATTACAGAAACGCAATCAGGATGAAGCAGCGAAGTTTAACTTAGAAGGGATCGAAGGACTCGAAGATGATGTGTTCCAACCCAAAGTCGTTCGAACCAAAAAATTTGCGGTCAAACCCATGAATGTTGATGAAGCAACCTTACAAATGGAATTGCTGGGACATGATTTCTTTGTATTTCTCAACGGCGATACGGACGACGTCAATGTTGTCTACATGAGAAAAGATGGAAATTACGGCTTGATCGAGCCAACTTTCTAAAATTTTTTAAGAAAAAACTGAAAAGAACGATAAGCACCCCTTGAATAATCGATTTAAGGGGTGTTTTTGATGAAGTTGTTTTATGAATTCACTTTATTTTCAAATTTATACATTATTTAGGCATAAAGTTTTGACAGAACTTTTCTTTTGTTTTAAAATAGATCTATATGCATTAATATCTAAACATCGATAAAGATGAGAATACCTAAGAAATGATTATAAATAAATAGTGGGGTTAAAATAAATATGTTAATACTAATTGCAATTATTTTAGGTTTTTTAATTGGGAAAATTCGCAGGGGAAGTCTGCGTGGCTTCAAAGTCAGAAAAATTTCCCTGCTACCGGTAGGGATTTTAGGGATGGTGTTGCAGATTGCTTTGCATCTTTACATCTACACTGGCGGTATTTCGTTGGTTGAACCCTATCTGGAGATTGTCAATTTTGCCAGTTATATCCTGATATTAGTCATGCTGGTATTTAATCTGGATGATTTCTGGGTTATTCTGATGGCAGTGGGGATTACTTCGAATTTTGTTGTGATTTTTATTAATGGTGGGCACATGCCTGTTTCGCAGGGCGTAATTGATACGCTGCCAGCAGCTTTTGGCGAGCAAATCGTTCAGGGGTTGAGTCCTTTATACGCATTGATTCAACCGAATACGCTGTTATGGTTTTTGGGGATTAATTTACCGATTCCGGTGCCCTATGTGCCCCTGATCATGAGTCTTTACGGATCGGTGGCCGGTGTAACGGTTGGTACGATTGTAACTCTGATCGGTTTAATTGGTTTTATTCAATATGTGATGAATAAAAAAGCGTCCATCATGCAAGACGAGCGCAATGACCATGGTGAAGACGAAGGTATTTTTGGCGATGACGATGATTATGAAATCAGCGGGGTTTCGCTTCAGAACAGCTATCAGGAAGGTTATGACGAACCGGAAGATATTGACGATTATTATCGCGACATGGCGGCGACCGGAGGGATTCGTGGTGATCGGGATGAAAATGCCACGATCGCTATTCCTGCCGAAGGCTTTAGAAGTGCCGATAATAGCAGTGTTCAAGACAGCTTTGAAACCAGATTGATTCCGGCAGCTCTGGATGAGGTGGATTCAGGAATCGGAACGGAAACTGAAGAAATTGTCATCAGCAAGAGTGATACCCAGGAAACTCGGATCATGGAACCGGTGGATGATGGCAGTACCAAGATTATTAGTAATATCCAGGATGTTGGCACCTATGTTAAGGGCGAAAAAGAATTGGAAGCCGCTGATATGGAAGAAATTCTCAACAGTGAGGACGCTGGCTTTTTTACCAAAAAGTATTATGAAGAAAAACTGGCGGTTGAAAAAGAACGACTGATTCTGCAAATGCGGGAAATGGAACTGAACAAGGTGGCAAAATCCCTTAGTGATCCCGAAGGCGAACCCCATCCTGTACCGGAATCCGATTTGCGGATCGTGGAAAGCTTCAAACTCACCGATCTCGACCAGCCGTTTGTGTTACGGAGCGAAACCAGTACCTATGATAGTGGTGTAAAAAGTAAAGATGAAGACGATGTGGAGTTTTCTGAAGATGAGATGCTCAATGTCTGGCAACGCCTGAATCTGGAAGATGAAAAACGTAAAGCCGAACGGCGTAAACAACTGATGCGGGAAACCAGTAAAGAGGCAGAAACCCTGATCAGTGGTTCGCCCCGAGATGAGGTTGCCATTCCCTTAAAGGAAATCGAAGAGGTGACAGAACCAGTAGTGGGTCGGGTATACGACAGTACCAATGAAGACAAGGACAAATTGCTGGCCAATATGGATGATGATGAGCGCAAGAATTTTCAGGAAACCGTCGATGAACGAAAGCGGGCGGGCTATGAACTGGTCGAACTGAAGTTGGACGGAAAAGATGTGGCTTTTTGGCGCAAGAAAAAATAAATGATAAATAGTTGCAAAACAAGGGGACTGTATCAAAAAATACAGTCCCTTTAAAATTATATAAGTTTCATTAAAGAGAGTATGCTATAATAAAGTTTAGTGTATAAATACAGCAAGAATGTTACAAAGGAGTGAAAAGATTGGGAATTTTAGATCAGATATTTGATAGTAATAGAAAAGAATTAAAACGGATGCAAAAAAAAGTTGACCAGATTCTGGAGCTGGACAGCCGCTATGCAGCCATGAGTGATGATGAATTAAAGGGCCAAACCCTTATATTTAAGGAACGACTGGCTCAGGGGGAAACCCTTGATGATTTGCTGGTCGAGGCCTTTGCCACCGTACGGGAAACTGGGGCCCGGGTTTTAGGCATGAAACACTTTCCGGTTCAGCTTTTGGGGGGGATGGCCCTTCACGAAGGCAATATTGCCGAAATGAAAACCGGGGAAGGTAAAACCCTAGTATCAACTCTGCCCGCCTACCTCAATGCCTTGGATGGCCGGGGGGTCTATATTGTTACGGTCAATGATTATCTGGCAAAACGTGACAGCGAATGGATGGGTAAGATCCACGAGTTTTTGGGACTCCAGGTGGGTCTGGTCGTTCATGGCCTGTCATTTCAGGAAAAGCAACACGCCTATGCCTGCGATATTACCTACGGCACTAATAACGAATTTGGCTTTGACTACCTGAGAGATAACATGGCCTCGGTGAAAGCCCAGCAGGTGCAGCGGGAACTTAACTATGCCATCATCGATGAAGTGGATAGCGTGCTGGTCGATGAAGCCAGAACGCCACTGATTATTTCCGGCAGCGGAGACAAAAGCACCAAACTGTACGCTTTGGCCAATAGCTTTGCGAAAAGCCTAAAGGCCGATGATTATATCAAAGATGAAAAAGCCAAATCAGTGATGTTGTCCGATGAAGGGGTCATTAAAGCCGAAAAGTATTTCAATCTCACCAATCTGGCGGATATGGAAAATATGGAAATATCTCATCATATTAATCAGGCCCTTCATGCCAATACCCTGATGTTTAAAGATCGGGATTATGTGGTCAAGGATGGCGAAATTATTATCGTCGATGAGTTTACCGGTCGTTTGATGCCCGGACGCCGTTATTCCAACGGTCTACATCAGGCCATTGAAGCCAAGGAAAACGTTAAGGTCAACCGGGAATCCAAAACCCTGGCAACCGTTACCTTCCAGAACTATTTTAGAATGTTTAATAAGCTGTCTGGGATGACCGGGACGGCCAAAACCGAAGAAGACGAGTTCCAGACCATTTATAATCTCAATGTTTTATCGATTCCCACCAATAAACCGCTGATTCGTCAGGATCTCAACGACTTGATCTATAAAAGTGAACAAGGAAAGTTTCTGGCTGTCACTGAAGAAGTTAAGCGGCGACATGCCACCGGTCAGCCGATTCTGATCGGAACCATTTCGATTGAAAAGTCGGAACTGCTCAGTGGCTACTTAAAACGTTCTGGTGTTAAGCACAATGTCTTAAATGCCAAATTTCTGGAAAAAGAAGCTGAAATTGTCGCCAATGCCGGTCAAAAAGATGCCGTTACGATTTCGACCAATATGGCCGGTCGTGGAACCGATATCGTTTTGGGTGAAGGGGTCAGAGAACTGGGCGGACTCCATATTCTTGGTACCGAACGTCACGAGAGTCGCCGGATTGATAACCAGCTTCGTGGTCGGGCCGGTCGTCAGGGAGATCCCGGTTCTTCGCAATTCTTTGTTTCGTTAGAAGATGATCTGATGCGGGTATTCGGATCAGAAAAAATTCAGGGTCTGGTTGAATCGATTGGTCTGGATGAAGAAACGCCGATCGAAAATAAAATGCTGACCCGGGGTATCGAGAATTCCCAGAAACGGGTGGAAGGTCGCAACTTTGACATCCGGAAACATGTGCTTCAATATGATAATGTCATGAATCGCCAACGGGAGCTGATCTATGAACAGCGGCAGCAGGTTATTGATGGCAAAGATATGGAAAGTGAAATCTGGAGCATGACCGAAACCCTGATCAATGCCTATGTCAGCATGTATACCGGCGATGGTCAGTATTATGACGATTGGGATCTGGAAGGGTTACACAAACATCTTGAGGCCAATGTTTTGCCGAAGGACACTTTCACTCTACCGGAAAAACCGGAAAGTACCGAAGTACTGGTGGAAGCGATTTTGGGTGAATGCCGCAAAGTGCTGGAAGATAAAAAAGAAAAGCTGGGTCTGGAACAGCTGCAGAATATTGAGCGGATGATTTTGTTAAGAAGTGTCGATTCTGCCTGGATGGAACATATTGACAACATGGAGCAGTTGAAACAGGGGATCGGACTGCGGGCCTATGGACAGAATGATCCGGTTAAAGAATACACCAAAGAGGGATTTGATCTGTTTGACGATATGATCATGCGGATTCAGGAAGATACGGTTAAATACTTATTCAATTTGAATATACAGGTGGTTCCGGCGGAAGAAGCACAGGCAAAATCGGTGGATTTCAGTCAGATGAAGACCAACGAAAATGAAATTGAAGGAAAACCGAGCGGACCGGCCAGCGCTCAAAACAAGGTTGGCCGCAACGATCTTTGTCCCTGTGGCAGCGGGAAAAAGTATAAGAAATGTTGTGGCGCATAAAAATAATTAAGGTTGTCGCTAAACTACCGTACCGACCAATTGTTAATCTGTTGTACGCTGCGCCATGCGAAATCCGCTACGCTTCTTTCGCATTGGTCGCGGGCAGTCGCCAACTACAAGCAAGCTTGTGATTGGCTCGTTGCCTTCGCGCAGAATCGGACAGGCGATGCCGTGTCCGCTCCGATGTGTAGGGTCTGACCCCTAGGTCACAACATGATGTAACAATTGTCGGTACTGGGTTAGCTTTTAAGTCGATCTGAAATAATTTTTATTATTAGTTAACAATAAAAAAGAAGGGGTGTGATCGTGATGATCGATTTGTATGAGGAAAAACAAATCATCAATGCAATGGCGACTAAACTGAAGGAAATGGGGAATTCACTTGACTTGCCACGGCTTGTCAATGAAATGGAGGCCTTAGAAAAAAAAACTGAGGATCCGGAATTCTGGAATGATCAGAAAAGTGCACAAATTGTTTTAAAAGAACTAAAAATTATTAAAATCAAGGTGGATCATTATAATGCGCTGGCTGAAGCCCTGGATGATATCCAGGTGATGCTGGAGCTGGCCGAAGAGGGCGAACTGCTCGACGGCTTTAGTGAATCGATACGGGAACTCGATGAAAAACTGGATAATTTCCGGACCGAGACCCTGCTTTCCGGTGAATTTGACAGCAATAATGCCATTATTTCGCTGCATCCCGGGGCTGGCGGAACCGAGTCCCAGGATTGGGCTTCGATGCTACTGCGGATGTATACCCGTTGGGCCGAAAAGAAGGGGTATAAGGTTAAGACCCTGGATCTTCAGCCTGGCGATGTGGCTGGGATTAAAAGTGTCACCCTGCTGATTGAAGGGGTCAACGCTTACGGCTATTTAAAAACCGAGCGGGGAGTGCACCGGCTGGTGCGGATCTCTCCCTTTGATTCATCTGGCCGCCGACATACCTCGTTTGCATCCCTTGATGTGATGCCTGAGGTCGATGAATCGGTGGAAATAGAAATTCAACCCGACGAAATTCGGATTGACACTTTTCGCTCCAGCGGGGCCGGTGGCCAGCACGTTAATACCACTGATTCGGCGATACGGATTACCCATTTAAAAACCGGGATTGTGGTGCAGTGCCAAAACGAACGCTCCCAGCATCAGAACAAAGAGGTGGCCATGAACATGCTTAAAGGCAAGCTGGTGGAAATCATGGAGCAGGAAAAGATGGATCACATTGAAGATATTAAGGGTGACTACAGCCAGATTGCCTGGGGCAGCCAGATCCGTTCCTATGTCTTCCATCCATACAACATGGTCAAAGACCACCGCACCAATGTCGAGGTCGGGAATGTCGGTAGCGTCATGGATGGCGATCTGGACGGTTTTATGAATGCTTATCTCAATACGATGGTATAGAATAATTACGGAACTAATTTAAGAAGAATAGTAAATTGCGAAATATAAAAACATCGAACAATGATTGCTTTGAGTGCAGTTTCCACAAACAATTGTGTAACGTGTAGGCGAACAGTTCAGCGAACTGTCCGCCGTATAGTGTAACAATTGTTTCGTGCGAAACTGGGCGCAAAGCTCATGGCAGTTTTGCAATTACCTAATTTAAGAAGAATTGTTGGAGGGGAAAATGGCAAAGAGCTATCAGGAAATTAACGAAAAAATTGCCCGGGGCGAGGCGGTGGTTGTCACTGCCGAAGAAGTCATCGGGATTGTCAAAGAACGGGGCGTTAAAGAAGCCGCCGACTATGTGGATGTGGTCACCACCGCTACCTTCGGACCGATGTGTTCATCGGGGGCCTTTCTGAATTTTGGACATTCTGATCCGCCGATCCGAATGGGGGAGATCAGCCTAAATGGGGTTTCCGCCTATGGTGGTCTGGCAGCGGTGGACACCTATCTGGGGGCCACCCAGCCGTCAACAGACAAGGGTATTGAATATGGTGGGGCTCATGTGATTAGTGACCTGATCGCCGGAAAAGAAGTCCATCTGGTGGCAAAATCTCAGGGGACTGACTGTTACCCCAGAACCGAGCTGGATACCTGGGTCACACTGGAGGATTTAAATGAAGCTTACCTCTTTAATCCCAGAAATGTCTATCAGAATTACAATGCCGCCATTAATGGTTCCAGCCATCGGCTTTACACCTATATGGGAATTCTGCAGCCCAATATGGGAAATATTACCTATAGCACTGCCGGTGAATTAAGCCCCCTGCTTAATGACCCGTTGCTTAAGACCATTGGTATGGGTACCCGGATCTTTTTTGGCGGCGCTCAGGGCTATGTGTCCTGGATGGGTACCCAGTTTAATACCGCCTGTCCCCGGGATGAAAAGGGCTACCCCCAGACCCCCGGCGCAACCCTGGCCTTAATCGGAAATATGAAAGAAATGAATTCCAAATATATTCGTGGCGCTGTTTATGAAGGTTACGGCACCTCGATGTTTGTTGGCGTAGGGATCCCGATTCCGATACTCAATGAAGAAATAATGGCTTTTGTGGCGGTGGAGAATAAAGATCTGTACACCAATGTGATTGACTACAGTGTTCCTAAAAAAGCCAAGCCAGTTTTGAAAAAAGTTTCTTATGCTGAACTGAGAAGCGGATCGGTGGATATCAATGGCAAAAACATCAAGACGTCACCACTTTCCAGTCTGAAAATGGCCAGAGAAATTGCTGAAGAGTTGAACAATTGGATCAAAAAAGGTGAGTTTTTTCTGCAGGAACCGATTCAGAGCTTCCCGATGGGAAATTCCCTTAAGGGTCTGGAAATCAAGGAAGGAGAATCCCGATGATGACAAAAAAAATACTCTTGTCCTTTCCGCAGAAGGCTGCCGGTCAGCCGATGGCCATGGAACTGATCAAAACCTACCATCTGGATTTCAACATCCTTAAAGCCTTTATCGATGATAATATTAAAGGAACCCTGCTGCTTGAAATAAAAGGTGAAGAAGCCGATATTGAAGCCGGGATTGTCTATTTGCGTCAACATCAGATTGGGGTCAGAGACATCGAATCGGTGGTTGAGGTGGACCCTGACAAATGTGTTTCCTGTGGTGCCTGTACCGCAGTCTGCGCAGTCGGTGCCCTGGAAATGACGGCTGACTGGTCGCTGGTGCATCACGATGACAAATGTCTGGAGTGTATGCTGTGCGTTAAAGCCTGCCCGATGCGGGCCATCCACGCGCTGATCTGAGTATGCAATACCAACCCCGAACCTATCGAAAGATGATGAAAGCCGAGGATCTGGATTATTTCCAGGTCCTCGAATTTGAATCCGACCTTTTTATTGGTGTCGATCATGGCCGGAGTAGCCCGGAACTGATTGGGGCGGTACAGACTGAAGTACAGACCCTTCGCCAGACTATTTTTAACTACCATCGTAGCAATCCGGATTTTATTAAATCATTGTTGCCATTGCCGCTAAATTCTGCTGCCGCCCCGATTGTAGCCGATATGCTTCTAGCCGGAAAAATAGCCGGGGTAGGACCGATGGCAGCGGTAGCCGGTGCGGTCTCAAAATATATCGGAAAGATGCTGGAATCTCACACAACCGAGATGGTGGTGGAAAACGGCGGCGATCTTTTGATCCGGACCAAAAAAGTGCGACGGGTGGCGCTTCATACCACCAATTCCCAATTTGTCGATCTGGGTATCGCAATCAAACCCCGGGAAAAGGCCCTGGGGGTCTGTACCTCCTCTGGCGTGATGGGGCACTCCCTGAGCTTTGGCAAGGCCGATGCTGTCACTGTGATCAGCGAAGACATCCCACTGGCGGATGCAGTGGCAACCGCCCTGGGAAATCGCATCAAAAAACCGGAAGATGTGGAAAAAGGACTGGACTGGGTAAGAAATATAAAAGGAATCCTCGGCACCCTGATTATCATTGATGATCAATTGGGGGCCTGGGGTGAAATTGAACTATGCTAATACATGCAACCTGTCTAAAGGAAAGGAGAACCAGTGAAACTAGGAGAAATACTAAAAAGTAAGCGGCTGTATCTCGATGGCGCCATGGGGAGCCTGCTGCAGAATAAATTGGCGGCTATTGGCCCGGTTCCCGAAGTGCTCAACCTGACCCATCCGGAGCTGATTAAAGAAATTCATCAACTATACATCGATGCCGGGGCCAATATTATTCTTTCCAATACCTTTGGGGTTAACGGCTATAAGCTTAAGGGTTGCAATTATACCGTTGAACAATTGGTGACGGCTGGGGTACACAATGCAAAGGCCTTGAATCCCGACTATGTGGCCCTGGATGTCGGACCATTGGGAACCCTGATCGGGGCTCTCGGGGAGATGCCATTTGATCAGGCTGTTGACTATTTCAAAGAGGTTATTACCGCCGGTGATCAGGCTGGTGCCGATCTGATTGTCATTGAAACCATCACTGATATCTGCGAGGCCCGGGCAGCTCTGATTGCTGCCAAAGCCGTATCGGAGCTGCCGGTGATTGTATCGATGACCTATGAGGAGAATGCCCGGACGCTTACTGGCAGCGATGCGTTGACGGTTGTCAACATTCTGGAGGCTCTTGGTGCAGATGCCATTGGGATTAATTGTTCCACTGGACCGGATGCGATGCTGCCGATTATCGCCGATCTGGTTCGCTATGCCTCGGTGCCGATTATGGTGGAACCCAACGCTGGTTTGCCACATATGAAAGAGGGCAAAACCGTCTATGACATCACCATCGATCAGTTTACGCAATATATGGTGCAAATTGCCGAGATGGGAGCCTTAATTCTCGGTGGTTGCTGCGGCACCACCCCGGCCTATATCGAAAAAATGAAGCAGGCTACTGTGGATCTACCGCTTTTTCCGGTCACCGCAAAAGGCTTTACTGCTGTTTCTTCCAGTACCAAAACGATAATCCTGGGCGACGACATTCATATCATCGGCGAATGTATCAACCCGACGACCAATCCGGTACTGAAGGCCTCCCTACGTGCGGGTGAACTGTCCGTGGTGACCCAGCTGGCGGTTGATCAGAAAAAAGACGGCGCTGATATTCTCGACATTAACCTGGGACTACCGGATATTGATGAAGAAGCGATGATGCAGGAAGCCGTCGACACAGTTAGTAAACTGGTGGATTGTCCGCTACAGATTGATTCCTCCAATCCGGAAGTCATCGAAGCTGTCCTGCGGAGCTATCCCGGTAAAGCAATTATTAATTCGGTTAATGGCAAACAGTCGTCAATGGCAGCGATTTTTCCGATCGCTAAAAAATACGGAGCCTTGGTGCTGGGTCTGACTATGGATGAGAGTGGTATCCCCAGTCTGGCGGGTGATCGCTTTGCCATTGCCGAAAAAATCATCACAACGGCAAAATCTTATGGGATTCCTGAAAAGAATATTCTGATTGATGCCCTGGTGTTAACCGCCTCGGCCCAACAGGCAGAAGTCCGGGAAACCATCAAAACCCTGGAAAAACTCCGGGCTCAGCTGGGTGTACCAACGGTATTGGGGGTTTCCAATATTTCTTTTGGACTCCCTAACCGCGAACTTCTAAACCGAACCTTTTTAGCGATGGCTCTGGAAGCGGGACTGACCACCCCGATTATGAATCCCGGTGATCAGGAAATGATGGACACCATCAAAGCCTTCCGGGCCCTCTGGGGTTTTGATGGCCAGTGCATTGCCTATGCCAACGCCTACAAAGACAAAAGCGCCGCTGTAACCAAAGCAGAAACCGGGCGGGCGACTCTGGGACTAAAAGCGATCATTGAAGAAGGTCTGACGGATCAGGCGGCTGCAGCCACGGCCATTCTTTTAAAAACCAGAGAACCGCTGGATATTGTCAATAATGAGATCGTCCCGGCCCTTGATGCAGTGGGGGATGCCTTTGAAACCGGCGAATGCTTCCTGCCCCATCTGATTTTTGCGGCCGAAACCGCCCAACAGGCCTTTGAGGTCATCAAAGAAACGATGACCCAAGCCGGTCAGACTCAGGTAGCCAAGGGAAAAATTGTGTTGGCCACAGTCGAAGGCGATGTTCACGACATTGGCAAGAATATCCTCAAGGTGATTCTGGAGAATTACGGCTACGAGATTGTCGATCTCGGTAAGGATGTCAAGGCTGATACCATTATTCAGATAATCAAGGCCGAAGGGATTAAACTGGTCGGGCTCAGTGCCCTGATGACAACCACGGTTAAAAATATGGAAAAAATCATCACAGAAATCAAAGTCAGTTGCCCGGGAACTATCATTATGGTTGGCGGAGCGGTACTAAACCCTGAATATGCCCAGACCATCGGTGCCGACTTCTACGGCAAAGATGCCCGGGAAGGTGCTGGCATTGCCAAAACCGTATTTGCGTAACAGCAAAAAAAGACAGCTTATGGTTGTCTGTTGAGGTTGTCGATAAACTACCGTACCGACCAATTGTTAATCTGTTGTACGCTACGGAATCGGACAGGCGATGCCGTGTCCGCTCCGATGCGTAGGGTCTGACCCCTAGGTCACAACATGATGTAACAATTGTCGGTACTAGGTTATTTTTTTTGACAGTTTGAAAGACAGTTTATGGCTGTCTTTTTTTGGTTAGTCGTTAATCAATTGGAAGGCTTCTACATCAAAAAGTCCCAGATCGGTCAGGCGCAAGGCGGGGATTACCGGCAGGGCCATAAAAGAAAGGGTGATAAAAGGATCAACCCCGGAAGCGACGCCTAATTGATGGGCGCTGGCAATGAGTGCGGACACCTTTTTCTGAACCAGGTCTCCGGGCTCAAGACTGATCAGACCAGCCAGAGTCAGCGGCACCGAACCGATGATGCGGTGATTGCCTGCTACCACATAACCGCCACCAATTTCTGCAAGGTGCTTAACTGCCAGCAAAATATCCGCATCATTATCGCCAACGACAATCATATTGTGAGAATCATGGGCGACAGTGGTGGCAATGGCCCCATTGCGGATGCCAAAGCCCTTAATGGCAGCAACACCGACGTTGCCGGAGTGGCCATGCCGTTCAATGACACACAGCTTATCATAGTTTTCGTCGGGACAAAAGGTGCCATCAATTCCTGGCAGGGTTTCAATCAGATGGTGGGTTTCAATCTGATCCTTGATAATCTCGATCACATGATTTTTTTGACCAAGGGGGAGTCGCAGTTTTTCGGGCGTAAGGGTGTGGATATGAACCGAATCGAGCAGCTTAGGATCAATCGGGTGCTGGGGCGGATGGGCCCAGGTAGCATCATCCACCAGCCGACCATCCCGATAAACCTGATTCACCTGCATGGTGCCCAGATCCGATAGGATTACCAGATCGGCCTGGTATCCCGGGGCAATGGCGCCGAGTTTTCTGAGGCCATAGGCTTGGGCGGTGTTAATGGTGGCCATCTTGATTGCCTTGATCGGGCAGAGGCCCAAATCGATGGCTTGTTTAATATTAAATCGGATATGACCCTCCCGATGAATATCTTCTAAATGCTTGTCATCGGTACAGAAAAGGAATCGATCCATCGGACAGTCACTTTCCAATAAGCCACTGATGATGGCATGAAGGTTTTTGGCGGCAGAACCTTCCCGAACCAGAATATAAAAGCCCGCCCGCAATTTTTCAAGGGCTTCGGACCAACTGGTGGATTCGTGCTCACTGTGGATTCCGGCGCTGGCATAAGCCTGCAGGGCTTTACCGGAGAGCCCCGGGGCGTGGCCATCAGCCAATGCGTTGCGGCACAGGGTCAGTTTGTCAAGAATCACCGGATCTCCAGTCAGCACAGCGGGATAACACATGACTTCCCCCAACCCCAGAACCCGGGGATGATTAAGATAAGCTTGCATATCGGCGGCTAAAAAGGGTCCTGCGCCATTGGTTTCAAAGGGGGTAGCGGGTACCGATGAGGGCAGCATCACAAAAACATTTAAAGGAATCTGTTCGGTGGCTGCTAGTAAGTAATCCAGTCCGGATTTTCCAGCTACATTTACCAGTTCATGGGGATCGGCGATGATCGTGGTGGTGCCAGTAGGAACAATCGCCCGGGCCAGCTCGAAAGGTGTAACCATGGTGGATTCAATATGCATATGGGCGTCAATAAAGCCAGGGACAATATATTTGCCATCCAGATCCACTTCTTCAAGACCCTGATACGTTCCAATGCCCACAATGGTGCCATCGTTAACGGCCAGATCGCCAACACAGATTTCTTCAGAAAATACGTTGAGAATCTTAGCGTTTTTGAAAACCAGTTCGGCTTTTTCAAAGCCATTGGCGACAGCAATGTTTTTTTTGAGACATTCGTTATATTTTTTCATGTTCCATCCTATCTTGGTTCGTGATTTATTTGCGGCAAAGAATAATGCTAAGCTCTTATATGCCCTTTTTTTACAAAAAAATGCAATAGTGATATGAATCTAATCAAAAAAGGTTTATAATGAGAAGCAGAACATCAATTTTTTCCTGTACTTCAAGATACTTTTAAATTATAATTATTATAAAGTAGAGAGTAATTCTAAGAAAGTGGTGAACAAAATGAAAAAATGGCGCTGCACAGTATGTAATTATGTACATGAAGGTGATACTCCGCCCGACAAATGCCCGATCTGCGGGGTGGGACCGGATAAGTTTGTGTTAATTGAAGAAACGGAAGCTGTTGCCCCTGTTAAAGAGAAAAAATGGCGTTGTACCGTTTGTAATTATATCCATGTGGGTGATACTCCCCCTGACGTTTGCCCGGTCTGCGGCGTGGGACCAGAAAAATTTGTGCTGGTTGAAGAAGTCGAGGATGGTTTAACTGATAAAGAAAGAGAAGCCTTACAGACCTTATTATTCAATGTCAGCTACGGTTTATATATTATTTCATCAGTCAGGGATGAAAAACTCAATGGGATGGTCTCTAATACCTTCATTCAGGTTACCAGCACGCCCTTAAAAGCGAGTGTCTGCCTGGGAAAAGGAACCTTGACCTCAGAATATGTCCGGGAATCCGGCGTCTTTGGGGTTTCCATTCTGGGTAAAGACAATCATGATCTGATCAAACATTTCGGTTACCAGAGTGGAAGAGATGTCGATAAATTTAAAGATCTCAGCTATATTACCGGCAAAACAGGCTGTCCCGGCTTGTTGGAAACGCTCTGTTTTGTAGAATGTGAAGTGGAGCAGACAATTGATCTGGGTACCCACTATATGTTTATCGGCAAGGTTGTCGATGGCGATGGATTCAGCAAAGATGAACCGATGACCTACGCTTATTATCACGCAACCCGATAGAAAAAAACATGAGAGAAAACCATGCGAGAAAAAGTCGCATGGTTTTTTTTATTTGCTCAAAAGATCGTATAGGCGTGGTTTAATGATAGCGGTCGTAAAGCGTTAGCAAAATATCAGGTGGAGATATTGACAAAAATGGCGCTGGATGATATATTGAATATATATTCAATATATCATCCGGGAGGAAGCATGGCTCGATCAAAGGAACAAAATGAAAGAATGCGGGAAACCCGTAAAGAAAAAATTCGAACAGCTGCGTTGTCACAATTTGTTAAACAAGGGTTATTTGCCACCCGGATCCAGGACATTGCAGTTGAAGCAGGTATTGCCCAAGGGTTGTTATATCATTACTATGGATCAAAAGAAGAAATTTTTGTAGATCTAATCAATGATGCACTGGATAAAACAATTGAAGCATCCTATTCGGTCCGTGATATGGAGGCCGACCCCGGTGAAAAAATCCGCTTTGCTTTGGAGAGACTGGTTGAGATTATTGAAAATAGCCAGACATTTTTAGATACTTGTCGGTTGATTACCCAAGCCACCAATTCAACCGCAATCCCTCAGGCTGCCCAGGATCTGATTCAGGAAAAACGGAACATCCCATATCAGGTCATCGAAAAAATTATGGCGGCGGGACAAAAAGAAGGAACGATTATAGCGGGAGATCCTAAAATGCTGGCTATTTTTTTCTGGACGAGTATTAATGGCCTGGCAATATATTATTCTACCAATAATAATCGTGAGGTAAAACTGGATTATCGGGTGATCGCATCGATGTTTTTAGTTAAAACTGAAAGAGAAAGTGAGGAATAAAGTTAGAATGACTGCAAAAGCAAAAATGATGCACTATACACTGAAATATCGTCATCTCCTTAAAGGGAAATTACGACCGGAAGAGATTGATCACAACACTTCAATCGAAAAATTGCGTCGCGACTGTGATGAAAGTGCCACCCGTTTTTTTAAACCAATCCCGGGCATCAGTTTTATCCCCAGTGACTATCCGGGGGTTTATGCGGAATGGGTTGAGATTGAAAATGCTCCGGATGAAAAAGTGGTACTCTATTTTCATGGCGGCGGTTTTGTCATGGGTAATGCCCGGTCGCACCGAAATATTGTCGGGAATTTCGTCAAGTACTTAGGAATTAAAGCCCTGGTGTTTGACTATCGGCTGGCGCCGGAACATCCGGCACCGGCCGCTGTCAATGATGCTGCAGCGATTTACAGTTGGCTTCTTGAACAGGGGTATCAAGCAGAAAATATTGTCTTTGCTGGTGATTCGGCGGGCGGTGGGATCGCACTGGCCACCCTTTTAAAATGTAAAGATGATAAAATCCCCTTACCGGGAACCTGTGCCGTATTTTCGCCGTGTACCGATATGACAATTTCGGGCGAGTCCCATATAACTCGGGCAAAGGCTGATCCCTGCACACCTAAAGGGGCAAATGAAACCTATCTGGGCTACTACGCTGGTAATGGTGATCCCAAACATCCCTATGCATCGCCATTATTTGGCGATTTAAGTGGTCTGCCACCAACGATTATTCAGGTTGGTGATAACGAAACCTTAAGAGATGATTCGACCCGTTTTGGCGAAAAAGCCAAAGCCGCCGGGGTTGATGTGCAATTAAAGGTATGGAAGGGGATGTTTCATTGTTTTCCGTTATTGGCACCACTGTTTCCCGAGGCAACGGTGGCCCTGGAAGAGGTTTGTCAATTTATCAGAAAAAAACTGAACGATTGAGTTTTTCATTAAACGAACAGTACTTGATATAAGAGGGCAATTAAAGAAGTAAAAAGGTTTCCGCCAATTCAGGCGGAAACCTTTTTAGAATTCATCATCATAATTTTTAATCCCATGCAAGCGGATCTTATACTGCAGATTTTGGCGTGAGATACCCAAGTCACGGGCGCTTTTTGAGATGTTCTGATCATTGCCCTGCAAAACGTCGATGATCATTTGTTTCTCAATTTTATTCAGGGTATTTTTAAGATTTTTGTCATCGATACTGGCCGATAGATATTTTTCATAGATTTTTTTATCGGAAATATTCTTTCTTAAATAACCCGGCAGCAAATCAGGGGTCAGAATCGTATCCTGGTATTGGGCAATATAAATGGCATGGGTCACGGCGTGTTTTAATTCCCGGATATTTCCCGGCCAGTCATGGGAAAGTAGAATTTCCTGGGCTTCGTCAGAAACTTTGAACAGCTGCTTTCCCATGGCCGCCTCCTTCAGTGGAAAGGAAGGCCGGAACCAGATCTAAAATATCTTGTTTGCGGTCTTTAAGCGGTGGCAAGTGAATCGAGAAGACCGCCAGACGATAATATAAATCCGAACGCAAACGTTTTTCTTCAATGGCTTTGAGGGGATCCTGATTTAAGGCACTGAGCAGGCGGATATTGGCGGTTATTTCTTTGTGTCCCCCGACCTTCCGGTATTTGCCAGTTTCTAAAACCCGCAGTAGTTTGGATTGCAGACCCATGTGCATGGAGTTAATTTCATCCAGAAAAATGGTGCCACCTTCAGCGGTTTCCAAAAGCCCCACGGAATCAACCGCCCCGGTAAAGGAACCTTTGACGGTGCCAAACAAGGTACTCTCCAGCAGATTTTCCGGAATGGCACTGCAGTTGATGGCCACAAAATGTTTGTGGGCCTGGGGACTGGCATTGTGGATACTCTGGGCAAAAACTTCTTTACCGGTACCAGTGGGCCCGGCAATCAGGATCGGGGCTGTGGTTAGCGCAGCAATTTCCGCATGGTGAATGCACTCCGCCATTGGGCCACTGCTGCCAATAATGTCTTTGAAAGTAAATTGGGTGCCATTGTTTTTTAGTTGCTGGGATTTTAAGTCGTTTTGAAGCTTATTGATGGTATTGGCCATGTGAATATAGTCCGAAATATCCCGGTAGATACAAATGGCGGCCTCGACCTTTTTTGGATCAGTTTTCGAAAAAACCGGGTAGGTGCTACTGATCACATCGGCAACTTTTCCAGAGGGGGAGGTATATTTGACATGGACATCCTGAACCTTTTTTCCTGTCTTCAAAACCAGGGATTCCATCGATTCATTTTCAAGATAATCATAAATATCAGACATGTTTTTACCAATGACGTCTTCGTGTTTCATATTCTCGATGATTTCACAGCCCTTGGAGTAGCAGATGATTTTTCCGCTGGCATTGACAACATGAATGCAGACATCTTCGATGCGTTCAACATCCTGAATGGGGAAAGAATTTTCGCCAAAAGCCTCTAAAATGAATTCTTCTTTTACTTTCACTGGTATTCTCCGTTTCGGGTTTACTGAATAAACAGTATGATAACATGAAATCCAAAAAAATCATAGAGACAACCCCGAATGGGGGTTGTCCGTCTGATTGATAAGGGGATTAAACACAGATTATTGATAATTTTTTTCGATTTTTTCAATCTCGGCCAGGATTGAAGCTTCCAGAGCCGGAACTTCGTGGGTTTCCAGAATTGTATCAATTTTGGCATTGACCATCTCAAGAATATCGGACTGATCAGGGTTAACCATCCGGCGCTTAAAGAATTCCGGATACCAGACGCTTCTAAAATTACTGAGGGTGTGCATTTCATTGAGGTAGTGACCACCGTGACCAACGCCTTTGATGACATCCATAGCCAGGGTTTCTTCATTGACTTCGACACCGCTGGAATAAGCCGACAGCTCGTTGATCATTTCATTGGCTAATACCACCATGGCCGGGGCGACCGAGTTGCAATGATCCAGGACGCCGATATCATGAACGATGTTGGCCTTGCTTAAAATCGAAGAGAAGAGCTCCATCTGAACCTCAGCAACCGACTGGGGATCGACGGTTTTGGCATCGCTGCAGCCCGCTGTGCCATAGAAGGGCAGGTTGTAATAATTGGCCAGCTCTGAGGCAGCCGCCACCGATTTATGGAACTCGGGAGCGCCATAAGAACCGATGGTGGTTTGCATGTCAAAGACAGTTGGCATCGAACCGTAAATAAGTGGCGCACCTTCATTAACCGCCTGGGTAATGACCACACCAGCTAAAATTTCAGCGTTATTTTGGGTTAGCGCACCAGCGATGGTAATCGGAGAGGTGCCACCCATCATGCTGTATGGCATGTAAACCACCGGGATTTTATTGGTAGCACTGATAAAGAGTTTTTCAGTGCTTTCCACCGGATGGGTCAGTGGTGGAATTGGCTCACAGTAGTTAAAGATAAAGGGCTTTTCAGCCAGTTCTTTGTGTCCACCGGCTACAATGGCGGCGATGTCAATGATTTCCTGAAGTGATTCGATGTCATTGGTGGAAAAATTGATGGTTTTGTCAAAATTCTTCAGGGTTTCAATAAAGGTCACCTGCGATTGAACCAAGGGGTCGACATCGGCACACATGCCGACTGATAGAATAAAGCTGATGTTGGATAGATAGCTGCCCAGTTTACACATGTTTTTGATGTCTGACTTCAGGTAGGGGCGGGCCATATTGGTTTTGTGATCAAGGATCTCCAGTTGATCGGAATGGGTTCCGAAATAGACATTGTTTTTGCTGTTGATTACCATATTGGGCTGGCCGTCCCGGGTATAAAGGGTCAATTCTTTGGGGATGGTGTTTAACGCCTTGTCAACAACGGCTTTGGGGAACTTAACCATGTCGCCATCGACGCTGCAGCCATACTTTTTCAGCAATTCAATGGTGCGGGCACCAACGATGCGCATGCCAAAATTCTCCAGCAGATCCATGCTTTTTTCGTGAATGGTTTCGATTTTATTTTTATTTAATACATTAAATTCAATATTTCTTTGTGTGGTTTCCATAATGTCTCCTTAAGTCTTTAGATGATCGCTATTAAATGCGTTCGCGATAGTTTGCCGGAATATAATCGTTCAGCAGGGCAGCCTGTTCCTTGGTGATATCTGGCGTCGTATAGGAAGCCAGACGTTCCTTGACGGCAGTCTGAACGTCATGAAGAACCGGCTTGCTGCCATTTTCCTGCCATTGGTTGGGGTCTTCTTTATTGAAGTACTTGGGAACAAAGAATTCTTCTTTGAACATCTTCGGAGTTCGACCCTGGAGGAAGTTACCCCGAGGGCCGATTTTGGCAATCAACTCGTGGCAGAGGTAGTTCTCTTCGGTATTGATGCCTTTAAGCAGACGGCGATTCATCCGGTAAGTGTCTTCATCCATCAGGAATTTTTCAAAACTCAAGATATTAAAGCTGCCGAGAATCCCACAGGAATGCAGCACCAGATCGGGAGCTGCTTCCAGGGTGGAGCGGATCATCATATCGGATTCAATTCCAGCTTGCATATCAAAATCTTTGGCGTCACTAAGTAAGCCGCCAGTCCGGCAGGGCAGTTTGTAAAAATCAGCCAAGCCCCGGGTGGCATAAGAAATTAAAGCGGTTTCCGGGGCACCGATGCTTAGCTGAACAGTGCGCAGGTTGGTGGAAGCCGAGGTTTGGCCATATACCACCGGTAAGCCGGGTTTGACCAGTTGAGACATGACCATCCCAGCCAATACTTCAGCATTGGTCATGGCAATCAGTCCGGCCACAGATGGCGGTCCGGTGAGGACCGGCATGGCGCAGGGGCTGAACCAGACGGGCTGATTCATGTCAGCGGCAATCAGGAATTTTTCCAGCGGGTCATGGTCAAAACATAAGGGCGACAAAGAGTTGACATGGACGATATTATTGTACACACCACGGCGGCCTTCAAATTTTTCGATCAGTTCCAGACCTTTTCTAAAAGATTCCCGGATGTTGGATTTTAACGGGAAGGTATTGGCCTGTAAGTGCAAGGCGGTTTTATTGGAATATTTTAAAATCATGGCGATGGGGCTAAAGACCCGTTCATCCAGGGACAGGTTTTTGTCATCCAGGAAAATATTAAAGTAGTTACAATTGATGACATCACTGGTATCGGACAGCTTAAACTGCGCAACGGCATCGTCATTGGTCATTTTATGTAAATGGCCATTTTCCAGTCGGAAAATATTACCGACACCCGGCATTAAAATCAGGCTACCGCCGCCAAGGGTATGGTTGCCTTTGGAGTTTTCGATGGTAAAGGTTTCAGGAATGGTAGCGATCGCCGTCATGATTAATTTTTCATCAAGAAAGACGGTTTCGCCATCAATCCGGGCGCCATGATTTTTGAAAATTTCCAGGATTTCCGGGTGCTCGAATTTGATTCCAACTTCGGAAAGAATTTTCAGCGACTCGGCATGGATAGTCTGGACATCTTCTTTTGAGACGTATTTTTCATATGGTTTCATTGTTATAATCCCCTTAATTGAGTTTTTTCTTTACAGACTAGCGTTTCGGACACGATTTAGATATCACCATAGTAATCACGATGAGAAACACAGGAGTAAGCATAATCCAGCAAAGTTCCCCAGCTGAATACCGGTAGATCCACGGCCCGTTGAATGGCCCGGGCAAATGGCTGCATGCCGGTACATTCTAACATAATGGCCTTAATATCCGGGTGTTTGGCGATGAATTCTTTGGTTATGCGAATCATATCCTTTTCGGATTCATCATAATAACTTTCCGGAATCTCCGGTCGTTTTTCATGATCCCAGAGGGTGTCAAATTGCGGGCAGCCGTATTCATCCTGGGCACCGGCGATATAGAAGTTACTGTTTAGATCAATGCCAACTTTTTCCAGATGGGTATCGGTCAGGAACCGTTTTTGAGCGCAGATAATGCCAACGGCACTATCGGGTCCAATGGTTTGCTGAATAAAGGGGACCTGTAGCAGACTGGACATAAACACCGGAATGTCAACGGCAGCAGCAACATCTTGTTGGAAATAAGCGAAATAGCCGCATTCAGCTGCGATCGCTTTACAACCCATTCGTTCAAGGTTTTTCGCCGCCTGAACAATCGGTGCCCGACAGGGTGTTTTGTCCTGTTCCCATACCAGGGTGTAGTTATCTACTCCCTGAGCAATTTCATACTGAATCGGAAAACCCCAGGCACTGGCATTACGGACATCGCCAGGAAAACCGGGATAGGCATCATCCAATACCATAATACCGATACCCATCCCATAACAGGTATGGTTTTTTCGGGTAGTCATGTAATTAATTCCTAAATCTCTTTGCATTTCTTCCTCCTGAATCGTTAATATGTATTTAATAGAGTTTTGCTATTTGCTGATTTAATACTAGCAAGTATTGTGCCAAGATCTGAAACGCTTCCAACGAAAGCAAAAAATGTGGCGCTCTGTGGGCAGCTCAAAAAAGATCCGCAGCAGGACTTTGCATGGCCAAGCGATCAGCACGATTCAGGTATCCGATTAATGAAAAGAATACGGAATTGACATTATAATAGAAGGCAAACAACGAAATAAAAATAATGCAGTAATCCAGACAAAAGGACGATGTGGTGATTTTTAAAGAAATAGCAGATCAAGTGCAAAAAATAACGACATGCAAAAAATAGCGATGGTTAGCAGAAATCCCTGTTTTAAGCAGGTTTTCTGTAATGGTTTTCAGACAATCTGATAAAGCGGTGCATAATCTTTTGCAGGACTATGGAACCATTGTAAAAATGACGGCTTAAAATAGGCTTAAAACGGTATAAATTTAAAGATCGGATTATTTTACGAATTGGCACAAAGCTTGCGATAGATACCGGATATAAAGCAGTGGCTAAATATCTGTGGGAGGTGTCAAAAAAAGCAGACGGGTTTCATGGCAAAACTGTAATTTTTGGGAAATCATTATTCTTATGTGTTTACAGGTTTAAAACAGAAAAATTTAGGAGGAGAGAATCTTATGTTAAAGCGAATACGTATTGTTCCGGTTGCGATTCCCATCGTATTAATGGGTATTATTCTCATTATCGGATTTATCAGTCCCGATGAGTTTACCACCATTATGACCGATTTCTTTATCGCATTGATGGAAAATGCCGGTTGGATGGTTTCCATCGGGGTATTGATCTTTGTTGCTTGTATGGCAGTATTGTTTCTGCATCCCTTCGGGAGTATTAAATTTGGTGGGAAAAACGCCGTGCCCAAGTATAAAACCTGGATCTGGTGGGCGATCTCACTTTGTGCCGGGATTGGAACTGGAATTGTTTTCTGGGGTGCAACCGAGCCACTGATGCACACCTTTGCGCCACCACCGTCAGTTGGTTTGGAACCCGGCAGTCTGGATGCCGTCATCTGGGGGATGAGCAAATCCTTCCTGCATTGGTCATTTTCACCCTATTCCATTTATGCGGTAGCCGGGATCACCATTGGTTATGCTTACTATAATATGAATAAAAGCTATACTGCCAGTGCCGGTCTTGTATATTTAAACGATGGCAAAGAATTGAATGCCAAGATTAATACCATCATTGATGGGATCATTCTTTTTGCCATCTGTGGTGGGGTTGCCGGTTCACTCGGCTACGGATTACTGCAGATTGGTAGCGGACTTAATTTCGTGTTCGGAATTGAACCGGGGCCAATGGTTTGGGCGATCATTGCCTGTGTTATTATTACTTCCTACACCATTTCCAGTGCTACTGGTCTCGATCGTGGGATTGCCTGGCTCAGTGATAAAAATGCCTGGATCTTTATTGCCCTGATGATCTTTGTGTTGATTTGCGGACCGACTGCCTATGTGTTTAATCTGTTTACCCAGTCATTTGGTTATTTTGTCAATAATTTTATTGATTTGAGTCTGTTCACCCAACCAATTGTTGACAGTGATTTATGGCCGCAATGGTGGGATATGTACTGGATGGTTGACTGGTTGTCCTTTGGCCCCATCGTTGGTTTGTTCCTGGTAAAACTGTCCTACGGCCGAACCATCCGCGAATTTATTGTCGTTAATGTCATTTTGCCAGCGATGTTTGGTATTCTCTGGTTCAGTATTTTTGGTGGATTGGCATTGGATCTGCAACTACGAGGTGTTGCTGATATGTCCGGCTTCCTGACGGAAAACGGCGCCCAGGCGTTTATGATGTACATCTTTGAATTCCTGCCCTTTACCGAATTAATCCGCATCATCATGCTGGTTACAATTGGTTTATCCTTTATTACCCTGGCGGATTCGATGACATCAACTATTTCGACCATGTCATTAAAACAATCCAAAGGTGTAAAAGAAGCACCCCTGCCGATTAAAGTATTCTGGGGCGTCTTCATTGGTTTGATTTCGCTTGTATTTGTTATAAGCGGTGGGATTGACGGCATCAAGATTGTTAAAACCATTGCCGGGTTCCCAATTCTCTTTATTGAACTGGCGATGATCCTTGGCTTCCTGTATCATTTATTCTCCGGCAAACTAAAGCGGGATGAATTGGAGTATGCCGATTTCATGGATGGTGAAGTGGCAGCGGCTGCGGCTGAGGCCGAAGCGGAGCTGGCAGATGCCCATATCCATAAAAAATGGTATACCCTGGAAAAGCAAAAAGATAATAAAAAAAATAAAGACGAATAAAGTGTTCCTAAAAAGAGTGTGGCTTTAAGCCAGACTCTTTTTTAAATGCGTCACTTGCTTAGTCGGGGATTCTGGTGAGTATCTGATCAGCTGTTTGAAACAATCATTAAGCTATGAAGATAGCGCTGACAAGATCCCCGGATTTGTAAAAATAAACCAGTCTGGCGATGCAAAATACGGTAACATGCAAAAATACGTGACATCCGTCAGAAATCCCATTAAATCAATACTTAGCGTGAGTTTTTTAATAAATAAAGGTTATCGAAGGTCTTTGATGGTTTGAAATTTTGCACCTGAATATTTGGAACAGACCGAAAGGTCGCTGGCAAACGACAGGAAACCCCCGAACACTTTAAAAAGTGTGCAGCTTCATATCTTGGCACGAACCTTGCTTTAATACTGCAGTGAGTAAACAAACCATCAATTATTCCAAATTGAGATGATTAAAAGGAGAAAAGATATGGCAGACATGAGTTATTTAAAAGACAAGCCCATTGCAGTATTGGGGGCTGGTGCAGTTGGTAAGGCGATCGCTGGTGACTGTGCCCTGGGTGGCGCAAAAGTTCGAATTTGTGATTTTGAACCGTTCGCCGAAAAAACATTAAAAAATGTTGAAAAAGTAGGGATCAAGTTCTTTGGGGAGCAAGTTAATCTTTATGGTTTTGAGCGGGAAGGCTTTGCCAAAATGGATAAGGTGACGACCGATGTGGCCGAAGCGGTCAAAGGTGCGGGCATTATTGTCGTAGCGACGCCTACTTTTGGACATAAACCTTTTTTCGAGAAACTGATTCCTTGTCTGGAAGACGGACAGGTTATTCATATTTTCCCCGATAATTTTGGTAGCTTGATCCTCCGCAAAATGATGAGGGAAGCTGGATGTACTAAAAATGTCATCGTTGGTGGCTGGTCAAGCTCAACCTATGGTAGCCGGGTGGAAATGCCAGGGGGTGTGATTACCCACAAAATCCGGGTTTATTATCGGGCCATTACCCTACGTGGAGCTGCTATGCCAGCGACGGATACAGAAGCCTTTATTGAAAGTTCAAAATATTTGCCATCAATGGATGCTGTCACCGAAGGCGAAGGCGCTGTCGCCGGGGATACCGTTTTAGATACCGGCTTCTCGAATGTTAATCCGGTGCTCCACTGTCCGGGAGCCATCCTTGGGGTCTCCACCATGGAAAACTTTGGTACCATTTTTGGCGAAGATAAATTTAAATTCTCAATTTATTCCCATGCCTATTGTCCTTCGATTTCTCAGGTTCAATATACCTTCTATCAGGAAGAATGCCAACTGGCAGATACCATTGGCGTGGGCATTCAACCCTATGAAAAAGAGCATTTCTTCTCCCGGGAAAATGTCCTGGGCCAGGAATATATGGGCCTGGATTACCTGATTCCGTTTGATAAGCAGGATCCAATCCAATACGGTACCGGTCCTTTCACCATGGAAAACCGCTACATCACCGAAGATATTCCGGTTGGCTGTTATGTTTATCAGCAACTTGGTGATGTCTATGGGGTTAATACTCCCGTTGTCGATTCAATGATCAGTCTGGCCTGTGCCATCCTCGGTCGAGACCTGACTGCCAATGGTTATACCCTGGAATACATTGGGATTGACAACATGACTAAAGAAGAATTAAACGACTATTTAAGAACCGGAAAACTCAAATAGTCACCCCGCTATTCTCAGACACCCCTTAAAATAAAATAACCCAAGACCCTCAACCTTTCGCACGCTTTTAAAGCGTGCGATGGTGGATGGTCTGATAAGCAGACTGGTCTGAAAAAATATTAAAAACCTTAAGGAGCGAATGATGAAAAAAAGTATTATTAATTTTAGAGAAATGGCCGAAAAGAAAGAAAAAATTGTCTATATTACCGGCTATGATTATTTAACGGCCAAATATGAAGAACGGGCTGGCGTCGATATGATCCTGGTCGGTGATTCACTGGGAATGGTAACCTTAGGTTACGAAACAACTTTTCCGGTAACGATGGATGATATGATCGCCCATTCATCAGCGGTCAGACGGGGTGCGCCCAATACCTTTATTGTTGGTGATATGCCCTATATGTCCTATCAGATTTCTGATGAAGAAGCCGTTTTCAATGCCGGACGTTTTACCAAGGAAGCCCTGGTCGATGCCATTAAGCTCGAAGGTGGAACCGAATCGGTTTGCCAGCGGATTAAAGCCATTGCTGATGTGGGTATTCTGGTCATGGGACACATTGGCTTGACACCACAGTTTGCGGCCCAAATGGGTGGTTATAAGGCTCAGGGAAAAAGTGCTGGAGCCGCCATGGAATTATTGCGACAGGCCCTGGCCATTGAAGCTGCCGGAGCCTCCTTTATCCTGGTTGAAGGGGTTCCGGCGGTGGTTGGTAAAGCCATCACTGAACGCCTCAGCATTCCGGTTCTGGGCATTGGCGCCGGATCGTATACCGATGGTCAACTGCTGATTTATGCTGATATGGTCGGCTATTACGATGACTTTACCCCTAAATTTGTCAAAAAATATGCCAATGTCGGTGCTGAACTGTTAAAAGGCTTTACCGCTTTCTGTGATGAAGTTCGCAACGGTGCCTTTCCTGATGACAGCGTTCACACCTATGTGATTGCCGATGAAGAAGCCGCCGAACTGGAAAAATTGTTAGCCGAAATTAAATAAAACGAAGAAGGGTGAAATACTATGTTGAAAATAGCCGATTTAGGACAGTTTGTAATTGATGGCGATGAAGAGGGAATTATTGATCATGTTAATCTTCTGATTGAAGCCAAAACCGATCCGATTGCGATCATCAATGAAGGATTATTATCAGGGATGAATGTGGTTGGGGAAAAATTTAAGAATGGGGATATGTTTGTTCCCGAAGTGCTGATGGCAGCCCGGGCCATGAATGCCGGAATGGCTATCGTCAAACCACTGATCGCCGATCAAGACATGCCCAGCCTGGGCACCATTGTTATCGGCACCGTCAAAGGGGATCTGCATGATATCGGTAAAAATCTGGTGGTGATGATGTTAGAAAGTGCCGGTTTCAAGGTTGTCGATCTGGGCATCGATGCCAAAGTTGAACAATTTGTGGCGGCTGTCAAAGAACACAAGGCCGACATCGTTGGTATGTCAGCGATGCTGACAACCACCATGACCTATATGCAGGAAGTCATCAAAGCCTGTCAGGATGAAGGCCTATCAGTTAAATATCTGGTTGGTGGAGCACCCTTATCACCAGCATACAGCGAAAAACTAGGGGCCATTTATGCTGCTGATGCTTCAGGAGCAGTCGATACGGCAAAAGCGTTAACTGCATAGCTAAGCGTTGAAATAGACGAGACATTAAAGATTGTGACAGAAAAGCACCCTGACTCAGGAGAGCTTAGACTGTCAAAAAGAAAACCCAGTACCGACAATTGTTACATCATGTTGTACGCATCGGAGCGGACATGGCATAGCCTGTCCGATTCCGCAGCGAACAACAGATTAACAATTGGTCGGTACGGTAGTTTATCAACAACCTCAGCACTCTGAGTCAGGAGTGCTTTTTATAAATATGAAGTAAGAAAAATGAGGCAATTATGTCAATGGGAATCATTGCGGCCATGGCTGCCGCATTGGCGGCCGGACTCATTCCGGTATTAACCAAGGCTCTGATGCTGGATGGATGGGATGCCACCACAATTTTATTTTATCGGTATGCCGTTGTGTTTATCATTCTGGGACTGGCCTTTATCATCAAGAAGGAACGGATCAGGGTTACAAAAAAACAAGCTGTCGAGTTAGTTGCTTTTTCGGCAGTCGGCTATGGTGGATCCACCTTTTTATTGGCCCAGGCCTTTAATTATCTACCAATGGGATTGGCCACGATGCTGTACTTCTCCTATCCACTTTTTGTGGTGATGATGATGGCTTTGATTTTTAAAGAAAAACCCAATCGGATAAAAATGATTGCCCTGGCCATTGCCATCATCGGAATTATTTTTCTGATGAACTTTAGTCTCGATCTTGTCAACTGGGGGAGTGTATTGGCTTTGGGCTCAGGTCTGGCCTATGGCATTTATCTGGTCAGTCTCCAGCAAAGCAGTCTGAAAACCCTGGAAAACCGGGTGATTATCTTTTATCTGGGAGGGCTTTGCGCCGTCTTTTTTGGAATTCAGGGTTGGCTTTTTTCCGACAACTCGGAATTTTTGATACCATCGGCCAAAGGGTTTCTCCTGACTGTGGCATTAGGGGCGATTACTATTTTTGTACTACAGATGGTTACCTTTGCCATCAAGCGAATTGGCTCCAGCCAAACCGCATTGATCATCGCTTTTGAGGCCGTGGTTACCCTGATACTGGGAGTGGTATTATACGGTGAGCCCTATAATGGCAACACCATTGTCGGGGCTGGGCTGATGTTGGTTTCGGTAATTCTTGTCAGTTGGCGGACAGATCCCGACCCGTTATCCATTGACCATTAAGACGTAAGTGTAGGTAGCCGAAACCATGATGATCATCGAAAAAGAACGCAGGAAAGTAAGGTAATTAAAAAATAAACGAGAGAAAACAATAATGAGGTAAAGAAATGGGAAAAGATCTGATTTTAAAGACGTTAAGACACGAAACTGTTAATGAGGTACCCTGGGTGCCCTTTAGTGGTGTCCATGCTGGCTTTCTAAAAGGCTATACTGCCCGGGAAGTACTGACTGACGGTGATAAATTATTTGAGTCATTAATGGAAGTTCATAAGCTATATACCCCCGACGGGATGCCAGTGATTTTTGATCTGCAAATTGAAGCCGAAATCCTCGGCTGCGAGTTGTTATGGGCCGAAGATAATCCGCCGTCGGTAATGAGTCATCCCTATGCCGGGGAATTGACGGTGCCCTGTAAATGCAAGATTCCTAAAATAACGGACGGTCGTATTCCGATGGTGGTTGATGTGATGAAACGGGTTAAAGCGGCAGTAGGGGAGGACACCGCCCTCTATGGTTTGATCTGTGGACCGGTTACCCTTGCTTCACATATCCGTGGCAGTGAGTTTTTTATGGATATCGTCATGTATCCGGAGTTTGTTAAAGAACTGGTGGGCTTCTGCGTGGAGGTCTGCAATGCCATGTCGAGTTATTATATTGAAGCCGGGATGGATGTGATTGCTCTGGTCGATCCGCTAATTAGTCAGATTTCACCAAAATCAATTGAAGCCCTGTTTATGGAACCCTTTCAGGTGGCCTTTGATTTTATCCGCAGCAAAGGGGCATTAAGCAGTTTCTTTGTTTGCGGTGATGCCACCGTTCAGATGGATGTGATGTGCCGCACCAATCCAGACGGGATTTCGATTGATGAGAATGTCAATATCTATGAAGCCAAGAAAATTACCGATCACTACAATATCACCATTGGCGGAAATATCCCCCTGACTACCACCCTGCTGTTTGGTAATCAACAGGACAATATGAAATATATTGTCGACATGCTGGATAACATTGATCACCATAATCTGATTGTCAGCCCCGGTTGCGATATGCCTTATAATGTACCCATCGACAATACCGTGGCCACTGTCCAGGCGATTAAGCAAACCGAAACCGTTCGCAAGATGATTGAAAACTATGAAGCCGTTGATGAAGATATCCCCGTGGAACTGCCAGATTATGAAAACCTGGAAAAACCGCTGATTGAAATCTTTACTTTGGATTCGGCGACCTGTGCGGCTTGCACCTACATGGTCAAGGGCATCCTGTTGGCCGAAGAAGAATTCGGGGATCAGGTTGAGATTAAAGAATATAAATACACCAATAAAGTGGATATTGCCCGGACTAAAAAAATGGGCGTCCAGCATCTGCCATCGGCCTATATTAATGGCGAACTGAAGTGGTCCTCAATGATCCCCAGTAAGCAGGAATTAATTGAAGTCGTTGGTCAATACTTATAGCAATATATTCTTTGCCGGTTTGGATCGATATGACAGCAGGCAAAACAAAGTATTAATTAAAATGTGAACAGAAAAAAATAAGGAGAGAAGTCCACGAGTCGATAGCGAGGACGAATAAAGAATAGAATGTTAAATTTAAATGAATTGACACAGGCCCTGGGTGACTTGGAAGATGGTCTGGTAATGGATCTGTTAAAAGAGTTTGTGGCGACCAATCCATCGGAAGCAGAAGCACTTGAAGCGGTTGCTGCCTGTCAGGCGGGGATGGCAATTGTCGGCGATCTTTTTGAAAATGGTGAGTATTTTGTTGGTGATCTGATTTTTGCGGGCGAATTGCTGACCGAAGCCATCAACGTTTTAAAACCATCCCTGGGAAGTGGCGACACCAAAGTAATGGGAACGATTCTCTTGGGAACCGTCCAAGGGGATTTGCATGATATTGGTAAAAATATTTTCAGAAGCATGGCCGAAGCAGCAGGATTTGAAGTGGTGGATATGGGCATTGATGTTAAGGTTGAAACCTTTGTGACCAAAGCTCAAGAAATAAAACCGCAAATTATCGGCATGAGTGGAGTCTTAACTCTTGCGATTGATTCCATGAAGGATACGGTCGACGCTTTAAAAGAAGCAGGGGTCGATTCAAAAATTATTATTGGGGGAAATCCGGTGACCAAAGAGTCCTGTACATTGGTGGGTGCCGACGCCTTTACGACGAATGCGGCTGAAGGTATCAAAATTTGTCAGGGTTGGGAATAGGAGCAGTATATGATTATCATTGGAGAAAAGATCAATGGCAGCATCCCGGCAGTGAAGACGGCCATCGAAAATCGTGATGCTGCATTTATTGCCGATCGCGCAGTTAAGCAGACAGCAGCGGGGGCTCATTTTATTGATGTCTGCGCCAGTACTGCGCCGGAATATGAGGTTGAAACCCTGAAATGGTTAATCGATGTTGTTCAGGATGTAACGGATACGCCGCTGTGTATTGATAGTCCGAATCCCCGGGTGATTGAAGCCGTGTTTAAATATGCCAATAAACCGGGTATGCTTAACTCGATCTCGGAAGAAGGCGATAAATGCGACGTCCTGCTGCCGCTAATGGCTGGCAACACCTGGGAAGTGGTCGGCTTGACCTGCGATGATCGGGGGATTCCTAATAATCTTGAAACAAAGTTGGACATTACCAAAATTATGGTCGAAAAAGCTGACAAATATGGCATTACCCCGGATCGGATTCATATCGATCCCTGTGTTATGGCCCTGTCGACGGAAAATAACTCGATGCTGAATTTTGCTGAGGAAATTCGATCGATTAAGGCGCTGTTTCCGACCATCCATGTCACCGGGGCCATCAGTAATATTTCGTTTGGTTTACCGGTGAGGGGCTTGATCAATAAAACCGCCATGGCCTTTGCCATTCAGGCTGGCATGGATTCAGCCGTTATGGACCCGCTAAACCGGGAGATGAGAGAAACCATTTTTGCCACCTATACCCTGCTGGGACAGGACAAACATTGTCGAAAATACAGCAAGGCATTCCGAGTTGGCCAAATCGGATCCGTTGGAAACAAATAAGGAAAAACAGGACTGTCAAAAAAGATAACCCAGTACCGACAATTGTTACATCATGTTGTACGCATCGGAGCGGACACGGCAAAGCCTGTCCGATTCCGCAGCGAACAACAGATTAACAATTGGTCGGTACGGTAGTTTTTCGACAACCTCGGACTGAAGCACAGGCTACTTCAGTCTTTAAATAATAAGGAGCAATGGAATGAAGCTGATTTTATTGACAGGATTTTTGGGAGCGGGAAAAACAACCTTGTTAAAAAAGCTCTTAAACGAATACCAAGGCCGAAAAATTGGGGTTCTGATGAACGAGTTTGGTGAGATCGGGATTGATGGACAGTTGATCAAAAACGAAAATTTTGATCTAATTGAATTGAACAATGGTTCGGTTTTTTGCGCCTGCTTAAAAGAAAACTTTATCAACGGACTGGCTGAATTTTTAAATCATGAACTGGAAATCGTCTTTGTGGAATCCTCTGGGGTTGCTGATCCTGCCAATATGGGGATCATTCTTGAAATGGTGACGAAAATCACCGGTAAAGCTTATGACTATCTGGGATCCATCTGTATTGTCGACGGACGCTTCTTTCTCAAACAGTTCGACGTGATTGCGGCACTGGAAAAACAGATCATTTATGCCAGTAAGGTTATTATCAATAAAGCCGATCTCCAAAATCCGGAAACGCTTCAAGAGATTGCACAAAAAATTGCGACAATTAACCCGACAACAGAAATTTATCAGGCGTCCTTTTGCCAAGTACCCCTGGCTGAGTTGGTCATGACGATGAGCAGTCAAAGCAGCCAAAACAGTAGGTCGACAAATACCTGGGAAAGCCGTCCGCAGGCCTGTGTTTTAAGAACCGATGCGGTGCTTGACTATCAAAACTTTGAGACGTTTTTAGATGAGATAAAATTTTGCACCCATCGGCTCAAAGGTTTTGTCAAAACGGATCAGGGCATTTTTGAAGTGTGTGGCGTCAGTGACTTGGCGAGCCTGAAGCGATGGGACGAAGCGGTTGAAACGACCGAAATTGTGCTGATTTCGGCAGTTGGCATCCGGATGATCAGTGATTTGCTGCGACTCTGGAAACAGTATTTTGGTGATACGCCAATGCAGATATAATTCTGTGGGAGCGACGTAAAGATTGAAAGTCCATCAGGTCAACGATAATTATCCTTGCCTTCTTTTTACAGTACGGCTATAATTTAACCATACGGAGGTCGGAGATGAAAAAGCTGGGGATAATACTTTTGTTTTTTGTTCTGACAGTCTTTGGACTTTCAGGTTGCGGCATTGTCGACTATTTTACGGCGCAAAGGGAGCCCATTGTCGCTAAAAAACTGCCGGAAATGGTATTAAATGAGCCCTTTGTCATAACCACAGCCAATGGCGATTACAGTGTGACCATCAACGGAGCCAGAACAACGCCACAAAGAGATGCTAATTCCAAATCGAATCCCCAAGCGGTTATCTTTCTTGACTATAGTTATGAAAATATCAGCTATGAAAAGCGAAACAATATGGATTTCTTTTTGGCACAAGGGGATTTTATGGTTAGCGATGATGCGGGTAACGAGCTGGAGACTTATAATATAAAGGATCCCAAGCGGATGATTCAGGAAACGCCCATTGGTGGGAGTTGTGCGGCAAGCATTGCCTATGCTCTGGAAACGGAGAGTGAAAGTCTCACCGTCACCTTTGTCAGAGGAAAAGGCCGGGAAATTGCCCAGATTATTATTCCAATTGAAGAATAATGGGATAAAATTTCAAAGTGTTCCGATTTTTACAATAAGATCAGGATGAAATAGAGTATAGTAAGATCAGAAAGACAAAGCAGTCTGATTTCTTTTTAGGAAATCAATTGTTTTGTCTTTTTATTTTCGCAGAAATGAGCTTACTTGTAGGCGTTTTTTTTCAGGAAATAATGAAAAATATAACTCGGAATTTTTTGTGTGTTGTGGATTGTATTAGTTGAATAATAATGGGGGCAAAGGTGCTCAGATATCCAAAAGGATGTTTGGGCATCTTTTTATTTTAAAAAACACACCATCGGGACACTTTTTCAATGACGAATAAGGTGTCAAAAAAAATTAAGAAGGAGATTATTATGGAAAATCAGAAAAAATTGGGATTAGGCTCTGCGGTATCAGTCTGTGTTGGTCTGATTGTAGCAACCAGTTGTTTGCTTTTACTTGGTCAGGGAATGGGTTTGGCAGGTTCCGGGTTTATCATCTCGTTAGGAATTGTACTTTTTTTAAATGTGATGCTGTCGCTGACATTTGGTGAGCTTCATGCCATCATGCCAGAGGTGGAAGGGGGTCTTGGACAATATACGCTGGCGGGACTCGGCCCGGTGGCATCCATTATTTCAAACCTTTCCGCCTATGTGATTACCATGATTTTGGCGTCATCGGTGGAAATGGCAATGTGTGGAATGGTAATCAATCAGATTTTCCTACCAATGATTCCAGCCCCGGTCCTCAGCGTGGTGTTATTGGCAATTTTATTTATGGTCAATTATAATGGGGTCGATATTTTTGCCAAGGTTCAAAATGTTGTGGTTGTATTACTGATCGGTTCATTGATTGCCCTGGGGATTATCAGCTTTTTTAATCTGGGAACGGGAACCGTAATTACCGCCGCCCAGCAAACACCAGCGCCGGTAACCGGGATCAGCGGCTATGCATCGCTGGCCGCTTTGGCATTCTGGTTATTCATTGGCATTGAATTTGTTATTCCCATCGCCAAGGATTTAAAGAATCCCAAACGTGATGTAACCCTGTCAATGATTCTTGGTCTGTTATTGCTGTTTGGAGTTCAGGCCATGCTTGGGATTGGGATGACCCATTATGTTACCCTGGAAGCCCTGGCCAGCTCAGAAATGCCGCATATGTTATTTGCAGAAAATCTATTGGGTCAATTTGGTGTCTACTGGATGGGGATTGTGACCTTGCTGGCTGGAATCAGTACCGCCAATACAGTTCTGGGCAGTGTCAGTAAAATATTATCGGGAATGGCCCAGGATGAGATGATGCCGAAGGTATTTGCCAAAAAGAATAAACATCAAATCCCAGTGGCCGGGCTGGTACTGATTTTTGTCGGTGACCTGGCAATGCTAATTACCGGCTTTACCCAGTCTTCCGGTTTAGCCACAATTTTATTGGCGGCCTCATGTTTCTGGTTGGCATCCTATATTCTGGTCAATATTTCAGTGTTGGTCCTGCGAAGAAAATACCCGGATATGCCTGGCCGTAATAAAAAGCTGACCTTCTTTGGGATTCCCCAGCTGCTATGTATTGTTGGTAACATCTATATGATCTGGCATATTGCCGAAGGTGACACCCGATTGCTGGTCTATAAAATATTCTTCGGTCTGTTTGCAATCCTGATTGCCTACGCAGTGATCTGGGTAAAAGTGATTAAAAAAATCTCACTATTCGAAACGGCCGATGTTCATGAAATGAATTTAAGATGTCAAGCGGTAGGCGATACGGGGGTAAAGAATAAGCCGGTGATCATTGATTCACCAATTGTCTAACGTTAAACCGATTGCGTATCAAAATATTATAAAACAAAACAAACCACCACTGGTCTACTTTGCCCGGTGGTGGTTTGTCTTTGTGTTATAAATTGATTTTAAGTGGATGGGTATTTGATTGCAACACTTCTGCGAGTTTAGTATAATGAATGGCAAAGAAACGATTATCACGAAAATCGAAAGGATAGTCATGATGGATTCCAAGAATAAACGAATAAAACAAATGCTTACGAATTTTCTGATGATCTTTGTGCCGGGACTTCTGATTGTGACCATTTTTGCCGGGATTTTTATCAACATCAATATCGAAAATGGTAAAAATATCATTAAAATCAGACAGTTAAATAACAGCGAAATTGTTGGCGTCAACGTCAATTCAATTTTTGAAGATATCAAGTCAGATGGAAACATTATTTTAAATTCCAGTGAGATCAGAGCTTATGTGGGCAATATGACGGATGCCAATGTTCAGAACGAATTGAAACGGATCTTTTCCAATATGATGACCAACAAAAAAATCTATGATTCCATCCGGTTTATCGGTGTCGATGGCTACGAAAAAGTTCGGGTCAATGAGGTCGAAAATGGTACCACAGCAGTGGCAGACAGTGAGCTGGAATATAAGGGCGATCAGACCTATTTTCAGGAAGGGATCAAGCTTAATCCCGGCGAAATTTATATTTCACCGATGGATTTAAGCATGAAAAGTGGCGTTGTTGAAACACCACTTAAGCCACTGATGCGGCTGGTGCTGCCGGTGTTCAACGATAAAAACGAACGTCAGGGAATTCTGGTGTTAAACTATCTGGCTAAGAATATGCTGGATCAGATCGAAAATGATTCCAAAAGCAATATGGACATGAAAATACTGCTGTTAAATAATGAAGGCTACTATCTGCTTAGTGAAAACAGCGACAAGGATTTTTCCTTTATGTATGGTGATCAGCAAAGGATCTCATTCAGCCAGGAAAATCCGGAAATCTGGCAGGCTATCCTAAACAAAGGCAGCGGTTATTATGATGACGGCAGAGACCTGTATTTTTACACTCCGATCTATCCCTTAAAAGGCTATCAAAACCTGCATTGGGTCTTGGTTGGGGCTGTACCCCTGGATGTACTGGGGGTTTTCACCAATGAGGATAACCGAACCATTGTGCTCATTGCCGTTTTGTTGATTCTGGTTTTATGTATTATCAGTGTGATTGTTTCATGGTTGTTGCTGATCAGGAAAGAAGCCAGATCCCGGGAAAAAATAACCGATGGCATTTTTAAAAATGCCAAGGAAGGGATTATGATCATGGATGCCGACATGCAGATTGTTTATGTTAATAAGGCATTTTCGACCATCACTGGCTATTCCGAAGGTGAAGCCTTGGGTAAAAAGCCCATTGATTTAAAAACAGCTAAAACGCTTCGGGAGATCTACAGCAAAATCTGGGAGACCGTTAATGAAGAAGGAAACTGGAAGGGTGAAATTACCGATCAACGAAAAGACGGCACCACTTATCCCAAATATATTTCGATCTCAAAAATGTTTGATCGAAAAAGCAATACTCTCAGTAATTTTCTGGAAGTTTTTGAAGATTTAACCAGTGTCCGAATTACCGAAGAGGCCATCAATAAAATTAAACATTATGACGAAGCCACCGGGTTACCTACCCAGGTGCTTTTTGAAATGAAAGTCCGGGAATACATCAAGCAGATTGATCGGATGGCTGTCGTGGTGCTTCAGGTTACAAATTTTAATACGCTGTATGATAATTTGGGAAAAAAATCAGGTGCCATTTTAATCAATGAAGTTTCCCGGCGGATTCAGACTTTTTTGAGCGCTACGGATCTACTGGGAATTCTGCACAAAGACCAGTTTATAATGGCCCGTATCAACAGCAATGATAAGCTGGAAATGGGACATTTAATGAATAAAATGATAACCTATATCAGAGAACCGATCGAAATTGATACCGAGAAGGTTTACTTAAATGTGTCAATAGGAATCGCCGTTTTTCAGGATGACAGCGCTGATCTTGAAAAACTGATTGAATACGCAAATATTGCCAAAAATTATGCGCTGCAAACCGGCGATAATACCTATGTTTTCTATGAAAAAGAAATCCGTGAAAACTATCTCAATAATCTGAAACTGGAAACAGAGCTGCGAAGTGCTCTGGAAAACAATGAGCTCAGTTTAAATTATCAACCTCAGGTTCAGGTCGGCAGCAGAACCATTATTGCCAGTGAAGCATTGCTGCGGTGGCATAACAAAAATCTCGGCCAGGTCAGCCCGGGGGACTTTATACCCGTCGCCGAACGGACAAATTTAATCATTCCCATCGGAAATTGGGTTTTGGAAGAAGCCATTCGGCAAAACCAAAAATGGCAACAGCTGACCAATGAACCTCTAGGAGTGGCTGTTAACCTGTCTCCAGTTCAATTTAAAAAATCAGATCTGCCTAAAATCATCAAGGAACTGCTGGAAAAATATCAAATGCCCGCAGAATTATTGGAAATTGAGATTACCGAGGGAATTCTGGTGGAAAACATGGTCGGAACCGGCAGCCAGTTGGAGCAGATCAAAGCATTGGGGGTTAAGGTTGCCATCGATGACTTTGGCACTGGCTATTCATCACTAAAATATCTGCAAAATCTGAATTTTGACAAACTGAAAATTGACCGGGAGTTTATTAAAGATTATCCGGAAAATGATAGCGGCAGCATTGCCAAGACAATTCTGAACCTGGCTGCCCAATTGGAACTTCACGTGATTGCCGAAGGCGTTGAAACGCACGAACAGTTTTTGTTTTTAAAAGAAAATAATTGTCATGAAATACAAGGGTATTATTTTTCAAAGCCGCTTTCGGTTAAGGACTTTGAAATTTTGATCACTGAGCAGAATCAAGTGGATTAAAGAAAAGTATCGCATAATGTGGTATGATTGAAAACGAAGGTGTTGACCTTAAAAAAATGCTTAATTAATGGCAAGTATTACGATGATTCCTTTTTATGATCGATGAAAGGGAAGAAACGGTGAAAGGATTCAAATTGACTTTATTAGAAAATATTTTGTCTCCCCAGGATTTAATCGGCCTGTCTGATGCCGAGCTTAAAAATCTGGCCGGGGAGTTACGGAATCGAATTTTAGAAACGGTATCAAAAAATGGTGGGCATCTGGCTTCCAATCTGGGTATTGTTGAAACAACATTGGCCATTCATCGGGTTTTCAATAACCCGGAAGATCAAATTGTATTTGATGTCGGGCACCAGTGTTATACCCATAAATTGTTAACCGGTCGACAGCAGGTCTTTAGCAGCTTGCGGCAGTGGAATGGGATTTCCGGTTTTACCAATCGCAAAGAAAGCGATAAAGACGCTTTTGGCGCTGGTCACAGTGGCACCTCGATTTCAGCTGCCCTGGGTCTGGCGATGGCCAATCAGCTGGATGGCAAGGAGAATTATGTCATTGCGGTTGTCGGCGATGGCTCGTTTACCAATGGGATGATATATGAAGCGCTGAATAATTGTAATAAAAAAAATCTGCGACTGATTATAATTCTTAACGACAATGAGATGTCAATTTCAGAAAATGTCGGCGGACTTTCGAATTACTTATCAAAAATTAGAAACAGTCAGAATTATTTCAATTTAAAACACCAGACACAGTCGTTGTTACACAAGATCCCCACCATCGGCGATGGTCTGATTGAAGGCACCCGTAAACTAAAAAAACACATTAAAAAACGGGTGGTTGCCGAGAATTTTTTTGAACATCTGGGTCTGGATTATTTGGGGCCGGTTGATGGTTGTGATCTTAAAAAATTGGAATCGGTACTGAGCGAAGCCAAAAGTAAAACCAACTGCTGTCTGGTTCATGTTCATACCGTCAAGGGAAAGGGCTATGTCCATGCCGAAGAACATCCGGAAATGTATCACTCATCGGGTCCCTTCGACCAGGTTAAGGGGATTGAAAAAAAGCATCTGAAGATAGTTTTTCGGCTCAGTTTGGAAAAATAATGGTGGCGGCGACCAACGCGGACGATTCTATTTGTGCGATTACCGCAGCGATGACTGGGGGCACCGGACTGGATCATTTCAGCCTGACCCATCCCCGGCGTTTTTATGATGTCGGGATTGCCGAAGAACACGCCGTCACCTTTGCTGCCGGTCTCTCAGCCAATGGGAAAACGCCAGTATGCGCCATTTATTCAACCTTTGTCCAACGAGTCTATGATCAACTGATTCATGATGCGGCCATTCAGAAGTTGCCGCTGATCATGGCTCTGGATCGGTGTGGACTGGTACCCGGCGATGGCATTACCCATCAGGGAATTTATGATTGTTCTTATCTGTCTACCATCCCGGGAATTGAAATCTACAGTCCGGAGACCTACGATGAAATGAAGCAGAGTTTTGCGACCTGTTTTGAAGCGCCGAAGCTGGCGATCATCCGCTATCCCAAAGGCGCCCAGCAGCAATACGATCGCAGCGGTTTTAATCTTTGCGGCAGAGTTTTGTTATCAGGACTTTGATGACACAGGGCGCAACCAGGGAGATCCGGAAATTGTGATGGTCACCTATGGCCGTATCACAAAAAATGTCTATGAAGCAGTCCAATTATTAAAAGCGAACCACCGGATTCGCCTAATCAAACTGATTCAGGTTTATCCGCTAAATAGTCAAAAAAATCCTGTCGCTGATTGGTCAGCCGAGGCTTGTTTATGTTTTGGAAGAGGGCATCCGCAGCGGCGGAATCGGCGAAAAGCTGGCTGCGGCCATCGCCCAGCACGATGGTTGCAAGCCGGATACGATAAGAATCCGAGCCATCGAAGACCCCTTGATGGAACAGGGCGATCTGGCGGCATTAGATGGCTATTGCGGATTTTTACCACCGCAGATCGCTGCTGAAATCGCAGAAATATCGAAGGAAAAATAAAAACGGCGTAAGCCGTTTTTATTTTGCAATGATTTGCTGGGCATGCCAGAATTATTATCAGATCAGCATTAACTATTTATAGACAGTAATCGACATTGTTTTAAAGACTGCATAAAGCTCACAGCCCTTGCTGATCTTCATGTTTTCCAGCGATTTTCTGGTAATCAGGGACATGATTGGAATCCCGATGTCTAAAATAACTTTGACGCCATCAGCATTATCAATCAGATCCACCACCTGCCCTTTAAAAATATTTCGGGCGCTGCTGGTAAATGGTTCAAGACTGAGAATGATATCCTCCGGTCGGATTGAAAGCTTAACCGCTCCGGTTAAATCGGTGTGAACATGGATATTGACATCATCAATTTTGACGAATTGATCATCACCTTCCATAAACACCGTGCCCTGATACTGATTGGCGGAACCCTTTGATTTGAGTAAATAATTATCGAACTGGGACTGGGAAATGCGCAGATGCTTGCCCAGGCGATGGGCTTCAAGATCCCCCCGTTTGACCATCTCGTAAACCGTATTCTTGGTAATCTTTAGTTTTTGGCTGATTTCTTCTGGGGTGTATAAAAGTTCGTCATTCACGATGATCGCCTCCTTTTGTTATGTATCGATTGACTAATTGTGAGTTCGGAAAAACTTCTGAAAATTTTGAAATTAAGCCAGTCCAGGAAGTAATAAGTTCCTCACAATTCCATGGTTACATCTATTATAACCAATCCTGGGCGAATATTAAAGGATTAAAATGCCCATTTACAGTTAATTAAAGAAAAAACAGGATGTGAATGTACATGAAAAATACAGAATAATCATTTGACTCGGACAATTCTGTTTTGTATAATGGAAAACATCAAAACATAACAAAACATAATGAAAAAAGTGAAAAGGAGAAATGAGATGAAGTTGTTAAAAAGAGGTCTTGTTCTGGTTGTTTTCATGTCTTTGATTTTTGCCCTGGCTGGTTGTCAGCCTGCAGCCAAGGAGGAAAAGAAATCAGAACCGGTAGCACTGACTATTTCTGGGCGGCCAGCTTAAAGGAGGCCATGACCGAAATTCAGAGTCTGTATTTAGAAGAGTCACCGGAAACCACCTTGACGCTTAATTTTGGTTCGTCGGGATCGCTGGCTCAGCAGATTCAGCAGGGTGCAGAAGTGGATGTCTTTATGTCCGCATCAGCTAAAGATATGACAACATTAAAAGATGCCCAATTGATGAATGACGATACGATCAAGAATCTATTGGGAAATGAAGTTGTTCTGGTCGTGCCAAAAGACTCAACCGCCACCATCACCAGTTTTGATCAATTGGTCGATCCAGCGATTACAAAAATTGGTATCGGTGAACCAAGTAGTGTGCCAGTTGGTCAATATGCAGTTGACGTATTTAATTTTTATAATATAATGGAACAGATTCAGAGTAAAATTATTTATGGGAAGGATGTTAAAGAAGTCCTAACCTGGGTCGAAACAGCAAATGTCGATGCCGGTGTTGTCTATTCAACCGATGCTCGGGCATCAAGTAATGTCAAGATCGCAGCCACTGCTCCGGCTGATTCTCATAAAGCGATTATTTATCCGGCTGGCGTTGTAAAAGCCAGTAAAAATAATGATGCGGCAGTGGCATTTGTAACCTATTTAAGCAGCGATGCAGCAAAAGCAGTATTTGAGAAATACGGTTTTACGATTTTATAAAGAAACTGGTGAGAGCCATCAGTAGTGATCATTTGCCCGCATCATCGCACAGTTTTATGTGGATGCCAGCAAGAAGTAGAGGGAGAAGTTAGAATGGGGTTCGATTTTTCGCCAGCATGGATTTCAATCAAGGTTACCTTGACCGCCACGGCCATTGTCTTTTTTCTGGGGCTGGTGATTGCCTGGCTGATGACCAATTATAATGGTCGCTGGAAGGGCCTGATCGATGGCATTTTAACCCTTCCGTTGGTTTTACCGCCAACTGTCGCCGGGTTTGGGATTTTACTGTTAATTGGCAAGAATGGACCAATTGGCAATTTCTTAGAAATATTTGGAGTCAACATTATTTTTTCCTGGTATGCTGCCGTAATTGCGGCAGTGGTGGTCGCATTTCCATTGATGTATAAAACCACCATGGGTGCCTTTGAACAGATTGATCCCAATATTCTCAGTGCCGCCAGAACCCTGGGCGCCTCAGAAGTCAAGGTATTCTGGCGGGTCGCCGTCCCGGTAGCCCGGCCGGGAATCGCCGCAGCGACCGCCCTGACCTTTGCCCGCTGTCTCGGCGAATTTGGAGCAACCCTGATGGTGGCTGGCAGTATTCCCGGAAAAACGGAAACCATTCCCATTGCCATTTATTTTGCCACCCAAGGTGGCGAGATGCAGGTAGCGTTGATCTGGGTGCTGATTATCTTTGCCATTTCGTTAACGGTGCTGGTGATCAATAATTATTGGGAGAGTCGCAAAAAGAAACAGCAACGGGGCTTTGGAGGTTAATCGATGGCGTTTATGATTGACATAAAAAAGAATTTATACGATTTTCAGCTGGCAGTAAAACTCCAAACGGAGGAAGAGATCATCGGTATTCTAGGTGCCTCCGGGTCTGGTAAAAGCATGCTTTTGCGGTGTATCGCTGGATTGGTGAAACCCGATCAAGGCCAGATTATCATTAATGGAAAAACCTTTTTTGATTCGCAAAAAAAAATCAATTTATCGATGGGAGCAAGAAAGGTGGGGTTTCTCTTTCAGAATTATGCCCTCTTTCCCAACATGACGGTGGTTCAGAATATTGCCTTTGGCTTGGATCATTTGCCGAAAAATGAAAAAAAACGACGTGTCGATGCGTTAATGGAAAAGTATCATTTGGGTGATATTGGTAATCGCTACCCGACTCAAATATCCGGGGGGCAGCAGCAGCGGGTAGCGCTGGCCAGAGCAGTGGCAGTTGAACCGGATATTCTTTTGCTGGATGAACCTTTTTCAGCACTCGATGTCCATCTTAGAAATCACATGATGAAAGAAATGGTCGAATCACTGAAAGAATTTACGGGATTAACCCTGTTTGTCACCCACAACCGCGAGGAAGCCTACCGGCTGGCTGACCATATCGCCATCTTTAATACCGGGAAGCTGGAAGTATTGGGACACAAAGACGTGATTTTCAAGCATCCGGCCTCGTTGGAAACGGCTAAAATTACCGGCTGCAAAAATCTAATCAAGGCTCGCCGCTGCTCTGATTACCTGTTGGATATTCCAAAATGGGGTGTAACGATGCAAACCACCATGAAAATTGTAGCGGAATCCGGGTATATGGGAGTTCGGGCAAATCAGGTCAAGTTTATCAATAATCCGGAATATTCCGGGATCAATCGCTTCAAGGTGTACATCGCCGATGAGAGTGATGGCCCATTTCGAACCTCGCTTTATCTGAAAATTGGTTCCCCGGCTAAAAGCCTGGATGATTATCATCTTCAGGCGGAGATCAGCAGAGACGAGCGGGATCGTTTATTTGATCGATCGCAACCACACGAGATCGAGATCAACCCGGAATCGGTGTTTTTTGTGATCGAATAAAACCAGCCGGAAACGGTCTCATTGTGACAAAAAAGGAAATCAGCTTTTGTTGATTTCCTTTTTTGTTTGCAAAAATGAGTGATCAAAGCAGTGCTTTAGAAAAACAGTGGGTATATAACGAATGTTAAAGAAGTTCGAAAGGCAGGAAAATATAATGATGATGGAGAAACTGTCACAGTTATTGCACGAAAATCAGGGACGTTATGATAAAGGCTTACGGTTGCCCCAGATACCACCGATTAAATCAGTAAGGGTAGTAGGTCAATCAAGCCTGGATATCAAAGCCAAAAAGAAGCTGGTTCCAGCAGCGGAGATTATTATGAACAGTGGATTTGACGAAATCATCAATGCATATGATTATTTCTTAAAAAATCCCAGCGATCCCGAGGGAGTTCATCAGGTGCGGGTCCGGATTCGCAGGTTTCGGGCTATTCTGGCTTTTTTTGCGCCGATATTCAAGGCCGAAAACTATCAACGGCAACAGGATGCGCTCAGGGAACTGGCTGGACAATTCGGTGAAGTAAGACAACTGGATGTGTTGCTGGAAGGGATTGACGTAATCGAAAAAGAAAATACGCTTAAGATCAATTGTTTTGGAAAAATAAAAAGTTTCCTTCTAGAAAAACGGGAAGCAGCCTTTGATTATTTACTGGCAGAACTTAAAACCGATGACTTTGCGCTGAAATTACTGGACATCTGGATCTGGAAATTCAATGAGCCCTGGGATGAAACGGCTCCGGACTCGCGAGGTTCGATCAAAAACTATTCCGAAAAGCAGATTGCTAACTGGCACAAAAAAATCAGGCGGAGCATGAAAACGTTGGAGATAAACGATCAGCAGGCCATTCATCGGGTGCGTATCAAGAGTAAAAAACTCCGCTATGTCATTGAACAGCTGTCTTCGATTCTTGATCAAAAAACGCGTAAATCGATGAACGCTTTTGAAAAAATGCAGGATGATCTGGGCTATTATCATGATGTCTTCGCCAACCAACTCTTGCTCGAACAGCTGGTATTGGCTAGTGATGATAATCAACTTCATTATCAGGCGGGTATCATCATTGGCTGGCAGATGATGTCGGGTAATCGCAAGATAAAAAAGCTTAGTGAATTGGTCGGTACGGTAGTTTAGAGATAAACGTAAATATCTTAAATAAACTTTACAGCCAACTTGTCAGCTGTAAAGATACGTGCTATACTTTTAATCATAAAAATCCGATTAAAAGGTGGAGGCATAAAAAGTGGAAGAGCGCTTGTTAAAAATAGAAAAACTCAAAAAAGAAAAAGATGCCGTGATTCTGGCTCATTACTATGTTAATGATGAAATCCAGGAAATTGCGGATTATATTGGTGATTCCTATTATCTCAGTAAAATTGCCGTTGAGCTGCCTCAAAAGGTGATTGTCTTTTGCGGGGTAACCTTTATGGGCGAAAGTGCAAAGATTCTAAGCCCCGAAAAAACCGTGATCATGCCGGAAGCCCTTGCGGACTGTCCGATGGCTCACATGGCATCCCTTGAGAAAATTGCGGAGGTTAGGCAAAACTATGAGGATCTGGCGGTGGTCTGCTATATCAATTCAACCGCTGAAATCAAAAAAGCGGTGGATGTTTGTGTGACCTCCTCCAACGCCTTAAAAATTGTCAGGGCCCTGCCCCAGAAAAATATTTATTTTGTACCGGATCAAAACCTCGGCCAGTATATTGCCAGCCAGGTGCCGGAAAAAAATTTCATATTCAATGATGGCTATTGTCATGTCCACGACGAAATCATGATTGACGAGGTAGAAGCGGCAAAAGCTGCCCACCCCAATGCCAGGGTGCTGGTGCATCCCGAATGTACGATGACGGTAATTGATGCTGCCGACTATGTTGGGAGTACTGCTGGGATCATTGATTACGCCACGGCCAGTGATGCCGATGAATTTATTATCGGCACTGAAATCGGCATTTTGCATCAGCTCAGAAAAAACAATCCCAACAAAAAATTCTATACCATCAATCGAAACCAGATCTGTCCCAACATGAAAAAGATCACCCTGGCGAAAGTTGTTTATGCACTGGAAAACGGCATCAATCCGATGGAAGTCGATGAGGAGACCCGAAACCGGGCCGTTTTGGCGTTGGAAAAAATGCTGGAACTCGCCAAATGAGGGGCACCGGCAATGAACGGGAAAACAGATATTATTGTTGTAGGAACTGGCGTATCGGGTTTATTCTATGCCTTAAATATTCCCGAAACAAAAAATGTATTGATGCTCACCAAAGCAGCTGCCGATGAAAGTGATTCTTATCTGGCCCAAGGCGGGATCTGTGTACTGCGGGGTGCCGACGATTACAGCAGTTTTTTTGAAGATACCATGAAAGCTGGGCATTATGAAAATGATCCGGCCTCGGTTGATGTGATGATTCGCAGTTCCCCGGAAATAATCTCGGATCTGATTGATCAGGGGGTTGAGTTTGAAACAAAAGATGGCGAGCTGGTTTATACCAGAGAAGGAGCCCATTCCCGGGCCCGGATTCTTTATCATGAAGATCTGACCGGAGCCGAAATTACCAGTAAATTGCTGGCCCAGGTCAAAAAGCGACCCAATATTACCATCGTTGAAAACATGGCGATGGTGGATCTGATCTGTCAGGAGAACCAATGCTCCGGTGTGGTAGCCTGTGATCGGGATGGCGGCATTCATCTGTATCGTTCTGACTATGTGGTGCTGGCTACCGGGGGACTGGGAGGGCTGTTTCACAGCTCCACCAACTTGGCCCACCTCACCGGGGATGCCATTGCCATTGCCTTAAAACGTCAGATTGAGTTGGAAAATATCAGCTATATTCAAATTCATCCAACTACCTTATATTCCAGGAAACCCGGCCGTCGGTTTTTAATTTCTGAATCGGTTCGGGGTGAAGGGGCGGTGCTGTATAACCGCAAAATGCAGCGTTTTGTGGATGAGTTGTTACCCCGGGATTTGTTGACCAAGGCGATCCATGAGCAAATGGAGCAGGAAGAAAGTGATTTTGTCTGGTTGTCAATGCAGGACATGGGCCGGGAGGTGATTACCCATCGCTTTCCCAATATCTTTAAGCATTGTCTGGAAGAAGGCTACGATATCACCCGGGAGTGTATTCCGGTTACACCGGCCCAACATTATTTTATGGGTGGAATCAAGGTCGACCTCAACAGTCGAACCTCCATGGGCCATCTGTATGCTGTTGGTGAAATCAGCTGTAATCGGGTTCACGGTGCCAACCGGCTGGCCAGTAATTCACTGCTGGAAAGCCTGGTCTTTGCCAAACGAGCAGCCCGGGACACCACTGCCAATTATCAGGTTGCAAGTGAGGGCAGCCATCCCATTCTTGATCTGACGGATTATAAAAATTTGGAACAGTTGCGCCTGGCCTATAAAACCATCATTCTGGACGAAATCGAAAGGAGTAAAGTGATTGAACGAATTGCTAAAGCTTAATATGGATCCGCTGCTTTTACAGGCCTTGCAGGAGGACATCCCCAACGAGGACATCACCACCAATGCGGTCATTGCCGCCGGTATCAAAGCCCGGGTTGAACTGGTTGCCAAAGAGACTGGGATTATTGCCGGTTTGGACGTTTATCGTCGGGTATTTGAACTACTGGAGCCCAGTGCTACGATAGAAACCTTTGTCAGTGATGGGGATACCGTCACCCCTGGCGAGCTGCTGGCGATTGTTTTTGCAGAGGCCCGAACCCTCCTCTCCGGGGAGCGGACCGCGCTTAACTATCTGCAGCGGATGAGTGGTATCGCCACACACACCCGAAAACTGGTGAGCTGTTTGGCTGGCACCAAAACCCGGTTGCTGGACACCCGTAAAACAACCCCCAACATGCGGATTTTTGAAAAATATGCCGTAACCGTTGGTGGCGGATTGAACCACCGTACCAATCTATCCGATGGAATATTGCTTAAAGACAATCACATCAATGCAGCCGGTGGTGTCAAAGAAGCCATTGCGGCGGCCAGGAACTATGCTTCCTTTGTTCGAAAGATCGAGGTTGAAGTTGAAAATCTGGAAATGCTTCGTGAAGCGTTGGAGGCCGGGGCCGATATTATCATGCTGGACAATATGGATGGAGACACCATGAAAGACGCTATTAAAATTATCGATGGTCGGGCCATCAGCGAATGCTCCGGCAATGTGACAGAAGGCCGGTTAAAAGAGCTTGGTCAAATCGGAGTGGACTTTATTTCCTGCGGTGCCCTGACCCATTCCTCGCCAATTCTTGATTTATCGATGAAAAATCTGACAATTCTATCGGATTCGTTGATGACAAATAGAAATTGACGTCGCCAGCATTGTTCACTTATTATAATTGAGACAGCACCCGACTCAATTTACAAACGGCGAGTTTAACTTAAAATCTGATTTGAATCATAAATACCAGGAGTGAAAACCATGAAGAAACAACAGCGACAGGCAGACATTGTTAAGACCCTCCGGTCATCCCGGGAACCGGTTTCAGGTGCCGCCCTGTCAGAAATTTTTCAGGTCAGCCGGCAAAGCATCGTTCAGGATATTGCGCTCCTGAAAGCGGCCCGTTTCAACATCATTTCCACCAACAAAGGCTATATTATCGTTGATCCACCGCCCCGGGAAAAGATCTTCAAGGTGTCCCACAATCATGAAGAAATTGGCGATGAGCTTTATACCATTGTTGATGCCGGTGGTTTTGTCAGAGACGTCTATGTTCTGCACGATATTTATGGAAAAATCCAGGTTGATTTGTTTCTGGCCACCCGGGCCGATGTGGATGCCTTTGTTGCCGGACTAAAAGAAAAAAAACCAGCCCCCCTGATGAAGCTTACCGACACGGTCCATTATCATACCGTGGAGGCAGTATCTGACAGCATTCTTGCGGCGGTCGAAAAAAGTTTAACGGAAAAAGGCTATTTAATCAGCGTCGGGTGATTTTAAAAATAAATATTGGGGTATGAACTAAATAGCATACAAAAGAAGGAAGACATCAGGAGGTTTTCCTTTTTTATTTGCACCGGAAAGTTCATTTCACAAAAATGAAGCAGACTGTCAAAGAAGATAACCCAGTATCGACAATTGTTATATCATGTTGTCTGCATCAAGGCGGACATGGCGATAGCCTGTCCGAGCTTGCGGCAGACAACAAATTAACAATTGGTCGGTACGGTAGTTATTTGAGAACCTCATTCATTTCACAAAAATGAATTGGGATTATTTTAACTAGATATCAACGAAGGGTGGAAAAACAGTGAGTAAAATAGCGTGTCAGCTCTGTCCGCATCATTGCAGATTGGATACGGGAGAGATTGGATTTTGTCGGGCCCGGGTTAACCGGTCAGATGTGATAAGCGATTTGAATTATGGGGTGGTTACAGCCATCGCATTGGATCCCATCGAAAAGAAACCGTTGCGCCATTTTTTTCCCGGCTCCCGAATTTTGTCAGTCGGAAGTTTTGGCTGTAATTTAAGATGTCCGTTTTGTCAAAACTACGAAATTTCCATGGCTGGCAGTGAAGAAGCCCATGGTCGGCGGATGACGCCTGAGGATCTGGTCGGCAATGCCCGAAGACTGGTAGGCGAGGGGAATATCGGCTTGGCCTATACCTATAACGAACCGCTGGTGGGGTATGAATTTGTCAGAGATTGTGCCAAGCTGATAAAAAAGAATGGCTTAAAAAATGTGCTGGTCACCAATGGTTGTTTTTGTGAAGCGCCAGTCCGGGAAATCCTGCCCGATATTGATGCAATGAACATTGATCTAAAAGCATTTAACCAGAAATTCTATCAAAAAATCAGCGGCGATCTGGAAACCGTCAAACAGACCATTCGGATTGCCAGTGAGGCCTGTCATGTGGAAGTAACGACCCTGATCGTGCCAGGGGAAAACGACAGTGAGGAAGAAATTAGGGCTTTATCTAAGTGGCTGGCGTCAGTGGGAAAATCAATTCCCCTTCATCTGTCCCGCTTTTTTCCCAGATATGAAATGACCGATCGGAATGCCACCGACGTGGATCAGGTTTATCGCCTGGCTGATATTGCCAGAGAGTCCCTGGAAAATGTTTATGTAGGGAATTGTTGAGGCAGAACAATGGGACATAAACGCTCAAAAAATCTAAACAGTCGCCTGGCAAAACAATTAAAAGATATCGAACAACAGATTCGACCAGCCACTGTTCCGGTCACCAATACTGAAACGGCGCTTCATTCAGAAAAAGCAGTGTATACCTTTTTTCTTGATCCGGTTGTTGCCACAGCCCCGCAGGTTGAGGCGGGTGAGATCAACCGCTTGGCTCAGGAAGGCTATGGGGGATGGATTGCCGAGGATCCGAAGGAGCCAGAAAGACGGGATGATCTGATGCCGGAGGGCTATTTGCTGCCAGCCGGTAATGAGCCGCAACAGCTGCTGCATTTTTTTGCCATCACGGATATTCATATCACTGACGGGGAGTTTCCGGCCCACGGAATCTATTCAAAATTTGGTGGTGGCATTGTCTCAGTGTATTCTGAGATGATGCATTATACCACCCATATTTTAGATGGTGCCATTCATTCCATCAACGCCATTCATCATCAAAACCCTCTGGATTTTGGTCTATCCATGGGCGACAACACCAACAACGCCATGTACAACGAGCTGCGCTGGTCGATTGACATTTTTGATGGCAAAGAAATAAATTTGGATTTTGGGGTCAGTCCCAATCCCCGGGTCGGCCCCCGGAAGCCATTTTATGACGAATTTGTGGCTGTGGGGCTAAATCCGCAGATTCCCTGGTATCAGGTTATTGGCAATCATGATCACAGCTGGCCGGATAAACCGCTTTTGTCGGTGTCGGATGATCCCAATCGGCGGTTTCTTGGTCGGGTGGAGTGGATGAAGGAATTTTTTATTACCGGAACCCAGCCCATCGGACACGGTTTTAGTCTGGAAAATAGCCAAAATGGTTTTGCCTGCTATAGCTTTGAACCCCGGGCGGCGGTTCCCTTCAAGGTGATTGTGCTCGATAATACCCAAAGGGATGATGATCCCAACGTTAAGGGATATGCCCATGGTTCCCTGGATCGGGAGCGTTTTGACTGGCTGGGGCAAGAGCTGGAAGCCGGACAACAAGCCGGTCAGCTGATGATCATTGCCGCCCATATTCCCATTGGCGTGGAATATCAGGAGCCACTGACCAGGCCGTTTATGTCATGGAGTACCCTTTCACCAGTTTCGGAACAGGAGCTGCTAAAAAAACTCCAGTCTTATCCCAATCTGATTTTGTGGGTGGCCGGACATCGGCATCGCAATACCGTAACCCCGATAAAGTCTCCGGATCCGGCCCAGCCGGAATACGGCTTCTGGGTGGTTGAAACAGCATCCCTCCGGGATTTTCCGCAAAACTTTCGAACCTTTGAAATTCTCAAAAACAGCGATGGCACCCTATCGATTGTTACCAGAAATATAAATCCGACCATCAGAGAAGGTTCCTTTGCCAGTATCGCCCGGTCTTATGCGGTGGCGGCCCAGCAGCTTTTTAACGGCCGGACGGAACTGCTCCCATCCGGCTCATACAACGGTGAATTGCTGGTTAAGACAAAAGCATAACCAACGACCAGCAAAAGCAATGAGCGACAGTAAAAAAGAGCAGCAAAGGTTTGAAACATCGATCAGCCGGTTTGATTACGGACAGACACGGGATTTTAAGAGGCGAACTGACAATTCTTGTGGAGGTAAAAGAGATGGAAGTAATGACGCTGATGGAGAAATTAAAAAACGGCGATGTCATGACTCAAGACATGCGCAATGAGATTGTCGATTCATATAAACTGATGGATGTGGCTTTGGACTCCATTCTCAACGGACTGATGATCATTGATACCGAACTGCGGATAAAGAAATTTAATCATAAAATTTGTGAGCTGTTTCAAATGGATGAAGCCGCTGTTTTAAAGCTGGACATGAATGTGGTTTTAAAAGAGATCGATGTAGTTGGCAATATCCTGATTAATAAACGAAAATTTTCGTATTCGGATATCACCCTCACAATTGGGTCAAAACAAATTGACTGTTTTCTGGATATTACCCCAGTGGTTTTTAATGAGAAGGTTATGGGCGCAGTGCTGGTAATTCGGGAATCCAAACAGGTGCGCAAAGAAATCAATAAACTGGCAGGTTTTCGGGCCAACTATACCTTTGATAAGATCATTACGAAGAATAAAACGATGCTGGAGCTGATTAATACCGCCCGGCGAATTGCCAAAACAAATTGTTCGGTGCTGATTGAAGGTGAAAGCGGTACCGGGAAGGAGCTGTTTGCCCAGTCCATTCATAACGACAGCCAGCGCCGTAACGGCCCCTTTATTGCCATCAACTGCGCCGCCATTCCCAAAGAGTTGGTGGAGAGTGAATTTTTTGGTTACGAAACTGGCTCGTTTACCGGAGCCATCAAAGGTGGCATGCCGGGAAAATTTGAGTTGGCCAATGGCGGCACCCTGTTTCTTGATGAAATAGGCGAAATTCCCCTGGAAATGCAACCCAAGCTGCTGCGGGTGTTGGATGAAAACAAGGTAATGCGGATTGGCGGCAGTTTTGCCAGGGACTTGGATGTCCGGATTATTGCAGCCACCAATCGCAATCTGCTCAATGAGATGTCAAAATCGGCTTTTCGTCAGGATCTCTACTTTCGGCTCAATGTCATCAATTTACGGCTGTTGCCGCTTAAAAGGCGACCAGAAGATATACTGGTTCTGGGCCGATATTTTCTGGAGCAGCTCAATTGCGAAAACAGTGACGTCAAAAAATTCTTCAGCAAGGCATTCGAAGAAAAATTGCTGGCCAATGAATGGAAGGGCAATGTCAGAGAACTCAAAAATATGGTGGAGCGTGGCTACTATTTGTCAGCCGGTGTTTTTATTGATTGCATTGAGGCACCGACAAAAGAGCAGAATGTCATTTTACCAGTCCGTGACAGTGATGGTGAAACTTTGAGAGATTTGGAAAAAAACAGCATCGAACAGGCTCTTTTTCTCAATAAGGGCAATGCGGTAAAGGCCGCAGAAGATCTTTGCATCAGTCGGGCGACCATCTATCGGAAAATAAAAGCCTATGATATTCACGTGACCAGTTTATAAATGAAGCGAAACGTAAAAAGCAGCCCTTTGAAGAAAATTTTAAAACTTTTTTCGAAGGGTCTTTTTTTGGCATGAAACATGCTACAATTAGTTTTGGAAAGAATAGGAAAAATGAAAAGAATAGGGAGGTGAGCGTTTTGGCAAAAGTAAATCTAAGCTTGCAGGTTTTACCGGTAGTACCGGACAGAGAAATATACTATGTAGTCGATCAGGTTATTGAGATGATCCATCAGACGGGCCTCAAATATGTGGTGGGTCCTTTTGAGACATCCATCGAAGGCGAACTGGATGAACTGCTGGACATTGTTAAACGGGCCCAATCCATCTGCACAGAGCATGGAGCCGAGCGGGTGGTTTCAATCGTAAAAATTGATTACAAGGAAGAAGGCGTCACAATTGATGAGAAAGTATCAAAATACCAGTGACAAGCTGATTCCGATCGTATTTCTGCTGACCATTCTGATTCTCTGGGAGGCCGCTGTTAACCTGGGGGTTGTGGAGCGATACGTTTTGCCATCGCCCACTGACATCATCGCGGCGCTGATTGCCAATGGTTCGGATTTGATGATGCACGCCGGAACAACTTTTTTGAAGGAATGACAGGACTGCTGGTAGCCGTATGTTTATCACTGATTATGGCAATTGTGATGGATTTGTTTCCAGTGGTGAAAAAAGCCATTTACCCGGTACTGGTGATGTCGCAAACCGTGCCGATTATTGTTATCGCACCCCTGCTGGCGATGTGGTTTGGTTTTGGGATTGCCCCCAAAATTTTTGTGGTGGTGCTGGTTTGTTTTTTTCCCATCACGGTCAGTCTGATTGAAGGGCTTCAGAGTGTTGATGGGGAACTGATTAATCTGGTGCGATCGATGGGTGCAAAGAAGCGTCAGATCTTTACAAAAATCAAGTTTCCCAGTGCCCTGCCCTATTTTTTTTCGGGCCTTAAAATTGCGGCTACCTATAGTATTATGGGGGCAGTTATCGGGGAATGGCTGGGTGGCAAGGCCGGACTGGGCGTTTACATGTTAAGAGCCCGCCATGCCTTTGCGTTGGATCTGGTTTTTGCCTCGATTCTGGTGATTGTGGTTTTATCAATTGGACTTTTTTACGGCATTGCCGGGATTCAGAGGGTCATGATGCCCTGGGAAAAATTAAAGGAGGAAGAGGAATGAAAAAGAAAATCATCTTATTAACACTGGGAATTCTACTGATTGCATTAACCGGGTGTACAACAAAAGAAAGCGAGAAAATAACGGTGGTTCTGGATTGGGTTCCCAATACCAATCACACCGGTCTTTATGCGGCAAAGGAGCTTGGCTATTTTGAGGCCGAAGGGCTTCAGGTGGAGATTATTCAACCCAGCGAAGGCGGCTCAGCGGATCTGATTGCGGCCGGTCAGGGAGAGTTCGGAGTCAGCTATCAGGAACAGGTGACCTACGCCAGAACCGCTGCAAATCCCCTGCCGATTAAGGCCATTGCTGCGATTATCCAGCATAACACATCGGGCTTTGCTTCGCCAGTGGATCGCAACATTGTCAGTCCCAAAGATTTTGAAGGGAAAAAATACGGCGGCTGGGGTTCGCCTATGGAAGTTGCCACCTTAAAAGCCCTGATGGAAGGGGCAAAGGCTGATTTTAGCAAGCTGGAAATCGTCGATGTGGGAGCGATGGATTATTTTACCGCTGTTAAAGATCATGTCGATTTCACCTGGATCTTTTATGGCTGGGATGGAGTTGCTGCCGAGCTTAAAAACGAACCGCTCAATTTTATTAAACTTCAGGATGTCGATAAGAACCTGGATTACTATACCCCAGTCATTATTGCCAACGAAGACTATCTGGCCAAGCATCCGGAAACGGCTAAAAAATTTCTGCGGGCTGTCACCAAAGGCTATCAGTACGCCATAGAAAACCCGGAAGCCGCTGCGGATCTGTTACTGGTTGACAACCCCGAAATTGACCGCGACCTGGCGGTGGCCTCGCAAAAATATCTGGCCGCTGAATATCAGAGCGATGCCGAAAAATGGGGTTTGATGCGTTTAGATATCTGGGAAAACTATGGCAACTGGATGTATAACCAGGGCTTGCTGGAGAACCAGTTAAATGCCGACGAGGCCTTTACCAATGAATACCTGCCAGAATAAATGTGTACTCAAGGTTTTGGGGGTTACCAAAGAGTATAATCATAAAAATATTATACAGAACATTAATATTCATCTGAATCAGGGTGAGTTTGTCTCGATTCTGGGCCCCAGTGGCTGCGGTAAAAGCACGCTCTTTAATGTGATTGCCGGACTGTTGCCCCCGGAAGATGGCCAGGTTTTTGTAAATGAGAAGGAGGTAACCGGGGAAACCGGAAAGGTCAGCTATATGTATCAGAAGGATCTGCTGCTGCCCTGGCGCAACGTCATTGACAATGCCATTTTACCACTTGAAATTCGGGGCATTCCGAAAAAGGAAGCCCGGGAGACGGTCAAAGCGATGTTGTCGATTTTTCAACTGGCAGACGATGGGAAAAAATATCCCATCCAATTATCCGGTGGGATGAAACAGCGGGTGTCACTGTTGCGAACCACCATGTTTTCACAGGAGATCATGCTGCTGGACGAACCCTTTGGCGGACTGGATGCCATTACCCGGATGAAGATGCAGGCGTATCTGCTTGAGATACTCAATAAAATTAAAGGGTCGGTCTTGTTTATTACCCACGATATTGATGAGGCCATTTTCTTATCAGACCGGATCTACATCATTAACGGATCACCGGCCCAGATCGTTAGCGAAATGGTGGTGCCGATTAAACACGCCAGTCCTGAGGAAATGATGACCGCAGAAGCATTGCGTCAGCTGCGTAGTGACATTCTAAAATGTCTGTAAATCTCCAGGCGAGCAATGCTCGCCCTGAAAACCGGATAATTATTGTGAATAGAAGCACATCAACTTGTTAATAAACTACCGTAGCAGTCTCATTTTTGAGACTGCTTTTCTCATTTTGAGACGCCAATTCTCATAATGAGAAAGAATTGTTCCAGGATCGGTTGGGTAAAGGCGCTCGGAAGCAGAAAGCAGCACCGTTTACGTAAACGTTTAAACAACTAGCCGATTCATCGGTTATGGCATGAATATTGCTTAACATATAGACAACATGAAATCAAGGAGGTTAGAATATGGCGTTAAAAGCAGCATTTATTTTTATTGCTCCCAATGCAGATCCGGCCATTCACCGGTCGGCGGTTGAAACGGAACAGGTCACCCTGATCGCTGTTGGGGTATCGTCCTACGAAGCAGCAGTTGCAGCAGCGGGGCAGTTGGTTGATGAAGGGGTGGTCGCTTTCGAGCTCTGTGGTGGCTTTGGAAATCGGGGGACGGCCATGGTCAGTGAAGCCGTCAAAGGAAAAGCCGCCGTGGGGGTCGTGCGTTTTGATATTCACCCCGGATTGGATAATAAAAGTGGTGATGATCTTTTTTAACAGCATGACCACAGCAATTCACGTCAGGAGGTGTTTCTTATTAAAAAATTTATCATTGAATTTGGCATGGGGATGGACTTTCATGGTCAGGATGTTAATAAGGCGGCGGGAAAAGCGATTAAAGACGCCATTTCCCGAAGTTGTCTGATTGGTTTGAATCAGATCCATGGTTTAACGGAAGAAAGTCTCAATGAAAAAATGATGATCGAGGCAATTATTGGGGTGTCCCGGCCTGAAGATTTAAACATTGAGATGTTAAAAAAACTATTCCCGGTGGGAAAGGTAACCATTCAAGCCAGGAAAGGAGGATTAACAACAGCCGGTTTATTCTTTCCCGGTTTTGGCGATACCGACGATACCATCGAAGCCGCCATTGTGTGCGTAACGGTGAGTGTGTAGCGGAAGGTAGGTTGCAAACCTACAAAAAAACTGATAATGTGTGGTGTTATCGACGTAACAACAGACAAAGCGCATCATCGTTTAAAAAAAACTTAGCAAAGCAGATACAAAGGAGGAAATATTTTGAAAATCTCAAACGAAACTATCATTGAAATGTATGAAAAAATGGTAAAGATCAGGAAGTTTGAAAATAGAGCCATGAATCTTTTTGCTGAAGGTCAGGTTGGCGGATTCGTTCACCTTTATATTGGTGAAGAAGCAGTGGCAACAGGCGTTTGCGCAAGTTTACGGGACGATGACTACATTACCAGTACCCATCGGGGCCATGGACATATTTTAGCCAAAGGCGGCGATATGAAATACATGATGGCCGAGCTTTTTGGCAAAGAAACCGGATACTGTAAAGGCAAGGGCGGCTCGATGCATATCGCCGATGCCACCAAAGGAATTCTTGGGGCCAATGGGATTGTCGGGGCTGGCCATAATATTGCGGTAGGTGCCGGACTGGCAGCACAATATAAAGGAACAGATCAGGTTTGTGCCTGTTTCTTTGGGGATGCCTCCACCAATCAGAGTACCTTCCATGAAGGATTAAACCTGGCCAGTACCTGGAAACTGCCGGTTATCTTTATCTGCGAAAACAATGGCTACGGAATATCTGTGAGCCAGGCCCGTCATCAGAATATCACCGATATTTCCCAACGGGCAGTGTCTTATAATATTCCGGGGATTACGGTGGACGGCAATGATGTTTTTGCGGTTTTTGAAGCGGTTCAGGAGGCCGTTGCCAGAGCCCGTAAAGGTCAGGGACCAACCCTGATTGAATGCAAGACCTATCGCTGGCGGGGACATTTTGAAGGGGATCCGACGGTGTACCGTCCCGAAGGTGAGCTGGAACAATGGAAGAAAAAAGACCCCATTCCCAGAGCCGAAAAATATATCCTTGATAATCAGGTGATGACTCAGGCGGAAATGGATCAGCTTAATAAAAAAATTGATGCTGAGGTTGAAGAAGCCGTTGATTTTGCCCTGGCCAGTAAATTCCCTGATGTTGCATCCGCTGTTTTAGATGTTTATACCGATATAGTAGAGGAGGGACGAACAAGATGAGAGAGCTTACGTATGGTCAAGGAATCAAAGAAGGTATGCGTATAAAAATGCTGGAAAATCCGGATGTCTTCATTTTTGGCGAAGATGTTGGTCTATTCGGGGGCTGTTTTGGTGTCACCTCCGGCTTATTTGAAGAATTCGGCGAAAAACGGGTGCGTGATACCCCAATCTCGGAAGGGGCCATTATCGGTGCTGCCGTTGGTGCGGCAGCGGTTGGCTTGCGACCGATTCCCGAGCTGATGTTTGTTGACTTTTCCACTGTCGGGATGGATCAGCTGGTTAACCAGGCTGCTAAAATGCGTTATATGTTTGGTGGTAAATTAAAACTGCCAATGGTAGTACGACTACCGTCCGGTGGTGGGGTGGCAGCGGCAGCCCAGCACTCCCAATCACTGGAAGCCTGGTTTACCCATGTGCCGGGTTTAAAGGTCGTTTATCCCTCGAATGCCCAGGATGCCATCGGATTGATGCTGACAGCCATCGATGATGATAACCCGGTAATTTATCTGGAAAATAAAACCCTCTATGCGGTGACCGGTCAGGTTGAAGATGAAGTCAAACCAATTCCACTGGGTAAAGCCAATATCAAGCGGGAAGGGAGTGATGTCACCATCATTACCTATGGCAAACAGGTATACGACTCCCTCAAAGCAGCTGAGCTGCTAGAAAAAGATGGCATTGATGCTGAAGTCATCGATTTACGTTCCCTCTATCCGCTGGATAAAGAAGCGATCTTTGAATCGGTCAAGAAAACCCATAAGGTGGTCATTGTCTCCGAAGAAGCTAAACGGGGCAGTTATGCCGGTGAACTGGCTGCGATTATTGCCGATGAGTGTTTCTATGAATGTGATGCTCCGATTAAGCGGGTTTGCGCATTGAACACCCCGATTCCGTTTTCTGGCAATCTGGAAGCCTATGTGTTGCCCAATGCCGACGATGTGGTTGAGGCGGTTAAATCGTTATTCTAAGGTGGGTAATTGAATCGGCCAGACGGGCCAGGGTTCTGGAAATAGTGGAGTGCACAGCGATGATCTTATTTCCAGAACTTTTTTTAAACAAAAGACAGAAAAAGGTGGTGGACATATGAATTCAATTGGAATCATTGCCAATCCGGCATCCGGGAAAGATATCAGGCGGCTGGTTTCCCATGCTACGGTGATTGATAATAACGAAAAGATCAATATTGTTGAACGGATTATACTGGGAGCCCAGCAAAATGGCGTCAAAAAAGTATACATGATGCCAGATCCCTATAATATGGGCTATCGGGTGGAGGATAAGCTTAAAACCTCCGGCGAGCTTAAATGTGAGATCGAAGTGTTTGATTTTTATAAGGAAGACACCGTGGAAGATACCTATAAAGCGGTGCAAATGATGAATGAGAAAAACGTCGGCTGCATTGTCACGTTGGGAGGTGACGGCACCAATCGGGCGGTGGCTAAGGATATTAAGGAAATCCCGCTGATTTCCATCTCCACAGGGACGAATAATGTCTATCCGGATATGATTGAAGGAACCATTGCTGGCATCGCAGCGGCCGTGGTCGCTTCCCAACAATTTGATAAAGCGGCTTATTCAAATAGAGATAAGATTATTGAGATTGAGACAGCGGGGCAACTTAAGGATATTGCCCTGATCGATGCGGTGATTTCCCGGGATATCTTCGTGGGTTCCCGGGCGATCTGGAAAGTTGAGGATATTGAGAAAATATTTGTGGCCCGGAGTCATCCGGCCTCAATTGGTTTTTCGGCGGTGGTGGGGGGAAAAACCATTATCACCGAAGCGGACAATTTTGGTGCTTATGTCAGCATTGATAAAAATGCCCCCAAAATTAAGATTCCCATGGCAGCGGGGATTGTGTTGCCAATTGGTACCAGTGAGCCGGTGATCTTAACGTTTAGCGAAGTCTATACCTTTACCACCTACTGTCGGGGCACCATTGCCCTGGATGGGGAGCGGGAAATTGAATTTCATCAGAATCAGACTTTTACCTTTAAACTAAGCCGCAATGGGCCCTGGCATGTGGATGTGAAAAAAGCCATCGAAGTGGGACAGCAAAACGGATTTTTCAAGGTTTGATGTTTAAATTTTCATAGAGTTATGTGATTTCAGAATAACAGGAGGAATGCATTATGGCCAAGTTTTTAGTGATGCCCAAGCTGGGATTGACGATGACTGAAGGCAATATTGCCAACTGGCGAAAAGCAGAAGGCGACAGCGTTGCGATGGGCGAAATCATCTTTGATGTGGAAACCGATAAAATAACCAAGGAATTTGAATCTCCGGGGGCTGGCATCATCAGAAAGATACTGGTCGAAGAGGGCACCGTGGCAGTGCTAAAACCGATTGCCATTCTGGGAACAGCTGAAGAAGATATAACTGCATTGCTGGCCGAGGCCGAAAATTTGACTGACAGCCCAGCCAGCGAAGTTAAATCCACCGCAGCAGAACCGGATTCGGTGGTTGCTACATCATCGCAACCGGTCGCTGGGGGCCGCATCAAAGCATCAGCCCGAACCAAAAAAATTGCGGCTGAGCAAAATATCGATCTTGCCCAGGTAACCGGGACGGGCCCCCAGGGGGCCATTACGGAAAAAGATGTTAATGAGTTTGCGTTAAGAGCAAAAACAGCAGCCCCCAAAATATCGCCGACGGCCGGGGTGATTGCTGATGGTTTAGGCATCGATCCGGGACAGATTAGCAAGGACGGCCGGATTATGAAGGCCGATGTGCTGGCTTTTAAACAAAAAGCTGATTTACTACGATTTGCCGATCCACAGGAGAGTAGCAAACCGATGTCGGCGATGCGAAAAATTATTGCCAGCCGGATGTCAGCCAGCCAGGAAACGGCTGCTACAGTTAATTACAACCAGCGGGTGGATACCACCGCCATGAAACAGCTAAGGGAAGAATTAAAAAACTCTGCCAAAATTACCTATACCGATATTCTGGTTAAGATTTTAGCCCGGGTGCTGTTGGAGTTTCCGCTTTTAAACAGCTCGATAGTCGGCACTGACATTGTCACCCGCAATTATGTCAATATTGGGGTGGCGGTTGCCCTGCCGGATGGATTGATAGTGCCGGTGGTCAAATTCGCCAATAAATTAGATCTGGGCGAGATTTCCCGGGAAATCAAAGCCCTGGCCGAAAAAGCCCGAAATAATGAACTGGAAAGCGATGAAATTACCGGGGGCACTTTTACCATCACCAATATCGGGATGTATGGCATGGAATCCTTCACGCCGATTATTAATCAGCCTGAGGTGGCCATATTAGGGATTAATACCATAATCGACACCCCGATGGTGGTGGATGGCCAGGTGGTTATTAAACCAATGATGAACCTGAGTTTAACAGCTGATCACCGGGTGGTTGATGGCTCGGTGGCGGCGCAGTTTGTTGCCCGTCTCAAGGAGCTCATTGAAAAACCGGGACTTCTGCTCTTGTAATGGAGGTGGAATCATGAAGATTGTTATAATTGGCGGTGGCCCGGGGGGGTATGTGGCAGCGATTCGGGCGGCCCAGTTAGGTGCTGCGGTAACCCTGATTGAAAACAAATATCTGGGCGGCACTTGTCTTAATGTCGGTTGTATTCCCACCAAGGTGCTCCTCCATACCACCGAACTGCTGGACGTTCTTAAACATGATGCCAAGGAACTTGGCATCACACTTTCAGACTATCACGGTGACTGGCCAAAGCTGCAGAAAAGAAAAACAAAAATCATCAAAAAACTGGTCGGTGGGGTCAACGGATTATTAAAGAACAATGGGATTACCAAAATAATGGGCACCGCTGTTTTTGTGAATGCGCATCAAATTAAGGTCATCAGTGACAATCAGGACGAAATAAACAACGCAGCAACTGTCATCGATTTTGATTTTGCCATCATTGCCACCGGCTCAAAACCAGTGATACCACCGATACCGGGGAGCAATCATCCGGATGTGATCACCAGTGACACGGCTCTGTCATTGGATGCTGTGCCGGAAAGCCTGGGCATTATTGGCGGCGGCGTCATTGGCTGTGAATTTGCCAGTATCTACAATGCCTTTGGCTGTAAGGTAACAATCATCGAGATGCTACCGGAAATTGTTGCCAACATGGACCGTGATATTGTCAAGCCGCTCAAAGAAAAACTGCTAAAAGATGGGGTCGATATTTTTACCAGCACCAGAGTCGAGTCAATTCAGGAAAGTGCTGGCGGTTTAACCGTTACAACCAGCTCGCAGACCGGTGAAAAAACCATTACCGCCAAAAAAGTGCTCTTGTCAGTGGGCCGAAAACCGGAGCTTAGTACCCTTAACTTGGATCTGGCTGGTATAAAAACCGCCCGTGGGGCGATTGTTGTCAATCAAAAAATGCAGACCAATGTCCCGCATATCTATGCCATTGGCGATTGCAATGGCGGGGTAATGCTGGCCCATGTGGCCTCAGCTGAAGGAATTTTGGCGGTGGAAACGATCATGGGGAAAAGATCACAAATTGATTTTAAAACCATTCCCTATTGCGTTTATACCAAACCGGAATTGGCCAGTGTCGGGCTGACCGAAGCCCAGGCCCGAGAAGCGGGCTATGACGTAAAAGTCGGCATTTTTCCCATGGCCGTCAATGGTAAAGCAATGATCATGGGTGAAACAACCGGGGTCGTCAAATACGTAACCGATGCCGCTACTGGCGAAATTCTGGGACTGCACATGGCCGGTCCCCGGGCCACCGATCTGATTGTTGAAGGCGCTCTGGCCATCCGCCTGGAAGCCACCGTGGCCGAGCTGATGGCTACCATCCACGCCCATCCCACTGTCGGCGAAGCACTGATGGAAGCTGCCCATGCCGTCGATGGTCACGCCATCCATTTAATGCGATAACGATGGTTAGAAAAAACGGTATCAAAAAATAAAACAGGCTGCCACTTTTGGATCGGAATTAAAAAGTGGCAGCCTGTTTGTTTAAATTTAGATAAAAACGAAAAAACTAATGACTCTGGCCGTGGACCTCATGATCCGTAAGCTTTGTTACCTGATTGTTATCATCGAGAATCAGCACCCGGGGCTTAAAAGCCAGGGCTTCCTGCCGGTCCATCATGGCATAGGCGATAATGATCACCTGATCACCTTTTTGCACCAGCCGGGCTGCGGCACCATTGACACAGATCACGCCACTGTTCCGTTCGCCCACAATCGTATAGGTTTCAAAGCGTTGGCCGTTATTTATATCCACCACCTGAACCTTTTCACCGGGAAGAATATCCGCCTGATCCAGCAGCGCTTCGTCAATGGTGATACTGCCCACATAATTGAGGTCAGCCTCGGTGACAGTTGCCCGATGGAGCTTTGACTTAAATAGGGTGATATACATAATTTACCTCTTAATCTAAAATAATATTATCAATCAGCCGGGTGCTGCCAAAGCGAACGGCTACTGCCGCCAGGGCCGGTGCGGTGATGGTTTCGATATCGGCCAGGGTTTCAAAATCAAGGATATCAACGTAATCAATAACCGCCAACGGCATGGTACTGATCTGGCCGATAATCTGATCTTTTAGGGTTTTAACCTGGACGACGCCAGATTCATGAAGGGCTTTGGCAGCCGTCAGCGACTGGCTAAGCACCAGGGCCTGGTTACGCTCTTCCGGCGTTAAAAACACATTGCGGGAGCTCATGGCTAAGCCATCGGCTTCCCGGACAATCGGGCAGACTGTCAGCTGAACCGGCAGATGTAAATCCCGAACCATTTTTTTTATCACCGCCACCTGTTGGGCATCTTTCTGTCCAAAATAGGCACGGTTTGGCTGGATCAGGTTAAACAATATATTGACTACTGTGGTCACGCCTTTAAAATGAGTCGGCCGGGACTGACCGCAGAGTTTTTGGGTGATCTCGCCTGCCACTTCCACAAAGGTGGAAGCACCGGCCGGATAGATTTCGCCCGGATCAGGAAAGAACAGCAGATCGGTTCCGGCAGCTGCGGCAAGTCGTGAATCCCGGTCAAAATCCCGGGGGTAGGCATCCAGATCCTCGCCCGGGGCAAACTGAGTGGGATTGACAAAGATACTCACGACCGTGAAATCATTCTGACTTCGGGCTTCATTAATCAACGACAGATGACCGTCGTGAAGATAGCCCATGGTCGGAACAAAGCCGATGCTTTTATCCCGGCCAATTTCTTCAAGAGCGATCTTAAGTTCTGAGATTGTTTTTATGATCTTCATAGTCTTATTGTTTTAGCGCGGCGATCACCGCATCATCAATGGAAAAGGTATGTTTTTCTTCCGGGAACTTCGCTGACTTTACCTCGGTGATATAGGCTGTCACCGAATCCTTAATGGTTTCATTCAAGGCCGCATAGCGCTTGGAAAACTTGGGTGATTGACCTGAATACATGCCCAGTAGATCATGGATGACCAGCACCTGACCGTCGCAGTAGCGACCGGCGCCAATACCGATGGTGGGCACCGAGATTTTTTGCGTAATCAGGGTGGCCAGTTTTTCGGGAATCCCCTCCAGAACAATGGCAAAAACGCCCGCTGCTTCCAGGGCCAGGGCATCATCAATGACTTTCTGAGCCTGAGCAGTGTCCTTACCCTGCACCTTAAATCCTCCGAACAGGTTAACCGATTGGGGCGTCAGACCGATATGGCCCATGACGGGAATCTGGGCTTTGACAATGGCTTTGACAGTGTCAACCTGATCCACGCCGCCTTCAAGCTTGACGGCGTGGGCCTTCCCTTCCTGAATCAACCGGCCGGCATTGCGAACAGCCTCTTCCACCGAAATGTGATAGGATAAAAAGGGCATGTCACCGACGATCAGGGCGTTTTCAGCGCCCCGGGCAACGGCTTTGCAATGGTACACCATGTCATCCATGGTCACTTCCAGAGTGGATTCATAACCCTGGACCACCATGCCGAGCGAATCGCCCACCAGAATGGAATCGATACCGGCATCATTGACGATTTTGGCCATTGAATAATCATAGGCCGTTAGCATGGTGATTTTTTCCTTGTTTGCTTTGGCTTGTAAAAAAGAACTGACAGTAAATTTGTTTTTCATTGGTTTCTTCCTTTAATTTAAATTTTAATCGATCTAAGATGAGCGACAAGCAGTCGGCGCTATAACCGTACCGATCAATTGTTAATCTGTTTTTTTTCGCGCCATGCGAAATCCGCTACGCTCCTTTCGCATTGGTCGCGGGCAGTCGCCAACTACAAGTAAGCTTGTGATTGGCTCATTGCCTTCGCGCAGGATCGGACAGGTCTATCAACCTGTTCGCCCCGATGCAAACAACATGATGTAACAATTGTCGGTACTAAGGTGTGATTGGTGTATTAAGGTGTTTAGTTAAGAATTTTTTGCAATTGAAGGTACTTTTCAGTATCAATCCGTTTGTCTTTGATCATCTCAAGGGTGGCTAAACCCATAGTCTGGTAGAGTGGCAGAAATTCCGGGGCCTGGGTTTTTAGGGCTTTTATGTGTTTGTTGATGGTGTTTTCATCCCCCCGAACCAGCGGACCAGTAAGGGCGTTGACAGTTCCGGATTTTTCGATATTGCCCAAGGTGGCGGTGATCAGTGGCATAAATGCCCTGATTATTTCATCATCAGCAATGCCAGTGGTCTTTAGTAGTTCAAAACCGGAATCAATCAGGGTTACCAGATAGTTGGAAAGGATACAGGCGGCATGATAAAGTACCTTATCATTCTTATCAATTACCGAATAGGGATTGTCAGTGATCGCCAGGATTTTTTGCGCAGCAATTCGCCCCTGTTGATTGCCTTCCAGGGTAAAAACGGTTTGTTTTAAATTTTTTGACGCAGTCAAGGGATCCGAAAAACTCATGATCGGATGGAGTGAACACAAACCACACCCGGAAGTGAGTAACGGCTCAAAAAGATCGGTTGACAGGGCGCCACTGGTATGGATTAGGGTATGATGTTTGGTTAAGCAGGCGGTTTGGAGGAGTTGGTTGATAACTGCAGAAATTTGATCATCCCCAGTGGTGATAAAAATCACCTCACTTGCAGCAGCAAAGCCGGGAAGGTCGTAGAAAACAGCGGAGTCCGTTACCTTGGCCGCACATTGCGACGAGGTCTCGCTGCGGCTGAGGTAACCGGATAGGGTCAGACGATTGTTTTTGAAAAAAATGCCCAGGGCGGTGCCGACTTTGCCAGCGCCAATAAATCCGATTTTCATGCGTTTCACCTGTTCTGAGTATTTGGTTATGACCGCAAAGAGCAGAGAAACACATTTCACGCAAACCTGTGGCTGTTGAAAATCCAGGCTTCGTATTCCCGGTACCGACCAATTGTCAAGCACGAATAATTGTCGGTACTCTGTTCGACAAAACCGGAAGGCGGCTGTTAATTTTGGGCAAAGAAAAAAGGTCCTCTGCACTGAAAATAAACAACTGCAAAAAGACCAATCATTACATTATAAAAATGCAAAAATGGATGGTTTTATTCAGTCTCTATCACCAGGGATTAGAGCAGGTTTTTAATTGATTATTATTTAATGAATTAAAATTTTTATGCGTTAATTATGTGCAGCTCTTGACGATGCCACCATGTGGGTATGATACCTGATGCAGGATAATAATGCAAGCGTTTATTTAGAGAATGGAATTGGTTTAAGAAATAAAAAAAACAAGCAGCCCTAAAACCACTTGTTTTTTTTGAAATACAGCATGGTACCGGTTACCACAGCAACACACAACAAAATCACAAATGGATAACCATACTCCCAATGAAATTCCGGCATCATGATGTTCATGCCGTACCAACCGACAATCAGGGTCAGGGGAAGAAAAATAGATGTGACGACAGTAAAAATTTTCATGACATTATTCAGGTTGATATCGAGCTGCGCCTGGTAGGCTTCCCGCACCTGAGTGCCGTAATCCCGGAGATTCAGCACATTGGTAAAAAGCCGGTTGATGCGATTGGTGAGAATTTTAAAATAGCGGAGATCTTTTTTATCGATCAGATTATTTTCATTTTCTTCAATGGCCTCAGAAATTTCAAATAGTTGCTCATAATATTGTTTCAGACTTAATAGACGCTTGCGAAAAGTGATCAGATAGTCGACCAGGTCATTTTTAATGGCGACAATAAATTCTTCTTCCAGCCCGGAGATTTCTTCCTCAATCGCAATCAATACATCCCGATCATCGTAGGTCAGCTTGTCAAAAAAGAGGTGAAAAAATTTGCTCAGATCGGATATCTGGATATCGGCCGTCTTGATGGCGTCAACCAGGTCAGCGAAATAAGTGATCCGATCCGAGGCGAAAACAAGCAGGTTGGCACGGAAATAAATTCCGATCCGTTTTGGTTTGACTGTACCGGAAATGGCATCCGGAATTGACAGGGTAATGAAATCAAAACCATCGTGACTTTCAAACTTACAGGATTTACCGCTGATGCATTCTTCAACCAGTCGTGATCCGATATCCAATTGGGCACTTACCGCTACGAGCTCACTAAAATCGAGGATACACAGGTGCTTCTGGTCAGAGCTGGCAAAAGACTGTGAGGGGGAAACAGCTGTTAGTTGACCTGCCGTCAGTTTATAAGCCAGCATTTTTAACCTTCAGCTGGGGTTTATTGCGGATCAGTGCTTCCGGGTTCTTGGAATTCGCTGTTTTATGGACTTCGATATCAAAGAGGTTGAGGGCTTCCAGCAGTGAGCGCAGTTTGGCATAGCCGTAATTTTTACTTTTAAAGGTGGGGTGCTTCTGGGCGATTTGGGAACCAACCAGGCCCAGATTGGCCCAACCGGATGGGTCAGCATTTTCTGAAACAATTAATTGAAAGGATTGGATCAGCTCTTTTTTGAGTTGAATGTCTTTTTGCGATGATCCGTTTTTTTCAGAAGTGATGTTGCGGATCACGTATTTGACATTTTGAGAATTGGCGGTTCGGCGGGTTGTCAGTTCAAATTTATCCAGTGAGGAAAGCAGCGAGCGCAGTTTGGAATAGCCATAATTGCGGCTGTCAAAATCTGGATAGCGGTTGTTGAGGCGGGAGCCAACCAGACCCAGATCGGCCCAGCCTTCTTCATCCGAGTTATCGTTGATAATTGTTTTAATCGATTGGATCAGTTGTTTTTTGGAGGCCATTCCTTCTTTGGCAGAAGACTGCTTTTGGTTTAATATTTCTTCCGGTTGAGAAGAATCCGGGTCGGCTGCCAGAACTTCCAGATATTTAAATTTTTCACAGGCCGAGATAAAGGGGGTGGGGGTTTTCTTTTCACCCATCCCCACCACATACATTCCGGCTTCCCGGAGCCGGGTCGCCAGACGGGTGAAGTCGCTGTCACTGGAGACGATACAGAATCCATCCACATTATTGGAATAAAGAATATCCATGGCGTCAATAATTAAGGCGGCATCGGTGGCATTCTTTCCGGTGGTGTAACTGTACTGCTGAATCGGGGTAATGGAATAGTTAAGTAATACCGTTTTCCAGGATCCCAGCTGGGGTTTGGTCCAGTCACCGTAGATGCGTTTAAACGTTGCCATCCCAAGGTTGGAAATTTCATCGAAGATATATTTGATATATTTATCCGAAACATTATCGGCGTCAATTAAGACGGCAATTTTCATATCATTTTTCATGGGTCACCTTTTCTATTTCGTTGGTTTCGATCACTTTGTTAGTCTCAGTATAATTGAAATCACGCTTTTTTACAACCGACCGCCGCCACAAAAAAATAACTGATCAATTCTGATCAGTTGAGGTTGTCGATAAACTACCGTACCGACCAATTGTTAATCTGTTGTATGCGCACAATTCGTACAGTTGCTATTAAAGATTCGGCTAATTATAGGCGTTTCAGCGCAACTGTTCGCCTTGAGGCACACAACATGATCTAACAATTGTCGGTACTGGGTTAGCTTTTTTGACAGTTTGTAGGGGCGATCCGTGATCGCCCGCAACTAAATTTATGCCGAGACATCCGTGATGACCAGGGGCTCAGACCCTTGCCCCAAGCGGCAGTGAATCAGGGCTGGTCGTAAAGATGCTCTTCTTCCCGGTCATTGGTCAGATTCAGTTTGTCCAGCACAAAGAAGATCAAACTTAAAATCATCCCAACCACGGCGGCCAGAACCATCCCTTTGAGCTGGATACTGCCAAAGGTAACCGCAATGCCGGATAAGCCCACCACAAACACGACTGAAGTCAGGGCCAGATTACGGGATTTGCCATAGTCAACCTGGGCATCAACCAGAATTCGGATCCCGGCGGCGCCGATCATTCCATATAAAAGGAACGAAATCCCACCGATAACCGGACCGGGAATGGTGGAAATCAGCATCGACAGTTTACCAACAAACGAGCAGACAATCGAAATAATTGCCGCACCAGCGATGACCTGGACCGAGTAGACTTTGGTGACCGCCATTACGCCAATGTTCTCGCCGTAGGTAGTGGTTGGTACCGAACCAATTAAACCCGACAACATGGTCGAAAAATTATCGGCAAACAGGGAGCGGTGCAAACCGGGATCTTTTAGCAGATCTCGTCCCACTACCTTGCTGGTGACAATCTGGTGACCAATGTGTTCAGAGGCAATAACCAGCAGTACTGGCAAAATGATAATAATTGCTTCTAAATTAAATTGTGGGAACTGGAAGTTTGGCAGCGAAAACCAGGGGGCCTCTGCGACGGCCTCATAGGTAGCCGGGCCAACCACACCGGTGATCAGAGCCGTGATGTAGCCAGCCACAATCGCAATCAGGATGGGGATAACTGCCAGAAATTTACGGAACATCACCGATCCAAAAACGGCGAAGGCCAGGGTCACCAGAAAAACAATGACATTTTCAGGAACAATGGCGGTTACCACTTGTTCATAAAGACCGGAAGCTTCGTCCAAAACGTAGCTGGTGCTACTGACGACTCCAGCCGTGCTGGCAGCGGTCCCAGCCAGCTCCAGACCAATCAGCGCTACTACCGGGCCCATGGCCGCTGGAGGCAGCACCACATTGATCCATTCAATGCCGAACTTATAAATAATCCCAGCCAGGATACAGCCGCATAAACCGACTACCACAAAACCGCCGAGGGCATAAGAATACCCCCAGGTGGCAATAACAATACCGGCTGGCGCCAGAAAGGCAAAACTGGAACCCAGGTAAGCCGGGGCCTTACCCTTGGTGATCACCATAAACAACAGGGTACCCACACCATTCATAAAGAGTACGATGGCCGGGTTGATTCCAAAGAGGAAGGGAACCAGAACCGATGCGCCAAACATGGCAAACATATGTTGCAGGCTCAGTGGCACCAACATATTCAATGGCACCTTTTCCTCCACTTGTATAATTCTTCGATTGTCCAAAACGTTTCCTCCGTTCTTTTCATTTTCCTTTGAGATTATAACACAGGAATGAAGCAGAGCAAAGACTTTATACAATTAAATGAATAATAATAAAAAAATCCAGTTACCGGCCAGTTGGGAATATTTACCCGCTTGCCAACCTGTGATACAATGCAGCTAAAGCTAAAAAATGAAGGAGTCCTAGAATGCGAATTTCAGTTGATACCAAAATATATGCCGTCATCGGCGATCCCATTGTGCAAAGTTTATCGCCCCAATTGCATAATGGACTGTTTAAAGCAACCGGGGTGGACGCTTTATACCTGCCGATTGCTGTTAAGTCTGAAGATTTAGGAAAGCTGGTGGATGGTTTTCGGCTAATGAATGTGGGCGGATTTAACATCACCAAGCCCCATAAAATGGAAATCATGAAATATATCGACCAACTAGATCCTTTGGCAGAGAAAATCGGGGCGGTGAATACGGTGGTTTGCCGTGATAAAAAAATGATCGGCTACAATACGGATGGGAATGGCTTTATTAAATCAATTGAAACAAAAATTGGTAAAATTCCCAGATCGGAATTGACCATTCTGATTCTCGGTTGTGGGGGTGCGGTTAAGTCGGTGGCGATGGCTTTGGCAGACTGGGGCATCCAAAAGGTCATCATTGCCAATCGTACAGTGGCTAAAGCAAAAGAGCTGGCCAGTCAAATTAATGAGAGTTGGCCGGGAAAAGCCCAGGCCATTGACATGAATGCAGAGTCCTTAAAAGCAGCCGTTAATGAAGCTGCGGTAGTGGTCAACGGAACCAGTTTAGGAATGGCCGATACCGCCTGGCAAACGCCGCTTGACAAAACGCTCCTGAAAAAAGAATTGCTGGTATATGATATGATCTACAGCCCGGCGGTGACCCAGTTCATGAAAGATGCCCGGGAAATCGGGGCACAAACTGAAAATGGGCTGGAAATGCTGTTGTACCAGGGACTATTAGCCTTTGAATTATGGACCGGAGTGTTTCCGGAACCGGTTTTGGGCAAAAAATTACTGGAGGAAGGGATAAATGAAAACTGAAAAAAAGTGTGTGGCATTGATTGGCTTTATGGCAACAGGTAAAACCACCATCGGTTCCTTGTTGGCCCGGGAACTGGAATATGATTTTGTCGATACCGATGCCTTAGTGGAAGCGGAGCTGGGGATGAAGATAACCGATATTTTTGCCCAGCTGGGGGAAGATGCCTTCCGGGACGCCGAACATGAGGCGTTAAAAAAGGCCTTAACGATGGAGAATATTGTTTTGTCCACCGGCGGGGGAATCATTCTGTTTAAAAGAAATCGAAAATTGTTGGCTGAAAAGGCCTTTGTAGTCAGTTTGTCAGCTCAGCCGGAAACCATCTATTGCCGAATTAAGGGCGATGATACCCGCCCTTTGCTAAAGAGTGAAGATCCGCTGGTGCGAATCCGTCAACTGCTGGCCGAACGTCAGGAGTATTACGATGTTTGTGATTTTAAAATATCAACCGAAACCTGGACTGCCGAGGGATGCTGTCAGAAAATAAAAGAAGCCTTTAACGATCATCGGGCAAAATAGTTTACTGAACGAATCAGGAAGAAAACGAGACAAAAAAATACACCGATCAACTGATCGGTGTTATGCTTCGTTACTTCATGGCTTTCAGATCGCAAATATAGCAATCCGTCAGTCGTTGAACCGCATCGGGGTTTTTGACAGGCCAGGTGGTTTCCAGTGCCTCGCAATGCCCCGTGGAGGTTTCTTCATCAAAGACAAAATCAATACAGCCATTGCATTTTTTATCCTTTGTTTTTTTAATCAACTCAAGAACAGACTCGTTTACAAATTCTCGAAATTCCTTATAAGCGATTGTTTTATGATTTTCAAACATGCTCATCACTTCACCTGACTTTCTGGAAATAAGATTATCGGATGGGCAATTAAATTCTTTGTTAATAACCAATCCTTTACTAAACTTATAGTAACCCATAAATGAAAAAAAACAAGATAATATTTTGTCGTATTTTCATTTTAAGAAAATAATTTAAAACGAAAAAAAATGATTGAAATTCTTTTTAAGCTGTGTTATCATTTATGACAGTGTCCTGTGGGGCGCTAATAAGATGCGCTGAATCTTTGATTTGGTGTGAATCGCTTAGTTATCTCTATTGCATTAGGGGTACAATCCTTACAACCAAATAAACTATTTTTTCGCCGAAGTGATGGAATTGGCAGACGTGACGGACTCAAAATCCGTTGTGAGTGATCACGTGCGGGTTCGAGTCCCGCCTTCGGCACCACTTTTGCTCCCTTAGCTCAGTTGGCTAGAGCACCTGACTCTTAATCAGGGTGTCCAGAGTTCGAGTCTCTGAGGGAGCACCAATAATAGCGCATAACAGAGCCGTTTATCGACTCTGTTTTTTTATTGTCAAAAAATTACCCTAAGATTTCCTAAGCTTTTAGGGGTACAAAAGGGGTACTAAAGGGGTACTCGAAATAAGTGGTGGTGGGGGGGGGGAGCGGGAATGAAAAAAACCGGTGATTAAACCGGTCTTTCTGCCATAAATTAATCAAACGAAAAACGATTTCCATTTTTGGGCTCTTTGCAAATCATAGATACCCTAATATCCATCACTGAATTACCACTTAAATACAGAAAATCTCTACGTTTGATAATGCAAGGCTTTCCCTCTACATAAACCAGTTCACCAACGTTAGGAATAGGAGGCGTACCTTCATACATCAATTCTTTTTCATGAATGCGGGTCTCGTTTTCATCTAAAAATTCTAACTCTACTATCATTTTTACCCCTTTCAAAAAAATATTTATTATTACATTATACTCTTGCATATATTCGATATCAATATTGTTGTTCATAATAACAAGTAAATAAAAAAAGACCACCCGAAGGTGGCCATAAATCAATCTATCCAAAATAAGCAAGAATCCCGTCCAAAATCCCCAGCGCTTCCAGTTCTGCTCCGCCATTCTGGAACAGCGCACAATCAGCTGGGCAACTAGCAAACATCGCCTCGGTGATTACCGCTGGCATATCTGAATAAGTCACATCTGAATCATCCCGCTGGATCAATCCCCGCTGTTGTAGCCCTAACCGGTTATAAAGCCCTTTCAGGCACAGTGTAGCCAATCTATAGCCATTTTCAGATCCTGGGTAGCTGATCGCACAGGTCCCGGATGCGTTCGGATCGCTAGAGCCGTTATGATGAATACTGATAAACAGATCCGCACCGGCATTATTTGCAATGACTGGCCGATCTGACAATGGAACGCGTTCATCTGTGGTTCGTGTGTAAATCACCTGTGCGCCACGTTCTGTCAGCATTGGCCCGAGGATCAGGGCAACGGTCAGATTCATGTCAGATTCTCTTAGATCTCCACAGGCTCCGGGATCACTCCCGCCATGGCCTGGATTAATACAGATAATCTTTCCGGAAAGATTACCAGCTGGAGCTGCAGGGGTGACCGGCGCAGCAGGTGCTGGTTCAAACTTGATGTATTTGTTTGGGTTGTCCACATTCAGGTCGATCCCCTTCGGAGTCAAAACGATCCGGATTGCTTCAATTCTCAGACCGCCACCTTCAGATCCGCACAATTCACCGTTTTTAGCCCAGTTCGTCCAGCCAATATTTTCGGAGTGAACCTGATAATGAATATCATACTTTTCGGCATCCGCACCAGTTAACTCGATTTGAACCGCTTCTAAGCGTTTACCCTGACCGATTGATCCACACAAAGCACCGTTATAAACCGGCTCAAGCCATCCCACATCCTGCTGATGCCCCCGCAAAAATACATTAATATCCTGACCGTTCAGTTCATCCAACCAGACTTTTAGCCCTTCAAGCCGTTTTGACCGGCCGGTGACACCCAGCGTCTCGCCGCTGGTAACTGGGCCGATGTCACCAAAGTCCTGTTGGTGTCCTGAATATTTTAAAACTGCCATTACTGCACCGCCTTTTCGGCGGCAGCATTGACCGCTTCTTCCTGTTCTGCTAACATCTGACTTGATTTATCCATTATAATTTTTAATGCCGCCTGTTTTAAATTTTTCATTATAATATCTGACTGTTGAGCTGAAGCGGTGATGCTGTTGTTTTTCCACGCTGTCCAGAGGGAGGCCCCAATCATCGCAGCATTTGACAAAAGCACATATAGCTCTGTTTCTGATACTGCAATTGGGTTCATTCCTGAAGCGGTTAGAATTCCATTCACTAGAGCCAGAACCAATACTACCAGCCGAATCCATACATCTGTTTTTACATCTTTTAGATTCATTTTATTTCTCCTTCCAAACTATCAATACGCTTATGCGCTTGTTTTGCCGACGCTTCCACGTCACAGACCCTTTCAAGCAACTCTATGTGCTTGTCGGCCTGCTTTTCTAACTTCTTATCAATTCCATCCACGCTCGATTTTATATAACCCATGTCGGACGTGATGGTCGCAATGCTGGCACCTTCAGCTTTATCATCTTTGGCCTTATTTCTCCCAAAGACCAACCATGCTATCACGAAACCGCCTACTGTACAAAACAGACTTGCCATAACTGTAATGTCAACACTCATAAACCGTCCCCTTTCAAATAAATCGGGACGGTTTCCCGCCCCTGAGCAATAAAAAAACAGCCTTACGCTGTCGGTTCGTTCTCGATGTCGTATCCGATTTCAATCAATTTTTTGCCAACTTCATCTCTTAGATTGGACAAATTTGGCACCTGGCTGTAATTGTAGGTTCCGGCCAAAACAGCCCCAAACCAAACGCGTACTAACATACTATTTGCATTAAACATTGCTTGCACCTCCTTCCACAATAGCAGTAACAACAGCGATAAGATTAGATAAATTGGGCACTTCTTCAAGTGTTTTACTTCCTTTCTGAATTGCTTCAACCCATGCTTTTACAACTATACTATTTGCATTAAACATTTTACATACCTCCCACAATCGCCATTGATAACTCAATGATGGCACTATTTAAATCGTTTCTAAGTGATTCGATTGCTTCCGCCTGAATCTGCTCTGCGGTTTTGGGAATATCCTCGTACTGAAAGATAAATCCGTCAGCTTCTGTATAATACATAACCGCTATTTTCCCTTCAATCTCTTCTGGTTCCGGGATTGATTCAACCAGAAAACCTTCTAGTCCGAGTTCTTCTTCTGTCTTGCCTAATCCATACTTTTCATCAAACGGTTTATAATGGATCAGCTCAACTAAATTTGAATCTTTGTTCGTTCTAAAATAAATCATTTTTCCTCCTTACGATAATTGATAATTAAATTTCAGTTTCTTAACAGCGGGATATCCTGAAATTAAATAAGAAATAAACACCTCATCATCAGAATTGGCGTATAAACCATTAACCATATTTGATGTACTGAGTATTTGACCAAATGTGCTTTGTATTCCCTGAGCCTGATCATCGAGCTTTATAGCGTAAAGGTAATACGTTGATGTACTTTTTAAAAACAGCAGCTTCTTCGAGCTAGCTAAATTGGGATACCCACATTGTAACCCAGTGTCAGTTGATACCTGACTGACTTGACTGTTAATTAGGCTCCAATCACTTGTAGAAACAATTTTTGTTCTAAAATAACCGTTGTAAACTCTTGAAGCAATCACTTTTGCACCAACGTCAAATACTTTATATGTAGGAGTAGACAAATTTTCAAAATTGTGCGCCGCACCTGAAAAAACAACATCTCCATTTGCATTAAATTTAGTTATTAGCGCTGATGCTGCGTGATAATACCAATTACCTGCATCATCGAAAAATGGAACAGTACCACTAAAGAGATTTGGCAATGATATCGTTTGATCAACTGTCATTGTCGCCATGTTGAATCGTTTTACCGATCCATCGGCTTGAAAAGCCTTAATCTGGTGTTCGCTAACTCGTTCTACCCTTAAGTCAGTATCACCAGTTCTGAGCGAAAAATCTGTACCAGAAGTTATTAAAGTTCCAGTAGGGTTGTGCTTAGCCCATCCACCATTGTAAAAAATAAAATAATTGTTCTCGTATAAAATAACCCTGTAAACACTACTTGCAGGTGAAATTATAAAATTATTCAACCAATTACCATCGGAATCAAAAACGTATATTCTTCTTTCTCCACTTGTTATAACCTCGATCATAAGCCTATTTGAATGTTCATCAAAATACATTGATTCTAAACTGGTTATCCATTGTGGAATTAAATCTTTATACGGAACAAGTGGCATCTCAGGAATAAGATTGTCATATGATATTTTCATGCCACTTTTATATGGATTCGTCCCTGTCAATTTATTTTTTGCATCATCGCTGTAAAACATCTTCCCATCAACAACATCAGCAGCCACTGCATCACCAGTTAATGCTAATGTTCCTATCAGTCCTATATCATCATCATTACTAAATGTATGGGGTGCTAGTACGTCTTCGGCTGTCGCCGTTCCCTCCGCACTAGCCTTGATAAAAAAACAATCACCCGCCAAATTGTACCAAACCGTTGCCGCTTTACCGGCAATAAGTTTCGGTGATGTTGTTGTGCCGGGCTTGTATAGGGGTTTCCCGTTAATTGTTGTTGCTGCGCCTGAATTGTTTGTTTTAATTACAAATGTCGTTTGGAATCCGTCAACCAACTCAACCCCTGCCAGCGTGATTGCCGTTCCGGTTCCTCCAGCGGTTTGGAATGTTTTTAGGTTATCCCACGCCGCCTGCTTCTCCACCGAAACGTGGAGGTTGGTGTCGGCGATGTGGTCGTTAATCGTATTAAGAAGATTTGCCGCTGCGTTTTCATCTAATATTTCACCCAATCCATTAAACCATTCGTTAAAAACAGCTGTAAATTGAGCAAACAAAGCCTCAGTATTTAGAACATTCGTCTTTGGAGCGATCACTCCACATAAGCTTGTATTCAGACGATCATCTGTAATTTTTGCCTGCGTGACAGTATCACCCGGGGATCTAAGGATCGTTGCCAGGCACAGATCATGAACATTTTCTGTTCTTACTAAAGCCGGTGCTACGGGTGCGGCATTCTCTACACCAGATAAAAACATAATCTTAATTTCTCTGGCCACATTATCACGCCTTAAAACAACTCGATCATAACGGCTGTATGTAGCGGGGGAAGTAGGTAGGTCAACCGTATAATCAAGCTGATCATAAGCCATTTTCCCTTTTAGCAATGCGAGTCCAGGCTTTACAGTTATCTTGTTTCCCAATTCTGAAATTACCTGAAAACAATTTTCAACAAATACTGCGATCCCATCAGTAAAGAAACCGCCACAATACATTTCAAGAAACGATTCATCGACTGCCCGGTCATACATTGGCATATTGTTGGTGTCTAAGCCTAAAAATTCAGATTCGAATATTCCGTATTTTAATGCCACTATAACACCTCCCTTTTAATTTTTTCGATTTCTGTCTTATTCTCATTTCCGAGAGTCAAGACAATTTGCATTTGATTTTTCTCATAAATTTCTGTTACTTCCGTAATAAACAAATCAATCGAAACACCCAGAGTATCATCTTGATATGTGACCTTATCACCAAGATCATAATCCGTTTTGTAAATCAGGTTAGAATTTCCATTGACCTCAAATGAAATGGTTTCGATGATTCGATACTCAGAAAGTTTTTCAAGACCTCTAGCCTGTAAGGCTGCCAAATAATCGGCATCGGTCATATCCGTTTCTTTTCTGATATCTTTGGCATCAACCCATAATTCTTTTAAAGCTTCGCCCGGTTCCCTTAGATCAACGGTTGTTACGACTCGGGCATCTCCTTCGCCCTCACCAGCAATATAGGCAAAGTTCTTATAATCAGTCGTATTTTTGTAATAAGACGCTTTCAGGACATTACCTTCATTTTCAGAGAAAACAGCAAAACTATTTTCTGTCTGGTTCTGGGTGCGATCCTTGCCTTTCCAAACTTTGGGAGTAATCTTATTTTGCAAATAATCATAATCTAATTTAATGCTCATATCGTAAGTATTTGCCAGACTATAACATTTTTCCATGAGACTATCACCCCGTGTTTGGAGCGTTATGTTTTCCCCCAGATTATTATTTGTTCCAGCGGTAAGAAGGGGAATAGCACGATCGCCTGTCATTGCAAATGTTGTGATCAACGACAGAATAATTGTTTCGACATTACCGGTCAGATTCTGCGTGACATCAATTACCCGGTCATCTAGCTTCTTTTCAATGAAATAGCCGGATATATTAACCTTTTTAGTCATTTCGTCAAAGTCTACAACCTGAGCAATCCCGGTTTCATCTTTGCCATCAATAACCAGGTATACACCGGCCATAACTAAATCAAAATAATTAGCAAGAATGATCATCTTGTAATTACCAGGCCCTTGAGTTTTACGTGTCCACTGGATCCCTGAAAAGCTTGTGATGCTCCCAAGTTCCTGGAAGTCTTTATCCAGAACAATAATTTCAAGCATTTTACACCCCCAGGAATTCCTGCGACCATTTTAGCCAAACATCAAGATTGGTGTACCCATCATCTGCATCATATTTAAGAACTACAGTCCCCTGGTTGATCATAAAGTACCTTGAAGCCCGGTCTTTTTTATTTGAGATGTTTACGCCGTTCAATTCGATCCGGGTTTTCCCTCGATTTGTATTAACGGTCAGGATATCACCTAATTGCATAGTGACCAGGATTCGGATATACTCACCTGTGGTAAGATTCATAAATTTTGGATTAACCACAATCCCACGATTTGCCGCAAAGGTTAAGATCAGACCACAAGAATTGTGGCCTTTGTTTGTAAAGGTTGTTTCTTGTTTAAAGATCCGCATTGAAAATGCAACGCCACTTGTTTTTGGGATCGCAAAGTTTGAAGTGAGTAGGGGAAACTTACCTGCCATATTTTCATGGAAGTCTTCACCCCGAAAGAACGGATTCGGTGCCAATAAAACAACCAGGAACGAAAGCGGCTCATAAATGTTTTTTCGCCCATCTTTGAAGCTTCGAATATTGGCATTGATCCACCGTTTTACCCCACAATAATCAACACTTAATTTGACTGGGTGGCGGGGATTAAAGAAACTGATAAGTTCCTGCCTTCGAAGTTCTTCCTGACCATCTAAGGCCGTATATTCGGCTGTGGATGAGATGACGCGCTCCTGAATTCGAGAACCCACAACGGAAGAACCGTCATAAGTGGCGTTATCAGATGTAGTCACTTCAAAATCAGAGCTTTCAATTCCTTCAACTTCTAGTAATCGATAGGGTTTGCCTTTACCGATTTCAAGTGTCTTGCCGTTTGATTCAAGTGTAAAAATTAATTGCTTATTATCCAAATACAGCCTCCTTCCTCTGAATCTTCATTTCCCGGTAAGCATCTGCCAATGTAGCGATGGGCTGATTGATATATACCGTCTGGGAATTATCGGTTGTGGTTGATGTGGTAGTAGATCCTGAAACATTATTCAAAGCGCTGAGCGATGCCGATGCAGACAAACTGTTTCCAAATTTCACGGATTCAGCAGCTACTGCTGCCAGTAGTTTATTGACAAGATCATCATTACCGTTTAAAGCCGGATTGTATTTTTTAGGAACAACCGCCTCATCTTTATGCAAAAGATAAGGGCCTGTTTTTGGTACCCGATTTGTACCTGTCGCTAAACCGAATAGGGCGGAAGGATCAATCCATTCGCCGTTTTGCTTCAATCCAAAATGGAGATGGGGTCCAGTTGAATTACCAGTGCTCCCGACAAGTCCGATAGTCTGCAGCTTTGTTACCAGATCCCCGACGTTGACTAATATTTCCGATAAATGCGCATAGAATGTTTCCAACCCGTTCCCGTGGTCGATTGTTACTGAATTTCCGTAACCACCATTCCATCCTGCCTGGGTTACCGTTCCTGCTCCAGCAGCTCCTACTGGGGCTCCATACGGGGCGCCAATATCGATTCCCGCATGATAATCACTTGACATCTCGCCACTGTCTGTCATGAACGGGTCTCTCCACCCAAAACCTGATGTAACGCCCCCGCTGACAGGAGCTGTTAAATCTCCCATGGAAGCGCCACCAACTCCGATGGACTTAAAGAAATCTAAAGCACCAGAACCAAGAAACTCAATTGCTGCCTGCATGTTGAAATTTCCATTCGCAAAAGCAGACTTAATTTGTTCTACCATGTTATTGACGAATTTCATCACGCTGTCAGCGTCAAGACCATTGATTAAGCCTTGAACGATATTATAACCGTATTCCTCAAAAACAGTTGATGGTGAGTGGATTCCCAAAGCTGTTGTAAAAGTCTCTTTAAGTGTTTTAACAAGACCGCCAACAGCATCAGTTGCTGCTTTTAAATTTGCTGTAATACCCTCACCAATCTTAGTGAGCATATCGTAAGCAATTTGATAAATAGCATCCGGTAGATCATCGGCAATGTTGGTTATCGTTTTGACGATACCATTTTCACCGCCCCATAACTCGGCAGCTCCACTTCGGATGCTTTCCCATTTATCGGGTAGAGTAGTTACAATTTCTTGAGCTTTATTGGTGACGTTTGTAAAGATTTCACCGGCTTTTGTTGTCAGATCGTCACGAATAGCGCCCCATTTTGTTTGGGCATCATCCTTTGAAGCTTGCCACTTATCGGCAACACTTTGAAATGTTTCCTGAACCTTAGTGGACACGTTGGTATAAATCTCACCCCATTTAGTGGCCAGATCCGACTTAATAGCAGACCATTTTTCCTGAGTATCTGTCTTGGTAGCAGACCATTTATCTGCAACCGATTGGAAAGTATTCTGCACCTTTTGGGAAACGTCTGAGTAAATCTCGTTCCACTTTGTGACCAGATCACTCTGAATGGCGGCCCACTTTGCTTGAGAGTCGGTTTGCGTTTCCTGCCATTTTGTCGCTACTACCTGGGCTGTCTCGGTTACTTTTCCAATTGTATTGTCATAAATACCCTGCCAGGCTGTTGCTATGGAATTTCCAATACTGGTTAAAATACCAGTAATGATACTCCATAGGAAGTTTAGTATTGACCCAATTGAATCAACGACATTTTGGACAGCTGTTCCTGCAAACTGCCAGGCTGTTGACCAATCCCCCTGAAGCAATGCAATAATCATACCAATTACATTACCAACGAAGCTGATTACATTTGTCAAAACCTCATAAATCGGCGCTACAAAGGAAATGATCCCCGGTAAGCTTTCCATGAAGGCATTGAACAAAGCGGATAGGGCGGGGATAACTGATTCATATAGAACCTGTACCAGGTACAAAAATACCGGTTTCAGGTTTTCCCATAGATTTTGGAAGGCCCCCAGGATCGGCTGTACCGCTTCAATGATTTGCGGCATAACCTCCATGACTTTTGTTTTGGCTTCCTCAAAGGCACCAACAGCCACCATTTTGACGCGTTCGAATTCTACCCCAAACGGTTCAAGTTCAGCGGCAACGCCAGAGAAATCCATATTTTGAGCATTTGAAACGAGTGTTTTAAATCCTTCACCGGCTAACTGTAAACCGGATGTCAGGCCTTTTAATGCGTCAACAGCCAGCCCCAGGACTGGACCCCCAACGATAGCCAGAAAATCAGTCCATGCCTGATTGACATTGCCTAATTGATTTTCTAATCCGTCTGACTCCCTGGCAGCTTGTCCGGTAGCGCCGGCAAGATTCTGCATGTTCTGGGCATACTCAAGACGGGTGGCCTGTTTAGTTGCTTCGTCCAAACTGGACCATTCCGCGGTCGTGCCAACTAAGCCCTTTTGTATAGCGTATTGCGCCATTTGGGTATCGTTGGCGAAAAGCCCAATGGCTTCACCGCCTTCATAATTACCTTTGATAAATGACGTTAAAGCGCTGTTTGCGTCCTGATACGAAACATCATAAAACGCTGCAGCATCGGCACTGGCTGTAACGGCATCGGTCGCTTTGGACATTGCCGTTTCGGTATCCAGTCCCAACCCCTTAAACATCGATGTCATCTGGGACATGGAAGGTTTCAGCCGGTTTGGAACCATACCGAACTTATCAGCCATTTTTTCAACTGCTTGTTGGGCTGCCGGTTCCAAATCCCCAAATACCTGGGTAAATTGGGAAGATATCGCTTTTGCAGATCCTGCGGCTTCAATAGCCGCCTTGCCGAATTCGATAATTTTTTCAACAGCGAAAGCTCCGGCAATCGCACCGCCAACAGCTTTCAACCCGTTCATTGCTGTTTGGCCTAATTCGGATAACTGACTTCCAGCACCTTTTGTTGACTTCCCGATATCATCAAAACCGTTTTTTATTGAATCGGTTCCTGATTTACTTGATTTTTCCAGATCTGAAAGACCCTTCTTGATCCCACTCGAATCAAGATCTGTTTCAATTATAATTTTGCCGTCTGCCAATGTTTCTCACCACCTTTTCGGTAAAACATTGGCACGGTGGCACTAGAGTTTTATTTCAAATTCCTTTTTACATTTTTTGCATTTAGTCCAGAGATCCTGGCTTTTAGCCTTTTCACCTTGCTGAACCTGAGCATTTTCATGCCCACAATGAGGGCATCTTACTTTCTTCTTTTCAATAACAATCACCTCTAAAATAAAGCGTCTAGGCTATTGGCAAAGTCGCTTTCTTTCTCTTCTTCAGTCCGGTAATCCGGCAACCGGTAAAGCTGCTTTAACTTCTTGTATGCTTTTCGTTGTTCAGCCGTCATGTTTTTATCAATTTTCATAGCCCGATAACCCATGACTTTTTTAAACTCGTGATCATCCCGTAAAGCAGTCATCAGTGACCGAAACGACCACCAATGCAGATAGTCGACATTGACCAGATCAATCCGGTATTGATCCATGAATGCCGCGTAAATAAGCGCCCCGTCAATATCGAAGGAATAAACAGGGCGCGACGTTTTAATTGATTCTAGGGCATTCTCACGGCTTTTCTTAGGGATTTCACCGCATCGATAAAACCAGAGAAAAGCCTCCACGGCTGAGTCAGGATTCCCAATATATCTACCATTAAAAAAACGCTCAACTAATGCCAGCGTCTTGGGTCCTTTTTCTTCTGTTGTTCCGGGACCGTTGGTGATGATCTCGAATTCGATCATTAATCTAAAATCTGTATTAACCGGATATTCAACTCCATCAATCTCGACCGATTGGGGGAGCTGCCTTGTTAACAGGTTCATTTTACCGACGTAAATTTCTTTTTAGTGGCCGGTCGTGTTTTGGGCAGATGATCCATAGGTTTCACGGGTGCCGGTTTCTTTTTTACAACCTTCAGGTATTTATCCATCTGGTCATTGATCGTTTCAGGTGCCTTTTCAATCTCGGAAACAACCTGAGTAAATGCGTCCATGTGATTTACAAGGTTCATTTTTCCTTCAAAAACAGCATCAGAAGCGCCTTCTCCAAATACAGCATCAAAGAAAGTATTGATGGTGATACATGGTTGTCGCACAAGGTCACCGACTCTTTCACTTTGTTCAGCTTCCATTGTCAGGTTTTCCAGTGCATCCTGCACCGAATCAAGGACATCAGCGTCCATCAAATCCAGATCTAATTCCACTCCATTAATTTCAATCATGATTTATCTCCTTAAGCAGCTGTGAATGTGGCAATTTTCTTGTCTGCATCCAAGGTAACGGTTCCTTTAGCAACAGGCCCGTTTGATTTCAGATTGCCGCTGTAGGTGTAGGCATCCAATGAACCACCTTCACTGTCAGGAATAACGGTATAGTCTCGTTTTCTGGCGGCATAGGTTGTTACTTCACCTGCAGTTGTTGAATCGGTCAGATCCACAATGATAATAGACCGAACTGCGGCAGTCCCCAGTGTTTCGTTGTCGGTCAACGCTACAATATCGTCATGCACTGGATTATCAAGATACTGGTCGAATTCATAAGACATCGCAGGACTGAAGCCTGTAACGTCAGATCTTTCTGAATCCTCATCGACATATTGCCGGTTATATTCCTTCGCATTTTTACTTACACTGGAATCGGTAAACCCTCTCATTCTGTGATAGGTGATGGTCCCAGTTCCGGCCGCTGGCACTCCGTAAAAGGCCAGCTTGTCACTTCTTTTTACTAATACTTCACTCATTTATTTAAGCCTCCTGCTTATATTTAAAATTACATTGAATCACATACTGGGCTTTGTCCAATTCATTGTTGAACAAATATCCCGATGTTGTAGCCTGGATTGATAAAGGCACCTGATTCTCATTCATGACCGGAAAGTCCCCGGAATCTGTCCAGATCTCCAACCATTCTGAAAAGTGTTCAAAGAACCCGATATTATCCAGATTTTCAAGAACATCAGAACCATAAGGCTCACGGCTGGAAAAGTTGAAAGCAAACTGTCGAATAGATCCACCATCCGTATATTTCTTGACGATGGGATCAGCCGGCACACTTTCGATCATGTAGGCCGTGGCGTCTTCTCTGAGATAATCAACGCCAATACCCTGGTGATATTCATCCAGATAAGGACAAGTCTTGATAAAATCACGAATATACTGAATGACTGTCATTTGACTTTACCTCCTGCCATATTAGCTATTGATTTTACTACCTCAGGCCCACGATCTGACCACATCCGCAAACACCATTGCTTCCCTCGTAAGCCTTTACCTTTATTCTCAAACCATTGGCGTCTGGCATAAGGAGTAACGTACTCGATCCGATCCGGCTTTTCAATAGCTGTGTTTTTTAAGGGTCCAGATCGAAACGGAACGTAAGAATCACTTAACCGTCTGATCTCATGTGTGAGATGTTTTTGGACTGGTCCGCTTTCATTCAACCCACGCTTTACCTGGATTTTTTCTGCTGAGTTAAGGTTAATGGTTACTTTGGTTGCCATGGTTATTTCGCTCCAATCTCCCAGTGGGGTAGGGAAGTCTCTGACAGATCAACCACCGACAAGATGGTCAAAACATCATCATAACTGTTGATAAGTTCCTTTGCTGATGAGGCTGCTATTTCATAGTCAATAATGCCTTTAACGATGATATCCCCAGCATTCAAGGTGAAATGATCGTTTTTGTTGATAGATTTCGCCCAGGCCTTGGGTTTTAGGTATGTTTTATCCACAATCACAGTATCTTTGTTGATAAAAACCTCTGTAAAATCAGCGGTTAAGATCCCTTTATCACCGACATTTACTGCCCGGGATCCCTGCCAATTGACCCCATAAAGATATGACCGCTTATAGACGTCATAGCCTATAGTGCGGTCATAGTATTTGTTGTATAGGGTAATATCAGTATTGGTAATCATGTCAGCCCCCGATAAAGTAGCCCGGTATTAATCAACCAGGGATAAGCAGCAGCATAAAGCTTTTGATCCTGGGTTTTCCCTGATTGAACATAAGACCGGGATTCTTTTCCGGAAGACTCAGAGGCGACTTCTGGGGTTTCCTGTTTCTTAAGCGCATCAATCACAGCACATGATGCCATTTTTACCGGTTCGGTTGTTTCAACGATTCTGTTATTGGTGATCGTGTCAATATAGATGCTGGCCAAAAGGGAAAGACGGGTAAAGTCAGAATCACTGATTTTCCCGCCGTAAGTACCCGTATAATAGGTGTAATCAACATAGGCCATAACAGCCACCTATTAGGCTGTTGCTTTAGGATGCAGGTAAATACCTTTGACCTTGTTTTCATAAACATAGCAATCATGATACAGTCTGAACTGGAATTTCCAGGCGTCCTTTGTCTGGTTTTCATCAGGAGTGAAGATCTTTGGCAATGCAAATTTCTTAGCCTGTAAAATAGACTGTGGATAGATGATCATGAAATTGATATCTTTAGCAGTTGCACCCTTAGCATATCCCCATGAAGCAGAGCCATCATTAAGGGTAATTGCTGTGTAAAAACGTTTCTTTGGTACATAAACGATAGGCATATCGTTATAAGTTTTTAAAACGGTATTGACCGCATTGTCAGACCCAAATTGACGGGTTAATGCGGCGTTTAAGATCGGTTTTAAGTCACTATTGATATAAAGGCGTCGTCCTTCCAGTGGTACTTCGTCCTCATCCATCTGACGTACTGCCTCGTCAATCGCTTCTAAAATGTCAGAAGCTGTGAGAATCGCTGCCGTTGCTGCTGAAATACCGGAAGTGCTGGCATATTTTGCAAAACGGTAAGCATCCAATTCAGGGATGACATACTCTCGCATGAACTGGCCAGTGACTTCTCCGAACACAAGGCCCAATGTTTCTTCATTATCCATCCGGTCAATAGATAATTCTTTGCCACGTTCAACAGCCAGAGAAATGGTTTCCCATGCTGCCGTGATGTCCCCCGCAGGGTAACCGGTCGATCTGTCATATTCCCCCAAGCCGGTTGTTGATACTTTCAATACTTTTACTTCATTAACCCCGGTAAAATCCACCTGAGTTGCTGAATCCATCCCCTCAGTAAGCCCAGCGGCTTTATAAATCCCGTCAATGACAGGGACAAATTTCTTTGCAAATTCTAAACTATTTGGCATTTTTTATTTCTCCTTTTATTCTTTAGTTAATCCGGCACCTTTCATCATGCTTTCAATGAATTTATCACCAATCACGTCATCACCATGATCCCCACCAGTATCTACCCGGGTTGTGCCGTCACCCTCAGATACTTCAAATGCTGCAGGGTTTGATTCCTGAACTGTTTTCATGAAATCATCAGCCCCTAGGAATTTACCGTCTTCAAACTTAAAACCCTTTTCTTTAAACTCAGAAACAACCGCTTTTTTTGCCAGATCTGAGGTAAATTTATAATTACCCAGGTAGGCCTCAGCGGCATGATCGTAATCTTTCTGCTCGATCTGCTTCTTTAGTGTTTCGGTATCGGTTTTATACTTTGATTCCCAGTCCTGGGCAGCTTTTTTAATGCCTTCAACATCGAGATCCTCAAAACCTTTAATCGCTTTATTGGCATCATCCAGTTGAGCCTGAACGCCCTTAAGTGTTTCAGTTACCTTTGTTGTTTCCAGCTTTTGTTTCTCAATATCAACGCCGTTTTCAGCCATGATTTTATCAATTGCTTCTTTTTCAAGGCCTAAGCCTTCAAGAAATTCTCTTTTCATTAGTTGTTCCTTCCAAACATTACGCTTTTTACGGGGTCGCTCCCATAGTTTCCGTAGTTTTACGACATCGGAACGGTCAAAAATAGGCGTAAAAATAAGACCTTAACCCAGATCTTACGGGAGATATGAGGATCACTCCTTCCTTAAGCATATGTCAGCATGCTTGTACTGGCAGGACCATCTATCAATACAAAATTTACAATCAGTTTCTGATTTCGGATAATCCTGAAAATTAATACCAGTGTAATAAAGGCATCCGGTTTGTCGGTATGGATCTTTTAAGACTGAATCCAGACAAGTACCAGAACGATTATGCGTACAGTTCGTTAAGTTGCAGCCATTCACAGCGCCCTCCTTTTACTGAGCTTTTCTATTCGCCCAAACGCTCTTCTGGGCAATACTTTGATCATATTTTACGACCTGGTGCCGATCATTTTGATAGGGAAGGCCGGCAGCTTTACTGAAATCCCTGTAAAATTCCTTTTGTCGCTGAAATTTAATACTAGCAGTTGTGAATGCTTCTTTATCACCCAACGCATTGTAGCCAATCAATTCGTTTTTTGTTTCTCTCATGGCTGTTTCAATTTTCCTTTGTTGCTGGGTCGCTTCATAGTGGGTGTAGATCTTTCCTTCATAAGAAATCGGATCATTATCAAGCTTTTTAAGCTGCTTATTGGTGTAGGTAGGAACTGAGATACCTGGGAAGAAAGCATAATAATTATGCCGGCAATTCCAACCACACAGCCCCGAACCTGTTCCAAGTCCTGTTGTTTCCATTAAATTGGGATACCCTGGCGCTGATCCGCTGATCTTATAAGCTTTACCTTGCCACTCAGCATGATCCGGTCTTGCCCCGGGATGGGCGGTAACTTCCACATATTCAGCGCCTAAATCTTTAACCACCTGTTCATTAAACTGGCTAGACATCTGATTTACACCGGTCATGATCGCCCGTCTGGCAGCAACATCAACCCGGTTACGCCATCCAGATTCAAAATCAACCCAGCGCACACCGCTTTGACTCATTTGCTTGACCGCCTGCCTGGTAGCAGTTTGATAATCCAGAACACCAGTAGATACTTGAAACTGAGCCATATCTAAAACATTGTGATAATACTGAGATGTTAAAAGATATTGGATCTTATCGCCAAACTTCCTGGCAAATCCCATGGACTGAGTCATATTAAAGAGCTCACCTTTTGTCTGTTCCTGGGCAGCTTTTACATAGTTCTGCAATGTCTCGGATTTTTCAAAGTTAGGGGCTAGTTTGCCCATTTGCTCGTATATGGGGGCATCATTTTGCAAAGATAACTCTGCAACACTACTAAATAAAGCATCAATTTCGCCCTGAGATAGCTCTGTAACTCTTTTTATTTCGCTTTTGATATCTGACATGGCCATGCCGATTTCTTGCGCCCTGATTGCCTGCCATTCAGCCGTATCTGTTATTGCCCCGGCTTTCCCGACTCTTCTGGCAAGATCCGCAATAATAAACTGTTCAAGCTCCTGATACAGATTAACAAAATAATCAGGGATGTTTTGCAATTGCTCAGGTGTCAGCATTATTCAGTACCCGGATCCCTTTGATCAAAAGGATTATCTTGAACAGTTGAACTGGCATCCGGCATCATCTTCAAAGCTTCTTCTTCAGTAACGCCATATTTCTTGGCAAGATAAATCTCAGGACGAATTAAACCGCTGGCAACATCCTGCTGCATCGACAAGAGTTCTGAGTCCTTGTCAACAATGAAACTATCATCAAAAGTTATGACAATTTCAGCGTCCGGTTTTATTTTAGGATCAATAACCTTTTGACCGATCGTAAGGATTCCCCGGATCAATTGGGTTAAGCTATCTTTCATAGAAATATAATGCTTATTGATGTTCTGAATCAGATCCTGCTTATCACCAACGTATTGGGTAGCTGTTACTGCACCAGATCCGCTGCTCAGATTGAATTGATAATGTTTCGTACCGAATCCGACTTTGAAACTCAAATAATCAAGCTGCGCCTGAATTCCTGAAACATTTTCGGCAACTCGGAGAGTCGGGTTAAATTCTTGGATCAGCTGCCCGGATTCCATACCATCGCCAACGTGTGAAAATAATTGTTGATTAATATCATCGGGAGGAATCTCTTTACCATCATCGGTCATCATAAGCAGGCTTTTATTCATGAATACTTTTTTTGTGCCCAGTCTGAAATCTGAACACAGGTTATGATAAGCCAGATCAACGCCTTTTAGATTATCAATTGCATTGCCGTAGACAGAATATCCAAACGCCCCCGATCCCTTCACAGGATTAACAATGTTTGGTTTGAAAATCGCAAACAGCGGTTCTTTTGATCCGGTATAAAAACGGGGAACCATCCCGGGGGGAAGGGGAGCCTCAACAAAAGTGTTTTTAATATTAAAATAATGGTTTTCGATGGTGTATGTTTCGTCATCATTACGGTGATGCACTTCCAAGTACAGAAATGGATTCCCCTTTACAATGACGTTAGATGCAAAAGCGACTTCCTTGATATCGCCATTATCCCAGGAAAGCGGGATGATCTTACTGGCTGGGATATAATTAAGTTTAATTCTGGTATCTGGTGAATTTAGGATGTTCCCAGAATCGGTTGTTTTTGCGCTCATTATCCTGACAGCAATGGCTCCCGTACCAAATGCAAAAGCCTTTTCGACCAGGGCGTTCCCTTGTACCCAGAAATCATTCTGGCCAAATACTCCACCATAACCGTTGTCGCCTTGTAAAAATTGTGAAGTGTGTTCATCATCCAGAACAACCTCTGTTTTTTCATTTAGCAGCAATGCCGCCCAATCTTCAGAAATCTTTTTAGCCATTTTCAGAGTGAACATTTTCTGCTTGGTAACATTGATCCCGTTATTAAAAGTGTACTCATGAAATTCTTTCTGGAATCCACGCCACCATTGTTCCCATTCTGAGATTTCATTGTAATAGCCAGAGCTGATCTCATAGCCGTATTTATTTTTTATAAATTCTCTTAATCGTTCATCCATTTTTTCACTCCTATCAGTGCAAAGGCTTTTAAGAACTTGCTGAAGCTATACTCTAAAGCATCGGCGGTATCGATATCACAGGTTCCATCATCCAGTCGTGTATCATTTTCTTTTTTCTGATCCCACACCTGTTCCTGTAGGCTTTTGATCACGTGCTTACAACAGGACATAACAAAAAAACGCCCTGTGTTAATCAGGCCGTTTAAAGTATAGATCCGTTCGATGATGGTTGCTTTTTCACAGTCAACTACTTTGATTGGTAATTTTGATTTTAAGATGGCAGCACGCATTCCGTTGATCAGCGTCTGGGCTTCATTGTCGCAAAAAGCATAAAGGATAGGTGAGGTGGGGTAACCTTGCTGAACCCGTTGGACAAACTCAATAAATTCTTTATTTAACCGATCCGGGTCAATTGTTCCTTTGTCACCCTTCATCTTGTAGTCATCCAGAACAATCAGCTTTTGATAATTTCCGACAAAACCAGTGGCAACAAAAGTAGTTTTGGATTTATTACCGCCAAAGTCAACACCGATCATAATATGCTTGATCTTAATATCTTGTGGAATCTCTTTGAGAATATACCGCTCCGGATCATCTGAGAAGTTCCTGAATATCAAGCCCTCGGCAATACAGCGTTTTCCTTCAATGTCCCTTTTGTACCAGATGCTATTTTGATCATACTGGCTGATGATTTCCCGTTTACGGTCATCTGGGATAGTGATATTATCATGTATGGTGAAGTGACAATAGTTATACCCGCCAATGAGTATATTTTTCTCATCAAGCTCTTTATATTTGTCGATGTAGTCCCGGTATATCGGGGCATTTGGATTATCCGGGTTAAGATCCCAGAATATTTTACGCATATCAGCGACCAATTGTCGGTTGAATGCTTCTTTGATCGTGTTGTCGTGATGAAGGTTAATCTCTGTTGCAATCCACATTCCGTAACTGTTACCACGGATCTTTTTAAAACTATCTGCCTTGGCGCCACCAGCAAAGATCACAATTCGTTGCCGCTTTCCGGTCGCTGGCCCTTTGATAAATAAAGCCTCGTTATCTTTGTACTTTCCCCAGTGACATTGCCCCCGAAAGATATACTCAAGACCAAAACCGTTGGCGTCACCGATATTTAACTTAGCGTTGGCAACAGTGGAGCCGGTCGCCAGATGAATCTTATCTTTGGTCGTTTTAATTTCGTGGGAAAAGGCAAACACATTATCAACAGTTTTCCCGGCTCTGACGGCACCCTCGGCGAAATTAAAGGTATTCAGGGAACAGGCCCGGATGTAATCAATATGCTTATCTGAAAATCGAAAGGGGATCGTTTTTTTACTTATCGCCATAGATCAGATCGTCCGTTTCTGTTAAGTCTTCAATTTCTTCGCCCTCGCCGTTGATTTTTGAAATATCAGCTTTCAGCTTATCGATCCGTGCCCGTTGTTCTTCGGAGACCATACCGGATCTTGTCAGCTCATCGTATTGTTTGATCATAGATTCTAAAGTTTTCATGGCCCGGGACTGTGCCTGAAGAAAATTAGCATGTTTATCCCAAGCTTGCTGGACTTCCCATTTTTCACTGTATGAAGAGTCGCCGCTGCTCTCAGCTATTTTTGTAGTAGTTGTATCTTCCTGATCCCTGACAAACATCAGATTTTGCGCCCGGATGATGGCGGCATACTGAAGCTGGATGTTATCCCAGAGTAAATCAATAGGGTTGGATCGCTCAATACATTGAATGATTTCCATCGTTTCAGGTGGCAGCCATTTAGCATAGAACCCATGGCGTTCAGCGTTTTTATTTCCAGGGGGACCGGTGCCACCATGCCCAGCTGCATTCCTGTTCCCGGTTGGTGCGCCTTTTTTCTTAGTTGCAACTTTTTTAGTTGCAGGGTTGCAACCTTTTTGCTTCCAGTACCGGGAAGCCCAAGACTTTACGGCTGACAAGCTAACACCGTGCTTTTCAGCAATATCTTTGTATTTCATGCCGGCTTCATAATCTTTAAATGCCTTATCTCTTAAGTCTTCACTCAATTCACCTCACCTCATTTGTTTCGTTTCGTGGTATTAAAAAAGACACCCTTGCAGATGCCTTTTATTTCATAATGGTTATTTTGTGTAATTTTTTTAAAAGCACTCAATTATTCAGCGCTCTAAGAATCTTTTAAATAAAATACTTTGAATTAACACAGTAAAAGTGTATCATAAAATCAAAAATATGGGGGAACAAGCAATGGCTAAACATAAAACAAATATTCGTGTTGAATCTGAATACAAAAGCATTTTAAATGAGCAGATACATTTTTTGATAAAATCTGCTGAAGAATTTGACAAAGGTTATTTTTCAGAAGCTAAACGATTAGCTACTACAATTCGAGTATTATTACATGATACACGTACTTCAATAAGCCTTTTGAAACAAATTGGAATAAAGGATTCAATTAAATACTATAATACGGCAAACTTTTTAAAAGAGGAAGTAGAATATTACATGGGCCCTATATCTGTTGTTACAATCCCAGATCCTCATGTTTTAAAAAGAACATACATTAACACCTACTTACCTGTTCTCGATGAAATGAAAAATACAGAAAGCGATAATTGGATAACCTTTGATACTTGGTGGACGCATAAAATATTTATTGCTAGTGGAATATCTTTTACTAGAAAAGAATTTGTTCATTATTTAGCAAATCAAGACGGTGGCGCTCATATTGATCCACAGCTTGATGAAAAATATTGTATGCTCACCAAAAATTCCTTCAGTTTTCTGGCTAAATATAAAGGCATTGATAAAGAAATACCTTTTGAGAATCTGCATCTAGCAATGTCTCGACAAATAGCACATGAATTATTAATAACGCTAAAAAAATATATACATTTTCAAGAGAAGTACAAACCAGAACATAGGGGAAATAAAAAAGGAAATATCTGCAATATTGAAGTGTCCCACGTAGTTGTGGCGAAGCTACCAAAGACAGAATCTCCTTTTTTAAAAAGACCTTAGTTTTCGATGAAATTTAAACAGTTATTTCATATTACCATAATACCACGATCATAGGGCTCATTGTGGCTCATGTTTCAAAATTGCTATTGCTTCGTTGTGCAATCTCTTAGCGTGCTGATAAGAATACTTCATTTTGCAACATATTTCTTCAAGATACAATCCGTCCACGTACTTGTAATAAAGCACCAACTGTAATTTATCGTCAGGGACTCCGTCAATGGCCTTTCCTATATCCGACCTAACTTTTGTCGACTGTGAGATTTTCTCTTTGATTTGGCACTGTATGTCTGAAATTTCAGCTATGCAGTCGTCGATTCCTAACCCACTTGACCCACGGACCACAACCGGCATCATGTTGTTTCGTCTCAACTCTTGCCGTGTCATTGCAGCAAGAAATTTCTGATCGTTTTTATTGTTGCTGTCATAATACTTAAAATGTACCGGGGCGGGTACTGTATTCGCCGCCCGGGACCGCCACCGTTCGGCTTCAGCTTCCAGGCGCTTAATCTGATTTTCCAAGATCCGGTACCGGCTTAACCATTTTACTTTTGCTTGTCTTTCTTCTGGTGTCATACTTCCTCCATAAAATTTTCTTCAAGATGCTCATTCGTAATCTCAATCCAACCAAAATCGACACAACCGCTTATGCAAACCAGATGGACTTCTCCACCAAGAAGATTAGACTCGCTTACCTCCCATATTGACCCAGCAGGTACATTGCGATAATCATTATCTATCATGAAACAATCGTCATCGCACATTTGTATCTCAAATTCATTTATGCATTTATATTTCATTCGTCACCTCCATACTTCAAACTAATCCAGTGATAAACTAAAATTGTGGCCATCAATGAGATCCAGGTCAAAAGACCACAAATATCGTGAATTGTTTCGGGTGTCATTCAGTAGCCCTCAGCTTTCTTCCGCACATCGGGCAATAATGAACCTCACCAATATCAAACGATGCTTCATTTTGAGAGTCAGCGTAGTATATTATTATTTTGTCATCTTTTACTCCTGCACAAATGAATAAGTCCCGGCTTTCAACAATTGCATTGTCATTAAAGTTTTGTATATTACAAAACTCGCACCCACTTTCAATCCCGTTCCATTCCCAATTTGAATAATTTGGTTGTGCTCGATGTAACGTGCAATCTTTGCAGACGCCGTCAATGCCAATCTTATAATTTTTACAGGTCTGGCAGTTTCTCATTAATATTTTTTCACTCATACTTCCTCCATCTCAATCAAAAACGCAATATTGCAAGCGCAATGCCAAATATGTGGCAACCCACTCTCTGGATCGTTAACCTCACCCTCCAGGTAAGCCAACCAATGCCGGTATAAAGCGTCCTGGTATCGTTGTGGTTCAACCTTTCGCCAGTTCTCGGGGTCATGGTATTTCTGGCATCCATACTCACGAATCGCTGTCACGGCCCGGATTAGTGACGGTGGTACTAATGTTGGCCGTGGCTTGCCGTTGTCTGCCTTAGCGGAATAATCGATCACATTCAAATCAACTTCGGCAGGGTGCCAATAGTAACCACCCCTACAACCAACGCAGGTTGTGTGATATTCGCCGCCATTCCAGTACTGGCAGTCTTCACATATTCTGTCTTCTTCCCACGGCATAATCATCTCAACCCTAACCTTTCCAGCCCCTGAAGCTGCCCGTAACTTAGGCCCTGGGATCTGGCCCGTTCGTTAAACTCTGTAAACGTGACCGGCGGTTTCACGTCCTCGAGCACCAAATATTTCTTTTTCTTCGGTCGCCGCTCATTATACGTCCTCATGACATGTTCGCCCGAATTTACTTTTCGTTCGTATTCTTTCACGACCTCGGCCCGATGCTTTTTCACACACTCGTCGGACAAGCATGTTTTTTGCCGTTCGTCTCTTGGTAGGTACTCGCTGCCACAATAAGGACACTTTTCATATTCAAAATATTCTCGAAATTCGTCACCGAATGCCTTGTATATTTTTTCGGCTAATGCCGGGGTATAAACATTTCTCAAGCGAATCTGTGATACTTGCGACGGATGCGTACCGATTCGCCGGGCTGCTTCAGCACCTGATAAACAATATTTTTCCATGTATTGGTTTAATCGTTCTTGCAAGGTCATGACTGCACCACTTCAAATTGATCAAATAGCCATTTCAGCAAGAGCAATAAATCAGCTTTTGTTGTTCCATTGTGAGTTTCGAGATAAAGTTCTTCTTGAATTGCATTTATCTTTGCGGTTTCACTCATATTTTCCTAGTTATCATATTTCATTAGTCATCCTCCATAAATTTATAAATCCTCGCTGGCACTCCCTGGTACCGCTTCGTCACTTTGTGGTCCTTGATGATCCGGCAGATATACGGAACTCTCACCTCGCACATTTTAGCTAACTCATTGAGCGATCCGGCGGTTGCCAGTGGTAATTCCAGATCGTCAGCGGTGGCAATCAGATAAATCATTCCAATTCCTCGATTCTGATATAGATCCCCGGGACAGCAGCCCAGAACTTTTCAATGATCTCCGATGCCACCAGAGAATCATCAACCCAGTATCCCAGCTTTGTCATGACATCCTTCAGCGTCTTGACCATATTGTCGGTGTCTGGTTTAGTCGTTTTATACGTACCAGGTGGATGTTTCCCATTTGGAAAGCACCACTTTGTCATGAGCCGAACCGGGCCAGTGTATTTTTCTCCAGGTACATGCTTTGCCAGGTGCGCTTCTAATTTCTGCCTTACTGCCAAAAGTTCAGCCGGCTCATAAAACACTGGTTTACCTTTTACGACTCTGACTTGTTTTTCCTGATGCGTTTTAGTTGGTGGGACGATTGCCATAAAGAATTCAGTTGTCATTGATAATCTCCCATTCGGGAACTTCCCCCGTAAAACATAAACCCCCTACACGCTTAAACGCCATGTCTGGATTTTCTGTAACACAATGCGGTAAATTATCCTCATCCAGCTCCGGGCATTTTTTTACACATATATATTCTTTCTCATTTTTCATTTTGTTTTGCTCTCCTAACTTACTTTTTTAATTTAGCGAAAAAACTTTTAGTCATGGGATAGGGGACCGAGGGTTACAGGGGCGAAGCTCATAGCCCCTGTTCCTCTGTTCCCCCATGACCGGAGGGACAGACAATTATATATATATATATATACTTTGTCCCTGTCCCTGTCCCTAGGGACATTCTCGGGACATTTCTCGACTTTGTCCCTAAAAGTGAAATGGGACAGACAGGGACATTATCGGGGTTTGTCCCAAAGGGACACGTGTCCCTCTCGACTTTGTCCCTAATTTACATTAATTGACATTTGACATTTCTTCGACTTTGTCCCTGTCCTTTTCTTTGATTTCCCCTTGAATAATCTCATAATCAGGGTGCTCTTTTACATCTCGTCTAACAGTTTTTTCAGACTTACCCATGTATTCAGCCAATGATTTTACCGTCGCTACGTTATCAAACGAACAACATTTGATAGCTGTTTCCAATGAATCAAGTCGCTCTTTTTTTCGATCTTCAGGCGTTTTCTTATTTGCTAAATTCTTCTTCCATGGCGGCTGCGCTCCGTCGGTATCCACATCTTTCAGTACCCCGACATGATCCACATTGTGAACCGGGTAATCAAACCACAGATTTACCGCTGGGAACTTAGGGAACTCTCGAAGTGTGCCGTCAATTCGCCACGCTGTACGGCCGTGTACGGCTTTTCTGGCGGGTTCAATGAACTGTTGAAGGTTTTGATACTGCGCCTTATTTAAAAGCTCTTTACTGATGTCTAACATCGCCTTTTCGCTGAGTAGATCATCCTGGGAAACATCGTCATCCCAATCGGTCACATGCTTTTCAAGGAAATCTTTGCAGACCTTACAAACTGCCTTATTCTCTTCCTGTTTAAGTAAATTATCATTCAGATCAAGTTCGATCAAGTCAATGAGCACGTCCGGATCCCGGGCAAATACGCCGGAACCAGAGGCCCGGTCCATGGACTTTTTACCGCCCTGGCCACCTTTTGAATGATGATGGCAATAGATCACTGCGGCGCCAAGTTCTGTACACACCCGGTCAAACTGATTACAGAAATTAGCCATCTGATCGGCACTGTTTTCGTCACCGGTGATGACCTTATAGATCGGGTCAATGACAATGGCGATATAGTTTTTCTTTTGTGCTCTCCGGATTAACTTAGGGGCCAGCTTATCCATTGGGACTGACTTTCCCCGGAGGTTCCAGATATCAATATTGCTTAAATTATTGGGTGTCCAGCCTAGTGCCTGGTATACATCCTTGAATCGATGCAGACAGGAAGCCCGATCTAATTCCAGATTGACATATAAAATCTTCCCCTGGGCGCATTCCCAATTAAGCCATTTCTGGCCTTCGGCAATGGCAATACATAACTCGATGAGGGCAAACGACTTTCCAGCCTTAGACGGGCCAGCCAGTAGCATTTTATGACCTTGTCTTAATACGTCATGGATTAATGGTGGAGACAGCGCCGGGAGATCATCCCAAACATCAGCAATGCTCTCCGGCTCTGGGAGATCATCATTCACGGCCTCGATCCAGTCCTGCCATTCCTTCCAGCTCTCTTTCCCGATGTTGGTGTCAACCATGAATTGTTTCTGGCCGTTTCGCATGATTCCCGGCATCCGTGATAAACGGGAAGGGTTGCGGTTTTGGTTATCGATTTTCAAGCCATTTTTATGGCAAACTGTATAAAGGTAATCTACTCGTTTTCGATATTCGTCATAACTCCCAGCTTCTACTTTTACAATGGCATGCAGGCTCTTTTTCCCGCTATGCACCAGACACGCCACCGGCAATTCCAGTTCACGAATGATGGCGTTTTGCTTGTCGATTTCCATGGTGTCAGATTCAACCAGTGCATAACGGAAATCCGTGACATTTTCATTTTTACACCCCTGGCCATCCAGAGGGTTGAAGCGGATCCACGCGCCGGCTTCGGGTTTACAGTCTCCCAGAACCGAACCAATGTCACCTTTAGACTGATTCAGCTGCTGGATCAGTTCGCCGGCAGTACGATCCCAGCATCCCTTTGTCGGTAGATATTTCCCGTCCTTCTCCCAGGTGTCGGTTACATAGCCGACATTTTCAGATGCTTCAAACAGGATTTCAAGATACTTTACCAGCTGATCAACTGGCTTCCAGTCATCCGGGGCAGCTACTTCTTTGCCTTCCACCCAGTTTTTATCAATGACCACCAGTTCGTCCCTGGCTCCAATGATATCGTCCCATTCCAACTCATGGCCGCCACGATCTGGGGACCAGCCATGATCTTTTGCCATTTGAACAATCGTACCAGCTGTCACCGGTTGGGAAGTTCCCCGGAAAGTGTCCCATTTCTTGAAGCACTCATTTGCATGGTACCGCCTTAAATCTCGGCGAGACCATTCATCCCAATCGGATGCCATATAGCCGGCATCCTTTAGTGCCATGCCGACATTGATCCATTCCTGGTATTCCAAAGCAGATGGGTCGATATGATCCAGTAGTTCTAGTAAGTCATTATGGTACTCCATGAATCACACCCCGTAATTCCTAAAATCAGTCCCGCTTTTCATGTGCATATTGATGCAAGCCGGCCGCTGCCATGATCTACAAAACTTCTCGAATTCCCTTGAATATTTTGTTTTGACATCAGTGAAATCTCTGAATAGCTGAGCAAACGGCATAGCCCCAGCGTGCCAAATCTTTTGAAGCCGTTCTTCATTTTTATTCATATCATCACCAATTAACGCATAACATTTGATATGTTCCCGGGTAAATCCTGCTTTTGCCAATTTACTGGCGGCTTTTTCCAGGTTCTTTAGAGATCCATCAGTATCACAGGCAAGCCATAATTCATCGATACTCAACCGCCGCACATTTTCAATAAAATGGTCGTCAATGAGATCAGATTCTAAACCACCTTTAAATTGAATCCGCTTTTGCGTTTTTAGCATTTCAAATACTTTGTCTTTATGAGATCTGGAAGTTTGGAGAAAATTGTTATCCTGAATGATATTGCCATCTACAATTGGTAGCTCTTTTAGCTTTCCTTCTATTTTGGGAACGATGCACCATGGGCATTGATTATTGCAGCCACGACTTACGAAAATTATGTTTCTTTTTAGATAAAGACCTTGGGTAAATTCAACCGCATTACTTCCAAACGCTGGGCCTCCTAACCTTACTGGCTTATCCTGCGTGCATCTGAATTGGTAGGCCAAATCCTCACAAAACTGCTTGTCCCAACTAAATGAGCAGGAAATATGGATTTCATCAAATTCCGGGAATAGCCCCCACGCCGGTGCCGTTAGTTGTCCGTAAGGATAATAAACAAGCGGATCGGTAGGCGTGTAGCTTGTCTTTTTCGGAAATACCCTGAGAATCTTATCAATTTTTACCATGGGTCGTCTCCTTTCTGCTGAATTTCTGTTTTAGGTTTAAAATTCGACGGATCAATTTCTCTAGGAATCCGCCAACCATTGGCAGCGATTCGGTCAATCAGGTTCTTTGCTGATTCAAACTCCCATGTACCAACATGATCAAAACCTTTACCTTCTAAAAATCGGATCTGCCTAGGGGTCGTTAGTCCGTCAGTTCGGCGCTTATCGAGTCGCTCTAATAATTTTGTCGCTTTCCCGGCATTGTCGATTTCATCCGGTAAGATCCCCAACTTTTCAAGGCTTTTGACTTGCTTGTCAGATGGTGGCCCCATTTCCCAGCCAAAAGAAGGAACGTAATTTGCCAGGTCTTCTGCCTGAATGCTCATTTCGAATTGTAGCGGATCAACGAGCTTTTTCTTACGCTTACGCATTTCGGCAAGTTGTTTGGCAAGAGCTTCCTCACGCTGGGCAATGACATCCTCAGTAGCCTTTTGCTCAGCTTCTTCAATATCAATTGGGCACCCGGCTTCTTCGATGTTTTCTGTCATCTTTTGAGCGACTTCTTCATTTTCACAAATCAGGTGCGCTGGGTGACATAACTCATGGCGTTCGGTGTGCCAGAGGAAATCCAGCAATAACAAATATTCCTTCCCTGGGAATAACCGTGTTCCACGACCGACCATCTGGCTGTAAAGACTTCGAACCTTGGTCGGTCTGAGCACCACTACACAATCAACACTGGGACAATCCCAGCCTTCGGTTAATAACATGGAATTGCATAAAACATTATATTTGCCTTCGTCAAAATCTTTAAGCACCTGGGCTCGATCCTGGCTATTGCCATTGACCTCCGCTGCTGAAAAACCTTTGCTATTTAAAATGTCTTTAAATTTCTGGCTGGTTTTCACTAAGGGAAGGAATACGACGGTTTTTCGATCCATGGCACATTTAACCATTTCATCAGCAATCTGATGCAGGTATGGATCCAGGGCAGTGCCTAAGTCGCTTGTTTTAAAGTCGCCGGCTTGTTGTCCAACACCGGTAAGATCGAGTTTAAGGGGAATTGTCTGAGCTTTGATCGGGCTGAGAAACCCTTCTTTAATTGCTTGTGGCAAAGTGTATTCATAGGCCAGAGACTCAAAATAAGAGCCTAGATTCTTCATATCGCCACGGTCTGGTGTTGCGGTAACGCCCAATACCTTCGACTCGTCAAAATGCCCCAAAACACGCTGATAGCTGTCTGAAATGCAATGATGGGCTTCATCCACGATAATGGTGTCAAAAAAATTAGGGGAGAACTGTTTAAGGCGTTTCTCCCGCATTAAGGTTTGAACCGATCCAACAACTACCCGGTACCAGCTACCCAGGCATGTCTCCTGTGCTTTTTCGGTTGCACACCCTAACCCAGTCGACTGTGACAGTTTATCCGCTGCCTGATCCAAGAGTTCGCCCCGGTGAGCCAGGACTAAAACCCGCTCACCATTACGAACACAATCTTCAATCAGTTTGGAAAATACGATCGTCTTTCCGCATCCCGTCGGCAACACCAGTAATGTTCTTTTGACACCCTTACCCCATTCATCGAATATTGCTGTTTTTGATTCCAGCTGATAAGGTCGGAGCTTCATGATTAGAAGCTCCCCGGGGTATAATCAACCGTAGCTGGCTTACTTTCGTCAGGTTCGTAGAATTTTTGAACCTCGTTAAATTGCTTCAATTCACCTTTTTCGTTGGTCCATTCTCTGACCTTAAGTTTTGCCCGACCAGTCGAACCAACAACAGAATTCCAGTTCATGGTCAGCTTTTCGCCCTTCTTACGTTGCCCGATAGCGGTGAAAAAAGCACACAGCATTCCTTCGGTTTTGGTGTGCAGGAATAAATTATGCTTGACCGTAGTGGTTCCTTCGGGTGTTTCAAATTTCAGACTGACAACCGCTTTATTGCATGGGGGAAGCTTTTCGCTCCCATTGTGCCGTTGGCGTTCAAATTCAGTTACAACAAAGTCATAATCGCCTGCAGGTAGCAGGGTAAAATCCGGACCATCATTTTCAATTTGATCGTCCCAACCTAATTCTCGTTCTTCTACAAATTCACTCATTATTTAATTCTCCTTATAATTTTGATTTAAAATGGTACTCTTTCCGCATCGATCATGGCGAAAACCTGTGGCCACGCCTGTACTAAAACACCCTCAATAAAGTCTATGGGATAATTCCGGATTGGAGTGTCTTTTGGGAAATATTTTTTCTTCGCAACAACTTCCTGAATTTCCAATTCAGTAACTTCTTTTTCCTTCATAAGATCAGCCAGTGACTTAGGAATCCCTTCGGGAACTTGGTAATCATTTGAGATATTCGGATTTTCCGTAACTTTCATTTCTTGTTGCTCAGGCTCGATAATTTCGGTAAACCCTTCATCTTCCAGCATTTTGGTGGCATCAACCTTTGATTCTTCCTTTGGCTGCTCTGTAGGTGTCACGGTTACTTTCGGTTCTTCTTTTACAGTTGCTACTTGAGTCGGTGGTGTCGCAACCATTCCCGGTAAACAGTGAACAATCTGTAAAAAATCAAAAGGCAGTTCCAATGGTAGGTTATGGCGGTTCTTTGCATCCCAACAGGGATGGTGGGTGGTAAACATGACCCGCTTTCCGCCCTGGGCTTTATTCTTTCCTTTATTGGCTCCCTGACCATCCACATTAACGACAGTGGTCTTATAATTTGCAAAGAGCACCATATCCGCCCATTCCTTAAGCAATGGTCCGGTTTGCTTCTGAAGCTTCAACTCCCAACGGTCATAAGCTCCCATTTCGTCGGGCTGCTCGAATTTTCGCATTTTAGCATGGGCTGTAACGACGACATTGATTCCCATTTCGACTAGTTCTTCCAGCTTATTAAGCAGTCGCCCAAATTCTTCGGCCAGATAAATATAGCCTTTGCCATATCCAAAGTCTTCAATCCCTTGCTTTTGATGCTTGGCGCAAATACTGGTAATACAGAGCTGTTCTGCCCAATCTGCAGTGTCAATGGCTAAGGTCTGAAATGATGTTGGGTTTTGCTTAACATACTGCACCTGATCAAGCAGCATCTGCCAACTTGACGGTTTCGGCGTTCGTGCCACGTCCATATGCTTTGTGCTGCCCTCAGTGTCGATGAACAGGACATTTGGGAATTGAGCAGCAAAGGTAGACTTGCCAATTCCTTCCGGGCCATAAATTGCGATTTTCTGGGCTGATAATAGTTTTCCTTTAATAATTTCCATTGTTAGAATTCACCTGCTTTCCATTTTGTTTCTGTTGTTGATTCCGGAGTAACTTCCGGGAGTGTTTCGGCTCCTGCAACATAGCCATCTTCTATAATTATTTGGCATTCCTCACCTGTTGATACTCGGGTCGCAATGGCCTGCAGTCCTTCAGCTTCCAACCATTCCCCAAATTCTTTTAAAGTATCCAGATCCATCTGTTCCAGCTTATCCAGAAGGACGAACCCACACTTGGGATTAAGCTTTCGGACAATCGCTGTTGATACTTTTAGTTGGTCGGATCCAGACATGTTGTCCCATTTCTTTTCCATATAAACCAGTTCACCATCGACTACAGAAAGCCCAGGAAGGGGAAGGGGTGCACCTTTAAGTAAATCAATTTTACTTTGGCGAATTGTGTCAATTTGGGATGTGAAAATTTTATACTGATTTTCATATTCCAGAGCGTCTTCCTCGGCTTTATCCTTGTCAAGATTCGCCCGAACTTTACGGTTTACGGCATCAATATCGTTAATGTTCTTTTCCAGTTCTTCGGTTGATTCGTCCTTCAGGTCCAATACTGATTTTTGAGCGATCTCAATATCTGAAAGGATTTCGTTGTACTGAATTGTCTTACCATTAAGAGTATTTTTCAGAATTTCAATTTCCTTTTGTGTTTGTGCGATCTGAGTCATAATCTGTGTTTTTTGAATTTCAAGTTGAGACAGTTTTTCACGCTTACGTTGATTCTCACCATTTCTGGCCAGTATATCCTGTTGCTGCTTAATCAGGTCGCCGGCCGAAATAGGTTCTTTGGGAGCATCCGGGTAATAGGTCATTTCTTTAGCAAATTTCTTTTTCTGATCGGCAATCTGACCGATGGCCAAACGCTTGTTATAAACTTCCTGCTCCTGTTTTTCCAACTCATAAAGCTTGTCGCCAACACCGATGATTTGAAGTAAAGTATTGGCTTTGTCCTTACTGGAAGATTCCATAAATTTTGGTAAATCAATGGCCAGTTGTTCCACGAACTCATTAAGCAGTTGCTGGCCGGCTTTCTTACCATCTGGATCGATAACCTTGAGGTCGCTGTTTTTCCCTTTACGCTCAACCACCAAACCATTATTCATAACAATGTGTAAATTCGGTGGTAACACCGATCCGTCACGCTGTGCCTGGGAAGGGCGGTACTTCTCACCGCCCAACGCCCATGAAATACTATCCAGGACTGAGGTTTTACCCTGGTTATTTTTACCGCCGACAATTGTCAAGCCGTTTAGAGTTGGCTCAATTTTGACGGCTTTAATCCGTTTGACGTTTTCGATTTCTAATTTATTTATTTTTAGCATTATTTACTCCTTATAAAATCTGTCTTTCGGCAATACAGCCTTTTGTCAGTTCAGTAATTCCAAACTCTAGTTTTTTGTTCTTTTTATGTAATCGCTCAATTTCCATTGTCAAGTCATTGATCTTCTCGATAAGAATCTCAATTACCTGATTTGCCGTATCGTCCGTCATTTCGCCCCCGATCGCTCCAACGCCTTATCTAATCTCGTCAGCATCCAGCCATTTGTCCGGAACAGATGCCCGCCGGCAAAACCTTCAACAATCTTGATATCGTGACAGCCGGGCTTAGAGTAAATAAGGCCCCTATCATTTTTTCCGTTATAGCCGTTTGATTCCAGGATCTCCTTGATCCGTTCAGTAGATAAAGTGTAATCAATCGCTTGATCTGCACAGATTTCCATTAATTGACCCCCTCAAAATACTCCGGGCGCTGGTTTTTTAAGAAGTTAGTCGCGTCAAGGGCCGTCATGTCACCAATTTTAATGCCGTCTTTTAAGATCATTTTGCGACCCTGATACGGGGCTTTTTCGGTTGTGTATCCTAGATCTGTCAGCATTTGCGTTGTGGTTTTTTCCGCTGATTTATTCAATTTGCAATTTCTCCTTTTCCGTTGTATAATTTTGATAAGTTATTTCCACGATCCCCTGATAACAGTTCCCGCTGTTTTGGGGATTTTTTTTAACTACAGACATATACTTCATCCCATAAATCGTGTAAATCAATACCAGAATCCATAACCTCGATAATTTCCTCATTTCCAAAATCATCATCCATCATTTGCTGAGCGATACTTTTGCCTCTTGTACAGGAGCAACCAGCGCTTTTCTTATGCCAGATTTCAGAATATTGCTTTCCGGCAATGTCTAAAGAGATTTTCATTTCTCTTGATAATTCAACTGTAAGTTTTACCATTTTCGTTTCTCCTTTCATTTAACTCCGCATTTCTTTTTATATACTGTGTATCCTCCGACGGCTACATCATGGTCGCCAACATCATGTGGTTTACGTTCCTTGTCAAAGCAATCCCAAAACTGAACATCTGTAATAGTGGTAAATTCACATCCGTCAACCGACATCAATTTCACATTAAGCTCTTTGCAATATCCCCCATAAAGAAAATTAGGACAAAACTTATAATCAGCATTGCAGTATTTACCTTTAGGAGGTATCATCAGCGTCTGGATCTCTGGAACATAGGGCGCATATTTTTTAGCGGCCTGTTCAAGACGGTACTTGACGTGCTCATGTTCTTCAAGCATCCGACTGTCCATATTTCCCCTTACACCTTTCCAGCTTTTTCTGAGCTTTGCAATTATTCGGCTCCTGTAATCTCACCCGGAATTCACGATCGTCGATCATATACGGTGAATCCGCTGCATAGGGCACGTCTGCAATGTGTTCTAATTGCTCTCTGGTCATCTCGCACCTCCCCAATAAATAGGCCGCTGTCTGGCTTGTTGATCCATAGCACCCGCCATTTTGAACTTCTCGGAATCACCCAGCTTTTCGTCATATCCCCGGAAAATCTGCCGGTCAACTTCTCTGGTAGTTTTTAATTGATCAACCTGATCGAGTGTTAATCTAGCCATCAGTCTAAAACCCCCTTATAGTCTAATAAGCCTTTTAAAAACTCAATCTGAGCATCCACTTCTTCGCCACGAATCCAGGCTTCGTTTTTCTTTGGGAAACTGAATGCACGGCGGTCAAGTTCAGCCTTACGCCCCTTCAAAATACTGAGTTGTTCAATAATTTCTTGTTTCATTGTCACACTCCTAGCTGTTCTTGCAGGTTAAGAATATCTTCCTTGAAGTCTAAAATTTGGGAGCCCAGCTCTTCATTTTCCTTTTTCAACTTTTCAAGCTCCATGCCCATATCGAATTTTTCTTTTTTCAGTTCACGGATGATCTCCCGGCATTGGTTATTGTGACCGTTTAGGATTTCGTTTTCTTTTTTTAATCTTGCAACTACGCCTTGCTGCTCAACATTAAACCTGTTTGCCATGGTGCGCTGAGAGGTTACTGTCTCCAAAGCTTTTTTTGTCGTGATCAGGTCGTCCTGATAATCCATTGCTGTATCCGCAACTTTCGACAATAGCTCGTCTTGAGCTGTGCAAAAGTCTTTCAATTTGGCCAAATCTGCTGTCAGTCTTTTGATCAGACAATTTTTGCGAGATGTGAGCACCGTGTCAATTTTAGCTGCGGTAGTTAAATCGTCCACATGTTCTTCTAATAATTGGATGTATAGGTCTTTATTCATTGTGTTCTATCCTTTCATAATGTTCCCCTGAAACCAACGCCACACAGCAGCTTTGGGGATTGCTACGTGCTTACTTCCTTTGAGATCAGACCGATGACCGAAGCCAAAGGGGAGAATACCTTCAAAGGCTGCATTCCTGATTGCCTGTTCGGATAGTCCTGGACCCAAAGCCTCAACCAATTTACTGGGACTGATAACTGATCTGTCATCTTCAGAGAGGGCGTCATATAATCGCTGTTCCTGTTGGATAACGATATCTGGTGCTTTCATGATTTACACCTCCTATTCTTCTACTAATTCGAGTCGTTCCATTGCAAAATCGACCATTTGTTTCAAGATCGGCCCCATGGCCACACCGGTTTCATTTTTGAGATTGTTTAGAACTTCCCACGTCGCCAGGTCGATAGTTACCGACTTACCAATATTTTGACGACGTGGGCACTTGAGAATAAATTTATCTGTCATATATTTTCCTCCTATTCTTTTTTCTGATATAATCAAATCCAAAAGGAAGTGATTACATGGCTTACGATCCAATGGAAAAATTACAGAGACAATTTTACGCTGAGCAAGATCGCATCAGTGAGATAGCAGCAGCTTCAGCCGATGTAAAAAATCTTGAAAAGCAAGTTGCAGTCGATCACTTAAAAGTGACTACGGAAATTAATAAATCATTGAAAGAACAGATCGCTGTTGCTGTCAGTGATTCTGAATCTGCTAAAAAAGACGCCATGTTTTCAAAAATTGCTGCTATTGTTTCTATCTTGATCTCCATAATTGCGTTGCTGCAAAATCACTGATCATTTAATCAGCAATACTGCTAATGCGATAATCAATGCAACATTTGAAATCAACAACCATCTGATTGACTCACCATGTTTAGAAATTGTCTCCTGGTTTATTTTGTTAAGAAGCTCTTGATTCTTGAATGCTTCGTTGATCATATTGATGTTTTCATTAGTTAAATTGTTAATATGATCTTGGTTTTCAATATTTTCAACGACCAACTTGTTTAATTTAAATTGATCATCAATCTCAACTTGTAAAGTGTTCTCTTTTTCGTTCAAATATTTGCTCCTTTCTATGACGCTCTGGGTTTGACGTCGAAATCAGCTAGCTCGCGGCTTTTGTTGCGTATTTGGGACGACTCCGGCAAAAAAAATATCTCTTGGGTCTTCGATGTTAAGAATCTTAGAAATCTTAACAACTTCGTCTAATGTAAATTGATTACGTCCATTAAGCTTTGCATTCAAAGATTGAACACTCAAACCAAGCTCTCTGGACAATTTTAATTGCGTATATTTTTTCTCAACCATCAACCCCTTCAATTTATTTACATCCATACTCATCACCTCCGTTGCGTATTTGGGATATCTAAATATTATCACGCACCATTTTTACTGTCAAGTCAAATATGCAACAAAATTTCAAATTTATTAAAATTTTTGTTGCACTTATGAAAAAATAGTATATAATAAAAATCAACGGGGGTGCTGTATAATGAATGAAAACAACACAGGGTTAATGAAAGAGATAATGGAACGGTTGAAAAATAGACGAGTTGAGCTTGATATTTCTTATCAAGAGCTCGCAGATAAAACGGGTTTAAGTAAATCAACACTTCAAAGATACGAAACAGGTTCAATCAAAAATATGCCTCTTGATAAACTGGAAATTGTTGCTAACGCATTAAAAGTAGATCCAGCGTTCTTAATGGGGTGGGAAGAAATCAAATCTCAAAAATCAAAAGGCGTAAAAATCCCTGTGCTGGGGAAAGTTGCAGCTGGTGTTCCAATTGAAGCTGTTGAAGACATCATTGATTATGAAGAAATAACAGAAGAGCTAGCAAAAACAGGAGACTTCTTTTGTTTGGAAATATCTGGTGACAGTATGTCGCCTAGAATGGTTGAAAAAGATGTTGTTGTCGTAAAGAAGCAAGAGACGATCGAAAGTGGTGAAATTGCGGTTGTAATGGTAAATGGTAGTGATGCAACAGTAAAGAAAGTAGCAATCCACGAGAACGGTCTATCTTTGATTTCAATTAACCCGGCTTACCCCCCAAAATTTTTCACCAGCGATGAAGTCAAAACACTTCCTGTTGGAATCATCGGAAAAGTCGTTGAGCTTAGGGGCAAGTTCTAATAATTACTGTTTGAAAACAATGCAACCTGACGTATAATAAACTTATCTTATTTAGGAGGTAAGTTTATATGAAAAGAAAATTACTGGTTGTATTGTTGGCGGTCACGATAGTTTTGATGAGTAGTGGATGCATGAGAAAATTGAATTCAACCGTGACAGGAACAGATGTGAAAACTCAATCTAAAGGACAAGTTGAAGTTACGCAACGTTATTTCGAAACATATTTAAATTACAGCGATAAACCCGATATTGACATGTCTTTTCAATTCAAAAACACAGGTAGTGTACCTGTTAGGGTTTATTCAGTTGATATGATCGCCTACGATGCAAATAAAACATCATTGGGGGAAAAGAGTGGATACACTTTCGCCCCTGAAATCTTGCAACCGGGTGAGATAGGATATGCTGGTTCTTCAGGATTCGGTTCATATGAAATTAAACTTTCCAGTTTAGATCAAGTCGCGAGTGTGGATGCAAATATTAAATTCGATGTAGTTAACAAAGACGTTCCAAGCACTAATTTAGATATATCCGGATTGCAGATCGTACCTGAACCAAGTACTTACGGACCGGGGAAAGCGAGAGTTGATGTAACAGCCACAAATCCATCATCAAAAGATGCTGAATATTTCCACGTGATTGTTGGTTTATTTAATGCACAAGACCAGTTGATTGGAACCGCGTATTGTCAAGACAATCCTTTGATCGCCGCAAATGGGGAAAAACAATTCTGCAATGCGTGAGTGGTTGGAAAGGAATGGATAAATGGGATACTGTTACGAAACTTGACGGTCGAGGATATGTTGAAAGATATGTAGACTAAAATTGAAATAAAAAACCGCCCTGGTGCTACCAACACCAGAACGGCTTTTAATATACCGGGCGCATGGCCACAATACATTAATCCAAAAACATTGTATCATGCTTCCCGGAGTTTTACAACTACCGGGCATTTTTATGCCCAAAATACAGGAGGTATAACGATGGGATACAAGGTGAAAAAATCAATCACTCTCGGGCATGATTTTGAAGGGAAACCTATCAGGAAGTATTTTTACGGTAAGACAAAAAAAGAAGTCGCTGAAAAGATTGATAAATTCAAGCTGGAGCAAGCAACAGGCCACAAAGAAGATTATAATGATATATTGTTTGAAGCTTGGGCGGATCAGTGGCTTAACATTTACAAAGAAGATACGGTCAGTGAATCCACCTATTATTCTTATAAGCTTTGCATTGATCACCTGAATGATTATTTCGGTGATTATCTGATCCGGGTGATCCGGGCCGCGGATGTTCAGAAGTTTTTTAAAAACAAGGCTCATCTATCACAATCAATGGTTAATAAGCTTCGAATCACGATGAACGCCATATTTGAAACTGCTATTGAAAATGACTATATCGTTAAAAATCCGATGGCAAATATTAAACCGCCAAAGGGGAAGAAAGCACCCGCGAAAAGATCGTATACTGAAAAAGAATATGAAACAGTTTTAGAATTTGCTAAAAACCATCCGGAAGGTTTGGGACCGTATATAATTTTAAAAACAGGGCTGAGAAAAGGCGAGCTTGTCGGTCTTAATCCCGTTTTGGATTTTGATTTCGAAAAAAGACGATTGACTGTGAATAGGGTCATCGTTGATAATACAGGTAGGCTCACTGTTAAAGAAGAAGGAAAAAGCAAAAATGCAAACAGGATTATTCCTTTTGATCAGGATTTTTTTGATCTCTTAATTGATAATCCAAGGTTAGCAAAAGATGACTTTCTTTTTAAAACCAAACATGACCGCGTAATGGGGCCGCGCATCTGGACAGCTTACCACTTCAACTACTTCATGGATGATCTGGAAAAAGAATATCCGGAGATTCCGAGACTTACGCCCCATGAACTCCGGCATACATACGGAACGATTTTATTTAAATCTGGGACTGATGTTTTTACCTTGCAGAAACTTCTCGGCCATGCTAGTATAGAGACAACGACAAAGATTTATGTTCATGACGATATTGATGATTTAGAGAAAAACATCTGCTGGAAACGTGAAAATATAAAGGATTCCGAACAGTAAAAGAGGTATGAAAGGGGTACTTGAAAAAAGCTTCTTATTATAAAGCCGTTTTCTGGTGACTCTTAATCAGGGTGTCCAGAGTTCGAGTCTCTGAGGGAGCACCAATAATAGCGCATAACAGAGCCGTTTGAGGGCTCTGTTTTTTTTACGTCTAATTTGTAATACTTGTAATTTACGGTGCGTTATGGCTATTAAGTGGCGGTTGGAATGGCGACCCAAATATGGGGATTGAAAAAAAGCGGAGTTGTTTTAATTGATGGTTTAAGTACATATCGGCAATAATTAAAGCGTAACGGGCGCTTGAGTATTACTCAGCAAACTGTTATAATTACACGCAATTAAGATTTATGAGGAGAGTCAAATGGAATCAACAGAAAAAAATGCGTGTTCTTATTTAAACTGCGGTTTTAATGTCAATGGACGTTGTCCGGACATGGATGTCTTAAAGAATCCATATAAAGAGACCGGCTGCATTTTCTATAAAAATAAGAATATCCAGACAGATGATAAAAAAAGCGAATAAAAACACCGAAAGGTGTTTTTTTATATTTTTTGAAAAACATTCGCAGCCGTTGCAAATGCAACGGCATAATCACGTACCCCCGGATATAATAGCAACATACCAATGAGGTAGCGACATCAAAATTGTTAAAACTAAATATTATGATGAAATAGAATTTTCAGGAGGATAATCGTATGAGTATGTTTTGTTATCAGTGTCAGGAAGCGGCCAAAGGAAAAGGCTGTAGCGTTAAAGGGGTTTGTGGTAAAAGTGAAGAAGTTGCTAAACTCCAGGATCTATTGATTTATACAGTTAAGGGGATTTCCGAAATTGTCGTAAAAGGCGAATTGGAAGCCAAAGAGTTGGGCGAAGTCAATCATGAGGTATTAAGAAGTCTCTTTATGACCATCACCAATGCGAATTTTGATGGAGATGCCTTTGTTAAAGAAATAAAGAAAATGACCGTGCTGAGAAATCAGCTGCGGGATATGGTGGATGCCGCCAATAAAAAGAATAACCCCGGTTTCTTCCAGAAATTGCTGGGCTTAAAGAAAGAACAAACGGGCAAAAAAATAAATGTATCAGCACTTCATGACGCCGCCCGTTTTGAAACCGCCACAAAAGCGGAGATGCTTAAAAAAGCTGCAAATGTCGGAATCCTGGCTACCAAAAATGAAGATGTCCGTTCGCTGCGGGAACTGATTACCTACGGCGTCAAAGGGCTGGCCGCCTATGCCGAGCATGCCCTTAACCTTGGCAAAGAGGACTTAAGTCTATATGGTTTTATCTACGAGGCCATGGCGGCAACCCTGGATGATGCGCTGTCTGCTGATGATCTGGTAGCGTTGACTTTAAAAACCGGTCAGTTTGGCGTCACTGCCATGGCGCTGTTGGATGGTGCCAACACCGGGAAATACGGCAATCCGGAAATCACGGAAGTCAATATTGGGGTTAAAAAGAATCCCGCCATCTTAATTTCCGGCCATGACCTGACCGATCTGGAACAGCTTCTAGAGCAAACCAAAGGCACTGGTGTGGATGTATATACCCATAGTGAAATGTTGCCCGCCCATTATTACCCGGCCTTTAAAAAATATGATAACTTTGTCGGTAACTATGGCAATGCCTGGTGGAAACAGCTGGAAGAATTTGAATCGTTCAACGGCCCGATTCTGTTTACCACCAATTGTATTGTGCCCCCCAAAAGTGACGAAGTCCGGGGTCGGATTTTCACCACTGGGGCTTCGGGACATCCCGGCTGTACCCATATTGAAGCGGATGGAAGTGGTAAAAAAGACTTTTCAAAAGTCATCGAAATGGCTAAACGCTTAAAAGCTCCCACCGAAATTGAAACCGGAAAAATTGTTGGCGGCTTTGCCCACGAGCAGGTTTTTGCCCTGGCGGATAAGGTTGTCGATGCGGTAAAATCCGGTGCGATTAAAAAGTTCTTTGTTATGGCAGGTTGTGATGGTCGTATGAAATCCCGGGACTACTATACCGAATTTGCCCAAAAACTGCCACAGGATACAGTCATCCTAACAGCCGGTTGCGCAAAATACCGTTACAATAAGCTGGATCTCGGTGATATCGGTGGGATTCCCCGACTGTTGGATGCGGGACAGTGTAACGATTCGTATTCCCTGGCACTCATTGCCTTAAAGTTAAAAGAAGTGTTTGAACTTAATGACATCAACGAACTGCCGATTGCCTATAATATTGCCTGGTATGAACAAAAGGCGGTCATTGTTTTACTGGCCCTGCTCCACCTGGGTGTCAAAAACATCCATCTGGGACCAACCTTGCCAGCCTTCTTATCGGCAAATGTGGCAAATGTCCTGATCGATACCTTTGGGATCGGCGGAATTGACTCAGTTGATGCTGACATGGCGATGTTCTTAGGCGCATAAACCAACAAATAATTATGAGTCGATACAGTGGCTTATCAACAACCTTGCCGGAGTTATCCAGATGGATAGCTCCGGTATTTTTTTGGCAAAAAAGTCAAAGCCCCTGTAATTTTAAGCAAAACCATGATAGGATAGAGCAACAAAGAAAAAACATGAGGTAAAAAATGATGCAGTTAATAACAGCTCTTGAAGCTGGTTTTAATCCCCAGATATATAAAATCATCCTGAGTAAACCACGAATAAAAAGCAATGACTATCAGAAAATCGTCATCAGTCAAATCGGAGAATCCTATCATCTGGAAAAATTCACGGCCACCCAGGTCTTTAATGAAAATCTGGCGGCAGATCAACTGATTGAATTTCTTGGCCAGGCACTGCACACAGACTATCAGCAGTATAACGCCTGGGATGATCAATTTGAGTATATCATCCAGGTCAGCAAAAAAGGCAAGCCATCAATAACCCGTAAAGCAGTTACGAAAGCGCCAGCCAAAGTTATCAGCCACAACCGCAAAAAAAACTACATTCTGCAGGAAGGTACCCTTATTCAGCCGCTGGTGGATATGGGGGTCTTTACGAAAGAGGGCAAGGTCGTCAAGACAATGACTGATAAATTCCGCCAGATCAACCGCTTTGTGGAGATTGTCGATGATGAAGTAAAAAAACTGCCCCCTGGCACCGAGCTCAATGTGATTGACTTTGGTTGCGGTAAATCCTATCTGACCTTTATTCTCTATTATTACCTGACGGAGATAAAGAACATCAAGGTGCAAATGATTGGTCTGGATTTAAAAAGCGATGTGATTGACCACTGCAATGCCAGTGCCCGGAAATATGGCTACAACCAGCTATCATTTGAACGGGGGGATATCCATGACTATCAGGCAAGCTTCCCTGTGGATATGATCATTACCCTGCATGCCTGCGATACCGCCACCGATTTTGCCCTCTACAATGCCATCAAATGGGAGGCCCGGCTGATTTTTTCAGTGCCCTGCTGTCAGCACGAACTCAATGGTCAAATGGAAACCGGGGAACTGAGTCTGTTGACAAAATATGGCATCATAAAAGAACGAACCGCCGCACTGTTAACCGATGCCATTCGGGGGAACCTGCTTGAAGCCTGCGGCTACAAAGTTCAACTGATGGAATTCGTCGATCTGGCTCACACCCCCAAAAACATCCTGATCCGGGCTCAAAAAGCCAAAGTCAGTGAAAAAAGAAAAGCGCAGGCGCTAAGGGAGGTGGAAAACGCCATGCAGGCATTTTCCTTAACCCCTACCCTGTTTAAACTCCTTGAAACAGAGAAACGCATTAATTTTAATAAAATTTAAATGTAAGATCGGTCAAAAGATGATATAATAAAAAATCAGTTAGAAAATAATAACAAAACTCTCTTTGGTCATTGCGAAATTAATGTACAACATTTTCGCAAACACCTGGAAATTTGATAGATGAGGAGGCAAAGCGGATGCTGACAACCTTTGTTCATACCGGTGATTTTCATTTAGGTCGCCCCTTTACCTTTTTACAACAGGGAAATTATTACGGAAAAAACAAAAGAAAAGAACTCTGGAAAGCTTTTGACGAGATGATTGCATACGTTAAAGAAGAAGCAGTGCCCCTTTTGCTGATTGCCGGAGATTTATTTGATAGTGTCAATGTTCTGACCATGGATATAAAAAGAGCAGCCGAAGGATTGGCCAGTCTTGAGAAAACCTGGGTGGTGATTATCACCGGTAACCACGATTACCACGGTGACAGCTCACCCTACAAAAAAGTCGAGTGGCCCAGAAATGTCTACATTTTTAAAGAAGATGTTTTCCGTTCGGTTTATATCAAAGAATTAAATACCGAAATTTATGGGATGTCTTGGGTGAAAAACGAGTACCGGGCCTTTCCTGAACGCTCCTTTAACAGCATTAAACTCAACGATACCCACTATAACATCCTGATGGCTCATGGCGAAGTGACCAATCAAAGCCTTTATCTACCCATTGATTTAAGAATGATCGAGAAAAAAGGTTTTGATTATATTGCCCTGGGACATATTCACAAACCCGGCTTGACCCCTGGTGGCGTCGCTTATTGCGGGTCACCGGTACCCCTGAATTTTGGGGAAACCGGGGAACGGGGCTTTATTATTTCGCAGGTAAAAACGGATTATGAAAACCAGAGTTTTATTACCAGTAGCGGCTTTAATCCCATTGAATCGCGAAAATACGAAACCATTGACATTCAGATTGTTCCGGAAGATTCCTATCAGGATATTATCAACAAAGCAGTCAGTTGTGACAGTGAGAGTAACCGCCAGCAAAACTATTATCGGATTCGATTTACCGGTTACATCAATCCCGAAATTCAAATGGATTGGATCAACGATGATCTGGAAGACGCTTTTTATTACGTCGAAACAGACATGGTTAAACTGGAACCGGATATTGATCTGGAACTGCTGATCAAAGAAAATCTGAACAACCCGATCGGACAGCTTCTTACTGAATTGGGTAAAATAGCCGAACCGGAAGTCCGTAAAAAAGCGATTATTTATAGCATCGAAGCGATGATTAGCGAGGGGGTTTTGAAATGAGAATAAAAACCCTGACCATCAAAGCTTTTGGAAAATTCAAAGATCAGACCATTGACTTCAAACCGGGACTGAATCTGGTTTACGGTCGCAATGAGGCTGGCAAAACAACGGTTCAAACCTTTATCCAGGGGATGTTTTTCGGGTTTTATAAACCCTACCGAAAAAAGAAAACCTATAGCGAAGAATATGAAAAGTATATGCCCTGGAATCAATTCGATTACAGTGGTTCCCTGGTTTATGAGGTGGATGGCCGGGAAATTCGGCTGGAACGGAATTTTCTGCGATCCAAAGATTCCTTATTCATTTATGATAATACCACCGGGAAAATAATCAACGACCAGTTCAAGTACGATGGGGTAATAAGACAGCACCTGCCGCTGGGAAATCAGGGGATGACTGCCGTTATTTATAATAATACCGTCAATATGCGTCAAACGGCCCACGATAACGAAGCAGGCAGCCAGGATGAAGTCCGGGATTCCTACATCGAGATGCAAAATTCCAGCGGCATTGAGATCAATTTCAAAGGGATTGCCAGACGATTGGAAGAAAAGAAAAACGCAATTGGCCGTTCGGGTCAAAGCAAGTCAAGAATTGGGGCTGCCATTCGGGAGCGGGATGAGCTCCGGGAACTGTTAAAAGAGGCGGAAGCCGCCTACGCCAAGGTTGCCGAGAATCAGGAAAAAATCACCCGGAATCAGATGAAAATGAAGCGGATCGAAGCCGAAAACGACTTTCTCAGTCAGGAATCGGTGGTGAAACGAAAAAAGGAATTGTTGGCCTCCTATGAACGAATTAACAAGCTGGAAAAGGAAAACAACCGTTTATCAAAAATAATCAAAGAAGACCAGATTTATGAAGGCTATAACTATAAGACGCTGGAGGGCTTAAAAGCCATTTCCAACCAGGCTGAGCGCCTCAGCGATCAGATGGATTACATTGAAAAAGAAATGGCGGATGCCTCGGAACATCTAAAAACGATCCGGCAAAAAGAAGCGGCAAAACGCAGCTCGCTGGCCGGGCATACCTTAGAAGGCATCGCCGAAGACTATGAACTGTTTAAAAAAGAAGAAACAGAAGTAGCCGAGGTGGATAAAAAAACCAATGTGATCATCAACATCATTGCCACCCTGGTGACGCTTTTAGGAATGGGACTGGTGGGATTGGCCAATATGGGGATGATGGGAACCAGTCAGGGAATCGAAAATCTGTCCTTAACCGTTGGGGTAACCATGGCAATAGTCGGTGTTGTCGGCCTAAGCTACGGCATTTCGGCAACCCTTAAAAAGCGACGGATTTTAAAAGAAAAACAAATAATCCCCATTCAGGAAGAAATACTGGCCAAATACCAGTTAAAAGATGGACCCAGTTTTGACAGTTACTATAAAAAGGTAATTAGAAATCAGAAAGAACTGGAGCAGCTGCAAAATGAAGGCGAATTGATTATTATTCAGCACTCCCGTCATCAGGCCGGTTATGAAGTGCTCTTTGAACAGCGACGGGGAATCATTCGGGATCTGGATCGGAAGCTGGCTGAATATCAGGTTAAAAACATTGCTGAATATGCTGAGCGCTGTGAAAAAGCGCAGCAATTGGAAGAACTCAAAATCCGTTTTAACGGGAACCTGGAACTACTGGAGAATCTGCTGGAAACCGTCAATGGCGGAAAAACAGAGGACGGACAGGCGGTTTGGCATAAAGCCTCCCCAAAATCGGAAGAACTCTTAAGTCTGGGCAAGGAAATTGCCAGACTGGAAGGTGAAAACAGTGCCCTTACCGATGGGATTGGTCTGCCGGTGGAAATAAAAGAGACCATTAAAACGCTGGATAGCCAGATTCAGGCCTTCGATACGGAAATCAGCGCCTGTAATGCAGCGCTTGAGATTATTTCGACAATCCAGAAAGATTGTCATCAGGACTCGGCTCCGGAGTTGAATAAGAATATTGGCGATATTCTCGATACCCTCACCCAGCATTATAAAGGGGTGAAAATTGATGATGCCATGAAGCTCAAAGTGATTGATCCCAAAGGTGGTGACTTCAGGGATGTTGACCAATTAAGTGCCGGAACCATGGATCAGGTTCATTTTGCCTTTCGCTATGGAATTAGCGAGCTGATCAGTCATGAAATGCCTTTTATTCTGGATGAACCGTTTGTGCGGTATGATAAACAGCGAAAAACCGAGGCGCTCAAGCTACTTGCAGAACTCAGCAGTAGCCGTCAGGTGATCCTCTTTACCTGTGACGACGTCGAAGAAAACCTGCTCCGATCCTTAGGCGCAAGCTACCATAAAATTGTGTTATAAGTGCGGGATGACCGCTACACTTTTGGGAAGATCGTCTCTTGAAACAGGGGCGATCAGCGGTTCTTCCTGTTTTACGAAGTCGCACGGGTGATAAATAAGTAGAAGTTGCCGAGCAAGCATCATTTCCCGATAAATATTTAAAAAAACAGGAAAGACCTTGCTAAATGAATAAGAAATCCTTTACAATACTAGTAATAACTAAAAAAGGAGAACATTCGATGAAATTAAGTCAGGTAAGAGACCTCCTCGATGCTGTTGTTTTATCTGGAGAGAGTCATCTGGAGGAAGAAGTTCACTCTGGTTTTGGCTGTGATCTGATGAGTGATGTGCTGTGTTTTGCCAGAGAGGATGCCATTCTGCTCACTGGTCTGGTCAACAAACAGGTGCTGAATACGGCTGATATGGCAAATATGAACAGCATTATTTTTGTGCGGGACAAAATGCCCAGTCAGGAAATGATTGACATGGCCAGAGAACGGAATCTCCTGGTTATGTCCACAAAATATATTCTTTTTGAATCTTGTGGCATTCTCTACACAAACGGTCTCAAGGGAGCCCATCTTAGATGAGCTACGAACTCGTCTTTGATGTGAAACGGGGAGATTTTGACACCGCCGGCGAAGCCTCCCGAAAAATTAAACGAACCCTCCAGCAGTTAGGGGTATCCAACAAGGTGATCCGCAAGGTCTCCATTGCTGGCTATGAGGGAGAAATGAATCTGGCGATCCATTCATCGGGCGGAAGAATTGTTTTGCAGGTAGGTGAAGAGGAACTGGTTCTGACGATCGAGGATGTCGGACCGGGGATTGCCAATATTGACCTGGCGATGACGGCGGGTTGGTCAACTGCTGGCGATGAAGTCCGGCAAATGGGTTTTGGCGCCGGAATGGGTTTGCCCAATATGAAAAATAATGCCGACAGTTTTGAAATCTCCTCCAAGATTGGAGAGGGGACAAAAATTGTCATGAAATTTTTGTCTAATCAGGAAGAAGGGGGGACATATGGAAAAATTACTGCATTCAGTATACCTTGATGAGGAAAAATGTCTGGGTTGCACGACCTGTCTGAGAAGCTGTCCCACTGGAGCCATCCGGGTTCGGGGGGGGAAGGCGACCATCAATGAGTCCAAATGCATTGACTGTGGTGAGTGTATTCGGATTTGTCCGCATCATGCCAAGCTGGCCAAAACCGATCCGCTTTCAAAAAAAGATAATTATCAATATACCGTGGCGATGGTGGCGCCCGCCATCATTGGTCAGTTTAAACCGAAATATTCAATTAGCCAGATTCTTTCGGCCGTAAAAGCCCTGGGCTTTGATGAGGTGGTGGAAGTGGCTTATGGTGCTGAAATTGTCGGCCAGGCCCTGAAGTATGAGTATCATGCCAAACGATATCCCAGACCGCTGATTTCTTCAGCCTGTCCGGCGGTTGTCAAGCTGATTCAGGTGCGCTTTCCTGAACTCACTGACAATATCTGCCGCTTGAAGTCTCCCATGGCGATAACCGCCAGACTGATCAGAAAGCGAATCAGGGAAGAAGGCATCCATAAAAATAGCGACGTCGGCGTTTTTTTTATTACCCCCTGCGCTGCCAAAGCCACCATGGTCAATAACCCGGCGGCCAGTGAGTACGATAAATATGACCTAATCGATGGTGCCATTGCCATTAAGGACATTTATAGTGATATCGCCCGGCTTATCGGCAAGTGCCCGCATCAGGAAGGCCTGCATAATACCACCCCAGAATCCTGTACCTGGGCTTTGTCTGGTGGTGAAAGTGACTACCTTAAAAATAAAAATGTTCTCCATGTCGATGGAATTCAAAATGTTATTAATGTTCTGGAAGAAATTGAATGCGGTAAACTCGATACCATCGAGTTTTTTGAAGGACTAGCCTGTATCGGCGGCTGCGTTGGCGGTTGTTTGACGGTGGAAAATAATTATGTGGCTAAAATGTACATTCAGGATCGGGCCAAAACCATGAAACAAACCTCCATTATCCACATGTCCGATGAATACGTGCGAAGTGTTTATAATTCCGGGATGATGCACATCAAAGAGCGAATTCTGCCGAGAAGTCCGGAACCTCTGGATCAGGATATCAATCGCGCCATCGAAAAAATGAAGCAAATCGAAATACTCGAAAGTAAACTCCCCGGTCTGGACTGTGGTTCCTGTGGCGCTCCGGGCTGTCGGGCTCTGGCAGAAGATATTGTCGCTGGAAAAGCCAAAGAAATCGATTGTGTATTTGTCTTAAAAGATCGGGTCCGGGATCTCTCAGTTTTAACCAATGAACTGTTGCAGGTCGAACATCCCACCGAAAAACCATTGATCAAAAAAGAAGAAATGTAGCTATAAAGGCATTGCAAAATGAAAATACGAACAAAGATTGCTTTGGGTGCAGTTTCCACATACAATTTTGTAACGTGTAGGCGAACAGTGTAAAAATTTGCGAAGGCAACGAGCCAATCACAAGCTTGCTTGTAGTTGGCGACTGCCCGCGACAAAGAAGAAATTCGCCTAGCGATTTCTTCTGGTGTATTGTGCAAACTGGACTCAAAGCTCACGGCAGTATTGCAGTTACCCAATTTAGTCATATTAAAGGAGAAAAGGAATGAAGGTTAGTGCGTTATTAGAAAACAAAGAATTCAAGTGTCTTAATCCTCAGGTAGGGATTGAGGGGGTCATTAAAAGTGGCTATGTCGGTGACCTGCTCAGTTGGGTTATGGCCAATGCCGGTCATGGCTGTGCCTGGGTAACCATCCAGACGCATGTCAATATTATTGCCGTGGCATCGCTGCTGGAGATGAGTTGCGTGATTATTCCCGAAGGGGCTGAAGTTGAAGAAAGTACCCTGGAACGGGCCATCATCGAGGATATCCCGATTATTATTACCGGTCTTAATGCTTTTGAAGTCTGTAAAATTTTAGGAAACGCTGGCATATAAAATGGAAAAGGTAGCCATTGATCTGCACATCCACTCGGCATTATCCCCCTGTGGTGAAGCGGAGATGACCCCCAACAACATTGTCAATATGGCCCTGATTAAAGAACTGGATTTTATTGCCGTCACGGATCACAACACCGCCAAAAATTTACCAGCGGTTATGGCTGTGGCTAAAGAATTGGCCAAAGAAACCGGAACAGGCCTTTGCATTCTGCCGGGTATTGAAGTGACAACCAAAGAAGAAGCCCATGTTCTGGCCTATCTGCCAACCCTGGAGGCGGCCATGAAACTGGATGCCATTGTTTATGACCATCTTCCGGATGTGAAAAATGAAAAAGCGCTGTTCGGCCCCCAAACGATCATGGATGCTGAGGATAATATTATTGGCGAAGTCGATAAATTGTTGATTTCAGCAACTGATATTGGGGTCAATCAGCTCTGGGATCTTGTTACGGACCTGGGCGGGGTGCTGGTACCAGCCCACATCGACCGAAAATCCTATAGTTTAATTTCATCGCTGGGATTTATTCCCCTGGAATTGGCAGTAAAGACCTGCGAAGTGTCAAAAAAAGAAACCTTTGAAAATGTCCGGAAAAACTTCCGTTTTTTTAAAGACTATCAGTTCATTCACGGTTCTGATGCCCATCAATTGGAAGACATGGCCGAGCGGGAATATTTTCTGGAACTACCGGATATGCAAAGGCAGACGCTGATTAACTATCTGGGATCGATTGTTTAAGTCGTACCGACACGTGTTCGATCATGTTGTGACTGAGCGGTCAGACTCTGCGTATCGGAGCGAACAACAGATGAATAAGTGGTTTATACGGTAGTTAGCTGTGAACTTTACAGGTGTTTTTCGAAGCGCCTGTTTTTTTGTGCAAAATTATTACACTTATTTTGAAAAAAAAATAAATGGGTAGAATTTTTACTTCAAAAAACAAAAAAGTTAAAGGTTTTCATAAAAATCCGGGCCAAAAAGAGTGAAAAATTTATCTGTTATAAATATAACGAAATATTTCGTTCTGTGTTATAATGACTTCGTTAGAAAATATGCAATCACAAGCGTAAAGGTTTGCATGATTTAATTAGGAGGTTTGAAAATTGGCTGAATTAATACCAGTTGAAAATTTGGACGTAGTAAAGGCAATAGTCGCCGAGCACAGAGAAGTACCAGGTTGTTTAATGCAGATTCTGCAGGAAACCCAGGAAAAATACGGCTACTTACCACTTGAACTACAGGGAACCATCGCAGATGAGTTAGGAATTCCTCTGACTGAAGTCTACGGTGTGGCAACATTTTATTCACAATTTACACTTAAACCAAAAGGAAAATTCAAAATTGGTATCTGCTTAGGAACCGCTTGCTATGTAAGAGGCGCACAACCAATTATTGACAAGGTTAACAGCATTTTAGGAACACAGGTTGGTGATACAACTGAAGATGGAAAATGGTCAGTTGACGCAACCCGATGTGTTGGTGCCTGTGGTTTGGCTCCAGTAATGATGATTAACGAAGAAGTATTTGGACGTTTAACCGTAGATGAAATTCCAGCGATCCTTGAAAAATTTTAATTAGCTGTTATGAAAGAGTTGTCCCTTCACATTTTGGATATTACCCAAAATTCCATTAGAGCCCAGGCAAAGCTTGTGAAACTGCTGATTATTGAGTCCACGGCAAATAATGAACTCACCATTGTTATCACTGATGATGGGTGTGGCATACCGGCTGATCGGCTTGAGAATATCACAGATCCGTTTGTAACGACCCGAACAACCAGAAAGGTTGGTCTGGGTTTATCTCTATTTAAAGCAGCAGCGGAAGCATGCGGCGGATACTTTGAGATAAGCTCGACCCTTGGTGTTGGCACAAAGGTGATTGGAAGCTTTATGCGAGACCATATTGATCGTGTCCCGCTGGGGAATATGGCCGATACGGTACTCACCATGGTAATGTCTTTTGGAGAGACAGATCTTATTTATCAACACGACTTCAATAACCAACTATTTGTTTTTAATACACGAGAAATTAAAGACACTCTGGAAGTAGAATCGTTAAACGAACCAGCTATACTAAACTGGATTCGGGAATTCGTTTCAGAAGGTCTTGAAGAAATTATGGAGGAATAAATTTATGGCAAAGTCCTTAGCAGAACTAAAAGCGATTCGTGAAAAAAAATTGAACGAAATCAATTTAAGACACGGCAAGAATGGATATCGCGTCGTAGTAGGAATGGCAACCTGTGGTATCGCAGCAGGCGCTCGACCCGTTATGGTTAAACTGATGGAAGAAGTAGATGCAAAAGGTTTGGTCGATGTTACTGTTGCCCAAACAGGTTGTATCGGATCATGTCGATTAGAACCAATTGTTGAAGTTTATGATGCTAACAATGAAAAAGTAACCTATGTGCATATGACACCGGAAAAGGTTGCTAAAGTTGTAGATCAACACTTGGCTCAAGGCAAAGTTGTCGATGAATACACCATGACTGTGGTTGATGGTAAAGTCATTGATCCAACGGTTAAGGGTTAATTGAGGAGGAGAAGAGCAGATGGCATATAAACGTTCGCAGGTACTGATTTGTGGTGGTACAGGATGTACATCCTCAGGATCCATGACATTAGTAAAAGAATTAAAAAAAGAATTAGTCAAACACGATATCCTGGATGAAGTAGAAGTTGTTGCAACCGGTTGTTTTGGTTTGTGTGAACTGGGACCAGTTGTTATTGTATACCCAGAAGGAACATTCTACAGCCGAGTTGAAGCTGCTGATATTCCTGAACTGGTTGAAGAACACCTGGTCAAAGGTCGTCCATTGGATCGTTTGATCTACACCGAAAAAGGTGATGGTCATCACCCACTGTCAATCAATGAACTGGGCTTCTTCAAAACCCAAAAACGTATTGCTTTGGCAAACTGTGGTGTTATCAATCCTGAAAATATTGATGAATATATCGCATTTGATGGTTACCTGGCGCTGGAAAAAGTGCTGTTAACCATGACACCAGTCGATGTAATTAACGAAGTTAAAGCGTCCGGTCTTCGTGGTCGTGGGGGCGGAGGATTCCCAACTGGTCTTAAATGGCAGTTTGCTCACGATGCTGTATCCGAAGATGGCGTAAAATTTGTAGCATGTAACGCCGATGAAGGAGACCCTGGTGCATTCATGGATCGATCTGTACTTGAAGGTGATCCGCATGCACTGATCGAAGCCATGGCGATTGCCGGTTTTGCTGTAGGTGCTTCTAAAGGTTATGTTTATGTTCGAGCTGAATATCCAATCGCTGTTAACCGTCTGCAGATCGCTATTGATCAGGCCAAAGAATATGGTTTGCTGGGAGAAAATATCTTTGATACCGATTTCTCCTTCGACCTGGAAATTCGTTTAGGCGCCGGCGCATTTGTCTGTGGTGAAGAAACAGCACTTATGAACTCAATCGAAGGTAAACGTGGTGAACCGCGTCCACGTCCGCCATTCCCAGCTAACAAAGGTTTGTTTGGTAAACCAACCGTATTAAATAACGTAGAAACTTATGCGAATATTCCAGCGATTATCTTAAAAGGCGCAGAATGGTTTGCATCAGTAGGAACCGAAAAATCTAAAGGAACAAAAGTATTCGCACTTGGTGGAAAAATCAACAACACCGGTCTGCTTGAAATTCCAATGGGTACAACCCTCCGAGAAATCGTCTTTGATATCGGTGGTGGGATTCCCAATGGTAAAGCGTTCAAAGCTGCCCAAACTGGTGGACCATCAGGCGGATGTATTCCAGCTTCTTTATTAGATACAGAAATCGACTATGATAACCTGATTGCCATCGGCTCCATGATGGGTTCTGGTGGACTCATCGTAATGGACGAAGACAACTGTATGGTTGACGTTGCCCGTTTCTTCCTTGACTTTACTCAGGACGAATCCTGTGGTAAGTGTCCTCCTTGCCGTATTGGTACCAAAAGAATGCTTGAAATTCTGGAACGAATCTGCGATGGTAAAGGGATTGAAGGCGATATCGAACGGTTGGAAGAACTGGCTGTCGGTATCAAAGCTTCAGCACTTTGTGGATTGGGACAAACTGCTCCAAACCCAGTTCTGTCTACCATCCGTTATTTCCGTGATGAATACGAAGCACATATCAATGATAAAAAATGTCCCGCTGGCGTATGTAAACATCTGTTAGACTTCACAATCAATCCTGATACCTGTAAAGGTTGCGGAATCTGTGCGAAGAAATGTCCAGCCGATGCGATCACCGGTGAAAAGAAAAAACCATATACCATCGATACAGCAAAATGTATTAAATGTGGTGCCTGTATTGAAGCCTGTCCATTTGGCTCCATTTCCAAGGGTTGATTTAGGAGGTCACAAAAACAATGAAAGATGTAACATTTAAAATAAACGGTCAGGAAATGACTGTTCCCGAAGGAACAACCATTTTAGAAGCAGCCAGAATGAGCAATATCGATATCCCAACACTTTGTTACCTGAAAGATGTTAACGAAATTGGGGCTTGTCGTATGTGTCTGGTTGAAATCGCTGGAGCACGAGCACTGCAAGCAGCGTGTGTTTACCCAGTTGCCAACGGCATCGAAGTACTTACCAACTCCCCAGCCGTTCGAAAAGCACGACGCGTAAACCTTGAGTTAATTCTGTCAAACCACAATCGTGAATGTACCACCTGTATTCGTAGCGAAAACTGTGAACTGCAGACACTGGCCACCGACCTGGGTGTTTCTGAAATTCCTTTCGAAGGCGAAAAATCAGGTAAACTGATTGACGATTTATCAACAGCTGTTGTCCGTGACGAAAGCAAATGTATTCTTTGTAAGCGATGTGTATCCGTTTGTACCAACGTCCAAAGCGTTGCCGTACTTGGCACCGTTGGTCGAGGCTTTACCTCACAGGTACAACCAGTATTTGACAAATCTTTAGCTGAAGTTGGTTGCATCAACTGTGGACAATGTATCATCAACTGTCCAGTTGGCGCATTAAAAGAAAAATCAAATATCCAACAAGTTTGGGATGCCATTGCTGATCCTACCAAAACTGTTATCGTTCAAACCGCTCCAGCTGTTCGTGCTGGTTTAGGTGAAGACTTTGGCTACCCAATGGGAACATCAGTAACCGGTAAAATGGCAGCTGCATTACGAAGACTGGGCTTTGACAAAGTATTCGATACCGATTTTGGTGCTGACGTATGTATCATGGAAGAAGGAACAGAACTGATTGGACGTGTGACCAACGGTGGTGTTCTACCAATGATCACATCCTGTTCACCAGGTTGGATTAAATTTATCGAAACCTATTATCCAGAAGCGATTCCACATCTGTCCAGCTGTAAATCACCACAAAATATCACCGGTGCTTTACTCAAAAACCACTATGCGCAAGCTAATGGAATTGATCCTAAAGATATGGTTGTTGTTTCAATCATGCCTTGTACTGCTAAAAAATATGAAGTACAACGAGAAGAATTATGTACTGACGGTAATGCCGATGTTGATATCTCCATCACCACTCGGGAACTGGCACGTATGATCAAAGAAGCTCGCATCCTGTTTGACAAATTACCAGATGAAGACTTTGATGATTACTATGGTGAATCCACAGGGGCTGCTGTTATCTTCGGCGCTACCGGTGGTGTTATGGAAGCGGCTGTCAGAACAGTTGCCGACGTACTGAACAAAAAAGACATTCAGGAAATTGAATATCATGTTGTTCGTGGTACCGATGGTATCAAACAAGCCAGTGTTGATGTAACCCCAGACCTGAAAGTCAACCTGTTAGTAGCTCATGGTGGATCAAACATTCGTGAGGTCATGGAAATGCTTAAAGCTGGTAAATTGGCTGATACCCACTTCATCGAGCTGATGGCTTGCCCAGGCGGCTGTGTCAACGGTGGTGGACAACCCATCGTATCTGCTAAAGATAAAATGGACGTCGACATTCGTGTTGAACGAGCAAAAGCTCTGTATGACGAAGATGCCAATGTATTAACCTACCGAAAATCTCACCAGAATCCTTCTGTCATCCGACTGTACGAAGAATACCTGGAAGAGCCAAACAGCCACAAAGCGCACCATATTTTACATACAAAATACTCAGCTAAACCAAAATTGGTTTAATTGCAGTTCGATAAACGAAAAACTCCTTAAACGAAAAAAAGGCCCAATAATGGGTCTTTTTTTGTGTTATAATAAACCGATAGAGTATCGAACAAAAGTAAGCACAGGGGGACGGTTTTTCTTGTGTCAACAATTCGATTAAGAACAATCGGACACAAAAGAACCGTCCCCCTGTGCGGAAAAACAAAACAGGAGCAAAGCATGGAAAGCATTAAGGGTACGGTGGAGCACATCGTTTTTAGAAACAGCAGCAACGGTTATACCGTCGCCCATTTTGATATCGAAGGCGATCTGGTCACCGTTGTCGGGAATTTTGACGAACTGAATCATGGCGAATACTTAAAACTCACTGGTTACTGGACTGAACATAAAAATTACGGTGATCAGTTTACTATGGAAACCTATACCATGGAAATTCCCACCTCCACCGAAGGCATTACCCGCTATCTGTCGTCGGGTATTCTGCCCGGCATTGGCGAAAAAACCGCCAAAGCGATTGTTGCCCGATTTGGTGAAGAAACCCTGGAGATCCTGGACAATGATCCCCAGCGGTTGTCCGAAATAAAAGGCATTGGCAAGAAAACTCTGGCTGCCATCAAAGAAGTCTACCACGAACAACGGGAAGTCCGTCAGATTATGATTCAAATTCAGGACTACGGCATCTCGGCCAACTGGGCAATGAAGCTTTACAAAACCTATAAGTTTGACACCATTTCGGTGCTGCTTGATAACCCCTACCAGATGATCGATGATATTCGGGGGATTGGTTTTAAAATTGCCGACCAGATTGCCAACCATCTCGGTTTTGAAGCCAACAGCCCCGGTCGGATTCTGGCCGGCATCAACTATTCACTGGGGGAATGCTACAACCGGGGCAACACCTATATGACTGAAACCGAGCTGATAGAGACCAGTTCTCGAATCCTTGGTGTCGCTGAAGACGAGATCAATGCACAATTAGGCGAACTGGTGCTGATGGGGCGCATCATTCAGGAGGAAATCGCCGACCAGCGGGTTTATTATCCCCGGAATCTATTTGAAGCTGAGGACAATGCAGCCCTGGCCATGGCCAGAATCAGTCAGATGACCTATAAAATAGCGAATGTCAACATTACGGCCAAAATCAGAAACTACGAGCAGGATATGTCGATCACGCTGGATGATAAGCAGCGGGAAGCCATTGCCGCCGCCATGGATAATGGGGTTATTGTCATTACTGGCGGACCCGGTACCGGTAAAACAACCATTATCAACGGGATAGTGCGAATTTTTAAAGATCTGGGTCTTAAAACCGTGCTGGCCGCCCCCACCGGCCGGGCGGCCAAGCGGATTACCGAAACCACCGGTAACGAAGCCAAAACCATCCACCGGCTGCTGGAATATGAATACAGTCAGGATGATGACTTTCCCAGTTTCAGCAAGGATGAAAGTAACCCCCTTGATGTCGATGCCATTATCGTTGATGAATCCTCGATGATTGATATTCTCCTGATGGACAGTTTGCTGATGGCCATCCAGCCGGGCACCCGGCTGATCATGGTTGGCGATGCCGACCAGCTGCCCTCGGTGGGGCCGGGAAATGTTTTAAAAGATATCATTGAAAGCGGGGCGGTCAAGGTATTAAGCCTTGACCGGATCTACCGCCAGTCGGAAGAAAGTATGATCTCGGTCAATGCCTACGAGATTAACCATGGGCGGATTCCGGATGTCAATAATGAGTCGGATTTTTTGTTTCTAAACAAAAACGACAGTGATAAACTGCTCCGGGATATTCTCGAACTGGTCACCAATCGATTGCCGATGGCCAAAGGTTTTGACAGCATCAGTGACATCCAGGTGATCTCACCGATGAAAAACGGTAAGGTCGGTGTTATCAATCTTAACCGGGAGCTCCAGGCGGTGCTCAATCCGCCCCGGGAGAACCGGGTGCAGCGGGAATTCGGAATGGTGATTTACCGGGAAGGGGATAAGGTCATGCAGATCAAAAACAACTACCGGATCAAGTGGGAAGACACCCTGTCGCTGGAACAGGGCGAAGGGATTTATAATGGTGATATTGGAATTCTGGAAAGCATCAGTAACCGGGAAAAATCCTTTGCCATTCTGTTTAATGACGGCAAGCGGGTCACCTATGACTTTGACCAGATGGACGAAATCACCCACGCCTACGCTATGACCGTCCATAAAAGTCAGGGCAGTGAGTTCCCGGTGGTGGTCATGCCGATCGTCGGCGGGCCGCCCCTCTTTTTAAATCGTAAACTGCTCTATACGGCCGTCACCCGAGCCAAAAAGCTGTTGATTTTGATGGGCAACCAGTACGTTTTCCGGCAAATGATCAAATCCGGCGAATCCCAGGATCGCCAGACCGCCCTCCGGGATCGCATCGTCACCTATATCAAACACCCGCTGGTGTAAATAAGACAGGGCGTGACTTGAGGACGATACGGATGTCAGCCCGATAGGGATGAAAGCCGTCGCGTCCCCATGTCATGCCCGGGCCGGGTAGTCTGATATAATCAGAATCAAAGGTAAAATGTCCCCATGAATGCGAAAAGAGGTAACCATGGACCTGAAACAAACCCTCCTGACCTTTCTTGAGAACAACCTTTTTCTCAAAAATGGCACCTGCCCCATCTGCGGCCGGGTACTTTTTATTACCGACCGGTTTTTGTGCCATCAATGTGAGGATGATCTTCCGGTCATCAGCAATCCGACCTGCAGTCAGTGTGGTCGACCAATTTTTCGTCACCAGCGAAAGGAGTGCAGCCCCTGTGCCAAACTCAATCTGCCTTTTGCCGGTGGTTATGCCCATCTAAGTTATGAGGACTCCGCTAAAAGATTGGTGCAGGCCATTAAATTTAAAGATCGGCCCCATTTGGGCATTTGGATGGGTACCCACATGGGGGCTGCCATTGCCCAATCCCAATGGGTTAACCGTGTGGATCTGATTATTCCGGTGCCCCTGCATCCCAACCGTATGGCCGAGCGGGGCTATAACCAGAGTGAAAAGATTGCCCGGGGTATTTATGACGGTTTAGCTAAAAAAAATTCAAATGCTCCGGAATTGGCCCCGGAAGTCCTGATCCGCAGCCGGGATACGCCTCATCAGCTTGGCCAGGGCCGGGAAGAGCGGCTCCACAATCTGACCGGGGCATTCACTGTCGAACAGATTAATACCATCCAGAATAAAACCATTCTGCTGGTGGATGATGTCCTCACCACCGGGGCGACCCTGGCCGAAACCAGTGCCACCCTTCTGGAAGCTGGTGCCGCCCAGGTTTATATCGCAACCCTTTGCGCCGTTGCCGAGTAGCCCAGATAAAAGATTCTTAAAAAGACCCGCAAAGGGCCTTTTTTTGTGGCGAAGCCACGTAAATAATGGTATGATGGATTAATAGAAGCAAAAAAGTAGGATAAGCACTGGGGGACGGTTTTTCTTGTGCTTTCCTAATTACTTGATAAAAAGTGCACAAAAGAACCGTCCTCCTGTGCGATAAATCGAAGCATCAAGAGGTAGGAATAATTATATGAATAATACCATCAAAAAACTGCAAGCCATCATGGCGATCGAAAATATAAAAGAAAATGAACCGATGAAAAACCATACATCCTTTAAGGTTGGGGGCCCAGCCGACCTTTTTTTAATGCCTCAGACCCAAACAGAACTGCAACAGATACTAAAAATCTGCAAAGAATCGGATAAACCCTTTTATATTATGGGGAACGGCAGCAACCTGATTGTCCGTGATAAGGGGTATCGTGGCATCATCGTTAATACCAAGGCCCTCAATCGGGTGGAAGTTCAGGGAACAACTCTGATTGCCGAACCGGGGATCAGCCTTAAAGATCTGGCCAATATTGCGTTGAAAGAAAACCTCACCGGTCTGGAATTTGCTTCCGGCATTCCCGGCAGTCTGGGCGGTGCCGTCACCATGAATGCTGGTGCCTACGACGGCGAAATGAAGGCAGTGATTAAAAGCATTACGGTGATTAAAGAAGATGGTACCGAAAAAACCATTCCTGCCGAACAGTGCCAGTTTGGTTACCGATCCAGTATCCTGCAACAGCACGGCTGGATTCTGATTCGTGTCGAGCTGGGTCTAAAACACGGCGACTGCCAGGCCATCGAAGCAAAAATGCTTAACTTAAACACCCAAAGACAGACCAAGCAACCGCTGGAATACCCCAGCGCTGGCAGCACCTTCCGCCGACCGGAAGGCTATTATGCCGGTAAACTGGTGCAGGATGCCGGTTTTAAAGGCTATGCCATCGGCGGGGCTCAGGTCTCCGAAAAACATAGCGGCTTTGTGATCAATAAAGGCGGCGCCACCGCTGCTGATATTCTAAACCTCATCGGTGCGATTCAGTCAGCCGTTAAAGAAAAATTTGACGTCGACCTGAAAACCGAAGTCATCGTCATCGGAAACGACTAGTCTCGGATGAGAAAAGGGGACGTTACGCCTGTCAGCCCAGCGGGATGAAAGGCGAAATGTCCCATTGTCGCATCCGGGCAACGCAGTATAATCGAAGTAATAAAACATAATAATATATGTAAGGAAATCCCATGAAAATAACCCATGATATGCACACCCATACAACCTACAGCCATGGTAAAAATACCATTGCCGAAATGGTGGCCCAGGCCCGTAAAATTGGCCTTACGGCCATCACCATTTCCGACCATGGCCGCAGCCATCCGCTGTTTGGGGTGCGCAAAAAGAATTTCGCCAAAATGCGGGCCGAGATTGATGCGCTTAATCAAAAATACGATGATATCGATATCTACCTCTCGGTCGAATCCAACATCACTGGTGCCAACGGCGACCTTGACATTAAAGAGGAAGAAAAAAATATTGCGACTGGATTTCGGCCGGGTACCACTACGGCTATATCCCGGCCAGTATCAAAGATATCTTTGTTTTTGCCCTGCCCAACTATGCGGCCCGGGTATTGCCTTTTTTAAGAAACACCGTGGTTAACATGAATACCCGAACCTATATCAAAATGATGGAACGCTACGACATCAAGCTGATTACCCATCCCGGCGACAAAATGCCCATCAATATCGAAGCGGTGGCCAAAGAAGCCGCCGAACATGGCGTCATTCTGGAAATCAACCCCAGACACAATCATTTAAATGCCGAAGAAATAAAAATCGCCATGAAATACCCAGTCAGCTTTGCCATCAACAGTGACGCCCATAGCATTGCTGCTCTGGGGGATATGCGGGACACCCCAGCGGTTGTCAAAGCCGCTGGCATTCCCATCACCCGGATCGTCAACATCACCGACTAGGTAGGATGTGACTTGGGGACGTTACGCCTGTCAGCCCAGCGGGATGACAGGCGAAATGTCCCCATGTCATGCCCGGGCTACGCTGTAGGGATGACGTACGAAATGTCCCCATGTCATGCCCGGGAGTCACAGTAATTCAAAAAAAGGAGTAACCCATGAAAATCATTATCATCACTGGCATGTCTGGTGCCGGAAAATCCCAGGCCATTCAAATCCTCGAAGATCTGGGTTATTTCTGTGTTGATAACATTCCCCCGCAACTGATTGTGACCTTCATCAATCTCTGTCAGCAATCGGCCACCGAAATTGAAAAAATAGCCCTGGTCACCGATGTCCGGGGCGATATTTTCCTGGACGGAAAAGATACCCCCCTGGCTGAGTACAAGGCTACCCGGGATGATCTGACCCTGATCTTTTTAGATGCCCGGGACGAGGTACTGGTATCCCGCTATCAGGAAACTCGGCGTAATCATCCCCTGACCCATTTTGCCAGTAACCTCATCGAAGCGATCCGGGCGGAACGAAAAAGCCTGGAGCATTTTAGAGAAATCGCCGATGAAGTCATCGACACCTCGGACATCAAGGTCAGAGAGCTAAAAGAACAGCTGACAAAGCTGGTTAAATTGGATCGGGATCAGTCCAAACCCAAGGTAAAAATTTATTCCTTCGGTTTTAAATATGCCAGTCCCATGGGGGCCGATTTTGTCTTTGATGTCCGCTTTCTGCCCAATCCCTTTTATAAACAGGAGCTTAGGAATTTGACTGGCGAAGATCAACCGGTGCGAGACTATGTCATGTCGTTTCGGGAAGCGGAGGTTTTTTATCAGAAATTGTGGGATTTGATTGAATTTGTCATTCCCCAGTTTGCCAAGGTTTCCAAAAATACGGTTGAAATTGCCATCGGCTGTACCGGCGACCAGCACCGCTCGGTCACCTTTGCCTGCCTGTTAAGCCAGGCTCTCAAAGAAAAAGGCTACGAAACCACCCTCAAACACCGGGACATCAAAAGAAACCGCCTCGACCACTAGGGTATGACTTGGGGACTGGTAGGATGAGAAAAGGGGATGTTACGCCTGTCAGCCCATCGGGATGAAAGGCGAAATGTTTCATTGTCTCATCCGAGCAGTGTTGTCGTTCATAAAGACGTTGCGTCCCCATGTCATGCTGGCCGAACAGTCAGTTGCACCATCTCGTAGGGGCGATCCGTGATCGCCCGCATACCTGAGCAACGATGTAAAGACAAACAAAAAAGGATGTGATTTCATGGATATGAAAGAATACATAAGGGAGTTTACCTTGAAAGATATTGTCAAAGTAAGAAACCCCAAAGTTGTGGCCATCGGCGGCGGCACTGGTTTATCGGTGATCCTCCGGGGCTTAAAAAAATATACCGATAATCTCACCGCCATTGTCACGGTTGGTGATGATGGTGGCGGCTCCGGAAAACTCCGGGAAGAACTGGGTATTCTTCCGCCTGGCGACATCCGCAGCTGCATTCTGGCTTTGGCCGATGACGAAAACGTCATGCAGGAGCTGTTTAATTATCGTTTCCCCGGTGGCCCGATGGCGGGACAAAGCTTCGGAAATCTGTTTTTGGCAGCGATGAACGGCATCAGCCATGATTTTTACGATGCCGTCCGGCGAACCTCCGACGTGCTGCAGATCAAAGGAGCGGTTCTGCCGGTTACCCTCTCCCAGATGGTGCTGATGGCAACCCTCAAAAATGGTCAGATCATTGAAGGGGAATCAGCCATCCCCGGGGCGGCACTGGAACAAAACAGCCCCATCACCCAGATCTTTCTAAAACAGGAGGATACCGCCCCCCTCCCGGAAACCATCGAGGCCATCAGAAATGCCGACATGATTGTTATTGGTCCTGGCAGTTTGTATACCAGCGTCATTCCCAATCTGCTGATAAGGGATGTCGCCAGAGCGATTTTTGATAGTCGGGCCAGGCGTTTCTACATCTGTAACATTATGACGCAGCCTGGTGAAACCGATGGGTATACCCAGGAAGACCACATCCGAGCCATTGAAGCTCACCTCGATCAGGCCGAAGGCCGATTGTTTGACTATGTGGTCGCCAACACCGGCAATCTACCCAAGAGTATTGAAGAAAAATACCAAAAATGCGCTGCCAATGTGGTCGAAATCATCTCCCCCCTGGAACAGTATGAGTATATTCTAGACGATTATGTCATCATGGAAAACGGTTTTGTCCGTCATGATGCCGACCTCCTGGCCCGTCGCATTTTTGAAACCTATATAAAATAAGGTAAGTACAAAAGAATCGTCCCCCTGTGCGAGAAAGGAGCCGCCATGACATTTTCAGCCATTTTAAAAAAAGATCTTTCCAAGCTTCCCTACGGCTCAATAGCCTGTCAGCGGGCCGAACTGTCCGGCATGATTGGCGCAGTGGGAACCATTCACATCGAGCAATCCGGCGCCATGACCATCAGTATCAAAACCGAAAATCCTGCGGTGGCGGCCCGCTGCTATCAGCTGATTAAATCCCTGTATCAGATTAAACCAAAAATCAAGATCGAAAAAACCCGTAAATTCAAAGAACACCGGGCCTACCGGGTGGTGGTTGATCAACCATGGACGGCAAAAATAATTTTGGAAGACTGTCAGATTTTAAGTTACAATGCCAATGGCCAGGCGTTTTTTGCCAATCAGGTACCGGAGCCGTTTATCAAGCAGCAAAATCAGACAAAAGCCTACATCCGAGGGGTCTTTTTAGGGTGCGGTTCGATATCCAACCCCGAAAAAACCTATCATCTGGAATTGGTGGGTAAAAAAACGACCATCACGAAAAAATCCGACCGCAGTCCAGTGGTTGCTGGTGAGCAATGTGCCTATCTGCAGAGCATTAAAACGATTCTCGATGGGTACGAGATCAAGTCCAACCTGATCCATCGCAAAGCCCATTGGGTGCTCTACCTCAAAGAAGGGAGCAGTGTGGCCGATTTTCTCAGCGTCATCGGAGCCCATCGTGGCCTGCTGGAAATGGAAAACATCCGGATTGTCAAAGAAATGCGCAATGACGTGAATCGTCAGGTCAATTGTGAAACCGCCAATCTCAATAAAACCATTGCCGCCGCCTACGATCAGGTTGCCGATATTATGCTGATCAAAGAGCAGTTTGGCTTAAAAAATCTGCCCAAAAATCTCTACGACATTGCCGAACTGCGGCTTAACTACCCCGATGCCAGTATCAAAGAGCTGGGTGAACGCCTGGACCCCCCCGTCGGCAAGTCCGGGGTCTATCACCGCCTCAAAAAACTCAACCAGATCGCCGCCGACCTCAAACAGCGCTAGAGCATGACTTGGAAACGTTCGCCTGTGATAGGGCGTGAAAAGGGGACGTTACGCCTGTCAGCCCATCGGGATGAAAGGCGAAATGTCCCCTTGTCATGCCCGAGCCACGCATCAGGGATGACGTACGAAATGTCCCCCTTGTCATGCCCGGGCCGCGCGCTGTAAATGCGATAAGTTAGACGTCCCCATGCCGAACCATCCTTCACAGGATGGTTTTTTTATGTCATTTTTTCCTAGAAACTGCCATTTAAGGAGTGTACCACTAGTTAAAGAAAGGAGGACAAGCGATGAAATGAAAACAATTCTAGAATCCCTGCCCACGGTGTGTGGGGTGATCGGGTCGGTACTCGGTTTTCTTTTAGGCGGCTTCGACGGGTATTTGTACACCCTGCTGGGCTTTATCCTGATTGACTATTTAACCGGTCTGGCCCTGGCAGCAACCCGTCGGCAGGTATCCAGCCAAATTGGTTTTAATGGAATTCTCAAAAAAATGATGATCGTTGTCATTGTCGCCATGGGTCACCTGTTAGATCAGAACCTGCTCGGCGGCGGTGCGACACTCCGCACAGCGATGATTTTTTTCTATCTGGCCAATGAAGGCATCAGTATCACCGAAAATCTGGCCGCCCTGGGCTTTCCGATTCCCGCCAGCCTCAAAAAAGTTCTGGCCCAGTTGTCCGAGGAAGAATGAGTAGGGTATGACTTGGGGACGTTACGCCTGTCAGCCCAGCGGGATGAAAGGCAAAATGTCCCCATGTCATGCCCGAGCTACGCTGTAGCGATGACAAACAAAAAGTCCCCATGTCTCCCCATGTCTCAAAAAAATTAAAACGAATAGGAGAATATCTATGTGTATCAACAACGAACAATTAACCCCCCATTTTAACCGTCAAGAGTTTAAATGCTGCTGTGAAGGCCGTTACTGTGATGGCTTTCCGTCAGAAATGAACGGTGAACTGGTGGGCCGGCTGGAAGCCGTCCGGATGATGCTGGAAAACCCGATTATCATCACCTCCGGGGTGCGCTGCCCGGTTCGTAATGAAGAAGTCGGGGGGATTCCCCATTCCCGGCATCTCTTTGGCGATGCTGCTGACTGCTATGCTCCGGGGCTCTCAGTTCATGCTCTGGCCGCCGCTGCCATCGCCGCCGGGCTTGGCGTGATCATTTACGAAGATGAGGGTTTTTGCCATCTGGAAATTTAACCAGCATTTATAGGGTATGACTTGGGGACGTTACGGATGTCAACCCGATCGGGATGACGTACGAAATGTCTCCATGTCATACCCGAGCCACGCTGTAGTGATGACAAACAAAATGTCCCATATCCAAATACTTAAAAAAAGATGGCACCTTTTTCCAGTTCATTCCATTTATAAGTATAACCGATGAAAGGAGGTACACAAAATGCCAGTAACTACTGATTTTATCAGCAATAAGCTCCAGGTTCGTTCGAACCATGGGGTGGTCGACGGGAAAGAAGTGATTAAGTCAAAAACTTATTCCAATCTGAAAGAAACCGCCGTTGATGATGATATTTACGCTGTGGCTGAGGCACTTGCCAGCTTGCAGGTTCCCACCATGGAAGAAGTACTCAAAATCGAAACCACCCTACTGATTCCCGGGGTGTAACCCCCACATAATATGAAGAAAGGAGGTAAAATATGGCCGATATTAAAGCAACCATGGTTTTTGCCCGTGCCGATGGCAAAAACGCAACCATTTCTGTTACAGATGCCGATCCGGCAGTAACGCCTGCTGAAATCAATGCAGCAATGGATCAGATCCTGACCCGAAATGTGTTTGCACCAGACAATATTGCCCTGGTGAAAAAGGTCAGCGGTAAACTGATCAGTACCACCACCCAGGACTTTGAAATGACCGTGTAGCAAAAGGCGGGGGAAACCCCGCCCCCAATTAATAGGATATGAAAAGGGGACGTTTGATGGGGCGAGTCGAGGGGACGTTACGCCTATGATAGGGTATGACTTGGGGACATTACGGATGTCAGCCCGATAGGGATGACGTACGAAATGTCCCCATGTCATGCCCGAGCATTGCAGTAAAAAACGGCCCCATGCCCATAAAAAAACATTTGTTCGCAAAACCATTGAAATAACAAACCGATTCATGTATAATAAGAAAAGAACTGATGTTCTATTTAATTGAAAGAGGTGACAAGATGAAAAATAATGAAATGATTCGTTTGGTAAAGGGCGCCCGGCAACGGGATACCCAGTGCCAGTTGGCTTTAATTGAGGGATTTAAGCCCTTGATGCTCTCAATGATCAGACGTTATGTGTACGAAGTGGACGCTGTTGACGACTACCTCAGCGAAGCCGCCATCGTTTTGCTCAATGCCGTAGAAACCTATAATGAAGACCGGGGCGTGCCCTTTTCCGGCTATCTCAAAAAAGAGTTGTTCTATTATTTTGTCAATGTGGCCAAAAGCCATAAAAATTGCACCTCTTTGGATTTTTCACCCGGTGATGACGAAAATCTTTCCCTGCTGGAGGTTCTGCCCGATCCCGCCGATATTGAAGGTGACTATGTACGGGCGCAAGACCTTTTGGCCTTACGGCAGTATCTGCCCTGCTTAAGGGAACGGCAGCGCTGGATTATTGAAGAACACTATGGCAAAAACCGCAGCTTCCGGGAAATCGCCGCCGCCCTGGGGGTTAGTGCCAACAGCCTGGTCAAACTCCACCGCCGGGCCATTGCTGATCTGCGTACCCATTTCGGCCTCAACCTGATCAACTGACAGGGCGTGACTTGGGGACGTTACGCCTGTCAGCCCAGCGGGATGAAAGGCGTAATGTCCCCATGTCATGCCCGGGCATCGCTGAAAATAAAATGTCCCCATGTCATGCTCGAGCCACGCAGCAGCGATGACAAACGAAACGTCCCCATGTCACAAAAAAGACCACTCGCACGAGTGGTCTTTTGCTTTAGTACAGGCTGTTCTTTAAGTTATTAATCTCAATTTTGAGTTTGTCGGAGATTTCATTGAGCATCGACAGTTTTTCGTTGATCTCAACCATGGCGGCCTGATGCTCGCCGATGATTTTATAGGATTTGGCCGCCTGCGATTCCACCGAATTCATGCTGACCACAATGCTGTCCAGAATACTTTCGATCTTCTTGGCTGAATCCACACTCATGACCGCCAGTTTACGAACCTCATCGGCAACCACATTAAAGCCCCGGCCAAATTCCCCGGCCCGGGTAGCTTCAATGGCTGCATTAAGGCCAAGCAGGTTGGTCTGAGTCGCCACATCCCGGATAAACTTAAGAATCGAGTCGGTTTCCTTGACCTTATTTTTGGAAATAGTGGAAGATTCCAGCAGTTCGTCAGAGGCTTTTATCAAGGCTTCAATCTGAACTGAGAAGTTATTGACCACGTCGGTAACCGCCCGGATATTTTCAAACATATTTTCCGAAATATGCTGGAAGTTCTCGGTTTCATGAACCAGCAGACGGTTATGATGGCCCATTTTGGAAATGGAGTTGGCAAAAACATACAGCATATCCGCTGCGGCATTGATTTTATCCCGGGGGACAATCGTAATTTTTCTTAGGGCGGCGATATACTCATCCTCATCGACCCCGATCTCCCGGGCGATTTTTCTAAACTTGTCCTCATCCGGTGGCGCATCAAGTACCTGTCCACCAAGAATGGCCCCGATCTGCACCCCATCTACGACAATTGGCGCCGCAAAATCCACCAGTCCGGCATGACAGGAGTAAACCGCCGGTTTACCAGTGGTACCCGCTTTTTTACCACCATTGACATCACAGGAAATACAGCGTTTGTTGCCTTCGGCCGAGCCCCGGGTGTATTTCATGCAAAAATCGGTAAAGTTACTGGGCTCGGTAATCGACCCCTTGACATTATCAACAGAAATGCTGGCCATCCCCAGAGCCTTGGCAAAACTATCCTGAAACTGCTGCAAGACGTGTAAATCAATGAGCTCATCGACAGTGTAGCTTAATTTCTTCTCCATTTTAAAACTCCTTCATAAAAAATTATCCCTAAGACATCATTTGTGTAATACTGATATCGTGTGCATAAGAAAATGTATTAATACTTATATTCCCATAATAGATACATTCTATCATGTCATTATAAAAAAGTCACCTATAAACCTTAACCCCCCGGAGATAAAAATTCACCCACCAGCTGGTAGGGCGTGAAAAGGGGACGTTACGGATGTCAGCCCGATAGGGATGACGTACGAAATGTCCCATTGTCATGACCGGGAGCCGCTGTAAATGTAAAATAAGAAATGTCCCATTGTCACATCCGGGAATCGCCGTAGCTTATGCGCTCCCTTGTGCCCAACCTTAATTAACCATAAAATTATAAATTTCTACCCGACCTATGCTATAATATAAAGAAGAGAACCGATCAATCAAAAAAATCCTGGCACATAATCTGCCACACCTTGCCTTTTTCTGATGTATCAACGATAATAGGCAGTATGTATAAGCATAGGGGATGACTTCCTCCTTGTGCGCCGAAAAAAAGTTAAAATTCCATGCAATAAAACGTTAGTTTAAAACGTTACTATAATGTTGGGGGTTATCCTGATGAAGCTTTTTCTTTCCATGATGGTATTAAACGACACCGTCAGTACAGAAAAACAAAAACTGAATATCGATGAAGCCATCTTCACCCGGATTGCCAATGATGATATGGCAGCTTTCGAAGAATTATACCGTCTGACGGAACGCACCGTCTACGCCTTTGTATTGTCAACCTTAAAAAACCATGACGATACCCTCGATGTGGTTCAGGACACCTACTTAAAGATTCGAGCCGCCCATCTCTATCAGCCCATGGGTAAACCGATGGCCTGGGTGTTTACCATCGCCCGGAATCTTTCAATCAGCAAAATCCGCAGCAAACAGAAAAACGACTGCATTGAAATGACCGATCTGGAAAATGATTTGAATTTTTCCTACGTTAGTGACCAGGAAGACCGCCTGGTAATTCAGACTGCGCTAAAAATACTAAGCAGCGAAGAAATCGAAATTATTTTATTACATGCCATTTCCGGCTTTACCCACCGGGAAATTGCCAAAAATCTGGATATGAAGCTTTCAACCGTCCTCTCTAAATATCATCGGGGACTGAAGAAGCTGAAGAAATATCTCATCGAACAGGAGGTGTTAAGATGAGCACCCACAAAAAACTAAATATAGAAGCCTCCCTTTCCCGCAGTATCAGCCAGGCTCCCGGCCTGGATTTTGATAAACTGGCCGCCATCCCGGTCATCAAAATGACTGGGCACGACACGATCACCCGGCAAACCCTGGCCCCGACTAAAGCCCGGAATACCAGTCAGCGGTATTTCAAGCCCATTTCCATGGCGGTAGCCGGTGCACTGGTCATGATTGTCTGTATCACCACCTGGTTTGGCGAGTTTAAATCGCCTGAGAGCATCATCGCCCTTGACGCCAATCAGAGCGTCGAGATCGTTACCAACAAGCACAAGCAGATTTTGTCGGTTAAAGCCTTTGATCAGGATGTCCAGGAGTTGCTTGATGAAGAGAACCTCAGCCAGTCCAATCTGGAAGACTCGGTGGGGGTCATCATCACTGCCATGATTAAAAACGGCTATCTGGATGAAACCAAAAGTGTGGTGATGATCACGGTCGAAAACCAGAATACCGCCAAAGCCGATGATCTGGCCGTCACCCTTAATCAGGTGATTAAAGACTCGGCCACTGCCGAAAACATCAGTGCCACCGTCGTCCGGCAAACCGTCACCCCGGATAGCCAGGCCGTCACCGAGGCCGAGCAGTACAGTGTCACCACCGGTAAGCTCAATGTGATGAAGGAATTAATCGCCGCTGACAGTACCCTGACCATGGAAAGTCTGGCGGGCATGTCGCTGGCCGATTTACTGGCCGTATCCAAGGAAAAGGCAGTCGATCTCACCAAGGTGATTGTTGTCGATGAACCGGAAAAAGAGACCAAGGAAGTCACCACCCCAGTAGTGGAAACCCCGGCGATTACCCCACCGGCCACCACCGAAACCAGTGTGGATACCAACGGTACCGGCAAGGTAACCAATACGCCAGATCCGGCCGTGGTTGCGACCCCGGAAACCCCGGTGGTTACCACCCCGGAACCCCAACCCACCACCGAACCGGTTGTCTCCCCACCGGATGAAAAAACACCGGAAGCAGTGGATGACGAGAAAACACCGCTAAGCGAAGAAAAAACGCCATTAAGCGAGGAGCAGACACCCTTAAGCGAAAACGATCCGATCAGCGAGCCGCCAACGAGTGAGTAGGGCGTGACTTGGGGACGTACCGCCTGTCAGCCCAGCGGGATGACAGGCGAAATGTCCCCATGTCATGCCCGGGCAGTGCAGCGTGTAGGGGCGTTTATTAATCGCCTGGTTCATGCCCATGCTTTTCAGCAAGTCGAAGATAAAAATAAAAAAAAATAAAATCCGGTGCAATAAAACCTCAATCCTGGGCGTTAACCAATTGTAGAGTCAAAAAGCGTTTATTTATTGAAGTTTGAAACCGGAAAGGAGCTGATCGCTGTTATTCTTGAGAAAGGAACCCTTGATTTAAAGTTTGGCAGTCGGTTTGGTCAAAAATTGAAAGTGATGGATACATTGTTTTTCTGAAATATCAGAATGTGTCAAAGATGTGAGCTAAACCCATTATTGTTTCGGTTTTGTAATGTAAAAATCACGAATTTTATTCAAAAAAACATCGATATTTATTGCAAAACATCGTAAGAAGGTGTAGAATCATACAAGAACGCTCTTTCTCGGTTTACCGTTTCACTGTATTGGCAAACCAGCTTTTTTAAAAAGCCCAGGATGGTTTGCATAGCTAAAAATTAGGAAGGAGGAAAGAGGGACAGTTTTAACTGTAAACCAGGAACAACAATAAGGAGCAAGATTAAGCTCTGGAATTTCCAGGCGATTAGTGATGAGCTATTGCTGGAACTTCCGGATAAAAAAACCCAAATTTTAACAACGGAGGAAACAAAGTATGAAGAAGATTACTGTTAGCATTTTAACAACATTGTTAATGCTATCCATGGTATTCTCCTCAAGCGTATTCGCAGCTGAAAAAGAACAGTCAGCCTGGGATTCGTTTTTAGGATTATTCAGTGCTAAAACAGCTGCAACATCAGATGTTGGCGTTGAGTACCGTGGACACATTCAAAACGTAGGAAATTATCCACTGGATGGTTCCTGGATTCAAGGACCAACCGAATTAGGTACAGAAGGTAAAGGCCTTCGATTGGAAGGATTCTGGATTCAATTAGATGGCGATGTGCCAGCAGACGCACACATTGAATATCAGGTTCACGTACAAAACGTGGGTTGGATGGATCCAGTTCAAGATGGCGAATTTGCCGGTACTGAAGGAAGAAGCTTACAAATTGAAGCCATTAAAATTTCTTTAGTTGATGACGAAGGCGTTCAATTAGAAGATTACTCAGTAGTATACAGTGGCCATGTACAAAACATTGGCGATGTAGGTCCTTTTACTAATGGCGAACAATTAGGAACAGTTGGTTCTTTCTTACGATTGGAAGCAATCGAAGTTGAAATCGTTCAGAACCCAGCTGACTTAACAGAATACAACGCCGCTTTAGCAGCTGTAACTCAAGCTGATTACACAGCAGCTAGCTGGACAACTTACCAAGCAGTTGTAAATGCTAACAAAATGACTGAAGATAATCTTCAATCAGAAGTTGATGCAGCAACAGCAAATATTACCGCTGCTCAGGCTAACTTAGTTGCAATTCCAAAAGTTGTAAGCGTAGCAGTGCCTAATGCAAAACAATTAGTTGTTACATTTAACAAAGCAATGGATAAAACAACTTTATTAGCTAATACTACTACATCTCAAACAACTGATGATTATGTTTTATCAGTTGATGGAAGCGGTAAAACTGTAATTGGCATTGCATATTTAGATGCTCAAATTGCTGTAAATAGACCTTCAATCACAGGTGCCGCTGGTGGTGCTACAGGTGCCTTAAGTGCAGATGGAAAAACATTAACCATCACTCTACCAGGCGCTGAATTCTTCAAAGATCGATATACAGTAACAGTAGGAACACCTATTAAAGATACTACTGGTTTAGCTTTACCAGCTGTATACACAGCTAATATTAATGTAACTGATACAGCAAGACCTACACTTGTTGGAGTGACATATACAAACTTCCAAATTGCAAAAGTAAGCTTTAGTGAACCACTCGCTGCTGCTGGAACAGTAACTTATGCTTTACCAGATGGTACAGCGATTACGACACCAGTTGCTTCAGTAGATGCAGATGGAAAAATTCAGATTGACTTAACAGGGATTGCCGCAACTGATGTAAATAAAAATATCACTGCAACAATCATTGGTGCAACTGATTATGCAGGTAATGTAATTTCACCAAATCCAATTACTGTAACAGTGATCAAGAATACTCAAGATACAACAAAACCAACAGTTTCAAGTGTTACTGTAACAAGTAATACTACATTTGATATTAAGTTCTCAGAAGCTCTGATTTCTGATCCTACAATTGCACCCATTACAGCATCTGCTGTCACAGTTGTTAAAGATATAAATGATGCAACTGTTTATCATGCAACAGTTGCTGCAGCAAAAACAGGATTACAAACAGTTTCTGTAACAGCATTCTCTGATTTGTCAAACAATGCAGGTGATGTCCCAGCAAACAAAGTTGTAAACTTCTCTGCTGATACAGCAGCACCAACAATTACTTCATCGAAAGTTGAAAAAATTGATGGTATTGAATACTTAGTATTAACGTACAACAAAAATGTAACTGCAAATGCAGGTGTTACTATTAATGGTTCCTATGTTGATAACTATGTAACAACACCTATGCCAGCATTAACTACTGGTGCCGCAAATACAGCATTTGCACTGTATAAACCAGTTGATGGCAAGTCTATGTCAGTACAACTGGAATTAACAACATTGACAAAAGCAGCTGAATACACAGTTACTTTACCAGCAGCTTTAGTTACTGACTTGTTTGGTAACAATAACGCAGAAGTAACTAACTTCAAATTCACAAGAACATCCAATGCTAGTACTTCAGCACCAAAATTAGATACAACTTATGGTACTAATGGTGTATTAGTAGTTGATAACAACACAATTCGAGTACAATTTGATAGACCAGTTGCAGGAGCAAGTGCTCTCACACTTTCAAACTATGCACTTGAAGGAACCGTATTAGAGAGCGTTACTTTACAATCTAATACAACAAACGGTCTTGTTGAATTAAAAATTGCTAAAGACTCAAATACTCTAACTGGTTCACGTACCTTAACTGTAAGTGGTGTAACTAGCCAGACTGGCGATGTAATGGCAACTGCAACAGTAGCAGTTGCACTTAACGAAAATGTACGACCAACAGTAAAAACAGCACAAGTAACTACAACTAGTGTTATTACTTTAACAACTTCAGAAGATATTAACCCAGCAACAATTGCAGCTGGAGATTTTGAAGTATATGTTGGTGGTAATAAAGTGACTACAGCCGTTACTGCAGCAGCTGGTGGTACTGCAAAACAGATCACACTTACATTAGCTGTTCCATTAACAGCAACAGATTTATCAGCAGGCGTAGTAATTAAACCAGCAACTGGTATTACAACAGCTGATACAGTTGGAAATGTATTAAACTTAACTCAAATTACAGTTACTCAGTAACTAGAAAAAAGAGATAAATTTTAATATATTTAAAGATTCAAAAGACGATCCCAGTTCTTCGGAACTCGGATCGTCTTTTTTTTTGGAGACACGGGGACGTTTCTGGTGTCAGGTGGAGACACGGGGACGTTTCTGTTGTCACATTTAAAAGAAGTAAGCGCTCAAGGAGGTGACATGGGGACGTTTCTATTGTCACATTAGTTGAAAAAGTCTGAGCAATCTGACTGAAAAATTTTGTAGTAGTTGCAGTGGCTTTATGCTTTTGTCTGTTTTCAATGAGTTGTGCCAGTTTGGGATCATCCAAACTCACTTAAGAATTTGAATTCTCCAACCAGTCCATCTTTTTTGTCCCCAAATTGCCGTCAGTGCCGACAGTCGTGTCAGGCGAATTTCAGTTGTGATGGTTCCGGGCTCCAGTGCCAGTCGATATGATGGTCAGAGCCAGTCAATCCGGACAATAGTGCCACTGGTTTGGGGGATAGGATTAAAAAACCGTTCCAGATTTCCCCACAATCATCGGTCACTGAATCAAACCCCCATCTTAAATACATATTATAATCATGAGAGATCATTGGCTTAACCGGTCAATGGTCTTATTTTATTTTTGGAGGAAATCAGCATGGATCAGAAAACAGAAACAATCATCAGCCAATTAAAAAATGCCCTGGAAAGACAGGAACCAGGAACCAACGACCACCAATGGATCATGGGAATCAGCATCAACGATGATCGGAAGCAGTGTGTCATTGTTCGGGTTGTCCTGAAAACGAATGGATCACCCTATGTCGATGGTATGGATATTCTCTTTGACAAGACCAGTGACCAGCTCACCATGGACCCCAACTACTATCAGAATAGTCCCGACTTTATGGGTGGCACTGTGACCGATAGCTTTAAATGGCTCAGAAATCATGGGGATCTGATCTATCAGCAAATGGATGATCCCGATGACAGTGATCGAGGGAGTTTAGAAGCATCAGCAGTGGATGAATTAAATCACGCAGAAAATAATTCCAATGAAAGCAGGTGTTCAAAATGACCATGACCATTGAAAAGATCGAATTCCCAAGACGAGAAACCAAACAAAGCAAGTCCAGGAAAAGCATGACAATTGATTCAGACGATGAACCCGTGGTGCCAGTTGAAGAAATTGATCCAGTCATTGAGCAACTAGACGCTGATAAGTCATTAGAACCGGAAGAAGCACAAAAACGTGACAAGTCATTGAAAATGGAAGAACCACAAATACCAGACAAGTCATCAGCATCATTGGCAGCAATAGCTATCATCGACGAAACCATTTCTGCAATTCAATCCGCTTTTGAGAACCACCTGATGGAAGACGGCAAAGGATCAGCGACTATTGCCAGCTACACCGGTGATATTCAGGGCTTCATCCAGTGGTTAAAGGAAAAGAAGTTGCCCTTTGATGGCAAGCTCACCAGACTGAGTATCACCAGTTATCGCAAACACCTGCAGGAAGCCAACTATCGGATCAATACGATTAATAAAAAGATTAATAGTCTTCACAGCTTCAACCATTTTCTGATAGCAGCCGGATATTGTCAGGAAATGGTGGTGCATCCCAAACGGGATAAGATCAAAGTAGCCAATGGCAGTGAGGCGGAAGTGGTTGTCTTTTCAGAAGATGAGGTGGAACGGTTGTTGTTCTTCCTGGAAAATAAGGAACAGGTTGCCCTGCGTGATAAAACCCTGGTCTATATTCTCCTCTATGCTGGACTGAGGGTTGGTGAATTGGTCAATCTAAAAATTCAGGATCTGGATCTACTGACCATGAGTCTTAAAGTCGTTGGTAAGGGCGGTAAATACCGGGAAGTCCCCTTAAAACCGGAAGTTGCTGAAATCATCAAGACATACATGGAAAGTGATCGCAAAGAAAGTCCCTATGCTAAAAGTTGTCAATTGTTAGTCACCCAGCGATCCGGCAAGATGGATACCGATACCGTCAATAAGGTAATGAAGAAATTGGGGAAGAGTTTAAACATGACCATTTTTCCTCATAAATTCAGGCATACATTTTGCACACGACTATTGAAGAAAGGTGTTGATCTGACGACGGTGGCTAAATTAGCAGGACATGCCAGTATTCAAACCACCGCCAGCTACTACATCAACACCAGCCGTGAGGATAAGCAGGAAGCCGTGGGATTGTTGTAGTCAGCAGTAGTTTGTGCCAAATCTGTCGTCAGTGCTGTCAGTATCGTCAGAAGAATTGTCGGTACTGACGGTACTGACGATAAAAACGGAATAAAAGGGTGGAAGGAGGTGATCGGTCGTGCCATGGTTTCTAGGTGGTGTCATTGCTGGAGCAGCACTGTGTGTTGTTGTTGAGAGCTATGTTGAGTTCGCTTGATTAATTAAAATAATGAAGAAAGCATAGAAATAATGGATTCGGTGGAAATCGATGATCGTCATAGCCTTCGCAGAAAATGATCAAAACAATGGATTTGGTGAAAATCGATGATCGTCATAGCTTTGGCAGGAAGTGATCAAAATAATGGGTTCGGTGGAAACCGATATTCGTCATGGATTTCGCAGGAAATGATCAAAATAATGGATTCGGAGGAAATCGATATTCGTCATAGCTTTGGCAGGAAATGATCAAAATAATGGCTTTGGTGAAAAAGCAATATTCGTCATTAATTCAAAAAAAAAGGAGACCGGGAAGATGTTCAGTTTGATAGCAACCATCGGAACAACTGCAGCCATTGAATGGTTCACAGGTGGTGTATTGTTTGGCATTTCAGCCTATTCAGCAGCGAAAGAAACAACGAAATAACGAAAAAACAGCCTTAACCTCATCAGCGGGGTTAAGGCTATTCATTTTGCCAAAAATCAAAAAGATAAACGAAAGGAAGATATAATCATGAAAAAAGATAGAACCGAACCACCAGCCAAGCGCATTCAGATCTTGTCCTTAAGACTTGTTCGGGAGGGTAGTATCCTCTATCAAACCCGAAGAATCTCATCACCCAAAGACGCTGTGGGGATTGGGCAGCAATTTCTGAAAGATGCAGATCGGGAGCAGGTCATTGTCTGCTGCCTGGACACCAAGAACCAGCCACTGTCAATTAGCGTTGTCAGCATGGGAATCCTGAACAGCTCATTGATCCACCCCAGGGAGATATTTAAAACGGCAATATTAACCAATGCCGCCAGTATCATGCTATTTCACAATCATCCCTCAGGTGATCCTGAACCCTCAAATGAAGATTTGTCAATCACCCAGCGGATTAAGGAAGCAGGGGTACTAATGGGGATCGAGCTGCTGGATCATATCATCATCGGGACAGAGGGGCGATATTGCAGTTTGAAGGAGAAGGGATTGGTGTAGGCTCAAATAATCTATGAATATATTAGCTTAAATCAGTTTAATAATATAAATAAATATTGACGAAAAAAATAAAATATGTTATTTTAAAACTATCGCAAATGATATAAATTGTTTGTTGATCTTCTGCATTATCAGAATTTTCAGATTCAAAATACGGATATTCGGGTGTGGCATAAGACTGGAGCTGAAAGAAGACAGCATTCGGCACCGTGGGATACGGTGGGTCACAACTAATGAGATACAATAAGCAAATTGCTTTTCCTGTATTTCGCCTGATTTGAAAACAAGAACAAAGGTTTGATAAAAATTGACCTTATGTTTTTGTTGCTCAAATTATGACGAAGCGGAAAAGCAATTTTTTTGTCTCCATTTAGAGTTATTTGGATTAATAGGCAAATAGAGCAACCGCTTTTAGTCAAAGATATTCGTCTTTTAAATAACTTACTAAGGAGAATATATGACTACTGAATTTCTATCAAAGATTTACAAGAGCGAGATGCTAATAGGTTCATTAATCAAAATCGGTTTTCACGCACAAGAAAAGGGAGGATGATGATCATGTGAAAAAAATAGACCAACCAGTCGGCAGGTGAAATTGGAGATCAACGATTAATTTAGTGAAGAAGTTGATAATAACAAAAGAAAAAAGTGACTATCATTTTAAAGATAGCAAAATCTAATAATTGAAAGGAGGATTTCAAAAAATGGAATCCTTATGTAATGAAAAAAAGAAATTATTAACACCCGTTCAATCGTCGAGCACGGTAATCAAGGTCGTAGTGTGGATCAAATTGTTGGTTCGTCTGAATTCAAATCTGAAGAAGGGAGGGATGACATGTCTGAACAAAGAAAGAAGGCAATAATCACTAAAATCCTATTAGACGAAGATGCGATTCAGCATATTAAAACAGTATTGCCAGTGTTGCCGGATGGTACATATCACAACTACGAACTCTATGCTTCCTTCACAGGACAACGGTATAACGTAAGTGACATGACTTTCGACACCGATTATCGAGTTTTAATACTCGAAGGAATTAGAATTATCGGGATAGCAATTTACACCCATACTGAATCCGCTGAACTTCTTTTTGATCATATAATGTATCCGCAAATGGAGTGCGTCTTGTTCAATGAAAACGAAGTATTTAACATGAAGGATTGGTTTTGTGGAACTTCAGTCTTTGACATAAGTGTTCGAAAATATTGGGCTGGTTCTCAAACAAAGAACTACATCACCAGTATTTTCACCTTGAATCAACACAAATTAGTCGCTTTTGACTTAAATAATGGTGGCACTATCCTAATGGATGGTGCGGACAATTCCGCTTATGAGGGTAGTAATTCAGAAGTAGTGAAAAATACGGATAATAAATATGATCGGAGGAGTTAATGTCACATCAAAAAATAAAAATAAAAATTAATAATGTTAAAGACACAATGGGACAACAAGTTGGTGCTATCAATGATGATCGTTCCCTGCAACCACAAGGCTTGCACAGAGACAAAATCCGTCAGGCGCTCAACAAGTTTAAACGTGGCCAAGAATTGACCGAAATCAGAATCCTAAGAACGGATCAGGGTACGGTTTCAGGGTATTTTGACAATGTGGAAGCCCTGGTTGATCAAGCTGCCTTATATGATGGTAAATATAACACCTTCATGACCTTGAACCAGGTGAAGTCGGAATTGTTGGATCGCAGCCCAAATAAGTTGACGATCCATGCCAAACAGACCACTTCTGATGCAGACATTGCAAAGATTAAAAACATATTGATCGATGTTGATTCGATGCGACCAACTGGTGTTTCCGCAACCAACAAAGAAAAGGCAGAAGCTAAAAAACTAGCCGAAAATATCAAACCCTACCTGAAAGAACACGGTTTTCCTGAACCATTTGAAGCCGATTCAGGTAATGGCTACCATCTGATTCTGCCGGTGGATCTGGAAAACACCCCGGAAAACGTTCAGCTGCTGAAGAAGTTTCTGGAAGTTTTGAGTTTTCGATTCTCAACCAACACCGCCGAAGTTGATCGAACCACCTACAATCCAGCCCGAATCACCAAACTCTATGGCACCGTGGCTTGCAAGGGTGACAACACCGAAGAAAGACCACACCGGCGATCAGAACTCTTGTATGCGCCAGAACAAATTGTGGCAGCAACAGTGGAACAGATCAAAGCAGTGGCAGATAGCCTGCCGGAAGTGTGCCAGCAGATTCCAAAAGCAAATGGAACCAAATGGAATATCCCGGAACTGATTGAAAAGCATGGCCTCGATCTGGCCTTTGAGAAAAAATTGAATGGCAAGCATACGATCTATGTTCTGGGTACCTGTCCCTGGAATTCCGAACACACCAATGCCGCAGCCTACATCATTCAGTTTGACAATGGCGCAGTCGCAGCTGGCTGTCATCACAATAGTTGTATCGGCGAAGATTGGCAGTCACTGAAAAAACAGCTGGGCGAAAGTACGGTGATGGAAGGTCTTTCAGAAAATCCATCAGCCGACAAGGAACCAGCCAAGCAATCGGATGTCATTCTGGAACTGCTCAGTGATTGCACGCTATTGCATGGAGACGACGGCGAAGAATATGCCAGTGTCGAAATTGATAATAAACTCTATGTCTATAAACTAAAGACCACAAAATTCAAGCAATTCATGCTAAAACGCTATTATGAAGCCAAAAAGACGGCTCCGGGCAGTGAAGCCGTTAATCAGGCACTGGAGATTCTCGCCATGAAAGCCAATTTTAGTGATGATGAAATTGAAATCAATCGCCGAGTCGGGATGTCAGAAGTCGGGAAATACTACTATGATCTCCATCATGATTCCCGCTATGTTCAAATGACGAGTACAGGGTGTTCCATTGTCACCAATACCGATGTCTATTTCTTCCAACCTAAAAATATGGGACGACAAGTGGAACCGGATTTTAGTGCTCAGCCAGAAGATCTGAGTGATTTGATTGGCAAGCATTTTCGAATTAAAAATGACCAGGATGTGATTTTGTTTGCCAGCTATCTGGTTAGTTGTCTGATTCCCGGTATTCCCCATCCGATTTTAATATTGTTTGGCGAAAAGGGATCTTCGAAGTCCACCAGCATGCGAATGCTGAAAAAAATCGTTGATCCCGCCCGACAGGATGTGTTGGCTATGCCGTCAGCCAATAGTGATTTGGCCGTTGTCTTGACAAACCATTATATGCCTTGTTTTGACAATCTGACCTACCTGTCAGTTGATAAAAGTAACATGCTTTGTATGGCCGCAACAGGCGGTTCGATTTCCAAAAGAACCCTCTACACCGACTGTGATGAGACAATTCTGGAAATCAAACGATGTGTAGTCTTGAATGGGATTAACATTGTTGCAAACCAACCAGATTTGTTGGATCGTTCTATCACCATGGAATTGTCCCGGATCAGTGTCGATGAACGACTTCCGGAAGATGTCATTTGGAATACTTTCAATGCCGATTTGCCAAAAATAATGGGCGCAATTTTCAATACACTCTCAGCTGCCATCACCAGACGCCAGAATCTGCAACTGGAAAAAGTCGGCAGAATGGCCGATTTCAGTTATTGGGGTTACGCTATTGCTGAAGCAATGGGTAAAAGTGGTCAGGAATTCCTGGATGCCTATCTCGATAATCAGAACCGGGTCAATGAAGAAGCATTGGCTTCCAATCCAGTAGCGACAGCCGTGATTGCACTGATGCGTGGGAATTTTAAATGGATCAGCAGTGTTGCCAGACTACTATACAAGCTGGAAATGGTTGCTGGTGATGAGCAGATCAACACCCATCAGAAAATATGGCCAGCGGATGCCAATGTGTTGAGCAAACGACTCAAAGAAATCAAAAGCAATCTTGAAGAAATTGGGATTCAATACGAAATCCGACATGCCGGTGACTACAAGAAGATCATCATCACCAATGTTAAAAATGAGGAAACCGGACAGACAATCGAAGATGATCCGAAGAAAACCATGACGAACACACCCCTTTCGGGATTTGGTACGACAGAAGCTTTGAGTACGGAAGCAATTGACATCAACACGTTGTTGGACTAGGTATTAAAACAACTCAAAACTCACCGTCTTTTTGTTCCCAAACGATCGTCAGTCGAGTCAGTCCCGACAAAAACTTGTCGCCAGGGACGGTACTGACGCAAAAAACGGGGAAAAAGGGTGGAACCGTATTCAAACATTGGAAAAAATCGATGCAATCCAGAAAAAACGTGGGCGATTCCACTTGACACAACGCAATTATTTTTTTATGAATTTTTATCTAATGACTCAGGTCATGGATTGCCACTGAAAAATTAAATATTCCCCCTTTTTGTTCCAAACCTGTCGTCAGTCGAGACAGTGCGGTCAGATCATTGTCGGTACTGACGCTACTGACGATAAAAACGGGACAAAGGGGGGGCTTCAAATCAGAATGGATCAAATACCATTTTCATATACATAAATTAAGAAGAAACGTAATCAAATCCTAAAATCATCACCCAGTCAGACGAATTAAATCCCCCTTCCAGATATATATTATTATTGTAGTGGGGATGGCTGTGAATATAAAAATAAAGAAAAACAGGAGGAAATACCAATGCTACTTAAAAAAGCCATTGAAACATACTTGGATTATTTAAAAGCCAAAGAACGATCAAAAGAAACCATTCGAGGGTATGGGCAGGAACTGAATGCTCTGAGTCTCTTCATTGAACAGGAGCACAACGGAGCGGTTTATCTTGATGACATTGAACTGAAGGATCTGGAGGGCTATCTCACCCGTCAGAAGGAAAAAGGCAGTTCAGCCAAAACCCGAAGTCGGCAGGTATCGATACTTCGATCCTTCTATGCCTTTCTTTTCAAACGTGATCTGGTTGAAAAAGACATCAGCCAAAAACTGGAGAGTATTTCCTACCAGGAAAAGGAACGCACCCATCTGACCCCGGAAGAAATGGAAACCCTGATTGAAAATATTGATCATCCGTTGGTTAAGACAGCAACCATCACCATGGCCAATACCGGTCTTCGCATCAGCGAATTGTGCAAACTGACTTTAAATGATGTGGATCTTAAGAAAAATCTCATTCAGGTACGTCAGGGAAAAGGCAACAAGGATCGGGTGATTCCCATCAATGCCAAACTGAAGGAAGAACTGGTCAATTATTTAAATACCATCCGACCCAAAACCACTTCCAGCTATTTCTTTGCCACCACCCGAACCGGCAGACTCTCCCGGCAGACAGTGAATGAGACTCTGATTGAAACGGTGGCTAAACTGGGCTGGGAAAAGCATGTCACCGCCCATATTCTGAGACATTCCTTTGCTTCCAATCTGGTCAGAAATCAGGCTCCCCTGCCAGCAGTTCAGAAGCTACTGGGACACAGCAATCTCACCGTCACCAGTCGCTACATTCATCAGGATATTGGTCAACTGCAGCAGGCTGTCAATCTCATTTAGGGATTGGCAGCGATGATTCAGAAAAAGAAAGGAAAAAAATAATGAAAGCATCAATGGAACCCATCTATGATCAGCGTGTCACCGAGACATTGGCTGGCCTGATGGAAGGAAAAACAAGAAAAGAACTGGCTGAAACCTTTGAACTGGCTAATTGGCGATCCCTGGACACCTATCTGCGCCGAAAAGGCTTCACCTGGGACAGTCACAATCAGACCTACATTCCCGCCGTGACAAAAGCAGACACTATTCTTGACGAACTGGAATCCGGAGCACCATTCAAAGCCGAAATGATCATCAAGCGTTTTGAAGAAATGGGTGATGACAGTGATCCCAGAACCATTGCCCGGGAGTTTGGTTTAAAGATCACCGGGAGTTGGGTGAATACATGGAAAGTAAGCAGTTATTGTGGGATTCTGGAAAGAAAAACTATGTCCTAGTGACGGCGAACACCAGTGACGAAACAATGGCAGAAACGGACAATCTCAATGACAGTGTTTTTAAGTCAGCTGGAAAAAGTGGTGAATCTGCAGTGGGACTGATGGAACTGGAACCCTATCTGCCAATACTTCAGATGCTGCTACAGAACAAAGATCGACTGGTGACACTGCTGATGCCTCAATCCGAAGGAACACTGCCCCGCTATGCCATTCCCGGAAAAGCGGGTTCTCAGACCATCTATTTCTCAGATGCTTTGATTCGACTAATGAAGGAATATTGTGACAGTAAAAATGTGAAACAGCGGGATGTTCTTGAAATCGCTCTGACTGAATTCTTCAGACGTTATGGTTTTCAGCGGGAAATGGACAAGCTGTTGGCCAAATGCTAGCCGGATGATCTTCCCCCCTTTTGTCCCGTTTTTATCGTCAGTGGCGTCAGTACCGACAATGATCTGCCGGGACTGTCAGCATTGTCGATAGTTTTGGAGCAAAAAGGTGGCGAATGAGAGAAGGCTTTTTATCATGATCAAATTTAATAGCATTTTAAAGGGAGATCGATTATAATGATGACAATAGCAAAGAAGGTGAACGAATGAAAGTGACTGAGACAAAAAAGACTGAGAAAAAAGTACAGAATCCCCATGATATGTTTTTCAGGGCGACCTTTGCGAATCTGGAAGTTTCACAGAATTTTCTAAAAGACTCCCTGCCAGATTCGATCTTAAAGACCATTGATCTGAACAATCTGGAACTGCAAAATGGTACCTACGTCAGCAAGAAACTGGAAGAAACCCGTTCAGATCTGTTGTTTCGAACCACCATCAATCAGAAAGAAGCCTATCTCTATCTTCTTTTTGAACACAAGAGTTATCTGGACAAAAATGTGGGATTGCAGTTATTGAACTATCTGGTCAGCATCTGGAATCAAAAAATTAAAAACGAAAAAGCCAAACATATCCCGGTGATCATTCCGATGGTTATTTATCATGGGCAACAAAACTGGGAACTTGGAAACGCTTTGGACACGATGATTCTCGACTATGATGAATTACCCGATGACATCAAGCAAGGTATCCCTAATTTCCGTTACCATGTCTATGATCTGAATCGATTTCCAGATGAGGCAATTGTACTGGGTTCACGTTATTATGTGACGCTTTCAATTCTGAAACATGTCAACAGGGATGACGAACAGGAATTGCTCGAAGCCCTCAAAAGAGTTGCTGCAGCACTGAATGCAATGAATGAAAAAGAGACAGCTACGGAGTACTTTGAAACCTGTCTGCGTTATGTTTACGAAATTGTGCCGGAATTTTCAAAAGTGAATTCAAATATTGTTCAAAAATACATTGAAGGAATTTTTCCTGAAGGGAGTGAAGTAGCGATGACACTTGCAGAAGTTTTAAGAGAAGAAGGTTTTGAAAAAGGAATTTTAAAAGGGAAAGAAGAAGGAATTGAAGAAGGTATCGAAAAAGGCGAAACCAAAGCATTGATCAAAATGGCAATCAAATTATTGACTCAAAAATTCGGCGTCATGTCTGCTGAGTATTCTGAAGCGATCACTAAATTGGATTCAACAAATTTAGAGATATTAATTGAGGGAATTAAAGGTTTTGAAAATTTAGATGATGTCAAAAAGTTTTTAGCCCTCTGAGGCTTGCAGGAGTTTAATTAGTGTGATCGGAAATGCAGATGGAGTGCCACTAATTGCTGAACAGGAATTGCATGATCTCCAAAAATTTTCTCCCGTATTTGCCGTCAGTCCCGGCAGTGCCGACAGTTTGTGTGGGAAGAATCAAAATAGGGATTGCCTGAGATTACAGAATATGCCAAGATAATTTGATTGGACAGAAGGAGGAATCGCTTTGTGGCGAGAACCAAACCAGAAAAGCTTCTTCTTCTGTTTTAATCATTTCTAAGAAGATCACACAGTCATTTTGTCTGACGAGACTGACACGACTGACGGGATTTTAGGAAGAAAAAAGGTGGATGGGTTGGAATTCAGGAACAACATCACCGGGTTTCAGCAACACCAGCCAAAGTAGCACAATCTGTTGGAAACACTTGAATTTTCAGAAAATCGGATGGGAATTTCTTATGTTGAAAACCTGTTTATAGATTTTTTGTTTTTTTTATATTCACAAGGATACCGCTCTGTTTTTTATCTTTAGAAAAACTGTTCTGCGTTAATGGAATCTCTGGAAGTATTGGTTTAAGTGGGTTTTAGCAAAATGATCCAACTCTGATTTTAAGTGCGTTTTCAAATATTATCGCTGCTCAGGCTAGTCTGATTCCAATGCCTAAAGTTGCTGATGTAACTGTAGTTGATGCTACTAGAATTAATGTTAACTACAACACAGCAATGGATATTGTAACTATGGGTACTGCTTCCAAATATTCAGTATCAGGCAATACAGTTGCTTCTGTTGAAGTTTCAGCAGATCATAAAGTAGCGACTTTAACATTAGGCACACCACTAACAAACGTTGACGCAAATACCACAGTTGGCGTAAATGGCGTAAAAGATCCTTACAACAATGAAATCAAAAATTTCGCCAAAGTTTATGTACTTTCTGATAAAGTCCGTCCTGTAGCTGGTTCTCTTGTTTGGGATGACAGCCAAACTTTATCTTTTACAATTGATAAAGATGCGGATTTAGATACAACTAATACATCAGGTAATGCGAAAAATGTAAATGCATTTGTAGCCGTATATGATGCTAACGGAATCAAAAAATTCGGTTTAATCAATACAGGAACTCAGGCAACATATGTCACTGCAAACAACCAAAGCAAAGTTACAGTTAATGTTGCAGGTTTAACAGCCGGCAATTATACATTGCAGGTAGTTGGATTAAAAGACAAAGCTACAAATCTGATTAATCCAAACCCAACTATTCAGTCTTTTACTATCACAAATGATACAACAGCCCCAGCGGTTACTTCAATAACTCCAGTTGGTTATGCAGGTGGTAATGCAACATTTGATGTTGTGTTCACTGAAAGACTTCAAGCAAACCCAACAATTGATATTGATGATGTAACAAAAGCAATCGGAACACCAGTTGTTTCAGCTGATGGAAAAACATATACAATCACAGTAACAACTACTTCAGGTTTACACAAAGTAACAGTTAAAAACTTCAAAGATTTAGCTGGTAACTCTGGAACAGCTGTAGCTCAAATGGTTACATTTACTGCAAGTTCACCACAATTAGTAAGCGCACAATATCAACCAACAGCAGGTGGTAACAAAATTGTAGTCAAATTCGACCGTAATATCGTAGCAGATACACCAGCTGATATTACAGCAGGTTCATATGTTTATGACAATGTACAGTATGCTTTAAGCACATTGACAGATGGTGGAAAAATTGATAAATCTGCCTTAACTGTAGCTGATATAGACAATGATGGTATTAAAGAATTATTAATTAATGCAGACGATTATTCAGGAACAGCTGGTGCTGTTACAGCGCTTCCAGTAGGTTCTTACACAGTAACATTACCTGCAGGCGAAGTAAAAGATGCAGCTGGACAGGCTAACACTGCAAAAACTTTAACATTTGTTGTACCTTCAAATGCTTCAGTTACAACAACAGCTTCACCAGCTGCAAAAGGTACAGCAGCTAATGGCGATGCTAACTATGTAGATGTTACATTTACTCAAAAAGTAACTGATGCAACTGCATTAAATTTAGCTAACTACAAAGTTGAAGGCTCACAAGTATTCACAAATGCGGTATTTACTGATTCTACTAAGAAAATCGTACGCTTAACAATGGCAGCAGGCGCTATCCAAACTAATGGTAGCTACACTGTAACAGTTGATAATGTTGTCGATACAAACGGAAATGCAGTTCAGGCTTTCAGTGGAGCTGTAACTCTGTATGAAAATGTAAAACCATTCATTGCTTTGGCAGAAGTTAATGCAACAAATAATGTTAAAGTAACATTCAATGAAGCTTTAACTGGTACAATTAACAATGCTGACTTAGAAGTATATGTAAATGGCTCAAAAGTTGCTAGCACAGTTTCCTTTACATCAGGTGCATCTATTGCTAACATTACACTAACAACTCCTTTAGCTGATACAACATCTACAGTAGTTGTTAAAACAGCAAGCACATTCAGTGTAGTTGATGCTAATAAGAACGAAGCTGTAACAGGATTTGAAAAAACTGCTGTTTGGAATGTAGTTGTCGATACAACAGCTCCAACATTAAGTGCAATTTCTGCTGGTAACCTTGCAGCAACAACAGCTGACTTGACTTTCACATCAGATGAAGCAGGTACATACTATTACTTAGTATATGCAGCTGCAGATGCTGCGCCAACAGCGGCAACTGTTAAAGCACAAGGTACTGCGGTAACGAAAGGAACTGCTGCTGCTACAGCTGCAGCTCAAACTGTTAATATGACAGGATTGACAACAGCTACTGCTTATAAGGCATATGTAGTTGTTGAAGATGCAGCTGGCAACTTATCAACAGTAGGTGCAACAGCATCATTTACAACACTATAGAATAATAGAACTAAACGGTGCCTGTCACTTAACTTATTCAACTTAACTTATTGAGGTGGATAGTATAGAAACAGAGAATAGAGACGATTCGGGTTCTTCGGGACTCGGGTCGTCTTTTCTTTTTTGCCAGGGTGGAGTGACACGGGGTAAGCGATTCAAAAGGAGGATAACGTATAAGGTGACATGGGGACGTTTGTGTGCCACGAAGGCATAGTATTTAAAATAATACAGAGCTATGCTCTATAGAAGATGAAGGAAGGCCCTTCGGAACCGCCATTCAGGTGGAGGTTTCAAACCACCTTAAGCTGCTCTGGTAAAGAGTCAGGGTAGTGAGCGTTAAGGAAAAGGCAACCAAAGAGTTGTCAGGTGAGAATCATGGAGATGAGTACCAGCGAATCACCGTACAAGTGTCGAAACGTGTTTTAATGTCATCAAAACTGGAGTCTGAACGTCATTCCAGGATAAGTATAGAGGTAACCTGATTACCGACTATATGATGACCGGCATAGAGGTGACATGAACATGATACAGGCTTTTATAGGGAACGTGGGAACCTGTACTGGGGGTGACATGGGGACGTTTCTGTTGTCACATTTAGAATTGAGCACAAGGGGACGGTTCTATTGTGCACTTTGCTGGCTGAAAAATATTGAGCAAACTGTCTGGAAAAGATTTAGCTGGTGGCTCAGGTTTCCAGCTTTTGTCTGTTTCCAATTTGTTGGCCAGTTTTTGCCCAGCTAAACTCGCTGAAGAATTTGAATTCTCCAACCAGTCTATTTTTTTCTCCAAATTGCCGTCAGTACCGACAGTTGTGTCAGACGAAGTGACATGGGGACGTTTCTGTTGTCACATTAGTTAAAAAAGTCTGAGCGATCTGACTGGAAAACTATTCTGCAGTGAATGTGACTTTTCGCTATTGTCTGTTTGCAATGAGTTGAGCCAGTATTCCAGCTGCAAATCTCACTAAAGAATCTGAATTCTCCAACGAGTCCAGAGTGCCACAAATATTTTCTCCCTAAATTGCCGTCAGTGCTGACAGTCGTGACAGGAGCGTTCCGGTCTACAGTGCCAGTCGATTTGATGACAGAGCCAGCTAATCCGGACTACAGTGCCACTGGTTTTGGACTCGGATTAAAAAATCGTCCCAGATTTCGTAAGCGATCAATAACAGGGTGCCTTACATCCTGAATAAATCCATGAGATAATAGACTCCAAACATAAACCAAAGTTTTTCAAGTTGTAGTTTTTCGAGTTTTTCAAGTGACTTTGAAAAACTGCACAGGAGGGTATTGCAAATGGATGAAATAACTCCAGTTAAAACAAAGTTCCGCATGGAACAGTGGACACAACTGATTCAGGATCAACGGTCAAGTGGAATGACCGTCAAGGTCTGGTGTCAGCAGAATCTGGTTAAAGAAACATCCTATTATTATTGGCTGAAACGCATCCGTCAACAAGCTTGTGGCCAGGAAATGGTGTCCACACAACTGGAACCGGATGAACCGGTTACTTTTGCCAAACTTCCGATGAGTCTGGGAAAAACGAACCGGAGTCCAGCAGTGGTGATTAATCTTCCATCGGCAACGATTGAGGTGATGGATGGAGCTGCCCCGGAAACCATTGAATATTTCGGCTGGAAAAACCAGGCTGTCCGGAGGCTCATGTCTCCGAGACCGGACAGTGGTTTCAAACGTTTCGACATGGTGCCAAGTGGCTATTTAAGTGTTTTTAGAATGAATTCCGTAAATTTCTCGCATGGAGCGATCATGCTCCTTGTCGATATACTGAATCTCTATGCTGTGTGAATCGTGAACAATCCGATCAAGAATGGCATCGGCGACAGTGGCTTCAGGAAATTTGGTGTACCAGACGAGTGGGGCGAACTGAGAGCAGAAAATTGTGGAAACCTTTTTATGACGGGCGTGGATAATCTCCAGTAAGTCCCTGGCTTCCGTTTCGGTCAGTTTGATCAGCAACCATTCATCGAGGATCAGGAGGGTGTATTTCTGATAGTGCCGGATCGCTTCTTTGAACTTGCCCTCGCCCCTGGCAACCGCCAGTTCAGCCAGCAGTTCCGGCAGACGGATGTATTTTGTGGCGTAGTAGTGTTTGCAGGCTTCCATTCCCAGAGCACAGGCAATGTAGGACTTACCCGTACCCGTTGCCCCGGCAATGATAATATTGTGTGCTTCCCGGATGTATTCACAGGTCGACAGGCGTTCAATCAGTTTTTTATTGAGTTTTCGACCAGCCTGATAATTGATGTCATGAACATTTGCCTGGGACTGATCAAAACCAGCCTTTTTGATCAATCGCTGCAACCGGTTATTCTTGCGGCTGGTATATTCCCGGTCAACCATCAGACCGAACCGGTCTTCAAGCGGAATATCCGCCATGGAGGGATCGTTCAATTGCAGACGGAAGGCATCAGCCATTGTTGACAGGTGCATTTCGATGAGTTTATTGAGGGTGGCTTCATTCGTCATGATGCTTACCTCCATAATAGCTGGCCCCCCGGGTATATCCGTATTGATTTTCAACAGATGACTCATGATCCTTTTCTGGTTGATCGGACAGTTTATCCTGTCCGGTTGTGAGAATATTTTTAACACTCTTATAACTGGGATGAGGCGTATAGGACAAGGCCTTTTTACAGGCGGCTTCCAGACGGTTGACCGAATATTTATCAGCCAGCTTCAACAGACCCATACAGGATTTGTAACCCTGCTGTTCGACCTTGAAGGAAGCCAGAACCGATTTTACCGTCGTAACGGTATGGGGCCCGATTTTATGGGCCCATTCAATAAAGCGATCGCCATTCCACTCCAGGTATTTCTGATGATCCTCCGGCATATGGGGGAGACATGGGGACGTTTCTGTTGTCACATTTAGAAGAGTGTGATAGAATGTAGTAAAGAGGACTAAGAAGTGAGGTAAAAAATGGCGAGGCAGGCAAGAGTAAGAAGTATGACAAGTATTTATCATGTGATGTTAAAAGGGATAGACAGTCGAAACATATTTATGGATGATGAAGACAAAATGTACTTTATGGAAAAACTGAAGCGAGCTAAGGAAACGGGAGAATTTAAACTCTATGCTTATTGTTTGATGGATAATCATGTCCACTTGCTCATAAAGGAAGGAGAAGAGTTAGGCGTAAGCATTAAACGCATCACAGTTGGGTACGTTAGATTCCATAACCAAAAGTATGGAAGAGAGGGCCATTTATTTCAAAACCGATATAGTAGTGAAGCAGTGGATGATGAACGTTATTTATTGACAGTTCTGCGTTATATTCATAATAATCCATTAAAGGCACATATTGTAGCAACACAGTCTGAGTATAAATGGAGTAGTTATCAAAACTATCTTGATGCATATCATGGGATAACAGCAGAATATGTTGACACTGATTTCATGCAAAGCTATTTTAAACAAGTTTCTGATTTTGAAAAGTTCTCGTGTGAGGTTAATCAGGATGATTGTCTTGATGCGAGTACTTTTGTAAAATATACTGATGACGGGATCAAGGCTATGGTTAAAGAGAATCAGCGATATTCTGGAATAATGAGCTTAAACAAGACAGAAAGAAATGAATGTATCCGGATAATACATAAGGAAACGAGTTGTAGCATTCGGCAATTGAGTAGGGTGCTGGGAATCGGAAAACGAATAATCGAAAACGCGATCAAAGAACAGTAAGTAAGAATTTTATTGCGGTTTCTTACTTTGGTTGCTTTAAAAACAGAGAATAGAGACGATTCGGGTTCTTCGGGACTCGGGTCGTCTTTTTAAGTTTTTGAAGTGGCTGGTAAATATGGGGGAATCTTTTCGCTCCAAATTGATTTAGCGTTGACAGCCGTGACAGGATGTTCCAGACTATAGTGCCATCCGATCTAACCAGCCAATCCCGACGCAGGTGCCAATGGTATTTGTGTTGGAATTTCAATATATAAGAGTCTGTCAAACTTAGATTGCAAAAAAGGGCATTAAGGTGTAAAATTCTAAGGAGAAGCTAACATGAAAAGAAACATAAAACAAATATAAACGGAGGTACAATGTGAAAAAATTAAGAATAGGTATTATCGTAGGTATGTGCATGATGATCATGGGCTTGCCAACCGTTGTTTTGGCCGAAGGAACAGATACCACAGCAGATATGGCTTTTGGTGTGGCGTACCGTACTCATATTGAAAACGAGGGCTGGGCTCAGGGCTGGATGCACGATGGCAGCCTTTCTGGATCGGAAGGCAAAGGTCTGCGTTTAGAAGGAATTGAGATTGAATTATCGGGAGATGTGCCGGATGGTTTAGGAATACAATACCAGACTCATATTCAGAACAAGGGCTGGGCTCAAGGTTGGGTGTCAAACGGTGATCTGGCCGGTTCTGTGGGAGAGGGTCTGCGGCTGGAAGCCATTGAAATCAAACTGACTGGCACAGATGCTGCGGATTATTCAATCAAATATCGCACCCATATTCAAAATCAAGGCTGGGCTCAGGGTTGGGTAGCCGATGGCGCTTTGTCTGGATCAGAAGGTAAGGGTCTAAGGCTGGAAGCCATTGAAATACAAATTGTTGAAACCCCAGTGAAAGTCGCTTTTGACAAATATGAAGCGGTCTTGGGCCAGGTCAATGAAGATGACTATACCAGCGCATCCTGGGATCTTTATCAGGATGTCGTTGCCAAGAATGTTGTCACCAAAGAAGACATCGCCAACAAAATTACTGAAGCAACCACGGCAATTGAAAAAGCGCAACTGAGCCTGGTAAAAAAAGCAGATCTAACCATTTATAATGACGTGCTTGAAAGCGTAAAAGAAGCCGACTATTCGCCAGAATCCTGGGCGATCTATCAGGCTGTAGTGGAAGCCAATGTGGTGACTGAAGAAAATACTCAGGCCGAAGTGGATGCAGCGACCATTGCGCTAATCAAAGCCCAGAAAAATCTATTCAAACTGGCAGATTTAACAAATTATGAAGCTGCCTTGGCAGCCGTGACCCAGGACATGGTCAAGTCTGGTTGGACGGCATATAAGGCTGTGGTTGATGCCAATGTGGTTACAAACATGAATACCCAGGCCGAAGTCGATGCAGCAACTGCTAAAATTTTGGCAGCCCAGAAAAGTCTGGTGCTTTATTCTGATTTAACAAATTTTAATAAAGCGATTGCTCTCTATGTCCAGTATGGTGGAGATGCAGCCAATGCGCCGTATACCTCAAGTACCTGGAATACCTATACAGCAAAGTGCGAGAACTATGGAACGCTGACAGACGGTAAATGGGTATATGATACAATTACCAAAGATACTGCTCAGTCAACCATTGATGCGGCTACCGCCGATATTGACAGTGCCAAGTTGAAATTGGTAAAAACGGCTGATCTAACGGCATTTAATGCAGCGAAAAACATTAAGGTAAGTGATGGTCCCTATACCACTGCTTCATTTACCGCCTATACCAATGACAGTCAGGTGAAGGCTATTACGACTATTGCGGCTGATACCTTAAAGAATTATCCCCAGTCGGTGATAGACAGTTACACGGCCACATTGATCGCACTTCAACAGACTATTTTAGTGAAAGGCGCAGACTTGACGGCTTATAATGCTGCTTTGGCAGCAGTCCAGCAAGCAAATTATACACCAGCTTCCTGGACAACCTATCAAACAGTGGTGACGGCAAATGCGGTGACACCCGATAACACCCAGGCGGATGTGGATGCTGCAACAGCAAAAATTGTCGCAGCTCAGAAAAATCTGGTTTATAGCGCAGCTTATGTAGTTGCCAATGCCAAAATTAACACATCTAATTTTGGGGTTCGCACGGTTGGGGACAATATTCTGACCCGGGCGAATGATATTATTTCTGCAGCGGGAATCGATAAAACGGATTATAGCATCACATTTACTCGGATCGATAGCGGTACCGCAGTGATTAATCCGACAACGGGTTTAATAATCGATGAGGGCAATACGGTGGCAACGGTCACCTTTACAATTACGCCTCTTGATGGTGGTGCAGCTGGGACAACGGCAAACATGGATATCTATATTAATCCATAGATTAATAGGCAAAAAAGAATTATCTCTTAAATTTTAGTGCAATTGTTCGGGTTATTGGGCAATTGCACTTTAATATTTATCCAAAAAAACTAACGAATTGATTTGAAATGTCGATATCTTTAATACGCTGTATGATGGCGAAGGCAATAAATAAAATAATCGAAGTGTTATAAATATATGTGATAACAAGGAGGTAATCGGGATGAAAAAACGAATCAAACAAGGGGTAAGCTGGATACTGGTATTTATGATGATACTGACCTCTATGCCACTTAACGTATGGGCCGAAGACAGTGGAATAACGACGATGGAGACGAATGGCACGTTCACCTGGACGACAGTGGATGGAGGGGTCGAGATCACCGCGTATTCCTTTGCTGATGGAGGACCAACAGTAGAAATCCCCGACACGCTGGGTGGCAAAAAGGTTGTGGGTATTGGCAGCAACGTTTTTAAGGGCCTGGCAATCACCAGCATTAACTTTCCGGATTACCTCCTTTACCTGAAAGATGGGGTGTTTTACGATTGTGATGTCCTGGTTGAAATCGAACTGCCCTCTACCCTGACTGCCATTTATTCAACAGAAGGAAACCCGACCTTTGGCAATTGCTCAAACTTGCTACGTGTCAGCATCCCAAAATCCGTGACAATCATGGAGGGGTACGGCATGTTTAAAGACAGCTTATTGGTAGAACTTTACGGTGAATCACCCTCAACGGCAAAAGACTATGCAATGGAAGCAAATCCGGAAATACCATTTAACGTTATCGAATTTTTGACAGTGGATGAATTTCTGGTCTCACCCGATACTGAAATTGGAGTGGGTAATCCCGTTACGCTAACGAGCGCAGTCTCTGGTGGTACCGGAACCATTAAATATGACTTTTTCTGGGATCTGATCAGCTATGATGGGACGGAGTCGACAGGCACAATTGCGATGGACACCGCCTCGAATGCAGTTAATTTCCCCCCGACTTTGGCCGGCACCTATACCTTTTATGTCAGGGCAACCGATGGCAGTGGTAAGACAGCATTAAAGGCTGTAAGTGGTTACAAGGTAACCAATGAACCAGTGATTGCCGAAAATGGCTTTAAAGCCAGCAAGGTCTCGCCTCAGTATTATGACAGTGAGATTTTGCTGACGGTAGAAACAGTCGCCGATACCGGCAGCGGGACGCTAAATTACCGTTTCTATTATACCAGTGGTGAGGTTTCTCAGGAACTTGGCAATTCGGCAACACCCCAAGCCACCTTTACTCCCAGTCAACCGGGCATATATAATCTTTATGTGGAAGTCACTGATCAACAAGGTTTAATAGCTAAAAGTGAGATGTTGAATTATACCATTGTGGATGATCTGGCTGTCAAATCGTTTACGGCATCACCGGATAATTCGCAGGCCCATGCTATCGGGACGGAGATCCTATTAAATGCCGAAGGTTCTGGCGGGAAAACGGCCTATCAATATCGTTTCTCGGCACTCCATGAGGATGGCGAAGAAATTTTGATTCAGGATTTTTCAACCGCAGCGACGGCCAACTTTACTCCGACAAAGGCCGGCTATTACGATCTTATTCTGGAACTAAAAAACGGCAGTGGTCGAATTATTGAAGAAACCATTGAAAATTTTGAAATTGTTCCGGTAGTCGCTTTGTCTGCGGCAAAAGCTGATGGCAGTCCAGCGTATGTTTGGGATGAAGTCAGCCTGACAACGAACATAACCGGAGCCAAGGCGGGTTATGTGTACTCCTACTATTATACCCTTGGTTCAGATTCGACAAAAATCCCGATTGTTTCCAAAGTGGCCGAAACGACACAAGCTTTCAATCTGCCATCAGCTGGTAATTACCAGTTCTATGTTGAAGTGTATGAAAATGACGTTATGGTAGCCAGTGCCACATCCAACACGGTTACAGTATTACCTAAACCAGAGGTAACCCTGAAATCAGATAAGACATCGCCCCAGAACCGCAATACAACCGTAAAATTTACCGCAACAGCAAGTGGCGGCAAGGGGCCCTATACCTATCAGTTTAGCTGTGACCGTGACGGAGAAAGTGTATATAAGGGCGTAGCCATGGCAACGAACAATTTTAGTCTGCCGTTGGTTGAAGCCGGGGAATTTACCGTTACTGTAGTTGCCAGCGATGCCAATGGGATTCAGACGGAAGCGGAATCACTTGTTTTTATCATTCAGGATAATCCGCTGGTTCAGCTAACCACAGATCGTGATGAGGAAAGCCTTCATTATGCTGGGGATGAAGTCATCCTTCAGGCAGATGTGGAGGGTGGTACCGCACCCTTTACGTATCATTTTTATTATAAATTGGGTACCAAAACAGTGGAACTGACCGATCCTCAGGTTGATGGCAGTGCAGCGTCGATCAGTGTGACGCCATCAGTGGCCGGCACCTATACTTATCTAGTCGAAGTCACCGATCAGACCGGTTTGAAGACGACGGCGACAAAAACCGGCTATAAGGTCTTGTCAGCAGTAGCCACTAAAAGCTTTGTGACGGACAAATTATCTGGTCAGAATGTTAATACCCCGATCAAATTGACGGCCAATGGCAGTGGTGGCAAAACACCATACACTTACAAGTTTTCCTATCAACTAGATGGTGCCAGTCCGGTTGAATTAGATCAAAAAGCGCTGCCGACAACCAATACAGTATTATTCACACCGACTCAGGTTGGTAACTACACCCTGAAAGTAGAAATAACCGATGACAATGGCAACGGGCAAACCACGACCGAGACCATTGAAAACTATAAAATTGTCAATGGTCCAGTGATTGGTGAAATTACTGCGGTCAATAGCAATGATCCCGGAGCGGCAATATATGTCAATGATCCCATTCTGATCACCGCAGTATTGCAGGAGGGCACCGGAACGGGATCGATTCAATATCGTTTTACCATCAAAAATGGATCGAATGTCGTTAAGACGGTGACCCAGACTGATGATAACAGTTTTGAATTTACGCCGACCACGGCAGGAACCTACAGTGTGGTCGTGGATGTTAGTGATGCGGATCAGTTGATAGCGAGCCGAACCCTAAAAAATGTGGTGGTATTAAAAACGCTGACAGCAGTGCTTAAAACAGATAAAGCTTCGGGAACATCAATTAACTCAGCCATAAAACTGTCGGCCTCGGCGGCTGGCGGGAAATCACCTTATTCTTATACTTTTGAATGGGAAGATGCTTTGGGCACTACAGCGACCATTCAAGAAGATTCGATCGTTAAAACAGCAGTGCTCACCTTTAGCAATCCGGAAAATGTGGGCTTCTATACACTGCGGGTGACGGTGACTGATGCCAATGGAATTAAAGTCGTTTCAGAACTGCCGAACTATCAAATCAAGAATCCACCGATTATTAATGAATTTTCGACCAACCCTGTCAAAGGGACACCGGTTTATCCTGGAAAAGAAATCACTCTAAAGGCTGATGTCGCAGAGGGAAGCGGTGAAAATGCACTGGAATACGCCTTTTATGTCAATGGCAGCACAGAAAAGCTCCCGGATAACGATGGTGATCCATCCGATGTTATTTATACACCTTTGAGCGGTGGTTCCTATACCTTTGAGGTAGTTGTTTCTGATGGCGTCAGTAGCGTCAGGAAAAAAATAACTGGTTATAAGGTCAACACTGGACTGGAAGTCACCAGTCTAAAAGCCAGTAAAACCAGCGGACTGATTATCGGTGATACGATTCGCTTAACAGCAGCCGGTAAAGGCGGAGTTTCACCCTACACCTATCAATTCTCATATAAAATTGAAGATGATGAAGGCCATGTAATTAAAGCGCAAACCGATATTGATTCGGCAAACCCTTCATTGAAAAGTATCGATTTTTCATTGACTGAAGCTGGAAACTACACCTTTTTTGTAGAAATTACCGATAAAAACGGGGCTGTCAGTTTAAACACCATTGAAAAGACGCTGGCATTGACAGTAACAGATCCGCCAATTATAACCGGTTTGACAGTAACAGATCCTGAAGCAGAAGAACCGCAACCCAGCTTGACCAGTTCCTATGTAAAAGAAGCGATTAACTTAACCGCCACCAAAAAAACCGGTGCCGGCGGCGACAATTTGACCTATACCTTCGGTTACAAGGTTGGTTCAAAATCAGGCACCATCGATGCTGCCAATGTAACAGGAAATGTGGCCAGTTTCACACCGAACATTGCCGGTACGTATACCTTTTATGTTAGTGCCAAGGATGAAGATTCTGGCTTGACGAGTGAAACGTATACCCTCAGCAAGTTTGTGGTTTTTAGAACCTTCGGGGTAAAAAGTCTTAAAACCAACAAACCGTCAGGTCAGGATATTAACACCGAAATTAAGTTGACAGCCACTCCAGATGGTGGAAAAGCACCATTTACCTATACTTTTTACCAGAAACTGCGAGAAAATGAAGCGGATACAATCGATGAAGCTGATTATGCAGCATGTCTGATCCCGAGCGATAAAACAAAGAATTATGCCACCTTCAAGCCGGAAACGGAAGGAACCTATATTCTGTTGGTAAAAATTACCGATGCCAACGGGATTGCGTCCACCGAAAGCATTGATTTTGATGTCTATAATCCACCGGTGGTGAGCTTAACAACCAATAAAACCGGATTGCCGGTTTATGCTGGGGACTCGGTTGAGCTGACCGCAACGGTGGCTTCCAATACCGGGATTGGTGAAATGAGCTATCTCTTCTATTGGACCAAGGGAACAGTGACCGAATACATGGATACGAAGTCCACAGCAGATCTCCGGATAGCAAACGCTGATTTTGTACCAGATCAGGCAGGTACCTATAACCTTTTTGTGGAAGTGACGGATGACAATTATGCAACGACTACGGCAAAAATTGGCAGCTTTAAGGTGCTGGGAAATGTTGGTGTCAAGAGTTTGGTGGTGGATAAGAAAACACCTCAGAATGTTGGTACAACAATTAAATTGACCGCCACCGGAATCGGTGGAAAAACTCCTTATAAGTATCAGTTCTATTACAAGCTGGATAGCGAAAACGACGAAGATGATGTAGAAACATGGACAAAAATTGGTTCATCGACCACATCCCGATATATCAGCTATCGGCCAATGAAGCCGGGACTTTATTCCTTTGGGGTAGTAGTTACCGATGCCAATAATCTGATCAGCAACATTGATGGCGATGGCGCAACATTGATGGAATATCAGGTGATTGATCCACCGATCATCCGACGTTTTTCCGTGTCGCCTACTGGCAAGCAGTATGAAGGAGAAGATGTTACGTTGACAACCAGCGTTACTGGCGGTAGTGGCGATTATAACTATGAATTCGCGTATCAGCGGGGGAGTGAAGAACCGGTGACGATTACCGAAACAGCCGATGCGACACCGGGAATCATTAGCTTTAAGCTAGACGAAGTGGGCACCTATCAATTCTTCGTTAAGGTAACCGATAATAAAAATGAGGATGTAACTTCAAATACTACCGAAAAAACCATCGACAGCTACGCCGTGATTAAAAAAGCTTCGATAAAAGATTTTCTCATCAGCAAAACCAGCATGGCATTGGGAAGCAGTGTCCGACTGTCGGCCACTGGACAAGATGGCATCAAACCCTATTTCTATCAGTTCTCCATGAAAAAAGAGGGCGACAGTGAAGAGACGATTATTCGAGCTTTTTCAACGACCTACTACTACACCTACAAGCCACCAACAGCAGGGAATTATACCTTCTATGTGGATATAAAAGACAGTAAAAATGAAACGATATCGCGAAGTGAAGTGACCAACTCACTTGCTGTAACAGAATAATCAACTAGATCCGATCGTATTAATTATGGAGCTCTCAACTGGCTGATGCCGGTTGGGAGCTTTATTTCTTTAGAAAACCCAGTTTTGATTTGGAAATTTGCTGAATCCATTAAAGATTTTTTATTTTTTGACGATAACATCATCAGGATAGTATGATATAATTGTCTTAAAATAATTTTATTCAGATTTGACGATCGGTCGACGGATCGATGATATAAGCAATTTAGGACAGATCATAAAAAAGGAGGTCTTGTCATGGCAATAAAAAAAACGACAGCTTCGATGTTATCGGCTGTTTTGCTGACTTCGGTGCTTTTTTCGCCGGCAGTATGGGCTGAAGGCGCTCAGGCATCAATTGTTACCGAACCGGGAGTTCAGTACAAAACACATATTCAGGATTATGGCTGGGAAACCACCTGGAAAAGCAATGGTAGTTTGTCAGGCACGGTCGGAGAGTCGAAACGACTGGAAGCTTTGCTGGTGGGACTAACTGGTTCGCTGCCGCAAGGGGCAAGCATTCAGACCTATGTTCATGTGCAAAATCGGGGCGATTTGGGTCCGTTTGCCATGGGTACGGAAGCTGGAACCAGTGGGCAGGGTCTGCGTCTTGAAAGTGTCCGGTTAGTCCTCAACAATATGCCGGGGTATCGTCTTTTATACAATGTTCAGGTTCAGAACCAGGGCTGGCTAAAGGATATCAACGATCCGAATACCTGGTTTAGAAATGGTGAAACCGCTGGAACATCAGGGCTAGGATTAAGGCTTGAGGGACTTCGAATAAAAATAGTCGAAGTGAATGAGGAGTACGAAACGTATCTTTCGACCCTTAAAGCGGTTAATCCCTATTCATATACCAGCGAATCCTGGGCCGATTATCAGGAAATTGTCGATGCCAATGAGATGACAACGGATAACAGCAAGGAAGAAATTATACAGGCCATTGCCAACATTACGGCGGCACAGAAAGACCTGGTGCTGGCAAAGAATTTAACTGCTTATAGGGCAGCGCTTGCTTCTGTACAGGAAGTGAATTACACCCCGGATACTTGGTCGGTATATCAGGATGTGGTGGCTGACAATGTGGTTACAAAAGATGACTCCCAGGCTGATATCAATACTGCTCTTAAAAATATACTGGAAGCTCAGAAAAAATTGCAGTGGAAGGTTAATCTAACTGAGTATCAGGCAACCTTGGATGCCGTTCGTGAGGAAGACTATACAGCAGAGTCATGGTTAGTATATCAGGGAGTTGTGTCATCTTATGCCATGACGGAAAACAATACTCAGCCTGAAGTCGATGCAGCGGTTAAAAAAATCGATGAAGCCCAGAAAAGAATGGTCAAAAAATTTGATTTTACTGCTTATAATGCACTGCTTAACGCAGTAAAAGAAGAAGACTATATTGAAACCACCTGGGCAATTTATCAGGATGTGGTTGATGCCAATTTCGTGGATGAAACCTTCTCCCAAAGCGATATTGAAAAAGCCATTAAAAATATCGAAGAAGCTCAGAAGAAGTTGATTAAGAAAGCTGATTTAACGTACTATCAGGCGGTATTGGATGCAGTTAGCAAAGAAGACTACACCACGGCCTCCTGGAATGCCTATCAGAAGGAGGTTCGCTCCGTGGTAGTGAATGCCATGAGCAAGCCGGAGGTTATTGATGAGGCTGTTCTTAAAATTTTGTCAGCGCAAATGAATCTGGTACCGGCCGGTGACATGCGTTATTACTATGCAGCCATTAATGGGGTGATTCGAACCGACTATACGACGGCATCATGGGATGCCTACCAGAAAGTAGTGGCGGCTAATGTGGTTGTTCCGGCTGATGGACAGGAAGCCATTGATGCAGCGACCGAAAAAATCGAAGCAGCGCAAAAGAAATTAGAGGGAGCTGCCGAAGATCTTGACGAATATAATGAGTTGATTGGTCTTGATCAAGATAACTATACTTCAGCATCCTGGGCAACTTATCAGAAAGTCATTGATGCCAATTTTCTGAAACCGCAGGACGGACAATCGAAGATCAATACAGCGGTGACAAAACTGCGGGCAGCCAGCTTGAAGCTGGTGGAAAGAGCCAGTGATTATACCGAGTATAACAAAGCCTTGAAATACAATCTTTATTTAGGAAAAGACCCCGCTGATACGACTTCGACAAAACCATTGGTTGAGATGAAACAAGGTGACTACACGACGTCGTCTTGGGCAACTTATCAGAAGGTCCTGGATGCTAATATTATGGATCCGGATAAGTCGCAGACTCAGGTTAACACAGCAGTGGCCAATATTAAAAAGGCTCAGTACAAGCTGCTAAAAGGCGGTGATCTGGCGCGATACAACACGATATTGAATTACAATATTGTTCTTGGTAAAGATCCAGACGACGCTGCTGATCTCCGAACCCTTAAGCCGATGAAAGAGGTCGATTATACCTCCACATCGTGGACAGCCTACCAAAAGATCTTAACTGCTAATGAAATGGATTCTGATAAATCTCAGGCCCAGATTGATGCTGCGGTGGTGAAGATTACCCGGGCTCAACAAAAATTGATGGAACGAGGCGATCTTGAAGAATACTATGACGTCCTCAATCTCGTGAAAAGAGCTGACTATACGACTAAGAGCTGGACTGAATATGCCAAGAAAATAGCATCGAAAGGCTATTTCGTAACCCCGGATAATACTCAGGCAGAAATCAATCGTGCCATTGACTTGATTAAATTAGCCCAGCTTAATCTACAGCAACGGGGTGATACTGATGAGTATTATGATTTGATTGATAAATACTCAGATCAAAGTGTATTTAAGACAGCCCCCTGGAGTGCTTATTTGGCTGTTCTTGCAAAGAATGTTGTTTCGTCAGAGAATACAGACTCTGAGATTAAGATTGCAGTTGATGCGATCAAGCGAGCTCAAGCCGTTCTGGTTCAACCAGAAAATGCAGCATCGATCCTGACTGCTTATAATGAGGCGTTGGCTAAAACAGATGCTGCTGGTTCATACACACCAACATCCTGGCAAACATATCAAAATACAATCAAACCGTATTTAGGCTATACAAAAGACATTGACCAGGCAAAAGTAAATGAAGCAACAGCAAAAATTATTGAAGCGCAACAGTTCCTCATTCGAACAAATCAGGCAGAACTGGATGCTTTTGAAAATGTTATTGAGATGTATCTGAGAAACAAAATGCAAGTTGGAAAAGGTTATGTCGAGCAGCTTAATAAATATGTTGACCCGGGTACCTGGAATGATTATGTTGATACCGTTGAAAAATATGCAGCAGCATATACAGACTATACATGGCAACAAACGGTAATTAATAAAGATAGTCGTCCGGAAGTCATTATTGCTGCGACCGAAGATATCAAAAAGGCAATCAGAAACCTTGATCCTGATGGTATAAACCTCGATCTTGATTATAGTGGCTATGATATAGCAGTAGCAGCCGCTAAACCCTGGCGAGACGATCTTACCGTGTGGCCTAACACGATGGCTCAGGTGGCTCCACTGTATACGCAAAAATCTTATGATGATTATGTCAGAGATTGCATCAATTATGAGATTTTCAATCGGATTGAATCGACCAGAGAAGTATTTATGGATCAAACGAAGATTAATAATGCGACCAGCATGATCACCAATGCTCAAGCGACCCTGTATTATAGAGCTACCGAGTCAGATATTGCTGGCTATAATGCGCAAGTAACAGAATTTAAAACCTTAAGAAGTTCAAAGAGTAACTACACGACAGCGACATGGGATAATTATGAAATGGTTTATCTCAACTCGCCGGCAAACTTGAATGATCTGCCAAACTTGAAACAGATCGATTGTAAGAGTGCTACTGATCAGCTTAAGGCAGCACGAGATGCCCTCAAATATACCGCCGTATATGTGGGAACAAATGTGACTAAAAATAATTTACAATTACCGAGCATTACGACGGGAACAAATTTATTGACCCGGGCTGAAGGTTTGCTGTTAGACAAAACAAAATATAAGGTTGAGGTGGTTTCGGTAAGCGGAACACCAAATGCTGAAGTGGATAATAATGGTGTTGTTACAGGTGTTGCGGGTTCCTTTGCAACGATTAGTTTTAAAATCACCGAATTAGCAGATCCGACAAATAATTATGTGACAGTTACCATTGCCGGATTAGCAATTTCTTGATGCCAAGAAAACTGCAAAAAAAATATAAAGATTTCAGATATCAAAAAAATCCCTTATTAGGAGCTCCTGCTCTTAACAAGGGATTTTTACTTTTTGAACTAATCTTCAGAGATAACGAAGAGTTGGGATCAATCACGATACCCCATTCACCACAACTTCCATCCCCGCCAGATCAAACCCGGTTTCGCAATAAACGGAATAGGTGTATTTATCAGTTTTCCAGGTGGCTAAGCCCATGCCATCGGGGTTGGTCTGGTAGAGAACCGGAATCCCGGAAGCGTTTGCTTTGGTTTCGCCGCTCTGGAATTCGGTGTAAACACCCGCAATGTTGTCGATCATCACATCACCCTTACGAACCGTATAGCTGACACCATCCAGGGTAAAATTGGCCTGGGCAATGTCATCAGAGATGGTGAAGTATTTCACATCCGTGATGCCGGTTGGCAGGGTTTCGAAGGTAAAGCCGATTGCATCCTTAATCGCCTCGCTTGAGGCCTGCTCCACCATCGGGTTGGGCAGTTCGGTTTTGGAATCATCCTTTTTTTCGGCGGCAGGGGTGCAGCCAGTAAAAAGAAGAACCGTGAGAGAAACAAGAATCAAGGGAAACAACAACAGTTTTTTTGATTTCATAATAGACCTCTCTTTATTTTATATTTTAGGTAATTGCAAAACTGCCGTGAGCTTTGCGCCCAGTTTCGCACGAAACAATTTTTACACTGTACGGCGGACAGTTCGCTGAACTGTTCGCCTACACGTTACAAAATTGTTTGTGGAAACTGCACTCAAAGCAATTATTGTTCGATTTTTTTCATTTCGCAATTATCTATTTTATTTTTAGATGTTGGGGCATGTCATGGCAGCGTTTCGTTTGTCATACCGGTTGTTAAATTTGCAGCTAAATCGGACAGTTACTGTCCCTGGCCACATGGGTAAACTGACTCTTGCCGCTGGCATAATCAGCTACGCATTGACCATGACCCAGTAGTTTGTATTTATAACTAAGCAGTCCGTCCAGGCCAACCGGACCCCGGGCATGAAGTTTGCTGGTGCTGATCCCCACCTCAGCGCCGAAACCGAAACGGAAGCCGTCGCTGAAGCGGGTTGAACAGTTCCTAAAAACTCCGGCTGAATCCACCAGGGTCATAAAAGTTTGAGCGGTGGTTTCGGTGGTGGTCAGAATCACATCGGTGTGACCGGAACCGTAGGTGTTGATATGGTTAATGGCCGTGTTCAGATCGGGTACAATTTTAATTGACAGGATGTAATCCAGGTATTCGGTTGTCCAGTCGATCTCGGTAGCTGCTTCCACGGCAATAATCGCCTGAGTGGCAGCATCTCCCTTAATATGAACATTTTTGGCCTCCAGTGCCGTTTTAAGTTGCGGCAACAGAGCAGCGGCGATTTTTTCGTTGACAAGCAGGGTTTCCAGGGTATTGCAGGCAGCGACATACTGGGTTTTAGAATCGACAATGATCGCAACGGCCTGGGTAAGATTGGCATCTTCATGAACATAAACATGGCAGATGCCGTCGGCGTGGCCCATGACCGGAATGTTGGAATTGTTCATAATATATTGAACAAAGCTGTTGGAACCCCGGGGAATAATCAGATCAATGTAGTGATCCAATGCCAGCATGGCAGTGACGTCTTCCCGGGTTTCCAGATTTTGGAGCCAGTCCTTTGGCAGACCCACAGAAGCGGTGGCTTGATTGATGATTTTGGCAAGAAGTCGATTGGTTTCCAGGGCTTCACGGCCGCCTTTTAAGAGTACCGCATTGCCGCTTTTCAGGCAGAGGGTGGAAATCTGAACAAAAGCATCGGGTCGGGATTCGAAGATAACCCCAATGACCCCAATCGGGCAGGTGACCTTATAGAGATCCAGACCTTCATCCAGCTCGGTTGACAATTTGGTAGCTCCCAGGGGATCGGTCAGCTCCATCAGGCTGTGGATTCCCTGGATTACGTCATTGATCTTTGCAATATCGAAGGTCAGACGTTTAAGCAGGGGGGCACCCAGGTTTTCTTCCTGAGAGCGTTTCATATCGACTTGATTGGCAACTGCAAGTGCTTCTTTGTTTTCTTCCAGAGCGTTGGCAATGGCCAGCAGCCCGGCATTTCGCAGCTGACCGTCGGTGGCTGCTAACAGGATGCCCGCCTCCCGGGCGATTTTTCCGCATTGTTCCATTTGCATTGGCATTTCCTCCTAAATTTTGGGATTGGGTTTTTAGGGCGAGGGTCTGACCCCTTGGTCATCACGGATCGCTCCTACAAACTAATGTGTGATAGTCGTATTTAAAAATATGGATTCGTAGGGGCGGGTTTTACCCGCCGGGACGTTTGTATATTGACTAACGTTCCGGGCGAATGCGATTCGCCCCTACACTATGATGTGTGACATTATATGTGTTAACAGAGTTATTGTTTTCTTCGTTGGGGTGGGTAAGCCACCCCAATGACGGCCTTTATTTTGCCAATAAATTTTCTCGAATCTTCTTAAAATCTTTCTCCCGTAGATCCGTTTTTTCCATTAAATAGGTTTCGACATTACCGAAATTGGTGTTTATATAGTCCATGGAAATTTTTAACCACTCAGGCTTGACACCATAAAATTCCCAGAGGTGATAATTTTCAATACCCAGTTCCTCGGACATAATGTTACCCAGCAGGTTAAAACTCTCGTCGAAGGTCAGATTCGTCAGCGTATAGTCAGACAGGATCACATCTTCACTAACGCCTAAAATGCTCAGAATCAGATAAGTCATAAAACCGGTACGATCTTTACCGTTGGTGCAATGATAAAGAATTGGGTATTCCGATGGTTCGGTTAGGTATTTGAGCACTTCGGCAAAGCACTGGGCCCGATCTTCGGTCTGGATTTTGTAAATATGGCGCATAAATGCATCAATTACGCCCGGTTGGGTGAAATCCTGATGATCCAGGCCCATATCTGCACTGGTGAAAATTGGCAGCAGATGGTATTCCGTATTTTTGGGCAACCGATCAGCCTGACGCTTTGATTTGGATTCATTTCTGAAATCAAAGACATGTTTAAGGCGTAGGGCCGAAAAATAGTCGACATCCTTATCGGAAAGGTGGGCCAGCTCTTCACTACGGATCACTTTTCGCCACTTGATTTTGCGACCATCGATTCCCGTGTAGCCGCCGATATCCCGAATGTTGATGGAATTTTCCAGTTGGATCAGACGTTTGCTCAATTGGGTTTCTTCACAAAAAATCAGATTGTTTTCATCTTTGAAATTATATAAGATCCGACCATTGGGGGCAATCAACCCGGGATAGGTGGATTTTTGCGGTTCGGACTCGAAAACTGGAGCAACCTCAGCGGAGGCGGTTATACCCGGTTTATCAGGCTGAGCGGATTCTGTCGTGGACATAGATACTGGGGGCGAATTTTCGTACAGGGGTTCGTCGTGAATCGTTTCTTTATTGAGCGCTTCAGACCAGTCAGTAGATGGGATTGATGGTTTTTTCTTGATTCGTTTTCTAACCAGAAAATAAGCGGGGATAGCGGCAGCAGCGCCAGCAATAATGGCAAGGGTGGTCGTTTTTTTCATTGATGATTTCCTTTCTGTGACTTCCATGATATCTGTTTTTTGATTCATTATATGTTATGATTATAGCATATAATGAATCAAAAAAGTCCTAAAATGTGAGGAGTTAATAATGAATACGTTAAAAGTTGATAGCGGGGGAGGACTGGGTATTTATTGTCATATTCCGTTTTGTCTCAAAAAATGTGCCTACTGTGATTTTTCGTCATTCTCTCATCAGACTGAGGCAGTGATCAGGGATTATTTTGCAGCTTTGCATAAGGAAATTAGAAAATTTTCCGAAGAAAATAAAGGATCAATTTTACCAGCAGTGGATACCATCTATTTTGGTGGGGGAACACCTTCTGCAGTTGATGTCAGACACATCGAAGCTACCCTTTTGCTGTTAAATGAAGTATTTCAGATAAAGGACGATGCCGAAATCACCATTGAAATCAATCCCGGGACGCTGACTACCGATAAAGCCAGACGCTACAAAAAGGCGGGGATCAATCGGGCCAGCGTGGGGCTGCAGGCCTGGCAGGATTTTCTGCTAAAAATCCTTGGTCGGGTTCACAGTCAGGCCGATTTTAAAAAAGCGATGGAGCTCTTAAAAGAAGCGGGATTCAGTAATTTTAGCGTGGATGTAATGGTGGGCTTGCCGGGACAAAAGCTCGAGGATGTAATGGAAACCTTGCAGGCGGTAATAAAATATGCCCCCACCCATCTTTCCTGTTATAGCCTGATTTTGGAGTCGGGAACACCAATGGCCAACTGGGTGGAGTCGGGGCAGTTGGAGCTGCCGGATGAAGATGAGGAACGGGAAATGCACTGGGCCGTGGATGCTTTTCTAAACGAACAGGGATTTTTGCATTATGAAATATCCAGCTTCTGTCGACCCGGATATGAGAGCCGACATAATGTAAAATATTGGGAACTGGTTCCTTACCTGGGTTTTGGTTTGGGGGCTCATGGTTATTTTAACGGCCAACGTTATGGAAACAGTAATGAACTTAACGAGTATTGTCAGTTGCTGAAAGCGGACAAATCACCGTCAATTTTTGAACCGGCGATGACGCCGGAGGAGCAAATGCGTGAGTGGATGTTTTTAGGTTTACGCAAACTGGGTGGGATTCGGGAGGACGATTTTTGCGCCCGTTTTGGAGAAAGCTATTTTGTCCCGTTTGGTGAGGTTATCCAGTCGCTGATCACCGCCAGATTACTGGTATGGGACGGGTCGGTTTTGAAGTTGACACCCAGGGGGCAGGACTTTGGAAATCAGGTATTTATGGCTTTTGTCTAGATGCAATCAGGTCGAAAAAATAACTTAAGAAAACTTTAAAAAGTGAGTAAGCCATTATAGAAACTAGTTGACAAAGTAGGGGTAGGGTGTTATATTTAACTCAGATGTTAGCACTCAATTATTGCGAGTGCTAATAACGAGGTGAATCATGGAACTTAACGCACGTAAAAAGAAAATATTAGAAGTGATCATCCGTGACTACATCAATACCGCCGAGCCGGTTGGCTCCCGGACGCTTTCAAAAAGATGTAATTTGGGTATCAGTCCGGCCACCATTCGAAATGAGATGGCTGATCTTGAAGAACTGGGTTTTCTGGTTCAACCCCATACCTCTTCGGGACGGATTCCAACCCAGCAAGCCTATCGTTATTACGTTGATGAAATTATGGAGATCCAAAAACTTGAGAAGATGATCCGGACGGATATTCATCGCGGTTTTCTGGATCATACCACTGAACTGGGACCGACGATGTCGCATACTGCTCAGGTTTTGTCGCAGCTAACCAACTATACAGCAGTTGTTCTGGCGCCTCGGGTTACAAATTTTAACTGTAAGCATGTCCAAATTGTTTCTTTAATTAAAAACAGGGTACTTATGGTAGTAGTGACTCAGGAAGGGATGGCTAAAAATATTGAGGTAACCCTTTCTCAGGAGGTTGATACCATCCTGGCGCTGAAGCTTTCCAATGTGATTAATGGATTTTTAAAAAATACCGTTCTCAGTGAGATGAGTTCGGATTTAATTGATCAAATTCAGGAATTGTCCCCGGCGGAAAGTAAATTGATCCATGAGATTATCCCGCATCTAAAAAAAGCCTTGATGGAGGACGCTTCGGAGGTTCACTCCACCGGATTAACCAATCTATTTAATTATCCGGAGTTCAGCGACGTCAATAAGATTAAGCAATTGATCAATATTGTTCAGGAAAAGCAGGTGCTCTCAGAAATGATGGCATCCAAGGATGGCAATCAGGTCATTCGGATAAAAATAGGGAGTGAAAATGACAATGAAAATCTTAAAGACTTCAGCATTATTACTTCCACCTACGAGTTGGATGGCGAAATGATGGGCGCCTTTGGCGTAATCGGACCCACCCGGATGAACTATGACAATGTGTCGTCGGTTCTTAACTATATCCGCAATGAGTTAAATTTACATATCTCAAATTTATTAATGAAATAGGTGATTAGATGATAAAAGAAGAGGAAATTAAAACAGAAACCGCTTTTGAAACAGATGAAGCGCTTTTAGATGAAGCAGAAACAGTAGCCGATGAGGCCGCAGCAGAGGAAACCGCAGAGACATCTCCGGAAGAGGTATTAAAGGAGATTGTAAAGGAGGATGAGGCCGTCTTGAATCGCCTGATCAGACTTCAGGCTGATTTTGAGAATTTTAAAAAGCGGAGTCAAAAAGAAAAAACAGAAATGTATCAATTTGCATCAGAGAACTTTGCCACCAAGCTGTTGCCGGTAATGGATAATCTGGAGCGGGCGGAAGCCGCCTTAGCCGATGCCAGCGAGGAAGCCAAGGGTTATATTGATGGACTGGAAATGGTTTTTAAGCAGCTTAAGGATGTTCTCAAAGAAGAAGGACTGGAAGAAATTATCTGCGAAGGTCCTTTTGATCCCAATCTTCACCATGGCGTTGCTGTTGGTGAGGACGAAGAAAAAGAAGACCAGGAGATCATGGATGTATTTCAGAAAGGTTATAAGTTCAAGGGCAAGGTAATCCGGCCAGCCATGGTTAAGGTTTGCAGCAAGTAGCATTGCAGCAGCTAAAAATGAAATTATAATTAGCAATAGAATCATAAAGAATCAAAAATTCGCTGGTCTTATCACCAGAAACGAGTTTTTATTTAAAAAATAGTAAACAATTCAGGAGGAAATAGATATGAGTAAAGAAAAAATTATCGGGATTGACTTAGGAACCACAAACTCTTGTGTAGCCGTATTAGAAGGCGGTGAAGCCGTCGTAATCCCTAATGCTGAAGGAAATAGAACGACCCCATCGGTTGTTGCGTTTGCCAAAGATGGTGAACGACTGGTGGGACAGGTTGCCAAACGACAGGCAGTTACCAATCCGGATCGCACCATTTCGTCAATTAAACGGGATATGGGCACCGACCGTAAAGTAACCGTCGATGACAAAAGTTATACCCCTCAGGAAATTTCAGCCATGATTCTGCAAAAGCTTAAAGCGGATGCCGAAGCGTATTTGGGTGAAACTGTCAGTAAAGCGGTTATCACCGTACCTGCCTACTTCAGTGATGCCCAAAGACAGGCGACCAAAGATGCCGGACGGATTGCTGGTCTGGAAGTACTGCGAATAATCAATGAACCAACCGCAGCAGCGCTGGCTTATGGTTTGGATAAAGATGCCAATGACAAAATTATGGTCTATGACTTGGGTGGCGGAACATTTGACGTATCCATTCTGGAACTGGGGGATGGCGTTTTCGAAGTTAAAGCAACCAATGGAAACAATCACCTGGGTGGTGATGACTTTGACCAGAAAATCATTGACTGGATGGCTGCTGAATTTAAGAAAAGCCATGGAATTGATCTTAAAAATGACAAAATGGCGCTGCAGCGACTTAAAGAAGCAGCAGAAAAGGCCAAAATTGAATTATCGACGGTTATGAAATCAGACATTAATCTACCCTTTATCACCGCCACGGCAGAAGGTCCACAGCATTTGGAATTATCCCTGACCCGGGCAAAATTTGATGAGCTGACCTCAGATCTGGTTAAGAGCACCATTGGACCGGTTGAAAAAGCCATGAAAGATGCCGGCCTTTCTAAAAATGAATTGGACAAGGTAATTTTAGTTGGGGGCTCGACCCGAACCCCATCCGTACAGGATGCCGTTAAAAACATTACCGGTGAAGAAGCTTACAAAGGGATTAACCCGGATGAATGTGTAGCCATCGGAGCGGCAATTCAAGCGGGGGTATTAGCTGGCGAAGTTCATGATGTATTACTGCTTGATGTCACCCCATTATCTCTGGGAATTGAAACATTAGGTGGAGTATTCACCCGGTTGATCGATAGAAACACCACGATTCCGACCAAGAAAAGTCAGACATTCTCAACTGCAGCAGACAATCAAACGGCTGTTGACATCCATGTTTTACAGGGTGAACGAGAAATGTCCAAGGATAACAAGACATTGGGTCGCTTCCAATTAACCGGGATTCCAGCAGCACGACGAGGAATTCCACAAATTGAAGTAACCTTTGATATTGATGCCAATGGTATTGTCAATGTGTCCGCTAAAGACATGGGAACCGGTAAATCTCAAAATGTTGTTATCAAATCGACCACCAACATGAGTGATGAAGAAATTGATAAAGCAGTTAAAGAAGCGGAACAACACGCTGAAGAAGATAAAAAAGTAAAAGCTTTGATTGAAGCTAAAAATATTGCCGATTCCACAATCTATCAAACTGAACAGTCTCTGAAAGAAATGGAAGGCAAGGTTTCAGAAGATGATAAGGCCAAGGTTGAAGCCGCCATTGCCGAGCTGAAAACGGCCAGTGAAGGGGATGATGTGGAAGCCATTACAAAGGCAACCGAAGCATTAAATGAATCCTTCTACCCATTAGCTCAGAAAATGTATGAGCAAGCTGCTGCACAACAGGCACCTGACGAACAGGAAACTACAGATCAGGGTGATGACGATGTTGTGGATGCTGAATATGAGGAAGTTAAAGAGTAAGAATTGCCAGAAACCGGCAAAAACCAGTGGCAGCCAAGGCTGCCACTCTTTTTCGTGGAGGCAACGAGCCAAGCGCAAGCGCGCCTGCAGTTGGCTACTGCCTGCAAACGGCTCAAAATGTGGGTGAGCGTTTTGAAAAGTTTCGTGGAGGCAATTGTAGGGGCGATCCGTGATCGCCTGGAGCGTGGATCAAGAAACTGACGTTTATGTGCGGGCGATCGAGGATCGCCCCTACGGACCATGATTTGCAGGTGGCTGAAAGAGACGCTTCACGAAAAAAGACTTTAACTCTGCTGTTCAAAAAGGTATAATAAGTAGTTGTTTAGTTGGTGTTTAGGATTCAAAAGAGGTGAGAGTATTTATGAGTGAAAAAAGAGATTACTACGAGGTGCTGGGGGTCGGTAAAGACTCCAGTCCGGATGAGATAAAAAAAGCATACCGAAAAAAAGCCATGGAGTTCCATCCGGACAAAAATCCGGGGAATGCTGAAGCTGAAGAAAAGTTCAAGGAAGCCAATGAAGCCTATGAAATTCTAAGTGATGCCGATAAGAAAGCCCGCTATGATCAATATGGTCACGCCGGGGTTGATCCCAATGCTGGTTTTGGCGGCGGTGGCGGCGGATTTTCCGGTGGTTTTGGTGGTTTTGAGGATATCTTTGGCGATATTTTCAGCGCCTTTGGCGGCGGCGGTGGGTTTAGCGGCGGCCGTGGTGGTCGACGTTCCAACCGGGGCTCTGACATGAAGATCAGTATTAATCTGTCTTTCCATGAAGCCGTTTTTGGCATCGAAAAGAAAATTAAGATTAAACGTAATGAAGAATGTGGAAGTTGCGGCGGTTCTGGTGCTGAAAAAGGATCGACTTCAAAAACCTGTGACCAATGTGGCGGTTCGGGTCAGGTTTATGTCAGACAGCAGACGCCATTTGGAACAGTTCAACAGGTTCACACTTGTGACAAGTGTCATGGTGAAGGCAAAATCATTGATAAACCGTGTCCCACCTGTCATGGTTCCGGACTTGAATCCAAAGAACGCACCATTAGCATCAAAATTCCCGCTGGTGTCTATGACGGTTCAATTCTGCCACTGCGAGGTCAGGGCAACGCCGGGCCAAACCACGGCAGTGCCGGTGATCTGCTGGTGTATATAAGCGTCCGGGAAGACCCCTTATTTAAACGCAGCGACGACGATGTTTATTATGAACTGCCCATTACCTATGCCCAGGCGGCGTTGGGTGACAGCATTGTGGTACCGACCATTGACAGCAAAATCAAGCTTAAAATACCAGAAGGTACCCAAAACGGTAAGGTATTCCGACTTAAAGGAAAAGGGATACCCAATGTTAACGGCCGGGGCCGGGGGGATCAGTTTATTACCATTAAGGTGGAAGTACCCCGTAAGCTCAATCGTGAACAGCGTCATGCATTAAACGAGTATGCCAAGGTAACCGGAGAAGACGCGCATCCGGAAGGGAAACGTTTCTGGTCTCGGGTTGAAGCCGAAGAAAAGGAAAGTCATCCTAAAAAAGACGCCTGATCCTAGTGAACACCAACCGATTAGCAGGAGGATACCGATTATGAAAATATCAACTAAAGGGCGTTATGCGTTGCGGCTGATGCTGGATCTGGCGATAAATAACACTGGGGAATATATTCCCATCAAACGGATTGCTGAGCGTCAGGAAATTTCTGAAAAATATCTGGAACAGATTATTACCCAAATTTCCCGGGCGGGGTTTGTCCGGAGCGTCCGGGGTTCACAGGGCGGCTATCAGCTGGCCAATCCGCCGGAAGACTATACTGTCGGGATGATTTTGCGGCTGATGGAAGGGGAGTTATCTCCGGTTGCCTGCTTGGATGAACCGGGTGGCTGTGACCGGGCGGATCGTTGTGTTACAGTTGATGTCTGGCGGCAAATAAAAGAAGCAGTTGAAAATGTGGTGGACAATATTACCCTGGCAGATCTGGTAAAGTCTTATAATGAAAAGGGCACCTGCGAGTATTTTATTTAAACACGATGAAGAGGCAATAAAAATATATGAAAGAAGCAGGTGAACCAATTGGGAAAGGTTAGCGCTGTTTATCGAAGCGTAAAAAAGGGTGAGCGCAATCGTCTGGATCAACCCGCTCTTTTTATCCCGGGGTTTGGACTTGAGGGGGATCATCACGGTGGCCGGGATCAAAGACAAGTATGTTTGTTTGGCCGTGATGACACCGATCAAATAAAAATAATTAATGGGGCAGGTTTATGCACGGGGCGGTTTAATGAAAACATCACCACCGAGGGCATCGAGCTGTTTAAATTGCCGCTGGGTACCCGGGTAAAAATTGGCGAAACCATTCAGGAGATTACCCAGATTGGAAAAAAATGCTTTGGCTGTGAAATCGGTGATGAAAACGGAAAGTGCGTTTTGGCCAATGAGGTTGTCTTTACTGCTGTGATCGTAGGTGGCTATATAAAAGCTGGCGATACCATTGCAGTACTGGTGTAAACTGTTTTGTGTAGTAACATAAATGCCGCTGTTTTCGTTTTGGAAAACAGCGGCATTTTAGGTGTTGTTAATGATTAAACCAGGTTTTTTAGCAACCGGGTGTAGTCGGTGATCGTCGTGTAGTTTCGATGGTTGAGCAGTAGCTCTTTTGAAATGTCCATGCCCAGCAGCGTCGGAACCAATCGGGCGGCTTCGGGCAGCCGCAGCAGATCGTAACAGATGCCCCGATTAGCCAGTCGTGACATCACATTGACACCGGTGTAGGCAAGGGCGTTTTGCAGCTGATCGGTGAGATAGCCTTCCACATCAAGTGTTTTTAAGCTGTAGCTTTCCTCCCGGTGGGCTTCCACCAGTTGGCGAAATTCCGTTTGGAAGGTGGTATAAAGATCGGTGATGGTATCTCGTAGATAGGCCTGAAAATCGGCTTTTTCCGGGGCGGATTGGGTGTCATCGCCAAACCAGGAAAGGTAGTTCAGGGTCAGGCTGGCAGTCAGTCGGCCAAAATCCTGGGCCAGGGGACCGAAACCGGCAAATTCACCATCAATGATGCGGACATCCGTTGCGCTGATCATGATGTTGGAGCTATGAAGATCAGTGTGGATCAGGCATTCCCGATCGTTAAGAAACTTGTCTTCCAGCCGCCTAAACTGAGCTTTAATCTGGGGATTTTCAACCAGTTCAGCCCGTTTTTCAGCGGTGCCAGGAATCATCTCCCGTTCCCAGGAAACGCCGATGTTTTCGTGGAAAAGGAAGGGCACCAGGGCAGTATATTCGGGGTTGACAAAGAAGCGTTCAACCTCGGATTTTTTATAATTGGTAAGATGCAGATTGGATGAGTAAAATAGATTGCGGGCAAAAAAAGCGCCGATTTTTTCGGTGAAGTGCCCGTGTTTAACCATCCGGCACAGCTCAAATCGTAGCAGACTCAAATCCATCAGATCTTCCATGACGATGATTCGATTGGGTTCGTCAAAAAGATAAATTTCTGGGCTGATGCCGGGATAAACCGAGTTCCAGAAAATAAGGGTGGCAATTTCAGAACGCATTCGGCCCAGATCCAGAGTCCAGCCTTCGGAATCGGTATCTTCGACGGTATTATTCTTTTCGTCTTCAATCCGAAACCGGGGCATCGAGAGCATTTGTTTCATGACCACTGATTTACCGGTTTGGTCATAGACGTGATAAATTAAATTGACAAAGCCTTCAATACTTTCCTTGACGGCGTGTAAATCCACCACGGTAAGGAAAGCATCAGCCGGAAAGATCGCTTTTTCTTTAAGGTAGTCGGCAACTCCTGCCGTTGTTAAATTGCCATAGCTGTCATAGGTCATGTTTTCACTTCCTTAATTTAAATAGGGTGCGGGCGAACACGGTTCGCCCCTTTACGAAGTATTAATCAATTAATTGATTAATACGATGCGGTGGTGATATCTTTATTTATTCCGGTGAGGTTCCATAAAATGATGGATGGCGGCTTCCAGTTCGGAGATGCCTTCGCCGGTATAGGAGCTGACCACATAGATGTGTTTGGGATTGATACCGGCATAGATCAGCAGATTACGGCTACGCTTGATATTGCATTCACCCAGATCCGTTTTGGTGATCACCCCGATGGAGGGGATGTTATAGGTGTGAACGAAGTTCGGCGGTACGGCATTCTGAGGATCGACGCAGGAATTGACCAGGATCACCAGTCCGGCATCCATGGTGATATTGATGGCCTGACGTGAAAAAAACGGGAGTTCAATAAACTCCCCCGGGGTATCAATAAACTCGTCATAATATGTGACCATCTGGGTTTTGGAATACTTGAGTTCGTCTTCGCCCAGTCGTTGCATCAGGGTGGTTTTTCCGCTGCCGATTTTTCCGATGAGGGCCACCCGTTTTTTATTGCTGGCCATTGATTTAAGAGTAGGTAATTTTAGGAATGTCGAAACCTAAAATATGATTAAGGGTATTAAGGATTTCGGTCACGGCGGCCTTCACATCAGAGACCCGACCAGTGATGACCAGAGAACCACTGAAACGATCAAGAAATCCGATTTCGACCGGAGCAGCCTTGGTGGCAGCATCAGCGGCAATGATGGCCGCTTCGCTGGGCGTAATGGTTAAAATGCCAATGGCATCAGCATTTTCATCGTCTAAGCCCAATTTAATATAGATTTCATTTTTGGGTTTGGCAATAATGTGGGCCAGGGTTACCTGTTTACCGGGAACGTATTCCTGAATGGTGCGTTTTTTCTTTTCAGTTTCCATCGTGTCACCTTTTCTATCTGTATTTTTGTTTGAGTCTAACAATTGTCGGTATTGTTTTTTTTATCTAGAGATAACTTTGAATTAATTTAAGTATGGCCATTATAGCATTAATCGGGAACCGGTTACATCGATTAACGATATTTTACAGAAAGCTGGCAAAAAAATTTCTGTACCCGCACTGTGCCGTACCGACTAATTGTTAATCTGTTGTCTGCTGCGGGATCGGACAGGTCTATCGCCTGTTCGCCCCGATGCAGACAACATGATGTAACAATTATCGGTACTAGACTAAGACAAAGAAGTGAAAAAATCTATTTCTTTTCTAAGGTAGATGGGTTATAATGATCAATTGTTAAACATGCGGAAAACGTGGTATAATACCACAACGATTAAACTGGAGGTAAGGGAATGCTTTGGAAAGAAGTTCAAATCACAACAACATTGGAAGCGGAGGAAGCAGTGGTTAATGCTTTTTATGAAGCCGGGGCGGATGGCGTAGCCATTCAGACCTTGCAGGATGCGCTTTTAATTCAGCAAGATCCTAAGGTTAATTTTGTCGATGAAGCCCTTCTGGAAATTGATCCCAATGTTTCCATTGTGCGGGGATATTTCAGCGAGGTGGAAGATACCGAAGAAGCAGTACACAAACTGATTAGCTCAGTGAAGATGCTGCCTTCTTTTGGTCTGGATCCCGGTGCTTGTGAGATGCTGATTACCGAGGTGGAAGAGGAGGATTGGGCCAACTCCTGGAAAAAGTTCTATAAACCCACCAAGGTCGGCAAAAGTATTGTCATCAAACCGACCTGGGAAGCCTATGCCCCCGAAGAGGATGAGATCGTCATCAACATTGATCCCGGTATGGCTTTTGGCACCGGCACCCATGAAACCACTCAGCTTTGTGCCATAAAGCTGGAAGAGTATATTAAGCCTGGCGACGTGGTGCTGGATATTGGCTGTGGTACCGGAGTGCTCTCATTGATTGCCGGTAAACTGAAAGCAAAAAAAGTAGTGGCGGTTGATTTTGATACCCTGGCCGTCAAAATTGCCCGGGAAAATGCGGAGCTCAATGATTTAGGCGCTCTGGTTGAAATCCGTGAAGGAAATCTGTTGGATGTCATCGATGAACAGGCCGATGTGATTGTGGCCAATATACTGGCTGCCGCCATTGTCGAGTTGTCAGGGATCATCAAACCCTATCTGAAAGAAAACGGCATCTTTATTTCTTCCGGCATCATCATTGACCGGTTGGGGGACGTCCTCAATGCTCTGGAAGCGGAAAACTTCAAACTGGTTTATGTTCAGCAAATGGGCGAGTGGGTTGGCGTGGTTGCCCAGAAAAGAGACTAGCATGCATCGCTTTTTTGTCGAACCCGGTCAGATCTCCGGATCCACCGTTGTTATTTCCGGGGAAGATTTCAAACATATTACCAAGGTTTTGCGGTTGGGAAAAGATGATCGCATCGAAGTTTGTGATGGTCTGGGCAATGACTATCTGATTGTATTGGACAGCCCCACAGATCGGACAATTTCCGGCTATATAAAGAGCCAGGAACCATCCCAGGGCGAAACGCCGGAGCTTTTAATCACCCTCTATCAGGGCTTGCCCAAGGGCACCAAAATGGAAATGATTATTCAAAAAGGGGTGGAGTTAGGCGTTTATGAGATCGTCCCCTTTTCTTCATTGCGGGCGGTTGTACAAATCAAAGACAAACAGGATAAAAAAATCGAACGCTGGCAGCGGATTGCCTATGAAGCAGCCAAGCAGTCGAAACGGGGCATCATCCCGCAGATCGGGACACCACTCACCCTGGCTGGTGTTTTGCAGGAAACGGATCGCTACGATCTGATACTCTTAGCCTATGAGGATGAAAACCGGCAGACCCTTAAAGAAGCACTGACCGCTTTTGAAAAAAAGCAGGACGCTGATAAACCGCTAAGAATTGCGGTGATTATTGGCCCGGAAGGAGGGTTTGATCCCCAGGAGGCGGCCTGCCAAGCTGCCGGAGTGATCAGCGTCAGTCTGGGAAAACGGATCTTAAGAACGGAAACCGCCGGGATGATGGTGCTCAGTCAATTAAATTTCTGGAAGTGAGGTGGAAAGAAGCGGTATGAACAACACAAATAACAAAGTTGCTTTTATGACCCTGGGCTGTAAGGTCAACACCTACGACAGCGAGGCGATGATGGAGCTTTTTGAGTCGGCTGGCTATACCATTGTGGATTTTTCCGAGGTGGCCGATGTTTACGTCATCAACACCTGTACGGTCACCCATTTGGGCGATCAGAAATCTCGAAAAATGATGCGCAAGGCCAAGCGGATCAACCCCGAGGCGATTATCTGTGCGGTGGGCTGTTATGTCCAGGTAGCTCCTGCGGAAGTGGAAAAAATAGCGGAAGTCGATTTAATGATCGGTACCAAAAATCGCGGTGATATCTTAACCTATATTGAGGCCCATCGCAAAGATATCAGCCAGCGGGATTTTGTCTCGGATATCATGGATGAAAAAGTATTTGAACCGCTGATGATTTCCGAGGTCAAAGGAAAAACCCGGGCCTTTATTAAAATTCAGGAGGGCTGCAATCAGTTCTGTACCTATTGTATTGTCCCCTTTGCCAGAGGTCCGGTCCGAAGCCGCAACCAACAGCAGATTATCGATGAGGTCAACCGGGTGGTGGCAATGGGCTATCAGGAGGTGATCCTGTCTGGGATTCACATTGCCTCCTATGGGGTTGATCAAGAAGACACCGGTAAAACTGATCTGATTGATCTGATTGAAACCCTTGACAAAATTGAAGAGCTTAAACGGATTCGGCTGGGGTCGATGGAACCCAAATTTATAACCCCTCAGCGGCTTAAGCGGCTGGCGGCACTTAACAGCTTCTGTCCGCATTTTCATTTATCTTTGCAAAGCGGTAGTGATACCGTGCTCAAACGGATGGGCCGCCGTTATACGACGGCTGAATACATGGAGATCGTCAACCAGATCCGGGAGGTCTTTCCATTGGCCGCCATCACCACGGATATCATGGTGGGCTTCCCCGGAGAAACGGTGGCAGAATTTGCTGAGACGCTCGACTTTGCCAGGGCGGTAGGCTTCTACCAGATTCATGTATTTAAATATTCCCGGCGATCCGGAACAAAAGCGGCCCATTTTCCGGATCAGATCGATGAAAGCCTGAAAAATTCCCGCAGTCATGAACTGAGCGAATTGTCCCGGGAATTGGAGGCGGCCTTTCTTAAAAAAAATGATGACAGTGTGGTTGAGGTGCTTTTTGAAGCAACCCACGATGATGCTGGCTATACCGGCCACACCAAGAACTATCTGCCAGTGATACTCAAAACCGATGAAGAAATAAGTGGTAGAATCATCCCGGTTAGGGTATCATATATTAGTCGGTATGCTGATAAGTTAGTCGGAGAATCTATATAATAAGGAGGAAGATATGTCCCAAGACTGTATTTTTTGTAAGATCGTCAATAAGGAAATTCCCGCCGATGTGGTTTATGAAGATGACCGGGTCATCGCCTTTAACGATATTGCGCCCCAGGCCCCGGTTCATGTGATTATTATCCCCAAAGAACATTTTGATTCGATCCTGTCGGTTCAGGCAGGCAATGATATTATTTGCCATGTTCATACGGTAGCCAATCGGATTGCCCTTAAAACGGGGATTGCCGAGAGTGGTTTTCGACTGGTGAATAATTGCGGTAAGGATGGTAATCAGACCGTTCCGCATCTGCATTATCATTTATTGGGCGACCGACCATTATTATGGCCACCAGGCTGAAAAATAATTGACAGCGCTCTAAATATTGCGTATAATAAAGTTTGACTCATACCATGTTGATTGACAATACCGGAAATTAGCAACGGATTAGAGGGGGGGTTGAAAATGTCTGAAGTAAAAATCAAAGAAAATGAAACACTCGAAAGTGCATTGCGACGTTTCAAAAGAAAAACTGCAATGGCTGGGGTTATGTCTGAAATTCGCAAAAGAGAGCATTATGAAAAGCCAAGCGTAAAGCGAAAAAGAAAATCAGAAGCAGCTAGAAAAAGAAAGATGAAAAAAAGATAGGATGTGACTAATTGGCATTAAAGGATCAATTACAGGCTGACTTAAAAACAGCAATGAAGGAAAAGGATAAGGTCAAGAAATCGACCGTTACCATGATTCGGGCGGCTATTTTACAAGTCGAGAAGGATCAGCAAGTGGAACTGGCAGATGACCAGATTCTTGAAATTATTGCCAAACAGCTCAAACAACGTCGGGATGGCCTGGCTGAGTTTGAGAAAGCTCAAAGAGACGATTTAATCCAGCAGGCTCGCGAAGAAATAGTAATTATCGAGAGCTACCTTCCTACACAATTAACACTTGATGAAATCAAAGTAATTGTGGCTGAAACAATAACAGAAACCGGTGCTGTTGATGCCAAAGACATGGGAAAAATAATGAGTGCCCTGATGCCGAAGGTTAAAGGTCGGGCGGATGGTAAGCTTGTGAATCAAGTGGTCAGAGAAAGTCTGGCATAACAAAAAAAATAATACTACACATATAAAGAGGTTTGTCCCTGGGGCAGACTTCTTTTTTGTTTAATAAATTTTGCAACAGTTATCAATTGTTAAACGGCGGGATACGCTACAAGGTATTTTAAGATTGTGGTGATATAATCCAACCAGTAAATAACAAAATGGGAGGATTAAATGGATAATCATATCAACCTTGAAATTGGACTGAGTCAAGTCCAGGTTGAAGAAAGGATCGCCGCCGGAAAGGTTAATATCCAGCCCCAATCCAAAACAAAAACCATTGGTAGAATTGTCAGGGATAATAGTTTAACCATGTTTAACATGCTTAACATCATCCTGGCATTAATGGTTATTTTTGTACAGTCATTTCAAAACCTTCTATTTATTAATATTGTCATAATAAACACATTGATTGGTATCATTCAGGAAATTAAGGCAAAAAAAACCATTGATCGGCTCTCGTTGATTTCACAACCCCATGTGACGGTGATCAGGGATGGCAACCGCCAGGAAATTGTTTTTGAAAAAATCGTCCTAGACGATATTCTGATCCTCAAGGCTGGCAAACAGGTGCCATCCGATTCCCGGGTGGTCAAAGGTGAGCTGGAAGTCAATGAATCGTTGCTGACAGGTGAGTCGGATTCGATTATGAAATATGAGGGCGATTCGCTGCTGTCCGGCAGTTTTGTGGTTTCCGGGGAAGCCAGCGTTTTGGTGACTCAGGTTGGTCTGGAAAACTATGCCTCAAAACTGGTTGACGCTGTCAAGGTGGCAAAAAAACCGAACTCTGAAATTATGAAAGCATTGGGCTTTATTATGAAAAGCATCAGCATCGTGATTGTTCCCATTGGTCTGCTGCTTCTCTATAAGCAGTTGATCGTCCAGGCGCTGCCGCTTCAGGCTGGTGTGACCCAGACGGTGGCGGCATTGATTGGGATGATTCCGGAAGGGTTGGTACTCTTAACCAGTGTCGCCCTGGCTGTTGGGGTAATCCGATTGGGACAGCATCAGACGCTGGTTCAGGAGCTTTATTGCATTGAGACGCTGGCCCGGGTCGATATGCTTTGTCTGGACAAAACCGGGACCATCACCGAAGGCAATATGGAAGTATTGTCAATGGAAACCCTTTGTCATGACAAAAATCCGGTTCAGGCGATCCGGGCTTTGATTGCCAATTTAAAAGATGACAATGCTACCTATCGGGCTCTCTGTGAAAGTTGCAAGGGCGAGGCGCCCAAATGGCAGTGTGACCGGGTGGTTCCTTTTTCCTCAGAGCGAAAATGGAGTGGTGCTTTTTTCAGCGACCAGGGCACTTTTGTGATCGGGGCACCGGAATTCATTTTAAAAGAGCGTTATCCGGAAATTCAGGATAAGGTTGAAGGCTATGCCAGTGAAGGCAATCGGGTTTTAATGTTGGGATATGCTTCGGAACCGTTTAAAGAGGATGGGAGCTTGCCGGATCATATCAAAACGGTGGCACTGCTGCCGATGGGCGATAAAATTCGTCAGGAAGCCAAGAAGACCCTGGAGTTTTTCAGAAATCAGGGAGTCACAATCAAGGTTATTTCCGGAGATAATCCAGTAACGGTGTCTCAGGTTGCCCATCGGGCAGGTTTGCTGGATTGGGATAATTTTGTGGATGCGGCTACCCTCACCACCGAGGAGGATGTTCGTAAGTCTGCGCTGGACTATTCGGTTTTTGGTCGGGTAACCCCGGGGCAGAAACGACTATTGATTGAATCGCTTAAAAATCAAGGTCACACCGTGGCGATGACTGGAGATGGGGTCAATGATGTATTGGCTTTAAGAGAAGCGGACTGTAGCATTGCCATGGCCGAAGGCAGCGATGCGGTGCGCCAGGTTTCACAGTTGGTCTTATTGGACTCCAACTTTGCCAATTTTACCCGGGTCTTGATGGAAGGGCGTCGGGTTATTAACAATATTACCCGGGCGGCCTCGCTATTTTTGGTGAAAACCATGTTTTCGTTATTGCTGGCTGTGATTGTGATCATTGCCAATGAGGCCTATCCTTTTGTACCGATTCAACTGACTTTGATCAGTGCGTTGACAATTGGGGCACCCTCGGTTTTTCTGGCCCTGGAGCCCAATAAGAACCGGATTACCGGCAACTTTCTCGAAAAGGTGCTCAAAAAATCCTTGCCGGGGGCGCTGACGGTGGTGTTTAATGTGGTGACGATCATGATCGTCGGCGCTTACCTGTCTCTCGATCATCAGCAAATTTCTACGCTGGCGGTTATTTCCACCGGTTTGATTGGCTTAGTGATTCTTTTTCGGGTCTGCCAGCCACTTGATAATAAGCGCTGGGCCTTATTCTTTGCGATGACGGTTTCATTTTTATGCTGTGTGCTGTTTTTGGAAGATTTGTTTTTCCTGACTCCAATCCAGGATTTTTTGCCAGCGATGTTTATCGTGTTGGGTATTACAACCTTGGATATCTATCCCTTGATCAGAATTTTTGGCTGGGGGGTTAATCGGGTTGAGGGTTATCTGAACCGCCGAGAAAAAGAACCAACCACTGCCAAGGCAACTGTATTGGAAAAATAGATACGGATCAAGCTTTTTCACAAAAGAATCAAAAAAAACGATTCTTTTGTGAAAAAAAGACTTGCATTAGGGTTTGTGATCGTGCTATAATAAGCAAGTCGTCAAAGATAAATCACATCGCAAAGCATAAAGATAAAAAAAGTCCTTGACATCAGACACGAATACATTTATAATAGTTAAGTATTGTATCGAGGTGTAGCGCAGTTTGGTAGCGCACATGGTTTGGGACCATGGGGCCGGAGGTTCGAATCCTCTCACCTCGACCATTTTTTTTAAAAATTACTTGGGGGCCTTTAGCTCAGTTGGTTAGAGCAACCGGCTCATAACCGGTAGGTCCGGGGTTCGAGCCCCTGAAGGCCCACCATATTTTTTTGCCAAGTTTTATATATGCCCAGATAGCTCAGTCGGTAGAGCAGGGGACTGAAAATCCCCGTGTCGGTGGTTCGATTCCGCCTCTGGGCACCACCACTTATAAAGATGACAGCGTAAGCTGTTTTTTTTATTTTTTGGATTAGTGTCTGGGTTTGGTGGTACAGTATCATTAAAGGATCGGTTTGTCGGTTTTTTTCAGATCTTCATGGTTTGTTCACGAGAAGTACACATTATAGATATATAATTGTTACAAATACTGAAGAGGTGGGGAAATGAAAAGAAGAAAAAATGCCATCAGGCGGAAAAGAAGAAGAACAATGATCGGGCTGGTGATCATGACGATCATGGCAATGGGTGTCGTGTCTATCGGTGTCATGGCAAATTCAGATGCCGTTGCGACCAGTGCTTCGAGTATTTTTGATGCGAAACCGGAAAGTAATACGGCTAAAAGTGGAGGCAATATAAAAATTAGAGAAAGTGATGAAACAATCGATAGTGCCATGCTAAAACCGATCAATGACTATTTTGAAACCTATTTCCGTGCCATGGCCAATCTGGAAACGGAGGACTTTACCGGGATTTTTGTTGATCCCACCGGTGAAAATGCCTGGGTCAATCAGAGAGCCATGGACTATCTGATCCAACTGCGACAAAGCCAGAGTAATGATTTGAGAATGAGTGACTATCAATGTGGCTTGACTGTGACAAGCGTTGACACCAATTCGGATGCGATCGAAGTGGTTCTGTTAGAAGACCATACCGTTAACTTTGCCTTTATCCCCGATGTGGAGTCTTCCAGTTCCGGGATTACCCACACCTTTTATCTCACGGAAACCGCTGATGGTTATGCCATCACTGAACATTATAAAGATGAGGACAGCTTTTTGATGCTGGAAGAAGCAATTGAAGGCAGTTATGACGATCCTGAGGTGGTGGCAGATGAACTGCTTAGTGATGCGCTGGCAGTTATCGAAGCGTTGGCCGAGGAAAAGGATGGTTTTAATTCAGGGGCATGGGAAAGCGAGACTGTAACGGTTGATCATGACTATGACACTGAGGCGGCACTGGATTACGCCATGACCTGGGTTGACGCCATTGAAGTCGAGCGAAATGATGAGTATGGCAGTTATGATCGTTACGGCGGTAACTGCAATAACTATATTTCGCAGTGTCTTTTTGCTGGTGGAATCCCCATGGACAGCGACGGTGACAACAAATGGAAATGGTACGGCGAAGAAGTGGATCTGGATGAAGTGGACTGGGGTCGGAGCCCTGCCTGGACCGGGGTCGAGGAATTTTACACCTATGCCAGCGAAAATGATGGCTATGGACTGGTGGCGCTTGTTGACGAAAACGTCTATTCGGGATCAATTGGCGATATTTTACAATATGGACAAAATGGCGACTGGCTCCATTCGGTTATCATTACGGATGTAATTACGGACAGCGATGGAAAAATGGCAGATTATCTCATTAATTCGAATACCACGGATCGAATCAATTATCCAGCCAGTGCCTATGGTTATTCAGAATTGAGGCTGATTAAAATTTTAGGCTGGAACGATGGCCAATAGTTGCAGCAGCATTTAGTGTCATACCTTTTCTCCTGATTTATAAACGAATACCATAGCGAATAAAAAAAGTTTTGACTTACAAAATACTTGTAAAATATAAAACCATATGGTATCATAAATGTAAATAAATTGTAACAGGAGGAGAGGCATGGAAAAAACTCAGATTTTTTTGAAAAAGTCCGAGCAAGAATAAAAAAATACCGATTTAATTGGTCGACCAAGCAAGTTGAACATGATGAATTCGTAGAGATTGAACATGTCAATCACGAGGAAACGTTGAACAAAGACAAAAGGCGGCTGTTTAAAATGCGGGGCTCCGCAGTGGTGGTCTGTACTTTTTTAGTATTAGTGGGAGCCGGAGCAGTTGATGCCCAAACCCGGGCCTACGAGGTGATTTACAAAGGTACCAGTATTGGCTATGTTGACAGTCTGGAAGTGCTGGAAGCAGCAGTCAGCGAAACCAGTGCGGATAAAAGCGGGCGAAGAAACCGGGAAGGTAGCGATTATGAAATTCGAACAGCCCGATCAACGGATTTTTTAACAACAGAAGAAGTAACCCAAGTCATAACTGCCATCAGGACTCAGGATAAGAATAATGAGCCAGAGGTTTTAGTTGCCCGAGTTGACAATCCGGAACCAGCTGCAGCTTCTCCGGAAACACCCATAACAGATACCGAAACGCTTCAAACCGCTTCGGTTGAGGCTGCTAAAGACGAACCAGTCCTTGAACCGGAGATTACAACTGCCAATACGGCTGCGAGTCATACTTCGGAGACTCCGGTAAATCCAACAGAAGAAGTCCCGGCGGTCGTGACAGAGGTGCCGGTTGAAAATGTACCTGTTATCGAAGAACCGATGACTGAGGTTGTTGCCGAGGATATTCAGCCGGAGACACCTCCGGCAGATGAAGTACCGGCGGTGGATACGCCTGTGTTAGAAGAGCTGGCTAATGAAACGCCAGCGGAGGAAAACAACACGACCGCATCACCGGTTACTGAAATTCCGGAAGAACCGGTTGCTGAGGTACCAGTGGTTGAAGCTCCAGCTGCTGAAACCCCAGCGGAAGAACCAGCCAATGAGACACCTCAGGCTCAGTTTATGCTTCCGGCCAGTGGCCGGGTAGGAGAAATTCTCCGCGACTACGATGGCGGCTACTACAGCAACCATTATCGATCGGCTGCGGTTGATATCTTAAACAGCGAAGGAACTGCCATTTATGCAGCGGCCTCAGGAACGGTCACCTTGTCCAGCTGGTATGGTGGTTATGGCAAGTGTGTGATCATTGATCATGGTAACGGCTATTCAACCCTTTATGGACACTTCAGTTCGGTGGATGTCGTAGAAGGTCAGGCGGTTACCCAGGGTCAGCGTATTGGTGGAATGGGATCGACCGGATCGTCCACTGCCAATCATGTCCACTTTGAAGTACGGGTCAATGATGAAGCCCAGCCGATTGGCAATTACTTCAATATCAGTACCGGCGACTATGTTTAAACCATGAGACACCGAAATGACGGTGTCTTTTTTTTACCAAAAATCTTGCAGAATTAATTAGAATATGGTATCATTATGTAACAAAAACGTAACGAATAACTACAAGAGGTAAATAAATGGACGAGACTGTAAAGATTGAAAGAGAAAAACGACGAATACAACGAAAAAGAAAGCGGCAGCGCAGTAGTATTGTCACCATCATGATACTATTTATATTAGCATCAGTGGGGGTTGTCAGTGCTCAAACCCAGGGATATGAAGTTTTTTATCATGGCGAAAGTCTTGGTTATGTGCAGAATTCGGGTGTTTTTAAATCGGCAGTTGATCGGATTGAAACCAACCTCAGAGAATGTTACAATTACGATAATCTTCATTTGGGCAATGGTTTTGAACTGCTCCCGGCACGGGTTGAGAATCCCATGGATTTAGATACCTGTGTTAATGTCTTAAACAGCAAAGGCATTGCGCTTTATGTAGACGGCGCAGCTGTTTTAGTCGATGGCGAAAAAATAGGGACGATGACATCATTGACTGATGCAGAAAGTGTCATTGCGGCATATAAGAATTTAAGTAACAACAAAAATACCAGTGGGATAACATGTGTGGAAGTTACGGTGCCGCTATCGGAAACAAAGGATTTTGCAACGATGTTAACAGCCTTAAAAGTCCATTTAAAGTAAAATTGATCAAACACCAGCTGTAGCTGGTGTGAGGTTGTCGCTAAACTACCGTACCTACAATTGTTAATCTGTTGTATGCGCACAATTCGTACAGTTGCTATAAAAGATTCGGCTAATTATAGCCGTTTCAGCGCAACTGTTCGCCTTGAGGCACACAACATGATCTAACAATTGTCGGTACTGGGTTAGCTTTTTTGACAGTCTGACACCAGCTGTAGCTGGTGTTTTTTTGCAGGAGGAGTGCGATGGGTGAAATAACTCGGGAAAAAGCAATGGATCTGGCGGTAAAATATCTGTCTTTTAAGTCACGAACCAGCAGTGAAATGGTTGGATACCTGAAGAAAAAGAACGTCCCGGATACAATTATTTCTGAGGTGATGCAAAAGCTGGATGAATACCATTATATTGATGATGCAGTATATCTGAAAAATTATCTGGAGAACAATCGACAGCTGAATTGCTATGGTTCCCGACGACTGCTTCAGGATCTCAAAAAGCGGGGCCTTAGCGATGATTTACTGCTTTTACTGGTTGAGCTTTTTCCCAGAGAAGTGGAAATGCTCTGTTGTGAGATGGTGGCAAAAAAAGCTTGGTGCTATTAAAGGGTCAAACGCCATTCCAACAGAAAAAAAAGTGTACGAAAAACTGGGGCGGATGGGTTACCCCACCGAAATGGTTCTGGAAGTGATCAAAAACCTGGAATTAACTGACGAATCCATGGAATTATCGGAAGATGACTTGGTTTGGGAAGAAAAAAAGCAGCAAGAAAAGCTGGATCGGGACTTTCAAAAATATCTGCGTACTCAGCGCCAAAAAGGGCTGGCAGGAAAAGTCTTGATTTATCAGATCAAAAAGAGTTTAATGGGTCGGGGTTATCCCTATGAGTTGATCAATGAAAAGATCGAAGCGATGCAAGAAGAGCTGCTGGACGAATAAAAAATCGGGAGATCATTAATCGCCCGATTTTTTATAGATATCCGATGGACCAAACAGTGTTATCGGAAATGGCGTTAATTTTTACAGCTATAATCCCAAACGTTTTATCAGATAAGGAATGGCCCGCTCAAAACATACGCCATAACGTTTTTCCTGCTGGAGTTCCACCGTTTTGAGAATGCACTCCCGGGTGTAATCCACGGCGATCTGGGTGGCTTCCTGTAAATTAAAGTCGCTAAGCAGTCCGGCCAGTAGTGTGCTTCCAAAAATATCCCCGGTACCATGGAAATAATCAGCCACCCGGTCATTAAAGACGTAGTCAAACGTACGGGACTTCGCATCATAGGTAGCTGCGCCCAGCTTGGAGGGGTCAAATGAAATACCGGTAACCACCACTTTTTTGGAACCCAGTTGGGACAGTCGGAGTAATAAGCCTTCGACATAGTTTTGATCGTAATCTTCGCCAATATAAGGCTCATCCAACAGCAAGGCGGCTTCGGTGAGGTTGGGAACGATGATATCCGCTTTGGCGCAAAGGGTGGTCATCCCCCTGGCCATTTCGGGCGTATAAATCGAATAAAGCTCGCCGTGATCGGCCATTACCGGATCCACCAGGATCAGGTTTGTTTCTGTACGGAAGCGATCAAAGAGACTGGCAACCAAATCGATCTGTTCGAAGGAGCCTAAAAAACCGCTATACAATGCATCAAATTCCAGCTTAAGAGATTGCCAGTGATCAGAAATTGGACGGATGTCGGCGGTTAAATCCCGATAGGTAAAATCCGTAAAACCACCAGTGTGGGTGGACAAAACGGCGGTGGGCAAGACACTGGTATCAAATCCAGCGGCGGAGATAATCGGCAGCGCTACAGTCAGAGAACATCTGCCGACACAGGATATATCATGGATCGCGGCAACCCGCTTTTGTTTATTTTGCATTTGAATCTCCTTGTTTAAATTAAGTCTATTATATGTTAAAATTGAACCGGTGGAAAGTCCCAGTTAGTCAAAAAACTATGGATCCAGATTAGGAGGAGTAATGCTTACCATACCATTCAAAAATAAAGGTTCCTTTTTATATGCAGAAATTTATGAATTTATCAAGCAGGAAATAACGGACGGCAACTTGAAATATGGCGAGAAGCTTCCGTCCAAACGAAGTTTGGCCAGTCATCTGGCAGTCAGCGTGAATACAGTGGATACAGCCTATAGTCAGTTGGTGGCGGAAGGCTACCTGGAAGCCATTCCCAAAAGGGGTTATTTTGTTTGTCAGATCGCAACCTATCTTATGAAAGATGCGAATCGCATTCAGGATAAAAGAGCGACAATAAAAAAAACAGAAGTGGTTACAATTGATTTTTCTCCCAATGCCATCGATCAGCGGATTTTCCCCTATGATGCCTTTCGGAAAATATTCAAATCGACTTTTAATGAGGATGACAACAACTTATTAAACAAACCCGATATTCAGGGGGAACTGGAGCTGAGAAAGGCTCTGGTGGATTTGCTCTATCACTCCCGGGGGGTGCGCTGCCATGAGGAGCAAATCATCATTGGGTCAGGAACCGATCATCTCCTGCAGATTTTAGGGCTGTTGTGGGGCCGAAATAAACCGGTGATATTGGAGAATCCGGTTTACCTAAAAGCCTATCATATTTTTGAAAAAATGGGTAATCCGGTTATTTCCATCGATATCGATGAAAAGGGGATTCAAATTGAACCGCTAAAAAATTATTCGAATGTCGCAATTTATGTGACGCCTTCCCACCAATTTCCTCTGGGGATGAGTATGCCGATCGATCGTCGCATCCGACTGTTGAATTTTGCCAATCAGGAAGAAGGAAACTATATAATCGAGGATGATTACGACAGCGAATTCCGCTATAATGAAAAGCCGTTACCGTCGCTCCAGAGCATTGACAATAGTGGCCGGGTGATATATATGGGCACCTTTTCAAAATCGATCGCTCCGTCATTTCGGATCAGTTATATGGTATTACCCGAAGAATTGCTAAAGGCCTATCAGGAGACGGCGGAGGCTATCAGCTCACCGGTTTCCAGTTTAGAGCAAAAAATGATTGCAGCCTTTATTGCCAGTGGATTTTTTTGAAAAACACGTGAATAAAATGCGGAAAGTCTATAAGGGAAAACGGATTGTTTTGATGAATGCATTAAAAAACCTGGGCAGTCAGGTCAAAATAACCGGGGAAAATGCCGGTCATCATCTATTGGTGCAGCTTGATAATGGCCTTACAGAAGAAGAAATGTATCACCGGGCCCTGGCCCGGGGGATCCGGGTTTATCCAGTATCCCCCTATTTTATCCACGGTTTGCCAAAGCATTATAAAAGTATGGTTTTGCTGGGATACGGTTCACTCACCGATAAGCAGATTCACAACGGGATTGGGATTTTAAAAAAAGCATGGGATTTGTAATGATTATGTTGTGCAAAGAGTAAATAAGCTAAATATTTACTCTTTTTTTTATTTTCCAAGAGTGGTAATATCGAGTAAAAAGAGATAGGGGATAAAAATGGGAAGTAAATGCAAAGCAAATGGCAAGCCGAAGCGTCACAGACGAAATGATCTTAACGGGTTTACACTGATGGAAATGATCGTCGTGATTGCAATATTAGGGGCATTGGCGGCTTTAGCTATTCCACGGTTTACCGGTGTTCTCGCAAATTCTCAGGAAAAGACAGATCAGGCGAATATCCGCATTGTTGAAAGCGCCATTGAGCTTTATCAGGCTGAAAAAGGGGAGCTGCCAACGGGGGTGGATACCTTTAATGAACTGGTTACAGAATTACATCGTGTTGGCTATCTAAAAAATGCAGAACTTAAACCGGTGAGTAAAGGGAAGAGTTTTAGTTATGATGCCACATCAGAAGCGATCAGTTTAGTAGCCAGTCCAGGCAATTAGCAGTTCATTATGGAAACGACTACATCATCCCAATTAAGGGAGATAAATAATAATGAGTTGCGGGGGAATGCTGGTTACACGTTGATGGAATTGCTGGTATCCCTTGCGGTTTTATCACTGTTGACAGTTTTTTTGTATGGCACCGGTTTTGCCAGCCGAAGTTCGTTTAACCAAAACGCTTATGATGCCGAGTGTGATCGTATTCTATACGCTTTGCTTCAGTATCAGAATGAGGCAATAATGGATGGATACCAGCGACAGGTGCGGTTTCTAAGTTCGGGGATGCAGGTGATCTGGACCAAAAACGGGGTGAGCCATCGGGATTTTATTGCCGTGGAAACCTTGACTTTCACAGGAGACTATACCGGTGCGGCAGTATTAAGGCTTTACGAACATGGAACTGTATCTCAGGGTGGGACGGTCTATCTCACTGGCGCCAATGGTGTGGTCAGAAAAATCGTCGTCCAGGTGGGAAATGGAAGGATTTATTTAGATGAACCATAAGCATATAAGGGGTATTTGGCAACTAATCAAACCATCATGCGGATATACGCTCATCGAAGCCATTATAGCCATAGCGGTATGTGGATTTGGTCTGGCAATGATTCTGGGGTTATATGGCATGGTCATAAAAACAGAAATCGTATCAAAAGCTATTTTTTCACAATCGGTTGAAATAAATAGCATCGCTGATGAGATTGGTCTTGGCCTAAAAGACGGATCAACAGAAGATCTGCGGGAAGATATTGAGGTCATCTTAGAAAGCAAGTATCCGGACTACGAGCTGGCGGGATTAAGAAAGGACAGTCAAGCCAGTTTGTATCATCTCGAGATTATTCATAAAGGCAAAAACAGCATGGATAAGCTGTTTCATATTAAGGTTTTCTGGAGTCAACATGAATAACCGAGAATATGAAAATGACCGGGGATTCAGCCTGATTGAAGTACTGACTGCATTGATGGTAATTTCCCTGGTTCTTGGGATGCTGTTATCCGGATTGATCTACATCAATACAATCAGTAATCAGACAAAAATCAATCAGGAATTGTATTATAACGAACGCTATATCGCACTGTATTTTCAAAAACAGGTGCTGAAATCAGAAAAAATCTATTATAAAAACAATCGGATCTATCTTCAGGATCTGGAAAGTCCGGATCTTTATTATAATTATTATCTCTATAGCAACGGATTTTTAAGACGCTATAAGGTTTTCAAAAATGGATTAACCCCGATTGGGTCTGGTGGTAATAGTCAATTTCTTAATCACCTCCAGTCATTTTCACTGTCACTCGGGTCCAATCAGGAAATTATTATCCGATACAGTCTGGCCATTGAGGGTGCTGTATATTATCGGGAAACAGTCATTTCCCATGGAAGAGTGGTGGAGTTCGTATGATTACAACAAATAAGAATGGCTTTGTCTTGCCGTTGGTGTTGGTGGTCGTGGCTCTTATGGCAGCGGGCGCAGGTTATGCGTTAACCCGGGGAATGGCGGAACTGCAGGCAAATGTCCATAATCAGGATTATCAATTGTCAATTTTGACAGGAAAAAATGCGTTGGCGATTTTACAGGCTGAATTGGAAAAAGATGTCAATTATTCGGGAACAAACGGGAAGCAAACTGATGAAAATGGCGGATTTTATGAAATTCGTGTTTTTAAAACAGCGGATCATCTGCGCTATGTGGAGGTCAAAAGTGAGTATCATGATTATCAGAAAAACTTTAGTGGTGCAATCGAATTGCAACCCGATCTGACGGCGGAACCGGGAGGTCAGATTGTAAAGTTTAACTGGAAGATGTTAGGGGGTGTTTAGTCCGTTGAAAAAGAGCAAGCGACTTTGGGTCGTTGATTGGGGAGAAGCGTTGATTAAAATTGTTTTAGGTGAAGTCAATGATTCGGGATCGGTCCGAATTATCGATTTTCGCATTGAAAAAAATCCGAAACAGATTTGGCCTGAAACAAATCCTGAAACGAAGCGGGCAACCAGTAAGCTTTTACGGTTATTATTTAAAGGCTATCAACGTACGGATGAGGTAATGTTGTTAATTAATCAAGCTGAGATGATGGTAGCAACTTTTACCTTTCCAATGATGTCACTTGCAGATTTGGAAGACGCAATTTACTGGCAGATGCAACTGCTTACTTCCGAAGATCTGGATCATTGGCGAATTGATTTTGTTGCTCGGATTCAGAACCAATGGTTTGAATGTCTGGGGATGGACGAACAGACATTAGATGTAGTGGGCGTTGCGATAAAAAAAGCGCAACTGACCAGATATACGCGGTTTTTTAAAAAAAATGGTCGGAGCTTAAATGCCATCGTTCCGCAATTTTATACATTTGATTCACTGCTGATTGAACAGGACGATCAATCAACTTTGATTATTGATATTGGTAACAGAAGCACCCGGCTTTTCCATTACAAAGGAAACGTCCTTAGTGAGAACAATCAGATCGAATTGGAAAGCGGTTGGGATGGGGCGTTTTATTTACAGCAGATAATAAAAGTGGTCGAGCAGATTTTTATATCCCCGCTGGGCTGTGAAAAAGTCGGTCAGGATGGAACTATTTATTTGATGGGAGGCGAGAGTCTGCATCCTGGGGTTCGGGAATACCTGTCGAAGTCAATGGGAAAGGACGTGCAGTCGATTGATATTCTGCTGGAGGCGAACGAGAGCCTGGTTTTTGCCAAACAAATTTCCCGGGCGCAATTATGTTTAATTACACCATGCGTATGCGGTTTGATGAAATATGCGCAGATCAGAGGAGGAAAAAATTGATTTGAAGCATGAAATGAATTTGTTACCAGTGAATCCGGTTAAAAAGAAGCGGCCCGATAAAACACGATCAAAAGGTCTAAAAATCTTCATCGGAGCACTGCTGGGTGTTTTGGTGATTTATGGGATCTTAACGTTTCTTGAGGCATCCTGTCAGACTGAGATCAGGCAACTGGAAATGTTAATTGAGAATAAAGCAGAGTATCAGGTTATTTATACCAATCTTAACCAGCAAAAAGCGATATTGGAACATCGACAATTGCTTTTAGAAACAATCAGCAGTGGAAAGGCGTTGCCACATCTAACGATGTTAGAAATTAACAAAGTGCTGCCCGCCGGGATGCTTTTGTCGAATTACGACTATCAGGAGGGACGGTTGATTATTTCAGGAGAAACCAAAAAGAAAGAGGAGATTTTTGAGTTTAAAGAAAAACTTGCGAATTTGGCGGTTTTTGAAATGATTAATATGGTAAGTACCACTCGAAAAAATGATGTTTCGACTGATAAAATCACGATGGAAGAAACATGGGAATTTACACTCGACATTCAAATAGCTGAGGTATAAACGGTGAAAAGCAAAAAGGCAAGGAAATCCGGTGAAAACAACTCAGGAACGAGAACAACTCGCCAGACAAACCTAAAAATTCAAAAAGGCATAATTGCTGGAGCAGTGATCTTAATACTGATGGCTTTAATGGTGATCCCTAAATATGAAAGTTATTGTAAAAAAAAGCTGATTTTGGCAGAAAAAGAACGTTATAATATGGAACTGCCTGACAAAATGTCCGAAGAGCACTATTTAAACGAGTTGAGAGTGATCAGTCAACAATTGGATGATAACCGGAGTCGTTTGCCGGAACGGTTGGATACGGTCAGTTTGTATGAGAATATCGGCAGGATGGCTGAAGGGGCAAAGGTGGGAGTGATATCTGTGGAGTTTGGAGCAGCGGATGTCCAAATTGATGAAAATCTGGGGATGCAGATTAACCAGGATTTTCAAAACAGCGACGAAAAGACGATTATCGGGCCTGATGGTAAGATTTTAACGCGCTGCGAATATGTTGTGGTATGCACCGGAAATGATGATGCCTTTATTGATTTTCTCAATGAACTGGATCGGTGTGTACCGGTGATTCGGGTTATTAGTTATGAAATAGAAGCAGAAGCGATGGGTGAAAAACGGCTGCGAATGCGACTGGAAAGTTTCGGAATTCTGGCCGATAACCGGGATAATCAAGTGACTGTGACGGGGGATCAATTGGACGAAGCGATTAAGTAAGGTCTAAAAAACAGCAGGCATTTTTGTTTATCGCAAAAAAATAAAAACGATACAGTCGATGAGAGGGGTAGTAAGATGAACGAGATAAAAACGAAGCGAATCATTGGAACGCTTTCAGGTATTGGTATTGGGGCAATTGGTATATATATGATCAGTCACCCAAGAACCTCGGTGGAACAACTGGTTGTATTGTTGATGGCGGCGTTGGTGATTTTTGCTTTGATTAATCTTGTCTCGGTCTTTTTTAAATCCCACGGTGGCAGCAAACGAATGACTGTAATCGGGGCATTGGTCAATTTAGGTTTTGCGGTGGCCTTGTTTTATTTCCGGCTGACTGTAGCTGAACTGATTCCGTATGTATTTGCAATTTATGTGGTGATTAATAGTATTGCCAAATTAATTTCCGCAGTAACCTATTGGCGGGATGGGGTGCCTAATTTCGGCTTTTACTTTATCAGTGGGGTGCTTAATTTTATTTTTGGTATTTATCTGCTTATCAACAGTTATTTTCAGACAGCGAGCTTTGCCATTGTATCGGGACTCTATCTGGTCTGGTATGGGGTGACGTTACTGTTCGATGCTTTTAATGATTGGGAGACGCAGGAACAGATGAGCAAGACGGCGAAGCGGATGCAGCGAAAAATGCGGATTGCGCTGCCATCATTATTGGGAATATTTGTACCGATGGGGCTGATTAGAAAATATGATGCAAAGGTCGCTTCTGAAGATGCCAACGCTTATATATTATCCCAGGAAGTTTTGGTACCGGAAAAAGCGGGAATTAATCCTATGAATGTGGAAATTCTAGTGCACTTATCCAAAAAATTTATGGAAGCGTTTGGGCATGTTGATCTGATTTTTGGAAATGAAGCCCTGTCTTACGGGAATTTTGACGGACACTCCTACCGTCTGGGCGGAGCCATGAGTGACGGGGTGCTTTTTATCTGTGATAAGGATCGCTATTTGCGAGAATCCGTTATTCATGATGGGAAAGTGCTGATCTCGTTTAAAGTTGCTTTTGATGATGATGAGCTGGCGATCATTAAGGAGAATTATCGCACGCTTTCAGGAAAATATGTTTGAATGGTTTTGTGACACCCAATTGGCAGAGCAGGGAATGCTGGCACCAGGGGATTACACGGGTGTGGAAGATGTTATCTACAAAGGTACTGGGGCGCGGTTTTATAAATTTAAGAAGGGGCCGCTAAAGACCTATTTCGCGCTGAATACCAATTGCGTCAAGGTGGCGGATTCACTGTTTGAGAATACCGGTTTTGAAAAGCCGGCGACCGGTAACATTGTTACGCCGGGAGCCTATTATCAATTTCTGATGGGGGCACTGGAACGACCGGGGACTAAAATTTATGAGAAAAAGATATATTCTCGGGAAACCTTTGGCAATGCGGAAGAAATTGCCCGCCAGGAAGAATTATAAGGCGGATCACTTTATAAAAATTCAGCCACTTGTTTGCTAAAACAAGTGGCTGGTAGTATTACTGACGATTGATAACTTCAGTCAGACTGGACTTGATGGTTACAAACAGGCGATGAAGATTGTTAATCTCCTCAGCTGAGAATTCAGCCAGTGACTGATTAAAGGGCTCGAACAGTTTGGCATTGGTGGATTCGAGTTGACTAAAAATAAATTGACCATTCGGGGTCAGGGTAAAGACCACCTCCCGAACGTTAAGCGGCGATTTTTCTTTTTCGATCAATTCTTTTTCAAGCAGTTTGGAGGTGCACTTTGAAATGGCACTTTTTGAAATCCCCAGTTTATTTGCCAATTGGGTCAGGTTGATACCAGAAAATTGTCCAATCATATCCAGGGCTTTCAGTTCGGAAGGATATAGAGAATAGGTTGATTCATCGATTGTAAAGGTTTGGGGCAAAATAAGAATATTCTGGTAAAGCACCGCAGAATCGATCATCAGTTGCTTGACTGCGGCAAGATCAGCAATAGAATCCGGAGAAACGGGATTTGACAGGTTGAGTTTCTCTTTTTTGGGAACGGTACCTGCTTTTTTTTCTTCAGCTACACTTTTCTTCTTGGACTCTTTCTTCGAATCTTTTACTTCTTTGCTTTCCGGTTTCTTGCTTTTTTTCTCTTTTTTCAAAATGACACTCCTTTCAATACAAAATGGTTTCAAGGCACATGCAAACTTAAAAATAGCGAGCAAAAATTGCTTTTTATGCAGTTTCATCTAATATTTTTGTAACGTGTAGGCGAACAGATCATAAAACTGTCTGCTGCATAGTGTAAAAATTGTATTATACGAAACTGGACACAATGCTGATGACGATTTTGCAATTACCTGCAAACAACTTTATTAACAGGGTGAAGAATCGGGTTCACCCTGGTTACAGTATAATAATACCGAATTTATCGCGTAAGTGCAATAAAAACATGGTCCGACCAGTCGATTTATTCAACTTTTTTAGATTGCATTTTAATTGTTTTTTAGTTAAAATATTATCGTGGCTAGGACTGTTTTCTTAATAGTTCTAGACCAGATTAGAAAATAGGAGGAAGAGAATGAAAAAAAGATTGGGAGTATTGATGCTTGCACTGGTTTTAGTGGTTGTAAGCGTTGCCGGATGCAGTTCGGGATCAACATCCAAAAAAGATGAGGTTACCAAGGTGGGCTTTATCTACGTTGGGCCAGCGGATGATGGTGGCTGGTCACAGGCACATGACAATGGTCGGGCAAAAATGGTTGAAAACATGGGTGGCAAAGTCGAAACCATTGTTAAAGAAAATGTCCCCGAAGAAAAAAGCGCTGTTGTATCAACCATCAGAGATATGGTTGACCAGGGATGTACCATCATTTACGGAACCAGCTATGGATTCATGGATGGAATGGTCGAAGCGGCTAAAGAATTCCCTGACGTAAAATTTGAACATTGTTCAGGTTACATGACAGCGGACAATTTAGGAACTTACTTTGGAAAAATTGAAGAACCTCGATACCTGTCAGGTATTGTTGCAGGTTTAACAACCAAAACAAATAAAATTGCTTATGTTGCGGCTATGCCGATTCCCGAAGTTATCCGCGGAATCAACGCCTTCGCTTTGGGTGTGAAATCAGTAAATCCAGCGGCAACCGTTAATGTTTCCTGGACCAACACCTGGTATGATCCAACGGTTGAAAAAGCGGCAGCTGAAGCACTGATTCAACAAGGTTGCGATGTAACTGCACAACATCAGGACTCAACAGCAACCATGGAAGCTGCCAAAGAAGCAGGTAAGCTATCAATCGGTTATGATTTAAGCGCAGCGACAACCATGCCGGAAGTCTACATGACTGCACCGCTTTGGGATTTCAGTGGTTACTACACTGATTCAGTTCAGTCAGTGATTGACGGAACCTGGAAATCGCAGCAATACTGGGGTGGTATGAATGACGGAATTGTCCTGTTGGACGAACTGACAGCACTGGCGCCAGGAACCGCAAAAGGTCAGGTTGAAACGGCTGAAGCAGCAATTAAATCTGGTTCGTTGGTTATCTTTGCTGGTGAGTTAAAAGATCAGACGGGCGCTGTAAAAGTACCGGCTGGAACATCCATGACCGATGAAGCACTGTTGAGCATGGATTGGTTTGTAGACAATGTAGTTGGTAGTTTAAAATAGTAAAAAACGGTTTAACGGACAGAGTCTTTGGGCTCTGTCCGCTATTTTTAGTAAAGGTGAAAGCATGAACAATGATTATGTCGTTAAAATGGAGAACATCACAAAGGTTTTTGGCAAGGTCAAAGCCCTGGATCATGTGGAATTTTCATTAAAAAAGGGAGAGGTACATGCGATATTAGGAGAAAACGGAGCGGGTAAAAGTTCACTGATGAATGTTCTAAATGGCATTTATATGCCGGATGAAGGACAGATCGAAGTGAAGGGACAGCTTGTTAATATCAGCTCGCCTAAGATAGCGCTGGATTTGGGCATTGGAATGCTGCCGCAGCATTATAAATTGGTGGACGTATTTTCAGCCATGGAGAACGTGGCTGCCGGTAGTCGAAAAACAAGTCCTTTTTTAAATAAGAAAAAGATTTTAGATGAGATGGGGAAATTGATCGATCAATTGGGAATGGACATTAATCCCAATAAAAAGGTTTATGAAATGTCAGTCGCTGAGAAGCAGAGTCTGGAAATCTTTAAGGTTTTGTATCGGGGGGCCGATATTTTAATACTCGATGAGCCGACTGCGGTATTAACCCCTCAGGAAATAAATAATCTCTTTGAAATCGTCAAAAAAATGGTGGCGACGGGTTGTTCGGTCATTATTATTACCCACAAACTGGAAGAAGTCATGGAAATCAGTGACCGAATTACGATTATGCGCAAGGGCACTACCATTCAAACAGTGAATAAGGAAGAAACCACGCCCCAGGAATTGGCCGGAATGATGGTTGGCGACGTGATGGAACTTAATGTGCCCTATGTTTCAGTGGAACGGGGCAAAAAATGCCTGGAAGTAAAAGACATTACAGCCATCGATCGCAATAAGGTTCATATTCTGGATCATGTCAGCTTTGATCTTTATGCCGGGGAAATTCTGGGAGTAGCTGGTATTGCCGGTAGTGGACAGAAAGAATTATGTGAAGGAATCGCAGGACTCTATCATATTAAATCGGGAGAAATTATTTTCGAAGGTGAAAACATTGTTGGGAAAAATCCTGAGAAAATCAGCCAGATGGGGATTAGTCTGAGTTTTGTGCCGGAGGATCGTCTGGGGATGGGGCTGGTTTCTTCGATGGATATTATTGATAATGTTTTGTTGAAAGACTACCGCAATAAAAAAGGTCTGGGGATTTCCCGGGAAGTTTCCCGTGATAAGGCCGAAGCCCTGGTGGAACGACTCAATGTATCAACCCCAGCCATTGAGAATCATGCCGTCAGTTTGCTTTCGGGTGGTAATATTCAAAAGGTTTTGCTGGGCCGGGAAATTGAATTGGAACCGAAACTGCTGGTGACTGCTTATGCCACCAGAGGGTTGGATGTAGGATCGTCCCAGATTATCTACGATTTGCTCAATGAACAAAAAGTAAAAATGAAACCGATCATGTATGTTGGTGAAGACTTGGATGTGCTGATGAGTCTGTGTGACCGCATCATGGTTTTATGTGAAGGTCGGGTCACCGGAATTGTCGATCCTAAAAAAACCACCAAAGAAGCCATAGGACTCATGATGTCCGGGGTAAGAAGTGAAGGAGAAGAAGCATGCTCCATATCGTAAAAAAAGAAGTTCCGAAAACTCGGGAAAAAATAATTGTCAGGCTATCAGCTGTTTTGGCCGCTTTGGCCGTGGCGTCGATCATTGTCCTGGTAGCCGGGGCGAATCCGCTTGAGTTGTATATCGGGATTGTCCAGGGCTGCTTTGGTTCGCTTTATCGCTTTGCGGCAACCATTGAAAAGATGGTCCCCTTACTGGTTCTGTCTCTGGGGGTGCTGGTGGCATTTAAAATGCGGTTTTGGAATATCGGTGCCGAGGGACAGTTTCTGATGGGCGCCGTGGGAACCACCCTGGTGGTTCGGCTCCTTCCGGATTTGCCGTTGCCGGTTATGCTCGTGCTGATGATCATCGTTTCATTTTTGTTCGGGGCCGTCTGGCTGATGATTCCGGCCTTTTTCAAGGCCCGATTCGGAACCAATGAAACCCTGTTCACGTTAATGCTCAACTACATTGCGCTGACGCTGGTAACAGCCTTGCAGTATGATTTCTGGAAAGATCCGGCGGCCAACGGGATGCCCAAAATTGCCAATCTTCCGGAAAATGCCTTACTGCCCAGTGCGGGTGGCTTTAATTTAAGTATTTTGATGGCGGTGATCATTGTGCTGGCAATGTATTATTTTATGAATCGTTCTAAAATTGGCTTTGAAATAGCGGTGTTGGGTGAAAGTGAAAACACCGCCCGCTACATTGGGATTAATGTCACCAGAACCATTATCATTGCCGCACTGGTCAGCGGTGGTTTATGCGGAATGGTCGGGATGATGCAAACCACTGGAGTCAGTGGGGCCCTGTCAACTGAAATTACCGGTGGATTGGGTTTTACCGCCATTATTGTGGCCTGGCTGTCGGGGCTTAAGGTTCCCTTTGTGGTGGTCAATTCCTTTGCCTTTGCAGTGCTGCTTCAGGGAGCTTCCTATATTCAGACGGCTTTCCAGATCCCTGGTTCAGTAGCAGAAATGATTCAGGCGATTATTCTGTTCTTTATTTTGGGCAGCGAGTTTGTCCTGCAGTATCGGTTGGTTTCTGATAAAACGAAAAGTGAGGTTGCATAAATGGAATTTGTTTTTTTCTTGGCAGCAGCGGTTAAAGCCGGAACCTGCCTGCTTTATGCAACTCTGGGAGAAATTATTTCGGAAAAAGTTGGACACCTCAATCTGGGGGTCGAGGGGATGATGCAAATGGGTGCCGTCATTGGCTTTATTGCCGGGTTTACTTTTGGTAATCCGTATACGGCGGTTCTTTGTGCTGCTTTGGCCGGTGCTGCCGGAGCCCTTATTTATGGATTTCTGACGATTAGTTTAAAGGCTAATCAGGTGGTTACCGGCCTTACGCTCAGTATTTTTGGCGTTGGCTTCGCTGCTTTTTTTGGTAAGAACTTTGTCGGGAAAAAAGTACCGGAAGCAATTACCACTTTTTTTGCTCCAGTTAAGCTACCGATTTTAGGAGACATTCCTTATCTCGGACAGATCTTTTTTAATCAGAGTGTCTATGTCTATTTTTCCTATTTTTTGGTAATTGCCATTTATATTTATCTCTATAAAACCAAATGGGGACTAAATACCCGGATGGTCGGGGAAAACCCGGTGGCGGCTGATGCCAGCGGCATCCCGGTCGATAAGTACAAGTATTTCAACATTGCTCTTTGTGGAGCTCTCTGTGGGCTGGGCGGCGCCTTTTTATCGCTGGTCTACATTAGTATTTATCCGGTTAATGTGGTCAGTGGCCGGGGCTGGATTGCCGTGGCACTGGTTATCTTTGCCATGTGGAATCCCGGCAAGGCAATGCTGGGGGCCTACTTTTTTGGGGCCCTGGATATTGCCAGCTTCTGGCTGCAGCAGTACAATCTACCGGTTTCGATTTACCTGTTTACCGCTCTGCCATATCTGGCAACGGTGTTCGTGCTGATCTTTACATCGATGCGCAAGAGCAGCAACAAAAAAGAACCGGCCTGGCTCGGTAAAAACTATTTCAAGGAAGACCGATAAGCAGAAAAGACCGTCTTATTTAGGTTTGCCGCGTAAGCTACCGTACCGACCAATTTTAATCTATTGTTCGTCGCGGGATCGGACAGGCTCTGCCATGTCCGCCCCGATGCGTACAATCAGATTAATAATTGTCGGTACTGCTTTAGTGTTTTATTAACCGTCTTTAAAAAGACGGTTCTTTTATAAATTAATCTGTCTCCATTAGAAAGACAGGTGTAAACAAAACTCGAACTATTTTAAGGATGGCAACGTGCTTTATGGTTTTAAATTGAAAAAACTATGATATAATAAAGGTTAAGATTTTAAAGGAGCCGAGATAATGAAGGAATTAATTTGCAAAACAGAGAATACACACCAGTACCCGATTATTATTGAAAAAGGTATTAAAGGGCGGTTGTCCCAAATGAAAGCGCTCTTTTCCCAGTATCATAAGGTGGTGATTATCACCGATAAAAATGTCGCCAAAGAATATTTAGGTGAGGTGGAACGGCAGGTTCGTCAAGCTGGGCCCAAGGTTTACAGCATCGTCATTCCCCCTGGAGAAGCCAGTAAGTGTTTGACCCAAACCGCCGAGATTTACAATGAACTGATTAAATGCAATATCACCCGCAGTGATGCGATTCTGACGCTGGGTGGCGGCGTGGTTGGTGATTTAGGTGGCTTTTGTGCGGCGACTTATCTTCGTGGCATCGATCTGATCCAGGTGCCGACTTCACTATTGGCTCAGGTAGACAGCAGTGTTGGTGGTAAAGTCGGGATTGATCTGGATTATGGCAAGAACCTGGTGGGGGCTTTTCATCAACCCCGGGCTGTGATCATCGATCCTTTATTTTTAGAAACCCTGGAAGATCATTATATGATCGATGGCATGGCAGAAGTCATCAAATACGGTTGCATCAGCAGTGCACCGCTGTTTGTTAAGCTGATGGGGTATGCCTATTATGAGGATCTGGTCGAAGATATGGAAGAGATCATCGCCAAGTGTTGTCAGATCAAACGGGATGTGGTCCAAACTGATGAGCATGAACAGGGTTTGCGCCGGATTTTGAATTTTGGACACACCATCGGTCATGTGGTGGAAACCTATTTTAAATTCAAGAAATACTCCCACGGCGAAGCGGTGGCCATTGGCATGGCCCAGATCACCAAGAAAACTGTTGCTGAAGGGATCAGTCAGAAAGATACCTACGACAACATCATCGAAATACTGGAGAATTACGGGCTACCAACCGAACTGCCTAAAATGCCTTTGGACAAGGTTCAGGAAATACTGTTCACTGACAAAAAATTCGAGAATGACTCGCTTTATATCTGTGCCCTGGAAAAAATCGGCAAGGCCCAGATTGTTAAAATCCAGAAACCCCAGGCCATCGAACTGTTTAGATAGTGGTTGCAAAAACAGAGATTTAGAATACCGTACCGACCAATTGTTAATCTGTTGTTCGCCACACCAATGCGAAATTCGCAATGCTCTTTTCGCATTGATCGCAGGCAGTCGCCAACTACAAGCCAGCTTGTGATTGGTTCGTTACCTTTGCGCAAGCTCGGACAGGCTATGCCGTGTCCGCCTTGATGCGTACAACATGATCTAACAATTTTCGGTACTGGGTTAGCCTTTTTTCCATTTGCGAAGTTGAAAAAGTGATAATAGAAAATTAAGAGGAAGAAAATGAGAACGATAGAAATTACACCAAGGTTATTAAGCGGCAGTCTGGAAATACCGCCGTCAAAAAGTGTCAGTCACCGGGCGATAATTGCGGCTGGGTTGGCTAAGGGTGAAAGCGTGATTTCAAATGTGCTGATGTCTCAGGATATGATTGCCACCTGTGAAGCCATGGTTGCTTTGGGAGCCGGGATAAGCTATCAGAAAGAGCTTAATGGACGTTTTACCCTGACCATTAAGGGTTGCGATCCGCTGGCGCTCACGTCGGAGACGATCCAGTGCAACGAATCGGGGTCAACGCTGCGGTTTATTATCCCAATTGTGTTGCTGCAGCCAAAGCGGGCGATCATTACCGGAAAAGGACGGCTGGTTACCCGGCCGATGAAACCTTATTATGATATATTTGCTGAAAAAGGCATCCAGTATGAACATCTTAATAAGGACCAGGATTTACCCCTGGCAGTGGAAGGAATGTTGACACCAGGCGTCTATCAGATAGATGGCGGGGTTAGCTCACAGTTTATTACCGGGCTGCTTTTTGCCCTGCCGCTTCTCAATGGCGATTCGGTGATCGAACTGACATCAACGCTGGAATCCAAACCCTACATTGACATCACGCTGGACGTTTTAAAGAGTTTTGGGATTGTGATTATCAATGAGAATGGTCAGCGTTTTGTGATCAAAGGGAATCAGGTCTATACTCCCAGTAACTATCAGGTTGAAGGTGATTTTTCTCAGGGCGCATTCTGGCTGGTGGCGGGTACCATTGGTAAACAGATGGATTGTTGCGATTTAAATGTTGCATCGCAACAGGGAGATAAGGTGATTGTCGACATCTTAAAAGAAATGGGTGGCGATATCAGTATTGGCGCAGATAAATTAATTGTCAAAAAAGCTGAAACCGTAGGAACCATTATTGATGTATCCCAGTGCCCGGATTTGGTTCCGATATTGGCAGTTGTTGGGAGTCTGAGCAAGGGTACCACTACGATTATCAATGGCGAGCGGCTCCGTTTTAAAGAATCGGATCGCTTGATGGCCACCGCTGATGTGCTGAACAAACTGGGTGGTAAGGTGGAAGAAACTGCCGATGGTCTGGTGATTCATGGGGTTGACCGTTTCACTGGCGGCCAGGTTACGAGTCATAACGATCACCGGATTGCTATGGCGGTGGCGATTGCATCGATTTGTGCTACTGGCAAAATTATTCTTGATGGTGCTGAAGCTGTTAATAAATCTTACCCTCATTTTTGGGAAGACTTCATGGTAATGGGAGGTGAGTGGATTGGGCTCGACCTGGGGAAATAAATTTAAAGTTTCAATTTTTGGTGAATCCCACGGCAATGGCATTGGTGCCGTTATTGATGGCCTTCCGGCTGGGATTGACATCGATCTGGATCGGGTTCAGAATGAGCTAAACCGTCGGGCCGCCCGGGGAAATCCGCTGGCCACGCCCCGAAAGGAAGGCGATCAGATTGAAGTCCTCAGTGGTGTTTTCAATGGTAAAACCACCGGGGCCCCGCTGGCCGGATTGATCCGCAATGAAAATACCCGTTCCGGTGATTATGCCAAAACCAAGGATCTGATGCGACCGGGTCACGCTGATTATGCGGCCAGCGTGCGCTATGGTGGCTTTCAGGATTATCGCGGTGGCGGCCACTTTTCCGGTCGTTTGACGGCACCTCTGGTATTTGCCGGAGCCATCGCCAAAGAGATCATCCGAGTGATCCGACCAGAGCTGGGAATCGGCAGTCGGATTGTTTCGATCGGGAATGTAAAGGACACTGAGGTTTGTGACTGGAAGGTTTACAAAACCCTGAGCAAGGGTTTTGTAAACCCGGCTTTTCCGCTTTATCATGCCAAACTGGAAGATGCCATGAAACAGGAGATTATTGCGGCGATGGCCGATGAGGACTCGGTGGGTGGTTTGGTGGAAGGCTTTATTACCGGTCTGGAACCGGGAATTGGCAATCCCTTTTTCGAATCCATTGAAAGCCGGTTATCGGCCTTACTGTTTTCCATTCCGGCAGTCAAAGGGGTGACCTTTGGCGCTGGTTTTGAGGTGGCTAGCCTGCGAGGGTCTCAAACCAATGATGCGATGCGCTTCAATGATGGACAGATTGAGACTGTTACCAATTATAACGGCGGCATCAATGGCGGAATTTCCAACGGGATGCCAATTGTTTTTCAGGTGGCTTTTAAACCGACACCTTCTATTGGTAAAGAACAGCAGACCATTAATCTGGCGGAAAGAAAAGAGGCTGTCCTGACCATACAGGGGCGTCATGATCCCTGTATTGTTGTCCGGGCCTTTCCGGTGGTGGAAGCTGCCACCGCCATTTGTCTGGCCGATTTTTTAATTTAAGGAGGTTGCCATTGAAGTCATTAGATGAAATCAGAAATGAAATCGATGCGATCGATGCTCAGATGCGGGTGTTATTTGAGCAGCGAATGGATTGTATTCAGGCGGTTGCTGAATATAAATACAGTAACCACGGGAATATATTCGATCAAAGTCGGGAAGAAAAAATGCTGAAAAAAAATCTGATCCAGCTGAAAAACAAGAATTACGGAAAAGAATATGAACGTTTTCTGAATGAAATTCTGGTTTCCAGCAAGGCGTACCAGAAAGACTGGATACAAAAAAAGAAATCGATGAGCGAGGCAAATAGCAATGGATATCGGAATGCTGATAATTGTGCTGGTGATTGTGATTCCTGGCTATTTTCTGGTTAGACGGCTCTCAACGACGCTTTATTCGGATAACCAGAAGATGGAAGCAGAAACCGAAAGACGCTATGGTTTTCAACGTCTGGAAAATGAACGGATCGAAAAAGCCAAAGCAAAGGAAATTGATGAAGCAAGGAGCAATTCGAAACCGTATCAACGAATTCCCAGAAGAATTGTTCGGGCTCCCCAAAAAACAGATATGACGGTGGTGAAAAAATATCGCCGCCGGGTAACAGACGAAAAGTTAAATAAAGTAAACATTAAGCAGAAGTGACGAGAAATCCGTTTTAAGGCGAAATCAGGTAGAACTGCAGACGAAAAAGCAGCTGAAAAAAATAATTTGATATTCCTGAAAAAATAGCTTTAATATTTCTGTACAATTTTATATAATAGCTACAATTAATTTTTTGCAAATGAGAATTAGGATGCATAAAAATGCATGCAGGAAAGTAGAAGGAAAGATGAAGAAGTTTAATAAAGTACTAATCGCCAATCGCGGAGAAATTGCCATCCGGATTATTCGGGCCTGTCAGGAACTGGGCATTCATACCGTAGCCATCTATGCGCAGGAAGATAAGCTGTCTCTTTTTAGAACCAAGGCTGATGAGTCCTACCTGATCACTGGCACCAGTGGTCCAGTGGAAGCCTATTTGGATATGGATAAGATCATTACCCTGGCCAAGAAAAAAGAAGTCGATGCCATTCATCCTGGTTATGGTTTTCTTTCGGAGAATCCACTTTTTGCAAAACGCTGTGAAGAAGAAGGAATTGTCTTTATCGGACCAACCCATGAAATGATGGAAAAAATGGGTGACAAGATTCAATCGAAGATTGTTGCCAAAAGTGTCAATGTGCCAACCATTCCTGGAGTTGAAAAACCAATTACCTCGGATTCGGAAGCCCTGGAGTTTGCAAAGAAAGCTGGCTATCCGATTATTCTAAAAGCAGCTGCAGGTGGCGGCGGTCGGGGAATGCGAATTGTCCGGGAAGAAAAAGACCTCTTAAAAGAGTTCCATTCGGCTACCAGTGAAGCAACCAAGGCTTTTGGTGATGGGACCATTTTTGTGGAAAAATATCTGGAAGAACCGAAACATATTGAAGTACAGATCCTTGGCGATCACCACGGCAATGTAGTTCATCTTTTTGAGCGGGATTGTTCAATCCAGCGTCGCCACCAGAAGATCGTTGAATTTACACCCTCATTAAGCATCAATGACGAGCAGCGTCAGGCCATCTGCAAGGATGCCCTGAAACTGGCCAAGGAAGTCAATTATCGGAATGCCGGAACGATTGAGTTTCTGGTTGATAAAAAGGGCGATCACTATTTCATTGAAATGAACCCCCGAATTCAGGTGGAACATACCGTCACCGAACTGGTTACCGGCATCGATCTGGTTCAGTCGCAGATTTTAATTGCCCAGGGTTTACCACTGGATTCGGCCGAAATTGGCATTCCCAGTCAGGATGCGATTGAAACCCGGGGCGCAGCAATCCAATGCCGGATTACCACAGAAGACCCGAAAAATCACTTTATGCCAGATACCGGACGATTGGATGTCTACCGTACCGGCAGTGGCTTTGGGATTCGTCTTGATGGCGGTAATGGTTTTACCGGTGCTGAAATCACCCCCTATTATGATAGCCTGCTGGTAAAAAGCACCGCATTTTCCAGAAACTTTGAAGATGCCCGTCGTAAAGCGGTACGGGGACTCAAGGAGATGAAAATTGAAGGGGTTCAGACCAATAAGGATTTTCTGATCAATGTGCTTCAGCATCCCACCTTTATCGGCGGAAAATGTGATACCAAGTTTATTGATGATCATCCGGAACTGTTTGAAATTGAAGATCAAAAGAGTGAAGCATCCAACGTTCTCAAATATTTCGGAAACATCATCGTCAATGAAACCTTCGGTAACAAGCCGGATTATGATGAACCCTATATCCCCACCATTCCCGTGGATACCGAATTCCGGGGCAGTAAACAAATACTCGATGAACAGGGCCCAGCTGGCCTGGTGCAATGGATCAAGGATCAGGAAAAACTGTTGCTGGTTGATACCACCTTTAGAGATGCGCATCAATCCATCGCTGCGACCCGGGTGCGGAGCCGGGATATGATCAAGATTGCCCGGGAAACCGCAGCCCTGGTACCCGATCTCTTTGCTCTGGAAATGTGGGGCGGCGCAACCTTTGATGTGGCGTATCGTTTCTTAAAAGAATCACCTTGGCGACGGTTGGATGAACTGCGCAAGCGGGTACCCAATATTTTGTTCCAGATGCTCCTTCGTGGCGCCAATGCCGTAGGCTATAAAAACTATCCGGATAACGTCATTCGGGCGTTTGTACAGGAAGCAGCTAAAAGTGGGATTGATATTTTCCGGATATTCGACTCCCTCAACTGGATGGACGGAATGAAAATTTCTATTGATGAGGTCTTAAAAACTGATAAGATTGCTGAGGTCAGCATCTGTTATACCGGCGATATTCTCGATACCTCCCGAACCAAATATAATCTTGATTACTACCTGAGAATGGCCCGGGAAATTGAAAAAACTGGGGCACATATTCTGGCGATTAAGGATATGTCGGGTTTATTAAAACCAGGCGCCGCTTATAAACTGATTGAAGCGTTAAAACAGGAAGTCAATATGCCAATCCATCTGCACACCCACGACACTACCGGTAACGGAGTAGCCACGGTGCTCTTTGGACAAATGGCTGGCGCTGATATTGCCGATGCGGCTTTGAATGGAGTCAGCGGTTTGACCTCGCAGCCAGCGCTCAACTCGATTGTGGCGGCACTCAAAAACACCCCTCGGGATACCGGATTAAATGAAGATGAACTCCAGATTTTATCCGATTACTGGGGTGCCACCCGTCAGGTCTACAGCAAGTTTGAATCGGAAATGAAATCCGGATCGACGGAAATCTATAAGCTGGAAATTCCGGGAGGCCAGTATTCCAACCTCCGGGCCCAGGTGGAAAGTTTTGGTTTGGGCCATAAGTTTAGAGAAGTCAAGGAAAAATATCTGGAAGCCAACCTGATGCTGGGAGATATTGTCAAGGTAACCCCTTCTTCAAAAACAGTTGGAGATCTGGCTATCTTTATGGTTCAAAATGATCTGACTGTCGACAATATTAAAACCAAGGGCAAGGAATTAGCTTACCCGGATTCAGTGGTGGATTTTTATAAGGGCATGATCGGGCAGCCGGAAGGTGGCTTCGATCCGGAGCTGCAAAAGATAGTCTTAAAGGGCATCGAACCGATCACTGTGCGGCCCGGAATCCTGTTACCGGACGAAGATTTTGATAAAATAAAAAAAGATTTCCAGGAAGAATTTGGCGTTGAGCTGGATGATCGGGAAGTATTAAGTGTTGCTCTGTATCCCAAGGTTATGAAAGAATACTTCGAATTTCTTCAGGAATACGGCGACTTCATGCGAATGGAAAGTCATGCTTTCTTCTATGGCCTTAAAGTGGGTGAGGTTATCGACGTTGAAGTGTCCAAGGGCAAACGCTTTATCATTAAGCTGGTTAGTATTGGCGTACCCAATGATGAGGGGATGTGTCCGGTGATGTTTGAAGTGGATGGTTTCCGTCGGGAAATTTACATTGAAGACAAGCGCAGTCTTTCAGCTAAACAGAAGGTTACGATGCTGAAGGCTGATCCTAAAAATTCGAAACAGATTGGCTCAGGGATTCCTGGAACGGTTTTAAAAGTATTGGTTAACGAAGGTGAATCGGTTAAACAAAACCAGGCGCTGGTTGTTGTTGAAGCGATGAAAATGGAAACCGAAATGGTCGCCAGCGAAGACGGCAAAGTCAAGCGAATTTACGTTTCTGAAGGGCAAAGTGTCCAATCCGGCGAATTGATTGTAGAAATGGAATAAGTATTAATCACAGGCGTTATAACAAAAAAAGAAGTGACCACCATTAAGTTGGCGGATCACTTCTTTTTAGTTTGTCAGAGTGTTAAACGATGGTGAGAGATACCGGAAGACTGACGGCCGTTACTGGTAGGCAGCCTGCTTTTGTATTGGTAATTTCGACATAGTAGTAAGTGGTACCCGCTGGTCCGGAAGTATCGACGGCAAAGGTTTTACCGGTGGCGCCGTCAATCGGCTTGCCATCGGCATTGATGGCATCGGTGCTTTCAAACCACTGGTAGCTGAGTTCGCCGCCGTCAGTGACCTGTGCATCCACTGTAAAAGAAGCAGTGGTAACATCGGCCTTGGGAGTGCCAAGGGCAGCTTGGGCAGTTCGGGTCGCTTGGGCTAAACTGGTGGCTAAAGCGACACCGCTGAGCTGTGAAATGCTGGTTGGCTGTTCATTGATGGTTGGCATTTCAGATAAATCCGCAGCAGCTGGAGCAGTGGGACTGGTTTCGTCAACTGTTACTGGAGCAGTTGGGTCCGGCAAAACCGCCGGATCAGCGCTGGTAACAACGATACCGGCCAAGACCGTTACCGGTTCAGCATTTTCTGAAGAGATGACACAGGTATAATAGACCGTGCCGGGGGTACTTGATACCGGCGGGTCATAAATTGGACCTGTGATTTCTGGCATCGGAATTTCTGAATCGCCAAAGCGGTAAGACCATTGATAAGTTAAGGTCTTGGCTTCAGTAACACTGGCCTCGACAAAGATTGGCGCAGGATCTTCGTTTAAGTAGACCCGTTGGGACGACAGCTCAGAACTGGCAGTAATCAGAGGTTGAGCAGAAACGGTGAGGGCTATGGAAGCCTCAACATTATTCAGGTTGACATAACCAGCCGGCATGACCAGCGTTCCCGTATAGAGGGTTTCGCCAACCTTTTTAGTATCAACGGTGTTTGGCGTCCAGGTGACAGAACAGGGGAATACTTCACTGCCGTAGCCCTGAACAATGACCACCACTGGCAGGTTATAGCTGCTGTCATAAGCAATGGTCTCAGCAATCGCGTTGTTGGTGGCATTGATGGTATTAATCATGGTGACCGCAGCGATATTGGTTTTAACGGTGATTTTACAGGTATCGGTTTTATTGCCGTCCTGAGTTCGGGCAGTAATCGTGGCTTCGCCATTGGCTACAGGTGTGACAACCCCACTGGTAACCGTCGCAACATTAGTGTTGGAGGATTCCCAGATAATCGTTTGATTCGTCGCATTGGCCGGGAAAATAACGGTATTTAGTTTTAAGGTATTGCCCATAATCACATCGGCTTCCACCGGAGTTACCTGAATCGCTTCCACGGGGATAGTAATGGGTGGGCTGGGGGGAGTCGGCGGTGATGGTGGTTCGACAGGATCAACCGGGTTTAGAGGCGGTGCATCATATTTTGAGTTGATGATCGTTCCCGAACTACTGGAATCGGAATACCAGGTGCTGCTGCCACCGCTAGCTGAAATCGTATCGGCGGTACGGTTCGTGTTGGTTGATACCGTCAGTCCGCCATTGGCATCGGTAACCACCGGCTTGGTGGTTATATACACGACATCCGGGGTGATGGTACCAGTGATATTCAGAACATCATTGGTGGTGGCACTGGTGATACTGCCTTCGCCGGTAATTTCCACTCGGGTTTCGGTGGCCAGGGATGTAATTACGGCATTATTACCAAGGATGATACCGGTTCCTTCACCGGTTGTTGTTAACAAGACGGTTCCCACATTGGCATTAAGAGTCAGAGACACCTTCGATTCGGCGACAATTTTTTCAATAACGGCATTGCTTACCAAGGTGGAACCGCTGGCATTAGTGCCGAAACCAATCAATTTGGTCGGGGTATTCAGAAGGATATCGCTGATGCCCCGGGATTGGATGTTTTCAATGGTACCATTTTCCTGGGTGGTAATCGACGTTCGACTGGCGGCTTTATCGACATTCAGCGTTTTTACCCTGCTTTGGTTATCAACGATGATCGTGGCGGCAGCTCGGGCGGTGAGATTTTCAACCGTTGCTGCACCGAGAAGGACAATTTTTACCCCCTGTTTTTCGAGGATGATATTCTGGTAGGAACCGCCATCCAGATAAACGGTGCCGCTACCTTTGACTAACAATTCTCCCTGAACGGCTGAGTTCGTCAATCGGATATCGCCATCGATGACCGAGTCAACAACGGTCAGATTGCCGGTAAAACTGGCATTTTCAATGTTGACACCAGAAACCTTGATCTCCCCATTCTGATAGGTGGCTGTTTCGGTGTAGGTCCCCGCCACAGTATAGCTTTTCATTTCGCTTCCTTCTTGGCTGCAGCCGCGAACAAACAAAATGGCGGTCAGGAGGATAAGTAGGATAATAATAATAGAGATAATAGAGTTCTTTTTCATGACATTCCTTCCCTTTGTTTATTTTATATTTAAATTGAAATCACAGGTTCTCAGATTTATTCTAAGTGTAATGATTTTAGCACAAAATATTATTTTTGTAAATAGAATGTAACGAAGATGTAAAATAAAAATCGATATGTAAACAAAAATAAAAATCCCTTGGCGAAAATGATGACGTCATTATAAAATGTTGGTAATATGGCCAATCGTCATATTGATTAGCTGTTTATCAGGGATACTTTTGACGATCCAGTAGCTGTGAATAGTGATACAAGATTACATTTTGTATGCTTTTGCAATTGCACACTGCAAATTATTGTGGTATGATCAATTAAAATTCAAAACAAGAAATCTTTATACCATTTAAAAATGCGCAATTATATTATTAATTCAGAAAGAAAGGGTAATAAAATGAAAATTGAAGTAAAACAAGAAGGCGAATTATTTGTAGTAGAACTGGAAGGTCGAATGGACACCAATACCTCTCCGGAGTTTCAAAAAGAGATGGAAGCCTACTACAGCAAAGAAGGATTTCAAATGATCCTGGATTTTGATCATCTGGATTTTGTCAGTAGTGCCGGGTTAAGAGTATTGCTGTTGATCCAGAAAAAATCCAAGGCCCTTAATGGTAGTCTGGTGATTAAAAATGTTAAACCGGAAATTCAGGAAGTATTTGATATGACCGGTTTTTCAGATATTTTAACCATCGAATAAGGGTGAAAAAATGACAGCAGATAAAATTTCGGAAGGAATTCCGAATGACAGCTTTGATGCTTGTTGGGATGAGCGTATTCCTGAGCATTTAAAGGGAATGTCCAATGAACACTTAATCAAAAGTTTTTATATGATGGAAAAAACTCCTGAGGTAACACAATTGCGTGTGCTTCAGGATATTTTAAAATCTGCCCAAAATACTGAGTTTGGAAAAAAAATGGGTTTTTCGGAGATTAAAACAATTGATGATTTCAGAAACAGGGTGCCATTTTCGGACTATGCTCAGGTCGAAGGTGAAATCGAACGGCTTAAAGCAGGGGCACACGATGTTTTTTTTGACGGAGCAGCTGCCAGCTTTATTGCTACCAGTGGTTCCACCGGTATTCCAAAGCTATTGCCGGAAAGTAAAAACGGTGAACTGGTCAAGGGCCTGGTCTCACAGATTCGGGCCATCATATTATTAATGCTGGCTCCGGAAGTGATGGTTCCGGGAAAAAAGGTGCTGGCCATTGCCAACCCTTCGGAATATGGAAAAACTGAAGGCGGCATTCCAATAGGCTCAGCCTCAGGTCAGGCGACCAAGGATATGCCGGTTGAGATGTTAAAAAAAATGGTGTTACCGCCAGAAATGATGCTGGCGAAAGACCTGAGCAACGAGGCGACCGATTATCTAACGATTCGCTATGCTTTAGCAGAAAAGCATTTGGTTGGGGTCGTCTGCAGTAATATTGCTCACTTTAACATCTTGCTTAAAAAAATGAATGCCACTGCCGCTGACTTATTGGAGGATATCAGCACAGGTCAGATCTCTGAAAAAATCAGCATTGACCAGGCGCTGCGGGAAAAACTGGTTGCACATTTACAGCCAAACCCGGAGCGGGCGGAGGAGTTAAGAACGATTCTTGCGCAAAAAAAGACCCTTGATGTGGCGGAAATCTGGCCGGAATTTTCAGTCGTCTCCTGTTGGATGTCGTCCAGTGCAGCAAAAATTGTTGCCGATGTGAAAAAAATTTTACCCTCGACTGTTAAGTTTTTGGAGTGGGGCTATGGTGCCAGCGAAGGCAAGTTCAACATCCCTGACCGGCCTCAGGATGCGGCCGGATTACTGGCGCTTTTTGGTTATTTTTTTGAATTCTTGCCAGTGGGGTCAACAGATGGGAAAACGCGGTTGGCCCATGAATTGATAGAAGGTGATTATTACGAACTGATTATCACCTCTTATTCCGGGCTGTACCGTTACAACATGAAAGATATTGTCTGCGTCACGGAGATCAATGATCAGATCCCAAGGATTGTTTTTGTCTGTAAGGAGTCCGAATATCTGGCCATTGAAAACCAGAAAATGAGGATTTATGAAATCGAAAGAACCCTCCAGACGGTTGCTGCGAAGCAAAATGAAGAAATTCGTTTTTATCAGATTTTTTGGGATCAGGACAATAAAAAACTGGTCTTTATTCTGGAGCCTTATTCGAATACGCTTAACAGTGAGGTGTTCAAACAGGTATTGGAAAACCATTTGTTTGAGATGAATTTTTGTTATAAACAGTTAAGAGAAGCGTACCAACTGTTGGCAGCGGAGGTGATCCTTGTCAAAGATGGTTATCGGGACTCTTTGTTTACCCGATCGATTATGCCGGGTAAGAATGTCAATCAGACCAAGCTTCCGACTTTTGTAAAAAAATACCCGGAAAGTGACTGGATCACTTGCTGGGCAAAGGAAGGCGAAAAATGATAAAATTAATACCTAAACTGGTCTATTCTCTTAATATCAAAAAGGGCTATAAAAAAATCGAGAATTTTGATCATTTAACCCAAAATGCCCCCGAAATTAATAAACAGCTGATGCTTGATATGCTCAAAAAAAATGCCGATACTGAGTATGGCAAACGCTACCACTTTGATCAGATAAATACCATCGAAGACTATAAAAAAATGGTACCATTTTCCATTTACGATGATTATGCCCCCTATATCGAGCGGATGATTGCTGGCGAAACGGATCTGCTGACCACCGATAAGATCGTACACTATGCCCTGACCTCAGGCAGTGTAGATAATCCCAAGAAGATTCCGGTTTCGGAGCAAACCGTTGATCTGTACCGGGAATATGCCACCCAGTTCAGCTTTGCCATCATTGCCCGGGCTCTGGGGAAAAAGTGGCAACGGGGTCGTGGTCTGAATTTGATGGAAGTCAAATTTGAAACCCTGCCCAATGGTTTATTTGCCGGATCCATTTCGGGCCGGGGGGTTTACAGCATAAAAGATCTGCTGTTTCTGATGTTTACCTCGCCCAAAGAAATTGTCTTTCCCCGGGAAATTATGGATACCAAATATGCCCATCTCCGCTTTGCCCTGGAAGAACGGTCGTTATCGTATATTGCTTCAGCTTTTATGACAGCGGTATCGGATTTAATGAAATATCTGGAAATAAACTGGGAACTACTTGTTGATGATATTGAAAAAGGCACGATTCATCCCGATATAAAGATTCCGGATGATATTAAAGCCGAACTGCAAAAGCAGATTAAGCCCAACCCCAAACGGGCGGCTGAACTGCGAAGTGAATTTGAAAAAGGCTTTGAGACCCCAATTATTCCCCGCATCTGGCCGGAGCTGGCCTTTGTGCATGCCATCGGCAGTGGCGGATTTTCAGTCTATACCGATAAAATGCGTCATTATCTGGGAGATATTCCTATTTATTTTAGCGTCTATGCGGCCTCTGAGTCGATCATGGCGATCTGCAACGAAATGGAATCTCAGGAATTTGTGTTGATTCCGGACTCGGCCTTTTATGAATTTATTCCCGTCGATCAGGAAGAAGGCGAAGAAACCCTGACCATGGAGCAACTGGAAACCGGCAAGGATTATGAAATTGTTCTGACAAATACCTCGGGCTTTTATCGCTATCGGATCAAAGATGTGGTTCGGGTGGTGGGCTGGTATAAAAAATGTCCCAAGATCCAATTTGTCTACCGGCTTAACCAGATGGTCAGCATTGCCGGGGAAAAGACGACCGAAGAATGCATTTCCTGGGCGGTTAAAGAATTTGCCAAAGCCACCGACTGTGAACTGGTGGATTATTCGGTTTATGCCGATGTGGCGGTGTCGCCGGGACGCTATGTGATCTTTATTGAAGCAGAAAAACGCTTAGCCAGGGAAAAGTACCAGGAATATCGCCAAATTATGGAAGAGAAGCTGGGCACGGCCAACCCTTCGATTGGTTCCAAGGTAAAAAGTGGGGTCTTAAGTCCTTCAGAGATTTCCTTTGTTCAGGAAGAAACCTATGCCCTCTATCGTGATCTGATGATCATGCGGGGGATCTCCGGGAATCAGTTAAAACCGGTTCGGGTGATTGATACCCTGGTCAAAGAGAACTTCTTCTTTGCTTTAGTGGATAAGGAGTAGCCGATGGTCAGTTTATTGATTCGGTATTTAAAAGATTATCGACTCCAGATGATTCTGGTTTTTGTATTTGTCCTCAGCCAGGGGCATACCAATTGTATTTACCCACGATGATGGGGGATATTATCGAAAATGGTGTGGCCCAGGGGGATGTTGCCTATATTTTAAAAAGCGGCGCGATGATGCTGGCGGTTTCGCTGGTAGCGGCGGTTTGTATGGTGGCATCCAGCTACTACTCGGCCTATGTCACCGCTTCCTTTACCAGTCGGATCCGAGCCGATGTTTTTGACAAGGTCAAGAGTTTTTCTCAGACGGATTTTAATCGCTTTGGGGCTGCCACCCTACTAACCCGTTCGACCACTGATGCCACCCAGATGCAGATTGTGGTCATCAACGGTTTACGATCATTACTGCTGGTTCCGATCACCGGGGTTGGCGCTCTGGTGATGGCTTTTCGGGAGAATGTCACCCTGACCCTACTGCTTCTGGGATCGTTTTTGATTACGACGATCATCATCGGCTTGACCACTGCCCGCAGCATGCCCTTATTTAAGCTGATGCAGCAAAAAGTCGATCGGCTGAACCTGCTGATGAAAGAAAAACTGACCGGGGTTCGGGCGATCCGGGCCTTTAACCGCCAGGATTATGAAACAGAGAAATTTGGCCAGGCTAATCAGGAGGGGATGACTGCTGCCGTAAAAGCCAACTATGCAGTGGCTTTCTTTGCGCCGCTGATGCAGCTGATGATGAACCTGACGATGGTGATTATTTTGTGGCTGGGGGCTCAGGAAGTACAGCAGCAAATTGTCAGTCTCGGCGGATTGATGGTTTTTATTCAATATGTCTTAATGTTTATGTCAGCCCTGGGTCTGGTGTCGGCATTACTGATGGCCTATCCTCAGGCCGCTGTTTCAGCCACCCGGGTTAAAGAGGTGTTGGACTTTGACTTCTCAATTCAGGACCGGGAAGAACCAGTTGCATTAAAAAACGTTACCGGACGGATCGAATTTAAAGATGTCAGCTTTGGATATAGCGGTGCCGAGATCAATGTCTTGGAACGCTTGAATTTTATCGCCGAGCCGGGAAAAATAACTGCGATTGTCGGGGCCACCGGTTCCGGAAAAACCACCCTGGTCAATCTGATTATGCGACTTTATGAGGTTAGCACCGGGTCGATTGTGATTGATGGCGTTGATATTCGGGATTGCAGTCAGCATGATTTAAGAAGTATCATTGCCTATGCCCCACAGGAATCAGTGTTATTTAGTGGCACGGTGCACGAAAACATCCGGGTTGGCAAGGCTGACGCCAGTGAGGCGGAGGTCACTGAAGCCTTATCGATTGCCCAGGCCCTCGACTTTGTCAATGAACGGGAAGGCGGCCTAAACAGTACGATTTCCCAGGGGGGCAAAGATCTTTCCGGCGGCCAGCGGCAGCGGCTTTCGATTGCCCGGGCGGCGGTTAAAAAAGCTCCAATTACGGTTTTTGACGACTGTTTTTCGGCCCTGGATTTTAAAACCGATTCGCTGGTGCGCAAAGCCATTGGTGAGAAATTCGGCGATAAAACAGTGCTAATCGTCGCTCAGCGGATCAGTACCATTAAACATGCCGATCGCATTCTGGTGCTCGACAATGGTGCCATTGTTGGTCAGGGTAAACATGAGGAACTACTCCGTGACTGCCGGGTTTATCAGGAAATTCTGAAATCCCAATCCTATAGCGATGGGAAGGAGGAATCACTGTGAAAGCAAAAAGAAGAAAATACAGTTTTGGTGCCCTTGGCAAGCGACTGAGTCATTATTTAAACGATAAGCGGCATGTCATCTTTTTTGTGGCCGTTGCTTTGATTGCCAGCACTATTTTTGCGATCTTCGCTCCGGTGGTGACCAAAGATGTGACCGATAGTATTGCCGATAGTATTACTAAAAATTCGGATATTGATTTTTCCTATATCGGTCAGCAATTGCTGATTCTGGCAGCGCTTTACATCCTAAGTGCCGGGTTCGCCTATTATGCGACGATGCGCACCACCTATCTGTCGCAATTGGCAATCAAACGCCTGCGATCAGATATTCAGGAAAAACTCAATAAACTGACCCTGAATGTATTGGATCAGAGCGAACGGGGGGATCTGCTTTCTCGAGTCACCAATGATGCCACCACCCTTTCGGGGGCGCTGGAAAGTAATCTGACCCAGATTCTGGTTCAGGCGACCAGCATCATCGGGATAATTGTGATGATGCTGATACTCAATGTGCAGCTGAGTCTGATCTTTTTTGTGGCGATTCCATTGTCTTATTTTGTGATGAAATTGATCACTAAAAAAACTCAGGTGCTGTTTCGGCGGCAGCAAAAAGAACTGGGGGCCTTAAACGGACTGATTGAAGAGGTCTATGATGGTCATTTAATTGTCAAATCGTTTAACCACGAGGCAAAATCGTCAGAAAAATTTGATGCGATCAATCAGCGCTTCTTTAAGTCCTACCTGAGTTCCCGGTTTTATTCAGGCCTTAGCTCACCGCTGATGAAGCTGATCAATAACTTGGCCTATATCGGTATCTGTGTGGTTGGGGGGATTTTTGTTATTACTGGTACCATGACCATTGGGACGATTCAGGCCTTCCTGATCTATGCCAATAATATTGCCAGCCCCACGGCCCTGATTTCCAATAACCTGAACTTTATTCAGGCCGGGGCGGCAGCGGCTGAACGAATTTTTGAGTTTCTTGATCAGGAAGAAGAACAGCCAGATCTGGGCACAGAGGTACTGGATGTGACCACGGCATCCGGCCGGATTGAGTTTAACCATGTCGAGTTTGGCTATATTCCTGAACGAACCCTGTTTCATGATGTGTCGTTGACCGCCGAGCCGGGCGAAATTCTGGCGGTGGTGGGTCCCAGCGGGGCCGGAAAGACGACCCTGGTCAATCTGTTGATGCGTTTTTATGAAATTAATCAGGGCAGCATCTTACTGGAAGGAAAAAACGTTAAAAATCTGACCCGACCTAATTTAAGATCTGCTTTTGGGATGGTGCTCCAGGATACCTGGCTGTTCGATGGAACAATCGAAGAAAACATTGCTTATGGAAAAAGCGGGGCAACCCGGGACGATGTGATCGCGGCAGCAAAAAAAGCGCAGTGTGATGAATTTATCAGAAAATTGCCGCTGGGCTATGAGACCCGGATCGGTGGCGATTTTACCACCTTGTCTGAAGGGGAATGCCAGCTTCTAGCCATTGCCCGGACAATTATTGCCGATCCCAAGGTGCTGATACTGGATGAGGCGACCTCGTCGGTGGATACCCGAACCGAAATCCTGATCACCCAGGCCATGGAAGCGATGATGAAGGGACGAACCACCTTTATTATTGCCCACCGACTCTTTACCATTAAAAATGCCGATAAGATTATTTTTATGAAAGAAGGCGATATTAAGGAGGTCGGCAGCCATGCCGAGTTGATGAAGCTGGGTGGTTTATACGCTCATTTGTATTTAAGTGCATCAGATAATTAAAAGCTCAGATAAATAAATAGGTAATTGCGAAAGTACTGTGAGCTCTGTGCACAGTTTCGCACGAAACAATTTCTACACTGTACGGCGGACAGTTCGATGAACTGTTCGCCTACACGTTACAAAATTGTTTGTGGAAACTGTACACTGAGCAACCATCACTCGATGTTTTATAATTTAGCAAATACCTAAGACAAAAAAATCAAGGAGGTAAAAATGAAAGGTTGGTTATTAAGAAATCCCGGTAAATTGGAAGATCCTTCAATTGTGAAAATTATGAAGGTGGTGGAAGAACTCCATGTCGATCTGACGGTGGTTGATCCGCTTACGATCCATGTGGTCTGTGACCATGACTTTGATGGAAAACTCTATGTCGGGGACGAAATCATGGAGGTGCCGGATTATGTGGTGGCAGCCTTCTTTACGGAAAAAAACTATCATACCGCAGCAGCATTGCGAATGCTGGAATCACTGGGGGTACTGTGCATCAATTCGTATGACGCCATCAAAAATGTCGACGACAAGCTGCTGACCTTTCAGTTGGTCGCCGAGTCGATTGAAGCGGTCTGCTTCCCTAAAACCCTATTGGTCACCGAGTATACCGAAGCGTCCTTTGTCAGCAAACTGTTTGACTATCCCGTGGTGATGAAGGTGATGCATGGCAGTAAGGGCAAAGGGGTGGTGCTGGTTAACAATGAAAAAGAACTGGATAACCTGATTAGTATGAGTACCGCCAGTGAAATTGGTGATCAGATTATTATTCAGGAGTGTATTAAAGCCTCCTCGGGTCGGGATCTTAGAATGATTCTGGCCAACGGAAAGTTTGTTAAATCATTTATCCGCCAGAATGAAAAAAGCTTTCGATCGAATCTGGCCAAGGGCGGTCATATCGTCGAATACACCCCACCGGCCGCAGTGATTGAGGCCGCCGAGAAGGTGGCCCAGCTGCTTAAAATCAATATGGGCAGTGTCGATTTTCTCTTTGGCGAAAATGATACCTTCTATTTATGTGAAGCCAATGCGATGCCGGGAGTGGCTTTTGACATTAAGGTGATGTTTGCTGATTTAATGAAGCAGGTCAAGGATCGCCCGGAACCGCTGTGGAAAAAACGTCTGCGGGAAGGTGGCAAAACATGTTAGGCTGGTTATTAGTTAATCACGAAACCCTGGCTGAACCGTCAATCCAGACAATTATTGCGCTGATTGACAAGATGGGTGTCAATATTCGTACGGTTGACGTCAGTGAGGTTCAGGTGATGTGTGAACCGGGTGCAAGCCAGCATTGTTTTATTGGTGGTGAAGCAGTGGATATTCCGGACTTTTCCTTGTCAGCTTTCTTTGGAGGAAATAATTACCACAGCAAGGCGGTGGTTAAAATGTTGGAATCCCTGGATGTACTGTGTGTCAATAGCTCCGAAAGTCTGAATAACACGGCTGATAAGCTGCTGACCTTTCAAAAACTGGGGGCCGCCAATCAGGGCTTCTTATTCCCCAAAACGGTGCTGATGACCCCCAAAACATCACCGTCTTTTATTGCCAGCGAACTGGGACTGCCCTGTGTGGTCAAGGTGATGCATGGCAGTAAGGGGAAAGGGGTGGTACTGATTAAAACCGAAAAAGAACTGGAGAATATTCTGGATCTTTACGCCGCCATGAATTTTGATGATCACATCCTGATTCAGGAGTGTATCGCCGCTTCAAAGGGCCGGGACATGCGGATTATGCTAAGTGGTGGAAAATTCTCCACCGCTTACATTCGGGATAATGGCGACAATTTTAAATCCAATCTGTCCCAGGGTGGCGATCTGCAGTTTATTACGCCACCGGCAGCGGTGGTGGAAATTGCCGAGCAGGCAGCCGCAGTGCTGGATATTTACTTTGGCAGCATTGATTTTCTGTTTGGCGAAAACGACACGTATTACATCTGTGAAGCCAACTCGATGACCGGGCTGACCTATTCCAAGGATGCCCTTAGCAACAGCCAGAGTAATCCGCTGCTGCTGACCCTGAAGAATATTATGGCGGAAGCCCAGAAGCGAAAAATGAAATAGAATCATTGATGAACAGTCGATATCTTGCGGGATAGTCGGCTGTTTTTTCTTAAAAAAATTGCTGGAGGATAGAAAAAATGATCCATACCTTTGAACCAGTTTATAATAAGAACTCAAAAAGTTTGATCCTGGGAACCTTCCCGTCAGCAAAATCACGGGAACACGGTTTTTACTACCAGCACCCTCAAAACCGGTTCTGGAAGGTTATGAGTGCCCTGGTTGGCTGGCCGATCCCGGGCACGATTGAAGAACAAAAAAGGATGTTACTGGAAAATCAGATTGCACTATGGGATGTAATCTATTCCTGTGATATTGATGGCTCAAGCGACAGCTCAATCAGAAATGTGGTGCCAAATGATATCCGGGCATTATTGGACCAGTCCGCCATCAAAACGATTTATGCCAACGGCGGCAAGGCTTATGAATTGTATAACCGGTATTGTTATCGGGAAACCGGCGAAAAGATCATCAAGTTGCCTTCTACCAGCCCTGCCAATGCCAGTTATTCCCTGGAAAAACTGGTAGCGTGTTGGGGTGAACGGATAAACTTGTAGTGTTGGTTTGGTGGTAATTTATTCTTGATACAGTTTGATCTGGTTACGACCGTTTTCTTTAGCCTGATATAGAGCTTGATCAGCCTTCAAGATAAAATCTTCTAGAACAGTGGTTTCATTGCTGTGGTTTTCCCGACGGGTTTCAGTGACAACATAACCGATGCTTACAGTAACAACCCCAAAGGGAGAGGCTTCATGCCTGATTTGCAGGTCTTGAATTGATTGGCGGATCGCTTCGACCAGCGGTGTTATGCACTCAAGATCAGCCAGTATAATGATGGTAACAAATTCTTCACCGCCATAACGGGTGGTCAGCCCCTCGAATGGATAGTGCGACAGACACTGGGCGACCTGTATCAGGCATTGATCTCCCTGTAGATGGCCATAGGTGTCATTATAGTTTTTAAAATAATCAATATCGACCATCAGCAGGGCAAACGAGGTGTGGGGATGATCTGAATAGTAACTTTCCAGCTTCCGGCGGTTGGGAATTCGGGTCAGACCATCCAGGTTGATGAGATATTCCAGTTCTTTTTTCTGATCCAGGATGGTCTGAGTACTGGCGAGCTGTGTCAGTTTTGAAGTTAGGATTGTCTGGGCAATGACAACGGCAAAAGCGGTGCTGGCAATCACATTGACAAAGTTTCCCTGAACCAACAGGATAGAACCAGGGGTAAACAAAATGGATAGTACCAGAACCAGGAAACTGGGTGCGATGATACAAATCATTTCCGGCAAGGAGAGGTATAAAAAGCTGCCAATCAGTAAAATATTAATCAGATAGAGAAAGGTGGAGCCTTGTTCGACTGATAAAACGGCGGTGATTAAACTGGCAAAGAGCAGACAGAGTCCGGTGGCGCCATAAAAAAAGATGAACTGTCTTTTCTTTATGGCCTCAGGAGAATGGGGGCTTCCAACGCCGATGATATAAATAATACTGGCCAGAATCCAGCAGATTCGCAAAGTCGCCTCGATGGTTGTTAACCCGCTAAAACCACGGTCTAAATAATAGAGCACTAACAATAATAAATTGACAGATGAACCGATGATCCCAATAATTTTTAAGCGCTTGACATTATCGCACATCAAGGTTTTCCTTAATCGTGTGGATTGTGTTTTTTCATAAGCAGCATAAGGATTGAGTGTCTGAATTACCGAATGCAGTGTTTTCATAGGGCTCCTTTATTTCAATGACAATTTTTAAGCTTATTTTAACAGATATCATCGATGAAGAGAAAAGAAATCTCTGTGAGGAGAGATTATTTTAAGTTTTGGAAGGGCAAAATTCTAATGGTATGGTGATACGAGTGTTCAATTTCATCTTCCACCCGCAGGCATAAAAAAAGAGAACCATAAACGGCTCTCTAATGCAATTCTTATTGGTGGAGATGAGGGGACTCGAACCCCTGGCCTTCTGACTGCCAGTCAGACGCGCTCCCAGCTGCGCCACACCCCCAAAACTTTATAACTTTTGGACACTTGTATAGTATACTGGAGTTGACACCGAAATGCAAGTGTTTTTTAAAAGAATATGATAAAATCTCACTTATATTTTATCTGTGGATAAAGTTGGTGGAAAAGTACTGGTTATAAGATGTTAGTCGAAGTAAAATTAAGTTTTTGATTACAACCGATAAAATTCGGAGTGGTTGAAATGGCTGGGGTCAAGAAAATATCTGATTTACCTAAAACAACAATAAATAATAAAATACGAAGCAAGATAATGCTGATACAAAGCAAAATATTCTAAAACAGTAAAAAAAATGCCAAAAATTTCCTGTATGTGTTATAATATTACTCAGTGGAAATCGATGTAAAATGAAAATTATGGGATTATTGTCTAAAGGGGTTGTTTTATGAGAGTCTTACTTAAGATTACTGACATTATTGACGTAGAGGTGCTACAAAGAATTCAGGATTCTTTTTCAGATGCCACCGGACTCGCCGCTGTAACAGTTGATTACAAGGGTAATCCGATTACGGAATACAGTAATTTTTCAGAATACTGTACCTGTGTCAGAAAAGAAAGTAGTAACCGGGAGTGCTGTTTTCAGTCGGATGCCCATGGCGGTATTGAATCGGCACGATCGGGAAAACCATCGATTTACATTTGTCATGGTGGACTGGTAGATCTTGCCGTACCCATCATGGTAAAGGGAAATTATCTGGGTGCAATTATGGCCGGCCAGGTAAAAATTGATGAAGAAGAAATGAAGCGTCTGCCTTTTGGTACCAGCCATGAATTAACTGATTTTTCAAAAAACCCTGAAATTTTAGATTTGTATGACAAAACCTTAAAAACGACATTAACTCAGGTAAGAGCAGCGGCAGATCTGCTGTACACCATTGCCAATTATTTGGTTGAGAAACAGATGATTCACATTATCCAGGAGGAATTGCATAATAAAAACCTGGAATTAATGGAAGAGGTTAAATTACGCAGTGAGGTTGAAGCTTCCCTAAAAGAAGCCGATTTAAAAGCCTTACAGGCACAAATTAATCCGCATTTTCTGTTTAATGTTTTAAATACCATTGGTCGTCTGGCCCTGCTGGAAGGTGCAGATAAAACTCAGGAAATGATTTATGCGTTTTCCGATATGATGCGATACACTCTAAAAAAGGAAAAAAATAATGTCGTCACGCTTAAAGAAGAGATGGAGCATGTGCAAAACTATCTGTCAATTCAGAAAATGCGTCTGGGTAATCGTCTGAATTACTTAGTGAAAGTGGATGAAATGGCGGAAGATATCTTATGTCCGTTTATGACTGTTCAACCATTTGTAGAAAATGCCATTATTCATGCGATTGAACCCAATGCCAAGGGTGGCGAAGTTCGAATAACAGCGGATATCCTTAAAGAAATCGCCATTTTAAAGATTGTGGATGATGGTAAAGGGATTCCGGATGATCGCATCCATAAAATTTTGGACGGAACCTATGAAGCGGATGGACGGGAAAAGAACACCGGAATCGGGATTAATAATGCAAATAAACGACTGATGTATTACTATGGCGTTGATTATGGGGTTGAAATAAAAAGTGAACTGGAAAAGGGCACTGAAATCACTATTAAGATACCTCGTAAATCTCTAACGGGGAGGGGATTATAATCATGTATAAACTGTTTATTGTTGAGGACGAGCATTTAGAAATTGAAGCGATTAAACTCATTCTTAGTCAACACGGCGAAAATATTGAAGTTATTGGCGAAGCATCTTCAGGATTGGTGGCAATTGAAGAAATCCGTCGTTTAAATCCGGATATTATCCTGTTGGATATTAACATTCCGGAAATTAATGGTATTGATGTATTAAAAACGATAAAAAAGGAAGACCATGAAAAGAAGGTCATTTTGATAACGGCATTTAATGAATTTGATTTTGCGCATCAGGCCATCAAGGCTCGGGTCGATGATTTTCTGTTAAAGCCGATTCGCCCCCAACAACTGATGGATTCCATAAATCAGAGCATTGCTTCATTAAAGAATAACGCCAAAGAACGTTTTGATGAAAAAATGAATGAAGTTATTTTTGCTATTATCCAGAAAAAATACAGTGATGCCAGAACGGCCCTGATCAGTTATCTGGACATGATTTATGATTACCATACCTATGATATTATGTCGGTACAGGCAGAAATCAAACATTTTATGGAGGAACTTAATATTGTGACCCAGGATATGTGCGGTTACGAGCTGAATAGTCCTCTTTGTTCAAGCAATAATATGCAATTTGTCAATGGGTATAAAAATCGTTATGATCTGAAAATCGAAATCATGAAAACTATTGACAAGGTTTTTGATCGGATGCTTGATAATAAAGAAACCCGTAAAAACAATATCGAAGATATTCTTAACTATATTGACCGGAACTGTTACAAGGATATTTCCCTTGATCAGGTTGGGGAGTATGCCAATATGAGTTCCTACTATTTAAGTAAGATCTTTAAAAAGGAAACTGGGGTTAATTTTGTAACCTATTTAACAGAACGTAAAATTGAAATCGCAAAGGATATGCTGGCAAATACCGATGTTCCAATTATCAATATAGCACTGGATCTTTCTTACCACGAACCGAATTATTTTAGCAAGGTATTTAAAAAGAGCACCGGGATGACTCCCACCGAGTATCGGAAAGAGCGACGTGGAACGGCGCTTGAGGAAGATGAACAGTTAGGGAATAACCATCCCAAAGATGAAAAATTCGCCGAAAAACATCGGGAAGTATCCTGATAAAAAAAGCAACAGAATAAGTAAAAAATATTGAACAGGAAAACCTGAGGGTGAACCTGTTCTTTTTATGTCAAAAAAACAGAACGGATTACATTAAAGTGCAGGTGTTTGACAAAATATTCCACTGTATTTTTATGAACAGATACAAAAAACAGCGACAGTAAAAGGTTTTCAAGATGTATCGCAGAAATCCAGAATATTTTTATAAGAACAGCACAAGTAATTATCATCGACTTTGCATTAGAATATAGGTAGTTCAGTAACAAAATCTTGTAATTAAGGAGGATAGAGCTTATGACAAACGAAGCTTTAGGCATGATCGAAACCAAAGGTCTGGTGGCAGTAATTGAAGCTGCTGATGCAATGGTTAAATCAGCTAACGTATCATTAGTAGGCTACGAAAAAATCGGTTCTGGGTTAGTAACTGTTATGGTTCGTGGTGATGTTGGAGCTGTTAAAGCTGCAGTTGATGCAGGTGCTGCGGCAGCTGACAAAGTTGGACAAGTTGTTTCAGTACACGTAATCCCAAGACCACACGGTGATGTGGAGAAAATTTTACCAAGTCTATAATATTTTATAATTACGGAGGTGTAAATTAATGAAAGATGATTTAATGAACAAATTGATGGAAGAAGTTATGAAGAAAATGAGTGAAGTTGAAGAAACAGGCACAGTTGCCGCTGCAACCGGTGTTTGCGGATTAACTGAGTTTGTTGGTACTGCAGTAGGAAACACAATTGGTTTTGTTATTGCAAACGTGGACAGAACTTTACATGAAGCAATGAAAATTGATCCTAAATACAGATCAATCGGTATTCTTTCCGCCAGAACTGGTGCTGGTCCTCAGATCTTCGCTGCTGACGAAGCTGTAAAAGCGACTAATTGCGAAGTTGTTTCTTGTGAATTGGCAAGAGACACTGAAGGTGGTGCAGGTCATGGTTCTTTAATTATCTTTGGTGCAGAAGATGTATCTGATGCAAAACGTGCTGTTGAAGTTGCTCTTAACGACTTAAACAGAACCTTCGGAGATGTATATGCAAATGCTGCCGGACATCTGGAATTCCAGTATACAGCCCGTGCAAGCTTCGCTTGTAATATGACTTTAGGTGCTCCAATCGGAAAAGCCTTCGCAATTATTGTTGGTGCTCCAGCTGGTATCGGCGTATTAATGTCAGATGCTGCTTTAAAAGCTGCTAACGTAGAACTTTGTGGTTATGCTTCACCTGATAATGGCGGTACTAAATTCTCGAATGAATCAATGATCTTCATTTCTGGAGACGCTGGCGCAGTTCGTCAAGCCGTATATGCTGCTAGAGAAGTTGGTAAACAAGCTTTAGAAGCTCTTGGCGGTCCTTGCCCACCTGTAACAACTCCTTATATTTAAGTAGCTGTTGTTAGTTTTCTAAGAAAGAAGGAGGAATAATGACTATGAAGTCAAAAAGATTTGAAGCTTTAGCAGCTCGTCCAGTCAAAAAGGATGGTTTCGTTAAAGAATGGCCAGAAGTCGGTCTAATTGCAATGAACAGCCCTCAAGATCCAACACCAAGTCTGGTTGTTGAAAATGGGGTAGTTGTTGAACTGGATGGAAAAAAACGAGCTGATTTTGATATGCTTGATACATTCATCGCTAACTATGCAATTCGTTTAGAAAAAGCCCAGGAATATATGGCAATGGATTCTTTAAAAATTGCCAATATGCTTGTTGATATTAATGTACCAAGAGACGTTGTTGTTGATATTACAACATCAATCACTCCTGCAAAAATTGTAGAAGTACTTGGTCATATGACAGTGTTAGAAATGATGATGGCTCAAAGTAAAATGCGAGCTCGTTTAATGCCTTCTAACCAATGCCACGTTACTAACGTAAAAGATAACATGGTTCAAATCGCTGCTGATGCTGCAGAAGCTGCTATCCGTGGATTTGACGAAATGGAAACAACAGTAGGCATCGGTCGTTATGCGCCATTTAATGCGCTTGCCATCATGGTTGGTGCAAATGTTGGTCGTCCTGGTATCTTAACACAATGTGCTGTTGAAGAAGCGACCGAACTTGACCTCGGTATGAAAGGTTACACTGCTTACGCTGAAACGATTTCTGTATATGGTACAGAACCAGTTTTCATGGACGGTGATGATACACCATATTCTAAAGCTTTCTTGGCATCAAGCTACGCTTCCCGTGGTTTGAAAATGCGTTTTACATCTGGTTCCGGATCAGAAGTACAAATGGGTTATGCAGAAGGCAAATCTATGCTTTATCTTGAAGCGCGATGCTTATACATCACTAAGGGTGCCGGCGTACAAGGAAGCCAGAATGGTTCAGTTTCTTGTATCGGTGTTCCAGCTGGTGTACCAGGCGGTATCCGAGAAGTATTGGCTGAAAACTTATTGGCAGCATGCCTCGATTTAGAGTGTGCTTCTTCTAATGACCAGACCTTTACTCACTCTGACTTACGACGAGTTGCTCGTTCATTAATGCAAATGGTACCAGGAACTGACTACATCTGTTCTGGTTACTCTGCTACACCTAACTATGATAATATGTTTGCAGGCTCTAACTGGGATGCAGATGATTATGATGATTGGAATGTCATCCAACGTGACTTAAAAATCGATGCCGGTTTACAACCTGTTGATGAAGATACAGTTGTTGCTGCACGTGCTAAAGGCGCTCGCGCAATGCAGATCCTATTCAGAGAATTAGGCTTGACCGAAATCACTGATGCTGAAGTTGAAGCTGCAACTTATGCTCGTGGATCTCAAGACATGCCGGACCGTGATGTTGTAGCTGACTTAAAAGCTGTTGAAGATTTAATGAATCGCGGTGCAACTGCGGTTGACTTCATTAAAGCTCTAGACCGAGGTGGCATGAGAGATGTCGCTGAATCGATCTTTAACATCCAGTTACAGAAATGTGCTGGTGACTACTTACACACTGCTTCTAAATTAAGCTCTACATGGGAATGTATTTCAGCAGTAAACTATCCAAATACCTATCATGGAGTAAAAACTGGTTATGTAATCAGTGATGAAAGATGGGCACAAATCCAAGATATTCCATGGGCTGTTGACCCAGCAAGCATATAGGAAGGGGTGTAATAAAATGGCTATAAACGAACAAATGTTAAAAAGCATTATTGAAGATGTTTTAAAAGAAATGACAGGCGCTGCGCCAGCTTCCGCACCAGCTGCATCTGCTGCCGGCGCTGTGAAACTTTCTCCAGTCGGAGAAGCAAAACAGGGAATGGCAAGTGATGAAGTAGTGATTGGTTTGGCTCCTGCTTTTGCAGATTCTCAAACCGTAACCATCACCGGAATTCCGCATGATAAAGTTCTTAAAGAAATCATCGCTGGTATTGAAGAAGAAGGTTTAAAAGCCCGAATTATTAAAGTTTACCGAAGTTCTGACGTTGCTGTTTGCGGCCACACGGCTGCTAAACTGTCTGGATCTGGAATCGGCATTGGCTTACAGTCAAAAGGCACTTCTTTGATTCACCAAAAAGATTTACCACAGTTAAGTAACTTGGAATTATTTTCTCAAGCACCATTGATCGACTTGGAAACATATCGAATGATTGGGAAAAATGCTGCAAAATATGCCAAAGGCGAAAGCCCGGCACCTGTTCCAGTAAGAAACGACCAGATGGCTCGTCCAGCTTACCAGGCAAAAGCAGCCTTATTACATATCAAAGAAACTGAACATGTTGAAGCCGGTAAAAAAGCCGTCGAACAACAAGTTTCGTTTGTATAAGTGGAGGTGACCAGAATGACACAAGAACAAATGTTGGAACAAATCGTTAAACAAGTTATGAGTTCTATGAGTGCTGCTGCAGCTCCATCACCAGCAGCTTGCGGAACTGTTTCGAAAGCTGATTATCCAATCGGAGATAAAAGACCAGAACTGATCTTATCTGCTACGGGAAAAGCTTATAAAGAATTAACATTAGATAAATTATTAGCTGGCGAGTTGACACCAGAAGATTTACGAATCAGACCAGAAACGCTTGAACTGCAAGCGCAGGTTGCTGAATCTGTAAATCGTGATGCATTTGCCAGAAATTTAAGAAGAGCAGCTGAACTGATTGCTGTTCCAGATGCCCGTTTATTAGAAATCTACAATGCCCTTCGTCCATATAAATCAACTAAAGAAGAATTAATGGCGATTGCTGCAGAACTTAAAAATCAATACAATGCTCCTATCTCTGCATCTTTAGTTGCTGAAGCAGCAGAAGTTTACTATGCAAGAAAGCGATCTAAAGAATTTATCTAAGCAAGTATTTTAGGAAGTGTTGGGAGGACATAAGATGATTATTGCAGGAATAGATATTGGTAACGCCAGCACGGAAACCGCACTGGCCCGATATGTCGACGGAAAGCCTGAATTTCTCTGCAGTGGTATTGTTGATACCACTGGAATGAAAGGAACCCGTCAGAATATTCATGGAGTTTTCGCCTCTCTCAAACAAGCCCTTGAAAAAGCTGATTTAACCGTAGAAGATGTTGATTTAATCCGGATCAATGAAGCTGCACCCGTAATTGGTGATGTAGCAATGGAAACAATTACGGAAACAATTATTACGGAATCAACCATGATCGGTCACAATCCCTCTACACCAGGGGGATTGGGGATCGGCGTGGGTGTGACTGTAGACATAAGAGAAGTTAATAATTGCGATAAGGGCGAGTCAGTGATCGTTGTTATCCCCAGAGAAGTGGATTTTGAAGATTCCTCTCGGATTATTAACCATGCTGTTAATAACGGCATATTTATTAATGGTGCCATTGTCCAACGTGATGATGGCGTTTTAATTAATAACCGTCTTACAAAAAAATTCCGATTGTTGGATGAAGTTTCGCTGATTGATAAGGTGCCGAGAAACATGCGAGCTGCCATAGAGGTCGCCGCAGCAGGTTCGGTAGTCGAACAACTATCTAACCCATACGGAATTGCAACCGTATTTGATTTAACGTCCGATGAGACCAAGCAGGTTGTGCCTGTTTCACGTGCGCTTATCGGGAATCGTTCAGCTGTTGTTATCAAAACGCCGGCAGGGGATGTCAAAGAAAGAAAAATCCCGGCTGGTCAAATTATTATTCAGGGTACGAACAAAAAGGCCCAGGTTAATGTCGATGACGGCGCTGAAAAAATCATGGATGCAATACGTTCCGTAGCTCCTGTAGAAGATATTAGAGGGGAAGCTGGCACGAATGCTGGTGGAATGCTTGAAAAGGTCAGACAGGTCATGTCGCACCTGACAGATCAACTACCAAGTGCAATTAAGATTCAGGATTTATTAGCCGTTGATACATTTGTGCCGCAAACGGTCAAAGGCGGGGTGGCGGAAGAGTTTTCGATGGAAAATGCCGTCGGTATTGCCGCCATGGTTAAGGCAGATAAATTACAGATGAACATGATTGCCCATGAATTGGAAGCTGAACTGGGTGTAAAAGTTGAAGTGGGCGGAGTTGAAGCCGATATGGCCATCCGTGGTGCACTTACCACACCAGGTAGCAATAAACCTTTAGCAATTATCGATATGGGTGCTGGATCGACTGATGCAGCAATTATTAACAGGGCAGGTGAAATCAAATCCATTCATTTAGCAGGTGCCGGTAACATGGTCACGCTGCTAATCGCTTCGGAATTAGGATATGACAACATGGCGCTGGCAGAAGATATTAAAAAGTATCCCCTGGCTAAGGTTGAAAGTTTATTCCATATTCGTCATGAAGATGGAACTGTTCAATTTTTTGATAAGCCATTGGATCCCAGAACCTTTGCCCGGGTGGTTATTTTAACACCCAATGGAATGGTGCCAATGCCGGGGAATTACTCCTTGGAGCGAATCCGAGCTGTCCGACGCGAAGCAAAGACAAAAGTATTTGTTGTAAATGCCATTCGTTCATTAGAACGAGTGAGTCCGACTGGAAATGTTCGGGATATTGAATTTGTTACTCTGGTTGGTGGATCGGCTCTCGATTTTGAGATTCCCCAATTAGTAACAGATGCCTTATCCAAGTATAGTATTGTTTCCGGACGGGCGAATATCAGAGGGGTTGAGGGTCCGCGTAACGCAGTCGCCACCGGTTTGGTACTTGCCTACGAAGAAGGTGAATAAGATGCGGATGGATTTTGATGCTCCAAAACCAGAAATAAAAATAGTCCATGGGAAAAATATAATGTTTCAAAAAGTTGTTGACGAAGTATTGCACGGAATTGAAGAGGAAGGCGTGCCATTTTCCATCGAAGAATTGGAAGATGCCAATCCAGTTGAGCTTGCTTTTCGGGGTGCAGAACTTTCGCATCTTGGTGTAGGCATTGGAATTACTGAAAATGAAGTTGTTCTTCATTTTATCAAATTGAAAGAAGATCAGCCAATTTTCAGAATTCCAGCTTACAGTAACGAAGCAACATTACGGGCAATTGGAAGCAATGCTGCCCGACTGGTAAAAAAAATGCCTTTCAAAAATCTGGATAATACGGAACTGTCGTAAGGAGGGGTTGATTTGAATAGAGGAGAGGCCATTGGCCTAATAGAAGCTATTGGGTTGGCCACAGCGGTTGAAGCTGCCGATGCGGCAGTCAAGTCAGCAAATGTAAGACTGATTGGCTATGAAGCGTGTAAGGGTGACGGGATGTCAACCATTAAGGTGGCTGGTGATATTGGAGCTGTTAAGGCAGCAGTTGATGCGGCTACAGCGGCTTGTGCTAAAGGTCGTGGCGTTTGGGCAACCAAAGTGATTGCTAGACCCAGTGAAGGAATTGAAAAATTAATTTACAACAGTGAAACAGTGGGTTATGACCCACCGGTAGAACCAAAAGCTGAAGTTGTCACTATAGAAGAAAATGAAGAAACAGCAGAAATAAACTCAGAGGAATAATTGCTGAGTCGGCTGAAGGATTCAGACAGAAATGATCTTTTGAAGAAAAGGTGCTAGCATGAACGAAAATGAAAAACAAGTAATTGAGCAAATCGTAATTAACACAGTTAAAAAACTGATTGCTGAAAAAGATAGTCCGAATCGTGTAGTATTGGGAATCTCCAATAAACACATCCATCTTTCAAAAAAAGACATTGAAACACTTTTCGGAGAAGGTTATGAACTGACCAATATGAAAGACTTAAAGCAACCTGGACAATATGCAGCAAAAGAAACGGTTAAAGTGATTGGGCCAAAGGGTTGTTTTGACAAGGTTCGAATTTTAGGACCCGCCCGGCCGGAAAGTCAGATTGAAATTTCACTGACAGATGCCAGAACGCTGGGAATCAAAGCGCCGGTTTGCGAATCGGGACAGCTGGAAGGAACACCGGGGATTATCCTCGAGGGTCCATGCGGAACCGTTACCCTCACGCATGGTGTGATTGTTGCCCTACGGCATATTCATATGCCTCCTGATATTGCCCAAAAGTTAGGCATAAAAGATAAAGACTGGGTCAGTGTCGAAACATGTGGTGTTAGAAAAACAATTTTCTGCAATGTACTCGCGCGTGTATCCGATAAATTCGACTATGAAATGCATTTGGATACTGATGAAGCGAATGCGGCAGGACTTAACAACGATGATTATCTAAAAATAATCCCAAACAGGTGAAACAATGGATTGGAAATCTGGTAATGACGCAATATTGGAATTCGCAGAATTAATCCGGGAAAAAAAGCCAATGCTTACACAGGTGAGCTAAAAGTTGGCGTCGATCTCGGGACTGCAAATATTGTCATCGCAGTGGTTGATGAAAATGATCGTCCCATTGCTGGAGCGACTCAAGGCGCGTCAGTTGTTCGCGACGGAATTGTCGTTGACTATCTCGGTGCGAGTCAAATTGTACGAAAACTTAAAGGTGAGGTTGAAGGTATCCTGGGTGTTGACTTGACATATGCCAAGGCCGCCACAGCCATTCCTCCTGGTATCCTGGCGGGGAATACAAAGATTATTTCCAATGTGGTTGACTCAGCCGACTTTGTGGTAACAAATGTGGTTGATGAACCGACTGCAGCTGCAACGGTGCTTGGCATCCAAAATGGTGCGGTCGTTGATGTTGGGGGTGGAACCACTGGAATTAGTATTCTCAAAGATGGTGAAGTTATTTTCACAGCCGATGAAGCGACCGGAGGGACACATATGAGTCTGGTACTGGCAGGTTTTCATCACATTAGCTTTGAAGAAGCAGAAGAACTTAAAAAGAACGAGTCACAGAAAAAAGTCTTCCCGATTATTAAGCCCGTGGTACAGAAGATGGCTTCCATCGTCAACCGCTTTGTGATCGGGTATGATGTTGACGTTATTTATGTGGTCGGTGGAGCGTGTGTCTTTAATGATTTTGAAAAGATTTTTGAAGATGAAACAGGCATCAAGACCATTAAACCGGTAGAACCATTATTGGTAACACCCTTAGGGATCGCCTTTAATTGTCAAAGGTAAGAAATGTGGTGATAGAATTTGGACATGGAGAAAATGCTCGAAAACGGATTATTGGATGTACTTATTCAAAAAATCGTTGACGAGGTTGTCAGGCGAATAAAAAATCAACCTAAAAAAGCAGTTGTTTTCTTTACGGGAGCGACGATTGGTTTTAAGGATTCGATGGATTCACTGTTGAAATTACAAAAAGATGGTTGGCAATTAAAAGTTGTTCTTTCTGATGATGGCATGAAGGTGTTAGATCCTGTTGCGATTCAAAAAGAATTAAATCTTGATGTAATTTACCACAGTGGCAACATAAAAAGCCAAAAAGAGCTATATGGATCGGCAGATATGTTTGTGATCGCTACCATGAGCGTGAATACGGCTGCTAAACTGGCGGTGGGAATAACTGATACAGTGCTGTTATCGCTCATTAATCATGGATTTATGGCTGGAACGCCAGTAGTTGCAGCAGTTAATGCCTGTAATCCGGATGATCCTCAAAGAGCATCACTGGGGATGGGCAAATCATCGCCTAAATATCGGGAAATGTTAAATAATAACATTGAAACACTGCGTGATTTTGGGATGAAGTTAGTATGTGGCAAAGACTTATATGCTACTTGTGTTGGTGGAACTCCCACAGAAACAAATGATTTAATCGTTACAAAGACAGCTGCCCCAGCTAAAAGCGAAGCGGTGGTAAATCAGGTCTCAGCTCATAATACTGGTGAGTGTCTGATTGATAAAAACGTTATCTCGCGGGTTGATATTTTAAAAGCCCGGGGATCAAATGTGATTAAGATACCTTCAGCATCAATTTTGACAGGGTATGCAGCGGAAGCCGCCAAGGAATTTGGGCTTCAGATTATCAGGGTTTAATAAGGGTGGTGAATATATGCAGTTAGCAAAAGTAGTTGGAAACGTCGTATCAACCCAGAAAGATCCGAATCTTGTGGGATGTAAATTATTAATCATTAAAAAAATTGATGAGTATGGTGAATTTGAAAAATATTCAAGTTCGTCGACAGCAATAGCCGTTGATTCAGTAGGTGCAGGTATCGGAGAAACGGTGATCGTAACGTCGGGGAGCAATGCCCGTTATGTTTACGGTGACAAAATGGCTCCGCTGGATATGACTATTGTTGGCATTGTTGACGAAATTCAGATTGTTTAGTGGGGTGATGTGATGCCAAATGTATATACCCGAGGAGGGGACAAAGGGGAAACGGGTCTTTTTGGATCCAGTCGTACCCCGAAGGATAATATCCGTGTCGATGCATATGGAACCATGGACGAAGCAAATTCGGCCATTGGTTTAGCATATTCACTTTGTGATGATCAGGAAATCAGAGAAATACTGCACTATCTGCAGAAGCGCATTTTTGTTCTCGGAGCAGAACTTGCCAGCGATGAAAAAGGCAAGACCATGCTGGCGGACAAAATTACTCAGGCAGATGTGGATTACATGGAATGCACGATGGAACACTATTTAGCAATTATTGGTCCTCAAAAGGCGTTCATTATTCCTGGTGCCAGTCCAGCATCAGCAGCTTTACATGTTGCCCGCACCGTTGTCAGACGCGGTGAGCGATTGATTGTAAAATATAATCGCGAAAATGAAGAAAGTCGTCCAGAATTGGTAAAATTCGTCAATCGACTCTCGGATACCCTTTTTGTGCTGGCGCGGACAGTTGAGTTTAATGGTGTTGTAAAACAAATAGTCGACCGGGTCAAAGAAAAATTGAATCTGTTAGAAACTGAGCAAGCAGAAAGTATCAATGAAGACACGTGTGATAAAGAATATAGTCTACTGACACTGGCCAAGAAAATGGCTGCTGCTGCCAGAGTAAAGGCTGAAGAAATCAATGTCCCCATTGTCTTTTCAGTGGTCGATTCCGGTGGAAATTTAGCCTACTTTGAACGGATGGAAGATGCTTTAATGGTCAGCATTGATATTTCAGTGAATAAGGCCTATACTGCCAATGCATTGAAAATGTCCACGGATAAAGTTGCCAGCGTCGTTAAAGAAGATGGCTCTCTCTATGGCCTCCAATGGACCAATAATGGTCGGATGGTCGTCTTTGGCGGGGGATATCCTTTAAAAGTCAATGGCGAAGTCATTGGCGGAATTGGCGTAAGTGGTGGAAGTGTCGATGAAGATATGATTATTGCAAAGAGTGCGTTAGCTGTGTTATAAAAATACTAATTAATCAGGAGGAAGAAAAATGACGACTACTGGAAAATTATTAGATATGGCAAAGAAAATGGCAGAAGCGGCGGCTGCAAAAGCAATCGAAATCGATGTACCAATGGTTATCGTAATTTGTGATGCCAGTGGTAACACCGTATTATTTAACCGGATGGAAGATTCTTTATTGGCCAGTATGGATATCGCAACCAATAAGGCTTATACTGCAGTTGCTCTTAAAATGGGCACCGATCAGGCAGCTGACCTTGCAAAAGAGTCAGGACAACTTTTTGGAATTGCGAGCTGCGATAAAGGAAGAATGGTTGTGTTTGGCGGTGGCTTCCCGATTTTTGAAGCGGGTAAAATCATCGGCGGTATCGGAGTAAGCGGCGGCAGTGTTGCAGAAGACATGACTGTTGCTCAAGCTGGACTAGACGCTATAAAATAAGACAAAAAATTAACACGATCCAGGAGGTACCTCGTATGAATATAGATACTACAGGTATAGAATATATTGTAAAAAAAGTAATGGCAGAAATCGATTGTGCAGTTGAAGGCGGAAAGCCACTTAAAGATGGTGAGCTTGGGATCTTTAATGATATGGAGAACGCCATTGATGCAGCTTATGAAGCGCAGAAAACCTTCATGAGACAGCCAATAGCCTTTCGAAGCAAATTGATAGCAGCGATGCGGGCAGAAATGCTCAAAAAAGAAAATATGGAAATGATTTGCCAGTTGGCAGTTGAAGAAACTGGCATGGGAAATTATGAACATAAACTTTTAAAACATGAATTGGCAACAGTAAAAACACCCGGTGTGGAAGATCTTGTTGCCGATGCCTTCACTGGTGATGACGGGTTAACCTTAATTGAACAGTCTCCATTTGGCGTGATTGGCTCAGTTTCACCTTCGACTAATCCCAGTGAAACAGTTATCTGTAATTCAATTGGCATGTTAGCGGCAGGAAATACAGTCGTATTTGCACCCCATCCCAGCGCAAAAAAAACCAGTGCTTTAACAGTTAAATTGTTAAACAAGGCGATTTTAGAGGTTGGTGGTCCGGAAAACCTGATTGTTACAACTGCAGAACCAACAATTGACAGTGCCAATACCATGTTTGCCAGCCCCAAAATCACCATGCTTTGTGCTACCGGTGGACCAGGTGTAGTCAAGACTGTATTACAGAGTGGCAAAAAAGCGATTGGAGCTGGTGCCGGAAATCCTCCAGCGCTGGTTGATGAAACCGCTGATATCGAAAAAGCCGGGAAAGATATTATTGATGGTTGTTGCTTTGATAATAATCTTCCCTGTATTGCGGAAAAAGAAGTTGTTGTCGTCGAACAAGTTGCCGACTACCTGATCTTTAACATGAAGAAAAATGGTGCTTATGAACTGAAAGACGCCAAGAAAATTGCCGAATTGGAAGAGCTGGTTATTCCCGGTGGTCGCCTGAGTCGTGACTATGTGGGACGAAGCGCCAAAGTAATTCTTAAAGGTATTGGAATTGACGTTGACGACTCCATCCGGGTAATCATTATGGAAACCAGTAAAGATCATATCTTCGCTGTTGAAGAATTAATGATGCCAATCCTTCCCATTGTTCGTGTAAAAGATATTAAAGAAGGAATTGATGTGGCTGTTGCGCTGGAACATGGTAATCGACATACTGCGATTATGCATTCAACAAATATCAATAACTTAACTGAAATGGCAAAAAGAGTGCAAACCACTATTTTTGTTAAAAATGGCCCTTCATATGCTGGTATCGGAGTTGGTGGGGAAGGCTATACAACCTTTACCATTGCTGGTCCGACCGGTGAAGGTCTAACATCTGCTAAGACATTTACTCGTAAACGAAGATGTGTATTAGTAGGAGGATTTACGATTAAATAATAGAGGTGTTGTTCATGAGCGCAAATTTAGTAGAATTGGTACAAAACGCCGGCATTGTAGGTGCAGGCGGGGCAGGGTTTCCAACCCAGGTCAAATTAAATTGCAAAGTTGATACCGTCGTTGTCAACGGAGCAGAATGCGAACCACTATTGCGCGTCGATCAACAACTGATGGCACTGGAGGCTGTTAAAATGTTAACGGCACTCCAGGCTGTTATGGATCACACACAAGCAAAGGAAGGCATTATTGGCCTCAAGAAGAAATATACACCTGCTATTGAAGCATTAAACAAAGAATTACCAGCATTTCCCAAGATTAGAATGCACTTGTTAAAGAATTTCTATCCAGCGGGAGATGAACAGGTCCTTGTTTATGAAACAACGGGACGGATTGTGCCTGAAGCCGGAATTCCGTTAAATGTTAATACATTAGTTATAAATGTGGAGACACTTTTGAACATTTATGATATAATGGTAGACAATAAACCGGTTACAGATACATATTTGACATTAACAGGTGAGGTTAAGAATAAGCTCACAACAAAGGTACCACTTGGTATTACTGTTCGCGAAGCTTTGGAATTAGCCGGCGGAACAACCATCACGGATTTTGTCGTGATCAACGGCGGACCGATGATGGGTAAAATCGTCGATTTAGAGTCAACGATTACAAAAACAACGAAAGGACTGATTGTTTTAGCAAAAGATCATCCATTGATAATTTCTAAGACAAAGTCCATCAAGGAAACCATGAAAATGGCAGGGATGGCTTGTATGCAATGTAACTATTGCACCGAGCTGTGTCCGCGATACGCTTTGGGCCATAACCTGGAACCCCATAAGTTAATGCGGATTGCTGCCTATGGTTCAACCTGCGATACGTCCACTCAAGCTACAAACGCTTTTCTATGCTGTGAATGTGGCTTATGTCAATATGCATGTGTAATGGACTTACAACCTTGGAAGTTCAATACCATGCTAAAGCGAGAACTGGGAAGTAAGGGGATCAAAAATCCTCACCACAATGCACCAACATCAGCTGTGCCCTTCAGAGAAGGCAAACAGTTTAACGTTTACCGTTTGGTATCACGATTGGGACTGACGAAGTATGATCTTCCGGCTCCGATGGTTGAAACGGATAAGACGTTTACTAAAGTCAACCTATTATTGTCACAACATATAGGTGCTCCTGCAGTAGCAGTTGTAAACGTTGGGGATCATGTGGAACGAGGACAACTTATCGGGGATATTCCTGAAGGTAAACTGAGCTCAAAAGTTTTTGCTAGTATTAGCGGTAGGATTTCAGCCGCGGATAGTGAAAAAATCACTATCGAGTCCTAAATCATATTTTAAGGGGGATAATTATGGACTTTACAATGTTAATCGCCGCATTTGGCGGTGGCGTCTTAGCCACATTTATGGGCGGGATCACAGCCTTTGTTTTCACCGGTTTAACCGTTTTGGCGGCAATCATGGGTGGAGATTTTGGGGCACCTGCAATTGGTATTATTAGTTTTGGTTCTTGGTTTGGTCCACATGTTGCCTTCGCTGGTGCTGTAGCTGGTGCTGCGTTTGCAATGACAAGAAATCATATTGAAAATGGTCAAGACATCGTAACACCACTGGTAAAATTTGGTGATCCAATGGTATTGATCGTTGGTGGTATCTTCGGTATGGTTGGTTTCCTGATCCAATACATTGTTGGACCACTGGTTGGACCAATTCTCTTTAATGGTATTTTGGGAGAAGGCGCTGCCGGCTGGACCGACACTGTTGCTTTCACCGTAATGCTGTCTGGTATTATTGTACGTTTAGTATTTGGTAAAACTGGTATCACAGGAAAAACACCAGCTGGTGAAAAACGCGAATGGATTACTACTGGAAGCCGTTTAGGATTTGTTCTTACTTACGGCGCAGGTATTGGTATCTTAATTGGTGGCGTTGCTGCTACATTAGGTACATTAGGTTTAGTTGGCGGAAGTGAAGAAGCTGCATACTTATTCTCAATGACACCAGTAATTGGGTTCTCTGTTGCTGCTATCTCACTGATCCTGATTATGTGCGGACATTATTTTGAAGGATGGCATCATATTGTTTTACCTTCTGGTTCAACCGCAGTAATCGTATTCTCAGCTACATTGAATCCGTTTGCTGCCATTATTGGCGCAGCAATTACAGGTATGTTCACAGCATTTGTTGGTGAATGGGCTGCAAAAACTTTAAATAGCCATTGCGATACCCATATCGACCCTCCTGCTGTAACAATCTTTATTACACAGTTCATTAACTTTACAATTTTAGGCGGATTCATTTTCGTTTAAAACGCATTAACGCAATCTGGTAAAATAAAAACATTCACAGTATAGAAAGAAGTGGTATTTTGAAAAAAGCAGTTGGTTTTATGGAATTTAAGAGCATTCCAGTTGGTATAGAATCCACTGATGAAATGCTGAAATCCGCTAATGTTGAGCTGCTGATGGCATCACCCTTATGTCCTGGAAAATACGTCAGTATTATTGCTGGAGATGTCGGTGCTGTTGAGGCGTCAATAAAGAATGGGGCGCATGTGGGTGGTATCCATATGTTAGAATCTCACGTTATACCGAATATTCACCCTGATGTTCTGCCAGCAATGCTAGGCGCTGGGGAAATCGGTGATGTGAAATCGCTGGGTATTGTTGAAACGATTAATGCAATTTCTTCAATTTTAATCGGAGATATTTGTGCGAAAGCATCAAACGTAGAACTCCTGGAAATTCGAATTGCTAGAGGCTTGGGTGGTAAAGGCTTTGTATTAATCACTGGCGAAATTTCTTCTGTTAAAATGGCCATTCAAACGGCCCAGACGGAAATGGCAGAATCGAATCTCATTACGAGTTATTCGGTAATATCATCTCCACATAAGGATATTGCAAAAATTCTATTTTAACTGAAGATTAAAAATTAAAATGTATAAAAAACAAATGGCTTCGGTCATTTGTTTTTTATACATCAAAATTCTGTTTTTTATAAGTGCACCAAGGCCATTTATAAAAAATAGAAGGAAAATTACGTCATTAAAAAGGAGATCGTCATGGCTCGTAAAAGTAAACCTAAATCACAATTAACAAAGGACACAGCTATTCAAAGTGGTTCGGATCTATCGAATTCAAGTGAAGTGGGGAATGAAGAAGTGGGAAAATTGGACGATTTTATAAAAAAGGTTGGCAGAGTGATCACGGGCAAAGAGGATAATGCCGAGGATTCGAGTGATAGCAATCCCAAGAAATCGGAAGCATCAAAAACTGAGGTACAGGTAGAAGTCGAAAAAGAATTAAAGACAGAAGCCAAAGCAGAAGCAGAGGCAAAAGCCAAAGCAGAAGCAGAAGCAGCGGCGAAAGCCAAAGCAGAAGCAGAGGCAAAAGCCAAAGCAGAAGCAGAGGCAAAAGCCAAGGCAGAAGCAGAGGCAAAAGCCAAAGCAGAAGCAGAGGCAAAAGCCAAAGCAGAAGCACAGGCAAAAGCCAAAGCAGAAGCAGCGGCGAAAGCCAAAGCAGAAGCAGAGGCAAAAGCCAAAGCAGAGGCAAAAGCCAAAGCAGAAGCAAAAGCCAAAGCAGAAGCAGAGGCGAAAGCCAAAGCAGAAGCAGCGGCGAAAGCCAAAGCAGAAGCAGCGGCGAAAGCCAAAGCAGAAGCAGCGGCGAAAGCCAAAGCAAAAGCAGCGGCGAAAGCCAAAGCAGAAGCAGAGGCAAAAGCCAAGGCAGAAGCAGCGGCGAAAGCCAAAGCAGAAGCAGAGGCAAAAGCCAAGGCAGAAGCAGAGGCAAAAGCCAAAGCAGAAGCCAAAGCAGAAGCAGAGGCAAAAGCCAAAGTAGAAGCAGAGGCAAAAGCCAAGGCAGAAGTAGAAGCGAAAGCCAAAGCAGAGGCGGAAGAACTTGCTCAAAAAGCAGCAGAAGCAAAAGCAGCTGCTGAGAAGAAAGCTAAGGCAGTGGCAGAAAAATCCAAGGCACTAATCGAAAAAGTGCATCATAAAGTTCAGGAAGAAGCAGCTGCAATTAAAAAAGCAGCGATTGAGAAACAAGCGTTGGAAGAAGCAAAAAAACAGGAACAAGCAAAAAAACAAGCAGAGCTTGAAGCCAAAAAAGAAACTGAAGCCAAGGCAGAATTAAAGGCCGAGCAAGAAGAAGCACAAAAAATCGAGCGGGCTCGTCAAAAAGAAGCCGAAGAAAAGGAAAAAAACAAAATCGAGCTGGAGGATCGGCTACGGAAAGAAATCAGGAATAAAGCAAAAGAACTGCAAGAATTGACGGCAAGTGCGATTGAACGTGCAATTGCAAAAGAAAAAAACGTTCGCGCAGAAATTGCCGAAAAAAGAAAAAAAGCTCAAGCTGAAAAAGAACAGGCAAAAAAAGCTAAAAAAGAAAAAGAACTACCGTTTCATCTTCTATAAAAATTTAGGAAGTTCCTTTTGATATCTCAAAAGGAACTTCTTTTTTGATAAATGACTGTCATGGGGTATGCATGCATTTGACTATACAATTAATTACGATTGTAATATAATAAAGTAGAATAAAGTAAAATTAAGTACAGGAAAATGAGGGAACAATGTCATACTTAGCGCTCTATCGAAAATATCGGCCACAAACTTTCGATGAGGTTGTGGGACAGGATAGTATTACGAAAATACTAAGAAATCAGATTAAGTTTAACCGAGTTGGACACGCTTACCTTTTCTCCGGAATTAGAGGAACCGGAAAAACATCGTTGGCAAAGATATTTGCAAAAGCAATCAATTGTCCCAATGGAATTGATGGAAACCCATGCAATCGCTGTGATGTTTGTTTGAAAATCGATCGTCCGGGAGTAATGGATATCATCGAAATCGATGGTGCTTCCAATCGCGGCGTCGATGAAATTCGCGAAATTCGTGAGCGCATAAAATATCCGCCGACTGTTGGCAAGTACAAGGTATACATTATCGATGAAGTACACATGCTCACAAAAGAGGCTTTTAATGCGCTATTAAAAACGCTGGAAGAACCACCGGAACATGCCGTATTTATATTGGCGACAACAGAACCGAATAAATGTCCGGTGACAATTTTATCCCGTTGTCAACGCTATGAAATCCGTCCGATACCGAAAGCGTTAATCATCGAACAGATGAAAAAAATCTGTCAGGATATTCAGGTGACCATGTCCGATGAGAGTTTTGATTTTATTGCAAGCCGGGGGGAGAACTCAATGCGTGATTCTCTCAGCTTATTGGATCAGATTATTGATCTCAAGGATGAAGCTGGCCATGTCACGGTTGAAGACCTACTGGCGTTTACTGGTATGGCAGAAAAACAGGCTATTGGTGACCTGGTAAAACTGATTCTTGCTCATGACAGCGCTGGCGTCTTGAGTAACTTACGGAACCTGGTTGATAATGGTAAAGATTCAATACTGTTAATGGATCAGATCATCGAATTTCTACGGGGAGTGCTGATTACAAAAACAGCAAAAGACACGGCTAAAGAAATACTACTCTGTAGTCCTGATGACTTTATCATATACCAACAATTAGGAAAAGAATTAACGTTTGACCGACTATATCGAATGATCAGCCTTTTAATAGAAGAAAAAAATAAACTCAAATACAGTAATCTACAGGCAATTATCGTTGAAATGGCTTTGTTAAAGATATGCCTCGGTGATCAACAGACAGCTTTGATTCCGGCGGTCGAAACAGTTTTCCAAAACAACGAAAAAAAACCGCTGCTGCAAAGTAGACCTCACGATAGGCTGGAGAAAACATGCCGAAAGTCAGAAATTCAGGCAGAGTCACTAAAACGTCCAGCTGAATATGAAATAGTAAAAAGTGAAATAAGCAAGTCGGCGGCAGATGTTATTTCGGTGCCAGCAGAGAAATCTGAAACAACTAATAGCGCAGACGAGGGGCCGGAAGGTGAATCGGACAAGGCTCCGGTTCATGCAAAATCGGATATTAAAATAAAAAGTGGAAGCAGCCGTCACGATGGGATGCTATTCTTTAAAATGCTTTGTGAAGAAATCGGAAAAACAAACTCAGGTCAGGCTATGTTTTTAAAGCGCGGTGAACCGACGTTGGAGGATGAGACACATCTTTTGATTGTTTATTCGCCTGAAAACAGAAACTTTTACCAGTTTGTCAATAAACCAGAGTTAATTAAAGGTTTTGAAATGGCTCTTTTGCAAAAGTTGGGCAAGGAAATTTCGATCACAATTAAACTGGAAGACGAGAATTTTAACGAACTTGACCTGGTCGAAAAAACCTTGAGAATCGTTAATGATCAGGCAGTAAAAATAATCAATGCCGATGACGAACTGTAAAATTAGGGTAAAAAGATAGTGATAATCATAGACCATTAGTGTTATAATAATGAAGTTATTAAGAATAGAAAATCACAGGAGGATAGAATGGCAAAAAGAAAATTGCCGGTCGGAATGGGCGGCATGGAAACATGAATAACATGATGAAACAAGTGCAGAAAATGCAACAAGATATGGCGAAGTTACAAGCCGAACTGGAAGAACGTGAAGTAGAAGCTACTGCAGGCGGTGGTGCTGTTAAAGTGGTTGCAACAGGAAAAAAAACGATTCTGTCAATTAAGATCGATCCGGAAGTGATTGATGAAGATGATATTGAAATGCTGGAAGACCTGGTGGTTGCTGCGGTCAATGAGGCCATCGTCAAAGCAGAAGACATGGTTAATGCTGAAATGGGCAAAATTACCGGTGGAATGAATATTCCAGGTTTAATGTAGTGCTCGATGGGTTATTATCCAAAAACCCTTGAGCGGTTGGTTCTGGAGTTGGGTAAACTACCGGGGATCGGAGAAAAATCAGCACAACGATTAGCCTTTCATATTCTTAGCCTCTCGGATGAAGAGATTGCAAGCTTATCTGAGGCACTAACGTCTGCTAAAGCTAAAATTGGACTATGTCAGAAGTGTTATACCATCACGGATAAAGAAATCTGCGATATTTGTGAGAATCCGAAGCGGGATCAACAAACCATCTGCGTTGTACAAAACAGCCGGGATATTTTTGCAATTGAAAAAACCCGGGAGTATAATGGGCTGTACCATGTTCTGCATGGTGCCATCTCACCGCTGGACGGGATTGGACCGCAGGACATCAAAGCCAGAGAACTATTACTGCGTCTTGGAGAAAATGACATTAAAGAAGTTATCATGGCAACAAATGCTACCGTAGAAGGGGAGGCCACAGCCATGTATTTAGGGAATCTGATCAGTCCCCTTGGTGTAAAAGTCACCAGGTTGGCAAAGGGTATTCCCATCGGTGCGGATCTTGAATATACAGATGAAATCACATTAATTAAAGCCTTTGAAGGAAGAAGTGAGATATAAACCTCTAATAATTAAAGGAGAATTAAGATGTTTGTTAAAGAAGGAATCATTGCATCACCTGGTATTGTCATTGCGAAGGCACTTGTTTACGAAAAAGTCATAGTTGAAGTAAATAAAAATAAAGTTGAAGACCCAGACAAAGAAATCGAAAAGTTTCAGAATGCCATAAAGAAAAGTCATGAGCAGTTGGAAACAATCCGGATACAAGCAATTAGTGAGCTCGGGGAGGAAGAAGGTGCGATCTTTGAAGCCCATGCCATGGTTTTGGATGATCCGGAATTTGTTGAAGGGGTAGAAGCAGAAATTAATGATAGTCATCTCAGTGCCGACAATGCGGTTAAGATTGTAACCGATCGTTTTTATGAGATCTTTGATCAGATGGATGATCCCTATTTCAGCGCCCGGGCAGCCGACATAAAAGACGTCGGAACACGAGTGCTCCAGAATATTCTGGGAATTGTCCAGGCAGATTTATCCCAACTGGATGAAGATGTGATTATTATCGCCGATGATTTGACGCCATCGGATACGGCACAGATGGATAAAAAGCGGGTGAAGGGTTTTGCCACCAATATTGGCAGTCGAACATCGCATACCGCCATTATGGCCCGTAGTTTGGAAATTCCAGCTGTTCTTGGTTTGTGTGATATTACGGAGACTGTTAAAACCGGAGACTTAATGGTTGTTGATGGTTTGACAGGCAGGGTTTGCGTTAATCCCGGCAATGAAGAGTTGGAGTCCTACGAAAAAGAAAAACAAAAATATCTGGATTATTTAAAAGAGTTGGAAGAATTAAAAGATTTGGATGCGATTACGCTGGATGGCAGAAAGGTTGAGCTGGTTGGAAATATCGGCGAACCCAATGATGCGGCAGGAGTTCTGAAGAACGGAGGTGTCGGTGTTGGGCTATACCGAACCGAATTTCTGTACATGAACAGCGATGTAATGCCCGGCGAAGAAAAACAGTTTGCGGCCTACCGTTCAGTATTAGAAGCGTTTCCTGACGGGCCGGTAATTATCCGAACCCTGGATATCGGCGGGGATAAAAAACTCCCCTATTTGCCGATGGATGACGAACTGAACCCATTTTTGGGTTTACGGGCAATTCGTTTGTGTTTTAAAGAGGTCGGCTTATTTAAAATCCAACTCAGGGCAATCCTGCGGGCCAGTGTATATGGTCATGCACATATTATGTTTCCGATGATCTCCTCGATTACCGAGGTGAGACAAGCAAAAGCCATCCTGCAAGACTGCATGAAAGAACTGGATGATGAGCAGATTGCTTATGACAAGGACGTAAAGGTGGGAGTTATGATTGAAATTCCGTCGGCAGCGATTGCCGCCGACATTATTTCAAAAGAGGTTGATTTCTTCAGTATTGGCACAAACGATCTCTGTCAATATACGCTGGCGGTAGACAGAATGAATCAGGAAGTCTCATACCTATATGACCCGTTTAACCCAGCTATATTGCGTCTGATTCAATTGGTAACGGCTACGTCGGACAAAAAAGATCAGTTCTTTACCGGGATGTGCGGTGAAATGGCTGGCGATCCTCTGGCGGCAATACTCCTATTGGGTCTGGGTCTTGATGAATTCAGTATGAGTGCGTTATCAATTCCTCAGATTAAGAAGATTATTCGCAGTGTTCGCTATGAAGATGCAAAGGCCATCGCTACGGCCGCTCTTAATATGGAGACGGGTGAGGAAATAATGGATTTTGTACAGGAATCAATGAAAAAATTAAATCTATATAATTAAAAACAATCATTAGGAGGATTACAATGATAAAAAAAGAAGTAACAGTTTTAAATGCAACAGGTTTGCATGCCCGCCCTGCGTCAATGTTTGTGCAAACAGCCGGAAAGTTCAAATCAAAAATATTTGTAATCAAAGAAGGAAATTCAATTAATGCCAAGAGCATTATGGGCATTATGGCTGGCGGGATTTCTCAGGGAACAACCATTGAGATTCAGGCCGAAGGCGATGACGAAACTGAAGCAGTGGATGCACTGGTGCAATTAATTAATGATAAGTTTGGCGAATAGTTTCTTTGAAATAAAAAAATTAAGAAATAACTGTTAATTGAGGAGATTATGAGGTAAAATGAGATAAATATCACAATGAATAATGGAGGAATTAAAATGAGCAGTAACAAATTATATTTTGTTGGCGGACTTTTTCTGGGAACCATCATCGGCGGGACATTGGGTGTGTTGCTGGCGCCATCGTCAGGCGATGAAACTCGAAAGAAATTGATTGAAGGCACTGAAGGCGCACTGGGTAATGCCTATGATCAAGCCGTTGAATATGGTGAAAATCTCAAAGAACAATTCCAGGATATGCAAGAACAATTTACTGAACGGGTAAATGAATATAAGAATCAGATTGAAAGCAAAATTCAGGAAATTCAAGACGAAGTTGAACAGGATATTGCTGATCTGAGTGAGGAATTGGAAGCCCTTGAAAAAGAAGAAGCGGAGTCAAGTGAAGAGGCTGAAGTTGCAGCTAAAGAAGAGTAGAGGTTGGAAGTCATAAATGATAACGCTAAATTTTAGCTTGTGGGAACTGGCTCTATTACTTGTGGGTGTTGCCTTCGTATTTGGAACCGTTTATTTAGTTAAGCTGTTTAAAAGTCTGGCAGCAACCTTCGACACAACCACAAAGCTTTTGGAAGAAAACCGTTTGGCTCTTCACAGCATTATGGAAAATACCGACGATATCACAAAATCGACAGCCCAGATTGTGGATAAGTCAAATCTGATGGTAGATGAGGTTGAATTGGCGTTTAATACCATTAAACAGGATGTGATTGACCCCGTGGTTAAGGCCGCATCGATTTTGAAGAGAGGCTTGGGAGTTTTTCAAACCAGAAATAGAAAAGATAAGGTATAGGCCGTGGATTACAGCCCTGGGCCCAATGACGGTGGTTACCTCATTGGGCCTTGTTTTGAATTTACAGATTAATTGTGAAATGGAGATTATATGAGCAGTAACAGCATAATTGAAATGGAAAAAACAAGTATGGTCAGTATTAAAGGCGAAATCGACATTTATTCTATTGAAAAATTCAGGGAAATAATTGAAGAAAAAATAAGAACACAGGCCCCGGAAATCATTTTAGACTGTTCTGAGTTATCTTATATGGATAGCACCGGCATGGGGGTTCTCATTGAATTGCGAAATAAAACAAAAGAAATGGGACAAAAAATTATTATGATAAATCCACGGCCCAACATCAAAAAATTGTTGTCACTCACAGGCGTTGATAAGATCATTGAAATCGTAGACAACCCTGTAAACTAAGCAAATTGAGAAGGGGAAGAAGAATGGATAGTATAAAACTGACATTACCGACCAAACCTGAGTATGTCAGCCTGGCACGGCTAACAATTGCGTCAGTGGCAAATAATATGGGATTTTCAATCGGCGACGTGGAAGATCTGAAAGTTGCCGTATCCGAGGCGTGTACAAATGCCTTAAACCATAGTAAGAATACCGATACAACCTACGATTTGACCTATGTTGTTGAGAACAATAAATTAGTTTTTACGGTAACCGACCGAGGTATTGGTTTTGAGCCAGAAACAGTGGCCAAGCCGGATCTTAATGGCCAACAATTAGGGGGGTTTGGTTTATTTATCATCAAATCACTAATGGATAGGGTGGAAATAGTTAGTGAGAGAGGATCTGGAACCTCAATTACCATGATCAAGAACCTATCGACGACCCATGAAATATGAAAGAAAAATCAGTAAGGAAGATGTCAAAAAGCTATTTGCCGAGTACGAAGAAACACGGGATCGGGAGCTAAGAGATCTGATTATCGAGAATTATCTTTATATTCCCAAGATTCTGTCCCGGAAATATGGGCATAAGAACGGCGATAATGAAGATATTTTTCAGGTCGCCTGTCTGGGTTTAATGTATGCGGTGGAACGCTTTGACGTCAGTCGCGGCTATGAGTTTGATACTTTTGCCACACCAACGATAATTGGCGAAATAAAGCGCTATTACCGGGATCGAGAATGGCTGATCCGGATACCTCGTAAGGTTCAGGATCTCAATCGGGAGATAAACCAAACCCGAACGACCCTGGAACATAAGCTGATGCGGTCGCCAACGATCTCTGAAATTGCCGTGTATCTGGAGATATCAGAAGAGAGTATCATAAAAGCGATGGAAAGTAGCAATGCGTACTATCCGAAATCGTTATCAATGGAATATGAAAGCAATCAGGATGGACAGGAAGTCAGCCTGATGGATTTATTGGGAAACCTGGATAACAATATGGAAAATGTCGAGAATATCGATCTTTTAAAGCAAAAAATTCAATCACTTAATCCGGTTGAACGGATTATTGTGGAACAGCGATTTTTTCGGGGTAAAACCCAAAAAGAAGTGGCCGAGTTTATTAACAAATCCCAGATGACGGTATCGCGAATTGAAAAAAAAGTTATGAAAAAAATAAAAGAAGATCTATAAATAAATCTTTTTGTGGATTATTTTTTAGAAATAATATAAAATAGCTTTATACCAAAAAAACCAATTAAATCATTGGCAAAATAAGCGAGGGGGAAACAGCATGAAAACGTATCCAACAAAGAACATCCGTAACATTCTTATACTAGGTCACGGTGGGAGCGGAAAAACAACCTTGACTGAAGCATTGGCATTTAATGCAGGTGCCGTTGATCGTATGGGAAAAATTGACGAGGGAAATACCCTATCGGACTTTGATCCAGAAGAAAAAAGACGAAAGTTTTCAATTTCATCATCTATTATTCCTTTAGAATTTGGTGGACATAAGATCAATCTTATTGATGTGCCAGGTTATTTTGATTTTATTGGGGATGCCTATGCGGCACTTCGAGTGGCCGATGCGGTTGTTATCGTCGTTGATGCACTTTCGGGTGTTCAGGTCGGAACTGAAAAAGCTATCGAACTTTTGGAAAAAACAAATATTCCAGCATTTATTGTTGTTAATAAAATGGATCGTGAAAATGCCACCTTTGCCAAGGTGATGGACGAATTAAAAGAAACCTTTGGCAATAAGGTTGTGCCTTTTGAATTACCAATGGGTGAAGGAGAGGCGATGAATGGGGTTGTCAACATCGTTGATCTGACTGGTAGCCAGCGAAAAGACAATCGTTGTTTTGATGTGCCCATCACAGATGAAATGAAAGCAGAACTGGAACCCTATCGGGATATGATTATGGAGTCAGTAGCCCAAACCAGTGAAAGTCTGATGGAGAAATACTTTGAAGGTGAAGAACTGACCCGGAATGAAATCCATACCGGGATTCGTCAGGGGATCGATAATGGTGAAATAATTCCGGTATTGTGTACCTCTGCCGTTTTGAATATTGGGGTGGAAACCCTGGAAAACATGATTATAGAATACCTGCCATCGCCAGGCAAGGGGAAATTTGAAATTGGAAAAGATCCCCGGGACAAAAAAGAAATCGAGCGCAAATGTAGCAATAATGAACCATTTTCGGCATTGGTATTTAAAACGATTGCCGACCCCTATGTTGGCAAGTTATCAATTTTTAAAGTGATGTCAGGGGTTTTGGATCATTCAGTTGAAGTATATAATGCAACCCAGGAAGTTAAAGAAAAAGCCAATCATATTTACGTATTAAGAGGAAATAAACAGATCGAGGTCGAAAAGCTGGAAGCTGGGGATATCGGAGCGTTTTCCAAGTTAAATGATACGGTTACCGGGGATACCTTAACCAGCATCAAATCGCCCATCGTGTATGATAAAATAGAATTGCCCAAGCCAATTATATCGATGGCGATTGAACCCAAAACCAAAGCAGATATCGATAAATTGGCCACTGGCCTGCACCGTCTGGTGGAAGAAGATCCAACCATGACAGTGAGCCGAAATAAGGAAACCAAGCAAACATTGGTCTCCGGTTTGGGAGAGATGCATCTGGAAATTATTTCTCAAAAACTGAAACAAAAATTCGGTGTCGATGTCAATCTGGTTGATATGAAAGTGCCATATCGGGAAACCATTAAGAAAAAAGCAACGGCTGAAGGAAAACATAAAAAACAATCCGGTGGTAGCGGCCAGTTTGGTCATGTCTGGATTGATTTTGAGCCCGGCGATGATCCCAATGCACCATTTCAATTTGTTGATAAGGTTGTTGGTGGGGCGGTTCCGCGTAACTTCATCCCGGCCGTGGAAAAGGGTTTGGAAGCGTGTATGATTGAAGGTGTTCTGGCTGGTTATCCGGTTACTGGTGTCAAAGCAACGCTCTATGATGGATCCTATCATGCTGTGGACTCCGATGAAATGTCCTTTAAAATGGCGGCCACCTTGGCTTACCGCAAAGGCATGAAGGAAGCGGCACCAGTTCTTCTGGAACCAATTTATCACATTGATATTACCGTCCCGGAAGAGTATATGGGTGATATCATGGGTGATTTAAACAAAAAACGTGGGCGTATCATGGGAATGGAATCAGCAGCGGGGGGACGACAACGAATTTTAGCAGAAGCACCGCTGGCGGAAATGTTCAAGTATGCCACGGAGTTACGTTCGATGACCCAAGCGAGAGGTGAGTTTTCAATGGAATTCGTTCGTTATGAAGAAGCTCCAATGATTATTGCTGAAAAAGTTATCGCTGCGGCACAAAAAAGAAAAAGAACAATAAAGCTGACTTTAACAGCCTGAGGCGGGAAGAGATTCCCGCCTTTCTTTCTGCAAAGAAACGGAGTGGAATCGTGGTTGTTCAAATCAACAAGAGTATGTTATAATAATTCGATTAGGTTACGAAGGAGCAGTCAATGGAATTATTAGAAGAAAAAATCAGACAAGAAGGCCTCGTCAAAGGCCAGGGAATCCTAAAAGTGGATTCTTTTTTAAATCATCAGTTGGATGTGAAATTATTTGAAGAAATGGGAAAGGTTTTTGCCAAACGCTTTGCCGGAGAGGGAGTCAATAAAATCCTGACAATTGAGACATCAGGAATTGCCATTGCAACCAGTACCTCCAGGTATTTTGACTATTGTCCGGTGGTTTTTGGAAAAAAATATGTATCGCTTAATTTAGACGAGGAAATTTATTCCAGTGATGTCTATTCTTATACCAAACAGCAGGCTTATAAAATTATGGTATCAAAGAAATATCTAAATCCAACCGATCGTATTTTAATTATCGATGATTTTCTGGCCAATGGCAAAGCGGTCGAAGCGTTAATCGATTTAATCAATCAGGCCGGGGCCACCCTGGTGGGCGTGGGAATCGCTATCGAGAAAGGTTTTCAGGATGGCGGGGCGTTAATCCGTGAGCAGGGTGTCGCCCTGGAATCTCTGGCGATCATCGATGACATGAGTAAGGAAAAAGGGATTATATTCCGTGATCAATCAGGAAAGAAGTGAAACGATGGACAACAATGGACCCATTGGCGTCATCGATTCGGGCATCGGTGGTTTTACCGTCCTGAAAGCACTTCAAGACCGGCTGCCCAATGAAAATTATCTCTACTTTGGCGATTCAATGCGAATGCCTTATGGTGAGCGGGAAAACGACGAACTGATCATGCTGGCAAATACCATAATCCGTGATCTCGAAAATAGAGGGGTAAAAGCTGTGGTATTAGCCTGCAACACCCTTTCTTCGCTGATTGTTGAGCTGAGCGCCCGGGTGCCGCTCTTTAGTGTCATTGAAGCCGGAGTTCAGGAAACGCTCAACTGGCGGGATCGCGGTCTGGTTGGACTGATTGCCACAACGGCCACCGTCAAAAATCGGGGCTACGAAAAGGAACTGGAGTTGTGGACCCGGGAGGTCGAGTATATCGCTCAGGGAACCCATACCCTGGCCAAGGTCATTAATGATGGTCAGGGTGATTTAAAAATCCTGAAAAATAATATCCGAGAAGCCGTTGAACCGATTTTACTAAAAGGCATCAAACAAGGCATTATTATCGAAGAACTGTTACTGGGGTGTACTCATTTTCCGATTGTGGCAGTCACCATCCGACAAATGTACCCGGAGCTTGAGCTGATCAACCCGGCCAATGGCCTGGTTCGGCAGTTAAACAAGCACCTGACCGAGTTTAACTATTTCAACACCCAGGAGGAAGTTGGCAGTACCCAAATTCTCACGACAGCCGATTATGATATTTTCGAGCGAATGATCAAAGAATTGGAACTTGATTGTGATTCGCTGGAACTGACAGAATTGGAATTACCATAAACCTGCTCAGTACAGAAATTTAAAGAGATCATGGCAGTTGGTCGAAAACCAAGAATGACCTGCCATTAAAATAAGGAGTAACTATGACAACAGAAGCACCAGTAAAAAAAATAGTATATAGCGGCATCCAACCATCGGGAACCTTTACCATTGGCAATTATTTTGGCGCCATGAAAAACTGGGTAAAGATGCAGGAGGACTATCGTAGCCTTTTTTGTGTGGTTGATCTGCATGCCATCACCATGCCCCAGAACCCGGCCGATTTACGCAGACGGACTTATGAATCGATTGCGCTGCTGTTAGCCCTGGGGATTGACCCGGAAAAATCGATCCTTTATGTGCAATCAATGGTACCGGAGCATTCAGAGCTGGCCTGGATTCTAAATTGTTCAACCTATATGGGCGAACTGAGCCGCATGACGCAATTTAAAGACAAATCCCAAAAGCAGGGGGAAAACATCCGGGTTGGCTTGTTTGACTATCCGGTGCTGATGGCCGCAGATATTTTACTTTATCAAACCGATCTGGTGCCGGTGGGCAACGACCAGCGTCAGCATGTGGAACTGGCCCGGGACATTGCCATTCGTTTCAATCAGAATTTTGGTAACGTCTTTAAGGTGCCGGAAGCGTATTTTGGCGAGTCGGGAGCTCGGATTATGAGTCTTCAGGAACCAAATCGAAAAATGTCCAAATCGGATGAAAATGCCAATGCCTTTATTTCGTTGTTGGATGACTCTAAAACGATTGTCAAGAAGTTTAAACGAGCTGTTACCGATTCGGATATGGCTGTCTATCATAATCGTGAAGAAAAACCTGGGGTTTCTAATTTAATGGAAATTTATTCCTGTGCCACCGGAAAAAGTCTGGAAGAAGTCACCCGGGAATTTGATGGCAAGGGCTATGGAGATTTCAAGCTGGCCGTCGGCGAAACGGTCGCCGATACCCTTTTGCCAGTTCAAAACGAGTATCACCGGTTACTCGGTGAAAAGGCTTATCTGGAACAGATTATGCATGTTCATGCCGAAAAGGCCTCCCAGATTGCCTGGCGAACCCTGTCAAAGGTGCGCAAAAAAGTAGGTTTTGTGACCGTATAATATTCAGGACAGTTTTGATCACCATCTTCCAAAAAGGGATGGTGATTTTTTAGAATAGCGGATAATTAAGAGGGAGAAATTCAGAAAGGAAAAACGGATGGGAATTACAATGATCGTCGGCCGGCAATCTCAGCGTTTGAGTGAGGAAGTCTATCGCCAGATTGGTGCAGCCCTGGATGCAGGTAAAGAAAAGCTATATTTAGTGGTACCGGAGCAGTTTACGCTGGGTGCCGAAGAAGCCCTGATCAAGGCCAATCGGTTGTCCGGGTTGCTTGATGTCGAAGTGCTGAGTCCCAAACGGCTGGAAAATCGGGTGCTTCAGGAAACCGGTGGACTGACCAAGACCTATATGGACAGCCACGGTAAAAATATGCTGCTGCAAAAAACCCTGGGAGACATTCAGGAACAATTAACCATTTATCGATCGAGCGTGAAGAAACCCGGTTTTCTGCTAAACATAGCAGATCTGATTGGTGAGCTTAAGCAGAATGAGATCTCACCGGAAAATCTGGAAGAAACGAGAAAGCGCCTGAATCAGGGGATCATGCCTCAAAAATTGGGAGATGTGATTAAAATCTATCGCCATTTTCAGGAATTATTGGGAAATGATCGTAAAGACGAAGAAGACTTACGTAATTTTGTTTGCGGAAAAATACCAACGGCAGAATTTCTTAAAGATAGTGAAATCTGGATTGATGGTTTTCAGAATTTCTCAGCCCAGGATTACCGGATGATTGGAAATCTGCTGGAAACAGCCACAGAAATCCATATTGCCTTGCCCTGGGATCCCAATCCCGTTGCCAGGGATCTAGAAGTGTTTCACTTAACAGCCACTACCATGGACGCCATCAAAGCAATCGGGGCTCGGGCCCAGGTTTCATTTAAGGTAGAAAAGATTTCTAGTGTGCATCAAAAAAAACCGGAGCTTGCTCACCTCGAAGCCAATCTTTTTGCCTATCCCAAGCTGAAATACCTGGAAGCAGTCCATCAAATCAGCTTGATCCAATGCCAGAATACCTGGGAAGAGGTGGAAATGGGTGCCCACACGATTCTTGAGTTGATCCGGGAAGAGGGGCTGTCCTTTCGTGATATAGTGGTTCTGGCCGGTGATCTGGACGAATACGGCAGCATTATTAAGCGCATTTTTGCGCAATATCAGATTCCCTTTTTCATGGATGATCTGCGGGCCATTGGCGATAATCATCTGGTTGAAGCAGTGGTGACAGCGTTGGAGGCGATCCAGAGTAACTACCGGCTTGATGATGTTATTGGTTTTGTTAAAACCGGGTTTTCACCGATTTCCCTGTCTGAATGTGAAGATCTGGAAAACTATGCTTTGGAGTTTGGCATCCGGGGCAAACAATGGGAGCAGGAATTTTCCAAAATCAGCCAGAATTCGGCTCTGGAACTTGTAAGTCTGAATGCGTTGCGGGTTAAACTAATTACTCCCCTGGCTCAGCTCAAAGCAGCGCTCAAGGCTGGACAAACCTGCCAGGATTATACCCGAACCCTCTATGAATTTCTGGTCACAATCAAAACCCCGGAAAAAATTGAGGCCCTGGTGGAACAACTTTTACAGGAACAAAATTATGAAGCGATGGAGATTTATCACCAGATTTGGAATATTCTAATGGAAGTCTTTGATCAGATTGTCGAAACCATGGGAAGTGATGAAGTGACTGGTGAAGAATATTTGCGGATCTTAAAAAGCGGATTTCAGGGCTATCAGTTGGGGATTATTCCACCCTATCGGGACTATGTCAGCATCACTGATCTACGCCGGAGTCGTAGCTCGGCTTTTGAGGTTCTGATTGTTTTTGGTCTGAACGAAGGTAAAATTCCCGGCGCTGGGAGCGAGCCCAATCTTTTTTCAGATCTGGAACGGCAGATTCTTGGGGCGAACCAGATCTGGCTGCAAAACAATCGCAGTTTTCAGATGGATCAGGAACGGTTTCTGGTTTATGATCTGTTGACAAAACCACAGTCCCGGTTGGTCCTCCATTGGGCTTTAGCCGATCTGGAAGGCAACAGTCAGCAGCCCAGTATTCTGGTCAGCCAGATTCTGGGAATCTTTCCGACAATTGAGATCATCTCAACCCTTACTGATGGGGTAGCAGCGTTCTGGAACAGCCTCAGTACTCCCGATGCGACCCTGTGGCACCTGGTCAATTACCTCCGTAAAAGCCAGACCGAGTCTAGTGCGACCCAGCAGGAAAGGGTACTGTGGGCAGAAGTACTAGACTGGTATCAAAACAATCCGGCCTACCGAAAAAACATTGACAATCTGATGCAGGCCCTGAACTATGCCGGAGTTTCTCAGGCCATGACCGGAACAGAGGCTGCTGCGCTTTACGGTAAAAATCTGCGAACCAGTATTACCCGATTGGAAACCCACCGTCAATGCCCCTTTTCCCATTATGTCCGATATGGTTTAAAACCGGAGGGGCGGCCTATTTATACGATTGCAGCGCCAGAAATTGGTACCCTGCTTCATGAACTGATTGACGGTTTTTTTAGGGCTGTACGGGAGCAGCAACTTGATCTGCGTACCCTGCCAAAAATCAAACGGGATACCCTGCTGGAAGAGGTGCTGGAAAGCTGCCTGCCGCAGATCAAAACCAATGTTTTTAACAGCACTGGCCAAAACCAGTATTTAGGCAAAAAACTGGAACGGGTGGGTAAAAAGTCGATTGACATTCTGGTGCAACAACTGTGTGCCGGGGATTTTGAACCCCAGGCTACTGAGTTCTGCTTTGAACAGGAGTTAAGCCTACCGGATGCCAAACTGGGTGAGGTCAAAATTTACGGCAAAATTGACCGGTTGGACCTCTATCAAAAAGACGGCCACACCTGGGTCAAGGTGATTGATTATAAAACTGGCAGTAAGAAACTGGGTTACGATGACATTTATTATGGTCTTTCGCTCCAACTGCTGGTCTATCTCGACGGGGCGATGACCGTTATCCCGGCTGAGGAGATCCTGCCTGGTGGAACCTTCTACTTTTATGTGGATGATCCGATGCCTCGGCTGGATTTTGGCGAGAATGTTCAGGCAGCCATTAACAAGTCCTTTAAGCTTAATGGGCTGCTGTTGGATGATGATCTGGTCATTGCCGCCATGGATCATGATGCTGATGCTAAAACATCGGACATTTTGCCAGTATACCGGTCGGAATTCAAACTTAAACAGGACGAATTTACGGACATTATCGACTACGTCCGAAAAACCGTAATCCGTCAAATTAAAAATATTTATCAGGGTGATATAAAGATCCGGCCCTATAAAAAAGGTGCAGACTATGCCTGTCAGTATTGCGATTACAAAGGCATCTGCCAGTTTGACGAGGCGATCAGCCAGGGCGGGTATGAGGTGCTGAAATCAGCGATGAAAAAAGAACAGTTCTTTACACTAATCCGGGAAGGAGAAGGCAATGAAGTGGACCAGTGATCAGTTAGAAGCAATCGAAAACCGGGAAAGCAACATGTTGGTTTCTGCTGCCGCCGGATCAGGTAAAACAGCACTGCTGATCCAGCGGATTATACGCATTATTCTGGAAGAAAAGGTTGGTGTTGATGAGCTGCTCATTCTGACCTTTACCCGGGGGGCTGCTGGCGAAATGAAAAATCGTCTGAGTCAGGCTTTGGCCCGGGAACTGGAAAACCCCAAAAATGACCGCAGCTTTTTAATGAAGCAAATAAATAGTTTAGGGGGGGCTTCCATTTCCACCCTGCATTCTTTTTGTCTTAGCGTTTTACGCCAATATTTTCATAAGGGTGACATTGACCCGGGTTTTGCCATTGGCAATGATACGGAAATGGCATTGATGCAAAAAGAGGCTCTGGAAGAGGTCTTTGAAGAAGAATACCAGCAAGCCATCGCCCGGAGAGATTCAGAAGCGTCCGAGCAGAGCCAGGAAATAAATCAGAAACAAAATGATCGGGATATCGATTTTTTGGATCTGATCGAAAAATACAGTGGCAATAAAAATGATCAGGCATTAAAAGACACAGTGGAAACCCTCTACCGTTTTCTGGCCACCCAGCCAAATCCCGGGAGCTGGAGTCGTCAGGCCTTGACATTGTTTGATTGCGATCAGAAAAGCCTGAAAACATCGGTGTGGGGTAAGGCCTTGAAAAAAATAATTAAAACCGAGCTTCAGGGGGCCATGGATGCCGCCATTAAAGCCAGAGACCTCAGCGCTGCTGCCGGTTTTGAGAAAACCCATGAGCAGATGATAAGTGAAGAGGCGATGCTAAATTCCCTAAAAAAAGCGCTACAAGACGATCTGGTTGCGGGGCTGGAAGCGTTAAAAAATCTTAGCTATGAACGCTTTAAAGGGTCGGCCAAAGAGAATAAGGAACATAATGAGCAAATCAAAAAATATCGGGATGAAGCCAAGAGCTGTATCGCAAAACTGCAGAAACGTTTTGCCATCAATCTGGAGGAGATGGTTCAGGAGCTTAATGATCTGAAAAAACCGATGGCCGATCTGGTGGCACTGACCGAAAAATTTTGGGCGGCCTTTCAGGCCCAGAAAGCCCGGAAAAACCTCGTCGATTACAATGACCTGGAGCAGCTGACCCTTAAGATTCTGATGGATCCGGATGTGGCGGCAGAGGTTCGCTCCCGCTATCGCTATATTTTTCTGGATGAATATCAGGACACCAATGAAATGCAGGAAACCATCCTCCAGCAAATTGTTCGGGATAATAATTATTTTATGGTCGGGGATGTTAAACAAAGCATCTACCGCTTTCGTTTGGCTGATCCAACTATTTTTATCGGCAAGTATGAACGTTTTGGTCGGGATGAAGACCCCAATAATCGTCTGGTGACCCTTAATCAGAATTTCCGATCAGCCCAGGGGGTGATCAACAGCGTCAATGCTGTTTTTGAGAAAGTCATGAGTGCCGGACTGGGGGAAGTCAATTATGATGAACAGGCTCGGCTTAACAAGGGTCTGCCCCATGAAGGGCCCTATCAAAAAACCGAGATCCATATCATTGAAGAGCAGCAGCAGGAAACCGAGGATGGTGATCGTGAGGCTTTTGATCAAGTGGAACAGGAAAATCTGACGGCTGTCGAAGTGGAGGCCCGTTTTGTGGCCAGGCAAATTCAAGCGTTGGTTGGCACAACCTTTTTTGATACTCGCCATAATCAGGAACGTGTCATCGGTTATGGTGATTTTGGAGTGCTGATGCGCAGTGTTGTCGGAAGAGGAGATGTCTATCTCAAAGTTTTCAGCGAAATGGGGATTCCCACCTATTTCGACGGCGGTACCAATTATTACGAGTCGCTGGAAATCACGATGATTCTAAACTTGCTGAACCTGATGGACAATCAGCATCAGGATTTGCCGCTACTGAGTATTATGACCTCACCGATCGGCAATTTTACCACCACCGAATGTACCCGGCTGCGGATTGCCCATCCTCAGGGATTTTTTTATCAGGCTGCGGAAGCCTATGCTCAGACTGAAGCTGACGAGCTGGCGCAAAAACTGGCTGCCTTTTATCAAAAACTGACAAAATGGCGCGATCAATCCAAGCTGATGCCAGTGGAAGATTTTCTCTGGAAAATTTATCTGGAATCCGGTTATTATGCTTTTGTCGGGGCCTTGCCCGGTGGTGAACAGCGGCAGTGCAATTTACGGATTTTGTTGAAGCGGGCTGGCGATTATAAAAAATCGACCCTCAAGGGTTTGTATCAATTCATCCGCTTTGTTGAAAATATGAAGAAATACAAACAGGATATTTCGCCGCCAGCCCTGGTTGGTAATGATCAGGCGGTGGTTCGGCTGATGACGATTCATAAAAGTAAGGGGCTTGAATTTCCGATTGTTTTTCTTACCGGAATCGGAAAAGGCTTTAATAAGCGCAGTAATTATGCCCAGGTGTTATTCCATAAAGAGCTGGGGATCTGCCCGGACTATGTCAATTTGGAAAAACGCTACAAACATAATTCGCTGGCCAAGGAGGTCTGCAAGGCCCAAAGTAACATCGAAATGCTTTCTGAAGAAATGCGGCTGCTGTATGTGGGGATGACGCGAGCTGAAGAAAAGCTGGTGATCGTTGGAACAGTGAAGAACTGTGAAAAAGCCTGGCAAAAATGGTACAACGAGTCGGACGAATACCACCTTCTCAATGCCGCCAGTTTGCTGGATTGGGTGATGATGGGCGTATTGGCGGGCCGGGATCCGGCGCTGTCCAATCGGGAGCTGGATGATTTTAGCATTGTATATCATCAGGCTGATCGGTTTACCGAAAACACGGAAATCAAGCAGAATTCAGCTGATCGGTCACTAGTGAATGATTCGGGGAGGGATGATCCGAAAGCAGTAGTAGATAAGGCAACACGTTACATTTCACAGGCCGACCGGGAGGCTATTTACCAGCGCCTGGATTTTAGCTATCCGGCCAAAGCGGAGAACGAACTACCCAGTAAGATGAGTGTGACCGAAGTTAAAACGTATCAGAAAAGCGATTTGACAGATCCGACTAAACGATTTGGAACGATTACTCCAAAACAGGAGAAACCAAAATTTCTGGAACAAAAACAGACGGATTTCACCGCTGCGCAACGGGGATCGGCCCTCCATCTGTTGATGGAAGTGGTCGATTTAAAACCGATTCGGGATGAATTGCTAAATAATGGCCAGCTGACCCTGTCGGTCTTTCTAAAAAAATATCTGGCAAACCAGATTGAAATCCTGATTCAAAAAGAATTTCTGCCAGAAGCTTTGGCCCGAACCATCTGCATTGATAACCTGGTTCGGTTTTATACCTCAGCTCTGGGGCTCCGGTTATTGTCAGCTGAAACAATCAGGCGGGAAATACCGTTTAACTTTGCTTACCCACCGGCAGCAATACGAGCAGAGTGGGCGGGAATTTCTGAAAAGATCATTGTTCAGGGAATTATTGACTGTGCCTTTATTGAAGCCAATCAATGGGTGATCATCGATTATAAAACAGATTATTTAAAAGATACCCGCCAGGAGATCATTAATGGCTATGAAACGCAGATCAATCTGTATGCCCAAGCCCTGGCAGAATTAACCGGAATTCCGGTGGGGGAAAAAATAATCGCGTTGATTACCATGAACGAAGCGCTCAGCATTCCCTGAGCGGTCGAATTATTTTACCCGTAATTGGGTGTTTTCTTAATCAAAACATGGTAAAATATTAAAAATAAACAGGTTCTACTTTGCCTTAGCAGTTAACTTAGCTAGATTATATTAACGTACGATTGGTGGCAGAGTTGGACATAAAATAATGATAACAAAGGACAGTCCAATGAAAGCATTGCAAAAAGATACACTCAGAGAAATAAAAAAATCCAGGAACCGTTTTCTATCGATCGTTGCCATTATTGCTCTGGGGATTTGTTTTTTTGTGGGGGTTAAAACAACCGGCCCCAGCATGAAACACACAGTCAGTGAGTACTATCAGAACCAGCAACTGATGGACATGCGGCTGGTTTCCACCTATGGCTTTTTGCCAGCCGATGTGGAGGCCATCAAGAACACCCCGGGGGTGGCAACCGTAATGCCCAGCTATTCGGCAGATGTAATCATTGAGCGGGGCGACAAGCGACCGGTCATTAAAATGATGGCTTTCCAAAGGGATCAGACCCTTAATCAGCCAGTCCTGGTGGCTGGGCGGTTGCCGGAAAACGCCGGAGAAATACTGATGGAACAGCCCCAGGAAGATAAAGGCATGGGGGTTTCCAGCCATATTTATCAACTGGGCGAAGTCATTAAGTTATTCCCGGAGGTCGGCGATAAAGCCCTCTCCGAGTCGATCAAACGGGATCAATTCACCATCGTCGGTTTTGTCCGATCACCCCAGTTTGTTTCCATCGAGCGGGGCAGTACCTCGGTTGGTCGAGGGGAGGTCGATTATTATGGGTTCATTCCGGTTGAAAATTTCGCCTTTGAACGTTTTACTGAAGTTTATCTCCTGTCTCAGGCCAGTGTCGATGGGGTTAAGCCCTATTCTGATGAATATGCGTCAGCCATCGTTAGCCTGGAAAATAAGCTGGAAGCGTTGGGAATCGAACAACTGGAAATCAATTACAGCGATATTATGGACAAGGCTCAGGCTGAACTGGATAAGGGCCGGGTCAAGTACAACGATGGGGTAGCCCAATTTAATGCGGGGATCGCCCAAGGTGAGGCTAGCTTGGCTGATGCCAGAAACCAGTTGGTTGATGGCGAGGCAGCCCTCAGTGCTGGCTGGGATGAGTATTACTTCACCATCGCTCAGACTCAGGCTCAGCTTGATGATGCCCGGAATCAGATCGTTCAGGGTGAAGCTCAGCTGATTAATGGCGCCGCGACCTTAAAACAGGAACTGGCGGCAGGGGAAGCCCAACTGGAAACCTTGCGCCAGGGTATCAGTGAGTTAAAAAGCGGTATTGCTCAAATGGAAGCGCAGGATCCTTCAGGTCAACTGCCGGACTTGGAAGCTCAGCTGGCTGAGCTGGAAAACCAGATTACCCAGGGTGAAAGTGCCTTGGCAAACCTTAAAGCGCTGCAGGTCGGAGTTGAAGGCCAGATTGAGAGCCTGGATCCGACTGCTCCAGATTATCAGGAACGGCTGGCTGCGTTAGAAGCCCAACTGGCTGAGATCAACAGCCAGATTGCCGGAGTCGAAGCGGGCTTATCCCAGGCTTACGCTGGAAGAGATCAGATCCAGCAGGGGATCGATGATATTTATGCTTTTCAGGCCCAGCTAAACGGGATGCGAATCCAGCTGGCCGAGTTGGAAGCGACGCTACCCCAGGCAGAAGCTGCTCTGGCCCAGGCCAAAATCGATGGTGAGAATCAGTTGTCGGCCGGATGGACAAAACTGGCCGACAGTAAGAAACAGCTCAATGCCGGGATTGCTGCCTTCGAGGCGGGCAAGGAAGAGGGACTGGGAACCCTGATTGCTTCTCAGGCCAAATTAGAGGCTGGCTGGGGGGAGCTAGCTGATGGCGAAGCCCAGCTGGTTCAGAAACGGGCCGAGGGTGAGGCCGAACTGGCCAATGCAGCCAATGAGCTGGCCAAAGCAGAGGCGAAAATCGGCGATCTGGAATTTGGAAAATGGTATCTGTTCAACCGTGATGATAACCCCGGCTATACCAGCTATGGTGAGGATGCCCAGCGGATTGATAATATTTCCGGGGTCTTTCCCCTTATTTTTCTACTGGTAGCAGCGCTGGTGTCTTTTACCACCATGACCCGGATGGTAGAAGAACAGCGAACCCAGATTGGAACTCTGAAAGCGCTGGGTTACCGGCATTATCAGATCGGCTCGAAGTTTTTTATCTATGCCTTATTAGCAGGTAGCATTGGTTCTGCAATTGGTTTAATTATCGGGATCAATACGCTGCCGTATCTAATTTCCAGTGCCTATGGTCTGCTTTATCAGGTGCCCGATTTAGTCATTGCACCGCCCTGGTTGCCGATTATCGTTTCCTGTTTAATTGCGATTTCCTGCACCGTGGCGGCGGCGGTGATTGTTACCCATTATGAGCTCAAAGAACACCCTTCGGAGTTGATGCGCCCCAAGGCTCCTAAAATCGGAAAACGAATTTTTCTGGAAAGCATTCCGTTTATCTGGAAACGATTGGGTTTTATTGAAAAAGTGACTGCCCGTAATCTGCTGCGTTACAAGGGTCGATTTTTTATGACCGTGATTGGGATCGCCGGGTGCACGGCCCTGATTCTAGCCGGGTTCGGGCTTCAGGATGCAATCTTCTCGATGATCCCCCGGCAGTTTGAGAACATTACCGTTTTTGATGGCTACATGGCTTTAAAAAATGAAGGAACGCTGGCCGAAAAAGCCAATTTCAAAAAAATGCTGGATAGTGATAGCCGTTTTGGTGAAAATATGCTGGCCCATCAGTCCAAGATGACCATTGAAAAAGCGGGAACGGAGAGTGGTAAAGCTGCCTATCTGTTTGTACCGGAAACAGCGGCATGAAGATTGATCATTTTATTCACCTGCAGGACAGAAGTTCTGGAGAAGCCATTAATCTGGAAGCGGCTGGTGCTGTTTTATCGGAAAAAGTTGCCAATAGTCTGGGACTTAAGGTCGGGGACACGATCCGGATTTACAATGATGACGAAAGTCACGAGGTGGTTTTAGGTGCCATCACCGAAAATTATCTGGAAAATTATCTTTACTTATCGCCAGCCGTTTATGAAAAAGCCTTTGGAAACCCATTGATGGTGAATATGGCCTACGTTAATATTCCCGATACCAATACCGACCTGGAAAATGCCATTGCCAATGAGTGGCTGGCCAAAGATGGGGTGGTGGCAGTGAACTTTACCGGAAACATTGTTAAATCATCATCAGACAGCCTCAGCAGTTTGAGTATTGTAGTCGTTGTGATGCTTATTTCGGCGGGGGCGTTGGCAGCGGTGGTGCTTTATAATCTCACCAACATAAATATTTCGGAACGGGTCCGGGAAATTGCCACCATCCGGGTCTTGGGTTTCTATGACATGGAAGTATACAAATATATTTTTCGGGAGAACATTGTCCTTTCGGCGATTGGGATCGTGGTTGGTTTATTCTTAGGCGTTCTGCTGGATGGGTTTATCATCAACACCGTGGAAACCGATATTGCCATGTTTGCCCGGGAAATTGAGCCAACCAGTTTTATTTACTCGGTGGTCTTTACACTGGCTTTTACCTTTATAGTTAATATTCTAATGACCCCACTGATCAAGCGAATCAGCATGGTGGAATCACTCAAATCAATTGAATAATTTGGACAAAAAAGCCGACTGAAAGTTTTAAATTTTCAGTCGGCTTTAAATTTGTTGTCAATCTGTGGGGGTGTTTTATACCGGATTAGTGATAAACGAATCGCCGGAGGTATCAAAGGGGGTTCCTTTGGGAACAACTTTTACCTCAATGCTTTCCAGGCGGTAGCCGTAGCCGGAGGAGCCGGATTGTTCGCCGTTAGCTGCCCAACTCAGCCAGCCCAAATTTTGAACATGGGTACGGTAGTAGAGGTCAAATTGATTGGCATCGGCGCCGGTGAGTTTAATCTGAATGGCTTCCAGCCGTAATCCTGCTCCGGACGTACCGCTGAGCTCGCCGTCATAACGCCAATCCTGCCAGCCGATGTCCTGGATATGGGTGTGATAGGCAATACCCAGGTCGTAGCCAGGATTATCCAAGAGAATTTGAATGGCTTCCAGGCGGTAACCTAAACCGGAAGTGCCGCTGAGCTCGCCATTTCGTTTAAAGAGCGGTTCCCAGCCAAGATTTTGAATATGGGTTTTATATAAGACCGATAAAGGTTTATCCGTGACAACCTTTTGTAAGGCCTGATCCAACTGGATTAAACCATAACCGAAGGCATCATCTTTGCCAGGATCACCCAGATCAAGCGCAGTGCTTGTCAGAGCCGTTTCGACATCGCGGGCACTTAAATCACCGTTGGCAGCCAGCAACACGCCGCAGGCACCGGCAACAATCGGAGCAGAGAAAGAGGTGCCACTGTCGCTTTTGTAACCATTAGAAATTGAGGTCGTATAGACATTTTCACCAGGAGCAGCCAGATCGACCATGCTGTTATACTGGGAGAAGGTAGCCCGCTCATTGGTTCGAGTGGTAGCGGCCACCGAAATAACGCCATCGTAGGAAGCTGGATAAGAAGGGAGTCCGGCCTCCGGATCTGTTGGTTCTCCCTCATTTCCGGCTGCTGCAACCAGAACCTTGCCCCGGTCTTTTGCGTATGCAATAGCGGCAGCCTCGCTGTTATTGTATTCATAACCGCCATAACTCATATTAATGACTTTAATATCAGAGCGATCAGCAGCATCCATCAGAGCAGCGCAGATATTGGCCACCGAGAGACCCTTGGTTCCGACCCGGTAGGGGGCAATCTTTATATTGGCGGTGCCAGCGACACCAGAAAGACCGATGCCGTTATTGGCAGTAGCGGCAATAAAACCGCTGACCAGGGTACCGTGACCATCTTGATCCGTTACCGCATCGCTCTTGTTGACATAGTCATAACCGGCAATGATTCGGCCAACCAGATCGGGATGGCTGGTATTTAAACCGGTGTCTAAAACAGCGATACCAACGGTTTCAGAATTGGCTACCTGATCCCAGGTTTGATCAGCGCCAATGCTTACAAACTGCCAGGCGCTCCCATCGGTTACATACGGATCGTTTGGCAGGTCATAGGTTCTTAAGATACAATTGCGATCGGCCACCAGAACATTGGGGTTTTCATTGATGGTTTTAATAAAGGCATCGATGTCGACATCGCTTTTTACCTCTAAAACATCAACTCGATCTGAGATCGTTTCGCCGGAGACAACCTCATTGGTCGATAAAGACAGACTTTGAACATTTAAGGGACTGGTATTTTTGTAAATGATTACGACCTGCGAATCGATGTTTCCGGTGCTGTCCACATCAGGAATTTCGGACAGGGTATTGATAGTCATTTGCGCTTCCCCACTCACTTCACTGGGATTGTTTATAGCAACTGTTTTAGTTGATTCATTGGCTAGGATTGGGGCTGGCAGAAAAAACATTGACAGCACAATGCTAAACAAACACAGTAGGTGTTTCGTTTTTGGTTTCATGGAACTCTCCTTGGATATTTATCTAGTTGCCACAACACGAATTCAGAGTAACAACTCAAAATACTTATAAAATAATTGTAGCACAATTATCCCGTGATTACCTTATTTTTACTGCATAATGAAGTCGAAATGAGGGATGATTTTGAAATTTATAAGCCTGGCTTGCGAATTGGTTTATTAAGACGAACTGTCGTTTCATCAAAAGAAAAGAAGCATCAATACGCAAGCCGGTATTTTTCGAAATATGAATCGAAAATCGAATTTTTACAGCTTCTTTTTCTTTTAAATAAACTATATAAATGTTAAAATGATTACAATTGAATGTGTTTACCTGACAAAAAAGAAGTTCTGATTTGGAAGGAATTAGTTTAAAATTCAAATCTGCATCAGCAGATTGTTTTATTGCTGCCTTCCTGTTTAACAGGAAGTTTTTTTGAGTAATTTGAAAGGAGTGATCGAACATCGAACGTGTAGCGGTGCTAACTGCAATTTTAGAAAATCCACAGGAAGTTCAGGAAGCGTTTAATCGGATTATTGCATCCTATCAATCGCTGGTCATTGGTCGGATGGGCTTACCACTTTCGGATAAAGGCATCTCCATTGTTTGCGTCACCTTATGCGGTAATATGGACGAGATAAATTCTTTAAACGGTCAGTTGGGTAAATTAAAAGAAGTGCATTCAAAATTAACTGTTTCAAAAAAGAGTTTTAGTAAAGGATGAAGAAGAAAATGATTAAAAAAATGAACACAAAGAAAATGATTGTGCTGGCTGGCTTGATGATGGGGATGATCCTGTCTTTTACTGCTTGTCAGGCAAAGCCAGCAGAACCACAAACTGTTAAGGTTGGAACTCTGGCAGGACCAACTGGAATGGGAATGGCCGAAATGATTGTTAACGGCGTCAATCTGGGAGAAAATGTGACCACCGAATTTACTGTGGCCGGTGCACCGGATCAACTGACGGCCAGTGTGATCAGCGGAGAATTTCAGCTGGGCCGCCCTGCCCAGCAACCTGGGCGCAGTGTTGTTTAATAAAACTGAGGGACAGGTTGTTCTGGGATCGGTCAACACCTTGGGCGTGCTTTATATCGTTGCTGATGAAACCGCTGGGGTAGCCAGTATTGCTGATTTAAAAGGAAAAACCATTGTTGCCAGCGGACAGGGCTCAACCCCGGAATATGTGCTGAATTACTTACTGGAAAAAAATGGCTTGATACCAGGTGTTGATGTCACTATTAATTATGTGGCGGAACACAGTGAAGCAGTCACACAATTGGCGGCTGGACAGGCCACCATTGCGATGATTCCGGAACCGTTTGTGACGACGATTACAACAAAAAAACCGAATATCAAAATCGCTGTGGATATGTCAGAAGCCTGGGAAGCGACCAGCAACGGTTCGCAACTGCAAATGACAACATTGGTTGTTAATAAAGAGTGGGCTGAAGCGAACCCTGAGGTACTAAAGAAATTCCTAGAAGCCTACGAAGCCTCAATTGATTCAGTCAATGAGAACCCGGCCGAAGGGGCGAAAAATATTGTGGCAGCTGGGATCATGACCGATGCGTCCCTGGCTGAGAAAGCGATTCCCAATTGTAATATTGTCTTTATTCCAGTTAAAGAGGCTCAGCAGTCTTTAAATGAATACTACACCATATTAGCCGGTTTTGAACCAAAAGCTGTTGGAGGAAAAGTTCCTGGTGAAGAGTTCTACGTTCTTGGAAAATAAAAGACCGTTCAATAGGATCATAAAAAAAATAGGAGTCGCCATTTTTTGGGTGCTTCTTTGGGCCCTGGCAGCCTGGTGGGTCGATAGCCCACTGGTGCTGCCATCGCCGCTTAAAACCCTTGAAGGTGTGATTATCCTGGCAGGGGATTTTGAGTTTTTTGTGAGTATCGGGGCAACCCTGCTACGGGTTTTCGGAGGGGTTTTTATTTCAGTGGCGCTGGGTCTGGTGCTGGGTCTGGCTGGCGGACTCAACAAAGCTTTTTATGAGATCATGAATCCGTTTGTCAGTACCATCAAATCGTTGCCCGTGGTTTCGGTGATTATTCTGATTAATTTGTGGATTGCCTCGGGGGTGGTACCGCTAGTAGTCACCTTTCTGATCTGTTTTCCAGTCACTTGGACTAATGTGGTACAGGGGGTGAGAACCACCGATAAAAAGCTGTTGGAGATGGCTAAAATTTATAATGTCGATCAAACTAAAATAATCCGGGATATTTATATACCATCGGTTAAACCGTTTGCGGTTTCAGCACTGATGAATGCCATCGGTCTGGGCTGGAAGGTTACCGTTACCGCTGAAGTCCTGGCCAATGCCTTGCCATCCATCGGGATGAATCTGTATTATGCCAAAATATATCTGGAAACCGATTTGTTGTTTTCCTGGACACTTGTCATCGTGATCTGTAGCCTTGCCATTGAAAAGATCACCCTCCATGTGATTGGAAATAATCGAAAGGAGGAGGGCCAATGTCCATTGTCATAACAAACCTCAGTAAAAAATATGGGGCAGAGACTATTTTTGAGAACTTCAATCTGGTGATTAAAAAAAATAAAATAACTGGCATTCTCGGGCCCTCCGGGGCTGGCAAAACCACCCTACTCAATCTTTGTAGTGGTCTGGAACAACCTGATTGTGGAACCATAGCAGGAATTAACTTTCAGTCGATCTCGTATATTTTTCAGGAGCCCCGCTTGCTGCCCTGGCGAACCGTACGGGAAAATCTGCGCTTTGTCTTTAAAGAAAAATCGATTAAGAAGCCGAGTCTTCATGATGCCGACATCGATGCGATGCTGGAATTGGTAGGTCTGGCAACGGTGGGAGACCATTATCCTTCGGAACTCAGTGGTGGGATGCGCCAGCGGGTTTCGATTGCCCGGGCGTTTTTATACCCTTCCGAATTGCTGCTGATGGATGAACCCTTTAGCAGTCTGGACTGTGCGCTTAAAAATCGTTTGATCGACGATTTTTCAAAGATCTGGGCCCAAGACAAACGGACGGTGATTTTTGTCAGTCACAATGAAGATGAAATCAGTCGCTTGGCTCAGGAAGTGTTGACCTTTTCTGACAAACCGGTTCAGCTGCTCAGCAGAGAAATCCGGGTTTGATTGTAATCAAAATATTTAAATTGAATGGAGTTACCTGGTGAAAATTGTTAAGTCGTATGTTAAACTGAATCGATAGGCAAAAAACTAATTTAAGGAGAAGTCAATATGAATAAAAAAGCAATAATTGCGAAGAAAGCCCCGGCGGCAGTAGGGCCATATTCACACGCTTATTTAGTGGGGGATACCTTATACACGTCGGGTCAGTTGGGTCTGATTCCGGAAACCGGTGAATTGGCAGAAGGCGTAGCGGAGCAGGCTAAACGAGGTTTGGACAATTTGAATGCTGTTTTGGAAGAGGCTGGATTCAGTCGGAGCGATATTGTTAAAACCACGGTGTTTCTGGCAAATATGGCTGATTTTGGGGTGGTCAATGACATTTATGCCGAATTCTTTGAAGGCCAGGCAGAGTATCCTGCCCGTTCCTGTATGCAGGTAGCGGCTTTGCCCAAGGCAGCACTTTTCGAAATTGAAGCCATTGCTGTAAAATAAGATTACTAATGCTGAAAAACAGATCGAATAATTTAAACGCCCATGGTCATGCCGTTTCGGCAAATGATCATGGGTATCTTATTGACTGAATGTGACGATGAAAAAAGCGAGGGGAAGTTTGAACAAAAAATTGCAGAACTATGTGTCACTGGTAGATTTTTTAGCCGATTTTATGGGCGATAATACGGAAGTGGTACTTCATGATCTGACGGACTGGCATCATTCCGTGATTGCGATTCGCAATGGCCATATCAGCGGTCGGAAGGTTGGTGATCCGATTACTGAAACGAATCTGAGAATTCTCAGAAGTGAAGTGCACAAAAAAGTACCCTATATGAACAATGATCCCAAAAAATTCAAGAAGAAAGAATCAATTAAATCGGCATCATGGTTTATTAAGGATGAAAATGACGTTTTAATCGGGATGATCTGTATCAACTCGGATTGCCAGGACTTAATTGCCGCCAGAGAACTCTTGGATAAGATGATCCGGCCACCGCTCGTAGAGACCGCTGAACAAGAAAAAGGCCCGGATAAAATAAACATTGATGTCAAAGAATTGGTCGACAATAATTTAAATCACATCTCCCGGGATCTGTTGAAAAAACTGAAGTCTTTATCCAAGGATGAAAAAATTGAACTGGTCGGAAAACTCAATGAGATGGGTACTTTTTCGGTTAAGGGCACGGTCTGGTATTTGGCCAAGTGTATGGGGGTATCGGTGCCGACTCTGTATCGTTATCTTTCAGCAACAAAAAAATGATTATAGTAAGCAGCGACGATTTTAATTCTATGGGTAACGGTTAAAATGATAAACGCAACGTTAAAATGGTTAAGGTTATTCTTAATCAGAATAAAAATAAAATTATTTTTATTTAATCGTTTACTTTTTGCCTGAAAGATGTTATATTGATATCAATAATTCTCATTTTCACAATAATTTCCAGGAAGACCTCAGGCTTAGCCTGAGGTTTTTCCTTTTTTGACGGAGAAAAAGCTGTTATGAAGATGGAGAATTGAGTCTTAAGGAAATCTTGTTTCAATTGAGCTCCAGGTGAGAGAATTTACAAATCTTTTAAAATAGCATATAATATTGATATTACAAACAAGAAAACAATTGCCTAAATATAAGAGAAATAGAGGTGCAATATGACGAGTCAGTTAAATAGCGATAATCTGCCGGAACATATAGCCATAATCATGGACGGTAATGGCCGTTGGGCGAAGGCGAAAAATCGGCCCCGGTTATTTGGCCACAATGCTGGCATGAAGACATTGAAGAAAATTGTCCGGGCATCCTCTGATGCTGGAATAAAAATAATTACTATGTATGCTTTTTCAACTGAGAATTGGAAAAGGAGTCCCGAAGAAGTTGATGGACTGATGAATATTGCGGTTGAGTATTTTCATAAAGAAGTTGGCGAACTCCATCAAAACAATGTTAAAATTAATGTCATCGGCAACGTAAATGGACTGGCAAAAAAAGTCAGAGAAGCCGCTGTAAAGGCTATGAGCACCACCGCAGAAAATACTGGGCTGGTGTTAAATATTGCCCTGAATTATGGTGGCAGAGATGAAATTCTTCATGCCGTCAAAGCACTGATCGCTCAGAGGATTGATCCGGAAGCCGTGACAGAACAGCACATCAGTGATCAACTTTACACCAAAGGTCAACCAGATCCAGATCTGTTGATTCGGACCGGTGGGGAAAGCCGGCTTAGCAATTTTATGCTGTGGCAGATGGCCTACTCCGAATTTATGTTTACAGACGTTTATTGGCCTGATTTTGAAGTCGACGTCTATTATGAAATGATTAAAAATTATCAGAAAAGGAATCGGCGCTATGGATCGGCCGAGTAGCAGTCTTGAGAGTCGTCGGGCAGAACGGGCACTGGCTGAAAATCGACGGGCTGAAAAGAGCTCTATGAAAACCCGAATCTGGACTGGGGTCATTGGTCTGCCGTTGCTTATTTTTATACTCTATACCGGAGGGTTTATCCTGGTTGTCGGCGTGTCAATCCTGGCATTTGTCGGAACAATGGAATATACCCGTGCCATCAATAAAATGATACGGCCAAAAATGAATGTGGTTTTAATGATTATTCTGACGGTGATGCTGATGGTGACCATTAAGCTGGATTATTACTTTCTGATGCCGGTTCTGCTGGTAGCCTTTATCATTATTTTCTGTTATGAAATCCTATCTGGAAATGCGGGAATTGAGCGTGGCAGTGCGACCCTGATGGGACTTATTTATGTGCCGATTATGTTTGGTCACCTGTTTTTGTTTGAAACGGTTAATAAAGGGCCCTACTATATGTGGCTGATTTTTGTGATTGCGTTCACAACTGATACAGCGGCATATTTTATCGGCAAATCAATTGGCAACCGTAAAATTGCGCCTTTGATTAGTCCCAAAAAAACCATCGCCGGTTCAGTCGGTGGTGTAGTCGTTGCGACCTTATGTACCATTCTTTACGGCACCATTCTGAGCTCCTATTTCAGTTTTGTGTTGCCCTGGTATTTATATCTGGTTGTTGGGGTTTTTGGCAGCATCGCCGGACAGTGTGGCGATTTAACCGCCTCGATGATTAAGCGAAAGGCCAAAATAAAAGATTTTGGCACCATCCTGCCCGGTCATGGCGGAATTTTGGATCGCTTTGACAGTATCCTATTTATTATTCCGCTAATTTATATTTTTGCCAAACTAACCATTGGCATTGCGTAGGTGAAAATTTGAATCTCTATACCATCCTGATTACACTACTGATTTTATGTGTCCTGGTGATTGTGCATGAACTGGGACATTTTATGGTTGCCAAAAAAACTGGCATCTTTGTCGAAGAGTTTGCCATTGGCATGGGGCCAAAACTGTTTGGCCGACAGGGCAAAGAAACCCTGTTCACAATTCGGGCCTTTCCGGTGGGTGGTTTTTGTAAAATGCGGGGTGAAGAACCGGAATTTGATACAGACGGAAACCTGATTCCCAGAGATCCCAATATCCCTATTGATCCCCGCAGTTATGAAGCCAAAAGCCGGGGCCAAAAGCTGCTGGTACTGGTGGCCGGTTCGGCGATGAACATCATTTTTGCAGTGGTTTGCCTGGTTGTGGTGGCCCTGTTTACCGGTCATACCAATGTCTTTGATGCCATCGGCACGGCCTTTTTAAACACCTGGCGGTTTTCCGGTCTGATTTTTCAGAGCTTTGGGATGTTGTTTACCGGCCAGGTGGGTCTGGATCAACTGGCTGGTCCGATTGGCATGGTATCGATGGTGGATACCTTTTTACAGAGCGGACTGATTATTTTACTGGCCTTTACTGCCATGCTCAGTGTCAATCTGGGGATCATCAACCTGTTTCCATTGCCAGCGCTGGATGGCGGACGGATCTTTATTATTTTGATTGAAATGGTGGTGCGCCGGAAACTCAGTCCCGAACTGGAAATGAAGATCAATTATTTTGGTTTTATCGCCTTGATTGCCCTGGCAATTCTGATTGCTGTGAATGATGTCATGCGTTTGGCGGCATAGGAGAGGGATATGAAAATACGAAAAAAGACCCGGGTGGTCAACATCGGCGGGGTAGCCATTGGTGGTGAAAACCCTATTGCCATCCAGTCAATGACCAATACCGATACCAGAAATATCGAAGCGACGATTGCCCAGATTAATAGTCTGGAAGCTGGTGGCTGTGAGATTGTCCGGGTGGCTGTACCTGATGAAGCGGCTGCCAGAGCGATTGCTGGGATTAAAAAGGGCATCGGTATTCCCCTGGTGGCGGATATTCATTTTGATTATCGACTGGCTTTAAGTGCCATGGAAAATGGGGTTGATAAGTTGCGCATCAATCCAGGGAATATCGGTTCGGAACGGGGCATCCGGGAAATTGTTGCCATGGCCACTGAACGGGACATCCCGATCCGGATTGGCGTCAATGCCGGTTCCCTGGAAAAAGAAATCCTGATAAAAAACGGGGGTCAGGCCACCCCGGCCGGGATGGTCGCGTCAGCCCAACGCCACATCCAGATTCTGGAAGATGCTGGCTTTGATAATATGGTGGTTTCGATGAAGGCTTCGGATGTGCGCTTCACCATCGAATCCTATGAACAATTTTCTAAAAGTTATGATTATCCACTCCATCTGGGGATCACTGAGGCCGGAATCCTGCGCAGCTCGGCGGTTAAATCCGCTCTGGGCATCGGCTATCTGCTTCTCAATGGATTGGGGGATACCCTGCGGGTGTCAATCACTGGTGATCCCCGGGAAGAAATCGAGGTTGCCCGGGATATTCTCAGCGACATTGGCTTATACACTGGCCGTCGACCCCGGGTTGAAGTGATCTCCTGCCCCACCTGTGGCCGCACTGAAATTGATCTGATCGGTATCGCCGAAGAAATTAATAAGCAGCTGCGAACCGTTGAAAAAAACATCAAGGTTGCGGTGATGGGTTGTATTGTCAATGGCCCCGGGGAAGGCAAGGCCGCGGATATTGGCATTGCTGGCGGAAAAAATAAAGCAGTATTATTTAAAAAGGGTGAAATAATAAAAAGCATTGCCGAGGATGAAATTATCTCGGTGTTAATGGATGAAATAGAAAAAATGTGAGGCGAGATCTTTGAGTATTTTAACCCGACGACAGGAACGATATCAAAAAATAATAGCGGATTATCATCTGATTACCGATAGTATAAAAATCAATTCCAGAAACGAGGAATTGATTTTTAAATTTTCCAGTCCGAAAAAACAAACGGACACCGAATTTATCAAAAAAGAAATGCAGGAAATATTTGATTATGCCAAGGCCCTGGAAATCGAGGTGGCACCACTAAACTATCAGGATGGTGAGCATCTTCTGGCTACCGATGGCCAGGGGGTCAGTCAGTTGTTGATTGGCATCAATCAGAAGATTGCCAATATTCTGCTGATTAATACCCTGATTGCCGAAGGCAATACCTTTTATGTCCGGGGGCGATCCACCGGAGAACTGGATGGTGAAGCGCTGGCGATTTTTACGGGTCGTTTTAAACGACTGATTGCCGAGCATTATGGTCTGGAATCAGAATTGGTGGTGCGTTTCACCGATGAAGGCTCGGTGGCAGAAAAAAGTCAGCAGGATCTGGAAAAACGATTGGCGGCCATTAAGCCGGTTGCTTCAAGCAGCAGTGCATCCAATTCAGGCGCTACCCAAAGCCCGGCCAAACTTCCCAAGGCTGAAAAGCCCGGCGATGTGGTCATTGGAAAAAAAATAACCAATTCCTGGGATTGGTTGAAGAATATCGATTTTAATATCAACGGCGAATCGGAAGGAAAAAGTGTGGTCATCCGGGGCTGGGTGTTTGGAGTCAATACCCGGCCACTGAAAAATAATAAGACCTTGCTGACCTTTAATATCACCGATAATACCAACAGTATTACCGGTAAACTATTTACCGACAAAGAAGAGGTCATCGCTGGAATCAACGAAGGCTGCTGGTATCTGGTAGAAGGCAAAATCAATTATGATGAATATTCCCAGGAAATGATGTTATATCCCCGCAACATCAATCTTTCCAAAGAAACCATCAAAACCGATGATGCTCCAGTAAAACGGGTGGAGCTTCATATGCACAGCCAGTTCAGTGCCATGGATGCGGTCAGCAAGGTCGATCAGATCATGAAGCAGGCCGCCAATTTTGGGCATGATATCATCGGTATCACCGACCACGGTGTACTGCAGGCCTATCCGGAAATGATGGAACTGGGCCGCAAGAAAAAAATTAAGGTGCTCTATGGGGTGGAGGGGTATCTGGTTGAAGATCAACTGAACATGGTTTATGGCAATCAGGATCAGGACTTCTGTGGCGAATTTACTTTTTTTGACCTGGAAACCACCGGTCTGGTACCGGGTAATCATAAGATCATTGAAATTGCGGCGGTTCGCATTAAAAATAAACAAATCATCGACAGCTTTTCAACCCTGGTCAATCCCCATTGTGAAATACCGGCATTCATCACAAATCTGACCAATATCACAAATCAGATGGTGGCCGATGGGATGGAAGAACGGGCGGCACTGGAAAAATTCCTAGATTTTGCCGGTGAGACCATCCTGGTTGCCCACAATGCCCCTTTTGATATGAGTTTTTTAAATAAGGCCTTAGTTGATCATGGCATTGTTCGGGAAAATACTGCAGTGGATACCCTGGCTCTGTCCCGCTGTCTGCTGACCCAGATTACCCGCCATAATCTGAAAAAGCTTTGCTCACATTTTAAAATTGATATTCAGAATCATCACCGGGCCCTGGATGATGCGGCGGCATCGGCCAAGGTATTTGTCAAACTTTTAGATCTGGCTGAGAAAAAAGGCTGTACGTCAATCCAGGCCCTCAATACCCTGTCCAGCCGGGAACGGAGTATTCGTCTTAATGCCACCAACCATATTATTATTTATGCCAGAAATCAGGCGGGCATCAAGGATTTATATCGGATCGTTTCGGAGTCGCATCTCAATTATTTTTATAAAAAGCCGCGAATTCCCAAGTCACTGCTGGCAAAAAATCGGGAAAACCTCTTGCTTGGTTCGGCCTGTGAAGCTGGCGAATTGTTTTCTGCCATGGTTCACAATAAGTCTCAGGATGAGATCCAGCAGATCGCCAGCTTTTATGACTATCTCGAAATTCAGCCACTGGGTAATAATCAATATCTGATTGATAATAACAGTGTGGCGGATCAGGAGGCCCTGAAGACTTTGAACCGGCGGATCATTGCATTGGGAAAAAGTCTGAATAAGCCGGTGGTGGCCACTGGGGATGTCCATTTTGTCAATCAGGATGATGCCCTTTACCGGGAAATCTTATTTACCGGCCAAGGTTATAAGGATGCTGGCAAACAACCGCCGCTGTATTATCGAACCACCCAGGAAATGCTGGATGAGTTTGACTACCTTGATGACGAAACCGCCCGGGAAGTGGTGATTGATAATCCCCGCAAAATCGCAGCGATGATTGACGAGATCCTGCCGATTCCTGATGGCACCTATCCGCCAGTTATTGAAGGATCGGATGAAGAGATTAGAGAAATGGTCGAAGGCCGGGCCCGGGAGCTCTTCGGTCAACCGCTGCCGGAGATCGTTGAAAAACGGATTAAGAAAGAACTCGATTCGATTATTGGCAACGGCTACTCGGTCCTCTATCTGATTGCCCAGAAACTGGTTTACCATTCCATGGAAGATGGTTACCTGGTGGGGTCCCGGGGTTCGGTGGGATCCTCCTTTGTAGCCACCCTTTGTGGGATCACGGAGGTAAATCCGCTGGCGCCACATTATCGTTGTCCCAGCTGTAAACATTCCGAGTTTTTCAACAGCACGGAGGTTGGGGTGGGGCCGGATTTAAAAGACGCCGATTGTCCCCACTGCGGCGCCAAGCTTGATAAAGATGGCTTTGACATTCCCTTTGAGACCTTTTTAGGATTCGAAGGCGACAAGGAACCCGATATCGACCTTAATTTTTCCGGTGAGAACCAGGCCGAAGCCCATCGCTATACGGAGGTGTTGTTTGGTAAGGGCAAAGTCTTCCGGGCTGGTACCATTTCCACCATTGCTGAAAAAACAGCCTTTGGCTTTGTTAAAAATTATTATGATGAAAAAAATCTTAAAGTAACCCGGGCCGAGTTGGAGCGGGTGATCTCCTGCTGTGCCGGGGTTAAAAAAACCACCGGACAGCATCCCGGCGGGATTATGGTGGTGCCAACCTACAAGGATATTTATGATTTTTGTCCGGTTCAGCGTCCGGCCGATGACACCGAAAGCGATACCGTCACCACCCATTTTGCCTATGAATCCATCAGTGGGCGACTGCTGAAACTCGATATTCTGGGACATGATGATCCGACGATGCTTAAAATGCTCAAGGATTTTACCGGCGTCGATCCCGTGGGGATCCCGCTGGATGATGAAAAAACCATGAGTTTGTTCACCTCCACGAAAGCGCTGAACTTTAAGGATAATGATTTTGAGTCGCCTTTGGGGGTATGCGGAATTCCTGAATTTGGCACCAGCTTTGTCCGGGAAATGTTGCTGGACACCAAGCCGACAGCCTTTTCGGACCTGATCCGGATATCCGGCTTGTCCCATGGCACCGATGTATGGCTCAATAATGCCCAGGATCTGATTCGCGATAAGAAAGCCACCATCAAAGAAGCCATCTGTACCCGGGATGATATCATGATCTATCTGATCTATGCCGGTCTCGAGGCAAAAACGGCTTTTACGATTATGGAAGCGGTGCGAAAAGGCAAGGGACTGAAGCCGGAATGGGAAGAAGATATGCGCAAGAATAAGGTACCAGAATGGTATATTGATTCCTGTAAAAAAATCAAGTATATGTTCCCCAAGGCTCATGCGGTACGCCTACGTGACCATGGCCTTCCGGATTGCCTGGTACAAAGTTTATTATCCGCTGGCCTATTATGCTACCTATTTCTCGGTTCGGGCCAGCGAGTTTGATGCCCAGCTGATCAGTCAGGGCAAGGGGGTGGTGGTGCAGCGGATGAACCAGATTAAAGAACTGGGCACCAAGGCTTCCAACAAAGAAAAGTCACTGTTGACAGTGCTGGAGATTGCCCATGAAATGATGTGTCGGGGCTACAGTTTTAAAAATGTGGATGTCTATCAGTCTCATTTCAGTCAGTTCCGAATCATTGGGGATGCCCTGCTGCCGCCTCTGAATGCCCTGGAAGGAATCGGTGATAAAGCGGCCCAGCGGATCTTTGAAGAAGCGCAGCTGCGCCCTTATATGTCCCGGGAGGATTTGCAGAATCGTACTAAGATCAGTAAGTCGGTGATTGAAACGCTTGAAAAACAGGGTTGTCTCAACCAGCTACCAGCTTCCAATCAGATTACCTTTTTTTAGCGGTGTAAAATGATCGATCCTTGCAAAAAAATCGTTTTATGCTAGAATAAGATCAATATCAGAGAGCGAGGAAGAAACGTTGGCTAATTATAAAACCGGTCTGGAAACAAAGCAAAAGATTTATGTAACTGCAAAACAGTTATTCTATGAATATGGATTTACAAAAACAACACTGGCACAAATCGCTGAAGACTCGGGAACAAACAAAGCGATGGTTGCATATTATTTCAAAAATAAGAACAACCTGGCACTGGAAGTGTATAATGAGTATATGGTTGCGAATAAAGTAAAAACCCAGAAGGCCATCGACGAAAAATTCCCTGGATGCAATGTGATGTTAAGAACCGCAATCGAGTTTCGGATACAAAATCGTAATTGTCGGTTGAATCGTCATTTGAACCAGTTTTATCATGAGTTGTGTGACACCAATACATTGATGAAAACGGAAAGTGCGTCGGTAGGGTTTGTCGAAAACATCAACCGGTCTTACAAGCTTGGACTTGACCGATTGGAAGTAAAGGCGTTGGCATTGGCAAATCTGGCTGTTGTTCATGGACTCCATGTCTCCCGGGATGATGGTTATCTGGACTGCAGCAGCGAGTATCTGGCCGAACTCGAAATTCGTTTGCTCTTTCAGAGCCTGCGATTTGAAAATAGCTTTATTGACCAGTGCATCGAAGAGTCTCGGGGGATGATTGATGCCATCCAACTTAAAGTTGAGAAAAATTTTATGGTCATAGCGGGTTAAGCATTTAGCAACTGCTTAACGATGCAAAAAAATACCATTGTTGCTGGTTTGAGATCAGCGAGCGATGGTATTTTTTTGCGCAAATTTACGAAGCAGGAACGACTCCAAAAGATTAAACGTGTAAAATATACAAACTAATATTACAAATAAAGGTAAATATTAAAAAAATGATATGGTGATGATACGATTGAAATAACAAAAATTACGAAAAAAAGCGATGTAAAAACGATTACTACAAGCATATAACAGTATAAAATTAATAATTAACAAAAAAAGAGGTGACAAAAACAGCAAAAGATGTTATTGTTTAATAAATTAACCACGTTTATATTTTACACTCGAAAGGAAAACAAAATGGAAAAAAGTAATAACAGTAGTCTATGGGTTCAGATCGCTGCATTGTCGGTTGCATTACTGATGTATACAACCAGCATGACGACACCGGCATTAGCCGAAATTGCAAAAGCATTTCCTGATGCGGCGCCGGAGACAATTAAATTATTGTCAACCATTCCTTCGCTGATGATGGTGTTCTTTGCCCTGATTTCCGGTAAGTTGACCCAATACATAAGTATTAAGAAAATTATTTCCATTGCGATGGTTTTAATTTTTATCGGTGGGATTCCATCAGCATTCATTGGAAATCTTCAATTTATGATATTTATGAGGTTTGTCTTCGGTGCTGGATACGGCTTGGTTTTCCCAATGGCATCGGCGGTCATTACAGACCTCTACTCTGGCCAACAGGCGAACAAGCTGATGGGCTTCAAGAGTGCGGTTGGTGCAGCGGCAGGAATGGTTTTCCAGATGATGGGTGGCATGTTGGCCGCATATAATTGGCGTTTTTCATTTCTTGGTTTTTTACTGGTGATTCCAATTGCGCTGATTATCTGGTTTAAACTCCCGGATACCGGGGTTAAAAAACCGGAAAAAGTCGACGATTCGGCGATAAAAGAAAAGAAAGTAACAACGATGACCTACATTCTAGCAGTTGCTTGTGGGTTGGTTAATATGGTTCAATTCAGTTTTATGACAAATGTGGCCATGGTTATGAAAGCGGATGGAATTGGTAATGCTACGCAATCCGCCACAGTTCTGAGTATTTTTACGGCTTCAGCATTTGTGGTGGGGTTACTCTATGGAAACATTGCTAAACGATTAAAACAGTATAGTGCTTCATTCGGTGTTTTGTGTGTGGGGTTGTCCTTTGTGATTTTGCTCTCAGCGAACAGCCTGACATTGCTCATTCTGGGCGCCATTATTTTTGGAATTGGATTTGGAATTTTTAACCCTGCGATTGTGATGGCTGTAGCTGCCAGTGCAACAAGCCCGAAATATGCGGCGGTGGCCATTTCAATTTATGTCAGTGGAACCGGGATTGGACAGTTTTTGTCACCTTATGCTCTGAAATTTTTACGTGAGACATTTAATTTAACATCGGCACGGGCAGACTGGCAAATTGCAGCACTTACACTAATACTTGGTAGCATTATTTCAATGGTATTGGTAGCAATAAAAATTAAAAATAGCGTCGAGATCAAGCAAACGGTTTAATGCGGGATTAGTGGCAAATAAAGACGAATAAAAAAGAGACAGTAGTAAATAGTTACTGCTGTCTTTTTAGTTGCAGAAGATGTCGCTTAAAAGAAGTACCATTTCTGGATCGTAAGTGCTTAGTTATAAGCGTTTGAAATTTCCCGGGCCCAAGCATCTGCCGCCAGTACATCATCAAGATTGGGATGGACAATCACCTGATGTTGTTCCATCACCTGCCGGTTGATTCGGGGAATGTCGAGAAAACTGATTTCCTGATTTAAAAATCGAGACACAGCAATCTCGTTGGCGGCATTAAGGACACAAGCCATGGTGCCACCAATTTCCAGGGCATCATAGGCTAACTGTAAGCAGGGAAAGGCGATCCGATCAGGTTCGGAAAAGGTCAGCTCACGAATCTGGCTAAAATCCAGAGCGGGTCGATTGTTGGCGACCCGTTCGGGATAAAAAAAAGCGATTTGAATCGGTAGGGCCATATCCGGCAGCCCCAATTGAGCGATGGTGGAATGGTCGATAAATTCCACCATTGAGTGGACAATGCTTTGAGGATGAACCACCACGTCAATCTGATTATTGCGCAGATTAAAAAGCCATTTAGCTTCGATGACTTCAAGCCCCTTGTTCATCAGGGTGGCTGAATCAATCGTGATTTTTTTTCCCATCGACCAGTTGGGATGCTTCAAGGCCTGGGCCAGTGTAACCGACTCCAGCTGTTTGTGGCTGTATCCCCGGAAAGGCCCGCCGGAAGCGGTAATAATGATCCGATCAATTTCTTCATGTTTATTGCCCATCAGACATTGAAAAATGGCACAGTGTTCACTGTCAACCGGAAGCAACGAAACCCCGCTGGCGGCTGCTGCATCCATTACAAGCTGGCCACCGGCTACCAGTGTTTCCTTGTTGGCCAGAGCAATGTCAATGCCTGCATTAATGGCGGCAAGAGTCGGTTGCAGACCAATCATTCCGGATACCGCCGTGAGCAGCAAATCATTTTCCGATGCCGTGGCAACGGCAATCAGGCCCTCTAAACCAGTTACCACGTCCACCGCTAAACCCCTTTTTTTGAGGCGCTTTTCCAGTACCAGTGCAGTATCGCCATCCATCACACAGACAATCCGGGGTGAATAGGTGTCAATCTGTTTTTCCAGCAGATCAATGCTGGTATTGGTGGTTAAGCCGACAATATTTAAAACGTTGCTGTTTTCTGAAACCACTTCCAGGGCCTGGGTTCCAATCGAACCAGTTGACCCGAGAATACTGATGTTTTTCATATTTACCTCTTTAAAAACGTAATTCTATCAATTTTTTTAAAATCATATAATAGTATTCTTAAAAATAAGAGATAAATCATAAGAAAAGCCGTTTATTATTTATTGTGTTCGGTTTATTCCATGTTATTGATCAATCATTTCAATAATGTATCTCAAACAAGAAAAAATTTCCATTTATTCAGCCATTTCGATGGCATATAATCATGTAAACGAATAATTTTGGAGGTGTTCTTATGGCAAGAACCTATTATTTTCCACCAGTAGTCATTATGGAACCGGGAGCAATTGAACTGATTGCGCCAGAGATCAAACGTATGAACGTGAAAAAAGCCTTAGTTGTAACCGATAAGGTACTTGTTGAAGCAGGTATTGTTCAAGATGTACTCAATGTATTAGATGGAGCAAAAGTTCCGTATGCCTTATTTTCAGATGTTAAACCCAACCCTACTGTTACCAATGTAAATGCTGGTCTTCAGGCTTTACAGGAAAATGAATGCGATTTTGTCGTCAGTATCGGCGGGGGATCGCCCCAGGATACCGCCAAAGGAATTGCCATTCTGGCTACCAATCCCGGGGATTTACGGGATTACGAAGGCGTTGGCAAAACTGCCAATAAATCCCTGCCAATTGTGGCGATTAATACCACCGCCGGAACCGCCAGTGAAGCGACTATCAATTATGTTATCACTGATGAAGAGCGTAAACTCAAAATGGTTATTGTTGATCCCAACTGTCTGGCAACCGTAGCGGTCAATGATCCGGTTTTAATGCTCAAAATGCCAAAATCATTAACGGCTGCCACCGGTATGGATGCGTTAACGCATGCCATTGAAGGTTATACCACAGCCGGTGCTTCACGATTCACTGATCTTTTTAATCTCGAAGCCATCAAAGCCATTTCTGGTAGCCTAAGACAGGCCGTTGAAGATGGTGATGATTTGGATGCCCGGGATGTCATGGCTTATGGTCAGTTTGTCACCGGGATGGGATTCTCGAATGGCGGATTGGGAATCGTCCATTCTATGGCGCACCAGTTAGGCGGATTCTATGATTTGCCGCATGGGGTTTGCAATGCCATTCTATTGCCTTATGTTACGGCGTTTAATGCTGACGCTGTTGGTGATCGACTAAAAGATGTTGCCCAGGCGATGGGCGTGGACACCAGTCGCCGTGAACCGAAAGAAATCAATATTATGGCCATTGATGCCATAAAAAAACTCTCCAAAGATGTGGGGATTCCGGCCGGACTAAAAGAAATCGGGGTCAAAGAAGAAGATTTCAGTGAATTGGCTGATCTGGCACTGGCCGATATTTGTACCGGTGGTAACCCCAAATGTCCAACTAAAGAAGACGTGATTGCGATCTACAAAGCAGCTTTTTAAGTTAAGCATTTTTTTACAAATATAAAAAGACATTCTGAATTACTAGAGTGTCTTTTTTATTATGAAAAAATTAAAAACATCGTATTATTAAACATTTTATACAAAATATTTTCAAGTTATTTTATTGTTTTTGTTTTAATTACGACAGGTTTATGGTATAATACAACCGTTACAAAAATAATAAAATTACTGTAAAAGTAACAAATAGACAGGGTCACAATTATTAATTGTGGGAAAGGGGAAAAATGAAAAAACATCGAGTTGTATCAGGTATCGTTACTGGTTCCCTGGTTTTGGCATTTTTAACAGCACCCGTCAATGCAGCTTCGTTAACCGAGCAGTTAGCTCAAAGTAATGCTCGACAGGCTGCAGCAAAGTATCAAGTCGACATGACTCAGAATACCATCAATGGGATTGAGGACGAAATCGGCAAAGTCAATGAAGAAGTAAACCGGATCAATGGAATAATCGGCGCGATCAATGCCGATATATCTTCCATCGAAGCAAATATTGCAAAAAAACAGGAAGAGCTGAAAATTGCTGAGGCCAAGAAGCAAGAACAGGAAGCAGCCATGAGCGATCGGGTTCGGGCGATGTATATGTACGGCAACGGCAGTATCATGGAATTTATTTTCTCAGCTTCAGATTTCTCGGATTTTATTACAAAATTAGATATGTCTCGTTACATTATGACGGCAGACAAGGACTCCCTGAATGCTCTGGAAGAAACGAAAAAAGTGATCGATGAAAAGAAGCTGAGCATTGAGGCAGATCGATTAAAAACAGTAGCGAAAAAAACCGAACAGGAAGTGGTACTAACTCAACAGGAAGAAGTTTTGGCTCAAAAGGATCAGCTATTGGCCCAAAACCAGGCAGCCTTAGAAGAATACAAGGCCATTGAAGAAGCTGAAGCAGCCACATCGGCAGATATTGAAGGCCAGTTACAGGCCTATTACGAACAACAGCGGGCCGCCGCCGAGCAGGCAGCTCAAAATAACGGCAGCACCGGTACGACGGATGGCTCGACAGGCGGTGATACGACCAATACTGGTGGTGGCGACACAACTGGTGGCGGATCAACGGCGCCTCCAGTGTATTCTAGCTCGTATGTCTGGCCTTGTGGGGGAGAGATAACCAGTGAATTTGGCTGGCGAATCCATCCCATCTGGGGTGATTCCCGCTTCCATGCTGGCGTCGATATTGGCGCATCAACCGGGACACCGGTGGCCTGTGCCGGAAACGGAACTGTGATTTCAGCCGGTTGGAATGGCGGTTATGGAAACTGTGTCATTGTTGATATCGGCAATGGTTTGTCGGCAGTATATGCCCATTTAAGTGCAATTAATGTATCATCAGGCGAAACGGTTGCGGCCGGTCAGACCGTTGGAGCGGTTGGCAGCACTGGCGACTCAACAGGTGCTCATCTTCATTATGAAGTGCGTTTGTATGGATCACCAATTAGTCCCTATATTTAGAATTAATTTTTCCAACCGTTACACGGTATATATGATGAGAAAAGATGAACAACGTCTTTTCTCTTTTTATTTTGCCAATTGAATTTCTTAAATCAATAGAAAAACAGGAATTCGGACGAATTTCGATACATTTGTTACAAAATATTTATTTTTTTAATGAAATTATTCAAAAAGTATGCTAAAATGAATACAGTTTCAAATGAGGAATGATTTGAAGGCCAAAAAACGGACCAATACCCGGAAGTCTTTTTCAATTAACATTCTTTTGATTAAAATAATCTTAACTTGTCAAAAAACATTTAAGCAGAAAATAGGATAGCGCGTGTTAAAATGCCCTGTCAAAGCAAGCGAATGATAAGTAAATTAGGAGTGGCTAAGATATGATCGAATTTAAAAATGTAACCAAGGGTTACGATAAAAACAAGAGCGATGCGCTTAAAAACGTCAGCCTCTTTATTGATAAGGGTGAGTTTGTCTTTCTGGTGGGTCGAAGTGGGGCCGGAAAATCAACATTTATTAAGCTTCTTTTAAGAGAGATTGAAGCGACAGAAGGTTCAGTATACATTAATAATTTTAATGTCTCAAAATTGTCAAAAAAAGAAATCCCTTTCTTAAGACGAAAAATGGGGATTGTCTTTCAGGATTTTAGGCTGCTGGAAAACAAAAGCGTCTATGAAAATGTGGCCTATGCCATGGAAATAATCGGAAAATCTGAAAAGCAGATCCAGAAACGGGTGCCGTTGGCTCTGGATATGGTTGGCTTATCCCATCGGATGAACCACTATCCCCATGAGTTATCTGGTGGTGAGCAACAGCGGGTGGTTATTGCCCGGGCGATTATTAACAACCCCTCTATTTTGATTTGTGATGAGCCGACCGGAAACCTTGATCCCGAAACATCCTATGAGATTATCAGTATTCTGGAAGAAATCAACCGTAGAGGAACAACTGTGGTGGTGGTTACCCATGACCGGGAAATCGTTGATACCATGAAAAAACGGGTTTTGACATTGGAAGACGGTGTTCTCAAAGTAGATGACGCGACAGGTAGGTACGGATATGAAGTTTAGTTCCATTAAAACAATGCCCAAAAATGTTGTCCGGGATACCTTAAAAAGCATTGAACGAAATAACCTGATGAGTGCGGCTTCGGTGCTGTCGGTAATTGCTGCGTTGATTATCCTGGGGATTTTTCTGATCTTAACCATCAATGTTCAGGAAGTGACCAAAGATGTGGAATCGAAACTGGAACTGAAAATCTTTCTCCAGTCCGATTTTACCGACACTCAAAAAGCAACCATCGAGCAGGCTTTGGAGAAAAGTGACCTGATTGAAGAAGTTACCTTTGAAAGTGCGGAAGAAGCTTTGGAAAAGTTCACCGTCAGTCTGGAAGATTATGCGCCGCTGCTCAGTGGTTATAATTCAGAAAACAACCCAATGCCAGCATCCTTTGTTGTCCGGGTGACTGATCCGGATGATATGGATGAAGTTCAAACCCTGGCCATGTCGTTTGAAGGCCAAGGGGTTGAGTACGTCCGATATGGTCAGGAATATGTGGAAGCACTGGTGAGTTTCAATAAATTTACCAATACTTTAAGTATAGTGGTATTGGTGGTGTTATCAATGATTTCCATCTTTATTATTTACAATACGATTAAATTAACCGTTTTTGCAAGACGACGGGAAATTGGCATTATGAAATATGTGGGTGCAACCAACGCCTATATCCGGGCGCCGTTCATTCTGGAAGGGACGCTGTTGGGGTTGATGGGAGCCATTGTTGCTTTCCTGATTATTCGGATCACCTATTATTATATTTTGGGATTAGTTGGCGGAAATTTATTTTTGCCAGTGGATGCCAGTTTGGCTTCTCCCGATGCAGTGATGGGACAATTGATTTTCTTCTTCCTGATTTACGGAGGGTTTATCGGTGCCGTTGGTAGCGTATTTGCGATTCGCAAATTCTTGGATGTATAAATGATTAGACTTGGTCAAACACAGGAGGATTGTTGGATGACAAAAAAACATATTATTTCAGGCATAGTGGGTATGATGGTGACATTGGGGATACTGATATCTCCGGTTAATGCTGCATCCCTGACCGAACAGCTGGCAGAAAGTAATCAAAAACAGGCGGCTGCACAATACCAGATTGACATGACCCAGAATACGATTGCTGGTATCGAGGCCGAAATCGGCAAGGCCAACGAAGAAATGAGCCGGATCACGGGCGTCATTGATAAAATTAATTCTGAGATAGCCGTATTGGAAGCGAACATTGCCAAAACTCAGGAAGAACTCAATATTGCCGAAGCCAAACGGAAAGAACAGGAAGAAGCCATGAACGAACGTGTCCGTACTATGTACATGTACGGAAATGGTAGTATGTTGGAGTTTTTATTTACTTCATCCGATTTTGCCGACTTTGTCACCAAGGTTGACATGTCCCGCTATATCATTGAATCGGATAAGGCATCATTGGACGCTTTAGCTGAAACAAAGAAAATAATCGATGAAAAGAAAGCTAAAATTGAGGCCGACCGGCTGCAGACAGTTTCTAAAAAAACTGAGCAGGAAACGGCCTTAGCCCAGCAGCAGGAAATTAAAGCTCAGAAAGACAGTCTCTTGGCCCAAAACCAGGCGATCGTCGCTGAGTATCAGGCAATTGTGGCGGCTGAAGCAGCCAACGCAGCGAGCATTGAAGCTCAGGTTCGGGAAATGATGGCAGCCCAGGCAGCCGCTTCTGGCGGGTCAACCACTGGTGGCAGCACGACCTTTGTCCCATCAAACGGAACCTATCAATGGCCGTGTCCGGGCTATTATCCATCCGCCGATGATGATTTCTTCGGTACCCGGTTGCACCCGATCTGGGGTGATTACCGGACCCACTATGGCGTCGATATGGGTGCCCCATCCGGAACACCGATCCTTGCTATGGGCAACGGTGCGGTGTTATCAGCCGGCTGGAACGGTGGTTATGGAAATTGTGTTATTGTTGATTTAGGTAACGGCCTCCAGGCCATGTATGCGCATATGAGTGGTTTTGCAGTATCAGCAGGCCAAACTGTCAACAAAGGCGATGTGGTTGGTTACGTCGGCTCCACCGGGGATTCCACCGGGGCCCATCTCCATTTCGGCGTACTTTCCGGCGGATCATTTGTTGATCCTTTAGGATATTTTTAAGCGAAACATTGTAGACTATAACGAAAGAACAGGAGAAAAGAATCATGATTCTTTTCTCCTGTTTTATTTGTATAATAATAAAATTTAGGATAAGGTGAAAAAATGGAAAATAAGTCAAAAAAAACCAAACTCATCGTGGTAATTGTGGTGCTGATCATCACAAATATCATCACCTTCACAGTGGCCACAACTGGCAATTATCTGATCGGCAACAAGTTGATTGTGACGGTTGACAGCAGTGAAACAGCCGCCGGGATAAAAAAACTATTAGCGCTAAAAGAACAGATTGGTCTGGAGTATTATAAGGATGTTGATAACACCACTTTAATTGATGGGGCCATCAAGGGCATGTTTGACAGTCTGGGTGATCCCTATAGCAGTTATTTTACCTCCGAAGAATTTAAGAAATATATGGAGTCAGCCACTGGCGTCTATGAAGGCATTGGGGTCGTCGTGACAGAGGATGATCAGGGCGTGACCTATGTAATTGCCCCGCAAAAAGGCACACCGGCTGATCAGGCCGGGATAAAAACGGGCGATAAAATTATCAAGGTGGATGGTGAAGATGTCAGTACGATCGGTTCGGATGCGGTAGTGGCTAAGGTAAAGGGGCCAGCTGATACCACCGTTAATATCACCCTCTTACGTGGTGAAGAAGTCATTGATATGCAATTGGTACGCAAAACCATTGAAGCAAAAACAGTGGAATCCCGGGTGATCGGCGATAAAGGCTATATCCAGATCAGTGAATTTACGGATAAAACCGCTGATGATTTTGAAGCCCAGCTAAGTGAACTGTTGGCTCAAAATATTACCGGTTTGGTGATTGATTTGCGTAGTAACCCCGGCGGCGTAAAGGAAGCGGTGGAAATCGCTGATCGGATTCTGGGCGAAACCATGGTCGTTTATACGGTTGATAAAAACGGCAATAAAACCGAATATACCTCAGATGGCGAAGAACAGCTTAGTCTGCCAATGGTTGTCCTGGTTGATGGCGGCTCGGCCAGTTCCGCTGAAATATTGGCTGGGGCTCTCCAGGATACAGGCGCTGCCCAGCTGGTCGGCACCAAGACCTTTGGAAAAGGGATTGTTCAGGAAATCATCAGTCTCACTGATGGCGGTGGCTTTAAGGTGACCAATTCCGAATATTTCACCCCTAACGGCAACAACATTCACGAAAAAGGTATCGAGCCAAATATCGTGATTGAAGCGACTGACTTTATGAAGAATAACTTTTTCACCGACGAAGAAGATGTCCAGCTGCAAAAAGCCTTGCAGGTCCTCAGTGGAACCAATTAGAATTTATGAGCATGCCATAACGGCATGCTTTTTCTATTGGTGAGGAATAATTAAGATTTTATTAAATGATAAGGATTATTGTTTGCCATTAAAAAAAAGCTGTGATAGAATAATGGAACGAATGTTCATCAAACTGATTGGAGGGTGCTGATGAAAGATATGAAGCATGCATTTAAGGTTGTCTCGGAATACGAACCTAAGGGTGATCAGGGACCGGCCATCGAAAAAATTGCCAACGGAATCAAGGCGGGGTTAAAGTATCAAACCTTACTGGGCGTGACTGGCTCCGGAAAAACCTATACCATGGCTAAGGTAATTGAAGCGGTTCAGAAGCCAACCCTGGTGATTGCTCATAATAAAACCCTGGCGGCCCAGTTGACCAATGAGTTTCGGAGTTTTTTTCCGGATAATGCGGTGGAGTATTTTGTCAGCTATTATGATTATTATCAACCGGAAGCTTATGTACCGCATTCGGATCTGTTTATCGAAAAAGACTCGTCCATCAACGACGAGATTGATAAATTACGTCACTCTGCTACGGCAGCTTTATTTGAACGTCGGGATGTAATTGTGGTGGCCAGTGTGTCCTGCATTTATGGACTGGGAAGTCCTTTTGATTATGAAAATTTGATGCTGTCACTCCGTCCGGGGATGGAAAAAGATCGGGATACGATTATCCGTAAGCTGGTGGATATTCAGTTCACCCGAAACGACATTGCTTTTGAGCGGAACAATTTCCGGGTGCGCGGCGATATTCTGGAAATATTTCCCTCGGCTTCGTCAAACAAGGCGATCCGGCTGGAGTTTTTTGGTGATGAAATTGAACGGATTACTGAGATTGATACCCTGACCGGGGAGATTTATGGGGAGCTGAACCATGTCTCGATTTTCCCGGCGTCTCACCACACCACCACCCCGGAAAATCTGGAACGGGCGATTGCTGGAATTCAACAGGAACTTCGCCAACGCTATGACGAATATACCCAAAACAACCGTCTGGTGGAAGCCCAGCGGATTCTGCAACGGACCAACTATGATATTGAAATGCTCCGGGAAATGGGCTATTGTAACGGCATTGAGAATTATACCCGCTACATCAACGGGCTGCCCCCAGGATCACCACCCTATACCCTGATTGATTATTTTCCCAAAGATTTTCTGATGATTGCCGATGAGTCCCATGTCTCGATTCCCCAGATTGGCGGGATGTATGCCGGGGATAAAGCCCGTAAGAGTAACCTGGTGGACTATGGCTTCCGGCTACCCTCAGCCTATGATAACCGGCCGCTGAATTTTTCCGAATTCGAAAGCAAGATCAATCAGATTGTCTTTACTACGGCAACCCCCAGCAAATACGAAAAAGAACACAGCCAGAATACCGTTGAGCTGATTATTCGACCGACCGGTCTGATCGATCCGGAAATTACGGTTCGCCCGGTTGCTGGTCAGATCGATGACCTGCTCGGTGAAATCAAACTAACCACCGGACGGGGCAATCGGGTATTAGTCACCACGTTAACAAAGAAAATGGCTGAAGATCTAACCGACTACCTAAAAGAAAATGGTATCCTGGTGAACTATCTGCATTCGGATGTGGATACCATCGAGCGGATGAAGATTCTAAGGGATTTACGGCTGGGTACCTTTGAGGTGCTGGTGGGCATCAACCTGCTGCGGGAGGGTCTTGATTTGCCGGAAGTTGGTCTGGTGGCGATTCTGGATGCTGACAAAGAAGGATTCCTCCGTTCAGAAACGTCACTGATCCAAACGGTTGGCCGGGCGGCCCGTAATCTGGAAGGTCATGTCATTATGTATGCGGACAAGATGACACCCTCGATGGATCGGGCTATCAGCGAAACCAATCGCCGCCGGGGTATCCAAAGCGCCTACAATGAGGCCCATGGTATTACCCCCAGTTCGGTCAAAAAAGATATCCATGCTGTTATCGAGGCGACCAAGGTGGCCGAGGAACCGGCAACCTATGCAATTGGTGATGAAGCGCTGGATATTGATGTGAAGATTAAAGAACTCGAAGTCGAAATGCTGACGGCGGCCGAGGCCCTGGAATTTGAACGGGCTGCCAATTTGCGGGACGAAATTCATCATCTCAAAAATTACCGAAGATAGCTTAAGGTGATGTTATAGCGGGATGGCTGAAACTAAATTTTAGTTGTTTTTTAATTTACAGAATCGGCAAGTACCCGCAAACGAATGTACCAGACCATGACTTAATGGTGTTTTTTCATTTAATAATTCATGCGGCATAATTAAGGAGAGAATAAACATAAATATGAAATATATCGAAATAAAAGGTGCCAAGGAGCACAATTTAAAAAACATTAACTTAAAAATACCCCGGGATCAGCTGGTGGTTTTTACCGGGCTGAGTGGCTCGGGGAAGTCCTCATTGGCTTTTGACACCATTTATGCTGAAGGACAGCGCCGTTATATGGAGTCGCTTTCTTCCTATGCCCGGCAGTTTCTGGGTCAGTCCCAGAAGCCTAATGTGGAAAGCATTGACGGCCTATCCCCGGCAATTTCCATTGACCAGAAAACCACCAACCGCAACCCCCGATCCACGGTGGGGACGGTCACCGAGATTTATGATTATCTGCGGCTGCTTTACGCCCGGATTGGGATTCCCCATTGTCCCAAGTGTGGCAAGGTGGTACAGTCGCAATCGGTGGATCAGATTGTCGACAGCATCATGGCCCTGCCTGAAAAAACCAAATTTCAAATTCTGGCTCCGGTAATCCGGAAGGAAAAGGGACAGCATAAAAAGATCATTGATCATATCAAAAAAGAAGGTTTTGTCCGGATTATCGTTGATGGGGAGGCGATGGAAGTCACGGATGAAATCAATCTCGATAAAAATAAAAAGCATACCATTGAAGTGGTGGTGGATCGTCTGGTGGCCAAGGATAACCTTGGCAAACGGTTGTCCGATTCACTGGAAATTGCCCTGAAGCTATCCGGGGGACTGGTGATTTGTGACGTGATTGGCGATGAGTCCCAGCTTTTTAGCGAAAAACTGGCCTGTGCCGATTGCGGCATTGCCATGGACAAATTGGAGCCCCGGACGTTTTCGTTTAATAATCCCTTTGGGATGTGTCCGGATTGTCACGGTCTGGGCTTTCATCAGGAAGTGGATCCGGATCTACTGATCCCTGATAAAAGTTTATCGATTGGCAATGGAGCGATTAAATTTTTTGGTTTAAAAAGTGATTCCAAGTATTATTATAACCTGATCAAGGCGCTGGCAAAAAAACATCAGTTTGATATTGAGTTACCCCTGGAAGATGCCAGCGAGGCATTTTTACAGGCGCTTCTATATGGCAGCGACGAGGTTCTGGAAATCGCCTACGAAGGCAAGTTTTCAGGAACCTACAGCTCCACCTTTGAAGGGCTGATTAAAAACATGGAGCGGCGTTATCTGGAAACGACCTCGGAGCGGATGCGGTCCTTAATTGAACGCTATATGTCAGAAACCCCCTGTCCCACCTGTCACGGTAAACGGCTCAATCCCACCAGTCTGGCAGTGACAATTCATGATCGAAATATCATCGAAATAACCGATATGGCCATTGGTCAATTGCTTGAGTTTTTTAAAGCGCAGACCATGACTGACCGGGAAATGATGATTGGTGAATCGATCTTTAAAGAAATTGAGGCCCGGCTCAATTTCTTAAAAAATGTTGGACTGGAATACCTGACCCTGTCCCGGAATGCCGGTACACTTTCGGGGGGAGAATCCCAGCGGATTCGGTTGGCCACCCAGATTGGCTCAGGTCTGGTGGGGGTATTATATGTTCTGGATGAACCCAGTATTGGTCTCCATCAACGGGACAATCAGAAACTGCTGGAAACGCTGCGGCGCTTAACCGACTTGGGAAATTCACTGATTGTGGTGGAGCACGACGAGGAAACCATGCAGGCTGCCGACCACATTGTCGATATTGGCCCGGGGCCCGGGGTTCACGGTGGCCAGATTGTCGCACAGGGAAGTCTTGAAGAGATAATGGCGGTGTCGGAGTCGATCACTGGCCAGTATTTCAGTGGCCAGCGCTTTATTCCGATTCCGCAAAAGCGTCGGGAAGGCAGCGGCGAGGTAATTAAGATTGTCGGTGCCCGGGAGAACAACTTAAAGAATCTGGATGTCGATTTTCCGCTGGGGAAATTTATCTGTGTAACCGGGGTTTCCGGATCCGGGAAAAGCACGCTGATTAATGAGATTTTATACAAGGGGATTTCCCAGAAGCTGTATCGCAGCCTGAAAAAGCCGGGGAAATACACCCGTATCGATGGGGTTGAATTCATCGATAAGGTAATCGATATTGATCAGTCACCGATTGGCAGAACCCCCCGATCCAATCCGGCCACCTATACCGGGGTCTTTGACCTGGTTCGGGATCTGTTTGCCAAAACCCCGGAAGCCAAGGCCAGAGGTTATCAGAAAGGCCGATTCAGCTTCAATGTCAAGGGTGGCCGTTGTGAAAAATGCAGCGGTGATGGAATTATCAAAATTGAAATGCATTTTTTACCCGATGTTTATGTACCCTGTGAGGTCTGTGGCGGCAAGCGCTACAACCGGGAAACCCTGGAGGTTAAATACAAGGGCAAAAACATTGCCGACGTACTGGATATGACGGTGGAGGAAGCCCTGGAATTTTTTGGCAATATTCCCAAAATCAAAGAAAAGCTCCAAACCCTAAATGACGTCGGTCTCAGTTATGTAAAACTGGGACAGCCATCGACCCAATTATCCGGCGGGGAAGCCCAGCGGGTTAAATTGGCCACTGAATTAAGTAAGCGCAATACCGGCAAAACCCTCTACGTTCTCGACGAGCCCACCACCGGTTTGCATATTGCCGATGTCCACCAGCTGATCAATGTCATTCAGCGTCTGGCTGACAGCGGCAGTACGGTAGTTGTCATTGAGCATCAGTTGGATATGATCAAGGTGGCAGATCACATCATCGATCTTGGCCCCGAAGGGGGCGAGGGCGGCGGCACCATCATTGCCATTGGGACTCCCGAAGAAATCGCCCGGGTGCCCCAATCCTATACCGGCCAGTATCTCAAGAAAATTTTACCGAATTGCTAAAAGAGCTAACCCAGTACCGACAATTGTTACATCATGTTGTGACCTAGGGGTCAGACCCTACGCATCGGAGCGGACACTGCAGAGCCTGTCCGATTTGCGCGTAGGCAACGAGCCAATCACAAGCTTGCTTGTAGTTGGCGACTGCCCGCGACCAATGCGAAAGGAGCAAAGCGGATTTCGCATGGCGCAGCGAACAACAGATTAACAATTGGTCGGTACGGTGGTTCATTGATAACCTCAAGAACGCTGTTTCAGCGTTCTTTTTTTGATACGTTTAAAAAATGCTTAAGGCCATAAAAAGTTACAGACTCTAATTGACAATGAATTTCAATTAGAGTATAATAAAGCTAACAAAAAGAAAGCCATCTTTAACAAATGATGGCGACGACAACTAAATTTAAACCATAAGAATAGAGGGTGTGTTTATGTTTACTTTGAAAGATTTAAGACCAGGTCAGAAGGCATGTGTTGGTTCAATTGCTGTAGAAGGCTTAATGCGTCGCAAACTCATGGACATGGGTGTAACACCAGGGGTAGAGATTCAAGTTAATAAAACAGCTCCATTTGGCGATCCCATAGAGGTTCGCTTGAGAGGATATTCCCTCAGCCTTCGGAAAAAAGATGCTGAAAATATTTTAATGGTTCAGTAATAAATAAAAAACCACCTTTTGAGGTGGTTTCGTTATTTTAAGATTAATCAGCATTTAGTGAAAAAGGGAAATGAGGAATGGAAATGAAATATAAAATTGCGTTGGTGGGAAATCCCAACTCGGGAAAAACTACGCTGTTTAATTGTCTCACCGGCAGTAATCTCTACGTGGGGAACTGGCCCGGAGTAACGGTTGAAAAAAAAGAGGGAGACTTAAGAGGCACCAGCAGTGACATGACCTTGGTGGATTTGCCGGGCATTTACTCACTGGCACCCTACTCGATGGATGAGATCGTCTCCCGGAATTTTTTGCTGGATGAACGGCCGGATCTGATCATCAATATCATAGATGCCTCCAACATTGAGCGAAATCTATATTTAAGCACCCAATTGATGGAGCTCAACTGTCCGATGGTGGGGGCTCTTAACATGATGGATGTGGTCAAGAAAACCGGGGTGGAAATTGATGTCCGGGAGATGGAAAAAATCTTCGGCTATCCCTTTATTGAAATATCGGCCCAGAAGGAAACCGGCATTGACGAATTGATTAAAGAGGTTGAAAAAACCGTCGAGATTAAACGACTTAAAGAATTTCCGCAGATCTTTCCGCCGGATATAATGACCATCTTCAATGAATTTGATGAGCTTATTCAAAATAAGTATCCCGAACTTTTGCCTGATTATCCACGGTTATTCCGGGTTATTAAACTGATTGAAAAAGATGAAGAAGTGCTCCTGAAAATTGATAAAAATATCGAATTATTAGCAGATATCGGGTTGGTCAGAAAAAAAATCGAAGTGCTGTCAAAGCATGATGTCGACAGTGCCATTGCCGATTATCGCTATCGTTTTATCACTGATGGGATTAGCATGGCAACAAAAAAACAAAGATCAGAGCATCCCTTTCCAGGAAAGACTGGATCGAGTGCTGATGAACCGCTATGCGGCCCTTCCGATTTTCTTTTTCTTTATGTTTGTGATTTATTATGTATCAATTACCCTGGTGGGTGAAATTACCATTGGTGGGATTGAGTGGTTCATCAATGATGTGCTGATGGTAACGGTAGCTGCTGGTTTGGGGAGCTTGGGAGCAGCAGATTGGATCATTGCCCTGATCAATGACGGCATTATTACCGGGGTTGGCGCAGTATTGACCTTCGTACCACAGTTGGTGGTGTTGTTTATTTTTATCTCCATTCTCGAGGACAGCGGTTATATGGCTCGGGTTGCCTTCATTATGGATCGGATTTTTCGGCATTTTGGTTTATCTGGAAAATCCTTTATTCCGATGGTGGTGGGATTGGGATGTTCGGTGCCGGGAGTAATGGCTACCCGAACCCTGGAAAATGAACGGGAGCGGAAGCTGACTGCGGTATTAACCCCATTTATCTCCTGTGGGGCCAAGATGCCCATCTATGTTTTGATGGCATCGGTGTTTTTTGTTGAGTATCAGACTCTGCTGGTGTTCTCCCTTTATCTGGTTAGCTTGACGGTGGTTTTCGCATCGGGATTTGTATTGTCGAAAACCTGGTTTAAGGGAGCCGATTCTGGTTACCTGCTGGAAATTCCGCCGTTGCGACTGCCAAAGCTTAAGAATACCGCCACTCAGGTATGGCAGAGAACCAAAGAATTTATTGTCCGGGCTGGAACAATTATCTTTGCGGCTTCAGTGGTGCTGTGGTTTTTGCAGAGCTTCACCCCAGGTTTGCAAATGGCTCAGACTCCGGATGAAAGCATTTTAGCGGTATTTGGCAAGATCATTGCGCCAATCTTTATCCCGCTGGGTTTTGGTAACTGGGTCGCTTCAGTAGCGCTGCTAACGGGCATTGCCGCCAAAGAAATGATTATCAGTACTATGAGTGTACTTTTGTCGGGTCAGGAAGGCAGCTTTACCGATGCGGTCAGTCTGATCTTTACACCGGTTTCCGCCTACAGCTTCGTGATCTTTGTTTTATTGGCATCACCCTGTATGGCTGCCATCGCCACTATGAAAAAAGAATTGGGAAACTGGCGTGATTTTCTTTTTGCATTGGCTTATCAAATTGGTTTAGCCTATACCATTGCCTTAATTGTTTATCAGGTTGGCAGTCGAATTTTTAGTTAATTTTCCATTGTGCGCATTGGATCAGCGTAATTGAAGAAAGAAGGAATAGAAGTGATTACCTGGATTTTAGCAGCAATAATTTTAGGTGCGGCGGGTTATATAATTTTCAAAAAAGTAAAAAAAATGAAGGCCGGAGATTTTTCCTGCGAAGGCTGCAAAGGGGGCGACGGCTGCCCGGGCTGTCATCTCAAATCGGAGCCGCCTAAAGAAGATTGATAATTGGTCGGTACGGTAGTTAGGAGCGAGCAAGAAAAAAAGCCCCACCAGCGCAGCTGGTGGGGCTTTTAAAAAAGACTTAATTATGCAAGAAAAACGTTGGTAGCCTGTAAGCCACGATCAGTTTTTTCAGTATCGAAAGTAACGCGTTGTCCTTCAACCAGGCTCTTACGACCGTCAGCGATAATTGCTGAGAAATGGACAAAGACATCATTGCCGCCATCTACTGAAATAAAACCAAATCCTTTTTCGTCGTTAAACCATTTTACTGTACCATTATTCATTTTTGGTACCTCCTAAATATTAATTGTAAATCGTAATGCAAAAACAAAAACACATATTTTTGCAAATCATTTCAACGTAAAAATGACTTGCAAAAATATGTGAAATCAATAAATACACTTTAATTCTTTTTCATTATAGCACCTAACGAAGGTCGTTGTCAATTTATTTAACAAACACTTTAGAAATTAAAGGAATCATGACAAATAACGCATCAGGTCAGAGCAAAGATCAAAAAAAGAACGGATCCAACTTGTTTAGAAACAAGTTGGATCAAAAAAAGCTGATCTCAAGATTTATGTGGTACAATAGCTGTTGAAGTCAATGGACTCATATTTTCTTTTTAACAAATCTTTCGCTTCCTTTAAAACTTCTTTTTCTGATAGTGGAAGTCTTATCTCACGTATTTCGATGATTTTAAAGGGATTGTCTTTAATTGATTTTGTCAGGGTAAATCCACCATAAATTTTCGGAACAATCTTCACTTCGAAATTACCGAATGAAATCAGGGTGTTGTGGCCATCTACAGTTATTTTTTCAAACATGGTAACACTTCCTTTCTGTTTAATAATCGGATGTTTAAAAAAGTATTATTATTATACCAAAATGTGGTGACGAATAAACAAAAAATTCCAAAAAATATTTATTTAAGGTTGATATCTATGTATGATAAAGAGAAATTAAAAGATCTGCCCCAGAACCCCGGGGTCTATATAATGCGAAATAAACCGGGTGAAATAATCTATGTCGGGAAAGCCATTAATCTACGCAACCGGGTTCGGCAATATTTCCATTCGACCAGTCAGCTGACGGCTAAAACAGCTGTTTTGGTATCCCATATCGAAACCATTGAGACGATTGTTACCGATTCGGAAATGGAAGCGCTGATACTGGAATGTAATCTGATAAAAACCCATCATCCCCGCTATAATATTCTGCTAAAAGATGACAAAAGCTATCCCTGGATCCGGTTGACGGTAAATGAGGAATATCCCCGGATTTTGATGACCCGGGAGTATAAAAAAGATGGAGGTAAGTACTTTGGGCCCTTTACCAGTTCCTATGCGGTAAAGAATACCATTGAAGCGATTTTAAAGATCTATCCCCTAAAAACCTGCAACCGTCAGGTTGCTTATGGCAAAAAGTCCGGTCGGCCCTGTTTGAACTATCACATTGGCCAGTGTCAGGCCCCTTGTCAGGGGAATGTGCCCAGAGAAATGTACGCCAAGGATATCCAGTCGATTCTGGATATTTTAAATGGTCGACATCCGGATCTGTTAAAAAACCTTAACGACAAAATGACTACTGCCGCTTTAGCGCAGAATTATGAAGCGGCGGCTAAATACCGGGATCAGATTGCCGGGATTGAGCATATCGTCGAAAAGCAGAAAATCAGTTCCAGCACCAAACAGGATCAGGACTTTATTGGTTTTGCCGCCAGTGAGAGTCTGGGTTGTGTGCAGGTTTTTCATGTCCGGGAAGGGAAGCTGATGGGGCGGGATCATTTTTTTCTCGAAGACATTGGTGATGTCAGTTCCCGGGAAGTATTGGAAAGCTTCGTTAAACAATATTATGCCAGCTGTGGCTTTATTCCCCGGGAAATCATTTTGAAAGAAATGCTGGAAGACAAAAGAGTCATCGAAGAATGGTTGGGGGATCTGGCCGGTAAAAAAATTGCAGTGTTATCACCGCAACGGGGACAGAAAATAAAAATGTTGGAAATGGTGGCGGATAATGCCGATTTGGCCCTGAAGCAGCAGCTGCTGGAAAAACGGGAAAAAGAAATTCGCTCCAAAAGCCGCCTGGTTGGACTTTCGGAGCTGCTGGGTTTAACCCGGCCGCCCAGTCGTATTGAGGCCTATGACATTTCCAATATCAGCGGCACCAATAATGTTGGTGGTATGGTGGTGTTTGAAGAAGGCAAGCTGAACAAGAAAGCCTGTCGCCGCTTTAAGATCAAGTCGGTGGAAGGACAGAACGACTATGCCAGTATGCAGGAAATGATTTTCAGACGGATGGAACGAGCCATGAAAGCCTCGGAGGGTAATAATTTTTTGCCCTTGCCGGAAATTATGATGATCGATGGCGGCAGCGGACATGTCAACGCAGCAGAGAGCATTGTGTCGCTCTACCCGATGGAGATTGCGGTCTGTGGATTGGTTAAGGATGATCACCATCGACTCCGGGGAATTTTTTTTAAGGGTACTGAATATCCGATCAAAAAGGCTACCCCGCTGGGCGTTTTTCTGTTTGAGATTTCCGAAGAGGTGCACCGCTATACCCTGGGTTACCACCAGATTTTAAGAAAAAAAGAAATGCTGGCTTCTCAGCTGGAGGAAATCCCTGGCGTTGGCAAAAAACGCCGGGAAGCCCTGATGGCTCATTTTGGACAGGTGGAGAAAATCAAAAAAGCTACCCTGGAAGAACTCCAGGCGGTTCCTGGGATGCAGGTGAAAACAGCCCAGGCGATTTTTGCGTATTTTAAAAACAAGACATAAAAAAACTTTTAACAATGGAAACTTTGAGGTAGAATAACTTGAGTAGACTAATTAGCAGTAAATCAATGAAAAGAGATAGAAGAATGAATGGCAAAGTAAATCTGGATGATTTTTGTAAAGAAATTAAACTTGAAAAAATTTATTATCAGTCAACGGAATTGGATCTGCTAAACAGCGGGATCAACCGACCCGGGTTGCAGCTTCATGGTTACTATGAACACTTTGACTCCAAACGAATTCAGGTTATTGGTAAGGTGGAAGTTTCCTATTTGCTGGATCTGGATCCAGCGGTCCGAAAACAGAAGATCGATGACTTTTTTTCCTATGATTTCCCCTGTTTTATTGTATGTTGGGATCAGGATGAGACCCATCTGTTTGAAGAGGCGGCTCAAAAATATGGTCGAACCCTCTTAAAGAGCAGAGTAACAACCACTACCCTTTTTTACGATCTGGTCAATTATATTGACCAGCTGTCAGCCCCCCGGATCAGCTTACATGGGGTTCTGGTTGAGGTTTTTGGGGTGGGGGTATTGATCACCGGGCCCAGTGGCATTGGTAAGAGCGAAACAGCACTGGAAATTGTTAAGCGGGGGCATTGTCTGATTGCCGATGATGTGGTTGAGGTCAAACGGATTCGGGATGGTCACCTGATGGGAACGGCTCCGGAGCTGCTTCAGCATTTTATGGAAATTCGCGGTATCGGAATTATCGATGTTAAAACCCTCTATGGCGCCAGAGCCGTGAAGCGGGACGTCGAAATTGATATGGTTATTCGCCTGGAGAACTGGGATGAACGTTCACCTTATGACCGCCTGGGTCTGGATGAACAAACCCTGGATATATTGGGAATCGAGGTGCCGGAAGTGATGATTCCTGTTTCGGGAGGTCGAAATCTGGCCTGTATCATTGAAACCGCCGCCATCAATAATCGTACCAAGCAGTACGGTTACCATTCTGCCCAGGTTTTTTGTGATCGGGTTGCCCATCAGAATGACCTGGAAGTACAGAAACGGGAAGCCAAGAAAAAACTGGAAGAAAAAAAACCGGCCGACGATTAGGCACATTCGAGAAATATATAGAAAAGAGAGTTAAAAAATGAGAAAGTATGTTTTAGATGCCCATACCCACACAATTGCCTGTGGGCATGCTTATAACACCATCACCGAGTTAATTGATGCGGTACCGCACAAAAAAATCTGGAAATGATCTGCATCACCGAACATGGTCCGGCTTTGCCCGGAGCACCAACGCCCTTGTTTTTTGCCAACTATCGGGTGATTCCCGGGAAAATAAACAATGTCAAATTACTAAAAGGGATTGAGAGTAATATTATCGATGCGGATGGCAACACCGATATTCCGATGACGTTTATTGACTCGCTGGAAATAATTTCTGCGTCGTTGCACACCCCCACTTTTATACCGCAAACAAAAGCCATCAATACCGGGGCGGTACTGGGGGCCATTGCCAATCCCCAGGTTGACTTTATTTGCCATCTCGGCAATCCTACCTACGAACTGGATTACGAGGCGATTTTGCAGGCAGCAAAAAAACACAACACCTTAATTGAAATAAACAACGGTTCTTTTTTTATCCGCAAGGGTTCCAAGCCGAATTGCGTATGGATTGCCAACCGTTGTAAAGAATTGGAAATACCGATTATTATTGGCAGTGATACCCACTTTGCCTCAGATATTGGTGATTTTCCCTATGTCGACAAGGTTTTGGATACGGTTGGTTTTCCCGATGAATTGATTATGAATCTGGATACCAAACGATTAATAGATTATCTGGAAAGTAAGGGACGGGTACTTTTTGCTGATCCCCGGGAGTATGCCCAAGAATTGTTTTTGATAAATGACTAATTTTATGATAAAATAAGCTTTTAAATCAAGTGGGAAAGGATACCAACGATGAACATAAAAATCATAACCGATTCTGCCTGTGATATACTTAAAAGCGATCAACAAAAATTTGACATTGAGATCATGCCGGTTTATGTGGTCGAAGATGAAATAAATTATCGTGATGGGATTGATATTTCACCTGAAGTTGTTTGCGACAAGATGCGTAAAGGGGTGCGCTTTAAAACATCTCAGATTCCCTACGGGGATTTTTATAAGCGATTTGAAGAATTAATTGCTGAAAAACAGCCATTTATTTATCTGGCCTTTTCCAGTGGTCTGTCCGGCACCTACCAGGCAGCGGCGTTGGCGGAACGGGATTTAAAAGAAAAATATCCCGAGGCGGCCTTTAATGTTGTCGATACCAGAGCGGTTTGCTATGGTCTGGGACACATTGTCTATGGCGCAGCACAAGCGGCAGCGGAGGGCTTTAGCATGGACGAGCTGATGTTGCGGATTAATTATTACATTGATCATGTCAAACATGTTTTTACGGTAACGGATCTCCAATATTTGTATCGCGGTGGCCGATTGAATAAGGGAACTGCCATCATTGGGAATATGCTTAACATCAACCCCTTGCTGGAAGTGAGCAAAGCTGGAGAACTGCAGCAAATTGACAAGGTCAGAGGTGAAAAGAAGCTGATTAAAAAAATGGTGGATTATCTGGAAGAAAATGGGGATCAGATGGATCGACAGACCATCGGCATCAGTCATGCCGATAATCCCGAACTAGTCGATCTGTTTGTCAAAATGGCCGGTAAGCGCTTCAATACTGAGCGTTTTAAGATTGTGCCTCTGGGTTCGACGGTTTTGACGCATTCTGGTCCGGGAACTCTGGCCGTTTTTTTCTTCGACGAATGGAAGGAAGCGTTTCAATTTGAGTAGACCTTTCTTTAAACAAGTCAACCGAAATATAAATTTAATTAAATAAAAATTAAGGAGCACCATGTTAGATAAGTTAGATTTTTTAGCAGAAAAGTATGCTGAATTAAATGAAAAGATCAGCGATCCCGAGGTGATTGCGGATCAGAACCAGTGGAAAAAACTGGTTAAGGAGCACGCCTATATCGAACCGATTATCCAAAAATACAATCAGTTTTCCGATACCTTGACAGCTATTGACGATACCAAAGAGATGCTTTCAGATAAACAACTGGAAAAAGATTTTAAAGAAATGGCTGAAGTTGAGCTCGATGAATTGTCTAAAAAGAAAGTGGAATTGGAAGAGGAACTGAGAGTTCTGCTACTGCCTAAGGATGCCAATGATGATAAAAACGTTATTGTTGAAATTCGGGCCGGAGCTGGTGGCAGTGAAGCAGCCCTGTTTGCCGGCGATCTCTTTAGAATGTTTACCCGTTATGCTGAGCGACAAGGCTGGAAAAGTGAGATCATGAGCTCCAGTATTCCCGACATCGGGGGAATCAAGGAAATCATTTTTGCCATTGAAGGGACTGGGGTATACAGTCGGCTGAAATATGAAAGCGGGGTTCATCGGGTACAACGGATTCCCAGTACTGAGTCGGGTGGCCGGATTCATACCTCAACCGCTACGGTGGCAGTGTTGCCCGAGGCTGAGGACGTCGAAATTGAAATTGGCACCAATGATCTGCGAGTCGATGTCTATCGTTCTTCCGGAAATGGGGGGCAAAGTGTCAACACCACGGACTCGGCGGTTCGGATTACGCATATTCCCACTGGGATGGTGGTCACCTGTCAGGATGAAAAGTCCCAACTGAAAAATAAAGACAAGGCTTTAAAAATTTTAAAAGCCAGACTTTATGAAATTGAACAGCAGAAACAGCAAAGTGAAATTGCCGAAAACCGGAAAAGTCAGGTCGGCACTGGTGACCGCAGCGAGCGGATTCGGACTTATAATTTTCCCCAGGGACGGATCTCTGATCACCGCATCAATATGACCGTTTATCAACTGGATGCTTTTCTCGACGGTGACATCGATGAAATGGTCAATGCCTTGATCACCAACGACCAGGCTGAAAAACTGAAACAGCATTCATAATTAGCAAAAGAAGCTTTTCCAATGTGAAGAGCTTTTTTTGTTGCAGGGAATTAATTGATAAAAAATTAACCTTGTTTAGAAGGAGTACGGGCAAAGAGCTGTAATATTTTATCAGCGGGAAGAAGATTAGTAGCGAAACACGATAAATACCTATAAAAATTCCGGATTAGGTTGACATTTTTGGGCTTTATCAGTAGAATGAAAATCAGTTGAAAAAATTCAAACATAAATTTGATCAAAAGATCAGATTGTCCTTAAGGAGGAGTAACAATGAAAAAAGTAGTCGTAGCAGATCAGTCAGCATGTGTTAAGTGTTTAGGTTGTGAATTAGCATGTGCAAACGCATTCTACAAAGAACCGGTTTCAGAATTGGCTTGTATTCGCATCACCGAAAAAGAAGATGGTAGCCCTAAAACATTGGTATGTGTTCAATGCGGTAAATGCGCTAAAGCATGTGAAGCAGGAGCCATCACTCAAAATGCCAAAGGTGTATACATGATCAGTAAAAAATTATGTGTAAACTGTGGAAAATGTGTTGAAGCATGTCCATTTGGCGTACTGGTTAAATCAGAAGATCGGGATGTTCCTTCAAAATGTATCGCTTGTGGTATCTGTGTTGAAGCATGTCCACAAGACGTATTGGCAATTAAAGAAGCTTAATTTTAATTTATCACTCAAAAATGATCCCTGTTCGAAAGCTTTCGAACAGGGATCGTTTTTTTTTAAAAAAAGGTTCGCTAAAAATCAATCCGCTTCGTAATATAATCGACCACTTCAGCGATGGGGATACGAACCTGATCCATGGTGTCGCGGTCCCGGAGGGTAACGCATTCATCGTCCAGGGTGTCAAAATCGACGGTGACACAGAAAGGCGTACCGATTTCGTCCTGACGTCGGTAACGCTTGCCAATGCTGCCCGCTTCGTCGTATTCAATCATAAAGTGTTTTGACAGCAGGGTGGAAATTTCCAGGGCTTTATCGCTTAGTTTTTTAGAAAGCGGTAAGACAGCAGCCTTGTAGGCCGACAGGAAGGGATGTATCCGCATGACGTTGCGCTCTTCGGTTTTGTCACCGCTGGTAATCGTTTCTTTTTCCATGGCGTTGCATAAGAAGGCCAGGAAAACCCGGTCAGCCCCTAACGATGGTTCAATACAGTAGGGGATATATTTTTCATTGGTAACCGGATCGGTGTACTTCATGTCTTTTCCCGAGTGGTTCTGGTGTTGGGTTAAATCAAAATCGGTTCGGTCAGCGATGCCCCAAAGCTCGCCCCAGCCAAAGGGGAAGCGAAACTCCACATCCGTGGTGGCATTACTGTAATGGGAAAGCTCTTCTTTCTCGTGATCCCGGAAGCGGATATTTTCATCTTTCATCCCGAGGTCAAACAGCCATTTCTTACAGAACGCTTTCCAATAATCAAACCATTCCAGATCGGTGCCAGGCGCACAGAAAAATTCCAGTTCCATTTGTTCAAACTCCCGGGTTCTAAAAATAAAGTTACCCGGTGTAATTTCATTTCGGAAGGACTTACCAACCTGGGCGATTCCAAACGGTACTTTCTTGCGGGTCGTTCGCTGAACATTTTTGAAATTGACAAAAATACCTTGGGCTGTTTCCGGGCGCAGAAAGATTTCGCTGGCGGTATCTTCATTAACCCCCTGGAAGGTTTTAAACATCAGATTGAACTGACGGATATCCGTGTAATCCATTTTACCGCATTCCGGACAGACAATGTTGTGTTCTTCGATAAAAGTCTTCATTTCTTCGTTGGACCAGGCATCAACAATGACATCCTCGCCTTTTTCAAAATAGTAGTCAGCAATTAGCTTATCAGCTCGAAAACGGGATTGACAGGCTTTGCAATCCATCAGCGGATCATTGAAGCCTCCCACATGTCCCGAGGCGACCCAGGTTTTGGGGTTCATCAGGATGGCAGCATCCAGCCCCACATTATAAGGTGATTCCTGAACAAATTTCTTCCACCAGGCTTTTTTAACGTTGTTTTTCATTTCAACACCCAGTGGGCCATAATCCCAACTGTTGGCAAGACCATCGTAAATTTCTGAACCGGGGAAGATTATTCCCCTCATTTTGGCAAGACTGACAATTTCAGCCATGGTAAATTCTGACATTTTTTTCCTCCTGATTAACATTATTTTTAAATAGCATTTTGGTTTAATAAAAAATACCGTCCCTTGTTAAAAAACAAGGGACGGTATAACCGCGGTTCCACCCAAGTTGTCTGCCAGAAATGACAAACCACCTTAAAAATTTAACGAATTTCACGGCAACACCAGTCAATCACCCAAAGAATTAATGGTATCGCAGCTCAAAAAGTGCCATTCATAGAGTTTGATTACAGATCTTTCACCAGCATCTGTTCGCTTTAAACCATTGACCCACTGAGTTATTCTTTTCTCAACGCTTTTGCTATTAATTTGTAAACTAGAATGAAGAATATCAAATACAAGCCCTGATGTCAACCTAAACTTTTGTTATTTAAACGAACTTCGTTTTCATTTCTTGAAATAAAACCTCAATGACAAAGAAAATATTGTTAACGTGGTTGATGATAATAATGAAACGATAACAAAAAAGAAAATTAAAAAAATTAAAAAAAGGTTCTCTTGCCCATTGGTTAATGTTAAAATTATGTTAAATTCAAAAAGGTGATATAACTCAGAGGAATATAGTTACCCTGGTTAATATTAAAAGATTGAGTTGCGATAGCTGGTCTTTCGTGATGTTTATTAATTTTGAAATAAATGTTACCTTAATCAATGATTATTTTGGAGGAAATAATGACGTTAGAAATGCTGATTGGCCTTTTCGGAGGTTTAGGGTTATTTGTTTTTGGGATGCACATGATGAGCGAAGGCTTAAAAACGGTGGCCGGAACAAAAATGAAAAAACTACTGGAAGTTTTGACCAATAATAAGGTCAAAGCGATACTGGTGGGAACCGTTGTCACAATGATTGTTCAGAGTTCCAGCACCACAACAGTGATGGTGGTTGGTTTTGTCAATGCTGCATTGATGACACTTACCCAGGCGGCTGGGGTTATTCTCGGTGCCAATATTGGAACAACAGTTACTGCTCAATTAATTGCTTTTAATGTGACGGAACTCGCACCCGTTTTTATCGGCTTTGGTGCCCTGATAACGCTGTTCAGTTCCCGCAAAAAAAATCGGGATTGGGGCAGTATCATGCTTGGTTTTGGGATCTTATTCTTTGGTATCGCTGCGATGTCAACGGCAATGGAGCCACTCCGGGAGAGTGAGGATTTCATTTATCTGTTGTCAACCTATGGAAAGAATCCACTACTGGGAGTTCTGATCGGAACCCTGATCACTGGTATCATACAAAGCAGTAGTGCCTCCATTGGTTTGCTCCAGGCACTGGCTTTGTCAGGGGTATTTGCCAGTATTGGCGGAACCGGTGCGATCCAAATCTGTATTCCCATTTTAATAGGTACCAATATTGGAACCTGTGTGACCGCTCTGATTTCCTGCATTGGTACCTCCACAGCTGCAAAAAAAGCGGCCTTTATCCACCTGTTTGTTAATGTATTTGGAGCTATCTGGGTGATGATCCTGTTGGTCGGAATGGACAGCATCATGGCGACTAATCCCATTTATGAATTCATTGTCGGTATTTCCGGCGTATTTATCAGTAGCAGTGGTGAGGTGGTTCCTAATGTGGCAAGACAAATTGCCATGGCGCATACCTTTTTTAATGTAGCCAACACCATTGTGTTATTTCCCCTGATTGGTTATTTTGTCACCTTTCTGGATCGGATCTATCCGGAGAAAGAAGAAGAAAAAGGATTGCAATTGGATGATCGATTGCTCAATAATCCTTCCGTTGCTTTAGGTCAGGTTGTCAAAGAAACAAATCGCCTGGCCGAAATGAGTTTTAAGAATTTTAAAATTGCCTGTGAATCCATCATGGATGGGAATGAAAAGCTGGTTGAAGAAATAATCAAGCGGGAAGAACGCATTGATGAATTTCAACAGGGCATCGTGGAATACTCGGTTAAGCTTTCAAACGAAAATATGTCAGAAGAAGAAAATGACCGCCTGGCCTTTGTCATGAAAGGGAGCCATGATCTGGAGCGAATTGGCGATCATGCCATGAATATCGGGGAGCTGGCTGAAATGCGGGCGACTAACAAAATCATCTTTAGTGATATTGCCAATCAGGAAGTGTTAAATTTAATCAGTTTGACTTCCAACACCCTCAGGGATATGGTAGAATTAATGGAAACAGAAGAGTCAAGCTTATGCTATAAAATTCTTGATGAAGAAGAAGAAATTGATGAAATGACAGAAAGCTTAAAGGATGACCACATCCGTCGCCTTAACGAGGGAATCTGCAATCCTTATGCCGGAGTCATTTTTCTGGATCTGTTGACCAATATTGAACGGGTTGGTGATCATGCCTCGAACATTGCCCAGGGTATTTTGGGCTTAAAACTGCATCAGGGGTTGATTGCCAAAGATGATTATGACAATGAAATGGAAGATAGTCAGCAATAAATACAACCAACCAGATAGGGTCGTAACATAGATAAATACAGCTAAATAGAGGTATTTACAAGAAATTTACCTTAAGAAAAGTAATATTTTCATTGACAATGAGAGGATTATATCGTAATATTATAACAACCTAATATTGGCATACTTATTGAAAAGTAAGGACGCAAAACTACAGGGTCTAAATACAATGGTACATGACAGCCAGTTGCAATTAAGATGGTTATAACCATAATGAGCAGCGGTATTGTCGCTGCTTTTTTTGTCAGAAATTAACCATAAAATGAGTTGCAGGGTTTTCCTTGACTGTTATATAATAATGGCCGGTTTGTTTTTCAGGAAAGATTCTTTTAGCGGGAATAATTGTTATTTAAAATAGGAGTTTTCTTAAGATCCAATTTAATTTGTGATTTAGATGTTTACTGCGGTTATTTTGGCTTATATAGTATACATATGATTATCACAGCCGTTTCGGCTGTTATAATAAACGAACAATTTGAATTGTTCGATCATGTTAGCGGTATGATTGTGTATCGGTAATAATCAAATTTACGAAGGGAGGTAGGCAATGAATTTAGAGTTTCAAGCGACAGGAAGGTCGACAATGGCAGGATTGAGAGGGATGAGTGGACAATCAGAAAATCCATCCACCAGTCAGACAAGCGGACATGAAAAAAGCGCCCAATTTAAGGATTTGCTGGATCAGTCAAAACAGACGATCAACCATGCGGATCATCATGCGGAGAAGGTTCGAAAGAATCAGCGGGAAGCCAAATCGATTGCGGAAAACAATCGACGGCAAAGCGATCAAACATTGGTAAAAGATGGTGAAGTCACGACTGTTGATGATCAAGTTGAAGAACCAAAGATTGCGGAGCAAAAAAGCGATGAAGAACGGGGAACAAGTTCTTTATCAACACTGGATTCAACACAGTTAATGGCTATCCAGAGTTTTCAGGGAGGTATCGAAACAGCGCTGACAAGGCTTAACCTGAAATTAGGTATTCAAGGAGTTGAAGAGCCGGAAGCTATGGGTGAACAGGGGCAAATGCTCACCGTGACAACGGAGAGTAGTCAGCCATTACTGTCACCTGCGTTAGAAGGTATGTTACCGTTTGAAGAAATCAGGGAAGAAGTCACACCGGTAGTGGTGCAAAACAGTGAACGTTTGAATGATGGAACGGTTTTCGAAATTAAAGGCGAACCGGAGTTGCAAAAAACCGTTGGGTCTGAGTTGGATTTAGTTGATGTTACAACCAATAGACGCAACCCGGATCAGGAATTGGTTAGCCAGTCAATCAAAGTCGATGGTTCTGATTTACAGACCGTTGATGAAAGCCAACAACTACAGGGTAATCAACCGTTGGAAAACAAATCTGAAATTGCGGTTGATGGAGCAAACAAACCTGTTTTAACGGAAGAATCTGAGGCCGATCAATTTAAAATCGATGTTCAAACCAACCAGATCAATCAAACAGAAAAACAGAGTTTGGGTGAAAATGGTGTTCAGGAAATTAATATGGCCGGGGTTAATTCAAACAAAAGCGCAGAAGTTCAAGTAACGACCAAAACAGAGGTCGCTCAGCAGGTTCAGCAGAAAATTCTTCAGAATTTCGAACCCAACAAGCCCATGGTATTTCAAATGACCCTGTCACCAGATAATTTAGGCGATATTGATGTCAAATTGAGTTACGATCAGGGAAAACTGATCATTGATATTATGGCTGTCAGCCAGGAAACCCAAAAACTGTTGGGAAAACAAATTAATCAATTGGTTAGAGGTTTGGCGCTTCAGAATGTTCAAGTGGAAACGGTGCACTTAAATACCCCGGTAGAACAAAGTGGCGATAGTCAGAACGCAGCATTTATGATGAACAATGGTTCTGATCCCAATCAAAATCAAAATCAGGCTCTGTTAAGAGAACGGTTTATTAAAAACAGCGGGGTATTAAACAGCATCACAACAAATGGTGATGAAGACGAACCGGTATTAATTCCCCAGAATCTCCAGAACTATACCAACCACCGTGTGAATTACTTGATTTAAGGAGGAAAATATAATGGCGATTGATAGTATTAATAATTATTTAAGTACTGCAGCAACGACATCAGCAACAACAGCTACTTCGACAAAGAAAACCGGCACATCGATGGATATGGATGATTTTCTCAAGTTGATGGTGGCCCAGTTGCAGAATCAGGATATGAATAATACCGCAGACACTTCGCAATATACAACCCAGATGGCCCAGTTTTCGATGGTGCAGGCCTTGACTGAACTGAATGAAATGACCAAGACAGTCTATTCCATGAGCTTGATTGGAAAAGAGATTACGCTGGCAGAAAACGCTTCAGATGGTTCGCTTCATGTTGTTGCCGGGACAGTAGAAGGTGTCAATTTATATAATGGTGACGCTCAGGTGATTGTGAATGGTGTGTCTTACCCGATGAGCAGTATTATGGAAGTGGCCCAGGCGAAATCAGAATAATTGACATTTAGTGTTTAAGAAGAGGTGATCCAATGGCGGACAGAATCAATGGAAATTTTTATCGGTTAAATGATGCCATCATTCGACAAACCGAAAAAATAACCAATCCCACAAATCAGGCCTCAAAAGTCACGAATCCGGAAAAAAGCGAAAATAGCTTTCGTGAGCTTCTCGATCAACAAATAAAAAACAGTGTCACATTTACCAAACACGCCAGTATCAGAAAAGAACAGCGTAATATTGAAGTGTCTGACAGTGATTTGGAAAAGTTGGGAGATGCCTGTGACAAAGCTCAGGAAAAAGGGATTGGCAATGCCTTAATTATGATGGATAATTCAGCATTTATCGTCAATGCGGCAGATAAACGAGTTATTACCGTAATGGACAAAAACGAAATGAAAAATAAACTATTCAATGATATTGATGGTGCCGTGTTTATATAGTTGGACCTCGATGAGGAGACTGGAAGCTTTGACCGACAGATAAGCTTCGAACGGCACAGAAAGGAATCAAAAATGATCAGATCTTTATACTCAGGAATTTCCGGGATGGCAGCCCACCAGACCAAATTAAATGTAATTGGTAACAATATTGCCAATGTTAATACTTACGGCTTTAAAGCCAGTCGAGTGGTCTTCAGTGATGTGCTTTATCAGAATTTATCAACCGCTACTGAGGCAACCAACACGACTGGCGGGACCAATGCCAGCCAGTTGGGTTATGGTGCCAAGGTTGCCAGCATTGATATGCTCAATACTATTTCCTCTGGAGCCAGCACCGGTCGAGCCCTGGATGTCTATATTGCCGGTGAAGGCTACCTGGTTGTACAACCGGAGGCCGGAGCAAACCGCTATACCCGGGTTGGTAATTTAAAATTTGATGCCTTGGGAAATCTAACCGATGGTGCTGGTAGCAAGGTTATGGGGATACCACTGGATGTGGATAACAATCCTGTTCTTGATGCCAATGGAACTTTGGCAATTGATGACCTTCAGGCAATTAACGTTCCACCAGCAGAACTGGCTAAATATACCGGTATCACCATTGGTAAATCGGGCGAGATTACCGGGATCAAAGCTGGGGATCCAGAATTTACGAAAGCGACAGGAAATACGTGGTTAAATGGAATGACGCTTCCGACGGACTCCAATTATACAGGTAATGTTCAACTGGCAGTTGGAGAGATGGTGAATATCGATGCTGCCAGTACTGAAATAGCAGCTCTTTCAATTGAGCCAACCGCAGATGTTGTTGGAACATTGACATTGACGAAAACTGGTAATGTGTACACACTGGATCCAGCAAACCTTACACTTAAAGACGAAACAACTCCAATAACAGGAGACTTGACAGGAACGTTATCTTCAAGTGGGATTTTAACGTTTGCAAATCTGCCTGGACTTAAAATTGATACAACAAAACTAGTATCGGCTGCTGCAGATTTAGAAAGCGGTGTGGATATTGGAACAATCGCTTTAGATGGTTTTACTTCAGTAGTAGCAACGGTTAAAAACCAGGGAGGTGTAACAGAATACCTAAGAACACCCCAAGGTACGGACATTGAATTTGATCCGACAACAGATAGCAGTGTCGTACTTACAAGTACAACGGGTGGCACAGTTACTTTAAATGTAGATCCAACAGCATTTGACACGATTGTCCAAAATTTGGATACAAATCCGATAGAAAATACGTTAGTCGGAAAAATCGAAGCCGGAAGTGATAAACCCGTAACCTTGGGCTACCTGGCACTTGGAAAATTCGCTAACAACGATGGTTTACTGCAAGATGGGAATGGCTACTTTATGGAATCCGCCAACTCTGGAACGCCGGTTGCGACCAAAGCTGGAACCAATGGCACCGGTGGCACCGAATCTGCCAACCTGGAAATGTCAAATGTTGACTTATCTCAGGAATTTACCGACATGATTGTTGCCCAACGTGGTTTTCAGGCAAATTCCCGGATTATCACTGTTTCGGATTCTATTCTGGAAGAATTGATTAACCTGAAACGATAGCAAATAATAATTAAGATGAGCTCACTCGAAGGAGAAAATCCTTCGGGTTGAGCTTTTTATCCTGGCCAGATACCAAAGGGGTGATCACCCCTTTGGTATCTGGCTGTTAATTAGTATAAAAGTTGAAAATTACTTCTGTTTAGGTTATACTATGAGAATAAAAAATTACATATTAAGGTGGAAATATGATAGAATTAACCAGATTGAATAAACAAAAAAATGAAAAATTTCTTCTCAATTGTGAAATCATAGAAATTATTGAAGAAAAACCAGATACCACCATTCGCTTGACGAATGGCAAACACTATGTGGTAAACGAAAGTTCTGCCCAGGTGCTATCAAAGATTATCGCATATAAACGTAACATTTTCAGCCGTTAACCACTAAATTCTGACAGGAAGTATAAATTTATGGAAATTTCAACAATCATTGCTTATGTCCTAGTCATCTTTACGATGTTTTTTGGGATGACATTCAGTTCCGCAAATGGTTTTAACATCGGGGCATTAATGAATTTCATTGATCCTCAAAGTATGTTTATTACCATCGGGGGAACATTTTTCGTGCTGATCGCCTCCTTTCCGATCAAATCGTTTAAACATATCCCCAAACATTTAAAGATGATATTTTTTAAAAGTAAACAAGACCCTCTGGAGTATGTGGATATTCTGACAGAACTTTCCAAAGAGGCGAGGCGTAAGGGATTGTTGGCTCTGGAAGCAAAGGCTGCCGATATTCAGGATGAGTTTCTAAAGGAAAGCGTTTTGCGAATTGTCGATGCCATTGAACCGGATAAATTGAGATCCTGGTTTGATCAGAAAATCGATTATATTTCGGAACGAAATGATCTCGAACGAAAAATATATGATATGGGCGCTGCGTTGGGACCAGCCTTCGGGATGATCGGAACCCTGATTGGTTTGGTAAACATGTTAAAAAACATGAGCTTTGAAGGTGGCGCCAGCACCCTGGGTGCCGATATGTCGGTCGCATTGATTACGACCTTTTATGGATCGGTACTGGCAAACTGTGTCTTTATGCCAGTTTCCAGTAAATTGGAAATTGCCCAGGAGCGGGATCTGCTAATAAAAGAACTGATTATCGAGGGGGTAGTTGCCATAAAAGAAGGCGAGAATCCCAAGTACATCCGAGATAAATTAATGAACTTTTTAACGGAAGATGAAATCAGAAAGGCAAATGGTGAATCTCCTTCAAAAGGTGGAAAATCCAAAGGTAAAAAAGGAAAAGCTGTTGAAAGTTAAAAATAGGGGTATAATATACTATGGGTAAGCGAAATAAAAACAAAAAAGGAATCAATAAAGATGCCTGGCTGAATACCTATGCAGACATGATCACCCTGATTTTAATCTTCTTTATCCTACTTTTTTCGATGTCAACGCTGGATGCAGCAAAGTATAAGCAACTGGTTGAGATATTTAATCCAGCAGCAGTATATGAAACGACCGGAACAGCGACCGAGTCAGACGGTTCAACATCGCCAAACGAGGATATATCGGTGGAAGAGATTGTTGATTTGGAAGATCTTTACCAATACCTGAGTCAGTATACCAAGGAAAATGGCTTGGATGAGGCAGTCAGTATTGAAAAATATGAAAAAGCGGTTTCGATCAAGTTTATGTCATCAATCTTTTTTGAACCCGACAGTTCCCGGATTAAACCCGGCGGACAACAGGTCTTATCAGACATTGGCCAGGCCTTTAAAGCTGTGGAGCCGACGATAAAATCAATCCGAATTGATGGACACACGGCCCAGGCTGATTCACCAGTTGATGATCGGGACTTATCCAGCAGCCGGGCCAATGAGGTGCTAAGATTCTTGCAGAATGGCTATATTACTGATCCGGCAAAATTATTGTCAGTGGGATTTGGCCAGTATCGGCCCATCGCACCCAATGATACTGAAGAAAACCGTGCCAAAAATCGCCGGGTTGAAATCATTATTTCCGAAACTGAAGATTTCTTCAGTGACATTGCGACAGGAACAGATACAGTTGCACAATAGAATTAGAGACAAACACTTAGGAGAAACGAAATGGCAGAAATTCTTTCGCAAAGTCAAATTGATAGCCTTTTAAGCAGCCTGATCAGTGGTAAAGATGAGCCGGAAGCGCCAAGTCCGGTGGCCGGTAAGAAGGTTAAAGATTACGATTTTAGAAGACCAAAGCTTTTTACCAGAGAGCAACTTAAGCATTTATTCAGTATTTATGAAAATTATGCCCGGCTGGTGTCTTCTCATATAACAGGAATTCTGCAGACATACAGTTTGGTAGAAATAATCGAGGTGGAAGAACAGCAGTACTACGAGTTTAATAATGCCCTCCCCGATTCGGTCTTAATGGGGCTGATTGATTTTGATATTAAAGACAGCGAAGATGAAGAAGATCTGGTCATCATGGATCTTTCCAAAGACGTTGGTTTTTGCAGTTTTGACCGGTTATTGGGCGGTTCAGGCAAGCCCCTCAAGGAAGATCGGGAGTTTACTGAAATTGAAATTGGGGTTATGGAGTATTTTTTCAGAGGAATGATCAACCTGATGAAAAACGTCTGGTTTGATTATCTGGAAATCTCTCCCCGGTTAATGAAAATTGAAACCAATTCCCGAATTCTTCAGGGGATTGGGGCCGATGAAAATGTCGTCATTATTGTTATGAGTATTAAAGTAAATGAAACCCAGGGAAAGATTAACATCTGTATTCCGGCGACAACCCTGGATATGCTCTTTAAAAAGAAAATGTCTCAAACCAAGAAGAATATCAAAAGAGGCGATCAACAGGCAGAGGAAAAGAGACGCTTAAATATTATCAATGAAATCAGAAAGACGGAGTTGGAAATAAAAGGTGTCCTAGGTGATACGGAGGTACTCTCCCAGGATATTTATGAGCTGGAAGTTGGGGATATCATCAAGCTGAATAAACCGGCAAATTCGATGGTTGATATTGTTGTCAACGATGAAGTCTGGTTTAGGGGAGAAATGGGTGATTACAAGAAGAAAAGAGCGATTCAGATAAAAGAGCTTAACGAGAGGGGAAGTGAACTATTCATATGACAGAAGCAGTAGAAAATCCAGATAAGCTATCCGGAATGGAAGTTGATGTTATCGGCGAGGTTATGAACATCAGTATGGGCACAGCCGCCACCGCAATGTCAACCATTTTAAATACCAAGGTTAATATTACGACGCCAAGAATTGAAACAATCGGAGTCGAAGAGTTTGAGTTCGCTTACCTTGAACCAGTAATCGGGGTTTTGATTAACTATGTTGAGGGAATCGAAGGGGCTAATGTCCTGTTGTTACAAGAGTCGGACATGAAAAAAATCTTGTCACAGTTGTTTGATATGGACACCAGTGATGATATTGAGTTTGATGAAATCAGCAAAAGTGCCATTGGTGAAATCATGAACCAGATGATGGGAGCGGCAGCAGGCGCATTAGCTTCATTTCTGGGAAAAGTCGTCAATATTTCACCGCCAACCCTACTGGATACTACCAGTAAAGCCAGTATTCGTGATTTGTTTTCCTTGAAGGGCGATAATCTGGTTAGTATAAAGTTTAATCTGAGCATTGAAGGCCTGGTTGAAAGTGAATTTATCAGTGCCATGGAACCTGCTCTGGCCCGGGAAATTGTAACCATGTCGATGGGTGCCAGTGGCATGGACGATGAGGAAGAAGTTGCCCCGCCCCCGCCCCCGCCGGTACAACCGGAAGTGGCCTACCAGCAACCACCCCAGGCTCCGCCAGCAGAACCGGCTCGGGTGGTTCGAAATGATCCGCCACCAGCGGCTTATGCCCCACCCCAACAACCGGTGCAGGTCAATCCCTATGAATATCGAAAACTTGGTGAAGAGCAACCAATGAATATCCCTGGTGACAATCTGGACTTACTGATGTCTGTGCCAATTCAGATTACGGTCGAATTGGGCCGAACCAGAAAAAAATAAAAGATATCGCCGAGTTGACACTGGGGAATATTGTTGAGCTGGATCGCCAGGCAGGCGATCAGGTGGATGTCATTGCCAACGGACGATTAATTGCCCGGGGTGATGTGGTCGTTGTCGATGATAACTATAGCGTAAAAATTACCGAAATTATTAAAGTCAGAGATAATTCTGAACAAAAAAAATAGCAGAAATTAGTATAGATAATAAATTCAAAGCATGAATTAAAGGAGAAGAAAATGAGTAAAATTTTAATTGTAGATGATGCGGCTTTTATGCGGATGATGATCAAGGATAGTTTAAAAAAGGGTGGTTATACCGATTTTATCGAAGCTGAAAATGGCGAAATTGCCCTGGCAGAATACAAAGAAAATCGACCGGATTTAGTGCTTCTGGATATTACAATGCCAGTGATGGACGGTATTCAGGCGCTTCAGGCAATTAAAGGATTTGAGCCCCAATCCAAGGTTATTATGTGTTCGGCCATGGGTCAGGAAGGGATGGTCGTCGAAGCCATCAAAAATGGTGCGCTGGATTTTATCGTAAAACCCTTTAAAGCAGATCGTCTCCTTCAAACCGTTAATAGTGCCCTTGGCAAATAAAAGAGAGCAGGTTCAAATTGGGTTCGAGTGATGTATTTTCAATTATTCTGGCACTATTGGGAACCATCGGGGTCATTGTTTTAACCTATTATGGAAGCAGATGGTATATTGAACGGTTCATCAAACGGCCAGGATCATTATCAGGCGAACACCATATGAAAGTCATCGAACGATTAATTGTCGGGAAAAACGGTTCAATTATTATCGTTGACATCCAGGGAGTTCAGTACCTGGTTGGCGTCACGGAACATAACATTCAAATTTTATCACAATTGGATGAGCCTATTCCTTATCAAAAAAAGCAGGAACTATCTAAAGAGAGCTTTTTGAGTATGGTAAAATCATTTTCTCAAAAGGAAAAACAGAATGAATGATTTAATTGAGACATCAAAAAATAGAAGTGTGCGTTTAAAAAAAATACTGATTAGCCTTACGGTCTTAGCCATTTTGTTTTCTCTGACTGCTGTAAAAGCTTATGGTGCCGAGTTGTCGGTGGAAGGTTTGTTGGCTGGGGAAAGCTCGGATACGGTAAAAATCATTGTTCTGATGACATTGATTGCGATTGTACCGACGCTGCTCTTAATGATGACGTGTTTTGGCAGAATTATTATTGTTCTGTCGTTTTTAAGAAACGCATTAGGCTTGCAACAAACACCTCCCAATCAGATTCTGGTGGGTCTGGCGCTGGCCATCACCTTTTTTGTAATGTCACCGGTTTTAACCGAGATCAATGAGGTGGCATTGCAACCCTACAATGCCGGTACAATAAACACCCAGCAATTTTTGGATTTGGCAGTGGTGCCGATTAAAGAATGGATGTTGATGCAAACCACCACCACGGATGTGGATTTATTTAAAAGTCTGGCAATACAGGCAGGCCAAACCGGTATTGAAAACGTGTCGCCAGCAGACTTGCCCATGACCGTTGTGATTCCTGCCTTTATCATCAGTGAATTGAAACGGGCCTTTTTGATTGGTTTTTTGCTGTTTATCCCTTTTCTGATCATTGACATGATTGTTTCGAGTGTACTTATGTCCATGGGGATGATGATGCTGCCACCGGTTATGATTTCCATGCCATTCAAACTGATGTTGTTTGTGGTGGTGGATGGATGGGGTTTACTCGTCAAAACCCTGATCATGACCTACAATTAAAGAAGGGAGCAGCTAATGAGTACAGGTGATTTAATTGGTATCTTTAGAGATGCAATCTTTACCGGGATGAAGGTGGCAGGTCCCATCCTGTTGATCAGTATGCTGGTGGGCTTGATTATTTCAATTATTCAGGCAGCTACATCCATCAATGAACAGACCATGACATTTGTTCCCAAACTGATCATCACCGCACTGATGATGATTATTGCCGGTGGGTGGATGCTTCAACAGATGATGGATCTGGTCTTTCGGATTTTTGAGCTGATTGCCACCAAGATCTAACAGATAAATATGGGTGATAAATGTGACATTTGACATGAACCAGTATTTGATTTTTTTGCTTGCCAGCTGTCGAACCGCCGGGGTGATTTTTTTTAATCCGATTTTTGGTCGAAACAGTGTCCCCAGTATCGTGAAAGTTGGTTTATCTCTGGCCATTGCGATGTTTGCTGTCTTTGAACTCGGAACGACCCAGGTAATTAATTACAGTGCGATTGAGTTTATCGGGGCGATGCTTCAGGGCTTTATCATAGGTATTGTAATTGGTTTTATCATGACCCTTTTTCTTTCAGTTTTTCAACTGGGTGGAGAAGTTATTGATATGCAAATGGGCTTGAGTATGGCATCCATGTATGACCCGGCCACCAAGGCCAATATCTCAGTGACCGGAAATTTGTTGACTGCGATGTACGTGCTTGTTTTTTTTATTTCAAATGCGCATCTGGCCCTCTTTACCGTAGTGATTAAATCATTTCAGGTTATTCCGCTGGGGCTTGGACAGGTCAGTGATAAGGTGGCTGTCTATTTTATCGAATTGATGTACTATATTTTTATCTATGCCGTACAGGTAGCGATCCCCATTATCGTCACTGAAATCGTGTCCGAATTTGCAGTAGGGATCCTGATGCGCCTGGTACCGAACATCAATGTGTTTGTTATCAATATCCAAATTAAAGTTTTCATTGGTTTAATTGTTATCTTCACTTTAATCCCGGCATTGGCTAATTTTATGACTCAAATGAATTTGCTGATGATGGAAAAAATAACTCAGGTACTGACGTTTTTTGTCTAACATCGCTAATAATCGGAGAAAAGAATGGCAGGATCAGAAAAAACCGAAAAAGCAACCCCCAAAAAAAGAAGAGATGAGCGAAAAAAGGGGAATACCTTTCAAAGTAAAGATGTCGTCTCTGTGGTGCTTCTCTTTGTGGCTTTTTTTATCTTAAACCTGCTGGTGCCATTTATCTATCAGCAGATCAAGAATCTCTATATTGCCCAAATGAAGAAAATAATGACCGTGGAGACCCTTACCGTGTCCGGGGTTAATCAGTTATTTCGGGAAGGGGCTTTGGTATTTTTTATTTCCGTGCTGCCGGTGGCAATCGTAATCATGTTTGTTGCAGTTATTATGTCAGGGGTACAAACTGGTTTTCTGGTAACTGGGGATGCATTAAAACCAAAATTTAACCGAATTAACCCACTATCAGGAATCAAGCGGATGTTTTCACTGCGATCACTCGTAGAGCTCCTTAAATCACTGGCCAAGGTAGCGTTGATCATTGCCATTATTTATACCACCATTTTGGCCATGATTCCAATGACACCGGATATGCTAATCACTAAGATTGATGAAAATGTGATGTTTATGATGGATCAGACCATGTCCATGGTTCAGACTGTCTGTATGATTTTTGCGGTTGTGGCCATTCTGGATTATGCCTATCAGCGTTACGACTATGAAAAAAAACTCAAAATGACCAAGCAGGAAGTCAAAGACGAATATAAGCAGACGGAAGGAAACCCCGAAATTAAAGGGAAAATCCGGCAAAAACAACGGGAAATGAGCATGAGCCGGATGATGCAGATGGTCCCACAGGCCGATGTCATTGTCAGAAACCCAACCCATTTTGCGGTGGCCTTAAAATATGATGCCGACCAGGATGTGGCCCCGCTGGTATTGGCGAAAGGGAAAGACCATATTGCTCTGCGGATTGTTAAAGTCGCTGAGGAAAACAAGGTACTGGTTAAAGAAAATAAGGGGTTAGCCCGCAGTCTGTATGAATCGGTGGAGATTAATGCCTACATCCCGGCAGAACTCTACAAAGCTGTAGCAGAATTAATGGCTTGGGTTTATAGCACACGTAAAAAGGAAAATGTCAAATGAAAATCATTCAGAACCTTGTCGTTGTCTTTGTAATTCTGACAATCGCCCTTATTATTATACCACTGCCGCCATTTATTCTGGATTTTATGTTTATTTTAAACATATCCATATCCCTGATTATTCTCTTAACAACCATGTACATCAAAGGGCCGTTGGACTTTTCGATCTTTCCATCGCTGCTCCTTATTACAACGCTGTTGCGACTGGCCCTCAACATTTCCTCAACCCGATTGATTCTTTCAAACGGCGGAGAAGCTGGGAAAATCATTGAAACCTTTGGTTCATTTGTTTTGGGCGGTAATGCCGTTGTCGGTTTTATCGTCTTTATTATCATTGTTATTGTCCAGTTTATCGTAATTACCAAGGGGGCTGAGCGAATTTCTGAAGTATCGGCCCGATTTACGCTGGATGCCATGCCCGGAAAGCAGATGTCCATTGATGCCGATCTTAGTTCCGGGGCAATTACCGATGCCGAAGCCAAAGAAAGGCGACAGAAAATTCAAACCGAAGCCGAGTTTTATGGTTCTATGGATGGGGCTACCAAGCTGGTTAAAGGCGATGCGGTCGCTTCAATGATTATTGCGGTCGTCAATCTCGTCGGTGGAATGATTATCGGGATGGTTCAGGGATCCATGCCCCTTGAAGAAGTGGTTTCGGTTTATACCATTGCCACCGTTGGGGATGGTCTGGTCAGCCAGGTACCGGCACTGATGATTTCAGTGGCTACCGCCATGATTGTGACCCGGGCCGCTTCGGAAAACAACCTGAATGTGGATGTCAAGAACCAGTTTTTATCTCAACCCCAGGTTTTGGTCATTGCCGGGATTGGTATTGCGGCCCTGGCTTTTATTCCCGGCGCACCAGCATTTCAAATCCTGCTGTTAGCGGTCATGCTCAGCGGATTTGGTTTACTGATAATCCGTCGCTCCAATGTCAAAGTGGTGGTGGATGAGGTTGAGCAGATGACCCAGCTGATTCAGGAAGAAAGCAGTGAAGTTGATTTTTACCGGAACATCGATAATGTTTATAATATAATCGGGGTGGAACCGATTGAAATGGAGTTTGGTTACTCCCTTTTGCCGATGGTGGATGAAGGCAGCTCCGGGAATTTTATCGACCGGATCGTTATTTTTAGAAAACAATTTGCGATGGACATGGGCGTGGTTATTCCCACTGTTCGATTAAGAGATAATGGACTCATTAACCCCAACCAGTATATAATTAAGATCAAAGGCGAAGAAATTGCCAAGGGCGAAGTTCTGGTCGGCTATTATCTGGCCCTTGATCCAACCAATACCAGTGAACCCATTGATGGGATTGAAACAATTGAGCCAGCCTACGGCATTAAGGGGAAATGGATCACAGAAAACGAGAAAGAATTGGCTGAGGTTTACGGTTACACCGTTATTGATGCCCTTTCGGTGATTGTGACTCATATGTCTGAGGTTATCAAGAAGCATATGCATGAATTGCTGAGTCGTCAGGACATCAATACGCTGCTGGAAAACGTCTCAAAAGCAAACCCGGCCATTGTTGATGATGTCATTCCCAATATTATTTCGATTGCTGATTTCCAGAAAATTCTGATTAACCTCTTAAATGAAGGAATCCCCATCCGGGATATGGAGAGCATCCTGGAAACCCTGGGAGATCATGGTACCAGTATTAAGGATACGGACATGCTTACCGAATACGTCAGACAGAAACTCAAACGAACCATTACCCGGAAATACACCGATGGCAACAGCATCAAGGTTATTGCGCTGGATCAGGAAATTGAAAACATCATTCTGAATTCAGCGAAGAAGAACGAGCATGGTACCTATCTGGCCATTGATCCACAGGTGGTACAAACCATTGTCGAAAAGGTTACCGAGCAAATTGAAAAACTCAAGGAAATCATTGATCATTCGATTATTCTCACCTCCCCAATTGTGCGTATTTATTTTAAGCGATTAATTGAACAATTTATGGCAGACCTAACCGTCCTATCCTTTAATGAAATAGATACCAATATTCAGATTCAGGTGATCGGTATGATAAAGTTGGAAAACTAATCAACGCAAATCCTTCTAAAAATAAGGAGTGTCAGAATGAATGTTGCAGAAATAAATAGCGAAAAAAATGAACTAAGTGATAATGTATCGGAAGAACAGGCAGTCGATCAGATGCTTGAGCAGTCAGTGGAGACACCAGTGACAGAAAAGCTTGTCGATGAGAAGACGATGGCGCTCTGGCAACTCTATAAAGAACAACGGACTACTGAGATCCGGAACGAAATCGTTCTGCAATATACCGGTCTGGTTAAGAAAATTGTGTTAAGATTTAAGGGTAGTTACAACAATTTCGGGCAGCTGGACGATATGGTTAACCAGGGGATGATTGTTCTGATTGATGCCGTTGAAAAGTTCGACCCGGAGATGGGGAATAAATTTGAAACCTTTGCTACCTTAAAAATCAGAGGAGCAGTGATTGATTTTATGCGTAAGCAGGATTGGGTGCCCCGCAGCCAGCGGAGTCTTTCAAAAGTGCTGGAAGAAACCTACGGCGAATTGTATGCCGCCCTGGAAAGAGAACCCAGTGAAGCAGAAATTGCCGCCAAAATGGGAATATCGGAGGCTAATCTCCAGAAGATTTTACAGCAGCGACATAATTCCATTGTTTTATCTTATGAAGAAGCCATAAACGAAAAAATGATGGAAGTTTCTCCGCTGATTACCGAAGAGCGAGCGGATGACTCACCGGAATCCACCATCTTGTTTGATGAACTGAAAATGAAGTTGGGAGAAGCCCTTGACCAACTGAAGGAAAAAGAGCGGCTGGTGGTTTCGCTTTATTATTATGAAAACTTAAAACTCAAAGAAATCGCCGAGGTGCTGGGCGTAACAGAGTCCCGAGTGTCTCAGATTCACTCCCAGGCGATGATAAAAATGAGAAATCGCTTAAAAAATTATTGATAAGAGAACTATTAAATTAAAGAATGATTAACCAGGAGGTATTATAATGGACAGAGGATCCTATTCAGCCGCAGCTGGGATGTTATCCGGACAGCGAGCCATTAATGTCGTGGCTCAGAACGTTGCCAACGTTAGTACGGCCGGCTACAAAAACCAGTCAACAATACAGGCAACCTTTGCCGAATACATGGCCTCACGGATGAGCACTGATCCCCAAATTGCTCAAGCTGACATTGGCCCCGGTGCCTACGTTACAATTAATGATGCGCAGTACATTGATTTTACACAGGGTGGTTTTGAGAAAACCAACCGGTCGGTGGATATGGCGATTCAAGGTCAGGGTTTTTTTGTCATCCAGAACCCCAATTTTGGACAGGTATTGACTCGGAATGGTCAATTTGAATTGGATCAACAGGGCTTTTTAACGCTCCCAGGGGTTGGTCAGGTTTTAAACACAGCCGGTCAGCCGATTCAACTGGCTGGAAGTGATTTCAAGGTGGAACCGGATGGCACCATTGTTCAAAATGGCGCAGAAGTAACCCGGATCAATATCTCAACGGTGGCCAATGCTGCTGATCTAACCCCGGTAGGAGAAGGGTATTTTCAGAGTGCCACCGGCTTTCAATTAGCTCCGGCTGGATCATTTAACCTGTTTCAGGAGATGATCGAACGATCAAATGTCGATATGACCGAAGAGATGAGTGACATGATTGCCAAACAGAATAATTTTACATCGTGCACACAGATGTTAAAAATATTCGACAAGATCAGTGAAATTGCCTCCAATACCATTGGTAGGGTTGGCTAATAGTGGGATCGCAGTATTTCGGATAGCTAATACCGGAACGAAAAAGGAGAAAAACGAGCATGATTAGAGGATTTTATGCAGCAAAAACGGGCCTGATCAGCCAGCAGAACACCCTGAATGTAATTGGAAATAACGTGGCAAACATTAATACCCTGGGCTTTAAGCCCCAGGTCGTGGCTTTTGCATCGCTCTTATATGAAAATATCAACGGTGGAGCTGGTGCCGACATCAGCACTGGACACGGCGCCAAGGTTCAAAAAATCGGGATCGATTTTACCCAGGGGGAATTGGAACCCACCCGAAGGGAGATGGACTGTGCCATCCAAGGTGACGGCTTTTTCGGAATTCTTAATCGGGAAACAAATGTCGTTACCTATACCCGCGATGGCGTCTTTCACGCCAGCGTCGAAGGTGATCAAAAATATCTGGTGGATATCAGCGGTAACTATGTCTTGGGGAAAGACAACAACCGAATCAATATCACTGCTGGCTATGATAGTGAATTAATCGGTGTTTTTTCATTTCCTAATCGCTATGGTCTGGAATTGTTAGGTGCCAACCAATTTGCGCCAACGGCCGATTCGGGCGCCGCTCAGTTAGACAACGTCAGCATTATCAGAACCGGCTATATCGAATCGTCAGCGACCGATTCGGCTTCAGAAATGGTTAAAGTGCTTCAGGCCAATAGTGCTTTTTCATTTAATTCACGAATCATTCAATCCACGGATGACATGGAAAAGACGGTAAATCAACTTAGATAAATAAGATGAAATAAAGAAAAAGCGTAGGGAAAAGGGGATGGATTATGTGTGAGGAGAATGCCAAAACAGAACATGCAGCCTTGATTGAAGTCAGTGTCAGTGATGATAAAAAACAGGCTTTTATCAAACTGGAGAAACAGGAAGAAGGCAACACCGTTTTTACCAGAGAAGAGTTACTGGCCGCTCTGGCTGAGAACCAGATTGTCCACGGGATTATCGAAAGTGCGGTGGAAAAGCTGGCCCAGCGACCGATCTACAAAATTCGGATCAAGGTCGCCGAAGCGACTGACCCGATTGATGGGAATGATGGGGTCGTCAAACTGCTGGTAAAAAAAGACGCTGATTATAAACCGGAATACAGCGAAGATGAAACCATTGATTATAAAAATCTTAATTATTTTCAGATGGTAAAAAAGGGGCAGATTTTATGCGAGATTACCAAAGAAACTCCGGGAATTGATGGGAAAGACCTTTATGGCCAGGTGATTCCGGCCCATAAAGGCAGAAAGCCCCAGGTACCAGCAGGAAAAAATACCAGCCTGACTGCCGATGAATCCAAGCTTCTGGCAGACTGTGACGGCATTATTAAATTCATCAATACCATTAATATTGATGAGATGATGCACATTCGCAAGAACATCGACTTCTCTACTGGTAATATTAATTTCCCTGGAGACGTGACCATTGATGGTGATGTCAGTAGCGGTTTTTCAGTGAAAGCCGGGGGCAATCTGATCATTAAAGGGGTCGTTGAAGATGCTAAAATCGAAGCGGCCGGGAACGTGGTTATTGCCAAGGGTATCTATGGTGGAAGTTCTGGTGATGTGATCGTCGGTCAGGATCTCCGCTGCAATTACATCGAAAATGCTGTTTTGCACGTTGACGGTGATATTACCGTGGATTATATTATTGATGGCAAAATCACCTGTAATGGTAATATTTATCTATCTGGCAGTAAAGAACTGGTGGTTGGTGGTGAAATACAATTGCTGGGTGAGCTGGTCGCCAGGGATATTGGAAATGATCGGGAATATCCCACCGTTATTCGGATCTTGGGAGAAAAAATCATTGATCAGGATGAAATCGACCGATTAAGCGCAAAGGCGGCAGAAGTCCGTCTGCAGCTGGCTGATAGCAGCGAAAAAGAAGCGCAGGTAACGGCGCTGTTGCTGGCTCAGGAAAAGAAGGACATGCTCAGTCGTAAGCACGACAGTCCCGCCATGGAACAGATCGCCACTTTGAAAAAACAGATTGATCGACAGGTACTGAATCTGAAAAAAGAAATAGCTGAAATAGAAGATGCCATTATTTATGTCAAAAAAAGAGCCAGTGTCTCTTATTACGGATCAGTTTCAGCAAAACGAAAACTCTACCGGGGCACCCGGATTTATTTTGGCGAAATACCCTTTTCATTCGAATTCGACAGCCTGGATCACTGCAAAATATATTGGGACAACGATACGATTATAAACGGAATGCTGTAATAAAGAGAAAAATGATTGAGGAGAAAGAGGTATAAATTTGTTCGAGAACTATGATGAACTGAATGAAATGCAAATTGATATGCTCCGGGAGATCGGTAATATCGGGGCTGGCAATGCGGCCACAGCGCTGGCAACAATCCTGGATGAAAAGGTGGACATGAGTGTTCCCTCGGTTCGGATCACCGGATTTGACGAGGCAGTTGCCAATCTGGGCGGGGCCGAAACCATGACCGTAGCGGTGCTGGTCAATTTCAGCGGCGACGCTCACGGGATGATTATGTTTTTACTTAACGTGGAAGATGCAAAAAGTATTATGGACATTCTGGTGGGTGAAGATGATGGCGAAGAAGGACTCAGCGAAATGAAAATTTCCGGCATCAAAGAAATTGGAAATATTCTGGCTTCATCCTATGTCAATGCCATTTCGGCCTTAACTGGGCTGACCATTGAGGTATCCGTTCCCTATGTGGCCATCGACATGGTCGGGGCTCTGATGAGTGTGCCGATTATTGAATTTGGTGCCATTGGTGACAAATTAATGTTTATTGAAGAAAATTTCCTGGGCGAAACCAACGATTTAAAGAGCAACATGATTATGTTTGCCGAGATCAATACATTAAAAACGATTATGCAAAAACTAGGGCTGGAAATATGAGTCAGGCAATTGTAATTGGAATATCGGATTATAAATTAGCCAAAGGCCCGGAAGTTTTGGTCACCTATGCTTTGGGTTCCTGTGTGGGCGTATGTTTGTATGACAAAGTCACAAAGGTTGGCGGCTTATCTCATATTATGCTACCGGACAGTACTAATTTTTCAAATAAGGACATCAATCGCAAAAAATTTGCAGATACTGCCATTGTGGATCTGGTCGATGAGATGAAACGAGCTGGATGCGGCAATAACCGTATTGTTGCAAAAATTGCTGGTGGCGCCCAAATGTTTGAGGTACAGCCCGGCAGTAAGCTGGGAGCCATCGGGGAACGCAATATTCTTTGTGTCAAGCAGGTATTAAGCCAACTACGGATTCCCATTCTGGCCGAAGATACCGGTCTTAATTTTGGACGAACCCAATATTTTGATCTGGCTACGGGCGTTATGAAGATACAGTCTCTGAATCGTCGGATTGAGGAATTTTAAAGCTAGTTCAGTTGAATATAGTATTATTTCGTAGGGGCGATCCGAGATCGCCCGCACACTACTTGAATAATTCGATTAGTTCAATTTTCAAGATCCTTTAATTGATTAATGTGGTTATAATTAAGATAACTAATTATTTGTTGAACACGTTGTGCTCAGCATTTTTTTGAATATAAATTTACACATCATTCACAGTAAGTTTAAACGGCATTAATCAGGGTAAAAAAAGAACAAGAATTTTGTTAAAGAGATGAATAAATTAGGGTGTACCTTTTTAGGTGTTTCAAGTATAATGGTTACAATGAAAACTTTAAAAAATATTTGAAGAGGAGATTTATAATGGCAGAAAATGTTGTAGATAATTACAATCTGGAAGAAGATACTCAGCACGGTAGATTTCTAACCTTTTCCTTAGAAGATGAAGTATTTGGCATTGAAATAAAATATGTAACTGAAATCATTGGAATGCAGTCGATTACCAAGGTTCCGGAGGTACCGACCTACATTAAAGGGATCATCAATCTGCGGGGAAAAATTATTCCGGTGCTTGATGTCCGTCTGCAGTTTGGGAAAGAACCGGTGGACTATAATGATCGTACCTGTATTGTGGTTATTGATATTGAAGCGGTTTCGGTGGGCCTAATAGTCGATAACGTGGAAGAGGTTCTGACCATTGACGATGAAGAAATTGCGCCACCGCCATCCAACAAAACCGGCTTTGAAAATCGCTTTATGAAAGGGATTGGTAAAGCAGGGGGCAAGGTTCAATTATTGCTGGATTGTGAACGCCTGCTGAAGAATGAAGAAATCGAAGTGATTGAAGAATTGCTTGAAGAAAAATAAGTGGAGGATCCGTGATGAGACTTAAGCAAAGAATTAAGGTGCTGATCGTAGACGATTCCCTGGTCTTTCGTGAGTCTTTATCAAGGGAAATATCGAAAGATCCTGACATTGAAGTCGTTGGAACGGCAACTGACCCCTACATGGCCAGAGATTTGATCATTAAACTAAAGCCCGACGTCTTAACCCTGGACGTTGAAATGCCCAAAATGAATGGCATTGAATTTCTAAAAAAACTGATGCCGCAGTATCCCTTGCCAGTCATTGTCGTCAGCTCGGTTTCGAAAAACGTTCTGGATGCTCTGGATGCCGGGGCCGTGGAATTTGTCACCAAACCCAATGTCACCCGCCCCGGGGGGATGGCATCTTTTGTCAATGAACTGATTATCAAAATAAAAATTGCCTCCACCGCCAAGGTTGGCAATCGCAAAAGCGACTATACACCAAGCCGACCGGTAACCAATCAGGGCATTGATACGATGAGCAAGATCATTGCTATTGGTGCCTCCACAGGCGGAACCGATGCGATCCATACGGTGATTTCTGGCCTGCCCCGGGATATGCCTCCGATTATCATTGTCCAACATATGCCCCCGGTGTTTACTAAGCTCTATGCCGAGCGTCTGAATAACACCTGCGAACTGGAAGTTAAAGAGGCCGAGGATAGTGACGCCTTAAGACCCGGCCGGGTTCTGATTGCCCCCGGCAATTTCCAGATGCGTCTGGCCAAACGGGGGACCGGTTACATTGTTAAATGCACCCAGGAAGAAAAAGTCAGTGGACATTGTCCCTCGGTTGATGTTCTTTTTGATTCAGTGGCCGCTGTGGCCGGGAGACAGTCTGTGGGTGTTATTCTCACAGGTATGGGCCGGGACGGCGCCAACGGTCTGCTGAAGATGAAAAAAACCGGGGCCTACACCATCGGTCAGGACGAAAAATCCTCGGTGGTCTATGGTATGCCGATGGTGGCCTATAACATCGGTGCTGTTGACAAACAATTGCCCCTGGATCGCATTGCCGACGAAATCATCCGATTCTTGTCAATATAAGGCCGATGCCGGTGATGGGCGAACGCGCTTCGACCCTAAAAACTAAAAAACACCAATGCAATAATAAAAAACCAACGTAATGCATCATCCCGTAGGAGCGATTCGAGATCGCCCGCCATACCCTGCACCTAATAATCCAGACACCGATACTTTACGAGGCTGTCTGGATTTTTTTCTTCATCCCGCCATTATTATTTTTCTTTCTTTTGCTAAAGTTTTCTTTTATAATGACGATAAGTATAACAAGCAGAAATATCACAAAAATTCAGACAAATTTTAATAAAATAGATTATTATATAGAGGAGGTAAAGTCATGAAAATATCATTAGGCAATAATCCCGCTGTTCAATCCAAAATTGGTCAGGATACCGCCACAGAATCAGCCCGTCGTGTTAATTCTGAAAACAAAAAAATTCCATTGCTAAAACAGACAGCACCGATATTTCCAACAGTCGAAGTGCATCGTTTGAAGACAGTCGGGTTGCCACTGCTAAATCAGCCATTTTGTATGACGTCACCGTCAAAGATTCAGACCGTTTAAGCGAGCTTAAAGCTGCCGTTCAAAACGGTACCTATCACGTAGCCACCAGTGATCTGGTTGATGCGATTTTAAAATAAGTTCCCGGCCCTTTGAAGCAGTCGGGAACTTGATTCGAGGAGGCTTAATATGCTTGAAACAACAGAATATCAAGAAACACTCGATAGTTTTTATAACTATCTTTTCGGGGTTATTAAGCTTCATCGTGACACCATACCCAAACTCAAAGATGAGTTGATGCTGATTCAGAGCAATAGCATCGATGAGCTAAATGATAACCTTAATCATCAGCAGCTATTTTTATATCAGATTAAAACATTTGATCAGGATGTTACCGCCTACATGGAAAAGCTGGGTGTCAGTGGAGAAAACATCTCTGAAGTAATTAAACAGCTGCCCGAAAAAGAACAAAAACGATTTGAAGAATTGCTGGCCGAATTTAAAGAAACAGCCAAAGAAATGCAATTTTATAAAGATAAATGTAAGACCTTGCTTCAGACAAAACTGCATACCGTCAATAAAAGTATTGCTCAGTTTAAAGCAAAACAGGATAAAATGACGTATGGCGAAGATGGAAAAGAAGAGGGTAGTGTCAAACTTCCCAGCGCTTTTGAAAAGAGTGTTTAAAATAGATTAAGGAGAAATGATATGACCGCAACATTTGTATCATATAACATAGCCAGCCGGGCCATGGATACCAGCCAGGCTAGCATTAATATTGTCGGAAATAATATTTCCAATGTTAATACCGAAGGATACACCCGCCAACGGGTCGATATTGTGTCGGTGACCACCAGTGGAAAGGTTGAAAAATATGCAACACCAGTGGTTTCAACCGGCCTTGGCTCCAAAGCCACCGGTACCACTCAGCTTCGTGACCCTTATATTGATGCCCGGTATCGCAATCAGAATTCCGAAAACAACCGCTATGAAACCATGGTTAAGGGTCTTAGCAACCTGGAAGATGTCTTTGATGAAGCCTCGGCCGAAGCCCTTCAGGGGGAATTGTCCAGCTATATTAACGACCTTCAGAGCTTATCACAGACACCAACCAGCTCGGACATTGCCCAGGTAGTGAGGTCCGCTGCCGAAAAAGTCACCCAGATGCTTAACATGTATGCCAATCAATTGGATGAAATTCGTACCGAGCAAACCGAAAACCTGGAAGTGACCGTTAAAAGTGAATTTAATACATATGTTAAAAATATAGCAGCGCTGAATGAACAGATCCAACGGGAAGAGATTTATGGCAATACACCCAATGAACTGTATGATCAGCGCAATTTGCTTATTGATAAGCTTTCAGAGGTTTCTAACGTCAAAGTTAGCATGTCTCCCGCTGATCGGATTTCGGAGAACCTCTCCATTCCTCATTATCGCATCACCATTGAAAATCCCAGCGGTGGCGAGCCAATTCTGATTGTCGATAATGATAAATACGCCGAAATGAGTCTGGATGCTACCACCGATCCCCTTGATGTGAAACTTTCAATTACGGATACTGTTGGTAATCTAAGAGATGATGCCAATAGTCTAGTCTCCGACGGTAAACTTGAGGGCTATTTAAGCATTATCAATGGCAAGGGCAGCTTTGCCAGCGCAACTGAAAATGATGCCAAGGGTATTTATTACTATAATGAAAAGATTGATATTTTCGCCAAACAGTTCGCCGATACCATGAATAAATTAAACAGTGAAATTTATGAATCGGATGGATCAGGCGGATATGTGCTCAATGATTATAGCACGGATCCCAAGAATCTCTTTACCGATGCGTCAGGTACCTCAACAGCAAATCTGACCGCCCGAAATATTCAGGTTTCAACGGCCTGGCTCAGCAACCCATCTTATATTAATACCACCCGTAAGCCCGTGATTGATCCAACTCCGACTGGCTATGAAGCAACGCCAGCTGGTTCGGACAATGTGCTGCGAATGATTGAAAATATGAGCAGTAAAATTGACTTTAAGGACAGTGATGGTAATACCATTTTAAGTGGAACTTTTAATGAATACATGACCAGTGTGGTTAGTGAAGTAGGTACTGATGTGGAGTTATATACCAATTTCTCTAAAACTGCCACTAACGTGTTCCAGACCATTTCCGATGCCAGAGACTCGGTTTCTGGGGTTTCACTCAATGAAGAAGGAATCAACCTTTCAGCTTTCCAGAAGATTTACGGAGCAGCGGTGCGGTATTTTAACGTACTGGATGAAAATCTCGATACGATTATTAATCGGATGGGTGTCTGATTACCGTAAAATGAAAACAAATATAAAACGATTATAACAGGAAGGGGAGTGAAATTATGCGAATTACCTATCGAATGATGACCTCAAAATATTCAACCAATTTAAATAGTTTGTCATCAGATCTGGATAAACTGAATACCCAGGTGGCAACTGGACGAAAATATGCCAAAACCTCTGAGGATGTGTCTTCGGCAGTACGGGGGTATCAGATCAGACGGAATCTGGCTAAGGTAGAGGGATATCAGGATAATATTAAACATGCTGATGGATTTTTAACTAACTCGGAAACAACTTTAGGTCAGATTGAATCATCGCTGGCAGAAGCCACTGATAAAATATTGCAGGGGATGAATGGCACGACCAGTGAAGGGGATCGAAAAATAATCGCCTCTGAACTGCGAACCATTCAAACCCAACTACTTGAAACACTAAACACTGATGTGACAGGTATGTATCTTTTTGGTGGTACCAATAATCAAAAACCGTTTAGTTTGGATTCATCAACTGGGAAATTACAATATAATGGGGTTAATCTTGATGATTTGGTTGAAGGCTCGTCTGAAGCCAATAAGCTTGAGAATGACAGTATGTATGTGGACATTGGTCTCGGGGTCAAATTTGACGAATCGACTGGAGAAGTTGATCGCAATTCGGTGTTTAATTATTCCTTTCCAGGTTTGAGTATTGTGGGAATGGGAAAAAATTCAACCGCGATATCAGGAGAAGATGTATCGAATAACCTCTATGATCTTTTGGGTCGGGTTGCGACAGAGTTTGAAAAGGAGAATGATCAATATTCTTTTGATAAGGTCGACAGTCTATATGGCTTGTTTAAAGAAAACAGCTTAAAGGCATATCAAGCAACGACAGAGATTGGTGCCAAGACTCAATACTTGGAATTTATGTCAAATCGTTACGAAACCCAAAATTTTAATCTGGAAGAACGTCAGACCGAAGTTGAAGGCGTTGACGCTGCTTATACTTATATCGCTTTTCAGAGCCAGAAGGTCGCTTACCAGGCGGCTTTGCAGATGGGAAGTAGTGTAGTACAGCAGTCGGTCTTCGATTACATGTCTTAAGTTGTAGAGGAAGGAGGATAACATGGAACAACTGATTACTATTGAAACTGTCCCAATAAAGATTGAATATGTTGAGAAAGAGTCGCTCGCACTATCATCAGTCCATGCTTTCGATGGTAAAGCTGATCATAATAAAGCTGAACAACCTGCTCATGTGCAACCGATTCGGATTAATTTACAGGATTCTTTTGTCCCTAGTTCAAGCTATAATTGGGATAATTCGACGTATACGGCAACTGCCAAGATAGGCGATGACGGTAATTTAAAGCTTAATATTCAAATGGAAGATGGCGATTCCCGGGCGATCCGTTTTACCCAGGCTAATCGGAGTATAAATTCAATGGCACGCAAAATGAAAAGTGAATTAAATCCTGAATATGCTAATATGGAACTGAGCATTCCGTTAGCAGCATTACCAAGTGGGATGCCGACAGTTGATAATTTTAACTCCGAGTTTATGCCTCCCGATCTGGAGTTAGTCGTTACCCAACGGGCGGATGTGGTCATCAAATATGTTGGTGGACCAATTTATGTGCCGCCCAGTGCTGATCCCAATTATAAGCCGCCGCTGGGATTTGAACAGCAAAGGAACATGTCGGCGGCACCACTGCTGGATGAAAAAGTATAATGCTTGACAAATAAAATTATATAAAAAGAAAAACTGTTGTGCCTCGAGTTTATATGAAGCAGAGTTTGGTTTTTCTTTTTTTAATTGACTGTCTATCGGTTAGTATTTCCACATAAATCAGTACTAATCTATTAATCGTACTTACTTCATTCTACACGCTTTTGCGAAAAAAATTAAAATGAAAGAAAAACTTCTAAAGTAATAGTTCTAAAGTAATAGAAAGAACAACCGATAATTAATACAACAAAGAAAAAGTATATGTTATTAAAAAGCCAACAAAAAACTTTAAAAATACAAAAAAAGTTTCTAAAGTAAAAGACAGCTTGGCCGATATTAATAACAAGAGCGAAAGAGCTTAAAAAATTTGGCAGGCCTTGCGTACGAAGGAAAGCCTAAACAAAATTCCCAGGCCGAGGGTATCGGTCAATAAAAAAACGGAGGAAAAAACAATGAGAATCAATCATAACATCGCAGCACTAAATACTTACAATAAGTTAACAGCTAACAATGCGGCTACTTCAAAATCACTGGAAAAATTATCATCAGGTTTAAAGATTAACCGAGCTGGCGATAACGCCGCGGGTTTGGCAATTTCAGAAAAAATGCGTGGCCAGATTAGAGGTTTGGATCAGGCTTCCACAAATGCCAGTGACAGTATTTCATTAATCCAAACTGCAGAAGGTGCTTTAAATGAAACTCACTCCATTCTTCAAAGAATGAGAGAACTGGCTGTTCAATCGTCAAATGATACCAATACAGCTACAGATCGTGACGAAATTCAGAAAGAAATTAACCAGTTAACTGATGAAGTTGATCGAATTGCCAATACAACTGAGTTCAATACCCAAAAATTATTGGATGGATCTAAAAAAGGATTGGTAGAACAGGCTGATTCAACTGCGGTACTTCAAAATAATAGCGGTACTACCTTCACTTTGGGTACGGTTGATGCAGATATAGGAGCTAGTTTTACGGTTACCCTTACTGCAACCAACGAGTCAACTGGCTTTGCTGTTGGTAATTTTGACAAATCTGTAGTAGGAGGGACAGCTGCATCCTTATCCTTTACCGATAATTCAATCACTTATGATGGGGATACTATTGATTTATCAGCTGGTACATTAAAGGATTTAAAAGCTGGAGAAAGTATCACGATTTCTGTTAAAAAAGAGGTTCTTGCCAATACAGATGTTACAGACGCATTAACAATGCAGATCGGTGCAAATAGTGGCCAGAGTATCCTTGTTGGTATTAATTCAATGAAATCGGATGATTTGGGACTAAGAAATAGTGACGGTACAGCTTTAGATCTTTCCAGCTCTAAATTAGCGACTGGTGCAATTACTCAGATTAACAACGCCCTTGAATCAGTTTCAGCTGAACGATCAAAACTTGGTTCAATTCAGAACAGATTAGAACATACCATCAACAACCTGGGAACTTCTTCTGAAAACTTAAGTGCAGCTGAAGGACGAATCCGTGATGTTGATATGGCTAAAGAAATGATGGAATTCACTAAGAATAATATCCTTTCTCAAGCTGCTCAGTCAATGCTGGCCCAAGCTAATCAACAACCGCAGGGAGTTCTGCAACTGTTACAATAATCAATACGCAAAAGTAGCTAATGCCAATAAGAGTCAGGGAATCTTTTCTCTGACTCTTTTTTAAATACTTGAGGTGATGAATGAAAATATCAGCATGTATGATTGTAAAAAATGAAGAAGAAAATATAAGAAAATGCATTGAGAGTTATAAAAGTTTTGTTTCAGAAATCATAGTCGTCGACACCGGTTCAACTGATTGTACTGTGCAGTTAGCAAAGAGCTTAGGAGCAGAGGTATTCCATTTTGAATGGGTAAATGACTTCGCGAAAGCGAAAAATTATGCACTAGGCAAAGCTACAGGTGATTGGATCATTTTTCTGGATGCAGATGAGTATTTTGATTTGGAAAAAAGTAAAAATATCCCAAAGATAATTAAGAAATTAAGTCGAAAAAAAGCAAAGCTAATCGGATGCAAAATGATAAATATTGACAAAAAATCAGGTGAAATAGTAGGTACATTTTTACAAACCAGAATATTTAAGAAAGAAAAATCAATTTATTATACGAATTCGATTCATGAAAGGCTACACTCCGATGAAAAAGATGTTAAAGTAGTATACCTTCCTCAAAATGAATTGGTGATTTTTCATACTGGCTATTCAAAAGAACTAATTAATGAAAAGGCCGAACGTAATTTAATAATGCTTCTTGACGAAAAAGAAAAAAATCCAACTGACTCAACAGTTGATTACTTTTTAAGTGATACGTATATTTCTTTAGGTAAATATGAAGAGTGCATCACACATGGGAACGCATATTTAAAAAATAGAATCAATATGACGGGCTTGAACAGTAAAGTCTATCAGAATATTATTACTGCAATGATAAAGTTAAAAAAAATTGGGGGGAGATTGAAGTACCCTTACAAAAGGCATTGGCAGAGTTTCCAAATCACCCGATGTTTCATATGTTTTTGAGTGAAAAATATTTTAATGCCAAGAAATATGAAGAAGCATTAAATAATTACAAGAATACATTAAGAATGCAAGAGCATTATACTGATATTGAAATAAATTTCCTAGAAGGAAAAATCCACGAAATAGAACGCCCAATCGCATATTTGTATTATTATAAAAATGACGAAAAACTCGCAATCGAGTATTATATAAAAGCACTTAAACGAAAAAAAGACTATCTTCCGGCCTTACGTGAGTTAATCAAGCTGACTGAAAACAATGATACCGTAGAGACAATTGCGACATTTAACGATCTTTATGATCGTAACAATCTAGAAGAAATGCGTCTGTTAGTTGAGGAATTGACCAAACAACGAAGTGGGAAGCTTCTAGCCTATTATGTTGCCCATATGAATAGTCAGTTTGGACACCAGGATTTTTCAATGGTGATTATGCTTTTGGCAAATAAAAAATATGAGCAAGCATATAGACAGTTTTATGAGGCATACAAAATCAATTACGAGAATACCTATGCCAGACTGGCAGTCGTCGCCGCACTCTTAATGAATGATAAAGTAGCTTTGTTAAATCTGGCAAATCTGGTTAAACCGTCTTTTAAAAGGATAATAGAAGCATTGGTTCTGGGGAATGATGAGGTTTATTTGTACAAAGAAGATCTTAAAGACTTTTTTGATATTTTCAGTGAGCTGATCAAATTAAAAGAGGACAATTACTTTGATTGTTTGATAAATCTGAAAGATAACTTTGTAGATGAGATTTTGGGGATTGAAACAGCAATCGGCAATATTTTTAAAGACGAAGGCAATTATGATAAAGCAGTGGAAATGTATATGGAATCCATTAGAATTTGTCAGGCCAATGAACAACAAAAAAAGGAACTAAAATCGCTTTATTTTATGATTGGTTATTGTTATTATAAGTGTAAGAGTATGCAAAAGGCTTTGGATTATTTTGATGTAGCTATTGAGACTGGTTATTTGGAAAATGATATTCGAGAGTTTGTCACATGGATTATTGATCAGACGGAAGATGGTAAGCTAAAGGGTCACGCTCAAAAACTAATCGATCAATTTGACAATGATAAATTGCATGTTTTAGAATAGTATTTTAGAGGAGCAATTGATGGAAATCGATCAAAAGTTAAAGGTATTGTCAAATATGATCGCTGACACTGATTTTTCAAAAATCGACTTTGGATTCATCGACTTTGAAAATACAGATGAATATATAAAAATAAAAAAAAGCAGATTTATCTTGATTTTAATTGCGTAATTCCTTCAGAAGACCAGGCATCGGACTCGATAATTGAGCAATTAGAAATTGCCATACAGATTTTGATCAACCAAGGTTATACTTTTATCGTTTATTGTTACGACGAGACACAGCATGACTTCTGCAAAAAATTTGTGGAAGTTTTTAAAAATGAGGCAATCATTTATGTTAAACAAAACAAAAAAGGGAAACGGGAATTCAGAAACTTCATTGAGTCAGGCTTGTCAATTGTAATGAGCGATCAATTTCTCTTCATTGCCCTGCTATGTGGAAAACCATTTGTGGCATTACAAATGAATGAAGAGATATCAAATAAATTAGTTAGTATTAATGAGAATTTCTTTATCAATTCCAACGAGCTGAATGCTGGTTCTATTGTTGGTAAAATAAAAAATATATCGGTAAGTTATGAAGTGCGAGAAAAACAAATATCACTGATATTTGAAGAGCGTGAAAGTTTATATGAAAATACCAATAATAAAACCAGAATTAATGGAGAAACGGATATAACAGTGGATTTACCAGATCAAATGATTGGCAAAAATGATGATTTTAGATTATGGCAACAAAAAATAATAGAAAATATTCAAACTTTGATAGAGCAGGGATTATTAATAGAAGCAAAAGAGATTGTCAATGAATATGAGAAAATAAATACTGATGATATAGAAATTTTCGCCATTAAAGGGGTTATAACTATGATGGAAGGAAATTTGGATGAATCTGAAAGTTTATTTAAGCAAGGGCTTGATATTGACGCAAATCATTTCGATTTAAATTTTAATATGGGTTACCTATATAGTTTGAAAGAAGAAAAAGATACCGCTAGGAGCTATTATGAAAAAGCGCAATGCAATGCTAAAACAAAATCTGAATTGAATGAAGTTACTATCATTATTAGAGAACTATAAAAAGTAGATTTTGATTATGCGAAATAAATTTGAGTATTTTGGAAAAATCGGTAAATTATTTTAGATAGCAAAAGGTGTTAAGATATGAAGGTTGTAATACTAGCAGGTGGACTTGGTACTCGTATTAGTGAAGAAAGTCATTTGAAGCCAAAACCAATGATAGAAATCGGTGGAGCACCCATTTTATGGCACATAATGAAATATTACTCGTACTTTGGTTATAACGATTTCGTGATATGTTGTGGTTATAAAGGTTATATTATAAAGCAGTATTTTGCTGACTACTATCTTCACAGATCAGATGTAACTTTTGACTTTTCTAAAAATAACTGCATGACAGTCCATAATAATGTGGCTGAACCTTGGCGGGTTACTGTGGTAGATACTGGTCTAGAAACACAAACCGGAGGAAGGATAAAAAGGATTCAGAAGTACACTGGCAATGAAACATTTTTAATGACATATGGCGATGGTGTTAGTAATATTGATTTGAATGCATTAGTGTCAAAACATCATGCTTCAGGAAAAGTAGTGACGCTTTCAGCAATCCAACCCGGAGGGCGATATGGTGTTTTAACGATTGGTGATAATGATGATTCAGTGATCGGCTTTCGAGAAAAAGCCCGTGAGGATGGGGGCTGGGTTAATGCTGGTTTTATGGTTATGGAGCCGGAAATTTTTGATTACATCGATCACGATAACACCGTATTGGAAAGAGAACCATTAGAAAAACTAAGTTTGGATGGAAAGCTTGGCGTTTATAAGCATCATGATTTTTGGCAGTGTATGGACACCACTAGAGATAAAGTTCTTTTAGAAAACCTATGGGAAAAGAATAAAGCCTTATGGAAGATTTGGAATAATTGATAGATTCTTTTTCAAAAAAGTATTATGATGGAGGTATAACAATTGTCACTACCTAAAATTAGTGTGATTATGTTGACCTATAACCGGGAAAACTTAGTCGGACGAGCAATAGAGAGTATACTAAATCAATCATTTTCTAATTTTGAGTTTATTATTGTCAATAATGGTTCTACAGACCAAAGCGGAGCAATTGCTGATAAGTATGCATCAAAGGATTCACGTATTAGTGTTATCCACTGTCGAAGGGGGAACATTGGAAGCGGGCGAAATATTGGATTAGATGTATCTAAAGGTGAGTATATCTCTTTCATTGATGATGATGACTATGTTGATCCGGATTTTTTAGAGTTTTTATATAATCTTGCAGTTTTAAACAATGCAGACATATCTATTTGCGGTTCATTTATAGTTGGATTTGATAAAATTAAGAACGGTTATGTGTTCGATAAGATGTATATTATGAATGCAATTCAAGCTACAGAAGAATTCTTGAAAAGAAAACTATACAGCGCTGGAATGCCGATGAAACTTATTCACAGATCGTTACTCAATAATATTCGTTTCTTTGAAGATAATGTATATGAAGATATTAGAACAACATATCGTTATTTCGCAAACGCAAAAACAGTGGCGGTACATGGAGTACCTAAGTACTATGTTTTTCGTCATGCTGGGAACAACTCAGGTACTGCAACAAAATTTAATATGATGAATTCGGAACAATTGTATGAATACCTCTTAGCTTTTAAGGAGAGAACAATATATATAAGTGAGTTATTGCCTGAGCTAGGTGATTTTGCTCTTTATAGTGAATGGTCATACATGATATCGATGATAGAAAAAATACATAGATTTGAGCTGTTGAATTGCAACGGACCTTTGGCGTTTATGCGCGGTGAGCTAAGAAGAAACTGGGATGAATTCTATAATGGAAAATATATAATGGAGTTTGAACAAAAATGGATGAAGAAGTATGTAGAATAATTAAGAGTAATGGAAAAGGCCGTATCATCACTTCAGGTAATGTCATTATTGATGTGCATCCGACAGCTGAAATAGAGTTAAATGCAAATTTAAGCTTAGGTCATAATATTAGAAAAGGCTCAAATGCAGAAACATATTTAAAAATGCATGCGAATTCAGGACTCACTATTAATGGTTATTTTAGGGCATTTTATAATACAAGCATAGAAATATTTTCTGGAGGAGTATTAACTCTTTCAAACGCATATGTCAATTCTGATTGTGTTATAGCATGTACAAAGCATGTTTCAATTGGTAATGGTACAGCTATTGCACGCGGTGTTTATATCTATGATAGTGATCATCATAAATTAATCGGTAAAAGTGGTGAACAAACCAATCTATCAGCACCAGTTATAATAGGAAACCATGTTTGGGTTGGTGTTGGAGCCATTATTTTAAAAGGTGTGACAATTGAAGATGGAGCTGTAATAGCAGCGGGTGCAGTTGTTACACATGATATTCCAGCTGGCTGCGTTGCGGCTGGAAACCCCGCAAAAATAATTAAAGAAAAAGTTGATTGGAGGTAACTTATCACGAACACTGTTAGAACATTGGAAAAGAATAAATGTACTGGATGTGGAGTATGTGAAAATGTTTGCCCAAAAGGTAATATCTCCATGGAATCAGATTCTGAAGGATTTTTATATCCCGAGATAGATGTGATAAACTGCATTAGCTGTGAAATGTGTGTTACACATTGTCCGGTTATTAATCCACTGGAAAGCACAGAAAAATTAAAAGAACTGAAAGCTTACGCAGCTTGGTCTCGCAACAAGGAAATTAGGTATAATAGTACGTCGGGAGGTATATTTTCAGAACTTGCTCATATGATAATTCTACAAGGTGGTTATGTTGCTGGAGCAATTTACGATGAGAATCTCTTAGTTCATCACCATATTAGCAACTGTAAAGACGACATTATAAAACTAAGGCAGTCAAAATATGTTCAAAGCAAAACAGGAAAAATATATGCACGCATAAAAAAAATACTTGATGACGGCAAACTTGCCATGTTTGTTGGCTCACCCTGCCAAGTATCTGGCTTGAATAGATTTTTAGATAAAGAATATAAAAATTTATTAACTTGTGATTTTATATGTAGAGGAGCAAATTCTCCTAAAGCGTATTTGAAGTATCTATTAAGTCTTGAAAATAAGTTTGGTTCAAAAGTCGAAAGGGTTTGGTTCAAAAACAAAAAAAACGGTTGGAACAAATTTTGTACAAAAATTGAGTTTGAAAATGGACAGGAATATTATGCAGACAGATATACTGATCCATATATGAAAGGTTATTTGAAATATAACCTTTTCATCCGTCCTTCTTGCTCACAGTGTCAATTTAAAGGTTTGCCAAGATACTCAGATATAACACTTGCTGATTATTGGGGTGTAAATTTAAGAGACGAGAATGTTGATATTGAACAAGGTATCTCTCTTATTATTATAAATACAAAAAATGGGAAAGCAAATTATGATTTATTAATAAAAAGGATATTTCGAAAAGAAAGTGACTTAACTGATGCATTAAAAAATAATCAATGTGCAAACGTATCAATTAAACATGGAATATACAGAGATAAATTTTTTGAGGAGATAGATGAGACTGATTTTATGGAATTAATAAAAAATATTTCAAAGGAAAGAGAAAAATAGCTAATGGAAACTAATCAATTAATATTAAAAAGAAGCGGTATAGTTATTACATTAAGATGTACATTAAAATGTAAATTATGTGGTGGTTATGCGCCGTACTATAAAACGCCCCCACACTATTCTTATGATTATATTGCTGATACCATAGATAATTATTTCGGAGTTATTGATAAAGTAGGAGATTTTTCGATAACTGGTGGCGAACCCTTGCTTCACAAGGATTTAGGTAGAATACTAAATAAAACAATGGAGTATTCAAGTCAGATAGGTAGAATTTTAATACTTACAAACGGTACAATGCTTTTTTCTGATGAAGTTTTAGAAATTCTTCAGAACCATAAAGATAAGCTTCATGTAACAATTAGCAATTACGGTTTTTTATCAACTAGAGCTGACGAATTAGAGAACAAATTAAAGATCCTTGACATTTCTCATCGAGTAATTAAATACAGCGGGGAGAATCTATTTTGTGATGGTTGGGTCGATTATGGCGATCATTCTAGAAAGCACTTCACGCAAAAAGAAACTGATATAAAAGGGAAAAAATGTGCAATTAGAAGTAGAGATGTTTCGATAATATTAAACGGTGAATTACACAGCTGTGGCCGTTCTTTTAGACGTATGGAACTTGGAATAATACCAAAAAATAAAAATGAATACGTTGATTTGCTAGACAGTAATACTACAATAAATGAAAAAAAAGATATTATATCACTTATGTTTAGATCCGATAGCACAACATCTTGTGCATATTGTAATGGTTTGTGTGAGGACTCAGAACGATTTCCTCCTGCTGAGCAACTGATGGAGGAAAAATAAATGGAGTTGAATTTAAAGGGGACAGGTTTAACAAGTACATTAAGATGTTCTTTAAAGTGCAAGTTATGTTGTACATTTTCACCTTATTATGACCCAGCGCCGCATTTTCATAGCAAATACATCGAAAAAGAAATTGTCAAATATTTCGAAATTGTAAATCATGTTGAAAAATTTACAATATCTGGGGGAGAACCCTTTTTACATGAAGAACTTTATCTAATAGTTGATAAGATATCCCTGTATTTTGGTCAAATAGGGGTATTAGAAATTATAACAAACGGTACTATTTATCCAAGTGATGAATTAATTAGAGTACTTATTAAATATAAAGATAAAATGACAATAATGATTGATGATTACGGAGCACTTTCCAATAAAATAACGAATATAAGATCATTGTTTGATGAAAAGGGAATAGATTATAGAGTTAGAAATTACAATGGTGACAATTTGCATTGTGGAGGATGGGTTGATTTTCGTGACTTAAGCAGAAAACACTTTTCAAATGAAGAAATACAAACGAAATATGAAAAATGTGCATATCCAGGAAAACTCCAATTTTGCTTTTCTATTATGAATGGTGAAATACACCCGTGTATACCTTCACGGAGATGTATGGAACTTGGCATTATAGCTAAAAACAAAGAAGAGTATATTGATTTATTTGATGGGTCTATTTCAATTGAAGAGCAAAAACAGAAATTTTATAATATTTTAAACGGAAAATCATTGACAGCTTGTGCATACTGTAATGGGCTATGTGATGATTCAGAAAGATTTGTACCAGCAGAACAGCTATAGATAAGGAAGATAATTTATGAATACAGAATTAAAAATGAAAAGATGTGGTATAATAATTACCTATAGATGTAATTTAAAATGTAAATTGTGTACTGCTTACTCCCCATATTATAAAAAACCGCCTCATTTTTCTTATGAAAGTTTGGCATTGTCAATTGATAAATATTTTTCGATGGTATCTTTTGTTGATAAGTTTACTGTTTCAGGTGGTGAACCTCTAATACATGATGAATTAGAGAAAATAATGAAACATTTACTGGAGTATTCAAATCAGATTGGAACAATCGAAATTATTACTAATGGTACAATTGTACCAAAAATCAGTTTTTGAAAGTAATAAACGGATGTGAAAAAATATCGTTTTTAATTGATGATTATGGAGATCATTTGTCCACTAAAATAAGCAGCCTAGAAGAGTTATTTAGTAAAAATAGGATCAATTATTCAGTAAGAAATAATAATGAAATAAATGCTCACTGCAATGGTTGGATTGATTTTGGAGATTTCACTCAAAAGTGGTTTGCACAAGAGGATATTGATGGGATTTTTAATAAATGCGCAATACCTCAAAAAATGAACTTTTGCTTTACAATAAAAAATGGTGAGATTCATCCTTGTGGACCTTCTTACCGCTGTATGGAGCTAGGAGTAATACCAAAAAATGAAAACGAGTTCATTGATTTACTTAGTGAAAATACTACTGTAAATCAAAAGCGAGAAAAATTGATAGATATTCAAAAATGCTCTTCGTTAACTGCCTGTAAATTTTGTAATGGTATGTGTGAAGATTCACCTCGATTTCCACCTGCGGAACAACTAGATTGAAGGATAGATAATAGATATGCCAAAAATTACAATATTCACTCAAGCATATAATACCGAAAAGTACATTGAAAAATGCATAAAAAGTGTATTAAATCAAACGTTTGCGGATTTTGAATTTATATTAGTTGATAACGGATCAACTGATAAAAGCAAAAAAATAATTCAAAAGTATGCAGAATTGGATAGTAGAATTGTATATATTCGTCATGATATAAATAAAAAAGGATTTTGGCCACAATACGCTAAAGAAATGACTAAAGGAGAATATTTTACAAATCTGGATTCTGATGATTGGTTTGAAAATTCGTTCTTAGAAACTTTGATTGATTTATCGGAGAAATACAACCTTGACATGGCAATCGGAGGAACAAAATTCCATTACTTGAATAATAATAAAACTAGTTACAGAATATCTAAAGAGGAGATGATATTAAATAAAACTGATATTATAAATAATTTCAGTTTTATTTACCAATTTATCCGAACAGTTTGGGGAAAAATATTAAAAACGGAAATAATTAAAAATACTGACTATAGTGATTTCTATAAAGTTGCTGGATATGGTTATGGTGGAGATACAGCATTCTGTATAGACAGTCTATATTTAGTTGAAAAAATGGGTGTTACTGATAAAGTGCTTCATAACTATATCGTGCATAGTAAATCAACATCATATGATTATAATAAAAATAGAATTCTTTCAGATGTATTTCTTTTCGAAAAAGCTGAAAATTTTCTTGCGTCTGGCGGTTCAATTAAGGATGAAAGCTATTTGTTTCTTTTTAGTGTATATTTCTATGCAATAAAAGACACAATAACAGTCCTTTTAAATTCGCACATATGCACACTAGATAAATTAAGCAACTTGAAAGATATTATATATAATACAAGAATGCAGGAAATGATTAATTCTGAATATGTAAAATCAGAAACTAGAATTCTATTTAATCAAATTGGTAAATGGTTACTATCTCAAGAAGAAGTTCAGAATAACGAAGGTTTAGATTTGGCAGCTACTATACTTGCGGGAATGCGTCTATATCCTAATGAGATTAATGGTTGGGATGAAAAAATGATATTCATTCTTCTGATAAAAATCAAAGAAAACCTTTCAAAAATGAACTTGTCCAAAGATGCTGACGTGGCAATTTTATGCATAACTTCAAAGCTACCTTTGCTTCGTGATTTGAACGCAGATTTTCTGTCTTTTTTTCGAGAAATAATTTTCCATCTACTAGATGATGATGAAATCGAAACTCAAAATCAAATTTATAACGTTATATCAAAAGGAATAGATATACCCGATGAATATTTTGAGTCATTTATATCATTAGGTATGAATTTATCAGCGAAAATGGAGCAAGCGGACAGTTTTATATTTTTTAAAAAGCAAAAGATATCATTATATATTGATAGAGGTCAATTTACCGATGCATTGAATGAACTAGCTGATTGGGATGAAATATTACCGGATGATGTGGATTTTGAGAATATGAGAAAGAGGTTAACCAAATGACTAAATTTCTAATTTATGGTCACGGTGGGGCCTATAATCATGGCGCTGAAGCAATAACTAGACAAACAATCAGTTTGATCCGTAATAAATATCCAGAATCTGAAATTATTCTTTCAACTCATTTTCAGCAACAGGATGAAGATTTTAGAATTGACGCAGATATTCTGACAAGTCCAGATGCAAAACTTTGGGAAAAAGAAAAAAGTGAATCTCCGGAAAAGAAAAATGAAATTGCACGTCAGATGTATGCAGAAGCCTTATCTTACATAGACTCAAATACAACTCTTCTGTCGGTCGGTGGTGACAATTATTGTTATCCTACGTGGCATCGTCTTGCAGTATTTCAAGAACGGGCAAAAGAAACAGGGGCGCATAGCGTGCTTTGGGGATGTTCGATAGAACCTGTAGCTGTTTCAACGGATATGATAAAGGTATTAAATACTTATGATTGTATTTTAGTCCGTGAAGGTCTTACTGAAAATGCGCTTCGGATACATAGAATTAAGTCAGAGATAGTATTATTACCCGATATTGCTTTTGGCCTCAAACCAGAATTTTATCAGATAAAAAAAAGCGCGCGTTCACTTGTTGGCATAAACTTTAGTCCGCTTATTGAGAGGCGGGAGAAAAAAACTGGCATCATTTTAGAGAACATGAAAAAACTTGTGAGGTGTATTTTAAATGAAACAGATTCCGAAATAGTCCTCATCCCTCATGTTATAATGCCCATGGATAATGATATAATGGCACTAAATAAATTGTACGATTCGTTGTTGGACGAGGAAAAAAGAAAAGTGATGATTATTGATGAAAATTTAACTGCAAGTCAGTATAAATATATCATAGCTTGCTGTGATGCGTTTATTACTTCGCGAACACATGCGTCTATAGCCGCTTATTCGTCTGGTGTGCCATGCCTTGTGATAGGTTATTCGATTAAATCAAAAGGTATTGCTATAGACTTAGGTATGGGTGAGTATATTGTGAATGTCAAAGACATTCTGAACTCTGAAATTATTGCAAGCTATTTCAGAGCATTGTGGTATGAGAGAAGTAAATTAAAAGGTCTGTTGACCAATAAAATGAAAAGTTACAGGGAAATACTGGAATTGTATAACAAATATTGCTGAGCTAATTTGCGATAATGATAAACTGGGCGAGAATGAGAAGTTGATTAAAATGAATAAAAAAAACTCTTTATACAATATCATCCTTGTAATATTTTTACATACGCTGCGAACTCTAAGTGCGTTCAGAACATTTCGAAATCAAAATAGCCGATCCCCGACATCATTCCCCTCTGCTAAATTAAGCAGGGAGACATAAATATTTACCACAATCTGAAACAACTCAGGGGGAATTTCCTGGCCCATTTGGAGCTTTGACAGCAGGGTCGCGGCAGAGTCATCGTGATAAATGGGGATGCCATTTTCTTCAGCGACGTTTAATATATTCTGGGCGACAAAACCCGTCCCGGCGGCAACAATCACCGGAGAATTGTTTTTTTCCGGATCATAGCGCAGGGCGGTTACCTTGAGCGGTTTGTTCGGATCAGATTGATCGTTGTTGTTATTTTTTATCTGGCCGTCCTGAATATGGACGGCCTTTGTTTTTTTATTTTTAGATGGTGACATCGAGTCCTACCTTTCGAAAAGCCAGTTTGGGAAATCGCTGCAGGATGGTTTGGCTTTGGGTGTATTCGCCAACCCCATAACCAGCCAGGGAATAACCCTGTTCTTCAACGATGGTTCTTAATTGTTCACGGGTGGATTTTAAGGTTTCCACCACCGGGGGGCGGGTGATTTGATATTGAGGGTAATATTCTTATCACGGGCCAGCAACTCCACCTCAAAATTGCCATAACGGTCCGATTGGATCGTGAAAAAGATATCAGTGGCGTTTTCGGCCTTTCCTTTTTCACCTTTTTTTGCGGGGTCTTTATCCACAAAAAATTCACCGTAGGAGTTTTCATCCAGAAACCGCAGTGGAATTAAAAAGTGCATAATCGTCAAAATCGGGCTTTCGTTCCGAACCATGGTTTCTAACAGGCTGTGGGCTGAATTGATGATTTTACTGGAGTTATTTTCATCCAGGGCCTGTTCCAGCAGTTGCGCCAGGGCCACCTTTTCACCTTCACCAGGATTTCGGGAAGAAGATTCCAGCCGTTCGGCTAGAATCTCGGCCTCTTTAGCATGACGAAAAAGCTGGTTTTTCATTTCTACAATATCACTGTCGGTTAAGTTGGAAAGCGGCTTTAAAGCCTGGGAAAACCGCAACACTGCTGCTTCAAGTTGTTCGGGATTACCTTTGTCATAACGGACAATATGATCGATGATGGTGGCCACCGACTGATAGGTTTTATCGCTATAGGCTTGCGTCTGCAAAATCTGCCGCAGGGTGGGGATGGTTTCATTTTTAAGCAGCTGCTGGATTTCCTGGTAGTTGAGGTTTTTAGATTGTAACAGAGTCTCAATCCGGGCCAGACGTTGTTCAAGTTGATCACCCAGTTTACCATTTTGGGCAGCCTTTAAATTGATCAGGTTTTGTAGCTCCTGATTGGGTTGTTCAATTCCGTTTGATTTACTTAATACCGCTTCCAGTTTAATCAGTTGCTGTTCAAGTAGTGCCCGTTCTTTGGAAGGAAGGGTCATCAATAAGCGGCTGCTTTCCAAAAAATCCCATTAAGGGTCTGGTTGCGATTCACATAGGCATCATAATGACGAAGAATTGATACGATGGCATCCTTTAACTGGGGGTAACCTTCCAGTTTAGCCAGTGATCGTAGACTGTCAAAAAAAGTACCCTTAAAGATCGAGTCGGTTTTATCCCGCAGCAGCAATTCACTGAGGAGATCCTGGGAATTAATAAAAATACCATCCAGAATTTCTTTGGGAATGGCACCGGCGGACGATTCAAAAAGCTCAGATATCAGCACTAGCTTGCGCAGGGCATCGGCTTCAGCAGTGGTGCTGTTCATCAGCGGTTTTAATATTTCTTTTTGTAAATTTTGAAATAGGGTTTCCCGGAAACTCTCCTTTTGGTAGTTTTCTGACACCGGTTCTATTTTTACAGCGTTATCAAGGTTATTGATGTCAAAAATAGAATCACTGGGGGTATGTTTACTGGGTATATCGGTGACTTTGGGGGTGGAAACGGTAGAGGTAATTTTGATACTATCCAACAGAGAGCTCCTTCCAATTTAAATAACATTTGTAATGTGAGAAGTGGCAGTGTATTTATGTTAGTTACGATTATACTGTATTAGCAAAAGATAATCAATCATTTCAGTAGCTATTTCGGGTAAGATCAGAAATGATAAAGTTTTGACCGATTTTCAAACGTCTTTTTATTATACTAAGGATTCATGGGATTTAGTCGATATAATATGTGACAAATAATTAATACGGGACATTTACAGAAAATGGGTTGTAAATGTTGATAAAGTCTGCTAAACAGGGGTATATTAATAGCGATCAAAAAAATAAAGTGCATTTAGCTTAAAAACCCGATATAATAAAATAAGCCAAAAATTTCGTGTATATAAAGGATGGACAAAATGAGTAATTATGATTCTGGAAATGATTCCATTTTAGAGATGTATATTTTTGAATCGGAAACCCTGCTTGATCAATTAGAGGAAATATTACTTCAATCTGAGGACAATGCGGAACTGACACCGGATGACATTAATGAAATCTTCCGGATTATGCATACCATCAAAGGGTCTTCAGCCATGATGGAATTTGACATGCTGGCGCATTCTGCCCATAAGTTGGAGGATCTGTTTTTCGTTATCCGGGAAAACGGCATCAAACCGGAGGACTTTGGGGATTTGATGGATCTGGTACTTAATTTCTCCACCTTCTTAAAGGGAGAAGTTGAAAAGATCAAGAACAACGAGACCCTGCTGGATGAAAACGAAGAACTAACCGGTGAAACAGATGCCTTTTTAAATCGAATTAAAGGCTTGGTGACGGAAACCCCTGAACAAGCCCAGGCGCAAGCGATGGAAAACCAATCAGATGATGAATCAATCACATTGGCAGCGGCTATGGAAGATGATTTGTTTGGCGATGTGAATTTTGATGAGACCCGAAACGATGCAGATACGGATCATGAAGTGAGCCTTTCAAGCGACGACAAGCCCCATGTTTACTGTATTCATACCCGCTTTAATGAAGACTCACAGATGGAAAATATCCGGGCCTTTATGCTGGTTAACAAACTGGAATCCATTGGCAAGGTCTCAAAAACAGTTCCAGAGCAACTCAATAATAATCCTGAGGCTGCTGGCATTATTCTCAAGAACGGCTTCTTTTGTCATGTTGAAACCACGGCCGATAAGGAAACCATTGAAAATATTGCCCTGAGTATTTTATCAGTTAAAAGTATCGAATTTTTGGATTGTGCCCAGGAAGAAATTATCGAACCAGAAATTGAAGCAAAACCGGAAGTTGTTGAGACTGGGAAAAAGACACCTGAAAAGGTGGTTGATGCCAATAAACAAAAAAATAATGTCCAGAATCTGATCAGTGTTGATCTGAATAAGCTTGATACCCTGATGAATCTGATCGGGGAGATTGTTATTACTGAATCGATGGTTTTTGGCAGTGTCGGTATGGAAGGCAAGCGGGATGAAAGCTTTGAAAAAGCTTCCACCCAATTGCAGAAACTCACCGATGAGCTTCAGGATATCGTTATGTCCATTCGGATGATTCCCATTTCGGGCACCTTTAAAAAAATGCAGCGAATTGTCCGGGATGTGGGCAAGAAGTTAAAAAAAGAAGTGGAATTTATTACCATGGGTGAAAGCACCGAGGTTGACAAAACCATCATCGATGGTATTGCCGATCCACTGATGCATCTGGTTCGAAATGCCATGGATCACGGTCTTGAAAGTGCGGCAGAGCGAATTGCCGTCGGTAAGAACCCAGTGGGCAAGGTTATTCTATCGGCCCAGAATGTGGGGGGCGATATTATTATTTCGGTTAGTGATGACGGCAAGGGGCTGGATCCGGCCGGGATTCTGGAAAAAGCTAAAGAGAAAAAGCTGCTGGTTAAACCCGAAGAAGAGTATTCTGAAAAAGAAATTCTCAATCTGATCATGGCGCCCGGCTTCTCTACCAAAGAGACCGTGACGGAGTTCTCTGGTCGTGGGGTTGGGATGGATGTGGTTAAGAAGAATATTGAAAAGGTTGGGGGCTCTATTTCCATCGAAAGTGAGAAAGGTTCCGGCACCAATATCTTCCTGAAAATTCCCTTGACCTTATCAATTATTTCCGGCATGGAGGTTCTGGTAGGGGAGGATATTTATGAAATCCCCATCAGCAATATTCGGGAAACCTTTAAAATTACTGCTAACCAACTGATTAAAGACCCGGATAATAATGAAATGGTCATGATCCGGGGGGTATGCTACCCGCTGATTCGTCTCCATGATATTTTCGAGGATAAAAAATGCGAAACCCACATTGAAGATGGGATCCTGATGTTAGTGGATTCAGGCGACACCTTTGCCTGTTTGTTTATGGATGATCTGATCAAGAAACATCAGATTGTCGTTAAGCCGATCCCTAAATATTTAAACCATTATTCAATTAAAAACTCGGGGATTGCCGGCTGTACGATTCTGGGAAATGGGAGTATCAGCCTGATTGTTGATATCCCGGCGATTTTAGACCATTATTGAGAAGCGTTCAATAAAAACACGAGGTAAAGAAAATGATAAAACTTAAGGAAGACGAATTTCAGGCCATCACAACCTATGTGCATTCGAATTATGGGGTCGATTTACGGAAAAAGCGACACCTGATTGAAGGCCGTTTGAGTCATTATGTTTCCCAATTGGGTTATGACAACTATATGGATTATTTTGAGTATGTAAAAACCGATAAAAAGAATGATGAAATCAGTGTGCTCATAAATAAGCTGACAACTAATCATACCTATTTTTTACGGGAAAGTGAACATTTTGATTTCTACAAACAACAGGTGCTTCCTTGGGTGGATGAAACAACCAAAACCAGGGACCTGCGGGTCTGGAGCGCTGGTTGTTCCTCGGGGCAGGAGCCGTATACCCTGGCCATGATTACCCATGATTATCTGGGTAATAAACTTAATTCTTGGGACAGTACCATTCTGGCTTCGGACATTTCGGATCGGGTTTTAATGACAGCCAAATCCGGGGTATATTCAAAAGAAGAGCTGTCCAAGATTCCCATGGAATGGAAACGGAAGTATTTTAAAGATTATGATGAAGAATATCTGTCTGTAACCGAGCCAATCCGCAAAGGCGTGGCCTATCGGAACTTCAATTTATTATCCCGATTCCAGTTTAAAAAACCATTTCATGCCATTTTCTGCCGGAATGTGATGATTTATTTTGACAAGCCGACCAAGAACAGTGTGGTGCAAAAATTCTATGATGCCCTGCTCCCAGGAGGTTACTTTTTTATCGGACAAAGCGAATCACTGGCCTCGGTGGAGCATAGCTTTAAATATGTTAAGCCATCTATTTATCAAAAAGAAGGCTAAAGTTTTTTTGATGCGGGCCGATATTGTAGATAGTGAATAATAAAAAAGCAATCTTGGAAAAATAGATTTAAATTTAAGTTTGGAGGGATAGAAATGGCAACTTCAGTTAATTCTTCAACAAGTGCATTATCATCGTTGTCAGCAAAAACCGGAATGGCTGGCCTGGTTTCGGGCCTGGATACCGATTCGTTGGTGGAAAGTCTGACAAGTACCAGCCGATCAAAAATTACCCAAAAACAACAGAGTGTTCAAAGATTGGAATGGAAGCAAACGGCTTACCGAAATGTTTCCAAAGCCTTGAAAGAGTTCCAAAGCAAATATCTGGACGTATTATCGGCAACTAATTTTAGGAGTGCATCGCTATACAATACAGTAAAAGCCTCAACAGCTTCAACAAAGATTTCAGTTTCTGCAACCAGTGCCGCAACGACCGGAAGTATTGAAATTTCGAATGTTACTCAGTTAGCGACAAGTCAGACAATAACAGGTGTTTCAGGGGCATCAAAAACACTAACTGGTGGCACTGCATATGATTCGTCCCTCTTGGATGGTATTTCTGGAACAACCAGCAAGTCTTTTTTGTTAAAAATGGATGGAACAGTTCGGACGATTACACTGGATCAGGCTTTTAAAAACAGTGTTGGAACAGATGGTTTGGAGGTAGCACTTCAAAATAAGATTACCACAGCATTTGGCGAAAAGAGTGCCGGAGTGCCGGTTGTTGATGTCTCTTTTTCGGATGGGAAAATTGGATTTACTTCATCAGGAGCCCAACTAACAGTCAGTGCACTTAATTCTGATACTGCCACACTAACCAAATTAGGGTTTACCGATGGTCAGACGGATCGCTTAAATACAAGTAAAACACTGGCGGATCTCCCGCTGCTAAAAAGTACGAATGCTGTAGATGGGGAGTATAAATTCTCGATCAATGGCAAGAATTTTTCTTTTAAAACCACAGACACACTTTCAAGCGTTATCAGCAAAGTCAATGCCAGTGATGCTGGTGTTACGATGTCTTATTCTACCATTACTGACAAATTTTCATTAACTGCCAAGGAAAGTGGTGCCGGGGACAATATTGTTGTCAAAGAGACGGCGGGTACATTAATGAACGCATTTGGCTTGGCGGGGACAGAAGATGTGGATATGGATACAGTTGCTGGGAAAAATGCAATACTGGAAGTTAATGGACAGTCCATTGTCCGGACTTCCAATTCAATTGAAGTCAACGGGGTTAAAATCCAGCTTTTAGAAACAACGGCTACCAACGAAAAATTGACAATCTCAATGAGTGAGAATACAACGACACTAAAAGATACTATAAAGAGTTTTGTTTCCGATTACAACAACATGATTACAATGATGAACGGCCTGATAAAAGAGAATGCTGATTCAGATTATGCACCATTAACTGATGCACAGAAGGAAGAAATGTCTGAGAAAGAAATTGAGACATGGGAAACCAAGGCTAAGGTTGGACTATTGCAGGGGGACAGTGTTTTAAAAGGAATTACCTCAAAAATGCAGTCCATGATGTACGGATCGGCTGTAAGCGGGGGGATCACCCTATTTAACATTGGAATCAGTTCTGCAGGGTATGCAGAAAATGGAAAATTAAAAATAGACGAAGAAAAGCTCGATACTGCGTTAAAAACAAAGGGCTCTGATATTAAAGAGCTTTTTACAAAAGAAACAACTGGATTGGCTAATCAATTGAATTCTATTATTGATGGTGCAGCAAAAACGTCAGGAGTTAAAGGATCACGTGGTTCTTTAATCGAACTGGCTGGTTATGAATCAACTCTATCAAATACTGAAAATAGTATTACAGAATCAATCACCAAAACGAATAAGAGTATCACCAGCTTGAAAACGAAGTTAAAAACGGAAGAAACGTATTATTGGAATAAGTTTTCAGCATTAGAAACAGCAATGCAGCAATTAAACACTCAAAGTTCAATGATTTCTTCATTTGGATCAAGTTCATAAGCTCAGAAAGGGGGAGAACGTAATGCAATATGCCAATGCTTATCAGGAATCAAAACGCTATGCCATTGAATCTTTGTCAAAAGGAGAAGTGGTCATTAAGCTTTTCGAAGAAGCGGAAAAACAGGTAAAAATGGGCATCATTCTAATTGAGAAGGATAGTTTCGCAAAAGCCTACAATTGTATTGCAAAAGCACAAAAGGTTATCAGTTCATTAAATCTTTCGTTGGATATGCAATACCCCATTTCAATTGAACTTAATGAGATGTACAATTTTATTTTTGCTAAATTAGGGGAAGCCAACGTCAGTCGGGATATTCAGTTATTGCAAAGTTTGTTGGGTCTAATTATTGATTTGAAAGACTCATTTAAGGAAGCAGAAAAAATCAGTAACCCTGCAAAATCCCGGGGACTTTAAAATGAATGCTAATTCACATGAATTATGCCAGGAAAAAATTCTTATTCTGAAAGAATACGTAACCAAAGGTGAAGAAATTCTCAGTAGTATTGAAGATTGGGAAAATCTGGCGACAATCCTGGAAGAACGGGATCAGTTGCTCCTCCGATTAAAGAGTATGGAAGATCAGTTTACAGGGCTTAAGGGAAATCAGATCTGTACAATTGAAGAAAAAGGGCAGATTGACAGTTTGATCAAACTGATTACAGATATGGATCAAAACTGTATCCAGCTGATCAAATCAGAACAGCAAAAAACCTTACAGGATTTGAAAAAAAACCAACAAAATCAAAAAGTGGCCGACTACGAAATCAGTTTGACTCCAAGCTATGGTACCTTTCTGGATGCCAAAAAATAAATTGAAGTTAACGTCTTGTAAAAAAAGCAACTGCGGTTGCTTTTTTTGTGTGACAGAATATAATAGAGTTACACTATCAGAATGACAATATTATGATATTTATTTCTAGTATTTTCAAGGAACTTTACAATAATTATCGTAATTGATTGGCATGAGCACACCTAACTTAATTACAACTAAGCTAGGGTATATTTCTATTTGTCGTTTCCAGTAAATTATGGTATTATGTTACTGTACGATAGTATTGTTATTTGCGAAACAGTTACCAATGCAAAAGATAATAGTTATTAAATTAATAGTTAGCAAAATAGTTTTAAAATATTGCTGGTGATTAAACCGGCACAAAAGGAGGCCATGATGATTGGTGATTCAATAACCTCTGCCTTATATCAAAAAGCTCTGGATGGCACCTGGCAAAGACAAAAGGCTACCAGCAACAACATTGCCAACTCTGAAACACCGGGATATAAAGCGGTAAAAGTCAACTTTGAGGATTCATTAAAGACTGAGATAAATAAGCTAAAGACCACTGGAAGTTCCACCGCTTTTCTCGACAAGATGGAAAGCATTGAGTCCATCGAAAATTCGAAAATCAGCGTCTATGAGGGTGCGACCTCCAGTCGTCTGGATGAGAACAACGTCGATCTGGAATCAGAAAATATTGATATGTCCAAGTCGGTGTTGCAGTATTATTATCTGGTTCGGGGTTTCTCGGACTCCTATTCCCGGTTAAAATATGCGGTTAACGGAGGAAAATAACAATGAGTTTCTTAAGTACTTTTAATATTTCTGGATCAGGAATGACGGCGCAAAAATATCGGCTGGATATTATTTCTCAGAATATTGCCAACGCCCAGGTGACTAGAACGGAAGGTGGTGGGCCATATCGTCGAAAAATGACCGTACTGAGCAGTGTCAGTACCGGAACCTTTCAGGATGCCTTAAAAACAGCAACTGGAGTGGTTCAAAAAGATGGCGTTCAGGTTGAGGCTGTTATCGAAGACGAATCAGCCTTGGTACCGGTTTATGATCCCACCCATCCCGATGCTAATGCCCAGGGCTACGTTATGTATCCCAATGTGAATACCGCCCAGGAAATGACGGATGCCATGGGCGCCAGTCGAGCTTATGAAGCCAATGTGACGGCCTTTAATGCGACCAAGTCAATTGTTTTAAAGGCCTTGGAAATTGGCCGATAAAAGGAGAAGAATATGTTTATAGTTCCAATGACCTCAATTATGGGCACAACTGGTATTGGTTCGGTTACTGGTAACCCTGCTGCAAGTACAACTACAGCCTCAGAAACCGGAGTAGCTGGCGATTTTCAGAATATTTTAAATGATGTAATTAACAATGTGGAAGAAACTGAAGCCGTCACCAAGGTTGATGCTTACAATCTTTCCATTGGTAACATGGATGATATGCACACCATGATGATTAACACCGCAAAGGCGGATGTAGCCCTGCAAACCATGGTTCAACTCCGTAATAAGGTTTTGGAAGCATACCAGACAGTTATGAATACCGGCTTGTAAATTTGAACTTGAAGAAATACCGTTTAAACCTGGTGGAGGATGCCGATCGGAGAATTTTATTTGATGTTCAGTATCCCCTCTTTGTATGCACGGATTTAATAATCGGGATTGACATAAACTATTTTGGATGGATAAATAAAGACGATGAATGAGAAGATTAAGGGCTACTTAGAGAAAATTAAAAACCTATGGACCGGAACATCCAAGAAAGTCAAGATTTTGTTGATTGGCGGGGTTGTGCTGGTCTTATTGGCGTCCATCGGACTGACTGCGCTGCTCAATTACAAGGAGTACGTGCCGCTTTTTGAAGACCTGACTCAGGCCGAAACAACTGAGATTATGGCCGCCCTGACAGAGATGGAGGCGGATGTCAAGCTGGATGCCAGTGGCAATATCATGGTGCCAAAAGAAGACGAGGCTCAGGTTCGTATGGAGCTGGCCACGGCGGGCTATCCCAAAGACGGATTGAGTTACTACGTCATTCAAGACAACAGCAGTATGCTGTCCACCGACTATGAGCGTAAGCAATACGAAAACATGCAGCTTCAGGAGCGGATTGGTGCCAGTATTAAAACCCTGGACGGAGTTAAAGATGCCATTGTCACGATTTCGGTACCAGTGGAAAATGTTTTTTATTTACAGGAAACCGAAGCAACCACCGCATCAGTTATTATTCATTTAGAAACCGGAGCAACCCTGACAAAAGAGCAGATCGCAGGAATCCAGAACCTGGTGGCTAAATCAGTAGCTGGGTTGACAAAGGATAATATTGCCCTTACCGATGGTGAAGGCAATGATTTGACTAATAGTTTGACAGCTTCCAATGGTGGCGAGTCCAAGATGAAGCTGACCAAAGCAATTGAAAATGATCTGACCCAAAAAGTCAATAACGTTTTGGATGGCCCCTATGATCCTTCCCAGTTTAAGGTATCCGTAACGGCGACCCTTAATACCGACGCCGTTAAGCAGGAGGCGACTGTCTACACTCCCTCACCGGATGGCAATAATTCTGGGGTGATCAACCAGGAATCATCGAGTATGGCGATTGCCAACGAAGATGGGACGGTTGGCGGTGTTGCCGGAACTACCGGGAATACCGATGTCACCACCTACGCTCAGAATGCTCTGACCAACGGTGGTGTTGTTACGGGGATCAATGAAAATACCACCTATTCGGTAAGTCAGGAAATTACTCAAACCGAAAAATTGGATCCGGCCATCGAAACCGTGTCGATTGGGATTGCCATCAACGATCCGGCAATGACTCCGGTAGCCCGGGAGAATCTGGTGCAACTGGTGGCCTTTGCTGCTGGGGTAACCCCGCAAAGCGTTACCGTGCGGAACTTTGAATTTGTCCAGGCTGAAGAAGAACCCGTCGAAGAACCGCTTCTCACCACCGAGCGATTACTGGTATTTGGTGGAATTGGCGCTGGGGTATTGCTGCTGTTACTGGTGCTGTTGTTTGTGCTGACCAGAGGCAAAAAGAAAAAGGGCGACGGCAAAGAAAAGAAAAAGAAACGGGGCAAACGAGGCAAAGACATCGAAGATGCCTTTGCGACCGGTGAAGATACCGAAACAGATGATTTATTTGGAGCGCTGGCAGCGGACAAAACGGAACCAATTGAGCCAATCCATCCGCTTAAAGATGATAAAAAAGAAAAAATCAAAGAATTTGCCACCACAAATCCAGAAATTGCGGCGCAGTTGTTTAAATCGTGGCTGAAGAATGAAAGCGAATAGATTCATATAAATGAAGGATGTTGACAAATATGGACGTTACCCTAACACCAAGACAAAAAGCAGCCCAGGTGGTTATTTCCCTGGGAGCCGATATTGCTTCCAGCATTTATAAACACTTACAGGAAGATGAAATAGAAATCCTAACCTATGAGATTACCCGGCAGGAAAGTGTTCCGCCAGAGGTGGCAGATCAGGTTATTGACGAGTTTTATGGTCTTTGTGTCGCCCAGAAGGTCTATATTGAAGGCGGGATAAACTATGCCCGAAATGTACTGGAAAAGGCTTTTGGTGTTCAGCAGGGGAGTGCTCTGTTAGAGCGGGTGACCAAAACCCTGCGTACCAAGGCCTTTGAGTTTATCCGCAAGGCTGACTATAAAAACCTGATGAATATGATCATGAATGAGCATCCCCAAACCATTGCGTTAGTGTTATCCTATGCCCGGGCGGATCAGGCCTCGGCGATTATCTCTGAGCTGCCCAAGAGTATTCGGGTTGAAGTGGTGGAGCGGATTGCCCGGATGGATCGAACCTCACCGGAAATTATCAGACAGGTTGAAACCATTCTTGAGCGTAAATTTGAATCAGTGGTGTCCTTCGATTTACTGGAAGTTGGCGGTATCAACTATATTGCTGAAATTATGAACAATATTGATCGTGGTACAGAAAAATACATCTTTGATGAACTCAGTAAAAATGATGCCAAACTGTCTGAAGAAATCAGAAAGCGGATGTTTGTATTCGAAGATATTGTCATTCTCGATTCAATGTCGATTCAACGCTTCCTGCAGGAAGTCGACACCAAAGAAATGTCCGTTGCTCTTAAGGGGGCGAATAAGGGAGTTGCAGATGTAATTTTTGCCAACATGTCCCAGCGAATGGGTGAAACCGTCAAGAGTGAAATGGAATTCCTCCATAATGTACGGGTTCGCGACGTGGAAGAAGCCCAACAGAAGATCGTTTCGGTGATCAGACGACTGGAAGAAGAAGGCGAAATCGTAACATCGAAGGGTGGAAAGGACGAGATCATTGTCTAGTATTGTAAAAGCGAAATGGGTATCTCAAACAACTACCCCAGTGGTGATACCAATGACAGTTCAACCGGAAGCAGAAAAGAGTAGCGAAGGTCAACCGGTTTTAAACCCCGAAACCGCTGAAAGTAAAATTGACCATGATGACAGTGTCGAAGCCATGCACGCCGCCAATGAACTGATGAAAGAAGCCATTCGGGCTAGCCAGGAGATTAAGGAAAAATCGCAGGAAACCGGTTATCAGGAAGGGTTTTCCCAGGGCTATGCAACAGGGCATGAAGAAGGCTTTCGGGATGGTAGCCAGGAGGGCTTTCAGACTGGCTTAAAAGAAGGGCTTCACGAAGGCATGACCCAGGCCGCCACCGAAATTGACAACAAGCTCCAGGAGATCAATCAGTTGCTGGAAGTGATCAGCAATGAAAGACAGCAGGCGTTAGCCAATCAGGAACAGGAGTTGCTGGATATCGCTTTTGAAATCGCCAAAAAAATTATGAAACATCAGGTTCAGGAAGACCGGGATCTGTTTTTAAAATTCTTTGATGAGGTGATTCATGGTGATGAAGAGGATTTAAAAATCTATTTATCGGAAAACCAGAAAACCCTTGATCTCCATATAAACAAAGAAATGTCAGAAAAATTAAAGAAGCTGGCTAAAAAGTCTAAAGTGATCATCCTAAAGGATGAGGATAAGATCATGGTGGAAACCAATGATTCGGTCATTGATATGAGTCTGCCGGTACAATTAGAGCAATTGGAGAAAGCCATCGAACAGAGTTCGTAACTGGAGGCAAAAATGAATAAATCTGAGATTTGCAAAGCCATTCAACGGGCAGAAACCTATCATTATTTTGGCAAAATTGAAAAAGTTGTGGGAATGATGATTGAATCGGTGGGCCCGGAGTGCAGCATTGGTGATTTATGTAAAATCTTCGATCAGAATGCCGACCGCTATATTTTAGCGGAGGTGGTCGGGTTTCGCGGCAATAAAGTATTGCTGATGCCCTATGAAGAACCAGAAGGAATCAGTTTTGGAAATATTGTGGAACCGACCGGATCGTCCCTGAAGATTGGTGTGTCAGATAGTATGATTGGTCGGGTTGTCAATGCCATGGGGGAACCCATCGATGGGGGTGGCCCCATTGACGATACGATGCCCTATGATATTAACAGCACTGGTGCAAATCCCTTTTCACGACCATGTATCGACGATATCCTGGAATTTGGGGTGAAGGCGATCGATGGTCTATTAACGATTGGTAAGGGGCAGAGAATGGGAATTTTTGCCGGTAGCGGCGTCGGTAAAAGTACCCTGATGGGAATGATTGCCCGTAACGTTAAAGCCCAGGTCAATGTCATCGCCCTGGTAGGCGAGCGAGGCCGGGAGGTTCGGCAGTTTCTGGAAAATGATCTGGGTCAGGCCGGTCTGGAACGGTCAGTGATCGTGGTGGCGACCTCGGATCAGCCACCGATGCAGCGAATGAAATGTGCCCTGACAGCCACGACCATTGCCGAGTACTTTAAGGATCAGGGTAATGATGTTTTGCTGATGATGGATTCGCTGACCCGTTTTGCGATGGCGCAGCGGGAAATCGGTCTGGCCACCGGAGAACCGCCGGTAGCCCGGGGTTATACGCCGTCCATCTATGCGATGATGCCAAAACTTCTGGAGCGCAGCGGGAATTTTGAAACTGGCTCGATCACCGGTATTTATACCGTATTGGTTGAAGGTGATGATATGAACGAACCGGTAGCTGATACTGTCCGGGGGATTATAGATGGGCACATCGTCCTCTCCCGTAAGATTGCCGCCAGAAATCACTATCCGGCCATCGACGTGCTCAACAGCGTCAGCCGGTTGATGTCCAACATCGTTAGTAAAGATCAGATGGAAGCAGCGTCTTCCATGCGGAATATGATGTCGGTGTATGATACCAACTACGATCTGGTCAGCATTGGTGCCTATAAAAGTGGAACCAATCCGTCGCTTGACATTGCCATTAAGAAAATTGGTGGCATTAATAAGTTTCTACAACAAAAAGTTGATGAAAAGTGTTTCTATGATGACAGCATTGAAGCCATGAAGAAGGCCGTCTTATGAAAAAATTTCAATTCCATTTAGGAAAGTTGCTTTCCTACAAAGATCAAAATCTAGAAAACGAAATGATGATATTGGGTGGGTTGACCAGACAATTAAGTGAAGAGATGGATAAACAACTGGATCTGGAAGATCAGTTGGAGAAAAGCAGGAAAAAATTATGAACGGGATATGGCCGCATCGATTACCGCCACAGCTTGTCAGGTTTATCTTCACTACATGTCCTTCCTCAAAGAACAGATTCAAATTGTTGAGAAAAGAATTGATGAAATTACCGAAAAAATTGATGTTCAGATTGAAGTGGTAAAGAACTTGAAACTGGAAACCCGATCACTTGAGATCGTTAAAGAAAATCGATATGATGAGTATAAAAAAGAAATCGTCAAAGAGAACGAAAAACAGATGGAAGAATTTATCACCACCAGTAAAATTATGAATGAAGAACCCTGATTATCGGGGCAACATAAAGATGAAGAGGTGTAAAGATGCAATATGATACAATCATCGTGGGCGCCGGACCAGCCGGTTTAGCAGCTGGGATCTACGCTGCCCGGGGGGCACTAAAGGTTCTGATTATTGAAAAGGGTGGCATTGGCGGACAGATTGCCACCAGCTGGGAAATTGAAAATTATCCGGGCTCTCCCCCGGACAGTACTGGCCCCGGTCTGACTGAGCGGATGCGCCAGCAGTGTGAAGAATTCGGGGTGGAGTTTGCCACCCGAACCTATCTCCGCTTTGAGCAAACAGTCTCGGGGTTTATTGTAAAAACCGATGCCGGTAATCTGGAAACCCAGACCATCATCATGGCAACCGGAGCAGAACCCAAGCTGATTGGCTGCAAAGGAGAACGGGAACTCCGCGGGATGGGGGTCTCCTATTGTGCCACCTGTGATGCTAATTTTTTTAAGGGCTTAAAGATAGCAGTTATCGGGGGCGATACAGCTCTGGAAGAAGCCTTATACCTGACAAAATTTGCCAGTGAAATTATTATTATTCATCGCCGGAATGAGCTTCGGGGTGCTAAAATTTTGCAGCAGCGGATTAGAGAGAATGAAAAAATATCGATGATGCTCAGCTGCGTCGTGGAGGAAATCAAAGGCAACGGACAGGTTGAAAGCATTATCGTTAAAAATGTGGTCTCCGGTGAGTGCTCTGACGTACCCATTGACGGCGTTTTCGTTTTTGTTGGTCAAAAGCCAAATTCAGAGGCGTTTGTGGGCCAGCTGGAACGGGATGCCCGGGACTACCTGATTGCTGATGATGAAATGCATACCAACATTCCGGGCATCTTTGCCGCCGGTGACATTCGCCGAAAATCGCTGCGACAAGTGGTTACCGCTACGGCTGATGGGGCCATTGCCGCTGTAAATGTGATCAAATACATTGAAGAACGCAAGTAAACTGTGATATGATTAGGACTAACGAAAGTTAGTCTTTTTTGATTTTAGAAATAAAGTGTAATCAGGTGTAGAAATGAATATCAAATTTGATTTAAATATTACCCAAACCCAAAAACTGATTATGACCCAGGAGATGCGTCAGTCCATCGAGATTTTGCAGCTGACAGCTATGGAACTCAATGGTTTGATCGAAACCGAAATCATGGAGAACCCGGTATTGGAATTTAATGAAGTGTCCATTAAAGAAGTGGTACCAATTAACGAGGATGGCGGACCACTAAAAGGCGATTTGGTTAAAGAAGAACCAAATCCAGAGCCGCCGCCCAAGGAGGAAATCCAGTGGGATGAGTATTTTCATAGTATGGAAAATGCTGATTACCGGGGTCAGCTTCAGCCGATTGCTGACAATGATGATGAATACGGTTTTGAAAAATTTACGTCCCAGGAAAAAACCCTTAACGAATATCTGCATTTTCAATTTACCATGCAGGAAAAGGACTTTAGTGAAGAAGAAAAACGGATCGGTGAGTATTTGATTGACTGCATCGATGATAACGGTTACCTGCTCATCGACCTGGACTATGTAAAAAACATTCTGGAAGTTGCTGAAGAGCCAATCTCAAAAATGATTGCCGTTATTCAAGGATTTGATCCCAGTGGGGTGGGATGTCGGGACATAAAAGAGTGTTTGCTGATTCAATTGCGTCAAATGGGGTATGATGATGATGAAGTGTTCATGGACATTGTCAAAAACCATTTAATTGATCTGGCTGATAACCAATTTAAGCGGATTGCTCAGGAGACTGGCTTAACAATTGAGGATGTCTATGAATTCAAAGAAGTGATCAAAACCCTGGAACCAAAGCCCGGCCGGGAGTTCTCCTGTTCGGAGCGGGTCTCGTACGTCATTCCCGATGGGAGCATCGAAATTGTCAATGATGAGTTGGTGGTGAAGGTCAATGATGTGTCGGCGCCCCGATTGCGAATCAATAATTATTATAAAGGACTCCTTAAAAATTCGGATAAAAATGATGAAACCAAGCTTTATCTGGAAAAAAAGCTCGATAGTGCGGCTTTTTTAATTAAAAGCATTGAACAGCGGCGGGATACGATAAAAAAAGTGATTACCGCCATCGCCGAATCCCAGCGGGGATTTTTCTTTGAAGGGGTGGGTGATTTAAGGCCACTGACCCTTAAGACAATCGCTGAAACCATTGAAGTTCATGAGTCGACAGTCAGTCGGGCAATTCGCGGAAAGTATATTCAAACACCGAAAGGCACCTATGCGCTTAAGTTTTTCTTTAAACGGGGATACTCACAGGGCGAGGAAGACCGATCCTCCGATGCAATCAAACGATTGATTCAAGAGCTGATTGATCAGGAAGATAAGAAAAAACCCCTGAGTGATCAGCGAATATCAGAATTACTACAGGCTAAAAATCTGGATGTGGCCAGGCGAACCGTTGCCAAATATCGGGAAGCACTTTTGATCCCGCCGTCCTCCAAACGAAAAGAATACCGGTAGATTGATGACCAAAAACTAATTACCGATAAATCACTAACAAATGCCTGCAGTTTTCGTAAAATTGGGTTTGGGATTATCTTTTTAGTTTTTGGTTTTTTTTAACTTGTTTTTAAATTTAAAATGGGGTATAATGATTTTGTCCCAGTGGGACAAAAGTGAGCATGTATCCGAAAGAAGGGTGATTCTGTGTCAAATCAATTAAAAATCAGTAAGGAAGTCATTGAACTTCAACAGTTGGTCGCTCCGGAAGTGAATCGTCTCATTGAAATGCGTTACAATATTTTGTCAACCATTAGCAGTGAGCAGCCCATCGGACGGAGAAATCTTGCATTTGTTCTGGATATGAGTGAGCGTCAGGTTCGTAATGAGATCGATTTTTTCCAAACCCAGAAGCTGGTTTCGGTGGAACGACAGGGTGTTGTCATCACTGATGCTGGCAACGAAGCCTTGATCCAGCTGAAGTGCCTGCTTTATACCTATAATGGTCTGGAACAGCTGGAAAAGGAACTAATGGATCGACTCCATCTCAAACGGGTGATTATTTGTCCCGGCGATATGGATATGAACTATGAAGTGTTGCGATTTATGGGACGGTCCGGGGCAAAATATGTGTTATCGGTGATGAAGTTATAAAGACACCCTGGCATTAACCGGCGGTAGCTGTACAGCGGCGGTAGCTGATGAAATGCGGGAAGCCTTTTATCCTGATGTATATGTCATCCCAGCTCGGGGTGGGATCGGAAAAAGCCACTCCACCCAGGCAAATAATGTGGTGGCTGAAATGGGCCTCAAATTACATTCCAATTACGAGCTGCTTCATTTGCCGGATAACATCGACCAGCGATTACTGGAAGCATTAAAAGATTATCCGGAAATAAAAAGGGTATTCAATAAGATGGATAACATTGATATTTTTATCTTTGGTTTGGGACGGGCAGATGTTCTGGCTGACTGGCGAAATTTGTCAACAGCAGAAAAACGAAAAATTCTGGAACAGGGTGCTGTAGCTGAAGCTTTTGGTCACTACTTTGACATTAACGGTCAGGTTATTTCGCCATCCAGCACCATTGGCATTGGCACCGATAATTTTAAAAAAATACCCCATGCCATTGCGGTAGCCGGTGGGGTCACCAAGGCCGAGGCGATTATTGCAGTCAGTCGGATTCGGGAAAACATGGTTCTGATCACGGATGAAAGCGCAGCCAGAGAGATTTTAAGAAAATTGCAAACCATGTCAGACACAAAATAGCGGGTGTCTGACTGAGTATATATTCAGTAAACATTATTTTAAGGAGGCAGATAAAATGTCTGTAAAAGTAGCAATTAATGGTTTTGGAAGAATTGGTCGTTTAGCATTCCGATTAATGGCAGATAACCCGGCGTTTGATGTTGTGGCTATCAATGATTTAACCGACGCAAAAACCTTAGCGTACCTATTAAAATATGATAGCGCCCAGGGAAAATTCAAGCAGGATGCCATCGAAGTAAAAGATGATACCATGGTGGTTGATGGAAAAGCCATCAAAATCTTTGCTGAAAGAGATCCTCAAAACTTACCATGGGGCACCATTGGTGTCGATGTTGTCATCGAATCAACTGGCTTCTTCACCGATAAAGATGGAGCTGGCAAACACATCAAAGCTGGCGCTAAAAAAGTCATTATTTCTGCACCAGCCAAAGGCGATGTTAAAACCATTGTTTTCAATGTTAATGAAAATATTCTCGATGGTACCGAAACAGTAATCAGTGGGGCTTCCTGTACCACCAACTGTTTAGCACCGGTAGCCAAGGTATTAAATGACAGTTTTGGTTTAGTTAGCGGTTTAATGACCACTGTTCATGCCTATACCAATGACCAGGCAACCCTGGATGCACCACATAAAGATTTACGACGTGGCCGTACCGCTGCGCAAAATATCGTTCCCACTTCCACTGGAGCTGCAGCCGCAGTTGGCAAGGTATTACCAGCCTTAAACGGCAAACTGGATGGATTTGCATTACGGGTACCAGTCATCACTGGCTCGCTGGTTGACCTGACCTGTGTACTGGAAAAAGACGTGACCGCTGATGAAATTAACGCCGCTGTCAAGGCTGCCGCCAATGAAACCATGGGTTACAACGAAGAACAAGTGGTTTCGACGGATATTATCGGAATGTCTTATGGTTCCCTTTTTGATGCAACCTTAACCCGGGTTATGAATGTCGAAGGTGGAAAACAACAGGTTAAGATCATTGCCTGGTACGATAATGAAATGTCCTATACTGCCCAGTTAATCCGTTTGGCAGAATATGTTGCCACAAAATTTTAATCAGCTGAACTGAGTATAAAAACAAATATCATTCAAAAAACTTTTCAGAAGCTTTTGCAAAACCATTGCAACTGCTTCTGAAATTGTTTATAAAGCAAATGAGAAACCGAGAGGATAAAAAGATGAGTAAAAAAACCGTATCTGATATCGATTTAAAAGGAAAAAAAGTATTAATGCGGGCGGACTTCAATGTGCCATTGGATGAAAACGGCATCATCACTGATGAAACCCGGATCACTGCCGCCTTACCTACGATTAATTATATTTTGGAACAGGGTGCTTCATTGATTTTAATGTCTCACATGGGTCGCCCCAAAAATCAGCCAAATCCTAAATATTCGTTGGAACCGGTTGCTAAGAAACTGTCGGAATTACTAAAAAAACCGGTTATCTTCAATGATGACGGCGCAGTAACCGGTTCGGTAACGGTTGCCGCCGCAGCGGGACTGAAACCCGGTGAGGTGTTATTGCTGCAAAATACCCGTTTCCGAGCAGAAGAAGAGAAGAACGATCAGGGCTTCTCTAAAGAACTGGCCGACCTGGGGGATGTCTTTGTCAATGATGCCTTCGGAACGGCTCACCGGGCGCATGCTTCAACAGTTGGGATCGCAGAGTTTTTACCGGGCGTTTCGGGTTTTCTGATTCAGAAAGAACTGGATTTTATGGGAAAAGCTCTGGAAAACCCGGAACGGCCCTTTGTGGCGATTCTTGGTGGGTCAAAGGTTTCTGACAAAATCGGAGTCATTAACAATCTGCTGGAAAAGGTTGATACCCTGATTATTGGTGGCGGCATGGCCTTTACCTTCCTGAAAGCTCAAGGCTATGAAATTGGCAAGTCGCTGCTGGAAGAAGATAAGTTGGAGCTGGCAAACGAGTTGGTGGCAAAAGCCAAAGCCAAAGGCGTCAACCTGTTACTGCCGGTGGATGTGGTCGCAGCTGAAGCCTTTGCGGCTGATGCGCCTTTTGTGGTAGTGGATATCAATGCCATCCCGGCCGGTTCGATGGGACTGGATATTGGCCCGGTAACGGCGGCTAGCTTTACAAAAGCAATTCTGGGCGCTAAAACTGTGATCTGGAACGGCCCCATGGGGGTATTTGAAATGGCGGCTTTTGCCAAAGGAACCGAAGCTGTTGCCAAAGCGATGTCTGATTCTGATGCGATTACCATTATCGGCGGTGGTGATTCCGCAGCAGCAGTAAAAATCCTTGGCTATGAAGAGGGCATGAGCCATATTTCTACCGGGGGTGGTGCTTCACTGGAATTCCTGGAAGGTAAAAAACTGCCCGGAATTGAAATCTTACAGGATAAATAATCAAATAGGTAATTAATAAACTGTCGTGAGCTTCGCTGCCGGTTTGCGCGAAACAATTTCTACACTGTACGGCGAACAGTCTATCGCCTGTTCGCCTACACGTTACTAAATTGTTTTCACGAAGGCAATGAGCCAATCATAAGCTGGCTTGTAGTTGGCGACTGCCTGTGAACCAGAAGAAACTCGCATAGCGATTTCTTCTGGTTGCGAAACCGACATCAAAGCAATATTTGTTCGATTCTTTAAATTACAGCTTAAATAATCAAATCTAAGGAGAAAACGATGCGAAAACCAATTATTGCCGGAAACTGGAAAATGAATAATGATAGTTTCGAAACCGAAAAATTGATGAATACCCTGTTGCCATTGGTGGCCGGGGCTGAAGCGGAGGTGGTTTTTTGTCCCACCTATCTGGGTCTGCAAAAAGCTGTAGAAATGGCGAAGGATTCCAACGTTGGCATTGGCGCTCAAAACATGCACTTTGAAAAAAGTGGTGCTTATACGGGGGAAGTTTCTGGTGAGATGCTAAAGGCCATCGGCGTTAAATATGTCCTCATCGGCCACTCAGAACGGCGGGAATATTTTAACGAAACGGACGAAACCGTTAATAAAAAAGCCATTAAAGCTCTGAGCCTGGGGATTACCCCAATTGTCTGCTGTGGTGAAACCCTGGAAGAACGGGAGAGCGGCAAAGCGGAAGCCAAGGTGGTCGGTCAGATGGAAGAAGGACTAAAAGGCATTGATGACATCACCAAGGTGGTAGTTGCCTATGAACCAATCTGGGCCATCGGCACCGGTAAAACAGCCAGCAAGGAAGAAGCTAACGAAGCCTGCGGATGGGTTCGAAAGACGATTGCCAAAATGTTTGGCGAAGACGCTGCCCAAAAAGTCCGGATTCAGTACGGCGGTTCCGTTAATCCCGAAAACATCAAAGACCTGATGGCCATGGACAACATCGACGGCGCTCTGGTTGGCGGTGCCTCCCTTAAACCGACTTTCTCGGAGATTGTGAAGTTTTAGTTTTAAATCAATTGCGTGGTGCGGGCGATTACTAATCGCCTCGACTAACTAAAAATTTATTGCGATGCCTAACTGATACTCAAACGTCATGCATTATTTCGTAGGGGCGATCATTGATCGCCCGAAACGTCGATGAAATTTCAAACGAACGGAAGTGAACAATGATCGCTTTGATGTCAGTTTTTTATGGAGATAAACTATTTCAACCGAAAGGTGTGATCATATGAATAAAAATTTAACGGCCCTGATTATTCTGGATGGCTACGGTTTTACCAGATGTACCGAGGGCAATGCTGTTGAACAGGCCCAAACTCCGTTTCTTGACACCATCTCCCGGGACTGCCCGCATACCCTCATCACTGCCAGTGGCCTTGGCGTTGGTCTGCCCGAAGGTCAGATGGGTAATTCTGAAGTCGGTCATTTAAACCTGGGTGCTGGCCGGATCGTGTATCAGGAATTGACTCGGATTACCAAGTCCATCGAAGATGGCGATTTTTTTACCAATGAAGCGTTTCTGGCTGGGATTAAATCGGCCAAACAAAAGGGGGGTGCCCTACACCTGATGGGTCTGTTGTCTGATGGTGGGGTGCACAGTCATGAATGTCATCTCTACGCCTTATTGAATCTGGCCAAAAAACAGGGATTAGATCGGGTTTATGTTCACTGTCTGATGGATGGCCGGGATACGGCTCCTGACAGTGGCCTGGGCCATGTCAAGTCATTGGAAGCCAAGATGGCTGAATTGGGAGTCGGCAAAATTGCCACCATCATGGGTCGTTACTATGCCATGGATCGGGACAATCGCTGGGATCGGGTCGAAAAAGCCTATGATGCCATGACCGTGGGTACTGGCAACCATGCCGCCTCAGCCGTCCAAGTCATGGAAGAAACCTATGCTGCCAAGATAACTGACGAGTTTGTGCTGCCGACGATTATTGACACGGCCGAAGATAAAACCATTAAAGGCAATGATACCATCATCTTCTTTAATTTCCGCCCTGACCGGGCCAGAGAATTGACCCGGGCTTTCATCGATCCGGAGTTTAAGGAATTTGAGCGTAAAACCGGCTATCTGGGGCTTTATTATGTGACTATGACCCAATACGATAAGTCTTTTGAAAATGTCGCAATTGCTTATAAACCGGTGACGATTGACAATACCCTCGGCGAATATCTCAGTAATCTGGGTATTTCCCAACTGCGTATTGCCGAAACCGAAAAATACGCCCATGTCACCTATTTCTTCAATGGCGGTCTGGAAAAACAATATCCGCTGGAAGACCGGATTCTGGTACCGTCCCCGCACGTAGCCACCTATGATCTGCAGCCGGAGATGAGTGCCTATGAGGTAGCCGATAAAGCTGTAGCGGCCGTTGAAAGCGAGAAGTATCAGTTGATGATTCTTAACTTTGCCAATGCCGACATGGTCGGACATACTGGCATTTTTGAAGCTACCGAAAAGGCAGTGGAAGTGGTGGATGCCTGTGCCAAAAAAGTCATCGATGCGATTCTGGCAAAAGGGGGGAAGGTGATCGTCACTGCCGATCACGGCAATGCCGAAAAAATGATCGACTACGAAACCCACATGCCGTTTACGGCCCATACCTCCAACCAGGTTAAGTGTATTCTACTGGGTGATGGCGATGTTGCCTTGCGAGACGACGGTCGTCTGGCAGATGTGGCCCCGACGCTACTGGATCTGATGGGGCTGGCTAAACCGGCCCAAATGACCGGAGAAACCCTGATTAAGGAAAAATAAAGCAAAAATGCAAAAACTGTGACCGTTTACATAGGAAAAGTCTCGATTGGGACTTTTTTTATGATTGAAAATGTTTTTTGGTTATGATATTATAACGTGCACGATTATTTACGGAGGTGATACTAATGAAAGAAGCTTTACTGGTCGTTTTACTGATTTCCAGCTTGGTTCTGATTGCAGCAATACTGTTGTCGCCAGGAAAAACAGCCGGGATGTCAGGAGCCATCGCAGGTGGTGCTGAGACCTTATTTGGAAAGAAAAAAGCCAAGGGATTTGAGGGTGTTTTAGAAAAAGCAACCAAAATCTCAGGTGTTTTATTCATGTTGTCGGCATTCGTTTATTCAATCGTATCATAACAGGCATCTGAATTAGAGGGATGCAAAAACTTACAGGGGGAAATTGAGAATGGAATTATTGTTTCTGGCTCCAGCCATTGGAGTCGTGGCGTTGCTTGTTGCGCTTATTTTTGCAAAACGCGTAACTGCAGTTGACGCCGGTACAGACAGAATGAAAGAGATCGCTGGTTATATCCACGAAGGTGCGATGGCATTTTTAAAACGTGAATATAAAATGATCGCAATTTTTATCGCTGTCTTATTTATTATTTTAACCGTTACACCTGGTTTGGGGATTATGACTGCAGTCTGTTTCCTGGTTGGGGCTATTTTTTCAATCCTGGCCGGATTCTTCGGAATGCAGGTAGCCACTAAAGCCAATGTCAGAACTGCCAATGCTGCTAAAACCAGCGGGATGAATAAAGCCCTTTCAGTGGCTTTTTCCGGTGGTGCGGTTATGGGTATGTGTGTAGTTGGTCTGGGCCTTCTGGGTGTTAGTGCACTCTACTTACTATTTGGCGATGTTACTATTGTAACCGGTTTTGGTCTGGGTGCTTCTTCAATTGCATTATTCGGTCGTGTTGGCGGTGGTATCTATACCAAAGCAGCTGACGTTGGTGCGGATCTAGTTGGTAAGGTTGAAGCTGGTATTCCGGAAGATGACCCGCGTAACCCGGCAGTTATCGCTGATAACGTCGGTGACAACGTTGGTGACGTCGCTGGGATGGGATCAGATTTATTTGAATCATATGTCGGTTCAATTATCTCGGCCATCACTTTAGGTGCGTTAGCACTTGATGGTTATGATGGGATCTTATTCCCAATGCTGTTAGCCGCCGTTGGTATTTTTGCTTCAATTATTGGTTCTTTCTTTGTTCGCGGTAAAGAAGGTTCGAACCCGCAGCGTGCCCTGGACATGGGAACCTATGTCAGTGGGATTCTGGTGGTGATTGCGTCTTACTTCCTGTCGAATTATTTTACACAAGGAACTGAGTATGACAAATCATTTATTGCGATCGTTGCTGGCTTAGTGGTCGGGATTGTTATAGGTAAATTAACTGAGTATTATACTTCGGATCATTATAAACCGGTACAACACATTGCCCAGCAATCAGAAACCGGTCCAGCTACTACCATTATCAGTGGTCTGTCAGTGGGGATGAAATCCACCATGTTCCCGATCTTAGCGATGGCCGTTGGTATTTTCGTTGCTTATACTGCTGCAGGTCTGTTTGGGATTGCGTTAGCAGCAGTCGGAATGCTTTCTACTTGCGGCATGACCATTGCTGTTGATGCGTATGGCCCCATTGCCGATAATGCCGGTGGGATTGCCGAAATGGCCGAAATGCCTAAAGAAGTGCGACAGATCACCGACAAACTTGATGCCGTTGGTAACACGACTGCCGCCATCGGTAAAGGTTTTGCCATTGGTTCAGCTGCTCTGACAGCCTTGGCGCTGTTTGCATCCTATGCTCAAACCGTTGGTTTAGAGAGCATTGATATCTTAAACCCCAATGTTATCATCGGGATGTTTATCGGTGGGATGCTGCCATTTTTGTTCTCAGCCTTAACCATGGAAGCGGTTGGTTCTGCTGCCAACGAAATGATCGAAGAAGTGCGTCGTCAGTTCCGGGAATTCCCGGGCATTATGGCTGGTACTGAAAAACCGGATTATGCCAGATGCGTTGATATTTCAACTGCTGCAGCCTTAAAACAAATGATCGTACCAGGTTTAATGGCAGTGGCTGCTCCTTTGGCAATGGGTCTGATCCTGGGTGCGGACGCTTTAGGCGGTTTATTAGCCGGTGCATTGGTTACCGGGGTATTAATGGCTATCTTTATGGCGAATGCCGGTGGCGCTTGGGATAATGCCAAGAAATTCATCGAAGGCGGCGCTCATGGTGGAAAAGGCAGTGATGCTCATAAAGCCGCTGTTGTTGGCGATACCGTAGGTGATCCGTTTAAAGATACTTCAGGACCATCGATCAATATCTTAATCAAATTGATGACCATCGTATCATTAGTATTTGCTCCATTATTCCTAATCTAATAAAAAATAATCTTTCCGTAAAAAAAGAACCTGAATGCCAGACGGCATTCAGGTTCTTTTTGGGTTGGGGCTGAGGTTAAGGGTAAAATAATTGGGTATGCAGTAATAGAAATAAACTTAAATAAAGCTGAGCAAAACAAAAAAATGTAATCTGAAATACATAAATAGATTGACGAATTAAATTTATAATACTATAATTTATTTAAAAGGAGTGATGATATGATAAAAAGTGTATACAGTTTAATGCTATTCGATGAAATAGTTGAGAAGATAGATCAAATCGCCTATGAAAATAATACCAACCGCTCCCAACTGATCAATGATATCCTGGCCGAAAAAATCGGACTGGTGACCCCGGAACAAAAAATCCAGAAAATCCTGGAACAGCTGGATGAAAACTTCAGTGATACCCTGTCAGTGAGCCAAATTAATAAAAACTCCAGTATCCAATTCGGCAAAAGTCTGAAATATAAGTATCGCCCCAAGGTTCGTTACAGTTATGAATTTATCAGCAGTAAGCGGGGCAAGTATGCAGTACTGAAAATCAGCTCCCGAACCAAATCTGAAAATTTAAATGATCATTTTGACGAGTTTTTCAAGCTGATTGCTGACATTGAAAAAGCGCAGCAGGGAGATCATCGGGATTTAGTAGAAAATTTGACAAATCATAAGTTTATTCGGGCGTTTGAGGATGAGGCGGAGTTGACCCAGGATATTGAAACGGTCACTGATAACCTGACCCGTTATCTAAAAATGATCGACCGGGCGATGAACGTCTATTTTTCGAAGGTTGATGAAGCCGGGGTTAAGGATCTCACCAATCTTCTGGAGAACATATATCGTGAAGATTATAAAAAAAATAACCAATAAAAAAGAGGTACAATTATGGATATGAATTTATTCACCCAAAAATCATTAGAAGCAATCAAAACGGCAGAACTGATCGCCGGAGAATACAACCACATGGAAATCGAGCCGGAACATCTGCTGATGGGGTTGATCACTCAGGAAAACGGAGTGGTCGGACGGATCTTTGACCGGCTGGGTAAGAATTCCCACACCATTGCCGAAGAACTGCGTCGGGAAATCGGCAAAATGCCCAGTGTTTCCGGCCCCGGTCGGGAACAGGGAAAGGTCTACATCAGCAGTGACACCGATAAGGTCTTAAACGAATCGTACAAAGAAGCCAAAAAACTCGATGACCAGTATATTTCTGTGGAGTGTATCCTACTGGCGCTATACAGTCTCGGTAAAAAATCCAAGGCTGTGGAAATACTGGAACGTTATGGCATTACCAAGAAAGAAGTCGAAAATATTCTAAAAGAAGTACGAGGCGGCCAGCGGGTGGTTAACGATCATCCTGAGGTTACCTATGAAGCCCTCAGCCAATATGGGCACGATCTGGTACAGGATGCCATTGATAACAAACTTGATCCGGTTATTGGCCGGGATGCTGAAATTCGCCATGCGATTCGGATCTTAAGCCGTAAAACCAAGAACAATCCGGTATTGATTGGGGAACCGGGGGTTGGTAAAACCGCTATCGTCGAAGGTCTGGCGATGCGAATCGTTGCTGGCGATGTACCGGAAGGTCTCAAAGACAAACGAATTATTGCCCTGGATCTGGGGGCTCTAGTGGCCGGAGCCAAATACCGCGGTGAATTTGAAGAACGGCTTAAAGCGGTTTTAAAAGAGGTGGTCGACAGCAACGGCGAAATCGTCCTGTTTATTGACGAGCTTCATAATATTGTTGGTGCCGGTAAAACTGAAGGCGCCATGGATGCTGGCAATATGCTAAAGCCAATGCTGGCCCGGGGGGAACTCCATTGTATTGGGGCTACCACCCTGGACGAATACCGTCAGTATATTGAGAAAGATCCGGCGCTGGAACGCCGCTTCCAACCAGTTCTGGTGGATGAACCAACCGTCGAAGACACTATTTCAATTCTTAGAGGTTTAAAAGATACCTACGAACGTTACCATGGCGTTCAGATTCTCGACACCGCTTTGGTGGCCGCCGCCACCCTGTCCAACCGCTATATCTCGGATCGATTTTTACCGGATAAAGCCATCGATCTGATTGATGAAGCCTGCGCCAAGATCCGCACCGAAATGGACTCCATGCCGGAGGAAATGGACGAGGTGCGCCGCAAAATGATGCAGTTGGAAATTGAAGAAGTGGCCCTCAAAAAAGAAAAAGATACACTCAGCAAAGAACGGCTGGAACGACTCCAAAAAGAACTGGTGGAATATAAAGAGCGCTTTAACACCATGAGTATGCAATGGGAAAACGAAAAGCAGTCAGCCGATACGCTAAAAGCCCTCCAGGAAGAACTCAATCAGCTCACCTACGAGCGGGAAAAAGCCATTCGCGAAGGGGACTACCGCAAAGCCTCCGAATTGGAATATGGCTTAATTCCCGAAAAAGCCGCTAAAATTGAGGAGATCAAACGAAAAGCTGATGAAAAAGGCGATGAAGACAGTCTCAAGCGTGAAAAAGTTACCGAGGAAGAAATCGCTGAAATCATCTCCGATTGGACCAATATCCCCCTTAGTAAGCTGGTCTCAGGCGAGCGGGAAAAACTACTGGCTTTGGAAGATACCTTAAAACAACGGGTTATTGGTCAGGAAGAACCAATCCTGAAAGTGGTTGATGCCATTATCCGTTCCCGGGCCGGGATTAAAAACCCCAACAGCCCGATTGGCAGCTTTCTGTTTCTGGGCCCCACCGGGGTCGGGAAAACCGAGCTGGCCAAGGCGGTTGCCGCCACCCTCTTTGACAGCGAAGAAAATATGATCCGGATTGACATGAGTGAGTACATGGAAAAATTTTCGGTATCCCGCCTAATCGGGGCACCTCCGGGATATGTTGGTTATGAAGAAGGTGGACAGCTCACCGAAGCAGTTCGTCGCAAACCCTATAGTGTAATTTTGCTGGATGAGATTGAAAAAGCCCATAAAGATGTTTTTAATATCCTGCTACAGATCCTCGATGATGGCCGGATTACTGATTCCCAGGGGCGCACCGTCGATTTTAAAAACACCATCATCATCATGACCTCCAACATCGGTTCGGAATATTTACTGGAAGGGATCAATACGTCTGGTGAAATTACCGAAGAAACAGAGGCGGCTGTGATGGAATTATTAAAGAGCTATTTCCGACCGGAGTTTTTAAATCGAATTGATGAAATTGTGCTTTACAAACCACTCAACAAGAAAGCGATCAGCCAGATTGTCACCCTGCTTTTAAACGATTTGCAAAAACGACTGGAAGAACGCCGCATCACGGTTACGCTGACTAAGGAAGCGATCGATGCCGTTATCGACATGGGTTTTGACCCGGCCTATGGGGCCCGACCGCTGAAACGCTACCTGCAAAAACACATCGAAACCATGGTTGGTAAAGAAATTATCAAGGGCAATGTCCACGAAGGTCAGGCTATTACCATCGATGTCGATCCCAACGGGGAATTCTATATGGCCTAAAGTAAAAGAGATCAACTGACCCGCTTCGGGTTGGTTGGTCTTTTTTTGGTGCAGGATGCTTGATTGAAATAGTTATAGCTGGAAACAAAAAATTACCAATTGCATTAAGAACCGGTTAAAAAAATAAAATCAGACCAGAAATAGTATCAGCGCTGGCCTGTTTTTTTTAGATGATAACGAATTCATAGCTGGAATTATTTGATATAATAATAACGAAAAAAATTTTCGGAGGTAGAAAATGCAAAAGATTATTATGTCTCCCAGCCGTTATGTTCAAGGTGCCGGAGAAGTTGGTAAATTGCCGGAACATGTTGGAAAATTTGGAACATCTGCGCTTGTTTTAATGAGCGGAACCATGATGCGAACCAAAGCGGAGGAATTGAAAGCCAGTTTCGAAGCAGCGGGAATTAAATTCACACCCGAAAAGTTTAACGGTGAGTGTTCAAAGGTTGAAATTGCCCGTCTCCAGGAAATCGTCAAAGCCCAAGGTTGTGATGTGGTTGTTGGTATTGGTGGCGGAAAAACCCTGGATACAGCCAAAGCGACAGCCCATTATGAAAAACTGCCAGTCGTGATTGCACCATCCATTGCTTCCACTGATGCGCCCTGTTCAGCTTTATCCGTTATTTATACTGAAGACGGCGTGTTTGATGAATATCTGGTTCTACCTAAAAACCCTGAGATTGTCGTGATGGATACTGACATCATCAAAGCGGCTCCAGCCCGACTTTTTGTCGCTGGGATGGGAGACGCATTGGCTACCTATTTTGAAGCCCAGGCCACCGTGGATTCCAACGGAACCACCATGTCAGGCGCACATCCGACCAAATCGGCACTGGCTTTGGCAAAATTATGCTATGATATTTTAATTGAAGACGGCTTAAAAGCAAAGCTGGCGGTTGAAGCAGCAAGCTGTACTCCGGCGGTGGAAAATGTTATTGAAGCCAATACCTACCTCAGCGGGGTTGGGTTTGAAAGTGGCGGCCTGGCTGCTTGTCATGCCATACATAACGGTTTAACCGTATTACCGGAGTGCCACCATATGTATCATGGTGAAAAAGTTGCCTTCGGAACCCTGGTTCAATTGGTGATGGAAAACCGCTCCATGGAAGATATTGAAGAAGTGATTGATTTCTGTTTATCTGTTGGCTTGCCAATTACGCTGGGTGAACTCGGGTGCACCGAACCAACCCCGGAAAAAATCATGGCAGTGGCAGTTGCAGCGGCAGATCCTGCCGAAACGATTCATAATATGCCTTTTGATGTCGATGCCGACACCGTATACGCTGCGATTATGGCAGCCGATGCCTTGGGTCGCTTATACCTGTGTGACTAAGAAAGCAAAATATATGAAAATAAAAAAGGTCACAATCTCACCAGTTGGGGGATTGTGGCCTTTTTAACAGCGTTGCGGGATGGAGACACTAGAGCAGCGGGTCAAACAGGTCTCGGGTTTTTTTGAGCATATCCCGGATGGGCAGATCATAGGGACACCGGGGTTCGCATTCGCCGCACTGGATACAGTCTGACGCATTGGCAACAAAGCTGCGATAACGATCCAGGGCCCATTCCTCAAGATCGTAGCGGCGGTAATAACCTTCAACAATAAACTGCATTGGGATGTCAATGCCCTGGGGACAGGGGGCGCAATAACCGCAACGGCGACAGAAGGTTTTTCCCAGTGCCTTGGCATCGGCTTCAAGGGTTTCTCGTTCGTCATCGGTCAGCGGCACAAAATCGTTGCCGACTCGGGTATTTTTTAGAACCTGTTTGACTGAATCCATGCCAGGGATCAATACTGAAATATTGGGATTTTCAGCTACCCAGCGCAGGGCGTAATTAGCGTGGATAAAAGCGCCGCCAGCCAGTGGTTTCATAATAATGACCCCGACATTTTTTGATTTGGCTTTTTCAAAGAGCGGTGCTCCACGGTTTTCGACAATATTATAAGGAAACTGAATGGTCTCAAATTTATCCTCATCCAGAGCACGATCGAGAACTTCATAAGAGTGGGAGGTAATGCCGATATGTTTAATCAGCCCCTGTTTTTTACAGTCGACCAGCGCATCATATCCACCCCCGGGACTCATAATAGTTTCATAATCGGTCATCGTTTTGGCATTATGGAACTGATACAAATCGATGGTATCGGTTTGTAACTCGGCCAGACTGGTTTTAACATCAGCCATTACCTCATCATAGCTGAGTTTTGGGGTTTTTGTAGCCAGGTAAAAATGTTCCCGACCCCATTGTTTCAATGCTTCCCCGATCATTTCTTCACTGTTGGTGTAAGCTCTGGCAGTGTCAATAAAATTAACGCCTTCTTCAATAAGGTTTTCAACAATTTCGTCAACTTCCCATTGGTTACAGCGTTGGATTGGAATGCCACCAAAGCCAATAAGGGATACTTCTAATCCGGTTTGTCCCAGTACTCGCGTTTCCATTTTACACCTCTTCTTTTCTTGGTTTTGCCCATTTTATCATATCAAATCACAAAAGTCATCTGTTATGCGGGAATTGGCTCAAAGATCCGTTGCATTTCAACTTTCTTTCAGGTTGGTAGATGAACATTAATTGACACTCCAATCGCTGATGGTGTAAAATGAAAATATGTTAATAGTTAAGAAAGAAGGTAAGAATTATGAGTATTCGTTTCGATCTCTCTTATGCAAATATAGATTCCAGTGAGTTTGAAAGCCGCTATCAACAGTTGGCTCAAGCCAATGATGACTTGAACAATAAAACTGGAGTGGGCAATGATTTTCTGGGCTGGGTGGACTATCCGATCAAATATGATCAGGATGAATTTGTCCGGATTAAAGAGGCTGCCGAAAAAATTAAAGAGCGTTGCGATGCGTTGGTGGTGATTGGTATCGGTGGTTCCTATTTAGGCGCAAAAGCAGTCATTACAGCCCTGACCAGCCCTTTTTACAATGAAGAACCCCGAGCAGTACGAAAAGCCCCTAAAATATATTTTGCCGGTCAGAATATCAGTGGAAAATATCTGGAAAAGTTGCTGGCACTGCTTGCGGATCAGGATGTCTGTGTCAATGTTATTTCGAAATCCGGGACAACCACGGAACCGGCCATCGCCTTTCGGTTTTTCAAACAGTTTTTGGAAGATAAGTATGGCAAAGCGGGGGCACAGGAGCGGATCTTTGTGACAACGGATGCCGCCCGGGGAGCCTTAAAGTTTATGGCTGATGAAGAAGGCTACGAAACCTTCGTGATTCCCGATGATATTGGCGGTCGTTACTCCGTTTATACCGCCGTCGGTTTGCTGCCCATTGCAGCAGCGGGGATTGATATTGATGCGCTGATGGACGGCGGAAAATCTGGCTATGAGGAGTATAACAAACCGGAGTTTGAAAAAAACCCCTGTTTCCAATATGCATTATATCGGAATGTCCTTTACAGCCGCAGCAAGAATATTGAGATTTTAGTGGATTATGATCCCTCGCTGGAGTATCTGGCGGAGTGGTGGAAACAATTATTTGGCGAAAGTGACGGCAAAGATGGCAAGGGTCTTTTTCCGGCTTCGGCGCATTTTTCCACCGATCTCCATTCGCTGGGGCAGATGATTCAGGATGGTCCCAAAAACCATTTTGAAACCGTAATTGTCATCGAAGAAGATCAATCGGATCTCAAAGTTTTCCGGGACGAAAAGAATCTGGAAGGACTTAACTACCTCACCGGCTGGGAAATCGATGCCGTCAATGAAAAAGCCTTTATGGGCACCCTGCTGGCTCATGTTGATGGCGGAGTCCCCAATGGGATCATCCGACTTAAAAAACTGGATGCCTTCCATATTGGCAAACTGATTTATTTTTTCGAAAAAGCCTGTGGCTTAAATGGTTATTTACTGGGGGTTAATCCTTTTGATCAGCCCGGAGTGGAAGCCTATAAAAAGAATATGTTTGCCTTGCTGCATAAGCCTGGTTATGAAGATCTGACTGCCGAATTGGAAGAACGGCTATAGACAATCACAGCGTCCACAAAAGAATCGGCTATTCTTTGCGATAGTGGCAACGAAAGAATGAAAAATTGAATATTTAGCACACGACAGATCGTTACAATTGTGATACAATATTAAAAAAAATAATACAAATTGTCGATTAACGTTCCTGAAAAAACGCCAAAAAATATGGTTCTTCGGCATAAAAAATACTGAATTACAGGGCAAAACTGTTGTGAAATAGTGACGCAAAGCTAAAGGGACTTTCTTAAGTCAGCCAGTTACTCAAATAGATTTAACGATTTAGGAGGTAATGGTGAAGAAATATGACGAAAAAAAGTTTTTAATTCTCAGCTTTGCGTTGTTTTTTTGGTCATGATGATGGGCTTCATTAATTTTGTGGCTTTAACTCAGGAGTCTTACGAGATAATTCTGGGGACGCTTCTCTATGGTCTGGCGTTTATGGGTCTCTTTGTGATCAGTTTAAGCAGTAATCTTGCCATCGGTACCTTTAAAAAAGAAATCCAGCGGCTTAAGCAGCTCCAGGATTTTGATTTTTTAACGGGTTGCCCCAACTGGATCACGTTTAAAAAGGAGTGTGAACGAATCCTGGACACAGATAATAGCCTTGATTATGCGATGGTTATCTTTGATATCGATAAGTTTAAGGCCATCAATGACTTATACGGGCACCAGACCGGTAATGAAATCCTCACTGCTATCGCAAAAATATTAGAAAAGTATCTCAATGAAGAAGAGCTTTTTGCCCGAATGGCCACCGATAATTTTTGTATTTTAATGAACTATGAGGGCTATGGAGAGTTTTCTCAGAGGCTGGAAAATTTAATTCGCAAAATCAATAGTTACTCTCAGAAATTCATCGTCAGCATCTCTATGGGTATCTATCTGATTGGCGAAACGGAGTTGGATATTAGTGCGCTTAGTGATCGTGCCAATATGGCAAAACGGTCGATCAAAGATAATTCCCAGATTAGCTATGCATTTTATGAAGAATCCATGCGGGTTGCACTGATTCTTGAAAATGAAATTGAAAACCGAATGGAAAAAGCATTGGCAAGTGGCGAATTTGAAGTTTATCTTCAGCCCAAATATCTGTTTTCGGACGAACAGATTATTGGTGCCGAGGCGCTGGTGCGCTGGAATGATCCCGAGCGGGGGATGCTGCCACCCAATGAATTTATTCCCTTGTTTGAAAAAAATGGGTTTGTCAAAAAAATTGATACCTATATGTTTGAAGCGGTGTGCAAGCTACTGGCCAAATGGCAAAAAGAAATGGATCAACTGACCAATATGATTATTTCGGTTAATTTTTCCCGGCTTCATCTGGAAAATATGCTGTTACCGGAAGAATTGCTGGCTATTACCAATCGTTATCAGATCGATCCTAAAATGATCGAAATTGAGCTGACCGAAGGTACGATTTTTAATAATGATGTCCAGATGGTTGAGATTATGAATCATTTAAAAGATTTTGGATTTCATATTTCCATTGATGATTTTGGTCGGGCCTATTCATCTCTCAACACCTTAAAAAACCTACCAGCGGATATTTTAAAATTGGACAAGGCTTTTTTCAGCGAATCGACGGATAATGCCCGGGGAGAGAAGATCATTACCAGTATGTTGAACATGGCCAAGGATCTGGATCTGATTACCGTGGCTGAAGGGGTGGAAACCCGGGAACAGGTGGAGTTTCTTAAAGAGAAGGGGTGCGACATTGCTCAGGGATTTTTCTATGCCAAGCCCATGAATGTGTTTGAATTTGAAGATCTTGTTAAAGAAAAACTGAAATCAGCTTAGGCTGGATTTCAGTTTTTTTAAGTGTTTATCGCAGGCGATGATTATTCTGAAGGATTTTCAAAATTCAGACCACCACAGGTAATGTCGGCAAAAACCGAGAGAGCCACTGAATGATCGGGATCGATACAAACCGTGTGATCGGCAATTCCGCCAAATTTACAGGTATCAACAATTTTTAGCCGGAAGTTGTCAGGAACAATGATGTTTAGGCCACCATTAACGATGTTGATATCCATGCGATACGCATCTTTTTCGGTGATCACCTCTGAAAAATCAAGCTGCATGCCCCCAAAGAAGGCTCCGATTTTTATGTCCTGCATCGTTTGCTTTTGGTAATCTTTCATTTTTCCGCCATAGAGAACGGCTTCATCCAGCGATTTGGGACTCTTATCCAGACTGTCTTCAAATGTTTTGGCCTTTTTTATCACACCGGCGTGATAAAGCGCCACGCTGGTGGCCAAAATAACACTGGTTCCGATGAGTATGTTTTTTATCTTCATGATTGATCCTTCCTGTTCTTTTTAATCAGTTTACCATGATTTTAAGAAGAACCGTATCTTTTTTTGTTTTTTTAAAGAACATCTCCGATAATTTTAACTAAAAATAAAGGTATTATGCTATAATATTCGAAGCATCTGTTCAGCATTGCTGAATAAATAAGAGCAAATGAAAGGTCTCAATGGAAACAAAAAAGTATTATGATGAGTTTGAAACCATTGTTGGCGATATTATAACACACAGTGAATTCCAAAAATTAAGAGAAATTGATCACCATGGCAATGGTTTGTATGAACATTCAGTCGCAGTTGGATATTACTCCTATCGCGTAGCCAGATTTTTAGGTATGGATTATGCCTCCATTGCCCGGGGCGCAACCCTCCATGATTTTTTTCTGGAGTCCTGGCAGGGAAAGGTGAAAACCGGAAAGGGCTTGGATCGAATCAAAGAGATGCATGGCTTTTCGCATCCTAAAACAGCCCTGGAAAATGCCGAAAAATATTTTGATATTGATGAACGTCAGGCCGACATGATCGTCAAGCACATGTTTCCACTGACGCCTGTTCCACCAGCAAATTTGGGCAGCTGGGTTGTGACGGCAGTGGATAAATTTGTGGCTACTCACGAACTGGTTTTTAAAAACACCCAGCCCATCAAACGGCTGAAAAGTATGATGTCCAAAGCTTAAGACACTATCTGTTGCCTTAAGAATTATATATGACCCTAATAAATTGATTTGACGGAGGATAGAACTTGATCGAAGAACAAATTGAACGCGCAAAAGCCCATTTTGGAGAGCTGATTAAAGAACAACTGACCCGCATCGAAAAAATGGCGATTCAAAAGGATTTTACTGATTTTACAACAAAAGAACAGATTATCATCGGTGTTGTCGGTGGTGATGGCATTGGGCCATTTATTACAGCTGAAGCCCAACGGGTATTGGAATTTTTATTGGCCGATGACGTTAAAACGGGCAGAATTGTCTTTAAAATCATCGACGGTTTGACCATTGAAAATCGGGTCGCCTGCGGCAAAGCGATTCCGGATGAGGTTTTAGCAGAACTCAAAACCTGTGATGTAATCTTAAAAGGACCAACAACTACCCCCCGGGAGGGTGACCCCTGGCCAAATATCGAAAGTGCCAACGTGGCGATGCGTCGAGAATTGGATTTATTTGCCAACGTTCGACCCGTATCGGTACCGGAAAAGAATATTGACTGGACCTTCTATCGGGAAAACACTGAAGGAGCTTATGCTGTTGGCAGCAAGGGCATCCATGTCAATGATGATCTTGCCATTGATTTCACCGTCACGACCCAGGAAGGTTCAGAGCGAATCATCAAGGCCGCCTTTGATTTTGCGGAAAAATCCGGTAAAAATAAAGTGACCGTAGTGACGAAAGCCAACGTTATCAAAACCACTGATGGTAAATTTTTAGATACGGCTAAAGCGATTGCCAAAAACTATCCAACTGTTGAAATGGATGACTGGTACATCGATATCATGACCGCCAAACTGGTGGATGAAAAACGACGTAGTCAGTTTAAGGTGATGGTTTTACCAAACCTCTATGGTGATATCTTAACTGATGAAGCGGCTGAGTTTCAGGGTGGTGTCGGTACGGCTGGATCAGCCAATATCGGCAAACAATATGCCATGTTCGAAGCGATTCATGGATCAGCGCCACGAATGGTGGAAGAGGGTCGGGGGCAATATGCCGATCCCTGTAGCATTATTCGGGCCGCCGGGATGTTGCTGGTGCATATTGGTTACAATGAAAAAGCTGAGCAGCTTCAAAAAGCTTTGGACATTTGCGGACTGTACGAGAAAAAACTGGTGCTCACCGGACGGGAAACAGGCGCCACGGGTTCAGAGTATGCCGACTATGTCATGGAAACTTTGTCCAATCCCAACCTGGACGCAATTTATGAAAAATTTATATAACTGATGAGGGCGTCTTTTGAGACGCCCTTTTTTTTGCGGCAACGATCAGTTGGATCAACAGCGCTGCGAGCACTTAAAAAACACTCCAGAAAAACTGATACCATTGTCTGCTACTTCCATAAGCGCCTGTCACGGGGCGCTTGTGTTTGAAATGTTATCTCATACAAAATCATATTTATTTAGGAGGCTATCATGCTGGAAAAAATTGATTTAGGTGTAACAATCGACAAAGAAACCTACCGCCAGGAAAAAGAACGACTGACGGTACGGTTAGGTGAACTGCAGCGAACCCTGCACGATATGGGTATTCCTGTCTTAATTCTGTTTGAAGGCTGGGATGCAGCTGGCAAGGGAACCCTGATCAACGAATTGCTGATGCCCATGGATCCACGGTCTTTTCGGGTCCATAATTTCAAAAAGCAGGAGAGTGAGGACGAGATTTTTCGTCCGTTTTTATGGCGTTACTGGACCAAAACGCCGGAGAAAGGTCAGATCGCTATTTTTAACCGCAGTTATTACAGCGACCTGGTCTACCGCAAATCAATTGATGCCTTAAATATGCAGGGGCTGATGAAACAGGCCAATGAATTCGAGCAGGCGCTTTCGGATGATGGGATGATTATTTTTAAGTTCTTTGTTCACATCAGCAAAAAGGAACAAAAAAGACGCTTTAACAAGTTGCTGGGAAATGATGCCACAGCCTGGCGGGTAACCCCTCGGGATAAAAAAGAAAACAAGCATTATGATAAGCTCTATGAAAAGGTCAACCGGGGACTGGAGCTGACCGACAACGACTGTGCTCCCTGGGTGATTATCGAAGGCGAACAAAAAGACTATGCTCTGATCAAGGTTTTCAGTGTCCTGGAAAAACGGCTGGAAAAAGCCATCGAAACGGTCAATAAGGCCCCGGCAATTGAACTTAAACCGTTGATTCATGAAGGTGATATGCCGTTTCAGTCAAAGATTCTCGATGGCATTGTTCTTGATCAGGTCATCAGCGAAGAAGAATATCAGCGCCAGATTAAAGAAGCTCAGAAAAAAATCCGCTTGCTTCAATTCGAGCTCTATCGGCGGATTCCGCTGATTGTCGGGTTTGAAGGCTGGGATGCCGGTGGCAAAGGCGGTTGCATTAAACGACTGACCAGGAACCTTGATCCCCGGGGGTATACGGTGTATCCCACTGCCAGCCCCAGTGATCTGGAACGAAAGCATCATTATCTCTGGCGTTTCTGGCGGGATATCCCCAAAAACGGTCATTTGGGGGTATGGGATCGAACCTGGTATGGCCGGGTGATGGTGGAGCCAATTGAAGGATTTTGTACCCAGGAGGAATTTGACCGGAGTTATCGGGAAATCAATGAATTTGAAAAACAGCTCTCCGATTGGGGAGCGATTGTCATTAAATTCTGGTTGCAGATTGATCAGGATGAGCAATTAAGGCGTTTCACTGGCCGGGAAGAAAACCCTGATAAAGAGTGGAAAATAACAGATGAGGATTGGCGCAACCGTGATAAATGGGAGGTGTATAAAATAGCGGTGGATGAAATGCTGCTAAAAACATCAACGGTCAATGCACCCTGGATTATCGTCGAAGCCCAGAATAAGTATTACGCCCGGATTAAGGTGCTCAATGAAACCATTGCCGCCATCGAAAAACGCTTGAATGATTAACAGGATACCTGGTATAGCGAGAGCATAACCACAATAAATGATAAAACCTCAACCCCGTCACGCCTCTCCATGGTGATCGCTGGACAGGCGTGACAAAATTGTGACATGAAATAAAAAAATAATGAACAAAACAATTATTTATACGACTATTTGGATATTCATACTAAAATTATCCGGGCCTTGGAAATAGTTTTTTAAGTTTTTTTAAATTTTACCTCAGTTTTTCAATGGGATGCTAGAAATAATTAAAAAATTTAAGTGCGGGAACGTTTTGCAACCAGCTTTTATTAATCATTTAAAGTAATTTATTCTTATGACAAAAGGATCTATTGTTATTCATTGAAAACGTTTAATTTACTTGAAAATTCGGATATAATGAGCTCAATAATTTTAGTGGAAAGGAGTTTTAGATGGATTCAATTGATATTGAAATCCTCAAGCTACTGCAAAAAAATGCCAGAGTAACGGCTTCAGATATAGCGAATGAAGTCAGCCTGTCCGTTCCGGCAGTCAGCGAACGCATCAAAAAATTAGATTCTTCCGGCATCATTCAACAGTACACCATTATTATTTCAACCCAGCGAATGAACAAAAACCTGGTTGCCTATATGTTCATATCGCTTAAGCATCCCAACTATATTGAGGGATTTATCGAATTGGTGAAAAAGGAACATGAAATTATCGAATGTGATTATCTGGCCGGAGATTATGATTATTTAATTAAAATTATTACCAAAGATACCCAAAGTCTGGAAGCGGTGCTCAATCGCATTAAAACAGTTCCCGGGGTACAAAAAACAAAAACGATTGTAACCCTATCAACTGTTAAGAATACATACTCCATTCTTCCGACTGAAGATGCGGATGTGTAACGATTTAAAAACTCAGATCACAAATTTATATTAAAAAACAGGAGGTTTTTATCATGATTGTAGGTATTCCAAAAGAAATTAAGAACAATGAGTCTCGTGTATCCGTCACACCGGCAGGTGTTCATGCCCTGGTTAAAAGTGGCCATAAGGTGCTGGTTGAAACCAATGCTGGCTTTGAAAGCGGTATCGCCGATAGCGAATATGCAGCTGAAGGGGCCGTCATTCTGCAACAGGCCAAAGAAGTATTTGATCAATCCGATATCATTGTAAAAGTAAAAGAACCGATCGAGTCTGAATATGAACTGATGAAAGAAGGACAGACCCTATTTACCTATCTACATCTTGCTCCAAACCTGCCTTTAACCGATATACTAATGAAGAAAAAAATCACCGGGATTGCCTATGAAACCGTTCAATTACCGGATCGCTCCCTGCCATTACTGATTCCCATGAGTGAAGTGGCCGGTAGAATGTCAGTTCAAGTTGGCGCAACTATGCTGCAGCGCTATCACGGTGGCGTAGGGATGTTGTTAGGTGGTGTTACTGGCGTATTACCCGCCGAAGTCATGATTATTGGAGCCGGTACTGTCGGGATGAATGCAGCCAAAATGGCCGTTGGTCTGGGCGCTCATGTGACCGTTATTGATATCAGCAAACCCAGATTAACCTATGTGGATGATGTTTTTAATGGTCGTGTTTCCACATTAATCAGCAATCCTTACAACATGGCGGAACTGACCAAAAAATCAGATTTACTGATCAGTGGGGTTCTGGTTGCTGGAGAAAAAGCACCTAAACTGGTTACTGAAGAGATGGTAAAAAACATGAAAAAAGGCTCGGTAATTGTTGATGTCGCCATTGATCAGGGCGGATCAGTCGAAACCATTGACCACAGCACCACCCATGATAATCCCTGTTTTGAAAAACATGGCGTGATCCATTACTCCGTTGCTAACATGCCTGGCGCTGTTCCCCGAACATCGACTTATGCTCTGACCGGTTCGACGCTGCCTTATTTACTGGATATTGTCAACAAAGGACCAGAAGCGGCCATGAAGGAAGACCATGCCTTGTTGTTAGGCTTAAACACCTACAAGGGACACGTTACCTGTAAGGGTGTCGCCGAAGGTTTAAATAAAGAATACGTACCAGCCGAAGATTTACTGTAGAACGGGATAGCCGCTTTAGACTTAAATAACGGCAATAACAATTTTGGCATCAGAAATAACACGAAAAAACATGACATAAAATTTAGCTCATTGGAACAGACAATAAGGGTGACACTGTTACTGGTAATGGTGAAGCCCTTATTTAAGAAAATTCCAGACACGATGTAATCGATAACAAGCTTATAAATTTTAAGGGGGCAATATGAGTTTTTCGGATATCATTTCAGCTGTAAATAATTTTGTGTGGGGACCCGTTATGCTGGCACTGCTAATGGGAACCGGTATTTTTTTAACGGTGCGTTTAAAGTTTAAGCCATGGCTCAACCTGGGTTATGCACTAAAATCGGTTTTTGCGAAACAAGACAAGACCCATAGTGATGATTCGGGCGATATTTCACCGTTTCAATCACTGATGACAGCTCTGGCAGCCACTATCGGTACCGGGAATATTGTTGGGGTGGCTACGGCAATGGTACTGGGGGGGCCGGGCGCTCTGGTATGGATGTGGATTTCAGCTTTGTTTGGATTATCGACTAAATATGCTGAAAGTGTTCTGGCGGTTAAGTATCGGGAAACCAATGCCAAAGGTGAAATGGCCGGTGGTCCGATGTACGCCATGAAAAATGGTTTTAAGAACAAAAAAATTGGTTTGATTCTGGCATTTCTTTTTTCCTTGTTTGCCACGGTGGCATCCTTTGGAATCGGCAATATGACCCAGGCCAACTCCATTGCCGGAGCCGTTAATGGAACCTTTGGGGTGCCTACCTGGATCACCGGCCTGATTTTGATGGCATTGGCATTTATGGTTATTCTCGGCGGGATTAAGAGCATTGGTCGGGTATCCGGGGTCATTGTCCCATTCATGGCCGTCTTTTATGTGATGGCGTCAATTGTAGTTATTATCATCAATTTTGAGAATTTGCCAGCCGGAATTACTGAAATCTTTACCATGGCCTTTTCACCGACAGCAATGGCTGGTGGTGTTGGCGGTACCATTATTGCAACGATGCTGACAGCCATGCGTTGGGGAGTTGCCCGGGGTGTCTTCTCCAATGAAGCTGGTTTAGGGTCGGCACCAATCGCTGCGGCTGCCGCCAAAACCGATCATCCCTCACGACAAGGTTATATCAATATGACCGGAACTTTTTTTGATACCATCGTGGTTTGTACCATTACCGGTCTGGTAATTGCTTCATCCGGGGTGCTTGGGACATTGGATGCCAGTGGTGAAATTCTAATGGGTGCCAATCTGACCATTGCTGCCTTCCAATCGGCATTGGGACCAATTGGCGGCTATATTGTTACCGTTGGCATTACCCTGTTTGCCTTTTCAACCATATTGGGTTGGGAATATTATGGCGAAAAGTCGCTGGAGTATTTAATCAAAGCACCAATTGCGGTAACGATTTATCGGGTTCTCTATTGCCTGGTCGTTTTTGTTGGAGCCACGACGGCCTTGGAAATCGTCTGGAATTTATCGGATGCGATGAACGGCATGATGGCCATTCCCAATTTAATCAGTCTGCTCGTCTTAAGCAGTGTGGTTGCCAAGGAATGTTTTGAGTTTCAGACTGATTTTTTAATACCAGAGAAATTGGCCTTTAAAGAAGCTAAAAAGAAATAGTGAGTCAAGAGCAATTAAAAATTTAAAAAAAGTTATCAATTCACAAAAATTACTGTTGATGAACTGTTAATAAAGATTTTAACAGTTCATCCGCAGCCAATTATTGCGAAGAATTAATTTGTGAGGATAAAAGTTTTCGAATACACAATACTATCCACTTAAAAGAGATACAAACGATAAAAAGGTTAACATTAATCGTTTTCGGGCTAATAAACAAAAAAACGCTGCAAAATTCCGGCAAAAAATTACCTGTATTAAAGTGTATACACTCAAAAACTAATATGATATAATTTCATAGATAAAATTTTGCTATTTAAACCATCAATAAAAACACTTTGTTTTAATTTCAAGGAGGAAAATCATGCCTAAAAAAATGATGACAATGGATGGAAATACAGCAGCTGCTCATGTTGCCTATGCGTTTACTGAGGTTGCAGCTATTTTTCCAATTACCCCTTCATCCCCAATGGCCGAATATGCGGACGTTTGGGCTTCTCAGGGACGAAAAAATATTTTTGGTGAAACTGTCAAAGTTTCAGAAATGCAATCAGAAGGTGGTGCCGCTGGTGCGGTTCACGGTTCGCTGGCAGCTGGTGCCTTAACCACCACCTTTACTGCATCCCAGGGACTTTTACTGATGATCCCGAATATGTATAAAATTGCTGGCGAATTGTTGCCTGGCGTTTTTCATGTTACCGCCCGTACGTTGGCAGCCCAAGCTTTGTCTATTTTTGGTGATCACAGTGATGTGATGGCTTGTCGTCAAACTGGTTTTGCCTTGTTGGCATCCGGTGGTGTCCAGGAAGTAATGGATCTGGCTGCGATTGCTCATCTGGCTGCCATTAAAAGCCGGGTGCCATTTATGCACTTCTTTGATGGTTTCAGAACGTCACATGAGATTCAAAAGATTGAAGTGATCGATTATGATGTCTTTAAAAAGTTGGCCGATTTTGAAGCGATTCAAGAATTCAGAAACCGGGCCTTAAATCCCGAACACCCAGTAACTCGAGGAACCGCTCAGAATCCGGATATTTTCTTCCAGGCGAGAGAGGCTTGTAATCCGTTCTATGATAAGGTTCCAGAAATTGTTGCTGATTACATGGAAAAAATCTCGGCAGAAACCGGTCGGGAATACCACTTATTTGATTATTATGGTGCTGACGATGCCGAAAATATCATCGTTGCCATGGGTTCAGTAACCGATACGATTGAAGAAACGATCGATTATCTATTGAAACAGGGCGAAAAAATCGGCTTGATCAAGGTTCGTTTATTCAGACCGTTTGCGCCGGAATATTTACTAAAAGTATTGCCAAAAACCGTTAAGAAAATTGCCGTACTGGATCGTACCAAAGAACCAGGTTCATTAGGCGAGCCTTTATACCAAGATATCTGCACCGTCTTCTATGGCAAAGAATTCCAACCACTGATTGTTGGTGGTCGCTATGGACTCAGCTCAAAAGATACCACTCCTGCGCAAATTAAAGCCGTTTATGATAATTTAAAACTGGCACAGCCAAAAGATAAATTTACCATCGGGATTGTTGATGATGTCACCCACACCAATCTGGAACTGGGTGAAAACCTGCATACTGTTCCCGAAGGCACCAAAGGATGTAAATTCTGGGGTCTGGGATCTGACGGAACCGTTGGGGCCAATAAATCAGCCATTAAAATTATTGGGGATCATACCGATTTATATGCTCAAGGTTACTTCTCCTATGATAGTAAAAAATCCGGTGGGGTTACCGTTTCTCACCTGCGGTTTGGAAAAAAACCGATTAAGTCAACTTACTTAATTGTAAATTCTGACTTTGTTTCCTGCTCGACCCAAGCCTATGTTCACCAATATGACCTGTTAAAAGGATTGAAAAAAGGCGGAACCTTCCTGCTTAATACAGTCTGGGATGTTGCCGAATTGGATGAAAAATTACCAGCGTCATTAAAAAAATACATCGCTGATAATGACATTAATTTCTATATTATCAATGCGACTAAAATTGCGGAAGAAATTGGGCTGGGCCGTCGTACCAACATGATTATGCAATCAGCGTTCTTTAAACTGGCCGACATTATTCCAATTGAAGATGCGGTTGCCTTCTCTAAAGCGGGGATTCAAAAATCTTATGGTAAAAAAGGTCAAAAAATTGTTGATATGAACAATGCTGCTGTTGATCAGGGGATTGATGCGCTGGTTAAAGTCGATGTTCCGGCTGCCTGGAAAGAGCTTAAAGCTGACGAAGCAACTGAAGAAAATGTACCAGAATTCATCACAAAGATTTTACGTCCGATCAACCGATTGGAAGGCGATGATATTCCGGTATCAACCTTTACTGGCGTGGAAGACGGAACCTTTATGTCTGGTTCTTCAGCCTACGAAAAACGGGGTATCGCTGTTAATGTGCCAAAATGGATTCCTGAAAACTGTATCCAGTGTAATCAGTGTTCATTTGTCTGCCCACATGCTGCCATCCGTCCGGTGTTAGTGGATGCTGGTGAAAAAGCGGCAGCGCCAGAAGGCTTTACCACTGTTAAAGCGACCGGAAAACAATTTGATGGCTTAGAGTACCGAATCCAGGTCAGCACCCTTGATTGTACTGGTTGCGGTAACTGTCAGGATGCTTGTCCGGCTAAAACCAAAGCCCTGGAAATGGAACCAATCGATACGCAGGCAGATCAAATCCCAATGTGGAACTATGCGACCACGGTTACGATTAAAGATAACCTGATGAATAAGGCGACTGTTAAAGGCAGCCAGTTCTGTCAGCCATTGCTTGAGTTCTCCGGAGCCTGTGCCGGTTGTGGTGAAACACCATACATTAAAACCATTACCCAATTGTTTGGGGATCGCATGCTGGTTGCCAATGCTACCGGTTGTTCATCAATCTGGGGAGCATCGTCACCTTCTACACCTTACTGCAAAAATGCCGCAGGAAAAGGACCAGCCTGGGCCAACTCTTTATTTGAAGACAATGCCGAGTATGGCTTCGGGATGATGCTGGCAACTGAAAAAATGGCTGATACCATTGAAAACTATCTAAAAGAAATCATTGCTGGCGATGCTCCAGAAGCTGTTAAAACAGCAGCGCAAGCCTGGATTGACAGTAGAAAAGATGCGGAAGCTTCCAAAATTGCCTCAGCTAAACTGGTTGAAGTCTTAACTGCTTATACACCAAGCGAAGCACTGGCAACCTATGCCAAGTTTATTCTGGACAATCAGTCATACCTGATCAAAAAATCCCAATGGATTTTTGGTGGCGATGGCTGGGCTTACGATATCGGATACGGCGGATTGGATCATGTTTTAGCGTCACGCAAAAACATCAACGTATTCGTACTGGATACCGAAATCTACTCCAACACCGGTGGTCAGGCTTCTAAGTCAACACCAACCGCAGCAGTGGCACAATTCGCCTCCGCTGGTGAACGAATCAAGAAAAAAGACCTTGGTATGATGGCGGCAACCTACGGTTATGTTTATGTTGCTCAGGTAGCCATGGGCGCAGACAAAAATCAATTTATGAAAGCCCTTCAGGAAGCTGAAGCCTATGATGGTCCATCACTGATCATTGCGTATGCGCCTTGTATCAACCATGGTATCAAAGGTGGTATGAGCCGGACCCAAACCCACGAAGCATTTGCTGTGGAATCCGGATACTGGCATCTGTACCGATTCAATCCAACCCTGAAAGAAGAGGGTAAAAATCCATTTATCCTTGATTCCAAAGAACCGGATATGGATAAATTCACCGAATTCCTGGATTCAGAAGTTCGATACACCTCATTAAAACTGACCTTCCCGGAAGTTTCAGCAACTCTTTATGATAAAGCAAAAGAAGAAGCAATGGAACGTTACCTGGGTTACAAACAAAAAGCAGAAATGTAATTAAATTTTTGACACGAGAGACCCGCAGGGTTTTTCGTGTCGATCATAAAAAAGCTCCCGTGGGCAATCCCAGGGGAGCTTTTTTATTGGACTTACCACAAATTGTCGATCGGAAAAGGAACACTATTTGCACTTTTGTGGGGATGGGTGCCGTCTGATAAATCCGTCCAGATCATCTTCCGGGTTATGGACAGTGAGTTCCATTTTGTCCAGATCAAAATCAAAATCGAAGGTTGTGTCTGATTTTAATTCTTCCAGGACATCCATGATTAATTGACCATCTGCGACATCTTTCATACTGAGAACGGCTTTGCCATGATCATCAAAATCGGCAGCTTTTACTTGTTCATGAATGGCTTCGATAATACGTTTCTTTTCCATAAGAACACCTCTTTCTAATATTATTGTGATTATTTTTTTATTACCCAAATATTTAACTATTATCCATCGATAACGATTTTTTAAAAGACTAATGAAACTTTATTTTTGTTTAAATATAAAAATAAAGGATATTAAAACAAGGAGAATTGCATTTTACTTAGAATAGAGATAATAGACCCTTAAAAGTCAAGACTTTAATCTAAAAAAGGAAAATACAAATGACAACTTACTATTCCGAAGAATTGATACAATCTGTCATCGACGCCAATGATATTGTGGATGTGACTTCGGGTTACATGACCTTAAAAAGGGTTGGCAACTCATTCAAAGGAAAATGTCCTTTTCATAATGAAAAAACAGCGTCCTTCACGGTGTCCCGGGAAAAACAGCTTTATCATTGTTTTGGCTGTGGGGCCGGAGGTAATGTGATTACTTTTATTATGGAAATGGAAAAATTGCCTTTTATGGATGCTCTCAAATTTCTGGCTACTCGGGCAAATATGGTTTTGCCGGAAAAACAGAATCAGCAGGAAGACCACCAGGCCTATGAAAAAAAGAAGCGTCTCTATGAATTGCATCGGCAGGCAGCCAACTACTATTATAAGATTTTGAAAAAGAATCCATCGGCTCGGGAATATCTACGTCAGCGCAGGATCAGTCAGGAAACCATCCGAGAATTTGGGCTAGGTTATGCCAGTGAGGACTGGGGCCGATTGACCGATTTTCTGGCGGCCAGCGGATTTTCTCAGGAAGAAATGCTGGCTTCAGGATTGGTATTATCTTCAGAAAAAAATCGCCATTACGATCGTTTTCGCAGTCGGATTATGTTTCCCATTGTTAATCCCCGGGGACAGATTGTCGGGTTTGGCGGTCGTCTGATGGTAACCGGACAAAATGGGCCCAAGTACCTAAACTCCCCGGAAACCCCAATTTTTTCCAAAAGTTATGAGCTTTATAATCTCAATCATTGTAAGAACTTTTTGGAAGATGGGCATATCGTGATTGTGGAAGGTTACATGGATGTGATCTCTTTATATGAAAAAGGGATTAAAAATACCGTAGCAGCATTGGGAACGGCCTTTACCCCCTTTCATGGAAAAATTCTGGAGCGTTATGCCAATGAGGTGATCATTGCCTTTGATGGCGACAGTGCAGGGAAATCGGCAACAGAAAAAGCCATGAATATCTTGAAAAAGACCAACTTAAATGTTAAAATATTAAACTTGCCGAGCAATGAGGATCCTGATTCCTTTGTCCAAAAATTTGGTCAACAGGGATTTTTGGATGCGGTCACCAAGGCCTTAACCATTGTTGAATATGAATTGGGATTACTAAAAAAACACAATGATCTTTCTCAAACCGATGGACGGCTCCGCTATGGCAATGAAGCAATTAACGTACTAAAGCAGCTGGAGACATCACTGGAAGTTGATTACTACAGCAAAATGGTGGCTGGTGAAACAGGAATTAATCAGGAAGTGATAAGACGCGAGGTCATGCGCTCAAAAAAACGGCCGGATAATCCAGTTCAACTGGTTGAATCGACCCATAATGTGGTAACGCCACAAAAAATTCCCAGGGCCTACCAAAATGCTCAGGAAGTGGTGATTCGCTACTGTTTAAAAAACCCGGAAATTATCGATGACGTTCCGATTGACTTTCTGACCGACTCGTTCTATCAGGAACTGATCAGCGTTCTTTTAGAAAAGCGGAAAACCGGCAGCCGGATTGAAGTTAATCAGATGATGTCACATTTTGAAGATTCCAAAGAAGTTAAAAAATTAGTTGAGTTTATGATGAACGAGGATGAAGTCTCCCGGTCAGATTATCACGATGCTTTGGAAATAATGAATCGATTTTATAATGAAGCTCAACTCGACCGACTTTCCGAACAAATTAAGCGGGAGTCAACGACTGGTAATGACGATGAGGTGGCACGGCTCACCAATCAACTCATAGAGATTAAGAAAATGATGAAAGAAAACGGGAGGCACTAAAATGAAACTCGAGAAAGTAAAAACCGACGATGTGATCATCGATATTGACGACGACATCATTGAAATCGAAAAAGTCGCCATTGAGCTGATGCCGGAGGTGCAGCAGCTGTTAAAGCGGGGGAAATCAAAAGGAAATTTAAATAACCACGATTTTGAAGAAATTTTGGATAAGGCGGATCTTGACCCTGAAGAAATTGATTCAATCTATTTGTATCTGCAAAAAGAAGGGATCGAAATCGCTTTTACCGATCTCGAACTGGAAGCCCTGGAAGCGGCGGAACTTGAGGAAGAGAACCAGAAAGAACTTGAACTGGCAGATTCAGTCAGTGTCAATGATCCGGTTCGTTTATACTTAAAAGAAATCGGGAAGGTACCCTTACTGACCGGCGATGAAGAAATGGAATTGGCTCGCCGCATGGAAGCAGGCGATGAGATGGCCAAGAAAGAATTGGCTGAAGCCAACCTGCGACTGGTCGTCAGTATCGCCAAGCGTTATGTGGGCCGGGGTATGTCGTTTCTCGATCTGATTCAGGAAGGAAACCTCGGCTTGATCAAGGCGGTTGAGAAATTTGATTATACCAAGGGTTTTAAATTCAGTACCTATGCTACCTGGTGGATTCGCCAGGCGATTACCCGGGCCATTGCCGATCAGGCCAGAACGATCCGAATCCCGGTACACATGGTCGAGACCATCAATAAATTGATCCGGGTTTCCCGGCAATTGCTGCAGGAATACGGGCGGGAACCAACCCCCGCAGAAATCGGCAAGGAAATGGGTTTTTCTGAAGAAAAAGTTCGGGAAATTCAGAAAATTGCTCAGGATCCGGTTTCTTTGGAAACCCCGATTGGGGAAGAAGAAGACAGCCATTTGGGTGATTTTATTCCCGATGAAGAGGCCCCGGCACCAGCTGAAGCGGCATCCTATGCACTGCTGAAAGAACAGCTGATTGAAGTGTTAAATACCCTGACCGAACGTGAAGAAAAGGTGCTGCGATTACGTTTTGGTCTCGATGATGGTCGGGCTCGAACACTTGAAGAAGTCGGCAAAGAGTTTAACGTCACCCGGGAACGGATCCGACAGATTGAAGCCAAGGCGCTGCGTAAACTCAGACACCCCAGCCGCAGCAAGAAATTGAAGGATTACTTAACCTAAAATGAAGATTAAATTAAGTCCAAGGCTTGAGGTGATTGCCGGTTGTGTGACCGGGGCCTGCTCGATGGCGGATATTGGCACCGATCATGGTTACCTGCCAGCGTACCTGGTAGAAAACAAGGGTGTTTGCAGGGCCATCGCCAGCGACATTAACCAGCAACCACTGAAAAAAGCTCAAAAAATTATCGACGCCCAACAATTACAAAAACAGATCGAGACCCGACTTGGTTCGGGTCTTTCTGTGCTTAAACCTGGCGAGGTTGAGGTTGTTGTTATGGCAGGGATGGGGGGGCTCCTGATCCGGGATCTGCTAAAAGCCCAGCCAGCTGTTGCCAGAGCGGCAAAAAAACTGGTTTTGCAGCCAATGAATAATCAGGCAGTGTTACGAAGATATCTGGAAACAGCGGGGTTTTTAATTACCCGGGAAGAGCTGGCTCGGGAAGGCGATCGGGTTTATGAGATCATTGTGGCCGAGCCGGGAGCGATGATTGTTACCACCCCATTGGAATATGAATTGGGTTTTGAGTATTATAGGCATCAGCATCCTTTGCTGGGTGCTCTGATCGACCGAAAAATATTTTTGGAACAACAGATTGTAACCAGTACCCGGGGAAGAACCACGGCGGTGGCGGCCAAGCAATTTCAGGAAAGTAGTAGGTTTATCGAAAAACTGAATGAGGTGAAAAAATGTCTGTCAAACTAAATCAAATCATCCAGACCATTGAAGCCCTGGCCCCGGAAAGACTGGCTGAAAGCTGGGATAACGTCGGCCTTCAGGTCGGATCGCGGCAACAGTGTATTAACCGGATTCTGTTGACCCTGGATGTTACGGCTGATGTAGTTGATGAAGCGGTTGTAAAAAAAGCCGATCTGATTATCGCCCATCACCCATTTATTTTTAATGGCTTAAAAACCGTATCCTGTGACGGCGAAAAAGGCCAAATGATTGCCCAATTGATTATAAATGACGTCGCTGTTTATGTGGCCCATACCAATTTGGATAAGGCCGCCAAGGGGCTTAACCACTATTTGGCCGAGATTATCGGCCTTGAAAAGATTAAAACTCTGGAACCCTCAAATCCGACGAGGTATTATAAACTGGTCGTCTTTACGCCGGTGGAAGCCAGTCATAAAATCATCGAGGTATTAGGTAAAAACGGTGCCGGGGCCATCGGTGATTACGATTATTGCACCTATCGATCCTCCGGAACCGGTACTTTTCGCCCGAAGGAAGGCGCCAAACCATTTATTGGGGCGGTAGATAAGATGACCAGCGTTTCGGAAGATCGGATTGAAGCCATTGTAGCGGCGCCTGAATTAAAGAATCTGATTGCGGCCCTAAAAAGAAATCATCCCTACGAAGCGATGGCCTATGATGTGATCCCGCTGGAAAATGGGGATTTAATCAATGAAAACGGACTCGGAAAAATTGGGATATTAAGTCAGCCTATCGGAGCCGTCGATTTTATTACCGAAATAAAAAAACGGTTGGATCTCCCCACTTTAAGAGGGGCCGGTAAGGTTCCGGAGATTGTTCGTCGGGTGGCTATCTGTTCCGGCGCTGGAGCGGACATGATCGGCCTGGCCAAAGCCAAAAGAGCCGATGTGCTAATCACCGGGGATCTCAAACATCACGACGGGCAACGGGCTCTGGAAAACAACATCTGGGTGCTGGATGCTGGTCATTACGGCACTGAGAAATGGGTAACCGACTGTCTTAAACAAATGCTGACAGCCGGTTTGGAGGACGCCTGCCCGGAAATGATTGTTGCAGAGTCGTCCCGGGATTTTATTGTGAATTATTAGAGGGTATAGCAAAAAAGGCTTGAAATTTGCGCAAGGACAGTGTATACTACAGTGATTTAGTAAATCAGATAGTCGCACCCGGAGTAATCCGGTTGAGGAAAGTCCGAGCTCCACAGAGCAGGGTGCCGGGTAACACCCGGTGGAGGCGACTCTAAGGCAAGTGCAACAGAAAGTATACCGCCAGCAATGGTAAGGATGAAAGGGTGAGGTAAGAGCTCACCAGCGGTGTGGTAACACATCGGCTATGTAAACCCCACCTGGAGCAAGACCAAGAACGGACTGTAAAAGACGGCTGCTCGTCGTTGTCCTATGGTAGGTCGCTAGAATTTATTGGTAACAATAAATCGAGATAGATGACTATTTAAACAGAACTCGGCTTATAGATTTAGTAAATCACAAATGTAAGTTAAGACTATTGCAGAACTCTGCAATAGTCTTTTTGCGTTTTTTGACCGGGGATTGTATAATGAGAGTAAAGTTTTTAGGTAATTGCGAAACTACCGTGAGCTTTGCGTTCAGTTTCGCACGAAACAATTTTTACACTGTACGGCGGACAGTTCGATGAACTGTTCGCCTACACGTTACAAAATTGTTTGTGGAAAATGCACACAAAGCAATTATTGTTCGGTGTTTTTTCATTTCGCAATTACCTAAGTAAAGTTTTCAGTGGGAGAATACCATGAAGAAAAAAGAAGCCATCGAAAAAATGATCCATAATAGTTTAAAAATGAATAAACCGGTGATTGGGGTGGCGGTGGGGTCTGGTCTTTTTGCCAAGCAGGCGGTTAAGGGCGGGGCTGATTTGTTGCTGACCCTGAGTGCTGGTCGCTTTCGTTCGGCGGGCATTCCGTCGATTGGATGCATGATGCCATTTTCCAACAGCAATGAGTTGGTGTTCGATTTTTCCAGCCGGGAGATACTGCCAAAACTCAAAGATCGGGCCGTGATCTGTGGGATCAATGCCACTGACCCCAATTACTCTCATCAGGAATTGATTCAAAAAGTCCGGGATCTGGGTTTTAGCGGCGTCAATAATTTTCCTACCGTGGGATTGATTGACGGGCAATTCCGGGAATGGTTGGAGGAGAAGGGCCTGGGTTATGACCAGGAAATCGAATTTATGACAAAGGCTGTGGCCGCCGACCTCTTTACGATTGCCTTTGTCTTTAATGAAGAGCAGGCTCGGGCCATGACCCGGGCAGGGGTAGATGTTGTCTGTGCCCATTTTGGTTGGACCCGGGGTGGTGAGAAATCCGGCAAGGTTTTTTCCACCATCAATGAATGCCTGGAAATGACAGAAGCAATTTTTGCGGCCGTCGATGAGATTAATCCCCGCACCTATAAGATGATTTATGGAGGGCCCATCAATTCACCGGAGGATGCCTATTATTTTTATAAAAACTCCCAGACTATCGGTTATATTGGAGGCTCCAGCTTTGAGCGGATTCCCACTGAACTGGCGATTTCGGAAACGACCGACAAGTTTAAAAATTATTATAAATTAAAACAGGAAAATAAGCATTTAAAGAAAGAACTGCTGAAAAAGCGGGGATTTGATGAGATTGTCGGGCAAAGTGTAATCATGCAGGATATGTATGAACTGATCAATAAGGTGGCCGACAAGGATGTTAATGTGCTAATTCAGGGAGAAAGCGGAACCGGTAAAGAGCTGGTGGCCAAGGCATTGCATTTTAACAGTAAACGTTGTCTGGGTCCGCTGATCAAGGTGAATTGCGCCGCTTTGCCACCAAATTTATTGGAAAGTGAGTTGTTTGGCCATGAAAAGGGGGCTTTTACCGGGGCCGATAAACGGCGGCTGGGGAAATTTGAACTGGCCAATAATGGCACCCTGTTTCTGGATGAGATTGGGGAAATGGATGTCGATCTCCAGGCGAAGGTGCTGCGGATTATTCAGCAACAGGAGTTTGAACGGGTTGGCGGCGAAAAAACTATTTTTGTCGATGTGCGAATTGTCTGTGCCACCAATGTCGATATTAAACAGGCGGTGGCGGACAATCATTTCCGGGAGGATCTTTACTATCGGCTGAATGTGGTAGAAATCAATACCCCACCGTTACGGCGGCATACCGAGGACATTCCATTACTTTGCAATCGCTTTTTGGACGAATTCAAAATAAAGTATCAGCTGGAAGAGAAGCGACTGGCCCCGGATGCCATGGCCTATCTGATGGAATGTCCATGGCCGGGCAATGTTCGCGAACTCAAACATGTACTGGAGCGGGCGGTGATCCTCAGTGAAGGCAAATACATAAGGCGGGATGACATGGTGGTGGAAGAATTGCACAAACCAAAATCCGGAAGCAAACCCCAGTCGCTTGAAGTTCATGGGCCGGAGATGCTGTTAACCAGCAAGGAACATCTGGAAAGTAATTATATTCGGGAAATTCTTAAAGCCTGCCAATGGAACCGCACCGAAGCAGCCCAACGAATCGGTATTTCCCGACGAACCCTTTACAATAAAATCATGAAATACCATTTATCCACAGAATCGGAAGGCGCCGATTAAATGACTGGGCAATATTTACTCGATTTGAGAAAATATTGCCCAGTTGATATTTTTATGGGAAATCACTTGCCCATTGATTCATTTTTAATGGCGGCAACAGCGGATTTGAGCGTTTTAATTTTTGGCATAAACCTTGCGTATTTAATAAATTTAAATAATTTATTAAATTCAAAGCGACTTAATAAAATGAGATTTGTTCGCAGTAATAACAAGTCAAATAAGTTAAGTAAAAAATCACAAGGGGGGCATGGAATGAAAAATGTGTTAATCGTCGGAACCTTTGATACCAAGGGTCATGAATTCCAGTTTATTAAGGAATTGATTGAAAAGCAGGGCTTAAGTACCACCACGATCAACTGTGGGGTGATGGGCGAGCCGTTATTTGAGCCGGATATCACCAGTGAAGCGGTTGCTATCGCCGGGGGATCATCTTTAGATGAGTTGCAACAGCAACATGATCGCGGCTTGGGTATTGACGTGATGATGGCCGGGGCTGCAAAAATTACCAGAGAGCTGTATGACCAGGGTAAGGTTGACGGCGTCATCAGTCTGGGGGGATCAGCCGGAACCACTATTGGTACCTTTGCGATGCGAAGTTTGCCTGTAGGTGTGCCGAAGATTATGGTTTCTACCGTGGCTTCAGGTGATACCCGTCCCTATGTTGGTGAAAAAGATATCACAATGATGTATTCAGTGGTCGATATTTCCGGGATCAACAGCATCTCCAATCATATTCTGGCCAATGCCGCCAATGCCATCGCCGGGATGGCCAGCTTTGATATTCCTGAGCTAAAGGAAGAAAAACCCTTGCTGGCAGCCACCATGTTTGGGGTTACGACGCCTTGTGTTACCACGGCCAGAGAATATCTCGAAGATCAGGGCTATGAGGTGCTGGTATTCCACGCTACCGGTGCTGGTGGGATGGCCATGGAAAGCTTGATTGAAGCGGGCTTTATCAAAGGCGTATTTGATGCCACAACCACCGAGTGGTGTGATGAGGTAGCTGGCGGGGTCTTCACAGCGGGGCCAACCCGACTGGAAGCGGCTGCCAAGGCGGGAATCCCCGAGGTCGTTTCGGTGGGGGCACTCGATATGGTCAATTTTGGGGCCATTGAAACCGTTCCTGAAAAATATAAAGATCGTAACCTCTATAAACATAATGCCAGCGTTACCCTGATGCGAACCACCGTAGACGAGTGTTCTCAGATGGGCAAAATCATTGCCAGCAAGTTAAATATGGCCACCGGCCCGGTTGCTTTGTTTATTCCGCTAAAAGGAGTTTCTGCCATTGACGTGGAAGGCGCACCGTTCTATGGTCCGGAAGAAGATGCCGAACTGTTTGCCCAATTGCGGGCCAACATCGACGATCAAGTCGAACTGGTGGAAATGGATACCGATATCAACGACGAAGCCTTTGCCTTGGCAATGGCTGAGAAATTGATTACGATGATTGAAAAAAAGAACGCATAAAGGAGAAACTAACATGGCAATAAAACGAGAAGAAGTATTAAGACGGCTAAGAGAACAGGAAGCTAACGGAATTTCGGTGGTTGGCGCTGGAGCGGGAACTGGGATTTCGGCCAAATGCGCTGAGGCTGGTGGCGTGGATCTGATTATTATTTACAATTCCGGCCGGTATCGGATGGCTGGCCGGGGTTCTTTAGCCGGCCTGTTATCTTATGGCGATGCCAATGCCATTGTTATGGACATGGCCCGAGAAGTGGTGACGATTGTAAAAGATACGCCAGTTCTGGCCGGGGTCTGCGGCACCGATCCGTTTAGAGATATGGAGATGTTTTTAAAACAGGTTAAAGAAGCCGGCTTTTCCGGCGTGCAGAATTTTCCGACCGTCGGCTTAATCGATGGGGTGTTCCGGCAAAACCTGGAAGAAACCAATATGGGCTATGATCTGGAAGTGGAGATGATCAGGAAAGCCCATGAGTTGGATCTGGTCACGACTCCCTATGTTTTTAATGTCGAAGAGGCCGAAAAAATGGCCAAAGCTGGTGCCGATGTACTGGTTGCCCATATGGGACTGACCACTAAAGGGAGCATCGGGGCCGGAACTGCAAAAACCCTGGACGACTGTGTCAAGCTGACCCAGGAGATCTGTGACGCTGGCAAAGCCATTAATCCGGACATTATGGTCATTGTTCACGGTGGCCCGGTGGCTGAACCGGAAGATGCCAAGTATGTGCTTGATCGTACAACTGGCGTTTGCGGCTTCTTTGGCGCATCCAGCATCGAGCGTCTACCAACCGAAATTGCCATCACCAAACAGGTTAAGGATTTTAAAGACATCAAACTGTAAAATTAATTATAGGTAAAAGTAATTGACATTGATAAAAGAAAGCACATACTGTACATAAGCACATGATGTAACAATTGGTCGGTACGGTACTTATGCAATAAACCAGGCGTTGAATAAAAAGTAAATTCTTTTTATTCAACGCTTTTTGTTTTACACTTTCAAACTATTTGGTATAATGATACGAAATGAGTTGATGTCGGGAGAATGGATTTTGGACAACACAAAAAGCATGCAAAATAAGAATTCAGTGTTAACCATCGATTGCGGCACCCGAGGACTTCGGGGCATTATTTTTGATGAGACCGGTAATGAGTTGGCTAAAAGCGAAGAATTATTCAAGGGCTATTATTCGAAACATTTCCAATGGAAAGAAGCTGCTCCAGAAATGTTCTGGAAGGCCCTGGTTAAAGTGATTTCGGAGCTTAAGGAAAACGCACCGGGGCTGTTTTTGACCATTCGGGGAATGACGGTGTCTTGTCAGCGGGATGTGATCACGGTGGTAGATGAAAGTGGTGAGCCGCTGCGCAATTTTATCAGTTGGTTGGATCGCCGGGAATTAGCCGAACCGCTACCCTATCCCTGGCCTTATGCGCTGCTCTTTAAATGTATTGGGTTTAGCACCTACGCCAAATCCTTCAGTCAAACTGCTCATGTCAACTGGATCAAGATGCAGGAACCGGAGATCTGGGCCAAAGCCCACAAGGTCGTTTTTCTTTCGACCTATTTTTTGAGTCGATTGACTGGGAAACTAGCTGACAGTCGTTCCAACACTGCCGGTCATCTGCCCTTTGATACGAAAAAGAAACAGTGGTGTGGCAAGTATAACGTCAAAACGCAGATTCTTCAGGTTGAGCCGGAAAAATGCTATGAGCTGACCGACTCCTGCGAAATCATCGGATATCTGACGGCAACTGCCGCCGCAGTCACTGGCCTGCCAGTGGGTTTGCCGATTGTCGCTTCAGGGACGGATAAAGGCTGTGAAACTCTTGGTGTCGGGGCTTTGACACCGGAGGTCGCCAGTATTTCTCTGGGTACCCAATCAACGGTGGAGGTAACCACAAAAAAATATGTGGAGCTCTACCCCTTCTACCCTTCCTTTGCAGCGGTGGAAAATGACGCATATAATCCCGAAGTGACTATTTATCACGGATTTTGGATGGTCGATTGGTATAACCGGGAATTTCTTGATCAGTCTGATCCCCAAGCGATTCATGAGGTTTTGGAGGGCTATCTGGAGACGACCCGGCCGGGAGCGGATGGCCTGGTTCATCAGCCCTATTGGGGTCGCGAAGCCTTTCGGCCGGAAGCCCGGGGAACCTTTATCGGCTTTAGTGAGGGTCATGACAAGCGACATATTTACCGGGCCATCATTGAAGGTCTGGGCTACGCCCTGCTGGAGGGGGTAAAACGGATTGAACGCAAAACAAAAGTTCCAATTCAGGCTGTTGGGCTGTCTGGCGGGGGCTCCCGCAGTGATGGGGTGGCTCAGATCATGGCCGATATTTTTAATCGGCCGGTGTACCGGGTTCAGACCTTTGAGACAACTGGTTTAGGCGCCGCCATCGCCACCTTTGTGGGCTTAAATCATTATCCGGATATTCACACTGCCAGTGCGGCGATGATTAGAAAATCCCGAGTTTTTGAACCCAACCCGGAAAATGCAATAATCTATACAGAAATTTATAGTAAATTATATAAGCAACTATATCGTCGGGTTAAACCCTTATATCAGTCGTATGATTAAATTCAGATGAGCAAAAGATAAGAACCGACGGGTTAGAGAAGAGGTCATAAAATAAAATGAAAAGCAATTATAAAATGGGCATCGACATCGGCTCCACTACCATTAAGGTGGTGGTGATTGACACAAAAAACGAAATCATCTTTGAAGAATACCGGCGTCATTTGTCAAACATCAAGGTCACCATCATCAATCTCTTAAAAGAAACATATCAAAAACTGGGCGATTTACAGACCCGGGTTTGTGTCACCGGTTCCGGCGGGCTGATGATCTCGCAATGGCTGGGCATTCCCTTTGTTCAGGAAGTAGTCGCCAGTACGCTGGCGGTGGAACGGATTATTCCCAAAACTGAGGTGGCCATTGAGCTGGGTGGTGAAGATGCCAAGATCACTTTTTTTTCCGGTACCATTGAACAGCGGATGAATGGTACCTGTGCCGGGGGCACCGGTGCCTTTGTCGATCAGATGGCAACGCTTTTAAAAACCGACGCTGAAGGACTCAACGAATTATCCAAAACCCACACCATGATTTATCCGATTGCCTCCCGCTGTGGGGTTTTTTCGAAAACCGATATCCAGCCGCTGATCAATGAAGGGGCAGAGAAAGCCGATATTGCCGCCTCTATTTTTCAGGCGGTGGTCAATCAAACAATCAGCGGCCTGGCCTGTGGTCATCCGGTTCGTGGGAATGTGGCTTTTTTAGGGGGGCCACTCTATTTTCTCTCGGAACTGCGACAGCGCTTTATAAAAACCCTGAAACTGACTGAGGAGCAGATTATTTTTCCGGAAAAATCCAATCTCTTTGTTGCCATGGGGGCGGCTTATTCGGCAGAAAAAGAAGCGCCAATGAATTTTTCTGATCTGGTTGAAGCAGTGGAAAATCTTGATGCCGTATCAGAAAATGAAGTCGGTCGGCTGGCGCCGCTGTTTCGGTCACGGGAAGAATTGCAGCAGTTCAAAGAACGACATGATCACAACCAGGTTGCCAAAAAAAATTTGCAAGATCATTCGGGTTGCTGTTTTTTAGGAATCGATGTGGGTTCCACCACTACCAAGGCGGTTGTCATTAATGGTGACGGCGCTCTTTTGTACAGCTACTATGGTGGCAATGAGGGCAGTCCGCTGGCTCAGTCGATCAAAATTATCAAACAAGTCTACGGCTTGCTGCCAGCTGATGTCATAATCGGTAAGTCGACGGTTACCGGTTATGGTGAAAGTCTGATCAAAAAAGCCTTAAAAATCGATATCGGCGAAATTGAAACCATTGCCCACTATAAGGGAGCCAAATATTTTTGTCCCGAGGTTGATTTTATTCTCGACATCGGTGGTCAGGATATGAAGTGCATGAAGATTAAAAATGGTACCATTGACAGTATCATTCTCAATGAAGCCTGCTCATCGGGTTGTGGTTCATTCTTAGAAACCTTTGCCAAATCTCTGGATCTTGACATGCAAGCCTTTGTTGATGCTGCCTTGATGGCAGAAAACCCGGTGGATCTGGGCACCCGCTGCACCGTTTTTATGAATTCCAAGGTCAAGCAGTCCCAGAAGGAAGGGGCTGAAGTCGGAGACATCTCTGCCGGTTTGTCTTATTCGGTTATCAAGAACGCTTTGCAGAAGGTAATAAAAATTCATAACCCCAAAGAACTGGGTGAACATATCATTGTTCAGGGGGGCACCTTTAATAATCTGGCGGTGCTGCGGACTTTTGAAAAGATCACCGAAAAAGAGGTTATCCGTCCGGATATCGCGGGCCTGATGGGCGCCTTTGGTGCGGCTTTGATTGCCCGGGAGAATTATGTCGCCGGGGAACGCAGTAATCTTCTGGATTTGGAAGCGCTGGACGATTTTGCTGTGGAAGTCGGTCACAAACGCTGCGGCGGCTGCAGTAATAATTGTCTGCTGACGATTAACCGCTTTAACGACGGCAGTCGTCATATTACCGGAAACCGATGTGAGATTGGCGAAGGGAATGTTAAAAAGAATGCCGACCTGCCTAATCTTTATCAATACAAGTATCAGCGGATCTTTAATTACCCCTCGTTGTCTGAAGAGAGAGCACCCCGGGGGAGTATCGGGATCCCCCGGGTGTTAAATCTCTATGAAAATTATCCCTTCTGGCATACCTTTTTTACTCATCTGGGCTATCGGGTGGTGTTATCGCCGGAATCCAATCGCAAGATTTACGAAAAAGGCATGGAGAGTATTCCCTCGGAGTCGGTCTGTTATCCGGCAAAACTGGCCCATGGCCATATTCAGGCTCTACTGGAAGCGGGCATTGGCCTGATTTTCTACCCGTGTATTCCTTATGAGGAAAAAGAATTTGAAGATGTTGATAACTGGTACAATTGCCCAATTGTCATGTCCTATCCGGAAACCATCAAGCATAATCAGGATGATGTTCAGAAAGACGGCATTACCTTCTTGAATCCGTTTTTACCCTTTGACAATGATCAGCGTCTGGAAGAACGGCTGGCTGAAATCTTTGGTGTCTACGGCATTAATCGGCAGGAAATTGCTGTTGCTATGAAGGCGGCCATTGCTGAGAAAGAAACCTTCCGTCGGGACATGGAGAAAAAAGGTGAAGAGACCATTGCCTATTTAAAAGAAACTGGGCAAAAAGGTATTGTTTTGGCGGGTCGGCCCTATCATATCGATCCGGAGGTCAATCATGGTCTGGATCATATCATTACCGGCCTGGATATGGCGGTACTTACCGAAGATGCCATTGCCCATCTCTATCAGCCCAAAGCGGATGAGCGTTTCCGGGTGCTGGATCAGTGGAAATACCACAGCCGCTTATATAAGGCGGCCGAGGTCGTCAACCAGCATGATTTTCTAGAACTGGTGCAACTGACCTCCTTTGGCTGCGGACTGGATGCAGTGACTTCGGAGCAAACCCAGGAAATCCTCGAAAGTCATGGTAATATTTATACTCTGATTAAGATTGATGAGGTCAATAATCTGGGGGCCATTCGGATTCGGATGCGATCACTCAAAGCGGCAATGATGATTGAACGGGAGAAAAATAATATTGTGGTGGCACCAACCCCAATGAAACAGCGGGTGGTCTTTACCAAAGCGATGAAAAAGAAACATACCCTGCTGGCACCGCAGATGTCGCCAATTCACTTTGATTTTCTGGAAGAGGCGATGGAAAAATATGGCTATCATATTGAAGTCATGCCCAGTGTGGACAATGCCGCCATTGATGAAGGCTTAACCTATGTTAATAACGATGCCTGCTATCCCACCATTATTACCACCGGCCAGATTATGGCCGCCCTGAAATCGGGAAAATACGATCTTAATAATGTGTCGATATTAATGACTCAGACCGGGGGACCCTGCCGGGCCTCCAACTATGTGGCATTTATCAGAAAAGCCCTGGAATCAGCCGGGATGTCGCAAATTCCGGTTATTTCACTGAGTGCTATTGGTCTGGAAAAGAATCCCGGATTTAAACTCAGTCTGCCGCTGCTGACTCGGCTATTAGTTGGGATTGTTTATGGTGACTTGCTGCAACGGGTTGTCAGTGGCACCAGGCCCTATGAGCTCCATCCGGGATCAACCGAAGAATTGTACCAGCATTGGCGCAAAAAAATAAAAGCAGGCATGAAAAACGGAAATCTCCGGGATTTCAAAGAAAACGTCCGGGCGATTGTCAATGAATTTGATGCCCTGCCCCGAAGCGACAAAAAATTGCCCAAGGTGGCCATTGTCGGTGAAATTCTGGTGAAATACCATCCTACCGCCAACAATAACCTTCAGGCCGTGCTGGAAGCCGAAGGGGCCGAGGTGGTGATGCCAGACCTGATGGACTTTTTCCTCTACTGTTGTTACAACCAGGTCTTTAAATACGAAGAATTATCTGGTAAGCGAAAATCGATGAAGAGCGCCAAACTAATTATTCAGTTGCTGGAGTATTCCCGGAAAAATATGAAACGTGCCTTGGAAGAAAGCGCCCACTTCCATGCGCCATCAACCATTGAGAAGAAAGCAAAAAAAGCTCAGGAACTGATTTCCCTGGGGAATCAGGGTGGCGAGGGCTGGTTTTTGACGGCGGAGATGATGGAGCTGATTGATGATGGGGTCGAAAACATTGTCTGTGTCCAGCCCTTTGCCTGTTTGCCCAATCATGTCATGGGAAAAGGAATGATCAAACCGATCCGTCAAAGATACCCACTGGCAAACATTGCCCCGATCGACTACGATCCCGGTGCCAGCGAAGTCAATCAACTGAACCGCATCAAACTGATGATGGAAACGGCCAAGCGGAATCTGGATCGGAAGAGTTAGCACTAAAAAAGAGAAAGACTGGCTTGATGGCCAGTCTTAATTTTTTGCAAAAAAAAGAACCGCTTCAGAAGAAACAGCTCGTTTTTCTAAATGAAAAAGGGGAGTAATTCATTTAGCGATAAAGGATTATATGTGATAAATTCATTATATGAAGAAGGAACAAAGAATACAATCATTATTTTTTCTATAACGTTTTCAGAATTATGTAATAGTTTACAATTTAATCAAAAATTTACAGAACAGAATTTGCGGATGTGTTATAATTTCATTACACAAAAAATGAAGGAGTCATGATGAAAAAAATACTGATAATCGAAGATGAATTGAATATATATGAACTGATTAAATTTAACCTGGAAACGCATGGGTTTGAAGTCGACGGCGTTCAGGATGGCGGCGAAGCCATTGCAAAGATATTGGAAGTATTGCCGGATCTGATCATTCTGGATCTGATGTTGCCGGGAAAAGACGGCATCAGCATTTGCCGGGAGATTCGTGCCAATAACGTTATTTCCTACATTCCGATTATTATGCTGACAGCAAAAAGTGAGGAATTCGATAAAGTACTGGGGCTTGAAATTGGCGCCGATGACTATATTACCAAGCCTTTTGGGGTCAAAGAACTATGTGCCCGGGTTAAGGCGGTTTTAAGACGGACGGAGATTCTTTTATCCAAGGAGGATGAAGCCATTGTGGTAGGGGATCTTCAAATCGATCCCAAGGCGTTTGAAGTTTATCAAAATGGGGAGAAACTGGCCTTAACCCTTAAGGAATATGAACTGTTGGTTTTTTTGGCCAAACACCGGGGTCAGGTCTTGACCCGGGATCAGCTGCTGGATCAGATCTGGGGTTTTGACTATTACGGAGAAACCCGAACCGTGGATGTCCATATCCGCTATTTAAGAAAAAAAATTGAGGAACAATCTGAAGATGGCAAAAAATATATCGAAACCGTCCGGGGGGTTGGCTATCGCTTTATTGAAAAATAGGAGTCTACAATGAAGAAACGTCTGTCTATTTCACTGACTGTCATTATCATTGTCAGTATCACGATCTGTGGCTTGTTCACGACCATCAGCTATCGTCAAAGTTATTATGCCGACACTGAGAATAACATCAAAAAGAGCAGTAACTATATTATGAATTACCTGTTACCTGACTTTCTGGAAACGGGAAACAAAGAAAATTTGGATAATTTTGCTCAAAGTACCAATGTGCGGATGACAATTATTGACACCCAGGGGGATGTCATCTACGAATCCGTTCAAGGTTTGGGCGCACTGGAAAACCATAAAAATCGACCGGAAATCCATGGCGCAATGGCTGGCCAACAAACGACTGAGGTGCGATTCTCCAACACCATCAAAGACGAAATGATCTATGTCGCTACCCCTTATTTTGATGAAGATAAGGAAGTAGAGGCGGTATTACGAATATCCATGCCGGTTAATGCCATGGATGATGCCATGTTTGAAATGATCAACAATATTATTTTTGTGATCCTAACAACAATCATGGCGACGACCCTGTTGATAAATTACTTTATCAACAGGGAAATGAAACCACTGGAAGAAGCTTCCGTTTTTGCCAGAGAAATTGCCTCAGGCAAATATGGACAGCAACTGACCATGATTCGTGAAGATCAAATCGGAGAGCTGGTGGAATCGCTCAATCAGATGTCAATCCAATTGGACAACTCGTTTACTGAGATGAACCAGAAGAATGCCGAGCTTACGGCGATCTTGTCAAATATGAATCATGGGGTCATTGCAATTGATAAAAAGAACCACATTGTCCATTTAAACGAAGCGGCCCGGAAGGTCTTGCGGATTCCCAGAAACGAACATGTGATTGGACATAATATTCTGGAAGTTTATCGGGAGTCTTTTATTCTGGAACTTATGAATTATCTGGAGAACGATCCCAGTGAAAAATTAAGCTTTGAATCACGGATTCATTCAAATCAGATCTTGCGGGTTTATATTAACCATATCGAAGAAAATAATAGCATCAACGGTCATATTATTATTTTTGAGGATATCACCCTGTTGAAAAATCTCGAAAAAATGCGCCGGGATTTTGTTGCTAATGTGTCCCATGAGCTTAAAACACCGATTACCACCATCAAAGGTTTTATTGAGACCATTCAAGTCAACCACATCACTGATCCGAAAACTCTGGAACGATTTTATTCGATTATTTATGAAGAGAGTGATCGCCTCAGCCGCCTGGTCAGTGATATTCTGGTTTTATCGCAACTGGAAAACAAAGGCGGATTTGAAAGACGGTTCGAATTGCTGCATATTGATATGGAAATCAAGCAGATTTTTGATATTTTAAAGTTGAGCGCCGAAGCAAAGTCCATGGCCTTGGAACTCAACAGCCAAGAATCAATTGAATTGGAATTTGTGGCAGATGAATTCCGGCAGATGATGATCAATCTGATCGATAACGCCATTAAATATTCAGAGCCAGCCAATCGGGTGGAGGTTACCCTTTCGGAACAAGATGAAGTGGTCACTATTCAGGTGCGGGATCATGGCTACGGGATTCCGGAGAAGGATGTAGACCGGATTTTTGAGCGGTTTTACCGGGTGGATAAGAGTCGCTCCAAGGAGAAGGGCGGCACCGGTCTGGGACTGGCCATTGTTAAACACATCGTTCACAACAATCGTGGTACGATTGCTGTGTCGAGTCAGGTAGGCGAAGGAACTGAATTTAAGATTAGCTTGCCGAAATTTAAAGATTGATAAAAAAATAACCGGTCAGTTTTGATCGGCTATTTTTTTTGAGGTAGGTTCAGTTTTGAGAAGATGGTGGTTTTGCCAAGCAGACGCATCAGCTCCCGGGCGGTGACACCAATAAAAATCCCGGTGGGAATGGCCAGTACCATCAGGAATAGAAAATAAAGCAGGAGACTGGTCGTTTGCACAACAATGGCGGCCACGATGACCTGACCGAGATTGTGTGAAATGGCCCCGAAAACACTGACCAGGATAATTGAAATTTTGTCTTTAAAAAAGTGCAAAAGCAAGCTCATGACCAGCAGACTTAAGAGGCCGCCGCCCAGACTGTAGACAATCGAAAAGCCGCCAAAGAGGAAACCCGATAAAAAAATCCGGGCGATCACTACCAGCAGGGTTAGCGGCCAACCCAGAGTCAACAGCGAGACCAGGGTAATAATATTGGGCAGGCCGATTTTGGCTCCGGGAATCGGCAGTGGCAGAGGAATCAAGCTTTCAATATAACTAAGAATCAGCGCCATGGCCACATAAAGACTGAGAATAACCAGTCGGTAGGCTTTTGAAGTCATCAGGAGTCACCAGTGATGACTTCCACAACCAGTTTGTGTGGCAGACAGACAATGGTTTCACCGGGGCTGGAAATAGGATAGGTTTTGACACAAATATGGTCGGGACAGTCGGCCTCCACCATTTTGGCAGTGCCGTCAGAAATTTCAAGTGTATTAAAACCGGTTGCATCAGTAAAGATTTCGGTGCGATCTTCAGAAAGTGGGAAGATGCCAATAACCTCGCCCTGACGGGTGACTCGAACCGAAAGTGGAGAATCGGTTTTATTGATTAAATAAAAAGCGGCAATGCCGATTAAACTGACGGTAAGTAAGCCGACAATGATGATGATTTCATTTTTTTTCATGGAAACCTCGTTAATTTTTAATAAAGAACGCTCTTATTTTATCTGAAAAAAACCGGATGGTAAAGTCTTTACCATTTTTTTATGCTTTTTTTCAGAGTCTTTGGTATAATACATTTATTTGTTAAAGGAACGGGTGTGATAGATGAAGCAAATCAGCAGAAGAAATTGGGGATGGAAAATTACTGCAACAGGGATTGTTTTTTTACTTCTGGTCGGAGGTTTAACGGGCTGCGATCAGGGAAAAACAGTGTCCCGGAGTGATTTTTTGCTGGATACCTTTGTTAGTATCACCCTTTATGGGGAGTCGGATGAACAATTGCTTGATCAGCCATTTGAACGAATTGAAGCATTAAACAGCAGTCTCACTGCCTTTGAAACTGGCAGTGATCTGGGACTGATTAAAGAGAATGCCGGTATCAAGCCTGTTACTGTGTCCGAGGATACTTACCGCATCATTGAAAAGAGTCTGGAATACTCTAAAAATTCCGGTGGATATTTTGATGTGACCATCGGTCCGCTGGTTGATCTCTGGGGGATTCACTCACCAGAAACCAAAGAAGCCCCGACTCAAGAGGCAATTGACGCCGCGAAAGCCAAAACCGATTATAAGAAGATAATCTTAAGTCCAGATGATCAGTCAGTTTATTTAACCGAAGCGGGGATGGCAGTGAATCTAGGGGCGATCGCCAAAGGTTATATTGCCGATGAGGTGATGGCGGTTCTTAAATCTGAAGGGGTGAAGCATGCGATTGTTAATCTCGGTGGGAATGTGCTGGTGATGGGAGGAAAAGCTGATAACAGCGATTTCGGGGTTGGTGTTGAAGATCCCAGAAATCCAGGAAATGGATATTTGGGAGTATTATCCATCAAGGATGGATCGGTCGTTACTTCGGGGGATTATCAGCGCTATTTTGTGGATGCGGCCGGAAACAAGTACCATCATATTCTTGATCCCTTTACCGGCTATCCCGCCAACTCGGGGCTGATTCAGGTCACTGTGGTTACGAATGCCTCCATCGATGCGGATAGCCTATCGACAACGCTGTTTTTATTGGGCTTGGATGAAGGGCTGAAGAAAGTTGAAGCACTGCCGGATGTGGAGGCGATTTTTATCACCAGTGAAAATAGGATTGTGGTTACCAGTGGTTTAAAAGACAGCTTTGTGTTTGATCAAGCGAATTATGGCGATACCTACACCATCACTTTCCGCTGACCATTTTGTGAGCTTGACAGGAGTGCGATGGCGGTAGGCGTAGTAATGAATGAAAAAAGAAGGGCAAGAATGGAAGTTAGTGAGCAATTAAAAATTTATCAAGATGAAGCAAGTAAACTGCGGCGGGATCTCCATCGGATCCCCGAAGAGGGTTTTGATTTACCGAAAACTCAGGAGTATTTGATCAACTATCTGACAGACCTGGGATACCAGCCGGAGAAAGTCTGTGAAACGGGTCTTGTATTATATATTAACGGACAATGCGATGACGATGCGATTGCCTTTCGAGCCGATATGGATGCCCTTTGCATTCGGGAAGAAGCCAATCACGAATACATTTCGAAGCATCCCGGATGGATGCATGCCTGCGGACATGACGGACATATGACGATGAATCTGTTGCTGGCAAAATATTTGGCTGATTTTCCCGAGCAACGAAAAAGAAGTGTACTACTTATTTTTCAGCCCGGCGAAGAAGGGCCCGGGGGAGCAAGACCGATGATTGATGCCGGGATCTTTAACAAATATCCGGTTAAAGCCATTTTTGGTTATCATCTGTTTCCCTTTATTGAAGAAGGTAAACTGGCAACAAAAGCCGGGCCGATGATGGGTCAAAACAGTGAGTTTTTTATCACTGTGCATGGGCTCAGTGGTCATGCTGCGGAACCACAACGGTCAATGGATGCCATTGTTGCCAGTGCGTCATTAATTACCTGTTTACAGAGTATCGTCAGTCGCAACACCAATCCCATGGAAAGTGTGGTGATCTCAATTGGCTTACTCAATGGGGGAACCCGGGTAAATGTTGTGGCCGATCAGGTTAAGCTGGGCGGGACGATCCGTTCATTTAGTGAAAAAAGCCATCAGAAGCTCCATCGACGGATCGAGGAAGTTGTCAAAGGGGTTGAACTGACCCACGGCTGTCATATTGAGCTGGAGTTTGTCGAAATGTACCCGCCAGTGATTAACGATGAACGGCTTTATGAGATTTTTAAAGAGCAGATCCCCCAGGAAAACCGAGTTCGATTTCGAAAAGTCATGTTATCTGAGGATTTTTCGTTTTTTCAGAAAGAAGTGCCGGGTTTATACATCGGCTTAGGAACTGGCAACGAAGAAAAAGGATTTAACAAAAATCTGCATACAGCAGACTTCAATTTTGACGAGCAGGTCTTACTAAGGGGCCTTGACACATCACTACAAATGATCAACTACTCAAAAAAATACTAACACAGGAGAACAAAAATGTACGAAGAATTTGCACAGGTTTACGATGAATTGATGAAAGAAATTGATTATACAAAATGGTCTGATTATATTCAGCGGTTATTTTTAAACAGCAAACGTGAAATAAAAAATGTTATGGAATTTGGCTGTGGCACCGGAAATATCACCTGCAATTTGGCCCAGGCAGGGATCAATATGACAGCAGTCGATTTATCCGAAGCGATGCTGACTGTGGCAGACGAAAAAGCAGACCGCATGGGGCTCAAAAATATTCAGTTCTATTTAGGTGATATGAGCAACTTTCAAATCAATCAAACATTCGATGCAGTTATTTCCTGCTGTGATAGTGTTAATTATTTACCCGATCTGGCAGCCTTACAGAGCTTTTTTCTAAGTAGTTATGAATGTCTGGAAAATGAAGGGATTTTGCTTTTTGATGTCAATACAGTGACAAAATACAAAAAAACCATTATGGATAATACCTATGTCTATGATTTGGATGATATTTTTTGCGTTTGGGAAAACGAACCACATTTTGACGAAAATGCCATGCATTTCAATCTGACATTTTTGAAAAGAATAAGAATGGCACCTATAATCGTCATGAGGAGACCCAGATACAGTATTTCTATACCATTGAAGATATTCATCGCTGTCTGGTCAACATTGGTTTTAAAAATATGAAGTATTATGATTTTGGAACCTTTATGCAAGGCAGCAATGAAGGTGAACGGATTCAGGTGATTGCCGAAAAAAGATAAAATTAAAAAAAACGATAAAAATGGTTGACAATTAGTTTTTACTGCCGTATAATAACGCTTGTATCTCAACTGATGGTCGCATAGCTCAGCTGGGAGAGCACCTGCCTTACAAGCAGGGGGTCACAGGTTCGAGCCCTGTTGCGACCACCATTTTTATACATGCGGCCTGGTAGTTCAGTTGGTTAGAATGCCAGCCTGTCACGCTGGAGGTCGAGAGTTCGAGTCTCTTCCAGGTCGCCATAAGTATTATCCCAATTTCTTTCAGAAATTGGCCAGAAGTTGAGCACAAGCGAGACGACAGTGGTAATACTTACGCATTTTGATTGAAAACTCATCCGACTAGGATGAGAAGAGTTTTCAATTAAAATACGATCCAATAAAAAGCGAATAGCAATTCACTGCTGCCCCAAGGTTAATGGAGTTCTCCAATTATTGGGTAATTAACCACGGCGTGGCAATGTTATGCGTCGAACTTTAAACGTTTAACACAAATGAAAACAAACAACCTATCTTAATTATTTGCCCAGATAGCTCAGTCGGTATAAGTAGAGAACCAAAAATGCACGAATGTAATGAGTGGACATTTTTGTGTGAATCACTTAGTTAGGCAGACAAATGTGTTGCCGAAACGATTGAAGACGAACAAGCCTTTTTTATTACACGCCCAGATAGCTCAGTCGGTAGAGCAGGGGACTGAAAATCCCCGTGTCGGTGGTTCGATTCCGCCTCTGGGCACCACCATGATTAGCGGAAGTGGCTCAGTGGTAGAGCATCGCCTTGCCAAGGCGAGGGTCGCGGGTTCAAATCCCGTCTTCCGCTCCATTTTGATCAGGCGCCATAGCCAAGTGGTAAGGCACGGGTCTGCAACACCCTCACCCCCAGTTCAAATCTGGGTGGCGCCTCCAAAAAAAAACAAAAAAATAGCTTGACATTTAAAAGTAACGACGGTATAATTTAAAAGCTTCTTAAGTGGGAGCAACGGTCATAGAAAAGAGAATAGTACCATAAAACCTGTAAAACAGCCAAAACATCTGCGAGGGATGAATGCGGCTAAATAGAAACAGAGAGATGAACTCTATAAAACATTAACTCGGTAGAGTATAAAATACGCTTTATTCAAAATGAGACAGCATTTAAAAGCCTAACGGCTTTAAATACAAACTTTTTATTGAGAGTTTGATCCTGGCTCAGGACGAACGCTGGCGGTATGCTTAACACATGCAAGTCGAACGAGACGAGATGGAATGACCCTTCGGGGGAATGAAATCTTAGAAAGTGGCGAACGGGTGAGTAACGCGTGGGTAACCTGCCCTATGGAAAGGAATAGCCTCGGGAAACTGGGAGTAATGCCTTATAATACAGTGAAGTCGCATGGCTTAGCTGTTAAACGCTCCGGTGCCATAGGATGGACCCGCGTCCCATTAGCTAGTTGGTGAGATAACAGCCCACCAAGGCGACGATGGGTAACCGGTCTGAGAGGGCGAACGGTCACACTGGAACTGAGACACGGTCCAGACTCCTACGGGAGGCAGCAGTGGGGAATATTGCGCAATGGGGGCAACCCTGACGCAGCAATACCGCGTGAGTGAAGAAGGTTTTCGGATCGTAAAGCTCTGTTATTGGGGAAGAAAAAAAGACGGTACCCAAGAAGAAAGTCCCGGCTAACTACGTGCCAGCAGCCGCGGTAATACGTAGGGGACAAGCGTTGTCCGGATTTACTGGGCGTAAAGGGCACGCAGGCGGTTTTTTAAGTCAGATGTGAAAGGTACCGGCTCAACCGGTGACATGCATTTGAAACTGAAAGACTTGAGTATTGGAGAGGCAAGTGGAATTCCTAGTGTAGCGGTGAAATGCGTAGATATTAGGAGGAACACCGGTGGCGAAGGCGGCTTGCTGGACAAATACTGACGCTGAGGTGCGAAAGCGTGGGGAGCAAACAGGATTAGATACCCTGGTAGTCCACGCCGTAAACGATGAGTGCTAGGTGTTGGGGAGACTCAGTGCCGCAGCTAACGCAATAAGCACTCCGCCTGGGGAGTACGACCGCAAGGTTGAAACTCAAAGGAATTGACGGGGACCCGCACAAGCAGCGGAGCATGTGGTTTAATTCGAAGCAACGCGAAGAACCTTACCAGGTCTTGACATCCTCTGACAATCTGAGAGATCAGACTTTCCCTTCGGGGACAGAGAGACAGGTGGTGCATGGTTGTCGTCAGCTCGTGTCGTGAGATGTTGGGTTAAGTCCCGCAACGAGCGCAACCCCTGTGGTTAGTTGCCATCATTCAGTTGGGCACTCTAAGCAGACTGCCGTGGATAACACGGAGGAAGGTGGGGACGACGTCAAATCATCATGCCCCTTATGACCTGGGCTACACACGTGCTACAATGGTCTGAACAGAGGGCTGCGAAACCGCGAGGTGAAGCTAATCCCTTAAAACAGATCTCAGTTCGGATTGCAGGCTGCAACTCGCCTGCATGAAGTTGGAGTTGCTAGTAATCGCAGATCAGAATGCTGCGGTGAATGCGTTCCCGGGTCTTGTACACACCGCCCGTCACACCACGAGAGTTGGCAACACCCGAAGTCAGTGAGGCAACCGCAAGGAGCCAGCTGCCGAAGGTGGGGTCAGTAATTGGGGTGAAGTCGTAACAAGGTAGCCGTATCGGAAGGTGCGGCTGGATCACCTCCTTTCTAGGGAATACAGGAAGTCATGGTACTATTTTCTTTTGTATGACCATTATGGTTATACAAGACAAAAGCAGAGAGCATAAAAACTAAATAGGTTTTGAAATTGTGGGGGTGTAGCTCAGTTGGGAGAGCACCTGCCTTGCAAGCAGGGGGTCAGGAGTTCAAGTCTCCTCATCTCCACCAAATTTTAAAACAAACAGATGGGCTTGTAGCTCAGGTGGTTAGAGCGCACGCCTGATAAGCGTGAGGTCGGAGGTTCAAGTCCTCCCAAGCCCACCATAAGGATCGTATTTTTCGCCAGAATCCCTGATTGATTTATGGATGAATTCAGTCGAAAAATGCGTTAGTATTTGTACCAGTCACACGCTAACGCTTAGTGACTTACCAAATTTTTATCAAAATTTGGACAAATACGTCGATCATTGAAAACAGCATAGTGTATAAATAAAATTTTGAAATACAATTTCTTTAACACGAAAACGTAACATCAAAAAGGATCAAGAAGAAAAGAGCACAGGGTGAATGCCTTGGCAATCAGAGCCGAAGAAGGACGCGACAAGCTGCGAAAAGCTGCGGGAAGGTGCACATAACCGTTGATCCGCAGATATCCGAATGGGGAAACCCGGCTGGTAGAAGACCAGTCACTGTAACGTGAATACATAGCGTTATGGAGGGAACCCGGGGAACTGAAACATCTTAGTACCCGGAGGAAAAGAAAGAAACATCGATTCCTTGAGTAGCGGCGAGCGAAAGAGGAAGAGCCCGGATTACAACAAATTTACTTTATTAGCTGAACGGCATGGGAAGGCCGGACGCAGAGGGTGAGATCCCCGTAAGTGAAAATAGAGTGAGTGGGTAATCGACGAGTACCACGGGACACGTGAAACCCTGTGGGAAGATGGGGGGCCCACCCCCCAAGGCTAAATACTACTGATTGACCGATAGCGGAAAGTACCGTGAGGGAAAGGTGAAAAGAACCCCGGAAGGGGAGTGAAATAGAAACTGAAACCCTGTGCTTACAAGCAGCCGGAGCGCAAGTGACGGTGTGCTTTTTGTAGAACGGGCCAACGAGTTACGGTATGTAGCAAGGTTAAGTACTTCAGGTACGGAGCCGCAGGGAAACCGAGTCTGAACAGGGCGAATAGTTGCATGCTGTAGACCCGAAACCGTGTGATCTATCCATGACCAGGATGAAGCTTGGGTAAAACCAAGTGGAGGTCCGAACCAGTGTCTGTTGAAAAAGGCTTGGATGAGTTGTGGATAGGGGTGAAATTCCAATCGAACACGGAGATAGCTGGTTCTCCCCGAAATAGCTTTAGGGCTAGCGTTGTAGTAAAGAGTGATGGAGGTAGAGCACTGAATCGGCTAGGGGGCGTAAAGCTTACTGAACCGTATCAAACTCCGAATGCCATCCACTTATATACAGCAGTCAGACTGTGTGAGATAAGTCTCATAGTCGAAAGGGAAACAGCCCAGACCATCCGCTAAGGTCCCCAAGTCCAGATTAAGTGGGAAAGGATGTGCAACTGCACAAACAACCAGGATGTTGGCTTAGAAGCAGCCACACATTTAAAGAGTGCGTAATAGCTCACTGGTCGAGTGGTTGTGCGCCGAAGATGAACGGGGCTAAAATCTGGCACCGAAGCGATGGATTATGGTATTACCATAGTGGTAGGGGAGCAATGTCTTGAGGGCGAAGCTTAATCGTAAGGTTAGGTGGACACAAGACAAGAGAGAATGTTGGCATGAGTAGCGAAAGTGAAGTGAGAATCTTCACCATCGAAAGCCCAAGGTTTCCTGAGGAAGGTTCGTCCGCTCAGGGTAAGTCGGGGCCTAAGCCGAGGCGAGCAGCGTAGGCGATGGACAACAGGTTGAAATTCCTGTACCACCTTTAATTGTTTGAGAGATGGAGTGACACAGAAGGATAAGCGAACCCAGCGGTTGGAAAAGCTGGGCCAAGCGTCAAGGCTGATCAGGGAGGCAAATCCCCTTGATCTTAAGGCCAAGGCGTGACGGGGAACGAAAAATAAGTAGGGAAGTCGCTGATTTCACGCTGTCAAGAAAAGCTTCTATTGAGAGAGAAGGTGCCCGTACCGTAAACCGACACAGGTAGGCGAGGAGAGAATCCTAAGATGAGCGGGAGAAGTGTTGTTAAGGAACTCGGCAAAATGACTCCGTAACTTCGGGAGAAGGAGTGCCCCTTAAGGGGGGGCCGCAGAGAAGAGGCTCAAGCGACTGTTTAGCAAAAACATAGGTCTCTGCTAAATCGAAAGATGATGTATAGGGGCTGACGCCTGCCCGGTGCTGGAAGGTTAAGAGGAGTGCTTAGCGCAAGCGAAGGTGCGAATTTAAGCCCCAGTAAACGGCGGCCGTAACTATAACGGTCCTAAGGTAGCGAAATTCCTTGTCAGGTAAGTTCTGACCCGCACGAAAGGCGTAACGATTTGAGCGCTGTCTCGACAACACACCCGGTGAAATTGTAGTACTCGTGAAGATGCGAGTTACCCGCGACAGGACGGAAAGACCCCGTAGAGCTTTACTGCAATCTGGCATTGAGTTTTGGTAGTACACGTACAGGATAGGTGGGAGGCAAAGAATTTGGGACGCCAGTTTCGAAGGAGCCACCCTTGGGATACCACCCTTGTACTATTGGAATTCTAACGAGTGGCCGTAATCCGGTCATCGGACAGTGTCAGACGGGCAGTTTGACTGGGGCGGTCGCCTCCTAAAAAGTATCGGAGGCGCCCAAAGTTACCCTCAGGATGGTTGGAAACCATCTTTTAGAGTGCAAAGGCAAAAGGGTGATTGACTGCGAGAGAGACATCTCGAGCAGAGACGAAAGTCGGGCTTAGTGATCCGGTGGTTCCGAGTGGAAGGGCCATCGCTCAACGGATAAAAGCTACCTCGGGGATAACAGGCTTATCTCCCCCAAGAGTCCACATCGACGGGGAGGTTTGGCACCTCGATGTCGGCTCGTCTCATCCTGGGGCTGAAGCAGGTCCCAAGGGTTGGGCTGTTCGCCCATTAAAGAGGCACGCGAGCTGGGTTCAGAACGTCGTGAGACAGTTCGGTCCCTATCCGTCGTGGGCGTTAGATATTTGAGAGGAGCTGTTCCTAGTACGAGAGGACCGGAACGGACAAACCACTGGTGCACCAGTTGTTCCGCCAGGAGCATAGCTGGGTAGCTAAGTTTGGAAGGGATAAGTGCTGAAGGCATCTAAGCACGAAGCCCCCCTCAAGATAAGATATCTCACCAGAAATGGTTAAGGTTCCTGATAGACGATCAGGTAGATAGGCTGGATGTGGAAGTATGGCAACATATGGAGCTGACCAGTACTAATCGACCGAGGTCTTGATCCAAGATTTTATACACTGTGCTGTTTTGAATGATCACTGCGTGATCATAAAAGACAATTGATAAATGCAATAATAATTAAATAGTTAATTAATCTCGCGACGATGGCGGAAGGGCCACACCTGTTCCCATACCGAACACAGAAGTAAAGTCTTCCAGCGCCGAAAGTACTTGGTGGGCAACTGCCTGGGAGGATAGGACGTTGCGGGATTTTAAATAATCCTCAGTAGCTCAACGGTGGAGCACTCGGCTGTTAACCGATAGGTTGCTGGTTCGAATCCAGCCTGGGGAGCCATTAAGAAACAAAGCGGGTGTGAAGCAGACCGTTTCATATCCGCTCTTTTAAGCAAGGCCCCTTGGTCAAGCGGTTAAGACACCGCCCTTTCACGGCGGTAACAGGAGTTCGAGTCTCCTAGGGGTCACCAAATTTAATATCCATCCAAGCGGCCTGGTAGTTCAGTTGGTTAGAATGCCAGCCTGTCACGCTGGAGGTCGAGAGTTCGAGTCTCTTCCAGGTCGCCATAAGTTTTATCCCAATTTCTTTTAGAAATTGGTCGGAAGTGGAGCGTGAGCGAGACGACAGTGATAAAACAAACGCATTTTAATTGAAAACTCATCCAATCTGGATGAGAAGAGTTTTCGATTAAAATACGATCCAATTAATATGTCAATACATTTTCATTAGGCTGATGTGGCTCAATTGGCATAAGTAGAGAGCCCAAAATTGACGAGAGTAGCGAGTCAAAATTTTGGTGCGAATCACTTAGTTATCTGTAGTGTATTAGCAGTAAGTAATTCAATGTATCAATACTTTTTTATTAAGCTGATGTGGCTCAATTGGCAGAGCAGCTGATTTGTAATCAGCAGGTTAACGGTTCGAGTCCGTTCATCAGCTCCATTTTTTTGTCAAAATTCGGATGGGAGAATGCCCGAGTGGCTAAAGGGGGCGGACTGTAAATCCGTTGACGACGTCTACGATGGTTCGAATCCATCTTCTCCCACCATAAGTGAGATCCGATTTCAGGATGAAATTGGCTATGCATGTGAGCAGAGCGAATCGTGCATCATCGAACTTACGCATTTTAATTGAAAACTCATCCATATTGGATGAGAAGAGTTTTCGATTAAAATACGATTCTTAGCACAACTTAATTTAATGATCTGACCCATTAGCTCAGTTGGTATAAGCAGAGAACCAAAAATGCACGACCGTAGGGAGTGAACATTTTTGTGTGAATCGCTTAGTCAGGCAAACTTGAGTATTACACAGTCGTTTGAAGACAAACAATAACTAAATAATTTTATGACCCATTAGCTCAGTTGGTAGAGCATCTGACTTTTAATCAGGGTGTCGGGCGTTCAAGTCGCCCATGGGTCACCATTAAAAAAGCTAACCGCATTTATGCGGTTTTTTATTTTTTGTTAATAAAATGGACGGGACTAACTTGATTGTTACATTAGTAAATGAGAATCAAAATTAGAATGATAGTCAAAAGAAAATTATGCAAAAGAACATCTAATCGATCAATAAATAAAAACAAGGTTAGCCTGGGTGTGGGCAAACCTTGTTTTATGGGAATAATAGATATTTGATTAGAGATGTGCTTCAGATTTCTAATTAGCGATAATATTTATCCAGAACAAGCATGATTTCATCAATTTTAGCTTCACCATCACCTTTTTCAAAGGCATCTTTGACACAGGAATTCATGTGCTTTTTTAAAATCTCCAAATTAGTTTTTTTTAGTAGCGCCTGAACAGCCAGTATTTGTTTTGATACATCAATACAATAACGATCATTTTCCAGCATTTTAATAATGCCATCGATTTGACCCCGGGCAGTTTTTAGTAAGTTAAGCTCAGCTGAACGATCCTTAGTTTCCATAGTTTTATGCGGTGATATCAGAGGTTGGATAACCAGCTTCAGTGAGTGCTGTAGTCACTGCGTTCATATCGACATTTTCGGAAGCGGTAAAACTGGCCTGGCCTTCTTCCAGAGAAATCGATACATCTGTGATTCCTTCAAACCCATTTAAAATGCCGTCGACCCGCTTTACACAATGCTGACAACTCATGTCAGCTACTTTTAATAATTTTTTCATGTTTTTTTCCTTCTTTCGTTTCTATCATTTTATTAAGAGGCAGTTCTGCCTTGATAACAGTTTGATTCAATTCATTCTTTCTAATCGGTAAGAGTTTTACTTTAAACGTCTTAAGTGATAAAGCATTGAGAACCACCGATACGGAGCTTAAGCTCATGGCTCCTGCCGCAAACATTGGGTTTAGTTTGAGTCCAAATGGGATATACAAAGCACCAGCAGCGAGGGGAATACCGATTACGTTATAGATAAATGCCCAAAATAAATTCTGTTTGATATTTCGTAATGTTGCCTTACTTAACTGGATAGCGGCGACAATATTCATTAAATCGTTTTGCATCAGAATAACATCGGCCGATTCGATGGCAACATCGGTGCCATTGCCGATGGCAATGCCAACGTCACTTTGGGCCAGTGCCGGTGCATCATTGATGCCATCACCGACCATGATAACCTGATGTCCCTGGGACTGAAGCCGCTTGATCATCGAGGCTTTTTCATGGGGGAGAACATTTGCCACCACATTGTCAATGTTTACCATGCTACCAATCGCCTGAGCAGTACGTTCGTTGTCGCCAGTAAGCATGTAAACATCAATACCCATGGCTTTGAGTTGAGAAACAGCCTGGTAGCTGTTTTCTTTAATAACATCAGCAACGCCGATAATCCCTTTGATAGACTGATTCCAGCCGACCAGCAGGGGCGTTTTTCCCAAATCGGAAAGGCGTAAATAATCTGCCATGATTGATTCGACTGTGAGCCCATTACGCTCCATCAGCTTGATATTGCCAACCAGGATTTTCTTGTCGCCAATCTGTCCCTGTATGCCGAAACCAGAGAGTGATTCAAATGTGTCAGGATAGTCTAAGGACAACTGCCGTGTAGTGGCTTCTTTGATAATCGCTTCACTGAGGGGGTGCTCAGATTTATTTTCCAGTGAAGCAGTAAGTTGTACTAATTGATTCGAATCAATTTCCGGATCATAAAGAATGATATCAGTGACGGATGGCGAACCGATGGTCAGGGTACCGGTTTTATCAAAAACGATGGTGTTGGATTTTCCAAGAATTTCCAGTGCTGGTCCATTCTTGAATAAGATGCCTTTTTCGGCACCTTTTCCGGTTCCAACCATAATTGCGGTAGGGGTAGCAAGTCCCAACGCACAGGGGCAGGAAATAACTAAAACCGATATTGCTGCTGATAAAGCAAAGGACAACCCATAGCCGAGAATCATCCAGATCACAAAGGTGAGTAGCGAAATGCTCATCACTGCCGGTACAAAGAAACGACTGATTTCATCTGCAATCCTGGCAATCGGGGCCTTAGATGATTGGGCTTCTTCAACCAGCTGAATAATTTTGCTGAGGGTCGTGTCCTGTCCGATTTTGGTCGCTTTGAATTCGAAGGAACCGGTTTTATTGATGCTACCGGAAATCACGAAGTCGCCAACCGTTTTTTCCACTGGTAAGCTTTCACCAGTAAGCAGTGATTCGTCGACGCTGGAATGTCCGGTCAGTATTTCGCCATCAACGGGAATTCGCTCGCCGGGACGGATAATCACAATATCATTCACTTGCACGGCATCGATGGCAATTTCGACTTCAATATTGTTTCGTAAAACGCGAGCTTTATCAGGAACCAGGGCAATGAGTTTTTCGATGGCCTGGGATGTTTTTCCTTTGGCTTTTGTTTCAAGAAATTTTCCCAGGGTAATTAATACTAAGATAACGGTGGTTGATTCAAAATAGAGCTCATGCGAATAATGGTGGATCAACGCCATATTATCGTAGGAAAACCCATAGGCCAGGATGAAAAGAACGACTACCCCATAAATAAAGGAGGCGCTGGTACCAACTGCCACCAGTGAATCCATATTGGGAATTCGTTTAGCCAAGGCTTTAAAGCCATTGACGTAAAAATGGCGACACAGAAAAATGACTGGCAGGGTCAAAAACATTTGGGTTAAGGCGTTGAGCAACAAATTCTGTTCACCGGCCAGAAAACCGGGGATCGGCAAGCCGAGCATCGGACCCATCGCCAGATAAACAAGGGGCAGCGTGAAAACCAGCGAGGCGATTAAACGAAATTTGACCGCATCGATCTGACTTTGATAAGCGGGTTGGCCAGTTTCTTTTTTATTGATTGGCGCAGTTTTGTCCTGATCATCCAATTCGGCCCCGTAACCCAGGGCTTCGATGGTACTGATGATCAATGATGCCGGGGCCAGATCAGGGTCATGGTGGACAACCAGTTTTTCATTTGAAAAATTAATGACTGCGGATGTAACACCATTTATTTGACCGACCTTTCGTTCAATGGCACTGGCGCAAGCCGTACAGGTCATGCCGCTGATGTTGAATTGTATTTTGTTCATGGTGACCTCCTGAATAATACACCCCTCATGGGGTGGGGTAAATTCTATAATCATCATACACCCGAATCGGAACAATGTCAACTAAATAAGTAATTTAACGAAATTTGTAATCGGTTGCCAGAAAAAAATAGAGGTTGATAGTATTTTTTAAAGTGCTATAATGAAAATCATAATTAATGGGTATATTAATAAGAAGAAATTAGGACAAAATATTACTGAAAGGAGACTGAACATGCTACATAGTGAAGATGCTGATATTAATGTGGTCATCAGACAAGTCATCAATCTTGATACGAAGGCAGTGCGAATTAAAAAAAATGTTGTGCAACGCGCTGAGCGAATACTGGATCGTACCAAAAATGATATAAAAGAAAAAGAAAAAGCGGAGCTGGATGGCGCTCAGGAATTAGCTAAACAGAACTACCAGCAGGAAATCAACAAAGCCAGGGAAGAACGCCAGAAAATTATTGATGGAATGGAAGAGGAACTTACCAAAATCCGCTGTCGGTATGATGAAAAAAAGAAGATAAGGCCAGGGAAGTTCTGGAAATACTCTTCAAGAAAAAAGTTAGTGATGTTTAAAAGAAAAAAGATCAGCGTCAGGCTATTTTTTTCTGATTTTCTTTCTTGATTTAAAGAAAAGTGTGAGAATCGTATGTCAAAGAGTAAATATGCTTGTATAAGTGCAAAAGCACTGGCAATGAGAGCTCGGAAAATTGATGATGATGATTTTCGTGAGCTTATAAAAGCAAAGGATTTAAAAGAAGTATTTCAGTATTTACGGGACAACACCCATTATGGGGAGTTTCTAAAGAATATGAATATTGACGATCTGCACCGAACTGAGTTTGAAGCGCATTTAAATGATCTTAAGGTTTTGGAAACAGAAAAGCTGATGCATTATTTATCAGGCGATGATAAGACTTATTTTAAGGTGTTTCTGGTACGACTGGAAGTGGAAGCGCTGCGGATTTTAATCCGGGGGATTGCCCGAAATGATGACTTGGAATCTCTTCGGGAATTGATCATCTATTCGCATCAGTATTCAACCGTCCCCTTCGAAAAGTTATTTCGGGCCCGGGATTGGGACGAGTTTAAAAAACTGCTGATCAATACCGACTACTATCGAATTCTGGAAATCTATAAAGATATCAGAATCGATCAGGATTTGGTGATGGTTGAAAAGAATCTGGATCGATATTATTACGATCTGGTTAAGAACCGGCTGCTCAAATTAGATAAGAAAGCCAATCGGGATCTGATTAATGCCCAGCGTCGTAATTTTGATCTATTAAATTTGATTTGGATTTATCGGGGTAAAAAGTTTTATAAACTATCCCGGGAAGAGTTGATAGCATACTCCTTGAGAGGTGGATTGGTATTAAATGAGAAACGATTGGTGTCATTGGTTGAAGCAAAGAATTTTATCGAGATGAAAGAACGAATTGCAGATACCGATTACGCCTTTTTATTTAATCATACCAAGACAATCGATCTGTATATGGAAAGGCGGCAGGAGCGGTATCTTTATTTTATGTATCTCAAGCTTTTTAGTGAAGGAAATGGTAGTCTGGGCCGAGTTGTTGCCTATATTCGGCTGCTGGATTTTGAGATTGAAGATATTACTTCGATCATTGAAAGTAAGCGCTATCAAATGGGAGCAGATGAAACAAAAAAATATTTAATCAGACCCATTGATTAGGGTGTGAAAGGAAGTATTCTATGGCAATTGAAAATGTGATTATGATGGATGTGGTCGGAAAAATCAAGTATGTTGATAAATTCGCCAAAGACATTTTTCTTTTCAATGATATTCAAATCGTCGATGCCATGCAGGAAATTGATTCCGGGCGGTTCATTCTTCCAATACGTGAGGAAAATATGGGTGAGCTGCTGGGATTTGCACAGCTTGTATCCGGCGAGACGATGATGGATGAGAAGAATTTTGTCAAAACAGTCAATAAGTTAAATGAACTCTACAAGGGTTCGCTTAATTTAGACATGATTTCGCTGGCAAAAAGTGAGAATGATCTTGGCAAAGCGCTGGGCAAAGCCCGGGAATTTGACGGCAATCTGGTGGTGGAATACAGTGAATTAAAGCAGGTCAATGATCAGATTGAAGCTTTGGGAAAAAGTAAAATTGCTTATTCCTATCTGGATGAGTTGGATGCAAAGATGAGTGAACTGGATAGTCTGGAGAATTTTTCCTATAGTCTTGGTTCAGTCACCAAAGATAATGCCGTGCGTTTGAAGAGCATTTACAACAGTGTGACCTCGATTGTCTTTCATGTCGGCAACCAGGAAGATAATGAAGAAGTATTTATGATTGTGTCGCCCAAAGATCTGGAGATTGAATCACAGCGGATTTTGAAGGCCCTAAATTTTAAACCGATTGAAGGGTTTGATGGTAAGTATACTGAGTCGCCCAAAGAGATTCTCGAAGCAATTGATGCAGAAATCAAAGCACTGCAAGCCAGAAATGCCGAGTTACTTAAAAAACTAAATATTCATCTGGAAGAAAACCGGGCTGATGCCACCGACAGTTTTAATACTTTGAGTCTTTATGCCAATCTTAGTATTATTAAAAAGTTTATGGCTTTCAGTGATGAAAATTTTTATTTTTCGGGATGGATTTCCAAGCGTGACAAACAGAGGATGGAAGCCATTGCTGCTAAATATCCGGAGATGATTATCATGTTTTCAGACACCAATAAGGGCAGCGGCAAGCCGCCGACGAAAATGAAAAACAACTGGCTTTTTAAACCCTTTGAAAATTTGGTCAAGCTGTATGGAGTACCCTCGTTTAATGAGCTGGACCCAACCCCTTTTTTGAGTTTAACCTATATGTTCTGTTTTGGATTTATGTTTGGTGATGTCGGTCAAGGTCTGGTCTTGGCGGTCGCCGGGTTTATTCTGGGAAAAAGGGGCGTAGAGCTTGGGAAGGTTTTGTTTCGCCTGGGAATTTGCTCCACATTCTTTGGATTTATGTATGGCAGTGTTTTTGGTTTTGAAGAAGTGATCCATGCCGTCTGGCTAAGACCATTCGAGGAGATCAATTCGATATTATTTGTTGCAATTGGAATTGGCATTGGAATGCTTTTTGTGGCCTATGTCTACAGCATTATTAATAAGCTTAGACAAAAAGAAATCAAAGAAGGTGTTTTTGGTAAAAATGGCATCTGCGGTTTTGTCCTCTACGCCAGTTTACTGGCGATTGTCGGGATAAATGTCGCCGGATTTGCAGTGGCAACGGTGCTGACACCAATTTTAGCAATCTTGGCAGTGCTTTTGATTTTTATCGTATTAATAAGGGAACCACTGGCAAATTATTTGCAGAAAAATAGTCATCTTTACGAAGAAGAGCCCTCGGCTTATTATATTGAAAGTGGCTTTGAACTGTTTGAGATGTTGCTGGGGATGTTTAGTAACACCGTGTCCTTTATTCGAATTGGCGCTTTTGCCCTGGTTCATGTGGGGCTTTTCGTAGCCTTTCAGACCCTGGCTGAAATGGCTCATAATGGGGTCATCAGTGTGGGCGTTCTGATTTTTGCCAATATTTTTGTAATTGTTCTGGAAACATTGATCGTCTCGATTCAAGCATTGAGATTACAGTTTTATGAATTATTCAGTAAATATTATACCGGTGATGGGGTTGAATTTCGCCCCGTTGACCTGCAAATTAATTTATTTTAAGGAGAAACGCAAATGAATGTATTAACCTTTATAACCATTGGCACTGCCTTACTTGTTTTGGGAACCATTTCTCTGGGTGTCTATTTTAACTATCACGGATGTGATGCCAAACAGGTAAAACTAAAAAGATTTCTTAAGTTAAATCTGTCAACCTTTATTCCGATGTTGGCGGCCGCCTTGATTGTGATGGCACCTGGGATAGTTGCCGCCGCCACCGGTGGGGAACCGGGCGGAATGACGGATGCTGGACTCGGCTATATCGCAGCAGCACTCTCTACTGGGCTTGCCTGCGTAGGGGCTGGTTATGCGGTTGGTGTGGTTGGCTCGGCGGCTTTGGGGGCTGTTTCTGAAGATCCTAAAATTCTGGGTAAGACACTGATTTTTGTTGGACTGGCTGAAGGGGTCGCCATTTACGGTCTGGTTATTTCAATCATGATTATTGGAAGTCTGTAAGTATGAAATCATATGTAATCAGTGAGAATCGTGATTCCTATTTGGGAATGCAACTGGCTGGTATTGAAGGGGCATATGTAAAAACACAGGCAGAGATTGAGACAGCGTTTAAAGAAGCCTTGAAAGACAAGGAAATTGGGATAATTTTTCTGACCGAAAAAGCATCATTGATGATTACCGATTTGGTATTGGAAGCAAAAAAGAAATACTTTTCACCTTTAATTACGGTCATCCCCGACCGCCACGGCTATTTGCGTAGTGAAGGGATGATTATGAAGTATATTAAAGAATCTGTGGGATTGTAAGGATGTGATAAAATGATTTCAGTAGAAGAAAAACTCCGGGTATTTACCCAATATCTCTTAAGTAAGGAACGAAAATGGGGCAAAGATATCATCTACGATGCCAAGGATAAAAAGAAGGCGCTGCTGGCTGACTCCGAGGAAAAGATAAAAAAAGAAAAGCGGGCCATCGAGGAGCGGAGTTATCATACGATCTTCAGAGATAAAAACAAAATTATTGCCGAAGGTAAAAATAAAGCCAAAACTCTGGAATTGGAAGAAAAGAATCGAATCCTGATGGATTTTAATCAGCTGATCCGGGAAAAAGCCAGTGATTACCTGAGTCAAGAGGTCTATAACGATTATCTGCAGGATTGTGTGGCGCAGATTCATCAGGTTTTTGCCGGTAAAAATAATATTGTCGTTTTTGTCCGGGAAGGCGATTTTAAGCAGCTTAAAACCATCATAGATCAACAATTAACGGATTTTAATGTTGAATACCGGCAGGAATGCACAGATTGCATCGGCGGCTTTATTGCCGAGGATGCCGAAGGCCGACTCCATTGCGATTTTACGGTTGAAAATCTGATCAAAAGTAATTATAAACTCATCGGAATGACTCTGAACGGGTTTATGGAAAAGCAGGTGAGCTAAGTGGCAGTTAAGCAAGAAAATAAAGCAAAGGGCATCATCTCTGCCATTAACGGTCCCGTTATTAAAGGAAAAAATATGACCAGCTTTAAGATGCGGGAAATGGTTACTGTGGGGGAGCAGCGCTTAATCGGCGAAGTCATTGTTTTAGAAGGTGATATCGGGACGATCCAGGTTTACGAAGAAACGGAAGGCCTTAAAACCGGTCAGGAAATTACTCCCACTGGCAGACCGCTCAGTCTTAAATTGGGGCCGGGGATGCTTAAAAATATGTTTGACGGGATTCAGCGACCACTGGAAAAAATTCAGGAGCTTTCACCGATTTTTATCCCGGAAGGCATCGGCCTCTTATCGATCGACGATAAAAAACTTTGGTCGGCAACGCTCACCGTTAAACCGGGCGATTTGTTATTGGCGGGCAGCAGCTTTGGAACAGTTCAGGAGACGCAAGTCATTAAAAACCGCCTACTGGTACCACCGAACCTGTCGGGAACCGTTGTTTCCGTGGTGCCGGATGGCGAGTACACCATTGAAGAGGCACTGGTAACAATTCGCGATGCCAAAAACGAGCTCCATGAACTGAAGATGGCTCATGAGTGGCCAGTGCGGACGCCAAGGCCCAATGCCTATCGGCGGGAAACCCTGGTGCCGCTCATCACCGGTCAACGAGTGATCGATATTTTCTTTCCAATTGCCAAAGGCGGTACAGCGGCAATCCCCGGGGGCTTTGGAACTGGCAAAACGATGACGCAGCATCAGTTGGCCAAATGGTCCGATGCCGATATTATTGTCTATATTGGATGTGGTGAACGGGGGAATGAAATGACCGAGGTTATTGAAGATTTTCCCAAACTAATTGATCCCCGGTCTGGGAAGTCGATCATGGAACGAACGGTTCTGATTGCCAATACCTCAAATATGCCGGTAGCAGCCCGGGAAGCCAGTATTTATACCGGCATTACCATTGCCGAATATTACCGGGACATGGGCTATGCGGTGGCAATGATGGCTGACTCCACCTCCCGCTGGGCTGAAGCATTGCGGGAGATTTCCGGCCGACTGGAAGAAATGCCAGCGGAAGAAGGTTATCCGGCCTATCTGCCGTCGCGAATTGCTGAATTTTACGAACGGGCCGGGAGTATTGAAACCTTGGGCGGTGATGACGGCTCGATCACGATCATTGGCGCCGTGTCGCCAGCCGGTGGCGACTTCTCGGAACCGGTCACCGAAAATACCAAGCGTTTTGTTAATGTCTTTCTGGCCCTGGATAAAAGCCTGGCCTATGCCAGACATTATCCGGCTATTAACTGGCTGGAAAGTTACAGTGGTTATATAAAAATATTATCCGATTGGTATGAGGATAATGTCGCACCGGATTGCATCACGCTGCGAAATAAAATGCTGGAGCTGATGTACGAAGAAAACAAACTTCAGGAAATGGTCATGCTGGTTGGTGAAGATGTGCTGCCGGATGATCAGCGTTGGGTTTTAGAGATTGCCAAAATCATTAAAGTTGGTTATCTGCAGCAGAATGCCTATAATAAAGATGACACCTATGTACCGCTGGAAAAACAGTACGCCATGCTGAAGGCCATTGAATATTTATATGAACGGGGCCGGGAAGGGTTAAAGCTCGGGATTCCTACCTCACAGCTCAAAAATGTGGATATTTTCAGTCAGTTTATAAAAATGAAATACACCATTCCCAATGATGATTTAAGTGGAATTGAGACGCTAAAAGATGAGATTGACCAGTATTATGAAGTGCTCTTTAAAAAATATGAGAATTAAGGGGGAATAGCATGAAAAAAGAATATCTGCAAATCGACAAAGTCGTTGGCCCCCTGATCCAGATTTCGGATGTGGATGACGTCTTTTACGGCGAAGTGGTTGATATTGTCGAAATCAGCACCGGCAATATCAAAAAGGGAAAAGTCATTAAAATTGAAGAAAAAAATGTGATCATTCAGGTATTTCAAAATACCGCCGGTTTAGCCGCCGGAAACAGCATCATCAAGTTTACCGGGGAAGCATTTAATTTACCGATGTCCCTGGATTTGCAGGGACGGATCTTTAACGGCATTGGTCAACCGATTGATAACGGCAGTGATATCTTCAGTTTGGTTGAAGCCAACATTAATGGCCGCCCGATTAACCCGATGTCCCGGGAATATCCCCGTAATTTTATTCAAACCGGGATTTCTTCCATCGATACCCTGGCCACCTTGATTCGTGGTCAGAAGCTGCCGATCTTTTCCGGCAATGGCTTACCGCACAATGAATTGGCGGCCCAGATTGTGCGTCAGGCCAGACTGGGTGATAATGTCAACGAAGAATTTGGTGTGGTGTTTGCGGCTATCGGCGTTAAACATGATGACGAGAAGTTTTTCAGGAAGAGTTTTGATGAAGCCAATGTTATGGATCGGGTCGTCATGTTTGTCAACTATGCTGATGATCCCATCGCTGAGCGGGTCACGACACCCCGGTGTGCCCTGACAGCCGCCGAATACCTGGCCTTTGAAAAGCATATGCACATTCTGGTGGTCATGACGGATATTACCAGTTACTGCGAAGCCCTCCGGGAAATCTCATCAGCCCGGGAAGAAGTACCCAGCCGGAAAGGCTATCCTGGTTATATGTATTCGGATCTGGCCTCTCTCTATGAACGGGCCGGGATGCTAAAAGACCAGGTCGGTTCGATTACCTTCCTGCCGATATTGACGATGCCTAATGACGATATTACCCATCCGATCCCGGATTTAACCGGTTATATCACCGAAGGTCAGATTGTGCTTGGGAGAGATTTGTTCCAGCGCAGTATCTATCCGCCAGTGGCTATTTTACCCTCGCTTTCACGGCTGATGAAAGATGGAATTGGTGAAGGCTTTACCCGGGGCGATCATGCCGAGGTGGCCAACCAGTTGTTTGCCTCGTATTCCAAGGTTCAGGAAGTTAGAGATTTATCACAGATTATTGGAGAAGAAGATTTAAGCCCCACCGATAAAAAGTACATGGCATTTGGCCGGGCTTTTGAAGCACAGTTTCTTAATCAGGGTTTTAATGAAGGTCGAAATATTATTGAAAGCCTTGATCTCGGCTGGCAGCTCTTGTCACTGTTGCCGCTGACCGAACTGGATCGTCTCAGTCCCGAAAACATTGATAAGTATTTTCCCAAGAAGGCATAGGTGGTGCCATGGCCATTAAAATAACGCCGACCAAGGCGAATCTGATTAAAGCCAAGGGACGGCTGAAATTTTCAATTAAAGGGTATGAGCTACTCGATAAAAAAAGAACCATTTTAATTCAGGAAATCATGCAGCTGGTCAAGGAAGCCGAGCTGATTGAGAGAGAAATTGGGCAGATGTTTCGGGACGCCTATGAAGCCCTGCAGCAGGTCTGTATCAGCATGGGACTCAATCACCTGGAAGAGTTTGCCCTTTCGGTGCCCCCGGAGATCAGTTTTGAAATTCGGGCCAAGGGGGTCATGGGGGTAGACATTCCCGAAGTCATTTATACGGAACGGCGGGAACGAAACCTGGCCTTTGGTTTTAATGAAAATAACCCGGCCCTGGATATTGCCATCAAGAAATTCAACGATGTCAAATATTTATCTTATCAGCTGGCGCAGGTGGAAACAACGGCCTATAAACTGTCGCTGGAAATAAAAAAACCCAGAAAAGTGCCAACGCTCTGGACAAGATCCAGATACCCCCGATTAAAGGCCGAAATTAAGTACATTCAGGATACCATTGAAGAGAAAGAGCGGGAAGAGTTTTTCCGGCTTAAAAAGGTTAAAAACAGACGATAAAAAACAAAGCCGGAGCATTGCTCCGGCTTTTGCTTTGGGTGCTGAACTCCCGTATCAATCGAATGTCGGTGCAGGGTTGGGCGATCAGCCTTTCTGAACGTTATAAACGGCTTCTTTGGGAATCAGGTTAAAGTCCGAAGCACTCAGCAGGGCGATGGCTTTTTCCTGATCGTCGGCTTTAAGAATAATCAGGGGTGAACCCTGGTTATTGGGCATGACGAAGGAGTAGATATATTCGATGTTAACGTCATTTTCAGAAAGCAGGGCAAAGACATCGTGGAGGCTGCCGACCTTGTCGGAGGGATCAACCGCCAGCACATAGCTTTGCTTGACAACGTGACCAGCTTTTTTAAGCGCCTCGGCCCCTGCTTCGGGCTTATCGACGACGATCCGCAAAATACCGAATTCGGCGCTGTCAAAAACGGAAATGGCCCGAATGTCGACCTGGGCATCTTTAAGGACCCCGGTGATCTTGGCTAGATGGCCTTTTTTATTTTCAATAAAGACTGACAATTGACTAATAAGCATGGTTTGCCTCCTATAAATTTTCAGATCGCAGGTCGATGACCCGTTTGGCTTTGCCTTCGGAGCGAACCAGACTTTTGGGTTCAACCAGATGAATGCCAGCGTGAATCCCGAGGATCGTGTGCAGCTTGGTCTGGATTTCTTTATACAGCTGATCGAGCAGGGTCACTGAGACCAGCAGATCCTGATTGACCACTTCGACGTCGATCTCGATCCGATCGAGATAGCCTTTTTTAAGGACCCGAATCTGGTAGTTCGAACCGATCCCTTTAATACCCAAAAGAACGCCTTCAATTTGTGAGGGGAAGACATTGACGCCGCCGATGATTAACATATCGTCGGTCCGTCCGGTGATCTTGGCCATCCGGGCTGAGGTTCGGCCGCAATCACAAGGCGTGGTATCGAGCCTTGTGATGTCCTTGGTGCGGTAACGGATCAGTGGTAGCCCTTCTTTGGTAATCGGGGTGATGACCAGTTCGCCGACTGCGCCTTCCGGCAGCACTTCCAGGGTTTCCGGGTCGATGATTTCGGCAATAAAGTGATCCTCATTGATGTGCATCCCTTTAAAAGCCAGACACTCGCCGGAAACGCCGGGGCCGATCAATTCGCTCATGCCGTAGTTTTCAGTGGCGGTGATGCCCCAGGCTTCATTGAGTTTGGCCCGCATTTCTTCGGTGGAACCTTCGCCGCCAAAGAGGCCGTATTTAAGAAACAGCTCTTCTTTGGGATCAATCCCCATTTCCTGAGCGGCTTCGGCCAGATGCAGGGCATAGGATGGGGTACCGATCAGGACGGTGGATCGGAAATCCTGCATGATCATAATCTGTTTCTGGGTATTGCCGGCCGACATCGGAATGACCCCGGCGCCGATCTTTTCTAACCCCTGCTGAAGACCAAAGGCCCCGGTAAAGAGGCCAAAGCCAAAGGTGATCTGGGCGGTATCGTCAGCGGTGACGCCGCCCATGGTGGCGATCCGGGCGATCACTTCCCGCCACACCTTCATGTCGTGTTTGGTGTAACCGACCACGGTTGGCTTGCCGGTGGTGCCGGAAGAGGCGTGATAGCGGACAATTTTATTTTTGGGCATGGCAAAGAGCCCAAAGGGATAATTTTTGCGGAGATCTTCCTTGGTGGTCAGCGGTAGTAGCCGCATATCTTCCAGGGTGCGGATATCCACCGGTTTAACCCCGGCGGCTTTGAATTTTTCATGATAATAAGGCACGTTTTCATAAACGTGGTTCAGCGTTTTCTTTAAACGCTTAAACTGCAGTTTCCGGAGCTCGTCCCGGGACATCTTTTCTTTATCAGACCATATTTTCATAACTTCTCCCCTCATCTAATCAGCTTGCTGCCAGTATTTTATATCGTTTAGTTTGTCGGTTTCCAGGAACTTTTTAAAGAGACAATCTGGTTAAATACCGGAGCCTCCGGGGTTGAATATTTGGGATCGACGGAGAAAAATCCGTTGCGGATGAACTGAAATTTTTGATAGGGTTGCGCCTTTAATAATTCCGGTTCAATATAGGCTTTGACAATTTCCAGAGATTTCGGATTGATTCGCTCCAGAAAATTATCTTTCGTCAGGCCGGAATCATCCTCCACCAGATAGTCATAGAGGTGAAGTTCGACTTCGCTGGCATGACTGGCATCTACCCAATGGATGGTGCCTTTGACCTTCCGCTCACAGCCAGCACCGGATTTGGTGGCAGGGTCGTAGGTGCATTTCAGTTCAATGACATGGCCGTCGGCGTCTTTTATTACTTCCTGACAGGTGATAAAGTAGGCACCCCGTAGGCGAACCTCATTGCCGGGGAAGAGGCGGAAGTACTTTTTGGGTGGTATTTCCATAAAATCACTGCGATCAATCAGGATTTCCCGGCTAAATGGGGTGGTATAGGAACCCATTTGATCATTTTCCTGGTTAAGTGGTAACTCAACCCACTCAGTTTGATTTTCCGGGTAGTTGGTGATGGTTACCTTCAGGGGATCGATTACGGCCATTAAACGGGGTGCTTTAAGTTTTAAATCGTCCCGGATAAAATGTTCCAGCATGGCGATGTCGACAGTGCTATTGGTTTTAGCGACACCGATCGCTTCGCAAAAAGCCTGAATCGATTCAGGGGTAAAGCCCCGGCGGCGTAAGCCGGAGATGGTGGCCAGACGGGGATCATCCCAGCCATCGACAATTTTTTCTTCCACCAGTTGTTTTAAAAAGCGCTTGCCGACAATGGTTTTGGTCAGATTGAGCTTTGCGAATTCGATTTGCCGGGGCGGTTCTTTCTTGAAGTCGTCGATGTTGGCCAGCACCCAGTCGTAGAAGGGGCGGTGATCTTCAAATTCCAGGGTACAGAGAGAGTGGGTAATCCCTTCTAAGGCATCCTCAATCGGATGGGCGTAATCGTACATCGGATAAATATACCAGTCTTCGCTGGTGGAGTGGTGGCTGGTATGCAGAATCCGATAGATGGCCGGATCGCGCATATTCATGTTGGGGCTGGCCATATCGATTTTGGCCCGCAGAATATGGGAACCTTCCGGTAGCTCGCCAGCCTTCATTTGGGCAAACAGCTGCAGGTTTTCTTCGATCGGGCGGTTGCGGTACGGGCTTTCCTTACCGGGCTCAGTCAGGGTGCCCCGATACGCCCGCATTTCCTCGGCCGAGAGCTGGTCGACAAAAGCCAGGCCCTTACCGATCAGTTCGACGGCGTAGTCAGCCATTTTATCAAAATAGCTGGAGGCAAAAAAAAGCCGGTCATCCCAATCGATCCCCAGCCAGCTGAGATCTTCCTTGATGGAATCGACAAATTCGAGCTCCTCTTTGATGGGGTTGGTATCATCAAAGCGGAGATTGAATTTTCCATGATACTGCTTGGCAATCCGGTAATTAAGTAGTGAGGCTTTGGCATGACCTATATGTAAATAGCCGTTTGGTTCGGGGGGAAAGCGGGTGTGAACGCGATCGTTTTTATAAACCTTGTCGGCAATATCCTGATCGATGGCATTGGTGATAAAATTCGTCTTTTTTTCTATGGGCTCCATTAATTTCCTCCTGAGATTATATTTGCCAATAATACCATAAAGCCAGCTTTATTACAATAAATTGACTGGTGGTAAAGTAAAAAGCGGGCTATTTTTTTAGAAAGACACCGTTCTGATAAAAAAGCTCCCCGTCGGCATAGATTGCCCCGCCGTCTTTCATGTCACAGAGCATGTCCCAGTGAAGCATCGAATCGTTAATCGGGCCGCATTCCGGGTAGGATTTGCCCAGGGCCAGATGAATGGTGCCGCCGATTTTTTCGTCAAACAGCATGTTTTTGGTAAATTTGGTGATTCCGTAATTCGTGCCAATGGCAAACTCGCCAACATAGCGGGAGCCAGCATCGGTGTCAAGCAGGGCGTGAAGCAAGGCTTCGCCCCGTTTGGCGCTGGCCGTAACAACCCGGCCGTCCGCGAAGGTCAGTTGGATATCTTCAATTTCCTGACCACTGTAAATACCGGGAAAGGTGAAACGAATGGTTCCGTTGACGCTTTCCTTTACCGGTGCAGTAAAGACTTCGCCGCTGGGAAAATTGTGGTGACCATCGGAATTGATCCAGATCCGGTTTTCGGTACGAAGCGTCAGGTCGGTACCGTTGGCCATCACATGGAAGCTGGTTTTCGTGTTTAAATAGGTGACCATGGCTTCCTGCTCGTCATGGATTTTTTGCCAGGCGGCAATAGGATTCTCACCATTTAGGAGACAGGCAGAAAAAACGAATTCTTCATAGTCAGACAGCGACATGTTTGCTTCCTGGGCACCGCTTTCGGTGGGGTAGAGGCACAGCGTCCAATCCATTTCACCCCGGGCTACCCGGTCATTGTAAATTTTGGTAATCGGTGCACCGAAACGGCGCTGCAGTGCGATTCGTTCACTGGGAATATTTGATAACGACTTGAGGTTATGATCCCCCAGAATGTTTAGAATCTTATCGGCTTTGGCATAAACCGCCATCATCATCGGCGCATTAAACTTTAGTTGTTCGTCGCTGCCCTCTTTTAGAAGAATTTCCGAAAGACCTTCTGGGTTGAGCAGAACCGTGGGGTGGGCTCCGGCTTTCAAGACCTCCCGGTAGCACTCTCTAATCAGAGGCATGGCCAGGTCAGATCCGCGGATCACAACCCACTCATTAGGCTTAACATAAAGGGAGTAATTGACCAGGGTTTGGGCATATTTTATCAGTCGATGATCTCTCATGGTTTATCTCCTTATAATTGAAATTGTATGAGTTAAATATATCCGAAAAAAGAATTTAACTCAATAAAAAAATAAAAAAACAGGTGACAAATGTAAACGAACATTGTATAATAACGATAGTATAGTTAATGATTACAAGTTCATAAATGGTAACAACATTCAGACAAAATTGTCCATGCTCCATTTAACAAAGAATAATCAGATCCTGTACATTAAAATTAAGTGGAGGTACTCATGGAAGACAGAACTTTAGTTTGTCAAGATTGTGGCGAAGAATTTGTATTTACTGTAGGTGAACAAGAATTCTACCAGGAAAAAGGTTTTGACAATGAACCAAAAAGATGTCGTGAATGTCGAACAAAAAGAAAACAAACTAGAAGACCAAGAAACAGCAACTTCTAGGAATTTCTAAAAAAAACAATGAAGATCCCTTATAGGGATCTTTTTTTCTTGTTGATTTGGAAAGCCTGAGAATTGATCCAACCAAATGATATGAGTAGTTGATTGACGCATAAACAGATTTCCCAATGAAACGGGAAGAAAGAAAAACAAATGATAGACAAGGCTCACGTTTATATCGTAAAATGTAATGATGATACCCTTTATACTGGGTGGACCACTCACATCGAAGCGCGAATCAAGGCCCATAATGCGGGAACCGGTGCAAAATATACCCGGGGACGGTTGCCAGTCACGTTGGTTTATTGGGAAACGCTGACCACCCGTTCGGAAGCCCTCAGTCGTGAAGCAGCCATCAAGAAAATGTCAAAAGCGAAGAAATTAGAGTTGATAAAGAACCATGAATCAAAAAAGTAAAGGAGTTTTCAGATGAATCCCTTTGTCAATGAAATCCCAGTTTACGAAACCCTTGCCAATGGTAACGCCATTATTATTATCTATGATTTGTTCATTCTTCTGCTTTTTTTATTTGAATTGTTTCTGTTCTACAACAAAGAACGCATTATTTCTGAAGTGAAGCAGAACAAAACAAAAAAGATTAAACCAGTTCGCCGTTTTCTGGTAAAATTGATTGTCAATTATGAATATCAGGGAATTCTAATGGTCACTGGTGTTTTGTTGGTGATCTCGTTATTGGTGGTGTCGCTGCATCACCGAATACTGTTCAGCGAACTGATTGGAATTTTAGGAAGCTTTGCCGTTTTTATTATCATCGTATTTTTAGTGCAACACCTTTTTATGAAAATCGATCAGTTTCAGGATATTATTGTCTCCCGCTTTATGGATCTGATCTTTTATCTCGTACTGGGTCATTATTTTGTGCTGTTTGCTAACTTTATCACTCCGCCGAGCCTGCCGCTGGGTTTGTTGGGTCTTTCTTTTGCCCTGATACTCTGTTTCTCGGTGATGATCCGGGCGATCGCCAATCCTACCTTAATCCGCAGTTCCGTTTCCAAAAGGCGTAAATATCACGAAACCGCCAGTATTCTAAAAGGGATGCTGGTACTGGTTGTCAGTGAAATGAGTATCCTTTATCTGATGGTCTATAATTGTTTTAAAATCAATCCCGGTTTTTACGTAGCCAATTCAAACCGGGCCCTGGATGCCTTTGACATGCTCTATTATATGGTGATTTCCTTTGCCACTATTGGTTATGGAGATATTCATCCGGTTCGTTTTAATGGCATTATTTACGGCGAACTGGTGGCCATGGTAATTGGTTTGGCCAGTATGTTCAGCACCGCCTGCTTTGTCGGTGCGGTGGTTGCCGGAGCCGCCCAGATGAGTTGGAATCAGGGTATGGAAGGAAAAAATCAGGATAACGATGCATCATCAGATCAGGACGAACATAATGAGCGCCGAAGCATGATTTCTGTGATTCATGAAAAATTGAAAAATAAAGAGCTTTAACAGGCAATTACTAAAAAGAAAGGTTATTAATGATGAAATTTTATTTTGCATTATGGTTGGCAAAATTAATGGGGATTGCCATCAAACTTGTCAGCAAGGGGCGGGGAACCAACCTTCCCGGGGAGAAGGCGTTAGCAATCGACCCGGATTTTGTCAAACATTTTAAAAATATTGATTATTCCAAGGTCGTTTTTATTACCGGAACCAATGGGAAATCGTCGACCACCAATCTGCTAACGCATCTATTAAAGCAGAACGGTAAAAAAATTGTTTCCAATCTGGAAGGCGCCAACTTATTGGGAGGGATTGCTACAAGTCTGGCCAAAGAAGCCAGTTTATTGGGGAAACTCAAGGCCGACTACTATATTTTTGAAACCGATGAACGCTATCTGCCGTTAATTTACGCCCAATTACCAGCCGAAAATATGCTGATCACCAATCTCCAAAAAGATCAGGTCCAGAGAAATGGGGATCCGGATTTTATTATCCGCAAGTTAAAAGAGGTGGTCAATCCGAGGATGACGCTGATCCTCAATAACGAAGAACCGCGATCCCGATTTTTCGAGGAAGTCGCCCGTCGTTCGATTTATTACAGCGTTTCCCGCCATGATGAATCCTTCGTAAAGGGTGGCGATTACCCCACCCAGGCGTGTCCCAAATGCCATCACGATCTGCGTTTTGACTATTACAATGTCGACAGCATCGGCGCCTTTGCCTGCGATTTTTGTGGCTTTGCCAGCAAAAGCACACCGGACTATTTGGTTACTGCGCTTAACTTTAAAGATAATACCTTCAAATTGAAGGATGTGGTCTTTAATATGCCCTATGATCTACCGTTTATGTTTTATAATTATGCTGGCGCGCTGGCCGTTTGCGATGCGCTTTGTGGGATTACACCGGCAGCCGCAGCCCGAGCCTTTGAAAATTTTAAAAATATCGGTGGTCGCTTTGAGGTCTTGACCTACAAAAATAAAACCATTAAATATATGCGGATTAAACAGGAAAATCCCGATACCCTCCAGAGTGCCTTAAATATTATGGCATCAGACAAAAGTAAAAAAATGGTGGCTCTGGGTTTGTATGTAGTCAATGATTTTGTTCCCCATTACATCAATACCTTTTACGCCTTTGACTGTGATTTTAAACCGTTGGTAGACTCCAATGTGGAGCGATACCTGTGTTTCTCTGAGCATGTTGCTTATGATACCGCCAATCGACTGGTTTATGATGGGGTTTCAAAAGAAGTGATCACGATCATGGACAGTGACAACATCAGTGAAATATTTGCCGAAATCGACAAGGCCGAAACCGATAATATTTATTTGATCACCTGGATTTCTACCTTTGAAAAGATGAAAAAATTCATTGAAGGAGGACAGAACTAATGGAACAGACCATAAAAGTTGGCTGGCTTTTTAATAATATGTTTAACCTTCATGGCGATCGGGGTAATCTGCTGGCGATTCAGGCCGAGGCAAAAAGACGGGGCTACCAGGTTGAGGTTACCCAAATTAACTTGGACACAGAGACCTTTAACCCGCTTGATTTTGATTTTCTGTTTTGTCCACCGGGTGAAATTGAGCATTTTGAGGCGGTGGCAGCCTATCTGGAACCGCATCGAAACGAACTGATGGCCTATATTGAAACCCGACCGATGTTGGTGACCGGCACCACCGTAGCACTGTTTGGGGAAACGATAAAGCGGGATGATCAGTCCGAGATTATTGGACTGGGGATCATTGAGATTGAAGCCCGTGAGAATCACGCCGTGTACGGCGATGATCTGTATTACACCTGTCAGTACAATGGCAAGGAAATGGAAATGATCGGTAGTCAGATCCAAATGATCGATCTGGATATTAAAGAAGAGTCACCATTTGGACGGCTTAAGTATGGCTACGGCAATAACGGCAAGACGAAGTTTGAAGGGGTGATCAGCGGCAAAGGGATTTTTACCAATACCTTGGGCCCGGTTCTGGTTTGCAACCCCTGGCTCACCGAAGAAATCATCAATTTGATTGAAGTCAATAAAACCTGGCCAGTTTGGGACGAACACCGGGATAACAGCCTCGAGTTGAAGTCACAAAAAAGCAAAATGGTTCATATCAATAAAAAAGAAACCCGGCTAAAGCGCATCAGTGAACGTTAGTATAAAATCATAAGGAAAAAAGTGTGAACAGAAAAAAAGTCATTATTGGATTAAGCGGTGGCATCGACAGTGCTGCCTCCGCTTATCGGTTACAAAGTGAAGGTTACGAGGTAATTGGCGTAACCTTTAATTTTTTAAATGCCGAAACAACCATTAATGCCGCCAGAATGGTGGCGGAAAAAATGGATATTGAACACCATGTATTGGAGGCTCAAAATGAGTTCCAGAAAAAAGTGATTGATCCCTTTGTAGCGGGCTATCAACGGGGAGAAACTCCTAATCCCTGTCTGTTATGCAATCAGAACATGAAGTTTAAGCTGCTTCGTGATTTTGCTACCATTAATGGCGACGCCATGATAGCCACCGGCCATTATGCCGAAGTTCGCCAGCATGAGGGGGCATATCAGCTCTGGGCCAGTGCCAATCCCCATAAAGATCAGTCTTATTTTTTATATCATCTGGAGCAGGAAATCCTGGGGCGTTTATTATTTCCACTGAATGCGGTCACATCCAAAGAAGAAGTACGAAAAGAAATTTTGAGTTTATTGCCAGAGCTTGCCCAGGGTGCAGAAAGCCAGGGAATTTGTTTTATCCCTAAAAAGGGCCATGGTTTGTTTCTCAAGGAGGCTGTGTTTGGAAATAATCCGACAGCTCCTGGTAATTTTGTGGATAAAACGGGCAAAATACTGGGGAAGCACCCCGGCATTCATCATTTTACTCCGGGTCAAACCCGGGGATTGGGGATTAACAGCAGTCATCGGCTGGCAGTAGTAGAGGTGATCCCAGCCACCAATACAGTGGTGTTGGATGAAGAAGTGAATTTGTATCAAAACCGTATTCTGGTGGATGCGCTGGTTATCCAATCGCCCGAGGGTCTGCCGGAAACAGGCTTCACCTTTAAAACCTGCCGCTGGGGCCACGAGTATGAGGGCCGGATCGAACGACTTTCGGGAACTCAGGCCATCGTTCACAGTCAGGTTCCGGTTCGGGCTCCGGCACCCGGTCAGGCTCTGGTTTTTTTTAAGGGTCGGCAGGTTCTCGGTGGTGGCATCATAAAACGGTTTTAAAATAAGGTGCTTTAGGTTATAATGAGGCCAGCAAATTTTAAGCAAAAGAAAAAGACTAAGGAGTTTTACATAGATGGGAAAATTATTTGGTACTGATGGCGTTCGTGGTGTATATGAAAAAGAATTGACATTGGATCTGGCTTATGGATTGGGTCAGGCCGGAGCCAGCGTTCTGGGAAGAAATGCGCATCGGCCCAAAATTGTCATTGGCATGGACACCCGGGAATCCGGAAACGCTCTGGAACAGGCTCTGGCCCGGGGAATTGTAGCAGTAGGCGGTGAAGCAGTATTGGTTGGCGTTCTACCAACCCCTGCTATAGCAGTGATTACCCGAGAAATCCAAGCTGATGCTGGGGTAGTAATTTCGGCTTCCCACAACCCCTTTCAATTTAACGGGATCAAATTTTTTGATGGTCTGGGATTCAAACTGCCAGATGCAGTGGAAGACGAAATTGAAACCATCGTTCTGGAAAAACAGGCAGTTGAATTAAAAGAGGGTGGCAGGATCAGTCAACTGGAAAAACCGGAAGACCTCTATCTAAACCACATTAAACAGGCAGTAAAAAGTGATTTTTCTGGACTCAAGGTAGTGATGGACTGTGCCAATGGGGCCGCCTATGCCATCGCTCCGGCGTTTTTTCGTAGCCTTGGTGCCGATGTGGTTGTGATCGGGGATCAGCCTGATGGCAAGAATATTAATGCCGGTTGCGGATCGACCCATTTACAGCCCTTGCAGCACCGGGTAGTGGATGAAAAAGCCGATATTGGTATTGCTTTTGATGGCGATGCGGATCGCTGTCTGGCAGTTGATAATGTGGGTGCGATCATCGATGGTGACAAAATTATGAATCTGATCGGATCTTCGATGAAGGCCGCCAATACTTTGAAGAAAGACACGGTTGTGGTCACTGTGATGAGCAATATCGGCCTGGATCTGGCCTTAAATGCCGCTGGGTGTAAAACCGTCAAGACGGATGTCGGCGATCGGTATGTTCTTGAAGCGATGGTTGCTGGCGATTATAATCTGGGCGGCGAACAGTCCGGACACCTGATTCTGCTGGATCATAATACCACTGGAGATGGGATGCTTACGGCCATGATCTTATTGGAATTGTTAAAACAGGATGGCCGGGATGCCAAAGCCCTGAATAATTTAATGACGGTTTATCCTCAGATCCTGGTTAATGCCAGAGTCGAAAATAAAAAGAAACTGGATTATCTGAATGATGCGGAGATTCAAAGACGGATTCAGGAAGTGGAAGCTCATTTTCACGGGCAGGGACGGGTGCTGATTCGGCCATCAGGAACCGAACCCCTGGTACGGGTGATGATTGAGGGGCAGGATCAAAATGAATTAACCACCATCGCCAGTGAGCTGGCTGTATTAATTGAACAACGCTTAGGCTGCTGAAATTTGGTAAGAAAATATAATTAAACCGAATGATAATGTCAAAAATTGAAAATTAAAAATAATTTAAGAAATGAGGGCTTTGTCCCTCATTTCTTTGTGTTGAAAGGACTTTTATGGTAGAATAACTCAGTATGTTTTTGGGTATAAAACTAATGGACCGTAACCAAAGACAGCCAAGAAGCGCCAGAACTCAAGTGATGGTCCACACAGAAATTGAGTTGACGAGGTCAGGGAGTATCGAAAATTCGGCGGATGCCCTGGAGAATTGTCATTTAAAACCAAAGAGTGATCTTTGGGACAGAGATGGCATAAAAAAGAAATATAGGTGAAAAAATGTGTGGAATTGTAGGTTATATCGGCGATAAACAGGCACAAGAAGTGCTAATTAATGGTCTTTCCCGGTTGGAGTACCGGGGCTATGACTCGGCCGGAATTGCGACCCTGGAAAATGAAATGATCCGGGTGGAAAAGAAAAAAGGGCGGCTTAAAAACCTGGAAGATGTACTGGATAAAACACCGCTTTCCGGCCAGGTCGGTATCGGTCATACCCGTTGGGCAACCCATGGGGTTCCTTCCGATGCCAATGCCCATCCCCATTGTAGTGTCAATAAAGAAATCTCGGTGGTTCACAATGGTATCATCGAAAATTATATGACGTTGAAAGATGAGCTGCAGGCGCAAGGCCATGTCTTTATTTCGGATACTGATACCGAAGTGATTGCCCATCTGCTGAATGAACTTTATACCGGTGATCTGGTCGAAACGATTCAGATTGCCTTACAGCGGATGAGCGGCTCTTATGCCCTGGCGGTTCTGTGTGCCAACGAGCCGGATAAGATTGTGGCTGTCCGTAAAGATAGTCCCTTGATTGTCGGACTGGGTGATGGTGAAAACTTTATCGCTTCGGATATTCCGGCGATTCTTAACTATACCCGGGAAGTCTATCTGCTGGATAACGGTGAAATGGCGGTGCTGACAGCAGATCATATTCAGGTTATGAACAGCACTGGTAACACCGTTGATAAAGAAGTTTTTGTTGTTGATTGGGATCCCGGCGATGCTGAAAAAGGCGGCTACGATCACTTCATGATGAAAGAAATGGTGGAGCAACCCAAGGCGATGATGGAAGCTTTAATGAGCCGTTGCTGTGAAAATGGTGCATCCTTTGCCGGGCTCAAGCTTAATGCGGAGATGATGAAAAAGATCAATCGGATTCAGATTGTTGCTTGTGGCACCGCTTATCATGCCGGGATGGTGGGTAAGTACTATTTTGAAAAATTCGCCCGGATCAGCGTCGAAACCGAAGCAGCTTCGGAGTATCGCTATAAAAATCCGATTGTCGATGAAAATACCCTGTTGATTGTGATCAGTCAATCCGGCGAAACCGCCGATACCCTGGCGGCGATCCGCCTGGCTAAAGAACGGGGAGCCTGGGTTTTGGCGGTGACCAATGTGGTCGGCAGTTCCATTGCCCGGGAAGCCGATGACGTCATTTATACCAATGCCGGACCAGAAATCGCCGTGGCATCGACCAAGGCGTATGTCACCCAGGTTGGTTGTATGATGCTGCTGGCTTCATTTTTGGGAAATCTCAATGGCAAAATGAACAAAGTAGATGCTGCTCGGATTTGTCATGGGCTGATGATGACCCCGGGACTGATCGATAAAGCATTGGAAACCCAGGACGTGATTAAAGCATTTGCCAATAAAAATTATCAGATCAGTGATCTTTTTTATATGGGGCGAGGGGTGGATCTTTATACCAGCATGGAAGGTTCACTAAAACTTAAGGAGATCTCCTATATTCATTCTGAAGCCTATGCCGCCGGGGAACTGAAGCACGGACCGATTGCCCTGATTGAGGAGGGTACCATCGTGGTAGCCGTCTGTACCCAGGAAAATGTGTTCGAAAAAATGCTCAGCAATATTAAAGAAGTAAAGGCCCGAGGCGCCCACGTATTGGCGATTGTTCAGGCCGGTCACGAAGATATTGCTTCGGAGGTGGATGAGGTCTGGGTGATTCCGGAGATGGACGATGATATCACCGCCATTCCCACCATTGTGTATCTGCAGCTGTTGGCTTATTATCTGGCGGTTGCCCGAGGCTGCGATGTCGATAAGCCGAAAAATCTGGCTAAGAGTGTGACGGTGGAGTAAAAACAAATTTAAAAATAATTAAGGAAGGTATTTAATACTGTATGCTACGCACAAGGGAGCTTTTGCACTATAGCTTATTCGCTATTTTGCAAAAGCCCCTTTTTTCTTGAGAATCCCCGATTTTTCCCGCAACAATATTATTGCCAAATAGGTAACATCATTACATCGACTTTTTTGAATTCCTGTGCTATTGTAGGAGATAGTGCAATGTGATTATCGAAAAGGAGTAAACAGATGAATCTATTGGTTTATACCTTGCAGGCAAATATATATGCGTTGATCATTTTGAGTATTATTTTTGTGAATTTTAGAAAACGGGCTGATCTGACAAATGCCAGCAACCGGTTTTTTTTGATCATGTTAAAAGTAGTCATGGCAATTCTGATTCTGGACAGCATCGGAATTAGTCTATATGGTCTGGCGGGGCAACCGATTCATTTTTTACTGATACTATTGACACTGATTTATTATCTTTTAAATCCGCTTCCCAGTTTATTCTGGATGGCTTATGTTCATTACACAATCCACCGCAGCGAAAAGCGGTTAAAAAAACTCGTTGCTGTGGCTCTGCTACCTGTTTATCTCAATAGTATTTTATCAATCGCCAGCATTTTTACCGGATGGCTGTTTTATTTTGGTGCCGATAATGTCTATCAGCGGGGACCGCTGTTTGTAATGGTGCCAATCTGCTGTTATTTTTATATTTTTTTATCATTTGTGATGATCTTATGGAATCGCAACCGCATCCGCCAGCGGGATCTTCTGCCGTTGCTCTTTTTTGCGCTACCGCCGTTTCTGGCGGGGGTTATTCAGGCATTGATATATGGTCTGGCAATTACCTGGCCGGCGCTGACTATTTCGCTGTTGACCATTTATATTTTTATTCAGTCCCGGACTATGAATACGGATCATCTAACAGGGCTTTATAACCGACGGGAGTTCGATTACTATCTGGAAGATTGGATGAACTGGCATTCGAAGAAGAAACAACTAGCTGGATTTATGTTGGATCTGGATCGTTTTAAAGAAATAAATGACAACTTTGGTCATAATGCCGGGGATCGTGCTTTGATCAACATGAGCGAAATTTTGAGGAAGAGTTTTCGAAACACTGATTTTATCGCCCGAATCGGAGGTGATGAATTTGTAGTGGTGCTGGAAGTGGATGATCAAAAGGATTCGATGGGCTTTTGGAGCGGCTGAAGGAAAATATGGATAACTTTAATAAGCAGACGCAAGAACGCTATAAATTGAGTGTCAGCAGTGGTAGTGGGATGTTTTTTCCTGAAAGAGAACAGAATCTTAGTGAGTTTTTTGGAGAATTAGATCGTCTGATGTATGTTGAAAAGGCGATGAAGAAGAACATTAGCGTTTAAGTAATACACTTGCAGAATTGAAATGATCATATAGTGGTAGAGAAACCAAAATACGGGTATGTATTTTTTTCACGAGTCGCTAAGGAGGCTATAATGGAAGAATTGAGGCGACTGTCGGAGTTCAACAAACATACTCTTTTTCAAAAAACCATAAACACCAATAATTCAGGTGTTTATGGTTTTTTATTAATACAGTTTATTTAGTATCGTTAATACCTGATTGGCAAGATCGGCTTCATCGACAGCAAAGACAATCACGGCAAGATTCAGTATTACCTTCGGATGATAAACTTCGTTAACTTGAACCCCATCACCAGTGGTGGAAAGAATGGCGCTTTTTCCTTTTTCGGTGAGATGGGTTTTGATGTGGCCAACCAGTCCGTTCTGGCTTTCAACCCAGTCCGCCAGGCCGTTTAAACCAACAGCGATGGCTTCTTTTATTGGCAGATACTCACCGCTGATTTCACGCTCTGCGGAAATAATTATGGCATTTTCGTGGTGGGTAATTGAAAGATCACCAAGGTTAGTTTTAGGGCGCAGATGTTCATGGATTTCATGCTTGTCATGATCGTGTCCACAGATATAGGACTCTTCCTGATGGGAATGATGGTTTTGGTGTTCATGGTGATCATGGCCGCAGGAGCAGGGCTCGTCCGGGTGAGCATATTGTCTTTTGCTGTGATCATGATCTTGGTCACAGGAACAGCGTATCTCGTCTTGTTCGAGGTGGGGATGTTGGTGCTGATGTTCGTTTTTCATTTTTTTCCTTTCAACTCAATACAATGTTGAGCCATATAATTCAACAAATAGCGTTGGTTACTTTTAAAATAATCGGCTGTTATAATGCGATTAACCGCTGATCAAGTAGTCTTTCCCAGAAATCATCAGGGATCTTGATGATGGCGGAGATGGGATAGCAGGGGAGCTTTTTATTATAAGTTTGAATGCTTTCGATGACGCTCTGAACCTTTTGTTCATCCACCGTATCGACTTTATTAATCAAAACACTGCTGGCGTTTTCCAGCTGACCGGAAACAAAGGGTTCCATGGCAGCGATTAAACGGAACCATCGCTTAGCATCTATGATGGTGATAATCTCAGTTTCCACGAGAAAGGCATCTTCAATCGTTTGTTTGATCTTATCGGGATAGGCCAGTCCGGTGGCTTCGATAACCAGCCATTGGGGATCAAATTCTTTTTTCAGGTACGAAACTGTATCCTCCAACTGGACCGACGACGTACAGCAGGCACAGCCCGCAAAAAGATTTTTAACAGTCAGCCCCTGATTTTCAAGCAGCAGGTTGTCTACCCCGGAGCCGCCAATTTCATTTTCGACAATCACCACCGGAGTGGTATTCTCATTATTTAAAGATCTGGCAACCAAAAACTCAGCCAGCTGCAGTAATACACTGGTTTTGCCGGAGCCCAGAAATCCTCCTAATACAATAACTTTCACTATTTCACCACTTTCATGTTAATTTCGCTCGATAATTAGCATCGACAAACCCAGATAAAGCAGTTCGTTATTGGAATTAAAATCAATGTTAAACAGTTTTTCTATTCTTTCCAGACGGTTGAGAAAGGAACTGCGATGAATATACAGCCGTTTGGCTGCCGCTGCAGCGTTGAGTCGACAGTCAAAAAAGGTCAATAACGTTTTATAATACTCGGTATGTTTCTCGGCATCATATTGCCGGAGCGTTAAAAGTTTTTCACTGCAGACTTGATGCATGGCAAAAATACCAGGACTATTTTTGAGTAGATAATGAAAGGCATAATCATCAAACCGATACGTCCAGAACATCGGCTGGTCGCAGGTGCCGAAATCCAGGGCAATTTCAGTTTGGTGATAGGCCGCCCGCAAATCACCCATGTCCCCAAAAACCCGGCTTAATCCAGCCACCAAGAGGCTGTCTCGAAGAAAATAGGGTAATTGTCGATAAAAATTTTTATCATTGACCGAATTAAACTGATCCAGATTAATCAGCATCAGCAGTCGTTCCCTGTAATTCAGACAGACACAGCCCTGCCACTGGTTTTCAATTTCGGAACTGAGGTAATCAGTATAAACATTTTTGGCATACCGGGTATTGGATCGAAATTGCACGAGCTGCAGATTGTCCGTTGTTTTCCAGTTGTTTTCAAAGGCGACTTTCTGCCATTGTTCGTCGGAACTCTGTTCATTTTGTAGCATGTTCAGCAGTGGCTCCCGCAGGCTGTTTAGCGCTACTTCTTTTAAATTGAAGGACTGATATTTTTGGTACAGTTTATCAGCGGTGGTAAATAAATGGGCCAAAATAGTCCGGACATAGGTTTTTGCAATTTCTTCGCTGCCGTTTGACAGCTGGATGATAAACCGTCCTACATAGCCATTATGATCAAAAACATTTTTGCAGATCATTTCGTCTGTACCGGATGGCGATACCATGGCGTAGTCAAAGATATCAGGCAAATCATACAAGGACTGGAAACTGGAATCAGTGATAAAATCGTTCACCACTTCTGGGAGTGAATTTTTATTTTCATCCATAAAAGCAGCGCTGGTTAATTCCTCAATGGATTTGGAATAGGCCGTATAATGAAACTTTTTATCAATCAAAAGAATCGGTTCGGTCAGAATCGACTGGCAGCTGTCAATCAGATCCTGAAAACTGCCATTTTCATAGTAGATCTGGTTTAACCGTTCATCCCATTGATCGAATCGATTGTAGATATCTTGGAGGTAATTGAATAATGATAATGCGGAAAGGTTTGATTTTATCACCATTACGGTTCCATCAATCATCTTCAGTGACCGGTTTGGTTTTTCGGTACATAAAAAGAGCGACTCAGCGCCATGGTTCCGGCTTTCAATCAGGGATTTGAGACCGTCGGCATCAATGATAACCACGGTTCCAGCAATGTCCAGGTCTGTTTCATAGAACACGGGACGCATAAAGCCAATGTCCGGATCACTTTTTTTCTCAAAGCTAACGGCAAACTTTTTAATCAGCCAATAGTAGATTACATCCCGAGAAAGTCTCATAGGTACCTCTAATTTTAAATAAATTTTCAGAAATTTCACGATGCAGCTTCATTCTATGTCATGCATGGTCATTTTGCAAGGGGTCATTACTATTTTACCACGATATCCTACACTGTGTAGAGTATGAGCTTTGTATTATCCTCTACTATGCCGGATGTACTTTTCGTAATAATGTCGTTATAATTAAACCATGTAAACGGTTTTAATTAAAAATAACCATTGAATTGGTAAAAATCCATTAAATTCAGGAGGAAATATCATGTTAACACCAAAAGAGAATTTTTTACTGGCAGCAGTTGAACACAAAAAACCAGAGTGGGTGCCCAACGAAATGAGTGATGTCATTATGTATGGCGGAGCTTTTGAGAGCTTTGAAAACGGTCCGGCCGGCGGTGGTCTGGACGGCTTTGGGGTAACCTGGCATGCTACGGAATCAGCTGGCGGCCAGCCGGTTCCGGGCGGTAAACCCGTGCTGGATGATATTGAAAAATGGGAAAATATCGTTAAGTTCCCAAATTTGGATGAGTACGATTGGGAAGGCAGCCTTGCCATGCAGGCAGGCATTTTTGGAGCTGACCGTGATCAGCGAGTGGTTGAATATGGGATGTGGAATGGACAGTTTTTACGTTTGACGCACCTGATGGGTTTTGAAAACGCCCTCTGTGCCATGCTGGAAGAGCCGGAAGCCTGCGACGCACTGTTTGCTGCGATTACCGATTATAAAATTAAGCTGGTTGAACGAGTCGCCAAACATTTTAAACCGGATATTATTACCAGCTATGATGACATTGCTACCGAAAGAGGCCTGTTTATGTCTCCTGGAACCTATCGGTCACTGATCAAACCCCATCATAAACGGTTAAATGATGCCATTAAGGCGCATGGAATCATTCCTTTTATTCACACCTGCGGGAAATGTGAAGAGATCATTCCGGATTATGTGGAAATCGGTACGGCTGCCTGGACATCGGCTCAACCGATGAACGATATTGAAGGGATTTTGAAAAAATACGGCAGCCAAATTGCTGTGGTTGGCGGTTATGACACCAACGGCCGTCCTGGTCTGGAAGAGGCCACGAATGAAGAAATTGATGCTGACGTCAAACGTTGTATGGAAACCTATGGCCCTTATGGCAGCTATGTATTTATGGGCTTTAGATTGATGAGCGGAGCAGGTCCGGAAAGCTTTATGGAAGGTATTCTTCCGATTAATGATGCCGTTGAAAAATATAAGCATATCAAATAATTTACGCAAAGAGTAATCACTGAAGGAGAAGAACATGATCATTATTGGAGAAAAAATTAACGGCGCCATCCCCTCCAGCGCCAAAGCGATTGCGGCCAAGGATGCCGAATTTATTAAGAATCTGGCGATTAAACGGGCGGAAGCCGGAGCGGATTTCATCGATGTTTGCGCATCAGTAGACGACGACATTGAACTGGAAACCATGAAATGGCTGATTGACATTGTCCAGAATGCGGTGGACACGCCGATTGCGGTGGACAGTCCCAACGTCTACACCTGCATTGAGTCCATTAAATACTGTCATAAGCCGGGACTGTTTAATTCCGTTTCATTAGAAGGTGACAAGGTTGATGTGGCTTTTAAAGCCATCGCCGATACCAAATGGGAATGTGTGGCCTTGCTTAACAGCGACAAGGGGATTCCCAAAACCGCCAAAGACCGGCTGGACGTTTTTGCCGATCTGATGGTGAAGGTCAAAGAATATAACATCGATCCATCACGGATGCATATTGATCCCCTGATTGAAATGCTCTGCACCTCCGAAGATGGCATCACCATGGTCACCGAAGTCATCCGTGGCATTAAAGCCCAATACCCGACCATCCATGTCACCGGTGCGGTCAGCAATATTTCCTTTAACCTGCCCGCCCGCCGGATTGCCAACCAGGCATTTGCCGTATTGGCCATGAGTGCTGGCATAGACAGCTTCATCCTCGTTCCGCTCAACAAGGATATGATGGGAATGCTCTTTGCCACTGAAGCGATGATGGGTGAAGACGAATATTGTATGGAATACATCGGCGCCTTCCGCGAAGGTATTTTTGTAAAATAAGTGCATTAAATTTAAATCAAAAATAAAAGGAGAAAATCTACATGTCAAAAATAGAAGATGTAAAAGTATTAGTCGAAACTGGTAAATCAAAGAAAGTTGCTGCAGCGGTTCAGGAAGCATTGGACGCTGGCGACAAAGCACAGGATATCCTGGACGCGATGATCGCTTCCATGGGTGTAGTTGGTGATAAATTCTCATCCGGCGAAATCTTTGTCCCAGAAATGCTCATTGCCGCCAAAGCGATGTCCAAAGGGGTGGAAGTGTTAAAGCCAGTGATGGCTGGCGATGGCTCAAGCTCTTTGGGTACCTGTATTATGGGAACCGTTGCCGGTGATCTTCACGATATTGGGAAAAACCTGGTTGTGATGATGCTGGAAAGTGCTGGTTTCGATATGGTTGATTTGGGTGTTGACGTGCCAGCGGAACGATTTGTGGAAGCGGCCAAAGAAAATAACAATGTCGTTCTGATTGCCTGTTCCGGTCTGTTGACTACAACCATGCCAGCTTTGAAAGAAGCGGTTCAGACCATTAAAGCGGCAATACCTGAGATGAAAGTCATCGTCGGCGGTGCCCCTGTTACACAAGAATATGCTGACGAAATCGGTGCTGATGGTTATGCACCAGATGCCGGAAGCTCGGCAGCCAAGGCTAAGGAAATCATTGGGGCATAAGGGATAGTTTTGGCCATAAAATAATCAAAAATTAATAAATACTGTCAATAGTTAATCTTAAACCCCTATTTAAGATTGACTATTTTCGATGTTCAAAAGCATAACCAAAACTTATCAACAGCTTTGCCTTTTTGAATTATCTTTTTTTTAGAAAATTCGTTATAGTGGATAAGATTCTTTTTTAAAAGCATCGGAAATGAAAACGTTTATCAAAATTGATGCTGTTGTATCAACCAATTGAAATGTTAAAATTTCCTGAGCAAAATTATGATACGAGGTAAAAAATTATGAAGAATAACAAAAGAAAATGGATATTTCAATTAGGCATTCCAATTCTTGCGATCTATTTATTGATTACTTGTATGGCTTTAGCTATTTTTAGTCAAAATAGTTTGCCGGAGTCTTCAATGCTTAATCAGCCACTGATCATCCTGGCAATTTTGGGCATTGGTCTATGTTTAAATTTAGGTTCATTGATTATTCTGTCATCAAAATATTACAAACGTTCATCAAAAATAGCTGGCATTTTGGAACACCTCACAGACGGCGCGGGAAACCTTGAATTGAGCGCGATTGAAAATGATCCAGATGAATTAAGTCAGGTTGTTATGGCGTTGGTAAGTAAGATGCAGATATATTCAGATGCAGCAAGTCAATTAGCAACCGGAGAACTTTCGCTTGAAGCGCTGCCAATATCAAATAATGACTTATTGGGAAGAAATCTTATTTTAATTGGTGAGTCCCTCTCCATACTGGAAGCGGACACTAAAAAATTATCCGTCATGATGGATCCTGATGATGTTAAACCAGCTGCCGCGGGTCTTTCAGGAATCTACTTGTTTCTGCTTGATAATATTAGCAGAATAGTCACTCAAAATTCGGCTAAAATTGAACTGTATGAGAATGCCATGGATGCTATACCTTATCCCATGCACATTCTGGATACCAATTCCCATTGGCTGTTTTTTAATAAAACCCTGGAGAATCAACTTTTGCAGGCTGGCATTATTGAGAACCGGGAAGGTGCCTATGGCAGAAAAGCCTGTGAATTTGGGGTGGAACATTGTAATACCGTAGAATGTCCGGAAAACTGCAGTATTTATCAGTTGGTTAATAACGGCATTACTACCTTTGACTTTGAATTTTTAGGCGCATACCTGCAAAAGAATTCCCGATTAATCACCAACAAAAAAAATAAAAATATCGGTTTTCTAGAAATAACTATGGATCTGACATCAATGGTGAGTATCAATCGATACACAGAGGCCGAGGTTTCACGGCTCAAAGAAAACCTTCTGCTTCTAGCCGATGGCGATCTGAACTTTGATCTGACGATCGGTGAAGGTAATCAATACACAAATGAAATAAAAGAATATTTTGGGGCAATCAATATGAGTTTAGGTGTAGTCAAAAGGTCTGTTGGGGATCTGATTGGCGAAGCCAACATGCTGTTAGACTCCATTATTAAAGGAAAGCAGATAAAAGCTGATGAAACAAGTTTTAGAGGCTCATGGCAAACCATTATTTCCGGGATGAACAACATCCTGATGGAGATTGCCAAGCCCTTTGATGAGATTTCGACAGTAATGGATGCCATTTCGACTGGTGATTTGAGAACCAGCATCACGGGTCAATACGAAGGTGGTTTTGACCAGATGAAACAATCAGTGAACGGCACCGTTGCACAATTAAACAGTGTTATTGAAGAAATCTCAGCAGTGACTAGGGAAATTGGCAATGGCAACTTAGACATTGACGATATTCAGGCGTATAACGGCGATTTTATCGGGATCTCAAATGCCCTGAATGAGATTATCAAAACACTAAATACGCTCTTAAGTGAAATCTACACGGCGGCCTTGCAGGTCAGTTCAGGAGCCAACCAGGTGGCTGCTGGCAGTCAGTCGTTAGCTCAGGGAGCCACCGAACAGGCCAGTTCCATCGAAGAGCTAACCGCATCAATCGCTGAAATTACCGATCAGACCAGGGAAAACGCCAAAAATGCCAATAAGGCCCGGGAACTAACCGGGGTTGTTCGTGAAAATGCGGATATCGGCAACGGACAGATGGCGGAAATGCAAAACGCCATGATTGATATCAATCAATCGTCCAAAGACATTTCCAAAATCATTAAAGTCATTGACGACATTGCTTTCCAGACCAATATTCTGGCTTTAAATGCGGCTGTAGAGGCAGCCCGAGCGGGCGTTCATGGCAAGGGCTTTGCGGTGGTGGCAGAAGAGGTCCGAACCCTGGCGGCCCGCAGCGCCGAAGCGGCCAAGGAAACCACCCGGCTGATTGAAGGTTCCATCAATAAGGTTCAACATGGGACGCAAATGGCCAATGAAACCGCAACGGCGCTTAATGATATTGTCAGCGGGATTAGCGAAATCACTGATCTGATGGGGAACATCGCCTTGGCATCAAATGATCAGGCAACGGGGATCGCCCAGATTAATGCGGGTATTGACCAGGTAGCCCAGGTGGTTCAGCAAAACTCAGCAACCTCGGAGGAGAGTGCCGCTGCCAGCGAAGAACTTTCCAGCCAGGCGGAATTATTAAAAGAAACCATCCATCAGTTTACCTTAAGAAAATAAAAATCAATAAAAGTTATCTGTGCTTTGTCTGCCTGTAGACAAAGCACAGATAGCTTTTTTATTCTGTAAACTTATAATTGTTGCCAGTTCGCTATTGGAATAGCAGAAAAATCGCAATCTATGATTGAATTGAAGCAAAACCAGATGCTTCATAAATTTAGCGTTGTGTGGAAAACAAACGAATGATAAAATTGGAGCAAAGAATGCAATGATGAATGATCATCCCAGCGAGGTGGAAAAATGGATTTCAGAAAATTGGAGTATTTTATAGCAGCGGTTGAGCACGGCAGTTTTACCAAAGCGGCTCAGGAATGCTTTGTCTCCCAGACGGCCATGAGCCAACAGATGGCCGCTATGGAACAGGAACTGGATTTTCAATTGTTTGACCGATCCGGTTATCGTCCGACCTTAACCTTGGCCGGCAAAGCTTTTTATGAAGCCAGCAAGCGGATCATTGAGGATTACGAACAAGCAGTAATAAAGGCCAAGGCCTTAAAAAATGGGTTTTCAGGATCATTGCGAATCGGCGTATCCGGTCCGGTTGAAAAACGTTTTTTGCCGGAGGTGTTAAGTAAATTTGTCGCCCGTCACCCGGAAGTGAATCTGGAACTGTATGAACTCAGCTTTAGAAAATTATCTGAAAAAATAAGAAATAACGAAATTGATATCATGTTCGGACTGGCCAATGAAATTCAGACCTATCCCCAGATCGAGATCACCACCTTATTCACCAGCACCCTATGTGTCATTGTCTCGACCAGTCATCCCTGGCACGATCGTTATGAAATCTATGGCAATGAATTGAAATCTGAGAAGCTGATTATTTTTTCAAAAACCTATGGACCCAAGTATCATGACTCTTTTTTCAGGAGCTGCGAACAGGACGGTTTTGAACCGAATGTTATTAAAGAGGTTGATAATTTTGATGAGATGATTTTATTGGTCAGTGCCAATAAAGGAATTGCCATTATTTCTGAGGAAGTGCTAACCGAAGCTTCTGGGATTCACCGGATAAAACTGATCGAAACCCATCATCATTCAGAATTTTGCATGGCCCGAAATAAGAATGATGATAATCCCCTCATTGATGAATTTATGCAATTGATTATTAAAAAGAGTAAGGAGGGAGCAAGTGCTTGAATCGACAAACCCTGGAGTATTTTATCGCATTATCTGAAACTTTAAATTTCACTGAAGCTGGAAAACGCCAGTTTGTTTCACAAACGACCATCAGTCGCGCCATCAAACAATTGGAAAAAGAGATTGGTTTTGCACTTTTTGAAAGTTGCACCACAAAAGTTCAGCTCACTCCAGCGGGTAGCGATTATTTAACCAGTGTGAAATCGATACTGAAATTATACGATAAAGCGGTTGAAGATGGCGTGCGTTTAAGTTACAAAGAAAACAATGTCTTAAAAGTGGGCTTTTCTAATGATCTGGGCTTTGAGTATGTGACTGGAGTATTAAAACGATATCAGCAAAAAAATCAAAGTGTCGAAATCGTTCTGCAACAAAGTACACCGGCACAATTGCTGACCCAAATCAACGATGGCACTTTGGATATTATTTCGGTCTTTAAAGCAGAACTGCAGGATGAAAAAGGAATCAATTCATTAAATGTCTGTCAATATAATGTAAAAGTTGGTGTGGGGCCATTTCATCGGTTTGCAGGACGAGAATCGATTGAAGCAACTGAACTTAGAAATGAGAAAATTATTGTGCCCAAAAGGGAAAGCTTTCAGAAGCATTATGATTATATTCTGGATTGCTGTCGTCAGGATGGTTTTGATCCGATAGTCATTGAAGTCGATTCGTTTGAAACCCAGTTACTGTTAACTGAATTGGGAAGGGGCATTTCTTTCTATCCTGATTCAGATGGGCTGACGAAAAAATATCAGACGATCACGTTTTTGAAAATTAATCAGACGCATCATCAATATAACATTGAATTTGCCTGGAATCAGGCGAATAAAAATCCTTGTCTTAACGCATTCCTCAATACAGCGCGAGACAAAAATTAAAGAGGTCACAAAAGCCTGGTACTTATGCATTTTTAGCATAAGCATCAGGCTTTTTAATCGTTAGACAACAGTGTTAATTTTAATTACGATAGAAGCGTTGAATGCTATTATTTTATTTTGAAAGGCAGAGATTTAATGAAAAAATTTGAACAATTATTTTCGCCAGTAGTACTGGGAAACAGACAGTTTAGAAACCGGATTTTTGCAGCGCCAATTGGGTTGGAATACTATCCCGACGAGCGATTGCATCCGGGGGATGAATTTATCGCTTATTTTGAAAGAAAGGCTCAGGGCGGAGGCGGCCACCGTCAGCATTGGTTCAGCAATGGCTGATAATGCCAGAGGTGCCATCGGTCCGACCATCAGACTGGATGATCCCACCGCTTTGTCGCCTTTATACAGACTTTCTCAATGTATCAGCAGACACGGCGCTGTTGCCGATATTGAACTCCAACACTGTGGGGCAAATTCGTATCACAGCAAGTTTGGTCTGGGAAATGAGATTTTTGGTGCCTTTGATTCGGTTAATGGTTTAGGGATGGAGATTCCCCAAATGCCGGAAGAAGTTATTTTTGAAATCATCAAGAAATTTGGCGATGCGGCACAAACCGCCAAACACTGCGGTTTTGGGATGGTAACTATCCATGCCGGTCATGGCTGGATGTTCAACCAGTTTCTTGGACCCCATAACAACCGACGGGATCAGTGGGGTGGTTCCATGGAAAATCGGGCTCGCTTTGTTAATGCGGCCATTGCCGATATCAAGAAAAAATGCGGTCGTGATTTTCCGGTTTGTGTTCGGATCAGCGGAGCAGAGCTTTTTGAAGGCGGTTATGACATTGACTACGGCGTTGAGATTGCCAAACAATTAGATGGGCATGCGGATCTGATCAACGTTTCGGTAGGCGCTCACGAAGAAACTTCGGTGTTTACCATCACTTCCCCCAGTATGTTTTTAGATGACGGTGCCAATGTAAAATATGCGGCGGCAGTGAAAAAAGTCATCCGTCATTCTAAAATTGCAACGGTAGGTGCATTGGCTGAACCGGAGCTGTTGGAAGAGATCATTGCTTCAGGAAAAGCCGATGTGGTGATGTTGTGCCGTCAATTGATGGCTGATCCGGACACCCCTATTAAAGCCCAAATGGGACAGGAGAAAAAAATTCGCAAATGCATTCGTTGCTTTGAATGTTTCTCGGCGCACTTCACAAAGTTAACAAGCATTTGCGCAATCAACCCAGAAATTGGTTTTGAACGGGAAGTAAAATACAATCAGGTATTGCCTCAAAAGAAGAAAAAAGTATTGATTGCCGGGGGCGGCATCGGTGGTATGCAAGCGGCTCTGACTGCTTATGAACACGGTCATGAAGTTATTCTTTGTGAAAAGTCAAATGAATTAGGCGGTGCTTTGCGTTGTGAGAAAAAAGTGCCTTTCAAGCAGAATATGCAGCAATATCTGGATTCACAAAGTGCGCTGATAGAAGAAGCGGAAATTGATTTGCGTATGAATACCGAAGTCACGCCGGAATTAGCTAAAGTCTTAAAACCAGATGTTATCATTGCTGCCTTGGGCGCAAAAGCAGTGATGCCCAATATCCCTGGAATTAACGGCAAAAACGTTATGGATGCAGATGCGGGATATCTGGAGGCCGAGAAAGTTGGCGAAAAAGCAGTTGTTCTAGGTGGCGGATTATCCGGGATTGAACTGGCCATTTATCTTTCACAGCTAGGGAAAAAAGTGACCATTATCGAAATGTCCAACCGTTTGAACTTTTCAAACAATGTCATTCATTCAATGGCCATTAACAATGAAATCCTGAAGTATCAAATCGTGGTAGTGACTTCAACCAAAGCTGTCGAGATCACTGAAAAAGGTGTCATTGGTGAGTTTGTTGGTGACTCATTTTCAGAAGAACAATGCTGCGATACCATTACAAAAGGAATGTTGGTATCGGCTGTGACCCAGGCCAGTTTGAATCAACACTACGAAATTGGCAAACAAAGCCTTTATGAAGCGGACACGGTGATCTATGCGCTTGGGCAGAAACCACTGCGAGACCAGTCAAATGAATTGAGAAACTGCGCACCATTATTCTTTGAACTTGGCGATTGTGTTGAACCTAAAAATGTTTATACGGCCAATGCCACCGCCTATACCATTGCCCGGGATATCGGACGTTATTGATATAACATCATAAGTAAACCTGATTATCATCTTTGCTTCTTTGAATTATCTTTTTGGTCAGAGATTCGTTATACTTGTCTTAGTTAGATAAATAACAAACAAGGAGAAACGAATTAATGGGAAAAATAATAATGACCGGTGTAGACGGTAATTTTGGCGGTTATTCTGCGCGCAGTATTTTAAAAAAAGTGCCGAAAGACCAGCTGATCTTTACAACCCCAAACAAAGATGTGATTAAACAGTATCAAGAGCAGGGCGTCGAGACCCGATATGCGGATATATTTAATAAAGAGACATTATTAAAAGCCTTTGCAGGGGGAGAGGTACTACTGCTAATCTCTATGCCTTTTGTTGGTGAGCGCCGAAGAACTGCTCACAAGAACGCGATTGATGCTGCCGTTGAAGCGGGTGTGAAAAAAATTGTTTATACCTCCATTGTCGGTGCCGGCGAAGAAGACTGTGATACCTATGAAGTTTCAGATCATAAAATCACCGAAGCTTACCTGAAAAGCCTTGATATTGACTGGATCATCTTACGGGATTCCCAGTATGCCGAGGCAATGGTATCGGTGTTTGAACAAAGTGCCGCCGAAAACGGTGTAATGGCCACTAACATGGGCAATGGGCACATGGCCTTCATTTCACGGGATGATTGTGCCGAAGTCGCTGCCTGTGTGGCGGCCGGGGCTGGCGAAAACAATACCATCTACGATATCAGTGGACCGGAAGCGATGACCATTACCGAATTCTGTAAAATCGGCAGCGAAGTCACCGGCAAAACGGTTACCTATCAGGAATTGACTGACGACGAGATGTACGCCTTCTTCGATTCTATTGGTGTGCCGAGAAATACCGAAGGTGAATGGGCCGAAACAGCCAAGAACTTTCCCTTCTGTTCCGATGGGATGGTGACCTTTGGCCGGGCCATCCGCTTGGAACAGATGAACGCCTGCTCCAAGGATGTAGAAATGCTGATTGGCAGAAAACCATTATCAGTCCGGGAAATCTTCGAGGATCTGGAAAATCACCGGATTGGTAGCCGAACCTCAACTGAAAATTAACAAAGTTAGAAAAGAAAAAAACAGCATTATCCAATTAATGGAGATGCTGTTTTTTGTTTGTCTTTATAAAAGGAATACAAATGATTTCTTATTGCGGTACATTTCGCAATAAAATTCCACAGGACAAAAACAATTGAAACATCATGTCGTCCTGGAGCATCTCATAATTCAGACCCGTGAGCTTTTGAATGTTTTTTAAACGATAAACCACGGTGTGGCGATGGATCTTGAGTGAATCAGCGGTACCGCGGTAATGTTTTTGCCGTTGGCAATATAGGCTCTAAGACATAAAAGCAACTCGTGGGTATAGGGATCCTGCTGATTCAAGCTTTTAAGCTGGGGGACAATGAGCACATCGAGTTTGGTGTGGCGATCAAGAACCGTTAAAATATGATCGGCATAAATGTCATTAAAACAGATAATTTCACAAGCAGCATCATTGGCGTATTCGTTGGCTATCTGACACTGCAGATAGGCCAGATTAATTTCATAGATATCATTAAAAACCATACTCTTCGTCGCTTTGAATTCGCGTTTGGCTAAGAAATCCAGAATCAGCTCATGGAACTGTTTTTTATTTTCAGGTTCGAGATTGTAATCACAGACGAGAATCAGTGACTCAAACAAAAAAATCAGCTGATCTTTAAACAATCGGGAAAGCTGATTAGAGTAACCCTGAGTGCTGAAATCCGAATCAATAATTTTTCCGGCAGGGCTAAAGCACCATAAGGCATAAGGTTCCGCGATCTTGCGGTCTTTTAAACCTAAATGATGGGCGAGGATATGGGGATCGACGTATTTTTCTTTAATCAAACGGTAGAGATACCAGGGGGTTTCCAGATTTTTGCAAAATTCGTCATTCACCTTTAGGGCATTTTCGATTATTTGCTGAGCCAGCCACAGGTTGGCATATTCGGACTTTGTCAGCGGACTGATCAGTTCCGTCATCGCCAGTGATCCGAACAGCTGGCCATTGACAAGAATCGGCGCAATCAGGCGTTTGATGTTTCCAAACGTATCCGGGGACTGATAATAAAAGGGCTGGTGCTGGGTTCTGAACTTTTCGCTGAGATTGATACTGTCAACCTCTTTTAAAGAATAGCCTTTTTCCAGAACGTGAGCCCAGATCGCATCCAATTTATCCAGATTCATGTTACTGGTGCGCATCAGCAGCCCCTGGGAATCGTCAAACAAGGCCGCCGGGTTTTTAAGATACCGGCAGGCTTCGTCCAGGATGGCCTGGAGCGTCTGGCCGTTAAAAATCGCTTCGTTAATGTGTTCCAGCCATCGTTGATAGCGGTCAAAAATCGCCTGAACCGCGTCAAACAGCTCACCGGCATCGGTTTGCGAAGGTATGATGATAACCGACCAATGGGGGTCGAGCAGGGCTTCGTCAATCGGACCCAGACAGATAAAGGACAATGATTTTGGCGATTGCAGGTCAGCTAATTGTTTTGCATCGCTGAGATAGAGCAATTCCTCACTCAGGTCACAACCACCCTCAGGGCGATAAAAGCGGATTCCGGAGAGGTTTAATTGAATGGTTTTGCCTGAAATTAATGCAGCGTCCGGCCAGGCGAGCTGTTCAAATACAATATCAATGCTCAGTTTCATCAGGAACTCCTTTCATCTTATACAAGTTTGTATAATAATAATGATTATTTTTTTATTATATGGACAATGACTTTAAAGTGCAAGTTAAATATAATAAGGACAAATAAATATTGAGAAGGATTTCATTATCACTTCTTAATCAAAAGGAGAAATAAAATGTTAAATTCAATTAATCGCGATGCGTTTACGCTGTTTAACCAGGGAGGGAATCTGATACCTTATGAGTACACCGGGTATAAAAATGAAATTTTGGCATCAAAATCTACCGCCTGGTTTGGGACAACATTGAATAGTTCACCAATTTATGATGTTAAAGGACCGGATGCGGCAAAATTCCTGACCTCCATCTGCATCAACAGCTTTTTAAAGATGAAACCAGGCAGCATCCGCCATGCCGTTCTATGTAATGACCAGGGTTTCATTCTGACTGACGGAGTAGTCATGATGATTGCCGAAAATCACTTCCGAACCTACTGGCTTAACCCGGTGGTGGGATATTATGTATCGGTTACTGAGATGGATGTTGAAGGCGTTGATTTGTCGGGTAAAGAGTTTTTCTTCCAGCTGGCTGGACCAAAATCTCTGGAAATTCTGGAACAGGCTTCTCAAAGCGATCTCCATGATATAGCCTTTACCAAACATCGGATGGCAAAAATTGCCGGGATCGATGTACGCATTCTCAGACTGGGCATGGCCGGCACCCTGGGCTACGAAATTCATGGCGATACGAAAAATTCAGAAGCGGTTTATGACTGTATCTGGGAAGTGGCTAAAACCTTTGACGCCAAAAAGCTGGGACAGGTTGGTTATACCATGAACCATACTGAAGCCGGTTTCCCGAATATCAATATGCATTATCCATTGCCCTGGTTTGAAACGGAAGGCCTAAAAGAGTATATGGCCGCAAGACCGATGGAAGGCTTTTTTAATCTGAATAGAGCCCTGGTTGGCAGCGTGGGTGATGATTTAACGACCCGTTTTGTCACCCCCTATGATGTCGGCTGGGAATATCTGATCAAGTTTGATCATGACTTCCCGGGCAAGGCGGCATTGGAAGAAATTGCCAAAAACCCGACCAGAACCATGGTGACCCTGGAATGGAATCCCGATGACCTGGGCGAAATCTTTGCTTCACAGTTCAGAGGTCAGGACGTTGAACCTTTTGAAACCATGGACGACCGCCCGATGGATATGTATTACAACAGCGGTTTTTCGATGTATTACCACGCTGATAAGGTTCTGGCTGACGGCCGTGAAATTGGTATTTCCAGCGGTCGATTGAATAGTTATTACTATCAGCGGATGATTTCGCTGGCCTTTATCAAGCCGGAATATGCCGTTGAAGGAAAAGAATTGAAGGTTGTCTGGGGAACACCGGGAAAACCGCAAAAAGAAATCCGGGTGACGGTTGCCCGTTCGCCTTATATGAATCTGGAAAACAATAAAGAAATTGATGTGAACGAAATTCCGAGATATAACAAATAATCTATTATAAAGAAGAATACTAAAATCATCTGATAAAAAATTAATAAAGTCAGTTATAAAACGCGTTTGTTGCAAAATTTTAAGATAAACGCGTTTTATACTAAATGAGAATGAATTAGTAAACGTGGAAATTATTGAAAAAAGGAGAATTATTAAAAATGAAAACTGACGTACAAATCGCCCAGGAAGCCAATCTGAAGCCAATTTCAGAAGTGGCTGAGAAATTGGGAATAAATGCCAATGATCTGGAGCTTTATGGCAACCACAAGGCGAAGGTATCCCTTTCGGTGTTAAAGGACAATCAGGATAAGCCGGATGGTAAACTGATTCTGGTAACGGCCATCAACCCGACCCCAGCCGGGGAAGGTAAGACAACCACCAACGTGGGTCTGTCCATGGCACTGAATTACATTGGCAAGAAAACCATCACTACTTTAAGAGAACCATCTTTGGGACCCTGCTTTGGGGTCAAAGGCGGGGCTGCAGGTGGGGGATACGCCCAGGTGGTCCCGATGGATGACATCAACCTGCATTTTACCGGCGACTTTCATGCCATTACCTCAGCCCACAGCCTGCTGGCGGCGCTGCTGGATAATCACCTCCATCAGGGAAATGCCTTAAACATTGACATGGACCGGATTGTCTGGCGACGGGTAGTGGACATGAATGACCGGGCCCTGCGAAAAATTACCGTCGGCCAAGGCAGTCGCGCCAACGGCGTTGAACGGGAAACCGGCTACGACATTACCGTGGCTTCAGAAATTATGGCGATTCTCTGTCTGGCCTCCAGTCTGACCGATTTGAAAGAACGTCTGGGCCGGATGATCGTCGCCTACAATACCGCTGGCAAAGCGGTGACTGCAAGTGATCTGGAAGCCACCGGCGCCATGGCTCTGCTGTTAAAAGATGCCATCAAACCTAATCTGGTGCAAACCCTGGAAAATACCCCAGCCTTTATTCATGGCGGACCGTTTGCCAATATCGCCCACGGCTGTAACTCAGTCCTGGCCACTAAAACAGCTTTAAAATTGGCCGATTACGTGGTAACCGAAGCTGGCTTCGGCGCTGATTTGGGAGCTGAAAAGTTCTTTGATATTAAATGCCGTTATGCCGGCATCAGCCCCAGTGCCGTGGTCATCGTTGCCACTGTCCGGGCGCTGAAAATGAATGGCGGTGTGGAAAAAGCGGAATTGTCCAAAGAAAATGTCAAAGCAGTTGAAGCGGGAACGGCCAACATTGTTCAGCATCTGGATAATTTAAAGAAGTTTGAAGTACCAGTGGTGGTGGCGCTCAATAAGTTCCCAACTGATACGGCTGCCGAATTTGACGCCGTTAAAAAAGCCTGCGAAGATAAGGGTGTAAAAGTGATCTTGTCCGACGTCTTCTCTCAGGGGGGCAAAGGCGGGGTGGAGCTGGCCGAGGAAGTGGTCAGACTCTGTGATCAGAATGTGGCACCTTACAAACCCCTTTATGCCCTGGAACTGCCCCTTGAAGATAAGATTGAAACCATTGCCAAAGAGATCTACCGGGCCGATGGGGTGGAATACACCCTGGAAGCCAAGCAACAGCTGGACGAAATTGCCGCTCTGGGCTTTGATCACCTGCCGGTTTGTATGGCAAAAACCCAGTACTCGTTCTCGGATGATGCCGCCCTGTTGGGAGCACCGCGCAATTTCAACATCCATGTCAAAGAAGTCCGTCTCTCTGCCGGCGCCGGATTTGTGGTTGCCATCACCGGTGCCATCATGACCATGCCGGGTCTTCCCAAAGTGCCAGCAGCCAACGGTATGGATATTACCGAAGACGGCGAAATCATCGGGTTATCCTAATACCCTATGAAACATTAAAGCCCCATTGAAAAAACAACAAAACACTAAAATAACAAGTACATTCATACAAATAATTTAGAAATTTTAACTTCCAGGCCCATCTTCAGAAAATTTTTGTTGAAAAATGAGAAGCTTTTGAGATGGGCTCTATTTATCGAAAGGAAAGATAAAGGAATGAAAACGTATGCTTTTATCATTATGAAACCAGATGCATTGGAACGGGAACTGGTTGAAACAATTAGCCAGCGCTTTAGGAATGAAGGATTTTCGATTGAAAAGATCGGTTATCGCAATGTCGATGAACAGCTGATTCTGGCACATTATCAGGAAGTCATTAAGCGGTTCGGGGAAAGCTTTAAGGCGGCTGTGATCAGCAGTTATGTCGGTAGAGGAATGATCCCAATCCTGTTGTCTCATGAAGGTTCAGCTGCCATTGCGAACTCCCGGGCGCTCACCGGAGCAACTGATCCGTCAAAAGCGGAAAAGGGCACTATCCGAGGCGATTATGGATATGACACCCTGGAAGCAGCCAACCTTGAAAACCGCAGCTGCAATAACCTGCTGCACTGCAGCGATTCAGAAGCATCGTTGCGGGAAGAAGCGAAGCTGTGGTTTGGCGAAGCGCTGGATGTAGCGATCGATCTAAATGCCAGTTAGTGTAAGTAAATAAATTTGGAGGAAACCATGAACGTTCAATTACGAAATTTAAAACTGAATGATGCGCCCAGTATCATGAATCATGCCACTGGGCCGGTGGTAAGAAACCTGGGAAAAGTGGCTCAAAAATCGTTTGCTCTTGATGATATCCATTCGTTTATTTTAAAAGACAAGAATGTTTACCGGGTTAAGCAGATCAATAAAGCCATTATGTACGAGAACAAAATCATCGGGACAATCAGCCTGATGATTCAGGAAGATGATGGCAGTAAATCCGGTGAATTAGTCTTTTGGATTGGAGAAAGTTATTGGGGACGCGGAATTACCCAAAATGCTATTAAAGAAATGTGCCAATTGGGATTATCGGAATTTAATTTAGTGCGTATTTTTGCAGTGCCAATCTTTGAAAATATAAGAGCCAGAAAAGTTCTGGAAAAGTCAGGATTCAGGCTGGAAGGAATCATGAGAAAGAGTGTTTGTCTCAATGATCAGGTACACAATGCCTGTATGTATACACTGCTCAAGTGAGTTTAATAGATATGGCGATTAAAGACATCAAGCGTTATTGACTGTATTAAATCAAAAGCAATGGATAAAAAGAAGGAAGTTGAATAAAATGAAAAAAAGAAAAAATGAATCAGCAGCTTCAATCAGGGAATTCAGAGGAAAGTTTTCACATAAAATATCACTTCTGATTATCGCGATCGCGTTCATCGGGATTGGTTTATACGGAGTCATTTCTTATCTGCTTGTATCATCCTATCTGGCTAATTTGAAAGATCTGAATGTTGAACAGATACGTTTTGAATTTGGAATGCTTATTGCAGTGATGACACTTTCAATCATGTGTTTAAGTTTGATTGGTTCAATGATCGTAGGAAATATATTAACACGACCAATAAAAAAACTGAATGAAGTTTTCTCAAAAATGGCGCTGGGAGATGTTGACTTGGATGTAAATGATTTGAATGCATTTTCACAACGTTCAAAAGATGAATTGGGACAGATGATGGCATCATTTGTCCTAATGATTGAAAAACGAAAAGACCTGGCCGCCAAAGTTCAAAATTTGGCGGCAGGCGATTTTTCGGTGGAGTTTAAGAAAGAATCAGAGCAAGATATTTTAGGTCAGTCTTTGCTTGATATTGTCGCTCAAATCAATCAATTGTATTCTGAAATGGCAGAAAAAGCCTTTAAAACAAACGAAGGTAATTTTGAATATGAAGGAAATGAAGAAGGATTAAATGGTCAATTTCAACATTTTATGATTGGTTTTAATCAGGTTATCAGAGACCTAGTTGAACACATCAGAATGGGTGAGTCAGTTATTGGAAAGATTGGCAAAGGCGAAATACCGGATAAAATCACCAAAGAGTATGCTGGTGATTATAATCATCTCAAGGATGGCATTAATGCCTGTATTGATGGCTTAGGGGCTCTCGTAGAAGGCAACGCTGTGATGGCAAACATGCGTGTCAATGATCTGTCCCAAGTTGTTAAAGGACAGTACCAGGGAATTTATGGAGAGCTATCGGAGTCCATCAATCGTGTCCACCAACAACTGAACCTGATTGTGGCAGTAGCCAGCCGGATTGCCGCAGGTGATCTCAGTGATTTAAAAGAATTAAAACAAGTCGGGAAGTTAAGCACAGCCGATACGTTAAATCCAAGCTTGATTGCAATGATTGAAAATATTGGTAATCTGACTCAGGAAACCCAGGCAATGGCAACCATGGCTATCGAAGGAAATCTCAGTTACAGGGGGCATGTCGAAATGTTTAGTGGCGAATATGCGAAAGTCATCGCCGGTTTTAATCAAACCCTGGATGCAGTGATTGCACCCATTTCCGAAGCTTCAATTGTACTGACTGAACTATCAAAGGGGAATCTGCAGACAGCGATGAGCGGTGACTATTCAGGTGATCATGCTGAAATAAAAACTGCCATGAACAAAACAATTGCGTTTTTAAAGCGGTATGTTGCTGAAATCAGTGAGACATTGAGTGAAATCGGTCAGGGAAATCTGAATCTGGAAATTACCTCCTATTACCATGGCGATTTTCTTACCATTAAAATGGCATTAAATGACATTACCACCCATCTCAGCGAGACCATGGCAGAGATCAACACCGCTGCCGATCAGGTGAAAATGGGCGCAAGACAGATTTCCAATGGGGGTCAGGCCCTTTCACAAGGCGCAACGGAACAGGCCAGTACCATTGAAGAGCTCACCGCCTCCATCGAGGAAGTAGCCGGTGAAACAAAACAAAATGCGCACAATGCCAATGCGGTTAATGAAATTACCAGACGATTACGGGATAACGCTGAAGATGGCAATCTTCAGATGAAAAGAACAGTTGATGCTATGAATGAGATTAATCGGTCATCGACGGACATTTCAAAAATCATCAAGGTGATTGAGGATATCGCCTTCCAGACGAATATTCTGGCATTAAATGCAGCGGTTGAAGCCGCCCGGGCCGGTCAGCATGGCAAAGGTTTTGCCGTAGTGGCCGAAGAGGTCAGGACGCTTGCGGCAAGAAGTGCTGAAGCTGCAAAAGAAACAACGGTTTTAATTGAAGACTCCATTGAAAAAGTAGTATCCGGTTCGAAAATTGCCGATGAAACGTCAGAGCGTTTAAAAGAAATGCTGACTGAAATTGAAACCGTTTCGAATCTTGTCAGCAATATTGCGATATCTTCGAATGATCAGGCGTCAGAAATTGCGCAGATTACGCTGGCAATCGAACAGGTCTCTCAAGTTGTCCAGACCAACTCGGCAACGGCGGAAGAAAGTGCTGCCGCAAGTGAGGAGTTAAACAGTCAGGCTGAGTTATTAAATCAGATGATCAGGCGATTTCAGTTAAAAGAGGAAGAAAAAAAGTTTGTTTGAAAAATAGATAAAACCATTCGGGTTGTATTAAGGGAAAATCCCAGCAAATGTGTTCATACCGCTAGCTGGGAAGTCTTAATTTATGTTCTTTCAATCAGTACATTTATCTGTCAAATGTACTGATTTTTTAATAAAAGAAAGCCAAATGATTGAAGTAAAGTTTAGGGGATTAAAACGCAAGGATAAATTGAAACAGCTTAAATGAAAGCTGCAGATCAAAGATAACCTGTTGATCAGTCAGATCAATTTTACACAGCTCCTCAATTTTCTTGAGTCGATAAATAAGGGTACCCCGCTGAATGTACAAATCCTGAGATGCCTTGAGCTGCTTGCAGTTGTTATCCAGATAAGCAACAAGCGTTGGCAACAGGGCAGCCCCTTTCTTTTGATCATATGCCTGCAATTGTTTAATACAGGGGTTTAAATAACTTTCAATATCGCCGAGTTTCACAAAGGCATAAATCATGCTGCTGAGGCGATGCTCTTTAAAATTAAATAACTGGTCGTCAAGACCTAGATAATTTCCAATATCAATCGCCATCAGGGCTTGGCGGTAGAGTCTGGCAAGATCAGAAATTTTTTCTTCGCCATTGCTGACCCCGGCACACAGCTGATTTTTTTTCAGGAAGTGTGCTAAGTTTTCAGACTCCTGAGCACTGAGACTGCTTAATTGATCGTGATTGATCAAAATGACAATATGATCGTTATAAATCACCGCACAGGAACTGGTAATGAGTTTAAGGATGGCATCACTAATTTTCTTCAGCTGGGTTTTGTTTAAAAAGACATGCTGAGACTGAATTGTCAGAATAAAGAAATTCTTTTTGGGCAGCCAGTTAACGTTACGGATCCGGGCAACTAGTTCAGCATCATTTTTAAACCGTTCATCCAGAATATCGGTAATGATTAATTCTAACCGGTTGTCAGTTAGATAGCTGCGGCTGTCATGTGTTTTAAAATATAAGGCCAGCATATCACCGAAATAGCAGAGGCAGGAAAAATCACCTTCGCTGATGGGATGATTTTTTTGGATCAGACTGATGATGGCAACCCGGTTGCCGTTTAAGACCACACTTTTAGCTGATGCCCAACTGTCGCCATGCATGGGGTGGTTATAGGCGGCGTCCCGGTTATCTAATAATGTCAAGGCCCGTTTTAAAACCTGGGAAGCCTGACTATCCAGGTCGGCATAGCCTTTTTCAACAGTGAGCTTCCAAACCTCATCGTCGACAGAGTCGTCCGGAGTAAAACCGAGAACTTTCATGGAATTGTCGAGGATCATCATGGGATTGGTCAAAATCCGGTGGGCACATTCAATCAGCTGATGAATGTCCACATTTTTCATCACCAGAGACAGCAACTCATCGCCCCACTGAAAATAGCGGCGCATAACATCCCGGCAAATCTCGAATAATTGTGATAAGGAAGCAGCCGAATAAATAATCAAGGCACAGGGTGGCAGAACTTCGCTGTCGTCCGTCTCTTTTCGGGTTGCCAAAATTAACATCTCGGAAGGAATATGAACATAAGCGTCCTGGTTATAGTCGCTCCAGTCGACAATGACATAGCTGATATCGGTTGGAATTTTACTTTTCTTGGAGAAACAGACATCATCAACGTATATATTTTTGTTATAAGCGGTTCCTTTGCGGCAAAGCACGCACGATTTAAGGCCATCGTAAAGCATGGACATGGTTACTCTCATTAATAATTACCTCAGCAGATTAAAGATTCAAAAAAACAGACCGGTAGTTAATATTCATCATACAAAATGTATGGTGATTTCAATAAAATTCGCTAACAAAACAATGTTGTTAAAATATCATAATACAAAATGTATAAAAAGAAAAGCAATTTTGAAATTAATGTAGAATGTAATTTGATAAGCCAGTTGCTATAATGATAACGATTGTAATAGCGATTTAAAAATTATTGATGTGTTGAGATCGGTTTTGTTTAGACTGCAAAAAAATGCATGTTGATTTTTAAATCCAAACTAAAAATATGAAGGAGTAAAAAATGGGCAGATTAGAAAACAAGATTGCAGTAGTAACTGGAGCAACATCCGGTATTGGGGAAGCCGTTTCGTTGATGTATGTCAAAGAAGGTGCAAAAGTTGTTTGTGTCGGCAGAAATGCGGAAAAAGGAAACGAACTGGTTAAAAAAATTGAAGCAATAGGCGGCGAAGGTTCTTTTGTTCAATGCGATTTGCGTAAATTTGAAGATATCGAAAAATTAAAAGCGGCGGTTGATGAAAAATATGATCATGTTGATATTCTTTTTAATTCAGCCGGCGTTCTGGTACACAAACCGTTTTTAGAGCAAAACAAAGAAGATTTCGATTTAATTATGGAAACCAATTATCGGGCTTACGTCTGGACGATGCAGGCTTTCATCCCGGGCATGGTGGCCGCCGGCAAAGGCAGCATCATTAACGTCGCATCTATTTCGTCAATCTGGCCAGAACTGAATTCTTATTTCTATGGTGCTATGAAAGCGGCTGTTACCAACCTTTCCCGAAATGTCGCCAAGGAATTTGCCCGCCAAGGGATTCGGATCAACTGTATTTTACCAGGACCAATTAATACCGGCATGACACCGGACTTCATTAAAAACAGCAAAGAAGCGCAACAGGGAATGATTGACACAGTGTGTATGGTCGGTCGTTTGGGTGAACCAGATGATATCGCTTATCCAGCCGTGTACCTGGGATCCGATGAGTCTTCTTTTGTAACCGGAACCAATATCGTTGTTGACGGCGACGTGTGTATTAGCAACTAAGATAAAGTATCAAACAACTGAAAGAGGGCAACAAAAAATTTGATGAGGATGTAAGCGAAAAATGACGAATAATAATAGTAATCTTGGGCCAAAAGAGCTAGGCCGGCACGTCATTCAGCATGCCAAGGAATATTCAGTCTGCGTGGGCTGTAATGCCTGTGAAATTGTCTGCAGTCTGGTGCACGAGGGTGCAGCGGGGCAGATGTTGCGACGGATTTTTCTGGAACGGGATACCATCAATCTGGAGGATCATACGATTTTAACCTGCCAGCATTGTCAAGATCATCCCTGTTATGAAGCCTGTCCCAAAAAAGATCAAGCAATCTGTATTGAAGCGGATAGCGGCATTGTTTATATCAATGAAGCAGATTGTATTGGCTGTAAAAAATGCTACAAAGCCTGTCCCTATGAGCCCAAAAGAATCAATTATGACACAGTGTCAAAAAAAGCGAAAAAATGCGATTTGTGCCGCAATCGTGAAGCGGGTCCGGCCTGTATTGAGTATTGCCAGGTACAATGTCTCGCGCTGTCAGAGGCTGACTTAGGGAGGGAAAACTAAGATGAAGAGAGAATTATGCGGCTATGCCGGAAAAATCTTGCGGGTCAATCTGACAACAAAGGAAATCACCGAACAACCAATTTGGGATTATGTACCCAAATACCTGGGCGGGCGTGGAGTCGCCAACAAAATCTTCTGGGATGAGGTGAAACCGGGAGTCAAAGCCCTCGATCCGGAAAATAAGCTGATCATCATGACCGGGGCAACCACCGCCACCGGTATTCCCACTGGCGGCAGGATTGTCATTGCCGGGATTGCACCCCAATGTTATCCGGAGCAGTATGCCTGGTCCGGAATGGGCGGCTGGTTTGGCTCAGAGCTTAAATATGCCGGTTATGATGGGATTGTCCTTGAAGGTGCCCTGGAAAAACCGGGCTATCTCTTTATTGACGACCAGACGGTAGAAATCCGCGATGCCTTGGCAGCCGGCATTTGGGGGCTATATACCTATGATACCCAGATCAAACTGGAGTCTATTCATGGGAAAGATGTCAAAAGTATTGTCATTGGCCCGGCTGGCGAAAACCTGCTGCGGATGGCAATTGTGGCCACTGCCAATGAAACCGCCGCCGGCAAAGGCGGGTTCGGTGCAGTCATGGGTTCAAAGCTGTTAAAGGGCATCTGCGTCAGAGGCACCGGCAGTATCAAACCGGCAGATGTGAACAAGGTGCTGGAACTCAGAAAAACCATGGGCACCCCAGGTTTTAATACCAATCCGATTAAGGAATCACCGAAGTTTTTTGGTCATGGCCAGGAAGCAGAAGTGGAAGGGGGACTGCGAGAATACAATACCACCTGCAGTCATGGATGCAACCAGCATTGTCCCCGACTGATGATGGATATCAAGAGCACCACCTGGAAACAGGAACGGATGAATCAGGTGTCAAAATGTGTAGGTCCCTTTGCCATTGAGTGGAAATACGATTGCGCCTGGATGCCGGCCCAAACCTATGTCACCGAAAAAAACAATACTGCCGCCTGCGCCATGATGTCCGGAGCAGCACCGCCACCGGACTTTTCTGATCCTGAAATTCCGATTCTCTTTGACGAACACCAGGGTGATGAATACAATTTTTGGGGTCCGGACTACAACCGTGGGATGACCATTAATGAGCTGTGCAGTCAGTATGGCGTCAATAAGTGGGATATCATTGTCTGGCTGATGACCTGGCTGTCCATGGGTAATGCAGAAGGGGTCTTTGATGACATTGACTTTGGCATGGAAATCGATGTGGAATCGGAAGACTTCATGAAATACATGCTGGACATGATTGTCTACCGTAAAGGTTATTATGGTAATCTGTTTGCCGAAGGCATGTCCCGGGCAATACGGGAAATGGGCAAAGAAAAATTCGGCGACACTATTTATCAGCAGCGAAAGTCCCGACGATTAGGCGGTAAACAATTGGATATTCCCATCAGTTTTGAAGTAGCCTGGGGATATTCAGCCCATTGGAATGGCCGCGGTTATGAAGGAACGGTACCGTTAGATACCTGGCTGCCCATAGCTGTTGAAATGATGACCTCCACCCGGGATGCTCAGACCAACACTCATCACAAGGATACCACCGACTATATTCATGCCATGAAAACAGATCCCTATGGCAGTCTGGCGGGCCCCCAATCAGTGATCATGAATGAAACGAAGTCAGAATTGAAGGAAGCCATCACCACCTGTGACTGGCAGCTGCCGGATATGTTCTGGATGACGGCCGAAACCGAGTTATTTGAAGCGGCCACCGGGGCCGGCCTGACTCAGGAAGAGATTGAAACAGCTGCCAACCGGATCAAAAATTTATTCCGGGCCATTACCATCCGTAATTACGACCGAACCCGACAAATGGAAGTCGATGAGATTGTCCCCTTTCATCGTTATCCGGATGCTGACGGTATTTGCATTGATGAAGATGGATTTAATACTTTTGTGTCCAACTATTATCGTTTGCGCGGTTGGGATGAAAAAACCGGCTGGCCGACCCGAGAAACCTATGAAAAACTGGGATTGGGCGACGTGGCTAATGAATTGGCAGCGCTGGGTAAATGCCCACAATAAGCATTGTCTGTGAAATTTAAAAGATAAACTGAGGAGGCGAAAAGTGATGGATAAGATATTGGTATTGTCATCAGAAAAGAAGACCAGTGGCTGTTATCGGCTGGCAGAGGGGCGGTGGACGGAACAAAAGCTTTCTTTGCCGGAAGAAATGCCGCTGACGATTTTTGTCAATGGCCATGAACTGGTAACCATTCTTTGTTCGCCTTCCAGTTTGAACTTTCTGGTGATTGGCTATTTGTTTTCAGAAGGACTTATCAAAGCAGTAAATGATATTGATATTTTAAGGGTCTGCGAAAGCAGTCGGCTGGCCGATGTCCGGCTAAAAAACGAAGTCACCATCAGCACCGAAAAACGGATTCTGACCTCCGGCTGTGGCGGTGGAATGAGTCTGGGAACAGCGATGCCCAAAATCATCATCTGTTCGGATTTAAAAATTACGCCAGCGAGGATTTTTGATCTGATCCGGCAAATGGTCAAAAGCGGCTCTGCCTATCGCTTAACCGGCGGGGTACACACCACTGTGCTGTGTGATCATGACGTGATTCTGGCCATGGGGGAAGATATTGGTCGCCATAACACCCTAGATAAAGTAATTGGTAACTGCATGATGTGTGAGATCAACCCGAAAGATAAGATCTTAATGACAACCGGAAGAATTGCATCAGAGATTCTTAAAAAAGTAGTAATGCTGGAAGTGCCCATGGTTGTTTCGCTTAGTTCACCGACTGATGAGGCGGTAAACCTGGCCCGAAGCCTCGGCGTTACCTTAATTGGTTATGTTCGTGGTCAAAACATGACCGTGTATGCCAATGGGCAACGTTTGGAAGCCGGTCAGGAAACAGAGATACTTTGTGCTTCAAAAGGATAATAGCGAACAATAAAAGACACCACTATCATTGGAATTATTAAATCAATAACAATTTAGATTTGTAACAAGCGATTTAACCGGAAGTTTAAGTGGTTACTCAAATAGTTCATAAAGGAATATTGATATGGAGATAATCAGAAGACCTTGTAGATTGCTGCAAGGTTTTTGAATAATTAAAAGCTTTCTAAATGTTATGAAAACCAATAGTGTGAACACCTTAAGGACCCTGTTAAGAAAGAAAGGAAGAATAATGAGTCAAAATACAAAAATATCTGGCTGTGGCTGCCACAGTGACCAGCCCAATCCCTTTGCGGAACTTTCACCGGTGCTGGATCGTTACGCCGACATCCCCGGAAGTTTGATTACGATCCTTCAGAAAGCCCAGGAGCTCTACGGTTTTTTATCGGTTGAGCTGATGCGCCATATTGCCCTGGAAACCCACACCAGCATTGCCAAGGTTTACGGGGTGGCCACCTTCTATACCCAATTCCGCTTTGAACCGGTGGGGAAATACCTGATCATGCTCTGTCAGGGCACAGCCTGTCACGTCAACGGCTCCAAACAGGTCGAAGAAGCCGTGATGGACTACCTCGACATCAAAGAAGGCGAAACCACCTCCGACGGACTGTTCACCCTGAACAACGTGGCTTGTCTGGGCTGCTGCAGCTTATCCCCGGTGATGATGATCAACGACGACACCTATGGTCAGTTGACTAAAGACAAGGTGACGAATATTCTGGCCGAGTTAAAAGAACAGGCCGGTAACGGGACAACGGATTTCGAAAAAGCACCTCAGGAGGTGACGGCATGAAAATTGTCATTGGAGCAGGCAGCTGCGGCATTGCCGCCGGCGCCCATAAGGTGCAGACCTCCTTTGAAGCCATCATCGCTGAAAAAGGACTCGAGCTGTCCGTCGAACAAACCGGCTGCATCGGCACCTGTTACCTGGAACCGATCGTTGACGTGGTTGACGATGCCGGCAACAAGGTAACCTTTGTCAACGTCACCACGGTTGATGCCCAACGGATCATTGAAGACTATGTCGTCGCTCAGAAAGAACTGGCCGATTTACAGATTTCCCAGGATGATCTGACGATGATCGGCAAACAGAAACGGATTGTCCTGCGCAACTCCGGGATCATCGATCCCGAACGGATTGACGACTATCTGGCCGTTGACGGCTACCTGGCCGCCCGGAAATGTCTGACCGAGCTGACCCCGGAAGCCATCATCGAAACCGTCAAGATTGCCGGTTTAAAGGGCCGGGGCGGGGCCGGTTTCCCCACCTGGTTCAAATGGGACGCCGCCAAGAAATCCCCGGGAACCACCAAATATATGGTCTGTAACGCCGATGAAGGCGACCCCGGGGCCTTCATGGACCGCTCCGTCCTGGAAAGCGATCCCCATGCTCTGATCGAAGGGATGTTAATCGGCGCCCGCGCCATCGGAGCCAACGAAGGCATCGTCTACGTCCGGGCCGAATACCCCCTGGCCATCGTGCGGCTCCAGAAAGCCATTGATCAGGCCCGGGAAAAAGGCTTCTTAGGACGCGATATCTTCGGCACCGGATTCGCCTTCGATCTGCGCATCAAAGCCGGCGCCGGGGCCTTTGTCTGCGGTGAAGAAACCGCGCTGATTGCTTCATTAGAAGGGGAACGGGGGATGCCCCGATTAAAACCACCCTTTCCGGCCCAGAAAGGCTACTGGAACAAACCCACCAACATCAACAACGTCGAAACCTTTGCCAATGTCCCCTGGATCTTTAGAAATGGCGGCGACGCCTATGCCGCCCTGGGCACCAAAGAAAGCAAGGGCACCAAGGTCTTTGCCTTAACCGGCAAGGTCAAAAAAGGCGGCCTGGTGGAGATCCCCATGGGCCTGACCCTGCACGACGTCATTTTTGACATCGGCGGCGGGATTAAGCAGGACAAAGCCTTTAAAGCCGTCCAGATGGGCGGCCCTTCCGGTGGCTGTATTCCCGCCAGTCTTTTGGATACCCAGATTGACTACGCCGAAATCACCAAAACCGGTGCCATCATGGGTTCCGGCGGGATGGTCGTCATGGACGAAACCACCTGTATGGTGGACATGGCCCGTTTCTTCCTGGACTTCACCTGTAAAGAATCCTGCGGCAAATGTACCTACTGCCGGGTCGGTACCACCCGGATGCTGGAAATCCTCAACCGGATTACCCAGGGCGAAGGCCAGGACGGTGATATCGAATTGCTCGAAGAACTCTGTTACAAGATCAAAGACGGTTCCCTGTGCGGCCTCGGTCAGACCGCCCCCAACCCGGTGCTGACCACCATCAAATATTTCCGTAACGAATACGAAGATCATCTTTACAATAAAAAGTGTACCGCCAGAAGCTGCAAGCCGCTGTTAACCTACACCATTGATAAAGACAAATGCGTCGGCTGCGGTGCCTGTAAAAAGAACTGTCCCGTAGATGCGATTAGCGGCGAAAAGAAGCAGATCCATGAGATCAATCAGGACCTCTGTATCAAGTGCGGCAAATGCTTCACTGTCTGTAAATTTGATTCCGTCATCATTGACTAGAAAGGAGTGGGAGAATGAAAAAATTTAAACTGAACATCGATGGAAAAGAAGTCACCGGCATTCCCGGACAAACCATTTTAGACGTCGCCCGGGAAAATGCAATTGATATTCCCACCCTGTGCTATGACGACCGCCTGGAGATCTACGGTTCCTGCGGCCTCTGTGTGGTGGAAGTCCAGGAGATTCCCAAGATCTTAAAAGCCTGCGCCACTGAAATCAGCGACAACATGGTGGTGAGCACCCGGACCCCCCGGGTCATTGAATCCCGCAAAACCAACCTGGAGCTGCTGCTTTCAAAACATATCGGCGACTGCGTCGCCCCCTGTAAGCGGGCCTGTCCCGGCACCACCGACTGCCAGGGCTATGTCGGTTTAATCGCCAATGGCGAATTCGAAGAAGCCTTGAAGCTGATCAAAGAACAGCTGCCCCTGCCCGGGGCCATTGGCCGGGTCTGTCCCCATCCCTGTGAAGATGCCTGCCGTCGCGGCGAGGTCGATCAACCGATTGCCATTGCCTGGCTCAAACGCTTCGCCGCCGACTTTGATATGACCCATAACATGTTCATGCCCGAAATCAAGAACGCCACCGGTAAATCCATTGGCATCATCGGCGGCGGTCCCGGTGGACTCACCGCCGCCTATTATCTGATCCAATCCGGTCACGCCGTCACCATTTATGACGCCATGCCCAAAATGGGTGGGATGCTCCGTTACGGGATTCCCAAATACCGCCTGCCCAAAGGGGTCGTTGACGAAGAAGTGGGACTGATCGAAGACATGGGGGTCGTCTTTAAAAACAATACCCGCATCGGCGTCGATCTCCCTTTTGAGACCATCCGCAACACCCATGACGCCGTCTATGTGGCCCTGGGTGCCTGGACCAGTTCCGGCCTGAGATGTGACGGCATCGATGCCAAGGGCGTCATCGGCGGGATTGAGCTGCTGCAGCAGGTGGCCAATAACGAACCGATTACCCTCGGCGAAAAAATCGCCATTGTCGGCGGCGGCAACACTGCCATGGACGCCTGCCGGACTGCTATCCGGTTAGGTGCCAAGGAAGTCTACAACATCTACCGCCGCACCAAAGCCGAAATGCCGGCTGAGGAAATTGAAATCAGCGAAGCTGAAGAAGAAGGGGTGATCTTCAAGAACCTGACCAACCCCATCGAAGTCATTAAGGGTGACGACGGCCAGATTGTCAAAATCCGGCTCCAGAAAATGGCCCTGGGTGAACCCGATGCCAGCGGCAGAAGAAGTCCAGTCCCCATCGAGGGCGAAGAAGAGATCCTTGATATCGATACCCTGATTCTGGCCATTGGCCAGGGCATCAACCCGGATGGCATCGGCACAGCGAAAACAGAAGAAAACAGTGATGACAACCGTCTGGCGCTGACCAAATGGAATACCGTGCTGGCCGACGAACAGACATTTCGGACGAATCTGGATGGCGTGTTTGCCGGCGGCGACTGCATCAACAGTGGTGCCTCCATTGTCATTAAAGCCGTTGGTGATGCTAAAAAAGCCGTGCCCTTTATCGAAGGCTATTTAAACGGCGAAAGCATTGCCTACCACGAACCCTATTACGTCATAAGAGAAGCGGTCGATCAGGACTATCTCGAAAGCATCAAGAAAAACAAACGCCCGGCAATGACCCATTTAACCCCAGACGCCCGCAATGATAACTTCCTGGAAGTGGTGGAAGGCTATAATCCCCTTCAGGCCGTTGAAGAAGGCAAACGCTGTCTCGAATGTGGTTGTCAGGATTACTTTGAATGCAAGCTGGTATCCTATGCCAACGCGTATGAGGTTAAACCCGAACGCTTTAAGGGCAAGAACCCGGAAGCCAAGATTCAGGACGACCATCCCTTTGTGATCCGGGACAACAGCAAGTGCATCACCTGCGGCCTCTGTGTCCGGGTCTGCGACGAAATCGTCGGCGCCGAGGCCCTCGGCCTGGTCGACCGCGGTTTTGAAACCATCGTCGAACCAGCCCTACGCCAACCCTTAAAAGACACCGGCTGCGTCAGCTGCGGGATGTGCATCTCGGTCTGTCCCACCGGTGCTTTAAGAGAAGGGCTCACCGGGATAAAACAGATTCCCCTCGATACCAAAAAGACCGAATCCACCTGCGGCTACTGTTCCGCCGGCTGCCAGATCGTTATCGAATCCAAGGGTGATACCATCATTAAAGCGATCCCCCGGTCAAACCATCAGGACCTCAACCAGGGCGTGATGTCGTACCGCTACCGCTTTGGCACCAACCTGGTCCAGTGGGGCGATCGCATCACCACCCCGCTGATCAGAAACAAAGCCGGCGAACTGGAAGAAGCCACCTGGTATGATGCCCTGGTGACCATTGCCAAAAAATCCCAAAGCATCGCCGCCCGCTATGGTGCTGAAGCTGTGAAGATGGGCATCTCACCCAAGTATACCAATGAGGAAATTTATACCTTTGCCCGGCTGGCCGAAGTACTCCGGGCGGAAACCTTCAGCTTTTCCAACCGCAGTCACGGCGGAACAGCTGTCCTCCAGGGCGACTTTCAGATCCGGGACATGGAGGCGATTGTCAGCGCCGATACCATTCTGGTTCTGGGGATGCTGCCAGCGGACAATCCGATTGTCAAGTATAAGTTGATCCAGGCATCAAAAAATGGCGCAACAATCATGGCGATCAATCACCGCGAAAGTGGCTATGGTAAGCTGGGCCGGGAGTTTATCCTTGGTTGTGACCAGTTGCCATTTTTAGGAGAAATTACCAAACATGTGCTGGAAAACAGCAAAGTCAAAAGAGATCTTGCAAATCTGGAGCTGCTGAAAACCTCGCTTTTTGATTTTGATATCTGCGAGGACGCCAGAGCAATCGGCGAAAGCCTAATCCAGGCCAAAAATCTGGTGATGGTTATCGGGGACAAGTACGTCACCGAAGAAGCGGCGGCAATGCTCGGCAATCTGCTGGCGCTGCTGGGTAAAGCCGACGGCAAACGCAGCGGGATTTTCCCGGTGGCAACTAAAAACAACAGTCTGGGCCTCAATTATCTGGGGGTGCAAAACACGGCCGCTGTTTTAAGCGAAGCAAAAGCGTTGCTCTTATTCGGCGAAGATCCCAGTACTGATTTAAGCCGATATGATCTCCTGATGGTTCAGGATACCCACCTGACCCAGGCCGCTGAAAAAGCCGATGTGGTACTGCCGGCCCTGGCCTTCCCGGAAGTCAATGGCACCTTTGTCAATACCGAAGGACGGTTGTTAAAAGTTAAAAAAGCCGTTGAGAATCCCTTGGAATTCAGCAACATTGAGATGGCCCAGGCGATTGCCGACATTCTTTCGGCAGATCTTGGTTTGGCCTGCCCGAAAAAAATAAGAAAAGCCATTGAAAAAGATCACCCGGCATTTCGGGAGGTGGAAGCAGGGGAGCTGTTAATGCATTTTGCAGCAGAGCAACCAGGCTTGGCGCTAACTCCCTATGTCGATGGTCGGCTGTTTACGGAACTGCCGGGTACCGATTATCTGATGAATACCGTTCAGGATGAATTGAACAAGTTCGTTAAAGCCTAAAAAATTTAAATTTAAATCTAAAAAAAAAGTTTAAAAGAAATTTCCTGATTGATACATAGGTGATCAATCAGGAATATCTTTGTTAAGAGAAAAATAAAAACAATAGTAACAATTGATGTGGCAGGTCATGCACGATGTAATGATCTAAAGCCGATTATTACATCGTATTACATTTGATCGTTTCATTAAATAAGCTAAACTAATTTTAAAACTTAAAAAAACTCTGTCTCGAAAAAATCAGGATGATCTGATTTCAATCGAGATAGAGTTTTTAAAAATTAACGTTTATAGACTAGCGATTATTCACTTATGCCTGTGGTGATAGCTCAGGTTCTGAAATAATTTCAGATTTCTTTGAGCAAAGTTCTGGCAGCAGGAAAACGAGCACTGCGACGATTGCCATGCAGCCACCAGCCAGGATAAAAAAAAGCTTCATATCAGAACCGGCGATGGGTGTAATAATAAATGTTGGGATTAAAACGCCACCCATTAATTGCAAGGTTGCGGTAAAACCACCGGCGGTACCGGCGTATACTGGTCCGATTTCAGGAAGCTGAATAGGAATTGTCATTAACAAAGGAATCTGGCCAGCCAGAGCAGCACCCGTTAAAAACAGGCTGATGCCCAAAAGAAAACCAGCCGGGGCACTCCAGGCCAGAGCTGCACCGAGGGCAGAAACCATGGCCAGGATCAATAAAACGGGTTTCATTTTACCGACTTTGCTGACGATTAGGGGTGAAATCAGACAACCAACCAAACTGCCAATCAGCATAATTGAACCATAGCCGCCAGCGGCAACGGCATCAATACCGCGACCAACCAGCGCCGTTGGTAAAAAGGAACTGATGGCAATATTACAGGCGACAATTCCCATGAGACAAAATCCAACAATCCAGACCGGGCGACTTTTTGCGACCACCTTAACGGCCATTCCCAAAGTCGCCGTTTCAAAAGCTGAATCGCTGGATGCTGTTTGTTCGGGATTTTTAACCACTAGCAGCCAGAGAATCGTTCCGACAACACTAATGATTGCTGCAAAAATAAATGCACTGGTAATACTTGGGAAAAAGGCGGTTGTTCCCATCCCCAGGGTCATCGCCAAGGTTGATGATGCCAGCAGGATACTCATCATTGAGCTGATTTTTTCTGCAGGAAAATAGCTGCCGATGATTTTTGCGCCGTTTGCATTTAAGAAAGCAGCACCAAATCCAGTTAAGATCATATAAATCAATAGCGTGTTTGAATCAGTGGCAGTGACTCGTAAACAAGTCCCAATAGCTGTAACAACTAATGCGATGCCGATAACTTTCTTGATGCCAAATTTATCAACCATTAAACCGGCAATCAGACTGAATAAAATGGCTGGAATCATTGGGGCTGAAAATAAGCTGCTGAATTGGCTCATTGATAAATTGAATTGTTCAATTAATTGCGGTGCCAGGGGGGATAACTGATATTGGGTATAGCTTGGTGAAAATAATGCCAGACAGGCAATCGCCAGAACGATCCAGGAATAGTTTTTGTTTTTCATGTGTTGATCTCCTTAATGAATGGCACGAACAATACCGGAGTATTGTTTGTGCCATCTTAATAAAATTGTCAAAAATTGAATGTGCAATCAGGGGTTAATCGGTTTAATAACGGCCAATATCACAGGCCACCTGATGAGCGGCCGAGGTGGCATCGTAAATATTTTTCGGGGTGACGCAGTCGCCAATCTGATAAAATTCTGGGGCACATGTCGAAAGAGCCAGAGCATCTTCCCGGAGCGGTTTCTGTCCGATAGCATAGATAACCGTATCGGCAGGGATAGTGCGGACGCCGTCAGCATCTTCTACAGTCAGTCCAGTATCAGTGATTTCCAGAGCTTTGGTGGAAACGCAAAGCTTGATATTGGGGTGACGGGTCAGTTCATCGCCCAGCGCCACACCGTGAACCAGTGGGAAGCCGCCGGGTAATTCCATTAAGCCGCCCATCCGGTTGGAGGTGCCTTCAACCGGAGGTGGAGTGGCAATGGTGCCGGGTGCCATTTCGACAATGGTGATGTCACGGCCCAGGCTTGACAGGAAGATTGCCAGCTCCAGACCAACCAGTCCGCCACCCATAATGACGGCATGCTGGCCGACTTGTTCGGGATGATAATACACTTCTTCGGCGCCGACGGCTTTGGGGCTGTCGATGCCTTTGATATTGGGAACCAGCGGCCGGGCGCCCATGGCGGCAATGATCACGTCGGGATGGAAGGATTCGGCCAGTTCCGGGGTGATGGCGGTATTAAAATGGACTTCAATGGCAGATCGGGATACTTTTAACGCCTGGCGTTTAAGATAGGTGTCCAGATTTGATTTAAAAGGGATTTTTTCCTCACAGAGCAGCGCCCCGCCCAGACGATCGGTTTTTTCGCAGAGAATCACCCGGTGTCCCTGTTTGGATGCCGTCAGCGCTGCCTGCATCCCGCCGACACCGCCGCCGGCAACCAACACCGTCTTTTTATGAGCCGGTAATGGGGCTGTCAGACTGGCTTGCTCCCGGCCAATTTCGGGATTAGTGGCACAGTAGAAAACGCCGTCGATGGTGCTGTTGGAGAAGCAGTAAAAACAGCGCAGGCAGGGGTTGATCTCATCGGCTCGTCCCAGTCGGGCCTTGATTGGCAGATCGGGATCAGCCAGGGTTTGACGGCCCAGATTGACGACGTCCACCTGGCCGGAGGCAATCAGCTCTTCCATCATTTCGGGATCAGTCAGGGCACCAACCGTGCCAACCGGGGTTTCGACGTGCTTTTTAATTTCAGCGGCATAGGAGGTATTGCAGCCATCGGGCAAAAACATGGTGGGATGGGTTTTCATAGCTGCCGAATCGATTTCATGATGACCCACTGAAACATGAATCATTTCAACTTTACCATCTAATAGCTTAGCAATTTTAATTCCTTCATCCAGATCGTAACCATCTGGCAGACATTCGGTGGCACTCATTCTAAATTCGATGGGCATATCCGGGCCGACCCGCTTACGAATGGCTTCGATAACAGCCAGTGGAAAACGCATCCGGTTTTCTACTGAACCGCCCCACTTGTCAGTCCGTTTGTTGTCCCGGGGGGAGAGGAACTGATGCATCTGCCAGCCGTGACCGCCGTGGAGGGTGATCATGTTGTAGCCGCACTGACGGGCAAAGGAAGCCGCGTCGCAGTATTTTTGAATCATCGCATCAATCTGCTCATCCTGCATGGCGCGGATTTCCACCCCATCCTCGCGAATCCCGTCAATCGTGCCGTAAATAAAGCCGGGATTGACCGGCATTAAACCCAGGTTGGCATTTTGGCCGGCATGGCAAAGTTCAATACCGGCCACGGCACCATGGCGGGTAATGGCAGTACTGACTCGGGTCATGTTGACCTTTCCAAGGATATCGTTGCCCCGCATTTGAAAGGGGTGGCTGCGGCCATATTCACCGTCGATGATCATGTCGCCGACACAGACCGAAGCAAATCCGCCCAGAGCTTTTCGCTCATAAAAATAGGCGGCTTCTTCGGTTAAAAACCGGTCGCTGGTTAAACCGGGATAATCCTGGGGGGCAGAAAAGATCCGGTTTTTGAGAAGTGTTTTACCCAGTTTGATGGGCTCAAACAAATGTTTATACTTTAATTCTGGCATAATGACAATCTCCTTCAATTTTTATAGATAACTAAATTTTATAACAAGAACGTCATCGCAGCATCACACCAATGGCTGAAAATGCGGGCCGGAATTTCGACAATTACTTAAATGTTAAAAAATTAAAAACATGATAAAATAAAATAGATTAAAGATTTAAGAAAATACAAAGGAAGAACAAAAATGAAAATCAAAATTCCCATGATTCTGGATCAATTAAATGACGATAACTTTGAGTACGTTGAGGGTGCCGCTGGCGATCAGCTGGGGTTTTCCAGCGTCCGGTTGCTCAAATCCTCGGAACAGGGGTATAAGAAAGAGGTCTTATATCTGGGATCAGCAGCCGTAATGCAACAGATTGATTCGCGTCATCTGCCATCCCAACTGATTTGCCTGGCCGATTCGTCCCTTCAGTTTGAAAATAACAAGGTTCATAACATTGATCTGGCGCTGATCCATTCAGATTGTGATATTGAGGTATTATTGGAAAAAATCGCCGACATCATCAGCGAATATCACCAGATCTATACTGAAATGATCAGGCGGATCACCGACAACAGAGGGTTGGCTGAAATCATCAACGCGATGACTCCGATTCTCGGCAATCCGCTTTATGTGGCCGATGCAGATTTTAAGGTGTTGGCCCGAACCGACTGCGTCCTGGAGCAGCCGGATCAGTGGCGGCATATTGTTGAAAATGGCATTGAGGACGGTTATATTTCCAGCTCAGTCAATGATTTTTATTATATGAAAGACCTGGTACAAAAAACCGAGCATCAGCATGAACCGGTTTTCTTTTCCGGTAATGAACTCTATCCGCATTCTTTTTGCACCATGAATTTAACCAGCCGTAATAAAAAAATGGGCCTGGTGACAGTGTTTGAAACTGAGCGCCCATTTTCAATCGGCACCAAAGCAACCATTGAATTTTTCAGTGAGATCCTGATCATGGAAATACAGAAAAATCAGACCTTAATCAGCAATGAAGGGGTCAAATTGGGCTACCTGTTTGCCGAAATTTTATCCGGTAATCGCCATTCCGAAAATGAGCTGAGAAAAGTCGTCAATTATGTCGATATTGATTTTCCGGAAAATTTTTTTATATTGGTGTTAAAGTCCCGGCATGACAATCGCAATCGCTATGAGCTGACATTTTTAAGGAAAAAAATCATCAGTCTGGTCAAAAACACCATTTGCATTATTCATCAGAATAATATTGTCATGCTGGCCAACGAAAGCAGCAGCCAGTTTAGCGGACAGGGTTTGTCCGAAATTGAAAAATGGCTCCAGGATACACAACTAGTTCTTGGAATCAGTGATGACGGCTCTGATATTAAACAGATCCGAAAATCATATCAGGAAGCACTGACGGCAATCGAATTGGGACTGAAATCGGAACGGGAGGATGTGATCTTTTTATATGACCGTTACCGCTTTGTCCATTTGATGGATGTGCTGGCGAATCTGGAAAACAGTGAGGCGCTTGGTCATCCCGCCCTTGCTAGACTGCAGCGGTATGATCAAAAAAAAGGTGCCAATCTGTTGGAAACCCTTTACTGTTATATGAAAAACGGTCGTTCCCAGGCCCAGACCGCCAAAGAATTGCATCTGCATCGCAGCTCCCTGCAATATCGGTTGACGAAAATGGAAGAAGTTATGGGTGTGAAGTTGAATCATTATCAGACCTTTTTACATCTGCAGCTGACCTATGAGATGATGAAGCAGTTAAGCGTTGCTAAAATAGAGTAAATGACACAATAATAAAACTTGTACATTGTTTAATTTTAGTTTATAATTAAACGTCAAGTAATAAACCAGCTGTATCTTCTGTGAATTCCCAGTGGATACAGCTTTTTAAATGGATTAAAATAAGTTTATAATAAAAAAGCCTGCAAATAAAAAGTCAATAGGAAATTGAGAGCTTTGTAAAAAAAAGTATATTCAAGAAATAAGCACGACAAAAAGACCAGCAAATATCGTTGGTCTGAAGATTAGGAAATCTGTGGTAAGTGTTACGAAAGAGACAGCAGGTATTCTTTTACTCTACCATAGTAGATACGCAGAAACTTATTAGCGCCTGCAGTCATGTAAACATAGTAAGGTTTACCCTGAGCACGTTTCTTGTCGAGAAACTGATAAACAGCATCATCTTGTGGCTTGGTTTTGATAAGAGCATCCATGACCTGAAATAGCGTTTTACGCAAAGACGAAGAACCTCGTTTGGAAGTATGGACACTTTTTTGTTCATAGGTTCCAGACTGGTTAACACCTGGATCAACGCCTGCAAAGGCAGTAAGAGCACCCTTATGTGTAAACCGTGTAACATCGCCGATTTCAGCAATCAACTGAGGGCCAAGAGATGATCCAACACCTTTCATTCCCATGACGATTGAGTATTCAGGAAGTTTGGATGCGGTTTCATTCATCAGAGTACGAAGTGATTCTACAGTTTTGGAAGCAATGTTTAATTGATCGACAGCTTGTTTCACAATGAGTTTGGTCAAATGATCTTTAGGAAGTACAGGAACAAGTTCCTTTGCTGCTCCATAGATTTCTTCAGCTTTTAATTGACTGAAGTTGTACTTATTTCGCTTACACCATTTCTGATAATGGACGGTGAAAGCGTGAAGAGACATTTTACGAACACAGTCTACATGCCAGTATGCAGCAGCGAAATCAACCCATTTCTGGCTGCCATCATCACGAGCAGGGCTGTTGAAGTAAGTATTGACACCTGGATAGGTTTGATCAAGTATGCCGATAAAATTATTTTTCATAGCCGTTTTGTGCTTCATGTAAAAACCAAACTGACGGTTCATTGTTTTTAACTGATTACGTATTTCATCCATAAGATTATACTGTTTCAAATCATTCCAACTGTCAAGAGCATAACGCGCTATTTTAATAGCATCTGCTTTATCAGATTTGACTTTACGTAGAGAGTTGTCACCGAAATCTTTAATAAGCTTAGGATTTATGGCACTTACAAAAAGATTTGCCTGAGAAAGCTCACGTGCCAGTGGCTCATAATAACGACCCGTATGCTCCATAACGATGCGGGATTCGCCGTCAATGGATTGGATCTGGTTGATGAGAGAACGGATTTCTTTGGAAGTGTGGCGAATCTCAAAAGGCAAAGAAACAATCTCACCATACGGGCGGATAATAGCGATCATGCTTTTGCCCTTGGAAACATCAATACCTACTGCGTTCATGTTCATAAATTTGTCACTCCTTAAAATTATTGCAATGGATAAACACCAGTTTTACTCATTGCCTATTCAATCTACTGTGGTGTGACACGAACGTACTGTAGGACAGCAGTTCAACCTGCATAAAACGAACGCTGCGAATGAGGAGCCGGTTATCAGTCTTTTTTACGGACGCGAAGTCCAAGAAAGGCAGACGATATACCTATTGCTCTTACATTCTAACAGCTTAAGCAACAAGATGGATAATGTCCTAACTGGTTGTTAGGTACTATGACCATAAATATATTGTAGTAGAAAGCAGAAAAAAGTGATAAGTAAAAAATTTAACCAGTACCAATTAAGCGATGAGCTCCTAAAAGCCATTGAAAAACTAAATTTTGAAAACCCGACCAAGGTTCAGGAAGCCGTGATTCCGATTGCTTTGGAGAAAAAAGATATTCTTTGCAAAGCCCAAACTGGCAGCGGCAAAACGGCGGCCTTTGGGATTCCGATCTGTGAACTGCTGGACTGGGAAGAGAACAAACCTCAGGCTCTGGTGCTGACCCCGACCCGGGAACTGGCGCTGCAGGTCCACGAAGATATTTTTAACATTGGCCGCTTCAAGCGGGTGAAGGTGTCAGCCCTTTATGGAAAATCACCGATCCGCCGGCAGGAAAAAGAGCTGAAACAGAAAACCCATGTGGTGGTGGGAACCCCAGGCCGGGTTATGGATCATATTGAACGGGGAACCTTTATTACCGATGAGATCCGTTTTCTGGTCGTCGACGAAGCTGATGAGATGCTGAATATGGGTTTTATCGATCAGGTTGAGGAAATCATCAATGAAATGCCTAAAAATCGAGTCACGATGTTGTTTTCGGCGACGCTGGAAAATGAGATTCAACGGCTGTCAAAAAAATACATGAACGATCCCCAGATCATCGAGATTGAAGCCGAGGCCAAACGGACCGATGCGATAGAACAGTTTGTTTATCAAACTGGCCATGACGATAAACTGGATGTGTTAAAGGATGTGCTGGTGGTGGAAAATCCCGACAGCTGCATTATTTTTTGCAACACCCAGGAAATGGTCAATGCCATTTATAATCTGCTCGGTAAGGATAATAAGGCCTGTGAAAAGATTCACGGCGGTATGGAACAGGATGACCGCACCCTGGTCATGCAGCGTTTTAAAAAGGGTGCCTTTCGCTATCTGATTGCCACTGATGTGGCAGCTCGGGGGATTGATGTCCATGAAATTTCGCTGGTCATTAATTTTGATGTCCCCTGGGAAAAGGAAACCTATGTCCATCGTATCGGCCGGACCGGTCGTCGGGGCACCACTGGCAAAGCCATTACCCTGGTTTCGGCAAAAGAAGGCCGCTTGTTCCGGGATATTGAAAATTATACCGACAAAGAAATAATTGAAAAAGAATGTCCCACGCTTTCTACAGTCCATTCGCTAAAAGCGGCCTTTATCGAAAAGCTGCAGGAAAAACCGGAGGAAAAGCTGGACAAAGCCCATGATCTAACCCGGGAAATTACCAAGATCCATATCAATGCCGGCAAAAAGACCAAAATGCGGCCGGTCGATATTGTCGGGACGCTGTGCAATCTGGAGGGGATGACCGCCGCGGATATCGGCGTGATCACAATCCTGGATGTCTCCACCTTTGTCGAAATCCTCAATAACAAAGGCCCCCAGGTACTAAAAGAGCTGCAAACCCGGAACATCAAGGGGCGGCCGAGAAAGGTAACTCTGGCTGAAGATAAGCCGGTTACCATTGCTCGGAAAAAACCGATTCGTCGATTTTATTGATAAAAATTTAGTACTTAACGTGAGGTGTCTATGAACTATTTAACCGCCATCACTGAATTCAAACCCGGATCAGCTCAGGAACAGGCCGATCAGCAGACCTTTATCCGATTTATTCATAATAATCCGGATGTTTTGCTCCGGGACAATAAAATTGCCCATCTGACCAGTTCCGCCTTGATTTTTAATCCGGCACGGGATAAACTGTTAATGATCTACCACAATATTTATCAGTCCTGGTCCTGGACTGGAGGGCATGCCGATGGCGAAGTAGATCTGCTGCAGGTGGCAATCCGGGAAGCCAAAGAAGAAACCGGATTAAGCACGGTGACAGCGATGTCTGACAATATTATTTCATTGGATATTTTACCGGTTTTTGGTCATCTTAAAAACAATCAGCCGGTTTCAGCCCATTTACATTTATCAGTGGCCTATTTACTTTCGGCTTCTGAGGATGAACCACTGGCCATCAAACCGGATGAAAACAGCGGGGTCCGATGGATTGCCATCCCCGAACTGGCCAACTATGTCAGTGAACCCCATATGCAGGCGGTTTATGATAAAATTTTAAATAAGCGCTGATCATTACTATTTAGTTTGGAATTATTTTGATGAGCGTTAAAAATCAAGGAGGGTCTATGTCAATATCGAAAGCCATTGAATTTTCTGCCAAAGCCCACGAAGGTCATTTCCGCAAGGGTTCCCAGGTTCCCTATATCACGCATCCCTTTGAGGTCGCCAAAATTCTTAGCGAAGCCGTCGACCCGGAAGAAAACGAAGTCCTGATTATGGCTGGACTGCTCCACGATACGGTTGAAGATACCGATACCAGTCTGACGACCATCCGTCGGGAATTTGGCGATGCTGTTGCTGATCTGGTCGCCTCCGACTCGGAAAATAAAAGCTTGCCCTGGGAAGCCCGCAAGCAGCATACCATCGATTTTTTAAAAAATGAAGCAACCCGGGAGATGCAGATGCTGGCCTGTGCTGATAAGCTGGCTAACTTAAGAAGTGTTAAAGCCGATTACGAAAGAATCGGCGAAGAGGTCTGGGATATTTTTGTCAGAGGCAAGGAAAAGCAGGCCTGGTATTACCAGGGCGTGCTGGATGCATTGGCACCGCTGGAAGGCTTAGCAATGTATGCTGAATTGAAAGCACTGATACAGGAGATCTTTGACTAAAAGAAGAAATCCTGTTAGAAACAAACAACGTGAAGAGGCAGAAGTACGGAGTGTTAATTCCTTGGATTGTGTAAGGAATTATCTGGCTTGACAAAACCACTATATACAAGTATAATTCTAAACAGTTTATTAATACGTACAAGGTTACCCAATTAAACAATTAAAAGTATAACTGTGATATGAAATCACTGGAAGTCATGAATGTTGTGTGAGCACATTTATGGCTTTTTTTGCGCAATGCAACTAATGTTTAATGATCGGTAATATAGTACAATTATTTTTTTAGTCAATCGATTGGAAAATAACTGTAATTAGCAGGTATGACCGTCCCTCAAATCAAGAAAATACGCAAAATTTTTCAGCCCCTAAAAATTCACAGATAATGTGAAAATACCAACAAAAACGTAACCATGAAGGTTTTAAATTCCCCAGCGGGATGAAATTTTCATGGTTTTTTTATATACAAATCAGTGATAAAAATATGAGAAACACAGGAGAAAAGATGAAGAAAAAAATTATATGTTTAGGATTGGTCTGTCTGATGTTTGCCATGATGCTAACTGGTTGTGCCAGCAATGGTGGAACCGATAAAAAAACAGCACGGGCCGCTGACGAGTTGGTATTGGCCATTGGTGGGGAACCGGATGACGGTTTTGACCCCACCACCGGTTGGGGTCGCTATGGCTCGCCATTGTTTCAGAGTACCCTGCTGACCCGGGACAACGATCTGAATATCGTGAACGATTTGGCCACCGGTTACATCATCAGCGACGATGGGTTGACATGGACCTATCAGATCCGCAAGGATGTGAAGTTTTCTGATGGCACCCCATTAACTGCCGCCGATGTTGTATTCACCTACGAAACGACCGCCAAAAGCGGATCAGTGGTGGATTTAAGCGTGATGGCCAGTGCCAAAGCGATTGATGATTATACCGTGGAATTCAAGCTGAATAAACCCCAGTCAACCTTTCTTTATACAACCGCTGCCCTGGGGATTGTGCCAAAAGCCAGCTATAGCAGTGATTATGCCCAGAAACCAGTGGGTTCCGGTCCCTATAAATTTGTACAATGGGACAAGGGTCAACAGCTGATTGTTGAAGCCAACGCTAATTATTATGGGACTAAACCTGAATTTAAGAAGGTGACCTTCCTCTATCTCAGTGAAGAAGCGACTTTTGCCGCTGCTAAAGCTGGTGAAGTGGATATGGCGTCCATTGTTCCCTCACTGACCAGCCAGAAAGTGGATGGGATGACCCTAAAGACCGTCGATAGTGTTGACAATCGGGGGATTTCCCTGCCTTATGTCAAATCGGGTACTGCCACAGCCGAAGGTTATCCCATCGGCAATGATGTCACCTCAGACCTGGCCATTCGTAAAGCGATTAATTATGCCATTGATCGACAAAATCTGGTCGACGGGGTTTTGCTTGGCTATGGTTCTGAAGCCTACTCAGTCTGTGATGGATTACCCTGGGGCAATACGGAGACAGCAATTACCGATGGTGATAGTGAAGGGGCTAAAAAGATGCTGGCCGATGGCGGCTGGGTTGATAGTGACGGTGATGGCATTGTTGAAAAAGATGGCGTCAAAGCCGAGTTCACCCTGATCTATCCATCATCCGACAAGGTCAGACAATCATTGGCAGTATCTGTGGTGGATATGCTTGCACCAGTTGGTATTAAAGTCAATGTGGAGGGAAAAAGCTGGGATGAAATTTACAAGCTGATGTTTTCAAATGCAGTTCTATTTGGCTGGGGAAGTCACGACCCGATCGAGATGTACAATATTTACTATAGCGGCAACGCCGGTATTGAGACCAATGATCCCACCTTCTACAAAAATGATAAGGTCGATGCCTATATGAATCAGGCCCTGGCTACGACCGATGAAGCCGCTGCCAACGAACTCTGGAAAAAAGCCCAGTGGGATGGCCAAACGGGCTTCAGTACCTTGGGCGATGCTCCTTGGGCCTGGCTGGTAAATCTTGATCATCTTTACCTGGTGGATGACAGTCTGGACATCGGCCAAAATCGCACCGAGCCCCATGGTCACGGTTGGCCAATAACAGCGAATATTACCGAATGGCACCGAAAATAAAGATGAATTCGGCAAAATATGTAGCGGGCAAAGCGCTGCGAATGCTTACTTTGCTGATTGCGCTGTGTATCGTTTCGTTTATTCTGGTAAAAAACTCGCCCATCGATCCGGTTCAGGCCTATATTGGTGCCGATATGATGCGGGTTTCGGAAGAACAGCGGGAACAGATTGCTGAAAACTGGGGGCTTGATAAGCCTCCAGTTGAGCAATTTATAAGCTGGGCTGGGGCCATTGTACAGGGTGATTTTGGTACCTCAATGATCTATCGGGTGCCGGTTCTTACGGTGATTGGCAATCGCTTTACGGCCTCACTGGCTCTGATGGGGGTAGCCTGGCTGTTATCGGGAATTTTTGGATTTTTGATGGGGGTCATTGCCGGAATGAACAAGGGCAAACTGATTGATCGGGCGATCAAATGGTATTGCTTAACCCTGGCGGCAACCCCAACCTTCTGGTTGGGGTTAATTCTACTGATGATATTTTCGGTCTGGCTGGGTTGGTTTCCCATCGGACTGGGGGTACCGGTAGGGGTTCTATCTGAAAACGTGACCCTTTCTGAAAAAATCTATCATCTGATTTTGCCAGCCCTGACCTTAAGTATCGTCGGGGTTGCCAACATTGCCCTGCACACCCGGCAAAAACTACTGGATGTATTGGAAAGTGATTATATTTTGTTTGCCAGAGCCAATGGCGAGTCGGGTCTGGGTCTGGTGTGGAAGCACGGTGTAAGGAATATTATGCTACCAGCGGTAACGTTGCAATTCGCTTCTTTCAGTGAATTGTTTGGGGGATCTGTGCTGGCGGAACAAGTTTTTTCCTACCCGGGTTTAGGTCAGGCAACGGTTCAGGCCGGACTTCGGGGGGACGTTCCACTATTACTGGGGATTGTCTTAATCAGTGCGATATTTGTATTCACCGGGAATCTGATTGGCGATATTATCTGCTCGGTAGTGGATCCCCGGATTAAGGAAGGAAGAGCATCCGTATGAATGTGTTAACTGAACCAGAAAATACCATACTCGAGGGTGCGCAAAGAAATGGGATTCGCAGTTATAAACTGAACCGACGACAAAAAACCCTGATTATCACCGGATTTTGTACGGCTTTGCTCATTGGGATCATGATTGCGGCTCAGTTAATGAGCAATGCGGGGATTGCGACCAATTTTACCCAACAAAACCTGGCGCCGTCCTGGGAGCATCCATTTGGAACCGACTGGCTGGGACGGGATATGTTTACCAGAACCATTAAGGGGCTTTCCATCAGTATTCAAATTGGTCTGCTGGCATCGAGCGTTAGTGTGGTTATTGCCCTGGTGCTGGGGATGGCCGCTGCCACCATGGGTGAAAAGGTTGACGACGCCATTTCCTGGCTGGTCGATTTGTTTATGGGGGTTCCCCATCTGGTGGCCCTGATTCTGATTGCGGTGGTTCTCGGTGGTGGCGCCAAAGGCGTCATTATCGGGGTGGCGCTAACCCATTGGCCCAGTCTGACCCGGGTGATCCGGGCAGAGGTCATGCAGGTGCGTACTTCGCAATATGTGCTGGTTTCACGGCATATGGGCAAAGGTCGCTGGTGGATCGCCAGCAAACATATTCTGCCGCATTTGCTGCCCCAGTTTTTTGTCGGTCTGATTCTTATTTTTCCCCATGCCATTTTACATGAGGCATCGATTACCTTTCTGGGTTTTGGATTATCACCCCATCTGCCAGCCATCGGTGTGATTCTGTCGGAATCGATGGGTTATCTGGCGACCGGGATGTGGTGGCTGGCGTTTTTTCCGGGTCTTTCGCTGTTAGTTATTGTCCGGGCCTTTGATGTCATCGGCGATAATCTGCGTCTGTTGATGGATCCTCACAGTGCCCACGAATAGAAGGAGGGATGCGGTTAAATGAATACAAAGCAAACGAGTAAGTTTAGTCACTCAAATGCGAGTATAATGAATAGAAGCACAGAAAGTCTGGCTAATCCGGAGGAATTGCTGGTGGTAAAAAATCTGTCGGTTTCCTTTATTCAGTATGCAAAGGGCTTGAAACAGCTAAATCTGGAAGTTATTTGTGACCTTAATGTCAGTGTTAACAGCGGAGAAATTGTCGCTATTGTTGGTTCCAGTGGATCAGGAAAAAGTTTGTTGGCACATGCCATTTTAGGCATTCTCCCTACCAATGCCAAGGTTACCGGGACAATCCGCTATCAGGGTCAAGCTCTGACAACAGAACGCCAGAAAGTCTTTCGGGGCCAGGAAATCAGCCTGATTCCCCAGTCAGTCAATTACCTGGATCCACTGATGAAGGTTGGTGAACAGGTGCAAAATACCATCAGGACAAAAGATGCAAAACAGCTGCAGCAGCAGGTCTTTGAGCGCTATCATCTGTCAAAAGAAGCTGGTCTGCTCTATCCCTTTCAATTATCCGGGGGGATGGCCCGGCGGGTTTTGGTGGCGACGGCGGTCAGTGGCGGAGCCAAACTGATTATTGCCGATGAACCGACCCCGGGACTGCACCCGGAAGTGGTGGCAGAAACCCTTGCACATCTGAAAGAATTGGCCAATCAGGGTTGTGGGGTGATGATGATTACCCATGACATTGAGGCGGCCATGAAGATTGCTGATCGGATTGCCGTGTTTTATGCCGGTACAACCGTCGAAGTAGCCCCCATCGAAGATTTTAAAGAAGGGGGCGAAGCCCTGCGGCATCCCTATACCCGAGCGTTGTGGATGGCCTTGCCGGAAAATGACTTCAAACCGATTCCCGGTTTTCAACCGACGCCGACAGACTTGCCTCCGGGTTGTCTGTTTGAACCTCGCTGTCATTTAAAAACAGCGGAGTGTCAATGTAAAAAACCGGAGATGCAGGATCTCCGAGGCGGACAAGTGAGGTGTATCCATGCGACTTGAAGCAAAAAATATCGGTTTTGGTTATCATCAAAATAGGTGGATTTTTAAACACATCAGTTTAGCTGTTGAATCCGGAGAAATTGTGGCCTTGACTGGTAATAGCGGCTGCGGCAAAACGACGCTGGCCAAGGTTTTAGCTGGTTACGAGAAGCCCAGGGAAGGACGGGTAGAATTAAACGGCAAGGCGAATACTTGGGCCGGTTATAATCCGGTTCAGCTGATTTTTCAGCATCCTGAAAAATCTGTCAATCCACGCTGGCGCATCCGTGATACCGTCAACGAAGGCTGGCCAGTTGATCGGGAATTGCTGCACCGGTTGGGAATTGAAGAAGCCTGGATGAACCGCTGGCCCAATGAATTATCCGGCGGCGAGTTGCAGCGGTTTTGCGTCGCCAGAGCACTTTCTCCGAATACGCAGTTTATCATTGCAGATGAAATGACGACGATGCTGGATGCCATCACTCAGGCCCAAATCTGGGAGGTGGTGCTGGATCTGGTCAAGCAGCGGAACATGGGGATGATCATTGTCAGCCATGAAGAGAAACTGATTAAACGGATTTGTGATCGGGTCATTGATCTGGAAGCGGTACTAAATAATTGTGAGGGCGAGATAAAGAACCTTGATCTAAAGCCGGATGGTCTATTGGTTTCTCAGCTGGAATAAGCACTTAAATCGAAGTAATAAAAAAGACAAAAGCAGGCTGAATCACCAGTCTGTTTTTGTCTTTTTTTGCTTTGTAATCCTGTAATCGAAAACAAAAATTTAAACGCCATCTATTTAACAGACTGTTAACAATCTCTTTACCTCCTCAAAACCTTTTATGGTTTTTTATTTGATAAGATAGCTATGCAAACAACGAAAATCAAGGAAATTTGAAGGAGAAAAAAATGTCAAAAAAATTAAAAAGAGTTTTAGTATCACTGTTAGTTGGTGCGACCGTACTGACCCTGGCAGGATGCGGTTCATCTGGATCAACAACGACCTCAACAACGAAAGAGGCGGTTTCCGGTGAAATCAACGGTGGCGGTTCCACTTCAGTACAGAAAATTATCGATGCAGCTGGTTCAGAATTTACAGCCTTAAACCCTGATGCTAAGTTCACCTATAGCGGAACGGGTTCGTCTGATGGGATTAAAGGCGCAACCGCTGGTACCTATTCCTTTGGCTGTGCTTCCCGGGAATTGAAAACCGAAGAAAAGGGTAATTTAACGGAACTAATCTTTGCTTATGATGGAATTGCCATCGTCTTAAACCCGGCTAATACGGTTACCAACCTGACCAAAGATCAGGTAGCTAAAATCTATATGGGCGAAATTACCAACTGGAGCGAAGTTGGCGGAGCCGATGGAACTATTGTTGTCGTATCCCGGGAAGATGGATCGGGAACCCGAGATGCAGTCGAAGAACTGGTTGGCTTTAAAGAAAAATTGAAAGCCGATGCCACCATCAAAGAAGGTAACGGAAATGTTCAGACTACGGTAGCTGGAAATACCAATGCCATTGGCTATGTTTCGTTAACCTTTGTTGATAAAACCGTTAAAGCCATTGATGTTGACGGCGTAAAAGCAACCGTTGATAATGTTAAAAACAAAACCTACCCCATTTCACGACCATTTTTGGCCATGTATGACGAGTCAAAAGTTGACGATGCAACCCTGGCATTCCTTGACTTCCTGATGAGTACCGAAGGACAGGCGATCGTAGAAGAACACGGTGGTATCGCAGTTTAATACCAAAAAACTGAGACTCCTGAGAAGGAGTCTCTCTTCATTAAAATAATCCCATGACATCAGGTGACCAGCATGGGTATGAAAAGGAGCGTTTATTTTGCAGGCAATTAAACGTAAGAAACGAAAAGAGACAATCATCGAAGGCTTTTTTTTAATCTGTGCTTTCGTCGCTGTAATCAGTGTACTGGCGATTACAGTTTTCGTGTTTTTTAACGGACTTAAACCATTTATTTCGAATAGTTATCCACTATGGGATTTTTTAACCGGCGTTGAATGGCGCCCGGGTTCAAATATGTACGGGATCTTTTACATGATTGTCGGATCCATTTATGCAACCTTCGGCGCGATACTAATTGGTGTACCCATAGCAATTCTTACCGCCGTTTATATTTCGGAACTGGCTGGTTCCCGGATTGGCAAGATGATCCGTTTTGCGGTAGAACTACTGGCAGGGATCCCATCGGTTTTATATGGGGTTTTTGGCTTGGGGATTATCGTTCCCTATGTGCTCAAAATTTCCCCCATGGCTCAGGGTGAATCCTTGCTGGCAACCATCCTGGTGCTGGCAATTATGATTTTACCGACCGTGGTCAGCATCTCAGAAACGTCCATCAGCGCTGTCCCGAAAGAATATCGGGAAGGCTCTTATGCCCTGGGGGCATCAAAAATCCAGACGATTTTTAAGGTCGTGTTGCCAGCTGCCCGATCGGGAATCATGACCGGGGTGATACTGGGGATTGGCCGGGCCATCGGCGAAACCATGGCGGTGATGCTGGTTTGTGGAAATCCCATTGCGGGGATTCCCACCAGCCTGTTTGACCAGATCCGGCCGCTAACAACCAACATCGCTCTGGAAATGGGTTATGCTTCCGGAGTTCACCAGGAGCTGCTGTATTCAACCGGGGTGGTTTTATTTATTTTTATCATGATCATCAATCTGGCTGTCAATAAACTGGTTAAGGCAAAGGTAGGTAGTTAAATGGGAAGAGCAGCAAAAGATAGTTTAGTCAAAGGGCTTATTTATCTGGCCACTGGCATCACCTTAAGTGTCTTACTTTCGATTGTAGGGTTCATTTTTGTAAAAGGAATTGGTCTGGTAAACTGGGATTTCTTGACCCGGGATTATAACGAAAAGGTCGTCTACGCTTTTGTGGAGTCTGGTGAGGTACCACTGAGCATTGACGAAGAAAGCATGAAAAGCAAGCAGCCTTATGATCAACGCTATGAAACACTGCAAGAAGGCCCCATCTATGTGGAAAACATCGGCGCTGCCATTGCCAGTGTTTCTTATAAAAATCACAGTACCGAGCGGGAACAGATTGTGATTAGTTACATTGAAAAAGACTCGCCGCTTAACGGGGCCATTGATTCAACCGGAAAGGCAATCACGATTGGCACCGATTATATTCTCCAGAGCATTAACGGCACTGATTTTGGCGAGATGACGCTGGAAGAAGTGGCAGCAACGATTACTGCAGAATCGGGCGAATTGAAAATAAAAGTTGTTCAACCCGGCGGTGGGATCAAGTCGAATATTATTACCACGTTGTATATGGTCTTGCTGTCATTGATTGTGGCCTTACCGTTGGGCATATTCGGGGCGATTTATCTGACCGAATATGCCAAGCCCGGACGACTGGTGAATGCGATTCGTTTCGCCGCTGAATGTCTGGCGGGGATTCCCTCGATTATTTTTGGTCTGTTTGGGATGGCCTTCTTTGTAGTCGCAATGAATTTTCAGATCTCACTGATCTCCGGTAGTCTGACCGTGGCCATTATCCTGTTGCCGGTTATCATCCGGAGTACCGAAGAAGCCTTAAAAACCGTGCCGATGGCCTTTCGGGAAGGTTCACTGGCCCTTGGTGCCACCAAGCTGCAAACCATCTTTAAGGTGGTGTTGCCCTGTGCGGTTCCTGGAATTGCTACTGCAGTACTGCTTAGTATCGGTCGGGTAGTTGGTGAGTCGGCGGCCTTATTATTAACTGCTGGAACCGTAGCACAAATACCCGGAACCCTCTTTTCACCGGGTAGTACCCTGACGGTACAGGCCTATTATGTGGCCAAAGAAGAAGGGAACATCGAACTCGCCTGTGCGATTGGGATTGTCATAATTGTCATTGTTATTGTACTGAACATCTTGTCCCGGATCACTTCTGACAAGTTGGACGTCTTTAATAAAAAATGAGGAGTAATATGGACACAAATATAAAGTTTAATACTAAAAACCTGGATTTGTTTTATGGCGATTTTCAAGCCCTTAAATCAATCAATATGGAAATCCGCGAAAAGGAAGTGACGGCTTTCATCGGCCCTTCCGGCTGTGGTAAGTCGACTTTTTTGCGCTGTCTCAATCGGATGAATGATCTGATCGACTGCGTTAAAATAAAGGGCGAAATTCTCTTTGACGGCAAAGATATTAACGGGCCCATTGATGTCATCAATCTGCGAACCCGGGTGGGAATGGTGTTTCAAAAACCCAATCCCTTTCCGATGAGTATTTATGAAAATATCGCCTATGGTCCCAAATGCCAGGGAATGAAGGATAAAAACCAACTTGATGCCCTGGTAAAAGAAAGTCTGACAAAGGCAGCCCTTTGGGATGAAGTCAAGGATCGACTCAACAAATCGGCTCTGGGTTTATCCGGTGGTCAACAGCAACGGCTTTGTATTGCCCGGACCATTGCCATGAACCCGGAGGTGATTTTAATGGATGAGCCGACCTCGGCGCTCGATCCCATTGCCACGGCCAAGATTGAAGATCTGATGTCCAGTTTAAAGAAAGATTATACCATTATTATCGTCACCCATTCGATGCAACAGGCGGGACGAATATCGGATAAAACCGCCTTCTTTCTGATGGGCGAGGTGATCGAATTCAATGAAACACCGATCATCTTCACAAACCCCCATGATAAACGGACTGAGGATTACATCACCGGACGTTTCGGTTGATAAGGAGAATGAAATGCGAATTGAATATAATGAAGAACTGCGAATGATCAAAGATGAAATCTTACGGATGTCTGCGATGACTGAAAAAATGCTGTCTGATTCGGTAGCTGCGCTAAAATCGCAGGATTGCGAACTGGCCCGATCGGTCATCGACCGGGATGATCTGGTGGATGCCAAAGAAATTGAACTGCAGCTGGTAGTCAGTCAGGTGATTGCGACTCAGGGGCCAGTAGCCACGGATCTGCGGCGGCTGGCATCTACCTATAAGATTATCACCAATCTGGAGCGAATTGCTGATTTAGCGGTGAATATTTCCAAGCGGGTGCTGGAACTGTCGGAAGTTGTGTATATGAAACGACTGGTTGATATCCCGAGGGCTTGCGAATTGGCCGAAAAGTTGTTAAAGCTGGCTATTGCGGCCTTTGTTCATGAAGACATTAGTCGCTTAAGAGAAGTGGTGGATATGGAAGACGAGATTGATGCTCTGAATATTCAGATTCATCATGAATGTTTGGCCTATATGATGGACAATTCAAAAATATCCATCAGGGCTCGGTATTTATTTTCGTCGGTTCCTATCTGGAGCGGATTGGTGACCACGCTACCAATATTTTTGAAACAGTCTTTTATATCGTTACCGGTGACTACATTGATTTTAACGACCTGGATGAAGAGACGATTGAACAGACACTGGCTCTCCAAAAAAAATCAAGGCCATGGAACTTGAAAAATCAGCGGAATAGTTATTAAAAATCAAGCATAAAAAAGTCGGATAAATAAAACCACCGACTTTTTTTTGCAATTCAATTTATTTACCGTTAAATTTTAAATAGTTGATAAGCAGGCATCGATTTGGGTAATTAACTATGCAAACAAAATATGACTAAAACAAATGGGCAAGTTGAATAAAAATGATGGTAATTTCTGCCAGTCCTGATTATAATGATCGTAGGCAGAGAATGATTATTATTTATTTTACGAGCGTCATTTCCGGGTTGAATTTTTGCAAAGGGACTGGAAGATACTATGAATAAGAAAAAAACACAAAGCGCCACAACTGTTATCGGCGAAGATAAAGACAGCGAAGAGCGGTTAAGACGACTGGTCGATATTCTTAAGCATCCTTCAGATTCCATTCAGGAATTTCTGGATTATGCACTCACCCAGGCTATCGAACTCACTGGTAGCCAGATCGGTTATATCTACCATTACCATGAAGACCGAGAAGAATTTGTTTTAAATACCTGGTCTGAAGAGGTCATGGAAGCGTGTCATGTCGAAAAGCTGGAGACCGTCTATCACTTGGAAAAAACCGGGATCTGGGGGGAAGCCGTGCGTCAACGACGGCCAATTGTCATAAACAATTATCAACAAAAAAATCCGCTCAAAAAAGGTTATCCCAAAGGACATGTCCCGCTGAATAATTTTTTTGACCATTCCTGTTTTTAAGAATCAGGAAATTGTCGGGGTGGTGGGGTTAGCCAATAAAGCGACGGATTATGTCGAAAGAGACATATTGAACATCACCCTGTTAATGGAAAGTGTCTGGACGGTTACCGAGACGAAAAAAGCGGAACAGGCCTTAGCCCAAAGCAACGCCCGCTATGATAAGCTGGTACAGCGGATTCCTGTGGGGATCTATACCATGCGCAGAAAAAGTACTGGCGAAACCCGGTTTGAATACTGCAGTGAAAAGTTCTGCCAGATGCTGGGCTTAACGGTTGCTGAGGTATTGGCCGATACCGAGGCGGTTGATCGGGCCATTTTTCCCGATGATCGGAAATCGCTGAGAACGGCAAAAAAAGGGGCGACCAGCCGTGGTCAGAGTTTTCGCTGGGAAGGGCGTAGCCAGATTGGGGGAGCGATCCGTTGGATTCGGTTTGAATCCGAGCCAACCCCGTTGAAAAATGGTGATTGTCTTTGGAATGGTGTCCTTCTTGATATTTCAGAGCAAAAACAGGCTGAAGAAGAATTAAAACGAACATCTACCCGGCTTACCCTGGCTACTCGGGCTGGGCGGGTCGGAATTTGGGATTGGGACATTTTATCCAATCAAATGCTTTTTGATGACTTAATGCTGGAGCTTTATGATCTACCAGAAAAAAACTATTGGGTTCCGGAACAAATCTGGAAACAGGTCATTCACCCCGACGATTTAGAACAGCTAATCGCAGCGTTAGAACAGGCTATCCGGGAAAAACAAGAATACAATTTTGAGTTCCGGGTGGTCTGGCAGGATGGTTCCATTCACACCATTCGTGCTTTAGCAACGGTACAGTACGACGAAGGTGGAAACGCTGTGCGGATGATTGGTACGAATTGGGACATCTCAGAAGAAAAAGAAGCCCACGCCCGAATAATCGAAACAAATCGACGGCTCCAGGATGAAATCATTGAACGACGATATATCGAAGAAGCCCTCAGAGCCAGCGAAGAAAAATTCAAGGCTATCATTGAGACATCTCCGGATGGGATTGCAATTTCATCCATGGATGGGGTGGTAGAGTTTGCAACCGAAAAATCGTATTCAATGTGGGGCCTTGACTCCATGGCAGAATGTGTTGGGAAAAATATTTTGGAATTTATTCACGAAAGCCATCAACAGAAAGCAATTTACTATATCACCGAAATGATCAAGGGAAATCTAACTGGAGCTGCTGAATATTTGATGGTACGAAAAGACGGCAGTCATTTTTATTGCGAGGTTAATGCTAATATTCTCCGGGATAATAACAACAATCCCATTGGTGTACTTTACATGGAACGGGACGTAACGGAGCGTAAACGGTTGGAAGAAGAGTTAAAAGAGTTGGCCATTAAAGATCAACTTACCGGTCTTTATAATCGTCGTAAGATTGATGAGGTGCTAAAGCAGCAAAAGTCTGCGGCAGATGATATGGTGCGGGATTTATCGGTGATTATGGTGGATATTGATTTCTTCAAAAAAGTGAACGATCAATTTGGTCATCAGGTTGGTGATCAGGTGTTAACAGAGATCACCGAGATTCTGGCCAAAGGAATCCGGAGAAATGATGTTTTAGGTCGATGGGGCGGCGAAGAGTTTATCATTATCTCTACTGACACGGATCTGTCTGGGGCCATGGTTCTGGCCGAAAAACTTCGGGTAATGATTGAATCGCATGTGTTTAGGCAGGTGGGAAAAAAGACCTGCTCTTTTGGAGTATCCCAATTGCGTAAAAACGAAACGATTGATGCCCTCTTAATCCGCTCGGATCAGGCCCTCTACCGGGCTAAGAGTCAGGGGCGAAATCGTGTGGTCGCTGAAAGTTAAGGATAGAAGGAGGAACTAAATGGAAACCATTCATGAAGCGAAAAATAAGTTCTATATGGGCGTCAATGAAGATGAACCTGTCGGTTTATTGAGTTATCACCTTGAAGGCCAACACTTGATTATTGAGCATGTCTATGTCACCAGAGAACTCCGAGGTCAGGAACTGGGGGTTAGGCTGGTGGCTAAGGCAGTGGCGTTCGCCCGGGAAAATAAACTTAAAATTAGCTCCTATTGTTCCTATGCCGAAAAGGTGCTCAGTGAAAACCCGGACTATGGTGATGTTTTTTCAGATGACACCGATTCATGTGATAATTAATATTCGATAACCGTTTCAAGTGAAAAACAGCAAGAATATCGAAACGATCAAAAAAGGCGGATTTATTATCTGTCTTTTTATTTTTATGCCCTTGTTTTTTGCAGGTTAAAACCGTATAATAAGCGAATCGTTGTAAAAAACGATAATAATTATGGCAAAATTATGAAAAGAAACGTTTGCAAATGATAAAATGTGGTATATTATTACAGCCAGTCTGTAAAGATGCCATCAACATTGGTTGGTAAATCTCAGCGCAGCTGAGTAGTATAAAAGGGAAAAGAAAGGGGAAACGATGAAATCGATCCGATTACGTCTTATCACGTTGTTTACCGCACTGATTCTGGTGGTTACCGGTATTCTGGGGGTTATTGTGGTTAATCAGTTCACCAGCGTTTTAGAGGAAGATGCACATGAACAATTACAGAGTACGGCGGAGGTTCAGGCCCGCTATATCGAAGCGAGAATAAACAATCAGCTGAACTATATGGAAGGTTTGGCACAAAATTCACTGATTCTGGATCCGGCGGTGTCAAAAGAACAACGGGTAGCTTTTTTTGAAGGTGAAGCGGCTCGAGTCGGTTATGATGCCTTTGTTCTAGCAGATTTAAGCGGCAATGGGGTTACCCAGAGTGCTGCTGGCGATGCCGTTAATGTGGCTGATCGAAGTTATTTTAAAGGTGCTGCCGCCGGGGTGCCGACCGTCTCGGACATCACCATCAGTCGGGTTACCGGTGAACCGGTATTACTTTTTGCGACACCAGTTTATCAAAACGGAGCGATCGCCGCTGTCCTTTATGGAAGAAAAGAAGGGAAGACGCTCAGCAATATTGTTGGCGAAGTTACCTATGGTGAAACGGGTTTTGGTTCATTGATCAACAATGACGGGATTGCAGTCGGAAATGCCGATCTGGAGCTGGTTAAGCAGCAGTTTAATTTTGCCAAAGCAGACGAAGAAAATCCGGATTATGCGCAATTAGCTGAATTGGTGCGTAGTAAGATGACAACCCGGGAACCGGGATTTGGAGATTACAGTCTGGAAGGAAAGGACTTTTTAGTTGGCTATGCACCGGTTGAAAGGACGCCCTGGGTTTTATCGGTAGCGATGGATCAGATTGAACTGGATGCCCAGGTGGCAGAGGTTCGCAATACGATCATCACAGTAATTGTGCTGGCAATTATCGTCGCTGCATTTGCGGTATTTCTCATCAGTGGAACCATTTCAAAACCGATTGTGGCGACAACAGAAGAGCTTAATCGGCTGGCAGGTTTTGATTTTCGCTATGACGAACATTCCAATGCTGGCAAATATATTAATCGCCAGGATGAAATTGGAACCATGCTAAAGGCCGTTGCAACTATGCAACAGAATGTTCAGGACAATCTGATTGATAAACTTGAACATATCGCACAGGGAAATCTGGATGATGAAATTATTATGGTTGGAGATCATGATCAGGTTGGCCCGGCATTGCAGGACACGCAGGAAGCCATCAAAACCCTGATTACCGATACCAATATGTTAGTTAGCGCTGCCGTGGAAGGTCGATTGGATGAGCGGGCGGATGAAACCAAATACGATGGGGATTACCAAAAGGTGATCGCTGGGGTCAATGCGACTCTGGATGCTGTTGTTGAACCAATCAAAGAAGCTTCGGTGGTACTTGAAGCCATGGCCCAGGGTAATCTTGACCAGGATATGCAGGGGAATTATCGGGGTGAGCATGCAGTCATTAAAATTTCAGTGAATAAGACCTTTGAGAGCATTAAAATGCTGGTAAGTGACACGAATTATTTAGTAGCCGCTGCCGTCGCTGGAGAACTGGACACCCGGGCTGATACAACCAAACATCGTGGCGAATATGCCAGAATTATTTCTGGGGTCAATGCGACGTTGGATGCAATGGCAGAGCCGATTCACGAGGCATCGGTGGTACTTGAAGCGATGGCTCAGGGTAATCTTGATCAGGGAATGGAAGGCAACTATAAAGGTGAATATGCCCGGATTAAAGAGTCTGTAAACCGTACCTTTGAAAGTATTAAAATGCTGGTGGGAGACACCAATCGTCTGGTGGATTCGGCAGTGGCGGGCGATCTGAATGCCCGGGCTGACACCAATAAACACAGCGGTGAATATGCCCGGATTGTTGCCGGCATCAATGCTACCCTGGAAGCCACCGTGGCACCAATACAGGAAGCCAATCTGGTACTGGAAGAAGTAGCCAACGGCAGCTTGAAGTTACGGATGGTCGGAGACTATAAGGGTGAGCATTCAGCAATTAAAGATTCGTTAAACAGTACCCTGGACTTTTTACAGGGAATTGTTGATGAGGTGTCTGAGATTCTTGATCAGATGGCCAATTCAAATATGGCTGTTAGCATCATCGGCGATTATAAAGGCGATTTTGAACCGATTAAAACCGCCCTTAACCATATTATTGAAGCCTTTAATGGGATTTTAAAAGATATGAATGAAGCCGCCGATCAGGTATCTGCCGGTGCTTCACAGGTATCAGATGGCAGTCAGATGCTGGCCCAGGGTTCAACTGAACAGGCTGCTGCCATCCAGCAATTGAGCTCCTCCATTGATGAAATTGCTGATAAAACCAAAGATAACGCCAAACGGGCCAGCGAAGCCAACATGCTTTCAACGACAGCCCAGGAAAAAGCCCAAAAAGGGAATGATAGCATGCGCCAACTTCAGGCGTCTATGGATGAAATCAACCAGGCCTCGGGAAATATTTCAAAAATCATCAAGGTTATTGACGATATCGCTTTCCAGACCAATATCCTGTCACTGAATGCGGCCGTGGAAGCGGCCCGGGCTGGCCAACATGGCAAGGGCTTTGCGGTGGTGGCAGAAGAGGTTAGAAGCCTGGTCGCCCGAAGTGCTGAAGCAGCCAAGGAAACCACGGTTTTAATTGAAGGTTCGGTGAAAAAAACGGAGGGTGGTAATGCAATTGCTGATGAAACAGCCATTGCATTGGAAGAAATTGTCGAAGAAATTACCAAGGCTGCGCAATTGGTTCAGGAAATTGCGGAAGCCTCCAATGATCAAGCCACCAACATCACCCAGATAAATCTGGGGGTTGATCAGGTCTCCCAGGTTGTCCAGGGAAATACAGCTACAGCCGAGCAGTCAGCCGCTGCCAGTGAAGAATTATCGGGTCAATCGCAATTACTAAAAGAAATGATATCACGGTTTAAACTTAAAAGATAAGACTAAAAAAAGACAAGGAAGCATTTTTCCTTGTCTTTTTATTGATAGAGGAGCATCGCTCCAGGATAAAAAGTGTTTTTGGGGCAGATAGGATATTATTCTTCTTTGGCCCAATCATCAAAACCCTGCATAACCTTATCATAGGTTTGCTGGGAGATCTCAGGGAGTTCGCCACCAAAGGCTTTTTTGGCACTTTCAAAACCTTCTTTAAAAGCGTTTCTCAGGGTTTCGATCTTGCTTTTATCACCGCCGGAGAGGGCTTTAGCAAAATCAATAATTCGTTCGGATGTTTTGTTGACGCCAAAATAGCCGTCTTCAGAAATCGCTTCCTGAGCTGCTGCCTGGGTTTCAGAATCGACCGTGATTTGAACATCTTTTCCTTCTGCCAGATCTTTAAGAACCTGACTGACTTTTTTGCCCTGTTTTTCAATCATGGTCTCAACCATTTTTTTGAACGACTCCGTGTTACGGGCAAAATCCTGTTTGATTTCGTTGATCTTTTTACGGTCGACCGTGTAGGTTCCGATGTCTTGTGAAGTTGCTGTGCCAAGTTCAATGGAGTCGAGTTTTTGCACGACTGACTGAACCTTATCTGCAGCTTCGGGTTCAACTTTAACGTCAGCATTTTGAGTAACGCCTTTGGTTTGAATCGCTTGATTCAAGGACTTGTTGGCATCAATTGCATTTGTATTCATAACAGCCTCCTTATTTAATATAATAGTAACGAGCTTCTCTAAACTATATCGACATAATTCGGTCAAAAATAACATTTATTTTAAATATCACAGGTAAAAAATGTCCTTTCAGATTACAAGGCTGAAAGGACATTTTTTATCCGATCTGTTTTATTGACGACAAAGTGCGTAATGATTTTTCGGGGTGTTGTGATGGCACTTCATTGGTTTCATGTTTTAGTTGTTCTGTTTCACAGGAAACCAGTTTAATTTGATCCGCTGCAATGTTTTGCAGGTAGGTCACAAAGTAATCATTAATAATTGCTGTTTCATCGGGTTTATCAGGAGTGATGGTCACAAAGCCCGATAAAAATGTCAACCATGGCCGGGTGCTTGCTTTAATGTCTTGAATCCACTTCATTTGATGAACCTCCTGTTTTCCGGTAATAGTTTTTTGTAAGGGAGACGTGTTGGTCGATGTGGTTTTCATCTGAGATTATTTGAATCGTATTGATTCGTGCTTACTATTAATATCGCCATAGTTTATAATAACTTTAGGATTTATGGTTAAAGATAAGCAGACTTTTGCCAGAGAATAAAAATTATCATTTGCGGCTATCATACGTTTAATCTGAGCGATTGATAGAACCTGCATTATCATTGTTTAAACAGTTTGACGGACAATAATCAATAAAAGCGCTTGATAAAATTAAAACACAGTGATATACTGAAAAACAATAAGTTAGAAAATGCTAACTTATTGTTTTGGGCTTTGAGTTAGTCTTATCTAATAAAGAAAAATGCGGGAGTTAAGAATGGTGAATACAAAAAAGGATCAGATCTTTACTGAAATATATATGGGGATCCACTGCATACTGGTGTTAGTGGTACTGGTTTATTATTTTTTTTCTCAGATGATGACAGAAATGATGACAATCATGCTGATTGCTTATGGAATCTATATTGGTTTTGAGCTTTACCTCCTTGCCATCGGGAAAATCCTGAAACTGGAAAATTTGTTAGGTGGTTATTTTCAAAGTATTGTGGACGTTCTTTTTATTTCCATCTGCAGTATCTATCTGAACAGCTTTTTTTTCCTGGTTCTGCCGATTCTTTGCCTATTTATCCTGACGGCCAGTCTAGCCAATGATCGTACGAAAAGTATCGTTCATGGGCTGCTTGCGACGTTTGGCTATCTGTTGGTGGGAATTTTAACGAATTATTTTTCTGGAGGTGTCATTTTTATTCAGGGAGTGTTGCTGATGGGTTTTAGTTTTTTTGTTGGTGAATTGAACCAGTTAATCAGTGATGTTTACAAGCGAAACCACTATGCAATGGAAGAAATCGAATATAAAAACCAATTACTGGAGTACCGGGCGACGACCGATTTTTTGACCGACTTGTCCAATCATCAAGCTTTCTATCAGTCATTGGAAGTGATTGCCGAAAAACATGCACCAATTACCCTGATTCTTTTGGATATTGATGATTTTAAGACCGTCAATGATGTCTATGGCCATCTATCAGGAGACTATGTGATCCGGGAGGTTTCTCAGATAATAAAAAAACAGCTTCGCAGCTCAGATATTGGGGCACGATATGGCGGGGAAGAGTTTGCAATATTGTTACCGGGAACGGGGCAACCCTTGGGCCAGCGAATCGCCGAACGCATTTGTGAAACGGTTGCGAAATACCCTTTCGAATTTGACCATCAGACGATGCAAATAACCCTTTCTGCCGGGGTTTGTCATTCTACGGTGGCGTTAAACCGGGGAGAACAGACGATGCTGGTGGATCAGGCCGACGAAGCTTTATATTGTTCAAAAAGAAACGGCAAGAATCGGGTTACCAGCGCCCAATTCAAATGAGAGCCAAACCAAGGAGAGGAGAGTTAGATGACTGAAAAAAAAGCATCCCAAGACATTTATGTTTTTTCCAGGTATTTAACTGAAGTGGATCAGCGCTATCGTTTAGCTGGTAATCAGGAGATATTTAATGGAAATTTTAGAAGTTATATCAAGCGGCTGATTGCCAAACTAAAGGTGACATCTTTCAGAGATCTGGAAAAATACCGAAATCCCCGATGTGCCAGTAATTGTCTGCCGGGTCACTCAATCCGAACCGCCTTACTGGCCATGAGTCTGGGGCAGGAGCTGGGATTGAGGGAAGTGGAAATCACCGAAATTGGGGTGGGCGCTTTGCTTCATGACATTGGCAAACTTTTTCTACCACGGGAAATACTGGATAAGCCATGCAAACTCAGCGATCAGGAATTTGCAGTAATTAAAACCCATTCGGAAATTGGCTATCAGGTACTCAGTGGACAGAAATGGCTGCCCCAGGCGAGCATTGATATTGTTCATAATCATCATGAGCGATTGGATGGGAGCGGCTATCCCAGGCATCTGATTGGGGATGAGATCCATCTCTATCAGCGGATTGTCGGCGTGGCTGATGTATTTGATGCCATGACCAGTAAGCGCAATTACCGGGAGGCGTTGAGCTATGAATTGGCATTTCAGGAAATCATTAACGAATCACCCCAGCTACTGGATGGACGAATTGTGTTTTTGTTAGATGATCTCATTAAACGAAATAAGCCGACAGAAAGAGAATCATCCGAGCGATTAAAAAAGAGGAGAGAGATATGCCATTATCCATGTGTCGAATAGGTAGTACGGTTATTGTGAAAGCGTTAAGTCTGGATGAAGAACTGTCTAAAAGGCTTTACAGCATGGGGCTGATTCGGGGCGCTGTGCTTAAAGTCATTTCCACCGAGCATCAGGGCCCCATGACCATCGAGCTATTGGGGAGTCAGCTGGTCCTGGGTTATGAGATTGTTGCTAAAATTCAGGTTGAAACTGCAAAATATCGTTAAAGGGTTATTTTTAAGTAGACGACCATAAAGGCAAAAAATAAGGTGATCGAAAGACAGATTTCATTAAAACCGAGTTCAAAAGAACGGATAAAGGCTAAAGGATTTCTTTTTTTGAATAAGCTGCGGTAAATCAATAGTCCCAGCAAAATTGAGCCCACAAAAAGCAGCATTTTTTCACCATAGGATAACGGGTTTATCGTCAAACTAATATTAAAAAGGATGGCGATCAAGTCACTGCCAAAAATTCCGCCGAGAAAACACAGCATGCTTAGGGTTAATACGACGGCCTTCTCCAAAATATCGGAGTTGGCTGCTTCTTTTTTGTCGGAGTGGCCGAACAGAAGCTGACCGTATTTCATAAAAACGATGATGGTTCCCAGATTAATCAGAATCAGACCCGATTCGATCCAACTACCGCTGGCGCCAGTAGCGATCAAAAATTTGGAGATACTGCCATTAAACAGCGGTGCCCCAATGATCCCTAAAATTGATAAGATCGTTGCTACGCCGACGGCGGGCATGTGTGAATAAACACCATGGATCTCGCTGATCTTTCGAGTTTTATACTCGGAGATGATCATCCCGGCGGTGAGAAATAGTGTTGATTTAAAAATAGCGTGATTCATCAGATGATAAAGGCCACCCCAGTAAGCCGCAGGATTATTCAGACTGATGCCGATCATAATAACCCCAATCTGTGATACCGTTGAATATGCCAACAGCAGTTTAATATCCGTTTGAGCCAGAGCCAGCATAAAACCGACGACAGCGGTGATAAAACCGAGGATCACAAACAGTTCTGAGGTATCAATCAGGGGCGCAAAGGTGGTCTGCAACCGGAGGAAAACGTAAATGCCGGTTTTAACATACAGGCCGGACAGGATAGCCGAAACAACTGACGGGGCGCTGGGGGTCCCGTGAGCTTTGGGCAGCCAACTAAAAAGCGGCATCAAGGCAGCTTTTAAACTAATAGCGGTGATCATAAAGGCATACGGCAGAATCAGGCTGGCGGGATTGTTAACCTGACTGAGTGCCGCTTCCAGAGCATAAAAATCAAGAACGCCGATTTTTTTATAAAGCATCCCCAGACCCATTAAGAAAAATGACATGGCGACTACATTGATCAAAAAATACATCATCCCATCGTATACAGAAACACTTGCCTGTTTATACATAATCAATATGGTAATAATCAGGGTGGCGGCTTCAATCAGAACAAATATGTTAAATACGTCATTGGAAAGAAAAATTCCAATAATTAGGCTTTCCAGACCAAGAAAAAGAAAGAAGAAAAGGTGGTCGGCATAATTTTTGTTGTGAACAAAAATGACCATTGCCAGGAATAAAAAACAGCTTAAAAAAACCATGGCAGTGGCCAGTAAATCTGCCCTTAAAGTGATGCCGATGGTATCCGGCCAGCTTCCGATGTTTTCCAGTAGCGGACCATTTTGACGTACCTCAACAAAGATCATGGTAACGGCAGCCAATAAGGCGGTTTGAAAGAGAACCATGATTTTTTTTGCGGCTTTAATGGGCATCAGTTTTGCAGTGGTGCCAATAATGAGCGGGGATAAAATAAGCCAGTGCAGACTAATCATGGCGATTCCTTTTTTTCATGACTTTTTGCCAGTTGGTTGATCCAAAGCGATGATAGAGATGAATAAACAGTGTTAAACCCGCCGCTGTCACTCCGATGCCGATGACAATATCGGTAATCATCAAGGCCTGGGGAAGCGGGTCGGCGACCAGTAACATCTGGTTTACATCGCCAATCGGTGGGACGCTCCCAGGAGCTACATTGGTACTAACAAAGTATAATATGATCGCCACTTGCATGATACTGATAGACATGATTGATTTGATGATATTTCTGCGGGCGATCAGTCCATAAACGCCCACAAAAAAAAGTACAATACTGATGGTTTCGCCATTAAGTGCAATCATAAAATTCCTCCTTCATAAAAGGCAAATCTGAAAAAGATGATGGTAAAACCGCTGCAGACTTTTAAACCAATTAAAAAATTCATTGCGATCAGATAGATCAGGTTCATTATTTCGGTATGGTTGGCGGTGGCTGAAAACAAAAAAAAGGTCGGATAAAGGATAATACAGACAAACAGAATTTTTTCAGCGGTTTTTAGTGTTCTTAACCGGATACACCGATTCGGATCGACCAGATACCGGGTGATAAATACAGCAGCCAGCACAGCCCCGCCCTGGAATCCCCCACCGGGGCTGGCATGACCGTTTAAAATAATGTAAAAACCAAACAATAAAATAAAGGGATACAAGAGTCCGGTCATCCGGGTGATAATTTCAGAATTGTCAGTCATCACTGCGCCTCCAGGATAAATTGACAACTGCGGATACACTGACAAGCAGAATTAGGGTTTCAAAGATACTGTCAAATACCCGGTAGTTTAAATAAATTGCGGCGACGGCATTTTGGGTATGGGTATCGGCGTTGAAATGGTCAAGATAAAAACGGGCAATTTCTGGAGGCGGCAACCAGTGGGGCATCAAAATTGACAAAAAGAACCAGAGCGGCAAGGGTAGCGGCAAAAATCAGGGTTATAATTCTACGCTTCATTATCGTCTCCTTCGGTATAGCGAATCAAATGAATGTTCAGGTCGCCATGGTTTGTCAACAAATGATCTTCAAGGGCATCCAGCTGATAGTCATCGACACTGCCATAAATCCAGAATTTTTGGTCAGTTTGACAGATGGCCAGATCAAATTTATCCTGAGTCAGAATGGTCTTTATGGGTTTTTCAGAATAAATGATCTGAGGTTCCATTTCCCGTTTGACCAGAAACGATTCAAGACTGTTTAAGAACGGGGAATTATTCGTTAGATTGCGACGATTCGGATCGTTTGGATCACTACAAAAATAAATAGTGAAGATCTGATATTTTTTGAGTGCCACCAGATATAAAACGGTCGTGATGGTCGTACCGATAACCGCTTCAGCAATGGCCACATCCGGGGCACCGTAAAGCAGATAAAGAAAGGAACTGATCAGCGAGAAAACTCCCAGATAGACAACCGCCCGCCGTAATTTTTGGGTGTTCAGAGCGATGATGGCCAGAACAACCAGGGTGATCAGAAGGATGTTTGTCGTCATAGTCGGGTATCCTGATTGATGGTATAGCCACTTAAAAAAGCTGATCGGGCGATGGCATGGGTGGAAAGAGGATTGGTGATCATCACCAGTAGAGTAATCAGCATGATTTTCATAGCAGCATAGCTAAACCCCGACAAAATAATGAGACCGATCATGATGGTTAAAAAACCGACCGTTTCAATTTTGGCAGAAATAAGAATCCGGGAGTAAAAATCTTTAAAGCGAAACAGGCCAATTACCCCCAGTGCCATAAAAATAAGGGCAATGGTGACAAGCAGATAGGCCAGCAAGTCGATCATGACAGGTCTCCTTTCTTTTCAATGAATCGGGCAATCAGCACCGTACCGATAAACCCCAGCAGTGCATAAACCAGGGCTACATCCATTAAATAGGACTGATCCGTAATCAGTGCCAGGAGAACGATTGACATGATAATTTTTGCTGAAATAGTATTTAGTCCCAGCAGGCGGTCCCAAATCGTTGGCCCCAGAATAACCCGGATAAGCACCAGAACAATATAGATAGCAATAATCAATAAGGTTGTTTCTAAAAATGTCATCGATCCAAACTCCTTAATATCATTTCATAGGGAGAACAGATTTTTCCTTCGGCGATATCAGTAAAGCTCTTTTCATCGGCGAAAGCCAGAATTTTAAGCTGTCGCCCATTCTTGCCAAGAGTCACAGTGCCGGGTGTCAGGGTAATGGCATTGGCCAAAAGACAGATGCCCAGATCACTATGGATACAGGTTTCGTACTCGATGATCTTGACAGTATCCTCACACTTAAGGGTTTTTAAAATTGCGAAAAAGCCGGAGCGGTAAATCTGAAAAAATAAATAGATAGCGTAACGAAAAAGCACTTCTGATTTAACAACATAAGCACTCTGATAGTCATTTTCCAGCAAGTAACGGTTGGTGAAAAATAAGGCGACTGACGAAAAAAACAGACCCACCAGAATCTGGGATAAAGCCAGACTTTCATTTAAAATAAGCCAAAAACCAGTAAAAATAAAAAGCAGAACAAGGTTATCAATCAGTTTTTTCATACAAACTCCTTAAACGTGGCGTTATGATCAGGGGAGTCATTTTTATTATAATCAAGCTAAGCACGCACTGTCAACCACATGCTTTTATCGGACATTCTAAAAATTAGAGTCGCCGGTATCGAATTAAGAACAGTTTTGAAGGATGAAAATGAGGCCTGGTTTGGATAAAACCAGGCCTCGAAATGGTGAGGACAAAACTTTTAATACTTATCCATATCCAGATCATCAAGAATGATGCTTGGTTCTGGTGCCGGGGTGATAACCGGTTTTACCGGGGAAGCGGAAGTTGATCGTGCAGTTTTGCTGGAAGCACTCGTGGTTTTTAGCTTAAACGCTTCAACCATATGTTTTAGCATCTCAGCTTGACCAGAGAGCTCTTCACTGGCAGCGGCACTTTCTTCGGCAGTGGCGGAATTGGTTTGAACAACCTGTGAAACCTGCTCAATACCCTGGGTAATCTGGGCGATTTCAGAAGCCTGATCATTGGAGGCCCGGGCAATGGTGCCAACCAAGCCAGCAACTTTGTCAATCTGATTGAGAATTTCTTTCAGGCTTTCGGCGGTGTCATCAGCAATTTTTGTTCCGACACTAACCTTATCAATCGAGCCTTCAATTAAGCCCGTGGTCTCTTTGGCAGCTTCAGCACTTCGGGCAGCCAGGGTTCTAACTTCTTCAGCGACAACAGCAAACCCTTTACCATGCTGACCAGCCCGGGCTGCTTCCACGGCCGCATTCAAAGCCAGGATATTGGTCTGGAAAGCAATGTCATCAATTACCTTGATAATCTTCGAAATATTATTCGAGGAATCATTGATGTCACCCATCGCCCCGATCATCGTAGCCATCTGACTATTGCCTTTTTCGGCATTGGCGCGAACATTGACAGCCAGTTCGTTGGCTTCATTGGCATTCATGGCATTTCGCTTGGTTTCGCTGGCAACCTCTTCAATGGAGGCCGTCAGTTGTTGAATGGCGCTGGCCTGTTCGGTGGTACCTTGCGATAGGGCCTGTCCACCATCAGATATCTGTTTGGCCCCCATGTCAACCTGTCCGGCAGCCACGTTGATTTCGGTCATGGTGTTGCTTAGCGTACTGGTGATCTCATTTAGGGCTGCTTTAATGGCCTGGAAATCACCCAGATACTCGGTAGTAATTTGTTGATCCAGGTTGCCACGACCAATTTCTTCCAGCGTAACCGTAATTTCATCCACATACCGTTTCAGGAAGGCAATGGTTTGATTCATGTTGTCTTTAATTAAGGTATAATCACCATTATAGTGGCCAACCATTCCGGTGTTCAGGTTGCCCTGGGCCAGTTCTTTCAAGGTCGCTGATGCTTCTTGAACCGGTTCCACAACGGCATCCAAGGTAGCGTTGACGCCGTCGACGATCCGGGCAAAATCGCCCTGATGGCGGCTGGCATCAGCCCGGGTATTCAAGCGGCCGGCAATACCGGCCTCGGCCAACATGGTGGCATCACTGATCAGGTTATCCACTGAATTTTTTACTTCACCAAGGGTGTTGCCAATTTCATGGAACTGCGCACTGACTTCAGTGGTGTATTCATCGGGCTCACCAACATTCAGATCGAAGTCCAGATCGCCTGCTGATAAACGGATCAGATTGTTGCCAAGTCGTGATACTTCTGTTTTGGTATAGTCGCTAACCCGGATAATCGGGGTTAAATCGGTGACGATTTCGACGAAGCCAATGTTTTCGCCTTTTTTGTTTTTGAGATAGGCGGTATCCTGTTTATTACTTCGTCCGACCCATTCGAAATAGCTGTCATTCAAGCCTTGGTCGACCAGTCGCCGGATCCCACAGCCTTCGGTACGGCAAATATCGGCATTGGCATTGTAGCAGTCCATGCCACAGGCAGACGTACGATCCGTGATGACATTATTGGCGATCATCAGGTCTTCAAATGGCTTATTCATGAAGGTCCATTTCATATCATTATCGGTGACATGAAGCGGGAATGGAATAGCATCAACAATTGCTTCGTACCAGACCATTTTATCAACAACGGTATCCAGAGTGGCGTTAACACCTTCCACTATTTCTCTAAAACCGCCCTTAAATGCATCGGAGTCGCCACGGGTTTCCCATTGTCCGGCGATTGCTGCATTTGATAGCATAGTGGCTTCACTGATTAGACTACGGATGGTTTCAATGGTCAGTTTGAGTGCTGGTGAAAGTTCATCTTGGGCATCTTTTGGTTCCACATCCGTACTGACATCACCATTGGAAATCTGGTTCATAGTGCCAATGACAACGGTTTGAATGTCATCGGAGAAGGTATCCATGGATTCGGCCATTTCGCCGATTTCATCTTTTCGTTTCATGTTAAGGCGCATCGTGAAATGTCCCAGACTCATTTCTTTGATCATTTGATTAGCCTGTTGCAGGGGCTTGCTGATCATCGAACGGAGGATTAAACCAAAAGCAATAGCGACTGCAAAGGCCACAAGGGTGACGATAATCATGGTGGTCATCGCTGCATTGGCAGTGGCCGCATCTAACTCAGCGCCTTTTTGGGCTTCTGCCAGTTTCATCGGCACCAGCTCGTTAATTAAATCCATTTGAGCCGCTGCCGCAATTTCATAAGAACCGGTATCGGCAAGCAGGGCAAAGGCTTCAGCATCCCGATTCTGGATGGCCAGTTCTTTGACCTTTTCAAATTCCTGAGCCAAAACTTTTCGGGCTTCCACAAATTCGTCAAAGACGGCCTGCATTTCGGGGTCGACGATGGTTTCTGCAAAAGCCGCTGCCGCCTCATCAATTTCGCCGTTACGGATGATAACCTTGTCCGCATTGGACTGAATCAGCTCGGGGCTGTTTTCGATGATCATATCCCGGACGATCACCCGCATTCGCTGGTAGGAGGTGGAAATTTGACCAACCTCGGCAATTGGCAAGGTCATTTTTTCGTAGTGAATTTTGTTGGAATTTTGGAGCGTCTGCATATTCATAATACCGACGAGACCAACAACCCCAGTGATAAGGGCCACAATCAGGAAGCTTACAATCAGTTTTGTACCAATTTTTAGATTAAGAATCCATCGCATTTTTTATTCCCCCTTTATTTCGGATAAAATAATTCCTCTTTCGGGGTTTATTTACCCGAATCAGACAAACAGTAACAGCATAAGCGCATAAAATAATTAATTAAATTAAAAAGGCCGTGGGAGAATAAAAAAAGCGTTTAAAAAAGGCTTATCGCACAAAAAACCTCAGGTTGTCATGATCGGACAACCTGAGGCCTAGCTTGGGTCAGTGCCTAATTAAAGTTGGATTGCGGTTTAGCGTGAGAAAACGTTACTGGGATGATCAGATAACCGGCATCAGTATTTGTCCATTTCCATGTCATCCAGTAGGATTTGCACTGCAGGTTCGGGGACCGGGGACTCTGGTTTTAAAGGCGCAGCAGCTTTAAAGGTGGTTTGGGTGGCAGTTTTAAGTTTAAAGGCACCCACCATTTCTTTGAGCATTTCGGCCTGTCCAGTCAGCTCTTCACTGGCGGCACTTTCTTCGGCAGTAGCTGAGTTGGTCTGAACCACCTGGGAAACCTGCTCAATACCCTGGGTAATCTGGGCGATTTCGGAAGCCTGTTCGTTGGAGGCTTGGGCAATATCGCCGACCAGACCGGTTACTTTTTCGATTTCATCAAGAATTTCTTTGAGACTGATAGCGGTGTCGTCGGCGATTTTTGTGCCCAGGTTAACCTTATCGATTGAGCCTTCGATGAGTCCAGTGGTTTCCTTGGCGGCTTCTGCGCTTCGGGCGACCAGACTTCGGACTTCTTCAGCAACAACGGCAAAACCTTTACCGTGCTGACCGGCCCGGGCCGCTTCAACGGCGGCATTGAGCGCCAGAATATTAGTCTGGAAGGCGATGTCGTCGATCACCTTGATAATCTTGGAAATATCATTGGATGACATATTGATATCACTCATGGCAGCAATCATTTTTGTCATTTGCGTGTTGCCGACTTCGGCATTGGTGCGTACCTCAATGGCCCGCTCGTTGGCTTCGTTAGCCCGAATGGCGTTTTTCTTGGTTTCTCCAGCGACTTCTTCGATGGATGCGGTCAATTCCTGGATTGAGCTTGCTTGTTCAGTGGTACCCTGGGCCAGCGCCTGACCACCGTCAGAAATCTGACGGGCGCCCACTTCAACCTGACCAGCTGCCACATCGATGTCGGTCATGGTGGTGCTGAGGTTGGTATTAATATCATTAAGAGACGTTTTAATCGCCTGGAAGTCGCCCAGATAATCGCTGGTGATTTCCTGGCTCAGGTTACCTCGGCCCATTTCTTCCAAGGTGCTGGTTATTTCGCCAACGTATTGGTTTAGGAAGTTGATGGTACGGTTTAATGCTTCTTTGATCTGAGCATGGTCACCCCGGTAGTCACCGCTCATTTGGGTATGGAGATTGCCCTGGGACAATTGGGTAAGCGTCGCCGAAGCTTCTTCAATGGGGGCAATCACTGCATCCAAAGTCTGATTAAATCCGGTAACGATTTTTCCAAAGTCGCCCGGGAAGCCGGAGACATCACCGCGATTGCTTAAATTACCTTCAATGGCAATGCTGGCCATTTTTTCAGTTTCATTGACCAGGTTAAGAATATTCTGAATCATGGCCACAAGGGCGGGAATCAGCGTATCGTTGTCACTACGTTTACCGATTTTTGATAATACTTCCAGATCACACATGTTCCCATTGGCGATATTGGTAGAGATTTCAACAATTCGGGTCAGTCGGGTGTGGACATCATTAATGGAATGGCCGATTTCAGCATAAATACCCAGATAATTCGTCGGCATGGTTTCAGAATAATCATTGAGACTCATTTTACCAAGAATCCGATTGCTTTCTTTAAGGGCTCCCAGGCCGTCAATACAGGCATTGATGCTATTTTTCAGGGTATTAAAATCGCCGTTATAGGTGGCGGTGATCTTTTCGGGGATCTGTCCCTTGCCGATGCGTTCCACATAATCAGCCGCCACATTAAGAGGTCCGACAACGGCGTCGAGGGTGTTATTGACACCTACAACAATATCTTTAAAACCGCCTTTGAAAGCTTCGGTATCGCCTCGGGTTGACAATTCTCCAGCCACACCGGCCTGAGATAGCATAGTCGCTTCATTAATCAGACCCCGAATCGATTCGATGGTCTTTTTAAGCGCCGGTTTGATTTCATCCTGAGCATCGAGAACTTCGATGTCAGCTGAAACGTCGCCATCAGAGATCTGGTTCATCACCTCAATGACATCGGTCTGAAGATTATCGGCAAAATTATCCATGGCCAGTGCCATCTCACCAATTTCATCTTTGGATTCCATATTAAGGCGGGTACTCAAGTGACCGAGGCCCATTTCTTTAATCATGTGGTTGACTTTCTTAATTGGGTCGGTAATCCGTTTAGAAATTAAATAACAGAAGATCAGACTGACTGCCAAAACCATTATCGAAATCAGGACACTATTTAAAATAGCGCCTGGCAAGGCTGACAGGACTTCATCGGACTCGATGGTTTGGATAACAGTCCAATCCATACCATCAACTTTTGACGAGGCCATATAATATTCCTGATTATTCAGGGTATAGGTTGATGCAGTTGAATCCTGCTCCAGGGCCGCCCCAATGGCGGTGCTTAATTCTTTAAAATTGGCATCGGTTTCCGCCAAGGTAATGGGATTCATCTGGTTGACTACATTATCCCGATCGGGATGAGAGATGGCAGTACCGGTGGAATCGACAATGTAGGTATAACCGGTCTCGCCAAACTTCATCGAATCGGTTATATCGTTGAGAAACCAGGCGTTGGCTACCGCAACCAGGACGCCGGTGATGGCACCGTTTTCATAAATCGGTACCGAGTAGGCCATGATCAAAGCGCCATTGTCATCTGGATTGACGCTGATCACCGGGTTCATGGTACCCCGCTCACCGGCGGCGGAAGCATGAAAATAATCCCGTTTGGTAATATCAACAATTTGCCCCCGATCACCGTAACTGTCAGACAGGTAGAGGTTGCCATTGAGATCGGAAACACCAATCCGCAGGAAGCGATTGGAGCTACTGACATCATTTTTCAGGATCGCCATTTTTTCATTGATTGGGACGCTTTGGGAAAAAATTTTATCCCGGGAAGCAATCCCCTCAAGATAAATATAATTCTGTTCGTTTCGACTGCTGATGATATCCGCTGAATTTTGCGCCTGGGTCTCCAGCGATTTCTCAGCTTCGGACACCACTGCGTTCGTTAAGGCGTTTATCGAAACAAAGGTAAAGATGGCACAGACAACCAGAATCAGTCCGGAGAAATAAACCATGAGTTTTGTTCGAATGCTTTTCATATACACCACTCCTTTTAGATTAATAATCATAGATAATTGCGATAGGCTTTAACGTTTTGTTTGATTTTTGTAGTATCACAATTAGCTCCAGTAATCACCATGAATCCGATGATTAATAAAACAGGAAATTAACTACTAGTGTAACCGTTTTTATCAGGTTGATCAATGGTGAATTCGGCCAGGCTCTGTAATTTTTAAACAACAACCGGATTAATAGTTAGTATACCCAGAAATGATGCGGACATTCGCAAATTAATAGTCGAATGAACAAGCCAAAGAGGATAGGCCGATCATGAATGAGCTTTCGCAAATTAAGTGGTATTTATTTGCGCTTAATACAAAAAAGCAATAGACTTATTTTCCCCGATTTGTTAAGATAAACATACCTAAAATGGTGGTGCAATTGGAGCCAGGCGAAGGCTGGAAGCAATTGAATTACCACGGCATTTAATGCCACAAACAAAAAAACAGATAGCAGGAGGAAAAAATGGCAATTTTTGAACGTCTAAGTGACTTGTTAAAGGCGAATGTAAATGACATGCTGGATAAGGCTGAAGATCCGGAAAAAATGGTAAAGCAGATTATCATTGATATGGAAGCACAGGTTAACAGTGCCACCCAGGCTTTGGGTGCAGCGATGGGCAGTGAAAAACAGGCTTTAAAACAATTGGAATCCGCTAAAGCAGCTTCAGCAGACTGGAGCGACAAAGCAAAAACAGCATTGAAGGCTGGCAATGAAGAACTGGCAAAAAAAGCGCTGGCTCAAAAAACCAGTGTCGATGCGGATCTGGTTCAATTTCAGGCAGCTTATGACTCGATGAGCATGCAAGTTGGTCAGTTAAAAGATCAGGTGCGTCAGTTAAAAGCTAAGCTCGAAGAAGCCCGGATGAAACAGAATATGCTGATCGCCCGTTCAAAAATGGCCGATGCGCAGAAAAGTGTCAGCACGTCTTTAAACAGCACCGATAGCACCAGTGCCTTCACCAAGCTCGATAAAATGGAACAGAAGGTTAATGCCAAAGAAGCAGAAGCCCAGGCATTTACTGAAATGGCAGGCGAAAACACCAGTCTGGAAGATGAATTCGAAGCCCTGGAAAAAAATGCTGCCGTCGATGACGAATTGGCCAAGCTAAAAGCTGAATTGGGAATCGAATAAAACCATGGCTTTTATAATTGGATTACTGATTATGATTGCAGGGATTTGCTATGCTGTTTTTGTTTTGAAAAAAAGCAAAACAAAAGCTCAGGAAATCCAGTTTCAACAGACGACCTGCATCAAAGATGTTTTGGACATTGTCGGGGACTTATCCAGTTTGGATGAGAATTACCGGCATTACAGTGAGGTCAAGGGGCATCTTCACAGTGTATCAGGTGATGTGGAGGCTCCATTTTCCCAGCGGCCAGTGGCGTATTATGAGAATGAAGTATTTTCTGTTCACGAAGAAACCAGAACCGAACGGGATGATAAGGGCAATACCCGAACCATTACCGATAAGGTAGAAACTTCTTTGTCCAGCGAAAAGAGTCCGGTGGAAGTTTATCTGTCAGACAGCAGCTCCGATGAAAAAGTTTATATCGATATGGCTAGTTTTGGTGCTGATGTGGATTTAATGCCCGGCTGCAACCGGATGGAATCGGCAGATTCCAACTGGGTCAGGGATAATTTTAATTTCAGCTTTTCAAACCCCCGGGGCTCCCGTTTTCTGGGTTATCGCTTTTTTGAAGAGATACTGCCAGAAAATCAGCCGATGTATATCCTGGGTGAAATTCATAAGCGGGGCAACCGGCTTTATGTGGGGCGATCGGTGACCACAAAAAAACCATCCCACGTAACTTATAAATCAGAAGAAGAATTATTGGATGACGTTAAAAATGAAAAATTTGTAGCGTTGGCAATTGCTGTTGGCAGTGTTATTGCCGGTATTGCCGTGATGTTTTTATTCTCTTAGATTAATACAAAGCGGTACAGCAGATTATAAAACATAGGCCCCCGATGATGGACATCATCGGGGGCCTTTTTAAACGCTGAGCTTAAAAGTGGCTAAGCCTGAAGCTGCCAGTTTTTACAAACATCTGACCAGGCTACACTTTTTGAATATTTCTCCAACTCATCAATGGTCAATTCAATGGCACTGTTACTACTGCCACAGGCGGGAAAGACGGTTTCGAATCGCTTTAGGGAATGATCGAGATAAACGTCCACATCATCATTGACGGCGAAGGGGCAGACACCGCCGATACCGTGACCGATGTAGCGATCAACTTCGTCCGGAGTAAGCATTTTTGCCTTGGTTTTAAAATGAGCTTTGAATTTAGCATTATCGATTTTCGCATCGCCTGCGGTCACGACCAGCACACATTTCTCCTCCAATTTAAAGGATAAGGTTTTGGCGATCCGCTCTGGAGCGCATCCTAACGCTTGAGCTACCAGTTCCACGGTTGCCGAAGACGTCTCAAATTCCTGAATTCGAGCGTCCAAATTCCACTGACTAAAATAGTCTCGTACTTTTTCTATTGCCATTTTCTTTGCTCCTTTTCTCGCTGAGGTTTTGGTCATAATCAATTTATTTTAACATATTTTAAAGAACAAATGACAGGTTGATCAATGAATAAATCGGAAAAACACAACAAAAAAAGCAGTGATCCCGAATGGATGCGCTGCTTTTTTTATATTAGGAATGAAAAGAAAAAGGGGAGATGTTTATCTCTTAAATGAATGATACCCCTTAAACCTTTAGTGAAACTTGGAATTCAGAAATTATTAAGAAATATCAAACATGCATAAAGGATAAACATAACTATCGATTGATAAAAGCCCCCGTTACGGTTATAATTCCAGTAACAATAAAAATTCCTGAAAAGGGTTTTTCGGCAAACATTAAAAAATTGTCAGGAACGCTTATAATCGTGTTAGTCAGGTAAAAAATATGGAGAAAGCAATTGAGGTAACGTTGATGAGATTTAAAAAGGCGCTGGTCTTGCTGCTGGTTATGGTTTTAGTCGGTGGCTCCTGTCCCCTGGGGGTTCTTGCTGAAGGTCAGACCATGGTTATTCAAAGTTTGGATGAGGTCGCAAATCTTGATGCCAGTTCAGACATCACAGATCAAATTATTGTTATTTATAAAAACCAGTCCACCATTGGCAGTCTTGGCCTGACCACTCAGGATATTAAGGGTGGTGAGTCTTTAAATGCTCAGGTGGATCTTATCGAAGTGGCCGACTCGGCGGATGTCGATGCTCTGGTCGCCCAATTATCAGAAAACCCCAATGTTCTGGTAGCTGAAAAAAATTCGTATCTCCAAACTTCAGCACTACCGAATGATCCCGATTTGTCGAAGGCCTGGCAGTTCGAACGGGTTGGTGCCGATGAAACCTGGAACAAGGTCGATAATTCAGAAACCGTGGTGGTGGCGGTTATTGATACTGGTTTAAATACTCAGCATCCGGATCTTGCTGATAATGTGGTAACGGGTTATGATTATGTCGAAGGAACCACTGAGATGGTGGATTTATCGGGGCATGGCACCCTGGTTTCGGGTTGTGTGGCGGCAGTGGCAAATAATGGTATCGGCATGGCCGGAATAACTGGAACGGCCAATATCAAGGTAGCGCCCTATCGGGTCGGCGGCTTGTCGGATGGCGACAAGAATCTGGATGTCGGCTATATTTGCGCCGCCTTGTATGAAGCGGCGGCCCGAACGGATGTAAAAGTAATTAATATGAGCTTCGGCGGCTATATGGTTTCAGCAGCTTTGCGGACAGCCGTGGAAAATGCCGCCAATGCCGGAAAGGTGCTGGTTGCAGCGGCCGGAAATGAAGGCAGTAACGCCAATTACAGCGGCGAGCTGGCAGTACCGGCATCCTACAATAATGTTATTTCGGTGGGAGCTACCGATAATACCAACAACATTGCCTACTTTTCTCAACACAACAGTTTGGTTGATCTATGTGCCCCAGGTCAGAAGATTTATTCGACCACCCATGATGGTACATATGAGGAATCCTCCGGAACATCTTTTGCCAGCCCCATCACCGCCGGTGCCTGTGCGGTTTTAATGGCCGCTGATCACACCATGACAAGTCAACAGGTGGAAACCCTGCTGAAGGAAACGGCCTTGGATTTTGGGGCCAAAGGCCGAGATGATTACTATGGTTATGGGATGATTCAGTTGGATGCTGCCCTGGCGCAGGTAACTCCGAGCAATCCATTGACGATTGATGCGTTTACGGTTGATAAACCAACCGGACAAACACTGGGAACGCAGCTGACGTTAACTGCGACTGCCAGCGGTGGTGAAGGGAATTATCAATATGGATTTTATTATGAATTAAATGGTCAAACCACTACCATCCAGGATTATAGTAGCACTGCCACGGCGGTCTTTACGCCAACTGCTGCGGGAATCTACACCTTGTCGGTCCAGGTGCTGGACGAAAAGGGTAATACCGTTAAAAAATCCATTGTCAATTATGTAATCAAAGAAAAGGCCGCACCAACCATTGAATACCGCACCCATGTCCAAAATGTCGGTTGGCAGAGCGTAGTAGCTGACGGTGCCGTCAGCGGAACCGAAGGGAAGTCACTGCGGCTGGAAGCCATCGAGATCAATACCATTACAAAAAACTATGATCTGGGGGTAAAGTATAAAACCCATGTCCAGAACATTGGCTGGCAGAATTTTGTGGCTGATGGCGCTTTAAGCGGAACCGAAGGGCAATCGTTGCGGTTGGAAGCCATTGCCATCGAATTAAGCGGTAATGATGCTGATCTTTTTGATGTATACTACCAGGTACATGCCCAGAATGTTGGATGGATGGGGTGGGCCTGTAATGGCCAACCTGCCGGAACCGCCGGTTTTGGCTATCGACTGGAGGGCATTCGGATTGAGATTGTTCCTAAAGGCAGTGCGGCACCCGGTTCAACGGTTAACCCCTATATTGAAAAGTGACGAATAAAATTTTTGAGCCCGCTTAGGCTGGGCTCAGAAAGAAGACAAACCCGATTACAGGGAAGAAAAGCTGTAATCGGGTTTTATTATTGATACAAAAGGTGTATTACTGATCGCAAAACGAAATAACTCTAAAAATTTATCGTGTTTCAGATGCGTTGTCAGGTAAGTTTGCATTTATTGAAGATTAGAATGGGTATAAAAACTAATACGAGAATTCTATTATCAGTGGTGGATAATAACGGAGGGCATAAATGAAACAGGGACACTATTCGCAGCGGGGTTGGCTGGTCTGTAAAAGAGCGTTAGCAATGATGAATCTTCTCGTTTTTTTTTCGGGGGTGATTCTTTCAGGTATTTACGCCACAGGTGGTGATGAGGTGACTTCCAGGGAGAACATTTTGATTATCCATTCATACAATCAGGGATTTTCCTGGACTGATGCGCTTCATCAAGGCATTACCGAGAACCTTTCAGATACCAATTACACTATCTACACGGAGTATCTGGATGCCTATCGGGATACTCCCCTGGATCAAAACACCATTGAAAAAATTAAACATTACGCAACCAAAGACATCGCTGCCATTGTAGTTACCGATAATACGGCCTTTGAATTGATCTTATCATTAAAGGATGAATATTTTCCTGACGTTCCAGTTTTATTTGCCGGAGTAAACGGGGGGCTGCCGCTTGAGCTACCCTTTAATGACATTAAGGGTATCCTTCAGAATGTCGACTATGAAGCGTTTTTTGTATGGTTGGGTACTGCCATGCCGCAAATAAAGGATCTATTGATTTGTGGAGCAGATACCACAACGACCCGGGGCACCTATGAACAAATGGTGGCGGCTTACGATAATCTGGCGGATGATCAGCGTAGCTTCAACTTACATCTCATAAAAATAGAGGATTATGACCAGCAATTGGAAGAAATAGCCGGTTATGACAAAGCATCCACAGCCCTATATACGGCAGGTTCATTCGGGGTGTTGAATCACGATCAGTACACCAATATGTTGTCGGCAAATTCGAACTTGCCAACTTTCTGTGGCGTTTCAACATCAATCACCAACCAGGTGATTGGTGGATTTGTGGTATCTCCCTATGAGCACGGGCGTATTATTGGTGAAGATATCCTGGCATTATCGGCAGGTCGTTCCATTGAATCTATACCGATTATAAAAGAACCGGTGCAACAGAAAATTTTTAATTATTATGGCATGAAGGCGTTTAATCTCCCCGAGGAGCGTCTGCCACCCAATAATATCATCATTAATAAACCGCAGAGCAATTACGTTTTGACCTTGAATCAGGTGATTCTGATCAGCTTTATCATGATCCTGATGGCTGTCATTATTTCTGCACTGCTGATCATCATGACTATTCGAAAAAAGTCCCACCTGGCTTTGGCAAACGCCAATGAAGAATTATATCGCCGAAAAATGGAACTGGAGCAAAAAAGTGAGAAGCTGCAGATCAGTCAGGACGAGTTGACCCGGAATGTCAGTTTATTGATGAATGCCAATCAAAAAATTTCATACCTTTTGGATTACAACCAGTTAACCGGTGTGCTCAATGAAATCCGGTTTAATACGCTGCTGGAAACAAATTTTTTAAAAGATCAGGACATTACCATTATCAATTTAACCATTACCAATCTCAATGAGTTGACATATAGTCACGGCAAGGAAATTTACGCCGCTATTCTCAGAAGCATTGCTGAATTTCTAGAAGGCATTACCAAAGAGCGGGATCTGATCGGTTTGTCCAGTAATAATGACTTTTTAATTGCTACGGAAGGTATTCACAAAGAAGAATCACAGTTAATTTGCCAGATGATCAATTTCTTTGATAAGCCCCTGGTGTTAGACCTGTTTACGGTCATTATAAAATACAAAATCGGCATCGCCTACTACCCGTTACAGACCGAGTCCTACTCAGAACTGCTACAAATGAGCCGACTGGCAATTACCCCGGTGATCAATAATGTTCTGATTAATGTTTCGCACTACGATCAATCAATTATGGATAAAATCCTTCATGAAAATGCCATTAAAAATGAAATTGAAACGGCACTGGAAGCCAGAGAATTTGTGCTTTATTATCAACCCAAGTATGCCAATGATGGTACGACGATGTTGGGACTGGAGGCATTGATCCGTTGGCAGCAAAAGGATGGCTCACTTAAATCGCCGGGCTATTTCATTGATATTGCCGAACAGTCTGGTCAAATAATCAACATCGGTTTTTATGTAATCGAGCGGGTATGTCAGTCGATTGTCGAGTATAATCTGGTCAACAGAGAAATGCCGGTGGCCATCAATTTTTCCGGTCAGCATTTTGCCAGCCGGGATATTTTGTATAAGTTGCTGGACGCGGTCAACCGTTATCATATTCCTCCACACTTACTGGAGATTGAGATAACCGAGACTGCATTAATTACGAACAAAGAGTATGGTGCTGCCATTTTGTCCGAACTACGGGAACTGGGATTCCTGGTCACCCTGGATGATTTCGGCACCGGGTATGCATCCATTGATTACATCAAAAATCTGCCGATTGACCGGTTAAAGATCGACCAAAGTTATGCTAAGCGATTGGAAGATATAAAAAGTCGGAAGCTACTAAAAACAATGATCCAAATGGCTCATGAATTGTCCTTTGAGGTCACCGTGGAAGGGGTGGAAACCCGGGAACAGTTTGAAATTATCAAGACCTTTGAACCCAAAGAATTTCAGGGGTATTATTTCAAGCGCCCGGTGCCTTTGACGGAATTATTTAAAACAAACGAATAAACAAGCTGAGAAGTTCAATTGGAAGCAAACAATTAGACTTTTTTTAAGCAAAAAAATCAATCAGAATAAATGTTAAAAAGGCATTTATGAAAAGGTAGCAGATTTATTTAGTATATCTGTCCGGGAAGGGTATATAAAAAATATCATTGTCGTCGATCGTGCGAATGGTCTTTTGGATTTGTCGGGTAAGTTTATGGGTAAGTGCGAAATGAAAAAGCATCGAACAATGGTTGCTTTGAGTGCAGTTTCCACAACAATAAGAAATCGCGATGCGAATTTCTTATTGTTCGCGGGCAGTCGCCAACTACAAACCAGCTTGTGATTGGCTCATTGCCTTCACGAAAACAATTTTGTAACGTGTAGGCGAACAGTTCAGAGAACTGTCCGCCGTACAGTGTAAAAATTGTTTCGTCGAAACTGGGCGCAAAGCTCACGGCAGTATCGCAATTATCTAGGGTGAGTTTAGATTAGGAGCAGAGATGAAACTGATTGATAAAATCAACGAAAAATTAGGTGGTCTGGTTGCGGCATTATCCCGCTATCCGGTGACGGTTATTTTTTTGGTGGCAGCGGCGGTGGTTAACACCATGGCGATTGAGCAGGATGCCGATTATACCCGGTATTTACTGACCTGTTTAGTTGGTGCCTTTCTGGGGTTTACCCTCCAGGCGGTATGGGAGCGGTTTTTGATAAAACAAGTTACCGGCTGGCCGCAATGGGTTTAGGTCTGCTATTGACCCTGGGTTATTTTCTGATCGTCAGACAGGATACCAGTACCAGTATGGAAACCTGGATTCGCACATCGGTTGCACTTTTTGCCTTGTTGATGGCATATATCTGGGTTCCGGCAATTAAAAGCGAGATCAGCTTTAACCAAAGCTTTATGGCGACCTTTAAAGCCTTCTTTAATGCCTTGCTTTTTTCAGGAGTGCTGTTTGCAGGGATTACCCTGATTATCACCGCCATTGATTTACTGTTGTTTCGGGTTTCGGAAAATGCCTATCTGCATACCTTAAACATCGTTGGAATATTGTTTGCTCCTATTTATTTTCTGTCGTTGATCCCCATCTATCCAGGGGTTTCGGACAAAAACCGGTCACCGGAGCAATTGGAGTATAACCGGGAAAAGCTGGCACGATCTTGTCAGTGTCCGAGATTTTTGGAGGTGCTGATTTCTTATATCATAATCCCGCTTTTGACGGTTTACACGGTGATACTGGTTATTTATATTGCCAGAAATATTACCGGAGACTTCTGGACTGATAATCGCCTGGAACCGATGCTGGTGGGTTTCGCCATTGCAGTCATATTGATTTATATTTTAGCTAGTAATCTGGAAAATATAATTGCAAAATGGTACCGCAAAATTTTTCCTAAAATCCTGGTTCCCATCGTTATCTTTCAGATTGTCGCCTCGGCGTTGCGGATTCAGGATACCGGAATCACTCATGGTCGGTACTATGTGATTATTTTTGGTGTCTTTGCAGCTATTTCCGGGATTCTGATGTGTTTTATGCCAGTTCGTAAAAATGGGATCATCGCTGCGCTATTGATCGGCTTCTCAGTATTTTCGATTATTCCGCCGGTGGATGCTTTTACGATTAGTCGTTCCAATCAAGTTGGTCGATTGACCGAAACGCTGGTTGACAATAGCATGATCCAAGACGATACCGTTTTCCCGAACGCTTCAATATCGGAAGCAGATAAAAAAATTATTTCTGACTCAGTCAACTATCTGGCGATGATGGAATACACCAGCGAAATTTCTTTTCTTGGCAAGGATTTTGATCTTTATCAGGATTTTTATGATACTTTCGGTTTTTATCGTTATGAGGAAGGCCCACATCGATCCGAATCAATTTATCTCAATCTGAATCCACAGTCGCCGATTGATATTTCTGGGTATCAGACCTTTGTAGTGGCAAATTTCTATATGCAGGATGATAAAATGGATCCGACGATATGTAGTTTTGAGTCAAATGGAAAAAGCTATACGTTGGTTCGTGAAAAAACAGGTAGGATTGGGGAGTTGGTGCTGACAGAGACAGATGGTCAAGAACTGATGCGGATCAATATGCAAGAAGTGTTCGATCATTTTGATACATCCCAGGGTGGCAGTTACCAGGTTAGTAAAGATTATATGAATGCCGACGAAGCTATGTTTACAGTGGAAAATGATAAGGCGAAAATTTCGATGATAGCGATTTTTTTAGCCATCGAAAAATCAGAAGTTGAGACAACATATAATGCTGACTTTTATGTGCTGGTTCAGATAAAATAACGAATGGTAAGAAATTTTATTAAATAGTCAGTATTGCGTTTGGGGTGTCGTCTTTATTTTGCCAAGTAAATACCGTTTTTTATACTTGATCCGGGCGTATTTGCCGATTTTATTGATTATCAGGGGATTGACCACCCCACCGATGACGCCGACAATGGGCAATCCTTGAATAAATTTGGCGGTCAGCAGGGTATTGGAGAGCAGATCCGAGGTCTCCTTCATCACTGCATCCAGATCAATGCTTATGTGGGCGTGGGTATCGATATCCTGACCTAAGCCCTCGACTTTCTGATCGTAGGCTTTGCGCAGATCTTCTTTGGTCATGGCGGCGCAGATCAGATAAAGCAGGTAGGCTTTTTCTTCTTCCGTGGTGTATTGAAAACCATAGGACAGGGCGATTTCATTGATGGTTTTAACGATGACGCCAAGAAACAGGGGAATATCAGGCAGACCAATCCCCAACAAACCCAGAACACCGCCTTCAATGGCAGCAATGGATTCATTGATGGTTTTGGAGTGCTTTGACGATTTATCCAACTTAGTCAGATGTTTTCGATTCATATATTTTTCAATCGCATAATTATTTAAATCATATTCGATTTCAATTTTTTCTTTATTGACTATTTTTTCGATTAATGAACTGCCTTTTTCAAAGACCAGATGAAAGCCCATGTAAAAGGCCGCGTCCAGGGTTGACTGCAGCTTGGCTGGTATTTTATCCTGAATTTTATTGACCATCGGGGAAAAGTTTGATTTCATAAACGGACTGTCAGTCTGATTCAAAAACTTCTGTTCGTGTTTTTCCAGCATGGTCAGTTGTTTTGATAGGATCAGGTCTTTTTTCATTTTTGAAACTCCAATCAGTTGATTTAATAAACGCTATCTTATCCTATCATTCTATCAATTTTCTTTAATCAGAACTTAAACAAGCACTTAATATAATAAAAAGGTTAGCTGATTTTTCTGACCGGAAACTGGATTTCGGTTAGCCAGTCTTCGGCGGAATCCTTGTTCCAGAGTCCATCAATATAGGACTCCCGGGGATTGTCAATAATCTCATAGCCATTATTCTCAACCCATTTCAGCACCGCATTGTAGGCTTTGGGGAAGCCTTCATAGGGACCTTTGTGAAGGACGCAGGCAGCATGCTCGACCCGGTCGATGACTTTGAAGGTCAACATTTCCGAATCAATCTTCTTTTCTGTAACGGCTTCGCAGATTTCCACATCCACATCGGTTTCCCGGTATTCGCCATCATGATAGATATTAAAACAGTATTCCGGAACCGCACAGACACAGCCCAGCCGTTCCATTTCGGCCCCCATCGGCGGCACCACATCAAACAGGGCATCGTAGCTGGAGATCACCGTCCGCATCGAGGCCACAATCACCTCGGGTAAGTCTTTTAAGATGATGTGGTAGTCGCAAGTGTCCGCATCTTTTTTTGCCAGATAGGATTCCACCTGGGCCAGGCGCAGGGTATCGGCGGCGATTTTTTTGATGAGCTCCAGCCGCTTTTTTTGAAGCAGTTCTTTTTCCGGGATCCCGCCCTGGACTTGTTTGATTTCGTCCAGGGTAAAGCCCATATCCCGCAGGGCCAGAATCTGGTGGAGCAGGGGGAGTTGGGCTGAGGTATAATAGCGGTAGCCTGTCGTTTCTTCGATAAACGCTGGCGGCAGTAGGCCGATTTCGTCATAGTGGCGCAGCGCTTTGATGGTGACCCGGTTGATTTTAGAAAACAGTCCGATCTTATAATAGACGGTTTCAACGCGTTGACATTGATAGGTTTCGTTCATTTGTTTTCCTTTCTTATTCCCAACGGAAGAATCGGATGGATAAAATAATGCCCATGACCAGCGATCCAACTAACACCATCAGGGGAAGAAACAGGTTGGTTTCCAGTCCCAGACTGGTTGATTTCAGCAGGGCAATACCCTGAGTCAGAGGCAGAAAACTGGCCACGTTCTGGAGCGGTTGGGGAAAAATCTCAAAGGGAATGGTAGCTCCGGATAAAAACAGCATCGGGAAGTAGACAATACTGCAGACTACATTGGCGGTTTTAACGGTGCGACACAGGCTGGCAATCAGCAGCCCAAGACTGTACATCGACACCATCACCAGCAGGTAAGACCCGAAAAATGCGAGCTTTCCGCCAATGATTTCATATCCGAAGAAGGTTCGGGCGACGGCGTAAATCAGCAGTGCCGAAACAAGTGATAGCAGCATGTTGATAACGGCATGAACCCATAATAACATAGTTGGACTCACCGGTGTCACAAAAAAATGTTTGAGAATTTTCTTGTCCCGATAATCGGCGATGGTCAAGGGTATGCCCATAAAAGCCGTGGCACAGATTCCTACGGTGATCAGAGCCCCGAACGAGCTTTGAATCAGTGTGTATCCGGCATCAGTGGGAGCGGGGTTTTGTCCGACAATCAGACCGATGAGGATCATTATGCCAACCGGCATACAGACTCCGAAAAAGATGCTGTCAATACAGCGCAGCGACAGTTTGCCTTCGACTTTTAGCAAGGTAAAAAATTTTTTCATATGGCGATTTCCTCCTTCATGAACCAGAGATAGGCTTCTTCCAGCCGTTTATAGGGGCTTTTTCGAATCAGCTCGGGTACGGTGTCAGTTACCAGAGCTTCGCCCCGGTTAATGATGCAGACCCGGTCACAGAGCACCTCCACCTCGTCCATGTAATGAGAGGTGAGAAACAACGTCAGTCCTTTTTCTTTAAGCGCCGTTAAAACCTGCCAGACCTCCCGCCGGGCCTCGGTGTCGAGCCCGGTTGTGAGCTCATCCAGAAAGAGTACCTCAGGTTGGGGGATCAGGGCCAGTAGTATCGACAGTTTTTGTTTTTCGCCGCCGGAGAGTTTGGCCACCGGTTGCTTGAGGTAGTGATCCAGCTTAAACTGCGCCAATAAGTCATGGTAATCAGCAGGTGACTGGTAAAGGGCGGCGATTTCTTCACAGACTTCACCCACCCGGATATTGCCCTGATAGCTGGAGGACTGCAGCTGCACCCCGACCCGCTCAAAAAGTTGCTTGCGTTCTTTTGTCGGGTCCATCCCCAGAACCTGAACCGAGCCGTTTTCAAATAACTTCAGTCCCAGGATACAGTCGATGGTGGTCGACTTTCCGGCGCCGTTGGGCCCTAAAAGACCAAACACCTCACCTTTTTTGACAGTGAGGTTTAAATTTTTTACCACAACCCGATTGCCATAGGATTTGTTTAAATTTTTCACTTCAATACAGTTTTTCATTGCTTCCTCCAATCATTTCTTGCTACAAGTTGAAGTATAAATGCTCCTCCACGGGGAGAGTCAAGGGTGATTTTTAAGTTTTTTTCAGTAGTAAGATTTAAAACGACTGGGCCAGTTTAGCTGTTTAGATTGCTTTTATTCGGGTAAATAAGCAAATAAAATAATTACACTTTATCTTGGGAGGATAAAAATGAATAAAGACACGTTTGAAGAAAAATGGGAACAGATCAAAGAGGATGTACAGGAAAAATGGGAGAAACTGACAACTGAAGATCTGGAAGCGGTAAAAGGCAATGCTAAAGTGTTGGTTGATAAACTTCAGGAAAAATATGGCATGACCAGGGAAGCTGCCGAAAAAGCCATTGAGGATTTAAAAGAAAAATTCAAAAAATAAACGTCGCATAAGGTTTAGGATAAAAAGATAAAAGCACCTCGGCATTGAGGTGCTTTTAAGTTAATTAGCGATTACTTTGAAATGCCCGGATAGTTGATCCGGGGGCTGGGGAGCCAGCTGGAACAACCATCACTTCGATTGCTTCCAGACGATAGCCATAGCCTTCGGTACCGGAGCTACCACCATTTTTGGCCCAGTCCAACCAACCGATATTTTCAGCATGAACCCGGTAATAAACATCGTAGCGGGAAGCATCAGAACCAGTTAAACGGACTTCAATGGCTTCCAGGCGTAGGCCCTGATTAGAGGTACCACTGATTTCACCATCATGTTTCCAATCCTGCCAGCCGATATTTTGGATGTGGGTGCGATACTCAATGCCCAGATCATAGCCTTTGTTATCTACTTGAATTTCAATGGCTTCCAGGCGTTTGGATTCTCCGGAAGTACCACTGGTTTGCCCATTCATTTTCCAGCGTTGCCAGCCATAATCCTGGACATGGGTTTGGTAGGAACAGGTAATACTTTTTTGTGCAGAAACACTTAAGGCTGTGGCAGAAGTGTTTCCCGCACCATCATAAGCATAAATGTGTACGGAATAGGTTCCCAGCTCGTTATTGTGCTGGTTGTATGAAACCCGATAAGATGCGGTGTTGCCGCTAATGCTGGCCCGGTGCCAGACCAGGTCATCCTGTCCGTTGGCATCAGTCCAGGTGGGGAAAAGGACTGATGCAATACCAGAATCCGCATCAGAAACCTGACAGGTTATAGTGAAGCCTTCATCGTTGAGATCGGTTATCTGGGCATTGGCAATTGTCGGGGGGGTGGTATCACGGTCCGGTTCAGGTTCAAAGTCACCAAGATAAATATATCCCTGGAAGCCGCCAACAGAAACTGCATTTTCTGTACCAGCAGTAAAAGTGGTAGTATAAAAGTAAGAACCACTCCAAGACGACTCTGAAACAGTCACCTTATTTCCTTCAATTTTTTCGACAACCGCAACATGACCGCAGGAACTGCCGTCCCAGCAAAGAATGGCGCCGACTTTAGGGGTGGAGCCATAAGGGTAGGCACCGCTTCTGAGGTTGTAATCCCAAAACTCATTGGCGTTACCATTGCTTAAATTCGGTTTGCTGCCCAAAATTTCGTAGGCCCGGCCCCAGGCGTATGCGGTACAGTTTGGCATCCCATAGCCAGCCAGATAAAATATATTTTTGGAAAAGTAATAATCATTATCTGAAGCAGGTGCACTGAGTCGAGGTGAGAATACCGACGAACTATTTATGCCATCATTCAGGTAGGCTTCATCCGGCCAACCGGGATCGGCAGCCACATCACCGGGGAGCATTTCCCGGGTTTCAACAAATGGTTGGGCATCGATGGTCGTAACCACTGTTCCGCTATTATTGCTTTCTTCTGCCAACACAGCAACCGGGTAAATACCCAGAACTATCATTAGAACAAAACAAATAAAGACGCCACGATAAAACTTCATTTCCAGTATCCTCCCATATCTCTGTATTAATATAAATTTCGCATCGATAATGTATGTTTTAGAAATAATCGGCTTAATTTACAATAATTCCAATTAATTCGGTTACAATTCGTTACTTAAATTTTACACCCTAATTATAAATTTTGCAATGATTTACTATAAATTACAATAAAAAAAACTCAAAAAATGCAAGAATCATAAAACTGTCACATAAAGTTCGATTGTATTTCACGATCAGACATTAAAATATGGACAAAAAACGTCTTTAAAGGAGTGTCAGATTAAAAATTTGTTAAATTTATGTTAAAAGCGTTCTATTTTGGGAACTTATGGTGTAGAATGAGTACGGCAAAAAAACAGTCGAGTATGACATTCAAAAAAGACTTTTGAATGTGTAGAGAGAAACGGGGTATTCTTAAAAATATGACAATCACTTTATCGGATTTTATCAGCAGCATTGCCGGCAATCCAGCTTTGCTCATCATTGTAGTTTTAACCCTTGGGGTAATTTTGGTAAATGGTTGGACTGATGCGCCAAATGCTATCGCCACCTGCGTGTCCACCCGATCATTGGAGCCTAGAAAAGCAATTGTGATGGCGGCTGTCTTCAATTTCCTGGGGGTTTTTGTTATGACTGCCATCAATGCGACAGTGGCTCAAACGGTAGCCAACATGGTAAATTTCAGTGGTTCAGACGATGCGCTCATCGCTTTGTGTGCAGCCCTCTTTGCCATTGTGCTCTGGGCGACAGCCGCCTGGTATTTCGGGATTCCAACCAGTGAAAGCCATGCATTGATTGCTGGCATATCTGGGGCCGCCATTGCACTGCAAGGGGGAATTAGCGGGATTAACGGAGAGGCCTGGATTAAGGTCGTTTATGGGCTTGGGACATCGACACTATTAGGGTTTGGGCTAGGTTTTCTGGTCGTAAAAATAGTGATGCTGATCTGTAAACAGATGTCTCGACAGCAGACGAATGTATTTTTTAAGAATGGTCAGATTGGCGCCGGAGCGGCCATGGCTTTTATGCACGGTGCTCAGGACGGACAAAAGTTCATGGGAATTTTTATGCTGGGGATATTTCTGGCACAGGGGAATGCTGACGCCACGAATTTTGTGATTCCAGTATGGATGATGATTCTATGTTCGTTGGTTATGGCCCTGGGAACCTCCATTGGAGGAATGAAAATTATCAAAACGGTTGGCATGGACATGGTTAAGTTGGAATCTTTCCAAGGCTTCAGTGCAGATCTTGCAGCGGCAATCTGTTTATTGATTTCATCTGTTTTCGGATTGCCTGTCAGTACCACTCATACCAAAACAACAGCAATCATGGGTGTTGGTGCTGCTAAACGGTTTTCCTCGGTGAATTGGTCAACAGTTGGAGAGATGCTTTTAGCCTGGGTATTGACCTTCCCGGGGTGTGGCCTGGTCGGATTTATTATGGCCTGGGTTTTTATGCAAATATTCTAAAATAACACTATCTTAAAAAAGGGAGACATTATGTCAAAAAAAGTTAAAACAAAAGGGTATAACTATTACAAGGAATTTATTGCTGTTTCTAATTTGATTGTGAAAGCATCCGAAATGCTCAATGAAACGCTTCAGGACTATGATCTCAAAAGTTTGGAGAAGAAGCTGGTCAAACTTCACGAAGTGGAACGAACTGCAGATAACCTCAAGTATGAGATGATGGAATTTATGTACAGCGATTTTTTGCCCCCCATTGAGCGGGAAGATATTATCAATCTGGCCTGTGCGCTGGATACCATTATTGATTTAATTGAAGACATCCTCAAATATTTAGATATGTTCCAGATTGGAAAGATCACCCCGGAAATGTTTAAGTTTATGGATCTGATTGTCAGAAGTGCGACGTGTCTGCATGAAGCAATCAAAGAACTGAAATCTTTTAAGAAACCAAAAGCCTTAAATGAGGCAATTATTGCCATCAATCGATTGGAAAACGAGGGCGACGACCTCTATGTTCACTCGGTCAGACAGTTATTTATAGATAAACGGGATCATATCGAAACCATTGCTCTCATTCGTATTTATGATTATTTTGAAGAAAGCTGTGACTCTTTCGAGGATGCGGCCGATATTATTTCCAGCATTATTCTAAAAAACTCCTAAATCAGGGAAAGTATAAGCGCTTGTTTTAAGTAGCTATTTTATATACACCACCGTTTTGTTTTTGCAAAGCGGAGGGTGTATTTTTTAACCTGTGATGCCTATTTACAGGCTTGATGTGAACGTACGCAAAAACTATACAAACATTTACACTTTATCTATTTACATATTATAATAACGTGATATAATATTTTTAAATCAAAGATCATCAATCATTTTCTAATTTTAGTGATTTCGATCATTGAAAAGTAAATAATCGCACAGCTCACCAATAAAATAAAAATTACCAGACTAAAGTAACCTATTAGCAAATGGTCAATTGATTCGTTTTAATGGCAGTGGGAAAAATTTGAATGAGAAAACAGATTGCTCCGAAATGAAGAGTGGTAATAACCTTAACAACTCTTAATAGAAATAGTCAAAGATCATTGGGGATCATGAAATACCATTCGGTGAAGATGATGACGAAAAGATTTCTAAACGATTGTATTGGTTATTAATCCAATCTAAAGAGTAAGATGATTCCAAAAAGTTGGCGATATTTACAAAGATAAGTGATGAAGAAGATTTTTGATAAAATCAATAGGAGGAGTCCAAACGGATGACAACAGAGATTTTAGGCTAGGCCGGTTTTACAGATAAAAATGTAAAATCGGTCTTAGTCTTTTTTGGCTTAATACAAAGTAATGATGCTGATTATTGTAAAAAAGTTTTAAGGCCGGATCGTGGCCGGATTTAGGCGATAGGTGTTTATCGTTTTAATGACAATGCTGTTTTTTAAAAGCGAAACGGGGTATATTTAGTAACATCAGAGCACAAAATAATCGTAATTTATTGCCATGATAAAAAAAAACGGAGGATATGATCATGAAATTACTGGTACCCATTGATGGTTCCAGGGCATCCATGAACGCCCTGAAAAAAGCCATGGAGATTGCCCGAAAATATGATTTTGCGATGAAGCTGGTGACAGTTGTGGAAGAAAACCATGTAACCAGTTATGGCAGAAACCAGAACTTCTGGCATCAGGTGGATGGTTCCATCATTTCAGCCGGTGGCGTCGAAATGGAGATTATGTCACAACTGGAAGAACGGGCCGCAGAGATGCTGGACACTATTGTGGCAGAATTTGATTTTTCCGGTATTGATCTGGAAAAATTAGTAGTGACCGGAGAACCTTCCATTGAAATTCTGGAAATCGCCAGGGAGGAAGCCTTCGATCTGATTGTCATGGGTAACCGGGGGATGTCAAAAATTAAGCGCTTTTTTACCGGTTCAGTTACCCAGCGGGTGATTTCAGAAGCACCTTGTCCGGTATTATCGATTCATGAGGATCTTAAATAATGCTTAAAAAGGTGACAAACGGTTTCTGTACCTTAGCAGAGAGAATGGCTTTAAATCGGCTTTACAAATCATTTGTAATATTTATACAAACGTTTACAAAAAATCTATTTACTTATTTCAAAAAGGTGCTATAATACAATTAATCAAAGATCAACTGATCATTTAAAAGTAAATAAGATCCAAGTTGTCAATAATTATAAATGAGATAATCAGCATCAACTTAAAAATTGAGACTGATTAAATCAAATAAATTAACGGCAAAGGAAAAATTTGTTTTAAATAATTTTTAAAACAAATTGTGCTTAAATTAAAACAAGAAGGTAACCTCACAACGAATTAAATGAACGATGAATGAAAAATATCCTTGAAAAAAGAAAAGTTCTCACGGTTTCTGAAAGCCATATCCGATATTAAATTGGAAACGAGAAAATGTTCTGAAGTCAAAAATATCAAGTAAAAAATTTAGTAAATAATAATCGGGTGAGTATCAAACAAATCGAATTTTAAAAGCGAGAGCATCCTAAAAATTGGAGAAATTTACTTAAAAAGTGAAAAAAGAAGATTTTTGATAAAAAATCATAGGAGGAATCCAAACGGATGACAACAGAGATTTTGGACTAGGCCGATTCTACAGGTAAAAGCGTAGAATCGGCATTAGTCTTTTTTTGTTGCTAAAAATAGGATGTGGTTATTGGTGCCTTTGAAAGTCGGATCAATCTGACGAAGAGATAGTGCTGGAATCACGATGCACATTGAATTTGATTGCGGCCATTTTTTTTGGCCGAATACAGACTGGCATCAGCTGCTTCGAACAAGTCAGTTTTACTCATTTTAGGGGTGAACGGGGTAAAACCGATGCTCATGGTGACAACCTCATCAGGCATGGTATCAAAAACCGCCGTTTCAAGATCGGTTCGTATTCGCTCAAGAATTTCAAGACAGGCTTCCGGTGATTTTTCAGTAAAAATAACGGCAAACTCTTCGCCGCCGTAGCGGGCAGCAAAATCATTGGCTTCCAGATTATCACGAATGATAGCAGCAGCAGTGGCAATAACCTTATCACCGTTGCCATGGCCCTGGCGGTCATTAATCCCTTTGAACCGGTCAAGATCCATCAATCCCAGTGAAAGATTAAAGGGTTGTTTGCGACATTGGGCCACCAACTCATCCAGATACTCGTGAAATGTTTTATGATTGTATAAGTTTGTAGCCAAATCCATCTTTGTGAGCTTTTCCATGTAAATGTTACGGTATAAAAGTTCTTTTTCTTTTTCAACCGAGATAACCATATCGGTATAGACAACTGAAAATCGTTTTGTCAATTCCCGGGAAAGAAAATAAGCGCTCACCAGAATGGCGGAAAATGTCGTAACTTCAATTACTGACATCATTGACAGCGGGGGGAACAACAACTTCATGCCAACAAATACAGCAAGGGACAGATAAAAAGAGAAGTCAATCAGTTTGAGATCCAGAAAAAAAATCGAGATAAGCACGGGCATCAAAAAAAGCGAGAGCATTACGTAAAAAACAGGATAATGAACCATGAACAGAATCATGACAATGGCCTGACATCCAACGATGATAAAGTAAGGGGTGACAGTTGTATTTAAGCGAATCAGCTTTTTTAAAACAATAAGAATTATAACTTCAAGTAAAAGCGGGAATAGAAAGCGTTCCAGGAAAAAAGATTGGGGAGCCAGACTGGAAAAAAACAGATTAAGCAGTGTCACTGACGATGAAACGCCAATGGCAATCCATAAATATGTAATGATGTGTGTGTACCAATTCTTGTTTAAATGCAAAATGCTGGCCTCCTTTATAGATATTAACACATCCTGGTCGGGTTAACCATAAAACGATTATGGATGCAACCTTTTTTCGGAATCTGGATGATATGGCTCATATTGTAACATTTTACCGGTTTGTTTTTCAAGGTGAATAAACACGATATGGGAAAAAAGAAAAAATAACGATAAAGCATCGTTATTTTAATTTTGAGATAACTATAATTGGATAAAATTCAGAAATAGTCGAATAAAACTTAAAAAATTTTACCATTGTTAAAGAATACCCATAAGCGGACAATTGCAACGCAAGAACAATTGACGACTAATTGTCGCTTATTCGTCCATCATTTGTTCCTTCAAATACTTATACATCTGGCTGAAATCGTTGAGTTCATCCTCGGATGTTGCGCTGCGAAGGGCTTCGATTTCAACAATATTGGTCACAAAAATATCCACCAGTTTGGGTTCAAAAAATTTTCCTTTTTCTTCGAGGAGATAAGCTACAGCAGATTCCTGAGACCAGGCCTCTTTGTAGGAACGGATACTGCGAAGCGCATCGTAGACATCCGCAATCGCCGTAATCCGTGCAAAGATATGGATGTCCAGCCCTGATTTACCGCTGGGATAGCCACCGCCGCCCCACTTTTCGTGATGTTCCAGAGCTAACAGAGAAGCATAACGGAGCATTTCCCGCTCGGAGCTTTTCAGAATTTCATAACCGATATTGGTGTGATACTTCATGATTTCAAACTCCTGCTCCGAAAGGCGGCCGGGTTTATGAAGGATATTTTCACCGATCCCGATTTTTCCGACATCATGCATGGGTGATACCGCAGAGAGACTCGTCACATCACGCTCGGAGAGTCCGTACTCCCTGGCCAGATAGGCAGAAACCCGGGCGACCCGTTTGACATGGTTAGCGGTTTCGAACGAGCGGGTTTCAATGACAGCGCCCAGTTTAGAAATCAAAACCTTCTGAGTATCCACAATTTCCTGGTTCAAATCAGCGATTTCGACCGTTTTCTGGTTAAGAATATTCTTTTCACGAATGGCATAGAGGAGGAGACCAATAATGGTGATCAGTACCCCGGCGATCACAGAGAATAAAATAATCAAGTTTTTGTTTTTTTCAAAATAGGAGACCGGTTTATTGATTACAGTAGCGCCTTCCGGAACATAACTCAGTTGATATGTTTTTAGAACATTATAATCAAACATATATTGATAATGTGAACCATCCTCATAAACTAAGGGTGAAACGGATTGTCCGGCCCAGAGATCAAGCAGCGTGTTGGCGGCACTTTCGCCATATTTATAGGAAGAAGCAACGTAGCCACCAACCACTCCAGTACCAAGGTAGAAATCCCAGAGTGCATACACCGGGTTCTTGGCGTTTTTTAAAATGTACCGGGGAACTTCATCATAATGGTAGGTTATACCATTTCGATCCCGAGAATACAAGACATAGAAAAACAGATCGGTGTCACCGCTATTATCAACGATTGTTTTGAGTTCCTCCGGTGTTTTGTCAAAGTAGTGTTGACTTTCATATTCCGGGTATTTTTCGGCAAGCATGGACACGATGTCTGAGCGCATTTCGTTACTGGTGGTGGTTTCATCATAAATAAAATGCAGCGTTTTAATAGCTTTTGCTTGATTTTGTTCTAAAGCCAGCGCAACATTCTTTGACACATCCGGCCGTTCTTCGATAATGACCATACCGGGAATCCCCTGACTGTAAGGTCTCAGAGAATTGATGCCCGTACTGACAACATAAGTGGTATTGGGCCAGATTGTTTTGCCATACTGATTGTAAAACAGCAGGGCATCATCATCACAAAGGATAATACCATCCAGTGAAACCTGCTGATATTTTTGAGTCATTAGTTCAGCCAGGGCTTTAAAATTATCAGCATCTAGACTGCTTTTTGTATCTAGAAATTCATACCGGATGCGAACCTTTTCTCCTGAATCAAAAAGTACCGCTTCAATTCCTTCTTCCAAAACTCGAGTATGGTAATAATCCCGTTGATAGGACTGAACAATCAAAATCTCTTTAGTATAGATTCCCAGATCATTGGTCGTTGCGAAGACCGCTGGAGAAAGCAGATAACAAAAAAGACCAGTAAAGAATATGAACAATATGATGCGCAACTTTTTCATTGATTTAGCCTCCAGTTAACAGTCTTTGTAATATTTATACCAATAAATTTTGCTCTTAAACAAGCGGGTGCATCCATAGAAGACTAATTATTATAATTAGTAAAGGGATTTCTGGGTAAGTATAAAGCTAATTGGAGTAAAAGGCACTGAAGTTTAGATAAAAATATGCCAGGCTTGTTTTAGAGGTGTTAATCAGGTGGTGCTTCAAAAATACCTAAGTATTTTGGATGATTAGTCGATTACATAAACAGAGAAGCCATTGTCTTTAAAATCAGCACACAAAAAATTTGAGAAGGAGATGCCATGATTGACTTGCCAGGAACCACCAATGTATACAAGCGACTGCCCAAAGAATTGTTTTATAAATATTTAAATGACGACAGTGCGTCAAAAAAGATTTTCATCGATGAAATTCGTAGCATCATCTGGATCAATACACTTTCACCCGAAACAATCGCACATCCAACGGGGCAAAATGTTACAGAAATCGCCATCGTCGAAATTATTCTAAACCGTCAGGCGATCAGTTCCACGATTCTTGAAATTATCAACCGGGAAATTGATCAATATGCGGTTTTCCTGGTTCGATACGAAGAGTGGGGTCAGCTTTGGTGCTATGATCATCAGACACTTAATCCCCAAACGGGTTTGTTCAATTGCCAAAACTATCATCAGACGAATTGGATGAGCGCTGATGATTTGTCACTGAAGATTAATGGCATGAATCTGGATCAGATTTATGAGAACTTTTTTATGCAGATTGCTGGAAAAACGTTTCCAGTCTGGAGCGATAAAAGTCAGAAAAAAAATGATGAACTGATTGAAAAAGTAGAACAAGCAGGAAAGTTCGAGCAATTGGAAAGGCTGGAAGCCACCATTAAAAATCTCGAAAGTCAGATGGGAAAAGAAATGCAGTTTGGCAAACAGGTTAAACTAGCGACAGATTTAAAAACGACACGAGAGGAATTACAAAAAATTAAACGGGGAATGTCGACCCATATTGAAATCCATCAACCGGAAATTGTGACGACTCAGGAGGAAAAACCTGAAGGAGTAAGCGCTTATTTTCCCAATGTATATATGAAGATGCGGGATAATAGAAGAAACCGCTTTGATTATTCGTTAATCTAAAAAATGATTATATCAACAAACCAATATAGAAAAAGCACCCGTCGAGGGTGTTTTTTTGTAAAGCAATTCGAAGAAGGGTGGAAACAAGCAGATCAGCGAAAATGAATTGCCAGGCTTTGAAAAAAAGCTTAAAATTAAAGACAGTCAAAAAACAGGGTTGGGAAAAGGAGTAACGATGTTAAAACGGATACAGAATATTAAAGGAATCGGAAAACGAGTCAGAGACATTAATAAAGCACTGAATCAGGAAGGGTTTTATCTGCCCTGGAATGACAGTCAGATCGAATTGTACTTCAGAAGTTTAAAACAGGAAATGACCACAGTCGATTGGAATGATGAAGAAGGCAATAAAATCAGGTTGATTTTTACACCCCAGATTATTAAAGAAGATGGCTATAATACAACGATCAATGTGATTGAGGTGGAATACTATACCATTTTGCAGATTGTCGAACAGATCCGTAAACAGCTTCATGCCCAAAAGCAATCATAAATCTAAGGACTGACTTCGATTGAGACAATCTCAGGGACGTTCAGGAAGCGAAAGGGCAATTTGGTCATGCCGGTGCCTTTGGTGACAAACAGGTTGGTTTGTCCCTGGCTGCCAATCGCATACAGCCCTTTGACATATTTTTTTCCATTGGCGGGCAGAATCTTCTCGGTGAGATAGGGCAGTGAGATCTGGCCGCCATGGGTATGGCCAGCTAAAACCAGCTGAACCGCATCACTGTTCATGTCATCGACAATATCTGGCTCATGGGTCAGCAGAATATTATAAGCGCCGTCCCGAGCCGCATCAGTCAGATTCAAATCAGGATTACCCCGATAAACATCATCCAGGCCTAGCACCCGCAAATTAAGCTCAGAAATATCCAGCCAGTCATTAATGAGAACCTCAAAACCGGCAGCGTTCATCAAGTCGGAATAATTGTATTGATCCAATAAGGCATACTCATGATTTCCGATGACGGCAACCTTGCCATAGGTGGCGTGGATTTCAGCCAGACTTTGGGCAATTGTATCCGGATTGACGGTGAAATCGCCACTTGATCCAATCAAGTCACCGGTAAAGACAACCAGGTCAGCATTTTCTGCATTTATCTTTGTGACAATTTGCTCAAGCTGGCCGTTGTCGTTGAATTCACCCAGATGCGTATCACCAAAAAAAACGATTTTAAGGGGGGCCTCAAGTTTGCTGCTGACCAGTTTTTCCCGATTAACCATCAAGAGATTGGGTTCAATATATCGGGCATATGGATAACAGCCCACCAAAAGGGAGGCTAAGGTAATGGTTGTGATCAGTAAGAATTTTCCAAATTTCATCGTGACTCCTTTCGGCTCTCTGCATTATAACCCGTAAGCTTTAAAGGGTCTTTAATAATCAGGAAAAATTCTGGAGAAGGCTAAGATTGGCATGGACATTATAAGAGGCGCTCAAAAAAAGGGTTGACAACAGAGTACTTCGGATGTAGAATTAAATTAATTCGAAGAACGAAGTATTTTGCAAATATAATAAAGGAACAACCCTATGAAAAATCGTCTTAATGGCAATCTGGAAACATTGATATTTGAATACCTGGACAAAATAAAATATCTTTTGTCACCGGAGATCTGGGGCAATGAAATTTTTAATTGTTCGAAAAATGAGGTGTTTGTACTGATGCTTTTGTATCGACGAAGTGATGTGAATATGACCCAGATCGCTGACTATCTCAGTGTGCCACTGAATACGGCCACAGGGATTGTGGCCCGGATGGAAAAACGGGAGGTTGTTCTCCGCGAAAGAAGCTCAGAAGATAAACGGGTGGTCACCATTAAACTGACCGAAGTCGGCCGAGTATCAATCCAAAATATCCTCACGGAGATGATCCGTTTCGGACAATTGATAATGGATAGCTTCACTTCCGAGGAAGTCAATCTGGTATTCAAACTGGTGGATAAGGTCATCGATACCATTAACCAAGATACCGGCGCGACCGTCGAAACGCAAACCAGTTCAAAAATCAGAAAAATCATCATTGAATAAAACGGCTGCCTCCGGGCAGCATCTTTTCAGCTGAATACTTCGAACAACGAACTATTCGAAAAAGGAATTAAAATAGCAGGAGGAAACTTATGAAGAGGATATTGATCTTTACCGGCAAAGGTGGGGTGGGAAAAACCAGTGTAGCGGCAGCCCATGCCCTTAAATCAGCTCAGCAAGGCCAAAAGACGCTGATCGTCAGTACGGATATGGCCCATAATCTGGGGGATCTCTTTAATCATCCAATTGGCAAAGAAGCGGTTACAGTGGCTGACAATCTTGATGCTCTGGAAATCGATCCCAATTATGTGATGGAAACGGATTTTAAAAACCTGATGCAGGCGTTTAACAACATGATCGGCTCAATTAATCCGGATGGTGCAGAAATGGATGAGTTCACGATGATGCCAGGGATGGATGAGCTGTTCGCCTTACTTAAAATTCAGGAATTATACAATGACAGCGACTATCAGCGGATTATTGTGGACTGCGCCCCGACCGGAGAGACCCTGTCGCTGCTTAAATTCCCGGAGCTGATGTGCTGGTATATGGATAAATTCTTTCCTGTCGGCAAGGTGGCAGTACGGATTCTGTCGCCGGTTTCAAAATCATTATTTAAGATTCAATTGCCTGACCGTCATGCCATGAGTGATATTGAAACCCTCTATGTGAAGTTGATTGAGCTCCAGGAGTTGTTAAAAAATAAGGACGTATCCTCGGTCCGCTTGGTGACCATTCCGGAAAAAATGGTGGTGGCAGAAACCAAACGGAATTATATGTACATGAAGCTCTATAACTACAACGTCGATGGCATTTTTATCAACCGGATCTTGCCCCGGGAAATCGAAAATCCCTTTTTTGCAAAATGGATTACCATTCAGAAAAAGTACATTGCTGAAATTGAAGCCTGTTTTGATCAAATTCCCAAATATTATATTCCCTGGTACGACACTGATTTGCTGGGCCTGGATGCCATCAACCGGATCTGTACCGAGGTCTTCACCGACAGTTGCGACTTATTTGCGATCAAAGCGGATATTGCGGGTGAAAAATATGCGCAGACTGCGACGGGTTATGAACTGAAACTTTTCTTACCGAATATTACCAAAGATGCGGTGGCCGTTAATCTGGCCGGGTCGGATGTGATTGTCAAAATTGGTAATTACAAGCGGAATATTCCACTACCCAATAGCCTTAGAGGAATGACTGTCAGTTCGGCAAAATTTGACCAGAGTACCCTGGTCATTGCCTTTAAATAAAATTAAAAAGAGGAGGTTTAATAATGAACCGAGAATTTATTAAAAACATGATCCTGGCCAAGCAATATGAACGTGATGCGTTCTTGTCTCTGCTGTCCCCATCGATTGCCCAACATGTTTCGGTGATCGAAAAAGAAGTCAAAGGGATCGTCGTTGACCTGGCCAGGGAATGGGCGCTCGATGTGAGTTCAGCGGTGAGCACTGCTGAACAGGAAAAAACTGCAGGATCGGAGCATGACAAAAAAGTCAGAAAAGTATCTATCGATTAGTATTATTATGTGAAGATAAAAAAAAGGGGGAAGACCATGCGAATTATTTTATATACCGGCAAAGGCGGGGTCGGTAAAACCAGTGTAGCGGCGGCAACGGCGGTTAAACTGGCCAAAGACGGCAAACGCGTTTTGATTATGAGTACCGACCAAGCTCATAGTTTATCAGATTCATTTGGTGTAAAGCTAGAGAACACCCCGGTTAAGATCAGTGAGTTGCTCTGGGGGCTGGAAATTGATGCGATCCTGGAAGGGGAACGAGCCTGGGGAAATATGAAAAACTACATGAAGGAATTGTTGACGGCCCGGGCGCAGGGGGGATTGAAGCCGAGGAATTGCTGGTTTTTCCGGGGCTGGAAGAATTGTTTGCGCTGTTTAAAATTAATCGACATTTACGAGGAAAACCAGTACGACGTGTTGATAGTCGATTGTGCGCCGACCGGCGAGACCCTGTCGCTGCTGAAGTTTCCGGAAATGTTTGGCAATATGATTAAAACTGTACTGCCAATGAAAAAAAAGGCGGTTAAGGTGGCAGGCCCGATGGTTGAAAAGGTTATGAAAATTCCGATGCCCGAGGATAATGTCTTTGATGATGTGGAACAATTAAATGAAAAGCTCTATCAGCTACAGGCGTTGATGACCAATAAGGAAATCCTCAGCATCCGCATCGTCACGACCCCGGAGCGGATTGTCATCAAGGAGGCGAAACGAAATTTTACCTATCTGCATTTATACAATTATACGATCGATGCCGTGATCGTCAACAAAGTCTATCCGGCGCTGGCTCTTGACGGGTATTTCAGTAAATGGATCAGTCTTCAGGAAGAGGGGCTTCAGGAAATTCGCGAGAGTTTTACCCCGGTGCCGGTTTTTACGCTGATGCTACTTGATCGGGAATTGATCGGTGAAGCGATCCTGCATGAAGCTGCACAGCAGATTTTTGGTGAAACCGACCCGGCTGGGATTTTATTTGAAGATACCATTTTTGAAGTAAAAAAAGAAGCTGATGGCTATGCGTTTATTTTAAACCTTCCGTTTGCCCAAAAAACGGATATGAATATGGGCCAGAAAGGCAGTGAACTGATGATTCAAATAAAGAATGAAAAACGCTGTTTTACCTTACCGGACGTTCTTCGTAATAAAACGGTGCAAAGTGCCAGATATGATCAGGGTAAGCTGACGATAAAATTTGCATAAAATAAGAATTGGGTTTACAATGGAAAAAAGCAATTAAAGTGAACAGGAGAACGGCAAACGATGCATAATTTTGTAATTTTAACCATCAATCCGGGCTCAACCTCCACTAAAATCGCAGTTTTTGAAAATGAAACCGAGCTATTTAGCCAATCGGTTGAACATACCAGTACCGATCTGGAATCCTTTTTAACTGTAAATGAGCAGTTTGAATTCAGAAAAAAGACCGTTCAAAAAATTTTAAGTGCACACCGCTTTGATCTCAATCGATTGACGGCAGTGGTTGGCCGGGGTGGTTTGTTACCACCAATAGATGCTGGCGGTTACCGGATCAATCAGGCCATGAAAGAGTTGATTCTGAGTGGGCAGCTTTCGCCTCATGCCGCCAATCTTGGGGCCCTGCTGGCGGCTGGCTATTGCCGAGCCGTTGGGGATTCCTGCTTTATCTATGATGCAGTGTCGTCGGATGAAATGGCAGATGTCGCCCGGCTCACCGGGTTTCCGGAGATTCACAGAAAAAGTCTCTGCCATGTTTTAAACAGCAAAGCAATGGGCCGGAAATATGCCAGCGAAATGGGAACAAGCTATGAAAAGTTAAATCTGATCATCGCCCATCTGGGCGGGGGTATTTCGATCAGCGCACACAAACAGGGACGGATCATCGATGTGATTGCCGATGATAGCGGCCCTTTTTCGCCGGAACGGTCGGGTGGCGTTCCCTTATTGGCCTTGGTGGAGCTGATTTATGAGAAAAACTATCAAAAAGCTGAGCTGTTAAAAAAAATCCGCGGGCTGGGGGGCTTGAAAGCCCATCTGGGGACTGGGGACATCCGGGTCATTGAAAAACGGATTTTGTCCGGCGATCGGCGGGCAAAGCAGGTTTATGAAGCCCAGGCATATCAGATTGCCAAAGGCATTGGCGAAATGGCAGCTGTGTTAAAAGGCGACATCAATGGGATTATCCTCACCGGCGGGATGGCCTATCCGGAGAAACTCACCACGATGATCAAGGCATACATTGCCTTTCTGGCTCCGGTTAAATGTCTGCCGGGAGAAAACGAAATGGAAGCCCTGGCTCTGGGTGGACTGCGGCTGTTAAGAGGAGAAGAAGAACCCCGGATATATCGTTGACAAATTGTTCCCAGTGGAAGCTTGGTTTAACTGCTTTTCACAAATTTTTCTTGTTTCTTTCTCTGATGAACGTGATATAATTTTTACAGTTGTGCAAATACGGTAAAATGAGAATTTTACAAAAAAGCAGCTGGTTTTTGCAGTGACCCGAAGCTGTCAAAACCGGCTTGGATTTTTTTGTCAGGTCGCTCATAACGATATTTAAAAAGGGGGAGATCAAATGGACCATATGGAAAAACTGAGGGAATATGCCCGCCTGATTGTCCGCACCGGCGCAAACGTGCAGCCGGATCAGTTAGCGGTGATCAATTGTTCGGTTGAGAATTATGAATTTGGCCGAATGATTGTAGCAGAGGCCTATAAAGCTGGAGCCAGAGATGTAATCGTCTTCTGGAATGATGTCAAAACCAGCCGCCTGCGCTATGATCATGTCAGTCTGGAGGTATTGGGTAATATCCCTAACTGGTTGGCCGAATCCCGGAATTATTATGCCGACCAGAAAGCTGCGGTCATTTCTATTGTTGGTCATGATCCCGAAGCCTACAAAGGGGTGGCCAGCGAAAAACTGCAAACCAGCAGCAAGGCCTCGGCCAAGGCCTTCGAACCCTATTATAAAAAAATGATGAACAGTGAATTTCAGTGGTGTGTGGCGGCGGTTCCCGAAGCGAAATGGGCAAAAAAAGTTTTTCCGGAACTTTATGAACAGGAAGCCATCGTAAAACTTTGGGATGCCATCTTTGAGGCGGTACGGATCGGTTCAGGTGATGCCGTTACGGCCTGGCATGACCATAAGGTGATGCTGGCTGAAAAATGTCGAATCCTCAACCAGGCCCATTTTGATGCCCTGCGTTATAAAAATAGTCTCGGAACAGATTTTACCGTCGGTCTTCACAAAGATCACATCTGGGAAGGTGGCGGTGAGTTTACCCCGGATCAGGTTTATTTTTTTGCCAATATGCCGACCGAAGAGATTTTTACCGCCCCGGACTGTTATCGGGCAGAAGGCACGCTGGTTTCCTCGCTACCGCTTTCTTATCAGGGAAACCTGATCGAAAATTTCAGCCTGACCTTTCACGAGGGTCAGGTGATCGACTATCAGGCCGCCAAAGGGGCGGAATATCTCAAGATTCTGATTGAAACCGATGCGGGCGCCCGGCGCCTGGGTGAAGTCGCCCTGGTTCCCTACGATTCACCAATTTCCAATACCGGAATTCTTTTTTATGATACCCTTTTTGATGAAAATGCCGCCTGTCATTTTGCCCTGGGAGAATGCTACCCCACCAATATCCGGGATGGCGGAAAGATGACCAAAGATGAGCTGTTGGCATCCGGGGGCAACCAGTCCGATACCCATGTGGATTTTATGATTGGTACCAAGGATTTAGAGATAACGGGAATTACCAGCGATGGTCAGGAAATTGCGCTATTCAAAAACGGTAACTGGGCCTGAAGCGTCATCAGAATTTAAGAACGGAGATAGATCATGGATGAGATAGAAAAAAATACAAATTTGGCAGATATTCACCAGGAGGTTAAAACGATTACTCAAACCTCGGAAGAACTGAAAAGTAACATCAGGAGCCTGGAAGAAAGTTCACTGCTTTCAGTCGAAATATTAAATGAAAACAAGGCCACGATGAACAACATTTTAGAGCTGCTTAACACTATCGCAGAAAAAGACAAAACCATCGAAGACGAGGAAAAGGAAAATGTCAACAGCGAGCTTTTTTCGCTGTTGGAAACCATGGACTTTGATATCAAAAAACTGAGCTGGTTTTCCGAAGAGAATGTCAAGGTTTTTAATACCATTGTCGATCAGGCCCATGAAATCGCCAAACTCAGCGAAGAAAATGCTGCCAGTACCTATGAAATTAATTCCGAAATCAATCATTTTACCCAGGTATCCAGTAAGCTTCAGGGAAATATTGTCAGAATTGAAGAGAATTCCAGCCAGTCCGTTGCGATGCTAAGTGAAAACCGAGCCACCATCAGCAGCATTTCCGACCTGCTGCTGGATCTGATTGAGGGGGTTAATCAGGCCTCGGAAATTAATGATGAATTGGACGGTTCGTCCAAACAGATCAGCAAGTTTGTCGACTATATCAAGGATATTTCCCGTCAGACCAATCTGTTGGCGCTGAATGCCAGCATTGAAGCGGCCCGGGCTGGAGCCGCTGGCAAAGGCTTTTCGGTGGTGGCAGAAGAAATCAAGAGGCTGTCAGACAGTACGGCGACCTTTGCCACCGAAATCGAACAGATTGTCAATCAGGTGATTGTCGAAGTGGATCGCTCCAATACTGCCATTGAACGCTGTACTACCCGCACCAAAGATATTGAAGGAGCGGCTCAGAAATCCGGTGATGTTATCGAAGATATTCAGAAAGTCCTGATTGAGTTGAATCAGTCGATGAATGAAATCAAAGATATTTCAAGTGTTCAGGTGAATACCTCCCATGGTATCCAGTCATCGGTTGTCAAGGTGTCGGATGCGGTGGACACCACCCACCGGGTGACCACCAATACAATCAGCACCATTGTGACCCAGAAGTCAAAAAATATTGAATTGCTGAATTACTGTACCAAGCTTTCAGAAATGGCCAGTAGCGTCCAGAAACTGACGGCAAAGAATAAAAATAAAGATGAAATTATCTTTGGGGTCAATCCCTTTACCTCGCCGGAAAACATCAAAACAATGTACGTGCCGATCTTAAATGCAGTTTTTAAAAAAATTGGCTATAAAGTGCGCACGATGATTGTCAAGGATTATGATGCCCTTAGTGAAGGCATGAAAGAAGGCATCATTGACGTGGCCTGGTTCTCGCCATTTGCGTATGTCACCGCCCATGAAAAAATTGGCATTGAACCACTGGTAACGCCCAGAGTTTATGGCAAGGTTTCATACAATGGGTGTATCATTACCCGCAAAGATAGCGGCATTGGCAGCTTAAGCGGCTTGAGAGGCCGCAGCTTTGCCTATGTGGATGAAGGCAGTGCTTCGGGCTTTCTCTATGCTCAGCACAGCATGAAAGCAGAAGGCTTGAATCCCAAGACTCTTTTTTCCAGGACGGCTTATCTGGGCAGTCATGACAGTGTCATAAAAGCAGTCCTGTCACGGGAATACGATGCCGGGGCCACTTATAACGAGGCCATGGAAGAGGCAGAAAAAAGCGGGATCGATCTGGATGAATTCAGGATTATTGCAAAAACTCCGGATATTCCCAAGGATGCCATTGCTGCAAATCCTAAATTGCCAAAAGAATTTACCGATCGTTTGCGGCAGGCTTTTGTGGACTATGTCAAGGCACCCAATATCAAATCCCCCGTCGAAGGATTTGTTGAAAGTGATGATACCAAATACGATGTAATCCGGGAAGTGATGTAGGGTGTTAGAATAACAGATTATGGGGTATAACTTCCTAGAGTAGAATAATGGGAGGTTGATCATGATCGGATTGATTAGTAAAGCACTGGTTCTGGATCATAACAAGATAACCGCCGAAAAAACCGGCGGTTATTTTTTTAAACAGAGCGGATAAAATTATTTAAAACAGTGTCAAAATGACAAAAACCGACTGCAGGAGGAGAGAATGGAGAAAGTAACGGATATTAGAAACAAATATGCCCAGGAAATCACAGAGATTCTTTTTTTATTAAAGGAAGTGGGAAGCGGACGAATCTATGGCTTTCCCGGCAACTGTACTCCGGGAGATGACGAATTAAAGACCAACGTCGATACCCTCACCGAAAAATTCAATGATTTGCTTGATAAGATTGAGTATGGAAAGGATTTCGGAACGGGGGAGTAAACGGATTTAGATCCGACTAAATGAGGAGCGAAGCGAAGATGAAAAATAGTCTCAAAAAATTACTGTCATTACTGCTGACCAGCTTAATGCTGACGGTTTTGATCCCGGGTAGCGCCTGGGCAGAAGAAGAAATTACCGAGCCGGGTATGGCTTCATTAAATCCGGCGTTTGTTCAATACCAGGAGGATGTTAATGCGGGAACCCTCAACACATCAATCATTGATGGTCACGGTCGGGGTTATATCCCCCCACCACTAAAACGTTATGAAGGAATGGCTGATACAGAGATTACTTCGGCACAAACCCTGCCAGCCGCCTTTGACCTACGAGAGACGGGCCGGATTACAGCGGTTCGCAGTCAGGGCGATTATGGCAGTTGCTGGGCTTTTGCCAGCCTGGCTTCGTTGGAATCCTATATAAAAAAAGATACAACCGTTGATTTTTCTGAAAATAACCTGATGTGGAACAGTGGCTTTGACGGAAGCCCGGATGATGGGGGGAATTATTCCATGGCCACCGCCTATCTGGCCCGCTGGAGTGGCCCGGTGAGTGAAAGCAGTGACCCCTACGATACCCCGAAAAAAACCGGATTATCTCCGGTTTATCATGTTCAGGAAGTGAAATCGATTCCCGAACTGCCATCGGCGATCAAGCAGGCACTGATGGATGGCGGGGTGCTTTATACTTCGATGTATTCAGTACCTCTGGATGGAGAAGAGTATTACAACCCGGACACCTTTGCCTTTTATTACGATGGTACGGAAGAACCGGATCACGATGTGGCGATTGTTGGCTGGGATGACAATTACAGCCGGGATAATTTCAGTAAAAAACCGGAAGCTGATGGGGCCTGGATTATCCGTAACAGCTGGGGCGCGGATTGGGGAGATGGCGGTTATTTCTATATGTCCTATTATGATACCTATGCTGGCAGCAATGTGACCGCTTTTCATAATGCCGAAGCGACCAATAATTATAGCGCTATTTATCAGTATGATCCACTGGGTAACATCTCAGCCATGGGTTACACGGACGGAGACAACACTGCCTGGGGTGCCAATATCTTTACGGCAACAGCCAGCGACAATCTGATGGCTGTGAGTACCTATGCCTTAACCCCCGGAACGTCAGCTGAGATCAAGGTTTATACGGATGTGAATGATGGCAAGCCAAACAGTGGTACCTTACGAACCACGCAGACGGAAACCTTTGCCCGGGGCGGTTATTATACAATTGATCTGGATAATCCGGTGGGATTGATCGCTGGACAAAAGTTTGCGGTGGTAGTTAAATACCGGACCCCGGGAACGAACGATTCAGTACCGGTAGAAAGCCGATTTGAAAACTACAGCAGCGCTGTGACGGCCAACCCCGGAGAAAGCTTTACCAGTAATACCGGAACTGGCGGTTGGTATGATACGTCTAAAAAAAGCCTCAGTAATGTGTGTATCAAAGCCTTTACGCAAAGCCGGGATACCTTTGCAAATTGTCTTTATCGCACCCATGTGCAAGATCAGGGATGGCAGAACTGGCAGAGCAATGGTGGAGTCAGCGGTACCTCAGGAGAATCCTTGCGATTGGAAGGTATTGAAATAAAAATGGACACCAGGGGCTATGATCTGGGGATTGAATACGCTACCCACGTCCAGAATCAGGGCTGGCAGGAGCTAAAAAGCAATGGCGTCATGAGTGGTACCGAAGGTCAGTCGCTGCGGCTGGAAGCCATTAAGATTCAGTTAACCGGGGCTGATGCGACGCAGTTTGACGTCTATTACCGGGTTCATGCCCAGAATGTCGGTTGGATGGATTGGGCAAATAATGGTGGGGAAGCTGGCACGGCGGGCTTTGGTTACCGGTTGGAAGCCATTGAAATTCAGGTGCTGCCAAAGGGGTCACCGGCACCGGGATTGACTGGTCAACCCTTTCTTGAAAATAAGTAACAAAAAAATCCGGAGTATTATCTTGACAAAGATAATACTCCGGGGTAAAATAAAACAGTTATGAGGGAGTAATTTGCGCAATTTGCGTGATAAGTCAACATGCATGGTAGTAATACCTGGCTTATCTTAATGAGTGAGACTCATGTACAGTTTTTCTGTACTTGGGTTTATTTTTTCCAGGTGCAGAGGCATCTGGTTTTTTTATTTTTTGTATAACCAGGTGTAGATTTTTGAAGGAGGTTTGAATGAAAACGTATTTGCAGACGGCAGAAGAAGTGTTGGAGGATTTAAACTCCAGCAGTGAGGGCCTCTCCCAGGCCGAGGCCAGCAAGCGGCTGGAAAAAAATGGGAAAAACAAGTTGGATGAAGCCAAAAAAGATTCATTGGTGGTACGGCTTTTTAATCAGTTAAAAGATCCGATGATTGTGATCCTGATTGCTGCTGCCGTTATTTCGGGCATCACGGCCGCTTATTCCGGCGAATCCTTTGCTGATGTGATCATCATTATGGCGGTGGTGATCATTAATTCAGTACTGGGTGTGTATCAGGAAAGTAAGGCGGAAAAGGCCATCGAGGCGCTTCAGGCGATTTCAGCAGCCACTTCCCGGGTCAGGCGGGATGGTAAGATCTGTGAAATTAAAAGTGAAGATCTGGTCGTTGGGGATGTAATATTACTGGAAGCCGGAGATGCGGTGCCAGCTGACGCCAGATTATTGGAAAGTGCCAGTTTAAAAATTGAAGAAGCGGCTCTTACCGGAGAGAGTGTTCCGGTGGGGAAGGTAGTTTGCGCACTGAATCTGGGTGATCAAAAAGATATTTCGCTGGGTGACCGCAAAAACATGGTGTATATGGGCAGTGCCGTGGTTTATGGCCGGGGTTTAGCAACCGTAGTCGCCACCGGGATGCAAACGGAAATGGGAAAGATCGCTGATGCCATTACCCAGGCGAAGGAAAATGCCACACCACTACAAATTAAACTGAATCAATTAAGCAAGGTGCTAAGCTGGTTAGTATTGGGAATTTGTGTCTTTATCTTTGCCTTAAGTCTGGTACGTTTGTACCTGGGCGACGGCATTACCGGGATCGGTGTTCTGGATACCTTTATGGTGGCCGTATCGCTGGCGGTTGCTGCCATTCCCGAGGGGCTGGCGGCGGTGGTCACGATTGTGTTATCGCTGGGGGTGACCAACATGGCCAAAGAAAAGGCGGTCATTCGTAAGCTCACAGCTGTTGAAACCCTGGGCTGTACCCAGGTAATCTGTTCGGATAAAACGGGAACCCTGACCCAAAACAAGATGACGGTGGTCGATCACTTTGGTTTTGATGAGCATTTGTTGGGAAGAACGATGGCCTTGTGCAACGATGCCCATTTAAATGAAGAAAACAAAGCTGAAGGTGAGCCCACTGAGGCGGCTCTGGTCAACTATGGTTTTTCGTTGGGATTAAATAAGAGCAAGATGGAAGAACAAACTCCCCGGGTTGGTGAAGCACCGTTTGACTCCGGCCGTAAGCTGATGAGTACCATTCATCAAATGGCAGATGGCAGTTTTATTCAGTATATTAAGGGCGCTCCCGATGTACTGATCTCCCGTTGTACCACCTATTGGGACGGCAATACGCAGTTGCCGCTGACCGATGCTATCTGCGAAGAAATCAGACAAGCCAATAAAAGTCTGGCGGACCAGGCTCTGCGGGTGCTGGCTGGAGCCTTCCGGAACTGGAAGACCATGCCGACCGATCAGTCACCGAATTTTCTGGAGCAGGAGCTGTGTTTTGTTGGTTTAACCGGAATGATTGATCCGATCCGTCCTGAAGTCAAAGATGCCATTGCCCAGTGTAAGTCGGCCGGAATCCGAGCGGTCATGATCACGGGTGATCACCGGGATACGGCGATTGCGATTGCCAAACAATTGGGGATCATCACTGATTCCAAAGAAGCCATCACCGGAGCCCAGCTGGATGAAATCAGCGAAGACCAGCTGCAAAAAGAAATTGGCCATTACGCAGTTTATGCCCGGGTTCAACCGGAACACAAGGTAAGGATTGTCAAAGCCTGGCAGAAGCAGGGGATGATTGTCGCTATGACTGGTGACGGCGTCAACGATGCGCCATCCATTAAAACGGCTGACATCGGAGTAGGAATGGGGATCACAGGCACCGATGTGACCAAAAATGTGGCCGATATGGTACTGGCAGACGATAATTTTGCCACAATTGTCAATGCCGTTGAGGAAGGGCGGCATATCTACGATAATATCCGTAAAGCTATTCAATTTTTGCTGTCTTCTAATTTATCGGAAGTTATCGCCATTTTTGTGGCGACTCTGTTGGGTTTCACGATTCTCAAGCCAGTACACTTACTGTGGATCAACCTGATTACGGATTCCTTCCCCGCCATTGCTTTGGGCGTCGAAGGCGAAGAAGCCGACACCATGAAGCATCCGCCCCGAGTATCTCGGGAAGGTGTATTTTCCCGGGGACTGGGAGTTGATGTGATCTGGCAGGGCCTCATGGTGGCCGTGGTGACCATCGTCGCCTATTTTGTCGGGCATTATATCGAAGCCGGAGTCTGGGAAATTGCCGAAAGTGCTGATGGTATGACCATGGCCTTTTTGACCCTGTCGATGGCAGAGATGTTCCATTCGCTGAATATGCGCAGTCGTCGCCAGTCGATCTTTAAGATGCAGCACCAGAATAAATTCTTGTTTTTGGCCATGGCGGTTTCGCTGGTATTGACCACGGCAGTTATTTATATTCCCACCATCGCTGCCGCCTTTGAGTTTGAACCCATCAGTTTAATGGAATATTTTGTGGCCATGGGCCTGGCGATCGTGGTCATTCCCATTGTTGAGTTGGTTAAATTTTTCCAGCGAAAGCTGGGAGTCTAGTTTGTTATTGATTGTTATGGACAGGGGCTGTGGTGCGTTTTTATGCCGCGGCCCCTTTTTGTTTACGCCAAATAGCTGCCAGGGCGATGTTAAACGATTGTTTAGTAGGGTATATTGACTTCAAGAATCAAAATGGTTTAAGTGACCAATAACAAAGGAGAAAGAAGATGAAAATTGGACCCTACATTAATTTTCCGGGAAACTGTAAAGAAGCGGTGATGTTCTATACCGAAATATTTAAAACCGATGAACCCACAATAATGACCTTTGGAGAAATGCCGGAAGACCCCAGTTTTCCGATGCCAGATGGCATCAGGGATCTGGTGGCCAATGCCCAGATGAATATTGGAGGAAACATGATCATGTTTTCTGATGTACCACCAGGGATGCCATTTATCAAGGGCAATAACATTACTCTGATTATCACCCATGAGGATGTGGAAGAGATTAAGCGGTTGTTTGGTTTATTAAGCAAAGGCGGCACGGTTGAAATGTTGCTTCAGGAAACCTTCTGGAGCAAAGCCTATGGATCTTTAACCGACAAATTTGGAATTGGCTGGCAAATGTCGGCCGAATAATAATGAGACCAAATTGTTTACAGGGGTAATGGCTTTGGTTATAATGGTAAAAATACTGGGGGTGAGGAGAAGCAGATGAAAGCATTTAAGTACAGTACCATTGTAACCCTGATTCTGACGGTTTTTTCGGCAATCGCCATTTTTGCCATTGATGATGTGATTCCGGGTATGGTCAGTGATACAATGAAAAGGCATATCCTTGATAATATGGACAACTACAACGCCTTCTTATTCGGCATTTTTACCGGATCTCTGGTCAGCTTGATTGTCGCAATCGTGGGCTATGTCACGGAAAGAAGGCGTCTGATTGCGGAGATCTGGAACAACGCCAGAAAATTGACCATTGATTTCCGCTTGCTGTTGTTGGATAACATTGAATTTGCAGAATTGACTCATGAAAAACTTTATGCCACCATTGAAAAACAGGATTTTAATCAGCAGGTTAGAGAATGGCTGGGCTATCACAGCTCTCCTTATATGATCAACGTGATGCAGCTGGATTTTTTAATCAACCGCGGAAAAAAAGCCGCCATGCTCCGGGCTTTACAGGAAAATATCACTATTCTGCGGGCAGTTGTTGATGGCTTTATGAATGCCTTTTTAAACCGGCATTTAACAGAAAAATACGGTGATGTGGATATTGACCAGCTTTTTGATGTCATCACCAATCAGGACGAAAAACAGGTGCTCAAAACGGTTCAGAAGCTGCTTGATGAGATAGTTACCTTTTTAAATAAGAAATAAATAATAACCACCATTCGTTTTCGGTGGCAGGCGTAAGGGGACAGCTTTTACACCAGCCACTTTTTTTGATATGGTCAAATTATCGGAGCTTATAACGGCCCCCTTGTTAGGATTAAAATGAAATCTGCCGATGTTTTAAACTGTGATTTCCGGGTAAAAAAATTACAAGAACAGATCGGTGATGGTAAGCCGTCTGATCAGTCTGAGTTGATCGTTAAACAGTAGGTGTCAATGGCGTTGTTATTTTGAAAGGGAGAAAGACAGACATGAAGAAAAGGTGGTTAAAGGGGATTTGGTTTGTACTGGTTCTGACAATAATCGCATTGGTTTCAGGATGTTCAGCTGGTGGGGGGCAAAGCTCAGAAAAAGATGGGAGCAAGGATACCCAGGAAAATGACATTAGGGACAATGCCATCTTCGATCTTTATAATCAGATTGACATCAATGACAAAAAGGCAGATATTGAGAAAGATTTGGGTGCTACCGGAAACACCTCAGCCGAAGGTTCCTATGTTTATTTGGATCCGGACACCGGCTACGCCGTTAATGTGTTTTTCAACGCCAAGGATCTGGTTACCCTAAAGGTCTTGGTGCCGACTACCGGCGCCCGGGAATTGATTGAGCTGAGCAATGCCAGTGTCACAAAAGAAGTGGCCGCCAAAATTTCCCAGGGAATGACTCAGAGTAATGTTAAGAAGGCGCTAACGGGACAGGGGATTGAAATGCTGCGAATGGTCATTCCCAGCGGCGCAGACAAGGAAGCCTATGCTCTGGCCTGGATCAATGCCGATGGTTCGGTGCTGGTGGTAACCTTTGATTCCGATACCAATACCGTGCTGGCTGCAGAGTTTAAAGAAAGTTTGTTTTAAAAATGTGGATTGGTCTTAGTCATAGTTCGAAGAAGGGAGCTGAAAACCATGTTAAAGCGGGATAGATCGGTTGTTGTATTTTCCGGGATTTTGATCCTGAGTATGCTGTTAGTGCTTGCTGGTTGTAGCGCAACCAAGGATGAAGCAGACCACAACCCGGACCATTTTTACAAGCTGGTCAATTTGGGAATGGAAAAAAGTCAGGTTGAATCGACCTTGGGGGTAAAACCTGAAGAGGTGGAGGGCACCTATATTTATCGGGACGATCAAACCGGCTTTGGCGTTCAGATCAGTTACGATGCCAGTGATCTGGTTGTTTCAAAAGTATTATATCACGATCAGGACAGTAAGATTATGGGCCTCAGTGATGCCAGTGTTTCCGAAGATCAAATGGCCAGCATCACCGAAGGGATGCCCTATGAGGAGGTCAAATCACTGCTTGGATCGGAAGGAACAGAGATTATTGAAATGGCCAATCCGGCTGATCCCAATAATCCCATTGTGATGATGATCTGGTTTAATGATGATCAAACCGGATTTTACGTAACTTTTTTAGGGCATCAGGGAACGGTTAAGAGCGTTAAATTCTGGAAATAGCCAGATTCGTTAAGCACTGGTTTTGAATCAGTGCTTTTTTGCGGGTATTTTCAAAGTATTGATATAAAAAATATTTTGAGGTTGTCGAAAAACTACCGTACCGACCAATTGTTAATCTGTTGTTCGCTGCGGAATCGGACAGGCTCTGCCGTGTCCGCTCCGATGCGTAGGGTCTGACCCCTAGGTCACAACATGATGTAATAATTGTCGGTACTAGGTTATCTTTTTGACAGTCTGAAAATATTTTATAAAAATATTTATTTATGGGAAGAAAAACAGGGGCTTAAGCGTTATATAGATGTGCAGATAAAACGGAGGTGAAATTTGTTGAAGGAACATAGGGAAGAGGAGGCCGATGATGCCTTGATTAAAAAGTATATCGCAACCGGAAATTCCGAGTATTTTGAACCCCTTGTCCAGCGGTATGAGCGGTATGCCTATGTTTATGCCTATTCTCTTCTGAAGAACGAATTTGACGCACAGGATGTGGTCGCAGAAAGTTTTTTAAAAGCATTTAGCAAAATCAGACAATATCGGCAAGGCAGCAGTTTTAAAAACTGGTTTTTGAAAATCGTCCATAATACCAGCTTTGATCTCTTACGAAAAAACAAAACCATGATTTATCTGGATGATCAGGAGAATAGCGAGCGTCTCTTTACAGACGAAGCCCTGAGCTATGATAATATCGATTCTCTGGATTTTGGAGAGATTCAAAAATCACTGGATCAGTTACCACACGAGTTGAAAGGGGCGGTGATCCTCCGCTATTATTATGACTGGGATTATAAAAAAATCTGTGAGTTTTTAAATATTCCCATGGGAACCCTGTCTTCCCGGTTGAACCGGGCCTGTAAAAAACTCAAAAACCTGTATGAAGGAGGAATGTGACCATGAACGAACTGGATAAAATGATGGCCTGTCTGGGTTTTAACGAAACCGCTGTGAAAAATTATGGCAATGCCATTCCCTTTTCCAGCAAAAAGCTGGAGATTATGAAGCAGATCAATCAGGCCAGCCTGGAAAAAGCCAGAAATTCAGATTTGTTTGCCTTATTTTATATCTTGTCCATTGCCTTTTCAGTGATGGTAATGCGCTTTATTGTCTTTGCCCAAACCGGGGATGTAACCATCATGACGGTCTTCACCAGCATCGTCATCCGTTATTCGGAGGTGCTTAAGAACAGTCTTACTGCCATGTCGTTTTTAATTTCAATCGTTATTTGTGTCGGAACAGGGGTGATGATTAATTATTTAAAAAATGAGAGTCACTTCTGTTAGACTTAATAAAAAAATAGGTAATTGCGAAATGAAAAAACACCGAACAATGGTTGCTTTGTGTGCAGTTTCCACAAACAATTTTGTAAGGTGTAGGCGAACAGTTCAGAGAACTGTCCGCCGTACAGTGTAACAATTGTTTCGTGCGAAACTGGGCGCAAAGCTCACGGCAGTTTCGCAATTACCAATAAAAAAAATTTGAAGGAGAAGAAAAATGTTAAAAAGAATGAGTATGTCGTTTTTTATGATGGTGATGGTATTGCTTCTTACGGTATCCACTGCTTTTGGGGCCACCAATAGCGATATCAGGCCTTACGAAGATTCAGCGGGAAATGTAAATATTGAGGGAGCAACGGTTCCCAATACGGAATTCGCCTTTGCCGGTTCAAACATCACTGCCAATTCGGTGTTTGACACCACCACCTTTTTTGCCGGTAATGCCATCACTCTGGATGGGGAATATAACGGTGACGTTTTTGCAGCGGCAAATACGGTAACGGTCAACGGTAAAATTAACGGAAATCTCTATACCGGTGCCAACCAGGTCATCATCAATGGTGAGGTAACCCGGGATCTTTTTGCTGGCTGTTCTGATCTGACCATCAGCAAATCAGCCACTATTAACCGGGATGCCTATCTTGCGGCAGCTAATGTGAATATTGATGGAATCGTTGGTCGAAATCTTCGGGCTGGTGCTGGCAATGTCTCAATTAACGGCACGATCAACGGTTTTGTGGAAACCGATGTGGATCAGTTAACCATTAACAATGGTGCAACGATCGTCGGACCAATTAATAACCGTAGTGCCAATGAAGCGGTTGTCGCACCCGGTGCCAATGCGCCGGAAGTCAGCTGGGAAAAGGTATCGAAAGAACAGGCAGTTGAAGCAGATAAAGGACCATCTGTTGGCTCGATTCTTTTATCAATCATTACCAAACTGGCCTTTATTCTGGTTATCTGGTTGCTGATTACCTTTATGACCAAAGAATTTAACGCCAATACTTCAGTGATAGCCAAAAAGCATATTCTGGCATCGCTGGGAATCGGGGCCGGATTTTTCTTCATTACCCCATTGTTGTTGATCGTGTCCTTTATTATTTATGCGCCGTTTGGAGTTGCCATGACCTTTGGGATTATCGCATTGACGATTCTAGCGATGCCGGTGGCTGCGGTGGTTCTATCCAAACTTTTGACCCGCTTCTTTGATGATAAGATGAAACCACTGCTTAGCTCTTTTGTTTCAATCTTGATCATCGCTGCGGCAGCGATCATTCTGGGCTATATCCCCTTTATTAATTTTGTTGTCTATCTTTTCCTCTATGTTGTTGGCGTGGGCTTCATTTGTTACAATGTGCTGTTCGCCAATAAAAAACTAAAAGATGAACGGAATGACAACGACGGCGAGCTGCTTATGATTGATGAGATCATTGAGATGGAAGAAGGAACCGCAATTATTGAAGCGTCAACCGAAACCATTAGACAAGATGGTGAAGATACCCTAAAATAGTTCGATTTCAGATAAAAAACAGGCATCGCAGCGGATGCCTGTTTTTTTTAATATTTGTCCATCTCCAGATCATCCAGAACAATCTGGGGTGAAGTTTCGGCAGTGTCTTTTTGCTTCACTGGTTTTTCGACCGGTGGCCTGGGAGAGGTGTGATGGGCGGCACCTTTTTTCTTTAGTTTAAAAGCACCCACCATCTGTTTGAGCATTTGTGCCTGGCCGGACAGTTCTTCACTGGCGGCGGCACTTTCTTCAGCGGTGGCAGAGTTGGTCTGAACAACGGTGGAAACCTGTTCGATGCCCTGGGTGATCTGGGCGATTTCGGTGGCCTGATCGTTGGAGGCTCGGGCGATGTTACCGACCAGACCGGTTACTTTTTCAATTTCGTTGAGAATTTCAACGAGACTGGCGGCGGTTTCATCGGCGATTCGGGTACCGGCTTCGACCTTGTCAATTGAGCCTTCAATCAGTCCGGTGGTTTCCTTGGCCGCTTCGGCACTGCGGGCGACCAATGAGCGAACTTCTTCGGCGACGACGGCAAAGCCTTTGCCGTGGCTTCCAGCCCGGGCGGCTTCGACAGCAGCGTTGAGGGCCAGAATATTGGTCTGGAAGGCGATATCGTCAATGACCTTGATAATCTTAGAAATGCTCTTGGAGGATTCGTTGATGTCAATCATCGCTGAAACCATCTTGGTCATTTGTTCATTGCCGACTTCGGCATTGCTGCGAACCTCTAAAGCCCGTTCGTTGGCTTCATTGGCATTGGTAGCGTTTTTCTTGGTTTCACCGGCTACTTCTTCGATGGAGGCGTTGAGCTGCTGGATGGCGCTGGCCTGTTCAGTGGTGCCCTGAGACAGGGCCTGTCCGCCATCGGAAATCTGGCGGGCACCGGCTTCAACCTGACCGGCGGCTTCATTGATTTCGGACATGGTTTCGCTGAGGGTGGCGGCAATGCCGTTGAGACCGGTTTTAATGGCCAGGAAATCGCCGAGATAGTCGGTGGTGATTTCGATATCGAGATTACCCTGACCCATTTCCAGTAGGGTTTTGGCGATCTCATCGACATAGTTCTTCAGGAAGGCAACGGTCTGGTTCATGTCATTTTTAATACGGGTGTAATCGCCGTTATAATTGCCAACCATGCCGGTGTTCAGATTGCCTTTGGCAAGATCCTGGAGGGTATCAGACGCTTCCTTGACCGGAGCAACAACGGCATCCAGAGTGGCGTTGACGCCATTGACAATTTTGGCAAAGTCGCCTTGATGTCGACTGGCATCGGCCCGGGTACTGAGTTTGCCATCAATACCGGCCTGGGCCAGCATGCTGGCATCATCAATCAGATTGCCCACCGATTGCTTAACCTCGGCCAGGGTATCACCGATTTTGTGGAATTGAATACTCACTTCTGCGGTATATTCATCCGGCTCGCCGACATTGATATCAAAGTTGAGATCGCCTTGAGCCAGGCTGCTGAGATTATTTTCGAGCCGGGTGACCTCATTTTTAGTATAGTCACTAACCCGGATAATCGGAGTTAAATCGGTGACAACTTCCACGAAACCAATGTTCTCACCTTTCTTGTTTTTAAGATAAGCAGTATCCTGCTTATTACTTCGGCCAACCCATTCAAAGTAGCTGTCGGTTAAGCCCTGATCGACCAGACGGCGGATTCCACAGCCTTCAGTTCGACAGATATCGGCATTGGCGTTGTAGCAATCCATACCGCAGGCAGAATTTCGATCCTTAATGACACCATTGGCAATCATCAAATCTTCAAACGGTTTATTCATAAAGGTCCATTTCATATCGTTGTCGGTAACATGAAGGGGGAAGGGGATGGCATCGATGATTGCTTCGTACCAGACCATCTGATCCACTACCGTATCGAGGGTGGCGTTGACCCCCTGAACGATTTCTCTAAAACCACCCTTAAAGGCATCGGCATCGCCCCGGGTTTCCCATTGACCAGCAATAGCGGCCTGAGACAGCATGGTGGCCTCGGAGATCAAACCACGGATGGTTTCGATGGTCAGTTTAAGGGCTGGGGCAATTTCATCCCGGGAATCCCGCAATTCAATATCGGCAGACACATCGCCGTTGGAAATCTGGTTCATGGTGGCAATAACCACATTTTGGAGGTCATCTGCTAGTTGATTCATCGAAGATGTCATTTCTCCGACCTCGTCCCGGGATGCCACTTCCAGACGGTCACTAAGATGTCCCTGGGTCATTTCTTTAATCATCTGGTTTAATGATACAATTGGGTTGGAAATTTTTCGGGCCAGAATAAAGGTGGCCACACCACCGGCCAGCAAAATGATCAAGGCGGCAATCAGAATGACATTTCGCAGATGATTGATCGGGGCCAGGACATCATCCTCAAATTTAGTGACGATGAGAGTCCAGTTGGTTCCGGGGATCGGGGCATTGTAGGCCAATTTCTGATCACCCTTGTAATTATAGGCGATACTGCCCGTTTGTCCGGTTCCCAATTCCTGGATCGCCAGACCAAACTCTTTAAGTGGTCCATTGGCCTCTATTTCATCAAAGACATTGGTCTGATCCAAGATTAATTGTTCGTTGGGATGGGCCATGACGGCACCATTTTCGTTAATAACCATGCCGTATTTGCGCTCGCCATCGCCCATGGCATTGGTGATGTCAAGCATAAAGGTGGGATCTCTGCGACCGACCAGAAGGCCAACCACTTGACCGTTGTTTTTGATCGGTGCTACTTCAAAGACCACTGGCTCGTTGGTGACCTTACTGATGGCGACATCGGAAATCGAGTTATTGCCAGCAAAACCGTCTTCGTACCAGAATTGACCTTCTGATTTAAATTCGTCGCCGCCGATGATATAGCGGGCATTACCATTCATATCCATGACGGCAATATCCTGATAGCCTAAACGTTCCACGTCCCCGGCAATCGAGGCCACCTGGGTGTTCCAGTCCATCGTGGCAGTTCGGGCCCGGAGGGCGATTTCATCCAGTTTTCCTAAATTACCGGAAACGATGGCGCCGATATGACCGGCACCTTCAGTAACAAAGGCCTCTTCCTGGGTACTGGATTCACTGGTCAGGGCGGCTGATCCCAGATTGATGGCGATCAGTCCCAGGGTGATTACCGCCACCGCCAGAATCAGGGTGGTGAAGGCTGTTAATTTGGTGGATAAACGGATTTTTACCGTTGTTGGATGGGGATCTTGTGCTGATTTCATGATGATGCTCCTTTCTGGATGGTACATTAAAAAAACAATTGCTTTCACAGTAAACGATTACTTCATGTTTATATATCGACATATTCGCATATAAGTTTAAAAGCGGGAGAAGATTTAAGCTAATTTTAGGTATAATCGTTTGTCAGTCATCTTAATTAAACAGGCACCTATGGGGGTGCCGTTGAGGTTGGCACTAAACTACCGTACCGACTAATTGTAAATCTGTTGTATGCGCACAATTCCTACAGTTGCAATTAAATATTCGGCTAATTATAGCCGTTTTAGCGCAACTGTTCGCCTCGAGGCACACAACATGATATTACAATTGTCGGTACTGGGTTAGCTTTTTTGACAGTCTGAAGAGGCACCTATAAGGGTGCCTGGTTGCTGTAGGAACGGGTGAGGTATCAGTATTTATCCATGTCCATATCGCCCAGGTCGATGCTGGGTGTGGGGACTGGTTTTATGGTTTCTTGAACTTCTTTAACGGCAGGGGTTGCAGCGGCATAGGATTTCCCTTTGCTGCGGAGCTTAAAGGTGTCAACCAGCTGTTTAAGCAGCTCGGCCTGGCCGGACAGCTCTTCACTGGCAGCGGCGCTTTCTTCGGCAGTGGCGGAGTTTTGCTGAACGACATGGGCCACCTGTTCCACACCGGTGTCAATTTGGGCAATTCCCGAAGCCTGCTCATTGGAAGCGACGGCAATATTACCAATTAAGGTAGTGACCTTTTCGATACCGGCGACGATGTCATCCAGAGCGGCGGCAGTATCATCGGCAATTTTGGTTCCTTCCTGAACCTTGTCGATGGAGCCTTCAATTAAAGCGGTGGTTTCCTTGGCGGCGTCGGCGCTACGGGCGACCAGGCTACGAACTTCTTCGGCAACGACGGCAAAGCCTTTACCATGTTGACCAGCCCGGGCGGCTTCGACAGCGGCGTTGAGGGCCAGAATATTGGTCTGGAAGGCAATGTCATCAATGACCTTGATAATTTTGGAAATGTCTTCCGATGACTGATTGATGGCGACCATCGAGTTCTGCATTTGTGACATCTGGGCATTGCCTTTGGCGGCGTGGTCTTTGACGGTATCAGCCAGTTCTCTGGCTTTATTGGCATCGACGGCGTTGTTTTTGGTCTGATCGGCAATTTCGGCAATCGAGGCGGTAAGCTCCTGAACCGAGCTGGCCTGTTCGGTGGAGCCTTGGGCCAGGGACTGACTGCCAGCGGAGACTTGACCGGAGCCGGAGGCAACTTGCTCTGCAGCCACGTTGATATCACCCATAACATCATTCAGCGATTGAATAATGACATTAATGGCATTTGAAATGGTAATCCAATCGCCCCGGAATTCCCGGGCGTTTTCGATATTAAGATTCCCTTTGGATAGCTGTTCGATTTTTTCAGTAATTTCACTAACAACTGCTTCCAGACGACTGGCAGTAGTGTTAACCGTTTGTTTCAGAGCATCCACATCACCGCTGTAATTACCAGTGATACGCTCATGGAGATTACCGTTTGATATGGCATCCATTACGACCATGACCTCGCCCAGTGGTTTGTTGATTTCGTCCAGAATGGCATTCATGCCGCCGACCAGATCTTGCCAGGCACCTTTGAATTTTGCGGCATCAGCTCGGGTTTGAAGATTTCCATCAATTACGGCGTTGGAAATCATCGAGGCACCTTCAATCATGTCACCGATGGAAGTTTTAACGGCCGTTAAGCTATGACTGATTTCGTTAAACTGAACGCTGACCTCACTGGTGTATTCGTCAGCTTCACTGATATTCATATCAAAGTCCAGATTTCCCTGGGCTAACCGCATCAGGTTATCGCCCAGACGGGTAACCTCAGCATGGGTATAATCACTGACCCGGATAATTGGAGTTAAATCGGTGACGATTTCGACAAAGCCAATGTTTTCACCTTTTTTATTTTTGAGATAAGCGGTATCCTGCTTATTATTGCGTCCAACCCATTCAAAGTAGGAGTCGGCCAGACCCTGATCAACCAGACGGCGGATTCCACAGCCTTCAGTCTGACAGATATTGGCACCAGCATTGTAGCAATCCATACCGCAGGCGGAAACCCGATCTTTGATAACGCCGTTTTTGATCATCAGATCTTCAAAGGCCCGGTTCATAAAGGTCCATTTCATATCCATGTCGGTGACGTGAACCGGGAAGGGGATACCATCAATGATTGCTTCATACCAGAACATATTGTCAACAACCGTATCCAGGGTCTGGTTGACACCGGCAATAACCTTGGCATAGTCGCCAGCATGGTTGCTAACCTCTGCCCGTTTGGTAAAATCACCACGAATGGCCGAATCGGACAACATGATGGTATCGGCAACCAGATTGCCGATGGCATTTTTTATCGAAACCATACTGTTACCCAGAACATCCTGATCAGACTTGGGTTGAATATCAATGGATAAATTTCCCTGGGCCATGTTTTGGGCCGCTTCAGCCTGATCCCGGATATTTTCGGCCATGTTGACAAAGGATTTGGTCAGTTCACCGATTTCATCGGCTTTGGCATCATTGGCCATGCTATAGTCGATGTCAACGGCACCCAGGGCCAGTTGATCGGCGGCTTCGGCTAGTTTGGTAATCGGCCGGATAAAGCTGCGGGTGGATAGGACAATCAGGCCGATGATAACCAGCAGACCGAGTCCAAAGATCACCAGCATCATTGTTTGGATGGTTGCAAAAGACTGATTGAATTCGGCAGTGGGTAGACCGGTGGCCAGGACCCAGCCGGTATCCCCGATTTCGGTAACATAACCCTGGCTGGCAGTGCCCGCCGAATCATAGGCAATGGGGCCAGCGGTCTTATCAGTCAGGGCAGCGATGATGTTCTCCGAGAGATCGGTGTCACTGAGGGGGCCGTTGATAAAATCTGGGTTGGGATGATCAAAAACCATTCCGCTGTTGGTGGAAACCACGAAGAAGCCGGTTTCGCCAATTTTATTTTCAGCGATGATTTCTTTTATCCGATCAATGGAGACATCCACACAGGTGGCACCGATGAGATCCTGGGTACCGGGCTTAAAGACGGGTGCTACCACACTGACAATAATTTCATTGGTGACTACATCCAGATAGGGCTCGGAGATGAAGACCTCTTTTTTTTCCACCAGCTCCTGATACCAGGGCCGGGCGTTGATGTCGTAGGTTCCGTCGGATGAGGAACCATCGGATTGGGTAAACTGACTGGAGTCGACATCGGCTACCCAGGCTACCCGGATATTTTCCGGATCGGTGGCAACCACATTGTCCAGGGTTTGCTTAATTTCAGGAAAATTGGGGGTGGTGGTAATGCCAACGCCCGGAGAGACCTGTTCAAAATAGCTGCGAATCTCGGGGTTGGTCGACAACTGGTTGGCCGTTTCCAGATAGGTAGTAAAATAGCTTTCAATTTCGTTTGAAACTGCCTGCGACCGGGCCGATAGCTCATTGACAGTGATCCGGGTGATAGCCTGATTCACGACATACAGCGATATCCCTGCCACAATGGCAAAAATAATCGCAACTGGCAAGCCGATGGACAGTAACATTTTTACAAGTAATCCTTTTTTCTGGTTCATTTTATTTCTCCTTTGACTCATCATCACTGATGAAAAAATTGATCGTCGTTGATAAAACAGAGTAGCCCTAGTTTAGCTTAAAACAGACATCAGATCAAGCGATAAGAAAGCAACTTGTTGATCAGATTTTTACCCAGGGATTAAAAATATAAACAGCTTGAGCGGGGCTAAATATAAATTTTTACTGAGCTTCTGGTAGATTTTAAAAACGCCTTGAACCAGCCGAGAAAAATAACCATAAGCTTGACAATTTATCACTTGTTCTGGATCGAAAAATGGTCTAAGATAATTCTTAAAAACTTTTCCCGGAATAATCGCAAGTCGGATCTGGGCATGATGCGGTAGTCGAACCCGTCAGGGGAGAGTGTGTAAAAATTTAGCAGGTATGACCAGCATAACAGGTTTGTAGGAGACAAATAAGGGTATACTGATAGCAATCACTTTTTTAGTAATTGATCGGGTTAAAAACCTGCATCAGCGAATACCCAAAGGAGGTCCTGTCCATGAAATCAAAGAAGCTCTTTTCAACACTGGTGCTGTTGAGCGTCACTGTTTTATGTCTGAGCTCGTGTCTTGCACAAAAACCAGTGTTGATTGGTTTTGTAGCCAGTCTTACGGGCAGCACCTCGGAGCTGGGGGTAAACGGACGCAATGGCCTTTTGATGGCAGTGGAAGAAGTAAATGCGGCCGGGGGCGTTAATGGCAAGGCAGTGGAAGTGGTAATTAAGGATGATCAGAATAACCCGGAAGTGGGCCTGGCGGTTGATCGGGAACTTCAGGAAGCCGGGATTTCTTTTATCGTTGGTCATATGACCAGCAACATGGCGACCTTGAGTGTGCCCTTTGTCAACAGTCAGGATATGTTGATGATTAATCCGACCATGAGTGCAACCACCCTGTTTGGTCAGGACGACCATGTCATCGGTGTTATTTCACCAAACAGTGATCAGGCGGCAGTCATCAAAGAGAGTATGGTAAAAGATAGCGTCGGGAAGAAGGTAGCAGTGATTTATGAATCTCAGAATCTGGCATACACCAAAACAGTAAAAGACCGAATTGCTCAGGAAATAGCACCCGTGGGTGGGCAAATTATTTATGAAGAAGCCTTTTTAGCGAGTAACAGCACCAACTACCTGGATATTGCTAAGCGGGTTTTAAGCACGCAGTCCGATAGCATTGTGATTCTGGTCTCATCGTTTGATGCCGCCATGTTTTGTCAGCAGTTTTATAAGCTGAATAATCAGACACCGATTTATCTGGCGGCCTGGTCGATGAATAATGATCTGCTCTTACAGGGGGGCGCAGCAGTTGAAGGGGTCACAATCACCAGCCTCATTGATCTGGAATCGCAGGCCCCGGCCTACATGGCTTTCCGGGACAACTATTTAAAAAAGTATGGTGCGGAACCGACCTTTGCAGCGGTATACACCTATGAAGCCACCATGTTACTGCTTAACACCGTAGCAGAAACCGCTAATCCCAACCCGGAAACGGTCAAACAAGCAATCCTGCAAAAAGGCATCTATCCGGGGCTGCAGAACGAAATAACCATTGATGGCTACGGTGATGCCAGCCGGACTATTTATGAATACATCGTTAAGAATGGTCAATTTACAAAGGCGGAGTAGCAAATGAAGCGAATTAAGAAACTGCGAGATTTTATTCTGATTAACAACATGCTGTCCATCATCATCCCGCTGATTCTTGTGGGGTTATTGGCGACGCCGATAATTTATGATTATCTACGGAAAGATATGGATCAAAAAAACACCATGATTGCAGCAACTATCGCTCAACGGATGGCTGATTTTATGGATGATTCATTTCAGGAGCTGGAACAGATTAATGATTTGCTCGATGATGGCACACTAAAGGATGAGACAACCATCCAGCGTTATTTAAACGGAATGCTGGAAAATTCGGACTCCATTGAGGGCTTTGAAATTTTAGATGGCCAGGGAATTGTCAAAAACACGGCCCCCCAAAACGCCAATATTCTGGGGGCCAATCGTACTGGACAGCCATTTTTTACCGAACCCAAAGCAACGGGGAAACCCTTTGTATCGTCTTCCTTCATTTCGCAACAAACGGGACAGCCCACCATTACCATTGCCATTCCACACGGTGATGGGGTTCTGGTGGCTTATTTAAATCTGGAAGAAATCAGCATGCTGTCTGGAAATCATATCCGAACCTTTGGGGATACGGTAACCGTCGCCATTACCGACGGCAATGGAGTTTTTATTTCCCATCCGGATATCACCAAGGTTTTCCAGCGGGAAATTGAAGCCAATTATCAGGCCATTCATCCGGAGGCAAAAACCGGCGATCAGATTCATGCCTTTACCTACGAAGGCAAAACCGCCATGGTCAGTCATGCGGATGTTATCAATGCCGACTGGCATGTCTTCGTTTATGAATCCTATGATTCAATTTATGGTGCCCTGCGATCGTTTGTCGGAATGATGCTGTTGTTCACCTTGTTGCTGGTCTTGTTATCACGGTTTGTTGCCCGTCTGGTGTTTAAAGACATTAACCATTCCTTTGGGGAACTGAACCGCCAGACAAAGGAAATTGCCGCTGGCGATTATCATCCCATTGATACCGATAATCGTTTTGACGAATTTGATCAGTTGACGACTAATTTTAACGGCATGGTGGCCTCGGTGAAGGAGCGGGATGATGCCCTAAAGGTGCTGGCTTATTATGATCCTCAGACCAGACTGCCCAATGCTGCCTATCTGACGGAGCAGCTTAGCCAATTGATTCAGAATAATGAGGGGAAGATTGCGGTGATCTGTTTTGACATCCATAATTTTAAGCGGATCAATGATACCTATGGCCCTTCCTTTGGCGATAAGATTCTGGAAATGATGGGGGCCCGGCTGCTGGCCTTAAACTGTGCCCATGGCTTTGTGGCTCGGATTAATGGTTCCAATTTTATCCGGGTACTAACGGAGCTGGAACAAGCAGACGATGCCCTGGTCGAGATTGAAAGACTTCAGGGGGTTTTAAACCAGGCTATGACCTATCATGAGAATAATGTCTATCTCCGTTTTCACGTTGGCATCGCAATTTATCCTGATGATGCCCTGGATGTTGAAGAACTCTTGCAATATGCCAATACTGCGGCAGATATTGCCAAACAGCAGGGACGCCGCTCCCAGCATGCTTTTTTTGAAAGTGCCATGAAGCAAAATCTGATTCGGAATATGACCCTGGAGAATTCGATGCGGTCAGCGCTTACAAATAACGAGTTTTTTCTGCAATACCAGCCGCAAATCGATGTCAGGAATAAAAAAATTCGGGGTTTTGAAGCCTTGATCCGCTGGGATCATCCTCAGCTGGGGCGGGTTTCACCGCTGGAATTTATTCATATTGCCGAAACCACTGGCATGATTGTCCCGATTGGGGCCTGGGTACTGGAAACTGCCTGTCGTCAGATCGTGGCGATCAACCAGAAAATGGCCACGGAGCTGATGATTTCGGTTAACGTTTCTCCGGTTCAATTAAGTCAGGAAAATTTTCCGGCAATGGTCGCTGAGGTTTTGAAACGCTGTAAGCTGGAACCGAGCTTACTGGAGCTGGAAATTACCGAAAATCTCTTTATCAATTCCTTTGAAGAGGCCAGCAGTATTTTCAAAAGCCTCAAGGCCATCGGCATCCGGATGTCACTGGATGATTTTGGTACCGGCTATTCGTCGCTGGCTTATCTTAAAAATCTGCCGATTGACACCTTAAAAATTGATCAGGCATTTACCCGGGATCTGCTTATCAGGAAGTCCAATGAGAATTTAATGGAGTCGATTATTATGATGGCCCATATCCTTCACATGGATGTGATCGTGGAAGGAGTTGAAGAATTGGAACAATTGGATTGTTTAAAAATCTATCAATGTGATCACGTTCAGGGTTACTATTTTTCCCGGCCCATCGATGAAAGCCAGCTGGAAGCACTGCTGAACCAGCTGATTGATGCTCAGGCCCAGGATCTCGATTAAAAAACTGTTGATGAACGTTTCACAAAAACAGGCCAGAATTTGATAAGTGACCTGGCAGTAAGGAGAATACGATGGATAAACCAATACTGGTCATTCCAATGGGGGATGCCGCTGGCATCGGCCCGGAAATAACCGTCAAAGCATTGGCAAATAAAGCTGTAAACGAAATGGCCCACCTGGTTGTGGTGGGGGATGGACAGGTGCTTAAGCAAGCTCTGAGGTATTCACAGGTCGAGCTGACCATCAATTGTATTAACGAGCCCCGGGAGGGCAACTTTTTCCCCGGGGTTCTTAATCTGATTGATCTGGGTAATATAGAGCTTAGTCAATTAAAACTGGGGGCGGTGCAGGCGATGACGGGAAAGGCTGCCTATGAATACATTGAAGTAGCCACCAGGCTTTGTCTTGATAAAAAAGCCCAGGTCTTGGTGACCACTGCGATTAACAAGGAATCGCTGCAAGCGGCAAAGGTGCCCTACATTGGCCATACCGAGATAATCGGGGCCCTCACGGGAACCAAAAATCCCCTGACGCTATTTCAGGTTCATAACCTGCGGGTGTTTTTTCTCAGCCGCCATGTTTCATTGCGTCAGGCCTGCGACCTGGTTACCCAGGAAAATCTGGCGGCTTTTATCGACCAGAGTGTCATCGCCCTTAAGCGGCTGGGGGTGACAAATCCCCGGCTGGCGGTGGCCGGTCTGAATCCCCATAGTGGTGAACATGGTCTGTTTGGCCGGGAAGAGGTGGAGGCTGTGATTCCAGCCGTAGCAGCGGCCCGTCGCGGTGGCATCGATGTGGAGGGTCCCATTGGTGCCGACAGCGTTTTTTATTTGGCATTAAAAGGCAAATACGATGCGGTTTTGTCGCTGTATCACGATCAGGGCCACATTGCCACCAAAATGGTGGACTTTGAAAAAACAATTTCCATTACCATCGGCATGCCCTTTCTGCGTACCTCAGTGGATCATGGAACGGCCCTGGATATTGCCGGAAAGGGTCTTGCCAGCCCGGTGAGCCTGATTGAAGCGATCCGGCTGGGGGCTTTGTATGCGCCGTTTTTTAAACAGTCCCAGTGAGTTTTGCTCGGAGTGGCGGAGCAGACCGAATTACGATGTGTTTAAACTAGGTATTAATTTGGATTTTAATGGCCTCCAGACGCTGGAGGCCATTTTTCTATTCGTTTGAATCCATTTAAATTCCAGTCAGTAAAATAAGTGCTGATTACCGCAATAAATGAATATCCAATTGATTATTCGACTATATATATAGTATAATTAGAAAAATTAGCGTTGATCAATTATTTTTAAGGAGGACAAATGACACTTCAGAATAGCATCTCCATGACTCTCTATCTGACATTTGTCATCTATGTGGTTTTGGGCACCTATACTTTAACCCTCAATAAGGACGCCCGGCTGAACCGGGTCTTTGCGGCCTTGTGTTTTTGTTATGCCCTCTGGAGTTTGACCGGAGCTGCCACCAACTCGGCAGCGACAGCTGCCGAAGCGTTGTTCTGGCGGCGTTTCTCGGTACTTGGTTGGGGGGTGGCTTACAGTATTTTTCTGCACGTCATTATTCTTCTTAGAAATGCTCCCTGGAGTCAAGCCGATAAAAAAGGGTTGTTGTTAGCGGTGCTCTATATCCCGGCTTTGATTAATCTTATCGCTTTTTTGATTTATAGCATGCCGGAATATGGTCACATCGCGATGGTTAAAACCGATGGCGGATGGATTTCCACGACAGATGCGCAATGGTTTAATCTGATGTTTCTTTGTTATTATCTCAGTTTTACCTATGTTTCGATGCTGTTACTGGTTCGCTGGTATAAAAAACGAAAGAATTCTGCGGATCGAACCAAAGCCATGCTTCTGATGGTTTCTTTTGGTGGGGCCTTTTTTTTAGGAACTATCACCGATTTTGTGTTGGCCAGCCAGCCAGACCGCTGGATTCCGTCGCTGGCTCCGGTGGAGGTGATTTTTCCAGTGGCGGCAATCTTTTATCTGATCCATAAATATGGAATGATATCAGCCCCAGACAGTCACAATGATGCCCAGCAGGAAGGCATGATTCTGACAGCGTTTAGCCGCTCCAGGCTCTACAAGTACATCAGCTTTGTATTGATTGTCGGCAGTGTCCTGAATTTTTATGGCCGGATCGCCAATGGTGATACCCGGATTACCGGTATGTTTTTAAATTTTTTACTGGTGATGATGGGGGCGGTTGTGATGGCCATTCCCTATTTTCTTACATCCATCACGGCGCAGGAGAATGCCTTAGGTTTGATGGTGGGGTTTATGATGCCTGTGGTGATGCTGCTGCATTTTAATGCAGAATTCAGCAATATTATCTGGCCGGTTCCAATCTTTTTTATGATGCTCACGGTGATTTTCAATAACCGGAATATATTTTTGGGTCTGGGATTCTTAACACTGCTACTGGAACTGATATTCTGGCTACTGCTACCGGATTATGGGATCCTTGTGGATCAGCGGCTCTATTGTTACCGGCTCTTGTTCTACATGATTGGCGTCGGACTGACCGCTATTATTACTCAGATTTATGTGTTACGACTAAAGGAAAACAGCCGACAGGATGCCTTTCAAAAAATGATTGCAAAGCTGTCGGCCGATTTTGTAACCACAAACCGTGATAATTTTGAAGAGAAAGTCAATCAACTGCTTGAGCAGAGCGGTCTTTTTACCGGAACGGATCGGGTTTATCTGGGACGCTTCTCTCCGCCTGACAATATCGTTGTATATTCCCATGAATGGTTAGGCGATGGCATCAAATCTCTGAAGGGTTCGGTTGAACACGCCCAAGGGGAAGAACAGTTATCCTGGAGTGTCAGTCAAATCTTAAAGAATGACATCGTCTATATTCCCAGTGTTGATCGGCTACCAGCTGAAGCGGAGGCAGAGCAGTTGGCGCTTAAACAGCAAAAAGTCCGATCCCGGATTCTGGTACCGATTCAGAGTAATCACCGTATTATCGGGTTACTGGGTTTTGATGTACTGGATGGCCGCAAGGGTCTGAGGGGGATTAATCGGGATTGGTTGCAGCTGTTGGCTAATATTCTCGCTGACGCCATTGCCAAAGTTGATGCTGAGAATGATATGAATTATTTGGCTTACTACGATCCGCTCACCGGTATCCCGAATCGGTCGTTGTTTTTTAGGCGGCTGGAACAGGCTATCGATCTGGCCCGAAAAACCCAAAAGAGCTTGGGCGTAATATTTTTTGATCTGGATGGTTTTAAGGAAATCAACGATACCCTGGGCCATGACTGGGGAGACCAGTTACTATCCCGGATTGGCAAACGCCTGACGGACTGTCTTGGACACGTTGATCTGGTGGGGCGGTTTGGTGGCGATGAATTTTTGATTATGGTTCCGCAGATTTCAAAGCCCAGTGAACTGGAAAGAATGGCTGAGCAGGTGATGTCGATTTTTCATCGGCCGATGCTGGTAGCTGAACAGGAACTGTACCTCTCCGGTAGTGGCGGGATCGCTGTTTATCCTCAGGATGGTGAAACGGTTCATACCCTGATAAAAAATGCCGATCTGGCCATGTACGCCGCTAAAAAAAGCGGCAAGGGTCGGATTGCCTACTGTTCCGGGACGATGAAAGCAGCAGTTTTGGAAAAGATGACACTGACGACCAGTCTTCATCAGGCGCTGGCAAAAGGAGAGCTGTTGTTGCATTATCAACCGCAGATTTGTGCCAGTACCCTGGAAATAAACGGATTTGAAGCGCTGTTGCGGTGGCAGCATCCTGAGCGGGGACTGATTTCCCCGGAGGTGTTTATTCCGCTGGCGGAGCAAAGTGGACTCATTAGCGGTATCGGTGAATGGGTTTTAAAAACCGCCTGTGCTCAGAACAAGTTGTGGCAGGATCAGGGCCACAAGCCAGTGCGGATGGGGGTGAATTTATCGGTGGAGCAGTTTCGCAGTTCCAATCTGGAGCGGATTATTAAGAATTGTCTGGCTGAAACTGGGCTTAAACCCCAATATCTGGAACTGGAAATCACTGAAGGGGTTGCCATGAGAAGCTCCCAGTACGTTATCCGGCAACTGCAAGCCTTAAAAAAGCTGGGCTTGGATCTCAGTATTGATGATTTTGGCACGGCTTTTTCATCGATGAACCGACTCAAGAATCTGCCGGTTGATCGGATTAAGATTGATCGTCAATTTGTCTGGGGAATCGGGGTGAAGCCCCGGGATGAAGTGTTGGTCACGGTCATGATCGATCTGGCCCGGGAATTGGGCTTGGCCGTCACTGCCGAAGGGGTGGAAACAGCCGAACAGCTGGCTTTTCTTCAGGCGCATGGATGTGATGAAATCCAGGGATTTTATTTCTCCAAGCCGGTATCGGCGGCAGCAATTGAAGCAGAAATTTATGCCAGGCAGTTTGCCGGGATAAACTAACGGTAAGCGATGGGGCGAGTAGGCTCGTTTGTCAGGAAGTGCGGCTGGCGCAAGAAAAATTTGCGTAAACGGCTAGCCAGGCCCGGTTGCAAGTACATAAAAAAGAGCGTAAGGGGATAAAATGCAGCAAACCCAAATTTCTATTTTATTCTATTTGATATTTATTCTATATAGCTGCCTGGGATTTTTCTGTTTGTTTCTCAACAAAAAAGAACAGCTCAATCAGGTTTTTTTCTGGTTATGCATGAGCTATGCGGTATGGGCCTTTGGCTTTGCCATTTCAAATACCCTAAGTGATGTCCAGAGTGTGCTGATCTGGCGGCGGATTGCGGCCCTGGGCTGGGGTGTTGCCTTTAGTGTGATGCTCCATTTTATGTTGATTTTAACCGAACACCAGCAGTGGTTGGGTAATCTTAAGATTCGAATTGCCATTTATCTGCCAGCAGTGATCACGATTGCAGTTTTTGCCCTGTTTCCCCAGCTGGCTGATGCCCAGTACAATCTGGTTCAAACCCCAATGGGATGGGGAAATATTCCTGTCAACAATTTCTGGGATATCTTTTACAATCTTTATTACCTGAGTTTTTCGTTGCTGACGCTGGGACTTTTGTTTCAGTGGTACCGGAGCACTCCAGACCGCCGAAAACAACAACAGGCCTTCTGGCTATTACTGGCCTTTGCCATTGCGATTGCTTTGGGTACGCTCACCGAAATGATGGCAAACAACCTGCTGGCTTACCCGATTCCCTCGGTGGCACCGATTATTATACTGATTCCGGTGACGGCCTTTACCTTTGATATCAAGAAGTATAAACTGATGGTTCCCGAAAATTCAGACAAAAAAATAGAGTTCAGTGAAATTCTCAGCGATGACACCCATCGGGGCCTGTTTCGATCAATAGCGATGATTTTTGTGGTGATCAGCGTGATCAGTTTTGGAAATGCTTGTTTCTACCCAGTCCAATTATGGCGCTTGATGGTGATCAGCACCATCAATCTGCTTTTGGGTCTGGGGATTTACAGCCTGCCTTTTTCGGGACTGTCAATTGCCAATCAGGATCGGATGATCACGGCGTTGATGGCGGTGGCCATTCCGCTGTCACTTTTTCGCCCCGGTACCTATCTGACCAATGTAGTGTGGGCAGTGCCTCTGATTTTTTTATCAGTAACCATCGTTTTTAAACAAAAGAGAATGTTTATACTGTTGGCGACCGTGACCGTTATTAGTGGTCTGGTGATCGTCTTATGGAAACCGGATCAATGGGTCAATGTGGGCACCCGGGAATACCTGGCCAGACTTTTTATCTGCCTGGTGGCAATTCTCTTGGCGGGTTATACCAATCGCATTTATATTGCCAGACTGACCGAGAATAACCGCCAGATCAGTTTTCAAAAGATGATCTCCCAGGTCACGACTCAATTTGTGTCGGTGTCTGCCAGCAACTTTGACGAGAAGGTCCAGTATTTATTAAAAACCAGTGGTGAAATTATGAATGCCGACCGGGTTTTTGTGGGACGTTTTTTTCAGGATTCGGGTGAACTGCGCTGCACCAATGAGTGGCTGGCCGAGCCCTACTTTCCGTCGGTGAATCTTAACGAAGATATCCGGCAGACTAAGTTCCCCTGGTTTACCAAAACAATTTTTAATAATCAATTGGTTTATCTGCGATCCTGCGATGAACTACCGGCTGAAGCCCAACCGGAAAAAGCGATGATGGTGCAGCAGGGAATCACCGCAATGCTACTGATTCCGATTCAGAGCCGGGAAACAATCATTGGCTTTCTGGGCTTTGACAAAATCGGAAAAGCCAAAGTGCCAGCGCTGACGGATCCGGAATTGTTGCGCGTCTTGGCGAATACGCTGGCTGATGCCATCGGTAAGGTTGAGAATGAAAACGAAATTCACTGCCGGGCTTATTATGATACGCTGACGGGTTTACCCAATCGGGTGTTTTTTCATGAACAACTGGAAAAATCAATGGCTGCTATGAAGTCAAACGGTAGTCAGCTGGGTGTTATTTTTGTGGATCTTGACGGATTCAAGGAAGTCAATGATACCATGGGGCATGACTGGGGCGATCACCTACTTAACCATATCGGCCAACGGTTGTCAGACAATATGCGTAAAGGCGATTCTCTGGCCCGGTTTGGCGGAGATGAATTTTTGATCATGGTTTCACAGCTGAATCATAAGAATGAGCTGCTTGATGTGGCAAGGCAACTGATGGCAGTTTTTAAAGAGCCCGTGTGTCTGGGGGAGCAGGAGTTTTATATTTCGGCAAGTGGCGGAATCGCTGTCTTTCCAGAAGATGGGGAGACGGTTTCGGCACTGATCAAACATGCCGATTTGGCTATGTATGATGCCAAAAAAAATGGCAAGGGACAAGTAGTGTTTTGTTCTGAGGAGATGAAAAATTGTATCCGGGAAAAAATGATCTTGACCAACAGTCTCCATCGGGCTCTGGAGCGGCAGCAACTAGCGCTTTACTATCAGCCCAAATTTGATGTAAGCAGCCAAACGATGGTTGGCTATGAGGCTCTGCTACGGTGGCAACATCCGGAACTGGGAATGATTCTTCCGGGGGTATTTATTCCGATTGCCGAGCAAAAAGGGTTGATGAGTGAAATTGGCCAATGGGTATTTAAGACTGCCTGCGCCCAAAACAAAGCCTGGCAGGCGCAGGGATTTAGGCCATTGCCGGTAGCGGTCAATCTGTCGGCGGCGCAATTTGACAATGATCTGACTGCTATTGTTGAGAAATGCCTGACCGAAACCGGCCTGGCTGGCCAATATCTGGAGCTGGAAATCACCGAGACCATCGCCATGGCCGAATCTTGTGGGGTGATTCTGACCCTCCACCAGCTTAAGGCACTGGGGTTGGGCATTAGCATTGATGATTTTGGTACCGAGTTTTCGTCCTTGAGCCGCTTAAACGACCTACCGGTGGATCGCATCAAAATCGATGGTTCCTTCATCTGGGGCATTGGAATCAATCCCAAGGATGAATCGATTATTTCAGTGATGATCCATCTGGCCCAGAAGTTGGGGCTTCAGGTGGTAGCCGAAGGTGTGGAAAGCCAGGCACAGCTGGCTTTTCTAAAAGAAAAAGGCTGTCATGAGGCTCAGGGCTATTACTGGGGCGAACCGATGACTGCAGCTGACTTTGAGAAGCAGCTGAGCCGAGTACATTAAGCTATAAAGCGACCTCCACTGATGTGGAGGTCGTTGGTGTTTTAGGGGACCAGAGTGAAGTCTTGTTTCCGCAATCTGGAGTGTTGCTTGAATCTTATTTTTGGGGGTATCAATGATAACGTATCAACATAATTTTTGTTATAATCTAATTGCTTAGATGCGTACCTAAGGAAAGAAAATAATCAGAAGGAGACGGACACTACATGGAATTCATTAAAAATTTAGGCGAATTGCTTAAGACCCGCAGCGACTTTTTTATTGAACTGCTGCTCCAGCATCTGGTGCTGAGTCTGATTGCGATTGTGATTATTACGGTAGTGGGGGTGACCACCGGGGTTCTGATTGCCAAATCACAAAAAGCGGCTAGCGTGGTGATTGGCCTGACTAACGTGCTTTATACCATTCCCTCTATTGCCATGTTCGGTTTTTTTGTCTCAATCACCGGCATCGGCAATACCACAGCGATCATCGCCCTGGTGATTTACGGGCTGCTGCCAGTAATCCGCAATACCTATGTGGGGCTCACTGAAGTAGATGATCAGATTCTTGAGGCGGCAGGTGGGAATGGGCAGCACCCCTGGCAGTTGCTGTCAAAGATTCAATTTCCCCTGGCCTTACCGGTGATTATCGCTGGGATCCGCAACATGGTGGTGATGACCATCGCTCTGGCCGGGATTGCTTCCTTTATCGGTGCCGGGGGCCTGGGGGTGGCGATCTGGCGGGGGATTACCACGAATTTTGATGAAATGACGGTGGCTGGCAGTCTGCTGGTAGCTCTTTTGGCCTTTGTAGCTGATGGCATATTGGGAATAATTGAAAAAAGATTATTAAGGAGGACAAAATGAAAAAGTGGATGGGTTTAGTATTACTCGTCATGCTGGTATTGTTAGCAGCCGGTTGTCAAAATCAGGAAAAGAAAGTAGTTATTGCGTCAAAACCGATGGCGGAAAGCTATATCATTGCTGAAATGATGGGCCAGCTGATCGAAGCCAATTCTGATATTAAGGTGGAATATAAAATGGGCATTGGCGGCGGAACCTCCAATATTCAACCGGCCATGGAAGCTGGCGAAATCGATATGTACCCGGAATATACCGGCACCGGCTGGCTGTTTGTGTTAAAAAATGAGCTGGTGACCGATCCGGAAACCCTGTATGAAGGGGTTAAGAGCCAGTATCAGGAAAAATATAATTTTGCCTGGCTGGATCGCTACGGTTTTAATGACACCTACGCCCTGGCCATGGATAAAAGCAAAGCTGATAGCATGGGGATTAATACCTTCTCGGATCTGGCGGCCCAGAGCAATAACCTGAGCCTGGGAGCGGAGTATGATTTTTACGAACGCGAAGACGGTTATCCCGGACTGGTTACGGCCTATGGTTTTAATTTCAAGGAAACCAAAGAACTGGATATCGGTCTGAAATACAAGGCCATCGGCGAGGGTCAGGTGGATGTGATCAATAACTTTTCCACCGACGGACTGCTGGCCGAATATGACTTAAAGGTGCTAAAAGATGATAAGGGCTTCTTCCCGGCCTACGAAGCCGCCACCGTGATCCGCCAGGAAACCCTGGACAAGTACCCGGAACTGGAAGGGATTCTTAATAAGCTGGCAGGACAGATCAGTGACGAGGAAATGCAGCAGATGAATTATTATGTGGAAAAAGAGAACCGCGATGCCGGCGACGTTGCCGCTGAATTCCTGAAAGCCAAGGGCTTGTTATAAACCGATGATCGAGTTTCGTGATGTCAGCCAGCAGTATCAAGCCGGGAAACCAATTATCCGGCATTTGAGCCTGACCGTTTCACAAGGCGAGTTTGTGGTGCTGATCGGCCCTTCCGGCTGCGGCAAAACGACCCTGTTAAAGATGATGAACGGCCTGATCAAGCCCGACAGCGGGGAAATCCGGATTAAGGGAAAAGAGCTCAAAGCGTGGGATCCGATAACCCTGAAGCGGAACATCGGTTATGTCATTCAGCAGGTGGGGCTGTTTCCCCATCTGACCATTGAAAAAAATATTGCCTATGCCCTGGATATTCAAAAGGTCAGCGAAACGGTAAAAAGGGAACGGGCCCGGGAGCTGATTAAGCTGGTCGGCCTGGAAGAAGATTATCTGCCCAAATACCCCAAGGAATTAAGCGGCGACCAGAAACAGCGGGTCGGCATTGCCCGGGCTCTGGCGGCCGATCCGGAGATTATTTTGATGGACGAGCCACTGGGTGCTGTGGATCAGATTAATCGGGGGGGGCTCCAGGATGAAATCATCCGGATTTATCAAACCCTGAATAAAACCATCGTCTTTGTCACCCACGACATTGAGGAAGCCATCAAGCTGGGGACTAAAATTGTAGTAATGAATCAGGGCGAAATCATGGAAATGGGTTCCCGGGATGCCATTGTCTTTCACAGCAAGAGCCATTTTGCCGATGATTTTATCGGTAACAAGGGCTTTCTATCCTATTTGAATATTGTCAAAATCGCTCAGGTGGTTTGTCCCTTTAACGGCAATGTCTCCGAAAAGGAGATAACCCTGTGGGTCAGCGCCGCTGATCCGCTGATTGTCGGGATCCGGATCTGTCTGGAAAACGGCGTCAATCAGATTGGCGTCCGGGATGGCGCCGGCCAAGTCGTGGGCGCCTTTGACCTGGGCTGTTTGTCGCGGCTGAAGTTTTAAAAAGGGCGTCAGCGCTTAGTGGCACCATGGCGTGGGAAATAAATTAATAATGGCGATGCTTCCGGTTATTTAAAGGAAGCATCGCCACTACTGGTTTAGGAATGAATTTTTTTAGGGGAAACCGGTCTGGTTTCGGGCAGTGTGATTTCACCGGCTTTGATCAGGGCATATTTGGCGGCAATCGGGCCGACCACCGAATAGATAAAGGTGGAACATAAAATAACGACCTGAATCTGTTCGGCATAAAGCGGCACAACCTTGGCGGCTACGACCACCAGTCCTAAAGCGACGCCAGCCTGGGGCATCAGGGTTGGTCCCATATATTTGCAGATATTTTCGTCCTGATGGGTGATTTTTCCGCCAAACCAGGCCCCGGCCATTTTGCCGATAACCCGGACGACCACATAGATGATCCCGATCAGTCCAATTGCGGGTAAGGCGGAAATCTGAAAGCCAGCCCCGGAGATGACAAAAAAGACCATAAAAATTGGTGGGGTAAAGGCATCGATGGTTTTCATCAGGGCATCAATATGATCGCGGTAAATGTTGACCAGGACACCGCCCAGGGCCATACAAGCCAGCAATGGGGAACCGTGAAGCAAATCAGCGACCCAGTAGGTCAGCAGAATCATCGCGATGACAATACAAATCTGATTGGAGGGTTTCTTGAAAAACCGAAAAAACAGCTTCATAACGATTCCGGCGACGGCACCCAGGATAAATGAAATCAGGATCTCATAAAAGGGGGCCAGAATCGAGAGGAGCAGATTGGTTTCGACCGCTGAATTCATGGCATTGACAATGGTTGCGGCAAAACCAAAGGTGATCAGAGCAATCGCATCATCAATCGCGACGACGCTCATCAGCATCGAAGTCAGCGGGCCTTTGGCATCATATTGCTTGATCACCATAATGGTCTGGGCCGGGGCGGTGGCGGCGGCAATGGCCCCCAGCATGATCGCAAGCTTGGGATCAAAACCGAAAAGCATCAGTACCAGGGTGACCAGAATTACCGCCATCAGGGCTTCCGCCGTGGCAATCACAACCGGAGCAATCCCGACCTTTTTAAAATAGTTGAGGTCAAACTGGCTGCCAATTGAAAAGGCGACAAAACCCAGGGCAATATCCGAGATCACCACAAAACCGCTGACCATATCCATCGAGATGAGATTGAGAAACGAAGGGCCCAAAATAAGTCCGGCAAACAGGTATCCGGTGACATTGGGCATTTTGAATTGTTTGGCCAATCGTCCCAGCAGAATTCCGGCTAACAGCATGATTGCAATTTCGATGATGATTTTAGTTTCCAATTGAACACAGACCTTTCGCGAAGTCGACGGGGATGGTAAAGACAATCCCTGAATCCGGTTCATCCAGATTGGCGACCGTGGCTTCAATCACGTCGATAACCTGGCCTATTTTTTCGTCCTCGAGAATCACAAAAATAACATTGCCTTGGGCCACATCCGGATTGAGAAAGGATCTTAACGAACCGAGAATCGGGATTTCATCGGCATCGTGGAGATGACTGAGGTGTCGGGCCATGCCCCGGCTTTCCAGCACTGTGGCTCCGCATATTTGTTTGGACGCCAAGGCTGCCAGCAGTGGATCCAGTTTATCCGGCTGGCTTAAGACATATACAAATAACTTCATTGATTTCCTCCTGTACTGACTGTGGATTAAAATTTGTCGTATCAACAGTATAGCACTTCAGCATAGCTAAATCAAAAGAGATTGATGCGGAGACTGGTACTTTGGTTCAGGCAAAATTGTCGGTTAGACTAAAATTTGCCCCAGAAAGTTCTGCAGTCGTTCGTTTTCCGGGCGATCAAAAATATCTTCCGGGGTACCTTCTTCAGCAATTAGACCTTCATGAATAAAGATGACCCGATCCGCCACCTCTTTGGCAAAGCCCATTTCATGGGTCACAATAATCATCGTTCGGCCTTCTTTAGCAAGGTCATTCATGACGCCCAGGACCTCGCCAACCAGCTCCGGATCGAGGGCCGAGGTCGGTTCGTCAAAAAGAATCACCTTGGGTTCCATCGCCAGCGAGCGGGCAATGGCCACCCGCTGCTGCTGTCCACCGGAGAGCATGGCCGGGTATTCGTTGGCCTTATCCAACAGGTTGACCTTTTCAAGCAATGTCATGGCCAGCTCCCGGGCTTTCTTCCGATCCATTTTTTTAACCGTAATGGGACCTTCCATCACATTTTGCAGCACCGTCATATGGGGAAAAAGGTTAAAGCGCTGAAAAACCATGCCCACCTTCTGGCGGATTTCGTTGATCTCTTTGGCCGTTACCATTTGCCCATCAATAAAAATTTCACCCTCGTTTTTTTCTTCCAGGAAATTGATACAGCGCAGCAGGGTGCTTTTTCCCGATCCACTGGAACCAATCAGACAGACGACCTCACTTTCGGAAACGGTTAAATCAATACCCCGGAGTACTTCCAGTTCACCAAAATATTTGTGTAAGTTTTTAATTTCAATCATGCTCATTGTTTACCTCTCATTCACTTTTAACTTTAATTCGACCTGACTGAGAACTTTGGTCAGTCCCATGGTAATAATCAGGTAGTACACTCCGGCGGTGAAATAAATCGGGAAGACATTAAAGGTGGCGGCGCTAAACTGACGGGCCAACAGCATTGTTTCGGTGATCGTGATCACACTGGCAAGGGAAGAGTCCTTGACGGCAATGATAAACTGATTTCCCAAAGCCGGGACTGATCGCTTAAACGCCTGGGGTAGCACCACCCGTTTCATGGCCTGCCATTTGGTCATTCCCAGCGAGCGGGCGGCTTCCCGCTGGCCGTAGTCGATGGATTCGATGGAACCCCGGAAGATTTCACTGATATAGGCGCCGTTGTGCAGGGCCAGAGCAATGATTGCTGATGGGAAAGCGTCAATCATAATACCCAGGCTGGGGAGTCCATAAAAGATAAAATACAGCTGCAGCAATAGGGGGGTTCCCCGGACGATGGTGATATAGACGTCCATGGTTTTTTTTAACCACTTATATTTGGTCAGTTTTAATACGGCCACCACCAGACCGATAATCATCCCCAGAATGATGGAAAAGAACGCCAGTTGCAGGGTTAAGATGACACCGGGGATAAACTTCGGCGCAAACTCCACCACGGTTTTAAAAAATTCAATACTATTGTTGATGACAGCATCCATGGGATACCTCCTTTTTTTGAATGAGTAGAAATTAGAATAACCATAAAATGATGACATCCGTGTCGTCTCGATAAAAAGACACGGATGTCACAGTTTTAGATTTTTTTCATTCAGATCCACCCGGATCCGAGTTTAAAGGGGTTCAGGCAGTTCGGTTAAAATCCGGACTGCCTGAATGCATAACGGTTATTTTTCGAGAATATTGATGCCAAACCAGCGGTTGCTGATTTCGGCGTAGGTGCCATCAGCAATGATCGCCTCCAAAGCCTTGTTGACGGCTTCCAGCAGCTCCTTATCATCCTGACGGATCGCGATGGCGATATTTTCGGTATACAGCAGATCACCGACGGGTTCAATGGCAACGCCATAATCAATCGGGGCTCGGGCGCCAACGACCTTGCTGGTCACCAGCCCATCAGAACGGCCCTGATCGACACTTTTGAAATTATCGACGTCACTCTGGAATTGAAGAATTTCGGCAATATTTGTCATGCCATCCAGGTATTCATGAAAGGTGGTACCGGTAACGACGCCAACCTTACCATTTTCCAGTTCATTGATGCTATTTAATCCCGAACCGGCTTTGGCAAAAAACTGTGCCCCGTCATAGTAGTAGGGATCGGTGAAACTAACCTGTTTCAGACGTTCCTCTGTCACCGCCATACTGCCGATGATCATATCAAAACGATTACCGGTCAGACCGCCGATGATACCGTCCCATTCGACGGTAATGGGCTTGGCCGTAACCCCCATTTTTTCGGCGATGGCAGCAGCAATTTCAATATCAAATCCGGCCAGTTCACCATTTTCATTGATATAGTTAAACGGGGGATAAGCTCCGGTCATAGCAAAGGTCATCTCACCTTTTTCGATAATCTTTGAATAGGTGGTTTCGTCAGCAGATGCTCCGGAACAGCCACTTAAAATACCGACCAACAGCACCCCTAAAATCATCATCATTAACTTTTTCATTTCTTCCTCCTGAATAAAATTAGTAAATTTATATAAACTTGATTTAATCCTTTCTCGATTGAGTGATTAAAATCAAGGAAAAGCAATAGCTACCGAGTTCGTCGAGAAATCCAAAATTTTAAAGGAAAAATTTATAAAAAAAAGGGCACTCCAACTCTGTAAATACAGAGTTAGAGTGCCCTAGCTTCGCTATAAAAAATAACTCACAATATACCATTTGTGACAAAAATGTCCAATAGTATAGTGTATGACCTCTCGATCCTACACAAGCCCCAGTTCCATAAAATGTTTTTCTGTACAGGTTTCATTTATTAAGCTCCCAGCTTACACATTTCCACGTTTCTCAACACGTAAACAAGCTCACCAGGAAAACTACTCAAAGTACATACTTCACAACTTTATTGGACATATTATATCAAAGCTATATCATTATGTCAACCTAAAATCATTTTCATATTAAAAGCCAAGAATGATTGTTTGTTTTTTGGTGTTTTTTATAATTAATCAATGGTATTTTTACTGCCCACCCGGACAAACGATAAAATCCCGACAACAATGAACCCGAGCCCGCCGATGATCCCCACCGGCAGCGGCCCGATAAAGGGACTGGGGGTGCCCAGGGCAAAAAAGAGGGAGATCCCGGCCATACCATTTAAAGAGCCATGAGCGATGGCAGCGGGCAGAAAGCTCTTGGTGCGGATCGCCAGCAATGAGAAAAAGGCGCCCACTACCACACAGAAGATCACCATCGCCACAATCCCGCCCCAGGGCGCAGTGGGATAGCCGGTGCCGTAATTATGCCCCATGGCAATAATCGGGGCATGCCACAGACCCCAGATCACTCCGGAAATAACGATCGAAACCCGGGGGCTGTAGTGTTCCATCAGCTTGGGCAGCAGATAACCCCGCCAGCCGATTTCTTCACCGGAGGTGGTGATGATATTAAGCAACGGGCTGAGAAAAATCCCCAAGAGCAGCTGAGAAATAAAGATGGCTGTCATGCTTCCATCGGGCAGCGTGATGCCCTGGGCGGCATATTGAGCAGTAATCTGGCTCATGGAGGGGTCGAACTGGGCCGGAAAGATCAAAAAATAGAGGATCGCCCCGAAAATAATCAGTAGCGCCGGACCAAACCAGGCAGCCAGATAATAGCGGACATTGCCTTTAAAATGGGGCTTAAGTCCAAAATCCTGAAAGCCTTCCCGGGTAATCAGCCGGGTGGCCACCACCCCCAGAGCGGGCATCAGCATCACGGCTGACAGCACCGCAATGGCGTAGCTGTTTCCCAGCCCGCCATTGGCCATTAAGGCAAATTCCAGGGCCCAGGTCAGTAAGAAAGTGATGCCTAAAAAAATTCCAATTCGTTTCATTGTTTGTCTCCTTCATCAATTAAATGTGCTTCCAATTTTTTGATCAGATCCACAAAGCGGCGATCCTCTTTGAGAAAATCAAACAGGGGATTGGCCACCAGGCCGTCGAGCATGCTTTGTTTAATGACGTCTTCGCTGCGGGGCGGGCCGACGCCCAGATCAAAGGTCTCAAACCAGGGCTGGATGGTGTCAAAATAGTCATCACCGTGAAGGGCGTAGGGAAAAAAGTCAGAAACGCAGACCTCGGTATAATCCGCCAGAAAGGCCAGGGTGGTGTCAGCGTCCTGATGAATGGCATAGACCTGAGCGGCGGCGTGATAAACCTGCGCCATGGTATTGGGATGCAGGGCATCGAGATCATAAAGCTTGGCGACCCCCAGGGTGCGGGCCAGAATCGTTTCGACCTGGTCAAGATCACTGGCATTTAGTATCAGATAGGCGGAAGCCGTCGAAACCAGAAACAGCAGATGCTGGTAGCTGCTGATCTGCAGAACCTGCCGGGCCTTATCGGGGTTGCTGGCCATCTGATAGGCCTGAGCCAGCATTTCGGTATCGGTGGGGAAGGGCCGGACATCTTCGCCCAGCAGATCCATCACCTGAGCCGGTTGACCCAGCATCAGATAGCAGGTGCCTTCAATGGAGATCGCATCCCGGGTGAGCGTCCGGTCATCGCCTTCGGCTCTGATCCGCTGACAGAGCGTGACGGCCTGATCCAGAATCGTCCTGGCGCTTTCCGGATCGGCGGCCAGCATATGATGATTGGCCAGCAGCACGGCCATTTGCAACAGCAGCGGAAAACAGGAATAGTATTTCTTAATGATGAGCTGGCATTCGGCCAGAACCTCAGCAAAGGGTTTGCTGGCAAAGTCATCGGCCAGCCGATGATAAAGGGCCTTGATCGCTGCCGGGGTCAGCTGGGGGGAATAACCCATCAGTTCATCGATGGAAATATTAAAATAGGCGCTAAGATGGGGCAGTAAGGTTATATCCGGGTAGCTTAGCCCGGTTTCCCATTTGGATACCGAGGCCTTGGACACTCCCAGATAATGAGCCAGATCTTCCTGGGTCAGGCCCTTTTCCCGGCGTTTGGTTACGATCGTTTTGCCAATATTCAGTTCTTTCATTTCATCACCTCAACCTGATTATAGGATTTTTCAAGAAAAAGCACAATGGATTTGCAGTTGATTTTGGTTGAATAAATCAACTAACAGGTGATTTAACCAAGCTTAATCGTAAAAAATAATAAGATCTGATATTTGCGTTTTTAAACCCGTTAAATATGGGTATAAAAAATACATCGTATCATTTGAATGATAAAAGCAGCGTAAAGAAAAGGAGAAAGACAATGGTTGAGCAGATATTTAAACTGACAGGCGGCAATGACAAGGTCGTTGAAAAGGTGATTCTCGATGAAAACCTTCATTATATGCATGTGATTATTAATCAGAGTGACGGTTTCCCCGAACACTTTACCAATGCGGTGGTCTATATGACAGTGGTCCGGGGGATTGTCTCGCTGCAGCTCGATGATCAGGATTATTATGCCTATCCGGCGGGGACGGTATTAAAAATTCCCGGTAATACCAAAATGGTGCTGAATAACTTTAACCCGGAAACCCTGGAACTGATTCTGATCAAGGCGCCACCACCAGCTGAGTTGCCAGAGTAACGAAAGAAATAAGATTGCAATGAAGATATACCAAAAATTACGCAGAAACTAGGTGACAGAAATGAAGATAGTTGTTTTGGATGGATATGCCCTGAATCCCGGCGATCTCAGTTGGGAGAGTCTGGAAAAATTGGGAATGGTGATGGTTTATGACCGTACCGCCGAAGCCGAGGTGGCAAAACGGATTGGCGATGCCGAGATGGTTCTGACCAATAAAACCCCGATCACCTGCGAAACCCTGAACCGCTGCCCAAAGCTTAATTACATTGGGGTGCTGGCGACCGGCTATAACATCGTGGATGTGGCAGCGGCCAGTGAGCGGGGGATTACCGTTACCAATATTCCTAGCTATGGCACCAATGCAGTGTCCCAGTTTGCCATTGCCCTGCTGATGGAATTATGTCACCGGATTGGTGATCATGCTCATTCGGTGCTGGCCGGGGATTGGGCCAATAACCAGGACTGGTGTTACTGGAACTATCCGTTGATTGAACTCAGCGGAAAAACCATGGGGATCATCGGCTTTGGAAAAATCGGTCAGCGCACTGGTCACATTGCTCAGGCCCTGGGGATGAAGGTACTGGCCTATGATGTGATGAAATACCCGGAGTTGGAATCAGAGACCTGCCACTATGTGAGTCTCGATGAATTGTATCAGGAAGCTGATGTGATTGTGCTGCACGTGCCACTTTTTTCATACACCCGGGAGATGATCAATGCCGAAAGTATCCGCAAGATGAAGGATGGGGTGCTGATTATTAACAACTCCCGGGGCCAGCTGATTGCTGAAGCGGATCTTCGGGATGCCCTTAACAGCGGCAAGGTCGGCGGGGCAGCGGTGGATGTGGTCTCCACTGAGCCCATCAAACTGACCAACCCGCTGCTGCAGGCCAAAAACATCATTATTACGCCCCATATTTCCTGGGCTCCCCGGGAAAGCCGGCAGCGGCTATTAGACATTGCCGTTGACAATTTGCTTTGCTACTTAAAAGGTGAGCAGCGCAATGTGGTGAGCGGTTGATAAAATTAAAATACAAAAAACACGAAATAAAAAATTTCAAAACAAAGAGACGCCTACCATCCACGTAAAAGTAGATAGTGGGGAGCCTCTTTTTTAAAGCGATTATTAGGTCAGGGATGGTTGGTGAGCAAAACTAAAGAAGTAATGCGGTAGTGGCATTACTTTTTAAGTTTATTGATCAGCTTAACCAGCTCATACCAAAGCACCGAGATCCCGGCAATGACAAAGACGATAAGAAATTGGAAAAGAGTGAGCGGAGCAAATTTCAAAAAGGCATTTAAGGGTGTATACAGGATCACAAAGAGCCCCACCAGCGTGCCAATACTTACAGTCCACATTACTTTATCGGTTGCCAGCCGTTTCATTGACTGAAAAGCAAAATCATGATCGGAGCTATTGACTTGGACCAGGAAGAGATTCGCCAGCATAATAATGGCAAAACCCATGGTTCGGGCCAGCTCTGGGCTACCCGGATTCTGATTCAGCATATAAAGATAGGTGCCGAAGGAGGCGGCAAACAGAACCAGACCCTGGCTGACGCTTTTTAACAGGATTTTAGCATTGAGTAGTTTTTCCTTGGGATTTCGGGGCGGTCGCTCCATAATATCGGTTTCGGCGGGTTGGCGTTCCAGTACAATCGAGCAGGTGGGATCGATAATCAGCTCCAGCAAGACCACGTGCAGTGGCAATAACAGCAGGCTGGCCGGGGCAATTCCCATCAGTGGGGCCAGCAAGGCGGCAAAGGCAATCGGGATATGAATGGTAAAGACGTAGCCCACCGCTTTGCGGATATTGTCAAAAATCCGGCGGCCGTCCGCAACGGTATCGACAATGGTCGAGAAATTATCGTCCATTAAAATCAGATCGGCGGCCTCCCGGGAGACCTCGGAGCCCCGTTTGCCCATAGCAATCCCGATATCAGCATATTTCAGGGCCGGGGCATCATTGACACCGTCACCAGTCATGGCGACAATTTCGCCGTTTGCTTTAAAGGCTTTGACAATCCGCATCTTGTGTTCGGGAATAACCCGGGAAAAAATACTGACATCTTTAACTTTTTCGCAAAGTTGGGCATCAGTCATCTGATTTAGCATGTCCCCGGTGATGATATGATCACAGTTTGGCATGCCGATTTTTCTGGCGATGCTGGCAGCGGTGATGCCGTTGTCACCGGTAATCATTACCACCCGAATACCGGCCTGATTACAGCTGGCAATATCGGCTTTGACCGATTCCCGGGGGGGATCGGCCAACCCAATCAGACCACATAGGGTCAGCTGGCAATCTTCAATTGTCTCGGGAATATCAGCTTCGGTTTTGGGCTTCATCATACCGACGGCAATCACCCGCAGTCCTTGTTCGGACATGGCCCGGATTTTTTCATCTACCCGAGTCCGCTCGCTGGCCGTGAGCGTTGCGATCGTCAGAATTCGTTCCGGTGAGCCCTTGGCGGCAATGATAATCTCATCGTCGTGGAACCAGACGTGGCCCATCATTTTGAGTTCATTGGTAAAGGCATATTCGCTGATCAAACGTCCGCCAAAAAGGTGATCCCGGGAAATGCCAGCGGCTTCACAGTGGTTGAGCATCGCTTTTTCCATCGGGTCGTAGGCTTCGGTTTCACAGCCCAGGCCCATGATTTCACATAAGGTATCGAGATTACCATCAAGCGCCCAGGTCTCCTGGACAGTCATCTGATTCATGGTGATGGTGCCGGTTTTATCAACGCAGAGCACCGATACCGCTCCCAACGTTTCGACTGACGGCAGTTTACGCACCAATGATTGCTTTTTAGCCAGCCGCCAGGCGCCCATCGACAGAAAGACGGTTAGAATTACCGGGAATTCTTCGGGAATCATTGCCATCGCCAGGGTAATCCCCGACAGGATGCTTTCAATCAGCCGGTCGCCTAGAGCGTGGTCGGGAATATTGATATAGGTAATCACGCCAACCAGGGCACAGAGGACGGCGGCAATGCCGGCGCAGAGTTTCACCAGGCTGCCAGTCTGCTTCTGGAGCGGTGTCGGTTCATCCGGCGCTTGCGCGACGTGGATCCCAATTTTTCCGTATTCGGTGGTGGGGCCAATTTTATCGACCTGAACCAGAGCCGTCCCCTGGGTCACCAGGGTACCGGCATAGCAATAATCGTTGCGCCAGTGATCTGAAGTGGGATTGGTATTGCGGGTGGCAATTTTCCAGACGCCCTCGGCTTCTCCGGTTAATGACGATTCATCAATACAACAATCATTGCAGCGAATCACATAGCCGTCAGCCGGGATTTTAACGCCTTCATGGATCATCATCAGATCGCCGGGCACTAGATCGACGCTGGCGATGGTGACTTCCTGTCCGTCCCGAATGACTTTGACATGGGGCGCCGATAAATCTTTCAGGGCATTGAGGGTTTTGTCGGTTTTCCATTCCTGGATCACATCGATGCTGATGATGCCGATGACAAAGATCAGCATGATGGCACCATCTCGGGGTTCTCCGAGGACAAAATAGATGGCAGCTGCCACCAGCAGTAGCACAAACATCGGCTCGCTGATAATGTGCAGTAGTTTGTGAAAAAAGCTTTCTTTTTTCTGAGGGGCCAATTCGTTTTTGCCATACTGCTGTTGTCGCAGGGCGGCTTCTTTGGTGGTCAGTCCCACCGGGTTATTTGAGTTTTCGGTCATAAGGTTCCTCCATTTTCTGTTTTGCCTGATTATAAAAACTCTCAGCACTCAGGAGATGGTCTTATCTGTTCTCAAAAAGGTATAAAAAAAACACCCATGGAACAAAATTCTGTCCCACAGATGCGAAAAATCAAATCTGCTGCCGCTGTAGCGGTACTCGGCTCCAAAAACACGTATGTTGATGGCCTGATCAGGTTGTACTGTCGATTAATATGCAGTGCAAAGAGATACGTTTATTTTAAGGCCGGGAATCGCATTTGTCAAGCGTAAATTATCTAGCCGATCAGGGTGTTTGCCATCAGGAAACCGCCATAAAAGGCGCCAAAGCTGAGTACGAGGGTGGCCACCACATAAAAGATGGCACTGAGGATGCGGTTGTTCTTTAGTAGCACAAAGTCTTCAAACATAAAGGTCGAAAAAGTGGTATAGGCCCCCAGAAAGCCTTCGGCAAAGAGACCATAAAGCAGGGTTGAAATATCAAAACCGGTGACAACACCAAGTAGAAAGGCGCCGGAAACATTAATCACGAAGGTGCCGATCGGGAGGTGTTGATGCCGTGTGGCAAAGCGTTTGCCCAGATAAAAACGGGTGGTACTACCCAAAGCTCCGCCTATAATAACGCATAAAGTTTCCATCAGGTGTTTTCCTTAATTGCTATCAAGGCTGAATCGGATTGCCAAATTTTTTCCCACTGGGTGAAAAATATGATGGCCGAGCAGATGGCCAAGGTAAACCGCACCGACTCCGAGGATAATGGAGGCCGCTACATAGGTACAGAAAAACCGCAGATAACCGGCATCCAGAATATTAAGGCTTTCTTTGCAGAAGGTGGAGTAGGTGGTAAAAGCGCCCACCAGTCCGGCGGTTAGGCCAAGCTTTAAATCGGTGCTGATCCGTTCGGTTTTAGAAAAAACGGCATTGAGCGATCCCAGAATCAGACAGCCAAACAGGTTGATGACCAGAATGGTTAAGGCCAGATTAATCAGTGGATCAGAGAATTGGAACAGGTTGGGGGAGCTTTTCAGCTCAAACCGCAGCAGCGCACCCAGGGCACCGCCTGCGGCGATAAAGTAGTATTTTTTCATGACAGTCCTCCTGACTTAAGTGACAAAACATTTCGACACGAAGGGATTAAAATTTTGTGAGGTGGGTTATTTTAGACAATAAAAAACCTGCAGCATTACAAATCCTGCAGGAGTCATCAGCTGATAAGCAATTTTGGTGAACTCCATCACCTTCTATGAAATAATGTTATCATGAGGAAATAATCGTGTCAATAAAAGGTGGTGCTGAAATCGAAATCAAAAATAAAACCGAAATAAGTGTGGTCAGATTTGAAGGTTTTTTTCAATAAATAATTGAGATTTTCATTTTGATCGATTAAACTATAAAACAGGTGATGAAGTTCGCCCTGGCAACCGCCAAAATGCGTTAAGCTGATGACTTCTGTTAAAATACAGAATCGTTGGCTTTTTTTGATTGCCGCAGCATTTTTTGCGGCCCATGTTTTTATCAGAGATCCAACCAGGAGAGGTAGTGTGAATATGAGTAAAGATGAGACTATCACCGCCATCGATGAGGTGGCTGCTTTACTCCGGGCCACCGGGGTTTGCGAAGAAGACACCATAAAAATTGGGAATTTAAAAGAAAAAATTAAAAACCGGGAGCTGGTCATATCGGTCATCGGTCAGTTTAAGCGGGGAAAGACCACCTTTATTAACGGCGTCCTCGATGCTGAGGTGCTGCCGGTGGGGATTATTCCGGTCACCTCGGTGGCCACTAAAATTCAGTACGGCGATGCCTTGGCCGAGGTTTATTTTAAAAGTGGGGCGCATCAACCGATACCGCTTACACAGTTGGTCGGGTATATTGCTGAGCAGCAGAATCCCAATAACCAGAAAGGGGTGTCATTTGTCAACCTGTTTTTGCCTAATCCCTTTTTAAAGGATGGGCTGATTCTGGTGGATACCCCGGGGGTTGGGTCGATTCATCAGAACAATACGGATGAAGCCTATGCCTTGATGAAAGACAGCGATGCAATTGTCTTTATGCTGTCGGTGGACAGTCCGATTAACGAAATCGAGCGGGAATTCCTTAGTCAAGCCCGCAACTACGCCGCCAAGTTTTATTTTACAATCAATAAGATCGACACCATCAGCCCGGCCGATTTGAGCGCCTATCTGGGTTATTGTCATGATATTCTCTGTCAGATCATGGAGGTGGAAGCGATTGAACTATTTGCCATTAGTGCCCGAACCAAAGCTGGAATGGCTGCGCTTTTTGATAAAATCACCGGGGACATGGCGGTTTCGGCCGACCGGATTATTCTTGATTCGGTCCAGATTAAGTTTCGGGAGTCGCTGGCAGCGGCGCTGTCCCATCTTATGCTATACCGCCAGGCTTATAGTATGCCACTGGACAATCTGGAAGAAAAACGCTGCGAACTGGAAGAAAAACTGAGAAGTCTGGATCAGTTTACCAAAGATGCCAGCTTTTATCTGCTACGCAACATTGACGAGCTGCTGGAGCAGATTCGGGCAGTGCTGCAGGATGGCGCCAGGGAGATTGGGAAGAAGCTGGCTGAGGAATTGGCGGCAGCCTATCAGCAGCATCAGCAGAATAAAACAAGAGATCTTGAGAGCGTGCTGATGGCGCTGCTCGATACCTGCCTGACCCAGCATCTTAGCGACCTCAGCGAGACCGGGCTTAACAGCCTGTCCCGGGGTTATGAGCATCTGGCGGCAATTCTCAATCAACAGATTGATGATCTCAAAGCGTTTCTGGGTCAGGTGGTGGCGGAACTCTTCGGCATAAACTATCAGGTTGATACCACTGTGCATACCTTGTCCTCGCGGGATGATTTCTATGTCAAGGTCAATCAGAAACCGGCGGCTTTTTTGGTGGATATCAATGATCTGGTTTACCTGTTGCCCCGGGGTTACGCCAATAAAAAAATCTACGCCCGTTATCAGCAGAAGATGGCCACCGATACTGAGCATAATGTCAACAACATGATTTATAATTATCAGTATAAGATCCGCGAGAGCGTCCGGGATTTTACGGCCGCACTGGAACAGGAGTCAAATGCACTGAAAAAGGATCTTACAGCGTTGGTCAATCGGGTCATTGTCGATAAAGAAGATGCCTCAAAACAGCTGGGGGATAAAATCCGGGAGTTGGACGATACTTGTGAGCGGTTGACGTTGTTTTTAAATGAGCTTTGATTTTTTTGGATTGAATCGGAAGTCATAAATTCTGGGGTGTCTTCAGCAACAAATAAAAAAATCAGTCTTAGTTGGACAGCAAGATGTCATGCGATATGGGTTACAACTTACCGGTCAGATTCTGAAAGTCTGATCAGATTTTGAAGGCATAAAGTCGAACGTTGAAGACAGAGTAAGGCTTTTTCGACCTTGGCTTCGACACACTTTTGGAAAAATTCACAGTCAGAGCAGAGCGTTTCGGTTTCCAGTTTTTGATTTGATAATTGAGAAGTGGCTGCCAACTGGGAACGGGACACATTTGCATGACTGTCGAGTGAACTGATCAGAGCGGTGATGTCATAGGTTTCCGGATGGTTTTGGTAGTAGGTTGAAAATCGTGATCGGATCATGGTTAATTCCTTTCAAAATAAAGTGATTGAGGTAAAACAAGGGAACTTTTTTTAAAATAACAGGCTCATCGGAATAAAATATTAGGAATGACTAACAATGGCGTTAAAAAAATTGGCCGCAAAAAAAATTGCCGCTGGTCTTCACATGATTTTTAAATGGTCGTGTTTTTGAGTTTACTGATAAATCCTGGAAGCAGAAATTCCAGGATTTATCGCAAGAGAAGAAGTTTGGAGAGGTCGCCATAGTTAGAGCTGACTAACTATGGCGATAATAGCACGCACAGGAAATATTGTCAAGTAGAATGTGATTGGCTTATATTTTTCAAGGTATTTGAGGGTGGGGCTTACGTCGCAAGTTGAGTGGTTGGGTGATGAAACGGTAAGAAAGTTGTGAAAATAAATTCTAAAAAAAACACTGTTCCTGAGGGCGGGATCAGGTTATACTGATAGAAAATATTTCAACAATAATTGGCTAAGGAGACGATCACGATGTTTAATAATCAAAATGACGGCCTGGAATTATCAACGGCAATGCTGATCGCTGCAGCAAAGAAGCGGGGCATTACTGTTGAGATTCTGGATGCTGAGGATAATTTTATCCGGCTTACAAAAGGCGAAAAAACCGAATACGTCAAGCAGGCGACACGGACTTCAAAGGATACCTATATTGCGCCGCTGATTATGGAGAATAAAGAAGTCACCAAACTGGTACTCCGGGAACAAGGGATTAACGTTCCGGCGGGAATTAGGGTTAAATCTGCCGATGAAGCGATGGCTCATTTTGAGAACTTTCGGGGCCAGGATGTTGTGGTGAAGCCCAAGTCCACCAATTTTGGTCTGGGAATCGCGATTTTTAAAAATCTCCAGTGTGCAGGTTGTTTTCAACAGGCGGTGGTTCAGGCCTTTGAGTATGATACAACAGTGCTGATTGAAACATTTGTCCCCGGCAAAGAATACCGTTTTCTGGTGATTGGCGAGCAAGTGGCGGGGATTCTTCACCGGGTACCGGCCAATGTGGTGGGGGATGGGGTTTCTACCATTGCCGAGCTGGTGGCCGAAAAAAACCGCAATCCGCTGCGGGGCAAGGGCTATGTGACGCCGCTGGAGAAGCTTACGCTGGATGATACCGAAATTGCTTTTCTTGGCGAACAGCATAAAACGGTTGCGACCATTCCCAAAGCGGGCGAAACCGTTTATCTGCGGGAAAACTCCAATATCAGCACTGGCGGCGACAGCATCGATTTTACCGATGCGATTCGTGAGGACTATAAGGCCATAGCGGTGGCAGCTGCCAAAGCGGTGGGGGCCAACATCTGCGGCGCCGATATCATTATTTCAGATATCAAGGCCAAACCGGATGCCTCCAACTACAGTATTATTGAGCTAAACTTTAATCCGGCCCTGCACATTCACAATTACCCCTTTGTCGGGCAGAACCGCCACGTCGATGACAAGGTTCTTGATCTGCTGGGGTTTTAAGCGAATAAAACCCTAAAACCAGTCGTTTGAAAAGAAGCGGCTGGTTTTTTGGCAGCTAACTCAGCTGGCCCGATGGAATAGTTGTCACACTGCCGGTGTTGTCATAGTTTCGGGCAACCTCCATAAAATCGGACATGGCCGGGCTTAGATGCTTGTCTTTATGATAAACCAGATCGAAGGTGCGATTCCAGATCGAGTCCTGATGTCTGAAGGCATAAAGCTCACCAGCCTGGACTTCTTCGGCAATCAATCGGATTGATATGGCGGCCAGACACTTATTTTGTATGACAATGGTTTTTTAAGTCTGCAATCAACGAAGGCAGCAAACAAACTATGAATAAAATAGTCAATTTTTACTTAGACAATGGTTTGCCACGGGAGCGGTTGGCCCAGACGATTGAGCGGATCGGCTTTGCTGCGGTTGAAAGGATCTTATTAAACGATGAAATCTGAGATAGCCGGATTAAAAGGCTGGCAGAAGCAAAACAATTGGCAGAAATTTTATAAAAGATGGCTAATTAAAATGACTCGGGGTAAGAATATGAAATAACAGCAAATTACAAAAAAACGAGGGCAAAAGTTCAGCTTCATTATTTTCTGGATCCAATATTTGCGTTGACAGATAAACAAGAAACAGATACGATGAATGATAGAAAACTGAGGAAAAAAAAGACGATGGATAGTAATCGTACACTAATTTATAAAATTGTTCAATTGGTCTGCGTTGTTATTTTAGGGATAGTGTTGTTTAACATTTTCCAGCTGGTGGATATTATTCAGGGAACCGGTCGGGTGATCAACTATACCGGGATTATTCGGGGGGGCACCCAGCGCCTGGTCAAGCTGGAAACCAACGGTATCCCCAAGGAAGATCTGATGCTGTATCTGGACGCAATACTCACTGAGCTCCAGACCGGGAAAGGACACTACAATCTCGACAAACTGGATGATACGCCCTATCTTGAAAAGCTCACACTTCTTAATGATTATTGGGATGATTTGCAGGCCGAAATTCTGATTTACCGCAACGATCCCGGCAACCACGGGAAAGTCATCCAGATGAGTGAGACCTATTTTAATATGGCCAACGATGTCGTCGGAACGGCAGAATTCTATCTGGAACAGAAAACAAAAATGCTCGCCACCCTGGAATTGGTGATGGTGATACTATTGGGGCTGATAATTGTGATTACTTTGCAGCAGGCGATGACAGAAATTCAGTTGCTCAGAAAAAATAAAGAGCTGGCGACCGCTGCTTATTTTGATAAACCAACCGGGCTGCCCGGGCGGCTCAGCTGTGAAGAGCAGATCTGGACTCCCATGGATCGTAAAGATGCTCCTTATTGTATGGTAATGTTTGATCTCAACAACCTGAAATATATTAATGACCGCTACGGTCATAGCGCCGGAGATGTGCTGATCAAGGCTTTTGCGGATATCTTGAATCATTTAACCAATGAAAACGTCTTTGTTGGGCGTTATGGTGGGGATGAATTTATTATGATTGTTAAAAAGCACACTGAGGAACAAATCGGGCAGTTGTTAAAGGAGATTGAACTGGCTGTGATCCGGTATAATAAAAAGTCAGAGCAACTAAAAATCAAATATGCAGTTGGCTATGAATATGGTGGCGACTCCCTCCCTCAGATGCTGGAAAAAGCCGATGAAAAAATGTATTTAAATAAAACTGCAGTTAAAGCTGACACCAATGATTTGTAGATGAAAGGCAGGCGCAATGGAGCTGCAATATTATTTTGCCGATGATTTTTCGGCGTTTGAAGATTATTTCGCCGGGATTAAAAAAACGGTTCGACGCTACCTTAAAAACGAGCCGGTTAACGGCTTCGGCGAGCCCCTCGATGAGATGTACTACATTACCTCCGGAACCATGTCGGGCTCCTTTATTCATGAATCCGGGAACGTCAAGACGTCATCGTTTTATGGTAAGGGTTATCTGGCGCCGCTGTATTTTCCGGGCGAGATTGAGATGATGCGGTCTTTTGCCTTTACGGCAGTCACCGATCTGGAAGTGTTTGTCTTTAATCGGATCGGCTTTGAGCGGTATGTTAATTCCAATCCGGATCTGAATATGGCGATGTATCGGGCCTATATCAAACTTGTCTCGCTCAATGGCCAGGAACTGGCCAACCAGTTATTTTCCACCGGCATGGAGAAGATCTGCAATTTTTTTTATATCTATTTAAAAAACACCAATGAGCATGATCAGCGGATTCCCTTTTCCCAGCAGGCGATTGCCGAATTCGTGGGACTGAATCGGGCCAATGTGGCCAAGTATTTAAAGATTCTCCGGGAGGAGCAGATCATTGATACCCGGCGAAACCAGATTTTTATTATAAATATGGAAAAATTACGACAATTCTGCTCACAAAACATTTAGATAATCTTAAAAATATAAAAGTTTACAAAAAAAACCGCCCTTATGTCTTTTGCGAGACAGAAGGGCGGTTTAGATTTTGCTATGATGTCGCTAACGATATAAACCTTTAACGGTTAATCAGGCAACCCGTCACAAAATTACTTTTGATTAAAAAAAGGTGGCGATTAGTAAACTGAACCCGAAGTGGCCGTTGTATGATGCTTGTACGTCTGGTAATCTAAAATTAATTTACATGGAGGAATAAAATGAGTGATGTTTTAGCCTTGCAACAAAAACGCAGTCAACTGTACCGTGATTTCTATGCCAATACCATTCCCGAGCGGATGCCAATTGGGATCACGCTGCCCCAGCATCTGGTGGCTGAATATGGTGGTCAGAATCTTTTTGATTTTCAGTTTAACTATGCGCTTTTGGCCGATCCGGCCCGCGACCTGTGCAAAAAAATCTATTCGGATTCCTGTCTGGTGGCACCGGCTAATTTTTTATTGTCCCGGACACCGTCGATGTATCAGCTCTATGGTTCCCAGTCTTTTGTGATGGGCAATGGCGGTTTTGTCCAACATCCGGAGGTGGTTGGGATGCTGGATGATGAGTATCCCCAGTTGATTGACAACCCCTTTGATTTTCTGGTTGAGACGGTGATTCCCCGACAGCATAAAAATCTTGATCCTCAGAATCCCCTGATCATGGCGACTGCCATTCAGATGGGGAAGCAGGCGCTTACAAATGACGAAATGGCCTTTCTGCCGACATTTTTTGAACTGATCCAGACTCATGGCTATTATCCCGGCAGTCCGCTTGGCTCCTTTAATTTTACTGAAGCTCCACTGGACTTTATAGCCGATCAGCTGCGCAGCTTTTCCGGCATCAGCATGGATGTCCGCCGACATAGAACTCAGCTTCAGGAAGGCGGCTGACGCCGTGATGCCACTGCTCTTTCATTGGGGATTGCCGGGGAATATCGATCCCCAGGGCTCGGTTTTTATTCCGCTTCATATGCCGACCTTTATGCGTGAAAAGGATTTTGTTGAGATCTATTTACCTTCTTATAAAAATATGCTTAAGCAGTATGCAGCAGTGGGGGCCCGTCCCAATATGTTCTGCGAGCACGACTGGAGCCGTTATCTTGATATTCTAGAGTCAGAAATTCCGGCGGGTTGCCAACTGGCTTTTGAATATGGTGACCCTCAGACGATTAAAGACAAGCTGGGCAAAAAATTCCTGTTGACTGGCTTATTCCCCAGCGCCTCACTCAAGACCGATACCCCAGCCCAGATTGTTGATCGGGCCAAGGCGTTTTTGGATATCATGCTGCCTGGCGGCGGTTATATTTTTGGTTTTGATAAAAACCCGCTGACCTTAAAGGAAGTAAACCTCGACACCCTGGCGGCCCTGACCGAATTTATCCGGGATTATGCGACCTATAAAAACCCTGGGGATGCCTTTGGCACACCGCTTAATAATGAAGGTTTTGTTTTTGATGAGAACCAGGTACCAAAACCGCGGTCACGCTACCTGTTTGATTGGGACAGCTTTAAACAAAAATATCCGTTGACCCCGGATTTTGCCCGGGCCAATTTTGAACGGTTTAGCAAGGAAACCTTTGATTTTTACATGAATCTGCTGATATAATGAGGAAAACAGACAAAAAGGAGAAATGCAGTGATTATTATCGGAGAAAAAATTAACGGGAGCATTCCGGTGGTGAAGGCAGCCATCGAAAAACGGGATGCCGCTTTTATCGCTGATCGGGCCATCAAGCAGGCCGAAGCGGGAGCGGATTTTATTGATATATGTGCCAGCACTGCGCCGGAAGAGGAGATCAAAACGCTACAGTGGCTGATAGCGGTGGTGCAGGATGCGGTGGACACGCCGCTGTGTATTGACAGCCCCAATCCCCGGGCCATTGAAGCCGTATTTAAAGATGCCAACAAACCGGGGATGATCAATTCGATTTCCGAAGAAGGAGACAAGTGCGAGATCCTGTTGCCTTTGCTGGCCGGAAATAGTTGGGAAGTGGTTGGCTTAACCTGTGACAACAAGGGAATTCCCTGTGATCTGGAAACCAAGCTGGCAATCACCGGCCGGATGGTGGAAAAGGCTGATAAACTGGGGATCACCCCGGATCGGATTCATATTGATCCCTGCGTGATGGCCCTGTCCACCGATAACAATGCCCTGGTCAACCTGGGCAACGAAATCAGAGCCATCAAGGCACTTTATCCGACCATCCACGTTACCGGGGCGATCAGTAATATTTCCTTTGGTTTACCGGTACGACCGCTACTGAATAAAACGGCCATGGCCTTTGCCATGGAAGCGGGGATGGATTCGGCGGTGCTGGATCCGACAAACCGGGAAATGATGGGCACCATCTTCGCCACCTATGCCCTGATGGGACAGGATAAGCACTGTCGCAAATACAGCAAAGCCTATCGGGCCGGGATCATCGGGCCGGTGGGGCAGTAGCACTAACCGATAAAAAAATACCGGATCGTGGCTAAACGCCGCAATCCGGTATTTTTTTAACCCGACGATCAGCAAGCGGATTAAATTTATTGGATAAATGACTTAAAGTGTTATATAATAACCTTAATTTAAACTCGGCGGAAAAACCTGTAATCGCAAAATGAGTGAGCTTTATTATCGTAACAGGGCTCGTGGCTCGTCGGTTAAAAAAAGAAACCGTCAAGCGCTGAAATTTTGCTGTTGATGGCAGAAGTCTCGGGGATTTCCGCAAGCTTTGAAAGGAGTTCTTATGCAAACCAGGGAAATAAAAAAACTACTTGCGATTCTTTGTATCCTCGTCGTCGTTGCCGGGGTTCTTGCCTATTTTGACCGGCTACCGACCCAATCGGAGGCAACCAACGATTTTAGTGATCTCAGCTGGACAGCAGCCTTTGAAGCGCTACACGAAACCCTCGCGCAGGAATATGCCTTCACAGAATGGAAGGGAATTGATTGGAACTCCCTTTATGACACTTATGCACCCCAGATTGCCGCCGCCCAAAGCAGTCAGGATTTTAAAGGCTACTATTTGACGCTGCGGGCTTATCTCAATGAAATACCCGATGGCCATGTCCGGGTCAACAATCTTAAAGAAATTGATGATTTATTTATTGGTGGCGGCTATGGGCTGGCACTTGCAAACAGCAGTGATCATAACATCATCATCAGTTGGGTTGATCCTGCGTCGCAGGCCTTTGCAGCCGGGCTGCGACCCGGTACGGAAGTGGTTTCCTGGAATGGTCAGCCGATCCGGACGGCGCTGGATCAAACCGAAACGCTGCTTTGTGGAACATCGGCCACCACCGAATATCTGAATCTGAAAAAGCTGGCCTATCTGGTTCGGGCTCCGATTGGCCAGCCGGTTGAGATCGGCTATCTGGGGGCTGATGGGGTAACCCTGGCAACGTTGGTTGCTTTTGATGATGGGGGCCAATCGCTTCGCAAAAACTATCCGGATGCAGTAGTTTCCAATAAACTTAGGGATATGTTTGTCGGGGTCGATAACCCGGATCCGGTGCCAACGGCGATGGTGGAAAGCCAAACGGTGGCTGATACGATCAGTTATGTAAAAATTCAGGGAGAACTCGATGCTGATCTTCAGGAAACCGGAAAAACGCAGTCAACCCTGGAGCTGCTTCGTGATGCCATTGCTTCTGCGAAACAAAATGGTAGTCAGGGGCTGATTATCGATCTTAGGAATAATATTGGCGGACTGGATCAGATGGCGGCGGATATGCTGGGATTTTTTTATGATCAGCCAGCCTTTTATGAATACCAGAATCTCTATAATCCGGCAACAGGGGCATTTGAAATTCAAGAAAATGAAGACGGCAGTGTTGGTCTGACCATTGCGCCGACCCAACCGCATTATGGGGGAGCGGTGATTGTCTTGATCAATCCCAAGTGCGTCAGTTCCGGAGAAGGGCTGGCGATGGGGCTTCAGAAACTGCCCAATGTCAGAACGCTGGGTTTTTATGGCACCAATGGATCATTTGGCCTGGCTGGCGCTGAAGCCTTGATGCCCGGTTCACTGACGGTCCACTGGCCATCGGGTCAGTCGCTGGACGAACAGAAAAACATCCAGCTGGACAGTCGTAATGGCAGTGGCGGGGTTCGGCCGGATCTGGTCATCCCGATGACGGCGGAAAATGCCATCCGGATTGCCAATGGGGAAGATGTCGAGTTGGCCGAGGCCATCCGGCTACTGCAAAACTAAGAAGACTACTTTCGTTCTCAGCGGGTGGTTGTTTGAGAGTCCAGGTCTAGCCCAACTGCACCTGGTTGCGACCGGCCTTCTTGGCGGCGTACATGGCGTCATCGGCCCGGGCAAGCAGGTCAATTAGGGTGCCCCGGCCCTGATAAACCGCCACCCCCAGACTGGCAGTGATGTGGGTCGGATTGGTAAAGGGGTGTCTGGCAATCTTTAACCGGATTTTTTCACCAAAAAGCAGGGCTCCGGTGGCATCGGTATCGGGCAGAATAAAAACGAATTCTTCGCCGCCCCAGCGCCCGACCCGATCCGTCTGGCGGATGTTGTCAAGCAGTACCGTCGACAACTCATTGAGGATCAGATCCCCGGCCTGATGGCCAAAACGATCATTGACCCACTTGAAATGATCGACATCCAGAAAGATGACGGCAAAGGTCGAATCCGTGCGGTTGGCCCATTTATACTCATCCTCCAGCAGATCCTCGATCCGGGAACGATTGTAAAGCTGGGTCAGTTTATCAGTTTGCGAAAGCCGGATGATTTCCTCCCGCAGCCGCACCTGCTCGGTGATATCCCGGGATACGCCCAGCAATCCTTTGAGCTGATCCTGATCATCATAAACCCCGGTTAGAACCGTGTCGGTCCAGAAGGCCTGGCCATTTTTGGTATATTGCATCTGTTCAAAACGAACCGAATCAAAGCGTTGGCCCCGGGCAATTGTCTGTCTGACCAGGGCCATGGTGCGTTCCATGACCTTTAAGGTTTCCGGCAAAAAATAGTTGATTTCAAGAAAATGATGGGTGACCTCGTCCACCGTGTAGCCGGTCATCCGCTCCACCGAAGGGCTGATATAGGTAAATTCACCATCGAGGTTGATAGTGCTGATAATGTCGCTGGCGTTTTCAATCAGCAGCCGATGATGTTCTTCACTTTCCTTAAGCTTTTTCTTGAGGGCGATCAACTCATCCAGATCACAGATGTCGCCGGTATCCGTTTTTTGGGCCTCACTAACAAATGCCTCGATGTGTCCAAGCTTCCCAATCAGCAAAAGAAAATCGGGGTCATCGGCGTAACCGGCTGGTAGCGGTGGCTTTTTTCCATCCAGCAGGGCATTGAGATAAGCAATCAGGGCGTGGCTATTTTCTGTTGACATAATTGTCTCCTTCATCATCGGGGAATTGCTAAAATTAAGACCCAGTGTCTGGCAATATTGTCAGTAGCTTTATACCCAATTGCCAGGTGATCATGCAAGGTGCTTTACTTAAATTAGTGTTTGCTTAAAACTTAATGATACCACATCCCGATCACTAAAGAAGGGTTAAATAAAAAATTTGTCGGGCTTTTAAATAGTCGTTGTTATTTAACCTGCTTGGGAATAGAATAAGATAAACGCATAGGTAATAGTGAAATTAAAAAACATCGAACAATGGTTGCTTTGGGTGCAGTTTCCACAAACGATTTCGTAACGTGTAGGCGAACTGGCGATAGCCTGTCCGCCGTACAGTGTAGAAATTGTTTCGTGCGAAACTGGGCCCAAAGCGTACGGCAGTTTTGCAAATGACTATTTAAGCTCGTAAAGGAGGAGAAAGATGAAGGTAATTGTTTTTTTAGCACCGGGATTTGAGGAAGTGGAGGCTTTAACGGTTGTCGATTATTTGCGCCGCATCAGCTCGCTGACGGTTGAGATGATCAGCATTGCAGAGGGGCTGATGGTGACGGGCAGCCATCAGATTGAAGTCAAGGCCGACCAGCATATTGATGAGCTGAGTGACCTTGATAGTTATGAGGCCGTCGTGATTCCCGGCGGAATGCCCGGGGCGGCCAACTTAAGAGATGACCCGCGGGTGATTGGCGTGGTCAGAGCGATGGATGAGGCCGAAAAAATAGTGGCCGCCATCTGTGCCGGACCAATTGTGCTGGCCCAGGCGGGGATCGTCACTGGCAGAAATGTGACCTCCTATCCCGGCTTTGAAGATGCCTTTCCGGATTCTTGCTACCAGCAGGCAGCGGTGGTGCGGGACGGCCGTATCATTACGTCCCGGGGGCCGGGAAAAGCGGTGGACTTTGCCCTGGAACTGGTGACTGTTCTGGCAGGGGCGGAAGCGGCCGAAACCTTGCGTAAAAATATTCTCTATGACCGGAAGTAAAAACCCAACGTCGGATTAACTGACCGCCTTAAAAATAACTTAAAAGGCTTTACAGAAGTATTGACAGATAAAAAAAAAGATGGTATAAAATAACCATAGTTAGCACTCGCTAAGTGAGAGTGCTAACAAAATACAATGTAAAGGAGTAGTTATGATGACAGCACTGATTCCGTTTAACAGAAAACGAAATGATTTGATGAATACCGGTTTTAATGATTTCCAGAATATGCTTGACGACTTTTTTGCAGAAGGTTGGCCGATGCGAAGAAGCTTAGCGGGTGACACCTTTAAAATTGACCTCCAGGACAATGAAAAAGAGTATATTGTTGAGGCCGAGCTCCCCGGCTTCCAGAAAAATGAAATCAGTCTATCCCTGGAAGAGGGTCGACTTCAGATAGCCGTCAAGAAGGAAGAAACAAAAGAAGAAACGGATAAAAACTATGTTCATCGGGAACGAAAATTCACGGCCATGACCCGCAACGTCTTTCTAGCCGATGCGGCCTCGGACGACATCAAAGCCAAGCTAACTGATGGGGTTCTGACCATCACGGTGCCCAAGCAGGCCAAGCCGGAGCTGACCAAACAAATTGAAATTGAATAAAGCAAGAAACGCCCTATTTGCAGCAGATAGCCCGCAAATAGGGCGTTTTTATTTTGTATCGGTGGTTTTAGCCATTAGTGATAGCGGATGGCTTTCTGGTGGCAGCTTTGCTGACACTTCAGGCAAACCAGGCAGTGGTGCTTGACAATCTGATGTTTAGATTGCTTTTTTATCGCTCCTGCCGGACAGGCTTTTTGACAGGCTCCACAGTTGTTGCATTTTTCCGGGTCGATGACCATGGCATGGCGGGCTTTCATTCCACTGAGACTTAAGATCGTCCCATAGGGACATAAAAAACGATGCCACAGCTCCGCCGGAAAGAAAAGAGTGAGGATCACACCGCCAGCAAAGAGCAGCGGCAGAATCGGCAGTTTTTGGCCAGTCACGATCACAAAGATAAAGACCAGCAAAAATAGCAACAGGATCACCAGGGGCAGCCAGGGTTTTGACAGCCAGCGGGGAATTTTAAAGCTCTTGATATGGGCTTTCTGTTTCACAAAGGTGATCCCTTCCATCACCGTGTTGATCGGACAGATAAAGCCACAGTAAAGGCGGCTCCAGAACAGCGAAACCAGCAGCCCCAGCCCAAAAACGCCCATCCACAGCTGAATCTTAGCAGTCGCCAGCAGGGCCACGAACAGGCCTAGAAAAGTTAGCTGGATGACCCGGCGCCAGACGGTTGTCATTGCTGGTCCGGCTGATAAAAGGCCGGGCTGGGGGCTTTGATCACAAAAATTTCTAGAATTTCGGGATCTCGGTTATTGACATTCATTTTGACGTGGTAGGGAATATTGATGATCGCTCCGGCTTGATAGCGGTGCGCTTCCTGGTCAGCCAGTTGTAGAGTAAGTGTCCCTTTAATGACAATCATATAGACATTGGAATTGGAAAAGTGTTCTTTTAAACCTTCGCCTTCCGGGAAAATCATGTGATTGATCATCACCGGCTGGTCATCGATAATTTTTTCGATCCGTTTTTCGCTGCCACGGGTAAATGCATAAATTTTTTCTAACATGATAATATCTCCTTTTACTTCAAGATATAATCGAGTATAATCGAAAAATAAAAGAAAAGGTGTTACTATGGTAACACAAGGGGATAAAAATGAAAAATAATGAGATCTTGCGCTTATTGACCAGCGCCAATTATTTTAGTGGCTTTTGTGAAGCTGAGCTGGCAGAAATAATCCATTCTCCAAAAACGAAGATCGGAGAATATCTTAAGGATCAGGTCATTCATTTAAAAGATGAACCTTGTCAATGGATGGACGTGATTCTGTCGGGCCGGGTGGCGGTTTTGAATCTGGATGAAAATGGCAACATGCTGGTTGTCAACGTCTTTGGCGTCGGGGAAAGTATTGGCGAAAATCTGCTCTTTGCCGTCAGAAACAGTTATCCAATGACGGTGATGGCGGCCACCCAAGTCATGATGCTGCATCTAGAACCGGAACTGGTTCTGTCCCTCTGCCAGAAAAATGCCGACTTTCTTAAAGGCTTGCTGCAGTCGATTTCGGAAAAGACGATGATTCTGACAGATAAGCTGACGGTAATTTCCTTAAAAACCGTGCGCCAGCGGATTAACGATTACCTCAGTCATCAATACCAGCTCCAACAAAGCCCGGTGATCACCCTGGGATGTTCCAAAAAGAATTGGCAGAACGGCTGGGCGTGCAGCGGACTTCCCTGAGCCGGGAACTGGCCAAAATGAAAAAAGCCGGATTGCTGGATTTTGATGCCAAAACGATTACGATTAAAGCTTAGGCGTGTCTATCACCCGGCCGATATGGCAGGTTTGGATGAAAACGTCAAAAAAATGTCATGGAGGATGAAATTATTTTGTATGAAAGAGAAAAGTCGGAACCATCGAATACCAGAAAAATCATGAATCAGGAAGCACAGTCAATTGATGATGATTTTGATTTGTGGGAAGAACAGGAGTAATAAAAACGCAATAGACGATCAGCCAATCCCAGCGGGAGTGCCGGGATTGGCTATTTTTATGAGGGGTTTATTTTTACTGCCGTGTCGCTGGTCATGCTGGCCTTTCATTCACTTTTATAAAGAGCAGTTGCGATTTTCTGATGGCTGAGTTAAAATGATACCGTATGACCGTCAGCGCCTGGCACTGATCGGACAAAATGCGAAGCGACAAAAAAAGCAGAGATGGAGAAGAACACATGGCTGATAATAAAAAAGAACAACAACGGGCGGAACTGCACCGGACCATCTGGAATATTGCCAATGACCTGCGTGGCAGTGTTGACGGCTGGGATTTTAAGCAGTATGTGCTGGGGATGCTCTTTTACCGCTATATCTCGGAAAATCTGACCGACTACATTAACCGCGGCGAGCACGAAGCCGGTAACAGCGGTTTTGATTACGCCCAACTATCGGACGCCGACGCTGAAGAAGCCCGGGCCGATCTGGTTTTGACCCGGGGTTTTTTTATCCTCCCCAGTGAGCTGTTTGAAAACGTTAGGAGCCGCGCCGCGGATGAGAACCTCAATGAAACCCTGGAGCAGGCCTTCCGCAATATTGAAAGCTCGGCCCAGGGCAGCATCAGCGAAGATGATTTTAAAGGCCTGTTTGATGATATTGACGTCAATAGCAACAAGCTCGGCGGCACCGTTGCCAAGCGCAACGAAATGCTCGTCAAGCTCTTAGACGGCATCGGCGACATGAATCTCGGCGGCTATCAGGACAACACCATTGATGCCTTTGGTGACGCCTACGAATACCTGATGGGGATGTACGCCTCCAATGCCGGCAAAAGCGGCGGCGAATACTACACCCCCCAGGAAGTCAGCGAACTGTTGACCCGGATCACCCTGGTCGGTAAAACGGAGGTCAATAAGGTCTATGACCCGGCCTGCGGCTCCGGCTCGCTGCTGTTAAATTATGCCAAGATTCTCGGCAAAGAAAACGTCCGCCAGGGCTTCTATGGTCAGGAAATCAACATCACCACCTATAATCTCTGCCGCATCAATATGTTTCTCCACGATATTGACTACGACAAGTTTGATATCGGCCATGGCGACACCCTGACCGACCCGATGCACTGGGATGATGAACCTTTTGAAGCGATTGTCTCCAATCCGCCTTACTCCATCCGCTGGGATGGCGATGCCAATCCGCTGCTGATCAACGATCCCCGTTTTTCCCCGGCCGGGGTGCTGGCACCCAAGTCCAAGGCCGACCTGGCCTTTATTTTGCATTCTCTGGCCTGGCTGGCAACCTCCGGGACGGCAGCAATTGTCTGTTTTCCGGGGGTGATGTATCGGGGCGGCGCCGAGCAGAAGATCCGCAAATACCTGATCGACAACAACTACATTGACTGCGTCATCCAATTGCCGGGGAATCTCTTCTTTGGCACCAGCATTGCCACCTGCATCATGGTGTTAAAAAAGTCCAAAAGTGAAAACAGCACCCTGTTTATTGATGCCGCCAAAGAATGCGTCAAGGTTACCAATAACAACAAACTGACTCCGGCCAATATCGAGGCGATTATCAGCGCCTATAAAAACCGGGCCGACCGTGAGCATTTTGCCCGGCTGGTGCCCAATGCCGAGATCGCCGCCCAGGATTATAACCTGTCAGTGTCGTCTTACGTCGAGCCGCCGGATCTGCGGGAAGTGATTGATATCACCGTTCTTAATGCCGAGATTGAAGCGATTGTCGCCCGGGAGCAGCTGCTGCGGGACGAGATTGCCAGGATTATTGCCGAGATTGACCTGCCTGCCGGCAGGCAGGGGTGGATTGACTAATGAAGAATTGGTTTGTCTATGTAATTCTTTGCGATGATGGTTCTTTATATAAAGGCCATACCGACAATTTAGAACGACGATACAAAGAACACTGCAGCGGAAATGGGGCACAGCACTCGAGATGGCATAAGCCGATTAAAATGGTTTATTACGAGCGGTTAGATACGCTTGAAGAAGCGGTAAAACGGGAAAAATATCTAAAAACAGGTGTTGGCCGGGAGTGGTTAAAGAAGGAGGTAAACCCATGAGCAGGCTGGAGGCGTTGATGGCGGAGCTGTGCCCGGATGGGGTGGAGGTTAAAGAACTTTCACAAGTGCTGACAATTAAAAATGGCAAAGATTATAAGGGGTTTGATAAAGGCGATATACCGGTTTATGGTACCGGCGGTATTATGACTTTCATCGACCGTGCTGCTTTTGAAAAACCTTCGGTACTAATACCACGTAAAGGTTCAATTGATAAATTGTATTACGTGGATGTACCGTTCTGGACAGTAGACACAATTTTTTATACTGATATAAATACTGATATAATTGAACCTAAATATGTTTTTTACTATTTGCAAGCCCAACATCTTGAAAGACTCAATACAGCTGGTGGTGTGCCAAGCCTGACGCAAGCTGTTCTTAACTCTGTTAAAATCCCCCTCCCGCCGCTGCCGGTGCAGGGTGAAATTGTCCGGATTCTGGACAATTTCACGGAGCTTACAGCGGAGCTTACAGCGGAGCTGTCAGCTCGGAAAAAGCAATATGAGTATTATAGCAAAGAATTGTTGTCATTTAGTGACGCTCAGTATTACGCACTTGCAGATTTATGCGACATTGTCGATTACCGAGGTAAAACCCCAAAAAAGGTGGAAAACGGAGTCTTTCTTGTTACGGCAAAAAACATCAGAAAAGGTTATATTGATTATGAAAAATCAAAAGAGTACATTGCGCCAGAAGATTATGAGATTGTTATGCGACGCGGTTATCCTCAGCAAGGTGATGTATTGATTACAACAGAAGCGCCTTGTGGCAATATCGCCCAAATTGACAACGAAGATATAGCTTTAGCACAGCGAGTAATTAAGTATAGACCAAAAACCGATGCACTTAATAGCACTTTTTTGAAATATATACTTCTTGGGAATGAATTCCAAGATAAACTTTTAGCAACCGCTACCGGTGGTACCGTAAAAGGAATCAAAGGCAGCAAATTGCACAAGCTTACAATCCCTGTCCCACCCCTCGAAGTCCAAGCCCGGATCGTTGCCATCCTCGACCGCTTCGACACCCTCTGCAACGACCTGACCAGCGGCCTGCCCGCTGAAATCACCGCCCGGCAGCAGCAATACGAATACTACCGCGACCAGCTGTTGACTTTTAAGGCTTGCCCTGCGAACAAGCAGGTCAGCCGGACCGATGGCCAGGAGGTGAGTGCATGAGCCTTTATAACGTTGTTGTGGCTTCCAACGAAAGCACCGTCGTGGCCGAATACCGGGCCGATTACAGCCGCTCGGATGCCTACCAGAGCGAGGCCGAGCTGGAGCGGGAACTGCTCCGCCTGCTTCAGGCCCAGGGTTATCAGACCCTTGCGATTCACGATGAAGCCGCCCTGGTGGCCAATCTGCGCCGCCAGCTGGAAGCCCTCAATGACTATAGCTTTTCGGATTCTGAATGGGACTGGTTTTTTAAAAAATGCGTGGTTGGTGCCAATGACGGGATTTTAGAGAAAACCCGTCGAATCCAGACCGACCATGTCCAGAACCTAAAGCGTGACGACGGCACCACCAAAAATATCAGTCTGATCGACAAGAAAAATATTCACAACAACCGCCTGCAGGTGATCAACCAGTATCAGGAAACCGGCGGAACTCACCAGACCCGTTATGACGTCACCATTCTGGTCAATGGTCTGCCGCTGGTTCATATCGAACTGAAGCGCCGGGGCGTCGCCATCCGGGAAGCCTTTAATCAGATTAAACGCTATCAGCGGGACAGCTTCTGGGCCGCCAGCGGGCTGTTTGAATATGTCCAGATTTTTATCATTTCCAATGGTACCCACACCAAGTATTATTCCAATACCACCCGGGCCAGCCACGTCAAGGAAACTGCCGCCGGGGAACGCAAAAAGAGTAAGAAGACCAGCAACAGTTTTGAATTCACCTCCTACTGGGCCGACTTAAGCAACACCGCCATTGCCGACCTGGTCGACTTCACCCGGACTTTTCTGGCTAAACACTCGCTCTTAAACGTCCTGACCAAATATTGTGTCTTTACCACCGAAGCGCTGCTATTGGTGATGCGGCCCTACCAGATTGCCGCCACCGAGCAGATCCTCTCACGGATCGAAATTTCCCATAACTATAAGCAAACCGGCACGCTGGCTGCTGGCGGCTATATCTGGCATACCACTGGCAGCGGCAAAACCCTGACCTCCTTTAAGACCGCCCAGCTGGCCACGGCTCTGCCCTATATCGATAAGGTGCTGTTTGTGGTCGACCGGAAAGACCTGGACTACCAGACCATCAAGGAATACGACCGTTTCCAGAAGGGCGCCGCCGACAGCAATACCTCCACCCGAATTCTTAAGCAGCAGCTGGCTGACAGCAGTTCTAAGATCATCATCACGACGATTCAGAAGCTTGATGTCTTTGTTTCCAAAAACAAGGGTCATGCGGCCTTTAAAAAACATTTTGTGATCATCTTTGATGAATGCCACCGGTCTCAGTTTGGTGATATGCATAAAAAAATCGTCACCGCCTTTAAGCACTATCACATTTTTGGTTTTACCGGAACGCCGATTTTTGCCACCAATGCTGGCAGCGGCGGCAACCCGGCCATGCGCACCACCCCCCAGGCCTTTGGCGACAAGCTGCATACCTATACCATTGTCAATGCCATCAATGACGGCAACGTGCTGCCCTTTCGGATTGACTATATCAACACCGTCAAGATGAAAGATGGGCTGGCGGATAAAGCGGTGGCCGCCATTGATACCGAAGCAGCCCTGGCCGACCCGGCCCGGATCCGGGCGGTTGTCACTTATCTGCTGGAGCATTTTGACCAGAAGACCAAGCGCAACCATTTCTATTCGCTTAAGGGTCAGCGGGTCGCCGGCTTTAACTCGATTTTGGCAGTCAGCTCGATCCCGGTGGCCAAAAAATATTATCTCGAACTGAAAAAACAGCTAACCGAGCAGGGCCGGGCCCTTAATGTGGCCACCATTTTCAGCTTTTCCGCCAACGAAGCCGATCCCGAGGATGTTTTTCCCGACGAGGATTTTGATACCGAAAGCCTCGATCAATCCTCCCGGGATTTTCTGGAAGCGGCCATTGCCGATTATAACCGCGACTTTAATACTAACTATGATACCTCGGCCGACAAGTTTCAAAACTATTATAAAGACCTGTCGCTGCGGATGAAAAACCGGGAGGTCGATCTGCTGATTGTTGTGAATATGTTTTTAACCGGCTTTGATGCCACCACCCTCAACACCCTGTGGGTCGATAAAAACCTCAAGCAGCACGGCCTGATTCAGGCCTTCTCGCGGACCAACCGGATCCTTAATGCCGTTAAAACTTATGGCAACATCGTCTGTTTCCGGGATTTACAGGAGCAAACCGATGCCGCCATCGCCCTGTTTGGCGATAAGGATGCCGGCAGCATCGTGCTGCTGAAAAACTTTGACAGCTATTATTATGGCTTTGACGAAGATGGCCAGCATCACCCCGGCTACACCGAATTGATTGCCCAGCTTAGTCAAAAATTTCCGCTGGGGCTGGCGATCATCGGCGAACAGAACCAGAAGGACTTTATCCGGCTGTTTGGGGCAATCCTGCGGCTTAAGAATATCCTGACTGCCTTTGACAACTTTTCCGGCCAGGAAATTCTGACCAACCGGGATTTTCAGGACTACCAGAGTCTTTATCTGGATCTCTATCACGACTTTGTTGATGATCACAAGGCTGACAAGGAACGGATCAACGACGACCTCGTCTTTGAAATTGAACTGATCCGCCAGGTCGAAATCAACATCGATTATATCCTGATGCTGGTGGCCCAATACCATGCCTCCAACTGTGAGGACAAGAGTATCCTGGTGGCGATTGATAAGGCCATCGGCGCCAGTATTGAGCTGCGCAGCAAGAAGGTCCTGATTGAACACTTTATTGAGACAGTCAATGCGTCAACCAAGGTGGACGAGGCGTGGCGCCGCTTTGTCGATGAGCAGAAAGAGAGCGACCTGGAGGAACTGATCAGTGCCGAAAAACTCAAACCGGAGGAAACCAGAAAATTTATCGATAACGCCTTCCGTGATGGGGCGCTGAAAACTAGCGGCACCGACATCGATAAAATCATGCCGCCAGTATCACGCTTTGGAGGTGGCAACCGGGCCGCCAAAAAGCAAAGTGTCGGCGACAAGCTGATGAAATTCTTTGAAAAGTATTTCGGGCTGGTGTCGGAAGAATAGTCAAAAGCGCCGCTGCTAAACATTTTAGGAGGTAGCGCTACGAAATAGCGAACAAGGAGAATTAAGAAGATGGATTTAGCCAAAGCCGATATAAAGCTCGATACAAAGCTAGTTGGTAGCGTTGCAGGTAAATTTTATATTTCCTCATATCAAAGAGGATCTGCGTCATCCGCGTCCCGTAAACCTCAGTAGGGGAATGCAAAAAGTGTAAGAAGACCGGAAAAAATGCCCCCACTATCATAAAAATAGCTTTCAGCACCAGAAACGCCCCTCCCACGGGCGTTTCTTTTTTTGCGCTGCCACCCACGCCACCACCAAGCATTAAATCCGTCTATCAAGCATCCGCCCCCCAGCCCACCGCCGCCAATGCCGCCGCTGATTTGAGCTGGTAGAAGGTGATTCCCTGGTGGGTAAAAGACAGTTCCAGTGGATAATCTGGGCAGTTGCGCTGTTTTATGGTCAGGGTTTGACCGGCGTACCGCAGCCAAAACGCCGATCCCCTCATGAACATGGACACCGCAGTCATGGCCACAGAGCACAATTTGCTGGCAGTGGCTTAGCGCCGTCAATTCCTTTTTAGCGGCGACCAGACGGCAAAGATAAGTGCTGACAGGTTCCGGAAGCGCCGGATGGCCCTTGCCATGGGGTTTCAGGTGGTTACTCATTACCGGATTATGATGATTCATCGTTATTTTTTCCCTTCGTTTTAAAATTTGCTAGCGGCTCAACTTTTCCTGATTATAACACCGTCGCCGGACCAGGTAAACGGGTTTGGCCGAAAAAATCCATTTCAGTAGAAAGTCGACGGTCAGCCGCTGGATTTGATCGAACGTTGCTCATCAACCGTACAAATTGTACTGAAATAGAATAAGTACATTGGAAACGCTTGCAATTGGCAATAGATCGGCTATAATTATTCTAAAATGGACAGCGAAAGGAGCGCTGACTATTTTGACCCTTGTCGGCCATGTCGGGTTTGATTTACTGAGTCGATGACAGTCATAAGAACAGACCAAAAGAATTTTAAAAAATTTGAGGAGGAAACTTGTTATGATGCGGAAAGAAAGACAAAAAATTATCGGTCAGCGGTTAATGATGCTGCGGGGGGAGCGCACCCAGAAAGAGGTGGCTGAGGCCCTGGGGATCAGTGAGTGTTGTTTTCGACATTATGAATCGGGTCGCTGCGGTCCCAAGGATCCGCTAAAAAAACCCATTGCGGACTACTTCAACGTGGAGATCAGCGCCTTGTTTTTTATCTTTGACCAGCCCTTTGAGCTACCGGAAGAATCGGTCGGGTCACGATGAACGTAAAGTTGACAGGTGTAAAATGCAGGTAAATTTTATTGTGGAAGTGACCAGTTTTTACCGTCTGGTTAAGCATCAGCATCTGGGGACCAATGCCCAGCTGCTCTGGTTTCATCTGTTTTGTCTCTGGAACGAGGCCGGTTTTCCCGACTGGCTGCAGGTGGATATGCTGCGGATGATGAGTATGATTCAGGTCAATAACAAAAATACCCTGATTCGGGCCCGGGCGGAGCTTCTTGAAGCGGGTCTGCTGTTGAGCCGGCGGGGTGTGAACCGCCAACCCAATCTCTACCAGCTGCAACCGGTGCCACGGCAATCCGGCTGTGGGATGCCCAAAAACAATGGTTTTGAGGCCTCGGGTGGGGCGCAGACGGTACCGCCGTTGGTACCGCAAACGACACATGAAACGACACTTGAAACGGGTCACTTATTTAAACCAGACCAGACCAAACCAACGGTTCAAAAAGAGAAAAGCACCTTTGGCCAGTATGGCAATGTCTTATTGACCGGGGCAGAACTTGATAAACTGCAACAGCAATTCCCCGAGACCTGGGAGGAGTGGATCAGACGGTTGGATACCGGTAAGGAAGCAAAGGGTTACCAATACGTAAGCGACTATGCCGCTATTTTAAACTGGTTTGAAAAGGACGAGAACGATGCCCGGGATAAGGCCTTTGCCGAGCTGATGAAAGAAACCCAGCTGTTGTTGGGCTGATTAATGAATGCGATGGAGGAAAAGATGACCCAAGAACTATTTATTGAAAATAACGGTGAGCTGATTCAGAATACCCTGGTGAAAGGGGACCTGGTTAAAGCCGAAGAGCAGATGCTAAAAGGGCTCAAGGAACAGCTAAGGACCAATATGGAAAAGGCTGGCCTCGACCGGATCGTAACCAATGGTTTTAAAATTGTGATCGTCGGCGAAACCAGAAACACCGGCATTAATATCCGGGCGATGGAAAAGGCCGAACCGGAGCTCTATGTGCGGCTGCTAAACGACTACCTCAAGGTCAGCAGTCGCAAGAGCTATCTCAAAGTGGAATCTCTGTCCTGATGGTTAAAAGGGCGGGGCGAACCGTACAAAAGTTACTGAAATTAAATATTATAGAAATAAATACATAATTAGTAATTATTTATGTTATAATAGTTCTATCAGATCAACAACCAAAGAGCGATGATGGTTTTAGCCCACGTGCGTCGTTGTTGCCGCTGAAATAAGAAAAAGGAGGTAAACCATGGCAACAGTCAGTGAAACCTATTCAGTCAAAATGGTGACCCGTCTGAATTACGGCCTGGTAAACGGCAAGGAAGTCATAAAAAATAAAACCTACAACGACATCAGTCCGGATGCCACCATCGCCGCAATGCACACCGTGGCTACGGCCATCACCGGATTGCAGGTGCCCGCAATGGAGGAAATGTTTCGGATTCAGCAGGATGCGATTTTCGACGACGGCCTGTAAGCTCAGTAATTTCAAAATAAAACCGAAAGGAGAAACCGATGCAAGAATATAAAGTTGTGATGGTCTTTAAAGATGCCAACAATAAAAACCGATCGATGCAGTTTTCTGATATCCGTCCCGATGTTACCCAGGCCGAAGCCAATGCGGCAATGGACACCATTCTGGCGGCCAATATCTTTAAACCGGATGGCGTAAACCTCGTCGCCAAAGTCGACTGCAAGAAGGTTGCGACCACCGAGACCGACTTCTATGATGCACCATAAACCGGGAGCCGTAACGGCTCCCACAAAAGACTGTAGCGGTCAGGCTTTCGATGGCTGAGCTGAAACTGATGCTCCTGACTGCCCTGGGGTTACTGGGCAGTGGCCTGGCGAGTCTGTTGGGGGGCTGGGATGCCGGGCTCTCGTCGCTTCTTATTTTTATGGCAGTGGATTATCTGACCGGCTTGGTGCTGGCCGGGGTTTTTCACAAAAGCCAAAAATCACAGCAGGGCGCCCTGGAAAGTCGGGCTGCCTGGAAGGGGCTGCTTCGCAAAGCCGTCACCCTCGGGGTGGTGCTGGTCGCCTGCCGGCTGGATTTGATCCTCGGGACCACCATCATTCGTGATGCCACCGTGATTGCCTGCTGCGGCAATGAGCTGTTATCAATTACCGAAAACATCGGCCTGATGGGGGTGCCCCTACCCAGTCCAATCATCCGGGCGATTGACGTCCTTCAGGAAAAGAACGAAAAATAAAGAAAAGGGAGGTCTGTGTGAACGACTATGTAAAATGGGTTCAGGAAACCTTGAAGGTGCTGGGTTACGATCCTGGCCAACTGGATGGCCGGGATGGTGAGCGTACGGCGGCGGTGCTTAGCTTCCAGCAGGATAATTGTCTGGCCGCTGACGGGCTGGTTGGGGAGGCCACTAATAATGCCCTGCTATTGGCCTTAAACGAACGGATCGGGGCCAGCCTGATTAATGATTCCCTTGCTACCAGCCAGAACCAGGATGTTTTGGCCCTTAAAAACTTCAGGCCCGAGGAATTTGCCTGTCGCTGCGGTTGCGGTCTGGATCTGGTTATGCCGCTTAAACACTTTGCCCAGGAGCTCCGGGACGCCTTCGGCTGGCCGCTGACGATCTCCTCCGGCGCCCGCTGCCCCCCGGTAAACCAGGATGACGGCGGTGTTCCCGATTCCTGTCACTTAAGCGGCGAAGCCTTTGACGGCTACTTCGCCGGACAGATGAATGCCGAGGTGATGGCTGCAATGGCCGATTTTGCCGTCGCCCGGAGCTTCGGAGTAATTCGTTATCCCCGTGAACTGTTCTGTCATTTTCAAATTTATCCCCGTAATTCAATTGTCTATTCGTAAAGCAAAAACCCCGCCACTATGGCGGGGTTTTTTGCTTATCAGAACAGAACGGAATTCAGGGATCTGCCGGTTTGACAGCTTGATTACATCAATAAAGGGAAAATTTATGCAAGTGGTGATGATTTTTGGCGATTCTCTCTACCTGAGCTTGGATTTCTGCTAGAATAGAAGTCAGATGCGCGTAATAAGCAGTGCCGCTTGCTCTGCGGCTATATAACTCGGTTCATAACAAAACTGCAGGTTACCAAAATGGAAAGGAAGAAGCGATGATCAATAATCAATGGTATGCCATTTTGCCATCGAAGGCAGTGAAAAAAGAAGCGGTTGTCAGCGTTAAACGGCTGAATCAGGAACTCGTGTTGTTCCGCAACCGGGACGGAGAACTTGGCTGTGTGGTCGATCAGTGTACCCACCGCGGAGGCGCCTTGAGCCGCGGGAAGCTACAGGGGGAATGTCTCCAGTGTCCCTTTCATGGTCTGGAGTTTAACCCCCAAGGCCACTGCACTTTTGTCCCGGCCAACGGGAGAGCCTCCATCGCAGATTTAAGCCGGTTTAACGTCAAGGCTTATGGGGTGCGGGAAAGCCATGGCATCATTTATCTATGGTATGGGGAACCGGAAAAACAGACTGAGGAATTGCCGTTTTTTGACGGCGATATCGATGATTCTTTTGTTTGTAGCGAAATTGAAGATCATTGGCCGACCCACTATTCCCGCTGTATTGAAAACCAGCTGGATGTGATTCACCTGCCATTTGTCCACCACAACACCATCGGACGGGGCAACAAGACCCTAGTCAACGGACCCAAAATTGAGTTTGTCCCCGGGGGCCTGGTAACCAGTGCCAATAATGAAACAGATGTCGGACAAACTCCCAAAGCGGCGGATGATTGCGTCATTAAAGCCACCTATCTGAAATTCCTGTTTCCAAACATCTGGATGAACCATATCAGTGAAGCCACCAAAGTTATTATTTATTTTGCGCCGGTGGATGATGAAAACACGATCCTGTACCTTCGTTTCTATTGCCGGTCAACCAGCCTCAGGCCAGTTAATGCTCTGATTGCCTGGTTCGGAAAATTTGGCAACCGGATTATCGAGCGCCAGGACAGGCGGGTGGTGATCACCCAAAAACCCAAAGCTTCGGCGTTTATCTCCAAGGAAAACCTGCTGTCCGGGGACGGGCCGGTGATCCAGTATCGGCGCATCCGGGACGAGTTGAAGCGCCGGAAATAACGGGAGCACCGCCATCGATCGTAAAATGCGAAGAAAATGATCACAAAAAAAGATAAAGAGCAGCGCTTTTTAGCAAACGGATTTAGCGTTTCGGTAACTGACCGTCGGTTGACAGATTAAAGTTTGCGACTATCATAGGCCCAGTGTAGCAGGGCCTGTCGCTGTTTTTGGCGACAGCTTTGATCCATTTTTTCGCAATTCTTTTTAATCGCACCAATATGGCGCACCATCGCCTTCCAGCGTTTGATCTGGCGACGGTCTTCGTCAGGAACTCGGCGACCATAATAATAACGGCAATACCATTGAAACCAGCCCCGGGGATCGATGGGATTGATCCAGCCATTGGCCTGCCAGACTTTAAGCGGCTGTGAGGCATCGACCTGATAATAATTTAAAGAAATATCTTTTCGGGTCGGCGAGAGTTTGGCATGGTCAAACCAATCCTCCGGAAATTCGGACCGGCAATCAGTCATGTACTTGCCTCCGAAAAGGCCCAAAGCTAATAGCTCTTTGGGTGAGAGCTCCGGTTTGAAATCAGGATCAAAATTTGCGCCCATCGCTTCGCTTAAGTAATAAGAGCCTTTTTGCATGGTGTCGCTGATGATTATTTTTTTCATCACAATCGATTCCCTCCCCAATATAATGACGGTTATTAAATGAATACCCTCTCTGGCACATTTTAAAAAGATTTGGTCAATATTTTCAGAATGAACGTCACAATCCGTTGACAACCATGTGAAAGCTGATATGTTAACTACATAAATGCTAATTGAACAAATAGTAAGTGTACGATTAGCAAGGAGGAAGATCGTGAACTTTGACAGATCAGTCTTAATATAGTATCATATAGGTACTGAAACGAGGAGGTGTGCCCGTGAATATAAATCTCAAAGAAGACATTCGACCCATTTCATATATCAAAACCCATGCTGCAGATATGCTCAAGTATATCAATGACAATAAGAATCCCATCATTGTGACCCAAAACGGTGAGGCTCGAGGCGTTTTGCTGGACGTGGAATCGTATCAAAATATGATTAATGCCTTGTCATTAATGAAGCTGATCCAGATTTCGGAGAATTCCATCGGTGAAGGAGAGCTTCATCAGAACAAAGATGTTTTTGCTGAGCTGCGAAAGAATATCGAAGCGATCTGAAATGGAAGAATTTACAATTCTATGGTCGGATCAGGCCAAAATGGATTTGTTTGAAATCATTGAATACATTGCCTTTGAGGATAAAGCCCTGGCGGTGAAGATTCTCGAGAAAATTGAAGCGCAGGTAACACGACTGGAGCAGTTGCCCGAAAGCGGCCGATTTGTGCCGGAGTTAAAAGCCTTTGATTTGTTGACTTACCGGGAAATTGTCTATTCACCCTGGCGCATCATCTATAAGGTCGAGAAGCAACGGGTTCTGATCTTGGCCGTTCTCGACAATCGCCGCAACCTTGAAGATTTGCTGTTAAAAAAACTGCTGTTAAAATAAAAGACACGCTGTCAATGGAACAACAAACCATTGACAGCGTGTTTTTTAGGGCTTAAAAAAGTTGGTCAACAGAGCTGCGACGCATCGATAACCACATAGCTGCCATCGGCCCACTGATCCAGGGCGATTTGGATCACCGGCGAGCCGTCGGTATCGATAAAAGCCTGGACAATTTCGTCATCCATTTGCGATTCGATGGCGACTTCGGTAATCCCATTAAAAGAAAAGCCCTCGAATGCTTTAATAATATCCCGCCAGATATCCCGGGAACCATCAATTTTTTTCAGGTTCTTGATCACTTGTTCAATATTCATTCTCTTCACCTCCCCAATATAATGACGGTTATTAAATGAATACCCCTTTGCATCCGGTTTAAAATATTAATTAGTCATTTTTAAGAATTTGGATCTATAGCGCGCAACAATCATTAAATAAATACCAAATCATCCGCCACTGTTAAATTCAAAATGAATTATTTAGAATCACGCCTAACAGGCCCCAGGCGGTTCCCAGCATCGCACCATCAAGCCAGACCCGGCTTATTGCCCTTCATGTGACGCAGTCGCTCCAACCATGACTGACAAAGCCTGTGGCTGGACTTTGATACGCACTGACCCCTCGCCTAAACTGATACCATCGGCCATTACCGCCATGGCCGGTTCGGTGTCGATGACCATTTCACGGACCTGATAGTGCATAATCCGGGGATCTTCGGGGTTATCGGTGCCGACGCCAGTCAGAATATAATTGATTAAATCGAGTTTGGATAGATCGGCAAAAAACATCACATCCAGTAAGCCGTCATGATAGGCATCGGGTGCACCGACTTTATAATTACGACCGATATAGGGCATATTGGAAATTAATGCGGCATGACCCAATTCGCTGATTTCCTGATTATCGTCCAGAAAAAGATGGATGTCTGAGGGCGGAGCAGTCGTCAGAATGCCAAGAAAATCACCGATCCGGGTGATGTTACCGTGCTGAATGTCATCCCCGGCGGGGAACAGGGTCGAAAATAATCCCACCGAACAAAGTTCGATAAATGGTGTACTGACACCGTTGCAAATGACCAGGCCGAGATCTATTTTTAAACGCTGTCCTTCGCTGAGGATGGCGACGGCCGCCGCAATATCGGTGGGGATACCGAGACTCAAGGCGATATTGTTGCGGGTTCCGGTGGGAACAATGCCAAGCGTCGCCGCTGAACCGTAGAGCGCCTTGGTGACCGAAGAAACGGTGCCGTCGCCGCCACACACCACAAACAGCTCAATGCCCTGGGCAATGGCCTCATCGACCACTTCCTGCAAGTTACTGTCGGGTTCAATCAAATAAAGTTCCGGTATTAACTGCCGGGCCTGCATTTCTTTAACGACGGCCATAATCTGCAGCGGGGATTCGTCATTGGCGCCAGAACCGGGATTAAAAATAAGTTTAACGCGCTGCGGCAGCTGGTTGGTTTTTAAAGTTTCCATCGCTTAGTCCTCCATTTTTTTGGTTTTTATTTCCTGACTGGGATCGTATACTCAATATAACGGTGCATTTTTCCATCGGCATGGACCCGAGTCAGGATTTTGCCGATGATATCACCTTCCGGCACAATGCCGTGGTCGCGGATATAGGTCACCAGCGGGTCAAACTGGCGTAAGGTTAAATTGCCATAGTCGCCCAGATCCATCACCGTACACAAACATAAACTCGCCGGTCGGATCTGCACCTCCGCGTTCAGCGGCAGATTTAACAGCGCGGCGTCAGCGCTTTCGACACACAGCCCCCAGGCATCGCGGTCGATGCAGGGGTCGGCGATGTCAGCAAAGGAAATGTGATGGGTAAACTCGACAAAGGGAATCTGCTTGAGCCAGTTGGCAAATAAGGGCTTTTCTTCGACCTCACCATAATGATCACCGTCTTCGCGTCGGACATAGGTAAAATAACGATACTCGGGGGTATTGACGAACCAATAGCAGCCGACATTATAGGGCAGACTTGCCAGTTTATCCTTGTAGGCGGAAATCTTGCGCTCCAGCATCTGATAATAGCGCAGTTTTTCATCGATGACCTGTTGTTTAAAGCCAATCCGCTCGACAAAAAAGTCCAGCGAATCATTATGAAGCATCTTGGAAATATCTTTTAACGAAATGTCAAAGCTGCGGTAGCGCATGCATTCCATCAGAAAAAAGATATCCCAGGTTTCATAGGTGCGGTAGTCACTGTTTTCCTGACGTTTGGGCGCAATAATCTGCTCTTTTTCATAATAGCGGATGGTCTCCACCGGCAGACCCAAGAGTTTGGAGACTTCCCCAATGCGATATGCCATGATTTTCCTCCCTATAGTGGCTTCAGGTTTTTTTCATTGTATCACATTAATATACTAAGACAAATAAAAAAGGATAGGGCTTTTATAAGCACCGATCCTTTTTTTATCTTTAATTGTTAGCAGTGAACGGGATTTTTTACAGCGATAAGCCCGCATTAAAGCCGTCATTGATCGCTACCATGGCATTGCTGGTTTTAACAGCCCCGCCAATAACGATGACATTACCGTGTACGGCTGATAATGCTTCGGCCAGATGGTTGTTGGGACGGTAGCCTAAAGCGATGACGACGGTATCGGCAGGCAGGGTCTGCTGGCCCTGGCTGTTTTCGATGATTACCCCATCATCCAAAATTTCGACCACTTTGGTTTGGGTCATTTGGTTGACCTCATATTCGCAGAGAATTTTCATCAGATTGAACTTGTTGACGCCATCGAGATCGCTGCAGATCTTGGGTAGCATTTCGATGATGGTCACATCCCGTTGCTGCATCGCCAGATGCGCCGCCGTTTCCGAACCGACCTCACCGCCGCCAGCGACAACGATCTGATCACCGGTGGCCACGTTACCCAGTAGGGCATCCTCCGCAGTGACAACCAGGGCCTTGTCGATCCCTTTGATGGCGGGTTTGCAGGGGGTTCCGCCGGTGGCGACGATAACGGTATCGGGTTTTTCAGCGGCGACCAGTTCTTTGGTCACTTGGCTGTTGAGATGAATCGTTACGCCCAACTGATCCAGTTCGCTCGTGATCCAGTTGGTATAAGTGGCCAACTCACCTTTGCAGGGGGGATAAGCGGCTGATTTAAACTGACCGCCTAAAAAGCTGCCCTTTTCATAAAGCGTGACCTCGTGGCCTTTGATCGCCGCTGCCCGAGCCGCTTCCAGGCCACCGGGTCCGCACGCCGGCAATCAGGACTTTTTTTGGTGTGGTGGCTTTGCTGTAATCCAACTGATATTCTTGACCCAGGGAGGGATTGACCAGACAGGTGATGGCTTCACCCACCAGTAATTTACCAACGCAGCCCTGCATACACCCGATGCAGTAGCGGATCGAGGTTAAATCGCCAGCCTTGGCCTTGTTCGGCAGATCGGGATCGGCCAAAGAGCCCCGGCCCATTCCGATGAAATCGGCTTTGCCCATTTCCAGCAGACCATCAGCCATGCGGGGATCATTGATGCGGTTGACCGTAAAGACCGGGATATCGACGAGCTGTTTGATCTCGGCAGCAAAATCGACAGTCCAGGCATGGGAGACATACATCGGCGAAACAATCCCCTTATTATGATCGCCATAGGCACCACTGGAAACATGCAGGGCATCAAAGCCCCATTCGGCAAATAATTTGGCCAGGACCCGGGATTCAGAAATGTCGCGGCCACCCTGAACCACTTCGTCAGCCGAAAAACGGATCATGACCGGGAAATCGTCGCCGACCTTGCTGCGGATATTGGTATAGATTTCTTTGATGAAGCGTAAGCGATTATCCAGACAACCGCCGTATTTATCAGTACGTTTGTTGACGTAGGTGGACATGAATTCGGCAATTAAATAGCCATGTCCGGCATGCACTTCGATGCCATCAAAGCCAGCCTGTTTAGCCCGTAAGGCACAGTCGCCAAAATCTTCAACAATCTGTTCAATCTCCGGAATGGTCAGCTCCCGGGGCAGTTGCCGCAACCATGGACAGGGGATTGCTGATGGGGCCACCGGCTGAACGCCGCCATTAACGAAGCTGGCACTTTGTCGGCCGGCATGATAGATCTGGGCAAAGATTTTGGAATCATACTGATGAATGGTATCGGTCAGTTTTTTATGACTGGCAATCTGATCATCATTCCACAGCCCGGCAATAAACTGATAGCCCATGGCATGCTCGCTAACGGCATAATCTTCGGTAATAATCAGGCCCCAGCCGCCCTTGGCTTTGGCTTCGTGATAAGCAATATAACGATCGGTGGCGGTGCCGTCCTCATTGCAGTAGTTGGCCACCATGGCGGTGACTGCCAGACGATTGGGAATCTCACACTGATTGATTTTCTTGGGCGTAAATAATTTAGTAAACATCTTGTACCTCGTTTTCATATTTGGATTTACTGATAGGATAAACCCTCAAGTCACTTCAAGGTCAAGCTGTTAATTATAAAATTAACAAAGAATTTCTTTTGCTTATTCTATCATCATTGCTGCGGTGATGATGCTGTTCTGGATGATGAGCTCGTTTTTTCCGCTTATCGAGGTGGCCGTGGTCTCACTTTTTGGTTGTACCTTGTTCTTTCTGCCCGAAATCAGGATTCTCACCTGGGAACAGTACATGAAAGCTGTTAGCTGGACCTCCTTTATTCTGATCGGGACAGTCTTATGTATTGCCAATACCATTGTCGCCAATGGCGTCAGTGAGTGGTTTGTCACTTATGTACTGCCCTCCTCACTGTCACTTTCGACCATGGGAGGGGTCTTTTTTGTTGCCGTGATGATTTTTGTGATCATGCTGGTTGTTCCGGTGGCTCCGGCCCTGATCGGGGTGCTGACACCAGTAATTGTCAGCTTGGCGGCCACCATGGGAATCAACCCGGCTCTGTTGATCATTACCCTGGGCTTATGCGCCGGTAACTGTTATCTGTTTCCCATCGATACGATTCCACTGATCACCTACACCGCTGGCTATTACAAAATGACCGATATGCCCAAGGCGACTATCTGGATGCAGCTGGCTTTTATTATCTTAGCGACCTTGTGGCTGCCATTGGCCGGATTGATTTCTGGACTCGTCTAACAAAATGGTTATCAAAGCAAGCGGTGAACAGATCAGTGCACGACCCATTGATCCCGGTTTTTAAAATTAAATAAAAAACAATCAAGCGACAAGATGGCTATTTTGTCGCTTTTCTATTATAATGGAACGAATATCGATAATAACAAAAGAGCGGTGCGATGTTTAATAGGGGCATTGTAAACCATGAACACACGGGGACGCTGATGATTGAATCGCTGAAAATAGAATGCAGAGAGCGAGATGAAAAAGATGGTTATTTCATTTGAAATAAGTCCGATACAAAGTATCCAGAAGATTCAGAGTCAAAAAAAGAAAATTGATCAACTTTGTTCATTTAATCCGAACTATATCAGCTGTAGTATCAGTGGGATAAAAGATGTAAGTTTTGAGCGTAATTTAGAAATGTGCAAACTACTGAAGTTGGATAAACGAACGGTTCCGATGACACACTTTGCAATTGGTGGTAAGAAAAAAAGAACTGACGGATCGTCTAAAAACTTATGTTTCAATTGGGATTGAGCATTATTTTGTTATAAGGGGGGATTCCAAGTACCATTCGCAAAGAAGCGACGCCTTCCCCAATAGGTTTAGCTTTATTAAGACAATAAAAAAGCTAAACCCCGATATGCATGTCTCAGTTGCGGGATATCCGGAAACTCACATTTTGGCTGATTCGGTTAAAACCGATATCAAGCATTTAAAATTAAAGCAGGAGTTTGGGGCTGATAAGATCATTACTCAAATATGTTTTGATGGATGTGCGATTGCGGACTGGTTGGATCTTTGTCAGAAAAATGATATTCATGTACCTGTTGACATTAGCATTTTACCGGTTACGAATAAGAATAGCATATTACAAATCAGTTTTGCAAATGGCATCTCGATACCAAAAGAATTGTCAAAAATTATTGGGCGTTATGGTGATGATCCCCAGGACTTTAAAAAAGCTGGGATCGACTACACAATTAAGCAAATTGATGCGTTGAAAAAACTGGGGATCAATGGATTTCATTTTTGGGTGGCAATAATACAAGCACAATCTCAGAGGTATTAAATATGGCTTCGTTGGCCAATAACAATTAGATTTAAAATCATTATGGTAACGGTATGCGATATGAAGTTAGCGAAGTATTGAATTAAGTATGCAAATTTTGCCCCTTTTTCCCATTGGTGATTAACCTCGTTAATGCGACAACAACTTTACTTTCCTAAAGTATTGGGGTGAAAGGGGGGCGGAAACTGTTATCTGTTTCCCATCGATACAATTCCGCTAATCACCTACACCATTGGTTATTACAAAATGACCGATATGCCTAAGGCAACCATCTGGATGCAACTGGCCTTTATTATCTTAGCGACCTTGTGGTTGCCACTGGCCGGATTGATTACTAGCATTGTTTAACTGAACCATTGCAAATGATAATCAATTGTAGATAATTGGGCTTACCAATATTTTCTGAACGCATTTCCGCAAACTCCATCAATTAAGTAAAAACTGAATTATTGGCATGAAAATTGCTTATCATAACGTTTGAACTTAAAAATTGGAGAAGAGGAAAAGGTTAATAATGGAAGAGAAAAAACGAAAATCGATTAAGCGAAAACTGCTGGTTGTACCCTTATGTTCGGTACTGGTGGGGGTGTTTGTCATTGGGGCCATTTCGGCTTATCTGACCCGGGAAAGTCTGCTGGCTGAAATGCGAGCCAACGGTTTTGCTACCTCCTTGCAGTTTGTTGAGCGGTTGGAAGACAACAGTGAAGCTCTCGCCGCCATGAACCTCATGATCGAGGAACAGATCCGCAGCATTGGTAACATTGTTATTGCCAATCGTGGGGCTATCAGTGATCCCTATCTGACGGCCCTGGCCCAGCAGTCGGGGATCAATCAGATTTACTGGTTTAATGCGGCCGGTGAAATAGTTAGTGCGGTCAACGGCGAGTACGTCGGCTGGAAGGCGGAGCCAGGCGATCCCATCCATAATTTTATGGTCAGTGGCAAGGATGAGTATATGGAGGCGATCCGTAAAAGCACCGAAACTGATGAGACCTTTAAATTTGGCTACATCAAAACCAACACCGGTGAATTTGTTCAGGCCGGTGTTACTGCCGATCGGATCACCGATCTGACCGAACGCTTTGGGTATCAGGCCCTGATTGACGAATTGTCAGCCAATGACCAGATTGTCTACGCCGGGTTTATCGATCAGGATTTGATGGTCGTGGCCGATACTCATCCGGAGGATCTGGGCGTCAGTTATGCCGAAGATGAAGCGGTGAAGGCGGCAGCCATTGATGGTCAGTCATCAGCTTCCGAATATTATTACGAGGCGGGTCAGGCCCGGGTCTACGATGTGCTGTATCCGGTAGTCATCAATGGCGAACTGAAGGGGGCCCTGAACATCGGCTACGCCACGGATGCCATTGAGGCGGCGATCTTTAACAATATTCTGATGGTATCGGTGGTCGGACTGCTGGTTTTTCTGGTGCTGGCCCTGATCCTTTACCGGGTGTCCACATCGATCACCACGCCGATTGCCAGCATCAGTGGGATGATTAAAGAAATGAGCCGGGGGCATCTGGGCCAGCGGCTGGGCCTTGACAGCGACGATGAAATCGGCGAAATGGCTGCCGCCATGGATTCCTTTGCCGAGGATCTGCAAAAAGTGGTGATCGGCACGATGATTTCGATTGCTGATGGCGATGTTTCGGCGATGATCGAGGTAAAGGATGATGCGGATGAAATTTCCCCGGCGCTCAAGCGGACCATTGCCTCGATCCGGGGGCTGATTGACGAGGTCACCCGGCTGTCCCGGGCTGGTGTAGCCGGGCAACTGCAGGTGCGTGGTAACAGCGACCAGTTTAAGGGCGGCTTTCGGGATATTGTCAAAGGGGTTAATGATACTCTGGATGCGGTAGTGGGTCCCATCAATATGGCGGCGGATTATGTAAAACGGATTGGTGCCGGAGATCTTCCGGCACCCATTACTGCCACCTATCAGGGGGACTTTGAGACCCTGAAAGACAGTATAAACGCCTGTATTGAGGGCTTAGGAGCCCTGGAAGAAGGCAACCGGATTCTCGGTTTAATGAGTCATCACGACTTCGGAGAGGCCATGGATGGTCAGTATCGAGGCATTTATGCGGAGTTGGCCCAGTCCATCAATAGCCTGAATCAGCGGCTTAACGAAGTCATTGCGGTGGTTAATCATATTGCCATCGGAAACCTTAAGGATCTTGATGCGCTTCGTCAACTGGGGAAACAAAGCACCAATGATCATTTGGTGCCAAGCCTAATCGGGATGATTGAAACGATTGAGCTGTTAATCGCCGAAGCCAACGAAATGGCCCGGATTGCCGTATCCGGGAACACCGGCAATCGTGGTGATGTCAGTCGTTTCCCTGGGGAATACGCCAAGGTGGTTGCTGGCTTTAACAAAACCCTGGATGCCCTGGTGGGGCCGATGATGGAGGCATCGGCGGCCCTGGAAGAACTGGCCCGGGGCAATCTCAGCGCAGCTATGAGTGGCGATTATCAGGGTGATTATGCCCTGATCCGGGACAACATGAATCAGACCATTGCCTTTTTAAAACACTATGTCGATGAAATTACCGCAGTTTTGGAGGCAGTCGGTCAGGGCAATCTCAATCAGGAAATAACGGCTGACTATCGGGGCGATTTTCGGGCCATTAAAAATGCCCTCAACCAGATCACAAGCAATCTCAGCCAGACCATGACGGCCATCAATATGGCGGCCACTCAGGTGGAAATGGGGGCCCGACAGATTGCCGATGGCGGCCAGGCCCTGTCTCAGGGCACCATGGAGCAGGCCAGCTCGATTCAACAGCTGACAGCTTCCATCGAAGAGGTAACCGCCGAGACTAAACGCAATGCCAGCAATGCCAAGCAAGCCAATGTCCGGGCCCTGGAGGTTCGTAGCAATGCGGAAATCGGCAACCGGCAAATGGAGGAAATGGTCACTGCGATGGTGGAAATTAATGAGTCGTCCAGTAACATTTCTAAAATTATCAAGGTCATTGACGATATCGCCTTCCAGACCAATATTCTGGCCCTGAATGCGGCGGTAGAAGCAGCCCGGGCCGGAAGCCATGGCAAGGGTTTTGCAGTTGTTGCTGAAGAAGTCCGAACTTTGGCGGCCCGGAGTGCCGAAGCGGCCAAAGAAACCACCAGCCTGATCGAAGGGTCAATTGACAAGGTCGAAGTGGGATCAAAACTGGCCGATGAAACGGCTGCCAGCCTCAAAGAAATTCTGGCAGAAATAAAAAAGGTTTCTGATCTGGTGGCCACTATTGCCCGGGCCTCCGGCGATCAGGCGGTGGAAATTACCCAGATTAATAAAGGCATCGAACAGGTATCCCAGGTGGTGCAGACCAATTCAGCCACCGCCGAAGAAAGTGCGGCGGCCAGTGAGGAACTGACTGGTCAGGCCGAACTGCTAAAAAAAATGGTTGGAGAATTCGTTTTAAAAGGCTGACAGCCAGTGTTTAAGCGACCATGGTGGCAATGAGACCCAAATGCACGTATGGCTAAAAGTTGGTTTGGCAAAAGCGGGACGCAAAAATGACGACATGCAAAAAAAGATTGTTTTGCTAAACAGTCGCCAATTGAGCCGGGAATCGGCATCAGCCAGCTAGAGCCAGCGACCGATCTGCATAATCTTTTGCGCCCCGGGTCAGGATGCCAGGCGCTGGCTTAAAAAAATAAATATAAAATATAAAAAACAATTACGGCGACTGGATGGCTATTCAGTCGCTTTTGCATTATAATAGAGCTATTCTCGATGATCTAAAAGGAGCGGTGCGATGTTTAATAACGGCATTGTGAACTACGAAAATTATAACCACGTTGAAAAAAATTTAAAAAATGTCCTGAATCTGGCCAATAGCAGTGGGGCCTCCAAGGCAGTTGAGGAAGAAATTTATTATAATACAGCCAAAAATGTTGGCCGCAGCCTCAATGTTACTGATTATAACAGTTTAGCGGAAAAGATCATGGCCCTGGGGATTGGCCAGATTGTGATGACCAACATGTCCGATAACAAAATTGTTTTTCGGCTCTACGACTGTTTTACCTGCAGTGACATGGAAAACATCGGCAAACCGGTCTGTTATTTTGAAGCTGGGATTCTGGCCGGGGCCGTCAGTATTATCAGCAATCAGGATATGGATGCCGAGGAAGTGCGGTGCAACGCTCTGGGTGACGACTATTGTGAATTTGAAATCACCCCGGCCAAGGGCAATAAAAAGAACTTTCAGGCCGTCGGCGATGATGAAAAACCCGATATCAACATGCTTTATCTGACCATCAATTCACTCAAGCTGGCTAAAAGCAAAAATCAGATCCAATCCCAAAGTCAGCGCTCCAGCTGGGCCAATAAACAACTCAATGATGCCCTGGAAAATGCCCTGGAAGCCGATAATTTTAATCAGAACATCATCGACAGCATTCCCAACTATCTGGCGGTAATCGACAGCTCTGGGATGGTGGTGCGGATCAACAAAAAGTATCAGGAATTTTTGTCGCTGGCCTTTGAAAAAGACACCAGCATTATTTCGCTGGCCTGGGAAACAAAGTATACCGAGGTGCTAGCGACCGGCAAACCGGCCATCTGGCAGCAGATAATTTCCGGCAAGGAGCACATTGTTTTTGAAAGCCCGATTCTAAAATCCCAGGCAGTCCTGCGGCAGGTGATTCCGGTGGAATCGGATTTTATTAAACTGCTGCTTGATAAAATATCCGACCTGGAAGAGCGGATTGACAGCAACAAAAAAGCCAGCCAGCAGCAGCTTAAACTCAAAGATGATCGTGTTGTTGTGGTCAGCGATGTGATGATCAGTCAGGTAAACTACATCCGGAAAGTTGCTAAAACCGATGCCTCGATCTTAATCCGAGGCGAAAGCGGCACCGGCAAAACGCTGTTTGCCGAGGTGGTTCATCAGGAAAGTCCCCGTCGTCATAAGCCTTTTATCTACATTGACTGCACTACCATTCCCAAGAATTTTTTGAAAACCGAATTGTTTGGCTACACTCCCGGGGCCTTTACCGGCGCCAGCAGAAACGGCAAAGCCGGTAAACTGGAAATGGCTCAGGGCGGGACGGTTTTCTTAGATGAAATCGCCGAGATTCCCATTGAAATCCAGTCAAAGTTACTACGTTTTCTGCAGGAAAAGAAGTTTGAAAAAATGGGCGCCGTCAAAACCCAGCAGGTTGACACCCGGGTCATTGCCGCCACCAGTCAAAACCTCGAAGCGATGATCCGGGATGGCTTATTTCGCAAGGATCTTTACTACCGCCTCAATGTGATCAATATTGTTCTCTGCCGCCGCTGCGACAGCGGCGGGATGAAATCCCGGTCTTAGCCGCAAAGATTCTTAGTCAGATCAGTGAAGAAAGCAAAACCGGGCTTAAACGGATTGATGCGTCTGGCCTTCAGGCGCTGATGGGCTATGATTGGCCCGGCAATATCCGGGAGCTGGAAAATCTACTCAAGCGCCTTACCTTTCTGGTCGATGACGGAGTGATTACAAGCCAGGCGATAATGATGGAGCTGCATACGGCGGCGACCTTAAATGGCGGGGTCGGGGGCGCTGCCAGTGAAATCCGGGAAAATGAACGTGAGCTGATCATCCGGGTGTTGGAAAACTGCCATTATAACAAGTCGGCGGCAGCCGAAAAACTCGGCATCACCCGCCAGACCCTTTATAATAAGATTAAAAAGTATCAGATTAGTTAGACAGCCGGTGGCCGGGACGAGTGTCAAGTGATGTCAAAAAGTGTCAACTGTATTTTGACAGTGTCAAAATAATAGACACTATCAAATCGGGGCAGGCGGATAAAAATCCCATCAAACCGGGCTTGGCGGCATTTTATGGGGTTGGCACAAAACTTGCAATAATAAATTGGTAGTATGATTAATAAAAAATATTTCTTTGAAAAGGAAGAGTGAAAAATTATGAGTTTGACAGATTTAATTTACGCCGGTTCCAATGCAGTTGCCGGATTAACCGAAGGCGCAGTGAATGACGCCATTGAAAAATTTGGTGCGGATCATGCCGTGGGTTATCCCGATACCGCTTATTGTTTGCCGATTATCTACGCCGCTACCGGGGTTAAAATTAAGACCCTGGGCGATTTACCAGCGGCTGTGGGCATTCTTAAAAGCCTGATCACCAACAAGGAAGATCTGGGCGAGGCTTTAAATGCCGGTCTGGCGACCGCTGTTGGGGCCGAAATTATTGAAGCGATCCGCTATCTGGATGGTGACCCCTATGCCAATGATTCCGGCATCGGTTTTGTGCCGGATCCGATTATCCGATCATTGGGTGTGCCTCTGGTAACCGGTGATATCCCCGGGATTGCCGTCCTGCTGGGCGAAGCTGCTGATCCTGCGGCTCTGGCTGCGATTGTTAAGGACTATCAGGAAAAAGGACTGCTGACCTTTATGGTTGGTAACATTATTGAGCAGGCCTTAGAAGGCGGCGTCAAGATGGGGCTGGATTATCGGGTGATCCCGTTGGGTCATGAAGTGACCTCTGTTATTCACGTGGTCTCCGTGGCGATTCGGGCGGCTCTGATTTTTGGCGGCATCGAACCGGGCAAACTGCCGGAGTTTTTAACTTACACCAAAGAACGGGTACCGGCCTTTGTCAATACCTTTGGTGAACTCAACGAAGTGATTGTCTCCGTAGGTGCGGGTGCCATTGCGCTTGGTTTCCCAGTCATTGCTGATGTACCTGTACCTGAAGTTCCTGGAGCCCTGATGACTCAGGCCGACCACGCCAAAACCGTCGAATTTTCTCTGGAAGCCCGGGAAATTAAAATTAAAGTCACCAAAATCGATGTACCGGTTTCCGTGGCCTCGGCTTTTGAAGGGGAACGTGTTCGGAAAGACACCATGTTTGCTGAATTTGGCGGCAACAAAACCGAGTGTTGGGAACTGGTCACTACCGGTGATCCGGCAACCATGGAAGATCACAAAATCACTGTTATCGGACCGGATATCGATGATCCGAGCTTTGCCGACGCCGATGTCGTCCGTCTGCCACTGGGGATTGTTGTTACGGTTGGCGGTAAAGCTATGCAAAAAGATTTCGAAACCGTTCTGGAACGTCGTATCCACTATTTCACTAACTACATCGATGGAGCCATGCATGTGGGCCAACGTAACATCGCCTGGATTCGTCTGACCAAAGAAGCCTTTACAAAAGGATTCCGCTTAAAACACATCGGTGAAGTGCTGTATGCCAAAATGCGTTCTGATTTTGAAAAGGTGGTTGATAAATGTGAAATCACCATCTACACAAACGCTGACGACGTTAAACGTTTGGGCGAAGAAATGGTTAAACCGATTTACGCCGAGCGGGATGCCCGAATGAATGCCCTGACCGATGAGAGTGTTGATGAATTCTATACCTGTTTATTATGTCAGTCTTTTGCGCCCAGCCATGTCTGCATCGTGACCCCGGAACGTCTGGGTCTGTGTGGCGCGGTTTCCTGGTTGGATGCCAAGGCGACCAAAGAACTCGATCCCGAAGGACCTAATCAGCCGGTCATCAAAGGAACTGCCAGTGATGAACGGGTTGGTCGTTGGGATTCGGTTAACAAGGCTGTTGCCAGCGCATCACAAGGCGCAGTTGAAAGCGTCACTCTGTATTCAATCCTTGAAGATCCAATGACTTCCTGTGGTTGCTTTGAATGTATCTGTGGAATCATGCCTGAAGCCAATGGCGTTATCATTGTCAACCGTGAATTCAGTCAGACTTCTCCGGTTGGGATGACCTTTGGCGAGTTGGCCTCCATGACCGGTGGTGGTGTGCAGACCCCCGGCTTTATGGGTCACGGTCGGTTCCTGATTGGTTCTAAAAAGTTTATGTCGGCTGAAGGCGGACTACAACGAATTGTCTGGATGCCCAAAGAATTAAAAGACGATGTGGCTGACCGCTTGAACAAAGCCGTTGTAGCCATGGGTGGACCGGAAAACTTTGCCGACATGGTTTGTGATGAAACCATTGCCACCGACTCCGAAGCGGTTCTGGAATTCCTGGAAACCAAAAACCATCCCGCTTTGGCGATGGATCCGATTATGTAGGCATTTTACCAATACATTTATTTAAAAAAGACAAGCAAAAACGCATCTCATTTTGAGGTGCGTTTTTTTGATTCGGATCCTTGTGATATGATATTAATGTTGATGATGGCTAAGTGGTGATAATCAATTGCAGCTGACTGGAATCCGTGATATAATAAAATCAAAGAAACTAGGAAATTATTTAAAAATTGCTTAAGAGGATAGGAGGCGCCAAAATGGAACGAAAAACCATTCGCATTTCAGGAAAGCGACAGATTACAATCCCGCAAAAATATTTTGAAGCACTGGGGTTTGGCAAAGAAGCGGAATGTATTCTTCAGAATAATATGATTTTAATTAAGCCGGTTAGAGAAAATAGCGGCGGAGAATTTGCTGAGCAGATTTTGGCCGATCTGATTGCACAGGGATACAGCGGGGAGACATTACTCAAAAAATTTAAGGAAGAACAAAAAAAGGTTCGTCCCGCTGTTGAAAAAATGATGGAAAAAGCAAAAGAGGCAGCCGAAGGAAAAGGCGAGTTTTACACATACGATGAAATTTTTGGCCCAGAGGAATAAGTATGGCAAAACTGATTATTCTGCTACCCGCAGCCAGGTATTTAAAAAAATTAAACGATAAGCATTTAAAGCTGGCTTATCAAAAAGCAATGGACCAGCTTTTAATTGATCACACCCTGGGCACGGCAAAAACAGGTGATTTGTCTGGCATATTTGGTTATGATATTTATTATAACCAAACGAATTATGAACTTGCCTATCGGATCGAGTATCAAGATGATAAAATAATTATTGTGATCATGGCCGGTACCCGTGAAAATTTCTATCAACAGCTCAAACGTTACATGAAAAAGTAAGAAATAACGCCATCAGAAACGATTGTTTTGATGGCGTTATTTAATGCGAAATTTTTCAATCAACCCATATTGTAAATAAAAACAAATTTGCGAAAGTAGCTTGACAAAACGTTTACAGTGGTTTATATTAAATCCATACTTACTTGTACGTATAAGTTAAGAATGGAGAATGATCATGGATGGACCCAAAATCGTTTTATTTACCGGATTTCTTGGTTCCGGCAAAACGTCGCTATTGTTACGCTGTGCAAAAAACCTGGCTGAAACAAAAAAACGCAGTGCCATCATTGTCAATGAGGTGGGCGAGATTGGTATTGACAATCTGCAAATGAAAAAAATGGGGTATGCAGTCTGGGAAATATTTGGCGGCTGTATCTGCTGTACCCTGGCCATCAGTTTGGAAGATACCCTCACTCAGTTAATGGCGAATTATGAACTGGATTATATCTTAATTGAACCCTCGGGAGCAGCCGATCCTGCGGCAATCTATCCGGCCCTTTCCCACAGTGGTTTTTCAAAAGAGCAAATCAGAAACGTGATGATTCTTGATCCGACGCGAATTGAGATGTTTGAAGCGGTGTTGGAACCGTATTTGGCGGCGTCGGTACCGCTGGCAGATTTTGCCGTTATCAACAAAATTGATGTCGCTGCGGCAGATGAAATCAAAAAAACAGAAGAGGTGATCAAACAGTATCACCAGGATCTGCCGACGGTGCAAATTAATGTGAAGCACTTAGTTAATGAACAGATCCAAAAAATCATTGGTGGGTAAAAAAGGAGAACGACGATGTATCAGAATATTTTTGAAACACTGGCCATTGAGACAACGCTGACGTTACGACAGGCGGGGTCGAGTAAAAAATGGCAGGAAATCGGCTGCTTTTTTTTAGAAAATTATCTTGAGCAGTTAAGCAAGACCGAAAATTTCATGATTGGACATATCAAAGCGATTATTGAATTGGGAGATGATCGTTTTATTCGTCTCAGCAGTGTCGCTTTGAATAAACCGGTAAACTGTGAGTTCAATGGAACCGACAGACAAAATAGCAAAGGCCACCTGACCTTTAATGCCATTGTATCCGGGGTCGATAAAAAAAGGAATCTGCAAAATTTTCATCTGGCCCTGGCACGAACCTGTAGTGTGTATGAAATGCTGACTGACTATCGGGAAAGCAATCAACCTGAAGCAACAAACCATAGCTGTGGTGAAGTTGACTGTCCGGTTTGTCACGACAATCATGAACATGATGAGGCCTGTGGGCATTAGCATAATAATCGAGTAACATCGATGTTATAAATTAAAACAGGAGGTAGATGCGATGTCAAAAAAACAAAAGACTCCTTAATTCCAGGCATACAGGGATTGCGGCCCTTAATTGGTATTCACGGAAAAAAGGAGATCTCATCAGAATTTTACCATAAATCTGAGTAAATGATAATAGATTTTTTACTTGTATATAACGATTGTATTTTGATGGGTATTCTCCAAAGATTATTGATTCAAAAATAGTTGGAGGAATGTAAAAATGGCAAAGATAAGTGAATTGCTGGCAAATCTGGAAATGGATGAACTGATGGAAAGCGTACAGCTTGATTTGGACAATGGACGGGATCCGGTCGAGATTCTAAAGGAGTGCGAAGCCGGAATGGTTAAAGTTGGGGAGATGTTTAGTGCCGGGGACTATTTTGTTTCTGATCTAATGATGTCCGGCGAAATGTTTAAAGAAGTGGGCATAATGCTGGAACCGCATCTGTCGGGCAAAACCGGTGATGTTTTGGGCAAGGTCGTATTGGGCACAGTTGAAGGCGATATCCACGATATCGGTAAAGATCTGGTCTATGTCATGCTTAAATCCGGCGGCTTTGATGTCATTGATGTGGGGGTGGACGCCAAACCGGAAGTTTTTGTGGACGCCTTAAAGGAATCCGGAGCGCCGATTCTGGCATTATCCTGTTTATTAACCACCGCTTATGATTCCATCTCAAACACCGTCAAAGCCGTTGAAGAAGCCGGATTCAGAGATAAGGTCAAAATTATCATCGGTGGCGGACCCACCGACGAATCGGTGGTCAGATACACCGGCGCAGATGCAGTTGGCGACGATGCCCAGTCAGCCGTAAGATTATGTAAGGAGATGTTATGATGAAAACGAACCCAATATATGATGAACGATTAAAAAAAGTTCAAGCGTGTATAAATCATGAAAACGAACATGTTGTTGGCTGCTATATGGGGCAAGCGGTACCGCCAACCTATTCTGATATTTCATTGGCTAAATATATGTCAGATACAGAAGTTGGTTTAAAATATTATATAGAATTTGTAAATCGTATAAATACTATTGCACCGGTTGATTGTATTAATTTTGCTTATCCAGGTGCGCATCAAGCGGCTTTAAGCCTAATATGGTGGTCTAAAGTTAAAATGCCAGGTGAGGAATTAGGTGAAAATGATATCTGGCAGGTTGATGAGAAAAAATTAATACAAGATGGCGATTACGAACTCATCATTAAAGAAGGATCAGCAGCGGTAATGAATCGCATTTTACCTCAAATCATTGATATGAAAAAGATTGAACAATTCTTTGAATATCATGCAAAAGATGAAATGATAGCGCAACAATATATTGATGCTGGCTATCCGGTTTTAAATAGTGGATTAATCTGTCCTCCGTTTGAAACGTTATGTGGTGGACGTTCGATGACAGCTTTTTTTATGGATTGCTATAAAAAACCGGACTTAATCAAAGAAGCACAAAATGTCATGCTGGAAGAACAGTTGAAAATGATCGCCACACGACCTGATCGGGATTATGTCATCGGTGAATGGATTGGCGGATGGCGGGGTGCTTCAGGACTCGTCAGTCCTAAAATTTGGGATAATTTGGTATGGCCTTACATGTATAAACTTGCGTTAGCTTTAATTGAACGTGGAATTACACCGATTTTACATTTAGACCAGAATTGGGATCGCGATTTAGAACGATTTTTAGAATTGCCGGAAAATAAATGTATCATCAATACAGATGGTATGACTGACTTAAGAAAAGCCCGGAAAGTTTTAGGTAATCACGTTGCATTTATGGGAGATGTTCCGTCACAAATGTTAACCGTATCCACTCCTGATGAAGTCAAGGATTATATTCGTCGATTACTCGATGACATTGGTGTGAAAGGGGTGATTTTAGCAGCAGGTTGTGATGCTCCGACTGGTTCAAAGTTTGAAAATCTTGTGGCAATACACGAGGTTGCGCAAGAATATTAAAAATTAAGGAGATCCTATGATATTTATCGGAGAAAAAATAAACGGCACCCGCAAAGCCATCCAGGAAGCTATCTTAAACCGGGATGCCGACTTCATCAAAAAAACAGCCCTGGATCAGGCCAATGCCGGGGCTGACTATCTGGATGTGAACGCCGGCACCGACCCCTCCCGGGAGCAAGAGGACATGCTGTGGCTGCTGGAGGTCGTCCAGTCCGTCACGGATACTCCCATCTGCATTGACAGTTCAACCCCGGAAGTGATCAAAGAAGCCATTCACGTTGTTAACAAGACGCCAATGATTAATTCCATCAATGGTGATCCTGCTCGTCTGAAGAGTTTTATTCCGTTTATTCGGGAACGGGATTGCGATGTCATCGCACTGGCATTGGATGAATCACAATCCGGGATGCCAAAAACCGTGGCCGAACGGATGGCAGTTTTGGAACGGATTTTTGAGGCCACCCGGGCAGCCGGGATCGCCGATGATAAAGTCTATGTCGATCCGTTGATTATGGCCGTGGCCACCGATCAGCAGGCGGGTCTGGTGGCCTTTGAATCGATCCGGGCCATCCGGGAAACCTATCCGCAAGCGCATATCACCGGGGGGCTGAGCAATATTTCCTTTGGTCTGCCCAACCGGGCCCTGATCAATCGCACCTTTTTGACTCTGGCGGTAGCCGCTGGCATGAACTCGGCGGTGGTCAACCCGGAAAACGTGGCACTGATCGAATCGCTAAAAGCGACCGAACTGCTGCTGGGTCGGGATCGTTTCTGCCGACACTACACCATTGCAGCAAAAGTTGAATTCAGTAAAAAATAAATAGGCAGAGCCTGGCCCTTTTCCTGGTTACAGGAAGAGGGCCAAACTGCTTAAGCGGGCCAGCAAATGCCGGTAGGCTGATAAAAGTAAATGTGATATAATCATGAATACAAAGTGGAACAGAAGCGTTGAGGGGAAGAAATGAAGGAAAAACTGATTGAACTGATTGCCGACTTAAAACTAAATGAGGCCGAAGAGCTGGCTGACCAACTGATCAAAGAGGGGATTGCCGTCCAGGAGCTATATGATCTGGTGATGGAAGGTCTGGCTGAAATCGGAAAGAAGTATGAAAATGGTGAATGTTATATTGCCGATCTGATTGTTTCGGGGATGATTGCCAAAAATATTTTTGGCGGCGAATCTCAAGCAGGGGACCGGTCCAGCAGACAAATCGCTGGGCACGGTTCTGTTTGGAACGATTTTTGACGACATCCACGACATTGGCAAGGATCTGATGATCGATGCCCTGGAAAACCGGAGTATTCACGTTATCGATCTGGGGGTCGATGTGCGGGTGTCAAAATTTGTGGAAGCAGTCAAACGGCATCAGCCGGATATCATTGCCGTCAGCTGCGTCATGACTAATTCGATCCCCTATCTGCAGGAGTTGGGCAAGGCCCTGGAAGCGGAAAACCTGCTTGCCAATCGTCGGTTTTTGTTGGGCGGAGCGGTGGTCAATCAGGATTATGTCAAAATTCCGCAGATTGATTTCATGACCAATAACTTCTATGAGGGCATCCAGTATTGTGAGGTCTACCTGAAGGCGAAAAAGGGAGCGATGGAGGTATGAGTGATGTTTTGTATCTGGCGATCGTGGCCAGTTTAAAAGACAAAATTTTAAAAAGTCAGCTCAAACCGGGTGACATGCTCAATTCCGAAACAGCCCTGATGCAGGAATATTCGGCCAGTCGGATGACCATCCGCAAAAGCCTGTCACTGCTTTCCAACGAAGGTTATATTTATTCGGTTCCCGGCAAGGGTAATTTTGTCTGTAAGCCGGAAGTGGATATTTTTCAGTTCAAGTTCAACAAGTACGATGGCCTCAATATCCACATTGACAATGTCAAGCTGATTTCGGTTAAGGTGCTGCTGCCAGCCAAACAGATCGACCGGATTTTGAAGCTGGAGGACAATCAGAAAGCGGTGGAAGTTAAGCGGATACTCTATTCGGATGACCGGGAAATTGCCATGGAGATTATTTACCTGCCCTACGTTCATCACCAGCCGGTTATTGAAGACATGCTGAAATTTGCCAATTATATGAAGCCGGTGGAAGAAAAGCTGGCCTTCGTGCTGGATAAATCCCTTGACATCACCGTGGTTATGCCTAGTGACGAAGTCCGGGAAACCCTGAATCTGGGGCAAAATGAACCGGTCTTTGAAATCACGGAGCTGATTCGCAATGAGGCGACCCAGCAAATGTTGCAGTATGCCTGGTTTTATGTGAGTCCCCGATACTTGAGCATCAAGGCGGCTACTCCCAAAGACAGCGAAGACAAACGGATATTTTAGGCAGTATCAGCAACTGGCTGCGGCCACATGCTGGCCAGTAGCCTGGCCTACGCTTTAAATGCGGCAAATACGGCAGTAATTTAGAATCGAATCAGGAGAAATGAAATGAAAGAATATCTTAAACAGGGTGAATTTACTGAAATTGCAGCACTGAGAGATCGGGGTGACATTCAGATCACTGAAGAGGTCCGGGATCGCTGTGCCGACAATTACTGCGGGTTTTACGGCAAAAACCACATGTGTCCGCCAGCAGTGGGCGATCTTGATTATTACCGCCAGCTGATTGCCAGCTACGACCAGGGACTGGTCTTTTCCAAAGCCTATCCGGTGATGTCCCGAAACGATTACCAGGGGATGCTGGCTGCCGGGATGGCCTTTCGGGAGATCATTCAGGATATTAACCGGCAAGCTAAAGCCGATCATCAGGATTGTCTTTTTTTAAACGGCGGAACCTGCGGTATCTGTAAAAAATGTGCCATCCTCGATGACAAACCCTGTCGGTTCCCGGATCAGGCCATTCCCTCGCTGGAAGCGGCCGGAATTGATGTGGTGGGACTGAGTCGGGATCTGGGGATGAAGTATAATAACGGCGCCGACAAGGTGACCTATTTCGGCCTGGTTTTGTATCGGTAGCGGGAACTTTGACTGGCGGGATCACGCCCCAGTCTTTTGTAGAGGCCCTGAGCCGTCAGGCTGACGACGAAAATGATTGATAAAACTAAAAAACCATGCGATGATAAGCCTAGTAAAAGGATGGAGGAAAAACTATGAGTAAATCAAAAGCAATTCTTTTGGGCCTTGTCTTAGCCCTGGGTCTGGTCATCTTTGCCGGTTGTGAATCGATGGGACGCGACATCAAAACGACCCAATCAGAATGGGTCGGCGGACTCGACCGTCATATTTCCGTATATTCTGAAAATGGGACACTACTAGCCGAATATGATGGAAAAGTGGATATTGAGGATAATGAGTACGGCAATAAAGTTTTGTTCGATTTAAACGGAAAAAGAACAATTGTCTATAATGCGGTAGTCATTATTCAGGAAAAATAAGAATATTTGATTACGAAAAAGCAAGAAAGATCTGGTTTAACCGGGTCTTTCTTGCTTTTTTGTGATCGTTTGATGATGAGGTGGTTTGAAGGATCAGTGGCTCAGCTTTGTTCATGATATGATTTAGTATAATCGATATAAATAAGAAAAGCTGTTACCATGGTAACACAGTTGGGATGAAAATAAGAAAAAATGACACACTTGACTTATTATCCAGCCCCGTCAGATTTTGATGTCCGGTTCGTTACAAAATACTGCGACCGTGATATAATAAGAATTAAATTTTGTTAAACGTTATAAAGCTCGACAGTGCGCAAATCTGGCGAAGGGATTCAAAAGGATAACGCTCAGGTTACGAGCGAGGGGAGAAAAAGATGTATAAAATAAGCGAGTTAACAGTCGACGATTATCTGAAAAAAATGGCAGTGTGTGATTTCCCGGGGCCAGCAGCCGGGAGTGCGGCGGCAACGGCCGTGGCCATGGCAGCAGCCCTGCTGGAAATGTCTTGTGATGGCAGTCTCAGAAAAAACGGCGATAATCCGCTGCTGGCAGAATCCATTGCCCTGGCGGCCGAGCTTCGTCAGGCTGGTTTAAACTTGGCTGATGTGGATATGGCCGCTTATGGCCGGGTGATCACCGCCGCCAAAAATAAAGCCACTGACCGGGAAGCTTATGAAACGGCCATGAAAGGCGCCACCGAGCCCTTCATGGCGATTCTCAGGCACTGTCACCGCCTCCTCAGGCAGATTGAAAAAGTGATCAAAGGCAGTTTTTCCAGAGTGCTGGGGGATTTGGTTGGCGGGGCCTATCTGGCTGAGGCGGCAGCAGCAGCATCCAAGTCAGGCATTGATGTCAATCTGATGCTGATTGGTGATCGCGCCTATCAAAGCCGCTATCAGACTGAAGCGAAAGCTCTTTATCAGGCCTGTGTCAGCCTGAAAGTGGAGATTCTTGGTCAGGTTTTTTCAGGGTCTTCGGCAGACCTTCAGCCTGAGGCCAAAGCGGTGCTGGATTTCTGGTTTGACCCCGCCAATCAGCCCTACTGGTTTTTGAAAAATGAGGCCTTCGATATGGTGATCAGAAGGCAGTTTTACGATTGTTGGGTGGCGGCTGGTAAGGGTCTTTTAGCGGACTGGCGGGACACCATCGAGGGACGGCTGGCCGAGATTATCCTGCTGGATCAGTTTTCCAGAAACTTAAACCGTGACGATTCCAGGGCCTTTGCCCAGGATGCCATGGCCCTGACGCTGGCCCAGGAAGCCGTCCGCCATCCGGATTATCAGCGACTGGATCCGCTCCGGCAGCGGTTTGTGCTGATGCCCTTTATGCATTCGGAGTCGGCTGGCATTCATCAGCTGGGGCTGCCGCGCTCTTTGAAGCCCTGGGCGATCCCGAAACTCTGGAATATGAAATCCGGCATCAGCAGATCATTGCTCAGTTTGGTCGTTATCCCCATCGCAATGAGGTCCTTAAACGGGAGTCTACAGCGGCTGAAATGGCCTTCCTCAAACAACCAGGCAGCAGTTTTTAGGCGCTTTAGCGGATCAGCTATTAGCAGCGGTCGCACCCCGCTGTGATTTAGCCAATGACAAAAATAGATGGCACTAATTCCAGGCCATTTTGACAATTACGATGCTGCGAAAAATAGCGGCGGAATGGAGAATATTTATGAAGCAATGCGATTTACCTGAAATTTACAGTAATCAGGATGCGATTTTAATGGCCGGTTTTTGTTACCAGACCTACCTTTTTTATGATCAACAGCAACTGGTGCTGCCAGTTGGTTTTGAACTGCGATCTTCATTTAAGGGGATGGCTGGCGTGACGGAAAAAACGCAAGAGAATTTTGGTTATATTGCGGAGTCGAAAGACTCCTTAGTGCTGGCTTTTCGGGGAACCGATTCAACCCCCAACCTGGATTCTGATCTGGATCTTTTTCAGATTCCCTTTCCTTATGTAAAAAATGCCGGACTCTGTCACCGGGGGATCACCCGGATCTATCAGTCACTCCGGGAGGAAGTGCTTGACCAGCTCAGCCAATTGCCTCAGGACAAAAAATTCTATATCACCGGCCATAGTCTGGGTGGTGATCTGGCCATTATGGCGGCCCTGGACTTGGCTGTCAATAGCAACCGAAAGGCCATCATTGCCTATACTTATGCCGCTGGCAGACCGGGTGATCGGGATTTTGCAGCGGCTTACAAGGCTCAGGTTAAAAACAGTTTCCGGATTTATAATGTCCATGATTTTATCCCAACCCTGCCAGCAGCCGAATATCCGCCGCCCTTTACCGAAACCGGTCTGGTTTATGAGCACGTGGATGTTGCAGTGCCGATTGCTTTCCAGATGAACAATCTGTTTTTAAATCATCGGATCAATTATTATTTCCAGAAGCTGGGCGAACAGGATCACAATTATTTCCGGCAACTGCAAAGCAGCAGCCCGGGTTTTGGTCCGGAGGCCATTGACTTGTCGGCATTGGCTGCGGCAATGGCTAATAATTAGGATAAGGCTTTAAAAAGGAAGGGAAAAACACATGCAGGATCGAATTACCTTATGCGGTGATAATTGTACCTATTGTCCCCGCTTCAATGCTGATACCGAAGAAGAACTGAAGCAGGTGGCCGAACTGTGGCATTACCTGGGATGGCGGGACCGGGTGGTTCCAGCCGCGGAAATGAAATGTCCGGGTTGCAATCCCGACAAACAATGTGCCTACGGTCTCATCGACTGTACCTGGGAACATGGGGTCAGACACTGCCAGCAGTGTGTAGAGTACCCCTGTCAGAAGATTGAAGCGATGCTGACAAAATCCCGAAAATACAAAACCATCTGTCAGGAAATTTGCAATGATCAGGAATACGCTGTGCTGGAAAAAGCCTTTTTCAAAAAGCACATCAATTTAAGTAAAAAAGGATAGAGAATAGCGATGTCTATTGATATTCTTCCAGATTGGTGGCATGCCACCAATTTCAGTCTTTATCACTCCCGCAGTAATGTCATGACCTTTATAACCGAAGCGCCTCTGACCGCCATCGAGGATCAATTGGAGCTGTTGGCCCGACAGCTTTAAGAGCCGATTCAGTTTGCCCAATTCTCCATTGCTACAAAAGCCCATATTGATGTTATTTTACCGACAGTTACATCAATATGGAAATATGGGCACCCCATTTATTACTAGCCAATAAAAATGGGAATGCCTGCTTAAAATAATCTCAGGGGGTATGTTTATAAGGTCAAAATGAAAGTCACGCCCGTTTGACTTTACAGGAGGTTAAGATGATGAAAAAAAGCTTGGCTGTTGTTGTCCTTGGTTTATTGCTTGTTCTGTTTTCAGGATGTGTTAATCATTCAGCCCAGAACCAGACCTATGAAAAAACCATTGCCACCGCCCGGACTGAAATCTGGAAAGAAATCAGCGGTCGGGGGGCTGCCAGTGCGACCATTGCGATTATGGAAAATGGCAAAATTGTTTATGAAGAAGGTTTTTCCAAGGCCAATCGCCTGGCAGCCAAAGATGTTGATGCCCATACCCAATATAATATTGGTTCTGTCAGCAAGGTCTTTACCGCAGCAGCGATCATGCAGCTGGTGGAATCCGGGCAGCTGGAGCTCGACAAACCAGTGGTCGATTACCTGCCGGAATTTACCATGAAGGATGACCGCTATCGTCAGATCACCGTGCGGATGCTGCTCAATCACACCTCGGGTCTGCCGGGAACGATGCTCGCAAACGGCTTTGCAACAGAAAAAGATCCCGATTTTTTGACGAACTTCATGGCCTATCTGGCTAACAGCCAGTTAAAGGATGATCCCGGGCTGGTCAGTGTTTACTGTAATGATGGGTTTACTCTGGCAGAGGTGCTGATTGAAAAAATTTCCGGCCAACGCTATGCCGATTATCTTGAACGCCATTTCTTTTCAAAAGCTGGTATGGATGACAGCACTTGTTCCTTTCAGGACGGCAATGAAAATGTTGCTTTAAAGTATAATAACGATGATGGCACTGCCCTGCCGCCAGAAATTATCAATCTGCTGGGAACCGGGGGGATTTCCTCCACCGCCGCCGATTTGTGCCGTTTTGGCAATGGTCTGCTTAGTGGCAAACTACTCAGCGCGGCGTCCTTTAAGGAGTACACCAGTCCCCAGTATGGTCCCGAAACGATGCCCTCGGGAATGCCCATTGATAACTACGGTCTGGGTTGGGATATGGTGGCGGTGCCGACCTTTGCCGAACAGAGGGTCACGGTGGTTGGTAAAAACGGGGCGACCTTACAGTATGCGTCCCAACTTTATCTGATCCCCGAGGCCGATCTTTCGATCGCTCTGATTTTTGCCGGTACCGCCAATGTCGCCGGGATTGCCGATAAGATTACCCAGGCGCTGCTGGAAGAAAAAGGGATCATTCCGGCGGCTGAGGCCACTGCCAAAACCATCACCCCGACAGCCATTCCCAATGACATACTCGGTTTTGCCGGCTACTATGGGGCCAGTGGCAGTATCATCAAAATTGACTTTGATCAGCAGACAAACGCCTTGGTTTATCAGCAATTTGATGGTCAGTCCTTTGTGACTGCGGCAACCTATCCCTATCTGGGAGATGGTTATTTTGATATGGATTATGATCAGTGGTTGTCATTTTCGGAAGGCTTTGGTAAAAAACTGTTGCTCCAGTCGACGGCTCACACCACCTATGGGACGGTGATCGGCGAGGACATCAAGGCCAATAATCCCATTGACACCAGCCGTTTTGAAGGCAAGAGCTGGCTGCCGGTAAGTCTCAGTGCCACCGATTTTACCGTATTCTCGGCATCAACCGGGAGTATTCCGGAACTCCCCGGGACGATTTATTTCGGCAGTGACGGCAGTTATACCCCCTATCCCCTGAAAGATCAAAATAGCGGCTTTATGAATCTGGCCTATGCCCGGGATCTTTGTGAACCGATCATCACAACAGAAAACGGTAAAACGACGTTGACAGCGATGAGCCATACCTTAATTGATGTCGCTGAGATTCCCAGTCTTCAAAAGGGTGAGACAATCAGCATTGACAAAAGCGGTGAAAACATCATCAGGCGGCTGGATGCTGATGGCCGCTTCGGAATCAGCTTACCCGAGAATAGTCGTCTGATCATCTATGATCCAACGTTAGCAGTTGTCTATGATACGCTCTACGGTGAGATTAAAGATGTCCCGGTAACGGCCGGTTCCTATGTGATGTTTATTGGTGCGGTAGGTGCAAGATTCCCTTATGACTACGGCGTTTAAAGAGCAGTGGGGATAAAATTGCAAATCACAAGGGATGAAGTCGCGGAAGAAACCAGGAAGAATGCCCAAAATGCCAACCGGATCAGTCAACCGGCTTCGGTAAATCCTCCGGATACACAGGCAACAGTTTCCCATCAATTGACCAAACCGAGGATTATCCTGGATGAGGGGGACAAATATTAACTGAGCATGAACGGTTTTTCTTAGGAGCTGGGACATCAAAAACGCCGCAACAAATGATAATTAATTAAAACCGCCCATGGTGCTGCTTTGCGCGCCATGGGCGGTTTTTATTCACTGGCTGTATCGTTTTAACCCCGGGGCTTAAAACGATACGCTGCCGATCTAAAGTAACCAGTTTACGGCTGGCTGATATCGGTAATCGTCCCATCGGCAGCATATTGCATCAGACGAACGGCTGAGGTATCTTTACCGGATTCAATCACCACAAAGGTCATATCGGCCCCCAGCAGATTTTTATCAATCCAGGTGCCGCTGTTAACATAGGTTTTCTCCCGGTTGTACCCTTGGCTAAAGGTGTTGTACACCGGCACATGGGTGTGTCCAAAGACAACGATATCAACCGTAGGATCGACATTGAAATACTGGGTCACCGCCTGCTCATCACAGAAGGTGGGATCCTGAGCCCGGGCAGTAGCTTCGGCATAGGGGAGTTTGACGGCAACGCCGTTGGCATCCTGGAGGGCATCCCAGCGTCGTTGAACGTTGGCGTATAAAGCGGCACTGATGGTGCCGTCAGCCTGAAGCGTTGGCAGCAAATCGGAAAGGGCAAAGCTGTCGTTGTAGCCATCGACATCAAGGTTGATAACCGGCTCAGTAAAACCGGCGTTGATCGGGAAGGTTTCGATGGTACCAGCCCAGGTCTGGTAATAGGCATAGGCACCCAGCTGATCAATGTTATCAGATGCTGGTTTTGCTACCTCGGGCAGCGTAAGCTGGGGAGCGGACTTACCTTCGGCTACCGAGGTGGCAGCGACCCGGGTAAAGAAATAGCCTGGTGGCAGAATCGAGGGATAAGAACCGGTGAATTCTTTATTGGACAGGGTATCCGGGGCACAGAAGGTGTTATAGCGGTGGCCATGCTCAATGACAATTTCCGAACGGGCGCCGGTTCGATAGGTGCCAAGACCAGCCACATCCCGGATCTGTTTAATCCCGGGGATCAGTTCGGCCAGCAGTTCATCGGTTAACAGCAGGTCGTGATTGCCGGGAACATAGGTCACCGTGACGCCGCTCTTGATCAGTGTTTCGAGGGCAGCAACGATCTCAGCATTATTTTCGGCAACTTTTTTAAAGAAGGCCTTCAGTTCGGTGGGGCCGGTATAGCTTACCGGAACAAACCACTGATCAAAAAGGTCGCCATCAATGACCAGTTCATCAATCTCGCTGCTGTTTAATTGTCCCAGAAAGGACACCAGCGCCGCTTTGTTTTTGGTTGTTTCAGAAAAGCTGTCATCAATCCCCAGATGGAGATCGCTGATGACGACAACCCGGCTGGCGGTATGGGCGGCATCATTCTCCCAGAGGGGCAGCGAATCAGTCTGATTAGTGGGTTTGGCGGCACAGGCGACCAGTGACACAATCAGCACAGGAACAAGGGACAGTAACAGTCCGGACTTTAATGATTTCATAAAGAATTCTCCCTTTTTTATTTTGCATCCTCTTCGCTCATTGCTCTTAAAATATAAACCCCGGCAGCGAAAAATACGCAATTGTTTGTTGAATTATAACAGAAATGGGAACAGTTGAAAAGTCATTGATTGTTATATCGAGCCAGGTTGTTTACGATCATGTCACCGGAATTAAAGAGAAAAGCCGTAAAAGCAGTAGCCCTTGTTTGGCTGTTGCGCTATAATACGGATAAAGGTGCGTTTTACAATGCCATAATGGCAGACATCAAGGAAGGCGGAGTAACACAATGGGAGGATTTTTAAAACTAGAGGGTAAGGCCCGGGATGATTTTTATCAGGCCAAGTACGATTATTACAAACGGTTCAATTTGGGAGTATTGTTTGCCTCGGCCTTTATGTTTCTGATTCTGTTTGTGGCCGACTGGCAGGTTGATGGGGCGGCATTGGGGCGTTCTTTCCTGATTCGCAGCTCGGTGGTGGTGCCGATGTTGGTTGTTTTTTGGGCCTATCAGAAAATTAACAACTACAAAATTATGGGGATACTGACCTACCTGATGGTTCATGCGATGATCTGGGGCAACATCTGGGCGGGGTCGTATCTGGCGGATCAGTCCTATGTCAATGAGGGCTTTCTGATCATGAGTCTGGTGCTACTACTGGTCTCTTTTGCGGCACCGCCATTTGTGGCTATCATTGGCCAGCTGGGGCTGATCGGGGATATTTTGCTGGCAGATCATCTCTATCATTTTGAAAACATCAATGCCATTTTGACCTTTAATATCCAGGTCATTGTGCTGCTCTGTCTGGTTGATTTTATCATTGCAGGTTTTTATTACGACCACTACATCACCCAGCGCAAGCTGGAATTTGCCCTTTTTCACGATCCCTTAACCCAGGTCTTCAACCGCCGTCAGTTACACAAGATTATGGGAGAAGGTCATGATCTGACCTTTTTGAGTGACGCCATTGCAATCCTGATTATGGATATTGATCATTTCAAACTGGTCAATGACCGCTACGGCCATGACGAGGGAGATCGAATTTTGCAGTTTGTGGCGGACTGTATCCGTAACAGTTTGCGGGGGCCGGATATGGTGATGCGTTGGGGCGGCGAAGAATTTGTGGTGATTCTGTTTGACTGTCCGGCTGATCAGGCGATGGCGGTGGCGGAGCGGATTCGCAAGTCGGTGGAAAAATCGGTCAATGGTGTTTGTGCCATTACCATTTCCTTAGGGGTGGCCATCTATGCCGGGGGTGACTGCTTTGAGACCATTAAGCAAGCTGACAGTGCCCTTTATGTTGCCAAGCGACAGGGTCGTAATCAGGTGGTCAGCTATGAAGCACTGGATGAAAAACTGCGTCAGGAAGTGGCAAGAGCCCGGCAGAATGAGGTCTGAACGAACTTTATTGCCGTCTTGGTGCTGAAAGCGTTGACACAAAAATCAGGATGTAATATAATACACTAAATTTAACCGGTAAAGTTTTTAGATTCTTAATTTAATTTGCGAGAATAAAAAGCTGCGGATAAAAAGAAAAGAGTGTAGGAGAGCGTCTTGGAAAAGAAAAGAATTAAAATTGCGATTTTGTCGATATCATCACTATTGATGATATCGATGACTGCTTCAGCCATTCTGGCCGATATTCAGGCCTACTTTGTGGGGGTCGATCCATCCCTGATTTCTATGGTATTGACCATTCCCGCCTTGATGGGCCTGGTGTTTGCCTTTGCATCAGGGCCCTTGTCGTTGCGACTGCCCAAGAAAAGCCTGGTCATTTTTGGTCTGGTCTGCGGCCTGGCTGGCGGGATGATTGCTCTGCTGTTCGGGTCAACCAGTATTTATGTACTCTTGGCTTGCAGTTTGCTGCTGGGGATCGCTCAGGGGATGAACTCGACCATGTCGATGGCCCTGATTGCCGATTATTTTGTGGCCGAGGAAAGTGGTGCGTTGATGGGGCTGCAATCAGCCTTTGTAAATGGTGGTAGCATGGTGCTGCTGTTTAGCTCGGGGATGCTGGCCGGAATTTCCTGGCAGATGTCCTATCTGGTTTATCTGGTTTTTATACCGGTCATTGTGATTGTCATGAAAAATCTGCCCCGGGATCATGCTCCGGCACATACTGCCGACACCCATCAGGAAAAAAGTGCCAGGCTGAATGGCCGGGTCTATTTTACGGCGCTGACCATGTTTTTGTTTGGGGTTTTCCTTTTTGTGTTTCAAACCAATGTGGCCATGTTTGTGGTCGGGAATGGGTTGGGGGATGCTTCTACCAGTGGACTGATCAACACCGCCATGTCAGCTGCCGGAATGCTCACCGGAATTTTGTTTGGCCGGATGCAGCGGGTACTTAAAAAACTGGTTATTCCGGTATCCTTACTGGTTGGCGGTTTGGGGATGCTGTTAATCTTTATGCTGGGTAGTCTGCCATCGCTGTTTATTGGTGCCATGTGCTGTGGTTTTTGTCTGGCTACCATTAATCCGGCGGGAACCTTTCAGGCCGCCAACGCCGTCCATCCCTCCATCAGTTCGCTGGCCATTGCCGTCGTCACGGCATCCACTAGTGTCGGCATTTTTGTCTCGCCGATTCTGTCCAATGGGGTGGCCAATCTGACTGGCGGTGGCATTGAGATCAAGTTTTTGCTGGCGGCTGTCGGGCTGGCGGCAGTGGGATTGATGTCGTTTGTTGGCAATGCGATCATGGATAAAAAAGAAGCCTAAGTAACGTTCATAGTGACCATAAAAACCTCCTGGATTTGATTGTTAATCCAGGAGGTTTTTGTTGTGTAACATTATTCAATTTGGAAATAAGGTTTAAAGGTAAAGGGCACCTGTTTGAGCACTTCTTTACTTTCGGCCAGAATGGCATCGATACGTTCTTTATCTACATTCATCAGGACAAAATTGAGCCGTGCGATATAATCCAGACAGTCTTCCTGGGTACAATTAAATTCGCCCCGGTCATAGGCCCACAAAACGGAAAAAGAGGCACCTCTGGCTGCATTGGCAATCATTGCCAGTTCATCCGTATCGGCATTAACGTTCAGATGATAACGGCGATCATGGATTTTATAGAGGCGGATACTTTCCTGACTGAAGAGATCTTCATATTTGTCATCGGCTAATTCTTTTAAAAAGCGCATCGCTTTGGGATCGGCCAGAAACATCTGGTTATAGAGCCGAATTTCTACGGCGGTGCTGACCTGCAGATCTGCTTTTCGTTCTTTAAAATAGTCGGTATAAAGTTTCAGAGCCACTTTATTCTTAAGTTCAAAGAGAAAGGTATCGCTGACGGCCCGGGCCAGACTGGATTTCGATTTATAGTAATAGGAAATCAGGGGCTTGGTAATTTCACAGATTGCGGCAATCTGATCCAGATAGGTTTTTTTATAGCCCTGTTCATAAAATAACTGGCTGGCTACCTGGAGGATCTGTTCTTTTTGGTTATTCATGGTCATCTCTTTCATAATGGTATTTTGGGGTATCATTTTATTTTAACACTTTTAATAAATAGATGCAAATAAATTATATTTAACCAGTTAAAATTAAATAAATGTAAAATGTATTGACTTTTCGTAAAAAACCGATTACAATACATTTATTGAACCGGTTAAATCAAACGATCTGGGACGGTAAGTCTTATAAAAACATCATTAACATGAGATGGAAGCCGTTATTATGCGTTTCGACAGAAATGATTAGATTGTTATAAAAACGGCCAAAATTATTCAGATCTGCTTATTTCGTAAGAACATTGAATTCATTTAACGGGAGGAAGGGAGATGTTAAGGTGATTGTGGGTGTGCCCCGGTTACACCGGAAGAGGCTGTTGACGTTGGTGCTGATGGTTACGCTCCGGATGCTGACAGTGCCGCTGCAAAAGAAAAAGAACTGGTAACAGCATAACGTTCACCGACAAAATAGATTTCAGTCAAGTTGACATCACGGAAATCGTAAACACGTAAATTTGTGGTTTTTTTAATCACTTGAATCACAAATAAAATTAAAAGGAGGAAAAAAATGAAACAACAAGTAAAACCAATCTCTACCTTTACAATTTTGGCCATGGCGTTTTTCGGAATGGGTGTCGGAACCATTACTCCGGCTCTGAATGCAATTTTTGTACAATTCTCAGATCTTCCGATTACCACGCTTTTGCTGGTATCAACACTGCCCTCATTAACCGTAATTCCCGCAACCCTGATTGCTGGGTCGGTCGCTGGTAGCAAGGTTAAATACCGAACCCTGGCAGTACTGGGGATGACACTCTTCGTCCTCGGTGGGGTCGCCCCCTATTTTGCCACCGACTTCTCCGTTATCCTGATTGAGCGGGCCGTCTTTGGGATCGGTCTGGGGATCATGTCACCACTGGCCAATTCACTGGTTATGGGTGTTTATGAAGGCGATAAGGTCGCAACCATGACGGGTATGGTCACCCTGGCCATGAATATCGGCGGGATGGTACTTCAATTTATGGGCGGCTATTTTGCCGGGATTGGATGGAATTACAGCTTCCTGCCTCATGCGCTGGGTATAATCTCACTACTGCTGGTTATTTTTTTCCTGCCAGAGCCTGCGCAAGCACCGGTTACCGCGGAAACCCAGAAAGCACCTAAAGAAAAACTGCCGGTTAAATTGTTTATTATCGTTCTGGTATATGGGATCTATACCCTGTCAGTTTATCCGATGCTGGTTAACATGTCGACTTTGATTGTTGAACGTGGTATGGGTACGACTGCCACCGCCGGTATTGTTCTGGCCCTTCTGACGATTGGCGGCATGGTCGCTGGTTCAGTTTTTGGCAAAGTGTTTAAAATCTCCGGCCGCTTTATCATGGCGGTTGGTTATGCCCTGGCAGCGATCGGTTTCGCCCTGGTTGTTTTTGCCAGCAATATTGCGCTGCTGTCAGTCGGTGTTTTCATTGAAGGATTTGCCATGTCAACGTTGATTCCTGCCAGTATGATGCTGATCTCGATGACTGTTAAACCATCGCAGATGGCTTTGGGAGTATCCTTCTTTATGGCCGGGATGAACCTCTTCGGTTTCCTGTCAACCTATTGGATTGGTGCCATTGCGGGTATTACCGGTGATGCGGTAACAGCGCCAATTGCCGTGAGTGTCGTTGTGGCAACCTTATTCTTTGTGATCTTCATGATTGTCAATCCATTAAAAGGTGGGGCACCAATGCCTGAGGCACCGCAACAGTCCTGAGACAAGTCAAAACAATTAGCTGAGTCAAATAAGAGCCACTCATTTCGATTATGAAATGGGTGGCTCTTTTAAAGTCGTTGAAGATCGTATCAAACGCCTGGATCAAGGCGTTTATAAATAGTGATTGTAGCCGGAATAGGTACCCTTAATGGTGTCGTCGGCAAAGTCATTCATGGCCAGATTGTAGTTGGAAAGAAACAGCTGCTCATAGGTTGATAGTTTATTTTTGCTGGTATTGAGACATACCCGGCACTGTTTGTCGAGGGTTTCGGGAATCTCAATATCCGCCGATTTGTGAACCTGACTAAAATCGATACTGGTCAAATTACAGTGGTTTTCGATGTTGATATCTGACCAGATGCTCTTCAAAAACTTCAGGCATGTTTTCTGGGGTTGTTCAAAAACGTACTTAAGCTGGGCGGGGTTAATATACTGAGCGACTTTGGTCATTGTCTTTTCCAGATCGGACAAGGTAAAAGTGTTATTTAAAGTTAATTGGTTCATAGTATTCTCCTAAAATATTTGATTAAGCGATTGGTCGATCAGGTTAAGGGATGCACTGATCGGCCAACGGCCAATTTGGGTTTATTTCATCAATCATCAGCAACACCGAATTGTTTATTTGCTTGATTGATTATCTTAATAATAGCAGATGAATATGAACTTTATGTTAACAACAGATTACGATTTTATGAAGATTTAAGCGGCAACCAGAATGTGTTGCAAAAAAATTAAGTACGCCAGATTATTGGCGAGCAAAGTGGTTAGCGATAAGGCATAAACAAAAGAACCATTTGGAAGCAATTGGGTAGATTATCCCAAAATGGTTCTATAATATGTTAAATAATAATATAAAATGGGGACTATTCCCTATTTATTGGTAAAAATCGCAATGGCGTCGCTCATGAACTGGGCCAGGCCCTCGGCATGGCTGTCGATGTTTTCTTTGAAGCGCTCATCGTGAACATACATCAGCCCCAATCCAGCCAGGATTTCTTTTGTACAGTCATAGTAGTGTCGGGTAATGTTGTCTTGCCACTGGGCAACCAGCTCCTGAACCACCGGGTCAGCGGCATCTTTATTCATATTGGCAACAAAGCCGGCATAGATGGCTTCTGTTTCATTGTGGATGGCTTCCCACTGATCCGGGCTATAGCCATTGGTTTTCTGCTGGCTTTGGCGGTAGGCGTCTGTTTTGCCCCAACGTGTTTTTACCTCGGTTTCGTATTGTTTCTTGTTCGCTTCAATTTCACTCATATCAAATGGTTTAAAATTCATGGTTTTTTCTCCTTCTAATTTTTGATCCAGTAAGGCAATCAGTTTGTCCAGACGGTTTCGTTTGAGCAGCAGCAGGTGGCGTTGCTTTTTAAAGGCATCCATTTCGTCATAGTTGGGGTCGGCCAGAATCCCTTTGATTTCCTGGATCGAAAAATCCAGTTCCCGTAAGAACAGAATATTCTGGAGCTGGGCCAGATTGGCCGCGTCATAGTATCGATACTTATTTTCGGTGATCTCACAGGGAATCAGAATTCCTTCACGATGGTAGTAGTGAAGGGTGCGCACACTGACCCCGGTAAGCGTCGCCACTTCCTTAACCGTCATTTTCATTTACTTCTCCTTGCTGTATCGTTTTTGGTCCGGTTTTCCTGACCTGCTTCTATCATAAGCTATGACCTAAGGTTAGAGTCAAGCGGGAAATAAAAAAAGTTTTCGTCAGTCTGAAAATATTTGCAACCAGTGAGATTGATTGTATCTGGTTTATTGATCTATTTACAGCTTTATGTCATAATAGAGAAGAGTTTATTGAGATTAAGAAAGTGACAAAAAAGAAGGAGATTAAAATGGGTAAGACAATAGCTGAAAAAATATTTGATGCACATCGGGTAGACGAACCGTTTCCGGATACACATGTGTTAAAACTGGATCGGGTTTTCTGTCATGAAATCACCACACCAATTGCCATCACCGATCTGATGGCCCGGGGGATGGATCGGGTTTTCGATCCCGAAAAGATCAAGGCCGTGATTGACCATGTCACCCCCGCCAAGGATTCCAAAACCGCCGAACAGGGTAAAATCCTCCGGGATTGGGCCCGGCGACATAATATAAAGGACTTCTTTGATGTGGGCAGAAACGGCGTCTGTCACGCCATCTTCCCGGAAAAGGGATTTGTCCGACCCGGCTACACCATCATCATGGGGGATTCACACACCTGTACCCATGGGGCTTTTGGGGCTTTTGCCGCCGGAATCGGCACCACCGATCTGGAAGTCGGGATTTTAAAAGGGGTCTGCGCCTTTCATTTTCCTAAAACGATAAAAGTTGTGCTGACCGGTGAACTGCAACCGGGCGTTTACGCCAAGGATCTGATCCTCTTTATCATTAAAGAGCTGACGGTGAACGGTGCCACCAACATGGTCATTGAATTTACCGGTCCCGTTGTCGATGCGATGTCGATGGAATCCCGGATGACTTTGTGCAATATGGCCATTGAAGCCGGTGGTACCTGCGGAATCTGCTACCCGGATATGACCACCGTCGATTATCTCTGGGATTTTATTCAGGACGAATTTGTAACCAAAGAAGACGCCCTGGCTGACTATTCAAAATGGGTTTCCGATGCGGATGCCGAATACGAACGGGTACTTACATACAATGTCTCGGCCCTGCAACCAATGGTTACGGTCGGTTACAAACCCGATCAGGTTCGCACCGTGGCCGAAGTGTCCGGCACCAAAGTTGATCAGATCTATATCGGCAGCTGCACCAACGGCCGGATTGAAGATTTGCGGATCGCGGCTGAAGTCCTCAAGGGCAAAAAAATCAGCGATACTGTCCGCGCCATTGTCAGCCCGGCGACCCCGGCTATTTATTCACAGGCATTAAAAGAAGGCATCATCGAAATCTTCCAGGATGCCGGTTTCTGTGTGACCAACCCGACCTGCGGCGCCTGTCTGGGGATGAGCAACGGGGTCCTGGCTGAAGGCGAAGTCTGTGCCTCCACCACCAACCGTAATTTCAACGGCCGGATGGGTAAGGGCGGCATGGTTCATTTGATGAGTCCGGCCTCGGCAGCAGCGGCAGCCATTTCCGGCACGATTGTAAATTCAGAATTATTTAAGGCTTAGAGGGGAGATTGAGATGAAGACATTTAAAGGTAACGTACTATTTTTAGATCGCAGCGATATTAACACCGATGAGATCATCCCGGCCAAATATCTGACCGAAATTACCAAAGAGGCCTTAAAGCCCAATCTGCTGGAGGATCTGGTCTTGCCCGGCTTTTCCCGGGCTGATACCGAGGATAAGGCGGTCATTGTGACCCGGGAAAACTTTGGTTGCGGTTCGTCCCGTGAACATGCCCCCTGGGCCCTGGAAGTCAATGGCATCAACGTCGTGATTGCCGAAAGTTTTGCCCGGATTTTTAGACAGAACATGTATAATTGTGGGATGTTTGCCATTGAATTACCCAAAGCAACCATCGATGGACTCTTTAAAGACTATGCCGGGAAAGCCGTGACCATGGAAATTGATGTCGATGGCAGCCAAATTGTGATCCAGGCTGATGGCAAATCCGAAACCATTGATTTTGCCGTCGGCGAATTTGACAAAACCCTGGTCAAAGAAGGCGGCTGGGTTGGTTACGCCGATAAGAATTACTAGAATCAGCCGGTATTAAATTAAAAAAAAGTTTCATAGAAAATAATAAAAGACTGCCAAACCTTTGGGTTAGCAGTCTTTTTTGTGGTTAGTTACAAATTGATTAACAGTGAATGGCAGCTCTTAATGTAAGTTGCTTAAATTAATAAAGCACCATCATAAAGAAACCGACTTTTTTGTCGCCACCGTTATAGGTCATTCCCAGCTTTCTTGACATTGTCACAATATCCATTCCGCTACCCTCAAAAGAATAACGTCGCTTGTCCGGAAAACGGCAGTCTTCGCCAGTTTTAGCCGAACATTCGGCACAGAGATTACAGCCGCCGGGACCGGCAATCATCACCGGTTCGTTCTCCAGTTTATCCCGGAGCTGATCAAGTAAGGCCAGAACCGCAAGGGTACTCGCTTCCATTTGCTCATAATATTCCCCCAGAAACATAATTTTATTGAGGATAATGGCATGGTCGTATTTTAAAAAGCGGGCTTTATTTTCGTTCATGTCGCCGGAAAGCGGGGGACAGGAGTAATTCTGGCCATAATTACCACAGGTATTGGCCTGGCAGCTGGCAAAAACGGCATCAGCAAAAATTATGTCGGACGCGGGAATCTCTCGATACTCATCAAAGCCGGCTTCATTGATGGCGTTGATAATTTTGTCTTTTAACATTGTTCCTCCACAGATTATTTAGGATTAAAAATTGAATAGCTTGTTAAAAATGAATTACATTTAAATTGTTAATGCAATTTTATTACAAACCTTTCCTGTTGGCTATAAATAAGTCAATTATTTTTAAAAAAAGGCTGATAGTAAATATTTTTGTCTGAAGCCCGGAGCTTGTCCTGATCATGACATTGTTGATAAAGATTCATAATGGCAGCATTAGGAGGTTGGTTCAACTCTGATTGGAGCAGAGCTTTCAGATGCTGATAATGTTTCATGAAGGCATCATTATTTTTCTCGAAAATATAAATTTTTAAAAGCATTTCATGGTAGGTTTCGTTAAGAATGTCTAAATCGATGAGTTTGAAAATGATGCGACGGCAGGATGGGTAGTCATGAATTAAAAAATAATAGCGAGCCAGGGTATATAAAGTTCTTTCAAAAAGAGCACGGTAGTCAGCCCGTTGGGCAGCAGCCCAGAGATAATCATTTTCCTCAAGAAAATCCCCCCGATAAAGACGGATGCCAGCTTCGATTTTGCGAATTGATTTCTTGCTGAGTGATTCCACTACGTCTATCGTTTCCAACACCTGAACGATTTTTAGGACGTTCTGGGGGGTGACTTCCATCTTGATCATCGCCTTATATTCTTGTAGATCAGAAGAATAATCCGGAAGAGAAAAGCAATACGACCCATTGATCAGTTGCCAATCAAAGGCGATGTCATGAGCTTTGAGGTCCTTTTTTAAATTATAGAGGGTGGTATGCAGATATTTGGCAGCTTTATCGCCATCAGTTTCTAGCCAGAGGGCATCGATAATACTATTTCGGGAAACACATAGCTGATCATTTTGTAGCAGAAAAGCAAGCAGTTCTTCAGTTTTGGTGGTTCGCCATTTGACTGGAAGGGTAGAGCCGCGCAGAGTGACCAAGAATTTACCGAAAAAATGAATGATTAGTGCCGGCTGGGTATGTTGGCTCTCTTCCAATTCTCTGATCTTTCCCTGTTGGGTTAAGATAACGTTAAGAAGGTGGTTTTCATAATTTTTTCGTTTTGTTATATCCCGGGTAATACCGACGACTATCGCTCCAGATTGTTCATCGTCGCAGACAAGGTGGGTTGAAATTTCCACGGGAATGATGGAGCCGTCTTTGCAGTATTGTTCATACTCCCCCAGACTACTGACAATTTCAGGTCGACGGTCACCGGTGATGAAATGATGGTAGCGTTTAATTTCTTCATTCATTAGTTTCTGTAAACTTTTCGGGGAAAAGATCTTGTCAATTGGCAGCCTCATCACCTCGTCGACGGTCCAGCCCAGTTGGGTGAAAACGGCCGGGCTGACATAAATAAAACGGGTCGTTGTGATATCAACTACCCAGAAACAGTCAAAGGGGTTGTCCAATAGAAATTTCAGCTTTTCAATGTTAAATGGTGGTGAATTATTCAAAATTTTATCCTCCATTGATTATTCGATAAATGACCAAAGTTGCTGTTGAGAATTTGTTGAGTCATCTATAGTATAATGCCATTTGCAATGGCTTTCAAGTGTAAATCGGAATTAATCCTAAAAATATTATTTTACTAACATTTTCCGAAGAATGGTCGAAAAGAGTATTAACAGGAATTGTCGTAGAATTTATTTGCGTTTATATTAAGCTTATCTGCAAAACAACTACTCAAGAGAATTGTTAATTTTATCATGGGTCAATTATTAATGCTGAAAAATCTTTTTAAAAGGAGCAAAAAAATGAAGACAAAAAATCAAACACCAACAAACAATCACGATGGCCAAGCAAACTTCGTCGTAAAAACGCGCCTGTCAGTCAAGTTGATTCTAATGACGGTTCTGATTCTGACAGCAGCCATTATCACCCTGGCTATCCTGGTCATTAATACCGGGGCCAAGATCATTGACCAGGGTACCGAAGCTGATGCTCTGGAATACGTGGAAGAAGCGGCCAATCACATTGGCCAGGCCATTGCTGGCAATCTGGCCACCTTAAATGAGGTTGCCCGACGCGAATCGATTACCAGTATGGACTTTGCCACTCAGGCGGCAGCCCTTGCCGATAGTATCGAACGGCTGGGTTACCAGGATATTGCCGTTATGGATTTAAACGGCCATGCCAAATATCTGGTCGGCGGCGGCGAGTTTGATTCCTGGGGCGAATTCTGGTATGAAGAAGGGTTTAAAGGCAACAACAGCGTCTCCGATGTGGCCATCAGCAAGGTCACCAAGGAACCGGTAGTTTTTGATGTTGCCCCCATTATCAAAAATGGTCAGGTGGCCGGACTACTGGTTGGTCGCCGGGATCCTACCTTTCTTAAAAATATCGTCAATAATCTGGGCGACGGAACCAATAAATATGGGATGGTGATCAGTGAGAGCGGCCTTATGATGGCCCATCCTAATGATCAACTGATATTGGATCAGACCAATGTTTTTGACAACATCGAAAAAGATGGCCCCAACGCCATGGGCGCCCGGCTCAAAGAAATAGCACCCCAAAGTGTGACCCATATCAGTTATGACTTTAATGGCGATACAAAGCTGGCCTACGTGGCCCCAGTGCCGGGAACCAGCTGGAACCTGCTGGTGACCGAATCGGAAGCGGTGATGTTGGCGCCGATTAATCAGCTACGCAACACCATAATTATTTTAGGGCTGCTGATCATGGTGGCGGGAGCGGCGGTTGCATTTGTTATTTCAAAACGGATCGTTAAACCAGTCCTGGCCGCCAACGGCTTGATCAAAGAAATTTATGACGGCCACCTCAGTCAACGTTTGGAGATCACGTCACAAGACGAAGTAGGCGAGATGACAGATTCCCTCAATCAGCTGGCGGACACCCTGCAGTTTGGGATTATGGGCCTGATGAAAAAAATCGCTGACGGAGATCTGTCGGCCGATATCATGGTAACAGATCCCCTGGATGAAGTGAAACCAGTATTAAAGCAAACCGTTGAAACCATTCGGGCCTTGATTGCCGAAGCGACCATGCTTTCAAGAGCAGCTTTAGCAGGTGACTGGAAAACCAGGGGAAATGCCGATGCTTTTAAGGGCGGCTTTAAAGAAATTGTCGAAGGGGTCAATAACACCCTCGATGCAGTCGTTGGCCCTTTGAATGTGGCGGCGGATTATGTGGATCAGATTGGTAAAGGACAAATTCCGGAAAAAATTACGGAAACTTATAATGGCGATTTTAATACCCTCAAAAACAGTATTAATGCCTGTATCGATGGCCTGGGGGCTTTAGTGGAAAGTAATCGGGTCTTGGCAAAAATGAGCCTCAACGACTATTCTGAAACCATGTCCACCAACTATCAGGGCATCTTTGCTGAAATTGGCCATTCCATCAATGATGTCCATACCCGCTTAACCCGGATCGTGGAAATTTCGACCAATATTGCCAATGGCGATATGCGGGATCTGGAAGTCTTGTCAAAAGTTGGCAAACGCAGTGACAATGATACGTTAATTCCGGCCCTGGTAGGGATGATTCAGAACATTATCAACCTGGTTGATGAAACCGAAAAAATGGCCAGGATTGCCATTGAAGGTAATTTAAGCAACCGTGGTGATGTCTCCGGATTCCCTGGCGAATATGGGAAAATAGTCACCGGCTTTAACCAGACTCTAGATGCCGTCATTGCTCCCATTGAAGAAGCCTCGGCAACCCTTACCCAATTGTCCCAGGGGAATTTGCATACCAAAATGCAAGGTGATTATCGTGGTGATCATGCTCAAATAAAAGAAGCATTAAATGGAACGATCACATTTTTAAGTGAATATGTTGAAGAAATAACGCATACGCTTGAGCAGATCGGTCAGGGTAATCTGGATCTGGAAATTACCAATGAGTATCTGGGAGATTTCCAGGCTATCAAAAGCGCCCTTAACGATATTACCAGCAGTCTCAGTACAACCATGTCTGACATCAATGATGCCGCTGGTCAGGTCGAAGCAGGAGCAACCCAGATATCCGATGGTGGCCAGGCTTTGGCTCAGGGAACAACTGAACAAGCCAGCTCGATTCAGGAACTGACCGCATCGATGGAAGAAGTGGCTGGGGAAACCAAGCAAAATGCCAAGTTTGCCAATCAAGCCAATGAGTTGGCAAATGATGTCAAAGCAAAAGCTGAGATCGGCAACAGCCAGATGACCAATATGGTAGCGGCCATGGTCGAAATCAACGAGGCTTCCAGCAATATCTCAAAAATTATCAAGGTTATTGACGACATCGCCTTCCAGACCAATATTCTGGCCTTAAATGCGGCGGTGGAAGCCGCCCGGGCTGGCCAACATGGCAAGGGCTTTGCCGTAGTGGCCGAAGAAGTCCGGACCCTGGCTGCCCGCAGCGCTGAAGCTGCCAAAGAAACTACGGCTCTGATTGAAGGCTCGATCAGCAAGACCGACGCCGGTACTAAAATTGCCGATGAAACAGCCGAAAGTCTGAAAGAAATTCTCAGTGAGGTGGAAACAGTCACCAGTCTAGTGGGCAATATTGCCCAAGCCTCTAACGATCAGGCTTCCGAAATTGCCCAGATCAATTTGGGAATTGAGCAGGTTTCGCAGGTGGTTCAAACCAACTCGGCCACAGCGGAAGAAAGTGCCGCTGCCAGCGAGGAACTTTCTGGCCAGGCCGAATTGCTAAAACAAAAGGTTGGCGCCTTCCGTTTAAAAAGAAACAACCGAGTTAGTCAACGAACCGTGACTATGACAACCACTAAAAAGTCAAAACCGACCACCGAACCACCAATCGATATCATCCTTGATGATTTTAATATGGATAAATATTGATTATTGGGGTATTATGAGACTAACACAGAAATTAAAATCTGGGAGCTGATCCTTCCAGATTTTTTTGTCTATCAGCAGATCAGATAAAAAATGTGGGAGTTTCACAAGTTAGAGCGCGAATCAGAAAAAGGGGGACCAGGATATGACAGAAAAAAACAAGCAATTATTCATTGGGCTGATCATCATGTATGCGATTGCCTATCTGTTGACTTTCGCATTGGAATACCAGCAACTGATGATACTTCTGAAACCCGGAGCCAGCCTTTTGGCCTGGGCATCGATGCACTATTTCACCACGATGATGAAAGACAATCAGGTTGTCAAAAAGCTGATTGCCTATGCTTTTATGGCCTGGTTTATCGCCGACGTCATCGCGATGGTAGGGGAACTCATTATTTTTTCAGAAGCTTATAATCTCGTCAGTTTTTACAACCTGGAAGTCGTCCTATATGCTATCAGCCGGGTTCTGATCCTGATAACCATTGCTGCCTTATACAGCTTTGTGACCAAAAAAACCAGCCAATTTCAGGTAATGGCAGATTTAATGACCTTGATCGCCTGTATGGGAATTACCGTCTGGTTAGTTTTTTTCAAACCAGCCCTCCAGCAGCAGTGGGCACTGATGATAGCTGGCGATCTGATCACGATATTTTCTTTTTTCTTTATCAGCCTCAGCCTCTTTGTGCATGGCCTCCTGCTGCTAAACTGGTTGTACTTTAAAGAACGGGCGATTACCCTGGGTCATAAGATCGCATTGTCGGGTTTGGCCATTGTGATCCTGACGGATTTGATCTGCGCTATCAATCCCAGCCTGCTTTACCAGGGCAATTCCATCGATCTGGCTTATAAGATCGGCATTTTGATGATTGCTCTTGGCGGCGTTTACTTTAATCAAAAAGCGGTTACTCAGTTAAAAAACAAAAAAATAAAGAAACCCAATGAAACCTGGAAGAACGGTTTTTATTTCCTGGCCTATCCCTTGCTGGCCTGGCATATCATCGGCTTGGATATCGATCTGATGATTTATCTGCTGGTGATTGCATTTTACATGGTCAGTTGCTTATATACCAGGCAGATTGATGTGACCAAAGCAATGCTGGAGAAGGAAATCGCTTATAACAAAAAACTACGGAACCAGCATTATTTTACCAGCCAATTACTGGATGCCATGCCTGGTGGGATCTTTTATGTTTCCCGGGATGATCAGCTGCTGGGCATGAACAGTAAGCTTTCGCAGCACTATGGCGTCGATACTGCCGCCTATCTCAATTGCAAACTGGCTGAATTTCCGCCACTGACCGATGCTGATTTACAGGAGTATGCCCGGATGAAGGAAGAAGCGCTGATAACCAGAAAGCCCTGTGTCCGGCAGTCCACATTTCACGGTGCCAACGGCAAGGCCAGGGTGGCCCTTTACAGCCTCAACGTTTATTATCTGGCTGATGGTTCGGTGGGTGGTTTTTTGGGAGTTTTTACGGACATCACCGAGCTCAAAGCAAAAGAAAAAGAACTGGAGGTGGCGCTGAAAAATGCCAATGCCGCCACCGAGGCCAAGTCACAATTTTTGGCCAATATGAGTCACGAAATCAGAACTCCGATGAACGCTATTCTGGGGATGTCCCATTTGGCGATGCAAACCCAGTTGGATGCCAGGCAGGCGGACTATCTCCGTAAAATACATGGTGCCGCCACGGCACTGTTGGGCATAATCAATGACATTCTGGATTTTTCTAAGATTGAATCCGGTAAGCTGGAAATGGAAACCATCGATTTTGACATTGAAAAGGTCGTTAATGATGCGATTCAGTTGTTTACTGAAAGCGCAGCCCAAAAAAATCTGGAATTCGCAGTCACACTGCCTCCAGCTTTGCCGCAATGGTTCCGGGGTGATCCGCTGCGATTGGGGCAGGTGCTGACCAACCTGGTCGGAAATGCCGTTAAATTTACCAAATCCGGAAAAATTACCGTCGCCATTGAGCTGGGAAAAAGCCGCAATAAGCAGATCCAGCTGAAGTTTACAGTAACGGATACGGGCATTGGCATTGTCCAGAAAAATTTGGAACGGCTCTTTGAACCCTTTACCCAGAATGACAATTCGACAACCCGCCACTATGGCGGAACGGGACTGGGGTTAACCATCAGCCGTAATCTCGTCGAGCTGATGGGCGGCGAGATATGGGCCGAAAGTCAATTAGGGGTGGGCAGTACCTTTAGCTTTACAGTCTGGCTGGAAAAATCGTTCAAGGCACTAACAGCAGCAGAGCCCTTTTATACTCCGTTTGACCAGCAGCAGAGGCCACTTGCGAGCCTACGGATTCTGGTTGCTGAGGATGACCCTGTCAATCGTCAGATTGCTGAAGAATTTTTAATTCAGGCAGGCGCCCAGGTGGACACTGTGGAAAACGGGGAAGTCGCCCTCCAGCGGATGATTGAGGCCGTATCAAGAAACCATTATGATCTTATTCTGATGGATTTACAGATGCCGGTAATGGATGGTTATGAAGCCACCCGGAAAATCCGGATTATTGATCCGAATATTCCCATTCTGGCGATGACCGCCCGAACCACTGTCGATGAGCGCGAGGAATGCCTCATAAATGGGATGAATGACCATATTTCCAAGCCGATTGACCCCCGACTTTTGTATCATATGATTCAGCAATATGCAAAACCACAAAGAGTCAATGATCCGGCCGTCGACGCTGTGAAAATGACTGATCAAGACAAGGAGAAATTGACAATAATGAAAAGACCAGAATTAATCCTCAGTGAAGCAGAAAAAATCAGTCAAATCGACTGGGAAAAGCTGCAAACCCGGCTGGGTAAGAATCCGGATATCATCATAACGCTGCTGACCGTATTTGGCGAAACCCATACTGACATGGCGTCCGAGATGGTCCGGGCTTATGATAACCAAAATGAAGATTTACTGAAGCGAAAACTTCACACGGCCAAGGGCGTTCTCGGTAATATCGACGCTACCGGCTTATATCAACAGGTCTGTAAAATCGAAAGCCACTTGCGGGAAGTGGGCCTGGATGAGCAGGTGGTTCAAGGATTAGCGGCTTTCAAGGCCGATTTTGACAACTTCTATACAGCGATCATCACATTTATTAATGACCAGGCGGTGGAACCACCAGAACCACAGGCTAAAGTCGATTTGGCAAGCTGGCATAAAAAGTTTGTCGAACTGTTGGAGCTGGTTCAGGAAGGGGATGCCGAAGCGCTGGGTTATTTTGAAGAAAACCGGCAGATCTTTAGCAGGATGCTCAAGCCCGATCAATTTACGGAGCTGGCAGACCTGCTGCGTGGCTACGCCTTTGATGAAGCGTTAACCCTGCTCACAGCCATCGGTAAGGAAAGAGGTGAAGACGTATGACTCGTGAAAAACAAACGGTTCTGGTAGTTGATGATAACCCCGACAATATCGTCCTGATCAATGGCCTGCTGCGGCAGCTCTATCAGGTTAAGGTAGCCATTAATGGCGCCAAAGCCATCGCCATGATTGCTAAAAACCAGCCAACGGGTCTATAAACAGGCCGTCTCCCACGAAGAAGCAGTGGCGATTATAAAAGCAGAAGCCGGCCGGCATTTTGACCCGGCAGTGGTGGCGGCGTTTATCCAGGTTCACGAAAAATTTAAAGCGATTGCCCGCAAATACCGGGAGCCCGGTACCGCTGTTGCTCTAGGCGATTAGCGCCTTTAAAATTTTCAGGACCGCCTCCGGTTCTTCAAAAATGGGACTATGGGCGGAATCTTCAAAAAGATAAAAGTGTTTTTGGGGGGCTTTTATATCCTCGAGAAAGATTTCTGACAAGTGATGGTTGACGGTATAATCGTAGGCCCCGGAAAAAAACAGGACAGGAAGATCAAGCCGGGTAATCAGATCACTGAGATTGGCCTGCCGGAATTCCTCGTTCAGTGGTGAGCTTTTGGAAAAAGCCTTGCCCTGCCAGACCTGGAACTTTTCTTTGAGGGTATACTCGCGGTGCTTCATCACCGCCAGGAAGATACCAGTAATCACCGAATACATGGTGTGGGTGGTGCCAATTCCGGCCTCATGCATCATCTGATCTCTGATCCGCTCGTAGGCGGCGGTACCATAGGGGGCTTTTTCAAGAAGCTCCCGATTTTTTTTATCCTCATGATAAAATTCCAGCATCCATTGATAGGCCAGTTCTTCGGACAGTGCCAGGTTGACCGACTGGGCCACTCCGATATAGGCGTGGTAGAGTTGTGGTGCCTGAACGGCCGCCTGAATACCAATATAGGTGCCAAAGGAGTGGCCCATCAGATAGATCTTATCCTGGCGAAAACGCTGACACAGATACCGGCTTACCGAGATGGTATCAGACACCAACTGCGCCGTGGTCATCGTCTCCGTCGGGATCTTACTGTTGTAGGACAGCCCGGCTCCGCGCTGATCCCACCAGACCACCGTAAAGACTTCGTCCAGGTGGGCGGGATAGCTTGCGTTAAGCCAATATTCAGGCATTCCCGGACCGCCATGGACAAACAGCAGCACTGGTTTTCTGATATCCCGGGATTTAATAATCATCCCCATTTCGACGCCGTTGATAGTGACCCAGGATTTTTCGGCTAAGCTGGCCGGCAGCACCTGGCCGCTGGCATCGGTGTAGGGAATCATTTTGCCAGATAATACAACCAGCAGCAGGGTACTGATGATACTGATCAAACCCAGTAGTACAACAAAAAATAATGCCATGATGGTGTCCTTTCCCAACTGAATACGATGCAGAACAGCATACGGCGAACTGCAATTTTAATGAATCAACTGGCTCGATTATATCGAATCAATCTGATCGCGTCAAGCGCCAAGGGTGGTTTGTGTGGGTGGCTGTCAATTGATGGGATCCCTCAGGCGAGACTGAAACATGTGTTAATATCTGCTTATCAAAGGGTAAGATTGATGGTATAATAAATCAAGAATTATCGACACTGAATCAAAAGATCTTTCGTTTGCAACTATGGTGATACCGCTTGATTGGTGCCAGGAGTTGCAACAGACAATCCATGGTCAGGAGAATGCCAATGGAACCCTTGCGAAAAAAATACCGACAGATCCTGGTAATCATTATTTTAATCCTTGGCGGGCTTAGCAGCCTGGCCTTTTTGATGTTGTCCTGGCAGATGGAAAATACCTACGAGAAAAATTTTGAAACCAGTATTATCGAAGTAAAAAAAACCTTTTTAAAGGATAATGTCGACAACCTGATTCTTACGATTGATCAGGAGCGCCAGGCCCAGGAGACCCTCTTTGCCAGACTCAATCAGTTGGCCGAAATTGCCCTGGATGGATATAACAACTATACTCCTGAGTCTTTTCTGGAGCAGGCCATTCTTTATTTTGAGGACCCGACCCGGCAGACTTATTTTACCGTCCTGATCGCTGATTCCAGTACCGGCAGACTTATTTATTCAGAAAATATCAGTGATGTCGACCAGAGCTTATCATTTTCACAGAATACCGAACAGCTATCCCCCTTGATGACATCATTCGTCAAAAAGGACTACCGGGATTACCAGGTTTTCTTCGGTGTTCGCCAAAGCCGGGTGGCGGAAATTGTGGAACAGAGTATTCGCGACCATATTCACGCCTCCCGTTATTCCAATGACGCTTATTTCTGGGTCAATCAGGTGGTCAATTTTGAAGGTGGGGACAATTATGCGATCCGTCTTATTCATCCCAATTTAAAAGATACCGAAGGTCAGTCCTTGTCCACCGCCATGACCGATATTCAAGGCAACTTCCCCTATCTGGAAGAGTTGGAAGGGGTAAAAGCTACGGGTGAGATTTTTTACAGATACTTCTTTAAAAAAATGAATTCGGATGTGGTATCCGAAAAGCTGACCTATGCCAGGTTGTATCCCGAGTATAACTGGATTGTCGCCATGGGTGTTCATCTGGACGATATCAGCACCTATGTAAATGACACCACCGCGGAAAGTCGCGAAAATTCGCTGTGGATGCTGATTGGTCTGATAGGCTTTATTCTCAGCCTGATTGTGATTTTATCGATGGTCACCAATCGGATTGAAGCCTGGTATTATCGGAATTCCGAGCAGGAATTAAAGGCAGCAGTCTACAAGGATACCTTAACCCAAACCTATAACCGCCGGGCCGGCAATGAATGTCTGGCAAAGAACTTTAAAAACTTTAAAAACAGTGGCGCAAGCCCGGCCCTGATCATGATCGATATTGATGATTTTAAAAAGGTTAATGATGACTGCGGTCACGATGTTGGCGATAAGGTGCTGATCAAGCTGGCAACGGTTATCAACCAGCATATCCGCAGTAATGACAAACTTTTCCGCTGGGGTGGCGAAGAATTTTTGCTGGTTTGTCAGGGGCTCAAAGAGGTAGATATAGATGCTTTTACCGCAAAACTATTGGATACAGCCGCATCTTTTAATTATGACTGTTGCGGCAAATCCGGAAAGATTACCATTTCCATGGGAGTTTCTTATTTCATTCCTGGTGATGTCGACGAAAAAGAAGCCATTAAACGGGCGGATCAAGGACTCTACGAAGCAAAAAAACCGGTAAGAACCGTAGTTGTTATATTCCCACCTAGGTTTGTCGGTATTAATGGTTTCCGATCGAATCTCGTCGGTGGATTTCGCGAATGGCTGGTTTTCATCGTGAACTGCGATTGTACTCGGTTGATGAATGGGTTAAACTTTCTATAGAAGTGCTTTTTAATAGGCGCCGTAACCATTTCAATTAGCAGAGGAGTACAATAATGGGATTTTTTGATAAGTTTAAACAGGGTTCTAAAGATATGATTAAAAGCTACGATAAGGTCAAACTCAATCAAAAACTGAGTTATGAAGAACTGCACGAGATTATGAAGGCAGGAACCTATCCCTGTGGGGAACCCCAACTGACCGGAAAAGGGATTATGCATTGCATTCAGTTTCCACCGGTAGACAAATATGTTATCCAGGTGGCTTTAAGCGGAACCACCGTGACGATCACCAAAATCTACAATGGCGTCGGCGGCATCCTCAAAGAAACCGTCGGCGATGCGGTGACCGGTGGCTGGTATGACGTCCTCAATGGCGAAAATATTGACCTTAATCAGATGACCCGGATCATTGGCGAAGAGCTGACCAGACTGTGCGGTGAAAAAGGATTGCTAAAAACCGCGTAAGTGGTCAGGGCTTGTGAAAACAGCCAGTAAATAGTGTCGTTACAATCAAGGCAAAGCGCCATCCACGGTTTTGATATACATGGATGATTGCAGCCGATAAAAACATTAAAATCCCCCTGCTGCCAAAAGAACGGTAGCAGAGGGATTTTTTTAGCGATAAAACCGGATAATCTGAGCGGGACATTTTGCCACGGCATCCTTGATGGCCAGGCCGTCCCCGGGCGATAAAGTCTGGCTGATGACGGTCGCTTTTTTGTCGACCATCTTGAAATGGCTGGGGGCAATTTTGGCGCACTGGCCGCAACCAATACAATAGTCCGCATTCAGAGCAAGGGGACCATCTGTAGCGGCTTCATCATCGGCGGGAAGATCCTCCGGTTTGACAAAACGGGAGGTGATATAGCCCATCAGAAAAATCGCCAGGGTGGTCAGAATCCAGCGGACGAGCATGAATTCGGGTCCCAGAAATTTGCTTTCAGTGATCAGCATCGGGATTTTGATCACCGCCCAGGTCGACAGGATGATGACGATGTTGGCAATACTGGCGCCCTTGTTCAATAACATTTTACAGACCGGAAAGGCGGCGTAAATGGGACCGGCTGAAAAACTGCCCAGTAAAAAAGCGAACAGCGAACCCTTAAGACCCGAGTTTTTACCAAAGGCATTTTCGATGGTTTCTTTGGGCACCCAGGCGGATATCAGCGAGGTTAACAGCAGTATCACCGGCATGATCATCAGCATTTCCTTGACATAATACCAGGTGTTACCCAGGGATGGTAGAAATTTGTCTGGAGCAAAAATGCCGACGGCCACATAAGCCAGGATCACGATCATCAGAAAGCGGTTGTTTTTGAGTTGGCTTTTTAAAAATGTCATAGGATCACCCCCATCGCCAGGGCAATCATCAGGGCAAAAGCAAAGCTCAGCGAGTTGCGGATCAGCGTGAATTTCAGACCGAATTCTCGTTTCTCAAGCGGAAAGGTCACCACCCCCACCATCGTCAGCGTGGTTAGAAAAGCGACAATCGGAACAATGCTGGCGCCGGCATCCACCAGCGAGGCCACCAGTGGAAAGGCGACAAAGGCGGGGATCAGGGTGATGCTTCCCAGCAGTGCAAACAGCACCGTCGTAACAACCTCGTTGCCCTGACCGATGGTGGCTTTAATCGTTTCCGGCGGCACAAAGGTGAGGATCAGACCAATCAACAACAAGATGCCGAGGATATCCCCAGCGATCCCTTTCATCATTCCCCCGGACATTTTTATGGCCTTCAGGGTTTTGCCCTTGTCTTTTTTCAGTGAAAACCCCAGCCATACCAGGGTAATCACCCAGAAAATCAGTGTAAAAATATCCATCTGTTAACCTCCAAGTTGATTATGCGAATCTCAGTTTCAAAATTCGAATTTTCTTATAGTATACTGTAGATCAGCGGAATAAAAAGTTACCACGGTCACACATCAGGAGGTTATTTTAGAATCATCGGGATTTTATGACAATTTTATCCAGCCACAGCCTTTTTTCAAATTTTTCAGACGAAGCCAGAATCAGATTTTCAGAGCTCCTTTTAACCCAAAAAAGAACTAGAACCGATTCCGCCATTTAACCTGCGAAACCGGTCTAGTCCACAATCTCAGTCGTCATCCGTTTGGACTCCTTCTTCTGATTTTATCAAAAACCTTCTTTTTCACTTTTCAGTTTTACATTACTCACTTATAAGGGGATATCCGGCAATTAAGAAGATTTCGCTTTTTAATCGTTGGAAGATCTGACTTGTTGCAGATTGTTTTCCCGGCTTGTATATCAATTATTTCATCATGGTCAAATTTTCACCTTCAACCTCGGGTCGGTACATTGATATCAGTGCCAGCGTCATAATTGTTATTGAGTGGTTGTCACTAGGATTCTTTCACTCGTTCCTGAAAATGATTGAGTTGATCTTTGATATGACCTTATTATATCACCATTTATCAGGAAGTAAATAGACAAACTGTAAACGTTTGTATAGTAATCGTATACGATAATATAAAAATTTACATCCGCTTTTGTTTGCAATGGGTCACAGCCCAAAAGGCTGCAATTTGATAGCTAAGTTTCGACAGTAACTTGTCAAAGCGAGATAATTCTGCGTTATTGCCGTTACGGTAGACGGAAACATCATATTCGTCGCCGCGATCAGGGAACATAACTGCAATAATAGCCATCAATATAAATACCGTTGTCGCCCATCGGGTTGCAATCAATATTAAGCTGATGATCACCAGAGTAAACGGTGCCGACGGTTCCATTGCTACCGGTGGAGACGGTTGATCGGTAACTGTCATAATAGTAGTCGCTGCCGCCGTCAGTAATCAGTAACATCCCGCCACTGAATTGATAGTAGAGGGTGAAGCCACTGCTATCGGTCCACTTCCAGGTGCCGTTGATGTTGTTCTCAAATTGCTGCCATTCACTGGAAGCCGGGTCTGTGGTCGCTGCTGGGGTGGTTGTCGCCGGTTGTGGGGTAGCGGCCTGTTGGGGGAGGTTGATTACATAGGTAGCCGTTTTGATGCCGCTATGATTGCCGTTTTTGTCTACCGCAATGCTTTTTAGGGTGGTGGTGGCATTTAAAACAATCGGACTGCTATAAACGCTGGCACTGACCGAAGGGTCGCTACCATCCAGGGTAAAATAGACGACGATATCCTCGCCGGTGGGTTTGTTGATTTCAACTTGTTGGGTGGCGGTGTAACTCCCTTCATTAAGCGAATAGGAGGGCGGCTCAATTATCACGGATGTGGCCGTGTTCAGGCCATTAGGCTTGCTGACAAGCCCCCCGGAAAGATTGAACCAGATCAGCGTGCCGCCACCGATTAAAAATAGCGCACCCAATACCGCGGCTAAAATGATGATCGCCGTTTTCTGAGAGCCAGCCGGTTTTGCTTGTGGCGATGGGCTCAAGACCGGGGGGGCTACGGGGTCCGTTGCCGGGTTCTCGTGTGGATCTGTTGAAACTGGCGCTTCGGTATCATAACCGCATTGGCCGCAAAAGCGCTCATCCGGTTCAAGTTTGGTGCCACATTGCGGGCAAAAATGAAGGCGTTCCATAAATCTCATCTCCCTTCTATGGGTAATCTGTTTACGGTCTTTATACCCATTTGATGCGGCGTCTATCATCATTGCGTTTGTTAAAGCAGCTGATGGCTGTCCAGAAAATCCTCAACCACGGCATTAAAAACAACCGGATTATCGACATTGGCATTATGGCCGGCGGCCGGGATGATTTTCAGCGGATAGCCGGTTTTGGCCGCCCAGGCCCAATTGTATTGGGGGACCTTGCCGAAACGGTCATATTCGCCCAGGGTCAGCAGCACCGGGAACTCAAACACCGCATCGCGGTTTTCGCGGAGAAAGCTGGCATAGGCAAGCCCCATGATCCGGCACAGTTCCGTCTTGCCATAGGGCGCCAGCATCGTTATCATGTTGTCAAAGCCCCGTTTGGTATGGGTAGCCCCTTTAGCAATCGCCGTCACCAGTTTCTCATGGCGGTAACAGCGGGACAGCCACTCCACCTGTCGCACCCAGAAGCGGTCCGAACGGGAATAATAGGAACGGCCAAAGGGCGAGGTGCCGACCCCGACAAAAGCCAGCACCTTGTCCGGGAAATCGAGGGCATACTGCTGACAGGGATAGCCCCCCAGCGACTGGCCGATCAGCACCGCCGCGGGAATATTTTCCTGAATCAGGATGGCATCCAGATCGGCGGCGGCATGGTGAAAGGAAAAATCCGCATAGGGACGGGAAGCCCCGTGGAGCGGCAGATCCCAGCTGATGACGGTGTAATGCTTTCTAAAATAAGCAACCTGGTGGTCAAACATCCGATGATTGGCAGTAAGCCCATGGGTAAAAACCAGACAAATAGCCTGGGGATCCCGATGTCGGGCGATCCAGTAGTAAACGGTGCCCCGGGGAGATGTGATTTTTTTTTCCAGCACGACGATGACCTTCTTTCGCAGATTAGCCCATTCTTGGTGGAATGGGTCTTTTTTAAAGTGTACCGATAAAAAGGAGGTTCGTCAATGGCAGAATTGTTAAGGATGGCCGAAAGAACGTGATTTACATAGCCATTTTTCATTAAAAGGCGTATAATGATAGGTAAACGAAAAGAGGCTAAGCAATGCATTTAAAAGATGTTTTTAATTAATACAGTCAGGATTACGATGCCAATCACCGCATCTCCTTTAATCAAACCGCCCCGCTCAATGACCAGATGGCCTGGCTCCTTGCAGAAGGTTTTTCCAAAGCTGATTGTATTTTCAAATATTTAAACTTTGCGGTCTTTTTTGCCGTAAAATAAAGCTTATAAGAAGACGTCATTTCAGTCGCCTCAAAAACGGTTATAGCTCAGCTCATGCCAGTAGTCTACTGGTTATGGGCGTCACGTACGGCAAAGACCTCTTTGGCAACGGCAACGGCGTTTAAAACTTTTGGAAATCCGGTGTAGGGGATACATTGAATAAAGGCTTCAATAATTTTCTCTGGCAAAATCCCGACATTCAAAGCGCCATTGATATGAACATCCAATTGCGGTTCGCAGCCACCGGTGGTCAATAGGCTGGTGATGGTGATTAGTTCCCGTTCCTGAAGGGAGAGACCTTCCCGGGGGTAGATATCGCCAAAAGCAAATTCAATAATGTAGTTGCCCAAGTCGGGAGCGATTGTTTTCAGCGATTCGATCACCTTTTCGCCGCCAACCCCATCAATTTTTTTTAACTGTGCGACACCAATTTGATAACGTGTTTGATCCATTTGTGATTACCTCCAAATTCTTTATAATCCCAGTATAGTGCTTAGACTATGGTCTAAGTCAACCCTATTTTTGAAAGGTTTTATGATGATTATTAGCGAAATGGCCCAACTGACTCAGATCAGTGAATATACCCTGAGATACTATGAAAAGAAGGAATTGATTGCCGTTTCCCGTGATGCCCGGGGGCGACGTAACTACGACGAAAACGATATTGAATGGATTCGTTTCATCCAGCGATTGAAAGAGACCGGGATGCCATTGCGGAATATTAAAAAATACGCCGATTTGAGAGCCAAAGGCGATCAGACCGTCCACGAACGACTGGAAATGCTTGAAGCCCACCGCATATTCGTTGTTGCGGAACAGCAGAAATGGGCCCAAAATCTTTATAACCTTGATGCCAAAATCGAGTATTATCGAAAAAAAGATTAAGGCTGGTTCAAGTCGTATTGCCTTGGGGAAAATTATTTGTGTTCGGAAAAAGAAAGTTTAGATTAAAAATTAACTTTATCAGCTTAAAAAGATTAAGGAGCGTTTAGCATGTTATTATTTGCGCAAAGAATAGAAGAATTGATTGTCGATAGCGGCGAAACGGTACAGGCTTTGGCGGAGATCGGCAAGATCGACCGGACAACCCTGCAGCGGGTAAAATCTGGCGAGCGCCTGCCTTCTAAAAAGATTTTTAGTGGCCTGTGCAAAGCGTTACGGCTGTCGGCAGCGGAAGAAGAGGAACTGAAAAATGTCCTGGAAATGGAAACCATTGGCCAACGAAACTATTATAACCGGAAAGCCATCGTCGACCTGATCGAAACGATTGCTGAACTAACCGAACATACCATTCCCTTTTCTAAAGAAATCGGTTTAAAAAATGGTGCAGTTGTAAAAAGTTCGTTAATCGATGGCATGGAGATTGTGAGTGGACATGCCAATGTACTACGACTGGTGGAAAGCGCCATTGACTGCGAAATTTTTGCCAGTTCGACGCCACAAATCCGGCAGGTCATTCCCTATGACTGGGATGTCGTCTATGATTACATTTTTCAGCAAATGATGGGCTCCGGAAAAAATCTGGTGTTACAGGATATCGTTAGTTTCCCCAAAAATTGTAGTCAATCGGAGGCCGATCAAAGTCTGCTGGCCTTTAAAAAACTGGCGGCGCTTTCGCTGCTTGACAATGTCGATTACCAATCCCGTTTCTATTACCGACCATCCGACTGGCATCCAGTTGATGGTGGGGTGTTCCCGTATTATCTGCTAACCTCAAATCGATTGATCACCCTGTCAAAGGATCTCGCCACCGCAGTTGTATACCAGGATGCGGGGCTTTATCAGGTCTATGATGGATATTTTTCAGATCTTTTAGACAATAGTGCTCCGTTTATTCATGGCAGTCGGGATCTCTTTGAGATATACGCCCTGGAGGATGCCCTTCCCACCAAACTTGTGATGCAACCGATCCCCTGTTTTTCCCGTTATTTCACCGATGAGATGATCGAAAAACAGCTAAACCGTGATTTCTCTTATTTTGAGGCCCTGCTTGCGGCGGTGCTTCCTTTTTATGATAAATTCCGGGCCGATAATAAGGGGATGGTGGATGTCTTTTCCCTGAAATATTTGCGGCAATTCATGGAGGATGGCTACATCTATCTGCCGGAAGAGATGGTTTACCCTTTTGCGCCTGCAGAAAGGCTGCAGCTGATTAAGCAACTGCATGCTGATTTGGTTGCCAGTGAAAGAAAATGCTATGCCATCAACGAGGACCGGCTGTTTATGAATTCGGCAGTGGAATTTTCCAATGAAGACCCGACGCTCCGGCTGATTCTTCATTATCAACGGGGTAACGAAACCATCTTTAAGCACCTGGCAATTAACGAAGTCAACATCATCAATGCCTTTGAAGAGTTCTTTAACAGTCTGCCCACCAGCGATTATGTTCTTGGCAGAGAGGAAACCATTGCCGGGATCGAGTCCATAATCAGGGATTACAGCAGCGATGAAAGTTGATGAAGTGAAACATAAAAAAACTGCTTGACTGTGTCAGTTAGGCAGAACACATACTTGTGAATGAAAGTGAGAAAAAATGGGGGCAGATGAAAACTACCAATTTAATGCGAAGGTCTACGATATATTAGATCGGACTTACTTTAGAAAGGCGGCCTCCAGTCCCCGCAATGCTGTCATTTCCGTATTAGGAGAAGAACCATTAAAAGTTCTGGACATGTGTACCGGCACCGGGACTAATGCCTTTGCCATTGCCGGGGCCAGAAGAAATGCCAAAGTGATCGGGATTGATCTTTCGACTGCGATGCTTAAAAAAGCCGTAGCAAAATGGGAGCAAGCAGAGATATCCAACGTCAAGCTACTTCAGATGGATGCGGCCAACCTGCAATTTTCAAACGAGGAATTTGATGTGGTGCTGATATCGCTGGTGCTACACGAGTTAAGCCTGGCTCTGGCGGGCAAGCTGCTTGGGGAGGCCAGAAGAGTCTTGAAAAATACCGGAAAACTGATTGTCGTGGAATGGGAGGAACCAGTCAGCCTGGTTCAACGGATTTTGTTTTATCTCGTTAAAAAAACGGAACCCGCAGGCTTTGAGGATTTTCTTAAAACTGAGATGGATCAGTATCTTTTTCGCTTTGGTTTTGAAATGATACAAACAATTCATTGTGATTACAGTCAGGTAATGGTATTGAGCAAGAATGAGCACATTTAAAATAAAACTTAGCTCTAAAATCATAATTAGAAGGAGAGTCCAGCGATGATAAATAAAAATAAAAGTCAAACGGATTGGGAGCAGATCCTGGCCACCCGCCATGATAATGGCGCCGATTTCTGGGCAACCCCGGACGGCCGCCTGGGGATTGAAAAACCGATCAGTACCCTGACCGCACTGATGATCATCAGTGAACTTAACGTGCCTCGGGATCATGAAGCCCTGCAAGGGACGGCGGAGCTGGTTCTGAAAGCCATAAGAGCCGACGGTCGGGTGCGGATTGCCCCCAAAGGTGCAATCTATCCCTGTCATACCGCCCATGGGGTGGCCGGTCTGTGTCGCAATGGTTACGCCAGTCATCCCCGGGTTCAGGACGCACTGAATTATCTGCTTGCTGACCGCTACGATGACGGTGGCTGGCGCTGCAACAAATTTATCTATGGTCATGGCCCCGAAACTGATGCGTCAAATCCTAATGTGACTCTGCTGGCCTTGGATGCTTTTCGTCTGGCCGGTTTTCATGCGGGAGCGGCTCGCATCGTTGATCTTGACCGGGCAGTTGAAACCCTGCTGGATCACTGGACTGTGAAGATGCCGGTGGGGCCCTGTCACTATGGCATTGGCAAATTATTTATGCAGGTGGAATATCCGTTTTTGCGCTACAACCTGTTTTATTATGTCTATGTGTTGTCTTTTTACGAAAAAGCCCGGCAAGACAAATGCTTTAGCGAAGCCTTGGTAGCGTTACAGCAGAAGCTGGATAGTCAGGGCCGGATGATTGTCGAGCGTCCCAATCGCAAACTGAGGGGGCTTACGATCTGTCAAAAAGGCAAACCATCGGAAGCTGCCACGGCACGATATCAAGAGATTATTAAAAATATGGAGTTGGACTAAAATGAATTACATTATTACCAAAAACCTGAAATTGCGACCGTTAACCATGGCTGACACAGATGATGTTTTTACTTATTCAAAAAGCCCGAATGTTGGCCCGCGGGCTGGCTGGAAGCCGCATGATACTATCGAAGAAACAAAGGAGATCATGAAGACGATCTTTGTCGGCCAGGAAAATATCTGGGGAATTGAAAAAGACTACCAGATTATCGGCTCAATCGGATTAATCGAGGACCCTCATCGTCAGAATGACCAGACCCGGATGCTCGGCTACGCGCTCAGTGAGGATTTCTGGGGGCAGGGCATCATGACCGAAGCGGCCAGAGCCGTGCTGGCCTATGGCTTTGATACCCTGGGTCTGGGTCTGATCTCAGTGGTGCATTATCCGGAAAACTTCGGATCCCAGCGGGTGATTGAAAAATGTGGTTTTCATTATGAAGGAACAATCCGGCAGGCGGACAAGATCTACACCGGTGAAATCCTGGATGTCAAAGCTTATTCGATCACCAGAGCAGAATTCCGGTAACGCCAGTGCTACGGTAACGCCAGTGCTGACAATTTATCGACGAACGAAAACCCTTTACCAATTATAAGCAAATGGTAAAGGGTTTATTTATATGCTTAGGTGTTTTGTCCAGTCGAGATTCGGGATCGTTTTGATCTTAGTATAAAGATGGTTTATCCCAAAGATTCAGATTAACCCCGATATTATGCTTACGGGCATAGTCATAAACCTCTTTACCCCAGGCGACATCTTCCACCGGCATCCCACCGACCGAGTAGAGGATAATCTGGTCGTCGCTTTCCCGGCCGGGCACCTTGCCGTTTAAGATGGCTCCTAAATCGTGGATATCGGTTTTGGCCAGTTTGCCATCATGGATCATGTCCATAAATTTGGAACCGAGGATATAAACGATATTATAGGTCGGGTAGGGATATTCTTCGGCCCAGGCTTCATATAGGGAAATGTTGTCAACCACCAGCTTGGTTTTATCGCTTTGGATAAATTCATCGGTAAAATCAGCCGCTCCAGGCAGACAGAACAGGGCACCGGGCTTAATCCACTCGGCATCTACAAAAGGATAGGCCGAAGGACCAGCACCCATTGGAGTTGAGGTGGCAAAGCTAAGAATATCAGATCCCCGAACACATTCTTCCAGGGTTTCGCAAACTATAATTTCGGTAAACTGCGGGCATTTTTCCTTAACGAATTCAATACAACGGTCGATGGAGGCCTGGCCCCGGCCTTTTATTTTAAGGGTCGTCAGACTTGGTCGTAGGGCGGCAAAGGTTTCGATGGCAGTGGAGTTGATGACGCCCGGACCGATAATTGCCAGCACTTTGGCATCTTTAAGGGCCAGATTTTTGACGCCGACACCAGGAACGGCCGCAGTCCGGTAAGCACTGAGCAGGTTGGCGGACATTAAGGCCAGTGGTGCGCTGGTGTCCTTATCGTTAAGCATCATCATCAAAATCGAACGGGGCAGATTTTTATCCCGGTTCGCTACATTGGAACCGTACCATTTCATTCCGGCGACGTCAAACTTGCCGCCGACATAGGCGGGCATCGCCATAAAGCGACGGTCTGGGCCGTTCTTTGGCATATTGGGGAATTCGGGATCTTCCGGGAAGGTAATCATACAACCGTGGGAGTTGCCATTGTCACCACCCATCCGGTAGTCACCCATATCGAGCAGCTTTAACAACTCTTCCATACAGTCAGTACAGGCCACAACATTGTTGACCCCCGCCTTAATCATATCGGCTTCATTTAAATACAAAAATCAATTCCTGGTAATGTCATAATATAAACCTCCAAATAATTTTTATTTTTATGTTCTTGAATAAACAGGATGAATAAAGTTTTTTGTTCAAATTCGGATAGCAGTGCCTTTAGTCAGGGATTTACGGTAATTTCCGGGAGAGATTCCCGTGAATTGTTTAAATTCCTTAAGCAGGTGGGACTGATCAAAATAACCCATATCTGCGGCAGATGGTTGAAATATGCTGATCTTTCCCCAGCGCCAGTAATACATTCTGAAAACGGATAATTTTTGAGAAGGTTTTTGGCGGCAAGCCAATCTCCTTATTAAAAAGCTGGTTGATATAACGGGGCGTATAGCCGACTTTTTGGCTTAATTCATTAACATTGATAATCCCGACGACCTTGGTGATCTCATCCACCATGCGATAACTGAAAGGACGAACGCCCGGGCTGTAATAGTTCTGATAGTCGGGAATATAGGCATCAAGAAACAACTCAATCTGTTCTTTAAAATCGTTGCTGCAGGTGATTCCTTCCATCATGGCCTGATTATCACAGATTTCCGGGAGTGGCACAGAGCTCTCAGTCAGGCTGCCAATCGGATAGCCCTTAGGTAAAAACGCTTTGCCAGGTAGAAAGCGGATGCCAAAAATAGTATCGTTGAGATGAAAAACCGAAGCATACTCAATCGAGTGCATTTTTAAAACGGCGCCGTAGCAGGTTGCATCCAGATGATCCTGGCCGCAGCGGAAGACAATGTCGACGGTGCCATCAGGAACGATGGTGGCGGTTTCTAACATTTCCTGGGTAACCTGGAAGCGATAAAAGTGGGAGATGCCATAAGCCCGGTAGTCAAAGTACTCATAACCCTGGGCGTGCTTGACCATCAAGGGTTGTTTTGGGATGATGATACTTTCCTTTTCTTGTGGGGATGATGCATAAGAGCCATACCGTTGCAATAGATCAATCATAGCTAAAACCGCAAGCATACGCTTTCCTTTCTGAACAAAATGGATAATTGGCACGAACCGGCATAAAAAAACAAGGACGCCGAAATTTCGATTTCGACATCCTTGTCTGAGTAGTTGTTGGTTCACTGCTTATTATGTATACAATATACCATAGTTCGAAAGAAAAGAATAGTAAAAATCGGCACTAAATTACATTTGCAATCATAGTTAAGAAAATTCTAATTTTCGTATTGAGCCTAGTCCAGGCTTATTGTTTGGGTTGAAAGCGGTCGTATCGGAGGGCTGACAAATCGATAGTGGAGTGACCGTCAGCAATCATTTCGGCGACGTTGTAGCCCACCGCCGGAGCAATCCCAAAGCCGTGGCCAGAAAAAGCGCAGGCGATATACAAACCGGGCACTTCTGCCACCGGGCTGATCACAGGAACATGGTCGGCACAGTCATCCAGCCAGCCAGCCCAGGCCCGGACGATTTTGGCATCGGCAAGTGCAGGGAAGTATTTAATAATCCCCCGGCAGGTACAGGAGGCGCCGATGCTACTGGAAATGGGGCTGCCATTGTCTTTGTTGAGGTGTTCAAAACCAGAGGATCCACCAAAAACAAAGGAACCATGCTTGGACTGATGGCCGTAAAAATCGGCATCAGCTGTCCCCAGCATTTGCAGAAACATCGGCGGTTCGGCTTCGGTAACCAGACATTCCATTTTAAGCGGCATCATTGGCACATCGATGCCGACAGTCGCTAATATTTTGCGGCTGTCAAAACCGGCCGCCACCAGCACCTTGTCGGCTTCATAGATGGCATCCGGGGTGACAACCTGACGGATCACACCCTTAATTTTTCGCAGTTCGAAACAGGGTGCTTCGGTAATAAAGCGGACGCCCAATTCCCGGGCTTTTTTATAGTAACCGAGGGTTGCTGTCAGCGGATTGGCATGGCCGTCGGTGGGACACCAGCTGGCACAGGTGACTTCGTCGGAAAGGTAGGGATTAATGGCCCGAATTTCATCGCCGTTGATCATCCGGACATCCAACCCGCAGGCTACGGCCTTATCCGTTAAGCCCTGAAGAATTTTTTGATGGGCCTCCGTTTTCCCCAGTCGCAGATTACCTTTTTGGGTGTATTCCACATCCACACCCAGTTCTTCGGACAGTCCCGGCCAGAGGTTTTTAATCCCCCACATCGCCAGCGGCAGTTCCCGGGTATCCCGGCCGGACTGGCGGACACCGCCACCATTTCGGGACGAACCACCAATGCCAATATCCTTGCTGGCTTCAAGAACCGTCACCGACAGGCCTTTTTTAGCCAGGTAGTAGGCGGTGGCATTACCGATGATACCGGCGCCAATAATAATCACGTCAGTATGTTTAGACATGGGTCACCTCTTCATTTCCTAATACTTTCATTTCCACCGGTCGCATGGGTGATCGGCTGGTGGCCGGATCCAATTGATCGGGGATGACGCAAAGCTCCCGGGCAATCAGGTTTTTAACCAGCTTACCGCAGGTTTGGCCCTGACAAAGCCCCATCCCAGCCCGCAGGTAACGCCGGATTTCATTAACGGTAAACATTCCGTCGTGAATCGCCTGCCGAATTTCGCCTTTGGTGATTTCTTCGCAGCGGCAGATGATGATGGTGTCGTCAGCCTGGGAAACGAAGGAACCGATATTTTGTGAACGATCATTAATAGATTTCATAGTCGTTTCTCCTTTTCTTATTGTCCGGCCGCATGGGTTGCGGGTTTAAAAAACCGGGCGGTCATGGCTTGCGCTACAGGTACCTTGATGGTGACAAGGGTGGTGTGGTCAAAGGCCTTGGCACTGCGAACATCGATGATTTCGGCGGTACCCAGTGGTTGACCGCTGCGGCTCAGGGCTGTTCCCAGTTGGCCCTTTTGGGGCAGGGGTAAAAATTCATAGGGTAGGGTTATGCTGGCGTAGCCCGGAGCGTAGTCTTCATCAACCAGAAAGATGGCCTGACCGGAACAGGAAGCGATACACAGACCACAGCCGGTGCAGATGCTGTTCGCATCAATTCGGGGCAGGGCGGTGATTGTTTTACCAATTTTTATGCAACCCTTGGTACAGGCATCCTGACAGGGATTGCAGGGAATGTTCTGAGTACATTCGATCACCGGACGGATGCCGGATTTTTTATCAGTTTGATCAGATCGATGAAAAAAGCGCTCAAGATCAGTATCATCAAGATAGCCTTTTTTAAGCAGACTCTGAGAAACGGCAATCCCTTCGTCGGTTTTGGCAAAGGTTTGGCCCTTGCTGCCGGGGGCGAACATGCCCTGGTGCAGGCTATCGAGGGCGATTTCCAGGTCAGCCAGACGCTTATCTTTATCCTGCTCACTGAGAAAGCCCAGATAAGCTGCAGCTGCCAGACCGGACATCCGGCCACCAATCATGGCTGAGCTGGCTTCTTCGATGCCAGAAACATCCCCAGCAGCAAAGAGACCGGGAATTGAGGTTTCGCCATTTTCAGAAACCAAGGGTACCTGACCGCCGCGCCGGGGATCATCAACCATATTGCAACCAGCCATTTTCAGTAGCTGCGACATTGGCGAGAGACCGACGGCCAGACAGATGGTATCCACATCAAAGTGTTTCTCGGTGCCGGGGATCGGAGTGAACGCTTCATCAACCTCGGCAATCGTCACGCCTGTGACGCAATCAGTCCCATCAGCTTTAGTAATGGTATGAGATAGATAAAAAGGCACCCCACAGCGGGCGATTTTGGCGGCGTGAACGCCATAGCCGCCTATCCTGGGAGCAGCATCCACCAGGGCCACTACTTCACAGCCAGCCTGCATCAGCTGGAAGCTGACCACCAGACCGACATTGCCGCTGCCCAGCATCAGTACCCGTTGACCGGGCTTGATGCCGTAAAGATTCATCATCGTCTGGGCGGCTCCGGCACCAATCACCCCAGGTAGGGTCCAGCCATCAAAGGTGACCATGTTTTCCGCTGCCCCAGTAGCGATAATGATGGTATCAGCCTTGAAGTGCGTCATTGCTTCACCGATTTGAACCAGCACTTCTTTGTCCAGATAAATGCCTGCGACGGTGGCATTGAGAAATACTTCAACCCCGGATTCATCAGCCTCGGCGAGTAGTGTTTCACCAATTTTGTAACCGCGAATCTTGGCCTGGTGTTCTTTTGAACCGAAAAATTTATGGATTTGCTTAAATAATTGTCCGCCGGGTTTGGCATTTTCATCAAAAACGGCAACCTTCATGCCGCATCGGGCGGCTTCAATAGCCGCTGAGAGTCCGGCAGGACCGGCTCCCACGACGATTAAATCATAACGTTTCATCGCTTACCTCCAGTGCTGTGACCCCATCCTGGGTCTGAATCTGCATCCCGGAAACTAATGGGGTAATACAGGTGCGGATATTGGGCACACCATCAACGATCATGACACAGTCGGTGCAGCGGCCAATGGCACAAAAAATCCCCCGGGGCTCATGATTTTTCTGGGTGTAGCGGTGAGTCATCACGCCGGCGGCTTTCAGGGCGACGGCAATGGGTTCACCAGCATAACCTTCCATCGGCTTGCCATCCATATAAAAGGACACCAGCTGGCCTTTTTCAGGTTCGCCAAGAATGGGATGTTCGTTGATCCGGTTCATCACTCACACCCACCTTCATCGGAAATGATAATCGCCGTCATTTCAATCTCACATAGTTGGGTGGGGCGGTTGAGCTCCGTTGTTCCCACTGCGGTAAAAAGCGGCCGATACTCTTTAAAAAACTCCGAATAAGCCCGGCCAATTTCACCGCAATCGGACATCCGGGTAGCATAACACATGACTTTGACAACATCGGCTGGGCTTGCGCCAGCCTGTTCTAAGAGTTTAACGTGTTTTTCAAAAATGTATTTGGCCTGTGCATAGGGATCGCCTTCGCCGTAAACACTGCCGTCCGGCTGAACCGAGGTGGTGCCACCGATCATAATCAGATTGCCGATTTTTACCATCCGTGAATAGCCGACTTTTTCTTCTAAAGGTGCTCCTGATGAATAATTAATTCGTGACATGGTATTACTTCCTTTCGCAATGAATTCAAATAGATTTTTTGTCTTGCCTTCAAAAAATGACAAAGACGCCGAAGATTTTTTTCGACGTCTTTGTCTCGATTTTTCTGTGGTTTTTCTAGGTTAAACATAATATATCACAGCAAAACAAACAGAAATAGTAACAATCGGAACAATTTACAGCGATTTTCAGGGAAATAATTTGCAGTTCATTGGTGGTCTGTCGTCTGGCTCTGGCAAAAAGTTTAGTTGCCTTTTTATTTGATCTGTTATAGAATAAGTTCAATAAAATAATAACCGACATTAGATGAGTGCGATGAAGCCGTTAACGCGGCTTTGTTGCGCTCATTTTTGTCTTTTTTGAAAGGAACTGGAAGAAATAAATCGAGTAAATGTTAAATGGATGTAAAAAATGTTTGGAGAAGAATCAACCCTTCAATTTTATGGTAACATCATGACAAAAGGTTTTAGGTCGGTCACACTACAAAAATATATCAACTAAGAAAGGACGAAAATGATATCGAGGATATCATAAGGAAAAGTGTATGAATCATAAGAGAGGTTTACTTGTTCGGATGCTAATGGGAATAGGAGTGCCAGTTGCGGTTATTTTCGCAGTTGTCGCTGGGATTGCCCTGTATGTGGTGGATCAGTCGATTGCAGAAATTAAGGTTAATGAATTATCAGCCCGGTCTGAATCGGTTTCCAATCAAATCGAAACATATTTTACAAAATATCTGGTGGATGCCAGTCAATTGTCAGCAAGTCCGGAAATTCAGAGTCTGTTCAATCAGGTCACACCGGGGGTGGGCATTACTTCAACAGCCAATTTTCCGGAAATCAAGCAGCATCTGATCAACGTTGCAGCGTCAGATCCCCAAAATATTCAGGTGGCCTGGATTGCTGACGTCGACTCCAGTCAGTTTACCCAGTCTGACGGAGTCGTGTCTGACCCATCCTATGACATTAATGCCCGGCCCTGGTTTAAAGAACTGGTAGCGCAAAAAAAGTTTTTATCTCGGAACCATACGTGGATATCACAACCCAGAAGATCATTGTCAGTGTGGTTGCCCCGGTATTTAAACCAGGAACTCAGGAACTGATGGGGGCCACCTGTGTGGATGTTTCCATTGACCGGATCAAAGAGATCATCGCTGAAAATAAAATTGGCGAAGACGGATTTTTTGTGGTTTCAACCAATAGCGGGATGGTTTTTGATCATCCCAATAAAGAGTACAGCAATGGCATGCTTGCCGATACGGATATGTCAGAAAATATCATTGCGGCACTGATGGATAAGACCACCGGCCCGATCACCTATACAACAGGGGGCATCGAAAGCCGGGGGTATGTCACCGAAATCGGTAATACCGGTTGGGTACTGGGACTGGGCTTCCAACGTCAGAGTTTAGTAAAACCTTCTCAGGAATTCGTACAATGATGTTACTGATTTTTGGTCTGGGACTGATCGTGATTCTGGCAATCATGGTGGTTTCTACCCGAAATTTCATCCGGCCGATTACCCGGCTGGTGGCAGCGGCTGACTGTCTGGCGTTGGGTGACGTCAATATTGATAAAACCATGGCTGAAGGTGCCAAAGATGATGAAATTGGTGAGCTGACCCGTTCCTTTGTAAATATGGCTGAGAACATCAAGGAACAGTCTGAGACAGCCCAAGCGATTGCCAAAGGCGATTTATCGATTAACATCCAGCCAAAATCCTCAGAAGATGTGCTGGGTAGCAGCATGGTTTCAATTAAGGAATCGATCGGCAACCTGGTTTCTGATACTATTATGCTCTCCGACGCAGCCATCCAGGGAGATTTCACCCGGCGGGCAAGGGTGGAAAATCACTCCGGCGAGTATGCACAGGTGATTGCTGGTGTTAATCAGACTCTGGACACGGTTGTAGACAAGATGTTCTGGTATGAGGCGATCATCGATGGGATTCCCATTCCGGTTCACGTCACAGACAACGACATGAAATGGACCTTTATGAATCATGCATTTGAAGAGCTGATGATTAAAAATGGGGTAATTAAGGATCGAAATTCGGCGTGTGGGATGGATTGTTTCAATGCCGGAACCAGTATTTGTCAGTCTCAAGGCTGTGGAATCCGGCAACTGGTGGATCAGAGCGACTCCGAAAGCTATTCTGAATGGGTTGGTCGCAGCAATAAACAGGCGACTGCCTACTTAAAAAACAAAAATGGTGAGAACATTGGTTTTATCGAAGTGATCACGGATATCACACCGATGATTCGCGTCAGTGACTATACCAAAGCGGAAGTCACCCGTCTTGGTGCCAATCTGATGCGATTGGCCGAAGGTGATCTTGATTTTGATATGAATTGTATCGCCGCTGATGAATATACCAAAGAAGTCAGCGCTCAGTTTAGTGAGATCAATAACAGCCTGATGTTGGTTAAGGAATCCATTGGTACCCTTATTGATGATGCCAATATGATTACCAATGCTGTCATTGATGGAAATCTTCAGGCCAGAGCCGATGCCACCACCTTCCAGGGCGCATGGCGGGAAGTGGTTGGCGGCATGAATGCCATTCTCGAAGAATTAAACAAACCCTTGGGCGAAGTGAGAGACATCATGTCAGCAATTTCCAATGGAAATCTGCGGGTTCGAATCAGTGGTGATTATCGTGGCGATGTGGCCTTACTTAAGCAGAGTGTCAATTCCACGGCCACACTACTGGAGGAGGTTGTTGGCGAAATCACTGAGAAGATCGAACAATTGTCGCTGGGAAATCTGGATATTGCAAATGCCCAAGCCTTCCGAGGCGATTTTGTAACCATTTCCAATGCCCTTAATGTGATTATCGATTCACTCAATGCGGTCATGGGTGACATAAACATCGCCGCTGACCAGGTCAATGTTGGCGCCAATCAGGTGTCTGACAGCAGTCAGGCATTGGCTCAGGGCTCCACCGAACAGGCCAGCTCGATACAGGAACTGACCGCTTCAATTGCCGAAATTGCCGATCAGACCAAGAATAACGCCGTGGATGCCAACAAGGCCAGAGAATTGGCTGCTGATGTGATGGGCAATGCTGAAAAAGGCAATCAACAGATGACCGAGATGCAGCGTTCAATGGTGGAAATCAATAAATCATCTGAGGATATTTCTAAAATTATCAAAGTCATTGATGACATTGCGTTTCAGACCAATATCCTGGCCCTTAACGCCGCCGTCGAAGCCGCCCGGGCTGGCCAGCATGGCAAGGGTTTTGCGGTGGTAGCCGAAGAAGTTCGAACCCTGGCCGCCAGAAGTGCCGAAGCTGCCAAAGAGACGACCATTCTGATAGAAAGTTCAATTAGTAATGTCCAGGAGGGCACCAAAATAGCCAATGATACCGCTGGAGCACTGGACGAAATCGTCACCGGCATCGGCAAGGTTACCAGCTTAATTGGGAATATTGCTGGTGCTTCCAATGAACAGGCCACAGGTATTGCCCAAATTAACACCGGGGTTGAACAGATTGCTCAGGTTGTTTCGCAGAATTCGGCTACCGCCGAACAAAGTGCGGCTGCCAGTCAGGAGCTTTCCGGACAATCCGTGTTACTGAAACAGATGATTGATCAATTTAAAATCAGGAAGGTTTAGCAAAATAGTTATATCGTCAATCAAATAATAAATCCTTAGAGACCACCTGGAAAAAGGTGGTCTCTGTAATTGTAAAACCGATTGCGCTGTGATAAACTGAGTCTATAACAACTGCAAGAGCAGTACGCGGCTAAGGAGAAAATGGTGAAGATAATATGTTTTGGTGACAGCCTGACCTTTGGCTATCAGGTGTCCCGGGAAGATAAATGGCATGTGATCGCAGCAACAAAGACGGGAATTCAACTGGTCAATCGGGGCGTCAGTGGCGATACCACCGTCGGAATGCTAAAACGGATTCAACGACAGGTATTTCAGGCAAAACCCGATGGGATGATCCTGATGGGTGGCTATAACGATATCTTTTTTAACCGTAGTTGGGAACAGGCGGCTGAGAATTTGGCCGCCATGGTTGATCAGTCCAGAGCGAAGGGGATTCAGGTTTTTGTGGCGATACCACCACCGATTCATCTGCCGGTAACCTTTAAAGAAGGCGGGGAGATGGTTGACTTTGAAAAAGCTGCGGTGATGATCGCAGACTATTGTCAGTGGTTGCGGGATTATACCACCTCGTCCCAACTTTTCACCCTGGATTTCAGTGCTGCTGGCGACTGGCGTGACAACGATCTGTATCTGGATGGAATTCACCAGAGTCCGGCCGGGCACCGTCTCATGGCGGATCAGGTCATTGATTTTTTAGATAAAACAGGCATCGCAAAATAAATACGGAACAAGGAGAGCAATATGCTGGGTGCAATTATCGGGGACATTGTCGGTTCCCGTTTTGAATTTAATAATCATCGGAGCAAGGACTTTGACCTGTTTACCAGAGCCTGTGAGGTTACTGACGATAGCATCATGACGTTGGCGGTTGCCAAAGCGATCATGGAAGCAGGTCAAGCTGGCTGTTTCCCCCTGGATAATGGGCTGGGAAATCGCGAATACTATCAGTGGGTAGAACGATTAACCGTGCAATGGATGCAGAAAATTGGTCAGAAATACCCTCATTGTGGTTATGGTGGTCGATTTGGGCAATGGGTTTTTTGTGATAATCCCCAGCCCTACAACAGTTATGGTAACGGTGCCGCCATGCGGATCAGTCCGGCGGCCTTTGCGGCGCGATCCGAAACCGAAGCCCGGATACTTGCGGAAGTAATTACCCGGGTTACCCATAATCATCCGGAAGGTTTAAAAGGTGCGGAAGCGACTGTTTTAGCCATTTACATGGCCCGCAATGGAGCCAGCAAAGCAGCCATTCGGGAACGGATTGATGGTTATTTCTATCACTGGAATTTTACCATTGATGAAATTCGGGACAGCTACCAGTTTAATGAAACCTGTCAGGAAACGGTGCCTCAGGCTATTCAGGCTTTTTTGGAATCCGCATCTTTTGAGGATGCCATCCGGACGGCCATCTCCGTCGGGGGAGACAGTGACACCCTGGCTGCGATCACCGGGGCCATTGCAGAAGCATATTATGGGGTGCCCCATGCGCTTAAAGAAAAGGCGCTTACCTATTTGGATGCAGAGCTTTGTCAGATTTATGATGAGTGGCAAGCTTATCTTAAAACCGGACCCCGACAGATGATAATCCGGGAAGCAACCGAAGCGGAGCGGACGCTATTATTCAAAGAAGCCTACCAGATCTGGCATAAAAATAGAACCCTGGCAGAGTACATTCATGACAACGCTAAAGAAGATGCTTTTGGAAAACGCTATGTCATCGATCGTGAGGGTGATTTGGTCAGTTCATTGATTGTTCTGACGCTGGAACCCGTGCTGGGGATTTCTACCTATGGCCTAGGTTCGGTGTTGACACCCGAGCCGCACACCAGTAAGGGCTATGCCGGGATTCTGCTAAAAAGATGTATTCAACAGCTTGAAAAAGACGGTGAGGTGTTCATCTTCCTCTTTTCAGATATTAATCCTGATTTTTATAAAAAAATGGGATTCCGACTACTCCCGGAACATCTCCAGAAAAGTCTTACAAGCCCCTGCATGGTCAAGTGCGGTGAGGCCAGCTGGGAGCAACTAAAGGACGTTTCGGTAGCACTGCTTCCAGATTACTTTTGACGGTACGGTTCAGTACGCAAAATCACAATCGAGGTTATTGCAAAACTGGGCGTAAAACAATGCAGTGTTCGATGTTTTTTCATTACGCAATTACCTAAAGTCACAATCACAAGGGAGGGTACGATGAAATTCAACAGAAAAACGGCGGGTAAAGGCATTATTATTCTGAATCTGTTTACAATTGCGGTATTTTTACTCGTCATTCTCAAAATTCTACCTTATGAATCAATCAGCGGCGGTCAGCTGGATAGCTATGAAGCGGCGGTTCGCACGGCGACTACCAGCATTGTCATGATAATCTATGGCATTCCGGTAGTTGCGGTACCGCTTCCGGGCTGGTTCGGGTCAAAGCCTATAAAAAATTTTATATCGGCTGGTTGATTTTTGCACTGATCTTAATGGCAGTACTCTTTTTTGAAGCGTCGATCATCGGCGTGATTGTGGTAAGCTTTGGCTTACCGTTAATTGCTGTAGCTGCAGGGGTGATTGAATATCGGCAGTTTAATTTGGCTTCAAAAATATATCTCTGGCTGTCTTTTTTCTTTGCTTGTTTAAATACCCTGGGTAATCTATTCGGAAGCACCTGGTTTGAAAAAATCATTATGGGTCTGGTCACCCTGATTCAGGCGATGCTTTATTTTTATCTGGCCCGAAGTAACCCTAAACGCAAGCATCGAAAAGGGTAGTGAACTGTAACTACCGGTAAAATCAAATCGTTGAATCAATTGTCAGTTGATTAGTAAGTTCGTTGGTCAGAAGATCACAGTTGGGAACAGCAGCAATCAAAATACCGAAAAGAAAAAATGCAGTAGTTGTCGTTACGGCCGAGGTAACGGCAACTATTTTTTATATAAATTTAATTAATATTATAGCTTGCAAAAAAAATAGTAAAGAAAAGTATTATTAATAATATTACGAATAAAACAGAATTAATAGGAAATATATTGACATTAAAATCGTAAAATTATACAATGATATAAATTTAACCGGTTAAGTTACAAAATAATTAAACGCATTCAATTAGATTTTAAAGATGAATTACCAACTGAGGTAGTAGTTATTATACGAGTATTTCGTAAACTCGGCACCATGATGACGACACTCAGGTAGGTTTGTTTGCTGTGAAAACGTTTATTACCCTTCTTATCATCATGATCTTCGCAAGAAAGCTAATCGTTTGGCGCATCACTCAACATCCCGAACCGGGTAAAATTAATGACAATAAAATTTATTAGAAACTGGAGGCAAAATAACAATGAATAAAATACCATTTGATTCGAAAGAACTGCAGGTTGTTGCAGAAATACCAAATTTCTTTGGTACCACAGACCCCGTTTACAATTCGCCAGTATCGATGAAAGAAAATTACTTACGAACCATGAAAAAAGAACCGGTCTGGGAAAGTCTGGGAAACGAGTCGGCCTTGTTTTGTCCCAGTGTAATCCCGGATAATATTGCCAGAGCCTTTGTATTTGAAGCGAATATGATGCCGCCTCAGGATGGTATTGACATGTTCGGGATACCATGGGAATATGTTCCTGATGCCCAGGGTTCCATGGTGAGACCCGGAAATCATATTTTAAACGATGCCAACGACTGGAAAGAAGTATTACAGTTTCCCGACATTGATAGCTGGGATTGGGAAGGCAGTGCCAAAGCTAACAATGGTACTTTTTTGAATGGCAACGGGTTTGTGCTGGCATGGCAGATTAACGGATGGTGGTTTGAACGACTTATTTCGTTTATGGGATTTGAAAGAGCGGCAGAAGCTCTGATTGATGAAGATCAGACAGAGGCCGTCAAAGAGATTTTTGAGGCGACCACTGATCTGGCGTGTCGCATTGTGGATAAATTTGTAGAATATTATGATCACATTGATGGTTTTACCGTACATGATGATTGGGGGTCACAACGATCGCCGTTTTTTTCTGAAGCAACCGCTCAGGAAATGATTGTTCCTTACATGAGAAAACTGACTGACCATATTCATGCGAAAGGACTGTGGGCTGATCTTCATAGCTGTGGTCATATCGAATCCCGCATTCAGTGTATTCTTGATGCCGGATGGGACTCATGGAGTCCACAAAACATGAATGATACCCTACAGCTTTTTGAAAAGTATGGTGATCGGATATGTTTAGGAATGATACCAGAAATTTTTGATCCAGCCACAACCAGCGAGGATAAACAGCGGGAATATGCAAGAACATTTGCAGACAAAGTATGTATACCGGGTAAATCCTCGTTTATCAGTGTTTATGCAGTTTTGGGTGGGATCATGACACCAACGTTTAGAGAAGAATTATATAAACATTCTCGAATTCTTTATAGCAACTAAATGGGATCATGCTCCTTCTACAGTGTGGTGATTAAATTATTAATCATAACGCTGTGGAAGGAGTATTTTTATTTTAGAAATGGATATCTAAAGGATTCTTTGTAAAACACATACTTGAAATGATAGATAATGATTTGAAAAATGGAATCATCTTATCGTTGACAGGCTCAGGTTATTGTGTTAATATAGTTGCCAATTCAACAGTTGCAACGACAACAGATTAAATATCTGAGTGAGGTAATCAATGTTAATGAACAATCTTTCGATCATCGTGCGTCATAGCAAGGTGTTTTGTGAACGGCGCTTGCATAATTCTGGGGTGGGTTTTCCTGAACAGGTAATTCTGATGTATTTAGCTTCAAACAATGGGGTTAATCAGGATGCCATTGCCCAGCATTTTATGCTGGATAAAGGCGCAATCGCCAAAACTTTGCGAAAACTGGAGGAGAAAGGCCTGATTGAGCGCCATCAGAATCCTGAGAATAAACGGGAAAACCTGATATCGATTGCCCCGGCGGGGCAAAGTATCCTGGGAGAAATGGGAGCAGCACTGGAGGAGTGGAATCAGTCTTTTTTTGAAGGCTTAAGTGATGAAGAAATTCAACAATATCGCAGGATCACAAAAAAAATCGCTGACAATGTGGCCAGGATTAATGAAAAAGACTCGATCGACCACCAGTAAAAAAGGAAGGACTGCAAATCAAATGACAAATCAGAATAAAAAAATCAGCTACGGCATGGTCATGGTCGTATATCTTTTGGGGATTTTTATGGGCGCCCTGGATACCGGCATTGTTACCCCGGCCAGAACGGTGATTCAAACCAACTTAATGGTCGACGATAAAACCGGAATCTGGATGATAACGATATATACACTGGCTTATGCGGCCAGTATCCCGGTAATGGGCAAGCTGGCTGACCGTTTTGGCAGAAAATACATTTATCTTCTCAGTATCTTGCTTTTTGGTCTGGGTTCATTATTTTGTGGTTTAGCTCAGAATTTCGCCAGTTTTCCGATGCTGCTGGTGGCGAGAGCAGTTCAGGCCATCGGTGGTGGTGGCATCGTCCCGGTGGCAACTGCCGAATTTGGCACCACCTTTCCCAAAGAGAAGCGGGGCATGGCCTTAGGTTTGGTTGGTGGCGTTTATGGGATTGCCAATATATTTGGTGCATCCGCTGGCAGTGCCATTCTGGATTTGGCTGGAACTACCAACTGGCAGTATATTTTTTATATTAATGTACCGATTACGATTTTTATTTTGGCGGCAGGACTCATTTGTCTGCCAAATACCCGGATTGAAAATGTCAAAAAAATCGATATCGGCGGAATCACCATCGTCACCATCATGGTTCTCTGTGTCCTTTATGGTTTGAAGAACATCGATTTCTTTGATTTTGCCAATACCTTTCTCAGCACGGCAGTCTATCCATTCTTGATCATTTTTATGCTGTTGCTGCCGATTTTTATTCTGGTGGAGAAAAAAGCTGAAGATCCGGTCATCAACTTAGCCTATTTTAAAAACAGCAATATTCTGATCACCCTGGTCTTGTCATTTATCACCGGGATGGTTATCATGGGGATGATTTTTGTTCCCCAGTTTTGTGAAAATGCGATGAAAACACCAGCTGGAAAAGGTGGTTACTATGTCATTATTCTCGGTCTTTTTGCTGGCGTCGGGGCTCCGTTCTCGGGCAAGCTTATCGATAAATTTGGAGTAAAAATAACCCTCGGATTTGGTTTTCTGGTTTCATGTATCGGTTCACTTTTTTTGATTTTTGTGACAACTAATTATCCCAGCATCCTGACGGTGGTGGTCAGTCTGATTTTGATGGGGTTGGGGATTGGCTTTACCATGGGAACCCCGATTAACTATATGATGCTGGACAACACCGAAGCGGCGGAGGCCAATTCGGCGCTGGCCACAGTCTCATTGATCCGATCGATTGGAACGGCAGTGGCCCCGGCGATTATGGTCGGTTTTATTGCCCATGCCGGGTTGTCGGTGCAGTCAAACGTCATGAATCTATTGCCAACGGAGGTGAGCGTACCAACCTTACCCTATGCTCAGGAGCTAACAGATGAATTTAATCAGCTAAAAAGCAACGAAAATATTGGTGATCAGCTGGCGACTGTAAGCTTGCCGGATTTAACGGCCAAGCAAACGATTGAAATCAATATGAATGAAAACAGTGGTAACGATATTCCTGAGGAGCTGGTGGCCCTGATGAAGGAGTCGGACGTCACCACCATTACCGAAAACAGCAAAACCTTTGCAGCCCGGATGTTTGCAATTATGATGCCGGATACCATTGCCGAGATTAATAGCGGCATCGACAATGGCATCAATGGGCTTAATACCGGGATTACTCAACTGGATGGCAACATTGCCGAACTGCGAACTGGTTATGATGGCATTAGCGCTGGCATCGATGGCATGGAAGCGGCGCTTGCGGCCCAGCAAGAGGCCCTTCACCAGCTCGAAAGTCTGCGTGTGACGATGGCAGAAATGATGGCCGCAGCAGCGGCGCAAATGGCAGTGTCGACACCAGCCGGGATGCCACCAGGAGTGGCCGGTCCGCCACCAGCAGCAACCATGAGTGCAGCTCCGATGGATGTGGTCAGCATGATTCCGGAAAGTGTACGCAACCAGCTACCGCAAACTGTACTGGATGAGCTCAGCGACGTAAAAACCATTGACGATCTTGATGGCAAGATCTGGGTGTTGGAGAGCGCCATTGCGAGCTTGTCAGAGCAACGCGATTCGGCTCAGGCAAATCAGGCTCAGATGGGAATAGCCATTGATGCGATGGCGGATGTAAAAAACCAGTTAACGACCATGGTAAATCAGATGACAATCATGAAGAACGCCGTGCCGGAAGCCTTTGAAAGTTCAAAGAATGGTTATCTGGCAGCGATTGACAGCAAAAAAACGGAGCTTGAAAATGAGTTTCAGAAAACCCTCAATTATGGCTTCAAACAGGTGTACTGGACCGTTGCCATTGCTTCGGTGCTGGCATTGATGCTACTGGGATTTTATCAAAAAAAGTCGATGCCTGAGGAAGTTCAATGGGAATCCGTTGTTGAACTTTAAAATTTTTCAGAAAATATTTTAGAGATGAGAACAATATTTTCAACTATGGAATAATAAAGACGATTATGTTATACTTATAAAGTTAGAATCTAAGGATAAATATCAACACTTCCTGATCGCAACACACATCTGGAAGTGTTTTTAATTGCGAAAAAAAGAAATGGAGAATGAATGAGTATTTTAAATGTCGAGAATCTTTCTCATGGATTTGGCGACCGGGCGATTTTTAATCAGGTCTCGTTCCGGTTGTTAAAGGGAGAGCACATCGGTTTGATTGGGCCAAACGGCGAAGGCAAGTCAACCTTCATGAATATTGTTACGAATCGGCTGATGCCGGATGAGGGCAAGGTGGAATGGGCCAAAAATGTCCGGATTGGATACCTCGATCAACATGCCGTGTTACAGCCGGGGATGACCGTTCGGGATGTGTTGACCTCAGCTTTCGATTTTCTGCTGGAGATTGAAAGCCGGATCGGTTTGCTTTATGAAAAAATGGCGGAAGACAGCCCCGAAGAAGTGGAAAAAAGTCTGGAAGAGGTGGGCGATCTTCAGGACTTACTGGAATTTCATGACTTTTATCTGGTTGATTCCAAGGTGGAAGAAGTGGGAAATGCTCTGGGTCTTAACGATATTGGCATGGACAAGGATATCACTGAGCTCAGTGGCGGTCAGCGTACTAAGGTACTGTTAGGTAAGCTGTTGCTGGAAAAACCGGATATTCTGTTATTGGATGAGCCGACAAATTACCTCGATGAACAGCACATTGAATGGTTAAAGCGTTATCTTAATGAGTATGAAAATGCCTTTATTCTGATTTCTCACGATCTGCCCTTCGTTGATTCAGTTATTAATCTGATTTATCATATGGATAATCAGAAGCTGACCCGCTATGTAGGAAATTATGCCAAATTCCAGGAAGTACTGGAAGCAAAAAAAGCCCAGGAACAGGCCGCTTACAATAAACAGCAAAATGAAATTGCTGAGCTTAAAGATTTTGTCGCTCGAAACAAAGCCCGGGTGGCCACCCGGAACATGGCCATGTCACGTCAGAAAAAACTGGATAAGATGGATATCATTGAGCTGGCCTCGGAAAAGCCAAAACCCCGCTTCCATTTTAAAGAAGCCGGAGCTACTGGCCGCCGGGTGTTTGAAACTGAAGATCTGGTTATCGGTTATGATGAACCACTGTCCAAGCCTCTGAATCTGGTGATGGAGCGGAAACAGAAAATCGTCTTAAAGGGTACTAACGGCATCGGTAAAACGACGCTGTTAAAAAGCATTCTGGGCTTGATTCCTCCAGTTGCCGGAACCGTTGAACAGGGTGAAAAACTGAAAATTGGCTATTTTGAACAGGAAATGGATCAGGACATCCGCACCAGCTGCATTGAAGAGGTCTGGAACGAGTTTCCGTCGCTGAATCAGAACGAAGTGCGTTCAGCCCTGGCCCAATGTGGTCTGACCCGTAAGCATATCGAAAGCATGGTCAAGGTCTTAAGTGGTGGCGAACAGGCCAAGGTTCGCCTCTGTAAACTGATTAACCGGGAAACCAATATCCTGGTATTGGATGAGCCCACCAATCATCTTGATGCCGATGCCAAGGCCGAGTTGCAGCGGGCACTAGCAGCTTATAACGGCGGGATTCTGATGGTTTGTCATGAACCGGAATTCTATCAGAGCTTTGTCAATGAAGTCTGGGATTGTTCCCAGTGGACCACCAAAACAATTTAATTTAAAAGAAAATTAATTTTTTAAATCTCTGTGTAATAAGATTGACAATAGCCGAATGGTCATTTACTATTAAAACAGTCTGGAGGAGGTGGCACTTGCGAAAAAGAGATGATGAAAAAGAGAAAAGCATTAAGGAGGCGGTCGTAAAACTCACGTTAGAGGAGGGGTTTCATGGGACGTCGATTTCGAAAATTGCCAAGGCAGCCGGAGTTTCACCAGCGACGGTCTATACTTATTTTGACAGCAAGGAAATAATGCTTCAGGTGATTTACCGGGAATATGCCGAAGAAATCTGTCGCTTTGTCTTAAGTCGGGTTCATTATGGAATGAGCAATCATCAACTCATTGAAGGACTAATTGGAAGCTATTATGCCTATATTGAGGCCAATCAGGAAATTTTCAGTTTTGTTGACCAGTTTTCCAATTCACCATCATTAGTGGGGAGTTGTTCAGAAATCGATGGTTACACAAAAATTAAGCAGTTGGTTGCCGACTTGAAGCATCGGGAAATTATAAAAGATTATCACCATGAAAATATTTTGGCGATGATTGTCCAGCCAGTCAAGGCGATTGCAACAAATAATAATATAACCAGAACGGAACGAGCTGAACTGTTACAGGAAATGATTGAAATGATCAAGAGCACCTTATTAGTAAACGAAAAATAAAAAAGAAGCGTGATTGTTGACAATACTACAGTAACAATTGCGCTATTTCTTAAAAATTAATTAAATGATCAATCATTTAAAAATAAAGAAAGCAGGTCAAACGAAAGTGAAGTTTCAGGGAAATACGAAAAATGATCGCATCAGTTTAATCGTCAAAAGGTCGTTGATGACAATCAGATTAATGGAGGCTGAACGTTGAAATATCTTAAAAAACAAGGCATATTTTTGATTGTTTTTACGATTATTGCCGGATTAATTGTTTTTAGCACCGTGAAAAATGAACCTCAAAGCATGAGTTATTCAGAGTTGTTGACAGAAATTCAAGCGGGCAATGTCGGTAGTATTGTATTAGAAGGGGAGATGGCTAAAGTTCAGCTCAATGCAGCTGTAGATGAAAACAGCGGCGTCACTACTTATGAGGTCGTTGTTCCACCGGACATCACTTCAGCCTCCGAACGATTTACCCAGGCATTGGATGCACAACTGATCCAGTCATTTAGTATTTCAAAGCCAATGGAAATCCCTTGGTGGTTTTCAGCCGTGACGACCATTGGCTTGGTACTTCTGATGGTAATCTGGTTCGGGGTAAATCAGCGGCAGCAAGGTGGAATGGGTGGCAATCGGGTGACAGCAATGGGAAAGAGTCGGGCTAAATTGCTTGAGGATGATCATAAAAACGTCAATTTTACTTGTGTTGCTGGCGCTGATGAAGTCAAGGAAGAATTGGAGGAAATTGTGGAATTTCTTAAGGCTCCGGAACGATTTGTTGATTTGGGAGCCAGAATTCCCAAAGGAGTGTTGCTAATCGGACCGCCGGGTACCGGTAAAACGCTTTTGGCAAAAGCCATATCTGGGGAAGCCAAGGTACCGTTTTTTAGTATCAGTGGTTCAGATTTTGTCGAAATTTATGTCGGCGTTGGGGCATCCCGGGTTCGTGATTTGTTTGCACAGGCAAAAAAACATGCACCCTGTATTGTCTTCATAGACGAAATTGATGCAGTTGGCAGGCAGCGTGGGGCTAACGTCGGTGGCGGAAATGATGAGCGTGAGCAGACCTTAAATCAGTTGCTGGTCGAAATGGATGGTTTTGGCATCAACGAAGGGGTGATTATCCTGGCGGCTACCAACCGACCGGATGTACTTGATCCGGCGCTTTTGCGACCCGGCCGATTTGATCGGCGGGTAACAGTTGGCTTACCGGATATTAACGGCAGAGAACAGATTCTCAATGTCCATGCTAAAGGTAAACCGCTGGCAGAAGATGTGAAGTTGGGTGAAGTGGCCAGACTGACTCCGGGCTTTACCGGTGCTGATCTGGAAAACCTGCTCAATGAAGCGGCCTTGTTAACTGCCAGAGGTCACCAAAAAAAGATTGGCAATGAGGCCATTAAGGAAGCGGCTTTCAAGGTGATGATGGGGCCGGAAAAGAAAAGCCATGTGATGAGTGACCGTGACAAAAAAGTAACGGCTTATCACGAGGCAGGGCATGCCATTGCCATCAAGCTGGTTTCTTCAAGTCGAAATGTTGATCGGGTTACAATTATTCCATCGGGAATGGCTGGTGGCTATACCGCCAGCAGACCAACGGAAGATCAGAGCTATCACACCAAGTCGCAACTGCTCGAGGAAATTATCATCGCTTTAGGTGGTCGTGCTGCGGAAGAAATTGTTCTGAATGAGATCAGCACCGGTGCGTCTAATGATTTGAAACGGGTGAATCAGATTGCGCGGAATATGATAACCAAATATGGGATGAGTGAAAAGCTAACCAATATGATTTTTGAAAATGATGGGGCCTATGATGGCCAGGATTATGGCTCAAAAAATTGCAGCAATGAGATAGCCAGCATTATTGACACTGAAGTCAAAGAGATTATTGATCACGCTTATCAGCGAACCCTGATGCTGCTTAATGAAAATATTACCAAGCTAAACCGGCTGGGTGAAGTGCTGCTTGAGAAAGAAAAAGTTGATGGTCCGGAATTTGAGTCGATTTTCCAGGCGGCCTAGATAAAATTATGCGTCGAAAGACCTTGTCTGACAGTTGTGTCCGGCAGGGTCTTGTTATTTTTGCAGTAATTTAAGCCAAAACAGCTCATTAAGACGGTTTAGCGTTATGCCGAAAAAATTAAATTTTACTTATCCCACAACTTAAAACCCCAGTTATAATCTGAAGCGTGATTATAACTGGGGTAAATTTTTTTAAACAAACCAGGCCAGATTCATAAACTACGCTTTAATAGCCCACCGCAATTTTGCTGAACGGGCGCGGCTATTGGTATTGCACTCTACAGCAGATGGTCGAATTGGACCGGGAGCGACTTCACGATAGATCCCTTCACGAAAAAGACGTTGAAAGGATTTTTTAACGAGGCGATCTTCGCCGGAATGAAAAGCAAGAATGGCCACCCGTCCACCTGGTGCCAGCACCGAAGGAAGTTTTTCTAAAAATTCATATAATACTTCATATTCATCATTAACATCAATCCGTAAGGCTTGAAAGCAGCGTTGACAGGACTTTTTTATGGCATCTTTGCTGTTACTACCGGGAATGAACTTCACGGCATCTTTGATAATTTCCTGGAGTTGAGTTGTTGTTCTGATGTCGATGCCTTTGTTCCGTTGGGAAATAACAGCTTGTGCGATTGCTGCGGCATTGGGTTCGTCAGCGTTTTCAATAAACATACCTTCCAGTTCATATTCAGAAATGGTTTTTAGTCGATCGGCGGCAGAAATACCTTTTTCAGGATTCAGGCGTAGATCCAGCGGCCCTTCGAACTTAAATGAAAAGCCTCGTTCCGGATTATCGATTTGCATCGATGAAACCCCTAAATCGGCCAAAACAAAATCTATGGGCCCTGATTCTAAAGCAATTTGATCAATACCGGAGAAATTCATTTGCCGGACGGTTAGAAGCTCGGAACCGTAACCCAGGTCTTCCAGACGCTTTTGGGTGCGGGGCAATTCAATGGGATCCACATCCAGGGCATATAAATGTCCCTTACCACCTAAACATCTAAGCATTGCCTGGGTATGACCGCCAAAACCAAGGGTTGCATCCAATCCCGTTTGACCGGGAGTAATTTGTAGGAAATCCAATATTTCATCAACACAAATGGAGCGATGCATTCCAGCCGGGGTGCTGCCCTTTTGCATTACTTTTTCGATTGTATCTGCGTATTTCTCGGGCTGCAGCTCTTTATACTTATCTCTATATGCTTTTGGGTGTGTACCTTTATAGCGCGGTCGTCGCTGATGTTTCGGTTCTTGACTATCCATGGAGTACTCCTAAAATCATTAATTTAAAAACTTTGATCGTGTAAACGGTGGCTCCAACGAATATACGTTTTCTTCATCATCGGGAGTCTGAGGGATTTCTGGTCGGATATGATACAGTTTCCGAATCAGGTCGTTATAAACCCATTCCAGATTATCCAGAGCTTCCAACAGGGTTAGCGTATCGGCGATGATCTCCGTTGCCTGGCAATATTCCGGGACTTTTGAAAGTCGATCATATTCTTTTTTGCTGATGCCACCACTTACTTTAATTGTTTGAGATTCAGCTTTTTGGCGGCGGCATACATTTTAATTCCTTTTGCAAAGCTCTCTTGAGAAAGACCGTCGAGGTCTTTACAGAGCTTACGGATTTTTTCTAGCATTTGTTCTGGGATCATAAGGCGCCTCGTTTCGTTTTTTTAATGATACCCATCTTTACAGTAAACGTCAAGGATAAAACGTTGTGATTTTGGCGCAGATCCGAGCAAAGTTGATTTATTTGGGTAGGAATGATCATATGGCTATTAAACTGATAGTTAACAGCTATCGATCGGCAACGTTTACACACAATTAAAATAAATGTATCTTAAACATGTAAATACTTACATGATTTTATTGACATCAGCAAAAGATCATGTTAAAATTTTATCAAATTGACCGCTTATTGTTGACGGAACCAACGAAAAATTAAAGGAGAACTGACAATGCAACGAAAATATCCAAATCTTTGTAAACCAATTAAAATTGGTAATGTAACTTTCAGAAACAGAATGTTTGGCGCACCCATGGGAGGCACTGATATAACTGCCGATTGTACCATTGGCCCTAAATCAAAAGCTTTTTATGAACTGCGGGCTAAAGGCGGTGCGGCTACCGTCACAGTCAGCGAATGCGTGGTTCATCCTGAAACCGAAGGATCCCATATGTATCATCTTGATCTGCAAACGGTTGATTCACTGGCCAGCTTTACTTATACAGCCGATGCAATCCGCCGTCATGGGGCCATTCCCAGTGTCGAATTATCTCATTCCGGACAGTATGCTGGCACCTATCTGACTGACAAGGATAAAAAAGGCGGTATGGCCCAATGGGGACCCAGCGCTGGAACCCGTCCGGATGGGAAACCGGTTAAAGAACTGACCCAGGAACTGATTGATGATATTGTTGCCGCTTACGGACGGGTAGCTGGGCTAGCTAAACGAGCCGGGTTTGAAATGATCATGGTTCATGGTGGTCACGGCTGGCTGTTGAACCAGTTTTTGTCGCCCTTTTTCAACCACCGAACTGACAAATACGGCGGCCCATTAGAAAATCGGGCCCGTCTGGCCTTAGAAGTGCTGGACAGTGTCCGTGCAGCAGTTGGGCCCGGTTTCCCGATCGAATTCCGTATGAGTGGCTCAGAATTCTTTGAAGGTGGCTACACCCTGGAAGATGGGGTGGAAATTGCCAAGATGGTCGAATCAAAGGTTGATTTACTGCACATAACCGCTGGCACCTATCAAACCGGCTTTGGCCTGACCCATCCATCCATGTTTGAACCCCATGGCCGAAATGTTTATCTGGCGGCTGAAATCAAGAAACATGTCTCGGTTCCGGTAGCAACCCTGGGAGGACTGAATGACCCTGCAATGATGGAAGAAATTATTGCCTCTGGTCAGGCTGATATCGTTGAAATGGCTCGGGCACTGCTGGCAGATCCCTTCCTGCCAAGAAAAGTTATGAGCAATCAGGATGCTGATATTATTAAATGTCTCCGATGCTTCACCTGTATGGCGGAACGGGCCGTGACATCAACTCGACGTTGTACGGTTAATCCTCTAATTGGTCGGGAAATGGATGGGACTGAAATTATTCCCACCGCCAATCCGGTAAAAGTATTGGTCGCCGGTGGTGGACCAGCCGGACTGGAAGCAGCGCTAACGGCAGCTAAACGTGGCCACCAGGTTATTCTTTGCGAGAAAGGCGATGCCTTGGGTGGAATCCTCAAAGGCGAACAGGCGATCCCATTCAAATATGAAATGTACGAACTGGGTGTTACCCTGGAAAAATTGGCCAGAGACGCTGGCGTTGAAATTCGTTTAAACACGCCGGTAAGCAAAGACTATGTCGATCAGCAAAATGTTGATGCTCTGATAGTCGCTGTGGGTTCGGAACCGATCGTGCCAGCTATTCCCGGTCTGGATGGCGATAATGTGATTATCGTTAACGACTACTATAAGAAAAAAGATCAGGTTGGCGAGTCCGTGGTTGTTTTAGGTGGTGGTCTGGCTGGTTGTGAAGCGGCGATCCATTTTGCCCGGGAAGGTAAACCGGTTCATCTGGTGGAAATGCGTTCAGAACTGGCACCGGATGCTAATCTTCGTCATCGTCCGCTGATGATGAACGAAATCGAAAAATGCGGCATTACCGTTCATACCGAATTAAAAGGGCTAAAAGTTACTGATCAGGGTGTTGTCTGTGAAGATCTTGCTGGTAAGGAAGTACTGGTTCCCGGAACAACCGTGATCTGTGCGCTGGGCCAAAAACCGCTCCGCAATCTTGCCGAAAGCCTGGTTGACTGTGCCCCCTATGTTATTGAAATTGGTGATTGCGTTAAGGCCTCCACCATCACAACGGCTATTTATCAGGGCTACCACGCAGCGCTGGATATCTAATTCGACCAGACTTGAACAAAGAACCCAAGCGTAAACAAAATAAAGTTGCATCTGATATTAAGAAAAACCGCCATTTGGCGGTTTTTTGCATTTATTATAAATAAGATAGCAGTTGCCATGGAAGAAAGTTGGAATAATTTATCGACATTATTCTTGGGTTGTGTTATCTTAATCATATCTGATGATGTAAACGACTATAAAGAAGAACTGAGTAACAGTTGTTTTAAGGAACGCTGCTAATCGCAAACGAACATCACAGTTAGAAATGGAGAATAATAATGAAGCGAATATCAAAGTTCTTATCGTTGCTGATGGTAGTGGCGATGGTGTCGATGCTGATTCCGGTTTCTGCTATGGCTGCTGGAGAAGCTGTCGATGATCAAGAATCAGCCAACGAATTAAGTTTGGTTTTAGTAACAACGCAAGAGGCTGATACGGAGACCGCTTTATCAGAAAAAATGGTGATTAATACTGATACTGTTGCGTTGCCGGTTACTGAAGAAATAATAGTACCGATTGATAATCGTTTGGAAACCGAGGTTGTTTCAGAACAGCCGGTTATCTCAACGATTGAACCGGAAACAATTGAAACTCAGGCAGCTACATATTTGTGCTTAATTCAGAATGGTGTGATCATCGATGTTCTGGCCACCAATACTGGATCGGATTATGCATATGATGTAGCCGCCAACGAATTGACTTTAAATAATTTTATAGGCGAAAAGCTGGATGTCAAATCAGCAGCAGTTCCGTTTAAATTGGTCCTGGTGGGTACTAATCGTATTAAAACTGATAATGGTTTTGCTGTTAAAGTGGAAGGTGACATGAATGCCAGTGGGACTGGCACGCTGATTGCCGAAGGACAGGCGACCCCTGATTTAATGGGCGGCGGGATCAACGTGGTTGGAAATCTGGTCATTGACAGTGGGACCTATGATATTGCAGCAGTCGGATATGAAAAATCCAGCTCTGCAGTTGGAATTCTGGCCGGTGATAATGCTGAAGTTATGACAATGGGTAATCTCAGCATTAACGGCGGGAACATCGATGTGACCGCTTATAATAGTGATTATGCCGGGGCTTTTGGTTTATTTGCTTTTGGCGATCTGGTCGTTAATGGTGGAAATATTAGAGCTTTTACTGATAGTCCAACGAGTTACAGCCGTGGTATCGGAGCTTATGATAAACTGATCTTTAATGGCGGCTATACAGTCGTCGAGTCGATTGCTGATCATGGTGATGCCGGTGCATTGTTCTCCTATAATAAGATTATTTTAAACAATGGCATTCTTGATTTATGCACATCCGGAGCGGTTGCCAAGGCACTTGTGGCCGAAGGCAGCATTGATATCAGTGCAATTTATGGGGATGTTGACCGTGATGCAGCCTGTTTATATCTCGAACCACTTTCGACGCAAACATTCAAAAAACATCATGTCGGTTCAACCAATCCCAAAACCGGGGTGGATGCCACCGCATCGGAAGCGGCAGTGGCGGGAGCAGCCCTGATCATGCTGATCGGACTTGCTTGGACGGTAAGCAAACGTGGGGCACAGGCCTGAAATTTTGTGGGGTGACGACTGAAGTTGCAATAAATTATCAGCGGTTTGGCGACTCAAATTTGACTTTGCCAGGATGATATTTGTTTCAAAATATGATATGATCATTTTTGCAACCGTTAAACGATGACGTTGTTATTATAATGAAAGGATCTCGTGTCAGCAGTTTCAGATTTAATGATTAGCTGATGCGATGTGAAAATGATGGTTACTTACATTCACGAAACCGAACTGCATAAGGGCATTGAGGCGGCAATGAAGGCTTTAAATCAAGCTGATGTCGTCATTGGGAAGAATCAGGATCGGGAAGACAGTTTAAAAGAAATTCACCTACTGATGGATATCGACAGCGTCCAGGATATAAAAATTACCATGGCGATGCCAACTGGGCTGGAAACCCTGGTGGACTACGTCCTGGAAATAGTTGAAGGCACCAAAGATTTTGAAAAGGACATGTATGGTTATACCTATCATGATCTGTTTTCCCAAAACATTGACTTTGTGATCAATAAACTAAAAGAAGATCCGGGAACCAGACAGGCGACGCTGCATGTCGCCAACCAGGAGGCCGCCAGACTCAATCATCCGCCCTGTCTGCAGCTGATTCATTATACTGTTAAGGACGGCAAATTAAATACCGATGTGGTATTTAGAAGTAATGATGGGGTTAAGGCCGTCGCTATGAATATTTTTGCTCTGATTGAACTCTCAAGAATGATTGCCCGAGAAGCCGGGATCAACGAACTGGGTTCCTATACCCATCATGCCTTGAGTTTTCATGCCTACAGCCGGGATTGGAAAGCCCTGGAAGGTTACTGTAAATCTTTTGATGACCGTGATTGTACCATCGATTATGAAGATTATCTGGAAGCCTATGACGACTATGCGGACGAATGCCGAGAAAAAAGTATTGAACTGAAAGTAGCTCAGGCGAAAAAGAATCATTAGTACAGTTGAAAAATATATTAAAGCAAAAGCTCTTAATGAGTCGATGACTCGTTAAGAGCTTTAAATAATTAAAAGGAGTTGGGTTTATTCAACGCCGGTATTTTGATAGCTCGCATTGAACGCCGTTGGTCGTCACGGCCAGAAGCAATTCCAGAAATTGTTCCGTTGGCAGGTCTTTGTCATTGGCATACCATTTGGCAATCATACTGAGCATGGCCGCACTCTGGTATTCCATTAAATAGCTTACCTCCAGCAGTTCATGTGGGGATAGTTTTTTGTACATTGACAGCACTGTCGGAGTGAGTTTCTTTAAGACTTTTTGCCTGAAGTGGGGATCGCCGTTTTCTCCCAGTAAAACCGGAAGATAGGTTTTGTTTTTTTTCAAAAAATTCAAGAATTGATTTCAGAATGGCTTTTTTACGATGATCACGAAATAGATTGCCATAAAAAAGGTTCTTAATCACAATGCTTCTAAAATCCTCAACCGTAATGGTCTGTTCTTCAATTTCTTCTAAAATTTCATAGACATCGTTAAAATACACATAAAAAGTTGAGCGATTGTAGCCCGCAATTTCACAGATTTCCTTGACAGTAATCTTTTCAATGTTCTTTTGGCAATATAACAGCCAAAAGGAATCGATCAGGTTCTGGCGGGTCACTGTAGCAGTTGCTGATAAAGTCGTATTCATATTGGTTACCTCATTGTCGTAATCAGTCTTCTTGATTATATCCGAAGCCACTGGGATTAACAAGAAAATCCAACAGGTTACGGAACTCTGTTGGTTGAAATAAACAGGAATCGGGATTAAAATGAGAATAATCAAATACAATAAAGAGGGAATTAAAAATGGAAATAATCGTCTGTGAAGTGAGTAAATCATTTAAACAACAGCAGGTTCTCAATCAGATCAGTTTGACAATTGAGGCGGGCCGGATCTTCTGTCTGCTGGGTGCATCCGGTTCAGGCAAGACCACCTTGTTACGCATCATGATGGGGGCTATCCCCGCTGATGGCGGGAGCGTAACAATCGGCGGCATTGCCGTACCAAATCGCCAACTGTTGGCGCTGATCGGCTATATGCCGCAAAATGAAGCATTATATGAAGAGTTGTCAGTCTGGGAAAATCTGAAATTTTTTTCGGGTTTGCAACGGCTAAACTGGAAAACATTTGCTGCCGAAGCCGAAGCACTGCTCCAGATTGTTGATATGGCAGCGTGTAAAAATAAGTTGGTGCGTGACTGCTCCGGCGGGATGAAAAAAAGAATCTCATTGGCAGTAGCGCTGATTCATAAACCCAAGCTCCTGTTACTGGATGAACCAACAGTGGGAGTTGACCCGGTGCTGCGGCGTAAAATATGGCTTTATCTCAAGCAGCTGCGAAATCAGGGCACGACCATTTTGGTGACCACCCATGTCATGGATGAGGTTTCTCAATGTGACGATGCCGCTTTGCTTCGTAATGGTCATATCATTGCGAAGGATACAGTTAAGAATTTGATCGATCAGACTCCCGATGGTAATATTGAAGAATTATTTTTTATGGATAAGCATCCTGAAAAGGAGGTCATATCATGTTAAGCATTATTAAACGGATCCTTGGTCAGATGAAAAATGATAAGCGATCATTGGGACTACTCTTATTTGCACCACTGCTGATTCTAACCCTGCTATTTTTTATTCTCGGAGATTCAAATTATATACCGCAAATTGCTGTATACGATATGAATGAAAAATTTGTTGCTGAGCTTGAGAACCATGCCACAGTTATTTTAGAAACCGAAAAACCAGAGGCTGCAGATTATCTGGAGGCCAATGATGTCGATGCGTTGATCTGGGCTGACAGTGCGGGGACACACATTGAATTGCTGGAGAAAAATTCCAAATCCGTTGCTGCTCTGGAAGCCATTCAGGATACCACTCAAGCCTTGCAACCAACGCAAAATGAGTTGATTGTTGACTATGTATATGAAACAGCTGGGGATAATCAACTGGATTCGCTTTCCTATGTTTTTTTGGGCGTGATTTCATTTTTTTTGTCTTTATTCTTTCGGGAATGTCATTTGTCCGGGAGCGGTTTGGGCAGACTTTGGAGCGGATGCTGATGACTCCGATCAGACGAGTCGATGTCATTGGGGGCTATACCCTGGGGTATGGTTTGCTGGCTGCAGTTCAAAGTGTGGTGATTATCCTGTACGCAGTGTATGTGCTGCAGCTTCAGGTGGAAGGATCGGTGGCGCTATGTACCTTTGTTATGATCCTAATGGCTTTTTCGGCAGTTTCGGTGGGGGCGTTGGTATCGATTTTTGCCAACAATGAATTACAATTGGTTCAATTTATTCCGGTAATCATCATTCCGCAGATCTTTTTCTCAGGGCTGATCCCGATTGACACCATTCCCTTTGGGCTGGGAAACCTGTGTTACCTGACGCCAATTTACTATGGTTGCACGGCCCTGGAAATGATTATGATTCAGGGTAAGGGGGTTGTCGAGATATGGCCCTGGTTAGCGGGCTCAGTCGTTTTTATTGGGGTGCTTTTTTTAGCAAATGTGACTGCGCTAAAGAAATATCGCCGACTCTAAATTGGTGACAAGCGTATCAAAGCTGAGTTTGATACGCTTTTTTTAATGGGAGAGTTCGATTTAGTTCACAACCATCCTGATTTTATGATATCATTCACGTGTAATAGTTTTAAATAGCATTATATAACAACCCAAAATAAAATCAGAAAGAAGAATAGTATGTTAAATCAGGAATACATTGAAGCACAAACGATTATGAATCAGGCCAAAAAAGAGCTGGAATCCATTTTTGACCAGGCTAAACCACAAACACCAGAAGACCAGGAAGCGCATCACAGTTTATTAAAGCTGATTGATCAATTAAAAAGCATGGATGCGTACTATAATCATTTAAAAACAGCAAAAATCGAAGCCTTGTCTCCAAATGAAAAACTGTTTGTCAATCTGATCAAGAAAAACAAAGAAAACTTAAAATAAGATTGGAAGTGAGATCAGCATGAAAGTTATTGCAATTATGGGAAGTCCCCACAAAGGGAAGGGTTTTGAGATTGTGCGGAAGATTGAGGCTGAGCTCTCTCGTTTGGATTCGGTTGAATTTTCATATGTTTTTTTAAAGGACGCAGATTTAAAACTCTGTCGGGGTTGTTTTGCCTGCATTGGCAAAGGGGAGCAGCTATGTCCCCTTAAGGATGATAAAAACAGCATTGAAGCAGAAATATTAAGTGCCGACGGTGTCATTCTCAGTACCCCGGGTTATGCCATGAATGTCAGTGCGCTGATGAAAAATTTTATTGATCGTTTTGCCCACAGTTTGCATCGACCGAAGTTTTTTAATCAATCCCTGATGCTGGTTGCAAATGGCGGCTCTGGTTTGTCCAAGGTTAATGCATCCATGGGGATGACCTTGGGCGGCAGCAACAAGGTTTGCGAATTAAAAATCACCACCACCCCATGGGAAACCACAAAATCTTATGAGGAGCGGGTACAAAACGATATTGAAAAAGCTGCTGATCGTCTCTATCGATCGATGAAGAATAAAAAGCTTGCTTCACCATCGCTGGGGAACCTGATCTGGTTCCGGATGTTTAAAAAAATGGCCAGTCTTTCTGAGCAGAACCTGCCAGCAGATTACGAATATTATCGAACAAAAACCAATTATTTTTATCCAACTCGAGTGAATCCCATAAAAAACGGTGTGGCAGGGATTATCGCCAATATGGGGGTGGCCACCATGAAAAAGCAGGTCGAATTTAAATAGGTGTTAATGCGGAAAGATTAAATCGCTAGTAACGATGGACAATGCATTTATCCTATCGCAAGAATCCCCGAACTAGTGGATGAAAGGTTGTGACGTTCAATGATATCACTGATCTTGGTAATTATTAGAATTGTGGGAATTGTGCTCATTATTTTTTCAATCCTAAAACTTATGAAATTGAAAATAATTGAAAAGAGTGGAATTCAAGTTGAAGCGGTGGTAGTAGGAATGCGCGAAAATAAGGTGCGTACTGGACGGCAGGTATATGATGAGTATACTCCAATTCTGGAATACATGATTGCTGAAAAAGTGTATCGAACGGCCGCATTGGCTTCTCAGGGGGATAAGCGCTATGATTTGGGAGACATCGTCAAAATCCGTTACAAATCGGATAGGCCTGAAGAAATTATGATTCCTGGTGATCATCGCTATTATTTTAATCCGGCTTTATTTGGTATCGCAGGAATTATGATCGAAATTCTGGTTTTATTGACACAGCGATTTCTTTAAAAACTAGATATCGTTTAAGAAACTGAAGATCGGGTGATTTCTATATGAACAGGTCGTCAGGACATTTGATGACGACCTGTTCATTTTGCATGGATTATAAACCATTAACAATATTTATTGGGCAGGTTCCTTTTGAAACGGCTAGAATATTCGCCCAGACCGTTTTATGCATTTTTTCAAAAGCCGGTTTAGTGGTTCCGCCAATATGTGGGCTAAATAGCAGTTTATAATGACAGCTTTCCGGCAGATTAAGCAGTGGGTTATCCAACATTACCGGTTCCGGGTACAGGGTATCAAGACCAGCCCCGGCGATCTGCCCAGCTGCTAATGCAGCAACCAGATCTTCTTGAACGACCAGCTCGCCCCGGGCTGTGTTGATAAGTAGGGTGGTCGGTTTCATCAGAGACAGCAGGTCTGCATTGATCAGACCAGTGGTTTCCGGAGTTACCGGCAAATGGAGACTGATAATATCGCACTGCTTGCAGAGTTCTTCCAGCGGCAGATAGCAAAGGCCTAATTCGTTCTCAACCGTGCTTTTTCGGGAACGATTGAAATAACTGAGCTGCGCACCAAATGGCTGTAACCGTTTGGCTGTTTCAAGGGCAATGGAACCCATACCGACCAGTCCCACATGACAGGAACCCAGTTCCGGAATACCATCGAGAATAAACGAACCTTTGGCCTGGATCTGCTGACCACTACGTACCAGCTGATCGCCTTCCAGAAGCCTTCGCTGCAGGCCTAATATTAGTAGAATCGTTTGCTCTGCCACCGCAGCAGAGTTGGCGGCGGTATTGTTACAGACATAGATGCTTTTTTCTTTAGCGGCCAGGATGTCGATTTTATTATATCCCACACCTTCGGAATGGATAAGTTTGAGATTCGGCATGTTATCGATCAGGGTTTTGCTGACTTCCCGGACAGCATCCGCAAAAATAAAATCAGCATCACTGGCAACGTTTAGTATTGCATCATCGGTATTCAGGCTTTCACCGAAAACGAATTCCCAGTCTTTGGGGAGGACAGATAAATCAGAAAATTTTTCGACACGCTTTGTTGATGTCAGGATCAGAATCTTGGTCACAGGGATACCTCCGTTGGATAAATTATCTTCATTATATAATGACAGCGATTTAAGTACAACCAAGTTTGTTTAGATATATTTAAATTTTATGGCTTTCATTTGATTGTCAAAGTAGAAATCACCAGCAGCAGCAACTATTTCTGTCCAATCCAGATACTGGCTGTTTTGCTGAACCCAGGCATTCATTGTAGAAAGTGGAATCTGTTCAAAATCCTGCTGGGTGGCAACTAAAAATCCAGCTGATTGTAAGAAGTCATCAAGGCAGGAGAAAACGGTGTGTGTTTTCATAAATGCAGGCGTAAAATAATTTCTGATCAAATCAAGATCATCTTGAATACCAATCACCGAACCGTCATCATTAAGAAGATTTGAATGGCCAAATTGAGTTTCAAGGGTTTTCATATACGACCTCCTGGAATTTTAGTATGGTTGAATATTATCTTAATAGCTCTATCTTATATTGTTTTAACCAATGTGACAAGAAAAATTCCAATAATTAAAAAGATTACCGATCACGACAACGATTTCCCCTAAATGCGGCAGAAAAAATTTTGTATGATGGGGTGGTGAACCGCAAACGTCCCTGAAAAGTTGCTGCTTAGATTGAAATCAAAAAAGCCTTCCATTGACGTTTAAACGTCGATTGGAAGGCTTTTTTGATGGATGTAATTAACTAGCTTTCAAGAGCAACTTTGCCCAGACTGGTAAAGGTATCGGCCTTCGTGATGGTGGTACCAGTCATCGTGTAGTGACCGGCATTATCGTAAGCATAAATATGGACATTGTAGTCGCCAAGTTCAGTGTTGTGATCACTGTATGGAATATAACAGCTGGCCACATTGCCGTCAACAGTTCCTTCATGCCAGATTAAATCATCCTGTCCGTTGTTTTCGGTCCAGACTGGAAAGTAAACCGATCCGATTCCGCTAAGGTCATCTGAAACCAGCGCAGTGACCTTGATTCCTTCATCCTGATAGTCAGTAACCAGTACATCTGACAAGGATGGGGGGGTTACGTCTGATGCGGCATCAATATAATCACCGATGTAGATATAACCCTGAAAGCCGCCGACCGAGGTGGCATCTTCAGCTCCAATTGTATAGGTGTAATTTTGAAAGTAGATGCCACTATAGGTGGATTCTGAGAGCGTAACCGTATCACCATTGATCGCCTCAACGATTGCCACATGTCCATCTGAACTGCCACCCCAACAGATTACAGCGCCAAGTTTTGGTGTGGAACCTGAGGGATAATAACCAGTGTTTTGATTATAAGCCCACCAGGAATTTGCATTGCCCATTGCTAAATTTGGCGTGGTTCCTAAAATTTCGTACGCTCGGCCAAAGGCATAGGCGGTACAGTTAGGTAGTCCATATCCACCTTGGGAATATGGATTGCTGGCAAAGAAATAGGTGTTATCAGCACCTGGTGCAGTAGTTCTGGCTGTGAATAAGCTGGGCAGAGCTGTCGAGGTTTCAGTTGTTTCCACAGCCTGAGCGATTTCTGTTAAATCGAGCTCGGCTTCTTCAGCCATTACAGTTCCTGGTAATAGGCCCAGGCATAATGCCAAGGCAAGACTTACGCAAGTATTTTTTATTGAGTTTTTTTTCATTTGACCTCCAATGTCAAAACATGATGGTGTCACGGTGTTGTGTGTGACTGAAATGCATCATTGATAGTTGCAAATTATTTACAAATTGGCAAAGCGTATAATACATGATGGTTTGATATTTAGCAAGGGTCTGATAAAAACCATTTAAGAAATCTTTGGAGTCAGCTCAGATAAATAAAAGTAAGACGAGAATAAATGGCTTTAAATACAGGGATTTTCATGACAATGAGCAGTTCGAAGTAAATTGACATTGAAATTAACTGCAAATACGATTAATTTTAATTTAAGTTAAAATGAAATAGCTTCCTAAAAAGTAAAATTAAGGTCTGAGAATGAGTCGTGATTGCGTTTTCTTTTTTATGCAAATGCCATTTTTTTCCGGGCCAACAGAAATAAAAAACGATAGTTTTCAGAAAAGTTGCCGCTTAGATAGCCTAAAATGGGGTGAAGAAGCATCTCCGGCAATAAAGTAAAACAAATGGGTTGACTACGTTTAGAAGCCCAAAAGTAAGTAGATGTGAATATGAAATTTACATAGCGCCTTTTGATTCAATAAAAATTTCTTGATAATGCGAATTCAGCAGCTTAATTCAATAGAAACAGCATATCACGTATCTGCCTATTTAGAAAATTCTGGTCAGCTCTGATAAAAGATTCAAAATAACAGGGAGGGAGAGTTTTAATTCGAAACCGAGATAAGGTCTTCCCGCGGGATTAAATAAAGTGTATAATAGTTAAGTTATAGATGGAACATTAAAGATTCACATATAAGCCTAAATAGTTGCAAAATGGAAGGATATGAATGGAAAAATTAACATCACCACGGGTCATCGAAGCACTGTTAAAAAAGTATGATCTTCACTTCAATAAACGATTTGGACAGAATTTTTTAATTGATGAGAATATTGTTCAAAAAATTGTTAAAGCCGGAGACGTGAGCGAAAGGGACTTGGTGCTGGAAATCGGACCGGGGATTGGCACCATGACGCAGGCTCTCAGTGATCATGCTGGCAAGGTTATTTCAGTAGAAATCGATAAAAAACTGATACCGGTTCTTCATGAAACCCTGAATGACTGTGACAATGTTGAGATTGTCCAGGGTGACATCTTAAAAACCAACGTCCGGGAGATTCTGGGAGATCAACTTGTCACAATGCCGCTTAAGATTGTGGCAAACTTACCCTATTATATTACTACCCCCATCATTATGGGGTTTCTGGAATCGGATCTGCCGATTGAAAGCATGACTTTCTTAATTCAAAAAGAGGTGGGCGAGCGTCTATGTGGCGTTCCAGGGACCAAAGCTTACGGATCACTGAGTATCGTGGCACAATTTTATGCGGATATTTCGATTGATTTCGAAGTGCCAGCGCATGTATTTATTCCCAAGCCTAAGGTTGACTCGATTGTAGTCACCCTAAAAAAACTGACGGTGCCCAAAATAGCACTGGAAAACAAGGAATTGTTTTTGTCAGTTGTGAAAGCCAGTTTTCTAAATCGACGAAAAACGCTGATCAATGGGCTGACCATGAACACCCCATTTGATAAAGCGGTTTTAATGGAGGTTCTGGAGGTGTGTAATATTGCACCGGGAATCCGCGGAGAAACCCTCACCGGATCAGATTTTGGCCGAATCGCCAATGAATTGAACAGCCGGATCAGCCAATCAGTTGAATCCGAAGCAATGAACGAATAAGGTTTTTAAGGAGAAAAAAATGATTGAATTAAAGGACGTAACCCTTAAATATTCAAGCACGAAAGGTATTTTCAACTTAAATTTTAGCGTTGAAAAAGGCCAGGTTTTCGGATACGTTGGACCAAACGATGCCGGGAAAACGACCACCATTCGGATGCTGATGGGACTGATCAGGGCTGGACGTGGTAGCGCCACCATCGATGGATTAAATTGCTTTTCCAGAGCATCTGCGATTCAAAAAAATACCGGATATGTGCCCGAAGATGTCGCTCTTTTTGAAAACATGCGGGTCAAAGAGTATTTGAACTTCGTTACTCAAATGCGGGGGATTTTTGGTCAGAAGAATACCAGACTCAGAGATATGCTGATTGAACGCTTTGAGGTTGAAACCCGGGGAAAAATCGAAAATATGTCAAGTGGCATGAAAAAAAGACTGACCATTGTCACAGCTTTGATGCATGATCCCCAAACGCTGGTATTGGACGAACCCACCAGTGGATTGGATCCCCTGATGCAGTCCCGGTTTCTCGATCTTATTTTGGAGGAGAAACGGCGGGGTAAAACGGTACTGTTATCAACGCATAAGTTTGAGGAAGTGGAAAGAACCTGTGATCGTGTCGGGGTGCTAAGAGAAGGCCGTCTCGTGGAAAATATGGATATTGTCAGTCTTCGAGCCGAAGAAACCAAGGCCTATCTGGTTAAATTTGCGGCTCCCCCGAATCTGGAACAGATAAAAAAATATGGTTTCGGCTATCAGCAGTTTTCGCAGAGCGATTATGAGATCTTCTCACCGGGTGATCGGATTGATGTGCTGATGAAAGTTTTATCCCATGAAAAAGTATTAGTGTTTAATTCGAAAAATCAATCGTTGGAAGAAATTTTCCAACAGCATTATAAAAAAGAAATAAAACAGACGGAATTTAAAAATGAAGAAAACAACACCCAGGAAAACGAAGGTAAAATAAAAAGAAGCGAAAGAAAGCCGAAATTAATGCCTAAAAAAACGGAGAAGAATAGAACCCTGCCGGATCCGGAAGAAACAGTAAGAGAGGTGAAAAAAGCATGAGTATTCCATTGTTTTTGAAGAATATTAAAAATAATACCTTGCTGTTGCTGGTTTTTGCAGCGTTGATGTCTATTTATTTAGCGGTTATTATCTATATCTATGATCCTAATGGGATTGGCGCAATGGTCGATATGATGTCGATCCTGCCGACCAAACTGGTTAATGCCCTGGGCTTTGGCACCATTGACAGCGGACTGACCGGATTTATTGCCAGCTTGTTTTACGGTTTTCTGATTTATCTGTTTCCGATGGTATATTGCATCATTCTGGCCAATCGTCTGGTGGCCAAGTGGGTCTATGAAGGCTCATTTACCAGCCTGCTGTGCACCCCCAATAGTCGTATAAAAATCATTGTAACCCAGGGAATTTATCTGCTGGCGTCGATTGGGGTTTTGTTTACGATTCTCTTTTTGGTTGGGTACGGCATGAGTGAACATTTTTTTCCGGGAATGCTGGATGTTAAAGTGTTTTTAAAACTGAATTTAGGGGCTTGCCTGATGACAATGACCATCGGGATGTTTTGCTTTTTCTTTTCCTGTTTGTTCAACAGTACCAAGCCAGCACTATTTTTTGGAGCCCTGATTCCAGTCGGCTTCTTTATCTTGAATACCCTCAGCAAGTTATCTGAACGAACTGCTTTTTTAGGAAAGTTTTCGCTGTATAATGCCTTTGATGGTTTGGCCATTGTCACAGGGCAGAGCAGTATCAGTTTAATCAGTGGTGGTTTTGCAGTCTTTATTGGATTATTGTTTGCGGCGGCGGTTGGGGTATTCAGTCTGAAACGGTTGCCAGTTTAAACGCTCATCATCGTGATGCACATCGGATTTTGCGTTATTGGACTAAATCGTAATATTTTAACGTTAAAAAAGCCAGAATGGTCTTGGGTTAGATCCCAAGATAATTCTGGCTTTTTGATTATTCGATGGTATTTCGTAGGACTCCGATTTTTTCAATTTCCGCTTCAATCTGATCCCCGTGTTTTAGGAATTGTGGCGGATCCAGGGCAAAGCCTACCCCGGCAGGGGTTCCGGTGAGAATAATATCGCCTGGTAATAGGGTCATCCCCTGAGATAGATCACTGATAATGGATGGAATGTCAAAAATCATCCGACCAGTTTTAGAGTGTTGCCGAACTTCACCGTTGACTCGACAGGTGATATCCAGATCAAAGGGAATTCTTAAATCGTTTTTGTGCAGAATCCGAGGACCAGGGACAAAAAGTGTCAAGAGATTTACCCTTGTACCATTGAGAATGCTTTTTTGGAGATCCCGGGCGGTTATATCGTTGGCAATGGTGTAGCCAAAAATATAATCTTCAGCGTCTTCTTTGGGAATATCGGCACCTTCTTTGCCAATCACAATGGCCAGCTCCACTTCATAGTCGATCTGCTTGGTGGCCTTGGCATGGGAAAGAATTACCGTATCTGGTCCAGTAACTGAGGTGGGCAGTTTGGAAAAATAGATCGGATTTTCTGGGACGTCGCCCATGGTGGGGATATTCTTGATTTCCTTGGCGTGATCCGCATAGTTTTTCCCCAGACAGAAAATATTTCTTGGGGGTTTGGGAATCGGCGCCAACAGCTTGACCAGATCCAGATTGATACCCAGGTTCTGATGTTCAGCCATGACTTGTTTGATGTCGGCCAGCAATTCATCGGTTGCCAGAGGAATAAAATCGATCAGACGTTCGGGAAATTTGAGACCCATTAGTTTACCGATGGTTGTAATTGGTAAAACCCTGGTTTCATCGGCGGTCAAAATGCCACCTTCGCTAAATGCGTTATATTGATAAGTTACGAAATACATAAAAATCCCTCCCTTTAAATAATATAAGTATTGAAAATTACAAAACTGATCTTAATACTGGTGTCATTTTTGCAATTATTTATGTTAACATCATACCATTATCTGCTTCGAAATTCCAGTCAAATCATTCAGCATGATCCTGTCGATCTTTAAGCTCAAATATTATCTTAAGATAACGGTTTCTTTTAATCAAAGTCCATTGACAATTAGGTCTAATTAAATTATGATTATCATAATTAAGTATGCGAGCTTTAGTAAGCGAGGCATAAAGGTGCAAAAGGAACGATACATTTAATGAGGGAAGATGCCTGTTAGAAAGTATGCCGCTATTTTATAAAGCGGCTTGTTTTTTGCCCATAATTGTGTTTATGATAGGAGGAACATTATGTTAAAAGGAAGACATTTAATCGAGCCTGGAGACTTTCAACTAAATGAAATTGAATCGATTATGCAGCTGGCTGATAATATTATTGCAGACCCCGAGGGTTATTCTTTGGTTTGCAAGGGAAAATTATTGGCCAGCCTTTTTTATGAGCCTTCCACACGGACACGGTTCAGTTTTGAAGCTGCCATGCTTCGTTTAGGGGGAGAAATCATCGGGTTTGATGATCCCAATAACTCCTCGGTGTCCAAGGGGGAAAGCCTGGGTGATACGATCCGGACCATCGAGTGCTATTCGGATATCGCTGTGATCCGGCATCCCCGAGAGGGAACCGCCCGGCTGGTTTCCAAATTTGCCAACGAAATGCCGATTATCAATGCCGGGGACGGCGGTCATGAGCACCCCACCCAGACTCTGACCGATTTGCTGACGATCAGGAAGTTCAAGGGTGGCTGTGATAACCATGTGGTGGGCGTATGCGGCGATTTACTTTTTGGTCGAACCATCCATTCGCTGGTTAAAACTCTGAGCCGTTATCAGGGCATCCGGTTTGTATTTATATCGCCCACTGAGCTAAAAATGCCAGCCCATATTCTTAATCAACTGGATCCGCAAACCTATAAGGAAACGACCAGTCTGGATGAGGTCATTGGTGAATTGGATATTCTTTATATGTCCCGGGTTCAACGGGAGCGGTTTGTCAGTGAGGAAGAGTATCTGCGATTGAAAAACTATTATATTCTGGATAAAAAGAAAATGAAGGGCGCCAAACCGGATATGATTGTCATGCATCCTTTGCCGCGGGTTAATGAAATCGCCACCGAGGTGGACGAGGATCCCCGGGCAGTTTATTTTGCCCAGGCTAAATATGGGATGTATGTTCGGATGGCTCTGATTGCCAAACTTCTGGGAGTGGAGGATAAAAAATGATCAACGTATCGAAATTGAAAAAGGGTATCATCATCGACCACATTGAAGCGGGACATGGTTTTGAAATTTACAAGGAACTCCATCTCAATGATATTGACGATGTGGTGGTGTTACTTAAGAACATTCCCAGTAAAAAAATGAAACAGAAAGATTTAATTAAAATTGAAACCGATTTGCAGATTGATATGACCGTTCTGGGTCTGATTGATCCCAATGTGACCATTAACTTTGTCAAGAATGGTGAGTTGTACAAAAAAATAAGCTTGACCCTACCAACAGTTGTTAATGGCATTATGACCTGCAAAAATCCCCGTTGTATTACCCAATATGAGGATGTGAAGGATATTAAATTCTTTTTGGTCAATGAAGAGAAAAAACAATACCGCTGTGAGTACTGCGACGCCTACACCACTTTTATTGACGAAGAATAACAAAGGAGGAACGATGAAAACCTTAATCAAGAACGTTGAAATGGTAGATGCCGAGGGAAGCCGGTTTGGCAAGGTATTAATTGAAGACGGAAAAATAAAAAAAGTCTATAAAGAAAAAGGGAATGTCAAGTCTGAATATGATCAGGAAATCGATGGTCAGGGTTATTTGTTGATGCCAGGATTTATTGATATGCACTGTCATTTGCGGGATCCGGGCTTTGAATATAAAGAAACCATGGAAACTGGGATGCAGGCGGCACTTAAAGGCGGCTTTACGACTTTGGTGGCGATGGCCAATACTAATCCGTTGATGGACGAGGCGGCGCTTGTCAAAGCGAATCTGGATAAAGCCGAGGCGCTAAAGCTCTGTAACCTGATCCAGGTCGCGGCACTGACTAAAGAGTTTAATGATTCGAATCTAGTCGAGGTTCAATCCTTGGGTACCGCTGACCAATGTCTTTTCCAACGACGGGGTTTCAATTGTGAATCCAGACATTATGGTAGCAGGGCTAAAGGCTTCAACCGCACATGATTTTATTCTTTTAACCCATTGCCAGCCAGAAACTGAACTGGTGCAGCGCGATGTAGACCTACTGGAAGAAATCGGCGGTCATCTGCATATCTGCCATATCAGCAAAAAAGATACTCTGGATCTGATTGTGGAAGCTAAAGCAAAGGGCCTTGATATCACCTGCGAAGTAACTCCCCATCACATCTTTGCCTCGGCGATGGACTACAAGGTCAATCCGCCGTTCCGGACTTATCCCGACCGCCGCGCCTTAATCGAAGGGATTAAAGCTGGCATCATTGATATGTGTGGCACCGATCATGCCCCCCATTCTGAAGCTGACAAACAAAAAGGGGCTCCGGGAATCAATAACTTCGAAATGGCTTTTGCCATGTATTATACGGTTTTTGAACAGAACGGCATCAGCCTGGAAAAGCTCAGCGAGATGCTTAGCGACGCTCCGGCTAAACGCCTGGGCATAAAGGCGGGACTCATCAAAGAACGATATCCGGCGGATCTGGTTCTGGTGGATCCAAACTGGGAAGGGAAAATCAATCCCAAAGAATTCGTTTCAAAAAGTAAAAACAATCCCTTTGGCGGCGAGACCCTAAAAGGAAAAGTAATGATGACCATGGTGAAGGGAGAAATTAAATATGATAATAATGGACCGGCTCTATAATGAAGCTGTAAAAAAAGGACCGATTTGCGTAGGTCTGGATACAACCTTGAAATTTTTACCAAAATACCTGCTTGATAAGGACTGGTCTGATGGTGAGAAAATAACCGAATTCAATAAAAAAATTATCGATGCCACCGAGGATCTGGCAGCTGCCTACAAGGTGCAAATTGCCTGCTATGAGTCACTGGGACTGGACGGCATGAAAGCCTATAGCGAAACGGTTAAATATGCCCGGAGTAAAGGCATTGTCGTGATTGGTGATGTCAAGCGGGGCGACATTTCGTCCACTGGCGACCAGTATGCCAAGGGTCATTTCACAGGTGATTTCGAAGTCGATATCATGACCGTTAACGCTTATATGGGTGAAGATGCGGTATCACCTTACTATCAATATATTAAAGAAAACAACAAGGGTATTTTTATCCTGCAACGCACATCCAACCCGTCAGCGGTGGATCTCCAGAATCTGGAGGTTGGGGCTGACACCATTTACGAAATTATGGGCGATAAAATCGAAGGCTGGGGCAGTGCTTTCCGGGGTGAAAATGGCTTTTCGGCTATCGGATCGGTAGTCGGACTGACCCGTCCGGATGAATTCGAAGCGATTCGGGCCCGTTGCCCCCATACCTTCTTTTTAGTGCCAGGTTACGGTGCCCAGGGCGGAACTGGCGAAGATATCGCAAATATTCTCAAAAAATCCCGGTGTGCGGTGGTTAACTCATCCCGGGGACTGATCACCGGTCATCAAAAGGCTGGCTGTGAAGATGAGGGCTTTGCTGAGCATATCCGAAAGGCCACTCTGGCAATGCAGGAGGATATTCTTAAATGGCTGTAATCCTAAGTAATTCTCTTGTGTCAGCAGGGATTTTTAAAATGACTGTGGCGTTTACCGGCGACGTTAAGCCAGGTCAATTCTTTATGCTGCGTGCCTGGGACAAAGACCCGCTACTGTCCCGACCGATCAGTGTTCACAATTACGAAGCCGGTCAACTCACCTTTTTATACCAGGTGGTGGGAAAAGGGACCGAAATTTTAGCGCGACTGCAGGTTGATGATGAGGTGACCATCCAGGGTCCCTACGGCAATGGTTTTCCGGAAATCACCGGTGACCTCTGCGTGGTTGGCGGCGGTATCGGAACAGCGCCGCTTTATTATTTGCTGCGACACTATCGTGACCAGAACCCCACCGGTAAGTGTCGGGTCTATTTGGGTTTTCGGGATATCGCCTACGGTGTTGAGGCTTTTGCCGCCCTAGCCGATGAAGTGGTGCTTGATGTCGGGGGCATTATCACTGACAAACTTTCGGTTATACCCAGCGAAACGGTGGTAACCTGCGGGCCGGAAATTATGATGGCCGCGGTGGCTAGTGCCGTACCGACTGAAAATACCGTCTACGTTTCGCTGGAAGCCCATATGGCCTGCGGGATTGGTGCTTGTCTGGGTTGTACCTGCGAAACCCGTTCCGGTAATAAAAAAGTCTGTAAAGATGGCCCGGTGTTTCTTCGGGAGGAGGTCTTTAATGTCTAATTATCTGGAAACAAAATTTAATGACATCCGCTTTAAAAACCCGGTGATTCCGGCTTCCGGAACCTTTGGTTTTGGCCGGGAGTATGAAGCCTTTTATGATCTGGCTAAACTGGGCGGCCTCTGCTCCAAGGGGCTGACCTTAGAACCAAAATCGGGAAATACTGGGATGCGACTCTGGGAAACACCGGCTGGGTTGATGAACAGCATCGGTCTGGAAAATCCGGGAATCGATGCCTTTATCGAAAATGAATGGCCCCATCTAAAAGCAATTGATACGGTAACGATTGTTAACGTCGGTGGCAAAGATGAAGAATCATATCTCACCGCCATTGAAAAACTCAACGCCATTGATGCCCAGCTGATTGAGCTCAACATTTCCTGTCCCAATGTTAAAGCGGGGGGCATGGCCTATGGGATCAAAGCTGAAACCGCCGGGGAGATCACCAGAAAAGTGGTGGAAATCTCCCGTCATCCGATTATGGTCAAATTGTCGCCCAATGGTGAAGCAGTCGCCGATATTGCCCGGGCCTGCGAGGATGCAGGGGCCCAGGGCATTTCACTGATCAATACGCTTCAAGGAATGGCCATTGATTACAGAAAAAAAGCGGTTGTTTTTGACAACCTCTATGCTGGCCTTTCCGGTCCGGCGGTAAAACCGATTGCTCTGCGGATGACCCATCAGGTATGTCAGGCGGTAAAAATACCGGTGATGGCCATGGGTGGCATCAGTGACTGGAAAGATGCCCTGGAATTTATTATGGCTGGGGCTACCTGTATTCAAATCGGTACCATCAACTTCAATAACCCGCTGGCGCCGCTTGAGATCATCGCTGGCTTGGAAGCCTATTGCATTAACGAAGGACTGACCAATATCTGCGAAGTCAGGGGAATTATTTAATTTAAAATATAGAAATGAGGAATAATATGAGTCAGGAAGTATTAGAAGTATTAAAAGAAACCGATGCTTTTTTGGAAGGACATTTTTTACTATCATCCGGTAAACACAGCGATCAGTATGTTCAATGCGCCAAAGTGCTGCGTTTTCCTGATGCTGCCGCCAAGGTTCTGGCACCGGTAGTTGAACAGTTAAAAACGCTGAAAATTGACAAGGTGGTCGGCCCGGCCATGGGCGGCGTCATCGTTTCCTACGAAATCGGCCGACAATTGGGCAAAGAATCTATTTTTACCGAACGTAAAGACGGCCTGATGGAACTGCGCCGCGGCTTTGAAATCAAACCCGGCGAACGGGTCATTATCACCGAAGATGTCGTCACTACCGGAAAATCCACCATTGAAACAAAAAAAGTGCTCGAAGAGCTGGGCGCTGTCGTCCTCGGCGTGGCCTGTATCGCTGACCGCCGGGCAGCCGGGGTTGAAATCAACATGCCCATCTATTCATCCATCAAACTGGAAATCACCGCCTGGGACCCCGACGACTGTCCCGTCTGCAAAGCCGGTCAAGTCGCCCTGGTTAAACCCGGTTCCAGAGGGAATGCCTAGCATTTGAAAAAATGCTTTGAAATATATTAATTTAGGTACCGATATCTTTATTCGAAGTAAGTGTGAAATAAACAGACGTAGTACCGACAATTGTTACATCATGTTGTGTGCATCAAGGCGGACACGGCGTAGCCTGTCCGAGCTTGCAGCATACAACAGATTAACAATTGGTCGGTACGGAACTTAGATGAAAAACTGAGGTACCGTATAGTTAGTTTACAATTAAAAACAGGAGGAAAACAAGATGAAAAACAAAAAGATTATCGCGTTAATCAGTAATGATTTTGAGGATCTTGAATTATGGTACCCCGTGCTGCGCCTGCGGGAAGAAGGGGTTACCGTTCATGTTGTAGGGGAGATTGCTAACAAAAAGTACATCGGTAAATACGGTGTACCCTGTGTCTCCGACCTGGCCTATACTGACATCAATCCTGACGATTATGACGGGATTCTGGTTCCCGGCGGTTGGGCGCCCGATGCGATCCGTCGTTTCCCGGTGGTGCTGGAGATGATCCGCAACCTCGACAAACGAAAACGGGTCATTGGCCAAATCTGCCATGCCGGTTGGGTCCTGATTTCTGCTGGCATCCTCAAAGGCAAAAACGTCACCAGTACCCCTGGTATCAAAGATGACATGACCAACGCCGGGGCCATCTGGCATGATACACCTTCGATTATCGACGGCCATATTGTTTCCAGTCGTCGGCCCCCGGATCTGCCAGAATATATGATTGATTATATTAAAGTTCTGAAAGCTCAGGATTGATCAGACCTGTAAAATAAGAATAACCGACATTTGTCCATCACTTAGTAAGATAGGCTACAGCGGACAGATGTCGGTATTTTTTGTAAAAAAATGACCGCAGTGAACATAAACTGCGGTCATTGATTAAAGATAAGGCCCCATGGCTTCAATATCCTCATGCCAGACTGCTATCCGGTTTCTCCCGGTTTCTTTGGCCTGATAAAGGGCTTCATCAGCACGGTGCAACAGGCTGTCAAAGGAGTTCTCATCCATTGGATTAGAAGAAACAACCCCGACTGATATAGTAACCATATCATTAACAGGAGAGGACTCATGAGGAATGTTCAAATTCAGAATTGCGTTGCGCAGCGATTCGGCAACGTTTTGAGCTCCGTGAGTATTGGTGTTGGGGAGCAAACAGGCGAATTCTTCGCCACCCCAGCGGGCAGCCAGATCTTTAGGACGCTTAAGTGTAACCGATAGAGCGCTAGCCACCTTTCTAAGACAAGCATCCCCTTCCAAATGACCATAGGTATCGTTATAAAACTTAAAATGATCAATGTCAAGCAAAAGCACAGATAAAATGGTGCCCGTTCGCTTGGCTTTTTTAATTTCCAGGGTCATGGTATCATCGAAACGTCGGCGGTTGGCGATCTGGGTCAATTGATCAACATCCGTATTGATTTTTAGGGTGTCCTGATAGTATTTTACAGCCAGATGGTTTTTGATCTTGGCTTTAATAATCGGGATGCTGAAGGGTTTAGTAATATAATCGATGGCACCCAGAGTTAAGCCGAACTCGATATCTCTGGCAGCTGTGAGAGAGGTAAGAAAGATCACCGGTATATCTTTAGTTTTTGTACCCCTGCTAAGTCGTCGGCAGATTTCATAGCCATCAATTTCAGGCATAATAATATCCAACAGGATAAGATCTGGGGGATCATTGGAATTACAAATAGACAGGGCTTCTTTACCACTGTGAGATATCAGCACATCGTAATCTTCAATCAGTGCACTTTCCATTATTTTGGTGTTAAGGGGTGAGTCATCAACCACTAGGATTTTCTGACGAATCGGACAAAGGTCTTCCAGATCGTTTTGAAGCTGGTGCTTATTGAGCTGTCCACGAAGTTCTTTCAGGCCAGCTGCAGAGAGTTTTGTGTGGGTGATGTCGGTTCCCGCCACATAGGCGTAGTTATCATGGCAATTAAATTCCCAGTCGACGTATCGGTAGTTGCCGTCTTTGGATCGGAAACGATTCGAAAAGGTGAGTCGATGGTTAGTGTGTAACAATTCTGAAAAAACAAAGGTGGTAGCGTCCCGGTCATCGGGATGCGCATAATCAATAATGTTGGTATCGAGTAATTCTGCCGCACTGTAACCAAAGGTTTTTTCCCAGGTATAATTGACTTTTTCAATACGTCCATCCGTGTGGAGGATGCATAAAAGGCCAAGATTCAGGGAAAAAATGCGGTTGAGAATTTGTTGCGAGGTATTGGTGGCGAAAAATTCTTCCATGGGTAATGATTCCAATCGATAAGTAAATTTGTTTAATTATAACATGCATTACTCAAAGGTGGATAAAAAAATTAATAATTATCTGTTTCTCGATCATCAAGATCAATTATCGGTTCCATGCTTTCAAATTCCGTCTTTTCAAAAGCGGGGTAGCTTGAGCCAAGGCGGGAATCAGTGTTAATGGGAGTGGTAGAAAGCTGCTTCAGTTTAAAAGCTTCCATCATTTCTTTAAGCATTTCGGCCTGGCTGGACAGTTCCTGACTGGCGGCTGCGCTTTCTTCGGCGGTGGCAGAATTTGCCTGAACGACCTGCGAAACCTGATCAAGTCCCATGGTAATCTGGGCGATTTCTGAGGCCTGGTCATTGGAGGCCCGGGCAATATTGGCAACCAGATCGGAGACCTTTTCAATTTGATTGAGAATTTCCTTTAATCCCTCAGCGGTCTCATCCGCAATTTTTGTTCCAGCTTCCACTTTGCTTATGGAGCCTTCAATCAGGAAGGTCGTTTCTTTGGCGGCTTCGGCGCTTCGGGCTACCAGGGTGCGAACTTCCTCGGCGACGACGGCAAAACCTTTACCGTGCTGACCAGCCCGGGCAGCTTCAACCGCGGCATTTAAAGCCAGTATATTCGTCTGGAAGGCGATGTCATCAATAACCTTGATGACTTTTGAAATATTGTGGGATGAGGCATTGATGTCGGACATGGAGGTGACCATTTTTTGTATCTGTTCATTGCCGATCTGGGCATTACTTCGCACCTCAATGGCCCGGTCATTGGCTTCATTGGCATTAACGGCATTCTGTTTTGTTTCAGCCGCCACTTCTTCGATGGAAGAACTGAGCTCCTCAATGGAACTGGCCTGTTCAGTGGTACCATGGGATAACTGCTGACCGCCGTCAGAGATATGTCGGGAACCAGAATCCACCTGATCGGCAGCTTCGATAATTTCCCGCATCACGGTGCTGAGATGGCTGGTAATATCGTTGATAGCGTATTTAATAGCAATAAAATCACCGAGATAGTGATTCGTGATTTCCTGAGTCAGATCACCCTGGCCAATTTTTTCCAGGGTGGCAGTGATTTCATCAACATATTGTTTGAGGAAGTCAATGGTACGGTTCATGTCATCTTTGATTTTTCCGTGTTGTCCTTTGAAATCGCCAGCCATGGTAACCTTTAGATTTCCCTGGGCTAATTGGTTTAAGGTTGTTGAAGCAGCACGAATCGGGTCGATTACCGCATCAAGCGTATTATTGAAACCTTCAATGACCCGGGCGTATTCGCCAGGGAATTTAGAAGCGTCACCCCGATGATCAAGATCTCCTTCAACGGCAATTTGCGTCATCGACTGAGTTTCGTCAACGAGTAATACAATATTCTCAATCATTCCAATCAGACTGGGAATTAACTGATCGTTATCACTGCGTTTGCCGGTGGATTTCAGGTCAGCCAGATCACTCATATCACCGTTTGCGATCCGATTGACGATATCCATGATGTGAATCATTTTGTTATTGATGCGGTTGATGGAGTGAGAAATTTCGCTAAATATACCGCAACAGCTTTCATCAATAGTTTGTGAGAAGTCATTGACACTCATGCGGGCCAGAACCCGATTACCATCTTCCAGCGCCCCGAGACCATCGATACAGGAATTGATATTGTTCTTGATGGTATTGAAATCACCGTGATAGGTATCAGTAATCTGCGGGGGAATTTCACCATGGCCAATGCGTTGGATATAATCGGCAGCCACATTGAGGGGTAGGATAACGGCATTCAGCGTTTCATTGACACCTTGTACGATTTCTTTAAATCCACCCTGAAAGTTCTCGGCATTTCCCCGGGTTTCCAGACGCCCCTCGATGGCCGCTGCCGAGAGAAAATTAGCCTCGGCAATCAGGTGACGAATGTTCTCAATGGTCTGTTTGAGAGCCGGTGTGATTTCATCCCGATCCCCCTGAGATTGAATTTCGGCAGAAAGATCACCAGCCGCTATTTGGTTCAGGGTTTTGATCAAAACAAATTGGAGGTTGTCAGCGAAGTTATCAAGGGCAACAGCCATTTCACCAATCTCATTGCTTTCTTTCATATTCAACCGGGTACCCAGATAACCCTGGTTCATTTCCTGAATCATCTGATTGACGTTTGTGATGGGCTTGGTAATTGATAGTGAAATTCGATAGAGGATCAATGCCAGAATTACGAAAATCAGTAAGCCAACACCGGCAATCAACAGGATATTGTTGGTAACCGCAGCATAAACATTTTCCATAGAGTAGCCAATGTCAATTGCGCCAACCAGTTCGCCATTAATTGTCAGCGGATAGAGCACATCATAAACGGTTACATCCTTTAATTCATAGTAGTATTCTGAGGCGGAGGCAATGCCTTCCTGAGCTGGCAGCCTTCATTGTTTCGTCGTCAGAATAATCGTTACCGATGTCTTCGGCAATACTGTCAGCGATGTCGATGACATTTTTGTCAATGATGGCGATATAGACTATGTTTTCATCATTGGCCATTTTATCAATCTGGGCTTGATAGCTGAATTCATCTTTAATTTCTTTACTTTCTTGGGATGTTGCCCCAGCAGTAGCTTCAGTCAGGGCTTCAATGGCATTGGCGTTGTTTTCCAGTTGTGTTACAAATCGTTGAGAAGTTGTATAGCCATGATCTTTTAATTGATCCAAGAGGCTGTTTCGGATCAAATACGAAGAAATTAGACCAATGGCAAAAATGCCCAAAAAACGCAGAAAAGGGGCATAATCAGTAGTTTAAAACGTATCGAATCGGTTTTTTTGGTTTGCGTCCTTTGATTATTCATTCTCATGATGCTCCTTTAATTATGGGCGTTTGGATTTGAAAAACTAGACACTTAATTCTGGTTGCCTGGATTAGCTTAATTATACAGGCAGGTTTCTTTTAAGTCAAAATAATTATTCTGTCAAATATAGTCCAATCAATAGAAAAAAGCAATCGTTGCGAACGTCCGATCAGGAGGAAGTTGCAAACAATTGCTTTTAATGGCGTAAACAGACTTGTATAATGGTGGAACGCTATCAGGTGCTTTATTGTTCCACAAAATCTACGATGATTTCAATGAGATCCATGGCTAATTGATTATAATGATCTCCGGTAAGGTCATCAGTACCTGAATAAATTAATACAAAGGACTTGGCATTGAGTCCAACCCCTATTTTTATCCGGGGTTTATCTTTGAAAGCGATGGGAATATTATCGTTTCGCAGAGTAATATACATTTTCTCTTTGTCAGCAAAAAGTTTTACCAGGGTTCGTCCATCTTCGGCTTTGATGCTGTAAGAACCATTAAAGGTGATAACCTTGCTGGTGGTGAGCCGATCTCCCAAGGATACTAAAAACTCCTCCAGATTCAATTTCAAATCCGGGTGCCACTGATCCAAAACAATGGTTCGAATGGTCGGGTCATTATTGCTGGAGCCGGTTTCTGCAGGCAGATGTAAGACATTGTCTTTCGACAGGGCATAATATCCTTTTTGGGGATCAACCAGGTTCTGCTCTTCAAGCATGGCAAACGAAATTAAACCAAAGGATTGTTTTTCGGCCCGCCAACCGCTGACGCCGATGGGGGGTAAAAAGTTGGCATTTTTAAAGGGCTGGATATCAACCGGATCATTAGTCAGAGCAACAAATAAAAAATCCGGATTGTATCCGAATTTATCAATACAGAGTTTGATCATGACGGGTTTTTTAAGTACCTTGGGGACATCGTGGTAGAGCTTGTATGCTTCATCCACATCTTCAATAAATCCGCCATCTTTTTGATAATGATAAGCTTTGGCCAAACGATACATTAGAGCCAGTCGGATATTCAGCTTGTCGCCAATGTCTTTGTATTTATTGGGAAATAGTTTTATATTTAATTTTTCTGATGCATCATCATAGGCCGAAATTTTTGATTCAACAAAAATAACATGCCGCTGGAGGCTTTTTTCTTCGGCTATAATGATCAGATTGGGCCTGCCAAACTGTCCCAGTGACGGTTCGATAATAAAAGTAATTTTGACAATATCCGGCAGCCACTCTGGCTTGAAGTCATCAGTAAATTTAATAGTGTTTAAAAATCTCAATTGTTTTTCAAAATCGGTTTCCATATCGAGTATGATGCTGTTCACAACACCTTGGTTACCGTAGAATGTGGTTGTCATAAAGAATCCTCCATTTTTAGTGAGTTTAGTATACCACGTCAAGCCCAACTATAAAAGGATTTTGATGCATGAGTCCGTGAAAATCAGGGGTAAAAATCAGGAATAATGGGAAACAAGGGTCTTCATACTTTCAATGACCCAGTCGATGTCATCAGAGTTGACACCATAATTGGTTACAAAACGGTACTCACCATTTTCTGTTCCACTAATTTTAATATTCTTTTTTAGCAGACCTTCAATAAGCGCAGATTCAGTTATCACAGATTCTGGAAGGGTAAAAAAGACCATGTTGATATCCAAACGGTTTCTAAGAACCGAGCAGGAATCGATCTCTTCCAGCCGGGTGGCCAGATAGCGGGCATTCCGGTGGTCTTCTTCCAGCCGGGAGATCATTTCCGTCAGACTGATAATCCCGGCCGCGGCCAGGATTCCGGCCTGTCGGAGGCCACCGCCCATCAGTTTTCTGTTTTTACGGGCTTTTTTTATAAATATTTCGGTTCCCAGTAGTAACGACCCCACCGGTGCACAGAGGCCTTTGGACAGACAGACGTTTACTGAATCCCCTTGGGCGGCAATTTCTTTGACATCAACCCCTAATGCAAGAGCGGCATTAAATATTCGGGCGCCATCAATGTGCACTGGGATGTTTTGGGATTGGGCCAGGGTATAAACCGCTTCCATATTGGCCAAGGGAACAGTTTTTCCCGATGACTGGGCGTTTTCCATACAGATCAGTCCGGTATCCGGGAAATGAATGTCTTCACCCCGGAGCATCAGCGCCAGTTTTTCCACATCGACGCCGTCATCGAGAACCGGAAAGGTTCTGATTTGAACGCCCGAAAGGACCGCGGCTGCGCCGACCTCATGCATCAGGATATGGCAATCATCACCGACCAGGACTTCATTTCCTCTTGTCGTGTGGGTCATGATCGCCAGTTGATTGCCAAAAGTACCGGAGGGTACAAACAGAGCCGCTTCCTTGCCTAAAAGTTCAGCAGCTAGCTTTTCTAACTGGTTGACAGTTGGGTCATCCCCGTAGACATCATCACCCACGGTTGCATTGGCCATAGCGGTTCGCATGGTTTGGGTTGGTTGGGTTACAGTATCACTTCTTAAGTCGATCAACATAATTAAAACTCCTTTGATTGTTTTAATAATTATTTCAGTTTTCATTATTATAGCGCGAAAAGATCTGATCGACAAATAAGTTTTTGATCGGGAAAAGATCTAAATGTATTTATGCAAGGCTTATTACAGAACGACTGATGAGATTGTAAAAATATAAAAATTTGTCAATAAATGAGATTTAAATTAGAGCACTGTCTTAATTGTATAAATATACAGTAAGATAATGGTTAATTACGATAAAAAATAGTTGAAATAAATCGAGGTCATGTTATAATTTGCCCATATGTGAAAGTATGGGGGAATAGTTTTGGAGAAGATTCAAATTACCATCAATTTCTAAAAAGCGTGAGAGATGGTATTATCGTTGTTGACCTAGACAATATGAAGAAGCCCGGGAAAGATTTGAGGATGGGTCTCAATATCCACTTTCTATTATTATGGGAGATGTAAACGGATTAAAGATGACAAATGATGCATTCGGACATCTGGCCGGTGATTCATTATTGATAGCAGCCAGTCAGGTTCTGACTCATTGTTGTCGTTCCACCGATGTGGTCGTGCGATGGGGCGGTGATGAATTTGTTATGCTCCGCCCAAATACCGATGAAGAAACCGTTAAAAAACGGATGAGCAATATGATCGATGCAGTGGTGTCTTGTAAAGTTGACCAAGGGATTCTATCGATATCATTTGGATGGGCAACTAAGCATTCAAAGACAGAACCATTTACTGAATTGTTTAAAAAAGCAGAAAGCATGATGTATAAAAATAAACTAAAAATGAAATCTGAAGTTCGACAAAATACAATTCAGTCAATTATGTATACTTTATATGAAAAAAGCGCAGTTGAAAAAATTCATGCGGAGCGGGTTTGTTATTATTGTATGCGTATTGCTAAAGAAATGAATATGAAAGAAATAGAATTAGAACAGCTCAGGTGGACAGGAATGCTTCATGACATCGGCAAAGTAACAATCGATAAAGAAATTCTTGAAAAAAAGGGAGAATTAACCCCGGAGGAATGGAATGTAATAAAAAAGCATCCAGAAACAGGCTATCATATTATCAATTCAGCCCCTGAAATGGTTGGAATTGCTACCGCAATTTTGTGTCATCATGAACGGTGGGATGGAAAAGGGTATCCAAAAGGCCTGGTAGGTGAAGAGATTCCGATTTTATCAAGAATTATGGCGGTTGGAGCGTCTTATGATACGATATTATCTGAACGAACCTATAAAAAAGCAAAAACCAAAAGCGAAGCGCTGCAGGAGCTTCAGAATTATGCTGGAACCCAATTTGATCCCCAGATTGTATCACTTTTTGTGAATCGGGTGGCAAACACATTATAAAAAAATCGATCATCAGCAAAGTCAAATTTTGTGATGGTCTTTTTCATTTCAGTCCCAAATTATAAAAAAAACCCCTAAAGTCAAAAAGTGCGATGAGATTGTGTTACAATGCTAACAAAAGTATGGTATCATAACAAAATAATTATGAGTAACTCATGTCTTATGTGGAAAGGAAAAGAAAAGATGGTCTCTTTATTAGAGTTAACTCTCCAACTATCAAGAGCTTCGGATATGGTAAGCCCGGAACTGAATCATCATCAACGTCTTGTCGCCTATATTACCAACAACCTAGGGGAAGAGTTGAACTTTGATGAAAAGAAACTAAATGAAGTCTGTGTCGCCGCTGTGCTGCATGATATTGGTGGTTTAAGTATGCAGGAACGAATCAATGTGCTGAAGTTTGAAGCCATTAATCCCCATCAGCATGCCCGAATTGGTTGGCTGCTTCTGAAAGATTACCGAGAATTCAAAAATATAGCCAGAATCATCAAATTTCATCATGTGGATTGGAACGATGGGGAAGGTCTCAGATTTTTGGGGGAAACGGTCATGTCCGAAAGTCATCTCATCCACTTGGCTGACCGGATTGCTACCCTCATCTCTCGGGACGATAAGATGATCAATCAAAAAGACCGAATTTTTGAAAAAATAGTAAGTGCCTCGGGACGAAAATTTAACCCTGAGTTCATCAAAGCTTTTGAACGCTTAAAAGAAAAAGAGTTTTTCTGGTATGATCTGGAGTCTATTTCCAATGGTCGGCGATATTATAAAAAAATAAAATTCCAGGACCAGAGACTGGATATCGACGAATTAATCGGAATTACCAAACTGTTTGCCCGGGTCATTGATTTTCGGAGCAACTTTACTGCAGTTCACAGCGAAGGAGTTTCAGCAGTAGCCAAACGGTTGGCACAGCATTTAAAATGTGATGAGCTGACCTGTAAGAAAATTCAGGCCGCTGGCTACATCCATGATATTGGCAAACTGACAGTTTCCACGGAAATCCTGGAGAAACCGGCGGGACTTACCCAAGCCGAATTTGCTGTCATGAAAGAGCATACCTATCATACTTATGTGTTGTTGTTTCAGATTGCCGGTTTTGAAGAAATAAATGAATTTGCCTCGATGCATCATGAACGGCTGGATGGAACCGGCTATCCCTTTAAAAAGACAGCGTCAGAGCTTTCGCTGGGAGCCAAGATCATGGCGGTGGCAGATATTTTTACCGCAGTATCTGAGAATAGACCCTATCGTAAGGGAATGGAAAAAGAAAAAGTGATCGAGATTTTAAAGCAAATGGTGACGGATCATAAAATTGATCCACACATTGTAGAAATTCTAATTTCGAATTATCAAGATGTAAACAAAGTCCGGATCAGGGCCCAGAAAAAGGCAAGAATACGGTACAATGATTTTGCTAAACTATTGACATCATAAAAGCTATTCAGGTTTTAGGTTTTTGTGAAAAAATGGAAGTGTAAAGAAATTAATAAAAAAATAGTACAATAAAAATCCAGGCTGAATATTTCTGTTCAGCCTGGATTTTTTAGAACGCTTAATATTTGTCAAAATCCAGATTATCAAGGATTATTTCTGATTGAGGAAGTACCAATGACTCTGAATAATCGGTAACAGGTCTGGCAGGCTGATTTTTTGTGTTCTTGAGTTTAAAGGCATCAACCATTTGTTTAAGCATCTCGGCTTGTCCGGAAAGTTCTTCACTGGCAGCAGCGCTTTGTTCGGCTGTTGCTGAATTCGTTTGAACTACTTGGGAAACGGCTTCAATGCCTTGATTGATCTGGGCAATTTCTGAAGCCTGGTCATTGGAGGCCCGGGCAATTCGACCGACCAGATCGGTAACTTTTTCAATTTGCTTAAGAATTTCGGCAAGCCCCAGAGCGGTTTCATCAGCGATTTTAGTGCCGACTTCTACCTTATCGATGGAGCCTTCAATCAGCCCGGTGGTTTCCTTGGCAGCTTCAGCACTGCGGGCAGCCAGAGTACGGACTTCTTCAGCAACGACGGCAAAACCTTTGCCGTGCTGACCAGCCCGGGCTGCTTCCACAGCGGCATTAAGAGCCAGAATATTAGTCTGAAAGGCAATGTCATCAATGACTTTAATGATTTTAGAAATATTGTGTGAGGAGTCGTTGATTTCGCTCATCGCAGCGACCATCTTAACCATTTGAGAATTGCCAACTTCAGCATTAGAACGAACATTGATGGCCAGTTCATTCGCTTCATTGGCATTTTGGGCGTTGCGCTTTGTTTCGGCAGCGACTTCTTCAATGGATGCTGTCAACTCCTGAATCGAGCTGGCCTGTTCAGTAGTTCCATGTGATAATGCTTGACCACTATCAGAAATTTGTTGAGCACCGATATCCACCTGACTGGCAGCGACATTGATGTCGTAAAGGGTAGTGCTTAAGCTGGCAGCAATTTGATTTAGGGCTTTTTTGATTGCCAGGAAATCGCCACAGTAGAGGTTGGTAATCTCCAGGTCAAAATTTCCCCGACTCATTTCTTCCAGAGTGTGAGTGATTTCTTCCACGTAGGCTCTTAAAAATTCAATGGTCTGGTTCATATCATGTTTGATTTTTCCATGTTGACCTTTGAAATCACCGTCCATGGTAATTTTGAGATTTCCCTCAGCCAGTTCATTGAGCGTGGCCGAAGCAGCTTGAATCGGATCAATGATCGCATCCAGGGTCTGGTTGAATCCTTCAATGACGGTGGCATATTCACCTTGGAACTTTGTTACATCGCCACGGTTGTTGAGATCTCCGGAAATGGCGATCTGAGCCATGTTTCTGGTTTCTTCAACCAGCATCAAAATCGTTTCGGTCATGCCCAGCAGTGCTGGTACCAGACGGTCGTTCTCACTGCGTTTGCCAATGCTGCGAAGAAAGTCCAGATCATTTAGATCACCGTTACGGATATTGGTGGAAATACTGACAATCCGACCAAGCTGGGCATGAACCCCATTGATGGATCGGGCAATTTCACCGAAAATACCGTCAAAATCGCCGTCAATAGCTTGAGTTAAATCGTTTTTATTCATCAATTTCAAAGTGTGGTCAGCCACCGATAAGGCACCTAATCCATCCAGGCAGGCATTAAGATTATTTTTAATTTCGCGGAAGTCGCCATAATATTCATCAGTAATCTTCGGTGGAATTTCACCCTTGCCAATTCGCTCAATGTATTCGGCAGCGACGTTAAGGGGACCGACAACGGCATCCAGAGTACTGTTTACACCGGCAACGATTTCCCGAAAACCACCGCTGAATGCATCAGCATGGCCCCGGGTGTCCAGACGTCCTTCGACGGCTGCCTGAGACAGTGCATTTGCCTCGGTAATCAGGGCTCGGATGGTTTCGATGGTTTTTTTCAGCGCGGGCCCGATTTCATCCTGGGGATCGGTGATTTCCACATTCATGGAAACATCCCCTTCAGAAATGCGGTTGATTGTGCCAATAACCAGAAACTGGAGAGAATCAGCCATTTTGTCCATGGTTGTCGCCATTTCGCCGACCTCGTCGGTGGTATCAATATTAAGACGGTTGCTCAGGTGACCTTTACTCATTTCCTGGATCATATGGTTAGCCTTGCGGAGTGGCCCACAGATCAGGGAGGTCAGTACTAATCCCAAAGCGACAGCGATAATCATACTAATAATCATGATAATGGTCATTGTGGTGGTGACACCAGCCGCCTGGGCAAAATTTTCTTCAGATTTGGTCAAACCATCGGCAAGTTTTAAGTCAGAGAGATTATCGATTGCCGTTTGCAGGGCGGCCGTGGCTTTCCCGGCAGCACCATCTGGACTCATTAAGTTAAACGCTTCAGTGTCCTGGTTTAGGGCAGCTTGGGTCTTCACCGCGTCAAGATGTTTGTTGTATTCTGTCCGAGCAGCTTCAAAGCTGTCAAAGGCTTCTTGCATTTCATCGGTTTGAATCGTTTTCTGGTAATCGTCAGCCAAGGTATCGATTTTTTGTTGGTCTTCAGCAATGCTCTTTTCAATCGACTGAATCAGGGCAGGATCGTTGGCTAGAATCATGTCCCGCAGGTTTACACGCATCTTCTGAAAGGTGGTTGACATTTGACCAACTTGGGAGATGGGCACTGTCATGTTTTCATATAACTCCTGATCAGACTCTTGTAGCGACCAGGTATTTATGATACCAATGAAACCAACAACGCCAACAAGCAGAGCAATAAGAATAAACGATGTCAGCAGTTTCGTTTTAATTTTTAAATTTTTAAACCAATTCAAGTTAGACCTCCGTTAGTTTAATCTGAGGGGGCAAATTGCGGACGGTGTCCTTACTCACCAGTATTGATGCAAAAAAAGTCTTATGAGATTAGCTTATCGCTGCGGAATAAATAATTGCTATTCTGGTGATTGGACGGATTGATGCGGGATTTATTTTCTGAAACACCACCTGACTGAATGAATAGATAGTCATTCAAATTAATATAATTTCATTTTTTAATTTCCTGTAAATTATAAGGGATAATCTTGTAAAATGAAACAAAAAAATAACATAATATCGCATTATTTTCTAAAAAGTGCTCCAAATATAGTATAACTCGATCAAAATTTTAATCAAATGTCAATAATGTTAGCAGAAATAGAAAATAGACAGTTGTTTATTGTTATATTCTGGACGATAATGAATCGATATTGACATCCGTTATAAAATCGTAAAATGAAAGAATACATGAGTATTCAAAAAAATCCTGAAGACAATCGGATTTGACTGTCTTCAGGATTTTTACTTAGAGCATGGAGTATATGGATATGACTTGTTTAGATATCAGTACTTATCACGTTCTGAATCATCCAAAGTGATCCGGGGTTCAGGTTGGGGTGGTGCGACAAAGGGAACCGCAGATACCTTTTTGTTAATCGGCATTGTTCTTTCGACATCGTTGCTGTATTGGTTTTTGAGTTTGAAAGTGCGCATCATCTGTTTAAGAACCTCAGCCTGGCCGGAAAGCTCCTGGCTGGAAGCTGCACTTTCTTCGGCAGTAGCTGAGTTGGTTTGGACTACATTGGAAACTTGTTCAATACCCTTGGTGATTTGTGCAATTTCTGAAGCCTGATCATTGGAGGCCCGGGCGATATTGCCAACCAATCCGGTTACTTTTTCAATCTCATTAAGAATTTCAACCAGACTTTCAGCGGTTTCATCAGCAATCTTGGTGCCAGCTGCAACCTTATCAATCGAGCCTTCAATGAGACCCGTGGTTTCCTTGGCGGCTTCGGCACTGCGGGCTGCCAGGGTTCGCACTTCTTCAGCAACGACGGCAAAGCCTTTGCCATGTTGTCCGGCCCGGGCGGCTTCGACAGCCGCATTAAGAGCGAGAATATTGGTTTGGAAGGCGATGTCATCAATGACCTTGATAATCTTTGAAATATTGTTTGACGATTCGTTGATTTCAACCATGGCAGTGACCATTTTTGACATCTGAGAATTACCTACTTCAGCATTGGTTCGCACTTCAATGGCCCGTTCATTGGCTTCATTGGCGTTTTGGGCGTTTCGCTTGGTTTCTGCGGCCACTTCTTCAATGGAAGCGGTAAGTTCCTGGATGGCACTAGCCTGTTCGGTTGTACCTTGTGATAAGGCTTGACCGCCGTCAGAGATTTGAATGGCACCGGCTTCGACTTGTCCGGCAGCGTCATCAATTTCTTTCATGACTTCACTTAAATGGGTAGTGATCCCATTAATAGCCAGTTTAATGGCGACAAAATCGCCATGATAATAGGTTTTAATTTCCTGGCTGAGGTCGCCCTCTCCAATGCGTTGGAGGGTGATTGTGATTTCGTCAACATAGTTTTTGAGGAAATCAATGGTTCGGTTCATATCCTCTTTTATTTTTCCGTGCTGGCCTTTGTAATCACCATCCATATACGTCTTCAGGTTACCTTTGGCCAGCTCGTCCAAGGCGGTAGAAGCTGCCTGGATCGGCTCAATGACAGCATCCAGGGTTTGGTTAAAGCCAGCAATAACTTTGGCATACTCGCCTTTGAATTTAGCAGGGTCACCCCGATGATCAAGATCGCCTTCAACAGCCAGCCGGGTCATTTCATCGGCTTCGCTAACCAGGGAATGGATATTTTCAATCATTTGAATCAGGCTGGGAATAAATTCATCCGCTTCACTTCGTTTTCCGATGTTAACCAGTTCATCGTAATCACTCATATTGCCGTTGGCAACATTATTGACAATGGCATGGATGTAGTTTAATTTCCAGTGAATTTCATTGACAGAGGTTGCCAAATCGCCAAAGACGCCTAAATAGGTTCCCTCCATTTGGGCCGTAAAATCATTGATAAATAGTCGATGAAGCACTTCACCAGTCTCGGTTAAAGCCCCTAAACCATCGATGCAGGCGTTGATATTATTTTTCAGATCATTAAAATCACCCTTGTATTCAGTGGTGATTTTAGGCGGGATCACGCCGTTGCCAATCCGTTCAATGGCTTTATTGGCAACTTTGAGGGGTTTGACAAAGGTGTTGATCACATTGTTTAAAGAAATGATCATATTTTTGTAGGCCCCGGCGTATTCATTGGTATTTCCCCGGTAGTTAAGTTGTCCAGCTAAAGCAGCGTTTCCAAATTTTACAATGGCATCATGGATTCTGTTCATTTCTGTTAAAACAGCAACCATGGAATAGGCGATTACATCATCGTCAGAACGGGGGATGATTGCAACGTCAAAATCACCCTTTGACATCTGTTGAGCCGCTTCGGAGAGACTTTTGTTGTTTTGAATCATGGTTTCAAAAGATCGCATCAAATCGCCAATCTCGTCATGGGTGGTGATTTCAATGTTTACATCCACCTTGCCCACAGCCACCTGATCGGCGATTTCTTTAAGTTTTACAATCGGTTTCGACAGCTTTTGGGCCATTATAAAGGCTGCAGCACCGCCAATCAGGAGAATAAACAATGAAATCATGATAATCAGATTGCGGAGATTATTGATCGGAGCTAGTACATCATCTTCATATTGGGCGACAATCAGGGTCCAGTTTGTACCAGGAATGGGAGCTGTGGAACCAATTTTGGTTTCTCCGTTTAAAGTATAGGTTAACATCCCGGTGGTTTGGGTTCCCAGTTTCTTTAACGCTAAACCAAAACTCTTCCAAATGCCATCGTTGTCGATAGCGTCAAAGACGTTAACCTGATCCAATATCATCTGATCATCGGGATGGGCCATCATCGCTCCAGTTTCATTGACAACAAAACCGAACTGGCGGTCGCCATCGCCCATGGCATTGATGATATCCTTTAAGAAGGTTGGATCTCTTCGGCCAACCAATAAGCCAACAACCTGACCGTTGCTTTTTATCGGTGCGACGTCAAATACCACGGGTTCTTTGGTAACTTTACTGATGGCAACATCAGAAATAGATAATTCACCCTTGAAGCCGTTTTCATACCAAAATTCTCCCCAAGAATCAAACTCGCCACCGCCTTTGATATATTTGGCATGACCGTCCTGGTTCATTACGGCAATGTCCTGATAACCCAATCGTTCCACATCGCCAGCAATGGCATCAACTTGAGTTTGCCAGTCCATGGTGGTTACCCGGGCCCGGGAAGCCACTTCACTAAGGGTCGATAAGTTACCATCAATGATGGCGCCAACATGGGAAGCGCCTTCCGTGGTGTACTTTTGAGCATCGGTATTGGCCTGGTTGGTTAACGCAGCAGCACCCAGGTTAACTGTGATGATTCCCAGAGAAAACACGGCCAAGGCCATAAGGACAACTGTAAACAACAGCAGTTTGGTGGATATTCGGGATTTGCGAATGGCTTTATCCGGGATATAGTCAGCTGTATTTGCAGCAGTTTGTGGTGTCAGATCGGTTTGCTTGGTTGGTTCCAGATCCAGCAGCGGTTCTAGATTTTTGTTCATAATAACCCCTTTCAAATATCGTTTTGCAGGTTATCCAGAAAATCAGGGGCCAAGATACGGCCGCAATGATTTTAGCAGGATGTAAGTTGATTTAGGACAAGTGCATACTGACATCGCAAAAGACACCAGTGTTATCATTATATAACTATTTATAACAAAAATCTACCACTTCATAACTAATAATTATCATTGCCGAACAGGTTGTGGCTGGTTGCAGCTTGGTTGCTGTCTGTTAGTTTAATCGCTAAAAACATGCAATATAAATTAAAACCAGACAGAGTGCCTGGTTTTAATTTATATTGATAACAATTTGGTTTTGGCCCATTGCATCGGCTGCCGACAGGGCCTGAGTTACTTTTTTAATCAGTATTTCGTAGGAAATATCATCAGTGAGAATGGCAGTAACCACACCAATGGAAACTGTGTAATAGCAAATCTGGGGAGTGGTTGCGTGGAAAAAAGCGGTGTTTAAGATTTTTCGTCTGAATTTTTCAGCCATTTCTGCAGCACCGGCGGGATCCGTATCTGAGAGAATACAGGCGAATGTGCAATCATCCCATTGGGTAACCAGATCCCCGGAACGTTTCAAGGTTTTATTCAGTATGGTGGCAATCCGGCGATGACAGTCAGTGTTGGATAATTGTTCTTGACAACGAGTAGGTTTCTCTAAAGTGTTAAATTTGATCAGAAGGATTGATAGATAACGTACGGTAGTCTTTGCTTTGTTGATGGCCTCAACGAGCATTGAATCAAATTCTTGACGATTGCCAATTGGAGTAGGGATATCCGTGACGCAGCCGTATCGCTTAGAAACGTATTCATTTGCAAAAGCGTCATCTGGGGGAACGCAAAATTTACTCATTTTCAGAATTCCTTTCTGATCATAAAAAATATTGACCTGATAGTATTTTATACTTGATTTGGGCGGAATGTAAAGCTTTTTAATCAAAATCAAGCGCTCGTGAATATGTTTATAATTAACAATAAAGGGTAAAATATGGTAGAACGAAGACCTGCAAATTGACAAAGACAGCCACAATAATCATACGCATTTGATTATTGAAAGAATGGAGAACGGGTAATAAAAATAAGGTGTACAGATTGAGCGACATTCAAATTCAAAAAGCAATAGACAACTGTACGGTTAGTGAGGAAAGAATGGATTTTAAAAACGCAAATCTGGTGTATTTTACAGGTACTGGAGGAACAGCTCGAGTTGCTGATGCGTTCGAACATTCGTTAAAAAAAGAGCAATTGCGGTTCAACGCACCGAGTTAAGGGGTATAACTGAGCCAGTTGTGTTTGGCGATGTATTGGTGCTGTTGTTTCCGGTGTATGCATTTAATGCACCAAAACCCATTACGGAGTGGTTAAAAAAAATTCCGCCTGCCAAAGATCGACCGGCGGTGGTCATTTCTGTTTCAGGTGGAGGCGAAATTTCGCCCAATACAGCGTGTCGATGGGCAACAATTCGTCATCTTGAAAGAAAAGGTTATGATGTAATATACGAAAAAATGATGGTTATGCCATCTAATTTTTTGATCGGTTACGATGAAAGCCTTTGCGCCATGGTTCTTCATGCAACACCAGTAATTGTTGAAAAGGTGGTGACTGAAATTATGGTAGGAGAACGGCATCGAACGCAGCCCTATGGCATCGATCGAATCGCATCAAAACTGGGATATTTTGAGATGATTGGGGGAAGGATTTTTGGTCGGCGACTTAAAGTCAACGAGAAATGTATTGAATGCGGATTGTGTGAAAAATTGTGTCCTCAAGAAAATATTAAAATTAGTGAAGGTAGGCACCATTTTGGCAATGAGTGCGTCATCTGTATGCGTTGTATTTATGGCTGCCCTCAAAAGGCTATTGAACCGGGAATTGGAAAATTTGTGGTGCTTTCAGAAGGCTTTGATTTGAATAAAGTCGAAGACCGCATGGATCATCTGACCGTATATCCCCGTATCAGCAGTGCCACCAGCCATTCGTCACTTCGAGGTGTACGGGATTATCTGATTGAAAGTGATTGTTTTAGACAATAAAAGAATTGGGTGTTAAGGAATTGAAAGTGAGAAACAGCAATGGATTATCAGGAACTCAGTGATTTTTTTGTGCATCTGGATCGTTCTTATTTTATTGACAATGAAATGAAAGAATTTGCAGATCGGGATCAACCCCTGTCAATCGGTTATGAACAAACAATTTCTCAACCTTCTCTGGTGCTTGAAATGACTCAGATTCTCGCCCCAGAGAAAAACAGTTGTGTGTTGGAAATTGGAACGGGTTCAGGTTACCAAACAGCACTTCTGGCTAGATTTTCGAAAATGGTTTATACGATTGAACGAATTCCGGAATTATCGGAAACAGCCCAAAAGAGACTTAATAATTTGGGTTACAAAAATATTGTTTATAAAATTGGCGATGGCAGTGAGGGATGGGCTGAATTTGCCCCCTTCAATCGAATAATCGTCACGGCAGCAGCAGAGAGAATTCCCAAGGAACTCATTGATCAGTTGGCCAGAGGTGGAAAAATGATTATCCCTGTGGGGCCGCCGGAATTACAGGAGTTAAAGCTTATATGTAAAGATGATGATGGGCAGCTTAGGCAGCAGACCGTTGATCTGGTACGTTTTGTTGAAATGAAAGGGAAATATGGTTGGAAAAATAAAGCAGCAGTTAAATAGGATGTTTTTAAAACCCCTGAACCCTTTTTTAAAAGAGGATAGGGGTTTTAAATTTTTAGTCGTTATGGAATACAAAAAGCTGGTTGCGACCGGCTTTTTTGGCTCTGATTAGAGCGGTTTCCGAGCGGGTGAAAAGGGTCGTTAAGGAGTTTTCGGAAGTGCTTTTGTCTAAATGAACGCCGGTAGCCACTCCCAGTGATAAAGTGATGATTGTATTAATTGGTGAGGTTTGGTGAGGAATGCTCAAATTTACTACAGTTTTTCTGATGATTTCAGCGATATGGGCGGCTCCCTTTAAATTAGTGTCCGGGAGTAGACAGATAAATTCCTCACCTTCCCAGCGGGCGGCCAGATCACCGGCACGTTTTAATGTTTTTTTGATTGTACCGGCAACTTCCTGGAGACAAGCATCCCCTTCAGCGCGCCATAAGTCTCATTATATAATTTAAAATAATCAATATCAATTCTGATCATCGAGAGTGGGGTGTTATTTCGTCTGGCTTTGCGAATTTCGATAGTCAGCATTTCTTCGAAACGGCGACGGTTGGCGAGTTGGGTTAAAGCGTCGGTATCGGTTGTGTTACTGAGAATTTCCCGATAATGCTTGAGCGCCAGCTGGTATTTTATTTTTTGCTCGACATTGGGCAGATCAAAGGGCTTGGAAATAAAATCAACAGCACCAGTTTGGGCGCCATGGGCTTTGTTTTCTTTGTCACTCAGAGTCGTTAAAAAAATGATCGGAATACCCATCGTACTTTCTTCCAGCTGAATTTGTTTACTGACTTCAAAGCCATTCATTTCCGGCATACTGAGATCCAACAGAATTAAGTCGGGGACAGGTTTTTGTGTAGCCATAGCTAAGGCAGCTTTTCCGCTGTTGGCAACAGTGATATCATATTTTTCTACCAGAGCCTCAGCAAGCATTTGGGTGTTCTTGGTTGAATCATCAACCACCAGGATTTTCGGTCTCTGATCTAGAACGCCAGAGCTGGTTAATTGAGTCTGATCATTTACGATTTGCTCTAATGCTGTTAGTTCGTCATCTTTGAGGCTAAGGTTTTTATTATACATCGGTAATATATGTTGGGACACACTACGTCCGTTTTTGAGTTTCTGAGACTCATCTCTGAGCAAGAGAACATGAAATGAAAAATCATAGTTGTTCTCATTGTCCCAGGCAGCAGAAAATTTGCCGTTCATGGTTTCAACCAGCGTTTTCACTAGTTCCAGGCCAAAACTGAGATTGTTTGCCATTGTGACGCCGGTGGCATCGGTAAATAAAAAGGGGTCTGCCAAGCCATTTTTTAAGGGCGAAATTCCAGACGTTTTAACATCAAAATAAATCTTAAAAACTGATTTGTCGGTATTTTCCGGGGTAGCTTCAAGGAAAATCTTACCTTGCTCCAGGCATTTCATGGCGTTAAGAATTAAATAGGAGATGATTTGCTTGAGTCGTTGAGGATCACCAACGACAGTCGTTGGAATCTTGGGATGAATTGACAATTCGATGGCAATGTTATGACGCTTGGCGCTGGCGATCAAGGGGATGATTGCATCCTCGACGGTAGTGTGAAAATCAAAAACAATCACATCATGGCCAGTCTTGCTATCGTTTGTCAGAAGCCCATCAATCAGATTTCCCAGAAGTGAAGAGGAAAGATGGATATTCTCCAGACAGGTTTTCTGATCTGATCTGGAATTGGCTTTGCTCATTAACTCAAAAAACAGGAACAGACTTTCCAGAGGTTCCTTTAGTTCATTTGATAAAATCGATATCAATTGATTTTTTAAAAAGTTGGCGCTCTCAGCATCTTTTTTTGCCTGATAGAGTTCAGTCAAATCTTTACCACAACAAAAGATAAGTCCATCGACCCATTTAAACTGCCAGGTTACAAAAAGATAGGAGTCAAAATTGGAGTGTAGACGAGTGGTAAGCGTCAGTGATTCCTTTTCTCCAGTCAATTTTTTTAGGCCAAGAATCAAGTTGGGCACATCGTTGGGATGAACAAGATCAATGAGATTTTTGTCATAAAGATCTGGATTCAGGTAGCCCAGCTTCGTTTCCCAAACCTGATTTGTTTGTAAAATAGCCCCTCGTTCATCGGCAATGCAAAGAAATTCTGTACTGATGGTAAAAAATAAGTCAAGGAGTTGACGACTTTGTTTACTAAGCGAAAATAGATTGTTCATAGCAATACTCCTTCAGCAAGTAAGAAGATTCGATAATTCAGACGCCAGGTGACCAGGTGTTTTTGATTTTGACATTCCGTTCTTTAAATTCAGGAATAATCGTTTTGGTGTTCCCGATTTTGTCTTTGAAACGCTGGATAATTTCGAAATCATCACGAAAATGCATGGGAATGAGTACCTTGGGATGAAAGGTTTCGATAAAATATTCGCCCGCTTTGTAGAAGGAGTCGCCCAGACGGGGATCCACCGGAACAAAGGCGAATTCCATGGGCAGGTTCTTCATTTTTTCCAGTTCAGCTTTATAGTCCTTTTCTTCCTGTATCGGATCGATATTTGGTTTTTCATTGGTGTCCCAGTCCCACCAATTGAGATCCCCGGCGTGGAAAATCCGATGGGAATTGGTAGCAATATAAAATGAGATACCTTGATCAGTGGAACCAAAAGTTTTGATGTCCATCCCACCCAGCGACATGTGCTGGTAGGGGCCAATAGTATGGGTTTTATGAGTAGAGGCTTTGGGGATATCATCACTTAATATATAGGTAGGGTGATAAACCCGTTCGGTTGAAAAAATATCAGCGGTGTAGTGGTCGCCGTGACCATGAGACACAAAAAAATAATGAGGAAGTCCCTTGCGAAGGAGACTGGTTGGGATATGGGTAAAACAATCAAAGATCAGTGTTTTATCTGCTAATTGAATTAAAAAGCCGCTATGATGCAAATGGAAAATTTTCATATGTTACCTCTCTTGGATCTTTTTTATATCGAGTAATTGGTTAGTACTATATTACCCAAATATAATGCAATTATACTTCAAATTATACCGGAATCGATTAAAAATTTGAAAATAAACGGATAAACTTGAAAAATATTCGGGAAAATAAAAAAATAATCCGAACGTTTTAAATTCTATTGATATTATTGTTCGGAAATAGTAAAATAAGTTTATCATTTAAAAAGGTGGAAAAATTGTGATAAAACGAATTTTTGTAGAAAAAAAAGACGAATTTGAAGTAGAAGCCAAGTCGTTGACACATACCTTTCAACGGATTCTAAAGATTCAAAAGCTTGAATCCATGCGTATAGTATATCGATATGATGTCCAAGACGTGGCAGATGAGTTGTTTGATCAGATTATTAGCACTATTTTATCCGAACCCAATGTTGATCAGGTATTTGAAGACTGTCTTGAAACGAGAGTTGATGAAAAAATATTTGGAATTTCGTATCTACCTGGGCAATACGATCAGCATGCCGATTCCGCGATTCAGTGCATTCAGATCGTATCCGGTGAACGGGCTTTAGTTAAAGTCGCAAAAATTGTTGTACTCACAGGGGAATTAACTCAAAATGAATTTGAGAGTATTAAGCACTACATGATTAATCCAGTGGATTCTCAGGAAGCCAGTTTAGAACCTTTTACAACCCTGGCTGATGAGGTTCGTGAGCCAAATGATATCAAACCGCTGGATCGTTTTATCACGCTAAATGGTGATCAATTAGAAGCGTTTCGTCTGGATCACGGATTTGCCATGACAACTGAGGACATTATATTTGTTCAGAATTATTTTAATAAAGAAGAACAGCGGAATCCGACCATTACGGAATTAAAGGTAATTGATACCTATTGGTCGGATCATTGTCGTCATACGACTTTTTTAACTCAGATTAAGCAGGTGCAGTTTCTGGGCGATGACCCCATTTCACAGGCGATGAAACGGGCCTATGCTGATTATTGTCAGGCCAGAACGGATCTATACGGCGAAAATTCCGAACGACCAATGAGTCTGATGGATCTGGCGGTTATTGGTACCAAAGCACTTAAAAAAGCGGGGCGGATTCCAGATCTGGATGAATCAGAAGAAATCAATGCCTGTAGCATCAACATGGTTGTCGATCATGATGGTGTCGACGAAGAATGGCTACTGATGTTTAAAAATGAAACCCATAACCATCCCACCGAAATCGAACCGTTTGGCGGGGCTGCGACTTGTCTGGGTGGGGCTATCCGGGATCCACTTTCCGGTCGAAGTTATGTTTATCAGGCAATGCGGGTAACTGGTGCCTGGGATCCCCGGGCGACCATTGAAGATACCTTACCGGGCAAATTGCCGCAACGTAAAATTTCGACGGAAGCGGCCCATGGATACAGTTCATATGGGAATCAGATCGGTTTGGCAACTGGTCAGGTAACGGAAGTTTATGATCCCGGTTTTCTGGCCAAGCGGATGGAAGTCGGGGCCGTGATTGCTGCGGCACCCAAAGAAAATGTCATCCGGGAACGCCCAGCTCCTGGCGATGTGGTGTTGCTAGTTGGTGGTCGGACTGGCCGGGATGGTTGCGGTGGTGCCACCGGTTCATCTAAGGCCCATACTGAAGAATCGATTCTGGAAAGTGGGGCTGAGGTTCAAAAAGGAAATCCCGTCGAAGAAAGAAAAATCCAACGCTTATTCCGCAGTAAAGAACTGGCGAATCTCATTAAACGTTGTAACGACTTTGGTGCTGGCGGGGTATCGGTGGCCATTGGCGAACTGGCAGATAGTCTGGAAATCGATTTGGATAAGGTGCCAAAAAAATATGAAGGCTTGGATGGCACCGAACTGGCCATTTCTGAATCCCAGGAACGAATGGCTGTGGTGGTCGATCCTAAAGATGTGGATACCTTTATTTCTATGGGAAAAGCTGAAAACCTGGAGATTACCCCAGTTGCCGTTGTCACCGATTCAGGTCGGTTGATCATGAAATGGCGGGGTGCAGAAATCTTGAATATTTCCCGATCCTTTCTTGAAACCAACGGTGCACCACAATTTATTGATGTGGTAGTTGAGTCACCAATAGAAATAGATAGCGCAATAAAAACAGCGGATCAAGACCCGAAAAAAGATGAACAATTCGATTTTATCAATCAAATGAAAGAGACGCTAAAAGATCTGAATGTAGCCAGTCAGCGAGGTATGGTGGAAATGTTTGACTCAACCATTGGCGCTGGCACTGTGGCGATGCCCTATGGCGGCAAAAACGCTTTGTCACCAATGGACGGGATGATCGCCAAGATTCCGATGATTCATGGCGACACTACCACCTGCAGCATGATGACCTTTGGTTACAATCCGACCATCGCCAAAAGCAGTCCCTTTCTAGGCGGGATGATGGGAGTGCTTGAATCGCTGTCCAAACTGGTTGCGATGGGGGGCGATTATAAAAAGGCCCGCCTCAGTTTTCAGGAATATTTTGAACGGTTGGGCAAAGAACCAATTAAATGGGGCCGCCCTTTTGCGGCGCTCTTAGGGGCCCATCAGGTTCAGACAGCCATGGGAACGCCAGCCATTGGTGGCAAGGATAGTATGTCAGGCAGCTTTGGCGAACTGACCGTTCCACCAACCCTGATTTCTTTTGCAGTGGTGACAACTCACGTGGAATCAGTGATAACCAGTGAACTCAAGTCCAGTGAGTCATTGTTACAATTGTTTAGTTTACCGTTAGATAAAAATGGAGTACCGGACTTAGTTGCGGTGAAAGCTGTTTATGATGTCATCATTAAAGCGAATCGGGAAGGCAAAATATTGAGCGCCAAAACAATCGGTTATGGCGGTTTGGCTGAAGCAGTGACAAAAATGGCATTTGGTAACGGCATCGGGGTTGACATCAATGATCGGATCGATCCCGCCTTCTTGTTTAAACCACTGTATGGCAGTATCTTGATCGAAAGTTTTGAAATTCTGGAGGGCTCAACCCCCATTGGCAAGACCACTGATAATAATAAAATTGTATTTGGCAGTGATGCCATCGCAATTAATGAATTGATCGAAGTCTGGGAAGCACCACTGCGGTCAGTTTATCCTGAAAAAGCAGAAATCAGTGGGGCCGTGGAAACCTTAAGCTTTAAGGTCACACCGATTGTATACCACAAAGATAAACTAGCCAAACCTCAGGTATTTATCCCGGTCTTCCCGGGAACTAACTGTGAATACGACTCGGTCAAAGCCTTTGAGAATGCCGGTGCAAAAGCGGTGACGACGATTTTCAGAAATCAGTCAGCGCAGGATATAATCAACTCCATTGACGAAATGGCGGCGCAGATCAGAGCATCCCAGATGATAATGATTCCTGGTGGGTTTAGTGCTGGGGATCAACCGAACGGTTCCGGTAAATTTATTGCCTCGGTTTTTAGAAATCCCAAGATGATGGATGCCGTCATGGATTTGCTCAATAACCGGGATGGGTTGGTATTGGGGATCTGTAATGGCTTCCAGGCCCTGATTAAGCTGGGACTGGTTCCCAATGGTGAAATCTGTGAAATTACCGAGGAGATGCCGACCTTAACCTTTAACACCATCGGCCGCCATGTGTCCACCATTCCGATGACTCGAATCAGCTCCAATCTGTCGCCCTGGTTGGCCAATACCAAGGTCGGGGATATTCATCGGATGCCCATGTCGCATGGCGAAGGTCGTTTTGTCGCCAGTGATGCGGTGCTGAAAATCCTCATCGAAAACGGTCAGATTGCTACCCAATATGTGGATTTTGAGGGTGCCGCCACCCTTGATGGCCGCTTCAATCCCAACGGTTCTGTTTATGCGGTTGAAGGCATCACCAGCCAGGATGGCCGGGTCCTTGGGAAAATGGGTCACTCCGAACGAATCGGCAAGAATCTCTATAAAAATATTCCCGGCAATATGGATCAGCAGATCTTTAAAGCTGGCGTCAATTATTTTAAATAAATTATAAATAAGAAAACTAGTGTTAGAAAATTTAAGAAGCAAACACGAAGGAGATTAAAAAATGAGTACACCAAAAGTTGCGGTTATCATGGGCAGTGATTCTGATTTTGAGATTGTCAAAAAATGTCTGATTGCGCTGGAGAAATTTGGCATTGAATATGATGTTCAGGTTATCTCAGCCCACCGCAATCCCCACAAAATCTTTGACTATGCCACTACTGCCGAAGATCGGGGGATTGAAGTTTTCATTGCGGCAGCGGGAAAAGCGGCCCACTTGCCGGGAGTTATCGCTGGGATCACACCACTTCCGGTCATTGGCATTCCGATTCAAACCTCTTTTCAAGGTGGACTGGATTCGCTCTTGTCAATCGTTCAGATGCCATCCGGCGTACCAGTGGCCACAGTCGCTGTCAATGGCGCCGAAAACGCCGGGATTTTAGCTCAGATGCTGTCAATCAAATACCCGGAGATCCGCGAAAAAATGAAGGCTTTCAAAATTCAGTTAAACGACGAAGTAATTGCGAAAAATGAAAAGGTTCAGGAAATCTTATAAGACATTTACAAGCACAGCATTGATTTAAATCAAATTTTAAGGAGATTAAAATGGAAAAATTAGAACAGTTATACGAAGGTAAAGCCAAGAAAGTTTTTAAAACCGATAATCCCAACGAATTTATTATTGAGTATAAGGATGACGCGACTGCTTTTAACGGCGAGGTTAAAGGTAGCATTGGCGGTAAAGGGGTCATCAATAATAAAATGACCGGTGTTATCTTTACAATGTTGGAAGAAAAAGGTATCCCCACTCATTTTGTCAAAGTTCTCTCCGAAAACGAACAATTGGTTAAAGCGGTGACGATTTTTCCATTGGAAGTGATTATCCGTAACACCGCCGCTGGTTCTATTTGTAAACGCCTTGGTCTGGAAGAAGGTTTGAAATTAAAATCACCGATTTTTGAATTCTGCTATAAAAATGATGATTTTGGCGATCCGGTTATCAACGATGATCACGCCATCGCCATGGAATTGGCCACCGCTGATGAAATTGCAGTGATTCGCGACATGACCTTTAAAATTAATGAGATCTTAAAAGCGTATTTTCTGGAAAGAGGGATCAACCTGGTCGACTTTAAAATTGAGTTTGGTAAAACCAACGACGGACAAATTGTTCTGGCTGATGAAATCTCACCTGATACCTGTCGTTTTTGGGATGTAAAAACCAATGAAAAACTGGATAAAGACCGCTTCCGTAGAAACCTTGGCCATATCGAAGAAGCCTACGAAGAAATGCTAAAACGGGTTCAGGCATAAAAAATCACTCGTATCATATAAAAATTCAAGTGCGGGAAAAATAAAATCAAATACCTGGAGGATACACACACCAATGATAAATGACAAGTTTCGCGATGAATGTGGAATAATGGGGGCCTATCTCAAATCGAAAGAGAATAATTGTTCTTCCTATATCTATTATGGACTTTATGCGCTTCAGCACCGCGGTCAGGAAAGCGCTGGTATATCAGTTAACAAAGACGGAAAGATTTCGACCCACAAAGAAACGGGCCTGGTCTGTGATGCATTTAAAGGCAACGTATTAAAACAGCTTAAAGGTAATATCGGAATCGGTCACGTTCGTTATTCCACTTCAGGCGAAGATGGGGTCACAAATGCTCAACCATTAACGGTTAATCACAGTATGGGCCAAATAGCTTTGGCACATAATGGAAATCTCATCAATGATAGTGCTTTACGGAACATGCTGGAAGACTCTGGCGTTGTTTTTCAGACGACTATTGATACCGAGGTAATGGTCAACATTTTAGCCAGAGGCCTGCGCCACGGGATGATTGAAGCGATTCAACGAATGGTCGAAATCATCAAGGGGGCCTATGCTCTGGTAATCACGGTTGGCGATAAACTGGTGGGCGTTCGTGATCCCTATGGTTTGCGGCCGCTTTGTATTGGTAAGAAGGATGAAGATTATTTTCTGACATCGGAAAGCTGTGCCCTGGATGCGATTGGGGCGGAACTGGTTCGCGATGTTGAACCCGGCGAAATTGTTGTCATTGACGAAAATGGCTTAACCAGTTATGGCCAAAACAACTGGGTTAAAAAGAAAGCCTGTATTTTCGAGTTGATTTATTTTGCCCGTCCCGATTCGGTGATGGATGAAACATCTGTTTATGCGGCTCGTCATAAAGCTGGCGAAATTCTTGCCAAAGAGTCACCAGTTGAAGCCGATGTAGTCATTGGGGTGCCGGATTCAGGAATTGGCGCAGCCATCGGTTATGCTGAAGCATCAGGGATTCCCTATGGTGTCGGCTTGATTAAAAATAAATACATTGGCCGAACCTTTATTCAACCCAATCAGAAGTTGCGGGAAGAAGGGGTACGGATAAAACTCAACCCATTAAAAGAAACCATTAAAGGCAAACGGGTTATTATTATCGACGATTCCATCGTTCGGGGGACTACCTCCAAACGTCTGGTTGAGATTTTAAGACAGGCTGGCGCAACCGAGGTTCATTTCCGGGTTACCAGTCCGCCAGTCGCCCATACTTGTCACTTTGGAATTGATACACCGCGGCGAAAATACTTGATTGGTGCCAAGAAAACGGTCGAAGAAATCAGAGAAATTCTCGGTGCCGATTCGCTGGCCTATATTTCATTGGAGGGCTTAACCGAATCTGTCGGCGGTAAAACAACCTTCTGCCGGGCCTGCTTTGACGGGGAATATCCGATGGAAGTGCCAATTTTAAATGCCAACGACTAATTGGCAAGTGATGCTAGAAACTGGAACTAAAAATAGATGGAGGAAACATGTCAGAAAATCAGATAAAAACAGATGCCTATCGACAAGCCGGAGTGGACGTTGAAGCGGGTTACGAATCGGTTAAACTAATGAAGGCCGATGTCAAGCGGACCTTTAACGATCGGGTTCTTTCGCACCTGGGCGGATTTGGCGGGCTGTTCGAACTGCCCGCAGGTTATCAGAAACCAGTCCTGGTTTCCGGAACCGATGGCGTTGGTACCAAACTACGGCTGGCCTTTATGATGGATCGCCATGATACCATTGGCATCGACTGTGTGGCGATGTGTGTTAATGATATCTTGTGTCAGGGCGCCCAACCAATGTTCTTTTTGGACTACATTGCCTGCGGCAAAAACTATCCGCAAAAAATTGCCACCATTGTTAAAGGGATTGCTGAAGGTTGTATTCAGGGGAATATGGCCTTAATCGGTGGCGAAACGGCGGAAATGCCTGACATGTATGGCCTGGATGAGTATGATCTGGCCGGTTTTGCGGTGGGCATTGTTGAAAAAGATGATATTGTCACTGGTGCGAATATTGCTGAAGGGGATGTGTTGGTGGGGCTACCATCCTCCGGGGTTCACAGTAATGGTTTTTCGCTGGTTCGAAAGGTTTTATTCAAAGATCTGTCGCTGGACATCAATACCTATGTGGAGGATCTCGGTATGACCCTGGGTGAAGCCCTGCTGACACCGACCCGAATTTATGTAAAAGCCTTGGCCGATCTGATCAAACCATGCAAAATTAAGGGCATGAGCCATATCACTGGCGGCGGTTTCTATGAAAACATACCCCGGATGATTCCTGATGGACTTTGCGCCAAGGTCGATGCCAGTGTAATCGAAACCCTGCCGATTTTTAAATTTATCCAGGAAGCGGGAAAAATTGCCGCTGAAAGCATGTATGCCACCTTTAATATGGGGATTGGCCTGGTGGCTGTTCTGCCAGCTGACCAGGTTGAAGCCTTTCTATCCGGTTTAACTGCCAAGGGCGAAAAGCCGGTTATTCTCGGTTCCATTGTAAAAGGAGAGGAAAAAATCGAGCTATGTCTGTAAAAGCTTTAAAAAAAATCGGTGTGCTGGTTTCCGGTGGCGGAACAAATTTTCAGTCTCTGATTGATACCATTCATCACAAATATGGTGAAATTGTGGTCGTTATTTCCAATAACCGCCATGCCTTTGGTCTGGAACGGGGAGAAGCCGCCGGGATTCCGGCAGTGGCCGTCAATCCCAAGGGTTATCCCAGTAATGAAGCCTTTGATCAAAAAATTGTCGAGATTTTAAGAGGCTATGATGTCGATCTGGTGGTGCTGGCCGGCTATATGAAAATTATTACCCCGGCCTTTGTGGAAGCTTACCCCAATGCCATTATTAACATTCATCCGGCCCTGATTCCATCTTTTTGCGGAGCCGGGTTTTATGGGATGCGTGTTCATCAAGCCGTCATCGATTATGGCGTGAAGGTCACCGGGGCAACGGTTCACTTTGTTAACAAAGTGGCAGATGGCGACCCGGTAATTATGCAGGAAACTGTTATTGTTGCCGAAGACGACACCCCGGAATCGATCCAGCAGAAAGTTCTCAAAATTGAACACGAGCTTTTACCAAAAGCGGTGAAGGCGTTTTGTCTTGATCAATTGTCAGTGACAGGCCGAATTGTCAAAAATAAAACAGTATAGATTTGATAAAAAACACAGGGAACTTATTAGAGTTATAAATTTGGAGGAATAAAATGAGAGCATTGTTAAGTGTATCGGATAAACGTGGGATTGTCGAATTTGCAAAAAAACTGGCAGAAATGGGATGGGAAATCCTGTCTACCGGGGGAACCGCCAAAGCTCTACGAGAAGCAGGATTGACAATTACCGGCGTTTCCGAAGTGACCGGCTTTCCGGAATGTCTGGACGGACGGGTCAAAACCCTGCATCCGAAGATCCACGGTGGGATTCTGGGTATCCGCAATAATCCCGATCATCAGAAACAGATGGCAGAGCTTGAGATTACTCCCATTGATCTGTTGGTCATTAACCTCTACCCATTTAAGAATACGATTCTGAAAGAAGGGGTTGCCTTTGAAGATGCGGTCGAAAACATCGATATCGGCGGACCAACGATGTTGCGCTCGGCAGCCAAAAACTTCAATGACGTAACTGTCGTAGTCGATCCGGAAGACTATGCTGTAGTGCTCGCAGAACTGGAAGCAAACGGTCAAACAAACTATCAAACCCGCTATAAGCTGGCCTTAAAAGTGTTTGAAACGACCTCCAACTATGATACGATGATTGCTGACTACTTAAGAAAACGAATCGACGGGGAAGTCTTACAAGACACCATCACGATGACCTTTGAGAAGGTTCAGGATCTGCGATACGGTGAAAATCCCCACCAAAAAGCTGCTTTCTATGGCGAAGTCGTGCCGGTTAAAGGCGCCCTCACCGCCGCCAAACAACTCCAGGGCAAAGAACTTTCCTATAATAATATCAACGACACCAATGGGGCTCTGGAAATCCTAAAGGAATATGGGGATGAACCCACCATTGTCGCAGTAAAACATGCCAATCCCTGTGGCATTGCCAGTGACGAAAAAATTGCGGTGGCTTACAAAAAAGCCCATGACAGCGATCCGGTTTCGATTTTTGGTGGCATTATTGCCTCGAATCGCTTGATTGATGAGGCCGCCGCCAAAGAAATGGTGGAAACATTCCTGGAAGTAATCGTTGCACCGGGATTTACACCAGAAGCTTTGACAGTGCTGGCCGCGAAACCAAATCTGCGCTTATTGGAGCTGGCCGACATCATTCACAACGAACCCAGCTATGAAGTCAAAAAAGTGATGGGTGGTCTGCTGGTTCAGGAACGTGATACCAGCTTGTATGATGAGTTAAAAGTCGTCACCAAACGTCAGCCCAGCGAAGCCGAAATGGCCGAATTACTGTTTGCCTGGAAAGCGGTTAAAAACACCAAATCCAACGCCATCAGTCTGACTAAAAATAAATGTCTGATTGCCAACGGACCGGGCCAGGTCAATCGGGTCGGCGCTCTGGAAAACGCCATCCGTCAGGCCGGTGAAAACGTCAGAGGCGCAGTGATGGCATCGGACGCCTTCTTCCCCTTTGACGACAGTGTCAAGGCTGCCGCCGCAGCCGGTATTACCGCCATCATCCAACCCGGTGGGGCTGGAAAAGATGCAGATTCAATCAAAGCCTGTGATGAGGCGGGGATTGCGATGGTGTTTACTGGCATGCGCCACTTCAAACACTAGTTTTGCATCGATAATTGCCCGACTTCTGCGTTGGAGACGGTTTTGGCCTTGGTCACGTATTAATAGATACGCTCCCGTCGGCCAAAACCGTCTCCGCCTTGAATTCGAACAATTCTCTTTGCAAAACGAGGTGTTATAAAAAATGAAAGCAAAACGAGGAGAGACAGATGAAAATATTAATGATTGGATCCGGTGGTCGGGAGCATGTGTTGACATGGAAGCTTGCCCAAAGCCCCCGGGTTGAAAAAATATATGCCGCCCCGGGCAACGGCGGCATGGCAGAATTGGCCGAATGTGTGGATTTGTCGGTGGAAGATATTCCCGGCTGTTTGGCTTTTGCCAAAGAACATCAGATTGATCTTACCGTTGTCGGTCCCGAAGTCCCCCTAGTTATGGGAATGGTCGACGCTTTTGAAGCGGCTGGTTTAAAAGTTTTTGGTCCTAACAAACATTGTGCTCAGTTTGAGGGCAGCAAAGCCTTTACCAAGGAATTTTTATTCCGTCACAATATTCCCACGGCGGCCTATAAAGAATATACCGATTTTGATGAAATTATCAAAGATCTGGGTGTTTATGGCTATCCAATGGTAATCAAGGCTGATGGTCTGGCCGCCGGTAAAGGGGTACTGATCCCCGAAAATGAAACCGATGCCCGAGCCGGCATGGAAATGATCATGAAAAAAAGGGAATTCGGAGAAGCTGGCGATAAGGTCGTGATCGAAGAATTCTTAACCGGACAGGAAGCCTCGATGCTCTGTTTTGTCGATGGTAAAACGATTGTCCCGATGGAAAGTGCTCAGGACTACAAACGGGCCTATGACAATGATGAAGGCTTAAATACCGGCGGCATGGGAACCTATTCCCCCAATGTGCTGTTTGCCGATGAAACCCTGAACAAGCGCATCAAAGCAGAGATTCTGGATCCGATTATCAATGGTTTTATTGCCGATGGGATGGATTTTAAAGGTGTTCTGTTTATTGGCCTGATGATTGATAATGGTGTCCCGAAGGTTCTTGAATTTAACGTTCGCTTTGGTGATCCTGAAGCCCAGAGCGTTCTGATGCGGTTGGAATCGGATCTGGTCGAAATCATGGAAGCTGTCATTGATGGCAAGCTGGCTGATTGTGAGATCAAATGGAGTAGTAAAGAAGCTGTTTGCGTAGTCATCGCTTCCGGCGGCTACCCCGGCACTTACGAAAAAGGCAAGGTTATCACCGGCATTGAAGATATGCAAGACTGCGTCGTTTTCCACGCCGGAACCAAGCTGGTCAACGGCGAACTACAAACCAACGGCGGCCGGGTCCTCTGTGTCACAGCGCTGGGCGAAACTCGTGAAGCCGCCAGAAAAACCGTTTACGCCAACATCGGCAAAATCCACTTTGAAGGCGCCCAATACCGAACTGATATTGCAAAGTTTAACTAGCGGAAATTCATACTAAATTTGAAACTGAGCATAGTGACTTGGTTATGGATAATCCAACCCATTAATTTAAGAATTAGTGGGTTTTTCCATTTTAGGTTTGCACTGGGTTGAATTAAAGTCTAAAATAGAGGGTATAAAATTAAAAAATCCTGGTACAAAAAAATCAATCAGCTTAGCGTTGGTTGGCACGACGACTCCGATCATTTGAAGATGAACCGGTCGCTCGCAGCTGATAAACACAGCTGATTAGCATAAGCATGAGGAGTTAACGTGAAAAATAATATTAGTTTTATCGGTTGCGGAAACATGGCAAAGGCTATGATTGGTGGTTTGGTAAAGGGTGAATTATTCCGGCCGGAAAATATTCACTGTTATGATCCTGAAGACGCCGCCAGAGCTCAGGTGGCGGAAGAATATGGGGTTACGATTCAGGATTCCAATATAGCCGTGGCAGCCCAGGCAGACTATCTGGTTTTGGCAGTGAAACCCTTTTTATATGGCAAGGTGCTGGCGGAAATTGCCGGGAGTATCAAACCGTCGGTAATTATCGTCTCGATTGCAGTCGGTGTTGGCTTTGATGACATCAAGGAATTTTTGGGCAGCGATGTTAAAGTAATCAGAACCCAGCCTAGCACTCCGGCATTTGTCGGAGAATCCGATTCAACTCTGTGTCCAGATGATATCATGACGCAAGAGGACATTCAGGATATCATCACGATTTTTGAGAGCTTTGGTAAAGCTGAAATTATCAGTGAGAAGCTGATGGACGTGGTGCCCGGAATCGCCAGCTCAGCACCGGCCTATACGATGCTGCTGATTGAGGCCATGGCCGATGGTGGGGTTCTTCATGGCTTCCCCCGGGATCAGGCCTATCGCTTGTCAGCCCAGGCAGTTTACGGTGCTGCCAAACTGGTTCTGGAATCTGGCGAACATCCCGGAAAACTCAAAGATCAGATCTGTACCCCCGGAGGCACCACCATCGAAGCCGTCCGGGTTCTGGAAGCCAAAGGCTTCAGGGACGCTATAATTTCAGCCGTAGATGCCTGCGCCAGAAAATCATTGGCAATGAGTAAAAAGAAAGCATAACTTTTAGATTTGGTTAATCCATTAAGGAGATGATTTATCATGGATGAAGGATTAATTAAAAAAATACGAAGAAATATGAGTCTCGAAGAAATGGTATCCCTCTGTTCGGGCCGAACCGACTGGGAAACCGTGGGCTATTCCAAATACGGCATCGAGCCGGTATTTATGGCTGACGGCCCCCATGGCATGCGGGTGATTGAGAATGACGGAGCCCTGGGGATTCCCCAGGGTAAACCGGCCACCTGTTTTCCGCCAGCAGTACTATCGGCCTGTTCCTGGGACGAAGGACTGCTTGAATTTGTGGGCCGCACCATTGCGCTGGAGGCCCGGAGCATGGGCGTTGATCTAATTTTGGGGCCCGGCATCAATATTAAGCGATCGCCTTTGTGCGGACGTAATTTTGAATATTTTTCAGAAGATCCGCTGTTGTCAGGCCGGTTGGGGAAAAGTTTTATTCTCGGCGCAAAAGATCATGGCGTAGGAACGACAGTCAAGCATTATCTGGCCAACAATCAGGAAACCCGGCGTATGACGGTGGATGAAAAGATTGATATCCGGGCGCTGCGGGAAATTTATTTAAAACCCTTTGAGATCGCCATCAAAGAAGGAAAACCGATGGCGGTGATGTGTTCCTATAACAGCATCAATGGCAAGTTTGTCTCCCAGAGCAATTATTTTCTGACCCAACTGCTTCGCAATGAGTGGGGGTTCGATGGGATCGTCATCTCCGATTGGGGGGCTGTCTATGATCGGGTTCGAGGGGTATTGGCGGGAATGGATCTGGAAATGCCCGGCAATGGCGGTGTCAATAATCAAAAGATATTTGACCGGATCAAAGAAGGGAAACTGAAAGTCACCATTCTCAATGAGATGGTGGAACGGCTGATTCGGTTTTCCTTTCAGGCTAAGGAAAACCGTCGCAATTATGCTACTAATCTGGAAATTGAACCAAAAGGTCATCACAAAATCGCCCAACTGGCGGCGGTTGAAAGTATGGTGCTGCTTAAAAATGAAGCGTGTATTCTGCCCATTGATCGGACCAAAATCAAGAAGCTGGCGATTATCGGAAGCATGGCTTTTGATCCCCGCTATCAGGGCAGCGGCAGCTCAAAAATAAATCCCTACCATATCGATTCACCTTATGAACGGATTAAAAAATTGGTGGGCGATGAAATCCAGTTGTTCCCCCATCAGGGCTATATTCATGATGAGGTGGTGGAGCAGATTCATTTGGCCGAGCAGGCGGAGGAAGTCGCAAAAAACTCCGAAATGGCCTTGTTATTCGTGGGTTTGCCGGATCACGATGAGTCAGAAGGTTATGACCGGACCCATTTGCATCTGCCCCAAAAACAGCTTGCCCTGATCCGTAAGATCTGCAAGGTTCAACCTAAGACGGTGGTGATTGTTCAGAATGGCGGCGTTGTTGATATGAGCTGGGAACACCAACCCCAGGCCATCGTCGAGATGTTTTTAGGCGGTCAGGCGGGCGGTGATGCCATTGCCAAGCTTTTATTTGGCGAAAATAATTTCTGCGGCAAGCTGGCGGAAACCATTCCAATGCGGCTGGAAGACACCCCAGCTTATATTAATTTTCCGGGAATCCATGATGAGGTTGTTTACGGCGAAAGTATTTTTGTCGGCTACCGTTATTACGACTTTACGAAGAAGAAGGTCCGTTTTCCCTTTGGATTTGGGCTCAGCTACACCGATTTTAACTATGAACCGATTGATGAGCCAGCGTTAACAATCGATGCAGAAAAAATGGTTACCGTTAGATGCCGTGTTACCAATTCCGGCGTAATGAACGGTAAGGAAATTGTTCAGTTATACACGGGAAAATCAGATACCGCCATCCTGCGGCCACTGCGGGAACTGCGGGCCTTTAAAAAAGTCTTCATCCCGGCGGGGCGTTCGGCCGAGGTCAGCTTTGAGTTGGGACTCAGTGATTTTTGCTATTATAATCCCACCACCAAATCCTGGGAACATGAGTCGGGCAGTCACCAGATCTATATCGGGTCATCCAGCCGGGATTTGCCGATTGTCTATGCGGTTCAGATTACCAAAGATCTGATCCATCCGATCAACCCCTTATCCTATCTCAGCGATTTTGAAAAAACCGAGCGGGGACAGACGATCTTAAAACTACTGCTCTCGGGCTTTGAAGAAATCATGGGGGATGACCAGACCAGAGAAGATGACTTTTTTATGACGATGCTGGCCAACACCCCCTTGCGCAAACTGGTTGAGTTTTCCAATGGCATCTTCACCGAAGAATGTATTGATAAGATTATTGAACTGGTCAATTCAGATCAGTCACTGGAAGGGATTACCTTCGAAAAGTTGGTTAATTGCACCGAAAAGAAAAAGGGTTTTTTCAAAAGTCTTTTCGGTGGTAATGAGGAAGAGTACCTCTGTATCCATTCTAAAGTTCGGGATCTGGTCGAGGATGAGGATGTTATGCAGATTCTCCGAAATTATTTTGGTGACGAAACTTTTGAAAGTGACTATCTGCAAATGGCCATCAAAATGGGAATCTGCTTTGATAAGGCTCAGAAATTACTGCCCGATGACTTTTTCTCCGATGAAAAGCTTAAGGATATCGATCGGGATCTCAAAGCACTGGCAAAGCTAAAAAAGAAGTAAGATGATTAACGAGAAAGCGTACCGATTTGTTTTGATCCATAATCGGTACCTTCTCTTTGTCAGGCTGGGGTATTAGTTTAAAATAGTTCAGCAAATAATAATTAAGAAGGAAAGCAAAAGATGAATACACTCACCATTGATACATCCACCATGGTGGCAACGGTTGCCATATTAAACGAAGAAAAATTAGTCGGCGAAATGATTATCAATCATCAAAAAAAACATTCCGAGAAACTGATGATTGCTATTGATCATTTGCTCAGTGATGGGGGTCTTTCGATTCAGGATATTGATGTTTTCGGCATTGTTTCCGGTCCCGGTTCCTTTACCGGCTTGCGCATTGGTATGGCGACCGTCAAGGGCTTTGCTCAGGCTCTGAATAAACCGGTAGTAGGAGTATCCACCCTGGAAAGCCTGGCCATGAATATTCCCTTTGCCAATGGTCTGATCTGTCCGATTCTGGATGCCCAGCGTAACCAGACCTATACTGGTGTTTTTCATTTTGAAGACGGCCAACTGGTTCAGGATCTGGCCGATGCGGTGATGGAAATTGATAAGCTCATTACTTTTTTACAAGGGCGAAAAGAGACCATCTATTTCTTGGGTGATGGCTTACCCCGCTTTTCACAAATCCTGCAGGGAGCGATTCCTACCGCCCGGATCGTTCCCAATTATCTCAACATGAACCGAGCCTCGTCAGCCGCTGCCCTGGTCCTTAAGCGGGCCTTAAAGGGGGCGACCAGCCATTATCGGGAAGTGGAACCCTTTTATATTCGGCCTTCCTACGCCGAAGAGCATAAAAAATGATGATCCATTATCGACTGATGGAGTCCCGGGATGTCCCCGGCGTTTTTAAGGTGGATCAGGCCTGCTTTTCACACAATTGGACCGAGGATTCCTATAAGGCAGAAACTAACAATATCCTCTCCAATTATATTGTCGCTGAATTAGATGGCGAAATTATTGGTTTTGGTGGCTTCTGGCAGGTGATTGATGAAGCCCACATTACCAATATCGCAGTACTGGAAGCCTATCGCCAGACCGGGGTGGGGCAAAATATTATCAATGCAATGCTGGCCCTGGCACTGGAGCAAGGTTGTGTGGCGATGACCCTGGAGGTACGAGGGGATAATCAGCCGGCTATCAATTTTTATTTAAAAAACCAATTTACCCGGCAAGGACGACGCAAAGATTACTATGGCACGGGAATGGACGGAATCATCATGTGGAGGTACAAACTTGAATAAAACCATCAAAATAGTTACAGTGTTGCTGGGAATCCTTTTTCCGGTTATTATTTTTATCAGCGGCATTGAAGCAGCGGTGTTTGACAAAGCGTTTTACATGGATCAGATGGAAAAAAATCAGGTCACTGATAACACTGGTATCTATCCCCCAGATATGGAACTGGTGGTCGATGAAATCATCAGCTACCTCAAGGGCGACCGGAAGGATTTTGACATCCAGGCCCGTTTAGCCATTGGAAGTGCCAAAAACGTTGTCGACAGTGTTTCAATTTTTAATGACAAAGAAATCACCCATATGGACGATGTCAGAGACTTGTTGCTTTTCTTTCTCGGTCTTCGGGACGCCGCTCTGATTCTGGCGCTGATCGCTTTTCTGGTGCTGTTAAAATACGATCGCCAGGCCATTATCAAGGCCTTGTTCTATGGATCGGCCACGTTTATGGTGATCTTGCTGATTGTTGGTGCGAGTTTTATTTTTAATTTCAATAACACCTTTATCCTCTTCCATCAGTTATTTTTTTCCAACGACTTATGGATTATGGATCCTTCCACCGACCGACTGATCTGGATTGTCCCCGAGCCCTTCTTCTTCGCCATGATCGGTCGAATGGTCATCTATATTCTAATGCCCCTGGGACTCACCACCCTGGGAATGGGGCTGGTTTTGAAAAAGAAAAACATAAAAATAAATAACGAGTAATTCTAATCGAGGTAAACATGAAAATTCTTAGTATTGAGACATCCTGTGACGAAACATCCGTGGCCATTGTTGAAGATGGCCGGAACATATTGACCAACCGGATTTATTCCCAGATTGATATTCATCAGAAATATGGGGGCGTGGTACCAGAGATTGCCTCCCGCAACCATGTCACCAAACTGCCCTACATTATCGACGAAGCCCTGGCAGAAAGTAAACTATCTCTGGCCGAGGTGGACGCCATTGCCGTGACCAACGGTCCCGGTCTGGTGGGAGCGCTGCTGATTGGGCTCTCCACAGCCAAAGCAATGGCTTACAGTCTCGGAAAACCGTTAATCGGGGTACACCATATTGAAGGCCATATTGCCGCTAATTTTTTGCAGTTTCCGGAGCTTGCACCGCCATTTTTGACATTGGTGGTATCCGGCGACCACAGTCATCTGGTCCTGGTGGAAGATTATCAGACCTTCAAGGTACTGGGTCGAACCATCGATGATGCGGCCGGAGAAGCCTTTGACAAAATTTCCCGGGTTTTGGGCTTGGGATATCCCGGCGGTCCGGCCATTGATGCTGCGGCCAAAAATGGCAACCCCGAGGCGATCGCTTTTCCCAGGGTGATGCTGGATAAAACTGAGTATAATTTTAGCTTCAGCGGTTTGAAATCGGCGGTGCTCAATTACCTCAACGGCAAGAAAATGAAAAATGAGGCGGTCAATCCCGATGATGTGGCCGCATCGTTTCAGCTGGCCGTTATCGAGGTGCTGGTCAGCAAAACCATTGCCTGTGCCAACAGTATTGGCATGAAGAGTATCTGCATGGCGGGCGGGGTGTCCTGTAATTCGTTGCTGCGAAAAATGATGGGACAGGCAGCCGCTGATGCGGGCATGACCTTGTACTATCCAGATCCTATTCTCTGTACCGATAACGCCGCTATGATCGGTTCGATGGCTTACTATAATTATATCAATGGGGAAGAGAGCGACCTAAGTCTCAATGGCATTCCGGGTTTAAAAATCGGAACCCGTCAATAAAGGCAGACAGGAAATACGGCCTGTCGACAAAAGGGTAGACACGTTTATATAAAGAGAAGTGTACCATCTTTAAAAATTAAAACAATCTTAAAAAAAATTAAGATGAACGAAAAGGGAAAAAATACTTGCAATCAATCTGCAAATCATTTAAAATACTATTAGCACTCAAGATGAATGAGTGCTAATAAATGAAATAAAAGGTACAGCGTACCCAATATAATCAAATGGAGGAAAAAATGAGTTTAAGACCTTTAGGTGACAAAGTAGTAATTAAAGTTAAAGCTGAAGAAGTAAAAACTGTTGGTGGAATTGTTTTACCAGGATCAGCCCAGGAAAAACCACAGCAGGGTAAAGTAGTGGCTGTCGGAACTGGCGAAATTATCGATGGTAAAAAGGTGCCATTGGATGTTAAGGTAGATGATGAAGTTATCTATTCCAAATATTCCGGCAATGAAGTAAAAATTGGCGATGAAGAGTTTTTAATCATCCGTCAGGCTGATATTTTAGCAATTGTAGAATAATAAAATTTAGAAAAACAGGAGGAAAATAATATGGCTAAAGAGATTAAATTTCGTGAAGACGCCAGAGCATCTCTGATCACTGGTGTAGATAAATTAGCAAATACTGTTAAGGTGACATTAGGACCAAAAGGAAGAAATGTTATTTTAGCTAAATCATACGGTTCACCAACTATCACCAATGATGGGGTAACCATTGCCAAAGAAATTGAGCTGGAAGATGCCTTTGAAAACATGGGTGCTCAACTGGTTAAGGAAGTTGCTACTAAAACAAATGACGTCGCAGGGGACGGAACAACCACAGCTACTTTATTGGCTCAGGCAATTGTTCGTGAAGGTAACCGTAACGTTGTTGCCGGTGCAAACCCAATGGTTCTTAAAAAAGGGATTGAAAAAGCAGTTGCGACTGTTGTCGAAGAATTAAAAGCAAACAGTAAAAAAATTGAAAGCAAAGAAGCAATCGCTCAGGTTGCATCCATTTCGGCAGCCGATGCCGAAATTGGAAAACTGATTTCCGAAGCGATGGACAAAGTCGGTGATGACGGCGTTATCACCGTTGAAGAAGGCAAAGGAATGGGTACTGAACTGGAATTTACCGAAGGGATGCAATTCGACCGGGGCTACTTATCAGCTTATATGGTCACTGACACCGAAAAAATGGTTGCCATCCTGGATAATCCCTATATCTTAATCACCGACAAAAAAATCTCCAACATCCAGGAAATTTTACCAGTTTTAGAACAAATTGTTCAAACCGGCAGCAAGCTGTTAATCATTGCTGAAGATGTAGAAGGAGAAGCTCTGGCAACATTGGTTGTTAATAAATTACGGGGAACCTTTAACTGTGTCGCAGTAAAAGCTCCTGGCTTTGGCGATCGTCGTAAAGCAATGCTGGCTGATATTGCCGCATTAACTGGTGGAGAAGTGATCTCGGACGAATTAGGCTTAGAATTAAAAACCACAACCATTGAACAATTAGGCCGTGCCCGTCAGGTAAAAGTTGACAAAGAAGATACCATTATTGTTGAAGGTAGCGGAAATAAAGAGGCTGTTGAAGAACGAATCCGTCAGATCAAAGCGCAGATTCCAGAAACTTCTTCCGAATATGATAAAGAAAAACTTCAGGAACGTTTGGCTAAATTATCCGGCGGCGTAGCAGTTATCCAAGTTGGTGCAGCCACTGAAACTGAACTGAAAGAAATCAAATACCGTATCGAAGATGCATTAAATGCGACTCGGGCAGCGGTTGAAGAAGGCGTTGTATCCGGTGGCGGTACCGCTTATATTAATGCGATTCCAAAGGTTGACGCTTTAATTGAAACCCTGGAAGGCGACGAAAAAACCGGCGCTGGTATCATCCGTCGGGCGATTGAAGAACCAATGCGACAAATTGCTGAAAATGCTGGTCTTGAAGGATCGGTTATTGTTTCACAAATGGCTGGTAAAGCTGTTGGCGTTGGCTATGATGCTTCTAAAGGCGAATTTGTTGATATGTTCAAAGCGGGCATTATTGACCCGACCAAGGTTACCCGTTCAGCGATTCAAAATGCCGCCAGTGTTTCGGCAATGTTCTTAACCACTGAAGTAGCGGTTGCTGATCTTCCAAGCGAAGATGCCAGTATGGGCGGAATGCCAGGTGGCATGGGCGGAATGCCAATGATGTAAGCCTCCGGCTGCATCAGTAGATAAACTAAAATAATTAATATAAGCAACCAAAAAGGCAGTCTCTCGCGAGGCTGCCTTTTTAATTGCGGTTTTAGAAGCATTTAGTCGACATTGTAGGGGATCCCGGCGAATAGCACTTCCATCTCCGGTTGTTCCAGCTCTGCCAGTTTGATAATGAGACCATTGATTAAAGTGATCAGGGCTTGGGCATCGGGAGATTCATCATCGATCGGTTTGGCAGCATAAAGGGCAACCAGCATGGTGTTGCGGGTGGTTCCTTTCACTTCTTTAAACAGGGTATTTAATACCTTTTTTTCATTTTTAGTCAGTTCCATTTCTTCCTCCAATAATATATTATTGCTTTATTAAACGATTGTTACTCGGTTTCCAGAGCCAGTAAGGCGACTTCCCAGGAATCCGTTAACTCAGATAATTGCTGTTTGAGTGCTTCATAGGACAGATTGATCTCAGCTGCCAAAGCCAGGTTATCATAGAAATCCGGAGCACACATGGCAGTTTCAATGGATTCGATTTTCTGTTCAGTCACTAGTATGGTTTCTTCAATTTCCTTAACCTGCTTCTTCAAGAGCCGAATACGGGCTTCTTCTTCTTTTTGCTTTTTGCGATCCGTTCGCTGCTGTGTTTTGGTTACAATTGTTTTATTCTCTTCGGCCAGAACAGCTGCCCGGGCGGAAGCATCCGCCTTTTGTTTTAAATAGTCATCATAGTTGCCCAGATGGATTTCCATCCCATCAGCTGAGAACTGGTAGATCTGGGTTGAAATTCGATTTAAAAAATACCGGTCATGGGAGATAAACAGTAAGGTGCCCTCATATTGGCTCAAGGCATTTTCAAGGATTTCTTTGGTGTCCATGTCAATGTGATTGGTCGGCTCATCCATCAATAAGAAGTTGGACTGAGAAATCATCAAGCGGGCCAACAGCAACCGGGCCTTTTCACCGCCAGATAGGGTGCCAATCGGTTTAAAGACCTCATCGCCGACAAATAAAAAGGCCGCCAGGATATTGCGCAATTCGCCTTCAGTCAGTTTCGAATCGACATCCCACAGGGCTTCCAGCAGATTTTCATTGTAGAATTGCTTCAGAGCCTGATGTTCCTGATCGAAATAACCGATATGGACCTTCTGACCCAGTCGGATTTCGCCGGCATCGGCGACCAACTTTTTCTGCAAAATGCGAAAAAGGGTTGTTTTTCCGGCACCATTGGGTCCAATGATGCCGATTTTATCACCGCGATGAATTTCAAAATTCATATTCTGAAAAAGCAGACGATCGCCAAAGGATTTTTTAATCCCTGTCACCGCCAAAACGTCATTGCCGCTTTTAACCCGGGGGACAAAGCTGAAATGGCTGTTATGAGCAGTTTCGACCTTGTCGAGCAACTCAATCTTACTGAGGGCTTTTTCCCGGCTTGAAGCCCGTTTTGAGCTTTTGATGGAGTTATAAGCCCGGAACCGGTCGATGACTTCCTGCTGGTGTTTGATTTCTTTAAGTTGTTGTTGATACTGATGATTTTGTTCCATCATATCCTGTCGCTTTTTTAGTGCATACTGGGTATAATTGCCTTGATATTCTTTGATGTTTTTCTGGGATACTTCGATAATTGAAGTACAGACTTTATCGATAAAATAGCGGTCATGAGACACGATGACAAAAGTACCGGGGTAATTTTTAAGATATTGTTCCAACCACTGCAGGGCATCGATATCGAGGTAGTTGGTGGGCTCATCCAATAAGAGCAGTTCCGGTTCCTGAAGTAGGATCTGGCCCAACGTAGCACGGGTTTTTTCACCGCCGCTAAGCATCGAGAAGGCTTTAGTTTGATCTTCGGGCTTAAAACCGAGGCCATTGATGACACCCCGAATTCGGCTGGGGTATTCATAACCGTGTTGTTCGGCAAAACTTTCTTGCAATTCCCCAAACTCCAGCATCAGTTTTTCCTGCTCTGCCCCGGTGCTGTCGGCAATGGCAGCGCCAATTTGTTTGATTCGCTTTTCCATGTCGATCAGCGGTTTAAATACATCAGTGAGCATTTCGAGTAGGGTTGTGTTCTCGGCAATTGTGGACTCCTGAGATAAATAGCTGATGGTTAGTCCGTTTTTTTTGCTGATTCGTCCGGTATCAGGGATCAGTTCGCCAGTAATCAGCTTAAGCAGCGTCGATTTTCCGGTACCATTGCGGCCGACCAGACCGATTTGTTTTTTTTCATTAATGGATAGATTAAGATTATTAAAAATTTCATGAATGCCATAACTAAAATGCAAATTTTCGATATTGATTAACATTATTTCACCTGTTTTCGTTTTTGTTCAGTCATTTGAGTTCACTTTTACTATTCTATCAAAAAAAACGGCAAATTAAAATGAATAATTTGACGTAATTGGTTCATATTGATATAATTAGTTGACTATCCGAAAGAAAGGAGAAGTAATCATGCATCGCTTCTCAAAAAAAGTATCAATGACCGTCGTAAAACGGTTACCGAAATATTATCAATATTTAAGTGATTTACAACTCAATGATATCGAAAAAATATCATCCCGGGAATTAGCAAGTCTGATGGGTCTGACAGCTTCTCAAATTAGACAGGATTTGAATTCTTTCGGGGGGTATGGACAACAGGGGTACGGCTATAATGTGGGAGAATTAAAGGAGGCTATCAAGGAAATTTTGGGTCTTGATAGTGAATATAATTGTATTATCATTGGTGGCGGGAATATGGGTCATGCCATCGCAAACTACGAACGATTTAAGCGGGAAGGTGTGATTTTAAAAGGCGTCTTCGATGTTGATCCATTGACTGTAGGTACAGTCGTTGGCAGTGTAGTAGTAAAACATATGGATGAACTTGATGAATTTGTCAAAGCGAATGAAATTGACATCGCCATTTTGTGTGTGCCCCGGGAAGTCGGTCAGAAAGTTGCAACCCGGATTACAGAACTGGGTGTGAAAGGTATCCTCAATTTTAGCCCATTGGATTTGGATGTTCCCAGTGATGTAGTGGTTGAGAATGTTAACATTACAGATAGTTTATTCACGTTAACTTATCTGCTGGGTGAGTAAAAGATTAGTTGTAGAGTATGGGAAGAGTTTGATTTTCTTTAATCAGGCTCTTTATATTTTGCTCAAAAAAGAAAACACAACTGCGGATATATCGGTGAATTAAAAAAGAAACACTTTCTTTGTGTTTCTTTTGTTTTATAACAAGTTATTTAAACATGATTTTCGTAGTTTTTGATTTACTTCCCACTGGAGCTCTTAAAATTAATAAAATCCAGAACCTCTTGCTTATAGCTTTCCGGGAAAGAGAAGTACGAAGAAAAAGAATCCACTTCTTCGTTGGAAAAAACGTAAGATTTCAAAAATTCTTCACATGTCATCGGTTTCGGGTTGCTTGGTAAAAGCTTTGGCTGATCGGTTCTACATAATAAATAGTCCACAGAAACTTCAAAGAAATCTGCAATTTTTATCAGTAATTGGTTTTCAGGTAAGTTTTTATCTTTTTCATACTTGGAGATAGAGCTTTTATTTAGATAGAAAAGATTGGCAAAATTCTCCTGTGTTAATCGTTTTGAAATCCGCAACGCTTTTAATCGGCTGCCAAAAGTATTGTTTTCCATTTTTTCACCTTCTTTCAGTTTAGAATTGTTGGCATAAATGCACTGCCTATAGCGTAATTATACCACGTCTTTAACATTTGTCAAGATTTACGGTTGAATTAAAGGAATAAATCTTAAAGGGATAAAGCATCAAAAAGGCGCTCTTGCTTCTCTTAAGAGTCGTAGACATTCTCCGTATTTGACTTTTTCTGGAGATGCTTCATTGGCTGGAAATGGACTTTCCAGAGACTGACTGCTAAGTGCCGTCTCAGTTATTGTGTCAAATAATGCATTAAAGTCCGTATTGGCAGGAGGATCAGTTGATTTGCGTTTTGATTTTCCGTCTTCGGTTATAATTTCATCGTAACTCAGAGTGACGAGCGTTGATCCGTTAAAGGTTGCCTGAAGAAATCCCTGATAGCCATCATGGTCGGGGTTGCTGGTGATTGAATAAGTATCGAGGGTGTCAATTTTTATTGGTTCATGATCACCTTTGCTGGCCAGATCCAGAATTGCCTTGGACAAACTGATAAATTTTTCGGATGTTTGTGTCGCACCGGATATAGCGTCAGTTTCATCAGGATTTTGCGACATCAGCAATTCGCTATAAAGGCGGAGATAGAGAGCACTTAAATTTGCCACAGCCAGATTGGGCCAGGTTTTGTCAGAACCCTCGACAGACAGGCGATCAGACTTGTTTTTGTCGATTTCGTTTAAGGTTACCCGTGTAATTAGGCCGTTTTTTATTAAAATGTTCAATTGTTGGCCATAGCCCCGAGTGTCATAATATTTTGTGCTTGCGGAATACTGACCATCGATCAGGGCGCCAGAAATATCTGCCGAAAAAATTGAACCAGTTGCGGGATCATTGATCAGTTCTTTTTCAACGCAGCCAGTCAATAAAAGCGATAGCAAACCTGAGACCAGGAGGATGATCACCAGCCGCAGGCCGATATGATTTTTGGATTCGTTCTTTTGCATCTTTCTCACCAATGTTTGGATTTGCATTTAATAAGCCGAAGCGTTCATCAGTGGCGGAACAATCTGTTTTTTTCGGGAGAAAACGCCATTCATGTATTTACTGAATTCTCCCGGCTGAAAGCCAAAAGCCAGTTGAGCAAGGTTTTTAGCCTCACCAGCGATGATCAGTTCGGAGCCTCCCAATATAATATCGGTAACCATTAAAATCGCCAGATCCAGGCTCTCTTCTTCACACAATTTATTCATTTCCAGCAGAACCCCATCCAGCTTGTCAAAGATACCCCGGAAATCTCCAGTATTGATTTGTGAAACCCCAATTTTATAGGCTCCCATGGTGAATAGCTTCCGATCGGTGGAGATAATTTCAAAGGGGTGCATTTCTTTTAAATTACTGCCAGCCACTAACATTTTTTCGCCGTAACTCTTAACATCGAGATTCAAAATTTTCCCTAATTCCAGGGCAATAACCCGGTCTTCTTCAGTGCAGGTGGGAGAATTAAAAAGCAGCGTATCCGAGATAATTGCGCTGAGCATCAGTCCGGCCATATCTTTGGGGATGGCAACCTGATGCTCATGGTACATTTTGGCGACAATGGTGGCGGTGCAGCCAACTGGTTCAATTCGCAGATACAGTGGTGTAGCAGTTTGGATTTCAGCGACCCGATGATGGTCAATCACTTCAATGATTTCAGCTTCTTCAACGCCAACGATCGACTGGTTGCGTTCGTTGTGGTCGACCAGAATCACTTTTTTCCGGCTAAAGTCAATCAGGTTGCTACGGGAAATGGTTGAAAGAACCCTTCCGTCGACATCCACCACGGGGAAACGCTCATGATCTGAGGTTAGCATGTTTTTTTTGACATCATCGATGGTTTCGTAAGGCATGAAATATTCCAGATGGTGTTTCTGGTAATATTTTTTGATCGGAATTCCCTGACAGAGTAACCGGATGACTTCGAAGGGACCAAAGGCGACAATCAATACGGCCCCCTGGTAATTTTTGGGAATATCAAAAACGATATCTGGAGATGCATTGGAAACAATAATAATTCCGGCACCAGTGGCAAAGGCCCGGTTGAGATAGATATCCTGTGAAACGGTAACTAAAATGTCTCGACTGCTTAAGGTTTGACCATCCTCGATTTCGGTAATGGTATAAACATCGCCCCGCACTAGTTCGGATTTGATTGAGCCATAAACCTGAGCTTCAAGTAAATCAATGATGTTATCCAGTGGGGTTTCGCTGTCCCGCAGCAGCGATTTTGAAAAAGCATCGGTGTAGGCGGGAATAATATCGGACAGGGAAACCATCCCAATGAGCTGCTCTTCATCGCTGATTACAGGTAAGGAGCGGCCAGGATGATCAATAATCTGGCCCATGGTTTTTGAAACGGAGTCTTTTTCATAGGCCATCGAAAAATCAGTCAGCACCAGGTCTGAAACCTGGGGTTTGACATCTTTGATCAGTTCGGGTAAGCTGACGCCAAAGGTATCGAGAACAAACTGGGTCTCCTTATTAACGGGGCCCAGCCGGGCGGGAAAGACCAGAGTATGTCCCAGGGTTTGTTTTAAATGAGCATAGGCAATGGCTGAACAGATGGAATCGGTATCCGGATTGCGGTGTCCGAAGACATATATTTTTGGGGTCATCGGTGGATCTCCTTATTTATTTAGATAATGAATGCGTATTTAAAAATCGTAGGATATCTTTATAGACTAATTCTCGTTTATCTTCGTTTAGAATTTCATGTCGCATCAGCGGATAGAGAATCGACTCGACGTTTGCGACACCGAGTTTTTTTAGCTGCTGAGTTAGCTGCATTACTTCTTTGCCCATGCCGCCAACGGGGTCATCCCGGCCAGCTAAAAAAAGCAAGGGAAATTCGCTGGGAATTTTTTGAGATTCGACGTTTTGGTGGTGTAATCAAGACCATAAAACAAATCTCGGTAAAACCCGGCACTACAGGTAAAACCACAGAGATCATCGCTTAAATAGGCATCGACGTTGGATTTACTCAGGGAGATCCAATCATATTCAGTTCGGTTGGGTTTAAACTTTTTATTATAGCTACCAAAGGATAGCTTGGATAATAGTTTAGAGGGGGTGGTTTCACCATTTTTGCGGATCTCCCGGCGGGCAATGATGCTGGCGGTTTTGCGCATTAAGTTGTTGATACCGACAGTTGTGCCGATGATGATTGCCCCTTCATATAATTCTGAATAATCAATGATGGTTGTGCGGGTAACCACCGACCCCATACTATGACCAGTGATAAACAGCGGCAGTTCTGGATAGGCTTCTTTAAGCGCTCCAGAAATTTCTTTGACATCGGAAACAACCCGCTCCCAGCCGTTGCCACTGGAAAAAAAGCCCAGGTTACCAGCGTCTTTGCCGGTTTGGCCATGGCCCCTTTGATCGTGTGTCACTGCCAGGTAGTGATTGTGAAATAAAAAATTCATTAACTCATGATAGCGTTGGGCATGTTCAGCCATGCCATGAACAATCTGAACAATACCCTTTGGTTTTGCGGGGCAGGGGGTTTCGTAATAGGTCAGTTTGACCTCATCAGATGCATAAAAACCATTGGTTGTTAAATCAATCATTTGCGATCCCTTCTTTCATTTGGTCTTCTTAAATCTATTGTCACATTATAACAAAATACCTTAAAAAAAACAGGTTTCCCGTACTAAAAAAGCGGTAATCAGTGTATAATTGAGATAATATCATGGGATAAGGGGTATTGACAATGAAATTAACGGTACTGAGCACGAATAGACGACTCAGCCAGAATCGATGAAACGACCGTTATTATGGGGCTTTTTTACCCTGAGCCTGGGCATTATTGGGGTTTTTGACCACTGGCCAGTGTGGTTGTTGCTTGGCGCAGCTGTTTTGCTGGCAATAATGCCGTTTTTGCTTAAAGATACCAAAATAAGCCAGGTGGCATTTGTTCTTGGCTTGTTCGGTTTTGGGGTAGTTTTGGGCTCCGGAGCCTTCCCGGAGACGGATATTCTAGGCAGCTTTTATGAACGGGAGGTGTCCCTGATCGGAGTCGTTAATGATTACCCGATTCGCACCGAAAATCGGTTAACGATCAATCTGACAGCTCGTGAAATAGTAGATGCTGACGATGAAAACAATCGTTTTGACAAGACTGCTGGGATCAGAGCAACCGTCTACTATCAAAGTGATGAAGATACCGCAGAGGAGCATGTTTCATTAACGACCAACGAAGAGCCGCAATTCGATCTGGCACCTGGAGATCTGGTGTTAATGAAGGGGAAATTATCTCAACCATCAGGTCAAAGAAACCCAGGCGGATTTGATTATGGACTCTATCTTAAAGCCCTGTCAATTGAGGGATTGCTGACGGTTAAACCGGAAAATATCCGCCAAATTGGTCATCAAGTGCGTCTGTATGATCGAATCTTGGGTATTAAACACCACCTGGAACACCAGGCGGAGCTCAATTTTTCAAACGATGTGGCAGATTTGCTCAAGGGCGTTGTTTTTGGTGAGAAAAATATCAATGAGGAACTTGGCCAGAGCTTTCAGGACGCTGGAGTGACCCATGTTTTATCGGTTTCCGGACTCCATGTGGGCTATGTGTTCTTGATGCTTTCTTCTCTGCTGTTCATTTTGAAGATTAAAAAGCAGTACTGGATTTTATTTTTAGTTCCTGCTTTGTTATTTTATGTTGCCCTCACCGGTTTTGCGGCACCGGTGATCCGAGCTGCCATCATGCTTCTTTGTCTCACTGGCGGCCAGAGACTGCACCGAGAGCGGGATGCCCTGAATCAGCTGTGTTTGGCGGGAATAATAATTCTTTTTATCTGGCCTGCCCAGCTTTTTCAGGCCGGGTTTCAACTTTCCATGGGTGCAATGTTGGGGATCATTCTTTTTTATCTCCCGTTGTTGTATGCTTATGAAAAACACCGAAATAAAAAACGGGTTAACCCAAAAATCAAAGCGGGACCGGTGATTCAAGGTCTGGTGCTGACTTTTTGCGCCACGGTGGGAACCCTGCCGATTGTGCTTTACCACTTTAAGAGCTTTACACTGATGAGTTTCTTGTCTAATTTGCTGGTGGTGCCGCTGGTTGGTGCGTTTTTGTTGGTGGGGATGGTTTTTTTGGCAATCGTTGCGATTGTTCCCGGGTTAGCCCCCATCATATCAGTGCCGATCGAATTTTTAGGGGAATCCATCGTAGTGGTGCTCAAAGGAATTAATGATCTGGGAAATGCCGTAAATTTTGTGAGAATCAGTCGGGGCGGATTATCCCTGGCTGAAATGGCACTGGCGTTGTTGCTGGTCTTTCTGTTTTCCGGCTATTTTTATCTCCGGCAACCCTATGTTCGAAATACAGTGTTAAGTTTTGCACTGGTGTTGGTGCTGATTGTGGCAGCAGCACCGCTGTTGCCCAGAAATCTGGTCGTTACTGTTTTGGATGTGGGTCAGGGCGACAGCATTTTAATTGAGACTCCGGGTGGTCAGAATTATCTGGTTGATGGGGGCGGCTATCTTTTTGAACGAAGCAATCGGGTCGCAGATCGGGTACTCTACCCGGTTCTTTATGCTAAAAACATCAGGGGACTGGATGCCATCTTTTTAACGCATAACCATGTTGATCATAGTCAGGGGGTTGAAGAATTGATCTTTGACGGTTATCCGGTCGAGAATCTCTTTATGAGTGTCCAGACCAACAATGACGAACTTCTCAATCAACAGCTGGTTCCAGTGTCCTTATTAAAAAAAGGATCAGTGGTAAAAGGGCGTGACGGCGTAACCATTACGGTGTATAATCCAGACGGTTCGATCCGTCCGGTAGCAGATGAAGAGCAGAATAACGCGTCGCTGGTGATGGCTCTTTCCTATCAAAATTTTAATCTATTATTGTGTGGAGATGTAGAAACCGAGGTCGAAAAACAGTTGATTGCCGAATTGCAGGCCGAAAGCGATGAACGGGACTTTCAAGTGATCAAAATTCCTCACCATGGCAGTAAAACCTCATCTTCGCTGGCTTTTTTACAGGTGGTGGAGCCGGAAACTGCAGTGATTTCAGTGGGTGCCAATAATTCCTTTAATCATCCCAGTGATGAAGTAATGAATCGTTTGGAGGAAGAAGCTATCGCAGCACTGCGAACCGATCAAAAGGGCGCTGTGGAAATTACCAGCAATGGTGAATTCATTCGCATTAAAAGCTATATAAATTAAAAAGTATAAAACAATTATAAAAAAAGCAAAACTCAACCTAAATTATTGGAGAAACAATGTGAATTACAAAGAACTTAATAAAAGCTTAAAAAATAAAGAAATCAGTTCAGTCTATCTGTTTACCGGTCCAGAACAGTACATTGGCCATATGATGGAAAAAACACTGATCGGAACAGAATTGGCCAAGGGCTTGGAGCCCTTGAATTTGACCACCTATAGCGATAAAAATCTGGATGTCTCAGAATTGTTGGCTACCTGTGAAACCCTGCCGATGATGAGCAATAAGCGGATGGTGATTGTCCGGGAAGAGGCCCAGTTGGATAAGATTTCCGATAAAAAGGATTTGGATCGGATCGCAGCCTACCTGGAGAAACCCTGTCCATCGACACTCTTAATTATCTACTGGGAACAACCGGATAAGCGTAAAAAACTGTATAAAAGTCTGATCAAGACAGGTACCCTGGTGGTGTTTGAAAAACTGGATGCCAGCGACCTTAAGGCCTGGATTACCCGGCGGGTTAAAAATGCCAATAAAAAAATCAGTCGCAGTGAATTGGAGCTGTTTATTCAGCGTTCGATGTATTTGATGAATGAGAAAAAAACCATGGAGATGGTCGACAATGAACTCAACAGTCTGATTGACTATGCTGGGGATCGCAATGAAATCACAAAAGAAGATATCCTGCTGATCTTACCGCAGTCGATTGAAGAGGGGATTTTCAAATTGATTGACTATGCCGTCAGCGGGCAAAAAGATCAAGCCCTGCTGATGTTGAATCACTTTTATCTGGAAGGGGAATCCCCTTTTGGTGTCTTTAGTCTATTGCTTCGGCAAATTCGGATGCTGCTGATGGTTAAAATATACAGTACCCGGGGATTGCCGGCCAAAACAGTGGCGACAGAAATGAAGTTGGCCCCATTTATTGTCAATAAGCTGTTAAAAAACGGAAAAAATTATCCAATCGACAATTTATGGGAAATTATGCTACTTGGAGCAGACCTTGATGCTCAGATGAAACTGGGGGAAATCGATCAAAATTTTGCCCTGGAATTATTTTTAATGAAGATTGGATAAAACCCAAACGCTTCGTACCGATGCGTTGGCGTATTAAAAGGAAAGATGAGTACCACCAATACCCCTTGGTCGTTGGTGGTAGGGTAGGATTGCAATAAGCGCTTGTTTTGCACCGACAGGAAGTTTGGTTGTTTTTAAACAATAAAAAAGATGTACCTGAGTAAGTACATCTTTGGATAGACCCTAGAGACACGGGTTTTGGGAATATATAAATGAGGTAATTAAGCAGTCATCTTGTTTAAGATTCTAGCCAAAGTACTTTTTTTACGCGCTGCTGTGTTTTTATGTAAAACACCTTTTGTAACAGCCATATCAAATTTCTTTGTTGCTAAACGAAAAGCTTCCTGCGCTGCTTCGACGTTACCTTCAGTAACTGCAAGTTCAAATTTTTTCACGGTTGTCTTAAGATTAGTTTTCACCATCTTATTTCGCAGACGACTGATTTCATTTGTTTTAGCTCGTTTCATAGCCGATTTAATGTTAGCCATGGGTTCACCCCCCTCATTTATTTATAACATAGCAATTCTAACACATTTACAGCGACTTATCAAGAAAAAACGTGACAAAAAAAATATTTCTTGATAGAATATTGATCTAGGCATAAAAATCAGGAATTAAAATATAATTTAACGATTGATATAGATTGAAAGTTGAGGACAAAAAATTGACAAACAAACAAAAACATACTCGAAATTTTTCGATTATTGCCCATATTGATCACGGCAAGTCAACTCTGGCGGATCGGCTGATTGAAGACACTGGGCTGATGAGCAAACGGGATATGGAAGAACAGTTTCTGGATAATATGGATATTGAGCGGGAGCGGGGCATCACCATCAAGCTGCAGGCTGTCCGCTTGCTGTATACTGCTGATGATGGTGAAGAGTATATTTTAAACCTGATTGATACTCCTGGTCATGTGGATTTCACCTACGAGGTGTCCCGTAGTCTGGCTGCCTGTGAAGGGGCCTTGCTGATTGTCGACGGTTCCCAGGGCATTGAAGCCCAAACCATTGCCAATGTTTATCTGGCCATGGAGAATAATCTGGAGGTCATCCCGGTTATCAATAAGATCGACCTGCTCAGTGCTGACCCGCAGCGGGTTAAGGACGAGATTGAACATGTAATTGGCATCGAAGCCCAGGATGCTCCATTGATTTCAGCTAAAGCGGGTCTTAACATCCGGGAAGTGCTGGAAGCAATCGTTAAAAAAGTGCCACCACCAGATGGTGATGTCGATGCACCGTTGCAAGCGCTGATTTTTGACTCCTATTATGACCAGTATCTGGGGGTTATTGCCTCGGTTCGGGTCGTTCAGGGGAAAATCCGCAAAGGCATGAAAATTGATATGATGGCTGTCGGTAAAAGCTTTGAAGTTAATGAGGTTGGCGTCTTTGGAAAAGGTCTGTTTCCCATGGATGAGCTTTGTGCTGGTGATGTTGGTTATGTCAACGCTGGGATTAAAAATGTCCGGGACACCCGGGTAGGGGATACCATCACCGAAACTAATAATCGGGCCAAGGAACCCTTGCCGGGTTACAAAAAAGTAACCTCCATGGTTTTCTGTGGAATTTATCCGGCTGACGGCTCCCGTTATGAAGATTTAAAAGAGGCCCTGGCTAAGCTACAGCTTAACGATGCCTCACTGCTTTATGAGGCCGAAACCTCAATGGCTCTTGGGTTTGGCTTTCGTTGCGGATTCCTCGGATTGCTGCATATGGAAATTATCCAGGAACGACTGGAACGGGAATTCAATCTGGATCTGGTGACGACGGCCCCCAGTGTTATTTACAAGGTCATCAAAACCGACGGCACTGAGTTATGGGTGGATAATCCCACCAACCTGCCCAATCCGGTTGAGATTAAAACCATGGAAGAACCGATTGTCAATGCTGACATCATGGTGCCCTCTGAATACCTGGGAGCGATTATGGAATTGTGTCAGGAACGTCGGGGTGTTTATCTGACTATGGATTATGTTGAAGAAAACCGGGTGATCCTGAAATATGAACTGCCCCTGAATGAAATCATTTATGATTTCTTTGATGCCCTGAAATCCCGAACCCGGGGCTATGCTTCTTTTGACTATGACATCAAGGAATATCGCCCCTCAGATCTGGTTAAACTGGATATTCTGTTGAATGGTGAACTGGTGGATGCCCTGTCCTTTATTGTCCATCGGGACAAGGCGGCGAACCGGGGACGGGGAATTGCCAAAAAATTAAAAGAAGAAATCCCCCGACAGATGTTTGAAATTCCAGTACAGGCGGCCATTGGTACCAAGGTGGTGGCCCGGGAAACGATTCGGGCGATGCGTAAAGATGTTCTGGCCAAGTGCTATGGCGGCGATATCAGCCGGAAACGAAAACTGCTGGAAAAACAAAAAGAAGGTAAGAAGCGGATGCGTCAGGTGGGTAATGTGGAAGTACCGCAGGAAGCCTTTATGGCGGTTCTTAAACTGGATTCCTGATTTAATGAAAGAAAAACCGGATTGGATGAAGAGCTCGTCCAATCCGGTTTTTTTAAATTTTTGTCAACGGGAAGAAAGATCACGATAGAATTCAAAGGCTTCGGTGCCAGTGAACTTTTCGTGAACAACCTTGCGGATGCTCTGAATCATCGCCACCGGGTTGTCGGCCTGGAAGACGTTTCGGCCCATATCCACCCCAGCAGCGCCTTTTTGAAGGGCTTGGTAGGTTATTTCCAGAGCTTCCTGCTCGGGAACCTTTTTGCCGCCGGCGATAACAATCGGAACCGGACAGGTAGCAGTCACTTCTTCAAAATTATCGCAGTAGTAGACTTTGACAATCTGAACCCCGAATTCTGCCAGCATCCGGGTGGCCAGGGAAAAGTATTTGGTGGTGCGTTCCATCTCTTTGCCCACCGCCACGACGCCCAGGGTCGGGATGCCATAACGGTTGCCGGCATCGACAGTTCTGATGATGTTTTCAATGCTCTGGCATTCATGTTCCGATCCGATAAAGGCCTGTATCGCCATGCAGGTGGCGTTCATCCGAATCGCCTCTTCGATATTAACACCGATGATTTCTTTACTCATATCTTCTTTGAGCACTGAACTACCAGCGGAACAGCGCAGGGCAATGGCTTTGTTATGATCCGGTCGGATACAGGTACGCAGGGCTCCCCGGGTGGCCATCAGCACGTCCGCATAGTCCTGTAGAGGGGGGATGGCCAGGTCCATTCGCTCCAATCCCTGAGTGGGGCCCATGATATAGCCATGATCGAAGGCCAGCATGACGGTATGACTGCTGACAGGATCAAAAATTTTTGATAGCCGGGTTTTCATCCCCCAGTCGACATCGTCCATCCCTTTAACGTGGAAACTCCGTTTTTCCATGGGGTGGTCAAAACCAAAATCTTTGGCCTTTTTGATTGAATCCTGATCTGCCATAGTTATCGACTCAAATAAGGCGTTTTAGCCGGAGCTTCCCAAAAGGCAAGTTTTTCCGGATCCATCCGGGCAAAGAAAAGCTGGAAACCGGCCTGTTCCTGAACCGTTAAAACCTCTTCAACCCAGCTGGCCACAATCTTGATACCTTTTTCGCTGAGGTATTTGTGAACCCGTCGGAAGACCAGTAGCATTTCCATGATGGTGGTGGCGCCGGTACCGTTAACGATCACCATCACCTCTTCTCCCGCTTTCAGATCGAGATCGTTAAGGAGGGCATCGGCCATGATCACCGCAGTTTCATCAGCGCTGGCCATTTTTTGGCGACCGCCGCCGCCTTCACCATGCTGACCCATCCCAACTTCCATTTCATCCTCGCCGAGATCCGCAAAGGATGCGCCGTTTTGGGGATGGGTAGCCGTTTTGCAGGCCACCGCAATGGTCGCCATATTGTCGGCAAAATCCTGGGCAATGGCGGCTACCTCGGCTAGTGATTTTCCCTGGGCGGCAGCAGCGCCACAGATTTTATAAAGCGGCACACAGCCGACCAGGCCACGACGGTTGGCGGCGTCAGAGCGGGGGGCATTGGCAATATCTTCCTGGGTGACCACTTTAATAACATTTAGTCCCAGTTTTTCGACCTCTTTCATGGTTCGGTCACCGGCTAGCATATCACCGGCATGGTTTAAGACCACCAACAGCACGCCTTTGCCCTTGTCAGCCAGTTTTAAGGCTTCCACCACGGCTTTATAACCGGGGGCCGCAAAAATATCGCCAACAACCGAGATATCGATCATCCCTTCGCCGACAAAGCCTTCCAGAGCTGGTTCATGACCGGCGCCACCGATGGTGACAATGGTAAACCGATCGGCAGTGGCCAGTCCTTTGTTGATGATCAGATTGTAGTCAGTCACCTCAAGAATGCTGGGGTTTGCCAGGGCCAGGCCCTCTAATAATTCTGCCGTAATGTTATCCGGATTGTTAATAAATTTTTTCATCGTCATGGTTTTTCCCCCTTATTTACTAAAATTTGGTGAGTGAGAATGGTTATTTCATTTCCATCAGTTCAAGAACGGTACCGTTAACTTTGACAAAAGCAATATCCAGATGGTCATCAACCGTCATCCGTTCATTTAGAACAGTCGCCTGGTGATCCTTGATAAAAGCATCGATGTTGGGGACTTTATAGGCGATGTGGGTAAAATTAACCACATCCGGATGAAACGGAGTACCCTCTTCAAATCGCAGATATTCAAACTTGAAAGGATTGTTATCCGGTCCGGAGATGTGAACCTTTAAACCCTCGGCATAAAACTCCTCTAAAACCGGTTCCTTAACGGGAACCCCGACGTGCATGATTTCGTACATTTTTTTCTCCCTTCAGATAATAAATATTATACTAAATATCCTGTGGCCAGTCCCTCATAAAAATAGGCGAAGGTGACTGAGCCGGGATCTTTATGACCTAAACAACGGTCGCCGATATAGCGGGCGCGTCCATATTTAGCCAGCATTCCGGCGGTGTTATCAGAACCGCTTCGGGCTGCCCGGGCAGCTTCTTCCAGTGTTGTTTTCATATCGGTAGTGGAATTGCGGATCACTTCAGTAGCCGGGTCGATGGCATCCATCATCGTTTTATCCCCAACGACTGCCTTCGAAGTTGCGAAGAACTCGTCATAGGCACCAAGTAGAATCTGCTTGATAAAATCATCGGTAGTTGGCGCATCAGAATCAGCAGCTTCTGCCATGCCATAGACAAAAGCTGAAAACAATGGCCCAGCGGAACCACCGCTGACATCTTCCAGGGCATCTGTGAGGGATCTTAGGCCATCTTTTAGGTTGGTGGTTTCATTCCAGGGCTCAATCTGGTCAAACATCACCTGGGTCAGCTTTTTCATGGTCGTGCCATGATCCCCATCGCCCAGAGCACAGTCCAGATCAGTGAGGATATCAACATGATCGGTGATTTCCCGGGCGGCAGTAAGGAGCATTTTTTTTATTTTCAAGGGTTCAAGCGGCATTCGTTCACCTCCACAAACGTTTACATCTTCGCCATCAGTATAACAAGTGTCAGTAGGGAAGTCAAATAAAATTGACATATGCTAGCTAAAAAATAGATAAATATTTAAAAAATCAAACAAAATTGAAATATGTTGACAGATGATATCTATTGTTATATATTAAACAATATGAAATCTGACATTTGTAAAGAAAGTGGAGCAACGAGATGAAAGAGAAAGAGTTATTGCGACTGATCCAAATTTCAAAGTTATACTACGAAGAGAATAAAACTCAGGCGGAAATCGCCAGAATTATAAATATTTCCCGACCGTCTGTGAGTAATTTATTAACGAAGGCCAGAAAAGCAGGGGTCGTGAAGATTGATATCATGTCCTATGATCACTCCCAAATGGGCTTGAGTCAGTCACTGTGTCAACGATTCAATCTGAAAACCTGTCATGTAATGGAGTCTGGCGAAGATTTTCACCAAACGGCAGCAAGGGTCTTGATGGAGTATCTTGCTAATGCCAGAGTGTTGGGTTTGGGATGGGGTTATAACATCAATAGAGTGATCGAGGCTTTGCCCCAGGCAAAGACTGGCGAAACCGCCCAGGGTATCGTCTGTCCGCTGATAGGAACAGCAACAGTTCCGCATCGCGGTTATCACCCCAATGAATTGGCCACCGATTTGTCTCGTAAGACTGGGTTTCAGGCGGAATACCTGATCAGCCCAGCCTTTCCCACCACAGAACAAGATCAGGAATTATTTATGAATACCACGAATTATCATACTATTCTTGAGCGGTGGCGAAAAACCGATACCGCCATTATTACCCTGGGCAGTTTTCCTCTGGTACCAGATCATGGAACAGCGCTGCGGTTTGGCAAGAAACTGACGCAAGAGAAAGCGGTCGGGAGTCTGCTGTCTTACTTTTTTAATTTGCAGGGCGAGCGGATCGAAGGGGATGATGATTACGCCATCCAGATTCCCTTACGGCTTTTGGCTCGGATCAAACATGTTATTGGCATTGTTCCGCCGGAGTCCAACACCAGTGCGGTCATCAGCTGCTTGCGAACTGGCTACATCAAACATCTGGTGATTGCTGAGCAAACTGCCAAGGACGTGATCGATCAAAATCAAAGCAATTGATAAGGTCAATTCTAATAGGTTAGTCTTGCAATAATGAGGATTTGTGGGTACAATTTAGTATAGAGATCAATTTTCGAATTTGATTTCAGATAAATTTTGAGAAATGTGTTCTCGATGATCAGAATAACCATGAGCTTGATAAATATAAAAAAGAACACATATGAGGAGAAACTGAGATGTTGCATATTGATCGTAGAAAAGAAATTTTAAATACAATTATGAACAAAGGTTCGGTTAAAGTTGCCAGTCTTTCGGAGAAGTATGGTGTGGGTGAGGCGACAATCCGTCGGGATTTAAAATATCTGGCCGAGGAATATGGGATTACATTATCTTATGGCGGTGCTTTCAGAAAAGAAAAAATAAACTATCAGACGACATCAGAAATGGATATTTATAAAAAACGGACCCAGAATATTGAAGAGAAGCGGTTAATTGCTCAAAAAGCGGCAAAAATCATTGATAATGGCGACACCATTGCACTTAATGCCGGAAGCACAGTGGAGCTGATTCTTGACTATATCGAAGATATTCAGGATGTCAATTTGATTACGCTTTCACTGAATGTGGCCTTAAAAGCCTCGGCCATTTCTGGAATAACAGTCTATATGCCGGGAGGAAAGCTACGTAGTTTTTCTGGTGCCTTTTATGGGAAAGAGGCAAATGAGTTCCTAAAAACATTTAATATTGATAAGGCTTTTATGGGCGTCATGGCAGTATCGATTGACAAGGGGATTACCCATGGGGCGTTTGAAGAGGTAGAAATCAATCAAACTATTTATGAAATCAGTAGTAAATGTTATCTTTTGGCAGATTATTCGAAGTTTGATAAGGTTGCATTGACAAAAATGGTTGATTTAAATGTATTTGACGGTTTTATTCTTGACGATAAAACTCCGGAGATTTATCGGGAATATTGTAAGAGCAATAACATCGAAATTATATAAAGATAATAGTTTCAATTATGGTATTGTATTAATACTTTGGGACGCATCGAAAATGACGATGCGTTTTTTTGTTTGATGAAAGGATTTTTGGAAAACGACAGTCAAATAAGATGCTATAAATTCGTAAAAAATAAACATTGAATTAATTAAAAAAAGCATATTTGTTCGATTAAATCAAACATATTAACATAAAGTTACTATAATGTTAACACAAAACTATCATAAAATATTGACAAGAAGATGATGTCGTGTTATATTGTAGTTGAAATAAGCGGTAAAGTAAAATATTTTACGAAATAAAAAATCGAGGCCTCGAAAATATCTAAGAAAACTGCGAATTAATTATGTGTAGAAAGAGAGGAAATAATGAATTCAAGAGAAAGAGTGATGGCAGCAGCCAATCACCAGGAACCAGACCGGGTGCCAGTTGATATGGTACTGACGATTGATGTGTACCGCGATATGAAAAAGCTATTGGATATGGAATATTTGCCAGAGAACCCCAGGATGGGTCGATGGACTGAAGTTCAGATGCCAATTGAGATGATCAAAAAACTCGGGATTGATATGTATTACATTTCCCCGCGATCCGGTGTTTCGGTTCATACCAAGAGTTTTGAAGACGGCAGTTTTACTGATGAATGGGGTTGTTACTGGAAAAAAACTGCCATTGATGGCGGACATTTCTACTTTGAACTGGTCAATCCACCATTGGCACATGCAACATCTATTGAAGACTTGGAGAACTATGTCTGGCCGGATCCGGAAGATCCTAAACGTTACGCCGGACTAAAGGAAGAAATGAACGAGGTTCGGGAAACGACGGATCTCGCAATTCTGGCAAAATTTGCCGGAGCGGTCTTTGAACTTGCAACCTATATGCGGGGCCACGAGCTTTGGTATCGGGATATCGTCAATAATCAGGAATTCGCCCATGCTCTAATGGATAAAATCTGTCAGATTCAAAAACGCACCAATGAAGTTATTATGGCTGAGGTCGGTGAATACGTTGACATTTTAAGACTCAGCGGAGAAGATCTGGGGATGCAGGATCGTCCACTGATGTCGCCAAAAACATTTAAAAAAGTTGTAAAACCCCATTTAAAAGAACATTTTGAACATGCCAAAAAGACCTTGCATCAATACAATCCGCAAGCCAAGATTATGCTGCATTCCTGTGGAGCTATCAAACCATTTATCGCAGATTTGATTGATTGCGGTGTGGATGTGCTTGACCCGGTTCAACCAGCAGCAGCTAATATGAATCGTTATGAATTGAAAAAGGAATTTGGGAACGACATTGTTTTTCATGGCAATATTGATATTCAAAAGATTTTGCCTTTTGGTACAAAAGAAGAGATTACCCATGAGGTTCGTGATGCGATTAAAGCTTTAGCACCTGGCGGTGGATTTTTATTATCCCCGGCGCACAATGTACAGGGTGATGTCAGTGCAGAAAATCTGGTTCACATGGTAAAATGTGTTCATAAATTCGGAAATTACCCCATCAATTTAGAATAAAACGTATAAAAAAGGACAGGTGAAAAAATTGGAGATTTTAAAAAAAATTGCAGAGACGCTTTATGACGGCGACGAACGGGCCATGCTGGGTTTAGTTCAGGAAGCCATTGATGCCGGTTGCGATGCTCAGGAAGTTCTTGATGCGATGATGGCGGGGATGGCGATTGTTGGCGAAGAATTCAGTCGTGATGAACTTTATATCCCGGAAGTATTGTGTTCATGTCATGCGATGATGGAAGGATCGAAAGTATTAAAACCTTTATTAACCGATCAGGACTCGAAGTCGCTGGGAACTGTTATTCTGGGCAGTGTTCAGGGAGATATGCATGATATCGGGAAAAACCTGGTGGGGATGATGCTCGAAGGTAGGGGCTTAAAAGTAATTGACATCGGCATTGATGTGCCAGCCGAAAAATTTGTTGAAGCGGCCATTGAGCATCACGCTGACATTGTCGCCTGTTCGATCTTGCTCACCACTACCATGCCAGAAACTCCAAAGGTTGTTAAAGCGTTTGTCGATGCGGGCATTCGCGACAATGTCAAAATTATGATTGGTGGCGCACCCATCACACAGGATTTCTGTGATCGAATGGGATGTGATGCCTTTGCGAAGGATGCTGGTGGTGCAGCTGCTCTGGCTGTTGAACTGTGCCTAAAATAACAACTAGCTAAATCAGAATAAAGAAAACCAATTGTGGTTGTTGCATAAATCACTTTTGTAAAGTAAAAATGCAACAACCAGTACACAGGAGAAGACATGATAATTATCGGAGAAAAAATTAACGGAACCATTCCGTTGGTCAAAGACGCTATTGAAAAAAGAGATTCCGCTTTTATCGCAAACCTGGCGATCACGCAGGCAGAGGCGGGTGCAGATTATCTTGATGTTTGTGCCAGTACCACACCGGAACTGGAGATCGAAGCCCTGAAATGGCTCATGGATGTTGTTCAGGAGGCCACTGAGACACCACTGTGCATTGACAGCCCCAACCCCCGGGTTATTGAAGCTGTTTTTAAATATGCGAAACAACCAGGATTGCTGAATTCAATTTCGGGGGAGGGAGATAAATGTGACGTGTTGTTGCCGTTGCTGGCAGGAACCGCATGGGAAATCGTCGGTTTAACCTGCGATGACTATGGGATTCCTAAAGATGCTGAAACGAAGGTGAAGATCACCGAAATCATGGTTGAAAAAGCGGCAAAATACGGCATTACACCCGATCGGATTCATCTTGATCCCTGCTTATTGGCGCTGGCAACAGAGAACGGATCATTCTTAAATTTTGTTGAGGAAATCAGTGCAATCAGAGAACTGTACCCGGATATTCACATTACCTCGGGTTTGAGTAATATTTCCTTTGGATTACCAGGGCGGGCTCAGGTTAATCGAACCTTTATGGCACTGGCCATTCAAGCTGGGATGGATTCGGCAGTGATGAATCCCACCAACAGAGATATGATGGGAACGATTTTTGCAACCTATGCACTACTTGGGCAAGACCGAAATTGCCGTAAGTATAGCAAAGCGTTTCGCGCCGGGATTATTGATTCAAATAAAAAGAAAGTCTGACGGACGTACGTTTTAACGAAATGAATCATGTCAATCTCTGAAGTTGCCTTGGAATAGATTGGATGCTAAAAATCAAAGTGTTAATTCAGTTAGCCCATGCCCTCCAATTTATTTGTTTGCATTCCCTATTTTGCAATCAAAACAAACATTATTTTTCATTCTAAGACAACGTCAGGGATTGACTTATCGAAACGAAGATGTAAACGTTTGTTTGTGATTAGGACCAATGAATACACACAGACATTTTAGTAAATCATGTTAGGAATTACATAAATTAAATTTTAAAGGAGTAAGAAATGGAAAAGTATGTACTCGTCATTGATGAAGGAACCACCGGTACGCGAGCTTTGATTTTCAATCAAAAACTGCAAATTGTAGCTCAGAGTTATGAAGAATTCACCCAGTACACCCCCAGTGAAGACAAGGTCGAGCATGACGCCGTGGAAATTTACGAAAAAAGCGTGGCTATGTGTCAAAAGGCGATTGGCGAGGCCATGATTTCACCGGAAGAAATTGCCTGCATCGGGATTACCAATCAGCGGGCAACATGTTTGGTATGGGATAAGCTAACCGGTGAACCCTTATACAATGCCATCGTTTGGCAGGATACCCGAACCGCCGCCTTCTGTCAGGAATTAAATGCTGGCGAATGGGGCGAAAAAGCAAGAAAGACCACCGGTTGGACATTGGGACCGGTTTATTCTTCGATGATGCTGAATTGGTACATTAATAATGTGCCTCTGATCAAAGAAAAAATTGCGACTGGCGAAGCCCTCTTTGGTACCATCGATACCTGGCTGATCTGGAAATTAACCGGTGGAAAAAAACATGCCGTCAGTTATTCCAATGCCTCGGTTATGGGCAGCCTTGATTTAAGAACCGGGAAATGGTATGAGGAATTCCTTGCTTTTCTTGGCATTGATACAAAAATATTTCCAGAAATCATTACGGACTCCGGAGATTATGGAGTCGTGCAGAAAGATATTCTGGGTGCAGAAATTCCGATTACCGGTGTGATTGCTGACCAACATGCGGCCTTATTTGCCCAGGGATGCCGAACGGCAGGCACCGGAAAAATCACCAATGGTACGGGCTCATTTTTGGATATCAACGTTGGTACCGAATGCGTCATTTCTGATCAGGGACTGAATACGGTTATTGCCTGGAAACTTGGAAATGTGATGACGTATGCCCTGGAAGGATATGAATCGGTGACTGGTTCTGCCGTTCAATGGTTGAGAGATGGCTTGGAAGTGATTGCCGAGTCCAGTGATACTGAAGCCCTGGCCCGATCCGTAGAAGATACCAATGGGGTGTACTTTGTTCCAGCCCTGGCAGGATTGAGCGCTCCTTATCATGATCCTTTTGCCCGGGGAACGATATTTGGCATCACCCGGGGAACGAAGAAAGCCCATCTGATCCGTGCCACCCTGGAAGGGATCGCCTTTAGACTAAAAGATATTATGGATGTTGTGGCTAATGAAGCGGGCATAAAGATGAAAGCGATACGGATTGACGGCGGAGCCTCAAAAAACAACCTATTGGCGCAAATGATGGCGGATATGATGGATGTTCAGGTAGACCGTCCATTCTCGGTAGAGGCAACCAGTTTAGGTGCGGCAGAAATGGCAGGACTTTATGTTGGGTTATGGAAAGAAGCAGATTTTGATGCAGCCCTGACGATTGAAGCAAGCTTTACCCCGGAAATCGTTGCTGAGAAACGCAACAAAGCATATGATGGATGGCAGGAAGCCATTAAGCGTTCAATGAACTGGAACTACTAGGGGTAATCAAAATAGCATCATGACAGAAGGTTTATGGTTAGTCTTACTGATCGGAACATAATGATTTGATGTTTGTTCCAAAAAAAATAGAGTATTATGAAATCATAGCTCCTGCAAATTCAGATAATTTGCAGGGGCTAATTTTGATTAAGACACCGATTGATAAAAAAGTGGGAGACAAAAATGAAATTATTTTCTGTGAACGATTAACAATCGCAAAGTTCGCTGTGGGTACTTCTAGTAGAATACATATCGGCTATCGCACCAAATAGGGCGTGCGTGCCGGGGCGTTCCAATATTCGAGGTACTGTTCATTCATGCGAGCAAAAAATAACTGAAAGCCTGCTTGTTCCTGAACCGTCAGAACTTCTTCAACCCAATTGGCCACAATCCGGATGCCCTTGGAGCTCAGATATTTGTGCACACATCTGAAAATAATCAACATTTCCATAACGGTGGTGGCTCCGGTTCCATTGACAATAACCATGATCTCTTCACCAGCACATAGGCTTAAATCGTCAATCAGTAAATCTGTCATCAGGATGGCTGTTTCATCGGCAGTTTTCATTTTGTGTCGACCACCGCCGCCTTCGCCATGCTGGCCCATCCCAATTTCCATTTCATCGGTACCGAGGATGGCAAAAGCTGAACCATTTTGGGGATGGGTCGCAGTTTTATTGGCTACCGCAATGGTTGCCATGTTATCGGCAAAATCCTGAGCAATAGCGGTAATCTCATGGAGTGATTTTCCCAGAGCAGCAGCAGCACCAACAATTTTATAAAGTGGGACACAGCCCACCAGCCCCCGGCGTCTGTCGGCATCACAACGTGGTGCATAGGCCACGTCTTCTCGGGTTACAACCATTGATACCTTCATACCGATTCTGTTTGCCTCTTCCATGGTACGGGTGCCAACCAGCATGTCGGCGGCATGATTTAACACAACTAAAAGAGTCCCCTTGCCCTTGTCTGCAAGTTGAAGCGCCTCGAGGACTGCCTTATGCCCTGGTGCTGCAAAAATATCGCCAACAACAGCAATGTCAATCATTCCTTCACCAACAAATCCCTCCAGTGCCGGCTCATTACCCGATCCTCCCAAGGCGACGATGGTAACCCGGTTAGCGGTTTTTAGGCCCTTGTTGATAACAAGGTTATTTGGTTTTACCTCAAGTAGAAAGGGATTGGCAAGAGCAAGGCCTTCAAGTAATTCGGAAGTGATATTTTCTGGTTTATTAATAAACTTTTTCAGATTCATGACAGAGGTTCCTTTATTAGAGTTTGAATGGTGGTGCCCCAAAACTGATCTTGTGTAAGTGTCGGGAACTGGGATAAAATCAGCACGGTATTAGATTGATAAAATATTAGCAAATATTGTTGATTAAAACAATATCGATGTCATGAAAACTAAATCTAATGTCACCAAAATCAAAACTATGGTTTAAATGAACGTAAAAGATTGTAACCCGGACGGTTATAAGATATAATATATTAATTAATTAAGATAAGATTATGGATAGAAAAAGGTGAAAGAATGTTGAAAATTGCGATTTGCGAAGATGAGGAACAACATAAAAAAATTCTGGTAGATTTAATTGGACGGTATCCATTTGAAGCAGAGTATTGTTTGACCACATTTAAGCATGGCTATGAACTTGTTGAAGCCAATCGCACGGGCATAAAATTTGACATTATTTTTCTTGATATGCGGTTGGATAACGAGGATGGAATAGATGTTGCTAATGAAATCAGAAAAACCAATGCAACAGTGCGGATTATTATTACAACCTCATTAATTGAATATGCCATCCAAGGCTATTCGGTTAATGCCAGTGATTTTTTATTAAAGCCACTGCCGGAAGAAAAGGTGTTTCATGTTTTGGAGAAACTTGAGCATGATATCAGGTTGTCAAAGAATAATTATCATGAAATCGAAATAAATAATGAACGCGTATTTATAAAATGTGATGAGATTTTATATTTTGAGAGTCTCGGTCGAAAAATTAAAGTAGCAACCTTCGAGTCCGAATATGAATACTATTATACGATTTCAGCACTGGAAAAAGAATTGGATTCGTTGCGGTTTGTCTTGTGCCACCGATCTTATATTATTCATTTGAAAAATGTCAAGAGCATCAAAACAAAAACTGCAATTTTGAAAAATGGTACGATGATTCCGATTAGTCCCAAACGAAATCAGAAAGTATACGATGCTTTTACCCGGTACATGGCAGGATTAATCGAATGAAAGCTTCATTAATCATTCGGAATATGATGCTCTTTAGTATTCCGTTTATCAGTTTCATTATCGGTTTGAATCTCTACTTTATTGATGTTCATGCTGATAACCGGCATCTGCTGGGGATTGTTTCTCTAGGGGCCCTGGTCTACATCAACGTCGTTATTTTTGTGATCTTAAATGTTCTCGAGCATGAATCGGAAAAGATCAATCAATATAAAAATGCTAATGCCCAATTGGAACTGCAACAGAAGCACTACAAAGAAATGCTCGAAAAGAACCACGAAGTACGGGGATTGTGGCATGATATGAATAATCATCTGATTACGCTGGAGTATTTGATCAAAAACCATGCCAGTGATGAAATTGAAAATTATCTGCGGCAATTTCACGAACTGCTCCAAAATTCTGCAGATCTGAACCGATCAGGAAATCATGTGGTGGATGCACTGCTGAATTATAAGATTAAGGTTGCCGCCGATCATCAGATTAATTTTGTCCACTACATTGCCATTCCAGAAAAACTGAAGATTAACAGCATTGATTTATCCATCATTTTGGGAAATCTCCTCGATAATGCCATTGAGGGGTGTATGCGGGATTGCCGACGGAATCAGGAAAAAATCATTAAGTTTAATATGTATTATAAGCGGGAGAGCTTACTGATTGATATCGAAAACACGGTTGATGAAAAAACGATTCAAAAGTCAGGAAACAATATTGTAAGCAGCAAGCGGAATGACGCAGATCATTATGGATACGGGATTTCTAATGTTAAACAAGTCTTAAAAAGTTACCAAGGAAATATGGTTTATCAAATTCTTGATGACCGCTTTAAATGCACAATTCTGATTCCGTTGGATTAGTGCACGCTGATCACAACCATACAGCAGTGAAAAATGGGGTTTGTAAAATTGACAAAATCGAGAGGATGCGATATATTATACAGGCATTTATAGCGTTAGGTTGAGGTGGTTTGTTGAAAGAAAAAGAATTGTCCCGTTTAATCCATGTCGCTCAATTGTATTATGAGCAAAATAAAACCCAGTCGGAGATTGCCAACGAATTGGCGATATCCCGACCTGCGGTTAGCTATCTTCTGAATAAGGCCAGAAAAGCAGGTATTGTAAAAATTGATGTCTTATCCTACTATCGTACAATCAGAGGACTCGGTAATGAGTTGTGTGACCGTTTTAATCTGAAAAGCTGTCACGTAGTCTCACTTCCAGAGGATCTTTATCAAACTGGTGCTGAAGTTTTACTGGAATTCTTACCCAAAGCGAAACTGTTGGGGCTGGGTTGGGGTTATAATACCAACAAAGTAATTTCTGCTTTACCCCAGCAAAAACGTGGAGGAATCAGTGTTGGAATAATCTGCCCATTAATCGGTGCAATAACGGCACCGCAACAGGGATATCATCCGGATGAACTGGTCAAAGAGCTTGCCGATAAAACCGGCTATCACGGGGAGTTTCTTAATTGTCCGGCAATCCCTGCCACGGCAAAGGAGCAACTGGAAGTGATGGAGTCGGACGATTTTAAACAAGTTGAGGATTATTGGCGACGACTTACGACGGCGTTTATAACCCTGGGCAGCTATCCTTCCGTACCGGATCATGGGTCGGCGATGCGGTTTGGAAAAAAACTGATCGATGAAAAAGCGGTGGGCTGCCTGCTTTCATATTTTTTTAATCCCCAGGGGAAACAGATACGGAGTGATGAGGACTATGCGATCCAAATTCCGCTTGATCTGTTGGCCCGAGTACGCGATGTGATTGGATTTGTACCCCAGGAAGCCAACGTTTTTTCAGTAATCAGTGGTTTAAAAACTGGGTATATTAAGCATTTGGTGATCACTGAAGCGTTGGCAAGTGACGTAATCAAACAAATGGATGAACAAAAAAACGTCTAATACAAAAAACGCCGGAGCAATGTGATATGCTCTGGCGTTTTTTTAAAGCATGATATTTTGTTGATTATACTCGGTGAAAGAAAGCGCCTTACCAGCTGCCGCCGCCACCGCCGCCACCACCACCGCCGGAGAAACCACCGCCGCCGGAAAAGCCGCCACTGCCAAATCCTCCAGATCCAGAGTTGGGCGGAACAATAATATCCGATGTGATCGTGTTCATGCTTCGCATTAAACTCGATACGAATAACACTGAAGTAAAATTGTTGCCGTAAGTGGTGCCATAATACCAGTTGGGCTGCTCAATGGCAATTGACTCAAAATTTTTGGCCCATTTGTCGGTTACCCCCAATACATAGGCGTAGGGCAAAATATTGAAAAAATACTGGGGGTTTTCATTGACCAGGGCCAGAATCCGGTCTTTTTCAGCTTTCTCAATAAAGTTTTTAAAACCAAGTACCTGACCCAACCATAACCGACCCGTTTCTGTTCGCTGGGTAGCAATAATTTGAAAAAAGGCGGTGCCGAAGGTAGCTCCAAGTGCCAACAGTGCTGGCAGAAGTGAATTGTATTCCAAGAGAAAATTAACAACGAGTAACAGGAGCATCGCTACAAACAGGATTATAATTCCCAGGATCAGGCGTCCCACTGTTTTTTTTCGGGCTACACCCTTGCGATTGCGTAGGGCAGAGGTGATAATATTAGCGCCGACAATCGTAGGAGCAGCGGCAAAACAGGCGACAATCCCGATAAAAATCAGACCTTCAAAAAATGAGGTCAGCATGCCAAGTTTATAGGCGCCATTAATGACATAAGCTAAAAGCGGCAGCGTCATAAAAATACTGATGACCGCCAGACCGATTTTTGAAGCTGGAGTAAAGATTTGATGATCAGGGAGATCAAAATAACTTTTAATCTGTTCTTTGGTGGCCACGATTGTGTCGTAAAAACTGGCTGGAACACTGACGGTTGAAAAACTGTCTTTTTGATCAAAAAGATTATTGAACAAGGTATGCTCAAAATCTTCAGCGTTTTCGGGAAGATTTTTAACCTTATGGAAGATGAATTTTTTCTTGTCAACCTGTTCAATGGTCATATAACCCTTATCGGCCCAATACATTAGTAGAGACATAACCTCTGGTTTATCCAGGGCACCATCGACAATAAAACCGATTTGGGAGGGGGTAAAATTCTGTGGGGGATAGAATTCTACGGTTTCCACCGGTTTTTTATCCCGTCCGGTGAAGAGCCAAATCAAGGCACCGCCAAGCAGGGACAGGCCAAAAATAAGATACATAAAGGGGAGAAACTCATCGCCTGTAAAGGCACCGACAAAATATCCGTTTGGCAGATTGATTTTAAGGGTGACTCCTTGATAATTGGAAAGGGGCCGGTTTAAAGTGCCCTCAATGGTGTTTCCGCTGACGGTAAAATCAACAGCATCGGTGATGGTGCTGCCGTAGCCGCCGGAGATAAATTCTACCTGAGTTGGATCAAAGGGTTTTGGCATAATAATTTTGAAATGGGCGTTTTCAATGCTGGTATCCCAATTCTGGGGAATAATGTTAAAGTACACATCATCCATACTGTCAATTTTGTCATCGCCGGGATTCCAGACGTAGGAAATCGGATACGTTTGGGTGCCGCTGACATATTTGTCGCCATCCCCAATTTGAATCACGACATTGCCATTTTCTGTGGAGGTCTCATAATTGAAATTGTCCACAGTGACATCAGTTAACCGGGCATTGTAGGATGTTTCTACCGGCTGTCCGTTGATCTCCCGATAAAACGTCCCGTTATAAGGAATATAGCGATAGATGCCGTGGCGGGGCTCTGTAAAGGTGACCGTGATGTTTTCCTGAACCTGATAGGCATGGTTTTCCAAAACGTTCATGGTGACATCATACTGGTTGATATCAAAATATTCCTGGGCAAAGGTGCTTCCGGGAAAAAGAATTCCTAAAAGAAGAAAGCCAAGAAGTGTAAGAATGATCGGTTTGCGTTGCTTTTTCACATGGTTTACCTCCCAAATATTTGTATAGACGGCACCGTAACAGCGCCGTCTATTTTTGTTGTATAAAATAGATATCCCGATGATTCAGAGCTAAATCAGTTAAATTTAACCTGAACGTTTTCCCGTTCGGAAGCAGACCCGACTTCAAAGAAGGGTTGTTTTTTGAATCCAAAGATACTGGCAACCAGATTACTGGGGAAGGATTCAACCTTGGTGTTCATGGTGCGGACAACGGCATTATAGTATTTTCGTGAGTTGGCAATTTCATCTTCCAGCATTTTTAACTGCTGTTGTAAATCCAGAAAATTGCTGTTTGCCTGCAGTTGGGGATAGGCTTCAGCAACTGCGAAAAGGCTTTTTAAGGAGCCGGATAACGCATTTTCATTGGCAATTTTTTCATCAATGCTGGTTGAATTCATGGCGGCTGTTCGGGCTGCCGTTACCTTGGTGAAGGTTTCTGATTCATGGGTGGCATAACCTTTAACCGTTTCGACCAGGTTGGGAATCAGATCATATCTCTTTTTAAGATAAACATCCATGGTGGAAAAGGCTTCTTCCACCTGATTTTTAATACTGACAAAGCTATTTCGTGATAAAATAAGCCATAGACCGATGATCACAATAAGACCGAGAATAATTGGAATAGCAATCATTTTTTATAATCCTCCTTAAACAATTTTACAGGTATTATTATATCACGTCACCATACGGGCCACAATATAATTAAGGGATACTTTTGATTGGGGAGAAAGTCGTTAAATAGTATCCTTCTTTGACGATTTTATCCAGTTTAGAGTAATATTTTGCCTTGTTGGAAGGTAGCTTCTATATTATAATTAATACGAACAAAAATTCTGGATGAATTATAAAAGGTTGACAAGGAGAAACGATGAGTTATTCACATATACTATTCGATCTGGATGGAACCCTGATCGATTCGAAAGAAACAATCCGTTGTTCGTTTGAATATGCCCTGAAAAAAATGAATGTTCCTGATCCGAAAGTAACAAATGTTGATGCATTGATTGGTCCGCCGATGCTTAAGACGTTTCAGGACATTTATGGTTTTTCATTGGATGAAGCCAGGAAGGGTTACGAATTTTACTTGGAAGAATATGTAGGTAACGGTCAGATGTACCAGGCCGAGCTTTATCAGGGTGTTAAAGAGACCATTGCCACACTCTGCCAGAAAGGCTGTTTCCTGGCCGTAGCGACAACAAAAAACGAAACCAATGCCCGGAAAATCGTTGAGCGTTTGAAGCTTGATATTTCAATTAATCGGGTTTATGGAACATATAATGATGGAACCCGTAGCAATAAAAAAGAAATCATTACGAATCTTTTAGACGACAATGGTATTAAGGATTTAGCCGATGTAGTGATGGTTGGGGATCGTCACTTTGACATCATTGGTGCCAAAGAAGTAGGAATTGATTCAGTGGGGGTTACTTATGGTTGCGGCAGTGAAGATGAACTACGACAGGCTGGAGCCACCCACCTGGTTAGCAGTATTATCGAACTATTGGAGATAGTAAATATCTAGGAGGAAAACATGGAATCAAAAAATATTAATTTGAAACGGACTGCATTAATTAAGGGTGATCTCAAATTCACCAATTTTGGCCAGATTATTAAGTCTACCCTGTTCAAAAAATTGGTCAAGACATTCATTGATGAACTGACTGTAAAAAAGTCCTATCTATTGCAAACACTGGAGCCTTTTAAAAATGGCAAGGGCGAGTTTAATGAAACGGCCTTCATTGATTTTGTTTATCTGCTGAATATTAATTCTCTGGATGAGATTATCCAATCCGGATATTTTGAGATTCAATTTACCTATGAAGAATATTCCCAGCTATTTCTGGGATTTCTGGAAGGATTTTACAACTACTGGCGGAGTATTCAACGTTTTATGATTAAAACCGATGTGTATAGTCCGGATGAAAATACCAAACGGTCCAAAGCTTATTCCCTGGCATCCAACAATGACGCCTTCAAAAAAATGGTGTTGGATCTTTATCGCAATATCCACTTCAATGTCACCGGGAAAAGCGTCAGTATTTATCGGCAGTTGCCCAGTGGTGCTCAGGTAGCTTTTCTAACCGACAAATTTGAGTTTGATCGGGGGGTTAAGAGCAAAAACGATTCACTGTACAAGGTACCCTACGTCTGGGAGGCAATTTTTGAACCACCAGTGATTTTTTATACGCAGTCCAGCAAGCGTGATGGGATTTTTCCGGTGAAGGATAAACGAATTTTACAAAAATTCTACCTGGATTGCGATGAATGGTTCGCCATTCCCGTTAAGGTCGGTCGTTTATTGTCGATTGTTTATGTTCAAAAAGAATTTTTAGCCCTGGGAGCAGGCTTATTCAATCTGTTTGAAATGGCTACACCAGAAGAATTTACCAAACAAAAACCAGATGCAGTGGTATTTTTTGGATTGGACGGAGCGCTTTTTGAGGATGATGAAAAATTGGGCTTTGTCGTAAAAGAAGATGATGTGTATTATGGACTCTTGCCAGATACTGCAGAGATAGACTACTTTGGTTATATGAAAAAAATGATGCTGACTCTCCATAATGTTATTCAGATTGAAAAGAAGGCGATGCCGGTTCATGGCGCATTTGCCAAGATCCGGGTTGGTGGCCGGAAATCGGCCAACATCATGCTGATTGGCGATAGTGGGGCCGGCAAATCAGAAACTCTGGAAGCTATCAATAAACTTCCGAAAGAATTGGCGTGTGATTTTGATATTCTGATCGATGATATGGGCTCCCTTCATTTTAGTAAAGAAGGCGAGCTGATGGCCGTAGGCACCGAAATAGGCGCATTTGTGCGACTCGATGACCTTCAGCCGGGGTATGCCTATAGCACTATGGATCGCAGTATCTTCATGAATCCCAACATTGTCAATGCCCGGGTTATTGTGCCGCAGATGTCCTATGAAGAAATTTCGAAATCCACCCGGGTAGACTTTATCTTTTACATTAATAACTATGAAGAAATCAGTGATACTGCTCCACCGATTGAACTGTTTAATGATTTGGATGAAGCTTATGCAGTCTTTTCTGAGGGCAAGCGGATGGCCAAGGGTACCACTGGAGAAGTAGGGATTACGACGACCTACTTTGCAAACCCCTTTGGGGCGGTGCAGTTAAAAGACGAACATGAAAGAATTGCCAAGAAAACATTTAAAAAAATGCAGGAAACGGGGGTGCAAATTGGGATGATCCGGACCCAGTTGGGCATTCCTGGCTATGAACAGAATGGTCCTTTCCAGGCTGCTCAGGCATTGATTCAGTTTATTGATAAAATAAATAAATCAGAATAATTAATATGTTTCATTTCGGCAAAATCTGGTATATAATTAGAGTAAGTTTATAATCATTATAAGGGAGGAAAAAATGGGTAAATTACAAGGAACACAGACGTTAGTTAATTTAATGACATCTTTTGCAGGTGAATCTCAGGCAAGAATGCGTTATACGTATTTTGCATCCATCGCCAAAAAAGAAGGTTATGTTCAAATCAGTGAGATCTTCACAGAAACAGCCAACAATGAAAAGGAACATGGTGAGTTGTTCTACAAACACATTGCGACCAATGAATACACATTGGGCAATGCAGTTGAAATTCCGGTGAGTGCTACTTTTCCGGTAGCCCTGGGGGATACCAAAAACAATTTATTGCATGCAGCTTCCGGTGAAAATGAAGAATGGAATGAACTTTATCCGAAATTTGCGGAAATCGCCAAACAGGAAGGCTTTGACGAAATAGCCGAAACTTGGCTCCAGGTTTGTGTCGCTGAAAAGGCCCATGAAACCCGTTATCTGAAACTGGCGGCGAACATTGAGTTAGGCCGTACTTTCAAACGGTTCAGTGATGTCAAATGGAAATGCGGCAACTGTGGTTATATTTATGAAGGTGCTGAAGCACCTGATGAATGTCCAGCCTGCAAACATGCCCAGGCCTATTTTGAATTGTTTGTCGAAACCTATTAAAAATATAAGTGTAAAAGTAAAAAGAAACGGGGTTTAATCCGTTTCTTTTTGCTTTCTATTAAGAGAGCTTTCGTTATTTTTCAAATGGGAAGTGGTATTGTTCAAGTCCCAATTCGGCTTTAATATCGAGAATGTCTTTAATCAGAGCTTCATTTACCGGGGTACCTTTGTCTTTGCGATCCAGCCAGGCTTCATACTCCTTTTCACCGGCGGTATAGATTCGTTCCTGACCGGGCATTTTTTCTGAGGCCCGCAGGTCTCTTAAAATGTCGCCGGTGATTTTTTTGAAGGATTCCGGTTCGGTAAAGTTCTCGATATTGATGGCAATAAAGAAATGGCCCAGATGATAGGGTTGCGCCTTACCGTTGGCGTCGAAGCCGAGCAAGCCTTTTAAGAAGGAGCCACTTTGCAGAGCTGCCGAAAGGATTTCCACGAAGGTGGCATAACCATAACCCTTATAGCCACCGGTGTCTTCACCGATGCCGCCCAGCGGCGTCAGGGCAGCCTCACCTTTGACTAAATCAATCAGGATCTGTTTGGTATCGGTGCGGCTTCGCCCCTGACGGTCAATAACCCAGCCATCGGGGAGATCCTTGTTTTCGCGGTCATAAACTTCAATTTTACCTCGTTGGGAAACTGAGGTGGCGCAGTCCAGCACAAAAGGGAAGGGCTCATCACTGGGAACCCCAACGGTGATGGGGTTGGTGCCCAACATGTTTTCGACCCCAAAGGTCGGTGCAATCGATGGGCGGGCATTGGTGCCGGTCATCCCGATCATATTGTTTTCGATGGCCATCAGTGGGTAATAACCGGCAAAACCATAATGGGTGGAATTCCGGACCACGGTCATACCCATGCCATAGACCTTGGCTTTATCAATCGCCATCTGCATGGCTTTTTTGGCAATCACATGGCCCATGCCATCGTGACCGTCAATGACAGCGGTGGTAAAGGTGTCTTTGACGACTTCAAATTCGGTCACCGGATTCTGGATGCCCTGTTTGATCCGGTCGTAGTAGATCGGTTTTAAACGGCCGATGCCGTGGGAATCAATCCCCCGTTTATCGGAAGTGATCAGGATGTCGGCACAGATCTTGGCGTCTTCTTCGGGCACACCGATCCCTTTTAAGGCGTCGGTCATGAATGCTTCCAGAATGTCAAAGGGGATGCGGTAGGTGGTTTCGTCTTTCATTAATAATTCTCCTTGTCTAATTCGCTATATATTTATTGGGTGATAACAATTTTGTCAACGTAAGATGAGGTGGCAGCGTGAAGCGCCCCGACGTAATCGCAGCGCAGGCTGATGATGTCGCCGACCTGATAGGTGTTTTTGGCATCGCTGACGTCAATCACCAGATGATCGGAACTGGAACCTTCGATGGTCAGTCCCGGCAAAAGGGGAAAGATATGGTCGGTATCGGTGTCCTGGCGACCCAGACCGCAGATGGCTCGACGACGGATTCCTTTATCCTCAAAGGTCGGGATTTCGCCGAAGGCATTGCGCCCGATTTCACCAACGGGATAGGTGGGTTTATCCTGCAACTCAAGGATCTCAACATCCAGAATAAAGGCATCCTGATGGAGATAATCATAGCAGTGATAATAGGCCGACTCCCGTCCAAACAGGATCACATCGCCCAGTCGCAGGTTGTTGATTTCCCCAGGAAGCGTTTCATTGTCGACCAGATAATAGGCGCTGGAATTCCCACCGGAAACAATCTCGCAGGGAAGCTGATAATTTTCTTCAATCCGGGCTTTAACCTTAAAAAAAGCCCCAAAGGTTTGGGGAGTGGGGATGGTGGCACCAACGCAGGTGGCATTGGTGGCAATACCACGGAGTTTGATATTTTTCATAGCAGCAATTTCTTTAATATCCTGATCCAGTTTCGCAAAAGCGGCTGCGATCAAGGCTTCAATTTCTGGTTTAGCGGGATTTCCGTCGCCAATAAATAGACCTTCACGCAGATCCCCCAGGTCAAGCATGTAGAGGATGCCATGGATTTTGCCCTGAGCCTGGGCCGCCTGATTTAACAGCCGGATGGTTGTTATTTCGCTGTTTAAAGATAGTGTCGCATAGGCAACGGCATGATTAACCTCACTGGGCATCGGCACCCGGATCAGCCATTTTTCACAGGGTAGTGGGGCCAAATTTTTAAGGTTTTTTATCCGGGAATCACCGATTGTGGTGGCGCCTCCATCCAGAAAAGCCTGGGCAATTTCCAGGTTGCCGCCGGTACATTTAGTGACAGCAGTGACAGCGACCCCTAATTTATTGGTGCGCTGGATAATGGCTTGCGTATTTTCAACTATTTTTTGCTTATTGATTTTAAGTAAGGGATACATAAATGCTCCTTTGCAGTTTTCTGGAGTTTAGTATATCATAAGCGAAAAAAAAGCACAAATGATTGACAGCTGTTCCGCCCTTATTTATAATGAGGGTTGAAGATCATTAGGAGACCGGAAAAAGTTCGTCCCTTTTCGGGGGAGCGGATTTTTTTTCGCAGCGGCATGGATAAAATAAAGGATTTTTTATCTTTTAAAGATGTTTAATAGGCTATTGAACAGGTCGTCAAAAATAATAAAAGCAAAAGCTTACTGTTGTTCTGATTTAAGCAGGGAGATACAGGCAGGCGAGTAAATGGAGGAAATATGTCAACATACGAGCATAAAAGAATAGAAGAGCGCTGGCAGAAGCATTGGGAAGAAAATGAAACCTTCCGGATGGAAGAAAACTCAGATAAGGAAAAATTTTACGGACTGGTTGAATTTCCCTATCCCTCTGGCGTCGGGCTTCACGTCGGTCACGTACGTGCCTACACATCCCTGGAAGTGATTGCCCGAAAACGTCGGATGGAAGGCTTTAACGTCCTCTTTCCGATTGGCTGGGATGCCTTTGGCTTACCGACTGAAAACTATGCCATTCAAACCGGCCGTCATCCCCGGGAAGTGACTGATGAGAATATTGCAGTCTTTACCAATCAGTTAAAACGGATTGGCTATGCCTTTGACTGGGATAAAGAAATTGATACCACTGATCCCAGCTATTATAAATGGACGCAATGGATTTTTTTACAATTGTTTAAACATGGCCTGGCTTTTCGGGATCGAACCTATGTCAATTTCTGCAATGGTTGCAAGGTGGTACTGGCCAATGAAGATTTCCGTGACGGTAAATGCGATCGCTGTGGCAGTGAAGTGGTGCAATTGGAGAAAGACGTCTGGTTTTTAAAAATCAGAAACTATGCCGAAGAATTGCTAAAAGGTTTGGATGACGTCGATTATCTGCCACGGATTCGCCTCGAACAGGAAAATTGGATTGGTAAATCGGTGGGTGCTGAAGTTGACTTTACCATCGCCGGTTATGACAAAGCACTGCGGGTCTTTACCACCCGGCCAGACACCCTGTTTGGTGCCACCTTTATGGTTATTGCGCCCGAACATCCACTGATTAACGAGCTGTTCGAAGCGATTACCAATATGGATGAGCTGGTTGATTATCAGGAACAGGCTAAACGCAAAACTGAATTTGAACGGGTGCAGTTGGCTAAGGATAAAACTGGGGTGCGGATCCTGGGCATCCAGGCGATCAATCCGGTGACAAATACTGAGATCCCGATTTTTATTGCCGACTATGTCATGATGGGCTACGGTACCGGTGCGATCATGGCTGTGCCTGGCCATGATACAAGAGACTGGGATTTTGCCAGAAAATTTAAGCTGCCAATTATTGAAGTTATCAAAGGTGGCGATGTTACCGAAGCGGCATATACCAATACCGATTCGGGCGAAATGGTTAACTCCGGCTTTTTAAACGGCTTGGAAGTCAAAGAGGCGATCCAGAAAACCATCGACTTCCTGGAAAAGGAAAAATTGGGTAAACGCACCATCAATTATAAAATGAAGGACTGGGCTTTTAACCGACAACGTTATTGGGGTGAACCGATACCGATTGTCCACTGTCCCAAATGCGGAATGGTACCGGTGCCTGAAGATCAGCTGCCGTTGGAATTGCCGATGGTGGAAAGTTATACCCCCACTGATACCGGTAAGTCGCCACTGGCCAATATCCCCGAATGGTATCAAACCACTTGTCCCGAGTGTGGTGGCCCGGCTGAACGGGAAACCGATACCATGCCCCAGTGGGCCGGTTCCAGTTGGTATTTCCTGCGTTATTTTGATAACAAGAACGATGAAGCCTTTGCCTCCCCGGAAAAACTGAAATACTGGATGCCGGTGGACTGGTATAACGGCGGGATGGAACACGTTACAAGACATTTGCTTTACTCACGCTTCTGGCATCAGTTTTTGTTTGACATTGGCTGTGTACCGGTGCGGGAGCCCTATACCAAACGAACCGCTCAAGGGTTGATTCTTGGCAACGATGGTGAAAAAATGTCCAAATCCAAGGGCAACGTGGTCAACCCCAATGTTATCATTGAGGAGTTTGGGGCCGATACCCTGAGAACCTACATTATGTTTATCGGGGATTATGAAAAAGCGGCGCCCTGGTCCGATAATGGTGCAAAAGGCTGTCGCCGCTTTCTTGATCGGGTCTGGAAACTTCAGGAGATTGTGACTGATGAAGCGGGCTATGGTCAGGTGTTGGAAACAGCCATTCATAAAACCATTAAAAAAGTCAGCGATGATTATGAAGAAATGAAATACAATACCGCGATTGCGGCGTTGATGACCCTGCTTAATGAATTCAACCGGGAAGGTTCAATTACCCGCGACGCCTTTAAGACTTTTCTGCAATTGCTCTATCCGGTCGCGCCCCATATCACTTCGGAAATCTGGCAGATTATGGACTTCGGTGGAACTCTTGATGATGCCGTCTGGCCGCAATATGATGAAGCTAAAACGGTCGATGATGTCATTGAAATGGCAGTTCAGATCAATGGCAAGGTGCGGGGAACGATTACCATTCCAGTGGCTGCCGATAAAGACGAAGCCAAAGCGATTGCTCTGGCTCAGGAAAATATCCAGGCGTATACCCAGGGGAAAACGGTTGTCAAAGAGATTTACGTACCCGGAAAAATTTTCAACATCGTGGTAAAATAGCAACGATGAAAGTGATTCATCTCTATACCGATGGGGGTTGCCGGGGTAATGGCAAGGAAGGTGAGAATCTGGGCGCCATTGGCGGGGTGCTGATTTATCCCGAAAAGAATGTGACCAAAGAGTATAAGCAGGCCTATGAAAACACCACCAACAATCAGATGGAGTTGTTGGCGGTGATTGAAGGCCTGAAACTATTAAAGGAGTCCTGTGAGGTACATATTTACAGCGATTCGGCCTATGTTGTCAATGCCTATCTGCAGAACTGGATTGGCAGCTGGAAGGCTAAGAACTGGACCCGGGGTAAAGCCGGGGCGTTAAAAAACCGGGAAATCTGGATCGAACTGGATCAGTTGGTCAACCGCCATAAGGTCATTTTTCACAAAGTTAAAGGCCATGCTGACAATCCCTACAACAACCGGGCTGATTTGCTGGTAAATCAGGCCATGGATGAGTACCGACTGACGGAATAATGCTAATAATTTAGTTAAAAATAAAGGACTTAAACCAAATCTGGCTTAAGTCCTTTTATTTATGTGATTTTAAGCGTTTATTAAAAAGCCATGAGCAGGCCTTTATCGTTGGAATAGTAGGTGGTTAAGCCGTGCATCGGAAAGATGTAAATTTCTTTGAGATCAAAGCGTTTTTCCAGCAGATCCTTGAGAATTTCAGCCTGACTGAGATTATTGCAATGGGTAATGACCACCGGAAACTGGGGTTGGGTCTTGATTTTTTCTTCAACCATGCTGGCAAGACTGGACAGGGCTTTTTTGATGCCCCGGGCCTTAGTGACCAGCTGAATTTCGCCTTTATCATCAGATCTGAAAATGGGCATGATTGAGAGTGCTGAAGCGACTGCGCCAGCCACTCGATTCATCCGGCCGCTCTTAACCAGATTAGAAAGATCCTGGAGTAAAAACCGTAGATTCAGAGTCTCCAGATAAAGGGATAATTTTTCACTGATGGTGTCAAAATCCATATCGCCGGTTTTGATCAGATCCCGGAGTTTCATCACCATTAAAATCATCACCGGGGAGGTGGCGTGGGTATCGAAGAGGCTGATTTTTAGGGAATCATCTTCTTCAAGAACCATATTTTTAGCAACCCGGGCACTGTTGTAGGTGCCGCTTAATCCAGAAGTCATGGTAATCACATAACTTTCCTTATTTTTTCGCAGTTCAGCCGCAAAATCCTCGGGGGAGGGGCATGACGAGGAGGTCGCTGTTTTTTCAGCTTTCATTGCGGCAATCAGTTCTTTGGGATTGAGGGTTTCATCATCGATAAATTCGTGATTGCCAACGATTATTTTTAAAGGAACCAGCGAAAAATCAATCCCGTCCTTTTCCAGAAAATCTTTAGGTAAATCACATGAGCTATCACTGATTATTCGTGGTTTCACATTTAATTCCTCTTTTCAATCATTTATCTTTAGAGATTTATCTTTACGATGCTGATCAGCAGAGCAGCTAAAGTTCACATTCACCTGTCAGTAAACAAGCCAATGGTAAACGAATATGCTTAAAAAGAGCTTTCGTTAGTTTAAATGGATTCTGTCAGATATGGAACGCCATCTGCTAGTGTTAACTGAGTTAGAACGTCCTGGGTGATCAGGTTGGCTGCATGACCATAATAAATTTTGCTCAGACTGTTTTTTATTGAAAAACGTTTAATTTCGTTTTCCTTGAGTGCATCAATGGCAAGGATCAGTTCATTAAAATTATTGGCAACAACTGCGGCCCCCTGTCGTTTAAACCAACAGGCATTTTCGCCTTCCTGACCAGGGGTGGGATTATAAAGAATAACCGGAATTTTTTTGGCTACCACCTCACTCAGGGTGATGCCGCCAGGTTTGGTGACCATCAGATCACCAGCAGTATAAAATTCATGGATATCCGGAACAAAACCGAAGATCCGGGTATTTTGCAGGTTTTCCATTTCAAGTTCCCGTTGGAGATGTTGATTTTTGCCGCAGATGACAATGGTCTGGAGATTATTCATCCGATCAGTCCGTTGACAAATTTCCTTGATGTTTTTCAGTACCCCATAGGTTCCAGCAAAAATGATCAGGATTTTTTTATGGGGATTGAGATTATATTTTTTTAGAATGGCCTGACGGTTTTCCCTGGCATAGAAAGCGTCCCGGATGGGAATCCCGGTTTTTAAGATTCTTTCCCGAGGAATGCTCTCGCCGATCAGCGTCTCTTCAACGTTTTCGCAGGCGACATAATAACGATCGGTTTCCTGATGAATCCAGGGTTTAGGAATACAAAAATCAGTGACAACGGTAAAAAGCTTGATATGGGGGTAATTATCTTTTTTTAGAATGGCTGAGATGGTATAGCCATAAGTATTGATAATACAGTCCGGTTTAAATGCGTCAACCATTTTTAATAAGGCTTTGCTGGTAAAATTCCAGAGGTTGTACATCAGTTTATTATGGGCATATTCTTCGACATCGTAATAAACCCGTTCGTAAAAGCTGCTACCAATCGAATAGGAAAGCAGATAGGATTTTTCAATCATCCGGTTGAGCGTGGGATTGGTTTTATCGAACAGATCCTCAACCGAGACAAGATGACCCCGGGCTTCAAAGCTTTCTTTAAGGGTTTGGGCTACCATTTTATGGCCCGACCCGTGGGAGCAGGTTAAGATTAATATTCGTTTAGGTTCTAACATGGTAATCCGTCCTTTCATGAGATTTTTGGCGAAAACCTCCAAATAACGTATACCATTAGTTTAGTCAGAAAGGATTAGATTTCCATTAGAAAACTAGTCATCGACCTCGATCCCTAAAATGCAGATATCATCGGATGGGGGCTGACCCTGTTTGAATTTGGCACAGGCATCAATGATATGGCTGCCCAGAAGGTTGATCGGCAGATCCGGGTTCTGTTTGACAACTGAGATGATCCGGTCCATTGAGAACTCTTCCCGCTCAGGATTTTTGGCATCGACGAGACCGTCGGTAAAGAGCAGCAGTTTATCGTTTCGGGAAAAATTGATGCGCATATCAAAATAGTGCATGGTTTTCATAAATTGCTGCAATCCCAGCATCGGCAGGTTGGGTTTAAGCAGCTCGATCTTGTGATTGGCTTTTAAAAGCACTGCATCGGGATGTCCAGCGTTGGCAAAATATAAAACCTCTTCACTGGGATCCAAGACCAGAGCGATGGCGGTAAAGAAGGTGTTGTCCATTTGCTGGCTGATATCGGACTCAATCTGCTTTAACACCAGGCTGGGAGACTGGTTGATGCGACTGTCTTTCATGGTATAGGAATAGCTGAGTTTGATCATGCTGGTAATCATTGCCGCATCGATACCGTGACCGGTGGCATCAGCGATTAAAAGACTGATCTTGCCATTATCCATAAAATGAAAATCATAGAAATCCCCACCGACTTTGCGAAAGGGTTTTAAATAACTGTAAAAATGATAGTGATCGGACACAAATGAGCCCGGGGACGGAATAATCTTCTTTTGTAGGTTTTGTGCAAATTGTAATTGTTTATCAAAAAGTGACACAAGCGATTCATAGTGATCTGAGGTATTCAAACGGTGACCTCCGTAAGGTTCAATTTTTTTTTATTATAGCATATTATTTTGAAATGTTATGCTGATTTCTTTAAAAATGATTGAAATTATTGATACTTACCCTTATAATGAAGTTATCAATATGAAATGAGGTGTCTAAAATGATTGAATTTGTATACGGTTCAAAAGGAAGCGGCAAAACAAAAAAAATGATTGACATGGCAAACACTGCGCTGGAGACCTGCGAAGGGGATATCATTTTTCTTAATGACAGAGACAAATATCGAGTAAAAGTAGATACTAAAATCAGATTCACAAACCTGGAGGAGTTTGGCATCGTTGGAACAGATCAGCTTTTTGGCTTCATTAGCGGGGTTATTGCTGAGAATTATGATGTGAAAATTGTTTTTATTGATAATACCTTACGGCTGATTAATTATCAGTCATCAGAGGACATTTGTAAAATTGTTCAAAAAATTCAACAACTTACAGAAAAACATGATATAAAATTCGTTCTCAGCTTAAGCTGTGAAAAAGAAGAACTGCCAGAATGTGTCACTAAATTAATATAAACGTTTCAGACGAACCTGATTAGCAATAAAACGGTTCGTCTGTTTAATCTTATTGAGGAAATATATAAACCCATGACAGACTATCGGTATAACATCTATTCGATTTGGCTCAAAGAACGCTATGGCGAAAAAGTATATAAGATTCCGATCAATATCCCGGTGACCTGCCCCAACCGCGACGGTACCCGGGGGAGCGGTGGCTGTGTCTATTGCGGTGCCAAGGGTGGAGGCAACGAAACCTTGTCGGATCAGTTGTCCGTCAGCGAACAGCTGGAAAAAAATATTGCCTATATTGGCAAACGCTATCACGCAAAAAAGTTTATAGCCTATTTTCAGAGCTTTTCAAACACCTATTGTGAATTTTCAGACTTTAAGAAATGGATTCTGGCAGCGCTTCGCCCGGATGTAGTGGAGATTTCGGTTTCAACCCGGCCGGATTGTATCACCGACGAGCAGCTTTATTTTCTGGAAACAGTTAAAGCCGAACAGGGCGTTGAGGTAACAATTGAGTTGGGATTGCAGAGCGCTAACGAAGAAACCCTGAAAATCATTAAGCGGGGGCATACCCTGGCTGACTACGAACAGGCCATCGATCGGATTAAAGCAGCCGGTCTGTTAACCTGCACCCATATGATTCTGGATTTACCCTGGGATAGCGAAGCTGATGTGATCAGCGGTGCGAAGCTTTTATCCCGCAAAAAAACTGATTTTGTTAAGTGTCATAGTTTATACATCGAAAAAGACACGCTATTGGAACAGTGGTATCAAGACAGAAAGCTGACACTTCTCCCGAAGGATGACTATATCACCCGGGGAATTTTATTTTTGGAGTATCTTGACCCCAAAATTGTGGTACAGCGGCTAATTGGCCGGGTGCCCAAAGAGGACTCTGTTATTACCAACTGGAATACCAGCTGGTGGAAAATTAAAGATGAGCTTGACGCTCGCATGGAGCAGGAAAATAATTACCAGGGACGAAAATTCTCTGGGAAAAATAAAAAGAGGTAAAGTCCTTGGGAACAAAATATTGGCAAGAATTTCTCATCCCTTATCATCAGGCAGTGGATGAGATCGTATTAAAATTCACAAGTTTAAAAGAGCAGTATGAGAAAATTGGTGAATACTCCCCGATTGAATCGGTTTATGGCCGGGTTAAGAGCGTGGCCAGTATTCTGGAAAAAATTAATAAGTATGGCGTTGATATTGAAGCCCTGGAGGAAACCATTCAGGACATTGCCGGTATTCGTATTATGTGCCAGTTTGAAGAAGACATTTACGAGGTCGTTGAGTTGATTCGCAAACGGACAAACTGCGATATGGATGTTGTCAAGGTTAAGGATTATCTGAACGAAGCCAAGCCAAGCGGCTATAAAAGCTATCATCTGATTATCCGTTACCCGGTTTTTTGTGTGTCCGGTAAGCAGTCCATCCTCGTGGAAATTCAGATTCGTACCTTGGCCATGAACTTCTGGTCGATCATCGAGCATTCCTTAAACTATAAATATAAAGAAAACATCCCGGAAGCCATTAAAATGCGGCTAATCAATGCGGCCAATGCCGTCAACGAAGTGGATCGGGAAATGTCATCGATCCGTGAGGAGATCCAAAGTGCCCAGCGGCTGTTTGGTATTAAATCCAGTCTGGTTACCAGCATACTCGATAATATTGGCCATTTATACAAACTCAATCATGGTGATAAGGCCTCCCACTACGAAAAAATATTTGATGACCTGTTTGCTCAGGAGGACATTATCCAGTTGATCTTACTGCGAAAAGAACTGGAGTCGGAAGTCAATAAGATTGAGGCAGAGGTTTAAGAATCAAAAAACATGCTTGTTAAAAAAGAACAGTATGTTATAATAACACATTGTAAAACATATATAAACGAGGAGGTTGTCGATGTCTGGACATTCAAAATGGTCGACTATTAAACACAAAAAAGGAAAAGCAGACGCGAAACGCGGTCAAATCTTTACCAAGTTAGCAAAATATATTGCGGTGGCATCCCGGGAGGGTGGCAGCGATCCGGATATGAATGCAAAATTAAAAGAAGCCATCGCCAAAGCGAAGGCTGCCAATATGCCCAATGACAACATTGACCGGGCGATCAAAAAAGGTGCCGGTGAATTGCAGGGTAGTGTCTATGAAGAAATTACCTATGAAGGTTACGGACCGGGTGGCGTTGCGGTGATTGTTGAGACCCTAACGGACAACAAAAACCGGACTGCTGGCGATGTTCGTCATGCCTTTGATAAAAATGGCGGAAATCTCGGTACCAGTGGTTGTGTGGGTTTTCTGTTTACTAAAAAAGGCCAGATCATGATCGAAAAAGCTGATGGTCTGGATGAAGAGGCACTGATGATGCTGGCTCTTGATGCCGGTGCCGAAGATATTGAAACTGCTGAAGAAGGTTATGAAATCAGCACCGAGCCGGTGGATTTTGGCCAGGTTTGTGATGCCCTGAAACAGGAAGGCTACGAATTGGCTTCGGCTGAAATTGCCATGATCCCATCCACCGAAGTCGAACTGATCGATGCCACTGAAATTAAAAAAATGTTAAAAATGATCGATATGTTTGATGATAATGAAGATGTTCAGGCAGTTTGGCATAACTGGACAGGTGAGGAAGATGAATAAAAATACCCCGTTCAAACGATTTAAAGATGTTTTTCTTTATATCGTGATGACCATATTTTTGATTTTTTTGACTTCATCCTTTGTGATTGAGGATGTCTATTCGGCTGCGGATCAGTTGACCATGACCGAAAAGGGGATTTCTGATGTTTATTCCATTGCCGTCGGGATGGAACCCGAAATGCTGACCATCAATAATGGTGAAGCGGAGAGCGAAGATAAGACAACAGAAATTAAAACCGACGATGGTACTACCATCGTTATAACCGAATACACGTTGGGTGATAAAAATGAAGAGATTCTTGAATATCAACAGATCTTATATTCACTGGGTTTTCTGATCAGTCAACCCTCCAGTGAGCTGACAGAAGAGGTGCAGACGGCGATTAAAACCTATCAGGCGATGAAGGGTCTGGAGCAAACCGGGAAGCTGGATCGCTCCACCATTATCTCTTTGGTTGCCGAAGACGTTAAATTTGAAAAAGGCGACAGCGGAAAAGTGCTGCAAACCTATCAGCAGATTTTAGTGGCCCAGAAATATCTGGCCGCCGAGTCGGCCACGGGAACCTTTGATGACGCCACTGAGACGGCGGTGAAGGCTTTCCAAAAAGCTAATGGGCTCACCGAAACCGGAAAAATTGATGCTAAAACCATCAAAGCACTGGATGCATTAAGATAAAATTAAATAGGATTATCATAAAGCCGTCAGAATTGGCGGCTTTATTCGTTTGATGGTTTACAAAAACCGTCTATTTGATATAATGACAATACACATAGGATTATTTTTCATGGATGGGAAAAGAGGAAAGAAATGAAAGTTGTCACACCAAAAGAAATGGCGGTTATGGATCGCCATGCCGTAGCTGCCGGGACACCCAGCATTGAATTGATGGAACGGGCGGGGCATGCTTGCGCCGAAGTTATCAAGGTAGATCTTGATGAAAAGGCTCAGATTATCATTTTGTGCGGACCAGGCAACAACGGTGGTGATGGACTGGTCATCGGCCGGTCATTGATTGAGGATGGTTATACCGTCCATTTATTCTTGACTGCAGATCGGGAAAAATTGTCGGAAGACAGTCAGATCAGTCTTAAGCGGCTGGAAGATAAAAATATTCCCATCCGCACCCTGCAGGATGACGCTGATTTGGAAGATCTGAGTCTGATTATGAAACGGGCTACCCATGTGGTTGATGCCATCTTTGGTACTGGCCTGGTGGATAAAGAAATTCCGGCCAGTTACAATCGCATCTTTGATCTGGTTAATGATTTTGATCGGGAGAAAATTGCCATTGATATTCCGTCTGGCCTCAGGGGCGATATTGGTTTGACCATTGGAAATGGGATTTTTGCCGATAAGACCATTGTGATCCAGAATTATAAAACCGGTTGTCTGTTAAATGATGGACCTGATTATACTGGTGATACCATTCTGATTGATATCGGGATTGATGAAAACAGCATTCCCAATGAAAAATACTATACTCAGGAAAGTGATCTTAAATTTCCGCAGAAACGAAAAAAGAATACCCATAAATACGATTACGGCTCAGTGGTTGTGATTGCCGGTTCCAAGGGGATGAGCGGGGCTGGAATCCTCTCAATCGAAGGGGCCCTGAAAAGCGGTGGCGGTCTGGTGACTTGCTATGTGCCCCAGGATATTTATATTCCGGTGGTGGCCCGGGCCCCGGCTGAAGCTTTGATTAAGACCTATGACTGTAATATTACCTCGGACGACATCAAGCATGACCGCAAAAAGGTAATTTTAATTGGACCGGGGATTGGCCGGGCCAAGAATTATAGCTTTATTCTGGAGCATTTACTGGAAGGCAGTCTGCCGGTGGTGATTGATGCCGATGGGATTCATCATCTGGCCGTGGTGGTGGATTCTTTAAAAGAATCAAAAACTCCGGTGGTTATTACCCCTCATTTTGCTGAGTTTTCCAAGCTTATTGACGTGCCTCGGGAAGACATTTTAAAAGATCCGATTGGTTACGGGCAGAAGTTTGCCATGGAATATCAGGTCGTGGTGGTATTAAAAGGCTATCGGACGATGGTGTTTGGAACCAATGGCGAAATCTGGTTTAATTCCACAGGAAATCCGGGAATGGCCACGGGTGGCAGTGGCGATGTTCTGGCCGGGATGATTGCCGGAATTGCCGGACAAAACGTCAATCTTTTTGAAGCTGCCCGGGCTGGCGTTTTTTATCACGGCAAGGCTGGGGACTATTATGCCGAGCATTTTGGCCAGAGTACCCTAACCGCACATAGCATTATTGAATCCTTAAAATATGTTTTAAAGTAAGTTGTTCAAAATCCCGGAATTACCGGGATTTTTTCTCTTTGTTTGGTGATTTGAAGATTTTGGGTTATAATAATCAGATGAAGTTAATGGCTAAATTTACCAGTTTTTTAAAAACGTGGCCAGGAATTTAGTGGTATCGGATAATTGAATTTGGGATAACTGGAGTGAATGATCTGGGAAGGAATAGCGTTGTGACAAATATATTAGTAAGAAAGCTGATCAAAAATTATGAGAATACCGGAAATTCCCGGGTGCGGGAAAACTACGGAAAATTGGCCAGTATCATGGGGATTGCTTCAAATCTGTTGCTATTTTTCATTAAAATAACTATCGGACTGGTTTTTAACAGCATTTCGATCACCGCCGATGCGGTCAACAATCTGTCCGACTCCGGCTCATCACTGGTGACCCTGCTGGGTTTTAAACTGTCCGGCAAACCGGCCGATGCCGACCATCCCTTTGGTCATCAGCGGATGGAATATATTTCCGGATTGGTGGTTTCCTTTATTATTCTTTTTTTAGGGTTACAGCTGATTGAGAGTTCGTTTGATAAAATTCTCCATCCGGAATTGCCCCAGTTTAGCATGATTACGGTGGTGGTTTTGATCATTGCGATTTTGATTAAGCTGTGGCAATGCCTGTTTTATCGAAAAATCGGGAAAACCATCAACTCGCTGACGCTGATGGCGACTGCCATTGACAGCCGCAACGATATTCTGGCAACCTCGGCCGTATTGGTGGCAACCATCATTACCTATTTGACCGGCTTTGACCTCGATGGTTATATGGGGGTGGTGGTGGCCATTTTCATTATCATCAGTGGCATCAATCTGGTTCGTGAAACCATCAGCCCGCTTCTGGGCACAGCGCCGTCGAATGAACTGGTCGATCAGATTTATGAAAAAATCCGTAGTTACGAACACATCATTGGTCTTCATGATCTGATGATTCATAGCTATGGGGAAACCCAAACCTATGCCTCAGTTCACTGTGAGGTACCGGCGGAACTCGACTGCTTGATCAGCCACAGTGTCATCGATCAGATTGAACGGGATTTTCTTAAAGATCTGAACATTCATCTGATTATTCATCTTGATCCGGTTATAACTAACGATGAAAAAACGACGGCGCTGAAAGAACAGGTGGAACAGACCATTGCCGGACTTTCACCCGAGATTCACATCCACGATTTTCGAGTGGTGTGGGGGTATAACCATTCCAACCTGATTTTTGATGTGGTGGTTCCCTACGATGCACCGTGGAGTGATGAGGAGCTGAGCATGATGATTGCCAATGAAATATACAAAATAAACCCGACCTATCACGCCGTGATTACGGTTGATTATAATCACTATGTCCCCAATCAGGACGAGTTTTGTGTTTAAATCGGTAGCCGGGCAAGCAAGTCCCGATTAATTTATTCAGATAGGTAATTGAGAAATAAAAAGCACTGAACAATGGTTGCTTTGGGTGCAGTTTCCACAAACAATTTTGTAACGTGTAGGCGAACAGTTCAGAGAACTGTCCGCCGTACAGTGTAAAAATTGTTTCGTGCGAAACTGGGCGCAAAGCTCACGGCAGTTTCGCAATTGCCTAATTTATTCAGATCTTAGGAGAAACAAAATAGCATGAGCAAGAAAAAACCTGCACAACGAATCTTAAACAATGCGTCCCGCAGTTTTCGTATTTTTACCTTCGGATGCGCAAAAGTAATTCTAAATACAGATAGCTTTTAGCCTGTTTTATGGCATAGCGCTGGCGTTTAAAGCGGTTTTTGAAAATTTTTAAATTGAGAGGTCGGGGCCTCTCTTTTTTTAATTTTGTGCCTTTGGAAGGGTATATCGCTTATTTTTTCCGTCTTTTATCAGAATAATTTCTTTTTTCCGGAGTAATGACCGGATGGCTGTTTCTGACTCTGTTGAACCGGCCCCGGTTATTTCACGAATGGTTTTTCGGTCGATGGTTCCGTGCTTCTCGACATAGTTGATAATTTTGTCTCGGTTGGCGTAAAGGAATAAATCGACATTCGAGATGATTCTACTTGATGAATTCATCTTGTAATTAAATCGGTGAACAATTCCGTTTTTAAAGATAATCGACTGAACCATGTTGTTTTTCACTGTGATCTTTAATATTAAATCATGTACGATTTGATATAGCATTTCAGTCCCGATGTTTTTCATTAGACCTTCATGAGTTACTGGAAATTTAGATTCAAATAGTGCTTTGAGCATAACGATGTTTTTAAGATACATTTCGTGATTAATGCTTGACTGAATTTCAGGTTCATTCACACTGTTTTTGTCTTCAGATTTCAAATCCGCCAATTTTGATTCAAACTCTTTCTTTTTTAAAATATACTCTTTTTGGCTCATCGATTCTTCGGAAAATAAATACAGTTCATTAAGCCGATTTAAGGCGGTCTCGAATTTTTTTATTTCGTCCTGTACCTGGTTTTTCGGCGGCGTTATTCTTCTTGCAAAACATTCTGGGTTTTGGTAAATTTCAATATTCGGCCGATGGCAGAGGTATTCTTTAATCGCTTCAATGGTGGATGCTTCGATTGATTCTACATTGATAAAATAAGGACCGCTCAGTAGTATTTTTTCAATCGTGCTAAAGCGCATCTTTTCAGTGATCCTTTCAGTCAGGTTGCAATAATTGAGCAGGTAATTAAAAATAAATGGCACCAGCGTCACATCGCCGATTGTGCCTGTGCATTTGCCGCCTGACGCAACGCCGGTGCAATAGTATCGTGACGGCGTGATTCCATCTGCTCGCAATAATCCTGTATTTGACACATAGATTCTGCCGCAGTGTTCACAAAAAACGATTTTTGAAAAGATATGGGTTTTCCAGTTGTTACGATGCGACTGGCTATTTCCTTTAAAATTAGAATCAATGATGTTTTGGACTCTGCGAAACTGATCTTTATCAATGATGGCCGGATGGTTATCTTCAACCTCCACCCATTCATTTTCGTTTTTCTTTTTTCCCCGGGCAGACTCACGGTAATTATAGCGGTAGGTTCCGATATAAAAAGGGTTGTGAAGTATGTCAGTTACCACTTTAGAGCCCCAATTTCCGCCACGCTTGGTCTTATATCCGTGTTCTTGCAGATATCTTGATACTTTTGCCGAAGACCTTAAATCTTCGTATAAATCGAAAATAAAACGCACCAGGTCAGCTTCTTCTTCATTAACAACGGGATAATCGAGATCCGCCGACATATCAAATCCCAGCGGTGGCCGAGCGCCATTCCACATGCCTTTGGATGCCCGGTCAATCATGACAGACAAAACCCGCTCGCCAGTCAGCTTTCTTTCCAGCTCTGCAAATACCAGGATGATCTTCAACATGGCTTCGCCCATGGCGCTGCTGGTGTCAAACTGTTCATTTTTTGAGATAAAGGCGGTATCATATTTTTTGATTTCCTCATACATCTCGCAAAAGTCAATCAGATTCCGGCTGATCCGGTCAATCTTCCAGACAAGGATGTGAGAAAACTCACGGCTTCGGACCCGGGCCATCATTTCCTGGTATTTGGGCCTGTCCGTGTTTTTGGCAGAGAATCCAGCATCTTCAAAAATCTCATAATCATCAATATTCAGAACTAACTTAGCATAGTTGGCCAGATCGCTTCGCTGCAGGGGCAGACTGTCCCGATCGGCCTGCATTGCCGTGGAAACTCGGATGTATAGAGCTGCTTTTTTATTGGACATAAAAACACCTTCTTTTACTGATATTGGTAATGATCGCACAACTTCATGCGATTAATGACCTGCTCCACCGGCATGCCGTATTTTTCAGCTAAATCCCACTCATTCATTTGTTTTATATCTTTCTCAAATAAGTATGGGGGCATGGTAAAGTAGAGCGCAAAAGCATCCGCTATGGCTTCGTGCTTGCGGATAGTGTCAATCGTCGACTTTTCTCTGCCATGGACCGATATATGCCCGAGCTCATGGGCCAGCGCATAGCGGCAATCGCTGGTTGTTTTAAATTTTGGCAAAATCAGTTCAAATTGGTAGATGCAAGGTTTGCAAATGCCATCGCAGCAAGACAGTGAATAACCATTGTCGGCTATTATTTCTTCAATTGCGTGAATTGGTATCGGTAGAGAGTGGATAGGGTATTTGTTTAGCGTTTTGATAACATGTCTCTGTGTCATTTTGAACAATGTTGAACCTCCGTTTATCAATGCAATGAAAATAGAACACGTGTTCTTTTTATTGTAGCAGATAAGCGGTAAGATTTGGAGACGAATAAGAGTAAATTATTGCTGGAAAATATATGAAAGAAGATGGGGAGAGGGGTCTCCCCGGGTAAAAATTAGTTTTGTTTAGCAAATGTTAAAAATTACTTACTATTTTCTGAAAACTGCTCAGGTAATTCGCCATTTTGTAATGATATAAATGCCGCCTCGTATTGGGCCGCTTGATCTGGTGTTAATGCGCCATCAATTCTCAGGAATACATTCTCATACAGGTATAAATATTGTGAAAACATCGCATTTTCAGTTATTGGTTGAATATAGTCATACCTGGCCTGAGCATCTTCGGCATTATTGAATACTTCAATCGATCCTCCAGCCGTTCCTTCGGTTGCAGATCCGGCTGCTGGGCTATTTGACCGAGAGTCTTCAAATATCACTTTGCTTGTGTATTGATTTGGTCGACCTAACAATTCGCCCTTATCGGTTTCGGCTGTTAAAATTTGGACATTCTCGATCGGGTATCCAGCATCCTGGAATGTTTTGACAATTTCCTCGGCTGACATTTTAGTGACATCAACTTTCGGTTGTGATTCGGCTGCGGCAGACCCACTACCGCTGGCGCTACTACACCCAGCCAGCATAAGAGCCGCAATCAAGATCGACATCAAAATAAGTGATAAATTTCTTTTCATTTATTCCTCCTAATAGTATTTACTTAAAGTATATACCGGTTCCCCGATATCTGTAAATCGATAGATCGTGCTAAAATTAGAGAAGATCTTCATGATTTATTAAAGCGCATCGAAAGTATGGCGCACGTAAAATATCGAATACATAAAATTTACGGCGATTTGATCAACTGACCAGGTTGTTTAGTCGTGCGACCAGTTGGTCAGAGTAGGTATAGATATCATCCAAGTTTTCAATCATGATTTTTTCATTTGAATCGCAATTTGGAATAATGATATATTTTGTGTTCTCTTTTAAGAATATGCGGCATATCCATTTAGTCACTTTCCCATCAATAATGACTGAAAAATAACTGGCCGTGTCTTTGTAACCGATCCGGTTTAAATCAACAGCATTGTGTAAAATAGATTTTATAATGAAAAAACACTCGATTTCTTCGTCGGTAGTAATGATGTTTGAAACACTTGAGATCTGACTTGACTCATCAACTTCCTCGAACTGTTGAACGGTCTTTGGTTCAAATGATTCGTCGCTTTTTAATGCGTTCTGGATTTTGTCATTGACCAGCTCGTTGATATACTGGGAAATTGATTTCTTCACAGTGGGCCGGTACTTTTCAACAGTGTTTTGAGTCTTCATTCCGTCGTATACACCCTGGGATAAAATGAAGCGAATGAAATCATCAGATGGGTTTGCAAACTCATCTTTCAAAACCTTCTTAATCAAACCCAGGTACTTGAGTTCAGAAGCGGTGTCTAAGATCATACTGAGATCAAAGTTGTCTTTGCAGAATTTTTTAAGCTCAATTATTTCACTATCACTAATATCAAGTAAGTTAATTTCAAAGAACGGGGAACTGTCCATTTTATTTTGCTCATCCAGGTCGCTGTAAAAGCGATAAACCAGTCCGTTCGTTAATATGGCAAACTTTGCCGCTGTTGTCCCAAAGTAGCGGAATAATTGGGAATCGTGTTTTTCTAGCTGTTCATTGATCGATTTAGCTTCAATGAGCAAGGTGAGCTCTCCATTTAGCAGGATAGCATAGTCCACTTTTTCGCCTTTTTTTATGCCGACGTCAGCTGTGTATTCTGGTATAAATTCCGTCGGATTGAATACATCATAACCGAGAATTTGGAAGAAAGGCATCACTATAGAAGTCTTGGTGGCTTCCTCCGTTGCTATGCTGTCCTTCGTCTTTTTTACTCGCTCAATAAACTCTCTCAACTTCTCCTCAAAACTCATGTTTTCCTCCTGTAGATTTAATTATAAATTTATACAACACGCTCCTTTATTGGGGCGGATCGCAGTTTGAACACGGGGTATATCCTTGTGACTTCGCTTTATCTAGATCGATTTGGATCTTGCTTTTGCTTAATGAAGAACATCCATCCAGATGATATTTTTTGCCGCTTTCAGTAATATAAACAATAGTGCCGGTCGGCTCCGTTTCGGTAGCGGTTTGCGCTTGAGGTGCAGTTGATGTCTTAGTGGCATCCGTTGTCGATTGCCCAGACACTGCACTTTCGGCGACCGGCTGAGAATTTTCTACCGGTTTATTTTTCAAGTCGGCAATGGCATCTTCTGCCAAAATCAACACCTTTAAAGAATCGTACGAAACGTACCCTTTTTGCTCGCTTGTTAACTCAATATAAGTTGTTTTTGCAGCATTCACGACCGATCCCTTTTCTATGGTGATTAATTTTGGATCACCTATTTCCTTTATTTTACTTTCGGCTTCTTGTGCTGCCAGTTTATTATGATCTATGAATTTTTCAATATTGTTATCGTTCCCGCTTCCAGCGGCAGCTCCTATTCCCGCGCAACTGGGAACCCATATTAATACGAAAAATACAGCAAAGACTACAGACAATATTATTTTAATGTTTTCTTTCAGTTTCTGGTTGTATTTCCACATCAAAAATATTCCGACTGGCGCAAAGAAAAAAAGCGTCAACCACATGACCCACTCTTTTTTGTAGAACTCTAAATTTTCATCCAATACTATCGACCTCCATAAATTATTGACATATGTCAAACTTTTTGAAAAATTTGACAAAATAAAAAACAGACTCTAATAAAGCCTGTTAATTTTTCTCATTCTTCTCTCTTAATGCGCGGTTCGCTCTGATTGCAAAGAGAATATTTCTTTTTTCTTCGTCGGTCCAGTCTTCGAAATCCAGGAACTCGGTTCGGAATTCCTCGTCGTCAATGAGGGACTTCAATTCAGCGGTATAATCATGTTCGTCGTAAAGATCCTGATTGATATCACGGACTGGGGTTGGGTCGTCAGTACGGCCGTTCAAATAATCAAGCGAAACATGAAAAAAATCAGCAATCTTATTAAATGTTTCACTGTCTGGATCTCTTTTGTCTATTTCATATAACGAAAGAGAAGACCTTGATATTGATAACTTTTCAGCAAGATCATCTTGGGTATAACCCATATTTTTTCTTAAATTTTTCAAACGTTCACCAATCATAATAGCACCTCTTTCATGATTATACTCTACAAAATGTAGCTTTTCAAACGATGTTTCAAAATGTAGTAAAATATTTAAAACAACACTTGACTGCTACATAATGTAGCAGTATAATAATGTTACATTATGTAGCAAGGAGGTGTGAAATGAAACGAGAAAAGCTATACGAACTACGGAAGGAAGCGAAGCTTACCCAAAAACAAATGTCTGAGTTTGCAAATATAAACCGAAGCTACTATGGGCTGATTGAAAATGGTGAAAGAAACCCATCATTACCAATAGCAGAAGATATTTCGGAAGCGTTGGGTAAAAAAGTGGAAGAAGTTTTTGACAATGAAGTTTTTTTTGCAAACAAATGCTACGTAAAGAAGCAAAGCCCGAAAGCGAGCTAGAAAGGAGTGATTTACTTGGAACAACTGATATATGCAAAACAAGATGACTATATGGAGATCAGCAAAGATGAATACCTGAAAATGAAAAATAAATTAGTCGAATTGGAAAATAAGATTAATAAAATTGAAGATCGCGACTATTGTACTAAAAACATAAAATACATGGTCGCAGAGCTGCCAATAGACCATGTTCGCAATTCAGCTGATGACCGCCCGATTTTTGAGTATTCAACACTTGGTGGAGACGTTTGGACGATCTTTTTAAACTTGGCAAAGATAATTCATCGCGAAAACCGGAAATTTTATATGGACGACGCGGGGCCTACATATTACAGCAGACCATATATACGAACTACTGGTAAATGCCTATTGCCAAAAGTTGACAGCATGGACAGATACCAAAAGCGCATCTCGGTTGAAATGCTTAATGAGCTGATCCCGATTTACAACAAATATTACAAAATGATGCATCCTCAAGTTTTGTATAGAGAACGCGGTTCAGATGAATTCGCTTTTGTTGATGTGATTAATAGCGGAAAGGAAACAACATGAACAACTTAATGATTTTCGAAGGACGACAGGTGGAAGTATTTGAATTCAAAGGGCAGGTTTTGTTTAACCCATACCATGTAGCGGAGTGCCTTGATATTAAAAATGTCCGGGATAATATTGCAAAAATGAATGAAAAACAGGTAATGAAGCTGACAAATTTAGATGTCGGTAAAGCCGACATCCGAAAACTAAACAACGCCGGCGAGAACTTCCTCACTGAAAGCGGCGTCTATAAACTAATTTTCAAATCACACAAACCAGATGCTGAGAAATTCCAGGACTGGGTAGTGGACGAAGTCCTCCCAACCATCCGAAAACACGGTGCCTACATGACGCCTGCAAAAATTGAGGAAGTGCTTCTCAACCCGGACACAATCATCAATCTGGCGACCAGACTTAAAGAAGAGCAGGCGCTGGTAATGAAATTAGAAGCAAAAATGTTTGAGGATCGGCCCAAAGTAATATTTGCAGAATCTGTCACGGCAAGCGAAGATTCGATCCTTGTCGGGGAAATGGCGAAGCTGTTGAAACAGAACGGTTTCAATACCGGCCAAAACAGATTTTACGCTTTGCTCCGTGAACAAGGGTTTTTAATTAAGAGGAAAGGTTCGGACTACAATCTACCAACTCAGAAAAGCATTGAAATGGGGCTGTTTGAGATTAAGGAGACTGTCATTACCCATTCTGATGGGAGAATAAAGGTTGAAAAAACTGCGAAAATAACAGGAAAAGGCCAATTGTATTTTATGAATCGATTTAAGCCGAGCGCTGACATTGCGGCGGAGTAGAAAGGAGAACCATGAGCGAAGACCGCAAACAAAGAATAATCGAACTGATACAAATCAAAAGAATCTTTACAGGACGCATTTTTGCGGGGGTCTTAAATGATGCTTGGGTCAGAGGGTCTAAGGTGCTTTTTGTGATGTCGGGCAATTATCTTTTCCCGGATGGGTCCATTAAAGTTGTTTTCCCAGATGAGACCATTCAAGAACTTGATGCAATTAAAAGAAACGAGCCGATAAACGTATTTCGCGAAGTCTTTGAAGAGATGCAACTCCTTCTTGATGTTGCACATTATTACGGTCTTGAATTTACAAAAGTCGCAAATGATCCTGAAGGAGTTATCAGAGGATTGATTGGAGATGAACTTGAAAAACTTGAGTAGTCAAACCATCATCGAATTCCTCACAGAGCATACCGTGGTCGCAGACAAAGAGCTGCTGATGCGGTTCAGCTGCCCAAACACTTATGGCCATGACCACGGCTATGCCTGGTGGAGACCGACCTACTGCAACGGCGGCCGGTTGAGGAATGGAGAGAATGTCTGTAAGAAGTGTTGGGGGCGACCAATCGGGGAATTGGCCGGGAGTTAAGCGGGGAAATGATTGCCAAAGAAGGGGAAGCGGTTTACACCAAAATTATAACCTGAAAGGAGATAAAAATGACATGAATGAAAAGTGCAAAGGGGTATTAAAGACGTTCAGAGAACGTGCAGGATATACCCAGGAAGAGGCTGCTTGTGAATTGTGTTTGTCAGTCCATACGTTGTCAAATTATGAGTCTTATTCGCTTGAGGTACGGAAACACCTACCTCCGGAAGAAACGGTCCTAAAAATGGCAGAACTATATCAGAGCGATTATATGAAAATTCTATTTTTGAATGAGACGAACCTGATTTTCAGATCGATCTTTTCAAATGTAGAGCTGCTGGATCTACCCACCGCATTCATTAAATTTCAATCAGAAACAGAAGAAGTTCATGAGCTGGAAAACAGAATGCGAAAGGTGATCCTGGATAATCGGATTGATGATCATGAACTGGAAGTATCCGGGCTTTTTCTAAAAGAGTTGATGGAAAGTGCAATGTCGAGTTTGAGTCTAGCCTTTTCCACGATTGAAAAAACACCCGTAAAAAAACAACATAAAACAAAAAAACTGCATTTTAAAAGTGGAATGATTATGAACGAAAGGAGATCGGCAAGTTATGAAGGAGAAAGACTATACGCTCGGGGTTGATGTGGAGGTTCAAAACAAAATGCTGATTGCGTTGGGCTATGACACACCTGAAAAAATCCTAGCTGCATATAACAAGCCTTGGAATGTCGGCATGTTTACAACACCAGTCGAAAAGGTTTTGGGAAGTAAAAATGGCGACGACGAAAAAAGTGCATAGAAAAACACCTGCGGGAACAGGTGCTTTTCGAAAAAATCGATGAAATTGGTTTACAAGAATTCTACCACAACAGCTTGTGGAATGCAAGGGCGGGTTCTACCTCCGACCCGCCGTTGTTATTAAAATTTGGAGGATTTTTAAGGAGAAAAATCATGGATGCTCAAAATTTATTATGTAAACTGGCTGGCAAAAAGGAAGCCTACACGGCGATGAACGAAAAAACCAAGTTCTTTAATTTTATCCAAAAAGGAAGCATTGGGGTGGCTATCAAACTGATTGATGAAATGATAACCGATCTGGAAGAAGTCAGTGGCTTGCAGGCCCCGGTAAAAGGTACCAGCGACAAAGTGGTCCAGATCCAACACCGCCGTATTGCGAGGTAGACCATGGAGGGTAGAGAGAAATTTTCGCCGACATATTATGTCGGAAAGAAGCGGGATTATGCCGAACGGATTGGAAACCCGAACAAATTTCAGGAGGCAATCGACAAATTTAGAGCTGCCAATGGGTTAGAGCCAGAGTATAAGACAGGAGGAGCAAATGAGAAGTGATTTAGCATTTGCAAATGGCGCGGCAAACAGAGGAAAAGAAATGATGGTTTTCGACTGGGATAAAGCCGCCAGATTAATAAAAGAAATGAAGCCAGAAATAGCATCTGCTGGGCTTGCTGATGATTGGGAATGGACTGGTGGCATGATATATGACGGAAAACCGGTAATGGACGATTATACATACCTTTCATCAACGTGGGCAACACCTGAAATTAGCATCGACGATGAGGTGTTTGATTGCTACATCATGTCCGGCCAAACAGAATGGAATTGCGCAACAAAGTGGCCACAAAGCGCATTGGATATATTGGAGGGGAAAAATGAGAGTGTGTGAACTGGTTGAAAAACTATGCGAGTGCGATTTAAACGATGAAGTAACGCTTTGGGACGATTGTTCGCTGGAAGCTTTCCCAGTTGAGCAAGTAGACGCCAAAAACAGTCGAAAAGGGCAGGTCTTATTGACCTTTAATAATTAGGAGGGTTTGAAATGATTGAAAGACAATGCAATGCTTGCGGTTGGGTTTATGAAATTCACTATAATGTTGACCATGGGACGTTCATTTGCCACCATTGCCAGCCCAAGAGCCCAAACCGGGCCATGCGCTCACTGATGCGGGTCAAGGCCCGGTTGTATGTAGGAAATTAGGAGGAAGAAATGAAATTACTATCATTGAACTTAGAAAACTTTCAAGGCATCAAGTCGCTGGATATCACGTCGGATGGCTCTGATATCGAAGTCCGTGGAGACAACGCTACGGGCAAAACCACGATCGGCAATGCCATTACCTGGCTCTTGTATGATAAACCGCTCGATGGTGGAAAGAACTTTTCGCCAAAAACTTTAAACGGCAACGGTCAAGAAGTCCATAACCTGACCCATGGTGTAACGGCCATCTTTACAGATGGCGCCCAGCAGCTGAAGCTTAAAAAAGAGTTTATGGAGATCTGGACAAAGAAAAGAGGGTCATCGAAAAGTACCTTCTCAGGCCATACGACAGAATATTACTTAAATGATATCCCGGTCAAAGCTGGCGAGTACGCCAAACGGATTGAGCAGATCTGCACCCCGGAAATGGCCAAGGTATTAACCAATCCCTTTTACTTTCCAGTAGATATGAAATGGACTGATCGCCGAGAACTGCTGCTATCGGTATGTGGGGATATCACTGATGAACAGGTCATAGCATCCAGTGATGAACTGGCCCCGCTGATGGGCATCATCAACAGCGAAAACGGACGGATCACCATTGATGATTATCTGAAGATTTCAAAATCATCCATGACCAAGATTAATGAGGAGCTCAAAAGCATCCCTTCCCGGATTGATGAAGCGACCAAGGCCAAGCCTGACGTTGCTGGTATTTTCCCGAATACTTTCGAAAAAGAAATCGCCGAGCATGAAGCGGTTATTGCTGAACTGGAAAAGCAAAAGCTAAATCTTGAAAACGGCAAAGTTGATGACGCCTTAATCGAAAAGAAAAAAGAGATCAACAACCGCCTCATTCAGAAATCGACGGAATATGCCCAGCTTCAGAATAAAGAAGCGTCTGAACAGGCTGACGCGCTTATGAAAAGTGCTGAATTGGTGCGGAATGCTGAAATTGCTTTAACCAATCAAAGAAAAAAAGTGCTCGAAATTGAATCGACTATCGCTTATAAACGAGGACAGCAAGTTAAATTATCGGAAAAATATCGGACTATCGCAGTACAACAATGGGACGGTGAAAGGGTTTGCCCGACATGCGGACAGGAATTACAACCCGAAAAGATCGAAGAAGCGAAAGCAGCTTTTAATCTCAGTAAGTCAAAACAGCTTGATGCAATTAATAAAGAAGGATCTGAAAATTGCAGCAAGGCCATTCTGGAAAAGCTGGTCGATGATCTTAAACTGGAAGAAGCAAATCTTATTAAAGCTGGCGACGGACTCAAAGAGTTGCAACAAGCCCATCAAGCAGCCCTTGGATTAGTCAAAGATCCGATCCCATTTGCAAACACAACCATGGGCAAAGCTCTACAAGCTGAACTTGAAGAAATAACCAATAAGATCAATACCCCAAATGCTGATATCGCCCCACAGATTGCCAAATTAAACAGCGAAATCGATGATGTCAATGCAAAAGTATCCAGCCTGAAAGATAAGCTCCTAAACTACAAAATAGCCGAAAAACAAGAGCTACGGATCGCAGAGCTGAAGCTTCAAGAGGAAAGCTTGGCCGCCGAATATGAAAAGATAGAAGCCAATGTTTTCCTGTGCGAGCAGTTTATCAAGGCCAAGGTGTCCATGTTGACAGATTCGATCAATAACCGGTTTAAAAATGTCCGGTTCAAGTTATTTGAAGATCAGATCAACGGCGGTTTAAAGGAATGCTGCGAGGTTCTGGTGCCATGTGCCGAGGGACTGATCCCATTTGGCACAGCCAATAACGCAGGCAAGATTAATGCCGGGATTGAAATCATTGATGCTCTGTCAAAACATTGGGGCGTGGAGATGCCGCTGATCGTGGACAACGCCGAAAGCGTCACCCAGTTGTTAGAAACTGAGTTGCAAGTGATTAAATTAGTAGTTGATGAAAAATACAAAGAATTACAAATAAATGGAGGTAAAGAAGAATGGCAGAAAACAGCGTAGAAAAGAAACAAGGCAGAGAGTTAAAGGATATAAGTATGGCATCTGGTGTATTCGCAGGGAGTGATCAGTTTGCACTGGCTTGGAAAATGGCGGGTGCTTTGGCCAATAGCACAATCGTTCCGAAAGACTATCAGGGCAATGTTGGAAACTGCTTGATTGCACTTGAAATGGCAAATCGACTAGGGACTGGACCGATCATGGTAATGCAAAACTTATATGTCGTTAATGGGCGGCCGTCATGGTCTTCTCAGTATATCGTCGCAATGATTAACAGTAGCAAGAAGTATAAGACAGAGCTTCAGTACCATATGGAAGGAAAGGGCGATAATCTGAGTTGCTATGCATATGCCGAAGACTACTCTGGGCATGAAGTCAAGGGTCCTACCGTAACTATTGAAATGGCTAAAAAAGAAGGATGGTATGGGAAAAATGGGTCGAAGTGGCCGAATATGCCCGAGGTTATGATCCGCTACCGTGCTGCTTCGTTCTTTGGCCGGTTGAATTGCCCGGACATGATCATGGGGATTTATTCCACTGAAGAAGTGGTTGACGGCATTGTGGATTATCAGATTTTAGATCCAGAGGAAGCTGTTAAACAAGAAATTAAAGAAAATGCCAATGTTCAGGCGCTTGACTTTACGGCACCCGATCCCGAACCACAGGAAGAAATAAAAAAAGAACCAGCCACCAATGAACCATCCGAAGAAGAAAAACAACAGATCTTAGCAGCCGAGCAAGCCGAAGCTGAAGCAGACTATGGCCAGCCGAGTTTCCTATAAGTCATGGATATACTGATTATTGCCAGCAGCAGCCGGGGAAACGCCTATCGCATCAGCGATGGGCAAACCTCCCTGATGCTGGAATGCGGAGCACCTGTTCGGGAGATTCAGAAAGCGCTGCAATTTCAGCTACACGAAATTGATGGGTGCCTGATAACTCATGAGCACATGGATCATGCCAAAGCGGCCAAGGATCTGATAAAAAAAGGTGTGGAGATTTACAGCAGTAAAGGAACATTGGAAATGCTGGGATTATCCCAGCAGCATCGAGCGAATGCTTTATATATCGGAGCCACTAAAAGAATTGGCACTTTCAATATATTGCCGTTCGATGTTCAGCACGATGCAGCGGAGCCGCTGGGGTTTCTGATCGAAAGTATATTAACCGGAGAACGACTGTTATTCTTCACCGACACCTATTATTTGAAATACACCTTTGATCGGTTATCCATCATTATGGCTGAATGCAATTATTCGACGGAAATCATCAAAGAAAACGTGAATAACGGAAGTATTCCCGAGGCTCATAAAAATCGGGTTATACGGTCGCATATGAGCATTGAGACATTACTGGAATTTATAAATGCGAATGATACCAGTCGGTTAAAAAAGATTTACCTGTTGCATATGAGCGATGGCAATTCGAATGAGGAAGAGTTTAAACGGCGGGTGCAGGAAGCGACTGGGGTTGAGGTAGAAGTATGTTAAAGAAAGAAGGAAAGAAATGAATATTGAAAATGCGATAAAAAATGTTATTGGCGAAAGCTTGGAATCAGGAATGGTTGAACGATTGGTGGCTGAAAACCTTGAAAAAGGCATAAATAAGTCCCTTGAGAACCTATTAGGAAGCTACGGCGATATCACAAAAGTCATTGAGAAAAAGATCAAAGACGTTATGGTGAAACAGTTGGAAGGTTACGACTTTTCGGAATACTTGGTTAAATTAGATTGTGTATTGACGGAGATTCTTAAAGAGACTTCTTTCGACAATAAAAAGATTCTTGGTAATTTCAAAGAGCTGATGGCTGAAAACGAGATTCCTAAAGTCGTCAAGTTGTCTGATATCTTCAAAGAATTTAAGAAGTTTGTTGCAGAGAAAGTTGACACAAGCGGGTTGGAAGTTGAATACGATGACGGCCCTTCCTATCAGTGGGTTAATGTCGAAATGACGGTAAACTACGACGAAAAACCTTCCTGGTCAAGTTCAAGTTTTCAGTATGCAAATGTTGTTTTCGAATGCAAGGAAGATGAAAACCTTAATTTTGAGATTCGTATTTCGAAGTTTATGGATTACCCATGGACCTTATCGACAGAGATTGACAGCTCAATCAGTTCGTTGCGATATCTCGATGATTTAAAGATCTATTTGCTGAAACTTATGCAGAGCGGTGCAAAGATAGAAATTGATTCGGAATACCTGGAAGACGAAGTGAGGCCTGAACAAGAACCGGAGGCAACATATGAATAAGGCCATCCTCGTCGGCCGCCTAACTCGCGATCTCGACGTTAAAAACACAACAATCGGAAAGGCTGTAGCAACCTTTACCCTGGCCGTCGACCGTCGTTTCAAAAACAAAGACGGTCAGAAGGAATCGGACTTTGTCCCCATTGTGGTATGGGGAAAACAGGCAGAAACTGCGGGGCAATATCTGTCAAAGGGTAGTCAGATCGGAGTATCCGGGAGATTGCAAGTCAGGAGCTATGATGCCCAGGACGGCCAGCGCCGGTATGTGACGGAGGTTGTTGCGGATGAGATCACATTTTTAAGCAGCAAGAAGGACGGTGGCAATAGTGCCAACACCCAGCATCAAAGCAACAGCGAACCTATGTCAGTTATGGGCCTGGACGAAGACTTCCACCTGATGGCGGATGACGACGACTGCCCATTTTAATCGCTTTTTATAAATTTATATATAGAAAGACCAGTATTCTAAATCCAGCGGAAGGGCGGGGTCGCAAGGCCCCGTAAGGGTTCTAAATTTGAATGGCTGATAGAAGAATGTTTGCAAAAACAATAATTGACAGTGACGCATTCCTGGATATGCCAGTCAGTACGCAAGTTTTATACTTTCACTTATCAATGAGGGCCGACGACGAAGGCTTTATTAATAGCCCCAAGAAGATCCAGAGGATGATCGGTTGTAGCGATGACGATATGAAATTGCTGATTGCGAAAAGTTTTGTGATCTTATTTGAAACAGGGATCATCGTTATCAAACATTGGAAAATACATAACTACATTCGAAAAGACAGAATCAACGAAACGATTTATAAAGAAGAACGATCTTCGTTATTTGAGAAAAGTAATGGTGCTTATACACTGAAAAACCCTGATGAAAATGGGATTGCCGCACCTTGTCAACCAATTGACAACCATATGTCAGTCACTTGTCAGCCAAATGGCAGCATAGGTAAGGTTAGGTTAGGTAAGGATAGTATAGGTAAGGTTAGGTTAGATATACTGCCCGGAGCTGAAACCTCAGCTGCCGAGCCGGAGACTGAGCAGGTGATAGTTATTGCATTGCCTTTACTCGACAAAACAGAACATCCCATTACCGAAAGCCAAATTAAAGGTTGGTGCGAGTTATACCCAGCCGTTGATGTAATGCAAGAGATTCGAAAAATGCGGGGATGGCTTGAAGCAAATCCGAAACGTGGCAAAACAAAAGCTGGTATATTGCGATTTATAACGGGTTGGTTGGCAAAAGAACAGGACAAAGGCGGAAGATACAGAAATGGTAAACCAGAAAGCAATCAACCCCAATACGGAGACCCGGACTATTACAAATGCGATCCAGGTGACTCATTATGACAGATTTGATTAATATCGCTGAAATCAGCCAATCATGTAATATCGTCGATCCGAATGATTATGTCAAGGACGGCCTGATTCACTGCCATAAGTGCAATACGCCAAAACAGGTGACGTTGAGATTTGCCGACATCACCAGAACGGTTTATTGCATCTGCGAGTGTGAAAAAGCGATCCGGGACAACAAGGTGTATGAATTTTCAGTACAGCAGGAAAAAGAAAACATCAGCCGGCTGCAAACCGTTGGCATCCAGGATGATGCCTACAGGAAATGGACCTTTGCCATGGATGACGGCCAACAGCCAAACATGGAAATAGCACATATCTATGCCGATTGCTTCATGGATGACTTTTTCAAAACCGGATCAGGTTTTCTTTTCTGGGGTGATGTTGGCCGGGGGAAAACCTTCGCGGCGGCCTGTATTGCCAATCAATTGATTGAGAATAGCATTCCGGTGATGATGACCAGTTTTGCAAAAATTGTGGATGAAGTGTTTTCGATCAAAGATAAAGCCGAGTATTTCCGGGAGTTTAGCCGATACAAGCTCTTGGTTATCGATGATCTGGGGGCTGAACGTGATACAGACTACGCTATGGAGCAGGTTTATAAAGTGATCGATGACCGGTATAAAAACAATCTGCCGATGATTGTCACAACAAACTTGGGCGTATCTGAACTAAAAAACCCGAAAGAGATTAAATATTCCCGGATCTACGACCGGATTCTTGAGAAATGCACCCCCATCGAGTTCAGGGGGAAAAATTACCGGGAAGAAAAACGCAACGATCAAATGGAATGGGCAAAAGAAAAATTCAGAAAGTGAGGCTAGAAAATGAAACCATACCTTAACGGCGAGATCCGAACCCGGTTGGCATACCTGCTCGATATTAACATCTTGTACGAAAGTCTAATCAACAGCAATTCGCTGACCAAAGACGAAAAAACAGAACTGAAACATGCGTGTACCCGCCACCAGAAAGGCATTGCGCTGATTAAAAAGCGGATGCCGAAGGAATTTGAAAAGATCGAACGGATGCTAAAGGACAATCTGATCGTTATGAAGCCGAAAACCCAGGAGCTGATTGACCGTCGGGCGATCTACATGGAAGATGACCGGTTGCGGGATATTTTGGAGGTCATGATCAACGATCATTGCATCGGCTGCAAAATCGAAAACTACTTAGACTGCATCATCTATCAATACAACGATGATTTGGACGTCAGCAGCATGTATAACGAACCAAAAGGCGTGTGTCCTTATGCATACATGGGTGAAAAAGAAAAAGCTTTAAATCCGACATATGGGACTATTTTTAAACCGAGAGCATGCAAGAAGCAAAAGAAGAGGAAAGGGGCTTGAAATTATTGAGATGCGTTTTGAAATACCCTGGTGCAAAATGGCGAATTGCAGAGTGGATATCTTATAATTTTTGCGAACATAATACATATCTTGAGCCGTTTTTCGGAAGTGGGGCTGTATTTTTCTCAAAAAAGCCAAGTGAACGAGAAACGATCAACGATATCGACGGGCATGTTGTTAATTTCTTTGAAGTACTGCGCGATTACCCTGAAGAACTGGCAAGAAAAATAAATTTAACACCATATTCAAGACAAGAATTCCAAAATGTCGAAGAGCAATTTGCGGGCGGCCCGTTGCAACTGACGGATTGCAAAATAGAAAATGCGCGCAGATTTGCCGTTAGGTGTTTTCAAGGGTTTGGGTCAAAACAATCAGATAAAGTGGGTTGGAAAAACTCAAAAAAAGCTGCTGGACCCGATAATCCATCTGTGTGGAGCAGGGTACCGGAGACGCTATTAGAAGCAGCCAAACGGTTAAAAATGGTGCAAATTGAAAAGATGGAGGCTGTTGATTTAATTAAACAGTATAACCACGGCGATTGTTTGATATATGCTGATCCACCATATCTTAAAAGCGTAAGAAATTCTCGTATATATCGCCATGAAATGATGGGCGACGGATCCCACATTGAATTAATTGAGACGTTATTAAAACATCGTGGTCCGGCAATTGTCAGTGGTTACGATAGCGATATTTACAATGAATTGCTTAGAGATTGGAGTAAAAAAGAAATTGAGCAGACAACCAATTCAGCCACGACAAAGACAGAAGTCATCTGGATGAATTACAAATTAGTTGATCAAATAAGTTTTTTAGGAGGGATTTGAAATGAACAGTGGACTAAAAATATCGTCAAAATCAAAAACAATCGGTGTGGCCGAAGCCAGAGACCTATTGCAAATGACAAAGACCATGGCGCTGGGCCTAACGATGGAAGAATATGTGATGATCGCCACTGTCTTTGGGGCAGCGTGTGACCGGATTTTGAAAGAGAATGGGTTGGAATGATGAGAAAAATACTTTTCCGCGGGAAGTGCTACGACGTTGGAGCGTGGATATTTGGAAGCTTGCTTGATGATGACATTATCATAACAAAAGGAGCTGTTGAGGTAGACGATGACTACATCAATATCGTTGACGAATGGAGCTCTGTATTGCCCGAAACCGTCGGACAGTACACTGGCCTGAAAGATTCAACTGGAAAGCGGATTTTTGAGGGGGATATCTTAGAATTTGAAGATTTAGGCGAAGAAGGTTATGAATACAAAGAAGGATTTGATTTCATAAATACTGCAAGCGTAGTTTTTAATAACGGTAGATTCGAGCTTGAAAATTTTGGGTCTGATAACAGCGGCGTTTTAGAAGAAATGAATGACGACCACGAAGATTTTATTAGCATATTCACTTACTCAAAAATCATCGGCAACATCCACGACAACCCAGAATTGTTGGAGGTGCAGGGATGATAGATATCGAAGAAGTTGTATCAAAATTAGAGTCAGAAATTGAAAAAGCAGATAAAATTGACGACCGTTACGCTGAAATGGAAGAAAAAGAAGAATTTATGGACGGTGAGCAGGTTTGGGATTCTGGCTATGCTAGAGGTAAATTAAAAGGGCTTCAGATCGCTTTGAGCATCATTGAGGATGGTGATCTTTCATGAAAAACACGTGTTTCAATTGTAGATATTCAGGGCGTGATTCGCTTCATAATCCTTGTTTGTTTTGCCTGCGATATAAAAACTGGGAGCCTATTCCAGCTCAAAAAACATATTATTCAAATAAAACTCAAATTGTTATTCCAAAGAAGGTGAAAGAATGAGTGAAAAAATATTAATGAGAAACTGCCACAACTGCGAAAACCACACTGAAAACGGCGGTATGTGCTATGGAGTGAGCATAAACGCCGAGGTGATTATGTGTACGGATTTTTATTTGAAGGAGGAATTGCGGGATGAGCATCACTATTGTCGTGCCGGACACGCCCCCGTCCAATAATAAATTCATGGGCCGGGAGAATCGCTGGAATTATCAAAAATATAAAAAAGAGTGGGCAATGCTGATGCGATCAGGGATGGTAATGATCCCCGAAAGGCCGATGCTAAAAGCAAAAGTCCATATCCACTATATATTTCCAACAAAAACACGCCGGGATCCGGATAATTATTCCGGGAAAATGATTCTTGACCCACTGGTACAGTTCGGGGTGATCTCGGATGACAGTTTCGGAAACATTGACCTGGTTTTATCGGCTGAATATAAAAAAGGCGTCAAAGAGACAAGGGTGACGATTGTGGAGGTGGACAATGATCAAGGGGTTGCGAAAGATCCACAACAAGAAGTTTTACAAGAATGATAGAGCCGAAGGGCTACCAATCGAGTCAAAGGAGTTCGAAGGTATTGCGAGATATATCATATTTGAGGACTCAATGGCCATCACGACGAAAAATAACGGAGTTTTGACCGGGAATATGGGTCAGCTGGAAAAACTCTTTAAAGAGGCTTTAAACGTGATAGAAATTTACAGGAGGGATGAATAAATGACTTTGCAGGAAAAATTGGTTGAAGAAATCGATAAACGACAAGTAACTCGTGCTGAATTTGCCAAAATTGTTGGGGTTGATCCGACGGTAATCAGCAGTGTTATTAAGCACAATCGGAGTATTGGGAATGGAACGGTTAAGCGGCTTGTCGATGCCATTGGGAAAGAATTCGAGCAATTTTATGTATATAAAATTTGTGAGATCTGCGGGGAAAAGTTTTTGCCCCGGAGCAATAAAATCAGAACATGTTCGGATGAATGCGCCAGATTGCTGAAAAATCAAATAACAGTTCAATGGACTCGAACGAGCAACGGGCATAGCATCGCCCGGGAAACGGACGCCCAGCGTTTTGGTAGAAAGGCGAAAGTCGCAAAGCCAAAAGTCGGGATTGCTGAATACAACAGTGTCGCCCGGGAAGAATTTGGAAGTTATGGCCAACGTGCTGCGGCCGAACGCCTGGCCAGAAGCGGGACGATGCGGGAAAGTATGGGGCTGGGATGAAATTGAAATGCGATGGTTGTTGGAATTATGGTGGCATTAATATTTACTTTTGCATGTTTGTTTGCGGGAAGGGGAGGCAATGAAAATTCTAAGGGTTTTTCCAAAGAGGACAAGCTACACTCCAATCGATCAGCTCGTTTATTATCCCAATGGAATAAAACAATCACCGATGTGGGGGCTATTTCCGGAATTTGAAGAAATACATATTTCTTGCTCATTTACCTGGGATAAATTTTTCTGTGAAGAATTGGCTTATCAATTTCGATCCACGCAGGATAAGCTAGTGAAGCTTGGAGGGCCAGCGTTTGAAAGTGAAGCGTTGGATTTCGAACAAGGTCTTTACCTGAAATCGAATATCACATTTACAAGCAGGGGATGTAATAACCAATGCCCATGGTGCATCGTCCCAAAGATCGAGGGAAAATTAAAAGAAATACCGATTTGTCAGGGAAATATGATTCAGGACAATAATTTTCTCCAAACATCGAGGCATCATAAAGATCAGGTGTTTGAAATGCTGAAAACTCAAAAGCAAATTCAATTTAAAGGTGGATTGGAAGCAGATCTCATCGACGACCATTTTACAGAGAATGTGCGAGGGTTGAAAATTGATGAATTATGGTTGGCATGCGATACAGATGGTTCATTGAAAAATCTGGAAATAGCTGCAACGAAATTAGCAAAAGCCGGATTCAGCAGAGAAAAATTAAAATGCTATGCCCTAATCGATGGCGACTTGAGTAAAAACGAGGAACGGCTTCAAAAGATCTGGCACGCCGGGGCTATGCCGTTTGCACAGCTATACCGAGACTTTACGGATAAAAAAACGAAATATTCAAAAGAAGTGGAAAAGTTTGCGAGATCATGGCAGCGGCCGGCTTGCATCAATATGCACATGAAAAACGGAACTGATTTTAGGAATTATGGGGTGTGAGAGGGATGTATGGGATTAATAATTGACAACTTTGCAGGAGGCGGCGGAGCCTCCGAAGGTATTGAACAAGCCATGGGTCGCCCGGTTGACATTGCAATCAATCATGATCCCGGGGCAATTGCGATGCATAAGGTAAATCATCCGCATACAAAGCATTATTGCGAAAGTGTGTGGGATGTAGACCCAATAAAAGCCTGCGAAGGACAGCCGGTGGATCTGGCGTGGTTTAGCCCCGATTGTACGCATTTTTCAAAAGCCAAAGGCGGTAAACCAAAAGATAAAAACATCCGGGGGCTGGCATGGGTAGCTGTCAAATGGGCGATGCAGGTACGGCCAACAGTCATTATCTTGGAAAATGTTGAGGAATTTAAAACCTGGGGGCCACTGGGAGACGACAACCAGCCGGATAAAAACAAAACTGGGGAGACTTTCAAAAGTTTTGTGGAGCAGTTGAAGATTATCGGGTACCAGGTGGAGTTCAGAGAATTGATTGCAGCGGATTATGGAGCACCTACCAAGCGGAAACGGTTCTTTATGGTTTCCCGGTGCGATGGATTGCCAATCTCATGGCCAGAAAAAACTCATGGGCCACGGAACAGCAAAGAAGTGGCGATGGGTATTTTAAAACCTTATACGCCAGTTTCAGATGTGTTGGATTTTAGCAAACCGTGTCCATCAATTTTTGATACAAAGGAAGAGATTATGGAGAAACATGGGTTGCGAACAGTACGTCCGCTGGCAAACAAAACTATGGAGCGGATCGCAAGGGGCCTTGAAAAGTTTGTAATAAATAATGCAGATCCCTTTTTAATCCAAGTTAATTACAGTGGTGCAAAATGGCATTATTGCAATAACCTTGACGATCCACTGCCTACGATCACAGGAAAACATGGATTTGGGATAGTGGCACCGTCGATTATTCAGTACCATTCAGAGACTTTGAAAAACGAAGTTCGTGGGCAAACCATTGATGATCCGATCATGACAATAGATGGGAGTCCTAGATATGGATTAATTCAAGCTTTCATTTGTAAACATTATGGCGGTAATTATACGGGTGCCGGAACGGATGTTGACGATCCACTTTCTACTGTCACAGCAATTGATCATAATGCTTTGGTTACTTCACACATTATCCAGATGAACAACCATATGATCGGCACTGAATCCAGAGACCCAGTAAATACCATTGTCGCTGGTCCCGGGCATCTGGGAGAAGTAAGGGCATTCTTAATAAAATACTACGGGCAGGGGATCGGTCAAGATCTCAAAGAGCCTTGTGGAACAGTGGTAAGCCATGATCGCTTTGGGTTGGTGACGGTTTGTGGGACTGATTATCAAATCATTGATATTGGCATGCGGATGCTTGATCCCAGGGAGTTATTCACGGCAAATGGGTTCCGGCCTGATTACATAATTGATTATGATTCGGACGGGAAACAGATTACGAAAACCGAACAGGTTAAGCGGTGTGGCAATGCAGTTCCGCCAGTGTTCGCTAGAGAACTGGTGTTGGCGAATGTTGTGGAAGTCGAGAGAACTATGGCTTCATAAATTTTAGGAGGAATCATGAATTGTTATAAATACCCGGAACGTATCGGGAACATATGTAAGCCGCTAGATGTGCGGTTGGAGCTGGAAAGCGTGGAGCGGAATGAGTTGGTGTTTTATAAGCCGAAGGAGTGTGAGGAGGGTAAGGGGTGACCGATTTAGCATTAGGAGCATTTACAATCATCGCCATGGGATCGGTAGTTACAACCGTTATTGCCGGAGTCGCGTTAGCTGGGCTTGGGCTGGTAGAGTGGTTTAAGTATGGGAGGAAGTTTAAATGATTGGGTTGCTAAAAAAATTTGGTGATTTGATGGAAGAAGCTGAAAAGGAGCTTGATTCTGGTGAGTTTTATCGGTTCATGGAGGAAATAACCGATTACCTAAATGAGAAGATGGAAGAAGGGACTGCTGATGACGAAATCTGAGAAAATTAAACAAATGACCGATGCGGAGCTTGCATCTGAAATAGACAACCTGATGTCAGAAATGTGCCGGAGGTACTGCAAGGGGTGCCCAGAGACGAAATACCGATGCGATGAAGCGATTTTGAATTATTTGAGGTGTGAAGTGAATGTGTAAGACATTGTGGTTCCGAGTACACGTTGAGGGTGTCGGTTGGTCTGATTGGATCGTGGAAGAAGTTGACGCGTCGGCAATAAGTGAAGCATTTAAAAAATTAGGCAACAATTTCAAAGAAGCGGGAGAAGCGATTGCCAAAGCATGGGAAAGCGTTTCAAAAGCGCTATATCCAACGATTGAGTTTGTGAATAAAATAGCTTTCGAATACTTCAACGATCAAATTTCAGAGAAAAAGAAAATATACGAGGCTGAATGCCGGATGAAAAGCAATGTGAAGAAATACGGTTATAATCAGAACTACCGGAAAAGGATGTTTTGCGTTGGAGGATATGGGAATTTTAGGAGGTTTTAAATGACAGAGTACAAAGAAGCGCAAATCATAAAACATGCGCTGCGGCATTATATTAATCGCCCAGATGCGGACGAAAAAGATGTTGATACCGAAAAAATATTGTTGAACAAATACGAAGAAAAGGTTGAAAGGCTTAAATGCAGAAACCGGATAAAATGACATAAAAAAAGGAGCTTTCGCCCCTGGTAGATAACTCGCAAATTCATTTTATCAGAGGGGGAAGCGGATGTCAAATAAAGCGGTTTGTCGACCGAAGGATAAGCGGAAAGATGAAATACTCAGGGGATATGAGTATCAGATGGAGTTGACCCACAGCTTGGAAAATGAGCTGGAAACATTGATTGCAGGGGCCACCAAAGTGACCAGCATCATTACAGACATGCCACGGGGAGGCGACGGTTTGGATTCTGGCGACTGGATAGCGAAATGGGAACCCCTACAATTGCAAATTAAAGCGGAAATCGAAGAATCTGTCAAGGTTCGGGCTGAAATTATGGGATATCTGGATCAGGTGAAAACACCGAAATTGCGGACGGTATTGCAGCTAACTTATATCGAGTGCATAACCCAGGAAGAAATCATGGATCGGATGCACTATAGCTCGACTCAGTGGGTGCGGGAATTACTGAATCGGGCATTAGAACAAATTATTATTTAAAGACTTGCTGTTAATATAGTAAAATGCATTTTATAATTTATAATGCGGAGGTTACTAATTAAGCCGCATTTAACTGAAACTTTAAACCGAACGCCGCTAAAAAGCAATGCGACATAGCATGTAGCCTCAAACGGCGTTCATAATTAAAATTAACGAGGTGTTGATGGATGAAAGTGTTTTTAGTAACAGCAGATAATCACGATAAGGATGAACATGATTCAGTCGTAATAATAGCAAAAACAGAGGAAAAAGTATTGGAAATCATCGCTCAAGAAAATAAAAAAGATAAGCACTTCCCTTTGTTTTATAACCATCAACTTCCGTTAACAATTAAAGAAGTTGACTTAAGCGAAGAGTGCATATTGCTAAAAAGTTTTAACGAAGGATAAATAATGGAAATTTGCCGGAACGGTAACGGGCTTGGTTGCTAACCAAAGGCAGGGTAACACCTAAGAAGGTTCGACTCCTTCAATTTCCGCCAAATTAAATCAAACAGGTGCCCGAAAGGGTGCTTTGCGTATTGAAAGTTTGTTTTAAAAGTAGTATCATAGAGTTGTTCTTATGGAAAGAGGGTAACTAAAATGAGTGATATTACAATTTATTTATGTACTGGCTTAATTTTGGCAGGTATATCTGGGGCTTCGATATTCATCAAAAAAACTATCGGGGATTTACCAGATAGAATTCATCAAAAAAATATGGAACAAATAAAACATATTAACTCAAAAGAGCTGCAGATTGATAACTACTTTCGTCAAATAAGCGGGAAGGAAATTGAAACTCTGCTTTTTAGTTGGACAGATTATATTTCAAAAGTGTGGAGTGAAGATTTGACCGGTGTTGATGTTCCTAAAATGACATCGGATGTTTTAAGGTTTGGATCAGGCGAAGCCATAAGAAGGCTAGCTGTTATGTTACAATTTGAATTTTCAATTAAAAAGAAAGAAGATCCTACCAAAGCATTAGATAATTTTGTTTGGTATTATTTAATTGCATATGTTGTAGTACAATTGAAAAATGATTTTACTGGACACGATATAGATCCTACAGATATCATCAAATTAAGGCTTGAAGATTATGAAAATAAAGAAACTAAAAATAAGTTTAAAGAAGCTCAAAAGGAAGCGAAAAAACTATTAGGAATTTAATAATATCGATTATATAGGCGTCCGAAAGGGCGTCTTTTTTATACCCAAAAATCAAAGGAGAATCAAATGCCAGATAACAAATGCGATAAAAAAGAATGCCAATATTGCCGGGATGGTGAATGTTTAGATAAGCAGACCTTAAAAGACCCCGGGGAACAAACCGGGTGCCTGATCTGCAAATGGTGTACGCATGACGACCCATAAGACGGAGGTTATGACGCTCTGCAACCGGTGTGCTGATGTGATCCAAGAGGATGAAGGGCAGACGATCAGGCGAGTTGATGAACGACAGAAGATCCAAGAACCCTGTTTTATTTGCGGACATAAAGGCTGGGACTATGAGGTGAAAACCAAGGAGGTAAACCATGGCTAGTTATGCGAGAAAACCACAAACGATTGAAGCGTATCAATGGAATGGCGACATAACCGAGAGAATGCCGGAGTGGTTGTACGATGCGATTATGGATGGCGAGCGGTTTGTTATGAAGGGTCGAGGGCTTTTCTTGAGAACAGGAGAAGAAGCCGAGGGCGATTATCTCGTTGACGATGGTGATTACATTGTCAAGGAAGCTGATGGGGATATTTCAACCAGGAACCGTTATATTTTTGAGAGTGAGTGGTATTTGTTGAAGTAGGAAGCTGTATACAAAACGACGAATGAGAGGTGGTGAGATTGCCCAGAGCACCGAACGAAAATATTGAAAAAGCAAAAGAATTATTTGATCAAGGGAAAAAAATGGTTGAAATCTCAACCGCTCTCAATGTGCCAGAAGGGACGATTCGCAGCTGGAAAAAGAGATACAATTGGGATTGCAACGTTGCAAATAAAAAACGCAACGTTGCAAACAAAAACAATGAGAAACGTGTCAAACAAAAAGCAACAGCACCTGAGGTTGAATCGGTTATTGAGAACCCAGATTTAACCAACGAACAACGGCTTTTTTGTCTGTACTACAGCAAGTCGTTTAATGCAACAAGGAGTTATCAGAAAGCTTATGGGTGCGATTACGAATCGGCTAACGCAAATGGTGCCAGGTTGCTAGTAAATGATAGTATAAAAGACGAAATCATGAAGCTAAAGAAAGAGCGCTACGTTCGGTCGTTCATCAGCGAAGAAGACATCTTCCAGAAGTATTGGGACATTGCATTTGCCGATATAACTGATTTCTTGTCATTCGGTCGCCGTGAAGTTCAAGTCATGGGAGCCTTTGGCCCTGTTGAGGTTGACGATGGATATGGCAATAAAGTCCCGCTCATGAAAGAAATTAACGTTGTTGAGTTCAGAGAGTCGTCTGAAGTGGACGGATCAATCCTTGCCGAAGTTAAGCAGGGGAAAGATGGCGCCAGCATTAAACTGGCTGACCGAATGAAAGCCCTCCAATGGCTGTCGGATCATATGGACCTCGCCACAAATGAGCAACAAACCCGTATCGACAAAATGAAACTGGAAATGACCAAGCTAAACAACGACTCGGAAACCTACGAAGATGACGGATTCATCGAAGCGTTAAAAGCTGGCATTAGCGAGGTGTGGGATGAGTCCGACGATTAGAAAAGCGGCGTTTAAGTTTAAACCATTTTCAAAAAAGCAATATAAAGTTATGAATTGGTGGATGGCTGGCAGCCCCGCCCACGACAAGGATGGGATTATTGCTGATGGAGCGATCCGGTCAGGCAAAACCTTATCTATGTCATTATCCTTTGTGATGTGGGCAGTGGAGACCTTCAACGGCCAGAACTTCGGGATGTGCGGGAAAACCATTGGGTCATTCCGGCGGAATGTTTTGTTCTGGTTGAAGTTGATGCTAAAGAGCCGGGGTTACAAAGTCCATGATAACCGGGCGGACAACCTGGTCACAGTCACCAGAAAAGACATCACTAATTACTTTTATGTTTTTGGTGGGAAAGATGAACGATCTCAGGATTTAATCCAAGGGATCACACTGGCCGGCTGCTTCTTCGATGAAGTCGCCTTAATGCCTGAATCATTTGTAAATCAGGCCACTGGGCGTTGTTCGGTTGATGGGTCGAAGTTCTGGTTTAACTGCAACCCGGACGGACCCTTTCACTGGTTTAAGGTCAATTGGATTGATCGACAAGACGAAAAGAATCTGCTTTATCTGCATTTCACCATGGATGATAATTTGTCCTTATCTGAAAAGATAAAGGCTCGATATCGGTCCATGTATACCGGCGTATTTTACAAGCGGTACATCTTGGGGCTGTGGACCATTGCGCAGGGGATTATCTACGATATGTTTGATCCAGATCTGCATGTGATCGATGAAATCCCGGAGGAATTGACCAATGAACGCTATATATCCATTGACTACGGTACGCAAAATGCGACCGTTTTTTTATTTTGGGAACGTGGTGTTTCGGGGACATGGTATTGCACGAAGGAATATTACTACTCTGGACGGGATAGTGCGAAGCAGAAGACGGATAGCCAGTTCGCTGATGATTTAGTCGAGTTTGTAGATGGCAAGCCAGTTGAGCAAATCGTCATTGACCCTTCGGCAGCTTCTTTCATAGCCGAACTTCAAACGCGGGGGTTCTCGATCAGAAAAGCGAAAAATGAGGTTATTGATGGTATTCGTGTTACTGGGGCCGCTATTGATCTGGGGAAAATAAAGATCCTAAATAATTGCATCAATACAATTAAAGAATTTGGTAATTACATCTGGGATAAAAAAGCAGCTGACCGAGGCGAGGATAAGCCGATCAAGGATCATGATCATGCGATGGATGCGTTAAGATATTTCTGCTACACAATCTTAAACAACGAATCAGCATTCAGAATCACACGTATAGGGAGGTGAGAAAGTATTGAACAAATTTCAAAAATGGGCAGTAAAAGCATTTTCCTTAAGTGAAGAATCTGTATTTACGAAGATATTGCGGATAAACGGCGGCATCCAAAAACACACAGAAGTTAATTACATTAACATGTGCAAAGAGGGGTACCAGAACTTTGTCGTTTATGCGTGCCTGGACAAGATTGTTAAGGCGGCAACGGCCATCAATTGGGAAGTGGCTACCTACAGCAAGGATGGCGCACTTGAGAAGATCCCCAACCACCCGATGAAGCTGCTGATTGAGAATCCGAACCCGATGCAAGGGCAATCAAAGTTCTTGGAACGGGCGATTAAGTTCTTTTATCTGGGAGGGGAAACCTTCATACATAAGGCTAATGCTAGTGGCAAAGCAAAAGAATTATATTGTTATAGGCCTGATCGATGCGTTATTGAGTTTGGAAGGGATGCAGATCAACCAATTGCATCGTTTCAATACCATGCTGGCAGCGTTAAGTCAATCGAACCAGAAAATATACTCCACTGGAAATCATTTAATCCCATGGACGAATACGACGGCCTTGGTCGAGGCATGAGCCTTTTAGGGCCAGCGGCACGAGTGATTGACCAGAACAATGCCATCAAGCAATGGAACTACAGCCTCATGAAGAATGGGGCAAAGAAAGATGGTGCTTTTGTTATTGCAGAGACATTAGGAGACATTGCTAGGCAAAGAACAAAAGACGAAATAAGATCTGAGTATAACGGCGACAACCCAGGCGGATACATGTTGCTTGAAGGCGGGGCAACGTTCGTGGATTTCGGCAACAACCCGAAAGACACCGACTGGCTGGAAGGTTCCAAACAAACCATCGTCGAGATATGCGCTTCTTTGGGCGTTGATCCCATCTTAATTGGATTCAACGAATTCAGCTCATACAACAACAAATCAGAGGCTAAAAAGTCACTGTATACCGAAACCGTTATCCCACTCTTACGTGAGCTGGCGGACGAATTGGGGCAATTCCTGGGACTCGCTGATAGTGAGTTCTTTTATTTTGACCTGAGTGACATTGCTGAGATGCAGGAGAACATCAAAGAGAAGTTCGACATGGTGAGTGGTGTTACCTTCATGACCGAGAACGACAAGCGGGAATATGTGGGGCTGGATGCCAAAGACGGTTTGAATGTCTACCGGATCCCGATGTCCTATATTGACATTCCGGAGGGGCAACCGATCCAGCCGCCACAGCCGACCGGCGATGACGGAAACGATGATGTAAATTTTAAGGCGTTGTCGGGGGGAGGTGAACAGAAAAGCGTTAAGCAGATAAAAGCCTTACAGATCTTTAACACGGCCATAGATCAGGGCGTTAAGAAGCAGCAGCCGATCATTGGCAAATACTTCATAGACCAGGCAAAACGGATTAAGAAGGGGTTTAAAAGTGCTGATCCGATTGAGATTAAGGCCGATGATCAGCAAGAATTAACTGAGGACCAGCTAAAGACATTACTCGATAGCCTCCTTGATTGGGATGCTGAAAATGAACTGTTTGGCAATACCATAGTGCAGCTTTATCTTGAAAGCATGGGTGTTGGGTACAGTATCGCTGATGAAATCTTCGCTCTGAACCTAGAAGAAACCGGGATTGAAGCCATCATGAATGAAGACCTGCTTAAATGGGCCAGAGAATCGGCGGCTCAGCAGGTGACCTATGTTAATCAGACTACCAAGGATCAGATTAAGCGGATCATTTCGGATGGCATGGAAAAAGGGTTGAGTAATTCCGAAATCGCTCAGAACATCTTTGATCAGTCGGAGATTAATTCAATTGGCAGAGCAAAGCGGATCGCAAGTACAGAGGTCCACAACTCAATTATCAAGGGCAATCATGAGGCCATGGTCGACTCTGGTGTAAAGAAAAGGAAATGGGTATCCGCCGGGGATGAGGCGGTAAGAGATTCGCATTCTAAAATTAATGGACAAATACGAGATATTGATAAGCCATTTAGCAACGGGCTAATGCATCCGGGAGATCCGGACGGACCACCGTCCGAAATCGTGTGGTGCCGGTGCATAGAAGCACCGGCTGATTTCAAATAATGGAAGGAGTGATCAAATGTCTAATCCAAAACGAAAGGTGGTGGTGAATTGAGTCTGGAATATAAAGAATTTGCGGTTACTGTTTCCGATGTCCATACCGATGGGGATAAGGGGAAAGCGGTCATTTTATTGTCGCCCTACGATAATGTCGACCTGGGCAATGACCGGGTAAAGCCGAGTGTCGCAACCAGGAATGAGGGCAAGAAGTTGCCACTGTTAAGCCAGCATCAGGTTGGCACTGAGCATGGCCACATGGATCTATTTTCGACGCAGGAAGGGATCAAAGCCAATATCACCCTTTACCTCGAAAAGGACGAGGGAGCGATTATTTTCCCGGAGGCGCACAAACACTACGCCCTGTTAAAAAGGGCGGAAACAGACGGCGTGGCGGTGAAATATTCAATAGGATACAACACCTTGGCCTATAAATATGTGATTGAAGGAAAGACAACCATCCGGGATCTACTGGATATCGACATCATGGAAGGTTCACGGGTGACGTTCCCCATGAACCCGATGGCACAGAATGTGCAGGGGAGCGTCAAATCCGTAGAAGGAGGGAAAGAATTGGAATTTACGATTGGAACAAAGGCCATTACATTCGACGAAGCGATGGAATATGAACAGCTCGACCGGTTGCGATGGCAAACAAACGATGCATTGCGAACCAGTATCTCGACCATCACCAGTGATCCTGGGATGAATGCGGTTCAGAAGATCGCCATGATCGACACAACCCTGACCCAGTACCACCAAACGATGATTGAATTATATACCAGATTAATCAACGCCAATGAAAAAATGCAGAAACAACTCGATGCGACCGAACTGGTTGAGAAAGCATCGAGTATTTTTATGCACGAAATTAAGGCAGGGGCTAGTGTATCAGCGGCTAACAGAGATAAGTTAAGCGGCATTATGAAAGCCGTGTCCGAGGTAATGGGATGCAATTGGGACAAGATCCAAAAGGCCATGGCGGCTGATGTTTTGGAGGATCACGACCCGGAAGACGGTGAAGGAGATCCGGCGGCAGCAGAACCCCCAAAAGTACCAAAGAAAGAAGATGATGGCGAACTGGAATTGAAAGCCCTGTTCGACGGGATGAAAGAATACTCTAATAAATTAAAGAAAGAAGAGGAATAAATATGGGATTAGATAAAAAACAGATCGATGAAATGAACGTTGTTTTTGCTGAGTTTAAAAAGTCAAATGACGAATTACAGGCAGAGGTTAAAAGCTATGGCGAAGCAAATGGATTGCTAAAAAGCAAAGTTGAAAAGATTCAAGAGAAATTGGACGAATTCGAAATCAAGGCACAGCGGGTTAATACGGCACCGAGGGCTGGTTCTCATGAAACGAAAACAGCCGAGACAGAAGCGGTTCTTGATTATATGCGCACCGGTGATCCGACGAATTTCAAAGCTCTATCAATGGACAATAACCCTGATGGGTCTTATCTTATTTCAGATCAAATGGCAACTACAATCATTGAAAGAATTCGAGACTTTTCCCCTGTTCGCCAGGTGGCTAGCAAAGAGACCATTTCAACTGGCGATACAATGCTAATGCCAAGAGAAGGAAACAATGATTATGAAGCAGGCTGGGCTGGAGAGAGACAAAAAAGAGAAAAAACTGGAACTGGTGATTTTGAAATGATTGCGATCAAAGTACATGAAATGTACGCTCAACCAGCAATTACACAATCATTAGTCGATGATCCAGCGTTTGACTTCGAAAGCTACATTAACAGAAGACTTGCTAAATTGTTCAATCGAAAAGAAGGTAACGCTTTTATTAGTGGCAACGGGGTTAATCAGCCAGAAGGATTACTTATCAGTAATCAGGTTGCGATCGTTAATGGGACACTTGACTTTGATTCATTGATTGATATGCAGGCTGAATTAAGACAGGAATATGCTGTGAATGCGAACTTCATGTTCAATAGATTCACTTTGGCAGATATCCGGAAATTAAAAGATAACAATGGGCAGTATTTATGGCAGCCGTCGGCGCAAGTTGGAAAGCCAAATACTGTTTTAGGGGATTCGTACGTTATTGCTGATGATATGCCAAATGCGTCATCTGCTGGTTCACTGGTAACAGGTGCAACACCGGTGCTGTATGGAGACTTTTCTGCATATTGCGTAGTTGATAAATCAGGAATCGGAACTTTACGAGATCCATTCACTGAAAAACCGTTCGTGCTTTTCTATACAACTAAAAAAGTAGGCGGCATGGTGATCAACGATCAGGCAATTAAGAAACTGAAATTGTCTTAATAGGAGGGATTAATATGAAAGATTTATATAACAACATCAAAGTAATGAATGCTCTTGACACAAAAGCAATTGCATCAAACACTACTACAGCAGGCGAGATTATCGATCTGAAAGGATTTGACAGTCTCGCTTTTATATTTCAGACAGGCACCATTACCGATGGTGATTACACCTTACTGATTCAAGAAGGTGACGAAAGCGATCTGTCAGATGCTGGCGCCGTTGCTGATGATGATCTGTTAGGAACTGAAGCTGCTGCATCATTCACAGCTGACACCGATGATAATGCTGTTTCTAAAATTGGGTACCGTGGCAATAAGCGTTATGTACGCATTTCTGTTATATCAACTAATGTGACCACTGGCGGGACGGTTGGGGCCATTGCAGTGCTAGGACATCCATCCATCGCTCCTGTAGCGTAAGCGGATGTTAAGCGGGAAAACGTCCCTGTTTGATGGATTGACCGAAAGCAGTCGGATCGACATTCAAACGGGGGCGATAACCCCAATTGAGAGAAAAGAAAGGGTGGTTAACACCATGAAAATAAAGATGTTAAAGAAAGTCCTTGGCAGTATTGATGGAATTCGAGTCAATACTTACGAGGAAGGCCAAATATATAATGTGCCATTGTTTATGGCTGATTCCTTTATCTTAAAAGGTTATGCTGAAAATCTGGAAGCTGGACCAATGGAACAAAAAGTGATTGAGCAGGAGGAAACAAAGTATGATGAATTGTCTGGCCGGACGGTTGATGAACTGAAAGAGATTGCTAAATCAATGGGAGTCGCTGGATATTCGAAATTGAATAAAAATGATCTGGTGCAGGCGATTCATGATGCTGTAAGTTAGAAGCAAGGAATAAAATTGATGCTCCGGCGATAGGTTGAACAATTAGCGAAGCATCAATCTCTCGCGAGTAAGATTGTCAATTTTCACTAGATACTTTCTACGAAATGTTTAAATATTGGATAGGCTCAAGTATTTACAGTTACGGCGCCAATTTGCGGTTTATCTTTGCGGTCGTGGTCTTTCATTTTTTTGTAGACTTCTTCATACTTATCCAGTAATTCTTCTGGACTTGAAGATTTAACGCCGTGATGCTCAAGGTACAACATTGTAAGCGCTTCGCACTTATCCGCAGGGAAAGTTCTAAAAGGTTCATTAGCCATCTCTTTTCTCCTTTCAATTTATTTCAGCGGGGTGTTTCTGATAATAAAAGTATAGGAGTAAGTACAGGAGGAAACAAGAGTAAAAATAAACAAACTATAATAATTATTTTTGTGAAAGAAGGGAGGGACTCATGGCACTTGCAGATAACGCACTAACCACTTTGGTACGGTTGAAACAATTCAATGGCATTGATGAAGCGGATACCAGCCAGGATTTCAAGCTGGGATTCCTCATCGACAGCGCCAGTCAGGAAATCGAAAACGTCCTGGGGCGAAAGCTTAAGAAGTCCCAATATACCGAAAAGGTTAAGGGGAACAATCGGTTGACTATTCAGGTAAAGAATTACCCGCTGTGGGAGGTCGATTCAATTAAGATCAATGGTTCGCTGGTTAACGAAAGTGACTATGCCTATGACGAGTCTGGCATCATCGAGGGAATCCGACCATGGGGCGCATCGGGATTACATTATGGAATCTCAAACTTCATGGTGCAGCAATCTAAAAACATTGAGATTGCTTATACAGCTGGCTATGTACTGCCAAAGGATGAAACCGAGGAAGAACCCCGGACACTGCCTTATGACATTGAAGCGGCGCTGTTCTCCATGATCAATGGAGCCATGGCCCTAACTGATGGTGCTGCCGGGCTTAAATCCTTCGCTATATCCGATGTGCGATGGGAATGGGATAAGGATTATATGCGGTCCATATTGCCGTCACTTATGCAGCATCGGGCGCCGAGGTTCTGACATGGCTGATTATGTAAAAGATGTGAGCAATGTCGGCTTGTTACTGGATGTGATGAAGGAGATTACCAGCTTTGAAATTCATGTCGGGATACAGGCGGATGAAGATTCTAAAATCCTGATGATCGCACATGTAAATGAGTTTGGGTTCCAAATTAAAGTTACCGACAAAATGCGGGGCTATCTTGGGGCGACGGGGCTTCATTTAAAACCAGAAACAACCCACATCAATATCCCGGAAAGAAGCTATATCCGTGGGGGATATGATGCGAATAAGGCCAAAATGGAGCGCATTATTGAGGAGTTGTTGGAACAGGTTGTTTTAATGAAAATAAGCGTTTCGCAATTTCAAAATAGGATCGGAATCGAGTGTGTAAGGTTTATCCAGGAGTTTATGACGGACCTTAGCAGTCCAGAGAAACACCCATATACAGTCGATAAGAACGGCGGCAAAACCAACCCTTTAATTGACACTGGCGAACTTAGAGAAAAGATCACGTATAAGGTGGTGAAGAAATGATAACGCCCAAAATACCAGGGCTTGTAATGACAACCTTGAATCATATCAGCTACAGCGACGGCCATTATGACTACGAAAATGGCGGCGTCTGGGTTGACGGGACAATGGTTACAACGCCATTTCAGGGCACCTTGTTGCCGCTGTCATACGAGGACTTGAAGTACGACAAAGGTGGGACCTACACATCTGAGGATCAGAAGCTCTACACCTATACCGCTTTTCAGAAAGGTGAAAAGATCGTGGATAACGGGATCGAATATGCCGTGGCTCAGGACAAAAACCATAGTAGACATGGTGGCGGCTTGCACATCTACATCCTGAAACGGGGTGATAACCAATGAGCATGGAAACCGTCACAAAGCTAATCGTCAAGCGGCTTCACGAAATTCTAAATCTCCCAGTGGTGCCAACGGACAATGTCGGCAAAAAACCGGACTACCCCTATGTCAGTTATAAAAACACCACCGCCCGGGGGAAAACAGAAGGCCAGCCGATCGTTGAGAGTGAACTGGTGGCTAGTACAAACCCGCTATTTGAGTTTGATATCAAAGAAACGGCGATTGAACAGCCAACTTTCACAATCAGTTTTATGGCTTATGCGGCTGCGGCTTTTGATGCCAGTGGACTGGCGCAGATGGCGCATGACGCACTTAAACACAGTCTTTATTACGAACTCGAAGATATTAATGCTGTAGTTGTTGATACGACGGACGTTGTCGACCGCACCATCTTAATCGTTGGTGGTGCTAGAATAAAAATAGTACAAATCGAAATGAGAAAATCCAAAATTAATAAAAACATGGTACGATAAAAGAATCGTACTGAAGGAGGATCTCATTATGGCAAAACAACATGATAAACAATTCAAACTGGATGCAGTCCGGTACTATGAAGAACACAAGGAACTCGGTCTGCGTGGATGCGCTGAAAATCTCGGCGTTGGTTACAGCACGCTGGGAAAATGGAGCAAGGAACTTCAGGACAGCGGCAGTATTGAATGTCGTGGTTCAGGTAATTATGCATCGGATGAAAGTAAAGAAATCGCGCGTTTAAAACGCGAGTTGCGTGATACCCAAGATGCATTGGATGTCCTAAAAAAGGCCATCGGCATTCTGGGAAAATAACCGAAGCGATTTATGTTGAGATTGCTAAAAAGGCGGAAGCTGCTCATCACGAGAAGCGCCGGGTTTCCGTCTCCGGAATGCTGCAAAAACTGGGTGTATCACGAACCGGGTATCGATCATGGATTAACAGAAAACCATCGAATACCCAAAAACGACAGGAAGTTCTTAAAACCAAAATTGAGACCATTTATAACGACTCAAAGCAAAATTATGGAGCTCCGAAAATCACCGAAAAATTGAAACAGAGCGGTGAAATAATTGCTGAGCGGACTGTCGGCAAATACATGAAACAAATGGGTATCAAAGCTCAATGGATCAAACCTTATACGATCACGACTAAAGATTCTGACTTCAGTAAAAAACTCAGAAATATTCTTGACGAACAATTTAATCCCGAACGCCCCAATGCTGTCTGGTGCAGCGATATTACCTATATTTGGACAATGGACGGATTTTTTTATCTAACCAGTATCATGGATTTGTATTCTCGAAAAATCATTGCCTGGACGCTGTCAAAAACAATGGAAGTTTCCTGTGTAATCGACACTGTTAATAAAGCTAAAAGCCGTCGAAATCTCGATGCGCCATTGATCATTCACAGTGACCGCGGCAGTCAGTTCGTTTCAAAAGAATACCAGAAGGCAACGGCAAAAATGCAGCGAAGTTATTCTAAAAAGGCATATCCCTGGGATAATGCCTGCATTGAATCCTTTCATGCCATTATTAAACGTGAATGGCTCAATCGCTTTAAAATCCTTGATTATAACCATGCTTACCGGCTGATCTTTGAGTATCTGGAAACCTTTTATAATACAACTCGAATCCACAGTCATTGTAATTATATGTCGCCGAATAATTTTGAAAAACTTTTTACTAAAACACAAAATGAAAATTTACAAATAGCAGGTTAAAATGTGGGTGTCAAATTCTCATTTTAATTTGTACTAAATCTTGACATAGGACCATGGCAACTATGAGCAACGATATGGATTTGATGCGATTATCCGGATCACGACGGAGGCGTCTCGAATTATTGAGACGATTGAAGAAATAAATATAACAGGAGGAATAAATGAGTAGATTAAACGACTTTAAATCGACCATTAAGCTCAGCACAGCGGTAGAGGTGCGGCAAGAGTTTGGTGGAATTTTATTGTTTGAAACAGATACGGATCATCCGTATACAACCTACAAAGATTTACCGGCAGTGCTGGAAGATTTCGCAAACACAACGGACACCTATAAAATGGCTGCCCGTATCTTTAACCAGGAATTAAGCCCATCTGGCATTTCGATTGTTGGCGATGCTTCGGCAACACCAGCCGAGATCACTGCAAAATTGGACACATTGATCAATAAAAACTGGTACGGTTTGGTCTGTACCGATAATGCAACCGCGACCATCACGGCGCTGGATGCCTGGGTTGATGATCAGGAAAAAATTTATGTGGTGACGACTCAGTTATTGACTGATATCGGCGTACCGACTTCAAAACGAACATTTATTGGATTCCACCATGCGGCGGACGCCTATGTAATGGAGGGTCTATTATCAATTATGTTAACCAATCCGATTGGCAGCGCGACAGCTAAATTTAAAAAGGTCCTGGGCGTTACCGAGGCGGTTCTTACCGACCCCGAATTAACAACATTGAGAGCCGCACACGGCGTAACCTATATTGAAGAAATGGGAAATCTGGAAACAACCGGGTCACAAACGGCGTCAGGTGAGTATTTTGACGTTGTTTTAGGCGAGGACTGGATCAATTATAACATGGAAAAAGAGATGCATGATTTGGCTGTTAAGGTTCCGAAAATCGGTTACTCTGGAGATGGGATTGCTTCGCTAGTTGGTGTGGCAACGAACGTACTCAGCAAAGCCGCTTTGCAGGGGATCATTCTAATCGAAAATAACGTCCCTCAATTTAGCATCACATCTATAGACCGGGCTGATGTCTCTCAAGCTGATCGTGCGGTGCGAAAATACAACGGGATCAAATGGAGTGCTTATTTGGCTGGTGCAATAGAAGGAGCCGACCCGATTAGCGGCGAGTTAATTGTTTAGAAAGGATAATGAGAAATGGCAGAAGCAAAAACTTACAACGGGAAAAATACACATTTTGTTGCCGACGGCCGGATAGCGACTGGACTCGCAGAAGGTGACGCCATCGAATGTGGGCCTAACGCAGACGCATTTACCGAAACAGTCGGAATGCAGGGAGATGTGGAGTGGTCGGACACGAATAACAACACTGGCTATTTTAAGATAAAACTGCAACAGACATCGCCGACGTGTGCTATTTATGAAAAATGGGCCAGAGAAGGGACGATCGTTCCGGTTCAATTAGTTGATTTAAACACAGGTGGCATTAATGCGAGCTGTACCCAGGCGAGGGTTAAGAAGACAGCAGTTAAAAAATACGGCCCCAAGTCAACGGAACGTGAATATGAATTTGCGGCAGCAGATTATGCAACACAATAACAAGAATTAAGGAGAGACGAAAATGGCATTAACAATGAAAGAAACAATAAACGGTCAGGAATACACATTTCAAAAGGTTCCGCCCCGAGAGTGGCTTAAGATTCAGTACAGAACAACTGACAAGAATGGAAAACGAATTCCGCATGACTTCTACGATGAAATTTTCAAGCATATCGTCGTAAGCCCGCAAGTTAGCATGGACGAGTTCGACGAATATGAGGAGGTAGAAGCGGTGATGGACGCCGCCATCAACTTTCAACAGTTCGCAAACGGCAAGTCACCCTCAATACTATGAGGATTTAGCTAAAGAGGGGTGGTTTACCTGGCGTCTTATCTTTGAAGGCGGCATGTCTTATGGGGATGTTTCGGGCATGGACGTTGAAGATCTCTTGGAAGCGAATGCAGCCTTGGATTACTATCAGCAACTTCTGGAAGAAAGCAAAAATGGTGGCGCTGATTAAAGGTGCCGCCATGGCGGAAAGGAGGTTTAATAGATGGATTTACGGAATATGGCGTTTAGTATCGGCTTTAAAGGAGACACGTCAGGCATAAAAGCCATGGACAGCGCAGCCGACAAAATGAAAGCCAATGTAGCATCATCGTATAAAGAAATGGAATCAGCGGCAGACAACAGCGCCAAAAGCCAGAGATCACAAGTTGCGAGTTTAGCTGCCGCTTATCGCAAGGCTGGCATGGATCAATCGGACGCAATGAAGAAGGCGTGGTCAGAGATTGACCGGACAAGCAGTTCCGGGGCAGCTAAGGCGAAAAAATCAATAAACGATATCAACGGCGTCAGTTTTGACTCATTGGTAGGAAAAGCTAAAGCTGCTGGGGCGGCGATAGTCGCCACGTTTGCAATAGATAAAATAATCGAATTTGGGACGGCTGCGTTGGAATCGGCTGGTTCGGCTAAGGCCATTTCCTCACAATTCACTCAAACATTTGGCGATTTAGAGCCAGCGGCCCAAAAAGCGGTCGATAGTATGTCGGGTCAATTCGGAATGGTACCAAACAGATTAAAACCATCCATGTCTCAGATGACGTCAATGTTTAAGGGCTTAGGCCTTGATACTGAATCATCCATGGCAAAAGCAACCGATGCGGTAACGGCCAGCGCAGATGCAGCGGCCTTTTATGATAAGTCTTATGCAGACGCAAATAGCGCCTTAACAAGCTTTATCAAGGGGAATTATGAAGGTGGCGAGTCTATTGGACTTTTTGCAAATGATACTCAAATGGCCCAATATGCGATTCAGAAAGGTCTTGTCAGCTCAACTGGCGCATGGTCTGAGCTGGATGAAGCGACGAAGCAGGCGACCCGTCTAGAATATGCTCAAAATATGCAGAAACTAGCTGGAGCCACTGGACAAGCGTCAAGGGAAGCGGATGGATGGGAAAATCAAGTCGGCAATGTGAAACAAGCCTGGTCTGACTTTCTTGCTGTCATTGGGAAACCGGCCCTCGGCATGGCCGTTGGAGTTATGAAGAACCTGACTGATGGGCTGAAAACAGCAGGCGAAAAAGTAACATTTTTGACAGATGGGTTTCAAGGCATCGGCGACCCCGCAGCACTGAGCGGGCTGGACTCGGTCATTTATATGGTTGGGGATGGATTTCGAACCGCCTGTGATGGTTTTAATGCGGCTTACGATGGGATAAAGAAAAAAGTCGAAGAAAACACACCGAACATTCAAGCGAGCTTTTCCTCATTAAAAACATCTTGGGACTTATTCTTTGATACTGTAAATAGAAATAACGAAGAATTTAATCCCGGGCAACTAGGCGAATGGGCCGGGAACCTCCTGAATCTTTGGATTCAAGTCGAGAGTGCTGGTGCTGGGGTTGTTCTAAGTGTAGCATCCTGGGTTCAAAACATTGCCAACTTCTGGACGTCATTAGCTACCGGAAATTGGGGCGGGGTTGCTGATAGCGTAAAAGGCGTTGGGTCATCAATAGTTGGGGTCGTTGAGAATTTAACGGCTTTTTTTGTTGGGGCGGAAAATGCCAAAAACGCATGGGGTAGTGTAGGATCGTTTTTCGGACAAGTAGGAACAAATATACAAACAGGACTTTCGTCTGCCGGAAACTCTATAGGGGTTATATTCACTGGGGCATATGACGGCGTTACAAACACTTGGAATGGCGCAGTAGTATTTTTTTCTAGCTTGTCAAATGACATTGGCAACTCATTTAACGGTGTTTCTGAGTCAATAAACGGTGCTTTTGAAGGAGCTGTGTCTTACGTGGCTGCCTTGCCTGGGAGGTTTCTTGAATGGGGTTCTGACATGGTCCAGGGGCTCGTTGACGGGATCATGGGTGCCACAGATTCGGTTGGCAGCGCAGTTCAGGCTGTTGCCGATAAAATCACGGCGTTTTTACACTTCTCAAGGCCTGATGAAGGCCCGCTACATTATTACGAGGAATGGATGCCGGATATGATGCGTGGACTAGCGGGAGGAATCACAAGCAACGCTTACTTGGTAAATAACGCATTATCGGGATTGAGCACTGATATGAGCATTGGAATAAATGGAGGGGGTGCGGGTATTGGCGAATCCGATAACCCAGTCTCTGCAAAATCGGGAGCAAGAATGGCTAGTCGTTCTGGTTCAGGAAGCAGCGCCCCGATCACTTTCAAAACAGAAATTCACGTCAATGTCGGAGCCGGGGCTGATGCAAAAGAAGTTGTTTCCAACATCGAAAAAGAATGGCTTGCATGCATGGAACGTTATGAAAAGAAAATGGCTTTACGAAATCCGCCAGTAACGGCATAGGAGGGCGATATGATAGAAGGACAAGCCCATGTGCAAGACATTGGATGGACAGAGTTTAAGAGTGACGGCGAGACAATCGGCACCACGGGCCTTGGCTTGAGGCTGGAAGCCTTGATTATCAATTCCGATTACCGGTTACGCTATAAAGCCCACGTCCAGAATGTTGGCTGGCAAGACTGGGTGAACCGTGGCGAAATCGCTGGAACGGTGGGCCAATCTTTAAGAATGGAAGCTTTTAGAATCGAGCTTCTGGACGATACCAGCAAGCACGTTTGGTACCGGGTGCATCTGGAGGGTATTGGCTGGACCGACTGGGCCATTGATGGTGCCATTGTTGGATCGGTCGGGGAATCCCGTCGACTGGAAGCGGTCGAGATTCAGATTGTCGATAAGGCCAGCAATGAAGCGTTTAAAAAATGGTATGAGGATAGCTTAAAGTGTAAGTTGGGCGATGTGATTTTTACATCAACCACCGGCGAAAGCACGAACATGAGTAACAATGTGACCAATAAAGCCATTGAAGGCGGAACGGTAAGTGACCATGTGGAAAACAAGCCGCTGACGATGAATATTACCGGCATTATTGTGGGGGATGATTGCCAGGAAAAGCTGGAAACCATCCGGGGCTATACCGATGATGGAGATTTGCTGCGGTATGTCGGCTGCGACACGGCCAATAACATGGTTATCACTTCATTCGGCACAGATAGAAGCGTTTCTTTAAAAGGAGGCGTTTCTTTTACGTTGGCCCTACAGGAAATACCCATGGCAACGGGTGTGGTGACGGTGATCGATGAAGCGTATATCTATACCCAAATGAACAACCTGAAAAATGGTGGATTGCAGCCGGTGTTACGAGAATGAGTAGTTATATTAGCATTGATAAAAGAAATATACCGATCAAATTTGATGTTCGGTTAAACAAGGTCACTTTCACATTTGAAGTACATTACAATGCGTCGTTCGATTTCTTCACCGTGGCGGTCTCTGATAGCTCTGGAACGGTATGGACAACGGGCGAAAAGTTGGTTCTCAACAAACCAATCTTAAGCACCCAATCATACCTTGGTTTTCCTTCGGTTACGCCTATGGATCCAACCGGGAAAGAAACAGAGATCACTTGGAGTAACTTCAATGTGACGGTGTTCTTATATGTGGGGGTGGCCGGTGAGTAATTTATTTAGACGAAAGAAACAACTAATCATAAATAATGTGGTGATGCCAGATCTGGAAATTGATTTTAATATTGCATTCAACGCCGATGATGAACAGCCGGTTAATGATGTATCGATTGTCAATCTGACCCCGGAAACCATCCGGGGTATTGGCAATGGTCAAACGGTTATTTTGAATGCTGGTTATGGGGATAACATGGGCAATGTGCTGGTGGGGAAGATATCCGACATTGAGGTCGCCAGCGATGCAGTTGACCGTACCCTAAAGTTGATGGTGACGCCGGACATAAATGTGATTTTATCGCAGACGATATCAAAATCCTATGCCCCCGGAACCATGGCGAGTTTTGCTGTTAAAGATATTTTAAACAGCGTGGACATGGAAGTGGGGAACATCCAATTAAATGCGGATATTGCCTATGCCGATGGCAAGGTGTTCAGTGGCACCGTTGATGCTGCCATGAAAGATATTGTAAAAACAACCAACAGCTTTATGTTTGTGCGCTGCAACATTATCTACATCGTGAGTGCCGTTTATGAAATTGATACTGGCGTTCTTTTAAATCGCAGCACCGGATTGATTGGAAGTCCTGAACAGTTTACAGACTCCAACGGGGCGACGGGCTATAAGATTAAATCCTTGCTTAACCCGATGCTGACATTAGGGTCTGTTTTTAGATTAGAGAGCAAATACCTGAGCGGGCTGTTTCGTGTGAATGATGGCACCCACAGCGGATCTGATTTTACCACGACCGTTAATTGCTATCCGACAGACGAAGTTTCCCGGTACGTGCCACCAGTTAAAAACAGCGGTGGAAGTGGAGAGAATACCCCAAAGGGAAAGATCTGGACGTTCCTGATTAATAAAGGATTCAGTAAGGCGGCGACTGCCGGGGTGATGGGCAACATGGAACTGGAAAGCGGTTATGACCCAAATGCGGAAAATGCATCCGGTGCCTACGGGTTATTCCAATGGCTTGGTGGCAGGCGTGAAGGGCTTGAAGCTTATGCCACAGCGAAAAGCTGTGCGGCTAACGACATGCAATTGCAGTTAGAGTATTTTTATGAAGAAATTACGACTGGCGCCGAAGCTAATTGTTTCCCGACTTACACGGATTTACCGAGCTTAGATGCCTTTAAGTCATTGACAGATCCGGAACAGGCAGCCATCTTGTTTGAACAAGCATTTGAGCGGTCTGGCGGTGCTGGGATGAGCCAGCGTATCGAGTATGCCCTCGCTGTTTATGCTTGGGACGGCGGCAAATCGGCCGGTAGCGGTGCCGGTGACGGCAGTGATGGCAATTTCCCGGCTGGCGCTTTTAAGTGCGCTTGTGGCTGCGGGCTTGATGCTATACCTGAACTGAAAAACAAGATGAACCAGGTATGGGTTAATATTGGCGGCAATATTAAAATTACGTCAGGAGCCCGGTGTGAATACCAGAACAATATTGATGGCGGTGTTCCCGATAGCCTGCATATGACCGGCGAGGCTTGTGATTGCTATATCCCGGGTGCTGGCGTTGATTATCTCTATAATGCAGCTCAGGCTGCTGGTTTAGGAACGCTACGTTATTACGGCATGGGGTTTGTGCATTGCCAGACATGGCCAGCTGATGCCGTGATGGATTGAGGTGAAACTATGCTTGATGATTTAATCAAAACAATTATAAAAAATACGCTTGCTGAATTAAACACAACGATGCGATGCACAGTCATTACAGTCTCCCCCCTGGTGATCCAACCCATTCCAAAGAAGAACTACCTGACCGGCGAAGAGGATTATCCTTTAATCGGTAGCGCAAAGAAATTAAAACAATGGGCTTTGGTGAATGGAACGCCAACGCCTTTTATTTTGCCACTGAACATCGGCGATGTGGTCCTGGTAGCTTTTGGCAAGAAAGATCTATCCGATGCAGTGATTCTGGGGGTGGTTGAATGAGAACTTTTAAGTTAATCGATGGCGATATCGTTTTTGACAATAATGGCGAGCTTGTCATGGTGGAAGGAAAAGAGGAGGAAGCCCAAAGTCTTGAGCGGATATTCTCGGCAAATGTTAGGGAATTCTTTCTGGACCCGGACCATGGGTTTGACTTTGATCTGTTAAAAACCAAACGTCCGGACAAAAACTTGATCCGACTTGGATTAATTGCAGCAGCCACCCAGGATGACCGGGTAAAGACAGTGACGGCCACGACGATCGAATTTGATAACTCAGCCAGGTCTTTGGCCATTGGATTTAAGATCATCACTAAAACCGGGAATACCATTGAAAGTGAGGTGAGGTTATGAGTGAATTCGGCTTAACAGAAAAAGGGTTTAAGCGGAAACGGTACATCGACATATTGGAAAGTATGCAGTCCAACGCCAAAAGTATATTTGGCCGGGATATCAACGTGAACACGAACAGCCCCCTCGGGATGCAGTTAAAAGTGATTGCGTTCGAACTAGCCGATGAATGGCAGCAGCTGGAGAATGTCTATTATTCCGCATTCAAAGACACCGCCACGGGATACCAGGTTGATGCGGTCGGCCAGTATATTAATGTGAAGAGAAAAGGTGCTACTTATGCGACTGGTATTGCGACCTTTGCCGGTACGCCGGGGACTGTTATTCCGGCCAATTATGTGATCGCTTTTGGCAACATTAATTTCTGGACATTGCAACAGGCCATTATCGGCGGCACCGGCACCATCGATGTCAATATTCAATGTATTGAGGTTGGCAGTATCGGGAATGTGGCAGCCGGAAAAATTACAAAGATAGTAAGTGCCTTGTCTGGGGTTACATCAGTTACCAACGATTTGGAGACATCCGGCGGAAAGGAGGTCGAGGACACCACGACATTTAAAGCCCGTTACGATGATTCGATTGCCAGCGGCGGTAGTTCAACTGCTGCAAGTGTCGAGGCGGCGTTATTGGCAATACCAACCGTTACTGATGCCAAAGTGACTGAAAATGATACGGTAGCAACAGTGGACGGTATCCCGCCTAAATGCTTATCCTCATTCGTTTATGGGGGATCAGATACAGAAGTGGCCAATGCCATCTATAAATCGAAGGGTGGCGGCATTCAGGCTTTTGGGGCGACATATGTGGGCGTTACTGACAACAAAGGCGTCACGCATCAAATCGGGTTTACCCGGGCAACTGAGGTGCCGGTTTACATTCATATTACGTTGGAAAAAGATACTGAATTGTATCCAGCCAATGGCGATGCATCGATTAAAACGGTGATTATTCAGTATATCGGCGGTTTAGATGCTGATTCGACAGAATACAACGGTATGGGCCTTGGAGCTGATGTTATCTATACCAAATTGATTGGGTTGTGTCACAAGGTTTCCGGGGTTACGGATGTCACGGTGACGGTATCGACGGACAATATCACCTTTACCAGCACCAACATCGTCATCGATGCAAACTCTGTGGCGATGACTGATTATAACAAGGTGGTGATTGCGTGAAACTGGCAAAACGGCTGACAAGTAATTATAAGCGTGATCCTACCAGCAATATTGGTCGCCTTATGGCAGTGATTGAGCTGGAAATGCAGGAGATCAGGGACACGCTCAAAACGATTGAGCTTTACCGCTTGATCGATAATGCGACTGGTGTGACCTTGGATAACATCGGAAAGAACGTCCTTCAGGAGCGAGGCGCTATGGATGATGTCCGATACCGGATGTTTTTAAAAGTTAAGATCCGGGCGAATCGATCCGGGGGGCAGATTGACACAATCAACGAAATCATTGATTCCTTGCTGGATGATCATTTCCTTGGCGTCCGGGAGGTTTGGGGCGATACATCATACGGAAATGAACCGGCGGCGTTGGAAGTCCGGTATATCAATTATTTTGATAAGATCAAAAGCCAGTATCAGGATATCGAGAATGATCCATGGTATTTGGACGGCAAGTATAAGCTGGATGGCAGCCGGAAACTGGACGGTGGCTTCACCTTTAGTTATGAGGATTATGAGGACAAGATCCTTGAAGCCATGACCCAGGTTAAGCAGATGGCCAATTTCATTAAAACCGGCGGGGTAAAGGTTTGGTGGTGCGAGCCACTGACCGTTAATAACCCGATTGGTATCACACATAGCACAAGTCTGGTGATCAAAAGTACCACAAACAACGACATTGATATAAGTTGTTCAACAGGCCTGTTAAACAGTTTAGAGGTAACAAACACACCTGATTTTATCTTGGATGGAACGGTGCTTTTGGACGGGTCGCTGTTGCTTAACGGCGAGCGACCGATCATTATCCACTCAACATCCATGGAAATAATTTAGAAAGGGGAAACAATGGCAGATTCGATTATTATTACAACGAATAAAGGCCGGGAGAAACTGGCTAAGGCTTCGGTGGGCGCAATTACCCTACCGGTGATCGCCCAGATAGGGTTTGGAACCGGTGGTCATGATATTGGTACCGGTGAGCCGACTCAACCCGATCCGGCGGCAACAGCGGTACCCGGGGAAGTTCTGAAAAAAGACATTGAAAGTTACGCGTTCCCAATTGCAACCACGGTTGCAATATTGGGGATATTGGATCAGAGCGAAGGGAATGGTCATAGCATTTCGGCTTATGGCCTGTATGATTCAGCCGGTGATTTAATCGTGCTGATGCATACGGTACCCAGTCCCAAAACGGCCGAAACCCGGTTTGAAAGGACGATCAACAATGCATTTTAGAAAGGAGGCTCTACATGGAGAATAGATTTGGAACATTTGGAGACAATGACAGTGCAAAAGGTCTGCTTTTTAACCAAAGGATTTCAGAGATTGGCAATGAGTTGATTGAGGAACATAATAACCATATCGCCGACACCGACATCCACGTCACGGCTGAGAAGCAAGAGGCGTGGGATGCGCTAAAAACATTTCAAACAGCCGGAGGAACAGCAACTGTAATCACGCTCACGGGCGTTGAGCTGGTTGATGGATTCCAGACGACGTTCGTCATTGCGTCAAGTAATTCAGGTGCAGCAACAACGATTAATGCGAAACCCTTGTATAAGCCGGGGACAACCACAGCACCGAAACTGGTTGCTGGCAAGGCGGCAACGGTTTGGTACAACGCAATAGGTGATTGTTTTTTTATCAAGGCTAGTGCGGAAGGGACGGCAACGGCCGGAGACGTACTAGCGGGACAAACATTTAGTAATGATGATGATATAGGACTGATAGGAACATTAGCATTAACTGGTGATGCAGTGGCTGCTGATGTTGTTGCTGGGAAGATGTTTTACAGCGATGATGCAAAAAATAAATTGACAGGGACGAATCCATATAAAAGTGGCATGAAAATATCATATGACAATCTTATTCCTGAGATGCCACTTGTTCCGTATAAAGATTTAATTCCACAATGGATAACCAGTTTAGAATCAATGTATTTTGATAAATATTCAAATAAGCTTATGATCGAGGTTATAACAAGTGGAGAAAGAAGAATATACGTTTTTGATTCCGATGGTAATTGGTTGAATAATTTTATAATTTCACCTGCAAGTAGTGTTTACAGGGTTATTTTATACGAGAACAATTATTTTATTTTTTACAATGGTGGATGGGCTAAGCACAACCCTACTGGAACTTTAATAACTTCTGGTACAGATTTTTCGCTCAGAACTGGTGATACTGACTTAAGGGTAGAACGAGTTAGCGAACACCAGATTAAGGCTTTTCAAGCCGATGGATCGGTAAAACGATTCAACATGGCGACAATGACAGTTGATCAAACGATATCATTGCCAAATCTCTATAGTGGTACTATTCCATTTTTCGATGATGCAGGTAATTGGTATTATCACGCAGCATCAGCGCTAATAACTAAATTTAATGCAAATGGAGATGTTGTTTTTTCAGGTGCGGCGCACAATTTTGAAAATTTGTCTACTCCTACATATAAAGTATTTGACGTTGGTGCAAAAGTGATTGCTTCAAGAGTTTACAACGGTTATTTTAGAACAAAAATTGTTTCTACAAGTGATTGGAGCCTAATTAACAGTCAAGTCAGTCAGGTATCAACTGACACTGGGTTACAATGTGGGTATCCCAATTTAGCTAGCTCGAAGAAGCTGCTGTTTTTAAAAAGTACATCAACGTATTACCTTTACGCTATAAAGCTCGATGATCAGGCTCAGGGAATACAAAGCACATTTGGTCAAATACTCAGTACATCAAATATGGTTAATGGTTTATACGCCAATTCTGATGATGAGGTGTTTACTTCTTATTTAATTTCAGGATATCCCGCTGTTAAGAAACTGAAATTTAATTATCAATTATCGTAAGGAGGAAAAAATGATTTATTTTAGAACGAACAAAGATTCAAATTTAGTTGAGCTGATCCATTATAAACCGTTTGATAAAAATTATGGATTAGGCAAGACAGAAGAAGAACTCGGACTAGAAGGTTTTCTGGTTGAATCAATCCCGGAACCAGAAGAGATTGAAGGGAAAATAGCAGTTATGTATTATACAGAAGCTGACGGATTTATCTTTCAGTACGAGGATATTCCCAAAACCGCAGAGCAGATTCAGGCGGAAGCAATCGAATCACTTAGAAACGATTTAAATAGTGCCATCATTGAGTTATCAATGGCGATTGTGGGAGGTATGTAAAATGTTTACTGAAAATAGTATAGTTGTAAAAGTATGGGCTGACGCAGTTCTGAAAGGAGACAAGAAATTAAGTGATGTACCTAATCTGTCTAATCTTATCGCTGTTGTTACTGCTATTGTGGAAGGAGGTGCAAGCAATGTTTAATGCAAATAGTATGTTAGTACGCGTTTGGTTTGGGGCTGTTTTGGCTGGAACCTACAAATACGGTCAAGTGCCAAATTTGTCAAATCTAAGAGATGAAGTTGGCAAAAAATTGATTGAAATCGGATACGACATCGAGAACGAACCGACAGCTTAACGGCTGTTTTTTATTTACGAAAAAACGACATTGAAAAAGAATCACAGGAGGGCGGAGTTGGGAGCGGAAGCGGTGTTTGATCTGGCAGTAAAGGTAGTTGGTGGGATTATAGTATTCATAACATTTAAAGCAAAGGTATGGCCTCCGGTCATCGGTTGTTTAAGAAAAAAGTTTATCAAGCCTCACGATGATTTAAACAGTCGTTGTGATGATTTCGAAAAAGCGCAGGAGTCCCTTGAAATTGGGGTTCTTGCGCTTTTGCATGATCGGGTTTATCAGGCGTGTAAGTATCACATTGATCAGGATGAAATTTCTATTGAGGATATGAAAAACCTTGAGCATTTATACCGGGCTTATTCTGGAATGGGTGGAAATGGTACCTGTAAAGAGCTATTTGAGCGTGTTTGTGATTTGAAAATAAAAAACTAAAGGAGAAATAGAAAATGAATGTAAAAGGTGTATCAAAAGACGTATGGATCAGATTGGTTGTTTTGGCGATGGCTCTGGTGAATGGGATTCTGACCGCTTCAGGGATGAACCCGGTTGCGGTTTCCGAAACAGAGTTATATGTATTTTTATCGAATGCTGCGATGATTGGGGCATCACTCTGGAATGCTTGGAAAAATAATAGTATCACAGCATCGGCCCAGCAATCGGATATTATTATGAAAAATCTAAAAGATGCAGCGGTTAAAGTTATATTAGATCAATCCAATCGACTGTTAGCTGAACAGGAAGAAGCGGTCAATGCAGCCGCTGAAAAGGCGGTGCAATGATGGTTGTTTTAAAATATTCAGGACATCAACAGGACTTTGGCGATATCGGTCCGGTTACCAGCGGCGAGACGTTGGGAGTCACCGGCCAGTCAAAGCGGCTTGAAGGGCTAAAGGTCTGGCTGGATGAACTGAACGGTCAGGATATCAATGTATTTTTGCGGGGCCACCAGCAAGACACGGGCTGGCTTGAGCCGGTTTATAACGGTGCTTTGTGTGGATCAATCGGCCAGGGCAAACGTTTGGAAGCAGTTCAGATCCAGTTAACCGGTGCGGATGCCGAAAAGTACGATATCCACTATCAGGTTCACGCTGAAAAAATCGGTTGGACGAACTGGGCGAAAAACGGGGAGCTGTGCGGATCAGAGGGTGGCGGACTGAGAATTGAAGCAATCCGGATTGTGCTGACTCCGAAGGGGATCGACCTTAATGTGGACAACCCAAACAAATATATCAAGTTTGAACCGAAACCAGTGGAACCGGTCACTCCTGCAGCTCCAATCGGAAACCTGTCCGGAAAGATTATCTGTATTAATCCAGGCCATGGCGGTAGTGATCCGGGGGCATGTGGAGATTTGCGAGAATCTGACATGAATTTGACTGTGGCGCTGATTCTGGGGCCTATGTTGACAGAACGTGGAGCCCAGGTAGTTTATACCCGAACTACAGATGATCATGTTTACCTATCAGATCGTCCGGTGATTGCCAATAATGCGGGAGCGGATCTGTTTATCAGCATCCACCACAACGGATCGAGTGATCCGGGTTCGTCAGGAACTTGTGCGATCTGCTACCCGGGAAGTGATGCCGGGATTCGGCTGGCCACGCTTTGCCTGAATGGATTGTATGACCGATTGGGTTTACGACAGCGGGGATTGATCCAGCGGGATGATTCAGATGTTACTTACTCCGACATGCCAGCTGTTATCACTGAGGCTTCATTTGCCAGCTCACCGGCTGATTGTGCGCTGTTCAATAACGGCGGGGCTGAATTGGAAGCGCTGGGAATATTGGACGGGATTTTGGCGTATTTTGGGTAATTCGGACTGACCGGACAATTTCGGGCAGTTTCGGACGGGTAACAGAATTGTGATCCGTCCTACTGTTAACCGTGTGCGATTCGAGGCGGTTAGATTTAAACCCGTCGAATTCGATAGGCTTGGATGTCTTGCCATAACGCAAAATATCCAAAACAATGACTTAATTTAACTTGCTGGTAATTTGATTATCGGTGGATAAAACAACAAAAACTGTATATTGCAGCCGTTTGTTTATTTGCCGGTTGTTTGCAGACTAAGTAAATGATTGAGTTAATTAAGTAAAACAACATCTTGTTGACGTCAACAAATTGTTCGATAATCTAACGTTTTGCCGACGTCGGCAAATCATTAAACGATAAGCTGCCGGTGCCTTTTGGTCTTTCCGGGGCGGGGCCACCTTCGGGTGGTCTTTTTTTATTGCAAAGAAAAAGCCCCGATCAAGGGGCTGAATTTTTCGGTTTGCGCCAGTTTTTAAATTCTCCGGATTTTACCCGACGATCGGGGTACGGTTCGTCCTCGTCAATCGCCCAATTGCGACCGATTTTCATAGCTGTTTCAAAACCGCCATTTTTACACATTTGCGAAACGGTGCGTCTGGCTTTCCCGTGTTTGTCTGCATATTCTGCTGCTGATATTAGTGCCATTTTATTTTTCTCCTTTGTATTTTTCCAGAATCGGTTTGAAGTATTTATTTTCGGCTTCCGCACGAGCCTTTGAAGCTTCTTTGATGTCATCATACCGACCAAGATTGATGTTTTTACCTTTGAAAGTAATTTGAGCAATCCATTTTTGTCTTGATTTGTCCCATACCACACCCTTAATTCCGCTTGTATTAGATTTTGGCAGCTTATCGCTTGATATCTTCGTTAAATCAGTTCCCTCAACAAGTGATTCGTTTATTTTTTCACGCGCTTTGCCAAGGTTTTTCGATCTTGATTTAACATAAGAGCAGCCACAAGATTCAGTAGCCCCGTTTTTTAGATTGCCTGTCGAAACAAATGTCATATTTCCGCAGTCGCATTGACACTTCCACATTTGTTTTCGCCCTTCGATATGCGACTTTTCAAGAACGACGAGGGAGCCGAACCTGTCTCCAATTGTTATGCTTTGTTTTGATTTGCGCAATTCTTTATCAAGGCATCCGCAAGATTTAGTTCTTTCTGATATCAGCGAAGTTGCCGGGATAACTTTAGTGTTTCCGCATTTACATTGACATAACCAAAGTGCGTTGCCTGATTTGTCCGATCCCGAACGCTCAATGACAGTAAGATTTCCAAATCTCATATTTTTCAAATCTCTTATTTTACCCATCTTACCACCTAAAAAGTGGCAGTTTAGGATGCCAGCCCTTTAAATTATTTCAATAATCCGTGTTTGTCAGCGTATTCGCTAGCTGCCTTGATTGTTTTGAATGTTTCAATTGCTCTGCCGTATGTTCCAGGAACTTGAAAACCATCTTCGATCATTTTATACAGTGTGTAGTTTCCGCTGTATCTTGCGTCAGGAACGCCTTTTCTTAATCTGTAATCACCATTTAATACTTCATTCATTGCTTCAAGTTTCATTTCCGATCTCCTTTGTTTTTTTTATTAGTTTGTTTCTATAGTCTTATTATACGCCTGTATAGGCGTAATGTCAATAGGTTTATGAAAGTTTTTTAAATAATTTAAATATTGACTTTACGATAGAACGGATGTACTATAAAACAAACGTTCCATGAGGTGGTAAAATGAAATTAGTAAAGAAATTCGTCGAAGTGATTGCAAAATTTGATGAAGATGGTATAACCCCACTATCGATACAGTGGCCAGACGGCCGGGTCTTTGAAATTGACAGCATCCTGGATGCCCGGCCAGCTGCATCAATTGCTGTCGGCGGTTTGGGCGTCCGGTATAAGTGCAAGATAGCCGGGAAGGAACGGCTTCTGTTTTATGAGGAGCCGCGATGGTTTGTGGAAGCGAAAAGCCCAGGATAAACACCTGGGCGGGAGATTTTATCGTCTTGAATCTAAAGCTTTTTCCTTTAACAAATCACGCCACTTGATCCCATATTCTAAATTAATCTTATCAACAAGTAAATTACGATCTTGATCAGTGATGATCTCGGCACGAAAACAAAACAAGAGAGCGCCAAGCGCCATGTCACGGATCATTTTCAGAGATTCGGCATCTTTGGCAATGTCCATTTCTTTGTAAGTATTGCTCAGATATTGCTCAAGAACAGTTTTTGAATTTTCCATAATTCCCCCAATTATATTACTCGAAATCAACAAGTTAGTTAGATTATATCGGCAACTCAGTTATTTGTAAATTAATCTTTTTTATTTATTGAATTTCAATTAATGTAAGCGTATACTTGAATTATTGAGAAATACAGGGAGGACGAATTTGTGAGGAAGAGTATTCAAAAGTTGTCGGGATTATTATTGTCGATGCTGCTGATGATCGGGATTATCCCGGCCAGTGTCACGGCTTCCACTTATCCCACTGTCAGTTACTGCACCCATGTCCAGAATGTGGGTTGGCAGGATTATGTTGGCGCTGGAAAGATGAGTGGAACTGAGGGGAAATCTTACCGGTTGGAAGGAATCAAGATAAAACTGGATAACCAGGGCTATGACTTAGGCATTAGCTACCAGACACACATCCAGAATATTGGTTGGGAAGCAGATACAAACCGTGGGTGGAAGTCTGATGATACCATGAGTGGCACCGAGGGCTTGGGATACAGACTCGAAGCGATCCAGATCAAGCTGACCGGAGCAGATGCCGATAAATTTAATATCTATTATAAAGTTCATGCCCAAAATATCGGCTGGATGGGATGGGCTAAAAATGGCGAGCCTGCCGGTACGGCCGGTTATGGATACCGCTTAGAAGGGATTAAGATTGTTATTTCGCCAGCCAACGAAGATCCGCCAGAGCTTGGATCGGGAGCAGCTTTTAAAGATGCTACTATCCCTCAATTCAAAGAGGCGTATAAAAAAGTCGTTTATCAGTTATTTGTGCAAAATGGGAAAACTTATGGATACTCCCAATATGCTTGCCCATACAGCCTATTTGATATGGACAGTAATGGAATCCCCGAGTTGTTTGTAAAAACTGGTATTAGCGAAGCAAATTATGAGTATCAAATTTATACTTTTGAAAACGATCAGGCTAAATTTATAGGAACGACAAATGGTGGTCATTCAACACTGTTTGGAAAAACAAACGCCACAAGCGGCGAATTGATTTTGCGGATGGCGCATATGGGCTATCAGCAAATTAATGAAATTGGTTATGCAAATGGGCCGATAACGAGAAACATAATACTGGATGAAGAAGTTTCGGCCGGAGCTGATTACTTTAAAACTGATTACCCAGTACCATGGGCGTATGCTCGGGACACTTCATTATTAAATTGATTTTATGAAAATGCGAGAAACTGGCGATAAAAACGCTTGAACTGATGAAATTACGGTGTTTTATAGTGCGATTTTGCGAGAAAACATGATTTTTATCAAATATCGCTCATATTTCCGTTTTAAGTAGCTTAAGCCCTCACAGGTAATAAGTGACCTGTTAAAACGAGATAATAAGCCATATTTATAGAACAACTGATGGTTTTATGGTATAATTCAATCAATCGTTCCAACCGGGCCACTGTTTCATGCATAAATGAGGTTGGACATAGAAAAACAATAGCATACTGCAATTTGCTTTCTGTTTTGCGGGACCGTATTGATGATATGGTCCTATTTTTGTGAAAAGAAAAAAGGCCCGGGGTAAACCCGAACCTTAATTCCAGATACACGTTTCAATATTAACATTCACATTTGATTTATTTAGTATATAATAGTAGGGTGAAATTTTAAAACAGCTAATTAGGAGTTAAAATATAGATGAAACATAAGAATAGAAAGCTAACGTTCTGTATAAAAACCTTCGGATGTCAGATGAATGAAAATGACTCCGAAAAAATTTCGGGAATGTTAAAAGCCCTGGGCTACGTCGAAGAAATGGATGTCAACAAGGCCGGTCTGGTCATTCTTAACACCTGCTCGGTTCGGGAAAACGCCGACGAGCGGGTCTTTGGCAATATTGGCGCCTATAAGACGGTTAAGAAAAATAATCCTGATTTAATTCTGGCGGTCTGCGGCTGCATGATGCAGCAGCCCGAAATCGTCAATCAGATTGTCACCAAATATCCCCAGGTTGATCTGGTTTTTGGGACCCATAATTTTCATCAGTTGCCGCAGATGCTTAACAACTACATGGTCAATGGCAAGCGGCTGGTGGAGGTCTGGGAAGATTCCGATACGATCATTGAAGATCTGCCGGTGGACCGCAAATATCCCTTTAAGGGCTTTGTGACCATTATGAATGGCTGCAACAATTTCTGCACCTACTGCATTGTGCCCTATACCCGGGGCCGGGAAGTCAGCCGCCAGCCGGAGCGTATTTTTTCCGAGGTCGCCGCCTTGGTGGCCGATGGTTGTGTGGAGGTGACACTGCTGGGCCAAAACGTCAATTCTTACGGCAATGATCTGGGGGACGAGGTAAATTTTGCCAATTTATTGCGACAGCTTAATACCATTGAAAAACTCAAACGGATCCGGTTTATGACCTCCCACCCAAAAGATCTCACCGATGCGGTGATTGATGCCATCGCCGAGTGTGACAAGGTTTGTAATTATATCCATCTGCCGATCCAATCCGGCAGCAGCCGGGTCTTAAAAGCGATGAACCGCAAATATACCCAGGATGATATTCTCAATCGGGTTGACACGATCCGCAAAAAATTCCCGGGGGTGGCCATCACCACCGATCTGATTGTCGGCTTTCCTGGGGAAACGGAAGAAGATTTTTTAGAGACCCTCAAAGTGATTGAGTTGTGTCACTTTGACTCAGCCTTTACCTTTTTATATTCGATCCGCACTGGCACTCCGGCAGCAACCATGGCCGATCAGATTCCCGACTCGGTTAAGCATGAACGGATCAACCGCTGCCTGGAAGTGCTCCATCGGATCAGCCACGACATCAATCAGACTTATCAAAATCAGGTGGTGGAAGTGCTGGTGGAAGAAACCAGCCGCAACAACCCCGAACGGCTGACTGGCCGGACCCGAACCGGGAAGGTGGTCAATTTTCCCGGTGAACCCGGCGATATTGGCAAACAGCTGATGGTTAAGATTACCCAGGCCAAAACCTTTAGTCTGGATGGTGAAAAAATTCCACAGGAGGACACCGATGGCGCAGCTCACTCCAATGATGACCCAATACCTGCAAATTCATGAGGAGGTACCGGATGCCCTGCTTTTCTTTCGGCTTGGTGACTTCTATGAGATGTTTTTCGATGATGCCCTGACTGCTTCCCGGGAGCTGGAAATTGCCCTGACTGGCCGGGATTGCGGGCTGGAAGAACGGGCGCCGATGTGTGGGGTGCCCCATCATGCGGCCCAGAACTATATTACCCGGCTGGTCGAAAAAGGTTATAAGGTAGCCATCTGCGAACAGGTTGAAGACCCCAAAGAAGCCAAGGGGATTGTCCGTCGGGAAATTATTCGGGTGATTTCGCCGGGTACCATCTCTGAAGGAAAATTGCTGGAATCCAAGAAAAACAATTATCTGATGGCCCTGTTTCTGGAAAACAATAGCCTCGGGATAGCCAGTCTGGATGTTTCAACCGGGGATTTTTACGTCACCCAGATCGAAGCCAGAAGTCGCGATCAGTGGCTGTCCCAGCTGTCCGATGAAATCGGGCGGTTATTACCGGCTGAGGTGATTCTTAATGGGGCACTGTTTAAAGACGGTCAGGCATTGACCCTGATCGAAAACCGTTTTGGAATACTGGCCAGTCTTTATCCGGAAAAATACTTCTCGGTCAAAAACGGCAGCCAGCGGATTACTGAACAGTTTCAGGTTTTTGCTCTGGGGGCGCTTGATCTGGAGCGCCGGGATCATGCCATTGCTGCCGCCGGGGCACTGCTACTTTATCTCGATGAAACTCAGAAACGGGCCCTGACCCATATTAAAACGATCCGCTATTATAACAGTAGGGACTATATGGTGCTGGATTTGTCGACCCGGCGCAATCTGGAGCTGACCCAGACCCTTAGAACCTTGGAAAAAAAAGGCAGTCTGCTTGGGGTTCTGGATAAGACTGTTACCGCCATGGGCGGACGCACCCTGCGCCGCTGGGTCGAGGCGCCGCTTTTAAATCGTGATGCGATTCTTAAGCGTCAGGGTGGGGTGGCAGCTTTTTTTAATCATGCCGCCGATCTACCATCGTTTAAAACGATTATGACTAGGGTTTATGATCTGGAACGGCTCTGTGGCAAGCTGGCTTTTGGCACCGTCAATCCCCGGGATCTGCTGGCCCTCAAACAATCACTGGGGGCGCTGCCATTAATCCGGGATTTTGTGGTGCAGCTGGACGCAGAACCACTTACTGCACTGTTTGATCCGGATGAGCTGCTTACTGATATATGGGAACAAATTGAGCAGGCGATCGATGATCAGGCCCCACTGGTTCTAAAAGACGGACACGTGATTAAAACCGGCTTCCATCCAGAAATCGATGCGTTTCGGGAAGCTGCTGAGAAGGGTCAGGACTGGATTTGCGATCTGGAATGCCAGGAGCGGGAGCGCACCGGGATAAAAAATCTGAAGGTGAAATATAATCGGGTCTTTGGCTATTTTATTGAGGTGACCAAAAGCAATTTTGACCAGGTACCGGAGGACTATATTCGTAAACAGACCTTGGCCAATGCCGAGCGCTATTTTACGCCGGAGCTAAAAGAAATGGAAAGTCGGATTCTCGGAGCCCAGGAAGGGTTGCTACGCTGCGAAACCCAGGTGTTTCAGGAAATCCGTGATGGTCTGCTCAAAGAAATCCCCCGGATTCAGCAAAAAGCCCGGGAAGTGGCGGAACTCGATGCCATCTATGCGTTGGCGGCAGTGGCGCTTCAAAACCGTTTTGTCTGTCCGGAGATTCGGGAAGACAGTACGATACTGATCAAAAACGGTCGCCATCCGGTGGTGGAGGATATGATTGGAACCAACCATTTTATTGGTAACGATTGTCTACTCAATCAGGATGATCAGCGGATGCTGATTATTACCGGACCAAATATGGCCGGGAAATCGACCTTTATCCGCCAGGTGGCGATTATTACCCTGATGGCTCAGATTGGTTCCTTTGTTCCTGCCGATGCGGCCAGCATCGGCGTCGTCGACCGGATTTTTACCCGGGTCGGAGCCAGTGACGATCTGGCCAGTGGTCAGAGTACTTTTATGGTGGAAATGACCGAGGTGGCCAATATCTTAAAAAATGCCAGCGCCCGCAGTCTGGTAATCCTTGATGAAATCGGTCGGGGCACCTCTACTTTTGACGGCATCAGCATTGCCTGGGCGGTGGTGGAATATCTCCACAATCCGGACAGCATCGGGGCCAAAACCTTGTTTGCCACCCATTATCATGAACTGACTGAGCTGGAAACCTTAAAACCGGGGATTAAGAATTTTTCTATCCGGCTTAAGGATACCCCCGATGGAGTGATCTTTTTAAGAAAAATCATTCCCGGTCCAGCTGATCAGAGTTATGGCATTGAAGTCGCCAAGCTGGCCGGTTTTCCGGCCGGAGTCACCCGGCGGGCTCAGGAAATTCTTGGCCATCTGGAATCGGGCGAAGATACCTACCGCCAGGAGCTGCTGGTGGCCGAACCGACGGTTCTATACGGTGACAGCGGCAACCAGTTGAATTTCTTTGATGTTGCTCAGACGATGACCGATGCCGAAGCAGAAGCACTCGAAACCATTCGGGAAATGCAAATTGAAAAAATGAGCCCCCTGGAAGTCATGATTGTGATCGACCAATTACGAAAAAAACTATAGTGATCGGAGTAAAGATGAAAACCAAAGAATTAAAACGCATTGTCAAGCGTTTGATGAATGATAAAAAATATCGAAATATGACGTTCGATCAATTATCGGATTTTATCGGTTTGTCTAAAAAGAAGGATCGCCAGATGCTGTCCCATGTGTTAAAAGAACTGGAAGTCAAATGTAAGGTCGAGAAAGACGGCAACGGCACTTACAAAAAGGGCAATGGTGCTCCTAAAATCGTTGGGGTGCTGCGGGGCAACCAGCGGGGCTTTGGTTTTGTTATTCCGGATTACTCGATTTTCTCGGAAGATGTTTTTATTCCCGAGAAGGCCCTCCATGGCGCTCTGGACATGGATACTGTCTGGGTGCGCCTAACGTCTAAACCGGGAGATAAACGACCAGAAGGAGAAGTGGTCGAAATCATTGCCCGAGGACATCAGAAAATTATTGGCCGTTATCAAAAAGGCAAGGGCTTTGGTTTTGTGGTACCGGATAATGATCGCCTTTGTAAGGATATTTTTATTCCCGAACGGCGGGGTCGAAAAGCTGTAACCGGCGATAAGGTGGTCACCCAGATCGTCTCCTGGTCGGAGACTGGTAAAAATCCCGAAGGCGAGATTCTGGAAATTCTTGGTAATGAAAGCGAACCGGGGATTGATATCCTCTCAGTCATTAAAGAATATGACATCCCGATGGATTTCTCCAATGACGTGGAGCGGGAAACCAATCAGTTAAGCGACCGGATATCGGAGAGTGAACTGGAAAAACGGCGGGATCTGCGGGACCAGCAGATTTTTACCATCGATGGAGATGATGCCAAGGACTTTGATGATGCCGTTTCGCTAACCCAAACAAAAGATGGTAATTTTTTGCTGGGGGTGCACATTGCTGATGTCAGCCACTATGTCCGGCCGGGCAGTGCCATTGATGAGTCCGCCCTGGAACGGGGCACCAGCGTCTATGTGGTCGATCGGGTAGTGCCGATGTTGCCGTTTAAGCTTTCCAATGATGTCTGCAGTCTGGTGCCCAACAAGGACCGACTGACTTTCAGTTGTGAAATGGAAATCAATAAAGATGGCCAGGTAGTGCGCTATGATATTTTTAAATCGGTGATCTGTTCCAAGGCACGGATGACCTATAAAAAGGTTAATGCGCTGCTGGCCGACCGGATCGATGAAGCCGCTGAGCTAAAACCCTTTCGCAGTGAACTGGTGTTAATGGAGGAGCTGCATGAAATTCTGCGGGTCAAGCGCCGCTTAAACCGGGGGGCAATTAATTTTGATTTCCCTGAAGCCAAGATATTACTGGATAATCATGGGTTTCCTGAAGAAGTGATCATTGATGAGCGGTTGATTTCTCACCGCATCATTGAAGAGTTTATGCTGGTCTGCAATGAAACCATCGCCGAGCACGTCTCCAAACTGGATGCACCGTTTATTTTTAGGAACCATCCCGAACCTCACCCTGAAAAGCTGGTCGCCTTTCGCACCTTTATCAATCGCTACGGCTTTAAGCTGGGGAAAAACGACGATCAGGTACCTTCCGGTCACGACTTTCAGCAGTTGGTAGTAGATATTGAAGGTAAAAATGAAGAACGGGTGATTACCCTGCTGATGCTAAGGACCATGCAACAGGCCGTTTATGAAGGCCGTAATCTGGGTCACTATGCCCTCGGGGCAAGCTTTTACACCCACTTTACTTCACCGATCCGTCGCTACCCGGATCTTTTTGTCCACCGCTATCTGGCCAAGGCGATGACTGGAAAAATCAATAAAAAATCATTGGATTATCTGGAGAAAAATATTGATGCGGTGGCCAGCCACGCATCTGAAACAGAGCGCCGGGCGGAGAACATCGAACGGGAAATCACCAAGCTCAAGATGACCGAGTACATGACCCGCCATCTTGGTGATGAATTTACCGGGCGGATTAGTGGGGTTACCTCCTTTGGCTTTTTTGTTGAACTGGAAAATACCATCGAAGGTCTGGTGCGGCTGGCAGATTTAAAGGATGATTATTATAACTATGACCCGGATCTGCATCAGCATATTGGGGAACATCGGGGAAAGATATTTAGATTGGGCCAGGAAATCAAAATAAAAGTGGCAAAAGCTGACGTGAGTTCCAAACAAATTGATTTTGTACCTATGGATTAATTAAGGAATCCGTGTTATAATGTGATGCTAGAGAAGAAACAGAGGAGTTGCGTATGGGTGAGACTATTAAAATTGTGGCCAAAAATAGAAAAGCACGTCATGATTTTACCATCGAAGATACCTATGAGGTGGGCCTGGTTTTATCAGGGACGGAAGTGAAATCGATCCGGGCCGGAAAAGTCAGCCTGAAGGAAAGTTTTGCCGATATCCACAACGGCGAGGTTTTCGTTTATCAGATGCATATCGATCCCTATGAGCAGGGGAATATTTACAATAAAGACCCGCTGCGCATCCGAAAGCTCTTGCTTCACAAACAGCAGATCCGAAAACTGATCGGGCTGAAGCAACGGGAAGGCTATACTCTGGTACCACTGAGTCTGTACTTTAAGGATGGCCGGGTTAAAATGGAACTGGCCCTGTGCAAAGGTAAGAAGCTTTATGACAAGCGACATGCCATTGCCGAGCGGGATTCCGACCGGCGGATTCAAAAAAGTATGCGGCATAATGGCTAGTTATTATTTGGGGGTGTACTGGTTTCGACGGGGGTTTTGAAGCTTGAGTAGCGAGTCGATGTTGCCAATCATCGTTAAAAATGGCGCATAAATATAAACGCAAAAACAGAAAAAAGTTACGGGTTAGCTTTAGCAGCGTAATTCGCTCTAAAGTTTAATACTAAGACTTCGCAGCATAATTAATGCTGCACGCCTCCCAACTCAACCTGTGGTTTTGGGTTTCGGCGTTCATTGAAGCAGGGAACCGTTTTTGGTAGTGTCTCGCACCATTAACGATCAAGAGGCTGGTTCCACTTTTTCTATGTCATTGGAGAAAGAGGGGAATAAGAAAATAAACAATGACTGCACTCGGAGAAGCTCCTGTGAATGGACTTTCGGACAGGGGTTCGACTCCCCTCACCTCCACCATTATTAATATAAATGCAACTTATTTAACGACTGATTAGTGATAATCAGTCGTTTTTTTATATAATAGCGACTGTGTTTATAATTTTGAAATAATATTGAATAAAAATAATTATATACGGACAGGGGTTCGACGCGGTCTTTATTATTAAAAATAACTTTTTAACCAGTCATATAATTGACCTGCCCCAAATCTCAGAGTTAGTTTTTTGATACTAGATTAGGGTCTGAGATATTCTTTCGGAGTCATATTACTTATTGAACTATGTGGTTGGAAATAATTATATTCTTCCAATCCATAATTATTTCTTTTACTTCTTAATATATATAAATGTTAAGCTAAAAGTAAATGAGCGCGTGGTTCACTTTCTGGTTGACTTTGTAGTACCACTACACGGTCAGTTTTTTCAGTGGAAGATATTTTTAATAAGTTGATAAGTTGGTGTCAGGTCCGTGTCACACGAAATTTTATTGGTCATCTCAACCCATTTATGGTTTAATAGAATAAGTGGTAGAGAGAGGTGTTTGTATGATAGAAAAGAAAGATGATGACAAAAATACTTCACATAAAAATGTTCCGTTTTTTGCGATGGATTGTCCCTGTAAGGGAAAGAATCTTGATAAACTGATCCAGCCATCAATTTTGTTGGTTTTGTCGAAAAAAAGCCAGCATGGTTTTACGATTGTCAGCGAGCTGGAAAAAAGTCCTTTGTGTAATGGAAATGCGCCGGATGCTACAGGGGTTTATCGCTATCTTAAGAAAATGGAAGAGGCAGGTCTTCTGACTTCCGAGTGGGAGATTGAATCGGGAGATAAACCCAAGCGTGTTTATGCGATTACGGCAAATGGTCGAAAGTGTTTAGCGAACTGGTCGGAAGTGCTTGAAAATTATGCCCGTAATATTACTATACTTGTTGAACAGATTCGGTCTGAAACAGAATAAAATTAAAAAGCTCTAGCCGATAATTCGGGTATGGCTTTTTTTATTTGAAAAAACTTGCCAATAGTAATGAAGTTATTATATAATACCTACATACTAGATCATGTCTAATATAAGATATAAACAAATAAAAGCAAAAATCTATTATACGGATCAGAAAATTTAATATCGAGGAGAAAAACTAGGATTATTATGGTAGGCGGATTTTTGGGAGCCGGCAAAACGACATTGCTGAAAGAAACTGCAAGGCGGTTGGCCGGACAGGGAAAACGGATCTCGCTGATTACTAATGATCAGGCTGGAGGTCTGGTAGATACCAGTTTTTTGAAAATCGATAATGACTCGGTTCTGGAAGTCAGCGGGTCTTGTTTCTGCTGTAATTTTAACGGTTTGCTGGAAGCTGTGGGACAGGCTAGACAAAAAGGACAGGCCGAGATTATTATTGCCGAACCGGTAGGCAGCTGTACCGATCTATCGGCAACGATTCTTCAGCCATTGAAAGATAAATATGGCGATGAATACGAGCTGGCACCCTTAACGGTTTTAATCGATCCCCAAAAGTTGCAGTCGCTTCTGGCTGGTGATAATGCCGGTCTTCATGGAAGTTCAGCTTATATATTAAAAAAGCAGCTGGAAGAGGCGGATGTGATTGCTATCAACAAGAAAGATCTGCTGAAAACTGGAAAACTGGCGGATTTAATGAGTGAAACGACAGAAAATTATCCGCAGGCAAGCGTTTTTTCCATGATTGCTCTGGACGGCGATAATGTCGGGTCGTGGCTTTCGTATGTCTTGTCAGCAAACGCATCAGGACAGAATATAGCTGAGGTGGATTATGATATTTATGCTGAGGGCGAAGCTGTTTTGGGTTGGCTCAATGCAACGATGACGGTTTCTGGTCCAGAAACAAACTGGAATCTGTTTGGGAAGACTCTGCTCAGATCATTGGGAGAAAATTTTGATTGCGAAAAAGTGCCGGTAGGTCACGCAAAATTGATGCTTAGAGCCGGTGATGAGTATCTGATAGGGAATCTGACAGGTAAACTGGATACACTGAAAATTCGCGGTAACATAGAATCTACTGGTCAAATTGAGCTGATTTTGAATATCCGGTTTGAGATGTCTCCAGAACAACTTAAAGTACTGGTGCGAGAGGAAGTTGACAAAGCTCTTGGTAAAAGCCTGAAAGGATCACAAATGATTCTTAAATGCCTGAGTCCCGGCCGGCCGAATCCGACTTTCCGTTATCAAAAAGTTGTTTGATGAAACGTAAAGTTACAAGAAATGGGATAGGAGTAGAATATGACTCACGAAATTGTTCTAAAAGAAGAGGATTACCAGTCACTTAAGCAGAAAGCGCTGGAAGTCTTTGATGGAGATAGGGAAATGACCGTAAATGTAATAATGGAGGAAATGATGGATCAGCCATTTGTTCCGATGCATTATCCATACCATCATTATATCTTGCCGGCAGCGCTGTTAACGGCATCAGCCATTGAAGTGAAAATGCAGCGTGAGGAGTTAGAAGAAAAGCTGGAGATTGTAAAGGATCGGTCTAAAAATATTCTTGCCGGGTTTTGTGGCTTTTATGGAGCCTGCGGTTCAGGTGTCGGGACTGGGATTTTTGCAAGTGTTCTGACGGGTACAAGTCCCATGTCCGATAAGACCTGGCAGTGGACAAATCAGGTAACATCAATTTCTCTGCAGGCGATTGCTTCAGTGCCTGGACCGAGATGCTGTAAGCGTACTGGATATTTGTCGCTTCAGGCATCAGTGCCCTATTTGAACGAAAAATTAAAACTGCATTTAAAAACTGATGACGAAATTATTTGCCGGTATTATGAAATGAATGCCGAGTGTAAGAAAAATTTATGTCCGTTTTTCAAAGTGGCTGAAGTTTGAGGAAAGAAAGGTGTAACCAATGAAAAAAGTGATTAAAGTCGGTGAACAGATTATGCCTCGGAAAGATCCGCAAAAAAAATGCTCCTGTCAGGATTCACCAGTTGATTTGAGATTTAAGTCCGGGATCATCAGTTGGCTTTTTCAGGAAGGGACAGTTGTTGAAAAAAATGAGCCTGTTTGTGAAGGTGAAATTGAAAAGAAAGTGCTGGAGTTTGTAGCACCTGAAAAGGGTATACTCATAGAAATTTGTATTGCAGAAGGCCAGGAATTTACGGCTGGCGATGTGTTGGGCTGGATTGATGTTTTTAAATATTAAATACTGATAATTAAAGAAAACCCTGTATCGGATTCAAATTAGTCCGGATACAGGGTTTTTAAAAGTATGTTCGGCATGTAATGAATGGGGACGGTGGGGTTAGCTCAGGTAATCAGGGTATCACCGTTCAAAGTGGAAGATGGCCAGTTATTTACCGAATTGCCGCTAACGGCTGGACCGCTCACCTAAAGTATCCCGTTGACATCGACGACTGGCTGGCAGGGCTGCCCCCAGATAGTTTATCACACACGAAATCGGGGTGTAAGTTATATAGACGAAAGGCAGATACAAATAAGTATAAGGGAAATTTTGATAGAATTATGAAAATACAAAGGTGTTGAGATATTAGCGGGACATTTAATGTCGGATCATATTCATATGTTTCTGAGTATACCAACAAGCTAGGTATTTCTAGCTTTATGGGATACTTACAGGGAAATCGGCACTGATAATATTTTACAAGTATGCAAACTTGAAATATAAATTTGGTAATTGTCATTTCTGGAAGAAGGTTATTATGTAAGTGCAGTAGGTCTAAAGAGGAAACGACTATTCGGGTGGCCGCCTATCGAATTACATATTAGGGAACAGCAGAGTAAATATTATAAGGTATCTGAGGAATGTGATCATCGAGCAGATTTAGGACAGTTTGTTGAATTTTTATTAGAAGCAATTTATGATGCGCTGCAAGATATTTCAAATACCGGACAAGTTACCGATCAAGTAACCGAACAAGTCGAAAGATTATTAAATGTGATCGGTGACAACGCTTATTCGACAAAAGAACTGATGGAATTATTAGGTTTAAAACATCGGCAAACCTTTAGAGATAACTATTTATTGCCGGCAATGGAAAAGGGATTATTGAAATGACAATTCCATATAAACCAAACACAGTAAGCAAAAATATAAAAAAATATAAATATAGAATTAGAGCGCTTGAAATTGATTGGTACAGTTGTGCTACAGCCGTTTACTTGGACTATGTTATATTAAAGCTAATCTATGGCGATAGTTATTTATTTCAATTGTCACCACAAACCGGTACGGATTACCTCCACCATTATTGAATTAGATGCAATATATTTAACAACTGATTAGTGATAATCAGTTGTCAGACTGTCAAAGAACCCGATTTTTAAACTGAAAATCGGGTTCTTTGCGTGACCGGCTCAAAAAGAAGCTGAGCTTTGGATTTCCAAAGCGCCAGCTTTTTCAAATTCATGGCAGCATATTTAAGCCGAACCCAGCTGGTAACTGAATTCAAGCCTCGGTAAAGCGTATAACGCATGGCGTGTTTTTCTTTGGCATCTGCAAAAACCCGTTCGATGGTCTGGCTTCTGAGTGAGTAAGTTGCTTTTCCAATCGGTGAATGGCGAATATCTTCAGCCATTTCAAGATAATCCTGCCAGACATGTCGGGTCACCGTTTTTTCACAGGATTTGTTCTCTGTAAATAAATGTCTGGTTGGACAGCGTTCGCAATTAAATGGGATGTTTTTGTATTCCTGGTAACTGTGTCGATTCGTAGTGGCATAATACAAGGTTCGGTTTTCCGGACAAATGACCCAATCATTATATTCATCATAGGCATACTCATAACTTTTGTGATAATTCGGCTTTGTCATGAGGCGTTTGTATGGCAGTGAAGGAATTCGGCGTCATCAAAAATTGTCTTGCAGATCCATGGTGTTTTATAACCGGCGTCCGCTGTAATGACTTGGATCCGTGAAACGGTACGGATCACCTCCACTAAATAAGAACATACAAATTGATACAATAAAGGCCGCCTTGTGATCAGGTAGCTTTTAGTATGGGTAGAAAAAAATTTCAGGTGGATTGGATTGATATGTTACATTGGTATCGTTGATTTCATCTTATAATATGATGGAATGATTGTGCAAATGAAGATGTTATATCTTCATATGTTTATTTAGCTCATTTACCTTGTTTTTATGTCACACAACATGCCACAGATTGAAAAAGCTAATTCAATGTGATATGATTTCAGAGAAATTACAAATTTTACAATTAAACATTATTTCCATATTAGCAAAAGGAGGGCTAAATTGAACGTTATGATTGTTTTAATCAGCTGTATTTGGACGAGTGCAGTGATGCTATGGTTTAATTTAAAATTGAACAATATAAAAGACCACCTGCAAGTAAGAAAATTTATTTTAGGGAATATTAGTTACGCGATATTAATAACTACATTTACAATATTTTGTCATGATCGAAGTGTCAATGCCAGTGTTGTAGCAAATGTAGGTTTTTACATTTTTAGTATGATGATTTTTTCAGGGCGAAATATATTTTGTTCACTTATTGAAGTCATGTACACTTTTTTTATACAAATACTCGCTAACATTTTGTTTGCTATCTATTATATAGGCATACTAAAAAAAACGCTTGATGAATTTAATAATAATATTATTGATAATCTATCTTTTTTGATCTTGGTTCTAGTACTCTACATAGTTTTAAACAATAATCTCGGGAAATTAATTTTTAATTTGAGGGATTCTGTGTTAATAAAACACAAATTATCAATGACTGTGGTAACAGCCTATCTGTTGGTCATTTCTATCTGGTGTTTAATTGCAGTAAATATTTTAGAATATGAAATATCAAATTTATTTTGGTTAATTTCAAGTTTGATATTGGTTCTAATTGGTGCTTTTGTTGGCATCACGATTATTGAGCAACGAAATAAATTATTGGAATTGAAAAAATCGGCTTTTACAGACGAATTAACCGGAACAATGATCCGAAAAGCGGGCATGAATTATTTAAGAAGTATGATCGAAACTTCCCATAAAAAGGGACAGAATTTTAATATAGTCTATTTAGATATTAACGATTTAAAAGTTGTAAACGATGAATTAGGCCATTTATGTGGGGATCAAATGATCTGTCATATCATTTCAACAATCAGGAAAAATATTAGGTCTTATGACCATATAATACGTATGGGTGGAGACGAATTTTTAATTGTGTTTCAGGAGTATTCGTCTGAGGAATTAAAAGGAATCATGGAAAGAATTCTGATTATAGTAGAGGCTGAAAAACCGCCCTCATTAGCCAATTATCCGATCAGTTTTAGTTATGGGATTGCAGGGCACACACAAAAATCGAAGATTTCCGATCCTATGGATCTGATTACATCGGCTGATCAGGAAATGTATCGATACAAAAATAAATATAAGTTAAATGAAAGTCAAACGTAATGTTTATGATTTTCTGATAAATGTGAATTTTAAATTGATCCAATAAAAACTGCCTTACGCATAGATGGCTTTTACTGGAATTTTAAAAAGGCTTTAAAAAACGATTAGGTCGATTTGGGTAGTATCGGTAGTGCACTACTAGTTTTATCATTATTGTAACTAACGCCGCAAGTCGACTTAAACAGGGATTTGGCAAACTGGATTTACAGGATCAGAGATTTATTCGTTTTTGTACGATCGTGTTTCGAAATTTTTAGATTCACCATTTTTGAGACGGTTTTTATTAACATACATCTGTTCATCGGCTTCACTGATTAAGTCTTGCAGGGTTTGCGGGTCAGCCGGATTAAAAATGCTATAACCGAAACTTGCACTTAGTGAATAGGGTTTGCCGTTTTTTTGGTTATAGTCTAAAAATGTTTGCTTTATCCGAGCGATCGTTTCATCGATGTCGGTTTTGTGATTGGATTCCAGGAGGATAATAAATTCATCTCCCCCAAAACGATAGACGTTGTCATGACTTTTGGCGGCATGATGCAGCAGGTTTGCGGTTGTGATCAACGCCTGGTCGCCTTCATGATGTCCATAGTGATCATTGATGGTTTTAAAATCATTCATATCGAACATGATGATGACAAAACAATGTTTGTTTGCAGTTAAGTAGGAAAACCGCTCTTCCAGCTGTTCGCGCGATGGTAAACCGGTCAGTGGATCGCGCAGGAACGTATCTCTTTCGATTTGAATGTAGGCAATTAAAGTGGCAAAAATAAATGACGGCCAGATAATTAAAATACCGTAGATGAACATCTGCAGGATGCCAGCGACAATTGGGATAAGCATAAAAAGAAAAATTGATTCAATGATTTTTCCATTGATTTGTTGTCTGTAATTTCGGATGCGAAAATACAAAAAAGAAATCATCCCATAAGTCATTAGAACAATGAGATAAAGACCGATGCCTCGGGCGTAAGTATTTTCAGAGTCGATGGTGAACACGATCCCGGTAAAAACATTGATAATGAGCAGAATAAGTGTGAGACAAAAAGGGATGAGGTACCATTTCAAATGTTTTTTTAGTTGGCTTCGATCATTGAAGATTTTATAATCGGCATAGGCAACCCAGATTACTGCAGGCAATGAATTGCAGGCGATGAGGAGATTATTCGTGACATAAAGAAGCAACCGGCTGTAAGTCAGCGTTGTACCATTTAAAAGCCAAGTAACACCTTCTAGAAAATTCACCACGGATAGTACCAGCGTAATAATCAAAAAAAGGCTATGAGATAGTTCAGTGCGAAAATCCTGTCTGATGAGACTTATGAATATGTAAATTAAGATCAACTCAGAATAGATTAGCAGATCAATTGAGCAAAATAGACTAATTACATCCATCAGTGAATACCTCCGGGAAAAAAACTAATTAATATTTAAAATCAATTATTTGATTATAGCATATTTATTATTGATATTCACTTTCAGAAATAATTGTTCAAGACATTTAAAATGATCAATGGCCTGATGAAGATGAGCAAGTGAAAGGTACATGGCGGGTTTATGTTCGTGACAAACGCAGGCGATTTGGTTATAATGATGGCAAGATCCATAAAAATCGGCGGGCCTAGCAACTTGCTAGAAGTAATGGCAGTGGTGCGGGAGTGTCGGGAAAAGTCACGATTTTATGAGGTCGTCTTTAAAATAATCGGGAAAGGCAGGCACAGTGGATGAACAAACTAAATGATTACTTATACGCCGGTGATACCGTGCTGAAGATTCTGCAGCGGTATTCTGAGGATTTAAAAAAGTCGGCGATTGCCAACGATAATCCGATCGATCTTTGGCATTGTAATTTTTTGCTGCAAATTGCCGAACTGCTACAGCACAATGACTTCCTGGCTTCGCAATCCCAGCGGATTCGGGAATTCTATAAACTGATGGCGACTGACTATCCGTTTCTGGCCTTTACCTTTAAGGGGCGGATTAAATCACTGATTCGGGCTGAAGCCAAATTCAATGGTTACATTGTTGAATATATCTATGACTATTATAAAAATTGCGGCGATTACCCGTCGCTGCCTGAACTAAAAAACGCCTTAAACCGGTTTCGGGATCTGATTGCTTATCGGATTGTGATTTCACTACCTAAGTGTCACCTCAAACCCGGACAGACTATCGCCGATGAAGAAATAAACTATCTCTATGATGTGGCCAACAAGCTGCCGGGTTTTTTGGAGGAGCGGGGCTTTACCGCTGAATTGTCAGCGCTGAGTGATCAGAAAAAATCACTCTTATTAAAAGAAAATGTCGGTCCCTACTATCGGGATTATATTGCCAATGCCGAGGCCAGTGGTTATCGTTCCCTGCACATTACCTTTTATGATAACATTGCCCGGTGCTATGTGGAAGTCCAGTTGCGCACCAAAGAAATGGACGATTTCGCCGAAATTGGGCCAGCCAATCATTTAGGTTACGAAAAACGCCAGGAAAGCGAGCGGGCTCGCCGGGCGGCCATTCCCCAGGGCGAAAACATTTATTTTGATGAAGCCTATGAACGAGGGATCTGCCTGCAGCAGCTGGAACTGGCAAAATTGGATGTCAATATGTTTTCAGCCATGGACAATTCCCTGATTAATGATGGCTGTGGTCTCTTTCGGGGCCGCTTGATTCTGCCCTATGAACATCTGTCACGGTTTCAGAATGACCTGATTGATTAGTTTGGCTGAGAGCCGGGGCCGACCAGTTACGTGGGGTAAGTCTTTTGGCAAGCGCTGACGGAGTCACTCCCTAGTCAGAGGGTCAGATAATCCCTGATCAGAAAGGCCAACTGAAGCTGGAATTTTTCATCCATCGTCACCAGCTCCATCTGAAGGATCTGGCGGATTTTTTTCATCCGGTAATTAATGGTGTTGCGGTGGGTGAAGGAGGCTTCAGCCACCGCCTGAATACTGCCGTCATATTCGAGGTAAAGTCGCAGCGTTTTTGTCAGCTGGGACTGGGGATCCTGGGTTTCCAGTCGACTCAGGCTGTCATCGGCCAGGTTGGCCAGTAAAGCCGGATCGGGCACTGCAAAAAAGATTTTGAACAGCCCGAGATCATCAAAATGACACAAATGCGACCCCTGCTGCCGGGCCACCTTTAGGGCAAAAAGCCCTTGCTGGAAACTGACGTGGAGGCTGGAGAGGCTGGTAGTCAGAGCACCGATGCCAAAATAAACCGGTTCGACGGGAGGATTTATGGGGATGGTTGCAACGTCGGTTGTGGCGGTGCGGAGAGCGGCGTTGTCGGGTTTTAAAAAAATAAAGACAAACAGCTCCTGGAGCCGAAAGTGATAACAGTGAGGAGCTACCTGGCGCAGCTGCTCCATCAGGCGATCCGGGCGATCTGGGGTGGCAGTGACCATCACCTGATAGGGAAGATCGGTTTCATAACCCAGGCTGTTTAGGGTGTCAATGGCACCTTCGGGATCGTCGGGATGCAGTAGCAACCGAGAAAAGGCCATGGTGGTGCGATCTTCCTGATAGGACTGCATAAAGAGACGGTTACCATAATCCTGCATAATGGCGGACAGATGGATTTTCCAAGGCATCGCAAAAAGTGGAAAATGGTGCTCATTGCACAAAGCGATGACGGCGGCAGAAATGGTCTCAACAAACAGATAGCGGCCGGTGTTGAGGATCAGCCCGGCGCTTTTTTGGGCAATCAACCGGGTGATAAAATCATGGAGCCAGCTGTCGGAATCACAACTCATACCGGTGGTAATGATCAGTTCGCCGCCCTTTAGGAAATCGGTGGTGGCACTGTCCTCGGTAAACTGGACCCAGTCGATGGGGGTGTTCAGGCCGGTGGCTCCAGCCAGTAGCTGGAGCTGGTAGGTTTTTTGGGTGGCGTGGAATAAATCGGCTAAAATAATGGCCATTTGGTCTACCTCGATCCAAGCTTAGTGACGTGGTGAATGCATAAATATCTCAGGTGCTGGTTCAAAACCATGGTGCTGATAAAAACCATGGGCATCAGCGGTGACGAGAAGACCATACAACCCCCTGAAATCGGAATCGGTTGTGATGAATTCCAGCAGCAGCCTGCCCAACCCCTTGCCCCGGTGGGCTGCGTCAATAATAACATCACAGATATAATAGGTGGTTGCAAAGTCAGTGATCACCCGGGCAAATCCAATTTGCTGATGATCCTGATCAAACACCCCATAACAGACTGAATGGTCAATGGCTTTGATAATCGTTGCTTCAGAACGATCCGGGGCCCAGTAGGTCTGCCGCATTAAGTTCTTGATGTTTTCCAATTGTAGTTTGGAGCGATCTTTAAGGATTTGATAGTCTTTTGGCATTATGTGTCATCCTTTCGATTCTATTGGTTTTCTTCAGTATACTAAATGGGCTTTGGTCTGTCCAGCACAAGCTAGTCAGTCAGCGGCCTGTGCAAAAGAAATTAAAATTAGCCGTAACCATTAATCGGTTTGATTCAATAATTGGTCAAAAAAGGGGTATAAAAAAGACGTACCGAAAAAATACAGAAGAGGTGAGTTTTATGAATCGACTAACACAGGCCTGGATCGGGATGATCCTGTTAATCGGCACGTTGGTAGTAAACAGTTTTGGCGCTTTTGGGGTGTTCAATGGGATGTCTCAGCGGGATATTTCAGATATGAACGGGACCCTGATTACCCCGGCGCCGTCAACTTTCAGTATCTGGAGTGTGATTTATGCTTTGTTAATTGCAGCCGCCGTGGTGATGATTGTTAAAAACAAGGAGGCGTATTATGGCCAGGCGATTGAGGGCATCAGTAAACTATTCTGGCTGACAAGTGGCTTGAATATGCTCTGGATTGTTGTTTTTTCCTATAACCTGATCGGCGTCTCGGCGCTGGTGATTTTAGCCTTTGCCATTACCCTGACCTTGCTGATCTTACAGCTGGGTAAAATCCAGACTGCCAGTCAGTGGCTGCTACCGGCCGCCTTCGGGATGTATACCGGCTGGCTGCTGATTGCCACGGTGGTCAATATATCCTCCTGGCTGGTCAGCATCGACTGGCAGGGCTTTGGGATTGCCGCCGATGTCTGGGGAATTATTATACTGATTGTGGCTGTGGTAGTGACGGCGGGAGTTACCCTGATCACCAAAAATGCCATTCTGCCGGTGCCGGTGGCCTGGGGATATTTCGGCATTTATCAATCTTTAACTTCAAGCGATGGTTTTGCTGGCGCCTATCCAGCGCTGGCGATGACCGCCTTGGTGGGGATTGGGGTGCTGGTCGTCATGACCGGGGTCCAGTTTTATTTAAATCGTTGGCGGCTGATGCCGGTGGTCAACGCCGATGCGACCTGAGACAGCAGCCGATCAGCACTACTTTAATATCGCCAGTAATAATCAGCCGAATCCCCGCCACCAGAAAAAGGGCGGGGGCTCCGGATTTTTTTTGATTTGCAATGGGCAGTGGGCTGTTTTTGGCTGTTGCGCACAAATACTATCCAATAATTTAGGCTGACTGGCCATTGCATAAGGATTTAGCTGTGCTATAATTACAGACATAAACAAGACAAGGAAGTCGCTTCCCGGTCTTGTTTTTTGTTTTTGTGAAACCGCAGGCAAAGCAAGGGTGCTTTGACTGAAATGGTTATTCACTTTGTTGTGTTACTTAAATATTGTAGAACAATGGTTGCTTTGGGTGCAGTTTCCACAATTTCGTAACGTTAGGCGAACAGTGTAGAAATTCGCATCGCGATTTTTTCTGGTGTTTCGTGCGTAACTGAAACCAAAGCTCACGGAACTCTCGAAATTCGTATTAGTTTAGAAATGAGGAGATTAAATGTTAAAGAATGCCTTACCAGAAGTAATTACAAAGCAGGTACCCGGTCCCAAAGCGGCTACCATCATTGCCCGTAGAGAAAACGCCATTCCCGGTGCCATCAAATGTGTCTATCCGCTGGTGATTGATACGGGCGAAGGGGCGATGATTGAAGATGTTGATGGCAATCGCTTTGTCGATTGGGTCGGCGGAGTTGGCGTCCTGAATATCGGCTATTCCCATCCTGAAATCGTGGCGGCGGTAAAAGCCCAGACAGATAAGTATTTTCATGGGATGTTTAATATTGTCACCCATGAAGGCTATGTGGAACTGGCCGAGACCTTAAATGCCATTGTGCCGGTGCGGGGGGTTGAAAAGATGACCTTTTTAGCCAATAGTGGCGCCGAAGCCGATGAAAATGCCATCAAAATTGCCAAGGCCTTTACCAAACGGCCCAATATCATTGTCTTTTCTGGTGCTTTTCATGGCCGCACCATGCTGACGATGACGATGACCTCAAAAAAAGCCTATGCCCATGGACTGGGACCATTTCCCGATGGCATTTATCGGGCCCAGTTTCCATATTTGTACCGGAATCCGGCAGGTATGAAGCAAGAAGATGCCATTGACTACTATACCCAAAGCATTTACCGTGTCTTTGAAGAAGCGTCGCCAGCCGAACACGTGGCGGCGATTGTGGTCGAACCGCTTCAGGGTGAGGGCGGATTTATTCCGGCGCCGCTCGAATGGATTAAGGTAGTGCGCAAAATTTGTGATGACCATGGTATTTTGCTGATCGCCGACGAAGTCCAGACCGGCTTCTGCCGCACCGGCAAGATGTTTGCCTCACAATACTGGCAGGAAGCGGGGGCGGAGCCGGATATTATCACCACCGCCAAATCAATTGCAGCGGGATTGCCGCTGAGTGCCATCACGGCCCGAAAAGAAATTATGGAATCCGTCAAAGGCGGCACCATCGGTGGCACCTATTGCGGGAATCCGGTGGCCTGCGCTGCAGCCCTGAAAGTCATCGAAATCATGAAACGGGATCATCTGGATCAACGGGCCCGGGAAATTGGCGCCATCGCCACGGCCCGCTTTAACAGCTGGCAGGATACCTACGCAGTGATAGGTGATGTCCGGGGCCTGGGGGCAATGATCGGAATTGAATTTGTCAAAGACCGCACCAGCAAAGAACCCGACCCGGAACTGGTGGCAGCGATTGTTAATGAAGCTGCCCAAAACGGCCTGATCATCGAAAGTGCTGGCGTTTACGGTAACGTCATCCGTTTCTTGGCACCGCTGGTGATAACTGACGAACAACTGACCGCTGGTCTCGATATTTTTGAAAAAGCGATCAGCAAATGTGTGTAAAGCAACGGCAATTGGCTATCAATTAAAAAGGCGAAAGCCGGAAAGGAGAAACGATGAAACAATTTAAAATTACCCCCCAGATATTGGAGTTTGACCACTGTCGTGAAGTGGCAGCGCATTTTCAGATTGGTCAGGGGGATCTGGTCTTTATCAGTGACCGCACCTACGAACACTATTTTGCAGACTCTATCGGAGAAGCGGCCTATCGGGTCAATTATCGTAGCTATGTCAAGGGTGAGCCTACCGATGTGATGGTCGAGGCGATAGCTGCCGACATCAAGGATTATCACTATACCCGGGTCTTTGCCATTGGTGGCGGCACCATCCTGGATGTGGCCAAGCTGTTTGCTTTAAAACAAACTGTGCCGGTGGTTGATCTGTTTAACAAAGAACTGGAAATCTTAAAAGTTAAGGAGTTGATTCTAATTCCTACCACCTGCGGCACCGGCAGCGAGGTCACCAATATTTCGATTCTGGAGCTAACCGCAATCAATTCCAAATTCGGGCTGGCTGTGGATGAACTCTATGCCGATTACGCCGTGCTGGTACCGGAGTTGCTTTCCGATCTGCCGATGAGCGTTTTTGCCACCAGCTCCATTGATGCCCTGATTCATGCCATCGAAGCCTATACCTCGCCAAAGGCCAGTGCCTTTAGCCGACAGTATTCGAAAAAGGCTATGGAAATGATCATTTGCGGGTATCAGGCCATTGCCAAGGCAGGCCTGGAGGCCCGGACACCGCTCTTGCAGGACTTCCTGATTGCTTCGACCTTTGCAGGAATTGCTTTTGGCAACGCCGGTTGCGCCGCAGTTCACGCCATGAGTTACCCCCTTGGGGCCGTCTACCATGTGCCCCATGGCGAGGCCAACTATGCCATCTTTACCGCGGTTTACAAAACCTATCAGACCATCGATCCAAACGGCAGCATTGCCGAGCTCAACGCCTTTCTGGCCGGACTGCTGGGCTGCGATACCACGTTCGTTTACGAGGTCCTCGAAACCCTGCTGGGTCACATCCTGCCGAAAAAGGCTCTCCGGGACTATGGCGTTACCCAAGCCGATCTATCCAACTTTACCGAAGCGGTGATGACAAAACAAACCCGGCTGATGGCCAACAACTACGTGCCGCTAAACGAAGACCAGGTACTGGCGATATATCAGCAGCTGTATTAATTTACTATTTGCGTCTGGCTACCGTACCGACCAATGACCAAGGGGTCAGACTTTTATTAATCTGTTGTATGCTGCGGAATCGGACAGGCGATGCCGTGTCCACTCCGATGCACACAACCTAATGTAATAATTGTCGGTACTGGGTTAGTGCGGCCCCGTTGATTTTGCCCTCGTCTTCGGTTAAACTTAGCTTTAGAGAAAGTCGAGGCGAAGAGTATGGATTACCTGAATAAAAATATTTCAATTAACTTAAAAGCGATCCGCAAAGAAAAGGGCATGAGTATGGATGAGGTGGCCGAGCAGACCGGGGTCAGCAAGAGCATGCTGGGTCAGATTGAACGAGGCGAAGCCAATCCCACCATTGGCACCCTAGGTAAGATCGTCAGCGGTCTGCGGGTCGATCTGGCTGACCTGACTAGAACCCCGGGGGTGGGCGTTTATCAGGTCAACCGCGACCGGCTGCTGCCGTCTAAAGAGGTGCCCGGCCAGTATGCTGTCTATACCTATTTTCCCTATGAAAAAAACCGTCTGTTCGAAATCTATGAAATTGAAATTGAACCCGGGGCTTGCTATGTCAGTGGCGCTCATGGTCAGGGAACCAACGAGTACATCGTCGTCCACGCTGGGGAACTGACTTTGGAAGTCGACAACAGTTTTTACCAGGTCAAACAGGAAGATGCCCTCAGCTTTGAAACCGCCGTTAAGCATATTTATTGGAACAAGGGTCGAGAGCCGCTTAAATTTATCATTGTGTTTGTCTTTAAACAGTAGCATCATGGCCGTCGAGACGGTTTTGTGCCCCCGGTTATGGGGAAAGAATGTGCAATATAATGCACATATTTATCTTTTTTATTGGACTAATTCCCCTATATATAGCGTTTTGTAAAAAAAATAAAATAAATACCTGATGTGTGTTGACAACATAATGCACACATGTTATAGTGTAGATGTCAATTGACAGGACGAAGGCGTTCGCAACATGAAGATTCATGTTACGGCGTTTTTTTGTTTAGCTGACAAACGATGAGGTTTGTCAGAAATATAAAACTATGACAACATGAACAATAATTGCTTTGCTGGCGTTAACTGGCAGCGAAGCTTATGGCATTATAACAGAGCGCATGAACAGGGAAAGGAAAATTGGAATGAAACTAAAAGACACCGGACTGACAAAAGAGGAATTAAAACAAAAAGTTGACACCTATATGATCGAGACTTACGAACGGTTTGATTTTATCGCCGAGACCGCAAAAGATATGTACATCTATGATGAAAGTGGTGAGGCCTACTTGGATTTTTATGCCGGAATTGCCGTTAACAGCACTGGCAACTGCAATGACAAGGTCGTCGCTGCAGTTAAGGATCAGGTCGCTGATGTGATTCACACCTTTAATTATCCCTATACCATTCCCCAGGTGCTGTTGGCTGAAAAGATTTGTACCAGCATCGGGATGGACAAGATCTTTTTCCAGAACTCCGGGGCCGAATCCAACGAAGCGATGATCAAAATGGCCCGAAAATACGGAGTTGAAACCTACGGCCCACAGCGTTATAACATCGTCACTGCCCGGATGTCCTTTCATGGTCGCACCATGGGGGCCCTCAGTGCCACCGGCCAGCCCCACAACGCCTGCCAGATTGGCTTTGGCGAGATGACACCGGGATTTTCCTATGCTGAGTTTAACAACCTGCAATCTTTTAAAGATGCCGTGAACGACAATACCATTGCCATTCTGATCGAACCGGTTCAGGGTGAAGGTGGGGTGCATCCGGCAACGATGGAATTTATGCAGGGACTGCGGGCCCTCTGTGATGAAAAAGGCTTACTGTTGCTGCTCGATGAGGTCCAGACCGGCTGGTGCCGCACCGGGGCAATTATGGCCTATATGAATTACGGCATCAAGCCCGATATCGTCTCGATGGCCAAAGCCATGGGCGGAGGCATGCCAATTGGTGCCATCTGTGCTACCGCTGAAGTCGCCAAGGCCTTTACCATGGGCTCTCACGGTACCACCTACGGCGGCCACCCGGTTTCCACCGCCGCTTCGCTGGCACAGATCACAGAGCTCCTCGACCGCGACCTGGCTGGCAATGCCCGGGAAATGGGGGCCTACTTTATGGATCAGTTAAAAGGTCTGCCCAAGGTCAAGGAAGTGCGTGGTCAGGGCCTGCTGATCGGGGTCGAATTTGAAGACGGGGTTTCCGGTGTCGATGTCAAACATGGGGTGCTTGAGAAAAAACTGCTGATCACCGCCATCGGACAGAACATTATCCGGATGATTCCACCACTGATTGTCACCAAAGAAGACTGCGACAAGGCCTATGGCATTATCGAAGCAACAGTTAAGGAACTGATTAATTAAAAGCAGGTGTGGGCGATCACGGATCGCCCCTACAGGGCACGATTTCATGCAACTTAATAATTAAATATCTAAACAATGGGGTTTTTACAGCAAAACAGCTGGCGGTCTAAATTTTGACCGCCAGCAAGCGACTGGAAGAACCCCGTTTTTTATTATAAAGGCTCATCAAAGTATAATTGCAATTTATAACTACGAACAAAGATTGCTTTGCTGTCGGTTTTCACAAACGATTCTGTAACGTGTAGGCGAACTGGCGATAGCCTGTCCGCCGTACAGTGTAAGAATTGTTTCGTGTAAAACTGGCAGCGAAGCGCATCGCAGTATTGTTAGAGAAGAAAACAAATCCCAAAACGAAAGGAGTGTATGATTCACAAGCGGAATCATACAAAGAAAAAATGAGTGAAAAAACAAACAAGTCAAAATTTGACAAAGTGTTGAGCACCAAAGACATTTTTGTACTGGCCTTCGGAGCCATGATTGGCTGGGGCTGGGTGGTCAACACCGGCATCTGGATTGAAACCGCCGGCGCCCTTGGTGCAGCGCTAGCCTTTGTGATCGGGGGCATCATGGTACTTTTTGTCGGCCTGACCTATGCCGAACTGACAGCGGCAATGCCCCAATGTGGCGGCGAGCATGTCTTTAGTTATAAGGCCATGGGGCCGACCGGGTCGTTTATCTGTACCTGGGCGATTATTCTTGGCTATGTCAGTGTCGTGGCCTTTGAAGCCTGTGCTTTCCCGACGGTTATTCAGTACCTCAGCCCCAACTTCCTGCAGGGCTATATGTACACAGTCGCCGGCTTTGATATTTACGCCTCATGGGTAGCAGTGGGGGTTGTGACCGCCATTATCATTACCATCATCAATATTCTGGGCGCCAAAACAGCGGCCAAGCTGCAGACCATTTTTACCGCTTTAATCGCTGCCGCCGGGATTTTACTGATCGCTGGTTCGGTTATCAATGGTGATCCCGCCAACATTGCAGGCAATATGTTTGCTGGCAACATTGAAAATGGCACGACCGCCCTGGGTGGCGTGCTGACGGTTGCAGTCATGACTCCATTTTTGTTTGTCGGCTTTGACGTGATTCCCCAGGCGGCCGAAGAAATTAATGCCGGTTTCAAGAAAATCGGTGGCATTATGATTCTCTCGATCCTGATGGCAGTGGCCTTTTATGCACTGATCATTCTGGCGGTCGCCTATGTGATGCCACTAAGTGCAATGGCCAATTCCACCCTGGTAACCGCTGATGCCATGGGCCTGGCCTTTAACAGCGCCATTATGACCAAGGTCTTGATTGTTGGTGGGATGGCCGGGATCATCACCAGCTGGAACTCTTTTTTAATCGGTGGCAGCCGGGCGATGTTCTCAATGGCCGAATCCAACATGATTCCACGGGTTTTTGCCAAACTGCACCCTAAATTTAAAACCCCCGTCCTGGCGATTGCCTTAATTGGTGTCCTGTCGGTGATTGCCCCTTTCTTTGGCCGTAAAATGCTGGTCTGGATTGTTGATGCCGGTAGCTTCGGTGTCTGTCTGGCCTATGCGATGGTGTCGTTATCGTTTCTGATTCTCCGCAAAAAAGATCCTGACATGAAACGTCCCTATAAAGTTCGTTTCGGTACCTTTGTCGGGATTGTCGCTGTCGCCCTATCGGGCTTGATGACCCTGCTTTATGTGATTCCACTGCCTTTTGCGTCCACCGCTCTGGTGATGGAAGAGTGGATCATGGCTGGTGGCTGGGCGATCCTCGGGGTGGTCTTCTACGGTTACTGTAAGTATAAATATGGTAGTGAGTTTGGGGCTCATATGGACGTTGAATATGAAGATATCGACGACCTACCGGTCTTTTCTGGCCGGGTTGGCAGCGTGACGGAATAACCCCACCGGGATGCCGGAAGTTCGGTGAACTTAGCGCCCCGTTTCGCACGAAACAATTCTTGCTCTGTACGGCGGATAGGCTATTGCCTGTTCGCCTAGACGTTACAGAATTGTTTGTGGAAACGGAACGCTAAGTAATCATTGTTCGAGGTTTTAACAGTATCGAACAACAGCATGAAAGGAAAGACTTATGAATAGTTTTAGCTTTAAAATCCCCCAGGAAATTATCTGTGGGGTCGATAGTATCAAGAAATTGCCGGAGCTTTTGGCTAAGCAGGGGCTTAAGAAGGCACTGGTGATTTCTGGGCCCCATCTCAATAAGATGGGGGTGGTGGCCAAGATCACTGCCATTCTGGGGCAAGCCGGGCTGGCCTTTGACAGCTTTACCGAAACCGAAGCCAACCCCTCGGTGGAAACCGTCGATAAGGCGACCGAGGTTTTTTTAGACAGCAAGGCCGATTGTATTATTGCCCTGGGTGGCGGCTCACCCATGGATGTGGCTAAAGCAGTGGGCGTCCTGGCTCGGTTTGGTGGGACGATTGGGGACTACGAAGGGGCCGATAAGGTGCCCGGGGCGATTGTCCCGCTGATCGCCATTCCCACCACCGCCGGAACCGGCTCGGAGGTGACGGCCTTTGCGGTGATCACTGACCGGGCCCGGAATTATAAACTGACAGTCTTCAGTTATGAACTGATCCCGACCACGGCGATTCTTGATCCGACCCTGGTGATGACTACTCCGGAAAAAACTGCCGCAGCCTGTGGGATTGATGCCCTGGTCCATGCCATCGAGGCCTATCTGTCCAAGGCTGCCTCACCGTTTTCCGATGCTATGGCTGAAAAGGGGCTGACCATGCTTGGTAGCAGCATCCGGCCCTTTGTGGCCGATCGCACCAATCCCCAGGCGGCCGAGCAGATGCTTTATGGCAGTATGTTTGCCGGGATCGCATTTGCCTGGGCAAGGCTGGGTAATGTCCACGCCATGGCCCACCCCTTGGGCGGCTATTTTGATGTGGCCCATGGGGTGGCCAATGCAATCTTACTTCCCACGGTGTTGGACTATAACGCCCTGGCTGATACCGGCCGTTATCAAATCATTTACGAAGCGATCAGCGGACAAAGCGCCGGGCCTGATTTTGAACCCGCAACCCTGGTGGCGGCAGTGTCCAAGCTGAGCGCCGAGCTGGGAATCCCTCAAACGCTGACGGAAGTGGGTGTGACCGAAGATATGATCCCGGCAATGGCCCTGGATGCCATGAAAAGCGGCAACATTCTGGTCAATCCCCGATCCACCACTCTGACCCAGATCGAAGATCTGTACCGTCAGGCGCTTTAGGAGGTTAGAAATGAATGAAATTGAACAAAAAATAAAACTGGTGGTGGAATCATCGGATTGTCCGCTCTATGCGCCGGGGGATGAGGTCATTTTTGACGGACCCCAGCTGGATAAAGACAACAGTGGAAATTTCTGCATGATGGCACTCAGTGCAGTGTTTCCTTTTGTCTATGCCGCCCGGAAAGGGGTCATTAACGAGGCCCCGCTTCAATGTCCGGATTGTGGGGAAAAGGTGGTATTCCGGATTTACAAAGCCTGATACCTCCCCCATGCATCGTAAAACAGCAGTGACGTCACCATTCGTCGCTGCTGTTTTTTTAGAACACCCCTTAAAATATAAATGATTATATTTTCTTTACCATCAGGTTGAAGTCGGTTATACTTTAAGCTGTCGGGCTGGCTTTGGGTCAGACCAGTATTGAGATTAGGAGCGAAAAATGTTTATTATTTTACTTAACTACATTAAATCAGTTGAAGCGGTGGACGCAGTGATCCCCGCCCATCTTAACTATCTGGAGCATTATTATCAGCTGGATAAATTTATCTTATCCGGTCGCAAACGGCCCCGGACTGGCGGGGTGATTCTCTGTCAGGCCCAGGATAAGGACGAAGTCTGGGCGATCATTGAAGAAGATCCTTTTTATCTTAAAAAGGTGGCAGCCTACGAAGTGCTGGAATTTCTGCCGACCAAAGCTGCGACCAGCCTGACTCCCTATCTGGTGTAACGGCCAGCAATAAAGAAACTCTAGCCCGCCCGGCTAATCAACCGGGCAGGCTTTTTTGGAGGCGGATTTTGGTCGATAATGAACAGAATGAGACAAAGAGGCGAATTCATTATCATAAAAACCCTAAAAACGAAGGGGATCCGAAGCCTTTCGAAGCGGTTGAGAAGGGTTTTAACGGCTATAATAAGGGATTCGAAGGGGTTTTTTCCAAACTCCGTATATAGGAACAAAAAAATAAAATAACCAGAGCGTTTATTTACCCCCCCCCCAACCATTTCGACCCTTTCGGAAAGCCCGGACCGGGCCAAAGTGAAAGTATGACGAAGTAGCGGAAAAAGTATGTAAGTGGCCTAGTGATAACAGAAATAAGGTTCTGCATCATCCCGTAGGGGCGGTCATTGACCGCCCGAAACCTTGATCTTAGACCATCGGCCAGCATGAAACAGCAATCATCTTGTAATTGACCTTTAAGCGGATTGGCGATCAGGTAGTCAATAACGGCAGAGAAACATTACCAAAGAGGGTGTGATATTGACATTACCTGGGCAATAAAGTAAAAGAGGGGATTGCCTACTGCCATAAATCATCGTATACTTTTTAGTAGGAAGTACAAATCAGTGAAGGAGGAACAATGAAAAAGTCAACGATCCTCAACTGGATGATGAGATGGAAGGATGGTGAGCGTGGTGGCGTTAGAGCATTTATTGAATCGGATTAAATTAAAAGAGGGGGCCGCATTGCCGGAAAAAGATGACTGGTTAATTGAGAACCGGCGCCATGCTCAGGAAATGATGAAAACCGGAACCTGGACCTATGTCGTTGGTTCAGATACGGTTTATTTCAGCGATGAATACTATCGCATTCTGGAAACGATTCCAGAGCAGCATCAAAAAAAGGCCGATTCCTATTTTCAGTTTGTCTGCCCGGACGATCGGGAAAAGCTGATCACCTCCCGGGAGGCGGCGCTAAAGGGCAGCGACCAGGAGTTGGAATACCGGATGATTACCGCCAAGGGCAATCTCAAATACGTCCGGGAAAAAACCAGAACCCTGCTGGATGATGCTGGCCAGCCTCAAAAAATCATAGGAGCCCTGCAGGATATTACCAGTGAGAAAATTATCGAGAACAGTTTGATCGAGTTGGGTGAGAACCTCAATCTTGGCCAGAAGGTGGCGGGCATTGGCAGCTGGAAATACAATGCGGTTAAAAACGAAATTTTCTGGTCGGATGAAATCTATCGGATCTATGATCTAAAACCCGAAGAATTTGGTGGTACCGTTATCGAATTAATGGACTTTACATATCCGGAGGATCGGGAGGTGTTGGCTGAACTGACCCGCAAGCGGCTGGCCCGGGAAAAATTTGATCTGCAATATCGGATTCAGCTAAGAAACGGTACCACGAAATACGTCCGGTTGGTGGGAGAGCCGATTAACAATAAAGATGGCTTAAACACCGATCTGGTCGGCACCATTCAGGATATCAGCGACATCAAAAAGCTGGAGAATGAAATTGGTTTTATTAAAAAAAATCTTGAGCAGGCCCAGCGGCTGGCCAAAATCGGCAGTTGGGAAATGGATGCGGTTTTGGATCAGAACTACATGTCAGCCGAGGCCCTGCGCATTTTTGGGATTACGGAATCCGAGTTCAAGGGCACCTTTGATGATTTTCTGAGCCGGGTTCACCCCGAGGATCGCAGCATTATCACCGACTCAACCTTCGGGGATCTGTCAGAAGAACCCTTTGAGCTGGCCTTTCGGGTCATTCACAAGGATGGATCGATTCGTGATGTTTTTCAGATTGTCGAGTTCCGGCTGGATTCGGCCGGACAGATTGCCCATGTCTATGGCACCATCCAGGATGTCAGTGAAAAAAAGGCTTACGAACGGGCCATTGCCAGCAAACAACTAGAAATCGAGAAAATTTCGCAGCGCTCCCGAATTCTGGTGCAGGAGTCGGGGGTGGTGTTTGCGATTATTTCCGAAGCGGGCATTATCAGCTATATCAGTGATACCGCCCGGAAGGTGATCAGCTATCATCCCGGGAGGATGAAGGGGCGCCTGATTTATGATTTTTATGAGCCGGATCAGGCCGAGGTCTTAAAAGCGATGATTGACACCGTTATCGCCGAACCGGAGCAGGTACAAACGGGGGTTATCAGCTTTGCCGGTCAAACCGATAAAGCCATATACCTGGAAGTCCATGTCCGGAATTTTCTTAGCCATCCGACCATTGCTGGCCTGGTGCTGGATTTTCGGGATATCACCAACCGCATTGTGATGCAAAAGAAAATAGAAAAACTGGCCAACTTTGATGAGATCACTGCGTTGCCCAAAGCCAGCCAGTTAAGAAAAGAGCTGGCCGAAAAATGTCGCCAGGCCAATTTAAAAAAATCCAGCCTGGTGCTTCTGATGCTGGACTTTGAGGGTTTTAAGGAGATCAATGATTCGCTGGGGCATCGGGTTGGACAGCAGCTGATTGTCCAGCTGGTCATGCGGCTGCGCGGTTTGCTTGGCAAAGATACCCTGATTTCACGGTATTCCGAGGATCAGTTTGCGATTGTCATCGAGGGACTGATTAATCTGGATGCCTATCAGGCCAGAGTGGCCGAAATCATCGATTTCTTTTACCGCTCCTTTAAAATCGAGGTCTATGAGTTTAATATCAATGTCAATGTTGGCGTCAGTGTCTACCCTCTGGAGGTAGAAGCCCAGGAGCTGTCGATGGATGAGCCATTGTCTGATGACGACATCAGTCGGACTCCTGACGAACCGGATGAGGTTGAGCAATTGATCCGTTATGCTAATATTGCCCTGATCTGGTCGAAAAAAGAGGGCCACAACCGCTACCAGTTTTATTCATCCGAGCTCAACATTCAGAATTACAAACAACTGCAGCTGCGTCATGATTTGCGGATGGCCCTTAAACGGAATCAGTTCATGGTTTTTTATCAGCCAATTGTGCGGATCAAAACCAATGATATTTTAGCCATTGAGGCACTGATTCGCTGGAATCATCCGGATTGGGGGATTGTTTCACCGGATGAGTTCATTTTTCTGGCCGAAGAAACCGGCGCAATCGTTGAAATGGGGAAATGGATGCTTAAAAAAATCTGTGATGATCATCGCTATTGGCTTCAAAAAGGGTATCCACCGGTCTATATATCCCTGAATTTTTCCAGCATCCAGTTTTACGAACGCAATTTTGTCGAAAATATCCAGGATATTTTGGCCGAATATGAGGTCGATCCCAAATACCTGATCGTCGAACTAACCGAAAGCCTGCTGGTTGAAGACTCTCAAAAAGCCATTGATGACATTAAGAAATTACAGGCGGTGGGGATCAAAGTGGCCTTGGATGATTTTGGTACCGGCTATTCGTCGCTGAGCTACCTGAATCATTTTAATGTTGATATCATAAAAATGGATGCCAGCTTCATCAGAAACGTCATGCTCGACAGTAAAACGGCCATCATCGCCCAGGCCATTATCAATCTGACCAAGGCGCTGCACATCAAGCTGGTCACCGAGGGCATTGAAAACTGGGATCACCTGGCTTTCCTCAAAGAAAACAACTGCTTTTCGGGACAGGGCTATCTCTATTCGCGGCCGGTACCATTTTTAAAAATCGATGAATTGCTGGAAAAAGGTAAATGTCGACCGCTACTGAGTCGAACCACGGCGAAATCCCAGGTTGAACGGCGCAAATATTTCCGCCAACGGTTTCGTAATTTTTTAATCACCGAGCTAACGATTCTGCGCATAAACGATAAACAGATGCATGTCGGCAATTCCCGGGTATTGGTTAAAGATATCGGTCCCGGTGGCTTGTGCTTTATTTCCAATATTCAATTTCCACTGGAACGAGATTTCACTTTACGCTTTGCGGCCACCCTGATGGGCGGCGAGATGACCGCCATTGGCACCCCTGTCCGGGTTGCGGAGCTTAGTGAAAGTCTGTTTGAGTACGGCGTCAAGTTTATGATGGATGAGCAGGAAAGTGAAGAACTGACCCGGCGACTCTATGAGCTCCAGGTAAAAATGAAGAAAAATATTCTTTTTGCTGACGGCAATTTTACTGATAAAACGGCCGAAGACTACTTTGACGAACTCACCGGTCGGCCCGCTAAGGTTGATTTCAGCCAATACCGCAAAAATCATTTTTAGGGATAAAAAAAGATGAACGTGATGTTCATCTTTTTTTGCCTCATGGCAACTGGGCAGCCAGGGGCTGCTGGGTTTCTAAAAAATCGACACAGAGAATATATTTTTTGGCTGCCAGCCGAAAGACACGGGAATAGGTGATGCAGAGACTGCCGGTGGCCATTGACACATAGGGCTCGGAAATATAGGTGTCCTGTTTGCGCTTGATCAGATTATAATAAAAGTTTTTGATCGAATGATCAACACCCATTTTGGCCGAGTGAAAGACAAGCTTTTCGCAGGCCCCGATATTTTTGGCGCCCACCGTATCGCTGCACTGAATGCCGGATTCATCGAGGACATAGGCGCAATCCACGGCTTCGGCGCCCGTCAGGCATTTTGTCAGCTGGCCGTCAAACTCATCGGGGTGATCAACTACCGCCAGCGCCTTGATCATGCCATTGACGGTTTGGGTGTAGGCCAGACACTTCTGATTATAATCATCCAGCTCCTTTAGCAGCAGCGCCTTGTAGGCATCCACGACCTCAGCCGTTTTAGCGATCAGCTCGGCTTTGAGCACAAAATCATTGCCTGGTCTGGCAAAATAGAAGCCCTGAATGACCTGGCCGCCGAGTTTTAGCACCTGGATGGCTTCACTGCGGGTTTCCACCCCTTCAGCCACAATCAGGGCCCCAATCTTATTGGTGAGATTAACCAGTGATTTAAAGACCTCCTGTTTGTGGTAAATATGATCCATATCTTTTATAATCGAGCGGTCGATTTTGACAATGTCCGGCTTCAGCCCGGCAATCCGATCCATATTCGAAAACCCGGCGCCGACATCGTCCAGGGCGATCAGAAAGCCCTTGTTTTTGTAGGTGGTGACAAACTTGGTCAGGCCGCTGGTGTTTAAGGCCTTGGACTCGTTGATCTCGATGACGATATTTTTAGGACTGATGCCGCTCTTATCGACCTGGTCGCAGAGATAATTAGAACCCCCAACTTCATCAATGATGGCGGTGTCCAGATTGAGAAAAAGCAGCAGATCCGGATTGACCTGATAATAATCTAAAAAGGCGGACAGTACCGCATCACGGCAGGCCCGATCCAGGGGGATGGTCAGTCCGGCGGTATGGGCGGCAGAAAAAAGCTGCTGGGGCGGAATGGTTTTTTCCGCTCCGGGAATGATCCCCCGAATCAGGCCCTCCAGACCCAGAATTTTTTTCCCGGTGACAGACATGATTGGCTGAAAGTAAGCCACCAGGTTTTTCTGCTTGATGATTTGTGCAATATTAAAGGTTTCGTTGGGTTGGTTTGATTGTTCCAAATATTTTCTCCAGATTTGTACACGATCAAGTGTCATAATTTTTAGGCTAAGCTAATTGTACTGTTTTAAGCGGATTAATTCAACCTTTTTTACCGTCGCAATTCCGCTTTGGCAGGCTTTTTTAGACTATTTATGAAAACGGCCTTAATGATCGTGGTGAATATGATTGCAGCAGTGGCTGTGGACATGGGGCTCCAAATCCTTGGCTTTACGAAAGATAAAATCCTCATAGGTTTGATTAATCATCTCGTAGTTATCAAAAATACTGGGATTATCAATGTTATCGTGGAGAGCCTTAAGCAGTTCGTGAACGTGATGGCGGTTTAAGTAGTCCGGCAGGCTGACATCAAAGTTCACATAGGCACCGATGGCCAGGGCCTGTCCGTAAAATTCAGCCAGAGCCTGCATGTGAGCGCCCAGATCAAAGGAAAGGACGCTTTCATATTCCGGCACCGTGCCACACAGATAAGAAAACAGCACCGCTTTGTTTTCAGCGCTGATCAGGTTGTAATAGAGATTAAAACCCCGATACCAGGCCCGCACCTCGGCTAAAAATAAAAAACAGGCCGAGTCAGGAAATTGAGCGGCCCGCAAATTGGCAACCTGATATTTTTCCTGGATGTCGGCATAATCAATCAGCCGGGTATATTCGTATGCAATCGCCTGGCAATACTGTTGTGATTCATCAAACAGATCCTCGTGCAGTAGCAGATAATAATGTTGATCCGCTTCGTCTGGCAGTACCAGTAGCTTGCTACTGTTTTCAAGCTCCTGCCGGGAGGCCGTGACAATGGCCTGGTCGCATTTGGTGTTGGCCAGTTTAAGTCGTTCGTTGTAGAGATCGGTGGTGACAATGATTTCCAGGGGATAGTCTTTTTTGACCTGATAAACAAGATTATATGTTTCGATGATGTTTTGTACAAGGGACATGGATTTCCTCCTTGGGTATGAAGTTTAGTACGATTAAGAGTCCAGAATTAGTATAACCGTTTCCGGTGAAGTTGTAAATGGGGAAACGTTGATTTGGGGTTAATGGAGGCCGGAAAGACGGTGTCAAAAAATCAAAAGGCAGGGTTTATCAAGCGGCTGACGGGGTATAATGGAGTAAAGATCAGTGCCTCATGTTTGCCTGCCAATCGGAGGGAGGAAGGATTTGGATATGAACTGGTTTGCCGCTATTTATTTTAGTTGCTTTATGTATTATCTGATCACCACCATTGTGACCTTGTATCCGTGCAAAAAGAATGGTGCCAGAGGGGTCTTTGGGATGATTTGCCTGAATCTGGCCCTCTGGTCGATGCTGTTGTTCATGATGAGCCTTGCAGATAGCCCCGAGCTGGCCGCTTTTTACCGCTGGGTCATGTGTTTTTGCTGGTCGGCCTTATTTACCCTGATTCTTTATCTGGTGCTTTTTTTGGCTGGGCGCCGGGTTTTTTATAATCAGCCCTGGAAAAACGTACTACTGATCACCCCGGGCGTCTTTTGTTTTGTTTTTTATGTGTTGACCCCGATCGGCCCGGATCAGATGATATTTCTGGATCCTGGCTGGGCCTTTGCGGTACCCGCCGATCGTGGTTTTTTCTGGGACACCTATTTTACTTTTTATTATGTCACCTACACCCTGATGGCACTGGTGGTGACGGCATACTGGAACCGCACCACGCCGTATGTTCGGGAGCGGCGGCAGTCGGCAATTATTTTCTTGTCGTTTCTGTCGACCCTGATATTTGGGGGTATTGCCGATACACTACTGCCGATTCTCGGGATCACCAGCCTGCCACCGCTCACGGTGCTATTGTGTTTGGTTTGTATTATTGGGCTGAATTTTGCCATTAACCGTTACCGGATGATGCGGATTACCCCGAAGAGCATTATGATGGAAGTCTTTATGATGATGAGCGAAGGGTTGATCATCACTGATGGTCAGGGTCGGATTGTTGCAATGAATGCTGGCGCCGAGACGATTTTGGCCTATTCGGGGCAGGAACTACTTGATCAGCCGATACAGGCCCTCTTTGATCAGTCGGAACCCTTTGATTGTTCCTCGGTTCAGGATTTAAAAAGCAGTGCCATGACCCTGCTTGGCAAAGACCGGCACCCGGTGTCGGTACTGATCTCCTGTCATACCCATTATGATCAGTTTGCCGATCGCATTGGTACGGTCTTCACCTTTTCGGACATTAACGAATTAATGGCGGCTGAAGCCGCCCTGGCAGAGTCCAACAGTGCGCTGGAAGAAAAAGTTTCCCAGCGAACAAAAGAGCTGGCCCAGATCAATTGCCAGCTGAAAAAAGAAATTGCCGAAAACAGTCGCAACGAAGCACGAATCAAAAAAATGGCCTATGAGGACGCCTTGACCAAATTGTATAACCGTCGCTTTTTTTATGAATACCTGGAAAAGCATGTGACCTATGCGATGCGTACCAATAAGGGTTTTGCCGTCTTGTTTATCGATTTGGATGGATTCAAGCTGATTAACGATTCGCTGGGACATGATATGGGGGATGCACTGTTGATCCGGGTGGCCGAAATTCTCAAAAAGGCGTTGCGGGAAAGTGATGTGCTTTGCCGGGCTGGCGGCGATGAGTTTCTGATCTTGCTGCACGATACCTACCGCAATGATGAAGTTACCGAGGCCTGTACCAAAATTTTGTTTTTGCTGGAACGACCCATTGCCATGGATAGCTACAATCTTCATATCAGCGCCAGCATTGGGATTGCCTGTTTTCCCCAGGATGGTTACTCGCCGGAACTGCTGATTAAAAATGCCGATATTGCGATGTATGAAGCAAAGGAGCAGGGCAAGGGCCAGTTTGTTTTTTACGAGGACAGTCTAAAAGAAGACATCGATGAAAACATGACCTTGAGTAACGATCTCTATTCGGCCATTGATAACAATCAATTTGAACTGGTCTATCAACCGCAGGTGGATGCCACCACCCAGGAGATCAACGGCTTTGAGGCCCTGATCCGCTGGCATCATCCGGAGCGGGGTCTACTGGCGCCAGCAAAATTTATCCCCCTGGCCGAGCGGACCGAGCTCATCATTCCAATTGGTGAATGGGTGATCCGCACCGCCATGGCGCAACAGAAAAAATGGCAGGAGCAAACCGGGAAAAGGCTTCGAATGGCGGTCAATCTTTCCACGAAACAGCTGAAGATGGCCGATTTTGTGAATGTGATCGAGTACGCCCTGCTGGAATTTGACGGTGATCCGGCATCTTTTGAGTTGGAGATTACGGAATCCATTTTCATGGAAGATACGACCCTGATGCTTAATCAGCTCAAACAGATCAAGGACATGGGCATGGCGATTGCCATTGACGATTTCGGAACCGAGTATTCATCGCTCTCCTATCTAAAAAAGCTGCCGATGGATCGGATCAAAATTCCCAAAACCTTTATTGATGGTATCGGTCATAATGAAAAAGATGAAGCGATTATTGTCTCGACCATTGTTTTGGGGCTCAAGTTGGGCTGTCGAACCATTGCCGAAGGGGTTGAAACGGAAAAGCAGCTGCTCTTTCTAAAACAGCACGGCTGCGAGGAAATTCAGGGCTATTATTTTTATCAGCCGATGCAGGCCCAAAAAATTGAGCATGAACTGTTCAATTACTATAAACGAAGCAATGGCTTGATCTGCCTACCAGCCCATAAAATAACGGCAACTTACCAGTATTATATGTAAACAGTCAGCGGTACTGATCCCGGCATTGACACCTTGTTTGGGATGATAAAAAATGTCAAAAAAAGCAGCGACGATCGCTGCTTTTTATTGCATTTAAGCGTGGGTACCGATTTTTTTATCCATGCCGGAAATATGTTTGGTCAGCCAGTCAACCACCATCTGGTTAGCGCCAATGATCACGGCGATATTACCGCCGGATTTGTCATATTCGGCCTTGAGTTTGGTCAGTTCATTGACAAAAGCTTTGTGCGCCGCCTGCTGTTCAGCCAGGCCCGGATAGTTGATACTTTTCATATACGCTTCTTCATCGCTGAAATGCTGTTTAGTGTAGCTATCCAGAAAAGAAAGGAGTTCACCAATTTTTTCTTTAGTTTTGCCAGTTTTACCGGCTTCAAAAAGTTCATCGGCCATTTTGAATAATTGTTGATGTTGGGCATCAATGCTGTTCACCCCAACTGATAAATCGTTTGTCCATACAATTGCCATCGTAAACCCTCCTGGTGTAAAAATGTTGTGTGATATATCATGAGTGTCGATAAAAGTCGACATGATAAAATTATAACCCGTATTGCTGGCTAAATCAAGAGTCATTCTAAATAAAAAAACAACGCCGCAATCCTGGGGGAGTGACAGCGTTGTTTTATTAAGACTACCGCCTTACCGCCACGTGTTTGATACGGATGCGGTTGGTGTGGGTATTAAGCGGGGATTACGATTTTAATACTTGTCATTGTCCCAATCATCCAGCTCAATCCGGGGTTCAGGGACGGGGGCTGGTTCCGGTTCAAAGACCGGTTGGGTTGGGGCAGTGTGGCTGCCACTGTTCTTGATGGTAAAGGCGCCCACCATCTGTTTTAGCATTTCGGCCTGGCCGGACAGTTCTTCACTGGCGGCGGCGCTTTGCTCAGCGGTGGCGGAGTTGGTTTGAACCACCTGGGAGACCTGTTCGATGCCTTTGGTAATCTGGGCGATTTCCGAGGCCTGATCGTTTGACGCCCGGGCGATGTTGCCCACCAGGGAGGTGACTTTCTCAATCGCCGAAAGAATCTCGGTCAGACTTTCGGCGGTTTCATCGGCAATTTTTGAACCGATGGCCACCTTGTCGATGGAGCCTTCAATCAGGCCGGTGGTTTCTTTGGCGGCTTCGGCTGACCGGGCGACCAGGGTTCGTACTTCTTCGGCGACGACGGCAAAGCCTTTGCCGTGTTGTCCGGCCCGGGCGGCTTCAACGGCCGCATTGAGCGCCAGAATATTGGTCTGGAAGGCGATGTCATCAATGACCTTGATAATTTTGGAAATGCTCTGGGAGGAGCTGTTGATATCGACCATCGCCGTGACCATGTTGTTCATCCGGACATTGCCAATTTCAGCGTTGTTGCGGACCTCAATGGAGCGCTGGTTGGCTTCATTGGCCCGGATCGCATTCTGTTTGGTTTCCTGGGCGATTTCGTCGATGGAAGCGGTCAGCTCCTGAATCGCCGAGGCCTGTTCCGTGGCTCCCTGGGCCATCGCCTGACCGCCATCCGAAATCTGCCGGGCGCCACTTTCGACCTGACCGGCGGCATTGTTAATGTCGGCCATGGTGGAACTGAGGTTTTCGGTAATTTCATTAAGCGCCGTTTTAATGGCCTCAAAATCGCCCAGATAGTGGCGGGTTATTTCCTGATTGAGGTTACCTCGGCCAAGTTCTTGCAGCGTTTGGGTTATCTCTTCCACATATTCCTTCAGGAAGGTAATGGTCTGGTTCATATCCTCTTTAATCTGGCCGTGCTGGCCCTTAAAGTCACCCTGCATTTGGGTATGGAGATTCCCCTGGGCCAGTTCCCGGAGGGTGGCTGAAGCGGCCTTGATCGGCTCGATCACCACATCCAGGGTCTGATTAAAGCCTTCGACGACCTTGGCGTATTCACCCTGGAATTTGGTCGCATCCCCCCGGTTATCAAGATCACCGGCGACCGCCATTCGGGTCATGGTCTGGGTTTCGGCGACCAGCAGGGCAATGCTTTCAATCATTAAAATAAAGCTGGGCACCAGGGTGTCGTTGTCGCTGCGTTGGCCGATGGCTTTTAGGCCATCGAGATCGCATAAATTTCCGGCCGCGATGTTGTTGGCAATTTCGACAATATGGACCATCTGTGCGTGAACGCCATTGATGGATTCCCCGATTTCCTGATAAATTCCCTGATAGTGACCGTCAATTTTCTGGGACAGATCATTGGCACAAAGCAGCGCCAGCACTTGATTCCCTTCGGTCAGGGCCCCCAGACCCTCGATACAGGCGTTGATATTGGTTTTTAAGGTATTGAAATCGCCTTTGTATTCGGTGGTGATGGGCGGCGGGATGACCCCGTTGCCAATCCGTTCGATGGCTTTGCTGGCTACCTTCAGGGGTTTGACAAAGGTGTTGATCATGTTGTTGAGGCTGATAATCATATCCTTGAAGGCACCGTTGTAGATGGTGGTATTGCCGCGGTAATTCAGTTGTCCATCCTGGGCAGCCGCACCGATTTTTTTGATGTCATCGCTGACCGCATTCATTGCAGCAACCATATCAAGCAGGGCATAGGCCAGCACATCCTTGTCGGACTGGGGTACAATGGCCACTGCAAAGTCACCTTTTGCTAAACGTTGGGCCGCTTCGGCCTGTTCCCGGCGACTCTCAATGATGGTCGCAAAGGAATCCATCAGGGCGCCAATTTCGTCTTCGCTGCTCGCTGTGATTTCCAGATCCACATCTCCCAGGGCCATCTGATCGGCCAGGCCGGTTAAATCGACAATCGGTTTGGTAATCCGTTTGGCCAGATACCAGGCGGCGGCACCACCCAGCGCCAGCACCAGCAGTGAAATTAATATGGTGATGGTTCGTAAATGGTTCATCGGCGCCAGGACATCACTTTCGTACTGAGCGATGATCAGGTTCCAGTTGGTACCGGGAATCGGAGCGGTGGCCCCGATTTTTTTGTCGCCGTTTAAGGTGTAGTTAAGCATTCCGGATTGTCCGGCGCCCAGTTCCATAAAGGCCCGGCCGAAATCCTTCCAGATGCCGTCATTTTCCATATCGGCAAAAACGTTGGTTTGTTCCAGAATGACAGCATCATCGGGGTGAGCCATAAAGCCGCCCTCGGCACTGACCACAAAGCCGTACTGACGCTCGCCGTCACCCATGGCATTGGTGGTGTCTTTTAAAAAGGTGGGATCCCGACGACCCACCAGCAGGCCGACGACCTGGCCGTTGCTTTTGATTGGGGCCACATCAAAGACCACCGGTTTTAAGGTCACCTTGCTGATGGCCACATCCGAAACAGCGGTCTCGCCTTTAAAGCCGTTTTCATACCAGTACTGTCCGGCGGCATCAAATTCGCCGCCACCAGCCAGATACTTGGCATGGCCGTCTAAATTCATCACGGCAATGTCTTCATAACCCAGGGCTGTCACATCAGCAGCCAGGGCCGCAACCTGGGTATTATAATCCATTGAAGCAATACCACTGCGTTTACTGACCTCATTGAGGGTTTCCAGATTCCCGGCAATAATGGCCGCAACGTGGGAAGCCCCCTCATCGGTGTACTTCTGGGCGTCGGCATTGGCCTGTTCCAGCAGAGCCGCTGAGCCCATGGAGTACGACAAGACACCCAGGGCGATGACAGCCACCGCCAGAATCGCCAGCGTGAAACCCAACAGTCTGGTGGACAGGTGTTTTTTAATCACCCGTCGTTCCCGCAGCCCCGTCAGCCCTGTTAGGGGAGCCGGGTTGTTATCCAGCAGAATTTTTTCTTCGTTCATCTTTTTCCTCTTTTCTTTTTTTTTTGCTTGGCCAGTTTTTAGGGCAGTCACAAGTCCAACCCAGAGGATCGTCACACAACTTGCATGACCGCTGTGATTTACAAAGGACAGGTTTTTTAAATAGTTTGTGAAAAATGATAAAAAATGATTGCCGGAATCCTTAGCGAATCACGAATCATTTCTAAAAACTGTGCAAAAGCCGTATCTATTATATCGATTTTGCCTCGCAATTACCAGCAAAATTGGCTAATGCAGACAATATTTATTTAAGGCCCTGTGTGCTTGTCATATTGACGATTTTGTCACAATCACAAAATATTACACTTGTCAGTCCATCGTAAAACGATTATGATGGGTGAAGAAAATATGAATAATAGAAGAGTTAATTGAATGTAACTCTTTAAGAAAAAATAATAAAGTCGAAATAGGCAACCTTGCCTGTTTCCGGGAGGTCTTATGTCATTACTGAGTCAGAGAATCGGCGAATTAATCAGTGAAAGCGGTGAAACCGTTTTGGCACTGGCAGAAATGGGAAATATCAATCGTACTACCCTGCAGCGGGTCAAGTCGGGCGAACGCTTGCCGACTCGGGCGATGCTAAAAAAGCTGATTCGGGTGTTGCGGCTTTCGCCGACAGAGGCCGCTGAACTGGAAAAGCTCTGGGCGATCGCTCAGGTGGGCGAAGGGATCTATGCCAACCGCCAGAAGATTGTTGAGCTGATCGAAACCATTTCCGAATTAACTGAATACAAAATTCCCTATTCCAAAGAGCTTAAGTCTCGGGATGATAAAAAAGACCCAGATGAGCAGCCCCCGGCCATGCAAATTGTTTGCGGTGAAAAACAGGTGCTGAGTCTGATTGAGAAAAGCATTGATCAGGAATTAAGCAAGCAGGTTAAGCCAACCATAAAACTGACCATTCCCTATACCTTTTCGGCGGTTTATGATTATCTTTTTATGCAGTTGCTGGGCAACAAAAAAACACTCGATCTAGCGGATGTTCTGTGCCTGCGCCGAGAAGCGGGGGACACTGCTGCCGACCCGATGCTGGGGGCGCTAAAACACCTGATCGCCCTGACACTGCTGGACAACGTCAATTATTCATCCTACAGCTATACGCTTGAGACAAACACGGGTGTCAGTGGCCCGGAAATGAGTGCCCTGTTTCCTTATTTTATCATAACATCCACCGTAGTCATCACCATTTCCCGGGATTTAAGTCAGGCGGTGCGCTATCACGATCCGGCCTTTGTGCGTCTCTACAGCGACTGTTTTGCAGAAATTTTGGCCTCGACCCGGCCCTTCATTCTGGAAAGCAATAATCTCTTTGCGGTTTTTGACCTGGATCGAAAATTTAAGGTAGAAATGGTAGTTGAACCGTTGCCATGTATTGCCTATTACACCGATCGAGATCTGCTCGAAGCCAAGCTGAATAAAGACTTTCCTTATTATGAACCCTTGCTGGATGCAGTTGACCGCTATTTTAATTACTTCCGGCAGGTCAGCACGGGGATGCTGAATGTTTTTTCATTAAAAAACTTAAGGCAGTTTATGGATGATGGCAATCTGGTTTTCCCGGAAGAAATTTATCATCGGCTAACCCCATCAGAACGCCTGATGATTCTACAGCAGGTTCGTGATGATCTTTTTTTTGAGCGTCGGCGGCTCTTTGCCGTGGATGATCAAAAACTCTTCTTAAACCAGGCGGTGGAGTTTATCTATGAGAGCTGCGATTGTCTGCGACTGGTGCTACACTATCGTATTGCTGGCCGGATCGTTTATAAAACCATCGAACTCCGGGAAGCTTTGGTCATTGCCGCATTTAAAGAGTTTTTTCTCAGTCTGCCAGACAGCGATTATGTGCTGCCCACTGAGACGACCCTGGCACAACTAGATGCTCTGCTGGCCGAATATGCCCCGGCGGCCGATCCCAATTTAACAAAGCCGCTTGTGATAGTGGCGCAAACCGGGGTATAATAAAGACAAACGGAGCGCAAAGCTCACGGCAGTTTTGTAATGACCTATTTATAAATCCAAACAAGGAGGTAAGCATATGGGCGGCATCCTCTTTCTCTTTCTCGTAGGCATTGCTGGCATTATCCTCTGGCTTTATCTGTCATCCCGGCAAAAAAAAGAGCGTCAGGACCAAAAGCCACAGGTCAAAGTTCCCTGCCGGGACGGCTATATCATCGGTTATTATCAGGGCAACCGCCTAATCGGCCAGCGTTATGTAAACAATTCGCTGGCCTCAACCGGGGTTTTTGTCAATACCATTCAGGTTGGTCCCGGCAAAGAATATTATCCCAATGGTCTCCTTAAATACGAAGGCAACTTTGTCAATGGTCTGGCCTCCGGTCAGGGGAAACTCTACGAAGAAAATGGCAAGCTTAAATACATCGGGAGCTTTGCCAATGGCTACGCCTCAGGTCAGGGACGCATCTTTGACGCTAGTGGCAAACTAAAATGCGAGGGCAATTTTGCCCGGCTGTCTACGAATCAGGAAAACATCAAAGATCCGTCAGTACCCACCGGCCATTGCAAAGAATATTACGATAATGGCCAGCTAAAGTATGAGGGCGAATTTTTAAGCGGTGTCTGGCATGGGGAAGGGCGTTCCTATGATCGCAGCGGCCGACTGGTGCATAAAGGTAAATTTCGCAACGGTAAAGCAGTTGGCTGACAATTGATCGGCAGGTGTCGGCTTATTTAGTTGATGTCAATCGTTTTCACTTGTTAATTGGTCAGGATGATGCTATCATTGAGACAAGAGGTTTTAAAAATTCGGGTATCAGATGACTGACCTGACACCGTTTAAGGGGGAGCGCAGATGTTTATTGCCAGACAACCGATTTTTAACGTGGATCTGGACGTTTATGGATATGAACTGTTGTTTCGGCTCAACAGCCAGTCCAGTCAGTTTGGTGGAATTTCCTCGCAGGGAGCCACCGCAGCGGTGCTCACCGGACTCTATGAAGCGGGAATCGAAAACATCATTGAGAATAAACGGGCCTTTATTAATTTTGACGAAATTTTCATCCATTCCGATGCCCTGGAATTAATTAAACCGGATCAGATGGTGGTGGAAATGCTGGAAAAAATAAAAATTGATGACAGCCTAATCGAACGGATCCGATCAATCAGGGAAAAGGGCTACCAGATTGCCCTGGACGATTTTGAAGAAGCCTTCAAAAGCTACCCGCTGAGTCCCCTGGCCGACATTATCAAGTATGATCTGATGGCCACTCCTCTGGCAACGGTTGCCAGAGATGCCGCCGCTGCGCTGGCTCAGGGCAAGGTGTTACTAGCCGAAAAAGTCGAAACCCGGGATGAGTTTTTACAGGCTTGTGATATGGGCTTTACCCTCTTTCAGGGTTATTTTTTCAGCAAACCTGTGATTGCTGGTCAGTCGGTTAATAAATCGCCGACCAAGTTTCAGTATTTCAGATTGATTGAGGAACTTAAAAAAGAAGACCCTTCCTATGATGCCCTGGCTGAGCTGATTCAACAGGATGTCACCTTGGCCTATCGGGTCATGCGGATGGCCAGTGTCCGATCCAATCACGATCTGGTCAGTTCGATCCGCTATGCGCTGACCTACATGGGCCTTAACGAAATTGAGCGCTGGTTCAATATTCTGATGCTTCAGGATCTGGGCCAGGAAAAACCCGCAGAGTTGATGAAAATCGCGCTGATTCGGAGCCGTTTTGCCCAAACCCTGGCCAAGCGGGCGCTGATGACCTACAACGCCCAGCATGGGGCGGCAATGATGGGGTTGTTTAGCGTCCTCGATGGGATTCTCGACCAGACCATGGATGAAGCACTGGCGGGCATTGCCTTGCCACCGGCCATTCCCGACGCACTGATAAAGGGTGAGGGGGTGCTGTACCCGATTTACCAACTGATGCTGGCCTATGAAAAAGGTGACTGGGCAACCACCCTGAAACGATCGCAGGAGCTAAAAATCGAGGAGTACATTTTGTATCACGATTACCGGGAAGCGATTGCCTGGGCCAATGAAATCATTTTAAACATCGCCTGAAAAATCTTAAGTAGATAACCGATTCAATAAAACATGGCCAGCTGCAGTTGCGCCATTTTTTTGTTGCAATAATTGGCAGCAGATAGAAAACATGTGCAAAAAAATAACAGCCTGGGGGTGTGAAAATTCTTGTTTTTGATGAAACATAGTGTTACAATAAACATATTGAACAGGAACGGACATTTATAATTTTACACCAGTATAAAGAGACCCAGGAGGCCATATGTTTATTGCCAGACAACCGATTTTCAACGCTCAGCTGGACGTGTACGGGTATGAGCTTTTATTTCGGCTTCACAACCACTCGACGCATTTTGGCGGCATGTCGTCCCAGGGGGCAACAGCCATGGTCATCACCGGTCTGTTTGAATCGGGACTGGAAAACCTCGTTGAAGATAAGTTTGCCTTTATTAACTTTGATGAAATATTTATTCATTCCGAAGCTGTGGAGCTGATTGACCCCGAGCGGATGATTGTGGAAATGCTGGAAAACATTGAAGTCAGCCGCAATCTGGTTGAGCGGCTTACGGCTATCAAAGACAAAGGCTACAGCATCGCTCTGGATGATTTTGCCCAGACTTATCAGACCTACCCCCTGACGCCATTGGCGGATATTATCAAGTATGACCTGATGGTCACGCCGCTTGATACCATTACCGATGATGTTCTGGCGGGTCTGGCTCAGGGGAAAACACTGTTGGCTGAAAAGGTGGAGACCCGGGATGAATTTCTAAAAGCGAAGGATTTGGGGTTTACCCTCTTTCAGGGCTTTTTTTTCAGCAAACCGCACATTGCCGGCCGTACCTTCCGGGCCACCCCCTCGCAACTGCAGTATCTGCAGCTGATGACTGAAATAAATGCGGATGAACCCTCCTTTGATCGATTGGCCCAGTTGATCGAACAGGATGTGACCCTGACCTATCGGTTGCTCCGACTGGCCAGTTTTCGGGCTGGCAGTGAATCGATTTGCTCCATCAAGTTTGCCCTAAGCTATATTGGCCTGCGTGAATTTGAACGCTGGATCAGTATTTTAATGATTCATGAAGTCAGTAAAGATAAACCCACCGAACTGATCAAACTATCGCTGATTCGTACCCGCTTTGCCGAGTCACTGGCGAAACGCTCGGGAATGCATGAATGGGAACATGATGCCGCTCTGATGGGACTGTTTAGCGTTTTGGATGCGATTCTTGATCAACCAATGGATGTGGTCTTGGCGGGGATCGCCTTGCCGCAAGCGATTTTAGAGGCCCTGATCAACCAGCAGGGCGTTCTTTTTCCGATTCAGGCCTTGATGGTGGCCTATGAAAAGGGCGAATGGTGTCTGGTCGAAGAATTGGCTCAATTCTTAAAAATAGAGGATTACCACATTTATCACGACTACCGGGAAGCGATTGCCTGGGCGAGTCGCATTGTTTGCAATATTGCCTAGATAAGTGAATTACATAAAAATAAATAAAAAAGAGTACTCACCCGATATGTGGTGTGAGTACTCTTTTTTTATGATCGGTCGCAACCCGATCGTTTAACCATTTTGGATCCGACAAGATTTATAAAAGGGCAAAATATTCTGGCACACAAAATGCCACATCTTGCAATTGGCTCCAACACGGCTATAATAAGAGTGAGAGAGACAAAAAATACAGAAACTGGAGTAGCCGATGACACGTTTTAGTAAAAAAATCGAAGAATTAATTGACGAAAGTGGCGAAACCGTACAATCCCTGGCGGAGATGGGGAAAATCAATCGCACCACGTTGCAGCGGATAAAATCTGGTGAGCGGCTGCCTACTCCTAAAGTTTTTGAATGCTTATGTAAAGCGTTGCGTCTGTCAACGACTGAAATCGAAGAATTGCAGGCCTTGCAAGAAATTACCCAGGTCGGCGAACGGTGTTACTATAATCGTCAAAAAATTGTGGAGCTGATGGCCGTCATCTTTGAACTCACCAGCTATCACATTCCTTTTTCAAAAGAATTAAAAGCTCCGGATTGCGCATTAGTCGGCTCCGGGGAACAAGCAAAAATTCAGATTGTGACTGGATTAGAAGCCGTCCAGAGCGTTATCGAAAACAGCATCGATCGGGAGCTTTTCTGCCAGGAGGAGCCGCATCTGAAACTTTCGATTCCCAGTCATTTTGAACGGGTTTATGCGCATATATTTCAGCAAATGCTGGGAAATGCAAAATACCTGGTTTTGCAGGATGTTCAGTGTTTTCCGGAAGTCAGTGACGAAAGCCTTGCTGATCCGGGCCTTGGTACCCTTAAAACTCTGATAGGTCTGTCGTTGCTTGATAATATTACTTATCACTCCCACTATTATTATCAGGCAGTTGGGAAGAGTCAGGAAATCAATGTGCTGTTTCCCTATTTTATGCTCACATCGGAGGAAGTCATTGTGATTTCCCGGGATTTTTGTCGGGCCATCCGCTATCGCGATTCAGAGCTTTATGATCTCTACCAGAAGGGTTTTGTTACCATCCTTTTGCAGTCCGAGCCCTTTATTGAAGAAAGTCGGGATCTTTTTGCCATCTACTCCTTGGATACGACCTATCGGATCCGTCAGGTTATTGAACCGCTGCCCTGCTTTGCCTACTACGCCACTCACGAGATGGTAGCCGACAAGGTTCGCCGGGAATTGCCCTTCTATGATGATCTGGTATCGGCCACCAATCGCTTTTACGATTATTTTAAAGCGGAAAACCGTGCCATGATCAATGTCTTTTCATTAAACAATCTGGAAACCTTTATGGATACGGGCAATATGTATTTTCCGGAGGAAGTGTGTCATCCCTTTACGCCAGCCGAACGCCTGATGCTGACCAAACAGGTGCGCCAGGATATTGCCGCTGATGCCCGCAAAACCTACGCCTTCGATGAAAAAAAGATTGTCCTTAATTCAGCAGTTGAATTTGTAAATGAAGCAACTCTGGTGCATCTGATCCTGCATTATCAAAAAGCCGATCAGCAGATTTTTAAGACGATTAAATTAAAAGAAGCAAAAATTGTGGCCGCCTTTGACGATTTTTTCTCAAGTCTGCCGGGCAGTCCCTATGTGTTACCCAAAGAAGACACCCTGGCTGCCATGGATCAGCTGATCTTGCGCTATGAAGCCCAGGCATAGTGTTATAAAAAGCACCCGCAAAATTGCGAGTGCTTTTTTAAGTGCCAGTAAGCAATAAAGATCTAGGAAATCGCCCGCATGATGATAAAGGTCGAATAACCGACATAGCCCAGCATCATGACGGCCCCTTCCCAGCGGCTGATTTTCTTGGAGGTGTACATCATCGGAACGACGATAATCATGGCCGCCAGCAAAATCCACAGATCGGCATAGTTTTCGGTGGCGATTTCAATTGGGAAGATAACCCCGGAAACCCCCATAACAAAGAGGACATTAAAGATATTAGAACCGACAATATTACCAACAGCAATATCGTTTTCGCCCTTCTTAGCTGCTACTACTGAGGTGATCAGCTCCGGCAGGGAGGTGCCGATGGCAACGATGGTTAAACCAATCACGGTTTCAGACATGCCCAGGATGGTGGCAATTTCGATGGCCGCATTAACCACCAGATCGGCGCCAAAAACCACGGCGACCAGACCGCCGATGGTAAAGAGAATACTCTTGGGAACTGGCAGCACAAGTATTTCGCCCTCAGATTCTTCTTTGCCCAGGATGGCAATTTCCACCATCGAATACAGATAGATGGCAAAAAAGAGCAGTAGAATCCAGCCCTCCGAACGGGAAACCACGCTGATCGGGTCACCGTTGATCAGCCCGTCCATCACCATCAGCATTAAGGCAACGGTGGTCAGGATGGCAAAAGGCATCTCTTTAAAAATCGTTTTTGATTTGATGCTGATGGGGGAAATAAAGGCTGAGATACCCAGAATAAAGAGGATGTTGACAATATTGGAACCCACCACATTCCCAAAAACAATCCCATTGGCCTGATTCAGGGATCCGGACACACTGACTGCCAGTTCCGGGGCGCTGGTGCCAAAAGCCACCAGGGTCAAACCGATGACCATACTGGGGATGTTAAAGCGCTTGGCAATGGAAGACGAACCCTCCACAAAAAAATCGGCACCCTTAACTAATAATACGAGGCCGATGATTAAAAAAATAATACTCACAAGAAATCCTCCCTCTAAAAATTACAGATTGCAGAACTGACTATCAAGTTGTCTGCAACAAGGCAGAAATGAACGAAAATAAAGCTCCATTTATGACCCTTATAACAATAACAGCAGATTTGCATCAGGTCAATTTTATTTTACAGAAATTTGTAAAAAATTTACCCGAAACCGTTTAAATCGTAAAAATAAGGCTATACAATGTAACAGAGTGTCATGGTGCTGTAAAATTGATTAAAACGGAGATCCCGGTGCAATCCCAAGTATTCTTTAGCAAAGGGTGCACCTAAACGAAAAAGGAGTGTAGAAATGCAGGTACAACCCTATATTAGTTTTAATGGAAATTGTCAGGAAGCTGTGGAATTCTATGCCGACGTTTTTGGCACTGATCAGGCTGAAATTATATTATTTGATGAAACCCTGCCCGAACCGGGCAATCCTGATCCGGCAGAAAAAGTGACTATTCGTGCGGATCTTGAGACCGATGAACTACGGGTGTCGCTCTCGGATATACCCTCAAAATCACCTGACAATCAAAAAGAAAAGATGACCCTGGTCATTTTCAGTGACGACCTGGATGAGATCAAAGGCCTTTATTATAAATTAAAAGATGGTGGAACCGTCGAAACCGAACTGCAGGAAACCTTCTGGAGCAAGGTTTATGGTTCGCTGGTCGATAAATTTGGGGTAAATTGGCAGTTAAATTATGATGACGGCAGAATGCGTCAAGTGGTATAATGGTGGTAATCTTTGACTAACTTTTCACCATTTGATGAGCGCAACAATTTTTCCATCACGGTGAAAGGCACACGGTATCAATCGTACCGTGTGTTCTTTATGCCAGCGCCAGATAATTTCAGGTTTGACACCAGCCTAACCCGAGAGTATATCAGTGGCATGGTTTACACAAACGCAGTCAGAAGATCGATGCATAAGGGGGAACCATGGAAGTAAAAAAGATATTACCACTGAGTCTGGCCAGTCTCGATGAAGCCAACGTCTTTGTTTCGGAGCTCTTGCAAAAATACAAGTGCCCCAAAACCGATAACATGAAAGCGCAGCTTTTTGTGGAAGAAGCCATTGTTTACTGGAGTGAGCGGGCAAGCGATCAGGCGCATTTTGAGTTGTCGATTCAGAAGCGCTTTAAAACCATTAGCCTAACGCTGAATTACTGGGGTAATCCGGAAAATCCGCTGACCCTGCCGGAAACACCGGAGGGAGAAGCAGTTGACTACAATCGGATCGGACAGAATATCTTAATTGGACTGTCATCGGTAACCTATTCTTACGAAAAGGGCTGTAATAACGTTTCTTATACGCTAAAACAAAAACCATTAAACCCGGCATTGACAACAGCCATCGCCCTGCTTGGTGCGATTCTGACCGGATTTTTCATCCAGATGATGGCGCCTGAGCTGGGCAAGCAAGTGGGTATCGGGATTCTTTCTCCGATTAGCAGTACATTTTTTGGTTTTCTCAACGCCATTGTAATACCGGTGCTGTTTTTTTCCGCCATCGGCAGTATTGTCAATATGGATAACCTGGCCCAAATGAAACGGATTTTCCGCCTGCTGCTGACCTGGTCGATGGCAGTAATTCTTCTGGCTTCAGCGGTTTCTTTGGGAATGGCTCAGATTTTTCTGCTGGGCAACACCGGGTCAGCCAGTCAGGCTGGTCAGGGGGATCTGTGGAACCAGATTGGGGAGATGGTCTTCGGGATTATTCCAGCCAATATTATTCAGCCGTTTATCGATGGCAATACCCTGCAAATCATGTTTCTGGCCATTATTGGTGGCATTGTGATGTTGACCTTAAAGGGCCGCTTTCCGCAAATTACCCGGATTATTACCGAAGCCAATCTGATTTTTTCAACCATCCTGGACGCCGTCTGTGCCCTGATGCCGGTGGTGGTTTTTATCAGTATTTTGAATATGATGATTTCCGGGGAAGGGGCGGCGCTACTGGGAGCCGTTTGGCTGATTGTATTGTTGCTGATTGCTTTTCTGATTATTAATGTGTTCATGCTGTTGAGTGTAGCCGTTTATGAAAAAATAAGCCCTGTGACGTATTTAAAAACAGCAGCACCATTTCTGCTGATTGCCTTCTCAACCGCCAGTTCCAGCGCCACCTTTGTCAGTCATACCGCAACGGCAATTGGCAAGCAGAAAATCCGGGACTACGTCGTCAATTTTTCGATTCCGGTAGGGGTTTTGTTTAACAAGCAGGACGCCATTCCGATGCTGTTATTGACATCCTTGTTTATTGGTAATATTTATGGAATCGGCTTTTCATTGCCGGATACGATTCCGGTCGTGATTCTGTGTATGATTCTTTCGGTGGCGGTGCCACCTTCGCCGGGGATGGGGGCTTTTCTTTTCACCATCGTTTTCAACCTTCTGGGGATTCCTTTGGAAGGGCTGGCACTGGCCGTAACCATCGCCATCTTTCTGGACTATCCGGCCACCACCGGCAACGTCATGACAACCAATATCGGAATGATTCACACGGAACACCGGCTCCGTGCCAGCGAACTAAAAAAGCGCCCGATTTAGGGGCGCTTTTTTGATGGCTTAGGCCAGTCCGTCTTCCATTGCCATGGAAATCGGTTCGGTTTTGCTGGCCCGAAGTTTACGGTAGGTGACGGTATACATTGAAATGGCCAGGATAATTGAGACAACATCGGCCAGCGGTTGGGCCCAGATGATCCCCTGCAGACCAAACAGCGTGGAACCTACAATCAGAATCGGGACAAAGGCTAGACCCTGTCGGCAAATAGTCAGAATCAGCGAAGGGATGGCTTTGCCCAGCGACTGATAGACGGTGGTGACGATAAACTGGAGGCCCAGAAAGGGACTGACCAGCATTTGAATAATCAGCATGGTGGCACCAATGGTGATGACCTCCGGATCATTGATGAAGAAGGTAACAATCGGGGCGGCAAAAAGGATTGCGACGATCATGACCACAGTGCCCATGATCATTCCGACAACCCCGGTGAATTTAATGGCATCATTCATCCGTTTATAGTTCTGCTGGGCGTAATTGTAGCCGATAAAGGGCTGAATACCCATTGCCAGACCCAGTGCCAGCATGACCACAATGGAGAAGACCCGGCCAGAGACACCCAGGGCAGCAATGACGGTATCGCCATATGCGGAGGCAAAGCTGTTTAACATGATCATTGAAAAACTCATCAGAATGTTATTGACAGAGGCCGGAATCCCAATCGCAAAGGTATTTTTGGCGATGGCGCCTTCCATCCGGAAATCCTGGGGGGCGATGGAGAGCACATCACTGTGTTTAAAAATATAGTAGATAAAGTATAATACAGCGCAGGCATTTCCAATCACGGTGGCCCAGGCTGCTCCGGCCACGCCCATGCCCATGGAGAGAATCATAATCGGATCAAGAATGATGTTAACGATGGTTCCGATCATCATCCCGATCATCGATTCTTTGGCTGCGCCAACGGAGCGGACAATCTGGGCCAGTGAATTCTGCAGACTGATGGCGATGGCGCCATAAGCGACAATGGTCAGATAGTCCCGGGCAAAACCGATGGTGTTGGGGCTGGCACCGGCAATGGTCAGAATTGGATCCATAAAGACCAGAAACACCACCATTCCGATCAGGCCCAGGGCGATCGAGCCATAAAAGGCAAAGGAGGAGGTATGCTTGATATCCGCAATCCGGTGCTCCCCCAAGAGCCGGGAAATATAGGAGCAGCCGCCGATGCCAAAAATATTACCAAAGGCCATCAGCAGAAAAAAGATCGGCATGGTCAGGGTAACGGCGGCCACCTGGTTGGCATCACCGGTTTGACCGACAAAATAGGTATCGGCCATGTTGTAGACAATCGTCACCAGCATACTTAGCATGGTGGGAATGGCCAGGGTCATCACCGCCTTGGGGATGGGGTACTTTTCAAATAAATCGTTTTTCATAAAAATAATTCCTTTCTGTGAATCATTGGTTGGTAATGTTTTCTAAAATTTGATGCAGGAGCGACTCCAGCAGGTCGAGATGTTCAGGTGAGATGCCCCGGAGGGTCTCAGTTTCCAGACGGGTGATCTCGGTACAAACCAGCGACTCCAGTTCCAGACCCTTTTTTGTCAGCTCCAGATAATTAATCCGGCGATCCAAAGGATCGGGTCGGCGCTGGATAAAATCTTTTTCCACCAGCCGCTTGACGATCCCGGTAACGGTGGGACCTTTGAGGCGAAAAGCTTCTTCAATCATCTTCTGGTTGATTGCCTGACCCTGATGGTGTAGCAAAAACATAATCACCGAAAATTGGGACGAGGTCAGATCCCATTGTTTTAACGAATGATTGAAGCGCATTTCCATAATGTTATTCAATTGTTTAACAAAGCCACCAAAATTAAATTGATCTGTTTTCATCACGTCTCCATTACTTAGCATGCTATCTATTTTATCGGAAGAAATTTTAATTGTCAAGTCAACATTTTAACGAATCGTTTGCACAAAATAGCAGATGTTTAAAATTAAGAATCGATATCGATAAAATAGATCTGCTGCCAATTAAAGCACCTTGACAAGATCCCGGGTTAACGTGGTAAAATAAGGAAATTAAATCAATTTACGATTGCCGCAAAACAGGTGGGTTAGTAATTGAGAAGCGTGAAGTGGAGGGCATCATAATTGGCTGGAAAATATGAATTTTCCTGGGAGTTACTGGGAGATATTGGTGTAGGACGTCCAAATTTGGGGAATACCACCCGGGTTGAGGTGTATCGACTGATGCAATTTACCTTCAGAGACATCATCGAAAAACATGTTGGGGTTGAGGAAACCGATCAAATTTTTTATGAGGCTGGACAATTGGCTGGTAATGCCTTCTATCAGCATATGATTACGAAAACCTATGATCTCAATCATTTTGTTAGTCAGCTTAAAACGGTGCTGAAAGACCTGGGTATGGGTATTTTGCGGGTGGAAGAAGCGGATATGGAAAAAGGTGAACTGATTTTGACGGTTTCCGAAGATCTCGATTGCTCCGGCTTGCCGGAGGATAGTTACGAGATCTGTACCTATGATGAAGGGTTTATCTCGGCCCTGCTGGAAAATTTTTCTGGTAAACCTTTTGTTGTTAAAGAGATCGACTGCTGGTGCACTGGGGATCGCACTTGTCGTTTCCATGCCAAAGCAATCGAGCAATAAGACATAATTAGCCAGCTATAGCATGAAGGGAGCTGACAAAACAGCAATGATCAGTAAAGACGCACGATCCATTTTAGAATATTTTAAAGCCCTGTTAAATGACCTTCGAGTCAGCGTAATTCCCCCTGAAAACATCAGCAACGATGACTCTTTTTTAGAAATTGATCAAACCATCAAAACCATCAGGAATTCGGCAACAGCTCTTGGCAACGGAAATCTGTCTGAGGATATCAACGGCCGGGGTTACGTGCTGGGGTCTTTAAAAAACCTTCAGGCTTCGCTTAGGAATTTGACCTGGATCACCAAAACCATTGCGTCAGGCGACTTTTCTCAGCGGGTTCATTTTCTTGGCGATTTTTCCGAGGCCTTTAACAGCATGACCGAAAAACTGGAGTCGTCCATTCATGAACTGGAAGAAGCCCGTTCTCATTTCGAAATGGTGTTTCAGACTATTCCCGATGCCACCGTGATTACCAAAGTCGCCGATGGTACCCTGATTGCCTATAACCGGGCTTTTATGGAAGCCGCAAAATTTACCGATGCGGATTTAACCGTCGGTTCATTTAACATCCGTGATCTCTACATTGATGAAAGCCAACGGGAAACCTTTATCAAAACCCTTGAAGCCAATGGTTTTGTTGAGAATTTGGAGATCTGTTTTTATGGCAAGAATAATGAACGACATATTGGTCTGGTTTCATCGAAAAGAATCATCATTGACGGGGCTCCCCACGCTCTCAGCGTAATCCGGGATATCACTCAACTCAAGGCCATTGAAGCGAAACTGCAGCAGAGTGAAGAGCGCCACCGGTTGCTGGCAGACAATGCAGCAGATGTCATCTGGACCATGGATCTGACCGGGCGTTTCACCTACATTAGCCCTTCGGTGGAAAAACTCCGGGGCTATACGGTTGAAGAAGTCATGGCTCAGTCCCAGGAAGAAGTCTTATGTCCAGGATCACTGGTTCAGATGCATGAGGGGTTGGCTCGGGCCATTAATTCGGTTCAGAATGGTCTGCCTTTTCAAGTCTATCGCGGGGAATTGGAACAACCCTGCAAAGATGGCACCACGGTTTGGACTGAAGCGACTGTTTCCGGAATATACAGCGAAGATGGACGCTTTGTCGGGATGTTGGGGGTTACCCGGGATATCAGCGAACGAAAACTAATGGAGGAAGAAATAAGACGGCTGTCAATTACCGATAAGCTGACCCAGAGCTTCAACCGTTTAAAGCTGGATGAGACCCTGGAACATCACAACAAATGGGCCCAAAACGGCTCAGCTCCTTTTGCGATTATCATTCTGGATATTGACCACTTCAAACTTGTCAACGATACCTATGGCCATCAGGTCGGGGATCGGGTTTTAATCGAGCTGGTTGGACTCCTCAACGAAACGGTCCGGCATGGCGATGTGGTGGGGCGCTGGGGCGGCGAAGAGTTTTTGATTATTCTGCCGGATACTAGCCTGATGGACGCCGCCAGGTTGGCCGAACGGCTGCGCCAGGCAGTTGCTAACCATTCTTTTGCAACTGCGGGAGCGGTGACAATCAGTCTTGGGGTATCAGCTTACAAAAATGATACCGCTCCGGAGTCCATCGTTTCCCGGGCCGATAGGGCCCTCTATCTGGCCAAGGAAAAGGGCCGCAATCGTGTTGAAGTATGCTAGTTTTTTCGGAGGGGTCAATGCCAAACCATGAACTCAGTTATCGCAGCAACTTATTAAAATCAGCTAAAGCTGTCATCCATGTAAGCGTGCTCCTGATTTGGATGTTTGCAACCGGGATACTGTTTGGGCCAACTTTTTTTGTCTGCGCCGAGGACGAAAAGTCGGTGCTTTTTATCAGCTCCTACAGTGAAAGCTTTGTCTCGGTTCCTGACCAGATAACGGGCATCCGATCGGTATTTGACGAACAAAAGATCAAACTGGAAATTGAATATATGGATACCAAACGCCTCGATACTCCGGAGAACAAAGAGGTTTTTTATCAGAGTCTGAAATTCAAATTGGCCCAGCTGCCACCCTATGATGCGGTGATTGTAGGAGATGACAATGCCCTTCAGTTTGCCCTCGACCATCAGGCCGAATTGTTTTCTCAGATCCCGATTGTTTTTCTTGGTGTAAACGATGAAACCCGGGCCCGACAAGCTGCGGCCGATCCTTACATCACCGGTATTATTGAGCGGATCTCGATAAAAGAAACGCTGGAGATCGCCCGGGTCTTTAACCCCCGGGCTACCAAGGTAGTAGGGATTGCCGATGAAACTCTGACTGGTCAGGGCAACCGTCAGCAGTTTAAATCCTTACGCCAGAGCTTTCCGGAACTGACCTTTTCCACCCTCAATACGCCCAACTACAGCTTTGATGAGCTGGGGACAGAACTGGAGAAATTGGGGGATGACACCATTTTACTATTTTTGGATATGAACCCGGACAAGACCGGGGCTTACATGGAGTTTGAAAAAGCGGCAGCTTTTCTGAACCAGCATACCCAGATCCCCGTTTATCGGGCTTCGGTGGGAGGCGTCGGTTATGGACTGATCGGCGGAAAAATGGTGGATTATCAGGCCCTGGGCAAAACAGCGGCCGAATTGGTCAGCGACATTTTGGCAGGAACCCCGGTCGCATCCATCCCAATGGTTGAAGAGACCCCCTATTTTTACATCTTCGATTATGAATTGATCAAGCACTATCAGATTCCGGATCACCTGATTCCGACTGATGCGGTGCTGATTAATAAAACCGAACATCCACTGGATAAATATCGCAACCTGATTTTGGCCACTGCCATTATTGTCAGCTTTCTGACCTTGGTAACGCTTTTATTAATTTATGATAATCTGAAGCGCCGAAGCATCCAAAAAGCCCTGGTGGCCAGCAATGCTAAGCTTACAGCGACGTACAAAGAACTGGAAACGGTGGAAGGAACCCTGCGGCGGCAATATGAAGTGATGGCCGAGCATGACCGGGAAGTCGGCGAACTGAATCAGAAGTTTGAGCTGGCCATTGAGGGCACCAACAGTGCGGTCTGGGAGGTAGATCTCACGTCCAAAACGGTTTCTTTTGCTGGGGACTGCTCCCGGATTATCAATCGAATCCTCAGTAACCATTGTCATGTCCACTATTGGATGGATGTCGTTCTGGAGGCCAGTCATCGTGAGCGTTTGATTACAGAGGTCAGCAATTACCTTCTGGGTAAATCAGCCCAGATCAATATTCAGGTACTGACGGCGGGCGACGACACACAGCAAAAATGGTTGCTGATCCGTGGCAAAGGGATCAAATCGGCAGACGGCAATTTCTGCAAGCTGCACGGGATCTTGCTGGACAATACTAAATTCAAACTTCAGGAAGAACAGATAAGGCATCTGGCCCGACATGATTTTTTAACCCAGCTGCCCAACCGGATGAGCTTTCTGGTGCAACTGGAAAAAGAACTGGCGGCTGGCCATACCGGGGCGGTGCTGCTCCTGGATATTGATAATTTTAAAAGTATCAATGACACCCTGGGCCATCTCTTTGGGGATCAATTGCTCAAGCTGATTGCCTGCCGGTTGCAGTCAATCGCTGACGAGAACATGATGGTGGGTCGGCTCGGCGGTGATGAATTTCTGATCCTGATCACCAATAAATGCCATCAGGCCGATATTGAAGCCTATGCCAATAAGATTTTGAGCGCTTTCGATGAAGCCTTCCGGCTCGACAGCCGGGAAGTTTTTGTCAGTATCAGCATGGGTATTTCCTGCTATCCCTATGATAGCAGTGCGATGGATCAGCTGATTATGAATGCCGATACAGCCATGTACGAGGTTAAGAACCGGGGCAAAAATCACTATATGTATTATCATCAGGAATTGAAAAAGGCCATGAGCCGTAAAATCGAAATTGAAGCGATGCTCAGAGCGGCATTAAAGAGCGACGGTTTTAAACTGGTCTATCAGCCCCAGGTGGATTTGGACAGTGGTCAGATCAGCGGCTTTGAAGCCCTGCTCCGAATCAAAGAAAGCCGCCTCGGTCCGGACCAGTTTATTCCGGTAGCCGAAGAAACCGGCCTGATCAGTGAGATCGGCCGCTGGGTGATCCGGGAAGCGGTGGCCCAGATTGCCCGCTGGCGCAATCAGGGACTGGCGGAAAAACCGGTAGCCATCAATTTTTCCAATCGTCAGTTGCAGGACAAAGAGTATGTTGGCTATATCATCACACTGCTGCATCAGCATCATGTCGAGCCCCGGTTTATTGAGATTGAGATTACCGAAAGCATCTTGATGGAAAACGATGGCCAGACGAAGGAGTTTCTAAAAGGGCTTAAAGATGCCGGGCTGGCAGTGGCCCTGGATGATTTTGGCACCGGTTATTCATCGCTGAATTGTCTGACATATCTGCCGGTCAACAAAATAAAACTGGATAAATCAATCAGTGATCAGTTTTTACAGGGCAACCGGATCAAGGTGATAGAAAGCCTGATCCTGCTGGCTCACAGTCTCAATTTAAAAATCATGGCGGAGGGTATTGAAGAGTGGGACAAAGTTGCCGTTCTCAAAAACAGTGACTGTGATGGAATTCAGGGCTATGTTTTCAGTAAACCGCTGGAACCGGCCGAAATCGCCGTGATTTACAACCACAATCTACTCACCAAGCCGCTACAATAAAAATCCCCGCAGCATCACTTGAGATGCGACGGGGATTTTGTCGGTACTGGTTTATATTTTCTATTGGGGCAGCTGATCCAGACCTTTTCGGCCCTGTTTTAAAACCAGCACCATGTAGAGAATGGCTGCCGCGGCGCCAATCAGATAAGAGAGGATATAACTGTTGGGGTTGATGCCTATCGTCGGGCCCAGTCGGGGTTCGAGACCCAGACCAATCGGGGCATGGCAGATATAAGAGATCACGATAAAGGTGTAAAACATCCCCGGGAGCAGGGTAATCCAGAAAATCTTGTGTTCAGTCATTAAATAAACCGCCGCCATCGCCAGGGCGAAGATCGCCACAAACTGGTTGGTAAAACCAAAATACTGCCATAACAGATTAAACCCATTGGGGGCGGTCTTGGCAAAAACCAGAATCACAACCGCTGGGACAAAAATTCCCAGAGTTGTCAGCAGTCGATTTTTGATGACGGTCTGATCAATGTTGAAGGCTTCTCCGACCATCAGTCGCAGCGACCGAAAGGCGGTATCGCCGGAGGTAATCGGTAGCACGATAACCCCGAGAATGGCGAAGAACGCCCCAATCGGGCCCAAAAATTCCTGGGAGATCAGGCCCACCATGGCGGTGGCGCCGGTACTGAAATCGACACCGCGACTAAACAGCACCATCGCCCCGGCCGCCCAGCACATGGCGATAAAGCCTTCCAGGATCATCATGTTGTAAAAGGTCCCGCGCCCCTCTTTTTCGGCAGTAATGGTCCGCGAAATCAGCGTCGACTGACTGCCGTGAAAGCCCGAGAGGATGCCGCAGGCGACGGTAATAAAGAAGACCGGAATAAATTGCTGACCCAGGGGATGTTGGGGCAGGGTCGACCAGGACAGGTTCAGGAGATTGACACCACCATCCATCATGATGCCGGTAAAAACCCCCAGCGCTGAAATGATCAGAATAGCCCCAAAAATTGGATAGACTCGGCCAATTATTTTATCGATGGGGAAGAAGGTGGCGATTAAATAATAACCAAAAATGACCGCATAAACGATCCAGATGGTGGTGTTCTGGGCACCGGCATCCTTATTCAGAATATCCCTGGCAATCAGATCGCCGGGGGTGTAAATAAACACCACCCCCACCAGAAAAAGCAGCAACCACAACACCAGGGTATAAAAACGCTTGATCTGCGGGCCCAGATACTTGCCCACCAGCCGGGGCATCTGGGCGCCGCCGTTGCGGATCGAGATCATCCCGTTGAAGTAATCATGAACCGAGCCAGCCAGAACGCAGCCGATGGGAATCGTAATAAAGGCCAGCGGGCCGAACAGAATCCCCTGGATCGGTCCCAGCACCGGGCCGGTCCCGGCAATGTTGAGCAATTCGATTAACTGGTTTTTCCATTTGGGCATGGCCACAAAATCGACCCCATCGGCCTGGCTGATCGCCGGCGTCTGGCGCGTATCCGGGGCAAACACCTTTTCGACCAGTTTGCCATAGAAAAACCCGCCTAGAATTAAAATTAATAGTCCGATAATAAAGGTAATCATGATGCCTCCTCTGCAGTTGTCAGGCTTTTGTCGTAGAAAAAAAGCCCTAAGCTCAACCACGGTTTCATTTTAACATTGCGTTAAATCGCCGTCAATCCGGAATACTGCCCTATGTACGGATAGGTTGGTTCAGGTGAAGGCGGCGTAAGTTAAAATCCCCAAAAGTTTCCATTGCATCCGAGGTGATGGGGGTGTAAAATCGGACTTAGATTGAAAAATGAGGAGCGTGTTATGAAAATAAAAATTACCGCAATTGTTTTATCGGTTTTGGGGATAGTGACGCTGGCCGGTTGTCGCCGCAACCACTAACACCAGCAGCGAGGCTGCCGCAGCTAAAGAGGAGACCCTCTTCCAGGCATCGACGATCAATTCCCTGCTGGCCGGGAATTACGATGGTTTTATGACTTTTGGGGAATTAAAGCAGCATGGCGATGTCGGCATCGGTACCTTCAACGCCCTGGATGGCGAGCTGGTGATGATCGACAATACGGTCTACAAGGTCAAGGCCAGCGGTGCCGTGGAGGAAGTTCCAGACACCGATACCACCCCCTTTGCCGCAGTTACCTACTTTGACGAGGATGCGACTAAATCACTGGGACCAACCGCCAGTCTGGAAGCCCTGGAGCAGGAACTGGACAAAATGATAACCGACCCGAAGGCCTTCTATGTGTTCCGGATCGACGGCACCTTCAACACCATCAAAGCCCGTTCGGTGCCCAGCCAGATAAAACCTTATCCGGTGCTTTCTGAAGCCGTCAAAAACCAGTCGATCTTTGACTATCAAAAGATCAGCGGTACCCTGGTCGGCTTGTGGTGCCCGGCCGATATCGGCGGCTTGAATGTCAAAGGCTACCATTTTCATTTTATCGCCGATGACCGCAGCAAGGGCGGCCATCTGCTTGATGTCAGCTTTGACAGCGCCACTGCCTTTGTCGATCAAACCGACGGCTTTTTCATGACCCTGTCGCCATCCACCCCGGAAGGAACCGTAACGGATGCCGACTCCGCCATCGATGCTGTCGAAAAATAACCAGATTCGAAGCTATCTTAAAAAGACACTCGTAGGAGTGTCTCAGACTGTCAAAAAAGATAACCTAGTACCGACAATTGTTACATCATTTTGTCCGCATCGGAGCGGACACGGCATCGCCTGTCCGATTCCGCAGCGTACAACAGATTAACAAGGGTCTGACCCCTTGGTCATTGGTCGGCACGGGAGTTTATCGACAACCTCAGACACTCGCGGGAGTGTCTTTTTTGTGCTCAAGATCCCGGTTCCCGCAGGGCAGTACAGAATCGGGTGATGCCGGTGGTGATTTCGGCAAAGGTTAGGTGAGCGTAGCCGAGGAGGATGTCGCTGCCGTAGGGTGTTGTGTTGCCAAAAACGTAGTTTTCAATGGGATAGACCCGGACTTGTCGGGCATTAATGCGATCGATCAGTGGGGGAGCAAAAACAACGCCGTTAAAACGGACAACCATGTGCAGCCCGGCGGCATGGCCTTTGATTTCAAATTCAGCCGGATAACAACGGGATAATTCAGCGATCAGGTGCTGGCGTTTTTTAGCATAGATTTTTTTCATCCTCCAGATGTGTTTTTCCAGCCCACCGCTTTCAATAAATTCGGCCAGGGCGTACTGGGTCAGGGCTTCGGTATGAACGTCGGAATATTTTTTAAGCTCCAGGTAAGGTTCGATCAGTTGATCCGGGAGAATCAGATACCCCAACCGGATAGCCGGGGTGAGGATCTTGCTGAAGGTCCCCAGGTAAATGACCCGGTCAGGACTTAGCTCATAAAGGGATGAAACCGGCTGGCCTTCAAAGCGGAATTCACTGTCATAGTCATCCTCCAGCAGATACGTATCATTGGCGATGGCATACTGGATCAGTTTCTGACGGCGTTGGATCGGCAGGATGCCACCCAACGGATATTGATGGGAAGGGGTCGTATAGACAAAGGCCGGGTTCGGATGGGCGTTGAGGCTATCAGTCAACAGACCCTGATCATCCACCGGGATCCCAATTAAATGGAGTTTTGCGCGCTCAATAATCTGGCGCAATCCGGGATGGGTGGGATCTTCAATCAGGACCGCTTGCCGCTGATCCTGAAATAACGCGACGATCAGGGCCAGACCCTGGGTCGAGCCAGAAACGATCATAATCTGGTCGGGATGACAGGTGAGTCCCCGGGTGCGTCGCAAATAGGCGGCAATCGTCTGGCGCAGCCTCATCACCCCGGCGCTGGGATGATAACGAAAAGCGGCTTCAGGAATCTGATCAAGACTGCGCTGATAGGCTTTTTTCCACGCCGACAGCGGAAACCGGGACGAATCAATGACGCCGGACTGGAAATCAATCACTGCGGATGGCGGTACTTTTGTTGCGATCATCGTGGCAGCGCATTTTTTCGTAGCGGTGTCCGGGGGGATCGAAAATACATCAATGCCATTGGCGACCACCGTCCCCGATCCATGATTTCCAATCAGGTAGCCCTCGGCAATCAATTGATTGTAAGCTTCCAGAACGGTGCTGCGGGAGATCCCCAGATCAGTGGCCAGCTGCCTGGTTGATGGCAGCTTCTCGGCCGGTGCCAGCTGGCCGTTTAAAATCAGGTGTTTGATCTGCTCATAAAGCTGTCGCATCAAGGGGCGGTCATTCTTTTTATCAAGATTAATCCACATTGCGTTCCTCCAAAAGTGGTTTGCTAAAAAAACCATTTAAGTGGTTATTTACAAACCACATCAATCTGGTAAGATTTTATCATAATCATATAAAAGAGAAAAGAGGATTATTATGGGAGAAAAACTCCGCGCCTATGTGGATTTGACAGTGGCGATGGCAATCGCCGGCAGTGCGGTTGTGGTCAGTAAAATGATGGTGGCAAGGGTGCCGGTTTTTTTGGCCACCGAACTGGGGATTGCCATCGGGCTGGTCTTTTTGCTGCTGGTCACCTTTGTGATTAAAAAAGAACACCACCGCCTGGATAAAAAATCCGTGGTGGTATTGTTGGGTCAAGCCCTGGCCGGGATTGTGTTCTACCGGGTCTTTATTTTCTGGGGGCTACAGCTGACATCAGCCGCTAACAGCGGTTTAATTTCCAGCTCTGGACCGGCCATTGTGGTGATTCTGGCGTTTTTTATTTTGAAAGAGAAGATCTCAAAAAATAACGCCATCGGTCTGGCGTTTGTTATTGTCGGATTACTCTGTATCAACCTCTTCACCTATTTTGCGGAAGGGACCCTTGACAGCTCGGTGCTGGGGAATTTTCTGATTCTGATTGCCGTTATTGGCGAGGGCTTATTTTCGGTGCTCAGTAAAATAAAGTGCATCCCGATGTCCTCGGTATACCGGACAACACTGGTGGCGGGAATGGCCTTTATCTGCTTACTGCCCCTTGCCATCCACGACGCCTGGGGCTATCCGTTTGCCAAAATGTCGCTTCAGACTATTTTGTGTATTGGCTATTACGGGATCTTTGTCTCATTTATATCGTATGTCCTATGGTTTCGGGGGATTGCTAAAGTTGCAGCCAGCAACGCGGCGATCTTCATTAGCGTGGTGCCGGTCAGCAGCATTATTCTGGCTGCCATCCTGCTCAATGAAAAAATCCAGCTCAGTCATCTGCTGGGGATGATCCTGATCGTCTGCGGCATTCTCATCGCCACCCAAAAATCGCCAGCGAGCGCCAGCAAAATACCTGTTCCAGAGCTAAAAAACATTACGGCTGAAACGATCGAAAGCGATTGATCCCGCGATTAGTGCCGTTTGCCAGAATAACGGCGAAGTTCAACCGCAATCACGGAGGTTTGCTCGAGGATCTGCTGATCAAAGCTGAAATCGTCCCGGCCGGTCTGCTGTTTCATAATCGCCTGTAAAGCCTCAGCCTTTTGCCGCTAAGCATCGTCCAGAAAAACCGCCTGACCGGTGCCGATAAAACTTTCAAAATAGCAGCTGTAATCACAGCCCTTTTCGCCGCTGATCAGCTCTTTCATCTGATCCATCTCGATACAGACCTGGTTATTCTGTTTCAGGATCTCTGTTTTGCGGCCTTCCCTGGCACAGTGCAGAAAGATGGTAATGACGGAATCATCCTGGCGATAGCCAAAATTCAGGGGCACCACATAGGGTTGGCCGTTGTCCACCATGGCCAGCCGGCACACCTTACAGCCGTTAATAATTTCAATAATCTCCGTTAGTTTGGTTACTTCCCGATTTTTACGTCGCATTTGTTTCCTCCATTTGTTTTTATTTAATAGGTAATTGCGAAACAGCCGTGAGCTTTGCGCCCAGTTTCGCACGAAACAATTGTTACACTGTACGGCGGACAGTTCTCTGAACTGTTCGCCTACACGTTACAAAACTGTTTGTGGAAACTGCACTCAAAGCAACCATTGTTCGGTGTTTTTTCATTTCGCAATTACCTATTTTTATTTAATCATTAAATTATAACTTATCGTACCGATTTTGATGCTGGCAGTCAAGCAGCTATTTCTGATTCGTATCATGACTATTCTTGTGTTTATCGTGAAAGAAGTTTATAATTAAGAAAAAATTATAGTTATCGAGGAAGACCAGAACCATGGCGAGTCACCGTAATTCTAGCGAAACAAAAGCCTCCAGTGAAATAAAAGCACTCAAAGCAATCCTGTGGGTGTATATCATCCTCTGCCTGATCATTGCCGGGCTCAATTTCGGCTATGTCAGTCGGGCTACCCCGGAAGTGGCCGCCTTTATCGCCTGGCTGTGGGGTTTTTATGAAAACTGGGTCAAGACCAGTTTTATTGTTATTGGTAGCTTTCTGACCCTGCGGATTATTGGCGCATCCGGGCGGACTGAGATGCGCAAACGCAATCTGACCGGTTTTATCGTGATGGCTTTGGTCGTTCATATTGTTGGCCCGATTCTTTTAGATAATCAGGAACTTTACTTTTTTGCGATGCCACTTCCCTGGACCACCATCCCCTTACAACTGATGGACCCCAACACCGCCTTTTATCTCAAATACCTGCCGGTCTTTGGCCTCACTGGCATCGCGCTGGCGCTGGCCTTTTATCTGCTTATCACCATCGTTGTTCTGGTCGGAACGCTGCTTTGGGGACGGCGCTGGCAGTGCGCGACACTGTGCCTGTTCAATGGTTTTGCCAGTGAGGTTTTTGATCCGGTAATGCCCTTGCTGGGAACCCGGAAAAAGCTTAAGGCCCGCGGCTTAAAAGTGTTTGCCATCCTGCGTTGGCTGTTTCTGGCAGTCGCCATCGGTTTTACCGTCTACTGGGTGCTCTATCTGTTGGGTCTGCCGCTGGCCAACAGCGAGACAGTGGCAAAAATCGAAACCTATAAATACCTCGCCGCTGAACTGTTGATGGCGATGTTTTTCTGGGTCGCCTTTTGCGGTCGCGGCTACTGTTATTATTGCCCTCTGGGAACGGTGGTGGGCCTGCTTGGCAAGCTGGTTGGTCAGCAGATCACCACCAATCAGAGCAACTGCATCCAATGTGGCCGCTGCAACGTTGCCTGTCCAATGGCCATCGATTTAAAATCCCGTGCCGCCACCGGCCTTCCGGTATCCGAGCTGCGCTGTGTCGGTTGCGGTCACTGTGTCGACAGCTGCCCCACCAAGACCCTAGCATATTCAACCCGGTTTCTCGAGCGCTTTAAAAATAAAAAGTAAGAGAAAGAACGAGCTAATAAACTAACCCCGTACCGACAATTGGTCGGTACAGTATCTTACAGCAACCTCAGCAGGCCGTCGGACGATCCGCCGGCCTGCTTTTTTATGCTTTTTACTGAATATTCAAGTAAGTTGTTCATAATGGGGTATGAAAAAAGAGAAAACGACGGAAAGGCACAGCAGCAGTGAATAAAAATTTGAGTAGGAGGCAAGAACATGGCAGAAATTTATGTTGATGTGAGAGGCGAAACCTGTCCGGTTCCTTTGGTAGAAATGCGTAAAGCCGTCAGAAGGGCGCAACCGGGGGATGTCATTGCGATTACCGGGAACAATGCCGCCTCGAAAAAAGAAATCCCGATGGCCGCCGATGCTTTGTCGCTGGCAGTCACCAGCATTGAAGAACAGGACGGCACCTGGACCATAAAAATCCAAAAGTAAAGGAGGCTTTTTCATGGCGGACAAAACAACCATTATTGTTCAGAGTGGTGATATGGATAAACTGTATAGTGCTCTGATTGTGTCCAATGGCTCACTGGCGATGGGGATGGAGGTATCCCTGTATTTTACCTTCTGGGGATTGCTGCGCCTGAAAAAAGGCGGCCTGGAAAAAGGGCCTTTATCGAAAATGCATTTTCTGGGCTTGGGAAAAAAGATGATGCTGGGACGGATGAAAAAAAATAATGTCGCTTCCCTGGAACGGCTGATGGCTGATTTTAAGGAACTGGGCGGCAAAATCATCGCCTGTGAAATGACCATGGACATCATGGGTTTAAAACGATCCGATCTGATCGAAGACATCATTGACGACTATGGGGCCGTCGGAACCTACATCCAGGAAGCCCGACAGTCAGCGATTACCTTGTTTATCTAAGGGGGGGACTCATGGAAAACGTGTATTATTTGGATAATGCCGCCGCTACCCGGCTGGATGAGCAGGTGCTGGAAGTGATGAAACCGCTATATTTTGACCGTTACTCGGTGGCGACCTCGGAATTTGGTTATTCGTTGGGGGTTGAGGCAAAAGAAGCCCTGGATGATGCCAGAACTAGGCTTGCAAAGGCCCTGGGCGCCAACAGCCAGGAGTTTATTTTCACCTCCGGCAGTGCCGAGTCCAGTAATTTGGCCTTAAAAGGGGTTGCCAAGGCTTTGGGGGCAAAAAAAGGTAAACACCTGATCGTCTCCAAAATTGAAGACTTTCCAGTGCTGTACAGCGCCAGAACCCTGGAAAAGGAAGGCTTCACCGTCGATTATCTGGACGTCGATGGGGATGGTCTGGTGGATCTTAAAAAACTCCAGGCGCTGATCAGCCCGGAAACCATTTTGGTCTCGGTTCAGCATGGTAATCAGGAGATCGGCACCCTTCAGGATATCAATGCGATCGGCAAAATCTGCCATGATCAGGGGGCACTCTTTCATACTGACGCCACCCACACCTTTATGCGTGTGCCTCTGGATGTCAACACCATTGCCGTTGATCTGATCACCGTCTCGGCTCATACCCTGCATGGTCCTAAGGGGATTGGTGGACTCTATGTAAAAAAAGGCACCACTCTGGCTAAAATAATGGATGGCGGTTTTCAGGAGTTTGATCTCCGCGGCGGGATGGATAACATTCCCGGTGCCGTCGGCTTTGCCAAAGTGGCGGAACTGGTGACGGCGGATGAAAACATCCGGCTGGCAGCAATGCGGGATCACATTATCACCATGGTGAGCGAGCAGATCCCTGATGTTATCCTAAACGGTCATCCCCGGCAGCGGACGCCCCAAAATGCCAATATCACCTTCCATTATGTGGAGGGGGAATCGATCACCCTTCATCTGGACATGTATGGCATTGCCGTCAGCACCGGTTCGGCTTGTTTTAGCCGCTCCCTGGAAGCCAGTCATGTGATTGCCGCCATCGGTGGTGACCATGAGCGGGCTCACGGCTCGATCCGGATGACAGTGGGTCGCTTCAATACCATGGAAGAGGTGGTTTTTGTGGTGGAAACGCTGAAAAAGGTGGTTGAGAACCTGAGAAAAATCAGCCCCCTGGGAAAGGAATAGGAGGAAATAACAATGGCAAGTCCTTATAACGATCTGGTCCTGGAACATTTTAAGAATCCCCGCAATACCGGGCGGATTGAAGATCCCGATGGCAAAGCAACCGAAGGCAGTCCGGCCTGCGGCGATATGGTGTCACTCTATTTAAAGGTCGATCCCGAGACCAAGAAGATCGATGATATCAAATTTGAATCTTACGGTTGTGCCTCAAACATCGCCACCGGTTCGATTATTACCGAACTGGCCAAAGGCAAAACCATTGATGAAGCCAAAAATATTACCTGGCAGGAAGCCTCGGAAGCCCTGGGCGGGCTGCCCAAAATCAAGGCTCATTGCTCGGTGCTGGCAGTGGAGGTGTTGCGCTCGGCAATTCAGAATTATGAAGAAAAGCACGGCCTGGTTACTGAAAAGGTCGCCACTACCGAAGAAATTGTCAGAAAACGCTTAAAGAAGGTCATGAATCCGATCAAAGGCCTGGATATGGTGGCTACTCATCTGGTCAAGGAAATTGATATCACCGGTGGCGTGGTTCGGATCGTCATCGATCTCCCCGAAACCCATCAGTTTGCCAACGCCATCAAAGAAGACGCAGTGGAAAAAATCGAATCCCTCTGGGATATCGATCAAGTCATCGTCGAGTTTACCGACTGATAATTGATCGGTACGGTAGTTTATCGCCAATAAAAAAGAGCAACCTGTTAAAGCGTTGCTCTTTTGCCGCTAACGGGCAGTTTTTGAAACAGCAATAATACTTAAGGTCAGAGCTGCGGCGCCCATTACCAGGGCAACCATACTGGATACAAAAGCGGCTACTTTCATCGAACTACCTCCTTATTCGTTTTTTTCAGTTGGTTTCAATCCTCGTCGTAAAAACCACTCATGGAATAATCTTCAAGCGCTTCCAATAAAAAGACCAGACTTCCGGTCATGCTTTCGGCGGTAGTAACGACAATTTCTTTTTCTTCTTCGGTCAAATCCATGAATTCTTCTTCAAGATCACATAGACGTTTAATTAGAAATAATAATTCTGTTTTCATACTTCTCCTGTCCACTGTCTTTTCTAATTATAATACTATCGGCTTAGCAAAGAAATTGCAAGAAAAATTGTACTTAAATGGTTTAATCGATGCTTTTCAGCAGTCTTGGGCCCGGCTGACGATGATTTTCTGCCATAAGGATGGGAAAACTGCTATAATGATCTTATCGCAGACAAAGGAGAAAATGCAATGAGTAAAACAAAATGGCCGGGATCGGTATTACTGGCCCCGGTACCTCCGGTGTTGGTAACCTGTGGCGAGGCCGCATCAGAAAATATCATAACGGTGGGCTGGACCGGGGTTCTCAATACCAAACCGCCGATGACCTATATTTCGCTGCGGCCCGGTCGCTTATCTTATGAAATCATTACCGCCACTCGGGAGTTCACCATCAATTTGTCGACTGTAGCGCTGGTCAATGCCGTCGATTTCTGCGGGGTGCGTTCCGGCCGTGACATCAATAAATTTGAACGGATGGGTTTAACCACACTCCCCGGCGATACGGTAAAGTGTCCGATGCTGGCGGCCAGTCCCTTAAGTATGGAATGTCGGGTCAAAGAAATCATCCCACTGGGCACCCATGATCTGTTTATGGCCGAGATTCTGGCGGTCCATGTGGCGGACGCCCTGATTGATGAGGGCGGCAAACTCCATCTGGATCAGGCCGATCTACTGGCCTACGTCCACGGCGAATACTTTGGGCTGGGCGAAAAAGTCGGCAGTTTCGGTTATTCGGTTCGCAAAAAGAAAAAGAAGAAACGACCCGCACAGCAAAAATAAACCTCAAACGATGGGCGTAAACCCATCGTTTGAGGTTGTCGAGAAATACCGTACCGACCAATTATCAATCTATTGTTTGCTTGCGCCATGCGAAATCCGCTACGCTCCTTTCGCCTTGGTCGCGGGCAGTCGCCAACTATAAGAAAGCTTATGATTGGCTCGTTGCCTGCGCGCAGAATCGGACAGGCGATGCCGTGTCCGCCCCGATGCAAACAATCAGATTATTAATTGTCGGTACTGGGTTATCAATTGGTCGGTACGCAGTCTACAATCAAACCCTTTTATAGCTTGGTAATCCAGCCTTCGGGTCCGGCCAGATCGCCCAGTTGGATCGCGTTGAGGGTATCGTAGAGTTTTTTGGTCACCGGGCCGACTGCGGTTTCGCTGTAGAAAACGTGCAGCCGGTTGTGATGGAAGATACCGCCGATGGGGGTGATTACCGCAGCAGTGCCGCAGGCGCCGGCTTCGGCAAAGATATCCAGTTCGTCGATGAAAACATCCTCTTCGGATACGGCCATCCCTAAAACATGCTCGGCCAGATACAGCAGCGAGTATTTGGTGATGCTGGGTAAGATCGAAGGGGAGTCGGGGGTGACAAAGCGATTGTCTCTGGTGATGCCAAAGAAATTGGCGGCGCCGACCTCTTCAATTTTGGTGTGCGTCGTCGGGTCCAGGTAGATGCAATCGGCAAAGCCGTTCTTAACGGCAATTTCATGGGCCAGCATCGAGGCCGCATAGTTGCCGCCAACCTTCTGTTGGCCGGTGCCGTTGCAGGCTGCCCGGTCATAGTCGGAGACCATAAAATTAACTGGCGTCAGCCCACCTTTGAAGTAAGCGCCGACGGGCATACAGAAAACCGTAAAGATGTATTCATTGGCTGGTTTAACCGCCATGCTATTACCGACCCCAATCATCATCGGGCGGATATACAGCGAGCCGCCAGTACCATAGGGCGGAATATAGGCTGCATTGGCCTTGACCACCTCGAGGCAGGCTTTGATAAAGGTCTCTTCAGGAATAACCGGCATTAACAGCCGTTGGCAGGAATCCTGAAAGCGTTTGGCATTCTGGTCAACCCGAAACAACTGAATCTCGCCATTTTTCGTCCGATAGGCCTTCAGTCCTTCAAAACACTGCTGCCCATAATGCAGACAGGGAGCTGCTTCACCCAGATGCAAAACATTATCTTCAGTCAAAACCCCTTCATCCCACTGCCCGTCTTTCCAGAACGACAGATAGCGATAATCCGTTTTGATATATTCAAATCCCAATTGATCCCAATTAATTTCTAATTTTTTAGTCATTTTTAGCTCCTTTTTAATATCTATCCTAATTGATTGCGAAATTTGAAAGAATCGAACAAACTATTTCGTAACGTGTCGGTGAACAGTACAAGAAAGTGTTGTGCGCCCTAGTGTAGAAATTGTTTGGTGTAACCGACAGCGAAGCCCATGGTAGTTTTTTAAATTCAGACAACCTGTTTGCTTCCCTAGACAAAGGACATCACCAGGCCCATGATACAACCCAATAATCCGCCCAGCCAGACAATGGCATTGAGTTCCTTACGCATGATTTCCAACAGCATTTTTTCAAAAGTCAGGACATCGTAGCCGTTAATCTGATCTTCAACCAGTTTTGACAAGTCCAGGGCGTGTATTAAGATGCCGATGTTTTTGTCGATCAGTTGATGATAGGTCGAAATAACCCAGGCGACAAATTCCGGAATCCGGTCTTCGTATTCAAGATAAAGGTCACAAAGCCGTTTATCGAGCAGATTGGTGCTTTCTTTTTCAAAGATGTTATCGAGAATACTCTCGCCTTTTTCAACCACCATCCGTTCGATGATTTCAGACATTTTAACCTTGGCAGAACTGATCAGATTTTCATTGATCAGCATCGCAAACATTGAACCTTGGAGATTGCTGACAATTTCGGTGACGGCGATTTCTGATAAGAGCGGCCCAAGTTCCATTTTGACCATCCGTTCATAAGAGAAACCGACCACTTTGTTTGTCACATCTGTGATGATCAGCGCACCGCGTTCGGTGCCGGAAAACGAGTAAAACAGCTCCCGCAGGGTTTCGTCGCTGGTGCTTTTTTTAGCAATCAGGCCATTGACGGCGATGGTGATCTTGTCGTCCATTTCCGGGGACAGCAGACCATTTTTGATGACGTCCTCATTAAGCAGATTGTTGGCCACCACGTCCCCGAGTGATTTGGCGATACGGGGTTTTTCTTTAGGGATTAAGCCCGGGGTAAAGGGCAAGGTCAACCCGAATACCTTGATGGCGTTTAAGGGGCGAAAGAGCATCCGAATCGCGATGCCGTTAGTGATCAGTCCGATGATGCCGCCCAGTAACGGACCGATAAAGAATGATAAATCCATGATTTCCTCCTGTCATGCCTTTTGATAGTTAGTTAATCAGAAACGGAACGAAAATTTTACGTCACGTTCGTAATGAACGCTTCCATTGTAACTAGTGTATATTTTAATCTTTTTAAAACATGCTGTCCAGTGGAATCATGAAAACCAGTAAGAAATGCATGATTTACTGGTATTTATGATTGTTTTTACTTTAGCAAGCTGATACAATAAAGCAAGAAAATTTTTGGAAGCAGAGGGAAATGATGAAAAATGAGAATTTAAAACGGTGGATCTACCTGTGTGTTGGAACCATCATGCTGTTGTTTCTGGGATTATTGTATGCCTGGTCAATTTTTAGGGCGCCGCTGAACAAGGTCTTTGAAACGTGGACGGTAACAGACTTATCACTAAATTTTACCATCTCAATTATCTTTTTTTGTATTGGTGGTTTTGTCAGCGGACAATTAACCCGCTTGATCAAAAACCGGACCATTGTTCTGATCGCGGCAGCGATGTTGTTTATCGGTTTCTTCGGGGTCTCGAAAATCGATCCGAGTCAACCAGAACAAAGTCTGATGATGTTGTATATCTTTTATGGGGTACTTTGCGGAACCGGCGTTGGTATGGGCTATAACTCAATTATTAGTGCGGTTGTACCCTGGTTTTCTGAAAAAGCTGGTTTGGCGTCAGGAATTTTATTAATGGGCTTTGGACTTGGCGGTTTGATTCTGGGAACGATGATCAGTTCTCTAATTGGCGACGTCGGCGTTTTGAACACTTTCTTTTATCTGGCGATCATGGGAGCAATTGTGATGGCTCTGGGCTCCTTCTTTATAAAAAAACCGGTAACTGCGCCCAAAAAAGCGGTAGCTGTTGCGGGTGAGACCAGCCAGAAAAAAGAATATACAGCCAGAGAAATGTTAAAAACCGGCGTATTCTGGACTTATTTCTTCTGGGGGATTATGATTACCGCATCGGGACTGCTGATTATTGGGAGTGCAGCAACCATTGCGGTGGCCTTTGGTGCACCGGCCCAGTTGGGGCTGTTGGTATCCGTTTTTAATGGTGGCGGTCGTGTTGTGATCGGAACGGTGTTTGACAAAATGGGCAGAGCGAAGGCTATGGGAATCAATACCATACTTCTGCTGGTTGCTGGCGTTTTCTTGTTTATGGGTGCCACGATGAATAATGTTATTTTCATCTTTATCGGGCTTTTATCGGTTGGGGTTACCTATGGTGGCGTGCCAGCTTTATCCTCGGTGGTGATCAATTCCAGTTTTGGTTCAAAAAATTATCCCCTTAATTTCAGCTTGTCCAATTTTTTACTGGTACCGGCGGCTATTATCGGACCAATGATCTCCAGTTATTTACTGCAGAACTCTGGCGGTAGCTATAGTTCGACCTTTATTGTAATTATAGTCTTCGCTGCCATTGCTTTGGTGCTGAACCACATATTAGGGATACAAAGTAAAAAACTAAGCCAGGCTTCAATTATCGCAGTGGGCGAGAATTAAGCACCACCTGCGGTCAGCAATTGGCCAAATTAAAACCCAAATTAAGGATGAGCTGTTAAAATTTGTCATAAGAATGAATGAATTTGGAGGGCAAATATGGAACTGAAGGATAAAATTTTAGCTTGTATGGAACAGCATGGAGCGCCGATGACTGCTGGCGAAGTTGAAAAAGCCTTGAAGGTTGATCGTAAAGAAGTTGATAAAGCCTTCAAACAGCTAAAAAAAGAAGAAGCTATTGTCTCCCCGGTGCGCTGCAAGTGGGAACCAGCCAAAAAATAACTAAAAAGAAAGGGAAACCTTTCTTTTTTTTCGAGCAGACTGGCTTTTGAGAGGTTTATTCGCTATACTGGTAGCAGCTATAATTGTTTGCAAGGGGTGCGGTGCCTCAATTAACTGAAGAAGGACAAAAAAGATGAAACATTTTATTGAATTTAAAGATGTACATAAGCGCTATCATATGGGGGAGGTAACCATTAATGCCGCTAACGGGATCAATTTTTTTATTGATGAGGGCGAATTTGCAGTGGTTGTGGGCCCCAGCGGAGCTGGTAAAACAACGGTTCTTAATATCCTGGGTGGGATGGACGATTGTGATGAAGGCCAGGTGATTGTTGGCGAAAAAGATGTTGCGGCCCTAAACCGTCGGGAGTTGGCCGAATATCGGCGTTACGACACCGGTTTTGTTTTTCAATTTTATAATTTGATTCAAAATCTCACGGCGGTTGAAAACGTCGAGTTGGCGACCCAGATCTGTCATGATCCGATGGATGCCGAAACAGTTTTAAAAAGTGTCGGCCTGGCAGAACGACTGGGAAATTTTCCTTCGCAGCTTTCCGGAGGCGAACAGCAGCGGGTGGCGATTGCCCGAGCTCTGGCTAAACGCCCCAAACTATTGCTTTGTGATGAACCGACCGGAGCACTGGATTATAATACCGGCAAGAATATTTTAAAACTGCTCCAGGAAACCAGCCGCAAAGAAAAGATGACGGTAATTCTGATCACCCATAATCAAGCCATTACGCCGATGGCCGATAAGGTTATTATCATGAAAAATGGTCAGGTTCAGAAGAGTTATCTCAATGAAAAGCCCTTATCTGTTGACGAGATCGAATGGTAGTCGGCTCACTACCCTCCGGGGCGCGCTTGCGCTTGATGGGTTTGCACTGGTAAAACTCCTGGGTCAGGGGCGCTTTGGATGCAGCTATCTGATATCCCGGGAAGATCAGGACTACGTTGCTAAAATATTTCACCCCAATGATGTCAAGCGCCGCAAAAGAAAACTGAACTGGGAAATTAAGTTTCTTAGAACCATCGACCATTCAGCCATTCCCAAATTGATCCAGGTCATTGATCGGGATGGTTGCTTTGGATTGGTGATGCAAAAAATGCCGGGGCAGACCCTCGAGGATTGGCTTGCGTGTGACTATGCCTTTGGTAAAAGCGAAATCGCCATTATTTTTTTTCAATTAATTGCGGTTATGGATTATCTGGCAGACCTTGGCATCAGCCATCGGGATATTAAAGCTGACAATATTTTATGGACCGGTGATCAGCTGTCTCTGATTGATTTTGGTTCGGCCAGAAAGATGTTGTCATTTGATACGCACTTTAATCCGGATTTTTGGGGGATCGGTGATGTTTTTATGCGCCTGGCATTAAGCTGCGAGGAAATTACAGCAAGTTTCAATAACGGCGGAATTGAACAGTTTGATCTAACCGAGGAAGAGCTTTTGGTGATCAAGCGGTTACTGCACATTGAAAAGCCCTATCCGAATTTTCGGGTTTTAAGAGCTGCCGTTAAACAGCACTGGACATAAAAAGGTGCATAACAGCGCTTGGGAATCGCTCCATGTTTGTGAGCAGTCATACAAAAATTATAAGGAAGGGGAGTGTCTGAGAGCTTTGAATGAACTTACCTATTATCTGCCCATTCTATTAATTGTAACCGCCAATGTGTTTTATAACATCTGCACGAAATCGACACCGGAGACGGTCAATCCTTTTTTATCACTGTTGGTTACGTATCTGGTGGCAGCGTTATTGACGTTGATTCTGATGCTGGCCAATGGCTTGGAAGAAGGAATCGTCCAGTCGGTTAAACGACTGAATTGGACCAGTTTTGCCCTGGGGATTTCGGTTGTCGCCCTGGAATTTGGTTACATAACCGCCTATCGGGCTGGCTGGAATATTAGCCTGGGGTCGCTGGTTGCCAATATCTCATTGGCGATCTTACTGATTCCCATTGGTATCTTGCTATACAAGGAGGTTTTGACCACCAATCATCTGGTAGGTATTGCTCTTTGCCTGGTAGGGTTATTTTTTATTAATCGATAATTACATTAAATTTAAATAAGGAGACGAATGCCGGATGCAGTTTAAAACAGCATATTTTGAGGAGCTCTGGTTAAGTGACAACCAGAAAAAAGAACCAACTGCAGAATTTTGGGACTTTCGGGCGGAGGAATACAATCTTTCATCGTCAACCGGAGACGCTCAGTTAAATCGTAAAGACAAGGTTCAGGCCTTGATTGACAAAGGGATTATCACGAGTGAAACAACCGTCCTGGATATCGGTTGTGGGCCGGGACAATTTGCAGTTGAGTTGGCAAAAAAACAAAAAAAGTGGTGGGGCTGGATTTTTCTAAAAAGATGGTGCACTATGCCAGAGAAAATGCCGCAGCTGCGGGGTTACAAAATACCGAGTTTATTCTCTCGGATTGGGACAGCTTTCACTACCTAGAATCTTTTGATCTGGTGATTGCCAGCATGTCACCGGCGATTTGCAAACCGGATCATCTTTATAAAATGATTGGCTCCTCCAGAGGTTTTTGTTATCTGTCATCGTTTGTGGAACGACATAGTTGTCTGAAAGAAACACTCTACACACTAACAGATCAACATTATATCCGCCAGTTTAATAAGCTGAACTATATTTTTAATATTTTATGGACAAAGGGTATTTTCCCGGAACTGACATACGAAACGGGGCTTCACAAGCGAGTTTTCCCACTGGAAAAAGCAAAGGGGATTTATAGCCGGGAGCTTGCCGTTTTAGATAATCCGGATCAGCTTGCGCGGGTTCATCAATATTTGGAAAAAGTGGCAGAAAATGGGGTGGTTACTGAAGCTTTGCAACAACGAAAAGGCGAACTGATCTGGGAAATAGTTTGATGTAGAATAAATATGTCCGCCATTTTATTGCTAAATGGCGGACATTTGAAATGGACAGTATCAATTCGATGTGGAGAAATCCAGCTTTGTGATGCGGGCTTGGGAAATCCGATGGAAGACGATGAGCGATCCCATCAGTAGTCCGACTGAGGTTAACCAGGTCAGCGGAAGATTTCCATAGCTCAAACCAGCTATCAGATAACCGATAAAGCTGCAGGATGCCACCAGCAGGGCATAAAGCATCTGGGTTGAAACGTGCTGGATATGATCGCAGCCAGCCCCGGTGGAAGAAAGAATGGTTGTATCCGAAATGGGTGAACAATGGTCGCCGAAGACGGATCCCGCCAGTGTTGCTGACAAAGTTACGACCATTAGTTCCGGGGCGGTGTATTGGGAAATCATGACGACAATCGGAATGAAGATCCCAAAGGTACCCCAGGCCGTTCCGATGGAAAAGGACAAGAGGGCCGAAACCAGGAAAATCATGGCCGGGATCAGCCCCACTGGGATACTGCTGGATTTAACCAGTTCGCCAATAAAGAGGCCGGTACCCAGCAGATCCTGACATAGGGCACCGATAGTCCAGGCAAGGGTTAGAATAATATAGGCCGGAACCATGGTTTTGATTCCTTCGCCGATGCCACCCATAAAGGTTTTAAAACCAATCAGTTTACGGGGGATAAACAGCAAAAAGGTCACAACCAGAGCCCAGAAGGCGCCCATTACCAGGGCTGCCGAGGCATCACAATTGCCAAAGGCTTCCGATAAGGTCAAGCCTTCACCGGACCAGTAGCCACCGTTTTGGAGCATCGAGAAAATTGAGAAGGCAATCAGTGAGCTGATTGGAATAACCAGATCCCAGAGTGTGCCTTTGCCATCCATCAGAATTTTTTCTTCCAGTTCAGTATCCAGGGCTCCCAGCTGACCGGTTTCGGTCGCTCGCTGTTCAACCCGGGCCATTGATCCGAAATCCAGATTGGTAACAGAAATAATTATAACCATCAAGATACTTAACAAGGCATAAAGGTTGTAAGGGATGGTCGCCACGAAGGCACTCAGTTCATTTTGGAAAGCTCCCGTTTCATAAAGGGTCGAGCCGACCGCTGCTGCCCAACTGGAAATCGGGGCGATGATGCAGACTGGTGCTGCGGTGGAATCGATGATGTAGGCCAACTTGGCCCGGGAAATCTGATATTTGTCAGTGACCGGTTTCATAACCGTGCCAACGGTGAGGCAGTTAAAATAATCATCAACAAAAATAATAACGCCCAGAGCACTGGTGGCCAGCTGGGCACTGCGGCGGGATTTAAGCTTGGTGGCGGCCCAGTTGCCATAAGCCCGAGAACCTCCGGCAATGGTTACAACATAAACCAGGGCTCCCAGCAGCCCCAAAAATAAGATGATATTAAACTTGCCCGGTTCACCAACGGTTTCAGCCATCAGGCCAAAAGCAACCGTACCCATTTCAACCACACCGCCGCCGCTGTTAACGACATAGATCAGGGTTCCGGATAGAATTCCGATTAGCAGGGCGGAGATAACTTCTTTTGTAATCAACGCCAGAACAATGGCAATCATTGGTGGAATAATGGACAAAATGCCCACATCGACTGTTTCAAACAATTTTTTCTCCTCTCATAAACATAATATTTCAGATAATTGCAAAAAGTTCATAAATACGTTTCACCGCTTGATATTACCTGACTTAAATTTTTTAAACAGGGTGTAGTCTATCATAATTGATTGCGTTAATCAAATGCGCATTTTAGAATAATTGTCGGAGCGGGGCGATGGGACTGAATATTTATTCTGGGACGGGGACTGTACAAGCTGATAAGAATCATGTAAGATAAGGTGTGCTAAAATGAGTTAGGCAGTTTAAAAATTATAAATATGAGGAAATGAATGAATAATTATATCGAAAAAAATATTTTGCCCCTGGTGACAAAACCAATCACCTATCTTGGTAATGAGGTGAACGCAGTCCATAAGATTCCGAGTCCGGAGATGATTCGTTTTGCCTTTGCTTTCCCGGACACCTATGAGGTGGGAATGTCTCATTTGGGCATGAAAATACTCTATGGGTTACTCAACGAAGAAAAAGATGTCTGGTGTGAGCGGGTCTTTGCGCCCTGGGTAGATATGGAAGAACAGTTGCGTCAGCATGATTTGCCATTATATGGCCTGGAATCGATGCTGCCCTTGAACGACTACGATTTTGTGGGCTTTACACTGCAATATGAAATGAGCTTCAGTAATATTTTAAACATGCTGGAATTAGGAAAGATCACCCTGCGCAGCGCTTTGCGAGAGGAAGACGAGCCCTTTGTGATTGCCGGGGGCCCCTGCGCCTATAACCCGGAGCCACTGGCTGATTTTATTGATCTTTTTGTCATTGGTGAAGCGGAAGAGGTGATTCTTAAAATTATGGCTGCCCACCGGGAATGGAAAAAAGCTGGTGGCAACCGCCAGGACTTTCTAAAAAGGGCAGCTCAGATTGACGGGGTTTATGTCCCGGCATTTTATGCGGTCAGCTATGATAAGCAAACCGGGCTAATTACCGCCTTTTCCCCGATTGTCAAAGAAGCACCACCAACGATCCGCAAGCAATTTATTGAAAACCTTGATCAGGCTTACTTCCCGGAAAAAATTGTAGTATCCTATACCGAAACTGTCCATGATCGGATCAGTTATGAAATATTCAGAGGCTGTGGCCGGGGTTGCCGTTTTTGTCAGGCTGGGATGATCTACCGCCCGACCCGGGAAAAAACCGTGCCAACTATCCAGGCAAAAATCAAAGCGCTGATCGACGCCACTGGCTACGATGAGGTTTCACTGTCATCGCTCAGTACCGGTGATTACAGCGAAATTGAAGCCCTGATTAAAAACCTGGTTTGTGATTATGCGGATGGAAAAGTCAGTATTTCCTTGCCATCACTGCGGATTGACTCCTTAAGCATTGAGATGTTGGAAGAAATCCAGAAAGTTCGCAAAACCGGTTTGACGCTGGCACCAGAAGCTGGAACCCAACGGATGCGGGATGTCATTAATAAAGGTGTTACTGAGGAAAATCTGCTTGACACGGTACGAACGGCTTTTGAAAAGGGCTGGGGACATGTTAAACTGTATTTTATGATTGGTTTGCCGGGGGAAACGCTGACAGATATCGAAGGCATTGCGGATTTAGGGCAAAAAGTTGTGGATGAATACTTTAAAATTGATCGGGAAGTCCGCAACAAAAGTTTGAAAGTCGTTTTAAGCACCTCTTCCTTTGTGCCCAAGCCATTTACACCTTTTCAGTGGATGGGCCAGAATACCCGGGAAGAATTTAAACAGAAACAACGTCATTTAAAAGCCAGTATTAAAGATCGCAAGATTTCTTACAGCTGGCATGACAGCGGGGTTAGCTTCTTGGAAGCAGTCTTTGCCCGGGGTGACCGTCGTTTAGGTTCGGTGCTGGAGATAGCCCATCAAAAAGGTTGCCGCTTTGATGGCTGGGGCGAATGCTTTGATCTGCAAAAATGGATGGATGCTTTTGACGAGGCCGGGGTTGATCCGGATTTTTATGCTTTACGAAACCGGGACTACGAAGAAATTCTGCCCTGGGATTTTATCAATACTGGCATTACCAAGGACTTTTTACAAACCGAAGCAAAAAAAGCCGAGACAGCTTTAACAACACCGTTTTGTCCCGATACGTGTTCAAATTGCGGCATTATGGAATTCAAGAAAGGATGGAAATGCAATGGTTAAAATTCATTATCAGTTTAAACGCTCAACCCCGCTGCGTTTTTTATCCCATCTGGATCAACAACGATTGTTTCAACGGGCGTTTCGCCGGGCGAATATCCCGGTTGCATACTCCCAGGGTTTTAACCCCCATCCCCGGATGTCATTTGCGCTGGCGATGTCGGTGGGTTTAACCAGTGACGCGGAGTATGGTGAGGTGATTGTATCTACGGACATCGATGTGGACACCTTTATTCACCGGATGAACCAGGCACTGCCGAAGGGTCTTGAAATTATTGCTGCAAAAATCTGCGGTGAGGGGGTCGAATCCCTGTCGGCATCGCTTTATCAAAGTGACTATCGGATTCGCATCAAGGTCATGCCAGAAACAGATTTAAACGAATTGGCAGCATCTGTGCGCATGTATCTGGAACTTCCACAGATTTTGATCCAGAAAAGAAATAAAAAAGGAAAATATGTACAAAAAAATATCCGACCCTTTATTGAATCGATTTCGGTATGTGCAGACGCCGAAATCGATCATGTCAATGTAAAGATGACGCTGATTTATATCGAGCAGCAATGTGTCAAGCCGGAACAGGTCTTAGCGAGTTTCAACGATCAAATCAGAGCGGTTTTTGTGATCGATCCGACGATCGAATTACATCGGGAAAAACTGCTGCTTAAAGTCGATGCTTAAGGTTTACAAAAGAAATAAAAACGTTTACAAAAAATGCCTTTACATTTCAAAGAAACGTGCTATAATTTAGCTAAATCAAAGATCAACACGATCCTTTTCACAATTGATTAATAAGATCATTGAAAAGTAAATAAACCTTAACAGCCGATAAGATTAGAAAGACGGTGATTTGTTTAGAGATAAAAATTTAAAATAACCCGAATGGATGAATAAGATTTTATCGATTGTCATTTCCAAAGATGCAGCAGTTCTTAAAACCAAATTGGGTAGGCGGCATCGACATTGATGGCCTGATTAATTGGCGATCGGTATTTAATTATGGACGTGAGCATCACTTTTTAAGTGGTGTGACCATAAAAATAATAATGGATCAACGATAATTAACCACATAATGGAAATGACGATTTGCCACTGAAACGGTAAAAATTTGAATTGAATAAAAAATATCCTGAAGAATTTTGCCAGTTAAGCGTTTATTACTTTTAGAAAAGTGAAGAAGTGGATTTTTGGTGAAATGAAAGGGGTGAGTCCAAAAGGAATGACATCTGAAATCGAAAGCTGAAGCCGGTTCTGCATTTATTGTGGAATCGGCTTCAGCGTTTTTTGCGGTTAATTAATTATTTTAGTATAAAAATGTTAATCCAGTAATTGTATTATACTTTATAACTACAAAACATAGAAGGTGAGGATTTGCAATGAAATCATATGTATTAATTATTATGAAACCCGATGCGTTGGAGACGGAATTAGTTGAACCGATTATAAAACGGTTTATCGAGCATGACTTCAGGATCGAGATGATCGGATATAAGAGCGTCAGTGACGACTTGATCTTAACCCATTACGCCCACGTAGTTGAAAAACTGGGAGAATCGTTTAAAAAAATGGCCATCACAGCTTTTGCTGGGAAAGCAATGATGCCCATTATTCTTAGTCAGGACGGGGAAAATGCCATCGGCAATGCCCGGGAATTAACGGGCGCCACCGACCCGGCCCGGGCTGAACCGGGAACGATTCGGGGTGATCTGGGAACCGATTCCTTTGATAATGCCGACCGGGAAGCTCGCTGCTGTAACAATCTGATCCATTGCAGTGATTCAAACGAAGCTCTGCTAACCGAACTTAAACTCTGGTTTGCGCCGGAAACCTATCAACTCTTTGCGTCGCTAATCCAAGTGCTCAATTGAATTCGAGTGATTTACCGGGCAGTGCTTCCGGATTGGGTTAAAATATCTATGGAAATGACAATAATTACCTCTTGCCTGGGCTTAAGATAGGCTTAAGGTAAATACTTGTCATTTAGAATGTTTAGTATTGTGAAGCAAGATAAATAATGATAAAATGATCCCACTATAATTTTAAGGGGGTTAAGATGAATTTTTCGGAAATTATTGCAGCTGTCAACAATTTTGTTTGGGGACCTGTAATGCTGGCGTTACTGATGGGAACCGGGATCTTTTTGACAGTCCGGTTAAAGTTTCTGCCATGGCGAAACTTGGGTTATGCATTGAAATCGGTTTTTGCTAAGCAGGATCCATCAAAAAAAGATTCGAGTGGGGATATTTCACCCTTCCAGTCTTTAATGACGGCGCTGGCAGCGACCATTGGTACGGGTAACATTGTCGGGGTGGCGACCGCCATGGTTCTGGGGGGACCCGGAGCGCTGGTATGGATGTGGATCAGTGCTTTGTTTGGTCTTTCCACCAAATACGGGGAAAGTGTTCTGGCGGTTAAATACCGGGAAACCAACAAAGAAGGTGAAATGGCTGGCGGGCCGATGTATGCCATGAAAAACGGTTTTAAAAATAAAACCATCGGTGCAGTACTGGCAGTGTTGTTCTCAGCCTTTGCGGTGATCGCTTCTTTTGGAATCGGTAACATGACCCAAGCCAATTCTATTGCCAGCGCTGTTGTTGGAACCTTTGGTATTCCTACCTGGATTACCGGAGCAGTTATCACAATTCTGGCTCTTGTTGTATTACTGGGTGGGATTAAAAGTATCGGTCGGGTCTGTGGTGTCATTGTTCCCTTTATGGCAGTCTTTTACTTTGTGGCCGGTATATTAGTAATTATTATTAATTTTGAAAACCTGCCTGCCGGTCTGGCTCAAATCTTTACAATGGCCTTTTCACCCACAGCGGTGGCTGGTGGGGTTGGCGGTACGGTGATTGCCAGCATGCTCAGTGCCATGCGTTGGGGGGTTGCCCGGGGGGTTTTCTCCAATGAAGCCGGTTTAGGTTCGGCGCCAATTGCGGCGGCCGCTGCTAAAACGGATCATCCTTCCCGTCAAGGTTACATTAACATGACCGGGACCTTCTTCGATACCTTGGTTGTATGTTCCATTACCGGTCTGGTAATTGCTTCTTCCGGTATGCTTGGTACCATGACCGAAGCCGGAAAACTGCTCAGTGGGGCAGCGTTAACGATTGCCGCCTTTGAATCAGCATTAGGTCCGATCGGGGGCTACATCGTCACCATTGGGATTATGCTGTTTGCTTTTTCAACAATTCTGGGCTGGGAGTATTATGGTGAAAAATCATTGGAATATCTGATTAAAGCGCCAATGGCAGTGAAAGTTTATCGACTGTTTTACAGCTTAATTGCTTTTGTCGGCGCCACCACTGCTCTGCAGATTGTCTGGGATTTCTCGGATACGATGAATGGATTAATGGCAATTCCTAATCTGATCTCATTACTGGTTTTAAGTAATGTCATTGCGAAAGAGTGTTTTGATTATGAAGATAAAGTAATCAAGCCGGAACGTGAATTGCGAAAATTGGGAAAAAAGGCAGTTGTTGATAACGAATAGCAACTGTGCTTAAAATGTAATAAAGTGTCCGCAGTCAATGGATGATCTCAACGAGATCCAAACTGCGGACACTTTTATGTTTACTTGATTTTTCGGGCATGCACCGCAAAGCGGGCATCATCGAAGGTGTAGATACAGGTGGACAGGGTCAGCACTTCATCGTCCGGGGAAACAACCACACCGGTATCATACAGTGAACGGGCTTTGAGTCGATTCATATAGTTGATAAACTCGGTGTCACTTGAAAAACTGGGCTGGCGATAATCGTATTCGGCTTCGGTAATATAAACCGAGAAGATCTCCCAATCCCCGGGATTGCCAGGCTGATCAAACTGAATCACCGGATGGGCTTTAAAATAGGCCTGATCCTGATAATTCCATAAGCTGCCAAACATTGATTCATCTGACATATAATGACCATAGAGTACGTGATTCCGGGTTGTCACCGGATCACTCAAGTAGTCCCGGAAGATGGCGCCCTCGAAGGATGATTCCTTTAAAAAATTATGAGACAGATAAAAATCGTTATCAGTGGTTTGGGTAACCGGATATTCAAGGGGTGTCCCTTCGATTTGCACCCAGCCAATGGTATCGGGGTTGATGGACAGCAAGGCATTAAAATCAATTCGATCGGCAATCTCGGTACGGTTTTCTTTGGCGACGGCAATTATTTTATCCTTTTGCATGTTTTGATTGATCATTGGATAAAAATTATAGATTATGAATCCCATAGCAAGGATAACTAATAAAACAACAGCTACAATTTTTATTCTAGGCATGTTTTTTTGCAATTTCATTTTCCTCCTAAAGCTCAATTTATTTTATTATACCCATCATACGAGAAAACCCCCAAATAAAATAAATGATTTCAGTTTTTTTAGGTGTATTATCATGTCAAATGAACATTGTTAATATTTTGATTGACTTTAGTAACGCACCATGTTAATATTTATAAAGTTATGTAGCCGCACACACAAGGTTTTAAGTCGAAAGCACCTTTTGTGGCGAGTCTGGTATGAGGAGGTGTAGAACTATGTATGCAATTATTAAAACAGGTGGTAAACAATACCGCGTTCAGGAAAATGATGTGATTCAAATTGAAAAAATCAATTTCACTGAAGCCGATGTAAAAGAAATTACTTTTACTGAAGTTTTAGCAGTTAACAAAGATGGCGAAATGATCATTGGTACGCCAGTGGTTGAAAATGCTGTTGTTAAAGCAGAAATTTTGGAAGTTGCCAAAGGACCTAAGGTTATTATTTACAAGTATAAATCTAAAAAAGATTATCGGAAAAAACAAGGTCATCGACAACCATTCATGAAAGTTAAAATTACTGGCATTCAAGCCTAGGCATTTATGATTTCAGTAAAGATTTGTGGTAAGCATAATAAAGCAAGTGAAATAATTGTGTCTGGTCATGCCGGTTTTGCCGATCATGGCGAGGATATCGTTTGTGCGGCTGTTTCGGTTTTAACCATCAGCATTTTAAACGGACTTACCGAAATTGTTGGGCGAAAAGATCTTGGCGAAGTGATCGAAGAGGGCTATGTCCGTTTTATCATTCCCGAAATCAATGATGAACCAACGAAATCAAAAACAGAAACACTTATTTCGACTTATCTTCTGGGAATCCGGGGGATTAAGGAAGCTTATGGAGATTATATCCAGTTTGAAGAAGTATATAAATAGGAGGTGAACAACATGTTAAAAATGAACCTTCAACTATTTGCCCATAAAAAAGGGGTTGGTAGTTCAAGAAATGGTCGAGACAGCGAATCGAAACGTCTTGGCGTAAAAAGAGGCGATGGTCAATTCGTACTGGCAGGAAATATTCTAGTTCGTCAAAGAGGAACCAAGATTCACCCTGGTACTAACGTTGGAAAAGGCGGCGATGATACATTATTCGCTTTAGAAGATGGAATTGTCCGTTTTGAACGAAAAGGCAGAGATAAAAAACAAGTAAGTATTTATCCTCGGGAAGCCATCTAGTTTCTCAGTGACAAAATAATACAGCCATAAAACCTCTTATGCTCGTTTTGACAAGATAAGAGGTTTTATTTTTATGTTGTTCGGGTAAGTACCCTAAAAAAGCGAGGTAGCAATGTTTGTAGATAAAGCAGAGATTATTCTGAAGGCTGGTAATGGCGGACATGGTGGAATGAGTTTCCGGCGCGAAAAATATGTCCCCAACGGCGGTCCCGATGGCGGGAACGGAGGTCATGGCGGCAATATTGTGTTTATGGCCGATAATGGTTTTCGAACCCTGATGGAATTTAAATATAAAAGAAAACACAAGGCAGAAAATGGTGAAAACGGCACCGGCGGTCGCTCCACCGGTAAAACCGGAGAAGACCTGATCATTAAGGTTCCGGTTGGAACGATTGTTAAAGATAAGGATACCGGACGGATTATCTGCGACCTTTCCGAACACGGACAAAAATACCGGGTAGCAGAAGGCGGTCGGGGTGGTCGTGGAAATATGAATTTTGCAACAGCTACCAGACAGGCACCTCGTTTTGCTCAGGGTGGAGTAAAAGGTCAGGAACGAACTGTTATTCTTGAGCTGAAACTGCTGGCTGATGTGGGTCTGATTGGATTTCCCAATGTTGGGAAATCAACACTGCTCTCGGTAATCACCAAAGCCAAACCCAAAATTGCCAATTACCATTTTACCACCATTGTCCCTAATCTGGGGGTGGTTGAATGGCGAAATTTTGATCCGTTTGTGATTGCCGATATTCCCGGTTTGATCGAGGGCGCTCATGAAGGAACCGGACTGGGTGACCAGTTCCTCCGTCATGTGGAACGAACCAAGCTGCTAATCCATCTGTTGGACGCAGCTGGCAGTGAAGGCCGGGATCCCCTGGAAGATTTTAAAGCGATTAATTTAGAGTTGGAAAAGTATAATGAAAAACTAGCCCAGAGGGTGCAGATTGTCGCTTTGAACAAGGTTGATCTTCTCGCTGATGCTGGCGAAACAGCTGAACTCAAAGCCGAACTCGAAAAACTCGGTTACGAGGTTTTTGTAATTTCAGCAGTAACCGGCCAGGGGCTTAACGAACTGCTTAGCCGAACGATAACCTTGCTGGATGAAATCGGTGAGGTTGAACCGATTTTTGACATTGAACCAGAGACTGAATCCGTTTATACCCCTGACTTTATGGAAAAACAATTTACTGTTGAAAAACGTGATCATTTATATATTGTTAAAGGCGATTTCCTGGAGCGACTGATTACATCCGTTAACTTTGAAGATTTGGATTCAGTTGGTTTCTTCCAGCGGGTGCTAAAAGATAAAGGCGTATTTGCAGAGTTGGAAAAAATGGGCATTCAGGATGAGGATGTTGTTCAGTTGGAAGACATCGAATTTGAGTATTTTAAATAGATTTTGCCCATAATAATATGCTATAATAGCGTCGTAGAAAGTTGAGAAAAAATGTTAACAAGTAAACAAAGAAGTTATTTAAGAAAGCTGGCCATGGATATCCCTGATATCATTTTCGTTGGCAAGGAAGGCGTTACCGAGCAAGTTATTGTGCAGACTAGAGATGCCATCATTGCCCGGGAGTTAATCAAGGGAAAGGTTCAGAATAACTCCATGGAAGAAGTTGGTGACGTCGCCCGGGAATTGGCCGCTGCCACCAAAGCGGAGATTGTCTGCACCATCGGTAACAAATTTATTCTTTATAAAAAGAATTTATTAAAAACGAAAATTGAGGTTCCCACTAAAAATGCAAAACCCATCAAACGGGTTAAGAAAAAATCATTAAGCCCATCACGAAAATTCACTAATTCATAAAAAGTAAAGGTTTGAGATGAAGAAAAAAATCGGTCTTCTGGGAGGAAGTTTTAATCCCATCCATACGGGTCATCTGCTGTTGGCAGAGTCGGCTCGGGATCAATATGAGTTGGATAAGGTTTTGTTTATTCCCACTGGGAATAACCCATTTAAATTATCGCAAGATGAAATTGCCAGAGAACACCGGTTAAAAATGGTGGAACTGGCCATTGCCAGCAACGATCGTTTTGAGATATTAACCCATGAAATCGACCAGAGTGGCATCACCTATACCATTGACACGATTAATAGCATTAAAGAAATATACCCGGACTGTGATTTTTATTTTATTGCCGGGGCCGATTTAATGTTTGAGATTACCTTGTGGAAGGGTGCGCCGGAGCTACTTAAGTCGGTAAAGTTCATTACCACCTTCCGCCCGGGCTATAGCCATGATCGCCTGGATATGCGGATCAAAGAACTTCAGGAGATTTATGGGGCATCGATATTTAAGCTTTACGCCACGGAAATGGACATCGCCTCTTCCGATATCCGCTCCCGGATTAAGAATGGTTATTCCATCCGGTACCTCTTACCCGATCCGGTGGAAGCCTATATCCACGACCAGGGCCTCTATTTGCCAAATGGGACACATGGGGATCAACATGAACTGGACTGAGATCACTACAGATCTTGAAAATAAGCTGAGTCCAAAACGCTTTCGCCATACAATTAACGTGGTTGGCGGCTGAACAACTGGCGAGTCGTTTTGGGGTTGACCTTAATCAGGCCAGACTGGCGGCACTACTGCATGACTGTGCCAAAAATATGCCGGACGAAAAGCTTCTCGGCTATGCCAAAAAGCATCAGATTAAAGTCGACCGGGTCAGTCGCCATGATCCCCAATTACTTCATGGCCCGGTGGGTGCGGTATTAGTTGAAGAACGCTATGGCATCACCGATGTGGCGATTCAACATGCGGTGTGTTATCACACCACCGGGTGTAAGAAAATGAGCACCCTGGACAAGATTGTTTATTTGGCTGATTATATCGAAAAAGACCGATCTTTTCCTGGGGTTGAGGCCATTCGAGCGGCAGCAAAAACAGATCTTGATCAGGCAGTTATACTGGCATTATCCAATTGTATCTGCCATGTCGTAAAAATTGGTGCGCTGCTTCATAAGCATACCCTTGAAGCACGAAATGATTTGCTGATTAAAACCAGAAATCTATGAAAAAAAGTAATCAAGAAATTAAAAAAAGAAAGTGAGTGATCATTATTAATCCAGATGAATTTGCACAAAAGATTAAAGAGTGGATTGAAGCAAAAAATGGCGATGATATTGAAGTCATCGATGTTACGGAGATGACCTCCATTGCAAATTATTTTGTTATTGCCAGTGGTAGCTCTGAGCGACAGGTCAAGGCGATCGCCGAAAATATTGAGTATGAGGCCCAAAAACTGGAGATCTTTCCTAAAGGGGTTGAAGGTTTACGTGAAGCCCGCTGGATTTTGCTGGACTACTACGATGTGATTGTCCATATCTTCCATGCTGAAGAACGGGAGTTTTATAATCTCGAAAAATTATGGAAAAACACTGTTGTCAATCGATAGACGTCTGTTTACAAAAAAGCGCTGACCAAATTTGAAATGGTGGTACTTCTTGTTCCAAGGGAACGGGAAAACCCACCTTTTTAAATGTCAGGAGAAATGTTTTAGACGAAAATAAGAAAGAGGTAATAATGAAGATAGGAATCGTTGGCTTACCCAATGTTGGGAAAAGCACCATATTTAATGCATTAACCAAGGCCGGAGCAGAGTCTGCCAATTATCCATTTTGTACGATTGATCCCAATATCGGGGTTGTCACTGTACCGGACCCCCGTCTGGCGATTTTGGAAAAAATGTACAATTCTAAAAAGGTTATTCCCACCACCATCGAATTTGTGGATATTGCTGGTCTGGTACGAGGCGCAAGCAAGGGGGAAGGGCTGGGCAACAAGTTTCTTTCACATATTCGGGAGGTTGATGCCATAGTCCATGTGGTTCGTTGTTTTGAAGATGACAACGTGGTGCATGTGGAAGGAAAAATTGATCCCATTGATGATCTGGAAACCATTAATCTGGAATTGATCTTTGCTGACATTGAAATGCTAGATCGACGGATAGAAAAAAATAAAAAGTTGGCCAAGACCAATCCTCAGGAAAAGGCAAATATTGAGGTGGCGATGCGGCTGCGGGAAATCCTAGAAGGTGGCAAAATGCCCAATGATGAGGATTTTTCTGCGGATGAATGGGAATTTATCCAAACCATTCAGCTGATTTCCATCAAGCCGGTACTGTATATCGCCAACGTTTCTGAAGATGATCTCCATGAAGATAATGATATGGTAACCCGTTTAAAAGCAACAGTGCGGGAAAACCACTCCGGCAGTCATAAAGACATCATTAAAATATCGGCTAAAATTGAAGAAGAAATCGCCCAGTTTGACGAAGTCGAAAAGACGGAGTTTTTATCTGATATGGGTTTGGACGAATCAGGCCTGGATCAGGTTATTCGCTCTGGCTATAAACTGCTGGGGCTGATTACTTTTTTAACCGCTGGCCCCCAGGAAATTCGGGCCTGGACAGTTACCGAAGGTACGAAGGCACCCCAGGCTGCCGGAAAAATACACAGCGATATTGAGCGGGGTTTTATTCGAGCTGAAATCACCAGTTTCGATCAGCTGGTTGAAGCCGGTTCGGAAGTAAAAGCCAAAGAAAGTGGCGTGACCCGGGTAGAAGGTAAAGAGTATGTCATGAAAGATGGCGACGTAACTTTTTTCCGCTTTAATGTATAACAAATATCGTTTGATTTATTTAATTGCCGTGAGCGTTGCTGCCATTTACGCTGGATAATTACTATCCAGGGCAAACGGTACTGTCTGCTTCTATTCATCTAAGCAGAGTATTAAGAGGTGTAACAACTCGGCAGCAAAGAATTTTTTTATTAACTTATTCCCAGACTTAAATCCCCGAAGACCTGGAGGTTACCGTGAAAGATCTTGTCCTAGTAGCTATTAATGCCAAATATATCCATACGAATTTGGGGGTGCGTTCTTTAAAAGCGCAGCTGCCGAATTTTGATGTCGAAATTGTAGAAATGTCAATTAATGATCCCTTTCATCGGATTGTTAAGTTGCTTCTGGATCAAAATACCAGACGAATTGGTTTCTCCTGCTATATCTGGAATATGGAGATGGTAGTTAAGCTGGCAGAAGTCATTAAAAAAGCGAAACCCCAGGTTGAGATTATTTTTGGTGGCCCCGAGGTTAGTTTTGATGGAGTGGCGCTGCTAAAGGCTTATCTTTTTTGTGACCGGATTATTCAGGGCGAAGGGGAAGCCAAACTAAAAGCGCTACTGGAGTCTGGTAATTATCACGAAGGCCTCAATAAAATTCCGGGACTTTGTTATCGCAGTTCAGCGGGGCAGGTTGTCGAAAATCCTGATACTGAAGCGGTACCCCTAAGTCAATTGGTGTTTCCTTATAGTAATGTGGATATGGCCAGCCTTAAGCATAAAATCATTTACTACGAAACCATGCGGGGCTGTCCGTTTTGCTGTTCATATTGTTTGTCTTCGGCTAAGCAAGGGTTAAATTTGCTGGGACTGGATCGGGTCTTTGCAGAATTGGATTTCTTTATTGCGGTGGGGGTCAAGCAGGTCAAACTGGTGGATCGCACCTTTAACTGCGACGTCGGTCGGGCCAAAAGAATATTTGCCCATCTGATTAAGCGTGGCGGGCCAACAAATTTTCACTTTGAAATGACCGGCGACCTGATTGATAACGAGATGATTAACTTACTTAAGACAGCCCCGTCGGGATTGATTCAATTTGAAATTGGCGTCCAGAGTACGGCTCCGGAAACTCTAGCTGCCATTGGCCGAAAAATCAGTGTGACCCGAACCGGTGACCATGTAAAAAAACTGCTAATGCCACAGAATATCCACATTCATCTGGATCTGATTGCCGGCTTACCTTTTGAGAACTACGATAGTTTCAAGGAATCCTTTAATCATGTGATCGCTCTTGCCCCAGATATGCTGCAGGTGGGCTTTCTTAAATGTTTAAAAGGTACCCGGATTCGCAGCGAGGCGCTAATTCATCAGTATCAGTATGCCAGCTTTCCGCCCTATGAAATTATTTCAAATAAGTATATTAGCGCAGAAGAGCTTTCTCAATTACGTCAAATTGAAGTATTAGTCGATCGGTACTACAATAGTGGCGACTTTAAACAAAGCATGAACTATATTTTTGCGGACAAGATTTTTCTTACTCCCTTTGATTTTTTTGAAGCGTTTTCCTGTCATTGGGAAGATCAGGGCTATTATGATGTGGGCAAATCAAAGGAACAACTCTTTGCTATTTTGCACGAATTTTTCAGGGATCACAAAAAGGTCGATCAGATTGGCGAGTGTCTTCGATACGATTGGCTCACCCAGGGAAATTTCAGAATGCCAATGGGTATGTGTGATCAGACTCCAGATAAAGAATGGATCTTTGAGTTTTTAAAAGAGCCGCAGAATATTGAGAAATATCTGTCTGATTTTATTGATCAGGCACCTAAAAAGATTTATACTCAGGTCAAGTTTCAATATTTTTCAGCAGCCTTTCTTAGCCGCCTCTCCGGAGCGCCGTTATCAACAGCAGAGCAAACGGGATTAGTGGTCTTTTCAGCAACGGGATCGCACATTGTTGTTGAATAAAATATTAAATTTTCTGAAAAGTATTGATTCCCTGCTAGATAAAGGTTATACTGATAGACAATAAAAATAAAAAAAGACGCTGATAAGGACGAGTAAGTTATCCCGATGTTTCAGAGAGTAGGCAACCTGGCTGTAATTGCTTATACAACAGATAATTGAAAACCACCTTGGAGTCGAAGCCTGAAATAATTTGAAATGTTACCTTGGGTACTTTCAATACAGTAAGGTTTTACGGTGCTGACCGTTATTCAGAACTTAAGTGGATTCATGAAAATGAATCAAATTGGGTGGAACCGCGTTGAGACGTCCCTTTGTTTGACAAAGGGGCTTTTTTGTTTTTTAAATTAAAATGGTTTTATCAGTCGGATCGTTAAGATTCCCTGAATGCTCACAATAAACGCCAAAACAAAGGAGAATAAAATGATTACTATTACGTTAAAAGACGGATCCATAAAGACTTATGAACCCGGAATTACAGTGCTTGAAGTGGCCAATGATATCAGTCCGGGATTAGCTAAAAATACCCTGGCTGGAGAACTAAACGGTGAGGTTGTTGATATCCGCCAGGTCATTAATGAAGATGCCACCCTTAATCTGCTGAAATTTGAAGATGAGGGCGGTAAGCACGCCTTTTGGCATACTGGTTCCCATCTTTTGGCCCAGGCGGTTAAACGGCTTTATCCTCAAGCTAAACTGGCCATTGGCCCGGCGATTGAGAACGGTTTTTACTATGATATTGATGTGGATGTAATTATCACCCCGGAAATCATGGAAAAAATTGAAAAGGAAATGGGCAAGATCGTTAAGGAAGGCTTGGAAATCAACCGTTACGAGTTAAGCCGTAATGAGGCGCTGGCTAAAGTTAATGCTGAAGGCGAAATTTACAAAGCCGAGCTGATCGAAAACCTCCCGGAAGATGCCATTATCAGCTTCTATTCACAGGGGGAATTCTCGGATCTGTGTGCTGGCCCCCATATTCAAAACCTCAGTGGGATTAAGGCCATTAAACTGCTCAGTCTGGCTGGTGCCTACTGGCGGGGAGATGAAAAAAATAAAATGCTGCAGCGGATCTATGGAATCAGCTTCCCTAAAAAAAGTGAACTGGAAGCTTACTTAACCCGGTTGGAAGAAGCCAAAAAACGGGATCACCGTAAGCTGGGAAAAGAGCTGGATCTTTTCTCGCTTCAGGAAGAAGGCCCGGGCTTCCCATTTTTCCACCCCAAGGGGATGATTATCCGCAACGAACTGGAGAATTTCTGGCGACAGGAACATCAGTTGCGGGGCTATCAGGAAATTAAAACGCCCATCATTTTAAATGCCGATCTGTGGAAACGTTCCGGCCATTGGGATCATTATCAGGAAAACATGTATTTTACTGAAATAGATGACGCCTCCTATGCGGTAAAACCAATGAATTGCCCCGGCGGCATGCTGGTCTATAAACGCAAAGGCCATTCTTATCGGGATCTGCCCTTAAAGATGGCCGAACTGGGTCTGGTTCACCGCCACGAACTACATGGGGCGCTTCATGGCTTGATGCGGGTGCGAAACTTTACTCAGGATGATGCCCATATCTTTATGACACCCGAACAAATCGAAGCCGAAGTCATCAAGGTGATTGATCTGGCTGATGATGTTTACCGGGTGTTTGGTTTTAACTATAAGGTCGAATTATCAACCAAGCCGGAAAAAGCCATTGGTTCCGATGAAGTCTGGGAAATCGCTACTGATGCTTTAAGAAACGCATTGGAAAAGAAAGAAATCAACTATCGCTTAAACCCTGGCGATGGGGCTTTCTATGGCCCTAAAATTGACTTCCATCTGGAAGACAGCCTCGGCCGAACCTGGCAATGTGGTACCATCCAGCTGGATTTTCAGATGCCGGAACGTTTTGATTTAAACTACATTGGCTCTGACGGCGAAAAACACCGTCCGGTTATTGTCCATCGTACCATTCTCGGCAGTATCGAGCGGTTCTTTGGTATTCTGATTGAGCATTTTGCCGGGAAGTTCCCGCTCTGGCTGGCGCCGGTACAGGTAATGATTATTCCGGTTGCTGATGCCCATCATGATTTTGCCAAAGGCATTGCTGACCAACTGACCGCCATTGGAGTTCGGGCTTCAGTGGATGGCCGGGATGAAAAGTTGGGTTACCGAATCCGGGAAGCACAGATGCAAAAAGTGCCTTATATGCTGGTGGTTGGTGACAAGGAAGCCGAAGGTGGTGACCTGGCGCTGCGAATCCGGGATACTGGGGATGCTGGTCTGATCAGTCTGGCGGATCTCAAAGAAAAGCTGATTGAAAAAATCAAAACAAAGTCATTAACCTTAGACTAATCCAGGAATAATATGGGTCGAATTTGCAATAATGGTTGACAAATTCGACCCATATCAATATAATAAAAAACAATAAAGTGATGACCAGGAACGAGTAATAACAGGATGATCTTTACAGAGAGCTTTCGGTAGGTGCGAGGAAGCAAGACGTCGTTATGAATACATCCTGAGAGCTGCTCACCGAAAGGCACTGCCCGGTAGGCTGAGCCGGATACCAACCGTTACCGTGGTTAAGTGACTTTAGGTTGCTTTCAGAGTGTGATGCATGCGCATCAAAGGCAAGGTGGTACCGCGAATTTGTGTTCGTCCCTGTTAGACAGAGACGAATTTTTTTTGTGTAAAAAGCGAACAATTCAGCCTGAAAAGGTTTGATTGAATAAAAATGAAAATGGAGGAAATGAAAATGAAAAAACACGGTAAAAAATTAATGGCTGTGCTGGCTGTTGCTGCTGTGGTCGCATTAGGCGCTGGCTGTTCAAGCACGGCGACAAAAAATGACAGCAAAAGTGCCACCATAGGGATTGTTCAATACGTTGACCACGTAGCCCTTGATGCAGCCCGGGAAGGCTTTGTGACTGCCCTGGCTGACAATGGTTATACGGATGGGGATAAGATCACCCTGGATGTTCAAAATGCCCAGGGCGATCAAAGTAATCTGTCAACCATCAGTGATCGTTTTGTCAGCAACAAGGTTGATATGGTTCTGGCCATTGCCACACCGGCAGCTCAGGCCATCGCTGGTAAAACGACTGAAATCCCGATTCTGGGAACGGCCATCACTGATTATGAAGCGGCTCGTCTGGTGTCTTCAAACGAAGCACCCGGTGGAAATGTCAGCGGTACCACCGACATGAATCCGATTAAAGAACAAATTGATCTGCTGGTAAAACTGGTACCCACCGCTAAAACTGTTGGTGTCCTGTATACATCCAGTGAAGATAATTCAGTCATCCAGGCAAAAATTGCCAAAGAAGCCATTGAAAAACTTGGCCTGAAATATGTCGAAGTAACGGTTACTAACTCCAATGACGTGCAACAGGCAACTCAATCGATCGTCAGCCAATGCGATGCCATCTACATTCCGACTGACAATGTTTTCGCCTCAGCTATGCCTCAGGTTCAAAGCATTACTTCACAGTCAAAAACTCCAGTCATTTGTGGTGAAGCCGGAATGGTGGAATCCGGTGGACTGGCGACCTTGGGAATTTCCTACTCAGATCTAGGTTACCAGACTGGTTTAATGGCTGTTAAAATTCTAAAGGGTGAAGCTGAACCGGCAACCATGCCGATTGAATCAGCAACAAAGTTTGAATATGCCATTAATGGTGCCGTCGCACAGGAAATTGGCTTAACGATTCCTGCGGATCTTCAGCAATACGTGATTACCGCAAAATAAGTAACTTAAATAGAAACGATTTAGCAAGCAGTAATGAGTACATTGCTGCTTGCTAAAATTATTAATCAACATAATCAATAGATAAGAAGTGAGGCAGAATAATGTTTGAGATACTATTAGGTGCAATATCGCTGGGCCTGCTCTGGGCGATCATGACGATTGGCGTTTATATCACCTACCGAATACTCGATATTGCTGATTTAACAGTCGAAGGCAGTATTGCCATGGGAGCTGCGATCGCAGCTTTTTCAATTTTTAACGGGATGAATCCGTTCATCGCAACCTGTTTGGCCTTTGTCGGCGGGATGCTGGCCGGACTGGTCACGGGGATTTTGCATACCAAACTTAAAATACCCGCCTTGCTGGCCGGTATTTTAACGATGATTGCACTTTATTCGGTTAATCTCCGGATTATGGGCAAAGCCAACCTGTCGCTGCTGCGGATTGACACCGTTTTTACTCCGCTTGAGAACCTGGGATTAAGCCCAACCAATGCAGTCATGCTTTTTGGATTTATCAGTGTGATGGCAATTGTTGGTCTTTTATACTGGTTTTTTGGAACCGAAATCGGTTGCGCCATCCGGGCTACCGGGAACAATCCGCAAATGGCCAGAGCTCAGGGTATTAATACCAATAATATGATTATTCTGGGCCTGGTGATCAGTAATGGACTGGTTGCTCTTTCGGGTTCGTTAATAGCCCAGAGCCAGAGCTTTGCGGACATCCAAATGGGGATTGGCTCCATTGTTATCGGGTTAGCCTCGGTTATCATTGGCGAAGTTATTTTTGGCACCCGAAATTTTTTCAATTGCCTGATTTCACTCGTCCTTGGTGCCATTACCTATCGGATTATCATCGCCCTGGTATTAAAAATGGGGATGCCAGCCAACGACTTAAAACTCTTTACCGCCATTACTGTGGCCATTGCGCTGTCACTGCCGGTCTTTAAAAGCTATCTTCGTCCCATTAAAAAATCGATGAATGGAGGCGATCTCTAAAATGCTAATAATCAATGAAATTGAAAAAAAATTTAACGCTGGCACGGTCAACGAAAAAGTGGCCCTCCGCAATTTTAGTCTATCCCTGGCCGAGGGTGATTTTGTCACGGTTATTGGTGGTAACGGTGCTGGCAAGTCGACTTTTCTTAACTGTGTGGCGGGAGTCTTTGGTGTTGACAAGGGTTCGATTCTGATAGACGGACAAGATGTTACCAAGCTGCCTGAACATAAACGCTCTGCCGTTATCGGCCGGGTTTTTCAGGATCCGATGATGGGTACTGCCGGTAATATGGGGATTGAAGAAAACCTTGCCCTGGCCTACCGTCGCGGTAAGACCCGGTCACTTAGCTGGGGCATCAGCAATAAGGAACGTGAAATTTATAAAGAGTACCTGAGCCATCTGGATCTGGGGCTTGAGAATCGTCTTCATGCTAAGGTTGGTCTGCTCTCTGGTGGACAGCGGCAGGCCTTGACCCTACTGATGGCAACTCTGAAAAAACCTAAACTGCTATTGCTGGATGAACATACAGCGGCATTGGATCCCAAAACGGCTGATAAGGTTCTAAAACTCAGTGACCGTTTTGTCCACGAAGGGAATCTGACCACCCTGATGGTCACCCATAATATGCGCCACGCCATTGAGCATGGGAATCGCTTGATTATGATGCATGAAGGCCACGTAATTTTAGATATCAGTGGTGAAGAAAAACAGAGTCTCACAGTTGAAGATCTACTAAAACGCTTTGGCCAGGTCAGTGGCGAAGAGTTTGCCAACGACCGGGCTTTACTTTCATAAAAAAAACTTGACAATCGATCTGAATAAGCATATAATAGCTGAGTAACAAAGTAGAGGAACACACACTTCTCACCTCATTTCTCAGGGAAATAGGTAAATATGAATGAACGCATAATCATTGTTCGTAAGTATTTTTTTGCAGGTGGAGTAACTCTACCTGCAATTTTTTTATATGGAGGTATATGACTATTAGCAAAGATGTTCAACACGAAATTAATAACGAGATCCGTGATCGCGAAATCCGTGTAATTGACGAAACTGGAGAAATGCTTGGTGTCATGAATACCAGAGAAGCTCAAGCATTAGCCGATGAAAAAAATTTGGATCTAGTGAAAGTTTCACCAAACGCAAAACCGCCGGTTTGTAAGATTCTTGACTACGGTAAGTTTAGATACGAAGAAATTCAACGATTAAAAGAAGCCAAAAAAAATCAAAAAGCTGTGGTTATTAAAGAAATTCGTATGTCGGTTCGAGTTGAAGAGCATGATATTAATGTTAAAATTAAAAATTGCATCAAGTTTTTAGAGCAAGGCAGTCGAGTTAAGGTGGCGATCCGTTTCCGAGGCCGTGAAATGGCTTACACCGAACAGGGAAAAGAAGTATTACTAGATTTTGCTGAGCGGGTTGCTGATCTGGCGGTAGTCGAAAAAGCACCAAAAATTGAAGGCCGAAACATGGTTATGTATTTAGCCCCCAAAAAAGATAAGTAATTCACACTGTTAATTGACTATCTGATTGTGAAACTTTCGTTTCTCAGATATAGTTTTTTATAAATGAAACCTTGTACAGGGAGGAGGAAATAGTTATGCCAAAAATGAAAACCCACCGTGGTGCTGCAAAGCGTTTTAAAATAAAAAAATCAGGTTATATTAAACGTTCAAGAGCGTTCAAACGTCATATTCTTAACAAAAAGAGCAGCAAGCGAAAAAGAAATTTAAGAAAAGCAACTGGTTTAGCTCCTGGCGATGCTAAAGTAGTAATGAAAATGATCAAAATCGTAAAAAGATAATATTTGAAGATAGGAGGAAATAGATAATGCGAATTAAAAAAGGCGTTAATGCCAAAAAGAAACATAAAAAAGTACTAAAACTTGCAAAAGGCTATTATGGTGCTAAAAGTAAGTTATATCGATCAGCGAATGAAGCCGTTATGCGAGCACTCAGATCTTCATATGTTGGCCGTAAAGAAAAGAAACGAAACTTCCGAAGATTATGGATCACCCGAATCAATGCCGGTGCCAGAATACATGGTTTAAGCTACAGCAAATTCATGTTTGGTTTAAAACAGGCAGGTGTTGAAATCGACCGTAAAATCTTAGCAGATCTGGCAATGAATGACAGTAATGCTTTTAAAGACTTAGTTGAAGTATCAAAGAAGAACATGAACTAATCGTAATGAAAAACTTCTCAACGGATTATCCATGCTTGAGAAGTTTTTTTTATGGATATTATTCTTGCTTTTTTATTGTGTCGTGTTAGAATAGGTATGGTTATTAAATATTTAAGGCAGGAATCGAATCATGGCAGAAAAAATACGCTGGAACTTTAAAAAATTTGCGGGACAACGTTCCCCGGCAGAAATGCTGATTTATGGATTTGCACTGGTGATCCTACTGGGAGCCATTTTGTTGACCTTGCCGATGGCCAGCGCATCAGGAACCAGCGGTGGTTTTATTAATGCGTTATTTACGGCTACCTCAGCAGTATGCGTAACGGGGCTTGTGGTTGTGGACACCGGCACCTTTTGGTCGGTATTTGGGAAAGTCGTTATTATTTTACTGATACAGATCGGTGGCCTGGGCTTCATGTCATTGACGACAATGTTTTTTGTACTGGCGGGAAAACGGATTACGATCAAGGATCGTCTGCTGATTCAATCCTCAGTGAACATGGATTCACTTTCCGGAGTAGTTAAATTCACCAAGTACATTTTCTTTTCATCGCTGATCATTGAAACAGTTGGGGCATTATTGTTGGCCCTGGTTTTTATTCCGGAATATGGATTTTTGCGGGGCACTGCCTTCAGCTTTTTTCATTCGATTTCTGCCTTTTGTAATGCTGGTTTTGATCTATTTGGGAATTACTCCAGCCTGACAAAATATGTCGGTAATTTTATTGTCAATTTTGTGATTGGCGGGCTGATTATTCTGGGGGGGCTGGGATTTGCCGTTACCAGTGATATCATTAACATTCGAAAATTTGAAAAAATGACTATGCATGCCAAGCTGGCCCTGACAGTCACCGGTGTTCTTTTGATTATTGGTTTTGTGCTTTTTTTTGTTTTTGAATACAATAATCCGATGACGATGGGAAAGCTTTCTTTTCCCGAAAAACTACTGGCCGCCGCTTTCCAGTCGATCACACCAAGAACTGCTGGTTATAATACCATTGACATTGCCGCTTTAACAACACCATCATTGTTTTTAACCATGCTGTTTATGTTTATCGGAGCTTCACCGGGGTCCACCGGTGGCGGCGTTAAAACCACCACCTTTGCGATTATTATGATGACGGTTGTCTCCGTTCTTCATGGTCGAAAAGATGTGGTGGCCTTTAAGCGTAGCATCATGGGCCCGGCAATCCGTCGGTCCATTTCGGTGATTGTCATTGCATTGGGTATTGTCATCTTTATGATTTTTGTGTTATTATGTACTGAACCTGAAGCTTCTTTTGAAACGGTGGTTTTTGAAGTACTTTCAGCATTTGGTACGGTTGGCTTAACAACCGGTTTAACCCCTCATTTATCAACAGCGGGGAAAATAGCCATCAGTTTGACCATGTTTGTTGGCCGGCTGGGTCCGTTAACGGTAGCCTATGCGATTTCACGCAGTGAAAAGCGAGCCCGAGAAAACGTGGGAAATTTCAAATTGCCGGAAGGCAACATTATGATTGGCTAGAGGAGGAGTATTAATTGAAAGAAAAGCAGTTTGCGGTTCTTGGTTTAGGGCGTTTTGGTGAAGCACTGGCCATCACCCTCAGCGAATTGGGCTGTAATGTTGTTGTCGTCGATAATGACGAAGAAAAAATTCAAAACATTGCGAATTTGGTAACCTATGCGGTGCAAGCGGATGTGACCGATATTAATACACTGAAATCGATTGGCTTAAAGAATGTCGATGCGGTGGTGGTTTCCATTACCTCAGACATTAACAGCAGTATTATGGGTATTGTCAATGCTCAGGAACTGGGAATCAATGAAATTTATGGAAAAGCCAACAATGCCCAGCACGAAAAGGTGCTACTTAAATTAGGGGTCAAAAAAGTATTTTCTCCAGAGCGGGACATGGGTGAGCGGGTTGCGCATAATCTGTTTTCCGGCGATTTTATCGATATTTTGGAGCTGGATACCAATCATTCCATCGTTGAGGTGGAGTCCCTTCATATTTGGGAAGGAAAAAACCTGGAACAGTTAAACCTCCGGGAAAAACATGGCTTAAATGTAATTGCAATTCGGAGTCTGGATGTCTTAAATGCTTCGCCATTGGCCAGTGATGTGATTCATGCCGGAGATAAACTGATTGTGATGGGGGAGAATCGCTCCATTAATGAGATTAACAAACTGTCCCGAAAAGACCATTAACGATGTTTCCAGAAATTACATCAAAAAATAATGAGCAACTGAAGTATCTGCGTAAACTCAGCAGTAAATCCTTTCGGGACGCCGAAGGTACCTTTGCCATCGAAGGCACCAAGCTTTTTCTGGAAGCAGTTAAAAATCAATTGCAGTTTAAGCAGATCTTTATTACCAGCACTTGGCTGGAGATTAATGGCGCATCTGTCAGGGATCGTCTGGTTACTTTGGAGAACAATAAAGTTGCCATTGCAATCGTCAGTCCGACGATTCTGGCAAGCCTGTCCGGTTTACAAAAACCCGAAGGAATTATGGCGGTACTGCATAAAATTAATAGCCGACCGGGAACCTTCAAGCGTACGGTTTTACTGGAGGATGTTCAGGATCCCTACAATGTTGGTACCATTATTCGTACTGCCGATGCAGCAGGTTTTGACTGTGTGGTGACGTCTGCTAAAACAGCGGATATTTACAATGAGAAGGTACTACGGGGTTCGATGGGTTCGGTCTTTCACTTGCCGATTTATCAGGTCGTTTCGCTGCTTGATACGGTCAAGCAGTTAAAAGAGCAGCAGGTAACGATCATCGGTACTTCCTTAAGTGGCAGTTGTTTATGGGAACGCCAGTCCCTCAACGGTTCATTTGCCATCGTTATGGGGAATGAATCCCAGGGAATGTCGAAGCAAATGAGTGAATGCTGCGATCTGTTACTGAAAATTCCCATTTTGGGTCAGGCGGAGTCACTGAATGTGGCAACGGCTGCAGGTATAATCATGTATGATCTGATTCGAGATTTTAAGGAATGCCAGACCAAAGTAAAAGATAATTAAATAACTTATCTACAATGATAGAGCGAGTAAATAAAGATGAGACTTTACAGAGAAAAAATCCCAGGCTGAGAGATTTTGTGTTTAAATTTATTGAAGTTCCCTCTGGAGTTTTAGCTGTGAACCGCATCAACCAATTTTGATGATTGATAGCAGCTAACGTTAATTGCGTTAAAATTTTAAGTGAATACAATTATGTATTAATTTAAGGTGGTACCGCGGAATGATTTCGTCCTTTTGAGAGGACGATTTTTTTATTTATAAGGAGAAAGAAATGGAGCTAGAACTCAAACAATTACGAGATCGCTGTATAGCTGATCTAAGTGCCGTTACCGAACTGAAATCACTGGATAATGTCCGGATTAAGTATCTGGGTAAAAAAGGCGAACTGACCATTGCCCTAAAAGGAATGGGCAAGCTTTCCAACGAGGAACGTCCGGTCATTGGCAAGCTGGCCAATGAAATCCGGGAAGAAATTGAAAGTAACATCATGGCGCAAAAACAGTTACTGGAACAACAGGAAATTGAAGCGCAGATCAAAGAAGAACGTATCGATGTGTCCCTGCCTGGACAAAAACATCAGGCGGGAAACCTGCATCCGTTAACTACGATTATCAATGATTTAAAAGAAATCTTTCTGGGAATGGGCTTCTCCATTGCCGAAGGTCCGGAGATTGAATGGGCAAAATATAATTTTGACTATTTGAATGTGCCTCAGGATCATTCGGCCAGAGACCTCCAGGACACTTTTTACTATCAGGATGATATCGTGCTGAGAACTCAGACTTCACCGGTTCAAGTTCGGGTTATGGAAGAACAGCAACCACCCCTGCGGATTATTTCACCGGGTCGGGTTTATCGCTTTGATGAAATCGACGCTACCCATTCTCCAGTCTTCCATCAGATGGAGGGATTGGTGATTGATAAAGGCATCACCATGAGCGATCTTAAAGGAACCCTTGATTTATTTGCCAAGAAACTCTTTGGTGAACAGACGAAAACCAAGTTCCGCCCCCACCAGTTCTATTTTACCGAGCCCAGCGCTGAGATGGATGTAACCTGCTTTAAATGCGGCGGCGTTGGCTGTAAGGTTTGCAGCAACACCGGCTGGATTGAAATTCTCGGTTGCGGAATGGTTCACCCGAATGTTTTGCGCTTCTGTGGCATTGACCCGGATGAATACAGCGGCTTTGCCTTTGGCATGGGCCTTGACCGGATCACAATGATCAAGTATGGCATCAACGATCTGCGTTTATTGTTTGAAAATGATCTGCGTTTTTTAGCGCAATTTAAATAGGAGGAACCCAATTATGCTCGTTTCACTGAATTGGTTAAAAGAATTTGTTGATATAAAAATGGCACCGTTTGATTTTGGGGAGGCTCTGACGATGTCCGGGACAAAGGTGGAAACCCTAACGGTTGTTTCAGAAAATGTGGTTAATATCTTTACCGGACAAATTACCAAAATTGAAGCCCATCCCAATGCGGATAAGCTGACCGTTTGTACCGTGGATATGGGAACTGACCAACGGGTGATTGTCACTGCGGCCAAGAATGTCTTTGAAGGTGCCATTGTTCCGGTGGCCATTGATGGTGCGGTAATTGCCAATGGTACCAAAATCGGCACCAATGATTTTCGGGGATTGCTTTCCTATGGGATGTTCTGCTCGATTGAAGAACTGGGAATGAACACCGATTTATTTTCTAAAGAAATCATGGAAGGGATTCTGATTCTGCCGGAAAATACGCCGCTGGGAATGGATGCCCGGGAACTTTTGTGGCTTGATGACGTGATCATCGATGTGGAACTGACGGCTAACCGATCGGATTGCCAATCGATTGTGGGGATCGCCCGGGAAGCGGCAGCAACCCTGGATCTGCCAATGGCTGAAGTACCAGTTTATGACGCCACCGCAGAAAGTGCTAATGAAATCCCCGACTATTTGGCCGTACGCATTGAAGATTCTGCCTGCCCCCGATATGTTGCCAAGATGCTCAAAGTCAAGAAAATCGAAGACTCACCGCTGTGGATGCAGATCAAGCTCCTAAACAGTGGAGTGCGGCCGATCAACAATATTGTTGATGTCACCAACTACGTGATGCTGGAGCTGGGCCAACCGCTCCATGCTTTTGATTATCACAGTCTTAAATCCCAGGAAATTGTGGTTACAACCACTGCAGATAAGAAAATTGTCACTTTAGATGATAAAGAGCGGGAAATAGATGAATCGATGCTGATGATCACCAATGGCAAAGCCCCAGTGGCCATTGCCGGGGTCATGGGTGGTGAAAATTCAGAAATTACTGATAAAACCAGTCTGATTGTCCTGGAATCGGCCAATTTTAACAAAGGCAGTGTACGCTTAACGGCTAAACAACTGGGCCTGCGAACCGAAGCCTCATCTCGCTTTGAGAAGGGCGTTGATCCGGAATTAGCCGCAGTGGCAGCACTGCGGGCCACTCAGCTGCTACTGGATATTGGTGCCTGTGATGTTATCGAAGGGATGATTGATGTTTACCCTCAGGTGGCTGCATTAAAAAAAGTTGCCCTCGATGTTAATTGGTTTAATGCGTTTGTGGGGATTTCTTTGACTGTTGAGGAAGTTTCAAGCATGCTGACCCGGTTATTCTTTACGGTGAACAAAATAAGCGATGCCGTTTTGGAAGTTGAAGTGCCCAGTTATCGGATGGACATTGAGCTTAAAGAAGATCTGGCCGAGGAAGTGGTAAGGATTTTTGGCTATGATCGCATCCCTGGTACCATAATGGGCGGCGAAACCATGGTTGGCGGTAAAACCCCAGTGCAGAAATTTGAAGACAGCCTGAAAAACATTCTGGTGGGTCAGGGCTATTTTGAAACCCTGACATCCTCCTTTACCAGCGAAAAGCGTCTTCAGGGACTGAATACACAGCTTCCGGATAACCTGATTCCGCTGATTAATCCGCTGGGGGAAGAAAACAGCATCATGCGCCATACCCTCATTGGCCATCAGCTGGAAGTGATTTCACTAAACTATAATCGTAAAAACCCGGCGGGCTGTTTTTTTGAATTGTCCAATACCTATCGCAAAAACACCAAGCCAGGAGAATTACCGGTTGAAGCCAAAAAACTGGCCATCAGTTCCTATGGCAGCGGGGATTATTTTGAATTAAAAGGGGTTGTTGAGCTCTTGCTTGAGCATTTTGGAATTTACTATCCGGAGTTTGTTGCTGGCGGATCGGACTTCCTTCATCCCGGACGAAAAGCAGAAATTTTTGCCAATGGGACCAAACTCGGGGAAATCGGCGAGATTCATCCGATGGTTGTCAAGCATTATGAACTGCCGAAACGGTGTTATGTTTGTCAGTTATCGTTTGATGAACTTTTTGAATGTGCCAGCCTGGATAATAAATTTACTGATCTGCCAAAATTCCCGGCTTCTAATCGCGATTTGGCTATTTTACTCAAAGCTGAAATTCCGGCGGCAGCGATTGCGGCAATTATCCGTAAAAACAGCGGGCGAAATCCTTGAAAGCATTGAATTGTTTGACGTCTATACCGGAGCTCAAATTCCGGCCGGTTATAAGAGTCTGGCCTATGCCTTAAACTTCCGTCATCACGAACGAACCCTCACTGACAATGATATTAATCCGGTTATCGACCAGATTCTCGGTGAATTGAAACAGGCATTTGATGCCCAACTCCGTGAGTAAGTATTGAAACGATCATGAATCTGATTTGTGAACATATTGTCGGGCTTCAGCAATTAAAAGGGGTCGGTCGACAGAAAACGATCCGCTTGCTGGAGTTGATCACCGCTCCTCAGCAGCTTTGTTTCCGGGAGTTGGTTGAAATCGGCCAGACTTTTGGGATGATTTCCAGCCAGATCAGCAAGGCCGAAATCGCAGCTGCTGAGGACTGTGCCCAGACGCTGGCCGAACAATGCGGTCAGCTGGGAATCTCTTGCTGCTCGTATTGGGATGAAGCGTTTCCGGATAGTCTGAAATTTTCGGATCATCCGGTGTTGATTTTTTATCAGGGCGACTTGAGTATTTTAACACATTCCAAACGGGCGGCAGTGATTGGTAGCCGCCAACCTTCCGCCTTGGGGGCAGATTTTGCTTTTCAAGCAGGTAAGTTACTGGCCGAAAACAATTTTGTGGTAGTCAGTGGCCTGGCGATCGGTTCTGATTCTTATGGGCACCAGGGTTGTCTGGATGCCGGTGGAAAGACGGTGGCCTTTCTGCCTTCTGGTTTAGCTCCAATTTATCCCAGCACCAATCAGCAGTTGGCAGATAAAATCTGTGGCATGGGGGGCTGTCTGGTATCCGAATACCCCCATCATGAAACCCTTTTGCCATATAAGTTCGTAGAGCGGGATCGTCTTCAGAGTGCGTCCAGTCAGTTTGTGATTGTTTCCAATTTTACGCCGGGGAGCGGTACCATTTATACCCTGGATTACGCCAGAAAATACCAGAAAGCGATTTATTCCATTCCGGTTATCCATAGCGAATCACGGGCTGGTTTTAAGCATCTTGAGATAAAACAGATTGACTACCGAATTTTAAGCAATACAGAACTGGCTGATGTCATTGAGCAGTATTAATTGATAAATCAATTGTAATTTTCTTGTTTATTACCTATAATAGAATATAACAAAGAAGAACCTTTTTATCACTTTTGAGAACTAAATTTATTTCACAGGAGGAAAAAATGCCTGAACAAACAATCATGGAATTACGCATACTCGATACCGAATTTAATCTAAAGGCCAAGGGAAACGAAGAGCATATTAAGCACGTTTCTGACTACGTCAATACCGAATTGGAACGGGTCAAGGCTGCGAATCCCTTCACAAACCATATTCGGATTGCGATTTTAGGCTGTATGAATATTACCGAGCGGCTTTTCAACGCAGAGGAAGAAGTTCGGAGCAGTGAAGAAGTAAAAGCCAAAGAAGTCGGCGAGGTGAAACAAGTTAAAGCTGAACTCAAGAAACTCAGCGATTTGCTGGCCGAAGAACAGGCAAAATATCAAGCACTGGCTGAAGAGAAAGACTTATTGCAAAAAGAACTGGATGAAAAAAATGATCTGTTGGCCCAATACCGGGAACACTTACGACAAGGAAAAATTGAAAGTGAAACCAGCCGCAAAACAATCCTGGATCTCCAGAATCAGTTGTTTGAAAGCCAGATCGAATTGGTCAAAGCCAACAAAAATCATATCGAAAAAGATGTCTTTAAAAGCATTGAAGACAAAATGAAACTGGACTAACGGAAAATAAAAAAAAGATGTTTGCACATCTTTTTTTATTGCTCTAAAATTTGCGGATCAGACCGGTTACCTTGCCAAGAATTTTGATATCCTGGGCATTGCAGAAAATCGGATCCATGGTTTTATTTTCCGGTTGCAGTCGGATTTTATTGGGCTCGTCGTAAAAAATGCGTTTGACCGTGGCTTCGTTATCTTCAAGCAAAAGCGCTACAACAATGTCATTATTTCGGGCCGTCTCCTGCTTTCGGACGATGATTTTATCACCATCGAGAATCCCGGCTTCAATCATGCTAGTCCCCTTGACTATAAGAATAAAGGCGTCATCGGATCCGGTAAAATCGAGCGGCAGCGGGAAAATATCAGTAATGTTTTCAATTGCCAGAATTGGAGCACCGGCAGTGACGCAGCCTAAAATTGGCAATGAGATAATTGTTTTTTCATCAAAGTGACTGGAAATTGTTTCATTGGGATCGTGGCGCAACACCTCGATAGCCCGGGTTTTGGTTGAATCACGCTTGATATAACCCAGCTCTTCCAGCTTTTTCAGGTAGGTGTGGGCGGTGGAAGTCGATTTCAGATTAACAGCGGCACAAATTTCCCGCACTGATGGGGGATAACGTTTATCGCGCATTTGGGTTTCTATAAATTTCAAGATATCTAATTGTTTGCTGTTTAAATCCTCGTACATGAGTTTTCCTCCAAAATAGTTATGCTTCATTATAGCATATCACCAGATTAAAGGCAAACGTAAGTTCTTAATTTTACCATTGTTGTCAATCATCGCTTTCAAACTGTGCCAACGGATTTTGGTTAAGGGTATCCCGGAGGATTTCTTCATTGACATGGGTATAGATCTGAGTGGTTGAAACATTCTGATGACCAAGAATTTCCTGAACCGAGCGCAAATCGGCATTGCCATAACGGAACATCAGGGTTGCAGCGGTGTGGCGGAGTTTGTGGACACTGATTTCATCGGTATTGAGACCGCAATTCGCCAGATGTTTCTTGACCAGGTGCTGAACCGCCCGATTGCTGATCGGGCCATTTTGCTGGCTGAGAAAGAGATAGGGGCAGTTGGATTCTGGGCGCACCGCCAGATAGCGATTGATGGCTTTTAAGCAGGCATGGTTTAAAAAGACGGGACGCTCTTTATTACCCTTACCAATGATGCGCAGGGCATCGTTTTTGATGTCGGAAATCTTTATTTGGGTCAGCTCGGAAAGACGCATCCCGCAATTGAGAAACAGGGTAATAATGGCAAAGTCCCTTTCTTTATGGCGACCGGTAATCCCTTTCAATAAATCCACGGCTTCGTCCCATTCCAGATAACGGGCATGACGGGCCGGGAGTTTGGGCATTTCCAGTTCAGTCACCGGGTTGGGCAGAAAGTACTTTTGCTTATTGCACAGATAATTAAAGAATGAACGTAAGGAAGAGACCTTGCGGCTTCGGGCCGCATCTGCATTTTGCCGTTCCTTACTGGAGTAGGAAAGAAAGGCATAGAGAATCCCCAGATTTACCGATTTTAAGACATCAATGTCGATATCATCGATGGGAATTGCATCAAAAGGCAGCGATTGGGGAACCATCGCAAAATAGCGTTTGAGGAAGCGGAAAAAAATAATCAGATCATAACGGTAAGCCTGGGCGGACTTTTCAGAATAACCTTTAATGGTTAAAACATAATTTAGGAATTCATCCAGCAGTGCATTATTGGGAATAATTTTATCAGTTAGATTGGTTGGGATGGTCATCAGAGTCTCCTAAAATTTTTGCCGGGGTTGGCTGGTAACAGCTGCAAAAAAGATGGCATAAGCTGAGATGGTATTTGCACAAGCACCGGCAGATTTTATTATAGCTTACCACACTTTAGTCATTTTGTCACGAAACTTACATTTTGCGACATAATATTTTTGCTTATTTCAAATTCATACTGAGCTTTGTTTGGTGCATTGTTGTGCATTGACATATACTTCGGACATAGCTTGACATATAAGTGGTAAAAAATAATTCTTTTGTTGCCGATTATGTATAATTGATCGGACATAAATAACGAATTTAATTGAATTCTGTGAACAATAATCAGAAATATGAAATTTTATTATCTCCGGTGAATAAAATGCAAAATAAAATGAAAGGTTCGCATGATACCTATTTCATTTAAAAAAATAGGTAAAATTTGACATATAACCCGTAAAAAATGGAAGGTTTTCATGAAAAAAATAAGTTCTATATGTAATGCCAACTTTCAGTGAAAATGTATTAAGCCTTATAATTATCCAATGGAAACATTGTAGCGTACAATCAGACTATATCCCCCAACCATTGTTTCCATATTATCTATATTGTTTCGATAATCTTCATTCACCTGAGACTCTTCTTCTTCGAAAAAATAGACATTATAAAAGAGATCATTCTCGATAATAATGCCTTTATAGGCTGGGCCAACTGAAATACCAGAATCTAAAAGATCTTCTGTAATTATTTTTATAAAGTCACCATTTCTAATATTATTCTCAATAAAACCTAATAGTCTACAAAAGTATTCAAATAAATAAAACTCGATAATTTTACAAGCAAGCTGGAAAACATCGGCCGAAATTGTTGTGCTTTTGGGATCATTAAAGAAATCATAAAAGAGTTGAATGAGGTATTCATATAAGGACAACAAGAAAGAAGTATTACACTCTCCTGCCCTATTTCTCAATATACAAGAATATAACCATAGATAATATGCATATTGTTCTTTTTTTATTTTTTTATTACCATAGAGACATTTTACAAAAATATTATTTAATTTCGTTTTGTAATCAATATTTGTTCGATTCATATTTTCGCAATGATAACCAACTCGGAAAGTTTTCTTGATCCGGCTGTCGACTTTATTTATGATATCTTCAAGTGATGAAAGAATTGACAAATCATTTTTTGAATAGTCTTTTACTAAATTAATCCAATCACAATCGCAATTAGAGTAATAATTGTTCAGATTACTAATTTCATATTTAGTTAATTTCGTTACTTTTCGCACACTAATTGTCGCTAGACTACTCTTTTCGCCGTTGATAAGATAATCTTTTATAAATTTAGCGCCAAAATCCGGAAGTTTATTTTTAATTTTTAATTGCCAGGGATTAATCTCAATTATAGTACAACTTCTATCCGAAATAGATGGAAGATTCAACGGTATTGATTTATTATGATAACTTCTTGCAACAAGCTCCATTGGTGAGTGTATCATGAAATGTCGGAATAAGTCAATTTCACAATGGGGACAAATATAATAACTTTTTTTATTGAAGCAAAATTCCGAAAATCTGCGATGGTTACAAACAGGGCAATGTTCAACCAAAAGCATATTATGTATAAGACATTGATCTAAAAAAGAAAATTGATGAAATAAATAATGATTTCCTTCTTCCAGGCACTTTGGACAATATTTAAAATAATGATCGAATAGAAAAATGAGATTATGGGGAAGAAATATTGAAAATGGACCTAATAGTCTCTTCACATCTTCTTTTATTTGCAGAAGAACTGGTTCTTCAATTATGGAATTTAAACCTTCAACGTTTATTTTACCCCTATATTGAAATAAAAGTTCTGGCAAAAATTTATTTGTATCATTATTGTTTACCAATATTGGTTTAATCAATATATTTGAAGAACAAGAATTCACGTAACATGATTTAACTAAATAATCATAAAAGCTTTCATATTGATTTCGCTTAAATTTTGTTAGCATACCAGCTTATCCTCGCTTTATACTCACTTTCGCTTTCCATTGATACATGCATTTAAAAGGTCTTGCTCGTGGCCACAGTCCGCAAATTTGACAGTCTCGATCCACATATCTTCGGTTATCCATTCATCCCCTGCCCCTTCTATTCCATGTTCTATAAAAAGAAATTCAATCATGTTACATAAATGACTCATTGATAATCCATGTTTACTGAAAATAGTTTTTCCATAAATATTACAAATACAATTGTATAAATTTTCAGTTTCATGGATCAGAAATTTACTCTCACTGAATGCCATTGGAAAAAAATAATTCGTATATGTCAAGTCTGAATCTAAGGGAAATCGCATACCGAAATCGTATGCTCCGAGGACATCTTGAAGTTCTTTCTTTGTCCGTATACCATTAAATATGTGCGTTTTTTGCATGAAACGTCGCACAATCTGGACTTCCTTCATTCCTGAGAACAAGTTCCGCTGTGAGATTAAATCTTCAGTACCAACTAAAATTGTCGTCATTTCTATACTTTGAGCTTTTAACTGATTATTAATATCTTTAAGACATTGGTATTCATTTTTATCTAAAGCATCTGCTTCATCAATGAAAAAAAGGATTTTTCGATTTCCGTTTTCTTCAAGGGCTAAATTAATTAGCTGTGAACACAATCGATCCGATTTATCTTGTGCTGAACCTTTATTAAATAAATCATGATTTGTAGCTTTCAATAATCTTGTGTAAAAAACATTGGTGTTCTTTAGTGGATCAGGCATTGAACTCACAAACGTTAAAATTTCGTGGTCGTACTTTTCGTATATTTCATTTTTTATTATATTGATTGCTGTCGATTTTCCATAACCTGATGGGCCATAAATAATCATTCCTTGGATTCTGAATTTGATCGCTTCGTCAATTTTTTTGATTGCTTCTTCAACAATCGATGTTTTTATCTTGTAATTTCCAGTGTGAATGGGATGCTTATTTTTTACTGTTGAATTTACTTGATCTAATTGATCTGCTCTCATTTTATTTTAAACCTTTCCTTATTATTACCATGTGCGCTTGGATGGATCTGACCATTTCGCCATTAATTCCTCATCACTTAACAAATTCTTTTCATTGTCAAGACTGATTTCGTCTGTAGTTTTAGAACTTTTTTTATTTTGAGGTAGAATATTTGATCCTGGACTTCTTTTTTCAGCCTCATTTCGAACAGATGCCAAGTGAGTTGCCGCCGTTTTACTGAATAGGGCTTTTTCTTCCAGATTATTTGCAAAATTTGTTATTATGTCTTCGACGTGAATGTTGTTCATGTCATTATTATTTGCGAAATCTCGTATTAATTTATTTGTTTTTAAGGAAATCGCAGTTCCAATCTGTTTACCTTTGATCACTAAATGTCCGATATGAGCGCCATTTTCTAAATATGCTTCCATCTCTCTAATATCAAGCGGATCAAACTCGATTACAATATTCTTACCGACTGGTGTATAGCTTGAAGACAAAACGGAACTTGTATATTTGTATCCAGCAAAATTGATATATGGCCGGATTCCCTTTTTTTGTTGCCTTGAACTTTTCTGATTTGATAACATTTCATTAGCGAAAAATCCTTTCTGTTATCATCTGAAACATATGATGGAATCAAACCTCGATCAATTCGGTCTCTCATAACTGATAGAGGCGAAAAGCCACCTAATCCTTGATGAGGTTGCAAATTGTATCCTGAAATAATTATTTCAGCAATTTCGGAGATCTCTTTGAGGGTAATCCGATATGTAACAGCATCTTTTTCTGCTCCGATTCGACGAATATCATTAATGTTGCTCCCCGTTGTAGATGGCATTCGATGAAAACCTTTCTCTTCTAAAGTTCTAAAAAATCGTTCAATGAGTGGGCGTCTATGAGGTGTTGCAACAGGGCCAAAATTTATACTGATACCTAATTTTTCTAAATTATCCGTAATGTCACGTGAAAGATGCGATAGTGCATTATCCATACAAATCTCGTCGAAGAGTGCCCATTGCGTATAAGGGACTGCTACTGAGTGGTATCCTTCAATACTTTTTTTAAAATTGAATTGACTAAAATTCAATGATTTATGTGGAATTATTGCGTTTTGTATACATTCTAATACATCAAATCGATTATAGTTTTGACTAACAGAAATAGTGTATCCAAGTATAACGCGAGTTGCTACGTCAATTACTGCAATAATCCAGATACGATTGGCTAAAACGTAAACTGTGTCGCCATGCTCATTTTCAACAGCAACTGTAAATAATGCATCGATTTTGTGCCCATCTAACTCAACTTTTGCAAAAGGTCGTTTAGGACTGGATTGATCCGGCTGTATGCATCTTGTGTTACGAAATAATTGCTCCGCATTTTTTCCGTAACGATTCAATGAAGCATAAGGATTTTCGTCACCAATATTATGCAAAAATCTGATCATTGATCGATATCCTTGGGATTTAGTTTCAAATGGATAGTCGGTCTCTTTAAAGCCGTTTGCTATCAGATTTTTTATTAAAGATTCATGGATTGTTTTAAAAGATGATAATTTATCCCATTTTGATTTTTTTTCATTAAAATAGTCTAATAATAATTGATCTCGAATATCGGGGTGATCCTCCATTAGTTTAATAAATGGACCTTTTCTAGATTTTAATCGATGCCCTTTTATTAATCCAACATAGCCCACAGGCTGGCCATTTGTATCAAGGCTTGCACAACGATCGACAAACTCTTTAATATGAGAATGGTTTATGCCGGTCATTTTTTCTATGTTTTTTATTGACTCACCATTTAAATACAAATCAACTGCTTTTTTTCGCGATTCATAGATTTTTTTATCAGAGTCTGACATATTATAGGTACTTACAGTTCGCCATGTTTTACTTTCTTCATAAAATTTTGCGATCTTATTATTCCAAAAACGTTTGCCATAGCTCACCTCTGTATAAAAGTTCAATTCCTGATTAAACACATCCGCTTTGATCTGATCACGTATTAGCAAATAGACCAGGCTTGGAAATACCATTGTTGGCTCTGGATCAGATTCATAGATATGTCCAATTGTAGTATCCCCTACTTGTTCTATAAATCGTTTTATTCGTTTTATACAATTTCCGAGTAACCGTTCGTCAGTTCTACAAATGCAGTGATACATAAATCTCATATTATTGAGATGTTCCAGACCTTGAAAAATATCATTTTCAGTACGCACACGGAATAGAATATTATTTTTCAAACACCAATTTTTTTGGATAGCAATTTGAGACTTTGCTCTGACTGCGGATTTATTGTCTCCAGTTAAATCAGAAGTATACTTAATTTCCCATAATTCATTAATATTGTCTTCATAAAGAACTTCCATATCAAACACTGTTTTGCACATTTTGCCATCATTATTTTTTCCAGTTATTTGAAGTGGTTGTTCGACGTATTTAATAATTTGCGGATTCAATTCAACAGTTAGAAAGTTCGCATATTCCAAATTACTATAAAAACAAGCCCTTCGATTTAGTTTTAGACTATGACAAATAAAGTAATTCGAACCATAGCTCTGTGAGCGTGGCATTTCGATCGGCTTTTCACTTAACATGGGCTTCCTCCGCAATATTTATTAATCTCAAAACTCAAAAGCAAATATTGTTATCGTTTACTTATCCAATTTTCTTTAGAATAATCACAGAAATTTATTCAAAGATACTTTTAAGGTTTAAATACCAAAAATGACGGATTGAATTTTTTATTTCAATCCGTCATTAGGCTCAATTTAATTTGTTAAAAGTATAGTAGTATTTAATGTTTAAGCTTCATTTGAAACTAAAATAGCAACACTAAATTAATGATCCTTTAATCTATTTTTACAAATTTTTCGTATTCATGACTCTCATAGCATTTAAGACTGCTAACAATGCAACTCCTACATCAGCAAATACTGCTTCCCACATTGTAGCAAGTCCACCGGCACCTAATATCAGGACAATTCCTTTAACAACAAACGCCAAAGTAATATTCTGTAATACTATACGTCTCGTTTTCTTTGAAATATTTATTGCACTGATCAGTTTACTCGGTTCATCAGTCATTAGCACAACATCCGCAGCTTCAATAGCGGCATCAGATCCTAACCCCCCCATTGCAACGCCAACATCAGCTCTTGCTAAGACTGGGGCATCATTTATACCATCTCCAACAAAAACAACGCATCCTTTCGTGCTTTTTTGGTTATAAAGCAGCTCCAGTTTTTCTACCTTTTGATCGGGAAGTAGATCCGAATAAACTAAGTCCAATCCTAGTTGCTTACCAACTTTATCACCGATGATCTTATTATCGCCTGTCAGCATAACAGTCTTTTTTATACCGAGTGCTTTTAAGTCACCAACAAGTTTTTTAGAATCCTTTTTGATTTCATCTGAGATGACAATCGAACCTGCATAACTCCGATCTATCGTTATATATACAATTGTTCCAGGTTCATCATTTTCCAGTATGGCTATTTCTTTATCGGCCATCAGCTTTGCATTACCTGCAAAAATTTCCTTCCCTTTAATATTAACCTTTAATCCCAGGCCGGGAAGTTCTTCATGCGCTTCAATTACTCCTTTGTCAATTTCTTTGCCATAAGCTTTCATAATTGATTGAGCAATGGGATGGTTGGAATAATTTTCAGCATATGCCGCATACATTAAAAGCTCATCATTGGTTATGCCTTGGACCGCTTTAATTTCTGTTACTTTAAACACGCCTTTTGTCAAGGTTCCAGTTTTATCAAATATTACAGTATCAACATTATTCAAAGCCTCTAGATAATTTCCACCTTTTATCAAGATACCATTTTTTGAAGCGCCTCCAATTCCACGCAAAAAGCCCAGCGGGATTGAAATAACCAATGCACAAGGACAAGAAATTACCAAAAAAACCAATGACCTGTAAATCCAGTCAGAAAAAGTTGCACCTTGGATAACTAAAGGCGGAATAATCGCAAGCGCTAAAGCTGCGACTACTACTATTGGGGTGTATACTCGCGCAAACTTTGTAATAAACTGTTCCGTAGGCGCTTTTCGACTGCTGGCGTTTTCAACCAGTTCCAAAATTCTTGATACCGTGGAATCGCCAAATTCTTTTTTAACTTCAATCGTTAATAACCCGTTTTTATTGATGAACCCTCCGTAGACTTCATTACCAACTTCTACTTCACGAGGAACGGACTCGCCCGTAAGTGCTGAAGTATCCATCATGGATTTCCCTTCAACAACAACTCCATCAAGTGGTACTTTTTCGCCTGGTTTCACAATAATATATTCTCCGATAAGCACATCCTCTGGAGAAACAATTTTGATATCATCCCCATCCTTTAAATTTGCATAATCAGGTCTAATATCCATAAGTTCAGCAATCGATCGTCTGGATCTGTTTACCGCTAAATCCTGGAAGAATTCGCCCACTTGATAGAACAGCATTACTGCAACACCTTCTGGATATTGACCGATAGCAAATGCTCCTATCGTTGCGATTGACATCAGAAAACTTTCATCAAAAAGCTGTCCGTTTTTTATATCTTTAGCAGCTCGCAACACAACTTCTCCGCCAACTATCAAATACGCAGCAAAATACAAAACAAATTCCACTGGTGTTTGGAATGTAAATATTAAAGCAATGGCAAACAACACCCCACCGATTGCTAATTTGACAAGCTCTTTCCTATTACCATCACCAATTTGCACATGTTCCTCGGTAGCTTTTTTAGATTCTTCCTTTACCATTACATCAGGCTCTATTTTTTTTATAATAAGTATAATATCTTTTATTGCTGTTTCGAGATCTCTATTTCTTGTTTCAATATTAAGTTTACCTGTTGTAAAATCAACATTGGCGCTTTTTATGCTATCTAGTTCCTTGATTTTTTCTTCAATTTTCAAAGCACAATTAGCGCAATCAAGTCCTCCTAATATAAGTGTCTTTTTAATGTATTTATCGTGCAACTTTTCAGACACAGTGACATCCGGCTCAATCTTATATACAATTTCCGTTACATGTTTAACAACAGCTTCTTTCTTATCAACATTATCAAGCTCAATGGTCATAATTTTAGAAGCGAAATTAAGCGTAGCCTCTTTAACATCCTCTATATTGTTCACTTTATCATTAATTTTTGCCGCACAGACAGCACAATCCAAACCATCTAAAACAAGTTCAATTTTTGATACTTCCATTTTTGATCCCCTCCTCTTTTATTTCAACTATATTTCTACTTTTCGTTTATATGTACCATCCCTTGATTAAATATTTGTTTAACATGGTCATCATCTAATGAGTAGAATACTACTTTTCCTTCTTTTCTATTTTTCACAAGTTTTGCTTGTTTTAAAACCTTTAGCTGATGTGAAATGGCGGATTGTGTCATATTCAATAGAAATGCGATGTCACATACACACATCTCACTTTCAGCTAATGCCCACAATATTTTGATTCTTGTTGAATCTCCAAAAACCTTGAATAACTCAGCAAGATCATATAAGAGCTCTTCTTTTGGCATTTTATCCTTAACTTGCTTCACAACATCCTCATGGATTACATTACAATCACAACGTTCGATTGGATTCTCAATACGAACCATATCATTCCCCTTATATTTAAAAGATTTATACATGAATAGTTATTCATGTATCGATTATACTACTTTCGTGGACTAATTGTCAATCAATATTTGAATAATTGTTCATATAATCATTTATAAAAAATCTAAATTTCATAATTGTATATTCCGACCGGTGAACTCCATTGGAAATGCGGACATCAACTACTTACTCTGAAAACAACAGCCTTAATCGCGTCAATGAACCCATAGTTTATTAAAGTGCGCACAAAACAAAAGAAACCGAAGCGCTTCTGAAAAATGACCAGAGTAGCTTCGGTTTTGTTTCTGGCATCAAAAAAGGGGTAAACGCTGACTAACAAAATGTTATTTTGCGACACCCCCATTTTTCTTATAACAAACATCGTAGTGTTTAATGATTAATTTTCATTTGGAATACTGGCAACATTCTGTTTATTGGAAGATAAACGCTCATCAATTTTCGGATACTTAGGTTTATACCAAAGGAGAAGCGTTGAGCTGATAATAACTGTCAGACAGCCTGCTTCCTGAAAAATAATGGCCCAAACTGGGGTAAGCATCGCTAAAGACGCCAATGCTAATCCAATGACATTATAGACAAGCGAGAAGAACATGTTTAATTTAATTCGTTTAAACACTTTTTTCGAGGTCCAGATAAAATCAGCAACACTTAACAGGTCATCATTCATCAGGGTGATATCTGCTGTTTCAATTGCTACATCTGTTCCGGTAGCTCCCATGGCCATTCCGATATCTGCCAGAGCTAAGGCTGGCGCATCGTTTATCCCATCACCAATCATCGCTACTTTTTTTCCTTGCTTTTGCATCTCTGCAACGACTTGCTGCTTTTCCTCGGGTAGCATATTGGCTCTAAAATCGTCCACGCCTATTTCTTCAGCGACTCGTTGCGCTGTCACTGCGTTGTCACCAGTCAGCATCGTCACATTTTTTATCCCGATTTCCTTGAATAAGAGAATCACGTCCCTAATGCCTGGTCGAACTTTATCAGCAATAGAAATAAGTCCAATGACTGCACCCGCTTGAGCAACAAGCATAATGGTTCTGCCTTGTTCTCGTTGCAACTGCATTTGCGCTTTGACTTTCTGATCCAGCATAATCCCCTGATCTTCCAATAACTCTTCTTTTCCGACCAATAAGGATTTCCCATCAAAACGAGCAATGACACCCTTACCCACTTCAGCTTTAAATTCTTCCGGTTCGGGTATTTCAGCTCGTCGTTCTTTGGCATGTTTAATGATTGCTCTGGCCAATGGGTGTTCCGAATATTTTTCCCCAATCGCCGCCAGATGGATGACTTCTGCTTCCGAAAATCCATTAAATCCGGCAATTTCCATCACTGTTGGGGTACCCAAAGTAAAGGTTCCCGTTTTATCTACCAGAAGGGTATCAATTTTTCCAGCTTCTTCAATGAAAATCCCACCTTTTACAAGAACACCCCGGCGAGCCATATTTGAAATACCTGCGGTTACGGCTGTAGGAGTTGCGATAGCGAACGCACACGGACAGGCAACTAACAAAACCGCGACGGCAGTTTTGACATCTCTTGTTACAAAGTAAGCCGCAATGGCCATCACAATCACTACGGGTAAAAACCATTGGGTAAAGCGATCAGCAACGGTTTGAATTGGCGGTTTTGTCCCTTGCGCTGATTCAGTTAAATGAATAATCTTTGCCAAAGTTGTATCTTCACCCACGCCAGTGGTTTTAATTTCGATTCGCCCTTCTTCATTTAAGGTTCCGCTATATACTTCACTGCCTTTAAATTTTTCAACCGGAATCGATTCTCCGGTAATCGGTGCCTGGTTAACGCTACTTTGTCCATTAACAACGATACCATCAACAGCGATGCGCTCACCGGGTCTAACAACAACCAGTTCACCCAATTGCACTTCTTCAATGGCGACAACAATCTCCGCTTCATTTCGTTTTACCGTTACTTGCTGAGGTGCCAGATCCAATAAACTGCGGATGCTTTTTCTTGTTTTATTTAAGGTAAAGGCTTCAAATGCACCGGCGACTGACATGATAAAAATCAAGATCGCAGCGGTGATAAATTCACCAATTAAAACAGTAGCGATCAGTGCTACTGTCACAAAAACATTTACTGTAATTTTTCGATGGAAAACATCTTTAAACCCAGAAATAAACCGCTGTAATCCACCAAATATGGTTGCAAATAAAGCGATAGCAATATAAATTATGGGTGGCCCAATATTGTTTACTGCCAATAACCAGCTGATAATTATCAATATTCCAACAATCAGCGGGGCAATCGCAAATACTAAAAACTCTCTTATCGGTGAGCTTTTCATTGCTTCATTTTCGTTAGACATTCTGTATCCCTTTCGTGTATAAATTTTTGGTCTTGGTCTAATTTGATTCTTTAAAAAATCTGCCTTTAAAAATCAGCTCAGATTTCTAGGAATCCATCAGTAATCCAAGCCTAATTGAATCAGTTCCGAATGTTATCTGTTATCCGGCCAGTTACTTTTTCTCACCAGCATTATTTTCTTTTTTTGCTTTGTTTTCCTTTTTGGGTGGGGCACAGTCTGGTCCGCAAGTCTCTCCTGGTCCACAACATCCCCCGGTTTGGCTAAGTGATTCTTTGATTAAACTAAAAATACCTGCTTTTTTCTTTTTTTCTGCCATTTTATATCTCCTTAATTTTTATATATTTAATATGCCTTCATGGGTATATAGGCATATTAACTTTAAATTTATGTGTACTTTTACTTAAAACTTAATTAACGCTATTTGAATATAAACGTACAATCAATATTTTTGCTGATATATCCTTTTAGATTTTTCTGATCATTGATATAATGGTCATCGACACGCCACTGTTCTTTTAAATACTGGTAAAGATATTGATTTTTATCCCAAAACGCATCATTTAAATAATAGTATGACCACTGTGATTTCTTTTCATCAGTAATCAATCCAGCCGCTTTTAGTTTATTTAGATGCTTTGAAGCATTTGTTTGGGAAATATTGAGTACCGCCTGAACTTCGCAAACACAAAGCTGGTTTTCACTGAGAATATTCAGTAGCCGTATTCTGGTATCATCGGTAAGCATTTTAAAAATATCAGTTAAATTCATCAATACACCTTCTTTACATTACTATATGCTCCAGTGAGCATATAGTATCATGAATTATATTTTTTGTCCAGAAAAAAATATATCTCAATAATCGATAAAAACCCGTTTGATCAAATAATTCAATCAAACGGGTTGTCTACTATTACTTCTGTAAGATCTTTTTAATGTCATTTACTGATGGAATCCGCCCCATGACGACTACTTTTTCATCAATCACAAGCGCTGGCGTTTTCATAACGCCATAAGCGATAATCTCCTCCATACTTTCCACTTTTTCAACGGTTGCTTCAATCCCTAATTCTATTAAAGCTTCTTTGGCATTTTCTTCCGTTTTTTTACAGTTCTTACACCCTATCCCTAATACCTTAATGATCATAACAATCCTCCATAAAATTATTTTATTTTATCTTCTTCCCTTTTGGTGGGAATCAGTAATACTGACGCTGAAGCATGTCTGGCAAGATTATGGCTGACGCTTCCTAAAAAAACTTGCGGTATAAACCCACGTCCCTGACTGCCCATGACAACCAACGATATTTTTTCTTTCTCTATGAGTTTCAAAAGTTCGGCTGATGGTGAACCATAGAGAAGTTTCACGTCAACCACTATATTTTCCAATGTTGATAAATCATTTTTCAAAGCTTCAAGCTTTTTCTGATCGGCTTCTTTGAATTCTTCCTGCCGATGTTTAAGATGAGGTTCAATGATCGCTTTATCCATAACATGAGCCAATGTGACTTTTTTTACACCGTCAGCTACCATTTTTTTCACATATTCAAATGCCTTTTCAGCATTTGCTGAGAAATCGGTTGAAAAAAGAACATGTTCAAGGATATTACAGTCACTAGCCTGCTTTGATTTATCGACTGTTTCATTGGGTACACGAATGATTAAAGTGGGTATTCTGGCGTGTTGGACAATCCCCACCCAAAACCACATCGCCAACCAACGAATGTTTAGTGGCTCCGACAACCATCATAGAAAAATCTTCCTCTAATGCAATGCGATTGATCTCATTTTTAATATGACCCGTTGTCACTCTGGTTGACACGGTGTATCCCTGTGCTTCAAGCATTTCTTTTTGTACTTTTAAATTCTCTTCAATGACTGACTTAAAGTATGTTGATATCTTTGAATCCGTTTCACATGGATTTAGACAGTGTAATAGAAGACATTCCTTTGCTCCCAGGCTTCTTAATCCCGCAAGACAGGAAATCATCATCGTCGCCAATGGGGATATTTCTGTTGCAATAATGATCCGACTAAACATTTTAAAACCTCCTTCAAATAATCACAATTGTTACAAGAGCAAATAGCTAAAGGCATTAAACCCATAACCAATAATCAATATGCCAATAACGACGATAGAAAAGAATATTGCCAGTAACTTCGTTTTAACCACTCTTTTTAGCATAATTAATGACGGCAGTGAAAGTGCTGTAACTGCCATCATAAATGCTAATACGGTTCCCAGTCCAGCACCTTTAGAAACCAGTGCTTCCGCAATGGGTAGGGTTCCGAATATATCAGCATACATGGGTATCCCGACTAATGTTGCAATCAGTACCGAGTACCATTTGTCCTGTCCCAGAACTGCCGAGATGATATCTTCTGGAATCCAATTGTGAATTATTGCACCAACTGCGACCCCAATTAAAATATATAACCAGACGCGCTTAACAATTTCAATAACCTGATCTTTGGCAAAAACCAATCGATCCTTAATGGTCAGCTCTTCTTGGGCAACTTCAACTATTTTATTGTTGTAAACAAAGGGTTCGACGTTATCTTCAAGATTGGCTTTACCGATGATCGTCCCGCCGATCACAGCCAGCACCAGACCAACCAGCACATAAGCAAAGGCGATTTTCCAATTGAAGATACTGGCAAGCAGTAGAACCGATGCCAGATCTACCAATGGTGACGAAATTAAAAACGAAAATGTTACTCCGATTGGCAGTCCAGCGCTCGTAAATCCGATAAAAAGGGGAATCGACGAACAGGAACAAAAAGGTGTGATCGTACCTAGTAGCGCTCCGAGAATATTAGCTGTGATCCCTTTTAATCCACCTAATATTTTTCTTGTTCGCTCCGGGGGGAAAAAACTTTGTATATAGGAAATAATAAAAATCAATACGGATAGCAATATAAATATTTTTATCACATCATAAATGAAAAACTGAATACTTCCCCCCAACCGGTCTTGGGTGTTTAGACCAAATACATTTTGCACGAGATTTGTAACCAGATCTGAAAGCCATTGCATTCTTAACAATTGGTCATTTAGCCATTGAAATATAAACATGAAATCAACTCCTATCTTCTTTAGAGAATCTATCTTTTACGCATTTAATTACAACAATTATCAAAAAGGAATTTACGATCCACATGCTTATTTTTATCTAACACAAGCTGCGGAAAATCTTCAATATTTTCCAAAATATCCTGAACCGTCCGCTTTAATAATGGATTGTCAGTTTTCAGGTTATAGAAAATGAACTTTTCTTTTCTTTCGGTGGTGACAAAATCCAAGTCTCTTAACTTTGATAAATTTTTAGAGATGCTTGGTTGTGAAACCTCTAAGACATCGCTGAGTTCACACACGCATAATTCTTTTTGAGCGAGAAGGACAATGATTCGAAGCCGGGTCTCATCTGACAACATTTTATAAATATTCGTTAGCTCATTCATTTCCAAATCCTTTCAGATTAAATCATACAAATACATGGTGATTATTTTATTGCTAAACCTTTGTCAATTGCTTCTTGAATGATCTTATGACAGCAAACACCCAGCGGATTGTTTTTTTTGCAGTCAGGGTTTTTCATCGCACCTGCTACTTCATTCACTTCTTTCACGGTTTTCGCACCATGGTATATAACAGCTTCTATGACTTGTTTTTCGGTAACTTTACTGCAATAGCATGCATACTTAGGCTCTGCATTCTTTTTGAACCAAATCGGAACCTTTATCTGGTCTTTAAAGAATCTAATATCATTAGTATTGTCATAATAAATCACATCACAATCTTTGTTCATTCAGATCTGGTAATGTTCTCCTATTACTTCGTTGTGATGATCATCTGTCACTAAGTGCTCAACTGTGATTTTGCTGACGGATTCACCTTGATTTTTACAGATTGGGCAAAGGTCAATAATATTATCCATTGCTATTACTTGCTCCTCTTTATATTTATTTATATATACTCGTATGGGAATATGTACATATTAACTCTAGAATTTTTATTTGTCAATCTTTTTTGATTGAGTGATTACAATATGAAGGCAGTGGTATAGGTAGGTTATGACGTATTAGAGTTTGGAGTAGTTGTTGCAGATCTTTAATTTAGAATTAGTTATTTGATTTGTCTATGAATATTTCTCAATTTTAAATATATTTGCATTGAATTAATATTTGACAACAAAATTTAATTTTTTGATCATGTTGCATTTCTATGAATATATATATCATTTAATCTAACATAAAAATTTTCAATTTAATGCTTCCGCCTTTTTGTACGTATCATATGTCAAATTTTCTTTTTATACGTACTATATGTCAAAAAATCATTTATTACCATTTATATGTCAAAATATTTTGACATATAAATGGTAATAAAAAAACGAATGGCTTTCTTATGGGATTTTTATAATTGGATTTTGTACGGGTTATATGTCAATGCACAATTGTTATAATCACAGTTATTCTCAGGTTCAAAAAATACCCTCATTAATACTTATCTGATGTTAAAACGATCATTCCAAATCTTAACAGTTGTTCTTCATCTTAACAGTTGTTCTTCAATAGATATACAGATTTTTTCCGAAATGATCACAACGATAAAACACAACGATAAAACAAACGGATCGTCAGGTTTAGTAATGACGATCCGTTTGTAAATAGCCGCAGCACTTTATTATGGTGCTTGCATTGTTGCCAATGGTGATCACGCTTTTGTCGCAAAAAGTTTCTTTGTGACAAAATGGTTCGCATGAAATAGTCGGTGCTCTTATTTAACAACAACCCTCTTTATCACAGCCGCAACCACAAGCCGTTGGTTTATCATTTTTCTGTACCATCTTGATAATATCTTCTCTGGTCATGCCTGCCCACTCTGCAAAATTGGCATTGGATGGGTAGGAAGCTTTCTGTTTGACTTTCCCATCCACAACGGTGATTGGCAAAGCTTCGGTACCTTCATTGGCAATGATATCGTTGACTTCTTTATTGGTAACAAAGGCCATCGGATCACTGGAAAGATTGTAACGGATAATTTTTCGCCCTTCCCCCTCCAGTTCATTTAAGAAAGTTGCCACTCTTAACAATTCCTGATCCACACCTGGTCCACAAACACCGGTAGAGCAACACATTGCGGGCTCATAAATTTCTACTTTACTCATTTTTCTTTCTCCATTTCGTTATTTATTATTGTATAAATTTGACTAACATAAATTATCCCAGATAACCGGATTACGGACAGCGGACAAAATTTCGAACCCATAAACAGTCAGAGCAGGAAGGCGTGTTGAAATAGCAATCATACTTGGTGTCTTCCACCAGACTGCAGCCGCTTCGTAAATCACAGTCGATACAGGACGGATACTGGTTGTTATAAACCGTATGCCAGAAACTCTGATAGTCTTTGCCTTCGATGATTTCTTTTAGAGATTTTTCTTTGATGTTGCCAAATGAATGTTTGATGACTCTTTTTTTGTCGCCAAAGACATATTCGTCATAACTGTTTGCCAACCGATAGCAGGACATCACTTCCCCCTGGGTGTCAATATAAATATAGCCCTTATCAATAAAGGTACAGCGGCGTTCGGTTTTTAATTCCATATCCGGGATGTTAATTTTTATGTCCCGATAGGTAAAGATTTTTTCCAGATAAGCCTTGCCTTCCGGATTTTGATAGCGGGTATAAAAAATATCATCCGCATCTTTCTCATTGATCGGCAATAGATGAGAAAGCGATAAACGGTGGAAGCCGTAGTGCCGCATCATCTTCATGATGTCAAATAAGGCGTCGGCATTGCTTTTTGTCAGTACATAGGCTACCCCAACTTTCGGCGTCGGTGAATGGGTTTGTTTATGATAATTGGAGATGGCTTCAAAGGTTTTGATTAGCTGATCCTTTACCCCCTGGGTGTCTTCGTGATACTGATCGGCTGAAAAATAAACTTCCGTAAATTTTTCACAAAGTATTTTGGCATTTTCACCGGTCATGATGCCGTTGCTGGTCATTAGCAGTTTATAGCCTTCAAACAAATCGACCGCTTCTTTAAAATGGGGGTAAATCGTTGGCTCTCCGATCCCGCCGAAAAAAACTTCCTCTAGTGCGGGAAATTCTTTAACCTGTTCCCGGATCGATTTGAGCAACTCCAAATCCATATCACCCTCAACCGTATCCCAGGTATGCCGAAAACACATCTCGCAATTCAGATTACACCGATTTGTGAGTTCAATATAAATCCGTTTCAGTTCCATATTTGCCTCGCTTCATTCTTGTTCTCCCAAACGACAGGGGGTTCAGAAAGATTATAATGACTTACTCTTCTTCCCCATCGATTTTGTTTTATTTTTTTATACGATCAGAGCTGTAATACTGTGGCAGGTTAATTCACTGTTTCGATACTGTATCAGTTTATTTAATTCAGCCACAAATAAATTTTCTTTACCTAATTCTGTTTCGAAAATTGCTGTCAGAAAGGGATGTTCGGTGAGAACCAGATCTTTAATTCGGTAATAGGCAAATTTATTTTCGCGACGACTTTCCAAAAAACCGGCATCGCTCATTAAGCGCAGATGTTTGGACAAATTCGATTGCGAAATACCGAGCAAATACTCCAGCTCGCAAACGCATAATTCCTGCACATAAAGTAAATTCAGAATTCGCAAACGATTGGTATCAGACAATACTTTAAGTATTTCGATGACTGTCATTTTTTCCTCCATTAATGGTTGCTCTAAAAAACTACTCATTTGTTTTAGTTTGCACTTTTCGTTTCAGCTCTTTCCGGGGTATCCCGGTGCCACCATTTTTGATCATCAAGATTTCAGCCAGAATCGAAAAGCCAACTTCCTCCGGTGACATGTCGCAGATATCCAGGCCCACCGGGGTATGGACTTGTTCAAGCAAGTCGGCGGCGATCCCCTCTGCTTCCAGCTGTTTGTACATTTCTTTTGTTTTTGAAAGCTGCCCAGCATCCCGACATAAGCAAAATTCTTTTGCAGTGAGCCTTTTAGGGCCGATTTATCCTGGGTATGGGTTGAGGCACAACAGACGTAGTAGGCACCATCGGCAATATCCGTTTCCAGGATGGCTTTTTCAAAATCATCACAGGGAATAAACTGATCAGCCACCGATATCTGCTCTTTAATTTGTTCGGGTTGACGGGTATCAAAAAGAATCGTTTCAAAATGGAGCATCCTGGCCAAATTTAGAACCGCATAGCCAACATGACCGGCATTGCAAACAACCAGCTGCAACCGGGGGCTGACCACTTCGACAAATAAACTGACATTAAAGGTGCATCCCAGACCAGCTGCTTCATAGGTGGGGATGTGTTCATAACGCTTAAAAAAGCTTTGGCGATCTTTAATGGCTTGTTTGGCATCGGCTAAAGCCTCACGCTCAAACTGGCCACCGCCGATCGTTCCCATGGCGGAGCCATCTTCAAGCAGTAAGATTTTCTTTCCAATTTTGCATGGGGAAGTTCCCTCCGCATCCACCACAGTCAGAATGGCGTAAGCCAGACCGGCTTTTTTTGCTTTTAGCTGTTCCTGTAATATATCCATATGTTTCCTTTCTGAGTTCATTTGCCTCACGCATTATTTTTTCCAGGGAATAACCACGTAATTGCCATTGGTGTCTTCAGCGATGCGCTTAATCCATTTTTGTTCGTTATTGGCTCTGGCCCGCAAAAACGGATCTTTGGTATCGGTAGCCAACAGGCTGGCGTTCATCACCCACCATTTGCTCAGAATCCCGGCCCGTTTTAAATCGGCTTCTAACCGGAGGGCCTCAAAAACTGGGGTTGCTTCTGGCAGGGCGACAATAACAACTTCGGTTTCGGCCTGGTTTTGCAGCCGTGGTAGCAGATTGACGACGGAATCCGGAATATCGGCATTGGAGCGCTGCATTTCTTTATGATAGCTTTCAGTAGAGTTGAGTAGCAGCAGGGTATGTCCGGTGGGGGCGGTGTCAATGACAACCACCCCATCTTCAGCTTTTTCGACCTGTTCCGCAAAGGCTCTGAATACAGCAATTTCCTGGGTACAGGGCGATTCCAGGTCTTCAATGATATAGTCGATGTCATCTTGACTCATGTTAGCTGCTTTGGCTTTGCCAATGACTTCATCCCGATATTTATTGAGTTCTTCGGCTTCATCAATATTACTGACGGTGATATTTTCCCCGCCCATGGTTGCGGCACTGAGATGACCGGCCGGGTCGGTGGTGGTCAGGTAAACCTTTTTGCCCATTTTTGAAAGGCCCAGTGCAATCGCAGCGGCAATGGTGGTTTTACCGACGCCGCCTTTACCCATGGTAAAGATGACTTTTTTGTTGGAATCAGCCAGGTCTTTGACCAGGTTTTCCAAACCGGGTAATCCGCTGATTTTCTGTACTTGCTCTGCTTCAATCGCGTCGTCTTCAGTAAACAGGCGACGAATGTTGTCGACCCCGGCAACGTTATAGGCCCGTAATGGCAGGGTGTAAATATCCAGGGTTTTTAAGCTGTTGGGAATATTTTTAACGGCATCTTTTTGCTTACCATAGAAAGCAGTGGCAATGTCATCGGACCGGTCAAAGTTTTCCAGGGCCCCATTGATGATCAAGATTTGATTGTCGACCCCAATTTCTTTGAGTTCCTTAGATGCTCTGGCCGCTTCGGCCAGTGGCGATGGTTCGGGACGGGAAACCAGTATCAGGGTCGTCTTGTCGCCATCGGATAAGGTTCGCACGGCTTTTTCATACATTTTCTTTTGTTCGGTCAAACCCGATAACTGCCCCAGGCAGGAAGCGCCGTGGGTACTTTCATCAATAAAGCTATCCCAGGCTGATGGCAGTTGCAGCATTCTGAGGGTGTGTCCGGTGGGGGCGGTATCAAAGATAATATAATCATAGTCTTGACTCATTTTTTCATCGGTGATGAAGCGGGAAAATTCGTTAAAGGCCGCAATCTCAACGGTGCATGAACCGGCCAGCTGTTCTTCCATGCTGGCAATGGCCACATCGGGTAGTTTTCCCCGATAAGGGCCAACGACTGATTCCTTATACTCTTCAGCGGCCTGGATCGGATCCAGGTTGGCAACCACGAGATTGGGGACATTCTTAATCGGTACTCCTTGACCGGTTAATGCGGTTTCAAAAACATCCTGTAAATTTGACGCCGGATCGGTGCTGACGAGAAATACACGCTTGCCCTGATCAGCAAGACTCACTGCCGTGGCACAGGCTGTGGAGGTTTTGCCGACGCCGCCTTTGCCGGTATAGAATAAATATTTTGTTAAGCTTACCTGATCGGGTGAAAAATTCTTATACATGATAATCCTTCTTTCTTATATGAATGTATCTTCATATGTCTTATTAATCATATGATAATTCATTCATGTAACTAAGTCAAGCGTTTTTTGCTCATCTTAAATATCTTTAAAATTTTTACAAACGCATCTTAACTTTATTAATTGATTTTCCATGGACATCATGAAGGGCTTCCATGATCGCTTCGGACAGGGTCGGGTGCGGATGAATCACCTCCCCAAGAACTTCTGCCGTTAAGCCGAGGTGGACGGCCATGGTCAATTCGGCCAACAGGTCGGTGGCCTCTGGTCCGATAATCGAGGCCCCAATGATCACATCCTCCTGATTGACAATAATTTTAACCTGGCCCTGAATTTTCCCGATGATCTGGGCTTTACCCAGTGATCGGAAATCAAAACTGCCGGTTTTATACTTGATCCCCTTAATCTGGGCTTCTTTTTCGGTTAACCCGACTGACGCAACCTGGGGGTCGGTATAAACACATCGGGGGATCGCTTTATGGGCGCCGGATTTATTGTGCCCCAGCATATTTTCGGCAGCGATTATCCCTTCTTTCGAGGCGACATGGGCCAAATATGGGCTGTTAATCAGATCCCCGACGGCATAAATACCGGCAACACTGGTTTCCAGACGATCATTAACTTCAATATGCCCCCTGGAATCAACAGCGATTCCCAATGCTTCCAGATTCAGACCACTTGCAAAGCTGGCTCGGCCAATGGCAAGCAACATCATTTCGGCCGTTAAGGTTTTGCCATCTGCCAATGTCACCACGACTTCAGTGTCCGAAACCGCCACAGCGGTCACACTGTTGGCGGTGATAACTTTTATTTTTTCTCGTTTGAATTGCCGCATGACTTGTTTGGCGACATCCTCATCCTCGGAGGGCAGCAGCTGTGGGGCCATTTCGACAATCGTGATCTGGGTCCCCATCCGACTAAAAAACTGTCCCAGTTCACAACCGATGACGCCGCCGCCAACAATAATCATCGATTTGGGCGGCTGTTGCAGTGACAGGGCCTCGGTACTGGTAATTACCCGCTCACCATCATAGTGAAACAGTTCCGGACAGATCGGGACGGACCCGGTGGCCAGTAGGATTTTATCACTGACCAGGGTTTCAAGCCCGCCATCGATTAACTCGACGCTGACGGTATGGGCATCGATCAGTCGGCCAGTCCCTCGCACCAGCGTAACCCCATTTGATTCAAAAAGAAATTCAATTCCCTTAACCAAACCGGATACCAGCTTGTCTTTGCGTTCGATTACCTGATTTAGATCGGCAAAAGTATGCTCATTAAATACCCCGAATTTCTCAGCTTCCAACGAGGTCGTCAATACATCGGCCGAAGCCAGTAAGGCCTTGGTTGGAATACAGCCCACATTGAGGCAGGTTCCCCCGACCCTGTTTTTTTCGACAACGGTCACTTCCGCCCCTAACTTAGCTGCCATAATGGCAGCTTCATAGCCACCGGGGCCAGCACCAATAATTGTAATTTTCATGGTATCTCCTTGTATTTGTCTGAAATATTTATGTAACGATAATGAAGCCAGTGCCGTCATAAAATTACGGTTACTGATATGATCTATTTTTCTCCCAATTATGTCAACTGTTAATTTCTTGCCCTGTTTTTAAGTAAAATCATGGAAATTCGATTTTAATCAACCCAAATTCTACCTGTTAAATTTATTGACGAATTTATTTTTTGCGCTTATGATAAAAGAGATAACTAAGGATATTATTAAATGATTATAGAAGGAGACATATATGGATATTTATCTGGATAATGCGGCCACCACCTTTCCCAAGCCGCTGGCCGTTCCTGATGCGATTTATGATTATATTGTCAATAATGGCGGGACTTCTGGACGCGGCTCCTACGAAAAGGCGATTCTGGCCGATGGTCTGGTTTATCAGACCAGAAAAAGTCTTGCCAAATTGTTCAACCACAACGACCCCAAAACAGTGGTGTTTACTTCTTCCGTTACGGAATCGTTAAATCTGGCCCTCCAGGGTATTTTAAAGCCTGGCGATCATGTCGTCACCAGTGCGCTGGAGCATAACGCTGTCTGGCGATGTCTGAAAACCCTGGAACGGGATCGGGGCATTACGATTTCAGTGGTTCCGGCCACGGCTCAGGGCGAAACGGCGATTGAGGATGTGGAAGCGGCGATCACACCGGAAACCCGGATGATTGTTTTTACCCATGCTTCCAATGTCCTGGGAACCATTCAACCGATTGGTGAGATCGGCGCTTTAGCCCGCAGGCAGAACCTGCTTTTTCTGGTGGATGCCGCCCAGACGGCGGGGGTGATTCCCATTGATGTCCAGGCCCAGAACATTGATCTGTTGGCCTTTACCGGCCATAAAAGCCTGTTGGGACCAATGGGTACCGGCGGCCTGGTTGTCAATTGCGAGGCTGAAATTCATCCCCTTATCTCCGGTGGGACCGGCGGAGATTCAGCCTACGAATACCAGCCGGATTATTATCCCAACCATTTGGAAGCCGGTACCATGAATGTCAGCGGCATCATCGGTCTGGGGGCCGCACTTTCGTTTCTAGAGGCTGAAGGCCTGGCGACAATCCGTCATAAAGAGGATGCTCTGATGGACTATGCCCTCAATGCTTTAAGTACGGTGCCGGGAATCGAAATTTATGGCCCCTGTGATTCTTCCAAGAGTGTCGGGGTTATTCCGTTTAATCTTGAAGGACAGGTTCCCGAAGAAATCGCCTTTTATCTGGATCAGGAATGTCAGGTGATGATCCGCGCTGGCTTGCATTGCGCCCCCAGTGCCCATCGTTTGATTGGGACGGTGACCCGGGGCAGCTGTCGCATTGGGATTGGCTATTTCAATGAACCGGCGCATATCGATGCCTTGGTTAATGGCTTGAAATCATATTTAAAGGAGAATAACTAATGTACCTCGAAACCATCAGTCTTATTTACATCAAACCCTGCACCACCGGTGGCGGTCGGATTAAATTTCGGGCGAAGCTCAGCAATCCGGTTCCTGACGTCATGCCCTATCTCAATACGGTGATTAAAACCGGCCTTTATATTCCGTCGGCCCAAACCTTTACCTATAAGATCGGCAGTCATATTATCAATATCCACGATCGCAATCTTACCTGTACCCAGTTAACCAATGAAGCCCAATGTTATGAAATGATCGATCATATTTATAATCTGATCAATGACACCTGGTCGAATCGAGAAAATATTGAACCCAATGAGGAAACCCGGGAGCGCCCCAGTGCGATACAGCTTTATAAATTGTTGCCCAAGAAAATCGGCTGTAAGGTCTGTGGCCAGGGTTCCTGCATGGCCTTTGCCTCCAAACTGATATTAGGCAGCTGTCGGCTGAACCAGTGTAGCCTGATGAAAGAGGATGAATATGCTCCCAATTATCTAAGCCTCGAAGCCCATCTGCAGCTGCTGGGTTATGAAACCGACTGAGTCCGTTAAACCAGAATAATCATCTTAACCCAAAAGCCAGATCGTTTTTGTCAATGATCTGGCTTTTTTGATGATGGTTTTGTTATTGTTTGGCTAAAATATCGTCAAATATCTGACAGGTTATAGCAGCGGTTTTGTTGACATACTCATGGTGTTCGTCGGTTAGATGACGGGTTGACAAGGGCTTTTTCAGGGATTTGTCTTCGCCGATAATCTCGGCCACATCGACGCTACCGGCAACCTGATTGCTGTATTTTTCAATGGCCCGTTTGGCACAGCATTTGGAACAGCCATCGACGGCGATGGTCGGATATTTTTCGGCAAATTCCCGTTCGCCGCCATCACCAGCGATAAATAAGGGCAGACAAAGGGTCGATACCATCCCCGGTTTGAGTTCTTCCATCATTTTACGCACTGCCAGCCGGGAAATGGTCCCCCCCAGGCACTCTTCACCGCTGCAGGAAATAATCCCGATTTTATTGTTTATCATAGCAAGTCACCCCCACCTTTTATTTCTTTAACATCAGCAGCTAAAATTTCGGCCAGTTCTTCGGCATAGTTCCAACCGTCTTGAGTAAGGGCAGTTCCCGTACCATGTTCTTCGCCGCGATGGGCTTTCATAAAATCGGGAACCTTATGACTTTTAACGACAACGCCGCCGGTTTCTTCGACACTTTTTTTAGCGCAGTATTTGGCACAACCATCCATGGTGATGCAGGATTTGCCGTTAATCTTGGCCACGACCTCATCATCACCGGTGACCACATGGGCCAGGCAGAGGGTCTCGGTGTCGTTGGGACACTTTTCCTCAGTTACCATTAATACCGATTCTCTGGCCAGTAAACCAAATACTTTGCCAATTCCGCTGCAGGGGATTACTTTTATTTTAGACATCGATTTCTGCTACCTTTCGTTGTAAAAATTCAAAATAGGCCGGGCAATCGTGGAGAAGATCCTGATCTTCGGAAAAATCACGGAGTTTCACTTCCACCAGCCAGCCTTTTTCGTAGGGACTTTCGTTGACCTGTTCCGGGGCATCATTTAAACTGCTATTGACAGCCACCACAGTACCAGAAACCGGTGAAATAATTTCAAACACCGCTTTGCTGGACTCGATGCTGCCTAAATCGTCAAACTGTTCAAACTCATCGCCGATTTCCGGCGGGTCGACATAGAGAATGTCTGACAGGTTCTGTTGTACATAATCACTGACCCCCACCCGAGCCATCTTTCCGGACACGGTCACCCAACAGTCGTTTTCATTGAAGAAATAATTGCTTTGGGGGACCTTGAAAATAAATTTTCCATGGGAAAAGCTGTTATACTCAACCGCTTCCGGTTCAATAAACTCCGACTCCGCCTGATCAGCGGCACTACTATTTACTTTTGCCAAGACAGCCTGGACAACCGCCCGGGTGTCATCATTTTCCTGAATGTCGACCCCCAGTTTGATATCCAGGGTTTTGGCGACTTCACTGACATTGACTTTGTCCTTGATGGCCAGTTCCAGATCGCCAGCCAGTTTACTGGCACAGCGGGTATTGCAGCCATCGATGATGGTTAAATCGCCAGCGGCCAGGGCTTTTTCGTAGCGGCTGCGGTTCTGATTTAATAACACCGGACAGATCAGCGCTACTTCTGCTGACTGGGCCAGCTCCAGGGCCACCCGCCGGGACAGATCCCCGGCGCATTTATCCAGGCCGTTACAGGGCAATACACAAATTGACTCACTCATTGGCTTTGGCCTCTTTTTCTGCTGCTTTCTCTGCCTTACGGATGGCTTTGATCATCTTGGTGGTTTCGGTTTTATCCGGAAAGGTAATGGCATCCGGACCACAGGTTTTGGCACAGGCCCGACAGAAAACCACACAGTTATTGGGGTTTTTGACCTTTAACTTGGGTTTGGCATTCTCATCGACTTCAAAAACCTGATGGGGGCAAAATTTCACACAGTCCATACAATCGTTGCATTTTGAAAAATCAATACGGGGAGACCAGTCAATCCGATCCCGTTCGACACCCATAAAAGTTGATTCACTCATGGCTACACCTCATATCCCATTTCTTCCAGTTTGTTTTCTACCACTTCAAAGGCTTTTTCGTTGGTCATATCACGGATGTCCAGCATCACGGCATCTTTTTCAATGTTAAGGCCGGCTTCTTTAAAGGCATCTTTGAACATTTTCCGTTGCATATTGGGTGCACAGGCGCCAATGATTACTTTGCGATGGGACTTTAAAAAATCAGCCAGAAAACGATCGCCATCTTCTTCGCAGAGTTGTGGATGAATAAAGGCGTATTCAACCGGCAACTCGATTCGCACCTGGTTGATAAAATCCCAAATATCCATGGCCTGAAAGCCGGGACATTTTCCGGTGCAGACACACATAATAAAGCCTGGTAATTCTTGACTCATATCTTCCACCTCGTTTATAATATAATTAAATGCTTATGGTTTAGTTCATTATACGCCTCTCGTTTAAGGGTGTCAAGGGCAATCGATTAAGTTTGCATTTTTATAAGTGATTGCTTATAATGTTATATAACCCATTCCGTTTTCATAACTAAAAACTGTGTAATCCATTTAAAAAAATCGAAAAGAGGTCAATTATGAATAGCGAAGATCTTTCTGTCAAAATTTTCAAAGCACTGGGTCATCCCATCCGCTTGCAAATAGTAAAATCACTTCTGAATGAATCACGATGCGTCTGTGAAATCAACCGTGATTTTGAATATAGTCAGGCCAATCTCTCCCAGCATTTAAAAATTCTGCGTGAAGCAGGAATACTGGAAAATAAAAAAATTGGGGTTGAAATGCATTATCGGGTGAAGTTAAAAGGCATCAAAACACTGCTGGAAATCATGGATCAAACGGCGATCGAATATTTTGAGACGTTGGATTTCAAACCAAACGAAAACCGGTAGCCAGTCCTAATATTATACCCGATATTCAATGTCCGGATAATCCCAAAAAACCGCCAGGTATGTTTATTAACCATGCCTGGCGGTTTTTTGATGCGAATATAAGATATACTTGAGTTAGAAAATTTAACATAACCAATCTCGCTGGCATCCTTTAATTATGTTATGCTTACAGTCAAATCTTTGTTGCAAGGAGTCAGAAATATGATTAAAGTACTATTTGTCTGTGTCCATAATTCCGCCCGCAGCCAAATGGCCGAGGCGTTTCTTAATGATTTGGGAAAAGATTACTTCATTGCCGAGAGCGCTGGTCTGGAACCGGGAACCATCAATCCTCTAATTATTAAGGTGATGGCTGAACTTGGCTATGATCTCAGTCAAAACCGAACCAATTCGGTGTTTGACTATTTCAAGGAAGGGCGTCTCTATTCAATTATCGTTAAAGTCTGTGACCTGGAGAATGGTCAGCGATGTCCAGTTTTTCCGCTGGCTATGAATGTCCTCGACTGGACCTTTGAAGATCCGGCTGATTTTACTGGTACCGAGGAAGAGCAGCTTGAACAAGCCCGCCATCTGCGTTATAAAATCCGGGAAAATGTCATCGATCTGATTAACACCTACAAGAATTCTATTTAGATAAAAAAGGGAGAAACCCATGAACAAACCCAAAGTTGCCTTTGTCTGTGTCCATAATTCCGCCCGCAGCCAAATGGCCGAAGCCCTGGCAAAGAAATTTGCCAGTGATGTCTTTGACAGTTTTTCGGCTGGCACTGAGACCAAACCGCAAATCAATCAGGATGCTGTTCGCCTGATTAAAGCCCACTATGGTATTGATATGGAAGCGACCCAGCACTCCAAGTTGCTGACAGATCTGCCGCCGATTGACATTGTCATCAAAATGGGCTGCAATGTCGTCTGCCCCTACCTGCCCAGCCGCCATACTGAGGACTGGGGATTGGATGATCCCACCGGCAAAAGTGACGCCGAATTTCTGGCGATTATTGCTCAAATTGAGGAAAAGGTTAAAAATCTGGCTGATCTGATCCGAAATAACGAGCTCTAGTTTTTACATCCTGATCGGAACCACAAGCTAACATAAAAAAGTGTAAATTGTACTTTTTTATGTTAGCATCTGCAATCTTTGATCCAGCCTTCTTTAAGGGAACCGATAAAGCAGTGAGGAAAAATCATTTTGCCGATTTTGGCCATTTGTCGTGCATTTTCCAGATGCTCGCCATCGGCTTTATTGATCAGCAGAATGCGATCAACAGCCGGTCCAAAGTGGGGATCAAGCTTGGTACGAGAAAAGGTTGCAAGGGTCCGTTTTAAGGCCGTTTCATCAAAAAACAGCTCTTCCCCATCAAACAGCTGGGAGCGATGAAATAGGGTTTCATCGATTGGTCGCTTAAAGGTTTCAGCTCCCATCACATGAATGATTTTGGTGGTCAGGGTCGGAATGGCTGGCTCGTAGTCGGCATAGAATTTGTAGGGGCGGCGATTGGAACCATCTCCTTCATTAATAATTACCAGTGGGGATAGCGCCTGATGAAGCTTGCACAGATCGGCATCATCAAAGCCAGCAATTTTCTGCTGGGCGACTTCTTCCCGGCCAATGATCCATTCTTTGGCTGGGTCTTTTTTTATTTCGGCTATAATGGTATCGATATCCGGATCAATCAACACCTGGGCCGGGTTTACATCGGCCACACAGATTTTGGCGGTGGTGGTGATCACATGGGCCTTGCCAGCGGCAGTAAGTTCCCGGCCCAGGGCAAACATCAGGGAGGTCTTGCCACCGCCACCAGTAATGGTGATGACCTCTGTCTCGGCTATTTGAAAAGTATCGATTAGATTCATGGTATTCTCCTTCCGCAAAAGCTTTTTTTCTAACAACACTATTATTATATGACAAAAATGCGATGTTTAAAACGATCTTTTGCTTTTTTGAGAAGTCAACCAAACAACCATCAGACAACAAAAAAAAGACCCTCAAACGAATGAAGGTCTATGCAGCATAAAAATGTGAATCGTTTATCTTTGTCCATGATATTGCATACCTGTCCCATCCTGTGGTTGGGTTCCGAGATCACAAACACCATAATCAGAGTTTTTCCAGCAAACGGTCAAATACTTGTTATCAGATGCTTGTTACTCGGCCCGTTCCCGGATAAACAGACGGATCGGGGTGCCGAAGAAATCAAAGGTTTCGCGAATCTTGTTTTCCAGATATCGCTGATAGGAAAAATGAACCAGCGTCATGTCATTAACAAACACCACAAAGGTTGGTGGATTGATGGCCACCTGGGAGGCATAATAAAGCTTTAAACGACGGCCATGTTTGGAGGGAGGCTGTTTCATCATCACAAATTCGGCCAGGGCTTCGTTAACCTTTCCGGTGGTGATCCGTTTGGCGCTTTGGGCCTTTACAAATTCAATGGTTTCAAATATTTTTCCCAGGCGCTGTCCAGTTTTGGCCGAGATGAAAATGATTGGCGCATAGTCCATAAAGGATAGGGCATCGCGGATGTCCCCTTCCATCTTTTTCATGGTTTTATTGTCTTTTTCGACAGCATCCCATTTGTTGACGATAATAATTGATGGTTTGGAACGATTATGAGCAATTCCGGCAATTTTGGCATCCTGTTCGGTGACGCCCTGAGAGCCATCAATCAGAATCAGGACGATCTGACTGCGTTCGACGGCGGCAATGGCTCGGACAATGCTGTAACGCTCAATATCTTCATAGATTTTTTTCTTGCGCCGTAATCCGGCGGTATCAATCAGGACATAATCTTCGCCATCATAGCGGACGCTGGTATCGACGGCATCCCGGGTGGTGCCGGGGATATCGCTGACAATCAGCCGGTCTTCGCCAAGCACCTTGTTAATCAGGGTCGACTTACCAACGTTGGGCTTACCGATGACGGCCACCCGCAGGCGCTCATCTTCGGACTCGTCTTCATCGTAATAACGCTTGACGTGGTTGATGATCTCATCGAGAAAATCCCCTAGCCCCAGCCCCTGTTCAGCAGAAATGGCCAGCGGTTCGCCGATGCCGAGATTGTAAAATTCAAAGACGTTGTTTTCCAGGCTCTGACTGTCAACCTTATTAACAGCCAGCAGCACATCTTTGTCGTGTTTACGGATCATATTGGCGACTTCCAGATCGGAGGCAGTCATCCCTTCCCGACCATCAACCAGCAGGACAATCAGATCGGCCATATCAATGGCCACCTCGGCCTGAACCCGCATCTGCAAGAGGATGTCATCCTTGGTGTGGGGTTCAATACCGCCGGTGTCAATCAGGGTGAAGTGGTGGTTTTGCCATTCGGCGTCGGCAATGATCCGGTCCCGGGTTACCCCGGGGGTGTCTTCGACAATGGCGATTCGTTCGCCGACTAATTTATTAAACAGGGTGGACTTGCCCACATTGGGACGGCCCACCACTGCGACGATAGGTTTTGGCATAATTCTTCCTCATTTCATTTATTATCATTTTGCGAAAATTACAAAAGTGCTTTGCGCTTTGTTTGGTGTATAGTTGCTAGCTGATTGGTTTGGCTTGATTCACGTGGTGCAGTGGTCAAGCAGAGCCTGACCATCTAGGGGAACACTGGCAACTTTGACGCCCAGGGCATCGCTGAGACTTTCCAGGGTCCAGTCATCGAGCAGGGTATGACTGCCGTTGCGAAGAGCGTTTTCTGGTAGCAGCAGTAGATCACAGGGATCGTCGGCGAGCTGATTTTTTAGCTGAGCTAGGATATCAGTGCCAGTGACCAGGCCAGAGACGGTAATGGCTTCCCCAAAGAAGTGGTTGGTAATTGGGAAAACGGTCAGCGTCAGCCCGGGCACAGCGGCTGTGATGGCAGTCGCCAGTTCGTCCAGATACGTGGCCGCGGCAGTGCCGGTGATCAGCCCGATTTTTTTAGGCTGATTGCGGGTTTTTAGGGTTTTTAAATTAGCCAGGGCCTCAGTCAGAGAAGTTTTAAAATCAGCCATCATCCCCACCCCGTTTTCAATCTGGGGAAAACCGTGATAATAATCACTGTCGGGAATTGGGCTCTGGGCCAGCAGGTAAAACTCATCGCTGGGATAGACAAAGCCATCACCATGCTGGGCTTCCATTTCACCATGAACAGCGTCGATCAGGGCCAGGGTTTGCCGGGCTTCATCCCGGGTAAAAAGCCGGAGCTCGGCGAGACCCTGACGGTGGTTGGACAGGCCCACTGGCACCACCGACACCGACTGCAGCACCGGGTAAAAGCGCTTTAGTTCATTAAGTGTCTTTTCCAGTTCGGGGCCGTCATTATAATCCGGTACCAGCACAATCTGACCATTCATCAAAATGCCATTTTCATAAAATGTTTCCAGGTAACGCATCACATCCCCGGCAAAACGGTTTTTAAGCATTTTAATCCGCAGTTCGGGATTAGTGGTATGAATCGACAGGTTCATCGGCATGATCCGGTAGCGGATAATCCGGTTTAGTTCATCCGGGGTCAGGTTGGTCATGGTGATGTAGTTGCCGGTTAAGAAGGACAGCCGCTCATCGTCGTCTTTGACATAAAGGCTTTCCCGCATGCCCTGCGGCAGCTGATCGATAAAGCAGAAAACGCAATTATTTTTGCAGGTTTTAGTGCCGATCATCGCTTCGGGAAAAACCACCCCCAGATCGTCCTCATATTCTTTTTCAATATCCAGCTCCCAGATCTCCCCATCCGGCTTTTCGATTTCCACCTCTAAGCAATCATCAGCAATCAGATAGCGGTAGTCGAGGATATCGGTGACCGGCATGCCGTTGATTGATAGCAGACAGTCCCCGGGGGTAACATCCATTTCGCTGAAAATGCTGTCTTTTTCAACAGCCTCTATAATAAACTTTTTCAATCGCTCTCTCTGTTTCTTTACAATTTAAAAACTGCCAGCAAAACCAGCCGGCAGTTCTCCTTACCTATTATATAATACTTTCACTGAAAAAAAAACCTCTTTAAGAATTTTTCGCAATTATTGGCCGATGGGACAGCGAACCATGCAAAGGCCGCAGACCGCTCCCCGGCCAATATGCTGATAGGCCTCCTTCATCTGCTGGCTGCAGGCAAAGGCATCGTAAAGCTGGTTACGGGCCATCCCCGGGGTCCACAGCTGCCCTTCGATGGCCTGGGCCGGACAGGCCGTGACACAGACCCGGCAGCTGCCACAGCCGCTTTCGGTCACCGGGTCGCCGACATTAAAAGGAGCATTGGTCAGGATAGTGGACAGCCGTACTCGGGGGCCGTAGCGCTGGTGGATAAACAAGGCACTGCGGCCGATCCAGCCCAGCCCCGCCAGCACGGCACCAGTTTTATGGGAGAAGGCGCCGGTAAACGAATCATTAGGATCGGCCACCGACTGGGACGCCGGAATCGCCACGCTTGGATAACCAAGGGCCTCCAGACTGAGCAGCAGCCGCAGGCTGATATCATCGAGCAGACGGTTGACACTGCGGTAATGGCTGAAATAGGTTTGGGTCGGCTCCTCCCCGATCTGATTTAAAATGCCATTGGACAGTTTGATAAGAATCGTGATGGCCCGGTTAAAGCCCATCCGTTTTTGCTCCGGTAGAATGGACAGATCAGAAAAGCCGACGGCCGTGGCACCCAGGGACTGCCCCAGGTGATTAATGGTGTGATTGAGGGCATCGGACTGATGACTGCAGATTTCTTTTTTCATTTTCTCCTCTTTTTTACACAGAAATAGGGAAATTCACCCATTGATGTGTTACAATAGCATTACAAAACAAAGGTGGTGATATTTATGCTCTTTAATTCTTCGCAACAGGCTGAAGATAAATTAATCATACTCTATGTCCTACAAAAAATCAAAACCGCGTTAACCCGGGAGCAGATTGCTCTGATCATTATTGAAAACCTGCAGATTGGTTATTTTGATATCCAACTCTACATTGACGATCTGATCAAGGACGATTTTCTTTCAACGCTGGAATATGACGGTAAATCAGTATTGAGCTTAACGCCCATGGGCAAGGATACGCTGACGGTTTTTCACGATAAAATCCCCACTTATATTGCCGAGATGATTGATCTTTACTTAAAGGAAAACCGGGCCAAGATTTTTAAAGAAGTAAAAATTACTGCCAACTACCAGAAATTGGGGGAAACCGACTATCTGGTGGAACTAAAACTTCAGGAAAACAATATGGTTTTAATGGAGATCGCCTTAAATGCCCCGACCCTGAAACTGGCGCTGGACATCTGTAATCGCTGGAAAGAAAATACCCAGGAGTTATATGCGTCGGTATTGAATCTATTAACCTGATTAATTTTATAGCAACACATTCAAAAGGTTGGCCACTGGGGTTTTAACCCGATAGCCAACCTTCGTCGTCGTTGCGTATAGTTATTTCTTATGGGTTCCGATGACATCACGTTTGATCCGATCTTCCACCCGACGGTTTAACCACATGATTGCTGTCTCAATATGTACCAAGGCCATCGCATTCTCAGTACACTCAAACTCCCCTTCCTGGAATAGCTTTAAGCGATCTCTGACAATCTCAAGCAAATCAGAATCAATGACGCCGACTTCCGATATGGGTTCGTTTCTGGCTCCTTTTTGAAACTTAATTCTTGCCAGCTCAACTGGATCATCGTCTTTAGTCCGAATAACATACTCGTTATAAGCATTGCCGACGCCCTTGTCAGCGACTCGATAAACCTCATTTAAATTGCCTTTGTACTGAACGGTTGTTATTTTCTCACCCATTTTGCTGCCTTCTTTCCACTCTAAGTTGTATTCACTCTAAGTTATATTTGATTATACCCCTTTATACCCAAAACCGAATCGCATATTCAGTTCTTTTGAGCATTGACGTTCTTAATAGTGCAACTTTTTAAACGCTTGACAAAAGCTCTTCTTCATAATATTATTGTAAAAGGGTTTTTTATATTTAAAAATAATTTATGTAGCGAGGGAGCTTCAAATATACTATAACACAGTGCGTATATTTTATGGAAGTTCTTTTTTTGGCTATTGACATTAGATTTGGAGGAAGAATAATTGATTAAACTTCAAGATGTGAATAAGTATTTTGGTGAACACCATGTGTTAAAAGATATTAATCTGGAGGTTGCAGAGGGTGAAAAATTAGTAATTATCGGACCGTCAGGTTCGGGCAAGAGTACCACCGTTCGTTGTATGAACTTTCTGGAAGCACCTACTTCCGGGCATGTTTTTATCGATGGTGAAGAACTTACGCAAAAAAATAAAATTCAACTGGTGCGACAAACATCGGCGATGGTATTTCAGAGTTTTAACTTGTATCCCCATAAAACCGTGCTGGAAAATCTGACCCTGGCACCGATCAAACTGCAAAAACTGTCCAAAGAAGAAGCCATCAAAAAAGCCCGTAAATATTTGGCGATTGTTGGCTTGAGTGAAAAAGAAAATGCTTATCCGGCAACCTTGTCCGGGGGACAACAACAGCGGGTCGCTATTGCCAGAGCCCTGGCAACTGAAAAAAAGATTATCCTTTTTGATGAACCAACATCAGCGCTGGATCCGGAAACAGTTCAGGAAGTGTTGGATGTCATGATCAAGTTATCAAAGGAAAACATCACCATGGTAGTGGTTACCCATGAAATGGGTTTTGCCCGGGTGGTTGCCGATCGGGTCATCTTTATGGACGATGGCCGGATTGTGGAAGAAGGAAAACCGGAACATTTCTTTGAAAACCCAACCGAGGAACGAACAAAACTCTTTCTCAGTAAGATTCTGCGTTAATTTCTAATGTCGCAAGCGATATTAGTTATTATATTTTATATTTAGGAGGAAAATGACTATGAAAAAGGTACTCTCTGCTCTGCTTGTTTTATGCCTGGTGTTTACCTTGGCAGCCTGTTCGTCGTCAACTGGTTCAAAGGACAATGCTACCACTGATGGTAGTTTGGACGCAGTTGTTAAAGCCGGTGTTTTACGTGTCGGTGTTAAAGAAGACGTTCCCAACTTTGGGCTGCGTAACACCACTACTGGTGAAATCGAAGGGTTTGAAATTGATCTTGTCAAGCTGTTGGCCAAAGCAATTCTCGGCGATGAAAATGCTTATGAATTAACACCGGTAACGGCTAAAACCCGTGGTCCATTACTTGACAATGGCGAAGTCGATCTTGTTATTGCAACCTTTACGATTACGGACGAACGAAAATTAACTTACAACTTCTCGACCCCGTATTATGAAGATGCGGTTGGTCTGCTCGTTAAAAAAGATGCCGGATTCAAAGGTTTAGCTGACATGAATGGCAAAGTAATTGGTGTTGCTCAAAGTGCGACCTCCAAAGATGCTGTTCAAAAAGTTGCCGATGAAAAAGGGATTACGGTATCATTCTCAGAATATGCGACTTATCCAGAGATCAAGGCAGCTTTAGACTCTGGACGCGTTGATGCTTTCTGTGTCGATGGTTCAATTCTTGGTGGCTATGTTGACGATACGACCATGATCTTGCCAGACCGCTTCTCACCGCAACAATATGGTGTTACCTCAAAACTTGATAACATAGCTCTGACTGAAGCAGTTGACGGCTATATCAACGGATGGTTAGAAGATGGCACCATTGAAGGCCTGATCACGAAATGGGGACTTAATTATTAATGAATAGTTCTAATCCTTTTGCCTTATGGCGTTGGGAGAAGATGTTTGGAGAATGGCAAATGTTTGGCGAAGGGTTTCTGCGAACCATTGAGGTCGCAGCCCTCGCCTTGATACTTGCTCTTGTTCTGGGTATTATCTTTGGCGTTATCTCAACTTCAAACAATAAAGTAATGCGTGGGATCGCAAGGATTTATGTTGAGTTCTTTCAAAACACTCCCCTGGTTATTCAGGTTTTCTTTTTGTATAATGGTCTGGCCATTGCGGGACTGCGGCTAAGTGTGTTTGTAATTGGGGTTCTAGGCATAGGGGTTTATCATGGTGCTTATGTTTCCGAAGTTGTTAAGACGGGAATTACTTCCATTCCGGAGGGACAAGTCGAAGCGGCCAAGTCCCAGGGTTTTACTTATATTCAGTATATGCGCTATATTATTCTACCCCAAACAATTAAGATTATTCTGCCACCGCTTACCAATCAGGCCGTCAACCTGATTAAAAACACTTCCGTTCTGGCGATGATTTCTGGTTTTGATCTGATGTATATGGCTGATTCATGGGCATCATCCAGTCTTGATTATGGGCCATCTTATGTTTTTGCCGGTCTCTTGTATTTTATGCTCTGTTTCCCATTGGCAACCTGGGCAAGAAAATATGAAGAACGTCTCAAACGCAATGACACGACCCGTACTCTCTATGATCCATGTGAGGAGGCCGTAACATGTTAGACGTTTTTAAAAATGTATTTACGCCTTCAAATGTTGAATTCTTAGCCAAAGGCATGGCGTTAACCATAGCGATTTCAGTATCGGTTGTTATTATCTCGATTATTTTTGGAACCATACTGGCTTTGCTGCGAACGTATGAAAAGCGCTTTTTGGGCAAATTGGCTGGCTTCTATATTGAAATGTTTCGAAATACACCCTTACTGCTCTGGATTCTGGTGTGTTGCTTTATGATTCCCTATGGCACCATTGTCATTCGTGGCGGATTAGCTTTGACTTTATACACTTCAGCGGTTATTGCAGAAATTGTCCGTGGCGGTTTAAACGCCATCGCCGAGGGCCAGTTCGAAGCCGCTACATCTCAGGGGTTTACGCTGATCCAAACATTAATCTACATCGTTTTGCCCCAATGTTTTAAAAGTATTGTGCCTTCCCTGCTTTCGCAGGTCATTACAACTGTTAAAGATACCTCTTTCTTGCAGGTTGTTGCAATTCCCGAGTATACTCGCAGCGGATTTGTGGTTATGGGACGCTATACGACGACACCTGAAGTTTTTATGATCTTTGCGGTGTTGGCAGTTGGTTATTTTGTGATTTGTTTCAGCCTGTCGTGTGTGGTTCGCAGCTATCAGAAAAGAACACAAATCGCCAGATAATGAAACAATTCCAGATAATAATGAATGAGTTAAAACGTAAACAAAGTCATGGATTGATTTTAATCCATGACTTTGTTTTAATTACGGCATCGTTATTAACCAGGATCGGTGCTTAGTGGTTTTCTATATTTGGGTCGCTGCGCCAGATTGGTGCATGCCAATGACTAAACCATTTAACCTTAACTGCTGGAGTGATTTTTCTTTTTGGCGGCCAAGGGCTTTATTTGAAGAGCTTTACCGTTCCCACATCATTTAAATGTTTCAGTAGTGACAGGGCAATGGGAAAACCAAACAGGCCCAGAACCCCCAGTAAATTAACACCGATAAACATGCTCATTAAGGCCACCACCGGGTGCAGGCCCAATTGACCGCCGACGATTTTAGGCTCTAAAATATTGCGGATGACTGTCACAAAAACATAAACCAGGATCAAGCCCAGCGCCGTCTGATAGTTACCCTGAAGCAGGGTGATCACCGACCAGGGGATCATTATCCCACCGGTTCCCAGCACGGGTAAAATATCGAAGATGGCAATAAAAAAGGCAATCAGAATGGGGTTGTCAATCCCGACAATTGAAAGTCCAATGGAGAGTTCAACAAAGGTAATTGACATAATCAGGGCATAGGACCGGATCACCACAAAGAGGGTATTGACGATGTAATTTTTAATAGTCTGGAAAATCTCATTGGCTTTCTCGGAAAACTGCCGGAAAACAAAGGCTGACAGCATTTCGTAATCAACCGCCATGAAAAAGGTGGCAATGACCATCAAGAGCATTTTGATTAAAAAAGCCGGCAGCGACCCGGCCAGGTCTGATAAGAAGGCCACAAAGGCCAAGGAGATACTGGTGACATTATCCCCCAGGGAATTGACCAGCTGTTCCGATGCTGCATTGAGGACATCAACCAGGGCCGCATCAATCAGAAAGACGGTTTGTTCTATCCCGTCAAAAGTGGTCAGCAGAAAGGGTCTGAGCTGATACTCGTAGATATCGGGTAAGGCACTGATGGTTTGCGTCAGGGTTGAGATTAATTTAACTCCCACCAGGGCAACCAGAATCCCGGCACCACCGTAAAACACCAGAACCAGAACAAACGATACCAGTTTGTTTGGCAACCGGGTCCATTCAGAAATTGCTTTGGCCGGGCCTTTAAGCAGATATGCAATCAGGAAAGCCAGGATAAAAGGGCTTAGTAACGAAATTGCATACTCAAAAATGAGATACACAATCGCCACCACTAAAAGAATGTAGACAGCATTGATGATAAACTGTCTTTTTTTGTCATAAGGGGATTCCATTTATTCCTCCAATTTTTATTTGTGATCGGTAATTGCGAAATTGCACTGACAGTAATCATTGTTCAACTTAATTCACTTCGCATTGATCGATTATATGTGAACACCAGACGGGGTTCGATCGATAACAAAACCGTTTCTCAGATAAGCTGAAAAACGGTTTATAAAGACATGATTTTTCTTCAAATTTATAATACTAAAAAAGACCAAAAAAAACAGCACTTAAAATACTGCGTCGAGGTCTACGATGGTAGAATAAGAGACTTAATCGAACTAAACACGGTTTTAGTTTAGGGCGCAAGTTAAAATTAATCCTATGCGTCTCGTCAGGTTCATCATTCACTTAATGATCACTCCTTTTTTTATTATTGTTGTAATTTTACCGCATCTGATTGTAAAGATCAATGAATAAATCAAGATTAACATCATTTACAAAAACGGTATGGCCGCACTGGTCTGATTGACCCAAGCCACGGAATAGTCCAGGGAAATGCGCTGGCCACAGTGCTGATATTCAGCCATTGACAAATATTTCTATTTAATAGATTACTCCAGAACAGGTTAAAGAATACATCCCCGATAACTATGAGCTCGTACCGATTTCGATATTTGATCACTCTGATAAAAAGCATTGCGCAATCATCGGGTGTTTTAATGTTCATACGAGTGTTTTTTGGGGTTCGCGATATGAGCTGTATGTGATTGCCCGGAACAAAACGACCAATTTAATTTCCTGGGTGATCTGTGACTACGAATCCAATACCTTTCACTATGATCCGGGCCAAGGTTTTCTCCCCTCCACCTTACAGAAATCGGTTTTTACAACCACCTATAATGGCAAGCTGATTTGTGATATTGAAGGTCAGGATAGCCCCACCAGAATGGATTTGATCATTGATATCAATCAGTATAATTGCGTTTTTTTGAATCAGCGCTTATGGATTGAAGGTAATTTATCAATTGATTATGCCGGAGAGCTTGACAACAACGGCAATGATCCCTTCGGACTCATCTTTGATCCGATGGAAATGAAGTGTGCCCAACATATTGAAGTCGATCAAATCGAGATCAGGCAACTTGATTTTGGCTTCATCAATTCTCAGATGAAACCCTTTGAAGCATGCTGTTTTCCGTTTGCCCAGCATTATATGACAACCATCTTTCCCCAGGGACATCTGATGAAGGACGAAAATGACCTGTATGCCAAAATCAGCGAGATTGTCAATCAATAGGGTGCCGATTATCCGGCATTCGTGGCAGCAGGCACTCGTATAAGGGAATCTGATGTTGTCGCATTGGTTGCGGTACGCCTTCGGCACCAGTGAAAGGCCCCGTTTTTGAGACGGGGGTTCAAGGGGGCGGTCCGGCAGGGTTGATTGGATCAGGCCGTTTTTTAGTGTTCATAAAAGACCACCTGATTACCACCGGCTTTTTTGGCCGAATATAAGGCCTCGTCCGCCTTCTGATACAGCGTTTCAAAATGGTGGCCCGGCAAGGTCTGATCGGTTACAGCACCGATGCTGACGGTGACCCTTTCATGAAGCACGTCGGCGGTTTCTTTTTGAACCTGCTTAAGAATCTGCCGGATGATGGCCTGGGTCTGTTCTTTGCCACAGCCCAAAAGGGTCAGGCTGAACTCATCTCCGCCAATCCGGCCGACCAGATCGTCTTTGCGGATACACTGCTTGATGGCATCCACCACTTTTAAGAGGACAACATCCCCAACTGGATGGCCATACTGGTCATTGACGGCCTTAAATTTATCAATATCGATAATCAATAAGGAAACCGGGTCGGCGACTGACGCATTGACGTAATCAATGTAGGCCTGTTTGTTGAGCACCTGAATATGCCGATCCATCTCGGCCTGTCGTTTCAGGGACTGTCGCTCGAGCCGGGAGCTGGTTACGTTGCGGATCACCGAGACACTGCCAGAATAATGGTGCCGGTCGTTGATAAAGTGATGCAGATCAATTTCGTAGTAGTGTTTGGCTCCATCAAGGGTGTCCAGCTCCAGTTCAACGCTGCCGTTTTTTCTTTGCGTTAAGCCCTCCTGCCATAATGATTGGCTGTGAAGAAAGGCCGAGTATTTGGTGAAATCACGGTTTGTGAGCTTGTTGCCGGATGCTTTGTGAGGGCTTTGGGCCGCTTCTGGTTCGGTAAAATGCTGGAAGAATGCAGCAGCTGACGGGTTCACCTCCACAATCTCCCCGGCGGCGGATAAAACCACGATCCCATCTGGCAGGGAATTGATGATCCAATCCTTGGCCAAGGGGGCAATCTTTAAAAAATCGTGGCGATAGACACTATAGGCGATAAACAGATTGGGAATCAAAAAGATCACCGACATCGGAAAAGTTTCGGCGGTTCCGACAATCAGGTAGTTTTTGATCAGTAACAGCGTCAGGGCCAGAATAAAGCCGATCAGGATATAGAGAACCTGCTTCTGACCGCTTCTGAAAATACGGATTTGAAACAGTATCAGAATAATGATCGAAAACAACATCAGGGCGAAACGCAACAGCACAAACATATTGCCCCAGAATGCCGGCTCCACATACAGGCTCCAGTGACCGTTTACTTCAACCATCTCCACGGTTTTGCGGATCAGATGATGCAGTGGATTGGTGAAGGTCAAAACAATTCCGGTCAGGCTGATTGCTGCTGCCAGCCACACCGTATATTTGAGATATTTGTTTTTGTTTTCAGTGTATTCAATGACAAACCAGAGATTGGCAATGGGGATAAAGGCCATCCCTATTTGAATAAAATTCCGCCAGAATACTTTGGCCTCGTAGCTTTGAGCAAACAATTCAATGGTGGAACCGGCCACCCAGGACAACAGCAGCACCATCGTACACAAAAAGGGTAGCCCACCCTTGTCCCGACGATGCCGGTAACTGACATATACTAAAAACAAAGTCACCATCAGGGTGGCGATATTAATGATTAAGACCGTTTCTTTCATCTGTCCCTGTTTCTTTCTGCTGTTGCCAGTCTTTGGCGATGATGTTGGGATGGGTGATTTTTAAGTTTCATGTTCTTAGTTTTCAGGCGAGGTGTTCGATCAGCTGGATTTTCAGACCATTGGGATCGAGGATAAAGAAAAAGCGGATGTACGGGGCAGGCTGAAACGGGCCACTGTGAATGGCAATGCCTTTTTCCGTTAGCGTCGCCATACTTTGATCAACTGACGCCACCGAAAAGCCCAAAGAAATGCTCTGGCCCATATCAAAGCTGGTGACGGCCTGGTTACAGACCAGCTCCAGCTTGGTTTCGCCGTCGCCTAAAAAGGCCAGCTCCATCTGGGGGCCAGCCGGTCGGCGATCCAGCAGTGTCAGACCCAGCACTTCGGTATAAAAGTTTAAGGATTCGTCCATATTTTTGACGGTAAGGGTTACCCATGATAGGTTCATAATGTTCTCCTTTTGTTTTAGCGTTATGGATAGTTTATCATAATGTTACCAGCGGCGCTGCGCTCTTTAGAAAAATATTCAATGTGATAGGTAATGATGGGGATCTTTAGCAGTTCCAGCCAGCCATTATAAATGCCATCAATAAAGGCCGGACGCCACTCGGAGCGGCGTGTTATCAGTGGACAGCCATGAATCTGCTCTTTTTCTATTACCAGTGAGAAGACCCCATTTTCGAGATGAGGTTCAAAGGGATAGGTCCGGCATTGAATGGGCCGATGATCCCGCAGGCAACCACTCTCCAGATGGCAATAGATATAATACATTTTTTTAATTTTAGGGGGCATCTTGTAGTGCTTCTGGCTGTGCAGCTCGTAGTCGGTTGCGACTGCCGCTTGCATGTATTCATATTCGAGCGGTAATAAATACATACCCAGTCGTTTCTCGTCGTCATCACGTCGGCGGCAGCAATGATAGCCACAACATTCTCCACAATTACCGGCGATGATCGCTTCATCCATCAGAGCATAGGCTTTTGTAAAAATGGCCTGGTAGTCCTTTCGCATTGGTTTTTTATTTTTATCGGTCACATCTGCTCCGTTCTTTTAATTCTGAAAATATTTATTCCCTTGTTTATTGTTCTGGCAAAAAGCGCTTCGTTATCGGGAAATGTTCTGCGGGCGATTGCTACTGCCCTATTTTACTTGCCGGTGTCGGTCGGCCATGTCCGTAGTAAATGGTTTTTGCCGGCAGCTGCTGCACCGCCTGAATACTCTTTTGCAAGGCGGCGTGATCCTCCCATAAATATGCCGGTTGGGGGCTTAGCATATGCATCAGGATGTCCCCGACAAATAATTCACCGCTGGGAAAGGTAATCACCATGGAGCCCCGGGTATGTCCCGGCAGTGGATGGATGGTTTCGCCAAAACCCAGCCGGTTGGTTTGGGGCCCGGTGATGATCAGATCCGGCGTGAAGCTTTGGGGCGGATTTCGCTTCATGGTACCCTTCCCCAGCCATGTAATCATTTTGCCGATGGGATGGGTGGCCTGCATTTGTTGTGAAAAGGGATTATCAATCATATTGATGTCGTTTTGATGGATGACAATGGGGATGCCATATTTTTTCTGAAAGAAAGCCGCACTGCCGATATGATCGCTATGGCCATGGGTCAGCACCAGATAACGGATTTGTTCCATGGCAATCTGGTGTTGGGCCATGGTTTTTTCAATTTTATCCCCCATTCCCGGGGCACCGGCGTCAATCATCAGGTGGTGTTCCCCCTGAGAGATCAGGTAACAATTGGAACCGGCTGAGATGGTGATGATGTTCATTGGTTATTCTCCTTTCGCGTTATGATTAATAGGTAATGATTAATCATCGTAACGATCCACCAGTTTACCGGTGTTGTCATATAACTCCGCCGGGTCACTTTTGCTGTTGCTCCAGGTCCCGCCGCCATCGAGCCAATGAAAATCGATACCGGAATTGGTGGCAGAATCCCCAACCTTCACCTCGGCACCAGCTGCTAAACTAAAGGCCGGAAAGGTAAAGGTCTGGTTCCCGGTAACGGATACGATTTTCCAGCCGGTTAGGTCAACCGGATTGGTACCGTCATTTTTAATGACGATGTATTCGGCCTTTTTATCACGGGCGCTAATGCTGACGCCGCTACCGGCTCCCCCATTTTGCGACGTGAGGCCCAGTCCCTGATTGACGTCATCGGGATTGACATTGTCAAATTCATCATGGATGACATTGCCCTTTAGGGTATAGGTATAACTGTAGTGACTGGGGATCTGGGTGGTGGTCGACGGATAGGTGATCACTGCAGTAAAATCACTGCAGCCACCGGCATCACGAATGACCTTTTCCATATAGGCCTGATCACCATCCCGATTCAGGGTGCTATCCTGGGGAGTGATGTTATAGGCATTGGACACCCCGCCGAGGGAATCGGCAATGACATGGCCCTCATCGAGGGTGGGGCTTTCGGTACCGGGAACCTTGGCCTCATCGGGATAATAGCGGCCCGTGTCCAAAACCGGTTCCTTATCATCATCCTGTAAAATGATTTCTTTTGCCGTCACCTTGACCAATTGGCCATATTCATTGGTAAAAGCATAATACTCACGATCGCCAAAACCAATATCTACCACCACATTGGGCAGCCGCTGGCCCGACAGGTCGCCACCATCGACTTCAATCCAGGTATAACCTTCAAAATCTGGCCGATTGGAGTTATTTAGGGTGCTACAACCGGAAAAGATAAATATCGACAGCAGCACCAGGGTCAGCAGCACCGTTGATTTCCCGGGTAGGTGTTTTTTAATTTGAGACATGTTAATTTCCCCTTTTTGGATCTTTTTTTAAACGTATTGGTATTTAATTGAATCACTTGAGGGCGGTGGCCTTTTATCCGAAGGAATCAGGCACGGTTCCCCATAAGCTTTGTTAGGGTTAATTATACACATTTACTGACATCTTTAACAGGAATAATTTGTTCAGTATTCAACAGCAAATGGCCTGACAGTTCATTCACATTAATATTTTATTGATATCTATCCCGTGCGCTCCGATCTTTTAAATAAAAATATCTTTCAATGCGCATGTACCTGGTTAAATCATTGTCTGGGCGAAGTTAAGTGTGGTTGGAACCGTTAATTTTGACCGCTGGGTGGTTTTATAACCGGTAATCCCAGTGCAAAGGCTGTTTATACGTCACATATCTGCATTAATCGATCGAGTTCGGCCAGGGTTTGCTCCTTTGGTAAAACATATCTGCTGTTTGTCATATTGGTAAAAAAGTCATCAAAGGCGGTAACCACGCTGGGCTCATAAATTTCAAAGGCTTTAAAAACCAGCTGATTATTTTTACGGTAGTGCAGAATCACACGAATCAGATTTTGCTCATTGGAAAATTCGGTGGAGCCATTCATAAAGATCTGCTCCTCGTCGATGGCATAATAGGAGCGGCGATTGTTGGCCAGATCATCACGAACCAACCCGAGCAGGTATAAGCGATCAGCTGGTTTGACAGCATCATAGACTTCATCTGGAAAGTTCAGGCGTCCATCTTTCATAAACTGCTCTAGGTTTTTTAGCGAAAACACATTGATGATGTTGGGATTTTCCCGTTGAATATTGCCATAATGATTGACTGCCATCTCTAGCAGCGTTTGATAATAGGGAAAATCCTTATTCATATTTGCTTCCAGCAGTTCCCGGTCAATGTAGTAGGCAAAACAGGGCAAGGGCTCGACCACATGCTTTAACTGGCGGATCTGTTCCATGGTATAGACCTCAAACAAATCAGTGCTTTCTTCAATAAAGGTCTGGGATCTGGCAACCAGGCGGTCAAACTCGGTGCGATACAGATCAAAAATGGCCGCATCCTGATATAATACCGCCTGACTGAAATCAGTTGAAATGGTAATGACCCGATCGGAAGTCAGGATAAAATACGGAAACAGGGCTGTTACTGGCATACTGACTGAAGTTTCTGGTGAAAAATAATAGTAACAGGAACGGTAGTTGATATTTTCCAGTAGCGACAGGGCGATCAAGTGACGAAGGGCCGCCACCGCCTGCCCCGGTTCGTCGGTCGCTGACTGTTGACGGAACCCCAACACATCCGCAAGGTTCAGTTTTTTCTTGTTGCCCATCATCTGTTGGAAAATGTAGTCGTACACCTTGCTTTCGGTATGGGGAATGCACAGTTTCAGCTCTGGTTGGGTGGCGGAAAAAAGTTCCTGATCGATGCTGTTTTCAATCAGATTTAAAACCGCCATTGGATCGGAGTAGACCTCAAGCGGCTCGGCAGACTGCTTATTGTCGAGTGGGCTGACTTTCAGATCGATCTCTTTTGAGAAGGGAATCTTATATTCGGTGAGTTCAGAAATCATTTCAATCAGATCAAAAATCTGGCGACGACTGTAAGAGACTGTCTCCCCGACCCGGGCGATTTCCAGCAGTTGGGCGAGTTCATCCTGTTCAATCGGGGAAAGCCGCAAAGCCCGGCTCAGATTGCAGAAAAACTCCGGGGTCGGCAGGCGCTCGCCGGATTTAATCCGTTGCAGGGTGGTGCGGTTGATGCCGCCAATTGCGACCAGAGACGCAACGGTTTCACCACTCTCAATAATCAGTTCTTCTATTCTTTTGCTAAATAAGGTCATATGTCCTCCTGAAATTTTGATGTAAAATGATGCTTATATAAACTGGTGTCAGGTACATAAGGTGTTCCATAAGGTGTTCTTAAATTAAGTGTGCCTTTATAGATTTATTTTTAGGTTTTATTTATCCTAGAATTGTAGAACAATGGAAACGAACCAGGAGGTAATAACATGCAAATTAATACCAAAAATTTGGTTTCCATTACCGAAGCCAACCAGAATTTTTCGAAGGTTGCCCGTCTTGTGGATGAAAACGGCGCTGCTTTCATTCTAAAAAACAATACCCCCCGCTATGTTCTGATTGAGTTCAGCCAGTTTCAGGAAGAGTCCGCACTTGTCGATGACGCCGTTGACGCCATTGCCAAACGAATTCTAAAAAAACATCAGGCCGCCTTTGAGGAATTGGCCAAATGAAACGGTTGTCCTGTCAGCAGGTGCTGCGCCTTCACACCATGCTGATTAACGAAACCGGGGGCAGTGATGGCCTCCGGGATGAAGGGTTACTGGATTCTGCGCTAAATGCACCCTTTCAGAGTTTCGGGGGCGAAGATTTGTACAAAACGGTTCCCGCGAAAGCCGCACGACTGGGGTTTTCGCTGATTAATAACCATGCATTTATCGATGGCAATAAACGAATCGGCATTCTGGTTATGCTGACATTTCTGGAAATGAACGGCTTTCTGCCTGATTGTACAGATGATGAACTGATCCAGTTGGGTATCGGTCTGGCCGCTGGACACATTGATGATCGGCAACTGCTTGACTGGATTATTGATCATGTCTGACACCATCCAGTGGAACTTGTTTTAAAGTGCACAAAACCTCCGTCCCTTTGTGTTGACGGTCACTTATCCCTCAGATTTTTTTAACCGCTCTAAGGCATCCTTTGAAATCCTAATAATTTCTTTTCCATGAATATGAGCAATATAATTTTGATATTGCTTTTGATTTCTCGGATTTTCATCTTCTGTTATAGCATCCCAATTAAATGTAATTTTCTCTATAATTAACGGAAACTCGATTGGAAATGAAAAGCCTCCCGTTCTCTGGTAAACTTTTAAAACAGACGGATCGTGCTTTAGTTTATTATTAGCATATCTCAGCCCACTGAAAAATTGTTTGTCATTACAATCAATTAGTATTTCCTCATTTTTTTCGAGACGTTCGTAATAGTCAAACAGACAATGCAGAAAATTAACAACACGAAAGTTTACTTCTTTTTTTAGCTCTTCATTATTTAAATCTTCTTCTGCAATTCGTATCACAGCTATCATTTCTTCATAACTTTTTCTCAAAGCATATTCAAACATTCTATCACCTTACCATCTATAATTACCAAGCAGTTCTGAACGACTGAATTAAGCAAGTCCATAATTTTATCTTTGCACGTATTTCACCTACTAGATGCATTCTGCATATCTCAGAAAAACAGTCAGAAAAACGAAAAGTTTCCTGAAGTTTTGCGTTAAGGATGCACAAAACCTTTTTCGGAAAACCTCTAACCATAAACTTTTCATAGGTTTCTTTAGAGATAAAATAAGCTTTTGAATAGTCAATATAGCCATCTTTAACTGACTTTGCACTTAGTGTCTTAATACCTGCTTCTGATTTTTCTGGAGTTTTCCCTCGGTAATCGATTATTTCTTCGAGAGCATTCTCCATCGTATCTACCTTCCAATAGACCGGAATTAGGCCTACTTCGGTCTCCCTAAAACTCATACCCAATCCCCCCCAGATTCTTCCGGATCTCATCCTCCAGGTGCCGGGATTTGGCAAAGAGTTCGGCCAGTTCGGCAGTCAGGTTTTCCATTTTTTCCTCAAAGGGGATGCCGTCATCAATGGCGTCTTCAATCCCCACATAGCGGCCCGGGGTCAGGACATATTCATGTTCCTTAATTTCGGCCAGTTTGGCGGCTTTGCTAAAGCCCTTGACACCGTTATAGGCCCCACCTTTTTTGTGCCACTGGTGATAGGTTTCGGCGATTTTAGCCATCTCAGCAGCGGTGAGCACCTTGTGGCGGCGGTCGATCATTTCGCCCAGCTGACGGGCATCGATAAAGAGCACCTCATGGTAGCGGCTGCGAAAGCCGGGGTTATCGGCCTTATTGCGGTTTAATATCCACAGCGAAACGGGAATCCCGGTGGAATAGAAAAGTTTGTCCGGCAGGGCCACGATGGCGTCGACCAGATCGGCTTCCAGTCGGGCAATTTCTTTTTCCTTGTCGACCAGTTCGTCCAGGTTAATGTAGATTTCCAGATCTTCCACGACCGCGGAGACATAGTTTTCCTAAGTTAAGTTGAGCCTGGCACCTGGAAAGCAACTGGGGTGATGCAGGTGATACATAAAGCGTGATTTCACTTTTACAGAAACCGGATCTAATTCAAAAAGACCAGAATTCTCATTAGTTTTTTATCTTTGCGACAAGGGGCAATACCACATATCATCCTGATTTATAACGTTTTTCTACAGCCCCATAATTTCTTTCTTTTTCGCATCAAACTCGGCCTGGGTTAAAACGCCCATATCAACTAGGTCTTTTAGTTTTTTCAATGTTTCGATCTGTTCGTCGAAAGACATTGAAGAACTTTGTGTTGCAGCTGGCTGGCCTTGTGATCCAATATTCTGGGCCATATTCATACCGAAAAGCATACCACCTCCGTTTCCAAGACCATTATTTTGAATACCTTGTGCAATCTTTTGCTGTGCAGCAATATTGGAAGCTCTTTGTGAAACATCTTCATAGGCTCTCATATTCATTTTGTTTGCTGAGAACTGGTTAATGAGCTGTCGCGATTCTGGTGAAAATTCGATATTTTCGACCGCTACCTTGACAAGTTCAAAACCAAAGCGCTCTTTCCATGTGCCAGCATTGTAAGAATCATTAGATATTCGCTTAGAAATTTCAACCGCCTGCGACGGTAACTGGGAAATGCGATGGCTGGTCGATAGAGAATTTAATGCGATAATAAATGATTGTAAAAATTCTGAGAGAACTTGCGCTCTAACTTTAGGATTATCAAATGAATAGCTATTGACATTAGCAGGTACAAAGTTTTTGATAAACTTCTTCGGTTCAACAATTTTAATTGAGAAGCTGCCATACGCATAAATTTCGAGGTCGCAACCATAAAATAGATCATTATAAACCTGTGGACCGCGTGTTCCAAATTTTATATCACGAATTTCCCGTAAATTAACAAATGCTATTTTCTTTTCCATCGAGGAAATACCACCGAAGCCAATTCTGTCTTCAGTCTGTTTGAAGATGGATGTCTCCAGATCATTGCCGTCAAATAGGCTTTCCTCACCATCTCGATATTCATAGCCGCCAGGAGTGGTAATAATACCCTCAATTCCGGCTTGGCTAAAAATGAAAGCTGCCGTATTTTCAGGAATAAATATTTTCGAACCGTTTGAAATAACATCTGTTGAGCCAAGGCTATTAACGCCACGCCCGTTGTTATTTGTTTTCAGGATTCCTGGTGCGACAACGGTATGTTCATCAAAATGTCCAGCAGTGATGAGTTCTTTCCATTGATCCGCAAAGGAGCCCCCTACTGAATCAATAAATGCTTTTATAATGCCCATGGTTATTAACCTCTCTTATCCTAGAATTTGGTCTGTATCACAATATTGACAGCGAATGCTCTGACCTTTGGTGCCAGTAAGAGGTGCCATGCAACCGATACATTTTTTGGTAACCTTTACCGATTTATCCGCAGCTTTGTCTTTGGGTTTGATTCCCAAGCTTCCTTTTAAAACGTTGATCGTATCTTTAAAGGTTTCTGCAACCATTTCTGCACCAGGGATCGCAAATGGATTTGCCACTGAACTTTGCTCAGACTTATTCCCGGTTAAGACTTTACTGATGCCATTGGCAAAATCAATAATTTCTTTCTTTCCTGAGCTTTGAAACTGGAAAGCCAACTGGCCATTGACAAAATATATCTGAAGATCAGGCATACCATTTGAGCTTTTTCCCAAAATAGCCTGTGCTTGACCATTGACGATTTTCACTTGACTGAGCGGATATTTCTTTACCCCTTTGGTGTTTCCAAACATGCCCTTACTGATATGGATAATATTTATATTGGTCAGAATCAGTTCATCAGTATAAGCTGTCATCAATCCGCCGCCTTCACAAAGGACACTGGTACTCTGAATAAGAATCGCTTCATTTGGCTCTAAATTGTAATTTACCATACTTTCTCCCTTTTCGTATTTTAATTGACTTCGACCTATATTAAAATGTAAACTCATTGCGCTGAAAATTAAATCAATAAGCGCATTATTACGGCTAAGCTAAACGCTATACATTTATATAAGAGTTGTAAAATACCCGTACTATTGTTTCTTCAGGATTCCAAACTGATCTGATTTCACAATCACTTCGAGAAAACTCTGCCGCCCATTGTGAACGGCAGAGTGTCAATTTTTAGAGGCTTTCCTTTGTTGATGGGTTTTTACTATCCGAATGGCTAAAAACATCGGTTAAGATATCGGGAAGAATTTTCCCGATATCTTTAGGATTATCCAGCTTAGTAATCTTTTCTACAATTAACGTGACTTTTTCCATGAATTGTGATGTCAAAGTTGCTTCCATTACGTTTTTAACCCATTCAATGTCTGCCACGCTTTTTTCACCAAGGTATATTTTTTCATACACAAAGATTGAGCCTTCACCGATAGCAGCAACGATAGCACCTCCTACGATGGCATTGATCACACTCGTAGCCAAGTTGATACCAGGTATAAGTTTAAGTGCCCCAATCGCTGCTTTAGCAGCAATGGTCACAGCACCAACTTCGACAATTGTATTAAAAAATTGTTTGGAATTTTCGTCATCTTTTATGCCATATATCTTTGCTAAGCCTTTTATTTCAGCGATCTCAAGCGGAATGAGAAGCACCCCATCAGCAAGTGAAAACGGTACCGCACAGACAGTAACGGCTGCCGCCGTCGACAGACCCACAAGGCTATGTGCCATCGTTCTTTTCTGGTTAAGTACCAATGTGGATACGGCCTTATCAGCGGCTCTAGTTCCTTCAGGCATTAATTCATTGGTCACATCAATTAATTCAGAAATCCCTTCGGGGGGTGCAAAAGCTCTTTCGTTAAGGCTATATGTGGCTGCGACAACCGGGATTATTTTACGCAGATTCTTTGATGATTTTTTTGATCAGCAAATACGTTGTTTGCCATTTCGATATTCTTTTCTCTTTCGCCAACAGAATAGGATTTGGTAATGACAACCACAATAGGTACTGACTCCCATGCTGGTGTCAATCGTGAAAGGTTTTTTAGAGTTTCTGTAAATTCCTTACCCATGGTGCCATCGACGCATAGCCAAATCAGGTTGATTTGATTATCTTTGTGACCTTCTTTATAACGGCTATTTGACCATTTTTTAACTGAATTAATGACTCTTTGTTCCTTAATAAAGGGTGGTTCAATTACAAATGATGGTTTATAACAAACCGCATCAATGATTCTTAAGGGGATAATTTCACTCTCATAGATATCCAGTTCATCAATGTCGTCGATTGGACCCCATCCTGTTTCAACGCTTTCTTCTCCAAAAACAGCCCTAATTAATGTTTTTATGCCCACTTCTGGATTACCAATAACTAATACATTACCTCTTTCCATTTTTCCACCTTTTATCACTTTCTATTTATTGAAGAGAATTCTTGAACTTCTTTTCACTATAGAGTATGCAAATTTCGCGTGACATCTAAATAGATTTCGACAATCTAAGAACCTTTTGAACTTTGAACAGTCGTTTTGTATTGTCATTGAATTATTTTAATTTATATTCTTACCAATAATTTGATTATACGCTTTTTCCCCGCCACTGACCAGCGCAAATTTCACTTTCCAGGGAATGCTGCTTCTTTTAATTCACTTAATCCATCAGCCTCCGGCCATCCCAATCGCCCTGATTTGAGAATAACACATCCATCCGTCCAAATGTGGGATCGGTCAAAATCTAGTCAAATAAATCGGTCTGGTCACAGGCATTGATTCGGATTATTTACCGCTGGTTTAAAACTAACCATAAGAATTATTAGAAAGCTACATAAATACCTTATGAGCCATATTTTAGTTTCCTTTCGATCACCCTGTTTTAGTCTTTCCGAAAGGATCGAAAGGGTTTAGGGTTAAAAAAATCCATATAAATATTTTATTCTTTTGTGTTCTATATAGCTGAGTTTGGAAAAAACCCTTTCGACCCTTTCGAATCCCTTATTAGAGCCGTTTAACCCTTTCGCAACCCTTTCGCAACCCTTTCGAAAAGCTTCGAAACCCTTTCGTATTGGGGGTTTTTGAGATAATGATTTCGCCTCATTGTATCAATATATGCATCTTGGTATTAAATCACAAAAATTTTCACGAGTAAGATCAACATAAATGGTTCGATGGGTGACTTTTTCCTTACTTTTTTCGTCTTTTCAAAATATATCATTTAACGCTATTTAGAAGCATTTATAACTGCAGGTAGATCGCATAAGCGATAGGCGCTTTAGCCAAAGCCTACCGGCTCCCCCAGGGCTAGTGGAAAATCGCTATGGCCTCCCCGGTCAGCTGATCTTTGAGAATGTCGATCAACGACCAAAAAACCCGGAACCGCCTGAATCTTTCAGGGTGTTCCGGGTTTTGAGTAAGCTGTGATCCCACTGATAGGATTATCAGCGCGGGGGGCAATTATTTTTTAAAATAGTCCAACCGTTCCTGCACCTTTTTCATGGTTTCCTGATCTAAGATGTTAAATATAGCATGAAAAAAATGTAGTCTACAAAAGGCGAAGCCAATCGCGACGGGCATAAAGGATTCGTTCGACATTGACGACTTTAGCTTGCTCATCAATGGTAAAGAAAGCAATATAATTTTTAATCAACAGTTTTCGATACCCCATCGAAGCCAGCCGGTCATCGCGAACCGCCGGACATTTCTGTGGCATTTCGGATAAAAAAAGAAGGGCTGCTTCGATCACATCCATCATGTTTATGGCCGTCATTGGTGATGACAATTGTGACGATATGTAGTGAATAACATCACGAAGGTCGTTTTCAGCCGGCTCTGAGATTTCAATGTTATAAATTATCATCGGCTATCTCTTGTCGTAAGTCTTTCATGACATCAGTCAATGGCCGTTTTTTTCCGGCTTTGATGGCGGTGCGACTTTCGTCAAGGGCACGATAAAGTTCAAGCTTGCCGTTTAACATTTCGTATGCTTCAATGCTCATGACAGCCAGATCTCCCTGACCATTCTTAGTGATGAAGACAGGTTCTTCATGTTCGTGACAGAATTTAGAGATTTCGTTGTAACAATTTCTTAGATCCGTACTGGATTTGATATAGGGCATGTGATCGTCCTCCTTTGTTAATCTAAAGATATTATACCGGAATATCTTTAGATTAACAATAAAAACATATCCACCGGTGTTTCACACAAACTTATAAAATAAAAAATCACCCCGGCCATTAAACAACCAGGGTGATCCAGAAGCTGGGTATTAATATCAGCTTTGCATGCCTTTTAATAAATATAAGCTGTGATCCCACTGATAGGATTATCAGTGCGGGGGTCACTTATTTCTTAAAATAATCCAATCGTTCCTGCACCTTTTCCATGGTTTCCTGGAATTTTTTCTGTTTCTCCCGTTCAGCTTCAACCACCTTTTCCGGGGCTTTATCGGTAAAGCCTTTGTTGGCCAGTTTCTGGGTGACCCGGTCAATTTCCTGCTGGAGCTTCTTTTTCTCGGCTTCCAGTCGGGCAATTTCTTTTTCCTTGTCGACCAGCTCGTCGAGGTTGATATAAATTTCTAAATCCTCCACCACGGCCGAGACATAGTTTTCCTTAATGTCGGCTTTGGTAATTGGCAGAATCGTCGAGACTGAGGCCAGCTTCTGGAAATAGTGCAGGGAGTCGGCCATCAATGTCAAGTGCTCGGGATTATCGCAAATCAGGAATAACTGGGTCTTCTTGGAATTGGGCACATCCATTTCAGCGCGGATATTCCGGATGCTGCGGATCGCTTCCATCAGGAACTCGACCTGTTTTTCATCCTCCGGAAAGACCAGCGTGTCATCAAAGTGCGGCCACTGAGCCACCATGATATCGCCGGTACTGCCCGGCAGATAGCCGTTGATTTCTTCGGTGATAAACGGGGTAAAGGGATGGAGCAGTCGCAAAATGGTGTCCAGTACCACCCGCAGGGTATACTGGGCGGCGACCTTGGTTGTTTCTTCCTCGCCGTAGAGCCGTGGTTTTACCAGCTCGATATACCAGTCGCAGTATTCGCTCCAGGCAAAATCATAGATCTTGGAAGCGGCAATCCCCAGTTCGTACTTGGTCATGTTGTGGTTGACTTCGGCCACGATGGTATTCATCCGGGACAGAATCCATTTGTCGGTGTTTTCCAGATGAGCGATGGCCGTTTCTTTTTTGTCCATGATATCGTCATCCAGATTCATCAGCACAAAGCGGGCGGCGTTCCAGATCTTGTTTAAGAAATTCCGGCTGGACTCCACTTTTTCATCCTGCCAGCGGATATCGTTACCAGCGGAATTACCGGTGATAATGGTAAAGCGCAGGGCATCGGCGCTGTAGGTTTCGATCAGTTCCAAGGGATCAATACCGTTACCCAGGGATTTACTCATTTTACGTCCCTGAGAATCCCGCACCAGACCGTGGATATAGACATCTTTAAAGGGGGTTTCGCCCATTTCGAAGAGGCCCATAAAAATCATCCGGGCAACCCAGAAGAAGATAATATCATAACCGGTAACCAGCACCGAGGTGGGATAGAATTTCTTCAAGTCCTCGCTGTTTTCCGGCCAGCCCAGGGTTGAGAACGGCCACAGGCCCGAACTGAACCAGGTATCCAGAACATCTTCATCCTGGGTGAGGTGGGTGCTGCCGCATTTAGGACAATGGTCAGGAGCCGTCTTGGCAACCACCATCTCCCCACAATCGTTGCAATAATAGGCCGGAATTCGATGTCCCCACCACAATTGCCGTGAAATACACCAGTCCCGGATGTTTTCCAACCAATTGTAATAAATTTTGCTGAAACGGTCGGGGATAAAATCAGTTTTGTGCTGACGCACGGCATCCAGGGCCGGGCCAGCCAGTGGTTCCATTTTAACAAACCATTGTTCCGAGGTCATGGTTTCCACGGTGGTGGAGCAGCGGTAGCATTCGCCGACGTTATGCTGATGCTCGTCGATTTTTTCGAGCAGCCCCAGCGCTTCCAGATCTTTGACCACGGCTTTACGACAGTCGTAGCGATCCATGCCGGCATATATTCCAGCCAGTTCATTCATTGTACCGTCATCATTGAGTACCCGAATCTGTTCCAGATTGTGGCGCAGGCCGACCTCGTAGTCATTGGGATCGTGGGCTGGCGTCATTTTAACCACCCCGGTACCAAAGCTCATATCGACATAGTCATCAGCAACAATAATAATTTCTTTATCAAGCAGGGGCAGCATCACGGTTTTGCCGATTAAGTGCTGGTAACGCTCGTCCTCAGGGTGAACGGCCACACCGCTGTCCCCCAGCATGGTTTCCGGCCGGGTGGTGGCCACCACCAGATAGCCGTCGCCATCGGTCAGCGGGTAACGGATGTGCCAGAGATTGCCCTGGTGTTCGGCGTATTCCACTTCGGCTTCAGACAGGGCCGTTTTACAGGTGGTACACCAGTTGATAATCCGGCTGCCCTTATAGATCAGGCCTTTTTCATACAGATTGACAAAGGCTTCGTTAACGGCCTGGCTACAGCCTTCGTCCATGGTAAAGCGTTCCCGGCTCCAGTCACAGGAGGCACCCAGCTTTTTGAGCTGATCAGTAATCCGGGTTTTATAGGTTAAGGCCCAGTCCCATGCTCGTTCCAGATAGGCTTCCCGGCCAATCTCCTGCTTGGTTTTACCTTCTTCTTCCCGCAGTTTATCAACCACTTTAACCTCGGTGGCAATCGAGGCATGGTCGGTTCCCGGCAGCCACAGGGCGGCGTAGCCATTCATCCGTTTGTAACGGGTCAGGACATCCTGGAGGGTACCGTCAAAGGCGTGGCCCATGTGCAGCTGACCGGTGATATTGGGGGGCGGCATCACAATCGTAAAGGGTTTGCCATTGGGATTGACTTCCGGTTTAAAATAACCCTTTTGCTGCCAACTGGCATAGGTTTTATCTTCTACTTCTTTGGGATCATAGGTTTTTGACATTTCTTTCTTCATATATGCACCTGCTATTCTTATTGGTCGTTAGGCAATTGCCAAGGTTTTGTGAGTTTCGCTGTTTTCGCACTTGCCAACTATTGGTCTTTTATTTCCTTAATTTTGTAGGGGTCAAAGAGGGCCGGTTGGGGTTCTGGTAAGGCTTTTTTCTCGATATAACCGGCAATCAGACGGTGACACAGTTCGATGGTTTTGGTCATCGAGCGTTTCTGGGCCTCCTCGGACATATTCTCTGACATACGTTTGATGATGTATTTATTTTCAAACAAAAAATCAACCATTGAGGTTAAATCTTTGATCTTGTCCACTTTGATGGCCATTCCCCCATCCACCAGGTAATCAGCGTTTTCTTCTTCCTGGCCGGGATAGTAAAAGGGTATGATCATGGGAATGTTTTTAACTATCGCTTCGGTGGTGGTCAGGCCCCCGGGCTTGGTTATGATAGCATCAGACTGATCCATCAGTTCGGAGACGTTATTGACAAAACCGTGGATCTCGACAAGCTTATCGTCGGTTTTTTCCCGGGCATAATGGGCCCTGATTTCTTTTTCGATTTTGCTGTTATTGCCGCAGACCACAATAATGCGGATTTTTTCCTTAACCTTCATCAGCGAGGTAAAGGCTTTTTCCATCTGTTTACTGCCCAGACTGCCGCCCATCAGCAGGATTGTCCCGGCCACATCAACCAGTTCCTGACGCTGCAGATGGTTGTTTTGTAAAAAAGTCTGGCGGATGGGAATCCCGTAGGGATAGATAATGTCAGCGGCTACCCCTTTTTCGACCATGGTCTCTTTGGTGTACTCACTGCCGACAATATAGGCGTCAATCATTTTTTTAAGATAAAGGGTATGAATTTTATAGTCAGTGACAATCGACAGCACCGGGACATCAAAGGCATGGTGCTCTTTCAGGGTACCGAGCACGTTGGTCACAAAGGGATGGGTGGTGATGATCAGATCGGGGTGACCGGACTTGATCAGGGGCACGATATCGGGGTTCATCACCCGGGTCAGCACCTGAAAAATACCCTGCTGAAAGCGGTTCATGTTGTTAAACTGATTGTACATCTGCTCGTAGAGCTTGGGTACATTCACCACCATCTGCTGATAGCCTTTGGTAATCAGGCGGTCCAGGGTGACGTTGGTTTCTTTAAAGGCATCATAAACTTCGGTTTGATAGCCGGCTTCATCCAGAGATTCCTTTAAGGACTGGGCGGCCAGATTATGACCGGCACCGGTTGACGCTGTAAAAATAAATACCTTTGACATGGCGGGCCTTAGTCTTCGAATTCTTTGGTAAACTTGTAATTAACCCGCATCAGTTTGCCGCCCATGGCTTCTTCTTTGCGTTTTTCAACCACATAGATGCCACCAAAAACCATTAACATTCCGGCCATGACAGCCGAAAATCCCACTAATATTTTCTTTAACATAAGAAACCTCCGTATATTTAATTTAATCCTTCTGTTGTGAATCACTTAAAAAAATCGTTCCGATTTCTTCGCCGTCAAGAATCTTATAGAGCACCTTGACGTCTTCCCCGGAAGCGATAATCATATCAATGCCGCAGTCGGTGGCGTATTTGGCGGCGCCAAGCTTGGTGATCATGCCGCCGGTGCCAAGACAGGAAGCAGTGTTGCCGGCACTTTTCATCAGCTCGTTATCAATTTTCTCCACCGTCTGGATCAGCCGGGCGTCTTTATTAACAGCGGGGTTGTCATCGTAGAGACCATCCACATCCGAAAGGATGATTAAAAGATCGGCATCGACCAGGTCGGCAGTCATCGCCGAGAGGATATCATTGTCGCCAAAGCATTCCTCCTGAATCTCATCGGTGGCAATGCAGTCATTTTCATTGACAATCGGGATGATCCCCCCGGCAATCAGGGCCTGGAAGGTGTTCATGGCGTTGTTGCGCTTAATGGCGTGTTTAAAGACGTCCTTGGTCAGAAGAATCTGGCCGACGGTCTGATGGTATTCATCAAAAAATTTGTGGTAAACCCGCATCAGAAGCCCCTGGCCCACCGACGCAGCGGCCTGTTTTTCTTTCAGGGTTTTGGGCCGTTCGGTCAGCTTCATCCGGTTCATCCCGGCGCCAATGGCACCGGAGGAAACCAGCACCATTTTTTTTCCGCTGTTTTCCAGATCCGTCAGCACCCGGGCCAGGATCTCCAGCTTTCGCAGATCCAGGGTGCCATTTTGGTGGGTCACCGAGGTGGTCCCCATTTTTACTACAATGGTGGTGGCGTTTTTTATCTTTTCTCGCATCTTAATCTCCTAGTTTGTTCCTAGTTAATTATTATATCAAACAATGCGAAAACCGCAACGCTTTTTTAGCTGCAGCCGGTGGTAGTGCCACAATCAAGACAGAGCTTGCAGGTGCCGTTTTGCATCATCCGGTCACTGCCGCAGTGGCTGCAGGTTTCGCCATAGAGTACTTCCCCACCGCCATCCTTGTTATAGTCGGGTGTGGCTTCACCGGTGCTGACGCTGCGAACCAGGTTTTGCTTGTTCATCAGGGTAAAGTTTTTGGGCTTGACCTGACAATTGGAAAAATCGCCGTGCTCAATGTCGATGACCTTACTGATCAGATCCGAAATCGACGAGGCAAACTTGATATAGGGGTGCCGGGAGACAAAGCCCGAGGGCTCATATTTCTGGCCCCGCAGCATCTTGGAGATCTGATCCGGCGGGATATGGTACTGCAGCATGTTGGAGATCGACTTGGACAGGGAGGCCAACAGCCCCTTAACCACGGTTCCCTCTTTATCGGTAGAGACAAAGATCTCGGCGATGCCGCCGTCTTCATAAAAGCCAATGGTGATATAGAGCTCTATGTCGCCAATTTTGGCAGCATGGGTACGACTGAGCCGCATCCCTTCCGGGCGAACCCGGTTTAAGGCCTTACTGTTGCCTTCCTTGACCAGGGCCAGGAGCTCGGCATAGCTGTAGTCATCGACACTACGATCGATATCCTCGGCCATGCCAGAGCTCAGCGGCTGGGAGGCTTTACAGGCATCCCGGTAAATGGCAATCGCCTTGGTGCCGGTGCGATAGGCCAGCAGATGGATGTTTTCGACATCGGCCACGGTGGCATCATGAGGCAGGTTGACGGTTTTTGACACCGAGCCGCTGATCATCGGGGTAATGGCCGACACCATCAACACGTGACCCATTGGGGAAATGGTATTGGCGGTGTCAAAAATCGGCAGATGCTCTGGCTTAAGATGGGGCGCACCGGTCACCCCCTCATGGAGAAAATAGCCCTTGACATCTTTTTCCAGGATATAGGTGAGAATATCCCCCACTTCCTTTTCGCTGTAACCGAGGTTGTAAAGTGCCTGCTCCAGCACCGGATTGACAATTTCCATGGAGTAGCCGCCGATTAATTTTTTAAAGACGACATGGTTATAAAAGGGTTCCACCGAGGTGGCACCGCAATCCATCGCAAAGGAGATCGTCCCGGTGGGGGCAATCACCGATACCTGGGCGTTACGGTAGCCATAGGTCGTCCCGACTTCCTCCGCCAGCTTCCAGGCGTTTTTGAGCTGGTTGCTGATTTCCTTAAAACCCATTTTCTGAAGCAGCTTGTGGTTTATTTTAATCGGTTCATAGTGCAGTTCTTCATAGTCATCGGTTCGGGCGCCAGCCACTCGGCTGTGGTTGCGGATGACCCGCCCCATATAGGGTTTGTTGATTTCATATTTGGGGAAGGCGCCAATTTTACTGGCCATCAGCGCCGACACATGGTAGGAGGTTCCGGTCATGATCCCGGTTATCCCGGCGATCAGGTTACGGCTTTCGGCTGAGTCATAGGGATAGCCCAGTGCCAGCAGCAGGGAGGCGGCGTTGGCAATGCCCAGACCGGTGGTCCGAAACAGATAGGATTTGCGGGCCACATCCGGGGTCGGAAACTGGCCATGATAGATGGAGCCTTCCAGGGCACATTGAATCAGCCCGACTAGATGAATAAAGGGCTCGATCTCAAAACTGTTGTCTTCGGGATTGTAAAATTTATAGACATTGATGGACGCCAGATTACAGGCCGTATCATCTAAGAAAGCATACTCCGAACAGGGATTGGTGGCATTGATGCGGTTTATTTTAGCCGTCAGGTCACCATCTTCACCACCCGGACAGGTATGCCAGGCATTGAAAATATCGTCAAACTGAATCCCCGGATCGGCACATTCCCAGGCAGCCTGATTAAGATGCTGCCATAATTCCTTAACCGGTACCTCCCGGTCCACCCGGTCATCGACCCGACCCCGGAGTTTCATTTTATGATCGGGCTCACTTTTTAAGTTTAAGACCGCCTGCATGAATTCGGCATTGAGCCGCACCGAGTTGTTGCTGTTCTGGCCGCTGACGGTCTGGTAGGCCTCGCCATCCATTGAAATATCATAGCCCATTTTACCCAGGGCCCGGACTTTTGCTTCTTCCTTGACTTTCCAGTTGATAAAGGTATCTATTTCGGGATGGTCAATATCGACAATCACCATCTTGGCCGCCCGGCGGGTGGTACCCCCGGATTTAATGGCCCCGGCATTGCGATCCAGACCCTGCAGGAAACTCATCATCCCCGAAGACTGGCCGCCGCTGGTCAGGCCTTCATTGGCTGCCCGCAGGTTGGAGAAATTGGTACCTACGCCGGAGCCGCCCTTAAACAGCTTGGTTTCACTGACATAATGCTCGGAAATGGAATGGTCGCCCAGCAGCCGATCCTGAATTGAGAGGATAAAACAGGCGCTGGCCTGGGTGCGGCTGTAGCGGTCTACTGATTCCAGCACTTGGCCGCTTTCTTCATCATAATAATAAAGATCATCCTTGGAACCGGCAATGTCATAGCTGCGTTTGAGACCCGTGTTAAACCATTGCGGAGAGTTGGGGGCCCACATCTGCATCAGGAAGGCATAGACCAGCTCGTCATAATAGATCTGCCACTGCTCATCATTATCAATCAGGCCTTCTGCCCGGATGGCGTCGGTCCAGAAGCCGACCAGCCGGTCGGCAATTTCCCGCATGCTGTGCTCGTAGCCATAGCCATTGGGCACCCCTTTGCGGCGGAAATATTTGGTGGCAATAATGTTACAGGCATTTTGCGAGTAATGCTCGGGGAATTCCAGATCGGTCATTTCATAAATAATTTCCCCGGTCTGATAGTTTTTTAAGATCACGTCAACGGTTTGCCACGAAAACAGATCGTAGACGGTTTTATCGGAATCTTCCAGTTCTTTGGTAAAGACCCGCGTAAACAGCTGATTTATTTGATTCAATTTCTTTGTCCTCCTGGTAATAAATACACTATCTTGCGATGCATCTCTAATTATAAACATATATATAGTGTCCGACAATGTATTTTTATGTTTTTCGCCGATAATTTACCCGCCTGGCCGGGCGCAAATAAAAAGGCTCATGCTTGAGCCTTGAAGTTGATAAACTCCCGTACCGACCAATTGTTAATCTGTTGTTCGCTGCGGAATCGGACACTAATAAGAAATATAATTTCTTATTAGTCGCGGGCAGTCGCCAACTACAAGCAAGCTTGTGATTGGCTCGTTGCTACCACGCAGGCTACGCCGTGTCCGCTCCGATGCGAACAACATGATCTAACAATTGTCGGTACTGGGTTAGCTTTTTTAAGCCCATGCTTGAGCCTTAGGTGTTTTAATTTTTCATCTTAACTTTTTGACCCAGCTTGCTTTCTTTGCCCTGGATGATCCGGCCGATGTTTTTGCGGTGCTGATAGATACTAAAGAGGCAGAGCACAAAGGCGAAAACAATTTCGGCCACCGAGCGACCAAAGAGAAGGGTGAAAATTGGCAGCATGGTCATCCCCACCATTGAGGTCAGGGATACCATTTTCCAGATGGCCAGCACAATCAGACCGATCATAATGGCAATGACGGCGACTTCCCAGTCATAGACCAGAAATACCCCCAGCGAAGTGGCAGTACCCTTACCGCCCCGAAACTGCAGAAAGACGGGCCAGTTATGGCCAGCCACAACAGCGATGCCGCCTAAAACCAGAAACACCTCATCAACATTCAGGGCATAGCGACCGACCAGAACCACCAGAGTGCCCTTTAAGGCGTCCAGTAGAAACACCGGAATGGCGACGTTTTTCCCCATGACCCGGAGTACGTTGGTGGTGCCAGCATTGCCGCTGCCGTAGTTGCGGACATCTTCATTTTTAAGAAATTTTACCAGAATATAGGCAAAATTCAAGTTTCCAATTAAATAAGCCGCCACAACAAAAACAATTCCAATAATAATCGACATATCACTACTCCTTTAACTGATTAATTTTAGTTGTTCTGAGTTGTTCAATGAGCGTTCCCAGCTTTTCGAGCACTGTGTCAAAATTTTCCCGCTGATGAGGAAAATTGCAGGCACTACAATTTTTTATACCCTTTTTCGTGTAGGTAAAACTGCCACCGCAATTTTCTGCCAGGGCATAGAGCGGACAATAACAGAACAGACAATTAAAATCGTCTAAGCAATCAACCGGATGGCAGGGAAAGTACTCACAGGCGGTATGCTGAAAAAATTTAAAATTTGAATCGTCCTTTTTCATGGTCAGACAGCGTCCATTCCGGCTTGGAGGGCTTTGACATTTAATTCCTTAAACTGCGGTTTGACGTTCTCGGCAATGATCGCTTCCCAATCAATGTCGGTGAGGCCCATCGATTTAATAATCGAACCCAAGAGAATCACGTTCATGACCTTGGGGTTCCCCAGTTCTTCGGCCATTTTGGTGGCGGCCATCACCCGCAGGTTGACCTTGCTCTTTATTTCATCCAGAATATTTTCCGGATAGGTGGTGGCTCCGATGATTACTGACAGCGGGAAGATTTCGGTGTCGTTGACAATCATTTTGCCGGTCGGTTTGAGGTATTCCAGAGATCGCAGTCCCTCCATCTTTTCAAAGGCCACAACAATATCTGCCGAGCCGATTTCAATCACCGGCGACTGGACATCATCACCGTAACGTACCAACGACGAAACTGATCCGCCCCGCTGACTCATCCCATGGATTTCGCTCATTTTGACATCATAACCAGCGGCCATTAAGCCGGTGGTCAGCAATTTGGCTGCCAGAATGGTGCCCTGACCACCGACGCCAACGAGTACAATATTTTTAGTCTCCATTATCTTACCTCCACAGTAATGGCCTGTTTGGGACAGATCTGGGCACAAACTCCACAGCCAACACAGGTTTCTTTAAGAATGCCGGATTTTTTATTGGCCAAGTCAAAAGCCAGGGCCGGACAGCCGGACTTCAGGCATTTTTTGCAGCCGATACAGGTATCAAGGTTAACAGCGGCCACCATTTTAAAAGCGGTGGGGAATTCGGTCTGATCCTGGGTCGAGAATTTTTTAAGTACACAGGGCCAACGGGTAATAATGACTGCCGGGCCATCAACATTGAGACCCCATTCAATGGCTTCCTGCACAATCTTCAGATTATTGGGATCGACTGAAATCAGGTTTTTAACCCCGCAGGCTTTGACCATCGCCTCAATGTCAATGATTGGGGCGTCATCACCTTTTAAGTCATAGCCGGTGCCAGGATTCTGCTGATGGCCGGTCATCCCGGTAATGCGGTTATCGAGAATAATTGTTAAGGTATTGCTTTTGTTATAGGTCACATCCATCAGACTGGTGATGCCGGAGTGGAAAAAGGTCGAGTCGCCAAGAATCGAAACCACTTTTTTGGAGTGATCGCCCTTGATGTCAAAGGCTTTCTGGACGCCATGTCCACCACTGATACTGGCCCCCATGCAGATCATCGCATCGGTGGCATTATAGGGTGGCATTAACCCCAACGAATAACAGCCGATGTCACTAAAGATCATCAGATCCTTGCGGCGACCCAGCTCGTAGAAAACGCCGCGGTGGGGACATCCGGCACAGAGGGCTGGCGGTCGGGGTAGTACCATCTCAGGATTGGGATTAATCACCTGGGCTGTTTCATCCAGCAGCGCCTGACGAATCCGATCCGGGGTCAGCTCACCCATGGTTGGCAGTTTTTCCTTGCCGACACAATTAATTCGGGCGGCTTTAATTTCTGTTTCCATAATCGGATCATTTTCTTCGAAAATATAGACGGTTTTCTTGCCCTTGGCAAAGTCAGCAATTTTTTTCATCGGCAGCGGATAGCTAAAGCCGATCTTTAAATAGGAAACGGTGTTGCCAAAGACTTCCTTGGCATAGCGGTAGGCCACGCCTGAACCGATAATGCCAATCTCTGCCCCATTATCTTCAATGTAATTAAAGGGCGTGGTGTTGGAATACTCTTCCAGGCGGGCAAAATTATCGGCCAGTTTAACCTGCATGCCCCGAGCAAAAGCCGGTAGCGGACAGTATTTGCGGATATCTTTTTCGTAGGGTTTATCGGCTACTTCAAGCCGGTCACTGCAGGAAACAATTGATTTGGAGTGACAGACCCGGGTGGTCATCCGGAACAGCACCGGCAAGTCGTAGTCTTCGCTGATGGCGTAGGCTTCCTTAATCATATCCTTGGCTTCCTGGCTGTCGGAAGGTTCAAACATGCAGACCTTGGCATGACGGGCATAGTTGCGGTTGTCCTGTTCGTTCTGGGACGAATGCATCCCCGGTTCATCAGCGGTAACCAGCACAGCTCCGGCGTTAACTCCCAGATATGCCAGAGTAAAGAGTGGATCGGTGGCGACATTGACGCCGACGTGTTTCATGGCACAGAGGCTGCGGACGCCGCCGATGGCCGCACCGGCAGCCGCTTCCAGGGCCACCTTTTCATTGGGTGCCCACTCCGAGACAATCTCCGGATAGGTAGCGACGTTTTCTAGAATTTCAGTACTGGGTGTTCCTGGATAGGCAGTGGCAAACTTGACCCCCGCCTCCCAGGCCCCTCGGGCGATGGCTTCATTTCCTGTCAGTAATAGCTTCATTTAATGCTCCTCTCGTAATTGGTGACAATTATCCATTCGCTGGGCCAAAAAAGCCCCGAGAATGATTGAATTTAATTTGTTTTCAAACGAATCGGATCGGGAGGTCAAAATAATCGGAACACAGGCTCCCATCACAATCCCACCCAATTGTGCCTGACCCAGATGGGTCATGACCTTCATGACGGCGTTACCGGTTTCAATGTTGGGCATGACAATGACGTCAACATCACCAGCTACCGCCGATTCATAGCCCTTAATCCGGGCCGCTGTTTTAGAGATCAGCAGATCCATGGCAATCGGGCCCTCCACCAGCACATCCTGGCCGAAATAATTGGCCTCGCCCAGTTGCTTCAGGGCTGCCCCATCCACCGTCGCTGGCATTTTGGGATTGACCTTTTCCTTGGCCGCCAGGCAGCCGACTTTAATCGGGTTAAGTCCCAGCAAGCGTGAAAAATCCACGGCATTACTGATAACTCCTTTTTTCTTTTCCAGATCCGGATCGATGATCATCCCACCATCGGACAGGATCAGAAATTTGTGATAGCTGGCCATCCGAACCATCATAATGCTGCTAAGCAGGCGGCCAATCAACAGGCCGTTGGTCTTATGGATGACGGCTTTTAAAAAGATAGAGGTATCGACCAGGCCTTTCATAATAAAATCAGCCTGGCCCTGACGAACCAGAGCCACGGCCTGTTCACAGGCCGTGGCCAGATCGTCACAATCAATAATTGTCATCCTGCTTAGATCAATTTTTTGGGCACTGCTGATGGCCTCAATCCGGCTGCGACTGCCAACCAGAATGATGTGCTCCAGATACAATCCGTTGGCGGCTGATAGAGCCCGCAGCAGCTCACTTTCAGCCGCCGCTGCCACCACCAGGGTACCTTTGGGGCCACTCTGAACCGCCTGACCAATCTCTTCAAAAGTATTGTACATCTTAACCTCATTTAATTCATCTGTAATATTATACACTAATTTAAACCCATAATAAAGACACAATTTTGTTACAATTACCCCGTTGCCAAAACAAAGATCTTGCATGTAAAAACAGGCAGGTTCCGGGTTGCGACAGGGTCACATAAAAAAAGTCTTCCTGATCTATTCTAGCACAGAAGCGATCAGAAAGACGATTAAATTTCGGGGATATTTTTGCCTTATGCGCCCCATGTTAAAGGAAATTATTGGCGCTTATTCAGTGGTTCGTAATCCCGGCGTTCGCTGACGTGCATGTAGGCCGGACGGATAATCTTTCCGGCATTGATCAGCTCTTCCAAACGGTGAGCACTCCAACCAGCAATTCGGGCAATCGCAAAAATCGGCGTAAACAGTTCCAGAGGCAGGCCCAGCATGCTGTAAACAAAGCCGCTGTAAAAGTCGACATTGGCACTGACACCCTTGTAGATTTTACGTTCTTCACCGATGACTTCCGGCGCCAGTCGTTCCACCATCGAATACAGTTCAAACTCATCGTGGAGGCCCTTTTCTTCAGAGAGGCTTTTGACAAACCCTTTAAAGACATTGGCCCGGGGATCCGATACCGAATAGATGGCGTGACCCATCCCGTAGATCAATCCAGCATTGTCGAAGGCCCGTTTATTAAGCAGATCCACCAGATACTGGCGCACCTGTTTTTCATCGGTCCAATCATCCAGAGTTTTTTTCATGTCTTCAAACATTTCCACCACTTTAATATTTGCACCACCATGTTTGGGGCCTTTTAACGAACCCAGTGACGCCGCAATGACTGAGTAGGTGTCAGTGCCCGAAGACGACACCACATGGGTGGTAAAGGTCGAGTTGTTACCGCCACCGTGTTCGGCATGAAGCACCAGGGCGATATCCAGAATCCGGGCTTCCAGCTCAGTATACCGGCTGTCCGGCCGTAAAATGTAGAGAATATTTTCGGCCGTTGACAGATGCGGTTGCGGTTGGTGAATAAACAGACTCTGGTCATCGTGATAATGTTTATAGGTCTGGTAACCATAGACTGCCAACAGCGGAAACAGAGCGATTAACTCCAGAGATTGCCGCAGTACATTGGGAATCGAGACATCGCTGGCTTTGTCATCATAGGAAAACAGGGTCAGAACACTACGGGCCAGAGTGTTCATCATATCAGAGCTGGGGGCCTTCATAATAATATCCCGCACAAAGCTGGTGGGCAGGCTGCGATAGTTTCCCAGCACGGTGGTAAAGCGTTCCAGCTCGTCTGAATTGGGTTGACTGCCAAACAGCAGCAGATAAACCACTTCTTCAAAACCGAACCGTTTTTCTTTGACAAAGCCGTCAACCATGGCTTCAACGTCGACACCCCGATAGAAGAGTTTTCCTTCGGTTCCGATTTTTTTGCCGTCTTCAAAGATATAAGCCTGGATTTCCGAGATTTCGGTCAGTCCGGTCAAGACCCCGTTACCGTCTAAATCCCGGAGGCCCCGGTTGACCTTGAATTTTTTATATAACTCTGGCTCAATGGTGCTATTTTTTACGCATAATTCACTATACTCTATAATTTCAGGGGTAATTTCCGAAAACACACGATTCATCATCAATCTCCTCTATCTTTCTTATTTTTTGCCATTACAAAATTGCGGGGCCTGACAGGCCGTTTATGCATTTCGCAATCGCCCAACTTAATGTTAGCTTATTATACCTTAAATGCTCAATGAGATAAAGTTAATTTATTATTTTTTTATGCTTTTTTGAAAGACATTCTTATACAATATCTTTTTAGTCTTTTATTTTCCGTAAATGATGGGAAAATTATTATAAATTTGAAAGTTTGTATTTAATTCTTTCATTATTAAATAATTTCGGAATTTTAAACCGAATCGTTTCCTACCCCAAAAGCCGCCGCAATTTTTGAGATAAAAAAAAACTCCGATTCATCGAATCGAAGTTTATCCTTTATTTTTGGCAGGGGCAGAAGGATTTGAACCCTCGGCACGTGGTTTTGGAGACCACTGCTCTACCAACTGAGCTATACCCCTACAACAGCAACTACTATATTATAAGTGCTGCTGATGTGTTTGTCAATATCTTTATAAACTTTTTATTCTATACTTTTAAATCAATCTTGCTGAGAGTGAGCAGATCCTGATTGGCCTCAAGCACCGGAGCCACTTCTTCGCTGATAAAATCATCGACCTGTTGGGGCGCCCGACCAACATAGAGGCTGGGGTCCATTAAGGCATCGACATCCTCGGTTTTTAAGTTGAAGGCAGGATCTTTAAGGATTCGTTCAATCAGGTCATTGGGTTTCCCTTCCACCTTCACAGTATGGCCAGCTTCCATCGACAACACCCGGATTTTTTCGTGGAGATCCTGACGATCACCACCCCGCTTGACCCCTTCCATAATAATGTTCTCGGTGACCATAAAGGGCAGCTCGGCATCGATATGCTGGCGCACCACCTTGGGGTATACCACCAAGTTTTCCGAAACATTCATGGCAATCATCAGAATGGCATCGGTAGCCAGAAAGCCTTCGGGAATTGAGATCCGCTTGTTGGCCGAATCATCCAAGGTTCGCTCAAACCATTGGGCCGAAGCCGTCAGGGCCGGGTTCAGGGCATTGACGATGATATAACGGGCCAGCGAACAGATCCGCTCGGACCGCATCGGGTTGCGTTTGTAGGCCATCGCCGACGAGCCAATCTGGCTTTTTTCAAAGGGTTCCTCAACTTCTTTCAAATTCTGCAGCAGGCGGATGTCGGTGGCAAATTTGGTCAGGGTCTGGGCGATGCCGCTGAGGACACCAAGCACCTGGGCATCAAATTTACGGGAATAGGTTTGCCCGCTGACCGCAAATGATTTTTTAAAGCCCATTTTTTGGGCCACCAGGGTATCCAGTTTTTTAACCTTGTCGTGATCATTGTCAAACAGTTCCATAAAACTGGCCTGGGTGCCGGTGGTACCTTTAACCCCCAACAGCTTAACATTGCTAAGCAGATGATCAAGATCCGCCAGATCCATCAGCAGATCCTGAATCCATAAACAGGCCCGCTTACCGATGGTGGTCAGTTGGGCTGGCTGAAAATGGGTAAAGCCGAGAGTCGGCAACTCTTTATACTGGGCGGCAAAGCGGGACAGGTGGTTGATCAGATTAAGGACCTGCTTACGGACATGGACCAGACCCTGGCTGTAAACAATCACATCGGTATTGTCTCCGACATAGGCACTGGTAGCCCCCAGATGGATAATCCCCTTGGCTGTCGGACATTGGGCCCCATAGGTATGAACATGGGCCATGACGTCGTGGCGCAGTTCTTTTTCTTTTTGGGCTGCCAGTTCATAATCGATGTTGGTGATGTTGGCTTTCAGTTCGGCAATCTGGGTGTCGCTGATGTTAAGTCCCAGTTCCTGCTCGGCTTCGGCCAGAGCCACCCACAGCTTCCGCCAGCTTTGAAATTTATTGTCCGCTGAGAAGATATGGAGCATCTCCTTTGAGGAATACCGCTCAATCAGGGGGTTTTCATAGTATGCTTTCATAATTTATTCCTTTCATATTTAAATCCGTGAGCTTTGCGTCCAGTTTCGCACGAAACAATTTTTACACTGTACGGCGGACAGTTCTCTGAACTGTTCGCCTACACGTTACAAAATTGTTTGTGGAAACTGCACCCAAAGCACTCATTGTTCGAAGCTTTTAATTTTCCATTTAAAACCGCCGCTTACTGGTCGGTTTCGTAGGTTTGATATAATCGAGTGATGTGCGTCACTTTGTTTTCAAGTTCATCGATGGTCAAAATAATCCCATTGATCTGAACAGAACCAGTGGCTGTCACAAAACGGCTGGGCCGTTTTGTTAGCATGGTATCAAGAATGATCTGGGAATCCACCCCAATCACGCCATCAAGTGGTCCGGTCATCCCGATGTCGGTAATATAGGCCGTACCGCCAGTTAAAATCCGTTCGTCGGCTGTCTGGACATGGGTGTGGGTGCCATAAACGGCAGTGGCGTAACCATCCATAAAATACCCGAAGGCAATTTTTTCCGAGGTGGCTTCGGCATGAAAATCAACCAACACCAGATCGGCGGCTTTTAAGGACTCTCGGAGTGGTGCCATCATATTAAAAGGGCAGTTTAAGTTGGGCATAAAAATCTGGCCGGACAGATTCACCACCGCAATTCGTTTGGTACGGCCATCTTTTAGGGTGCAGTTAAAAAAATCATAGCCTTTGCCTGGACAGGGGTCGGGATAATTCAGGGGCCGGATAATCTGCGGAAAGTCGGCAATGGTTTCAAGTAGCTCTTTTTGCTGCCAGACATGGTTGCCCATGGTGATGACATCAATCGGCAAATTTAGCAATTCTTTGGCATTTTTAGTCGAGAGACCATTACCCCCGGAGGCATTTTCGCCATTAACAACCGTAAAATCAATGTCTTGTTCGGCAATGATTGTGGCCAGTTGGTCTTTTAAAATTTTTCGTCCGGGGCGGCCATAGACGTCCCCCAGTATTAGTATCTTCATCATTTATCCTTCTGCATTAAAAACTGACTAAAAAAAGGGGAGAATCTCTCCCCTTTTAGACTATTTAGCGTAGTCGCTAGCTCTCGTTTCACGAATCAGATTAACCTTAATGTTACCGGGATATTCCATTTCAGCTTCAATCTTCTTGGCAATATCTCGGGACAGCAAAATCATTTCATCATCGTTAACTTCATTTGGTTTAACCATAATTCTGACTTCACGTCCAGCCTGAATGGCGTATGATTTCTCAACCCCATCAAAGGACATGGCAATGGTTTCCAGTTCCTGTAACCGTTGGATATAAGAAACTAGGGTTTCTCGTCTGGCACCAGGTCGTGCTGCTGAAATGGCATCCGCTGACTGAACCAGAACGGCTTCCATCGTCCGGGCTTCAACATCACCATGATGAGCTTCGACAGCATGAATAACGTTTTTATTTTCTTTGTATTTTTTTAATACATTGACTCCAATTTCAACATGGGGCCCTTCGACCTCATGATCAATCGCTTTTCCAATATCATGTAATAATCCTGCTCGCTTGGCGATCTTAATGTTTCCATCCAATTCGGCGGCCATGATGCCCGCCAGATGAGATACTTCAATGGAATGCTTTAATACATTTTGACCATAGCTGGTACGGTATTTAAGCCGTCCCAAAAGCCGGACAATTTCCGGGTGCAGGCCATGAATGCCGGTATCAAAACAAGCTTGTTCGCCGACCTCTTTGATATGGTTGTCGACTTCCTTTTGCGATTTTTTGACCATCTCCTCAATCCGGGCAGGATGGATTCGACCATCAATAATCAGTTTTTCCAGAGACAATCTGGCCACTTCCCGACGAATCGGATCAAAACCAGAAAGAATAACGGCTTCCGGGGTGTCATCAATAATCAGATCAATCCCGGTGAGGGTTTCCAGGGTGCGGATATTCCGACCCTCCCGACCGATGATTCGGCCCTTCATCTCGTCATTTGGCAGGTTGACCACCGTAATGGTTTGTTCAGCCACATGGTCGGCGGCGCAACGTTGAATCGATTGGGCAATCAGTTCTTTGGCTTTTTTATCAGCAGTGGCTTTTGATTCAGCTTCAATCTGACGAATCATAATCGCCGCTTCCTGACGGGTATCTTTACTGATGTCTTCCAGCAAAATTTCTTTTGCTTCTTCATAAGTAAGCCCGGAAATCCGCTCAAGTTCCTTGACCTGCTCGTCATACATGCTTTCAACTTTTTCTTGCTTCTTTTCGAGTTCTTTGCTTTTTCGGGCCAGAGATTCTTCACTGCGTTCTAAATTTGTCAGCTTCTTCTCAAGGTTTTCTTCTTTTTGAATCAAGCGATTTTCAAGTTTCTGAAGCTCGGCTCGTCGTTCACGATTATCTTTTTCAAGGGATTCTTTTAATTTCAAAGATTCTTCCTTTGCATCAAATAGAATTTCCTTTTTTAAAGTTTCTCCTTCTTTGACGGCATCATTCACAATCGTTGTGGCGGTTAATTCAGCATTCTTTATCTTGCCTTCGGCAATATTTTTGCGTACCAAATAACCAATTCCAAACGCAGCGATGATACCAATGAATAAAATTATTGTTAGTATGTCTATAATTTTCACCTCCTTATAAACGATTTGCTATGTTTTTAATCTACTCATCATGATCTATATTTTATACTCTTTTGAAAATAGTGTCAAGAAACAAAGAACCCCACCAGGGGTTATTTTTAAGAAATCAAAAAAAGAACCGCTAAACGGCTCTTTTTTTATGGTTTTATTGATGGTTTGCTTATTCAATCTCTTCATCTTCGAGCAGGTCTGCTTCAACCGCTTCGGGTTCAGCCGTCATTTTGCTGGCCGCATTTTTGGCCCGGATTTCGGCTTCGATGGCATCGGCAACATCGGGGTTGGCTATTAAAAACTCCTTGGAGTTATCCCGACCCTGTCCCAGTCGTTGCTCATTATAGGAGAACCAGGAGCCGGATTTGTCGACGATTCCAAAATCGACGCCAACATCAAGAAGATCCCCTTCTTTGGAAATACCCTTACCATACATAATGTCAAACTCAGCCTGTTTAAAGGGCGGCGCAATTTTGTTTTTGACAATCTTCGCCCGGGTCCGGTTACCAATAATTTCGGTGCCTTTTTTCAGGGATTCAATCCGGCGGACGTCGATTCGTACCGAGGCATAAAATTTAAGGGCCTTCCCGCCGGTGGTGGTTTCGGGATTACCAAACATCACCCCGATTTTATCGCGCAACTGATTGATAAAGATGGTGGTGGTGTTCGATTTTTTAATGACCCCAGTTAGCTTTCTAAGTGCCTGGGACATCAGTCGGGCCTGGAGACCCATGTGGGAATCCCCCATTTCACCATCGATTTCGGCTCGGGGCACCAGGGCTGCCACCGAGTCGATGACAATGACGTCAATGGCATTACTGCGCACCAGGGCTTCAACAATTTCCATGGCCTGTTCGCCGGTATCTGGTTGGGCTACCAGCAGATTATCAATATCGACGCCCAGAGCCTTGGCATAGGTCGGATCCAGGGCATGCTCGGCATCGACGAAGGCGGCATTACCGCCAGTTTTTTGCGCTTCAGCAATGATGTGAAGGGCAATCGTGGTCTTCCCGGAGGATTCCGGACCGTAGATTTCCACCACCCGACCCCGGGGTACGCCGCCCACACCCAATGCCATATCCAGGCCGATGGATGAAGTCGAAATGACTTCGACATTCAGTTTGGCAGCTTCATCACCGAGGCGCATGACCGAACCTTTACCAAAACTCTTTTCGATGTTTCGTAGAGCTGCATCCAGAGCCTTTTGTTTATCGGTTAATTCTTCACTATTTATTTTTGATTTTTCAGCCATTTGTAACCATCCTATCTTTATTGAAACATTCGTTTCGGAACGTTCGTTCTGATTTAATTATAACGATTCAATTACGCTTTGTCAACTATGGTTTTGCGGATCAGATGGAAGACCTTATTGGCGGTTTTCTGCTGCACGACTTTGCGGTCGCCATTAAAATGATAGCGATAGACTTCGGTCTGGTCATCAAAACAGATGCCAATATAGACCAGTCCCACTGGTTTTTCGTCACTGCCGCCGTCCGGACCGGCAATCCCGGTGACCGACACATTAAGCCGGGCTCCGGAAAGGGCTGACAGGTTCTTACACATTTCGCTGGCGGTTTCGGCACTAACGGCCCCATAGGTATCCAGGGTGGCTTTTGAAACATTCAAGAGCTTCATTTTAGCTTCATTAGAGTAGGTCACTAAACCAAAGCCAAAAATTTTGGAAATCCCCGGCTGTTCGGTCAACTGGGCGGCAATCAGGCCGCCGCTGCAGGACTCGGCGGTGGCCAGCGTGATGGAGTTGGTCATTAATAATTCGGCTACCGTTTCCTGGAGCGATGCTTTGGAAAAAGTGAAAATATGGTCTTCAAACCGGGACAGCATAATCCCTTCGTAGTGATCCAAAAGCGCATTGATTTCATTTTCATCATGGCCATTGGCGGTAATCCGCACCAGTACCTCACCCATCTTGGCATAGGTGGCAATGGTCGGGTTGACCTGGGTATCAATCAGATCCAGCAGCCGGTCTTCAGCCGCCGATTCGCCAATATCCGAGAGATTGTAGTACCGTGAAATCACCAGCTGTTGATGATCCTGCTGTAACACCGGCAACACTGCTTCTTCAAACATGCGGGTCATTTCCCGGGGTGGCCCTGGCAACATGATAATAATCCGCCCCTGCTCTCTCAGTAAAATCCCCGGGGCCGTGCCGCAGGGATTAAATAAAATCTCGGCACCTTCGGGAATAAAGGTCTGCTTGAGGTTGTTGGGGGTCATGGTAAACTCCCGGTTGGCAAAGTACACCATTAAATCGTCTTTGGTTTTTTGATCCTGAACCAGCTTTTTGCCAAAAATTTCAGCAATCACTTCCTTGGTCAGATCATCCTGGGTGGGCCCCAGTCCGCCGGTGGTAATAATCAGGTCGCTGCGCTCAAAGGCGATTCGCACCGCTTCTTCCAAACGCTGCGGATTATCCCCCACGGTGGTATGAAAACACACCCGGATCCCCAACAGGGACAACTCCCGGGATAAAAACTGAACATTGGTGTTCAGGGTATCCCCTACTAACAGCTCCGTGCCCACCGAAATCAATTCACATTTCATTGGTCATTTCCTCTCAAAGTTTGATGATTAATACATATTGGCGTAACAAATTACATCGAACGAAACACTTTTTTATTAAGAATCAGATAGTCAATTCCTGAATACAGGGTCAGCAAGGTGGCCACAACCATCATAATGTCGGCCATCGGAATACTGAGAAGCGAAAATGGCCAGTTGTTAAAGAGTATTAGAATAATGGCAATCATCTGCGAAATGGTTTTGGCCTTGCCCCATTTGCTGGCAGCAATGATGATCCCATCGGCAGCCGCCAGCGACCGCAGACCGGTGATGGCAAATTCCCGGGCAATGATGATTATCACCATCCAGGCCGGAACCGAGCCCAGCTGGACAAAGCAGATCAGGGCCGAACAAACCAGTAACTTGTCAGCCAGCGGGTCCATAAACTTGCCGAAATCGGTGACCAGGTTACGGCTGCGGGCCAGATAGCCATCAAGGCTGTCGGTCAATGAAGCGATAATGAACAGGGCCGCCGCAATTGGCTCGTGGTAAGGAAAATCAATCAGCAGTGCAGCAATGAAAAAAGGGATCAAGACCATTCTGACAACGGTAATCTTATTTGGTAAATTCATTTTCAATATCTCCTATCAAATCATATTCGAGGGCTTGAACTATCTTAACGGAATAAAATTCTCCGATTGTTAAGGGATCACTACTTTCGACAAATACGGTGCCATCAATTTCCGGGGCATCGCCATAAAAACGGCCATAATAGGCCCCATCCTCGACACCTTCAAGCAGTACCATCAGGGTTTTGCCGATAAAACGTTGTTTCTGGTGATAAGAAAGCGCCTGCTGGGTGATCATGATTTCGTCATAACGCTGTTCTTTCTGGTCCTCGGTCAACTGATCCATAAATTCAGCGGCCGGAGTATTTTCTTCCTGTGAATACTTAAATACCCCTAAATGATCAAAAGGCAACACTTTTATTTTATTTATCAGATCCGTGTGGGCCGCAACCGTTTCTCCGGGAAAACCCGTGATAATCGAGGTTCGTAGCACCGCCTCAGGCAGGGTTTGGCGTATCTTTTTTACCAGTTGGCTAATCTGCGCAAAGCTCATCTTCCGACCCATCCGTTTTAACACCTCATCATTGAGATGCTGTAGGGGAATATCAAAGTATTGACAAATCGCCGGGTAGCGTTTAACCACTGCCAGAAGCTTGTCGGTAATGCCCTCGGGGTAAAGATACATCATCCGAATCCAGGTAAAATCAAAATTGCTGGCAATTACTTCAAGCAGAGCTGGCAAGTCCAGACCTTCATCCAGATCCTGGCCATATGGGGCAATGTCCTGACCAATCAGGATGATCTCCTCGATCCCCTGGTCCCTCAGGTACTGAAGTTCAGAAAAAATTTCCTGGCTGGGGCGACTGCGGTATTTTCCACGGATCTTGGGGATGACACAATAGGTACAGCCGTGGTCGCAGCCTTCGCTGATGCGGATAAAGGTGGACACTGTTCCCGGTTTTAGATAACGCCTGGTTTGGCTGATGGCTTTGTCAATATCGCCAAAATACTGGGGCATCACAGGGCTTGTGGGCGGGCTGGCCGGATCAGCCACCGGTCTTTCCAGCGACGTGATCAAATCAACAATATTGTCAAAATGGCCCACCCCTAAAAAGCCGTCAATTTCCGGGATTTCCTCGGCCAGTTCAGTATGATAGCGCTCGGCCATGCAACCGGCGACAATCAGCAGCTGGCAGGAGCCGGAATTTTTATAGCCAACATAGTCAAGAATATATTCAATTGATTGTTCCTTGGCCGATTGGATAAAACAGCAGGTATTGACAATAATAATCGCAGCTTCCTGGGGCTCATCAATTATTTCGTAGTTTTTCTCGGCAATCAAACCCAGCATCATTTCTGAATCGATGGTGTTTTTATCACAGCCCAGGGTGGTCATGTGGATGGTCTTCATTTTATGCTAATCTCTCCTATTATATTCATCTTCAGTAATCAGAATCTGCCGGGGTTTGCTGCCGTTGGGCCCGGAGATAATTCCCCGTTCTTCAAGGTCATCAATAATCCGGCCAGCCCGGGCGTAACCTACCTGCAGTTTTCGCTGCAGCATCGAGGTTGACAGCTGGTTGTATTCAAAGGCAATATTCAAGGCATCTTCCAGCAGTACATCACCTTCCCGGTTCTGCGTTTTTTCCTCCGGTTCCTGGGAAATGGCTTCTTCAATGGCGGCATCATACTGATGGCCCTTCTGGGGTTTGACAGCATCAATCACGGCATTAATCTCGGCATCCGAGACATAGGTACACTGAACCCGGGTCGGCTTGGACTGCCCCACCGGGTAATAGAGCATATCCCCCTTACCAAGTAGTTTTTCGGCCCCGCCGGTATCGAGAATCGTCCGTGAATCAGTATTAGAGGCCACAGCAAAGGCAATTCGCGAGGGAATATTGGCCTTGATCAAACCGGTGATTACATCCACTGACGGCCTTTGGGTGGCAATGATCAGGTGGATCCCACAAGCCCGGGCTAATTGGGCGATCCGGCAGATGGCATTTTCACATTCTTTGGGTGAGGTGATCATCAGATCGGCCAGTTCATCAATGACAATCACAATCCGGGGCAGTTTTTTCAGGCCAGTCGCCAGCATCTGTTCGTTGTAGCCCTCAATATCCCGAACCCCGGCATCTTTAAAGAGCATATAGCGGTCGGTCATTTCTTTCAAGCCCCAGTTGAGGGCATAGGCGGCTTTTTTGGGATCGGTCACCACTGGAATCAGCAGATGCGGAATGGCATTATACTGATTGAGTTCCACCATTTTGGGGTCGATCATAATAAACCGCAATTCTTCCGGAGACGACTTAAAGATCAGACTGACTATAATACTGTTGATACAGACACTTTTTCCCGAGCCGGTGGAACCGGCAATCAGAACATGGGGCATTTTGCCGATATCGCCAATCACATTTTCGCCGGACAGGGTTTTTCCCAGGGCAAAGGTCAGTGGACTTTTGCTGTTTTTAAAGGACGGGGTATCAATAATTTCCCTAAGACCGACGATTTCTGATACATCATTGGGAACCTCAATGCCGACCGCCGCCTTGCCGGGAATCGGGGCCTCAATCCGGATATCCGAAGTGGCCAGACTCAGCGCCAGATCAGAGGAGAGATTGACAAATTTATTAACTTTAACCCCCGGATCAAGCTGCAGTTCAAAGCGGGTTATGCTGGGACCGACATTGACCTCGACGATTTTGGCTTTGACGCCAAAATTTTTCAGGGTTTCTTCGATGATTCGGGCTTTCTTAATGACATCATCTTTTTTGGACTTTTTTTTAGTGGCCGGTGGATTTAAAAGTTCCAACGTCGGAAAGGTGTATTCCTCAACCTCATCTTCAAAACTGACTGCGGACAAGTCTAATACCTTTGTTTCATCGTCCGTTTTCGTTTCTTTGTGATAATCTTTGTTGGCGGCTTTTTTAGTCGTCCCCAAGTCATCAAAATTGGGCGGCTTGAGGAAATTCTCGTGAATCTTCATCGGGGTTTCCGGTTCGTCGGCATCTTCTTCAATAAAGCCGAAGGGATCCTGCCGGGTTTTCTTTTTAGTCGCCGGAATCACCCCGGTGACCGGTTCAAACAGGGGTTTTTCTGTGGGCGGAAGGGGCGGATGGGTTTCATTAATCTGATAAGGTTCAAACAAGGGGGCGTTCTCATCAAAATCACCCACCATCGGAATCAGGGTGGTTTCGGAGGTCCGTTCCTTAGTCGCCTTGACCTCTTTTCTGATCTGCTGTTTTTCCTTTAGCATCGCCAGCCGGTCTTTCAGCCGGTCTTTGACCGGAGGGGCATTGTCACTTTTTTCCTTAATCTGGCTTAAATATTTTTTTAGTCGGTTGCGGAAAATAAAAATTAAGATAATGGCCGAGCTGACAACAATCAGCAGCAGGGTGCCTTTGACCGCAAACAGCTTAATAAACAGAACTGCCAGCAGAATCCCGATAATCCCACCGTATTGGCCATACTGGGCCAAACTGAACAGCTCCAGAAGACTGTAGTCCATCAGATTGGGGGCATAAATTGTAAAACCGATCATCATGTTAACAAATAATAAGAAGGTCAGTACAAAGGTGGTGGCCCAATCAGTTATTTTATTCAGACACAATACCACCCCCAGGGCGCAGAGATAGAGAGATATAAAAATCGTCAGGGCGCCAAAGCAATACGAAAAGGCCTGACTGACAAAGTTGCCCACCATCCCGGCATTAAAGTCGATGTAGGCATAAATCGAGAAAACCCCCAGAATGATTAAGAAGATTCCGATGGCCATGTTACTGATGGAAAACCGTTTGGCTGTTTTCGGGGCCGGTTTCTTTTTGGTTTTCCCTTTATTTGATTTGTTATTTGGTTTAGTTTGATTTGGTTTCTTAGTTGTTGCCATTATGCTCCTCTGTTTAAAAAAAGAAATGATAAAAGGTGCAGGGATACCTGCACCTTGAGATTGTGTTATGGAAGTATGATTGGAAAGCGGTGCAGCAATCAATGAAGGGTTCATGACCTCAGCGTACTTTTTAACAATACCATTATTTTCCTGAATGGCCAAAGCCACCATCGCCCCGCTTACTGGCGACCAATTCGTCTACGCTTAAAACTTCCACAAAATCGGCTTTGACATATTCCGAGAAGACCATCTGGGCAATCCGTTCGCCGGGTTCCAGCTGGTAGGGCTTATCGAGTAAGTTTATCAGAATTATCTTAATTTCTCCCCGATAATCAGCATCAATGGTGCCGACGCCGTTGACCAGCGATAGGCCATGTTTAAGGGCCAAGCCACTGCGGGCCCGAATCTGAGCTTCCACCCCTATCGGCATTTCCAGAAAAATGCCGGTGGGAATCTGATAGACCTTGTGGGGCATGATGATCATTTTACCATCCAGATTGGCTCGCAAATCAACTCCGGCAGCGCCTGGGGTCTGATATTCCGGCAGTGGAAATGGTGACTGATTCAGTATTTTAATTGAATATCTATTATTCATCTTATTCCTTTGGCAAAACGGCCTTCCGGGACAGATTAATGCGGCCCTGTCCATCAATTTCCATGACTTTAACGGTGACCTCATCGCCAATTTTAACCACGTCTTCAACGGCATTGACCCGCTCGTGAGCCAGTTTGGAAATATGGACCAAACCGTCTTTGCCACCTGGTAGGGATACAAAGGCACCAAAATTCATAATTCGGACGACCTTACCGGTTAAGACCTCACCCACTTCCACTTCACGGACGATGTTTTCGATAATTTCTTTGGCTCGATTACCGGATTCGGTATCCACAGAAGCAATGAAGATCCGGCCATCATCTTCAATATCAATTTTAACGCCGGTATCATCGATGATCTTATTAATAACCTTACCGCCAGAACCGATAACGTCACGGATCTTGTCGGGTTTAATCTGGAAAATAATAATTCGAGGCGCATAGGGTGATAAATCTTTGCGGGACTCGGCAATTTCGTCATTCATAATGCCAAGGATATGCAGTCGGCCAATGCGGGCCTGTTCCAGGGCTTCGGTTAAAATCTGCTTGTTGATGCCATCGATTTTAATGTCCATCTGAATTGCGGTGATCCCCTCAGCAGTTCCCGCTACCTTAAAGTCCATATCGCCGAGGAAGTCTTCCATCCCCTGAATATCCGAAAGAATCGCCAGTTTATCGTCTTCTTTGATCAGACCCATGGCAATCCCGGCAACTGGCGCTTTTAAGGGCACTCCAGCAGCCATTAATGACAGCGAGCTGCCGCAGACACTGGCCTGGGAGGTGGAACCGTTGGAACTTAACACTTCCGATACCACCCGGATTGCGTAGGGGAATTCATCTTCGGATGGCAGCACCGGAATCAGTGCCCGTTCGGCCAGAGCACCATGTCCGATTTCACGGCGGCCGGGGCCCCGGGATGGTCGGGCTTCGCCAACACTGTAGGCCGGGAAATTATAGTGGTGAATATAGCGTTTGGAATCTTCGTTGGATAAACCATCCAGTTTCTGGACATCTCCTAAAACCCCCAGGGTGACTACAGACAAGACTTGGGTTTCACCCCGGGTAAATAATCCGGAACCATGGGGTCTTTCAAGAAAGTCAATTTTGGCGGTGATCGGACGGATCTCATCCATTTTTCGGTTGTCTGGACGAATCCGATCTTCAAGAATCATCCGACGAATTTCTTTTTTGACCAGCGAATTCAGAATCTCGTCGATATCATTGCCCTGGTTGGGATAGGTTTCTGCAAAATGTGCTCTGACCAGATTTTTAGTGGCCTCAATATTATCCAGTCGTTCCAGCTTATCGGCTGTTTTAACGGCAGTTGTCAACTGATCCCCTAAGAAAGCAACCACTTCGGCTTTGATTTCTTCGGCTGGGGTAAACAGCGTATATTCCTGTTTTTCTTTGCCCACAGTAGCGACGATTTCTTCCTGAAAGGCGACGATTTTTTTAATTTCTTCGTGAGCCAGCAAAATTGCTTCCAGCATCAGTTCTTCGGAAACCTCGTTGGCACCGGCTTCCACCATCATGATGGCGTCTTTTGTGCCGGAGACAATCAGGCTCAGTTCACTGATTTCACGCTCAGCTTCATTGGGATTGATAATGTACTTTCCATCGATATAACCAACAGCAACCGCACCGGTGGGGCCATTGAAAGGGATGTCCGAAATTGACAGTGCAATTGAAGAGCCAATCATTGCCGCAATTTCAGGCGCATTATCCTGATCCACTGACATAATCGTGGCAACTACCTGAACGTCGTTGCGAAAGCCTTTCGGGAATAAGGGGCGGATGGGTCGATCCATCAGTCGGGAGTTTAGAATTGCCCGTTCGGTGGGACGGCCTTCACGCTTAATAAAACCACCGGGGAATTTTCCCACGGAGTATTGTTTTTCTTCGTAATCACAGCTGAGTGGGAAGAAATCCATGCCTTCCCGGGGCTTTTTAGAAGCTGAAGCAACAGCCAGAACTTCGGTTTTACCATATCTGATCATCGCTGCACCTTTTGCCAATTGTGCCACTTCGCCAATTTCCACGCGGAAAGGGCGACCAGCAATTTGAGTTTCAAAAATATTCATTCTTTTCTCGCTTTCTATATATAATACGCCAAAAATGGCAGATTTATCGTTTTTCAGAACCAGGATCACCAACCGTGTTAAGGAGATTAAGTGCTAACCTTCAGGTAAAAAAAAGGGCGGAATACTCCGCCCCAAATTATTTTCTTAAACCTAATCTTTGGATTAGTTCACGATATCGTGTGATATCTTTGTCTTTCAGATAAGTTAATAATCGTCGTCGTTGACCTACCAGTTTCAGTAGACCGCGTCGTGAATGATGGTCTTTTTTATGGATTTGAAGGTGTCCATTAAGATCATTGATACGGGCTGTTAATAGTGCAATTTGTACCTCTGGTGAACCAGTATCACCCTCAGCTTTTTGGTAGTCTGCGACAATCTGTGCTTTTAATTCTTTTGTGATCATGTAAAATCTCCTTGTTTTTTAATTTAGCCATAAACCGAGTATTTTGTTGGAGTGTCAAAAAACTAAGTGAATGGTAGTAATTTAATGAGTATATCATAAACAGTTAGGCTTGTAAATGGATTATTTGATAAAATCCTTGCGGATCTGATCGATATCCATTCTGATTTGATTGATTAAATCATCAATGGAATCAAATTTAATTTCGTCCCGGATTTTTTTAATGAATTCGATGGTGATTTCGTGATCATAAATGTCCTCATCAAAATCATAAATATAGGTTTCGATGCTAAAGGGGTGTTTTTCAAACGTCGGGTTAAATCCCAAATTGGTTAAGCCATGAAAACATTGTCCCTGATAATGAACATGAGTATAATAAACGCCGGTATTCGGCAAAATTAATTTCTTATCGAGTTTGATATTGGCAGTCGGAATACCATACTGGTGTCCCAGTCCTTTGCCCTGAACAACCACGCCACTGAGGGCATAATTTCGGCCCAGAAAGGTTTTAACCTCATCCACCTGACCACAGCTGATCAGCTCCCGGATAAAGGTGGAACTGATGGAATGGGTATTGATGATAAAGGGGGGTAGAATTTCTACGGCAAAGCCGTATTTTTTGCCCAGCTCAACTAAGGTGGCGGTGGTTCCGGCACCCTTGTAACCAAAATTATAATTAAAACCAACCACAATGACTTTGACATTGTATTTTTTTAGCAGATAGTCGGTGATAAATTTCTCTGGGGTTAGCTTCATCAGCTTTTCGGTAAAGGGATTCAAGAAAACGAAATCAATGCCATAATCCTGAATCATGGCTTCTTTTTGGGTATTGGAGGTGATCAGCCAGGGGGTATAATTGGGAAAGATCAGCTCCAGAGGGTGTTCCTTAAAGGTCATAACCCCGGTTTTGCACCCGATTTGCCGACCAATTTCTTTCGTTTTTTGCAGTAAGGCCCGGTGTCCCAGATGAACGCCATCAAAAAAACCCAGGGCTAATACCATTTCTTCGCCGTGATACGTTTGTGCTGTCATGTTTTACCTCACAGTAGTTTTGTCGGTTTGATATAGTTGCCTTCGTCATTTATAACATATCTGCCCATACCAATTAGCTGATTCCCATCATACAGCCGCAGGGTTTCGCCGGGATAAAAATCATCCAGCGATTCACGGAGATTCCACTGAAACAGCTTATTGCCATTGAGCAGGAAACGGCGGCCCTGATCGGTGGCAGAAACCCGGCGATAACCGTCCATCGAGTATGCCAGAGGATATAAGAGCGATTCCGGGGCCTCCTGACTGATGCGTTTTTCAATCTGGCTCAAGGTTAAGGCATCGCTCAGTGTAAAGCGGCCAACCTGATGGCGGATCAGTTGCCCCATACAGCCCAGGGTCCCCAGGGCTGCGCCGATATCCCGGCACAAGGACCGGATGTAGGTGCCCTTTGAACAGGTGACCATCATTCGGGCTTTTTGAGCGGCTTCATCAAAATTCAATAAACGGATTTCTGTGATGTGAACGTCCCGTTCGGGAATTTCCACCGTTTCGCCGTTTCTGGCGTAGTGATAGAGTTTTTTGCCATTAACCCGAATGGCTGAGTAGATCGGTGGTTGCTGGGAGATATCACCAGTAAATTGTGACAAAATAGCTTCAAAAGCCCTGGCATCAATCCGTTTTTCGCTTTTGTCAACGATGGTTCCTGATAAATCACAGCTATCGGTTGCCAAACCCAGAATCACCTCGGCTTCATAGACCTTGTCGTGATCCGTGATGTACTCGACCATTTTGGTGGCTTGACCGACACAGAGTACCAGCACGCCCTGGGCCTCAGGATCAAGGGTTCCGGTATGTCCGATTTTTTTGGTTTTAAGGAGCTTCCGGGCTTTAAATACCACATCGTGGGAAGTCATCCCCGGCTCTTTGTTGACATTGAGATAGCCATTAAGGCTGTTAAGCTTCTCCATTTTGATTTGCACAAACCTCCATCAAGTCCCGTTTGAGTTCCCCGACATCCCGCGAAAAATTAAAACCGGCGGCCCGTTCATGACCTCCACCACCGTATTTTAAGGCAATTTCGTGGATATCGTAGGGATATTTGGCCCGTAAGGAAACCCGGTATTCACCGGGGTCAATTTCTTTTAACAGGGCCGTAATGGCGACGCCGATGGTATTTTGGCCCAAATTGGCTACATCATCGGTAATGTTGATGGTGCCGCCAAATTTAACGATAGTTTCGTGATCCAAAATCATCATCGCAATCGGCATACTGTCGAGAATTTCCAGGGAATGAATCGCTGCCCCGGTCATTTTCATCTGATTGATGTTCTTTTGGGTATGAAGCCGTTTGGAGAGGTGGGCATAATTGGTTTTGATGGCATATAATTCACTGGCAATTAAATGGGTATCGACTGTCACATTGGAAAATTGAAAACTGCCGGTATCGGTGGTAATGCCGGTGAAAATGGCATCAGCCATCTCCTCATCAAACACCACATTAAGTCCCCGGAGTACCCGAAAGACGATTTCGGCTGTTGCACCGGTAATTTCGACAAAGTTCAGATCACCATAGTGGGCATTGCTTTTATGATGATCAATCACCAGTCTAATTTTTGCGGCTGGCATTTCCGCTGGTGAAAAAGCAAAACTGCTACTGGAACAGTCAAGATAGATAATTACATCATAGTCGTCCTGTAAGACCTGGTTAAAATACTGAATTTCATCAAAGAACTCCAGCTTGTCTTCAAGGGGTAGGTCGATATAATAATCAACGGTTTTATTCAGCTGCTTCAAACCTTTTCCCAAGGCCACTGCCGAACCAATTGCATCACCATCCGGTTTTTGATGAAGCAAAATCAAAAACCGTTGATTGGTGCAAAGACAATTTAAAATCTCATCAGGAATCGTGTTCATTCTGATCCTGCATTTCTTTTTTATCGTCTTTCAAACTTTGTAAAATTGACTCGATATGCATGCCATATTCAATCGAATTGTCGATTTCAAAGCTGAGCGCCGGTACCGAATGAACAGTAATGACCTGGCCCAGGCTCGATCTTAAAAAGCTCTTGGCATTATTCAATAATTCGAGGACAACCTTCTTCTGACGATCATCACCGAAGATGCTGACATAGACAGTGGCAGTTTTTAAGTCGGGAGCTGCTTTAACCTTGGTGATACTGACATTACTGTCTTTAATTCGGGAGTCTTTCATTTTATGGATGATGATTAAGCTTAATTCCCGCTGAATTAAGCCATTAATTTTTTCATTGCGATGCGATGCCATTTTGTGTTACCTCCTTGCTGAGAAAGATAGGCTTGCGCTTATCTTTCAATCTTTTCCATGGTAAAGGCTTCAATGTTATCGCCAACCTTTAAATCGTTGTATTTTTCGATGCCAATACCACATTCGTAGCCGGTGTTAACTTCTTTGACATCATCTTTAAATCGACGTAACGAGGCAATTTTTCCTTCCAGAATGACGATTCCATCACGAATAATTCGGACGTCATCATTTCGGTTGATTTTACCTTCGGTAATGTAACAACCGGCGATGGTACCAACACTGGGGATTTTAAAGACTTCCCGGACTTCGGCATTACCCATGACCTTTTCCCGGAATTCTGGGGCCAGCATCCCTTCCATGGCTTTTTTGATGTCTTCAACGGCATCATAAATAACCCGGTAGAGTCGCATATCCACTTCTTCGGTTTCAGCCAACTTGACGGCATTTTTATCCGGTCGAACATTAAACCCAATAACAATGGCGTTGGAGGTTGCGGCTAACATCACATCTGTTTCATTGATGGCACCGACAGCTCCGTGAATAATATTGATGCGGACGGCTTCGTTATCCAGTTTTTCCAGGGATTGTTTGATCGCTTCGATGGAACCCTGAACATCCGCTTTAATAATAATATTGACATCCTGAATATTGCCGTCCTGAATCTGACTGAACAGATCGTCAAGAGAAATGTTGGAACGACGCTGACGTTCACCTTTTTGCATCTCTTTTCGTTTTTCAGCTAATTGACGGGCTTCTTTTTCATTTTCCAGAACAATAAAATCGTCTCCGGCTACCGGAATATCGGACAACCCAGAAATTTCCACCGGTGTCGATGGGCCAGCCTTTTTAAGACGTTTGCCTTTATCATCAATCATCGTTCGGATTTTACCATAGGTGGTTCCCGAAATAATTGAATCCCCTATATGCAAGGTACCCTGCTGAACCAATAAGGTGGCAACCGCTCCTTTACCCCGTTTGATCTGGGACTCGATCACACTGCCCCGGGCTTCCCGACCAGGATCAGCGGTCAGTTCTTCCATTTCGGACATCATAATGATCATTTCCAGCAGGGATTCAATCCCTTCACCGGTTTTAGCTGAGACGTTAACAGCAATGGTTTCCCCGCCCCATTCTTCAACTACCAGATTATATTTGGTCAGCTCCTGTTTAACCCGTTCCGGGTCAGCGCCAGGTTTATCAATTTTATTGATCGCCACCAAAATCGGAACACCAGCAGCCTTGGCATGATTAATCGCTTCTACGGTTTGAGGCATGACCCCATCATCCGCAGCAACCACCAGAACTGCGATATCGGTAATCTGTGCACCTCGGGAACGCATGGCTGTAAACGCTTCATGACCTGGGGTATCGATGACAGTAATGGCATGGTTATTGATATTTACGGTATAGGCCCCAATATGCTGGGTGATTCCACCCGCTTCGCCAGCAATAACATTCGCTTTACGGATTTTGTCAAGCAGTGATGTTTTACCATGATCGACATGTCCCATAACGGTGACAACCGGTGGTCGGGGGATTTCGTTTTCGCTTTCTTCTTCGTCATATTCTTCCAGAATTTTGGAAACGACGTCTTCAATTTTGATGGCTTCCACTTCAAAGCCCAGCTCTGCCGCAACAATTGCAGCTGTTTCAAAATCGATTTCCTGATTGATGCTCACCATGGTTCCAGCCAGCATCAGGGTTTTTATAACCTCGGTGGCGCTTATTTCAAGGACATCAGCCAATTCACCAACGGTTAAGACCTCCGGTATTTCAAAGGTCTGGTTTAATTGTACTGACTTCTTCTTCTCATCCTTGATGCGCTTGTAAACACTTCGAGCCGTTTTTTCTTTTTTGCTGTGATCCCGCATCTTGGGCTGTTGACCTTGATTATTGGAAACCGGTCGTTTTTTATCATCGGCTTTTTTCGGCCCATTACCACCTGTTTTGGGTTGGCTTTTTTGTGGTGGTCTGGTCGGTTTTTTAGTCTCACTCGTCCCCTTAGGGGCAGCAGGATTGGCACTGGCTTTGGTCGGTTCCTTAACAGGGGCCTTTTTCGGCTCAGTTTCCTGCTCTGCTTGATACTTATTTTTATCGAATTTTTCTTCAAATTCGGAAATTTGTTGATCAGTCAGGGCGCTCATATGGTTTTTTACAGGAATATTGTACATATTTAAAATGCTTACGAAATCTTTGCTGGGAATATCATATTTTTTAGCTAAATCGTATACTCTTAATTTTGACATAGTATTCCTCCCTTCAATATTTTATTTATTTCATTTGTTTTTTCTCTGACAGTTGCTGTCGAACGATTTCGACAACATCACTTTCTACTTTTCTTTTAAATGCCCGTTCCAAATAATTTTTATTCAGGAATTGATCAACACAGGCATCGGACTGGCAGACATAAGCACCACGTCCATTTGCTTTTCCGGTGGGATCAAAAAAAATTTCGCCAGATTTATCTGAGACAATCCTAAATAAGTCACGTTTATCAAATTTGGAATGGCATATAACACAGGTTCTCTGTGGAATTTTTTTCATTTTACCTCCCTGACATTTTTTTATCTAAGTATTATAGCATAAAAAGCTATATTAGTGATTAAACCTTTAATTTTCAAGATCTGAAATATCGTCGAAGAGGACGTCTTCTTCAGATACTGACGAATTCATCAACTCCAGAGCCTCAGCGGATTCAAGCTCTTCTTTTAGCTCCAGTAAAATATCCTCGGTTAAACCGCTATTCTGGTTTTTTGCTTCGTTATGTTGGTTGACATAGTCAATTTTGCTTTTGATGTCAATTTTCCAGCCAGTCAGTTTTGCGACCAGACGGACATTTTGACCTTCCTTACCAATGGCCAGGGATAATTGATAGTCATCAACAATCGCCACCGCTGATTTTTCATCTTTATTGGCGATGATTTCAACTACTTTGGCTGGACTCAGGGCATTGGACAGATATTCTTCAACCGAGTCGCTCCATTTAATAACATCTATTTTTTCACCCTGCAACTCATTGATAATATTTTGAACCCGGACCCCTTTTTGGCCGACACAGGCACCAACCGGATCAATACTGGGGTCATTGGCTTTGACGGCCACCTTGGTGCGAGAACCAGCTTCCCGGGAAATGGAGACAATATCGACAATCCCGTCAAAGATTTCCGGTACTTCGGATTCGAACAAGCGCTTGACCAACCCCGGATGGGTTCGGGATACATTGACCTGGGGTCCTTTGGTGGTTTTTTTAACCATTAGTAAGTACACTTTTAAGCGTTGGTTCAGCGTGTATGTTTCGCCAGTCGTTTGCTCAGATGGCAACATCACTGCCTCCAATTTACCGATTTCTACATACACAATACCTTTTTCGATTCGTTTAATAATCCCGGTTAAAACTTCATCCTGTCGTTTGAGGTAATCGTCGTAGATGATATTGCGCTCTGCTTCTTTAATCCGCTGGATGATCAATTGCTTGGCATTCTGGGCCGCAATTCGGCCGAAATCCCGGGGTCGGACTTCTTTTCTGAAAAAATCGCCGACTTCGTAATTACTGTCAACTTCCCGGGCTTTTTCAAGCGAAATCTGACTGTGATCATTTTCCGGAACCTCGACAATTTCTTTTAATGCAAAGACTTGAATATCGCCATTTTCACGGTCAATGCTGATCTCAACATTGTGTGCATTGCCATAATTCTTTTTATATGCGGTGGTAATTGCAGCCTCAATTGCTTGAATTAATTCTTCTTTATCAATTGATTTTTCTTCTTGAATTACATCCAGAGCGCGTATAAACTCCTGATTCATATTGGTTTTCTCCGCCTTCCGTATTATTCAGCTGATGGAAGAGGTTTAAAATTCAACTCATCCAACCGATTTGCTTTTGCAATTTTACTGTTCTCCAGTGTCAGCAGTTCACCTGTTTCCAATTCAAGGGTTAGTTCATCGGTAGTATATGATTTTAATACCCCCTCGATATCTTTTTTCCCATCCATCGGTGCGAAAAGATGAACTGCTATTTTTTTATCAAGATTTGACAGGAAATGTTTTTCTTTTTTCAACGGACGATCCATTCCGGGTGATGATACTTCGAGAAAATAACTTTGTTCGATGGGATCCTGCTCGTCAAGCATTTCACTGACTGGTCGGCTGACTTTTTCGCAATCTTCCAAAGAAATGCCATTTTCCGAATCTATAAATAGGGTCAGATACCAGTCCTTTCCTTTTTTTTCAAAGGTCAGATCGGTTAGTTCATACCCCAGTGATTCGACCACTGGAGCAGCTAATTCTTCTAATAAGAACTCTTTCGATACTTTTTTCATACTTATTCCTTTTATTTTATTATTTATCTAAAAATCTGGGTTGTATTTTTCACAGTAGCCATCACTTTGATACCGACTTGAAAAATAGTTAAGAGTGGGTCTCCCCACTCTTAATGAAATACTATATAATTGAATGAACAATTAAATAAATCATATCCCGATAAAACCATTAAACCTCTAAAATTTCCGCTTCTTTTTCTTTTAGAATGGCATCAATGTTTTTAATCTCTTCGTCCGTTACCTTCTGAATTTCTTTTTCACCTTGCTTTAAATCATCTTCGGTGATCAGACCTTCTTTTTGTCCATCTTTAAGATCCTGAATGGCATGACGACGAATGTTTCGCATAGCAACCTTGCATTCTTCTCCGTACTTTTTAACCAGTTTGACCAGCTCTTTACGGCGTTCCTCGGTTAACTGGGGAATCAGTAAACGGATAATTTTACCGTCATTAGAGGGATTAAAACCCAGGTCAGATTTTAAAATACCCTTTTCGATGGCCGGAATAGCGGTTGCATCATAAGGGCTTACAACGATCATGCGTGGCTCAGGAGTACTGATGTTTGCCAATTGATTCAAACTTGTCGGTGATCCATAATAATCCACCATGACCTTGTCAAGAATTCGGGGATTGGCTCGACCAGCCCGGAGACTTCCCAAACTTTCATTAAGGTTTTTAAGGGCTTTATCCATTTTTTCATTTGCTGTGGCTTTGATCTCATTAACCATCTTCTATACCTCCTGAATAATTGTTCCGATTTTTTCGCCCATAATTGCACGTAAAATATTTTTCGGTTCATTTAAACCAAACACTAGAATAGGGATGTGATTATCCATACATAATGAGGTTGCGGTTGAATCCATGACCTTCAGGCCTTGATTCAGTACATCTATGTATGATAATTCAGAATAGCGGACTGCATCCGGGTTAACCAGGGGATCTGAATCGTACACCGCATCAATGCTTTTTGCCAAGAGGATAATTTCAGCATCAATTTCTGCTGCTCGCAGGGCAGCCGTTGTATCGGTCGTGAAAAAGGGATTTCCGGTACCGCAGGCAAAAATAACAACCCGTCTTTTTTCGAGATGTCGAACGGCTTTTCTGCGGATATAGGGCTCGGCAATTTGTTTCATTTCAATTGCAGTTTGAACCCGGACGGGCACGTCCATTTCTTCCAGAACATCCTGTAAACCGAGGGCATTGATGCAGGTGGCAAGCATTCCCATGTAGTCGGCGGTTGATTTATCCATCCCTTCGCCGCTTCGTCCCCGCCAGAAATTACCACCGCCGACAACAATGGCTATTTCAACACCCAATTCAAAAACCTCTTTGATCTGGCTGCAGATAGCTTGTACCGTCGGCGTATCAATACCATGGCTGGTTGTACCGGCTAATGCTTCTCCACTTAATTTTATGATGACACGTTTGTATTTCGGTTCCAATAAAACTCCCCCTTTCATTTTCTTTATTATATCGTAATGTGAAATAATTTACAATCGAATCAACGGTAAAAAAAGAACACGAATGTGTTCTTTTTCAGCGTTTATGCGTTTAATTGCTTCGCTACTTCTTCGGCAAAGTTTTCTTCTTTTTTCTCTAAACCTTCACCCATCTGGAAGCGGGCAAAGCGTCGGATTTTGACATTTTCGCCGATGGTCATAATTTGCTCTTTAACCAGATCTTCAATAGTCAGATCGGGATTCTTAACAAAAGGTTGTTCCAACAGACAAATTTCTTTATAATATTTGCTGACACGGCCTTCAACCATTTTATCAACGATTTTTTCTGGTTTGCCTTCATTGAGCGCCTGAGCTCGAAGAATTTCTTTTTCTTTTTCAATTTCTTCCATTGGCACTTCTTCTTTGGTTACATATAAAGGATTGGCAGCAGCAATGTGCATTGCCACGTCTTTAACAAAATTTTTAAATCCTTCATTTTTAGCAACGAAATCAGTTTCGCAGTTAATTTCGACGAGTACGCCAATTTTTCCACCCATATGGATATACGCTTCAACGATTCCTTCAGCGGCAACACGGCCAGCTTTTTTATTGGTAGCAGCCAGTCCTTTTTCCCGCAGATAAACCATTGCGTCTTCGATATTTCCGTCTGTTTCAACAAGCGCTTTTTTGCAGTCCATCATTCCGGCACCACTTTTAGCGCGTAATTCTTTTACTAATTTTGCGTCCACTTTTCTCCTCCTGATCGTAATTATAAACTATTCTGCTTCAGTAACTTCAGCAGCTTCTTCGACTTCGTCAACGTCGCTGACAACTTCTTCGACGACAGCTACTGGTGCTACTTCAATTTCTTCTTCGACTTGTTCGCCCTGACGTCCTTCAATAATCGCATCAGAAATAACTGAAAGAATTAAAGCAACCGCACGAATCGCATCGTCATTACCAGGAATGATATAGTCAATTTCATCAGGATCGCAGTTTGTATCTACGATACCGATAATTGGAATACCCAGTTTTTTAGCTTCAGCAATGGCAATTCTTTCTTTCTTTGTATCGATAACAAAAATTGCACCCGGAACACCCTTCATATCTTTGATGCCGCCCAGGAATTTTTGTAATTTTTCACGCTGACGTTTCAGCTGAATAACTTCTTTTTTAGGCAGAAGATCAAAGGTGCCATCTTCTTCCATTTGTTCCAATTCATTTAATCGTTCAATTCGTTTGCTGATGGTACCGAAGTTTGTTAAGGTTCCACCTAACCAACGATGATTCACGCAATAGCTGCCGCTACGTTTTGCTTCTCGTTCGATGCTTGTCTGAGCTTGTTTTTTGGTTCCGACAAACAGAATTTCTTCGCCGTTTTCAGCCAGTTCTTTGACAAACGCATACGCTTTTTCAATTCGTTTCACAGTTTGTTGTAAATCAATGATGTAAATACCATTTCTTTCTGTGAAAATATATGGAGCCATTTTTGGATTCCATCGTCGTGTCTGGTGCCCGAAATGCACCCCTGCTTCTAATAATTGTTTCATTGAAACACATGCCATAATTCATTCCTCCTTGGTTTTTCCTCCATTCTCATCAATCAAGAACATCGACCAGCAAACCGGCACCTGATGTCTTTCAGAGAATGTGTGTAATACATACCGATATATATTAACATAGCGTTGCTGTTAATACAAGTTATTTTTTTATTTAGAGTAAATATTTTTGATAATTATCCCGCTTTTCAGAGATATTAAAGACCCGTTCCACGTAATTCATATCAATGACAAAATCGTCCTGTTCGTAATCGGACGCATAAAAGGATATTTCTTCCAGTAATTTTTCCATTACGGTGTGCAGCCGCCGGGCCCCGATGTTTTCGTCTTCTTCATTTTGAAGATAAGCAATTTTAGCAAGATACCGGACTGCTTCGTCCTCAAAAATCAGATTGACATCCTCGGTTCGGATCAGCTGCTGATATTGCTTAATGACCGAGTTTTCAGTATGGGTCAGAATCTGAATAAAGTCTTCTTCAGTCAAACTGTCCAGCTGGACACTGATTGGGAAACGACCCTGGAGCTCGGGAATCATGTCAGAAATTTTTGACACATGAAAGGCACCGGCTCCAATAAAGAGAATAAAATCGGTTTTGATCGGACCATATTTGGTGTTAACCGTGCTGCCTTCAACAATTGGCAGGATATCCCGTTGAACCCCTTCCCGGGACACATCGGGTCCGTGGTTGTTGCCGTTACCGATAATTTTGTCAATTTCGTCGATAAAGATAATGCCATTCTGTTCGGCATCCTTGACACCCTGTTCGTTGACCTGATCCATGTCAATTAACTTTTGGGCTTCCTGATTGATCAGGATTTTCCGAGCCTCAGAGATTTTGACATTTTTCTTTTTTTCTTTTGAGGCAAAAAGTCACCAAGAATATCATTCATATTGAATGACATACTATCGCTGTTCATTCCCTGCATAATACCAATAGTTTTAGAACCGTCGTCATCCACTTCAATTTCAATCATCTGGTCTTCCAGCCGACCAGCGACCAAATCCTTTGATAGCGCTTCCCGTTTTTCTTTTTTGGTCTGCTCTTTTTCGGCATCTCCTTCGAGTTCCGATAGTGTTGGGGTTGTCGGCGGGGATGGTTTCATAAAAATGTCAAAGGGGGTTTTTAGGGTTTCTTTGACTTTTTTGAAGGTACCAGAATATCCAGAATAATTTTATTGGCATTTATTTCGGCTTCGGCATAAACTTCTTTCATTTTTTCCTGTTGAACGTTTCGGATGGCTGTATTGACCAGATCCCGAACCATCGACTCAACATCCCTGCCAACATAACCGACTTCGGTAAATTTAGTTGCCTCAACCTTGATAAATGGTGCTTTCACCAGCTTCGCCATTCGTCGGGCTATCTCGGTCTTCCCGACCCCGGTTGGTCCAATCAAGATGATGTTTTTAGGCGTGAACTCATCGATCAGATCGGCTGGTAACAACGACCGTCGATAGCGATTGCGAATCGCCACAGCCACAGCTTTTTTTGCCGCTTCCTGACCAATGATATAACGGTTTAGTTCGGTAACGATTTTTTTGGTGTTAGTTCTTTCATTAGCATTCTTCCGTTTCTATAATACTTCAACAGAAATATTATTGTTGGTAAAGACACATATTTCTGAAGCAATCTTTAATGATTCGTAGACCATTTCTTCGGCACTGAGGTTTGAATGACTTTTTAAAGCCCGGGCTGCGGCAAGTGCATAGGATCCACCGGAACCAATGGCCGCCACATCATCATCCGGTTCAATGACTTCGCCGTTCCCTGATAAGACCAGGGTCTCGGCTTCGTCCATGACAATCAGCAGGGCTTCAAGTTTCCTGAGAATCTTATCTGAGCGCCACTCCTTGGCCAATTCCACTGCGGAACGTTTTAAATTACCGTTGTACTGTTCAACCTTGTGCTCAAATTTTTCGCACAGGGTAAAGGCATCGGCAACCGATCCGGCAAACCCCACCAGGATTTTATCATGATAGATTCGTCTGATTTTAGTGGCTTTGTTTTTCATGATTGTTTTTTCGCCCATGGTTACCTGACCATCTCCAGCTATGGCGACTTGACCGTTATGACGGATTCCTACGATGGTTGTTGCATGAAACATAGTTATTCTCGCTTTCTTAACACTTGTACTTTAGTTATTCGGCCATTGGTGCTTTATAACCGCAATCTTTTTTATCACAATAGATTGATTTGCGTTTCCCCAGGCCTTTTTGAAAAAGAGTTGATCCGCAGACCGGACATTTTTCAGGAATGGGCAAGTCCCAGTTCATATAGTCACAATCCGGGTAATTGTTACAGGAATAAAAGGTTCGTCCAGTTTTTGAGGTTCGCTTAACAATATCGCCACCGCAAACGGAACAGATCCCCCCGGTTTTTTCAAAATAGGGTTTGGTATTTTTACAGTCCGGAAAGCCGGGGCAGGCCAGAAAGCGGCCATATTTTCCTTTTTTAATGACCATTCGGGTACCGCACAATTCGCAATCCACATCTGATTCGGGATCAGCGATAGTTACTGATTCAGCCTTTTCCTGGGCATTGGTCAGTTCTTTTTCAAAACCCTGATAAAAGTTTTTAAGCAATTCAACCCAGTCAGTTTGGCCATCAGAAACGGCATCAAGACGATCTTCCATTTCGGCGGTAAAGGAAATATTTACCACATCACTGAAATATTCTTTCATCAGATGGGTTACCGTGACACCAAGTTCGGTCGGCTTGAAATGCTTGTCTTCCACTTCCACATAGTCCCGGTTTTTAATGGTTGCAATGGTCGGTGCATAGGTACTGGGTCGACCGATGCCTTTTTCTTCAAGGATTTTAACCAATGAGGCCTCGGTGTAGCGGGCCGGAGGCTTGGTGAATTTCTGCTCTTTTGTTGTTTTAAGCCGTTCCAGGTCATCGCCGATGGCCAGTTCCGGCAAGATACTGTCATCATTTTTACCAGCCCCTTTGCCAACCCGGGTAAAACCGTCAAACTTTTGGGTTTCGCCTTTGGTTTTAAAAATCAGATTGTTGCAGGCTACATCCACATCGGTAACGAAATACTGGGCATCAGCCATCTGACTGCAGAGCAGTCTTTCCCAGATCAGCTTGTACAAACGATACTGGTCTGGCTCCAGTGAATTGCGGGCATCTTCAGGCGTCAGCACGACCGATGACGGACGAATGGCTTCGTGGGCATCCTGGACATTTTTCTTCTTTCCGGCTTTTTTTTCAGTGCCCAGATAATCATCGCCAAAATGTTCTATTATATATTCCTTGCTCTCAGCAACCGCTTCGTCAGCAATCCGGGTTGAGTCGGTTCTTAAGTAGGTGATCAAACCGGTCAGCCCACTGCCCTTGATATCAACCCCTTCGTAGAGCTGCTGGGCCAGACGCATGGTGCGTTGAGTTGTGAAGCCCAGAACCTTATACGCTTCCTGCTGGAGGGTACTGGTGGTAAAGGGTAGCGGTGGTTTTTGATAACGAATCCGCTTTTTAACATTTTCAACGACAATGGGATGGGCGTTTACTACCTTTTCCAGCCGAATGGCCTCTTCGGCGTTGGTAATGGTTTTCTTTTTGCCATCTTCCGAATAAAATTTGGAGATGAAGGTTTTTTCGTCATCGGCTTTTTTTAAAAGCAGCTCCAGGTTCCAATACTCTTCGGGAATAAAGGCGGCAATCTCCTCTTCCCGATCGACAATAATTCTGGTGACAACGGATTGAACCCGACCACCACTAAGCCCCTTCTTTACTTTTTTCCACAAAAAAGGACTCAGTGAATACCCAACCAGTCGATCCAGAATCCGCCGGGCCTGTTGTGAATTGACTAAATCGATATCGATTATGCGTTTATTTTCAATGGCCGCATTGACAGCTTTTTTGGTAATTTCATGGAACTCAATCCGGCATTTGGTTGCTAAATCGATTTCCAGAAAATTTGCCATATGCCAGGAAATCGCTTCTCCTTCCCGGTCAGGGTCAGTGGCCAGATAGACCTGATCGGCTTTTTTTGCAGCATTTTTCAGTTTTTTCAGTAATTCCGCTTTGCCCCGGATTTTTATATAGTCCGGTTTAAAATCTTCTTCTATATTAATACCAATTCGGCTTTTGGGCAGATCAATTACGTGTCCCATCGTCGCTTCAACTTCGTAGCCTTTTGGTAAATACTTCTTAATCGTTTTTGCTTTTGCCGGCGATTCAACGATAACCAAGGTTTTACTCATTGAATACCTCCTTCTCTCTTAATAGTAACGACGCTTTTCTCTTAAAATAGCAACATTATAGCAAATCTTTCCACAAAATACAAACTTATGCAGTCGAATATAACGCATTGTCCTTAAATTAACAGGATATTTCCGTATTTAATTTGAATGATCTCTGCTATTTCCATCATCGTCAGCAGACTATTTACCTGATTGATGGGTAATCCGGAGCCTGCCACCAACTCATCAATGGTGCGATAACCCTTTTTAATCAGATCAAAGAGTAGCCGTTCATTCGGATTGGTCAGTTTTAACTCAGTCTGTTTGTTATAAACGTCTGCCTTTGTTTCCATGTGATCCGTCCATTGATCGAATAAAACATAATCCTCTAAAATATCATGGGGATCGGTAACAAGTTTTGCACCTTCTTTTAGTAATTGGTTTCCACCAGCCCAGTTGCAAGTGCCAATATCCCCGGGGATTACATAAACATTCTTGCCCTGTTCCAAGGCATGGTTGACCGTGATCAGTGATCCGCTTTTTTTACGGGCTTCTATCACCAGAACACCCTGGGAAAGCCCACTGATTAATCGATTTCGTTGTGGAAAGTGATATGGCAGGGGTTTATCACCCAAATTAAATTCACTGAGCAGCAGACCTTTTTGGGCCATCAAATCAAAAATCTTTTGATTGACCCGGGGATAGCAGATGTCAATACCGGTTCCTAAAACGCCAATCGTGCTCCCCAGTTCATTGATACTGCCCCAGTGACTCTTGCCGTCAATGCCATCAGCTAAGCCGCTGACAATAGTAATCCCCACTGAAGATAGAGATTGTGAAAATAACTTGGCGTGTTTTTCGCCAGCTACCGTGGGGTTGCGGGAACCGATTATGGCAATCGATAGTGGTGCCTGAAGCAGTGATAAATCACCTTTGGCATAAAGAGCCAATGGCGGCGTGTAAAGATTTAAGAGCGACTCCGGAAACTGGGGGTCATGACGCAGAAGCAGTGTAATTTTATTTTTTTCCAAATATGATAAATCCTGAGTTGCCTGCACCAGCGATCGAGACTGGAAAAAATAATTAACTGTCTTTTCATCAATGATCTTCGTCATCAAAAGGGTTTCGGGACTTAATGAATAAATCACACAGGGAGATAAAAATTGTTCGATCAGCATATTTTTTTGTTTGAGGGAAATTTTTTTTAGCCGCATAAACCATAGCCAATAAATTAAATCTTTCACCGTTTTCTTGTCCCCTTTGCATTTCGGATCACGTAGTGTATCATCATTATAATGGCAAAGAAAAGCCTTGGCAATCAAAAAGACCCGGCGCTGGTATCAAATCTCAGCGCCGGGCATTTTTTTATTATAATTATTCAATGACTTTTAATTCGGTATTAATATTCTGCGTAACATCCTGTCCAAACCATTTCATGGACAGCTCGGTTAATTTTCCATTTTCCCGTAGAGTATCCAGAGCCGTATTTAACTGTTCATTGAAGGCTGTGTCAGCTTTTCTGACGGTGATGCCGATGGGTTCATTTGACAAGACATCAGATGAAATTGCGTAGACATCCGGTTTTAGTGTGGTATAGAATTGAGCAACACTGATATCCGTCATAATGTTATCAATTTGCTTTCCTTCCAGTGCGGCGAAGGCGTCAAGCATGGCATCATATTTATTCACAGTATATTCAACGTTTTCCTGGGTTTTTAAAGCCTCCGCAGCATAATCAGCGGTGGTTTCGATTTGAACGCCGACTGTTTTTCCAGCCAGATCCTTTGGTGTTTTTGCCGGAGTCGCATCTTTACGAGAGACAATAACAATCCCATTGGCAAGGTATGGATCTGTCATATTAAAACCGCTTAGCCGTTCTTCCGTAATGCTGGTTCCCGATAAAACAATATCATACTGGTTGGCATTCAGACCATTAAAAATGCCGTCCCAAGCTGTTGGCACCCATTTAATCTCAACTCCGAGCTCATCTGCCAGGGCCTGACCCAGGTCGATATCAAATCCGACCAGTTCATTGTTTTCATCCCGGAATTCCAGTGGCAGATACATGTCATTGGTTCCGGCGGTTAACACGCCATCGGCCAGCGGATCTACGTTACTGGTCGATTTACTGCCACAGCCAGTCAACAACAAGGCAGCTCCTAATACAATTGCTACTAATGCATAACTTTTTCTTTTCATTTTTTCCTCCTACGGTATAAGTTTCATCTTTCATTATATTTGGCCATGCATAAAAATTCAAGTTATATTTCCCGAAATTAAATAAACAGCTGAAATTTGCTATTGCATTTCAGCTGTTTGTTGGTTTTACTAAAATTTTCTAATCTGCCCGATTGCCAGGAATCAAAAGAACCGATGCAGAAGCATGACGGACAATATTATGGCTGACACTGCCCAAGAAAATTTCTTTAATAAAGCCTCGCCCCTGGGTGCCCATCACAATCATGGGAATTCGTTCCTCATCAACCAACTTAATAATCTCTGAAGTGGGTGCTCCGTAACGGATCTTTATTTCTACTTCAACTGTGTTGAGAAGTTGCAATTCATCTTTAAGCTTCTGGAGGCGACTATTGTCTATTTCATTGAACTCAACCAGTCGATGGAGCAGATATGGATTTATTTTGGATTCATCCTGAATATGAAAAATCGTCACCTTATTGACACCTTGTTTGACCATTTCTTTAACATATTCAAAGGCAATATCGGCATTTTCCGAAAAATCGGTGGGAAACAAGATATGATCAATTTGATCATTTGAATTTCTGACCGTTTGATCCTGATGATTGTCCTTAACGAGCATGATGGGTTTTGTCGAACCATAGATTATATCGTAAGCAACCCCACCTAAAAAAAGGGCACCTACCATGGAGTGCTTTTCAGCTCCGACAACAATTACTGCGTAATCACCGTCTTGGGCAATCTGATTAATTTCACTTTTTAAATTGCCGGAAATGATTTGAGTTTTTACGGTAAATCCCTGCTCAGTTAGGATCTCAGACTGATTTTTCAGGTTCTCATTAAATATGGATGTTAAATAGGAGGAAACACCAGAGTCAACGTCATGGGGATTAAAACATTGAAGCAGTAAACATTCCGTCGCACCCAGAGCACGAAGACTTCTGATACATTTCACCATCTCATTCGATGCGTTGGAAACCTCGGAAACAACGATTATCTTTTCAAACATATCAATCCTCCATAATTATAAAATAAAGTTACTATTTTATTTATAACCTTTTGCGAATTGATTAAACGCATAATCAAAAATTGTGTCTATTTTTTACTGGCTTTGAATCGTATCGATCAGTAACATGTTTTTTAGTGTTATGAAGTCGTCACCCTCTGTCTCGATCAGATGCAACGAATTGATCATGTTTTCTGAGAGCTTAGCCAGGGTTATCTGATGATTCTTTATGAACGCATCCGTTTTTGACTGATACGTAGAAATTGCTTGCTGAATCTTCTGATTGGCAGTTTCCTCCAGTGTTGCTATTTGCGCTTTGAGGAGCATCACTTCATCGGATAGTTGTTCATTCGTTTTGATTAACTGATTATTTTCAGTGATTAACGCACGACGTTCTTTAAGAATGTCCTCATACTGATATTTTAGGACATCCTTTTCCGGCAGCTGTTGATCAGCCGAACCGCTTGCTGGTGTTATCTCGCTCAGATTGGTGCTGGCATAGGCTTCAAGTTCAGTACTTAACTCCCGAACCATCGCCTTAAGCTGATCCAGTTGCGCTTTCATTTCTTGGCTTTCCTGCTCATAACTCAAGTATTCTTCGAGTTTAGTTTGTGAGTTGATGGCGGCGTCGCCAGGATGCGTATCAATAACTTCAACCGGTTGCGGCACCGGGTTAATACTCAGTTCATTAACCAGGCGATTCAATTCTTCGTTTTCTCTTTTTAATGCATCAATTTGATTTGCCATTTCACCTTTTGAACTTTTACAGAGATTATACATTTCGCCGTATTGATCCCGTTCCTGTTTTAACATCGTTATCATGGCAGCGTATTCTTCAAGTCGATTATTAAAGGATTCCTCGGCACTGCTTAAGCTATCGGTTAGATTGTCAATATACTCGGTGACCTGTTTTTTGTTGTATCCGCCCATTTCTTTTCCAAAAGATAATTTTGTTTTTGATTTTACTGACTTATCTCTGAGCTCATCTAAGGTTAGTTGTTCGGATTTTTTTGCCATGATTTATTATACCTTTCTAAATTATTGACTGACGACAAGACGCTGATTGACTTCCAGGTGATATTTTTGACAGGAGCCCGATTGAAGCTCCAGTACCCAGTATGCATTTTTAACATGGGGACTGACTTTTCCCGGCCTCATGTGGTGTTCCAGATGTAGGATCTTGCCATCTTTTGAGAAAAAGATCACATCAATCGGAAATTTCATCCCAAAGGTATGAACCTGATTGCATTTTTTGAGTAAGAGTCCCTGGTTATCAGCTAATTCGGTGGTTCTTAATAAACCGACCAATCGGGTGACGAAGTTATCTGCGACTTGTATTTCACTAAACAGGAGTGTGTCATTTTTAAAAATACGACATGTTTTCATTTATTATACCCCTTAACCAAACTGTTTAACAAGCTGTAAAATTGTTGGCCCCAAAAGAACAATAAATAGTACCGGAAGAACGAAAAAAACCAGTGGAATCATCATTTTGACCGGTGCTTTCATGGCTTTTTCTTCGGCTCGTTGTCTTCTTTTTATTCGCAATTCTTCGGATTGTGCTTTCAAGACATGATTAATGGGAATTCCCAATTGTTCCGCCTGAATAATTGAACCCACAAAGGTTTTTAATTCTTCAACCGAATTACGATCAGCCAAGCTTTTGAGGGCATCTTTGCGGGGCTTTCCATAGTTAATTTCAGAATGAACAATATTCAGTTCGGCAACCAGAACGCCACTTAAACGCTCGCCAATTTTAATAAGCGCCGAATCAAAACCCAGTCCCGCTTCCATGGTGACACAAAGGATATCCATAATATCCGGCAATTCATTGGAAATTGCGCCTTGACGTTTGTTTATTTTGAGTTTTAAAAAAACAACCGGTGCGATAATTCCCAATAACATACAGACGAAAACAAATAATAATTCATTTAAAATATTCCAGCGGGTGAACAAAGTTATAAAAAATGCACCAATAAAAAAGCCACCAAAAACAATAATCCGGATCGCATTGTATTCATTGACGGCAAGCTGAAGTCCGGCGAGTCTGAGATTTGTCTCGGTTTTTTTATTTGAGGCACTCCCTTTTTTGGGAAACAGTGATGATATTTTTTTAATTAACGATTGGTAAATGGGCAGAATGACCCGTTGAAAAAAAGGTTTCTCAAACTCATCATCAAGATCATTTTTGTTTCTTTTTTTAATCGAACCGAGTCTTTTCCTTTTGGTATCGGCAATGCTCGCCTGATTGTAAAACATGATTAGAATCAGGATAAAAATCAGTGATGAAACACTGATCACCAAAAAAAACATCTGCGTCACCTCATTTCTTTACGATTTAATCGTCAAAATTTTATATTGACGATTCTTCGGATAATCAGATAGCCAATTACTTCCATTACAATAGCAATGACTACCATGGCAATACCGAGATTGGATTCAAAGAATATGGTTACATAATCGGGATTAAATAACAAAAACACAAGTATAATTACCAAGGGCATTAAACCCACCACAAGACCTGAGGTTCTGGCAGTTGCTGTCAAAACTTTGAGCTCATTTTTTATTTTAAACCGTTCTTTGATGGTTCCCGAAATATTGGTTAAAATTTCTGAGAGATTCCCGCCGGTCTGGCGCTGTATCAGAATTGCTGAAACAATCATCATGAAATTCTGACTGCCAATTTTGTCAGATAACCGGGTTAAAGACGTTTCAATGGAGCTGCCTAATTTTAACTCCTTAACAACCCGGCCAAATTCTTCCGAAATGGGGTTTGGCATTTCAGTTGATATGCTGACTAACGCCTGCTGAAAGGTGAGACCAGCTTTCAAACAACTGCTCATGATACTGATGGCATCAATTAGTTGCTGTTCAAACAGTTCGACTCGAGTTGCCCGTTTTTTATTCACATAAAGCGGCGGTACCAATAACCCAAATAGCAGTAAAATAATTGAAAAGATAATATTGCCGCCCAGCATAAACACCAGGGTTGAGGGAATCATCGACAAGCCAATCCAGAGAAGCAGAAATTCAGAAGGTCGGATCAGAATACCAGACATTGACAAATCATTTTCCAGTTTTTTAAGCACCTTGTGTTTGGATTTTTCCCGACTTTTTCGGGCTTTTTTTAAATTTGTCAAGTCGGTTGCACTCAGGCTTGTCAGGCCGTTAAACCGCTTTTGCATCTGGCGTTGATCCGCTGAAATGGCGTAAAGCAACAGCAATACCAGAAAAAATACTGTAAGCATCATTAATAAGGTGACGATGATCGCATTCATTGCATTACTCCGTATAAACTCATTTACTCGATGAACCAATCATCATTAATCATTACACCATTATGAGCAATTTTCTCTAAACATCGGGGCTTGATCCCCATGCTTTTAAAGCGTCCTTTGAATTTTCCATCGGTGTCCAATTGTCCGGTCATTTCATAGCTGAAAATGTCCTGCATAACAATGACATCTCCTTCAAGACCCGTAACCTCTGTAATATTTACCACCTTTCGGGTTCCATCCCGGAGTCGTGATTGCTGGATGATGATGTCAATGGCTGAGGTCGTCTGATCTCGGATTGCCCGCAACGGCAAATCCATCCCTGACATCAAAACCATCGTCTCGATACGAGACAGAGAGTCTCTTGGTGAATTGGCATGAATGGTGGTCAATGAACCGTCATGGCCAGTGTTCATAGCCTGAAGCATATCGATGGTTTCTGCCGAACGAACCTCTCCGACAATGATCCGATCCGGCCGCATTCGCAGGGCATTGACGACCAGTTCCCGAATTGAGACCTTTCCTCGTCCTTCCAGATTGGATGGTCGACTTTCCAGGGTAATCACATGATCCTGTAACAGCCGCAGTTCGGCCGAGTCCTCAATGGTGATAATCCGTTCATTATCTGGAATAAAGCTGGAGAGTACATTGAGCATGGTTGTTTTTCCGCTGCCGGTTCCGCCTGATACAATAATGTTCAGTTTGCCCTTAACACAGGCTTCCAAAAACGACAGCATTTTTTTTGATATTGATCCAAAACCCAATAATTGATCAGTGGTAATTGGCTTTTTGGAAAATTTTCGAATGGTAATAACCGGCCCGACCAGAGAAAGCGGTGGAATCACCACGTTGACCCGGGAACCATCTTTTAACCGGGCATCGACCATCGGACTGGACTCATCGATGTGACGGCCTACCGAAGATACAATCCGGTCAATCACGTTCATCACATGCTGATTGTCCTTGAAGACCACCGGCGATAATTGAATCTTCCCCTTTTTTTCAATATAGACCCGGTTATAACCGTTAACCATGATCTCGGAAATATCCGGATCATTTAAAAGCACTTCCAGCGGTCCATAGCCGATAATCTCATTGAGTAATTCTTCGGTAATACGGCTGCGATCCAGGCGGTTGACATTTTCCGCTTCAACCGCCATGACATTTTCCAGGATTCGCAGGATTTCGATGGGATTTTCTTTGCCGACCGTGTCAACCTTACTGCTATTGATTTCATTAATTACTTCCTGGTGAACCCGATTTTTCAGATCCTGATGGATATCAACATGTATAATGTCTTTCTTTCCTTCTTCCTGATCCTTGTCTTTTTGTCCCAGTCGTTGTTGTTCCATTCTTTCCAGCAGTCCCATTTTTTTACCTCTTTTATCGATTCTTTCTTTTTAACTAACTCGATGGTCAATGGTATTGACGATATATTGCGCCAGTTTTTTTAGGTTCTTGCTAATTTCCGACTTAGGTGCGTCCAAGACAACGGGGATTCCCTTGTTATGAGCGGTTGTCGCTGTCTTGAAATCAAAAACGATGGTATTTTTAACCGGTTCATTTAAAACCCGCTGCATATCCTTTAAGCTGATCAATCCCTTTGTTATCCGATTGATCACCAGTTCCGTTTTTTCTTTCTGTTGCAGGGACTCTAGAATATTGAGGGTAATTTTGGTGTTGCGCAAGGTTGAGATATCCTGAACAGTAATTAACAGTACCAGGTTTGAATTCTCGATGGCTGCCATGGTAATGTCACTAAACACCGGTGCGGTATCAATCAGAATATAGTCATAAAAGGGCCGCATGGTATTAATCATGGTTTCGATGTTTTTAGGGGTTACATATTCGGCATATTCGGGACTTTTGGGGGCACAGACAATGCTGACCCCGGAAAAATGCAAGGCCATCATCCGTTTGATGGCGTCAATATCACCGGCATCGTTGCCCTGTGATAATTCAGAAATAGTATCCTTCGGGTCAATATCAAAGTAAACATTGACATCCCCAAATTGGAGATCAGCATCGATTACCGCGACCTTCTTACCCATTTTTGCCAGCGATACCGCTAAATTTATAGCAATGGTTGTCTTACCAATCCCGCCTTTGGCACCAAATACCGTAATTATCCGGGATTGCATATTATTGGATGCCGTGATATCCGCATTTTCCAAACGGGATTTTTCCATGTAATGAGCCAATTCGATGTTTTCCTGTAACGTTTCAGCATCAATGGGGAACTGTAGTACTTTGCGGATCCCGGCCAACATGACTTTTTCGATCATGCTTACATCAAAACTGTCACAGATGAGAATTACTGCACATCCGGGAATTCGGATATATATTTTTTCAGCCAAATCGATGGCTGCTTTGTAGTCATCTTCACATTGAATAATCAACACATGGGGCTTCAAACTGATGGATTTCTCCAGAACACTTTCATCCTGTTTTGAGAAACCGATAAATGCCACGCTGTCGCTGCGAAGCAGACTTTTAATTTCATAGATCCGATTGTCATTATTTCCAACAATCATTACCTTTATCTTTTCCATGGCGTTTACCCCATTTTATTCTATAGTATATAAATTATTAGTCGTTAGTACCGCTTAGTTTAAAGGCATGAAGGGCTTTGGTCCTAATATGGCCTTGTCAACCGGTGAGCGGAGCACCAGACGATACTTAGTCGTTTGTTCAATTGACAACGCATAGGTAATTTTTTCAACCTCGGTTGCTGGAATCGAGACCGTTACCGAGGTGTATTCCCCACCTTTGTCGCCAGTGCTCTTGGGGCCAATTTCCAGAATTTCAATATTTTCGACAACATACTGTGAAACGACATCTTTTTCTTTTGTGATCCAAATTGTGACAAGATCAACACGATCTCCCTTGACTAAATAGCCGCCTACCCCTTTTTCTTCATCGACCAGAATGGTCAGGGCCCGATAATTTGGTTCAATGGCGTAGGATAAATTATTATTTTCCTGATTGGTATCACTTAAACGACTGGTCAGGATCTGTTCATTGGCCTCAATGTTTTCCTTGGTGATACGCCCCAGAACATCCTCCGGATTGGCAATTGACAGTTGGTGAACCATCTCAATTGGTACTTCTTCGGTTGTTAGCATCTCTTTTTCAATGACGGTTCCCTTGGGAATGGCCTGAGTTGCCAAAACAACGGGCTGTGTCGCCTGGTCTTTGCCTTTTTGTAGGGAGATTGCAAATTGAAAAACTGCAAATCCGGTGATCACCGATACGATCAATGCAATTATTACGAGTTTTTTCATCGATTTCTCCATTCAACTGATTAATGGGTTTATAAATAATATTTACCCAAAATACCGATAGTTATTAATTATTCGGACAGGATCAGGTTATATAATCCAAAATCCCCTTCGGTTCCTTCCCCAACATTATTTCCTGAAGAGGCACCATTTGATACCATATTTAAAAAGGAGCCGGTGATGTAGCCATCATTAGTCTGATTTTCCAGTAAAAATGCAGCAAACCCTTCGACAACTACGGTTTTTTTGTCGGTACCAAAAGAATAAACAGGTACTTTTACAATTCTCGGGCAAGATGGCTCGAAATCTTCGGCGGTACAACCGGAACCGCCAACTTGAGCTCCAAAATGGGTACAGGCATTGTATCGTTCATCAAACCCTTGATAAGTCGGTCCCACCATGTTGCCACTTTCTTCCAGAAGGATATCACCGACGCTGATTTCTCCGGCATAACCCTGAGAAATCCAGATTCGATAATCACTGGCACCGCCGCCTTGTCCATCCAGATCGAGGGCTCCAAAGAAAGATGTTGATCCGCCATGAACCCCATATTTTAGCGTCACATGCGTTAAATTGTTGTTGGCAATTCGGGATTCAATTTCTTCTTTAGTCAAGCCAATGGGAACAACTCCTGTCGTTCGATTGATCGGTGATAGTTTTGCCACCGCACTTCTGGAAAGATCCAAATAATCAATCCCAAATATTTTAGCAAAGTACATCGGTACGGAATTATCAACAATTACTTTTATCTCAGTGTATTGGCCATTTCTGACCTTCCCCAGAATAACATCATCCTGAGTCAGGTCTTCAAATCCGTTCAGACTGGCATAATTGATGGCACTGTTTTTGATCTGATTTACTTTTGCCGTATTGCCGATTGGAACCGGCAACAACCGTCCCGATGAGTATACGGCTGCATCCGCAGCTTTTTGCTGTTCTCCGGTACTTAAAAACGCCAACCCCAGATCAATAACTAATGCCAGCATTCCCATGATAAATACCATCGAAACAGCCACAATAATCAACGCATCACCTTGTTCGGATTTTTTTATCCGCTTAAAGGGAATTTTTTTAATAAGTTAATTATCCGTCTCATTTATTCCACCTTCATGGTACAGGATGAAGAAAGATTCATCGTTTCACCCTGAACAAAGACGCCAACAATCGGGGTCAAAATATTCACATCATCACTGATAACGATAATTACATCACCAAGACGGGGGTTTGATGCATTTGTAAACGTGATGCTGATGTCTACAGTGTCGGCAATGTTCTCAGGAGCAATTATCCGAATATGCTCTTCTATCGCCACTTTACTAGTAGAATGTACGATTGCATAGCGTGCGCCTTCTCTTGCGGCATAATCAATACTGTTCTGATTCATAAACAGCCAACCAAAATCGATGATTGCGCACAAAATCATAATCAAAATTGGCAGGGTGATCGCAAGCTCAACAATTGCTTGCCCGTCTTCTTTTTTAAACCGTTTGATTATGTTTGCAAACATTTTTCCTCCCTGATCATTCATCCTGAAGATCTGATTTATTTAACTGTAACTGGAGCAGATCGTTTAACCGACTAAAAAAGGCATATTGATTACGTCCGGCAGAAATCTCCACTTTGACGTTGCCAATATGCCACTGGTTTCTTCACAGTAAACACAATAACTACCTGTAGGCTTTATGCTGCTAATTGGGTTCCGATATCCGTAAAGAATTGACCAATTTGAGGGCCCAGTAACCAGATGGCAGCAATGGCAGCCAATGCAATCCCGGCAATAATCAAACCATACTCAACCATACCCTGTCCATCTTCTTCTCTAATCATGTGTGATAATCCGTTTTTCATTTTATTTTCTCCTTTTATTTAGTATCTTCGATAAATTTCTATTGATCTATTATCGTTTAAGCCGCTAATTGAGTACCGATATCGGTAAAGAACTGACCAATTTGTGGACCCAGTAACCAGATGGCAGCAATGGCAGCCAATGCAATCCCGGCAATAATCAAACCGTACTCAACCATACCCTGTCCATCTTCTTCTCTGATCATGCGTGACAATCCGTTTTTCATTTCTTTCTTCTCCTTTAAATTTTTTTAAATCGTGCTTAATTTCTTGAACAGTCTACTTCATTATGCAGCCATCTGCGTGCCGATATCCGTAAAGAATTGACTGATTTGCGGCCCCAGCAGCCAAATGGCGGCAATGGCAGCCAATGCAATCCCGGCAATAATCAAGCCATACTCAACCATACCCTGTCCGTCTTCTTCTCTGATCATGTGCATCAATTGATTTCTCATTTCAGTTTCTCCTTCAATATTTTATATTTGTTAGTCAAACTAATTAGAATCATTATGCTGCTAACTGAGTGCCGATATCTGTAAACATTTGCCCGATTTGCGGCCCCAGCAGCCAAATGGCGGCAATGGCAGCCAATGCAATCCCTGCGATAATTAAGCCATATTCAACCATGCCCTGTCCATCTTCTTCTCTGATCATGCGTGATAATCCTTTTTTCATTTTTTCTTCTCCCTTTTAAAAATTTTTCGTAATCGTTACCAAGTAAACTTGCTTTAAAACAACATTCCAAAATCTATCAGATGATTTGTGTTGATAAGATTTAAAATTAATACGGATACAAAACTGGAAGCCATAAATGGTCCCAGGGCGACCTTTGATTTCAAATTACCTTTTCGTCTAATGATCAGGTATGCTGTATAGATCATCAGAAAAAAAGTCATTATCATAATCGCAGAAATTATTCCATAAACACCCAAACAAAAACCAACCGCAGCAGGCATATTTTACGTCTCCCCAACCAGCGCCCTTTCCAATTATTGCTGGTAAAAAGAATATAATAAAACCAATTACTAAACCAAAGATATTCATTCCAATACTGGCAATCGGTTGCCCGGTAATGATGAAGGCACCGCCCACGAATATCGTCATTAATACCAGCTCATTGGGGATTTTTTTAATGCTGATGTCTACAGCAGAAAGAATGACACAGATTGAAAAGAGCAACATACATTCCAATGTTTTTGGTTCAAGTCCGTTGAGTTTTACAAAGACTAACCAGATGGTTGCGTTAAGCATCGCCCAAAATATTGTATCTGTAACACTACCGGATAACTGATGGTTGGTCAAGGTCTTGACTCGCTGTCTGACTAAATAATCAGTCGTTTTTTTCATTAATACTCCCGTCACTGCTCCAATTATAAAAACTTCTGCAGTTATCAGTAATTGATCCATCAGTATCCTCCATTCGTTTTTTGCAATAAAAAAGCAACGATTTACTCGTTGCAATTAAGGCGAATTAAATACACCTATAATCTGCAACTGGCTGTCATATAAATACTTATTTAGACCCTATAGCTTTGCGTCCTTACCTTTCGATAAGTTTGCCAAATATTAAATTGACCAACAACTGAATCGTATAGAATAAAAAAACAACGCATTGACACGTTGCATTATAATCATCATTAAAAAATGTGGTTGTGCAACTGGCTGTCATATAAATAATTACTTAGACCCTAAAGCTTTGCGTCCTTACCTTTCGATAAGTTTGCTAAATATTCTATTGGCATCATGATAAGGCATATATTATCAATTGTCAAGTGAATATTTTGCGAATTATTTTTTTTATTATATTTGCAGCAGTAATATTTTGCTCAAAATACTATAGATTACTACTGACATTAAATATAAGATATTCATTATATGCGCCGATGTTTCTTGTGCATCACTCGACTTTTGATTAATATTGTTGTGCAATTTTGTGATATTATTATCAATCATCAATTGTATTATAATAATCTAATGTTGCAGCCGTTTTTTTGATGATCAATGTTATTTCGCGAAAACTGTTAATCAATATAAAGTCAATGCTTAAAATACTGTATGTTGATTTATGCGGTATAATATTTAAATATGAGCTTTGTAGTCAGCCATAAAAACCAATAATAATTCCTTAATAAATGTTTAAAAATAATTGACAGCTGCTCCGAATTGTGATAAGTTATAATCAGTTAGTTATAACTAACACATGGGGATGGAGGGCACCAAATGAGCATTGTTATTATTGGCGGAAATGATCGCATGATTTATCAATATAAAGATTTATGCAAAGAATATGATTGTCGGGCTAAGGTTTTCACCCAAATGCAGGGTGCAATGAAAAAAAAAATCGGCGTCCCAGATTTGATTGTATTATTTACTGGGACGGTTTCGCATAAAATGGTAAACTGTGCGACCGATGAGGCAAAAAGACTAAATTTGCCCCTGGCACGGTCACATAGCAGCAGTTTGGCTGCATTACGAAACATTCTGGAGGAGCATTGTGCTCAATGTAAGAATTGCGATGGCTGTGTTTTAAAATCGCATACCCGGAAGATGTCGTCATGAACAAGTTCGAGAGAGAATTGATACGCCACTGTTCGCCTACATTAGCCGGAATGAAAACTGGTAATTTATTCAGTTATCCATTTACCAGCTATTGCCAACTCGCAGAGCAGCTGGAGCAGTGTAATAATACGTTGAATGCTCGTGGGGTTTATCTGGAGGTACTGAGGATAAATGCCAGTCGGGTTTTAATCTATGTTTATCGTCAAAGTCGACTGCTCAAAGACTTTTCATGTCCGCGGGTGGACAGCTTTCTTCAGGACATTGGTTATCGTACCGAGGATTTGAAATCTTGTCTGGAATTTTTATCCAAGCGGATTCAAGATTCCAGCGAATTTCCCCACGAGATTGGCTTGTTTTTAAGTTATCCGTTTGAAGATGTTCAGGGATTTATCGAGCATGAAGGAAAAAATTGTAAATATTGTGGTTGTTGGAAAGTATATTGCAATGAAAACGAAGCAATCAAACTTTTCAACAAATATAAAAAATGTACGCAAGCTTACTATCGACGATTGCTCAGTGGGTCATCACTTAGGAGATTGACTGTTGCTGCCTAACTAAAAATTTGACTGTTGTAATTGCTCTGTCAAAGGCCATCCATTTGCTATTGGCAAAAATGGATGGCCTTCTTAAATAATTTTGTTTTTATCAATGATTTATGGGTTTAATTTTCATCAGTTATTTCAAAGATATGATTAAAAATATTTTCTATCGCTGCTGAATCCAGCGGTTTACTGAAAAGATAGCCCTGAATATAGTTGCAACCGCCACGCTTTAATTGCCAATATTGATCCCAATCTTCAATCCCCTCTGCGGTGATTTCTAGCTTTAGACTATGTGCCAATGAAATTAGACTATCCATGACCTGATTGTTTTTGAGGTTTAGAAACTTATCATTGATGGATTTATCCAACTTAACCTTATCAACTGGTATATATGTCAGATAATTCAGAGATGAATAGCCGGTACCAAAGTCATCCAGGGCGATTTTGAAACCAGCATCTTTTAATCCCTGTAAAAAAAACATCGTTTCATTATCATTCTCCAGCAGAATGCTTTCTGTAATTTCAATTTCAATCATTTCTGGTTTAACTGCATGAGTCCTTATGAGTTGCCCCAGATACGCGATAAAATCTCTATCCTTCAATTGTTTACTGGAATAATTAATCGCAATTATTTTTTCTCCGAGCCCCATATCTCGCCATTTAGCAAATTGTTCAATAGCCGTTTTAGCAACCCAACGACCGATATTGATAATTAGACCCGTATCTTCTGCAACTGGAATAAATTGATCTGGTCGGATATTATGATCTTTAAATCGCAATAATGCTTCGAACCCATGGATTTGAGCTGAACACAAATCGACTTGTGGCTGATACAGAAGTTTGAAACCATCCGTTTCTAAGGCTTCTCGAATAATTGCTTCTATTTCGATTCGGGTATTAATAATATCTTTCATTTCAGAGTAATAAAAGATGTAGTTGTTTTTGCCGCTATGTTTAACATGATACATCGCTGTATCAGCATTCATTATAATTTGATTGATATCACAACTGTCTTCCGGAAAACAGGTTAATCCCATACTGATATTGATATTATTGGCTTTGCCGTTGAGTACAAATGCTTTGTCAAAGGCTGCTTTTATAATTTGAGCGAAATTTTCAACTTCTTGCGTTCCATTAACATTTTTTATTAAAATCAGGAACTCATCTCCGCCAAAACGGGAAACAAACGTCTTTTCATTGGAAAGGTCACTGAGTCGATGAGCAATCATTTTTAAGATCTCATCACCATAGACATGTCCCTGGGTATCATTGATCGCTTTAAAGTTATCGATATCAAACAATAAAACGGCGCCAGGTTTGCCAGATTCCAGTGCATCCGCAAGTTTTTCTAAAAAGCTCATTCGATTTGGCAAATCGGTTAAAAAATCATGGGTAGCAAGGTATTCAATATAGTCCTCCTGTTCCTTCATTCGTGTCGTGTCCATGAGAATTCCATGAATTTGTTTAATAAGACCATTGCCCTGTGATATTCCTCTGCCCCGGAATAGTAGCCATTTTACTTTATTATTCTCATCGTTAATGGGAATCTGAATATCAATTTCATTTTTACGCCCAGCACAGTAGGACTGTATTTCGGATAATAATCTGTTTTTGTGTTCCGGATCGGTTAATCGACTCAATAAATCTTCAAATTTTTCGTTTTCATTGGGGATTCGACTGACATAAGAAAAGTTATCAGATATCAGAATTTCATTAGTATCTAAATCCAATTCCCAAACTGCACTATTTGTAATTTCTGTCGCAATGGCATATTTCTGATTCAGGATTCCGACTTCTTTGAGACTTTTTTCAATGACCTCATACTGAGATCTCAATTTGTCTTCAGTTTTTTCAAGATGATCATTGGTTATTTTTAGACTCTCATAACTTTCCTGTAATTGTTTTTGAATGGCACGTCGTTTTAAATTATCGACGATAAGAATTAATGAAACAGTCAAAAGAAAAAGTATCAGAACCCCGATGCTAACAAAAATTTCCCGATATTTTTCCAGAGGCGAGGGTTCTTTATTAATTAATACAGCATTTTTGGGAATCAGCGACTCGGGAATATTGAATTTTTTAATGAGATCATAATCAAATATATAGTAATAGGGTGTATCCTCAATAAGACCCATTGATTCCACGGACTTGCCATTTAATATATCCATGATTAAATTGCCAGAGATCCGTCCAAAGGCCTCGTAGTCAATCAGTTTTCCGCCCAATATGCCTTCACCAATTCCGCCAATACTGGTTCGATAGACCGGTATGGTGGTATTATCTTTCAAAAACTGATACTGATCGTTTAAGTCTTTGACAACACCGTTTTTGTCCTGGTTCATACTCAGGTATAAAAGAATTGCATCGTCATTAAGATTTTTAAGCACTTCCTCAAACTCAGCAAAGGTATAATCCGATACGTTTAAGACCCGAAAATCAAGATCACTAAATTCACTTTGAGTGGCCAGAAATTGCCCCTGATCACCTTGTCCGGTCAGGGATGAGTCCACAATACCAATAACTTGAGAAGCTTTAGGATTGAATTTATGGGCGATTTTAATCGTTTCGACCATTGAAAATTTCTCGAACATTCCAGTAAAGTAAGGGCTTTCGGCCGCTACTTTCCCCCGCTCGAAATCATTAATTCCGAAAAACACCACCGGTATTTGGGGAAACAGCGTATCGTGATGATCGATCATAAACTGTAAGGCATTATCATCCCCAACGAGCACGGCGTCATAAGGCGGCAGATTTTTTAATTTATAAGCTAGATTTTCATAAAACAGTTGTTTATTCTCTGCAGTATCAAGCCGCTTTGTATCCATATATTCAATATCCAGACTGACTTTCTCATCAAGCGCAGACTGAATCCCCTTAATTTGCAGCGGAACCGTTGGGAAACTTTCACTGTATGAACTGATAAACAACACCCGTTTATTCTCATTAAGGGCATGGCCAATCATTGGAAAACAGAGCAACAAAACCAGGCTCGTAAAAACAACTCCCCATATTACGGTGATGGTGATTTTTTTTAAATGATTTCTCATGGTGAGCTCTCCTTTACTTCGATCAATTCGTACGAATCCGGTACAGATAAGGATTTGATAATTTCTAAACTTCGATACGATGCATAATTCTATTGCGGCTTATTTAAAACAAATCGACGACTCATTGCAAATACTACTGCCAATAGCAGCAAGCAAAGTGATGCGATCATAAACTTGATACTTATATCACTGTCAGGGATCTGGAGCGATATCCAATCAAAGATTAAGGGTGAGACAAACATTCCTAAATTGACCGCTGCCGTTACCAATGCAATGGCAGTGGATTGATTCTCTTTTCTTACTGCGTTGGCGGCCAGATAAATTCCTGTTGGCATAACAACACCAATTCCAAATCCGATAAAAAGAGCGGCAACACAGATACTGACTAACGATCCCAGAAAAAATATTAGGCTCATCCCCAGTCCCACAACTGCGATTCCGACGGTTATTGTCATTGTTTTTAGGCGGTGGATGATATGGCTGTAACGAAAACCGGTGATCATTCCGGCTGCTGATATCAGGGTGTTGATGATACCGCTAAGCGTCGCATCCCCATAGCCCTTGCTCACCACCAGCAGCGCTATGTTAGTCTGAAAAACAAAAAAGCAGCTGCCAAATAAAAAGATGATCAGGGCAATAAAATAGACGGTACCATTTAGTTTTTCAGTACGATTTCTTGCTTTTAGTTGGGTCGCTGGAAGCGGCTGATCATGGGGCAAATATTTTATGACAATCACAAGAACCGGTAGAAAAGCCAGATAAACCAGATAAGCTCCATTCCATTTTATATTAGCCAGCAAACCGGAAGTAAACAACAGCACCATACTACCGCCATTAAGAAAAGCCGATTGGAGTCCCATCATCGCCCCGCTTTCTTCGCCAGAAAAATAAACGGTGATTAAGGCCAGAGTTATTGTTGCATTAATTCCTTGACCGACACCAATCAAAACACTGGAAAGCCATAAATATTCAATCGCCAGCGGCCCCAGTATCAATCCCATCAATCCACCAGAGAGCCCGCAAGTTAGACTAAAAATCACAAGACTCTTTTTTGAGATCCGCATTGAGAGTGGACCTGCAGCAAATGCAAAAATCACCCCCAATAACGCCGGTAGGGTCAAAACCATTTGAATCATGGTTTCTGACACATTGGGGTAATGCTGTTCGATATCGGCAAGAATGGCAGAAGCGGTCATTGATATCATTAAAAGTGATGCAACTGATAAAATAGCCAGTTTGATTCGTTTTTTCTCCAATTGCGACTCCATATCTCAGTACAAATTAGAATAGTATTTTAATATAATTCTTACCCCCGATAGGATCAAATATTCGAAGGTTCTAGCCTGATAATGCTTTTCATTTCGGATGATGACAATCGTTTTTCATAGCCCCCTTTCACTTAACCAGAAATTAGTTAAAAAAAAGAGAGGTACTCCCTCTCTTATCATGGCAAACTTTTACTTCCGGATGATTTCAATTTTATAGCCGTCCGGGTCAGTAATAAAATAATAACGGGGTTTACCATCACCACTTAAACCTTTTGGCTCAGTGGGTTGGTAGCCCTTTGCGTCGTGCGCGGCCCAGGATGCTTCAAGATCATCAACCACGACGGCTAAATGACCGTAGGCAGTGCCCAAATCATAGGGAACAACCTGACCATAGTTATAGGTCAGTTCCAACTGATGACCGTTGGGATCGCCGTCGCCTAAAAACACCAGCGTAAACTCATAGGTCGGTTCGTCCCGTCGTCGTACTTCCTCAAATCCCAGCGCTTCTTTGTAAAACGCCAGAGAGCGGTTTAAATCCAATACCCGAATCATTGTATGCGCCATTTTGTAGTTTCCCATCATAATCTCCTTTTTAATTTATATTTTTCGTATTTTCCAACTGATTTAGGGGTTGAGCATGGTTTTATAAAAAGCATAGGCTTTGGAAGATTTCCCGATGCAACAGCTGATATAATGATCCAGCAGATCACTAATTTTTACGGCTTCAGCTGGGTTGATCTCCCGGTCTTTGAGCTGTTTAATCGGTTGTTTTAAAAAGTCCCGGAGCAGTTCCAGCATGGCTGGGCTTAGCTTATAGAGATAGCCCGGGCTTTGTTCCCGGCAGTCCCGGCAGACCAGGCCATTTTGTTCAATACTGAAGTGGCTTAACGCCTGATCATGCTGACAACCCATGCACGTCTCCAGAACAGGACGATAGCCTAAGTAGCTGACCAGCTTCATTTGAAAGGCTCCGACCAGAACCAGGTCATTTCTGGCTTTGCCGCCGGAGATATAAAACAACACATGGAGCAGCAGTTTTAAAATCTCCGGACTTTTCTGATAAAATTCGTAGGTGTTATACATCAAGTCCAGTAAATATGAAGCCAGGGCCATTTTGGTCAGATCAGTTCGCAAGGGATAGAAGGCTTCGATTAAATTGGCCTGATTGATGATGCCAAAATTCTTGCCGGGATAATAGACAAATTCACTATAGGCAAAAATTTGAGTGCTGGCTAAAAGACCACTTTTCTGACGCCGGACGCCTCGGGCAATACATTGGATCTTACCCTCATCTTCGGTGAAAATGGTCAGAATCTTATCCTGTTCTTTGTAGGGCTGCTCTCTGATGATCAGGCCTTTTGTTTTAATCAGTGCCATATTGCTCCAAACCGAAAAATTTATTCAAAATAGCCTAAATCTTTCAGATCAAAATTCTTATCCCGCCAATCCGTGCGAACCTTCACCCAGAGTTGCAGATTGATTTGGGTTTTGAGGAAAAATTCAATATCTTTCCGGGCTTGCGAACCAATCTTGGTCAGCATCGAGCCGCCCTTGCCGATTAAAATCCCTTTATGGGTTTTGCGCTCACAGAAAATGGTCGCTTCGATATCAATAATATCCTTCCCTTTTCGGGGTTTCATAGCCGTTACTTCGACAGCAATACCGTGGGGAACTTCATCATTTAAAAGGTTAAGGATCTTTTCACGGATCAGCTCCTGGACAATCCAGCGTTCGGATTGATCAATAATCATATCAGCGGGGAAAAACATCGGACCCGGACTGAGCAGGTCGGTTATCAGATCCAGCAGTTCTTTAACACCATCTCCGGTAACCGCCGAAATCGGAATAATGGCTTTAAGGAAATCGTATTTTTGATATGCCGCAATGGTGATTAGCAGTTCTTCTTTGGGCAACAAATCAATTTTGTTGATGACTAAAACAACCGGGGTCTTGCTGGCTCCCAGCTTCTCCAGAATATATTGATCGCCGGGCCCAATTTTTGTTTCGGGCTCAACCAGGTATAAAACCACATCCACGTCAGCAACGGTATTTTCCGCCGCTTTTTGCATGTAGTCACCTAAGCGGTTTTTGGGACGGTGCATTCCCGGAGTGTCAATAAAAACCATCTGGGCCTGCTCATCGGTATAAATACAACGAATTGCATTGCGGGTGGTTTGGGGTTTGGCCGAAGTAATCACCAGTTTCTCCCCCATAATATTATTAAGCAAGGTCGATTTTCCGACATTCGGACGACCGACGATACTGATAAAGCCGGATTTAAAGTTTTTGTTCATTATTCACATTCTTTCTCTGGTTAAAAAAACCAATTGATAATTTTGGGTAAAAAGATAATCAGCCCCACGCAGATTGACATGATGGCTGCTACCATTACGGCTCCGGCGGCGGTGTCTTTGGCAACCTTGGCCAGATGATGGTATTCTTCGGTATAAAGGTCCACCAGGGTTTCAATGGCGGTGTTGATAATTTCGAGGATAAAAACAAAGCCAATTACAATCACCAGCGCCAGCCATTCATAGTTTTCGATTTTAAAGATAAAACCGCAGGCCACCGCCAATAAACCGATGCCAAAGTGAATGCGCATATTCGGCTGGGTTTTGAGGGTGTGTAAAATACCTTCAATGGCAAAAGAAAAACTCTTTTGTAGCTTTCGTCTGATCGTCCCCACCTCCTGATTCATTTGCTTGATAGAAGGATGCGACTGGGGCAAGGCTTTAGTCGTCACCCATAATTTCTTTTTCAATGCGACGCATCACCGATTTTTCATCATCTTTCAGATGGTCATAACCCAACAGGTGCAATACACTGTGCACCGACAGATAGGAAAGCTCCCGGGTCAGGGTATTTCCGTATTCTTTGGCCTGGGCTTTTGCCTGCTGGATGCAGATAACAATATCACCGAGTAACAAGGGCAAAAACGGATTGTCTTCGATAATTGACTCCCGATTATTCATGAAATCTTCATACATCGGAAAGGACAGGACATCGGTGACAGAATCTTTATCCCGGTACTCCCGATTCAGATCTCTTATTTCGGAGGTGCTGACAAATGAAAAACTCACTTCACACTCCACCTCAATTTGCTGGTGAAGGAGCGTTCGTACCATTGCATCTTCGACCTCTTCCAATACCGTTTCATCAATTTCAAAATCACTACGGTTATCATAAGCGACTACAAGCATTTTAGTTCCTCTCTGACTTATATTATTTCTTTTTTTATGGGCTGCTTTGGCTTTCGCTTCGGCTCGTGCAGCCGCCCGCATGGCAGATTTTTTGGCATCCGTCAAGGGGGTTGGGTGTGGGATCAGTTCATCATAGGGTGGTGTGGTCATATGGGATAGCATTCCAAAGCCGTGGTTATAATCAATCATCGTGATGCTGCCCAATTTAATGTCAAAATGCCATTTACAGTCCAGCGGCAGATTCAGCATATTGGTCAACATGCCGTGGATCGTACCACCGTGAGCCACCATCAGAACCGTTTCGCCTTCGGTCAGTTCGGTTAAAAATTCGGCGCAAAGATCATGATATTCCCGTTGGCTCTGACCCTGAGGGACTCTGTAATTTATATAATTTGCCATCCATTGATCCCACTCAGACTGGAAAATTTCGATGCATTCGTCCCGGGTTTTTCCTTCAAAGATCCCGAAGTTGAATTCACGGAGGCGGTGATCGACTTGAATCTCTTTCCCGGTTACTGCGCCCACTGCCTGGGCAATTTTGTAAGCCCGGGTCGTTGGACTGGCAAAGATTTTATCAAATGACAGTTTCTTATCCAAGGCAATCAGTTCTTCCACCAGAATTTCTTTCATGGCCTCGCCCCGGGGCGTATAATCGGATTCGGTGTGACCATTGAGGCGATGTTCCACATTTCCAAAAGTTTCTACATGTCTAACCAATACAAGTTTCATTTATTCGTCCTTATGTGATTTATATATTTCTTCTCTATTATAACTCATTTTAATCGGGGAAACCAAAATATTTTTGCCATCTCTGATTAATTTAGTTATAATTAAACCAGAACCTGAGAAAGGATATCATCATGGAAAAAATAAAAAAACAAGCACTCTTTGCTGATCTGGGGCTGGTAGCAGTGGCTTTTGTCTGGGGCAGCGGTTTTGTTGCGTCAAAAAATGCTCTGGACTCCATGTCACCAATGATGTTGATGACGGTCCGATTCGCCGTTGCTTCCCTGTTATCCGGATTTATTTTTCGGAAAAATTTAAAGAACCTCTCAAAGGATACAATTAAGGCCGGTTGTGTGATTGGCTTTTTTCTATTCACTGCTTTTGCCGCCCAGATGATTGGTCTGCAATATATGCTGGCCGGAAAACAGGCCTTTTTAACGGCGACCAATGTAATTATGGTGCCCTTTATTTACTGGGCCGTTAAAAAACATCGGCCGGATCAGTATAATTTTGTAGCTGCCTTTATTATGCTGTTGGGGCTGGCCCTGTTGACCATCGATTTTTCGGTTGGCTTTTCTTTTAATCCCGGGGATGCCCTTACCCTGCTCTGTGCCTTATTATACGCCTGTCATATTGTCGTGGTGGGGATTTACTCAAAAGAACATGATCCTTTTGCCTTAACCGTGATTCAACTGGGTTTTGCGGCAATTGTATCCTTAGCCTATGTTTTACTAACTGGCGAGTTTACTCTGGCGATCCCGATACCTGGTCTGATCAATGGCTTGTATCTGGGGATATTCTGTACCTTCCTGGCATTTTTAGGACAAACAGTGGCCCAAAAATATACCAATTCCACCCATGCCGCCATTATCCTTAGTCTTGAAGCGGTCTTTGGCAGTCTGTTATCAATCATGATCCTTGGCGAAGATTTTACGTTGATGATGTTTTTGGGTTGTCTGGTTATTTTTATGGGTATTCTCACCGCTGAAACCAAGTGGTCCTTTTTAAAGACAGCATTTCTTAAAACAAAACAGGATACTCCGGAAAAAATAACCGAGATTTAGCTTTTTCTTTACAGATTAATTCTCGATATGCTATGATTACCTCCAATCGCAAGAATAATTGCAAAGGAGGTTTTTTTTTGAAAACTCAATTTAATATTGGAAATCTTGAATTTTCCAAGCCGATTGTCCAGGGAGGCATGGGGATCGGTGTTTCACTTTCTAATCTGGCCGGACATGTCTCAAAACTTGGCGGTCTCGGTGTTTTATCGGCAGTGGAAATGGGTAGTGATTACCCTGACTATAAAAAAAATCCCAAGCTGGCCAATCGACAAGCAATGACGGATCACTTTAAACGAGCCAAAGCGCTATCCGGCAATCGACCCATCGGAATTAATATCATGGTGGCCTTAACCCAATACGAGCAACTGGTCAAAGATGCGGTACAAACCGGATATGATATCATTTTTGCCGGTGCCGGCCTGCCCTTAACCCTGCCGGAACTAACCCGCAATTCCTTAACTAGGATTGCACCAATTATTTCATCAAAGCGAGTGGCCAAGCTGATCTTAAAACACTGGTGGCGCCACTACGAAGTTGCTCCCGATGCCATCGTTCTGGAAGGTCCCCTGGCGGGCGGTCATTTAGGTTTTAAAACTGAAGATCTGACGCCCGAACGGTTGGCTGAACAAGCGCTGCCAGCATTAATTCCCGGCGTATTGGAAGAAATCAAACCCTATGAGGATCTGGTTGGACGACACATCCCTTTAATCGCCGGTGGCGGAATTACCACAGCAGCCGATGTCCGAGAAACGCTGGCAGCTGGTGCCGATGCCGTTCAGATTGGTTCCCGCTTCGTCACTACCATCGAATGCGATGCCTCACAGGCCTTTAAAGAAGCTATGGTTAAAGCAACCAAAGCCGACATTGAGATCATTGTCAGTCCTGCTGGTTTGCCAGGCCGGGCCATTCACAACCGCTTTCTGGAAGAAGTCAAAGCTGGATTGCGCCATCCTAAAAACTGTCCCATCAACTGTATCAAGAGTTGTGACTATAAAACGGCACCCTACTGTATCGGTTTGGCATTGATTGCTGGTAGAAAAGGCGATCTCGATAACGGCTATGTTTTTTCAGGGGCCAACGCCTATAAGATCTCAGAAATCACTACCGTGGAAGCCTTAATGAACGAATTAACCAGTGAGCTTGGTTAAAAAGTCGTTTTTAGAGAGCTGTAAAGTCTTAAGAGCTTCTAAGAAACTGTCCAGAGCCAGAGCTTTTCTTGACAAATATTTTTTTAGCGCTATAATTAGTTAGACAATCTAATAAATATGGAGGTGACCCTTTGGACTCTTTTTCTTCCCAACTCAACGCCGTTCTGGTTGATACATTCAATAATATTTTAAAGTTTGAAGAGGATTTACTCAAGCAATCGACAAATATTGATTTATCAATCAATGAAATGCATCTGATTGAGCATGTGGGAAAAAATACAAATGATGGAAGAACCATAAGTGATCTTGCCCAAAGTCTAAACATTACCCTCCCCTCAGTAACAGTAGCCATTAATAAACTGGCCAAGAAGGGGTATGTAAAAAAAGCCTGCAAATAAAAAGTCAATAGGAAATTGAGAGCTTTGTAAAAAAAAGTATATTCAAGAAATAAGCACGACAAAAAGACCAGCAAATATCGTTGGTCTGAAGATTAGGAAATCTGTGGTAAGTGTTACGAAAGAGACAGCAGGTATTCTTTTACTCTACCATAGTAGATACGCAGAAACTTATTAGCGCCTGCAGTCATGTAAACATAGTAAGGTTTACCCTGAGCACGTTTCTTGTCGAGAAACTGATAAACAGCATCATCTTGTGGCTTGGTTTTGATAAGAGCATCCATGACCTGAAATAGCGTTTTACGCAAAGACGAAGAACCTCGTTTGGAAGTATGGACACTTTTTTGTTCATAGGTTCCAGACTGGTTAACACCTGGATCAACGCCTGCAAAGGCAGTAAGAGCACCCTTATGTGTAAACCGTGTAACATCGCCGATTTCAGCAATCAACTGAGGGCCAAGAGATGATCCAACACCTTTCATTCCCATGACGATTGAGTATTCAGGAAGTTTGGATGCGGTTTCATTCATCAGAGTACGAAGTGATTCTACAGTTTTGGAAGCAATGTTTAATTGATCGACAGCTTGTTTCACAATGAGTTTGGTCAAATGATCTTTAGGAAGTACAGGAACAAGTTCCTTTGCTGCTCCATAGATTTCTTCAGCTTTTAATTGACTGAAGTTGTACTTATTTCGCTTACACCATTTCTGATAATGGACGGTGAAAGCGTGAAGAGACATTTTACGAACACAGTCTACATGCCAGTATGCAGCAGCGAAATCAACCCATTTCTGGCTGCCATCATCACGAGCAGGGCTGTTGAAGTAAGTATTGACACCTGGATAGGTTTGATCAAGTATGCCGATAAAATTATTTTTCATAGCCGTTTTGTGCTTCATGTAAAAACCAAACTGACGGTTCATTGTTTTTAACTGATTACGTATTTCATCCATAAGATTATACTGTTTCAAATCATTCCAACTGTCAAGAGCATAACGCGCTATTTTAATAGCATCTGCTTTATCAGATTTGACTTTACGTAGAGAGTTGTCACCGAAATCTTTAATAAGCTTAGGATTTATGGCACTTACAAAAAGATTTGCCTGAGAAAGCTCACGTGCCAGTGGCTCATAATAACGACCCGTATGCTCCATAACGATGCGGGATTCGCCGTCAATGGATTGGATCTGGTTGATGAGAGAACGGATTTCTTTGGAAGTGTGGCGAATCTCAAAAGGCAAAGAAACAATCTCACCATACGGGCGGATAATAGCGATCATGCTTTTGCCCTTGGAAACATCAATACCTACTGCGTTCATGTTCATAAATTTGTCACTCCTTAAAATTATTGCAATGGATAAACACCAGTTTTACTCATTGCCTATTCAATCTACTGTGGTGTGACACGAACGTACTGTAGGACAGCAGTTCAACCTGCATAAAACGAACGCTGCGAATGAGGAGCCGGTTATCAGTCTTTTTTACGGACGCGAAGTCCAAGAAAGGCAGACGATATACCTATTGCTCTTACATTCTAACAGCTTAAGCAACAAGATGGATAATGTCCTAACTGGTTGTTAGGTACTATGACCATAAATATATTGTAGTAGAAAAAAGCAATACCGATGGACGAGTTGTTTACGTCCGTCTTACCGACAAGGGCTTGCGAATCGATAAAATTCACCAGTATTTTCATGTAAAGATGGTGAAAGATATTTCTAAAGAAATGACTGATGAAGAAAAAGAAGTTTTAATTCATGGCATGGAAAAATTAAATGGTTTTTTCAGAAAAAAATTATCAAGACTCGCTGACGAAGATGAGTCGTCTGCGCCTTGATGTTTGGAGGAACAAATGTCCTTTACAATTATCGGAACCGGTTCTGCGTTGCCCAAAACAATTCAGACCAACGAAGACCTCGCCCAGTTTCTAGATACGTCCCATGAGTGGATCGTTTCTCGAACTGGCATTGAAGCCAGGCATATTTGTGTCGATGAGTCCATTTTGGATATCGCTCTGGAAGCCAGTGTGAACGCTCTGGCAAACGCCCAAATCAAACCAGCTGAGCTCGATCTGATTATCTGCCCCACCCTTGGCGGTGATACTGTCACTCCTTCTCTGGCCTGCCTGATTCAGGAACAACTTGGTGCGACCTGCCCCAGTTTTGACCTTAATGCGGCCTGTTCTGGCTTTGTCTATGGGCTGGACGTGGCTGATGCCTATTTTTCCCGCAATGGTGACATGAAAATTTTAGTCATTGCGGTGGATGCGATGTCCAAACTGGTGGACTGGCAGGATCGGGCTACCGCCGTTCTTTTTGGCGATGGTGCCGGTGCGACGGTGCTGACCAGCGGCGACAGCCTCAAAGCGATCCAACTGACTGCCGTCGGAAATCAGCATGCCTTAAGTATTCCTTGGCCCAAGGGTAACCATCCCCTGACCACAGGACAACCCCATCCAGCCCCCTATCTGCTGATGGATGGGCCGGAGGTTTATCGCTTTGCGGTAGCTGCCATCTGCAGTGATTTACGCTCGGTGACACAAAAAGCCGGTATTGCTCTTGCTGATCTTGATTATATTATTCCCCATCAGGCCAACCAGCGGATTATCGAAGGGGCGGCCAAACGCCTGAAGTTATCAATCGACAAATTTGTTCTGCGGGTCGACGGCTGCGGCAATACTTCTGCAGCCAGTATTCCTCTGGTATTGGATGAACTAAACCGCAATGGTTTATTCAAATCCGGTACCCGAATTGCCTTAACCGCTTTTGGTGGCGGACTGACAACTGGCGCCTGTGTAATTGAATGGGCCTGATAGGGTCTGCTAACAATTATAATTACTAAAGCAACTAAACCAATCTCAAGTAAAAATTTATTTTATAATCTTAGGAGGATTAATCAAATGGTATTAGAAAAAGTAGTGGAAATTTTACGGAATTACAAAGATGAACAGGATCTGGAAGTAACAATGGATTCAACCTTCGAAGAACTGGAACTGGACTCACTGGATACGGTAGAACTGGTTATGGAAATCGAAGAAGCCTTTGATACCAGCATTGAAATGGATGGCGAACTGACAACGATTGGTGATGTGGTAGAGCTGATCGAAAAAGCAATCGCTTAGGTGAAATAGGATGATTAAAACACCACTCTGCGATCTATTAAACATTGAATTTCCCATTCTTCAAGGAGGAATGGCGTGGATATCCGATGCTCAGCTTGCGGCTGCCGTGTCAAATGCAGGTGGTTTAGGGATTATTTCGTCAATGAACGCCGATGAAAATTGGCTCCGCACCGAAATTATCAAAGTAAAAAGCTTGACGGATAAACCTTTTGGGGTCAATGTCATGCTGATGAACCCCCATGTCGATAAAATTGCCCAGGTACTGATTGATGAAAAGGTTCCGGTGGTTACTACCGGAGCTGGCAATCCCGGAAAATTTATGAAAATGTGGATTGAAGCCGGTATTAAAGTGATTCCTGTCGTGCCTTCCACCGGGTTGGCACGGTTTTCCGAGCGGGCAGGCGCCACCGCCGTAATTGCCGAAGGTGGTGAATCCGGCGGACATGTCGGCGAAATGGCCACCATGCCATTGATTCCCCAGGTCTGTGACGCAGTTTCAATTCCGGTCATCGCTGCCGGTGGTATCGGTGATGGCCGGGGGATCGCTGCAGCGCTGATGCTGGGGGCCGTGGGCGTTCAACTGGGCACCCGATTCTTAGTCGCCCAAGAAACCAACATCCATGAAAATTATAAAGATAAAATTATTAAAGCCAAAGATATTGACACCATCCTCAGTGGACGAACATTGGGTCATCCGGTCCGATCTCTGAAAACAACCTTCTCAAAAGATTTCATAAAATTGGAAAATGACCCAACTGCGCCACCTGAAGCTCTGGAAGAATACGGTCGGGGTGCCCTTCGCATTGCCGCTCAGGAAGGTGATTCTCAAAAAGGTTGCTTCATGGCTGGCCAGATTGCCGGCATGATAAAAGAAAAACAAAGCGTGAAGGAAATCATCTTAACACTGGCCAAAGAAACCGAAACAGTATTAAAAGGAGGCTTACAATGGGTAAAATAGCACTGCTTTTCCCGGGTCAGGGATCTCAGTATGTTGGTATGGGCAAACCCCTCTACGAACACTGCGTGTCTTCGCGAACGATTTTTGACCAAGTTAATGCCGTTCATCAGGGCACCACTGCCCTCTGTTTTGAAGGGCCTTCCGAAGCCCTCAATCAAACCGAAAACACCCAACCCTGTATTTTTGCTGTCGAATTGGCAGCCCTGGCTGCTTTGCAATGTGTTGGCGTTGAAGCCCAGGGAATCGCTGGATTCTCGCTGGGGGAAGTAACCGGATTGGTAGCCGCCGGAGTTCTGTCAATGGACGATGGTTTAAAGTTTGTTAAAAAGCGTGGTCGGGCGATGGAAGAGGCCGCACAGATGACGCCTGCAACCATGGTAGCGGTTTTAAAACTTGAAAATCCCAAAGTGGAAGCACTCTGCAAGGAATTCAACCAGTGTTACCCGGTTAACTATAATTGTCCCGGGCAGCTGGTTGTCGCACTTTTAAAAGCCGATCAGGAATTGTTTTTAACCCGGGTTAAAGAGCTGGGCGGCCGGGGTATTCCCCTGACCCTGTCTGGCGGTTTTCACTCGCCTTTTATGACCTATGCCACTAAACTGCTTGAAAAGCGGATCTATGAATTGACCTTCACTGAAGCGTCAATTCCCCTCTATTCCAACGCCTATGCCAAGCCCTACCCTGATGCGCCGGTGGATATCCGGTCCTACATTCTGCACCAGATCAATCATCCCGTATTATGGGAACAAACCATGCGCAATATGATCGCCGATGGATTTACTACCTTTATTGAATGTGGCCCCGGCAAAACCCTGGGCGGATTCTTAAAAAAATTGACAAATCAGTAACCTGTCATCACGTTGAAACCCTGTTGACCGATTATCTGGAAGCTAAAAACGCTGGAAAGGAATGGACTTTTACATGCTAACAGGAAAAACTGCACTCATCACTGGTGGTGCCAAAGGAATTGGCCGGGCGATCGCCCTGAAAATTGCTGAAGCCCATGGAAATGTCGCCATTATCTACCGCGGTAGTCAAATAAATGCTGAAGCTACCATTGCGGAATTGCTGGCTTTTGGTGTTCAGGCCAGAAGCTATCAATGTGATGTCGCTGACTTCAGTGCCACTAAAGAACTGGTTGCTCAAATTATTAACGATTTTGGCGGCTTGGACATCCTGGTGAACAATGCCGGTATTACGAATGATAAGTTATTAATCGCCATGAAAGAAGAAGATTTTGACAGCGTCATCAACACCAACTTAAAAGGCGCTTTTAACATGACCAAACACGTCGGGGCCTACCTGCTTAAGCAGCGTAAAGGGCGAATTATCAATATTTCTTCAGTTTCCGGTCTGATGGGTAACGTCGGCCAATGTAATTACGCCGCTGCCAAAGCTGGACTGATCGGCCTGACCAAGTCAGCTGCCAAAGAAATGGCGCTGCGGGGAGTTACCTGTAATGCCATTGCCCCCGGTTTTATTGATACCGATATGACTAAGGCATTAAAACCCGAAATAAAGATAGAAATACTCAAACAAATTCCCTTAAAACGTTTGGGACAGGCTGATGACATTGCCAATCTCTGCGTTTATTTAAGTAGCGATTTATCCGGCTATATTACAGGAGAAGTCATTAAAGTTGATGGCGGTCTCTATATTTAGGAGTAATTTATGAATCGACGAGTTGTTATAACAGGATGCGGTGCCGTTTCTCCAGTGGGTAGCACTGTAGAACGTTTTTGGGAAAACCTGACAAACGGAAAATGCGGCATCGACTTTATTAAAAAGTTTGATACCACCGACTTAAAAGTGAAAATTGCAGGTGAGGTTCATGATTTTGAACCCCTTGATTATATTAAAAAAAGTGAAATCCGCAAAACCGATCTATTTACCCAATACGGCATTGGTGCGGCTGTTCAGGCGATGGAAGACAGCGGTGTCCAGGCTCATGTCGATCCCAGCCGACTGGGTGTTTTTATCGGTTCCGGCATCGGTGGTATTCATACCTTTATTGATGAATGCCACAAAATGGATGAAAAAGGTCCCAGTCGGATTTCACCCTTCTTTATCCCGATGATGATTTCAAACATCGCTGCTGGCACCATTGCCATTCGCTATAATGCGCAGGGACCCTGCTTGCCAATTGTTACGGCCTGCGCCACTGGCACCCATTCAATAGGTGAAGCCTTTCGCAGTATCAAACACGGTTATGCTGATGCGATTATTGCTGGCGGTACCGAAGCCAGTATTTCGCCACTATCAGTGGCCGGTTTCACAAATTTAACGGCGTTAACAACCGTTAACGACCCGGCCCGGGCCTCGATTCCCTTTGATAAGAATCGCAGCGGTTTTGTCATGAGCGAAGGCGCTGGTGCCCTGGTGCTGGAAGAAAGGGAATCGGCCCTGAACCGGGGCGCTAAAATTTATGGCGAAATTGTCGGCTACGGCAATACCTGTGACGCCTACCATATTACAGCCCCCCACCCTGACGCCATCGGCGGAACCCGGGCCATCCATCTGGCGATAGACGAAGCAACCCGGAGCGGTGTCAGTTTCGAAGAAGCTCAGATCTATGTCAATGCCCACGGTACCAGTACCCCCCTTAACGATAAATCAGAAACCATTGCCATTAAAAATGCCCTGGGTGAGCATATCAGCCGCACCCTGGTCAGCTCGACCAAATCAATGACTGGACATATGTTAGGCGCTGCCGGTGCCATCGAAGCGATTGCCTCAGTGTTGGCTTTAAAAGACGGCATTATTCCCCCCACCATTGGCTATCAGGAAGCTGACCCGGACTGTGACCTGGATTATGTTCCCAATCAGAAACGGGCAGTAGAAAGTGATATCGCCCTGTCGATTTCCCTTGGATTTGGTGGTCACAATGCGTGTCTGGCATTTGTTAAGTAGAGGAGAATAAGTAATGGAATTAACGACTGAAACCATTCAAGCCCTGGCGAAAATCATGTCGGCCGAAAAACTGACCAGTCTGGCTCTGGATCAGGGCAACCTGAAAATCGAAATGAAACGGGAAAGCGGTTTGACTTTCACAGGAGAAGCAACTTCTTGTGAACCACAAATAACGATCACTGCGCCACAGCCCCCACAAGATCTGCCTGTGATAGCCGAAACTCCTGAAGTCTCTAACAATGCCGAGTGGAAAGAAATTAAATCCCCGATGGTGGGTGTTTTTTACCAAAGTAGTCAACCCGGGAAGCCGCCCTATGTGACCAAGGGACAACACTTTGCTGACGGTGATACCCTATGTATCATTGAAGCGATGAAGCTGATGAACGAAATTACCGCCGAAACCGCCGGTACCATTATGGAAGTATGCGTCAGCAACGGCCAGGTTGTGGAATTCGGCCAGGTACTCTATCGCATTGTAGAGGACTAATATTTTAACGTAAAATCGATACCGTACTGATCCCATTCGGTACGGTTAAATCTTGTTGTGATTAAGCAATTACAAAAGCGAATTTTAGAAAAATTCAGAAGGAAATCAGAATGAAACGTGATGAATTAAAGAAGATCCTGCCTCACCGTGAGCCGATGCTGCTGATTGATGAGGCTGAAAAAATAGATGACACCACCGCCACTGGTCGCTACACGGTTACCGGCGATGAGTTTTTTTTACAGGGCCATTTTCCCGGTAACCCGGTCGTACCAGGGGTCATCCTCTGCGAAATTATGGCTCAGACCAGCTGTGTCTTATTGGCTGAGTTAGAAGGTGCCAACAAAACCCCCTACTTTACTGGTCTGAATAAAGTAAAATTCAAAGAAAAAGTTCGCGTTGGCGATACCATTGAAATTACCTGCAGTTTGACAAAATCCAAACCGCCGTTTTATTTTGCCAGCGGTTCGGGATCAGTGAACGGCAAGGTGGCGGTAGTCGGAGAATTTTCGTTTGCCCTGATTGAGTAAGGAGGCTTCCGATGTTTTCAAAGATACTGATTGCCAATCGGGGCGAAATTGCGTTGCGGATTATCCGTGCCTGTAAGGAAATGGGCGTTGCAACTGTGGCCGTCTTTTCCACCGCAGATGAAAACAGCCTTCACGTTAGCCTAGCCGATGAAAGTATTTGTATTGGCCCGGCAGCTGTGACAGATTCCTATCTGAATATTTCGGCAATTTTATCGGCGGCCGTATTAACCGGGGCGGAAGCCATCCACCCCGGTTACGGACTTTTATCGGAAAATCCCAAGTTCGCCCGGCTCTGCGCCCAATGCGGGATTGCCTTTATCGGACCGAGCTGGGAAATCATTTCAAAAATGGGCGATAAGGATCAGGCCCGGGCCACCATGGCGGCCGCTGGCGTTCCCATTGTCCCTGGTACCGATATTATAAGTGATCCCGATGAAGCCCATCGCAAAGCCGATGAAATTGGCTATCCATTATTAGTCAAGGCCCGGTCTGGCGGTGGTGGTAAAGGCATCCGACTGGTGGAACGATCCGAGGATTTCTTAAACGAATATTCGCTGGCCCGGCAGGAAGCCCAAAATGCTTTTAATGACGATGGGGTTTATCTGGAAAAGTTTTTAACCCGAGTCAAGCACATCGAAATTCAATTACTTTGCGATCAGCATCAGCATGTGGTGGCACTGGGTGAACGGGAGTGCTCGGTGCAACGCAAGAATCAGAAGTTGCTGGAAGAAAGCCCTTCCCCTTCCCTGACCCCAGAAATCCGCATGGCAATGATGGAAGTTTCCCGCCAGGCGGCGCTGGCCATTGGCTATGAAAATGCCGGTACCATCGAATTTTTAATGGATGCGCAGGGTCATTTTTACTTTATGGAAATGAACACCCGGTTGCAGGTCGAACATCCAATTACCGAAATGGTGACCGGGGTGGATATTGTCAAATGGCAGATCCGGATTGCGGCTGGATTACCTCTGACCTTTGGTCAGGAGGATGTCCATATTCAGGGCCACGCCATCGAATGCCGAATCAATGCCGAAAATCCCCTGCTCGATTTCAGGCCCAACTGCGGCACCATCAACTTTCTTCATGTACCCGGTGGCCCCTGGGTGCGTTTCGACACCCTGCTCTATCAGGGCTATGCGATTCCGCCCTATTATGATTCGATGGTTGGTAAACTGATTGTCCACTCTAAAACCAGGGAGCTGACGATCCGCAAAATGAAAGCCGCCCTGTGTGAGCTGGTGATTGAAGGAATTGACCACACCAGCCAGGTGCAGTTGGATATTCTTAGTCACCCCTTATTTATTGCGGGCGATTACTTTACTGATTTTATGGAAAATGAATTTGGCAAGACTTTGCCGGAATAAAAATGGAGGGTTTAAATGCTTAGTAAAGGTCTATTTAAAAAACCGAAAAATGAACTGGAAGCCCAGCACCGAATCAAGCGTAAAACCGATCCGGCGATTCCCTCGGAATTATGCCGAAGCTGTCCATCCTGCAAGCAGTTGAGCTTCACCTCCGATTTAGAAAGCAACTTCCACGTCTGCCCCAAGTGCGGACATCATTTTCGGATCAATGCCCGCCAACGCCTGAATATGATTATTGATCAGGATACCTTTGTGGAGCAGTATCATGAGCTGTCCTCAACCAATCGTCTGGGTTTTCCCGGATACGATGAAAAACTAGAGCAGGCCGCCCTTTTCAGCCACGAAAACGAAGGAGTCATTATTGGCACCGGAAAAATTGACAATCGGAAGGTAGCTCTATTCGTTATGGAAGCCACCTTTATGATGGGCAGTATGGGACAGGTTGTCGGAGAGAAGATCACGTTAATCTTTGAATACGCCCTAAAACACCAGCTCCCGGTGATTGGCTACACCGTTTCCGGTGGCGCCCGGATGCAGGAAGGGATGCTGGCACTGATGCAAATGGCTAAAACCAGCGGTGCCGTCAAACGACACAGTGATGCCGGTCTGCTTTACCTGACCATCCTCACCGACCCAACCACTGGCGGTGTCACTGCCAGCTTCGCCATGGAAGGCGATATTATTCTGGCTGAACCGGAAGCCTTAATTGCCTTTGCTGGCCCCCGGGTGATTGAGCAGACCATTCGTCAGCGTTTACCCAAAGGCTTTCAACGGGCCGAGTTTTTACTGGAAAAAGGCTTTGTCGATGCGATTGTTCCCCGTAGCACCCAAAAAGAAACCCTGACACAATTATTAACCCTTCACGGGATTCCCAAAGGTGGTGATCAAAATGGAAGCATATAAACGGGTTGCCCTGGCCCGGAAAAAGACCCGTCCGACCGGACAGGATTTTATTGATAATCTCTTTACCGATTTTATTGAATTGCATGGCGACCGCTGTTTTGGTGACGACCCGGCAGTAATTTCCGGTCTGGGTCACCTGATGGACATGCCAGTGACCGTCATTGCCCAGGAACGAGGTCAGAATACCAAATCCCGGGTCAAACGTAACTTTGGCTCCGCTCATCCGGAAGGTTACCGCAAGGCCCTACGGCAGATGAAACTGGCCGAAAAATTCAATCGCCCGATTGTTTGTCTAATTGACACATCCGGTGCCTTTTGTGGAATCGGTGCCGAAGAACGGGGCCAGGGACTAGCCATTGCCAATAATCTGATGGAGATGATGAGCCTAAAGGTTCCGATTCTGTCGGTTGTGATTGGCGAAGGTGGTAGTGGTGGCGCTTTGGCCCTGGGAGTGGCCGACGAGGTCTGGATGCTGGAAAATGCCATCTATTCGGTGATCTCACCGGAAGGCTGTGCCAGTATTCTCTGGAAAGACGCTTCCAAAACCAAAGATGCGGCTAATTGCCTAAAGCTGACCGCTCAAGACTTATTGGAGCTCCAGGTCATCGATAAGATTATATCGGAGAACCATCGTGATTTCAAAAACGTCTATCGGGAATTAAAAATCGGATTATATAAATGTTTTCAAAAAAACCAGGCTCTCGATCACGACCAATTGATCAACAACCGCTATCAACGGTTCCGCAAATACGGTGCCATTGATAGTATGACCAAATGATTAATGCCTGATCATCCAAGCAGCCTCAAAAAGCAGATAACTACCCGTAGTGCTGCTTTTTTTTATTGTTCCAGAACAAAATAAATGCTATTATAGTTAATAAGTAAATTTTCACAAAATTCACAAAAGGAGATGATGCCATGACTGGAGATCGAATTAAATGCGAACTTGTTTATAGTAAATTGCTTACCGCTGTTGAAGACATCATGTTGGAGGAATTTGAATTGCCGGAGGGTTGTATTGACATCGGGATCTTTACCACCCAATATGATGGCGTCGGTTACTGCCGCCGACGAAGCTACCAAAAACTCCAATGTTGAGGTCGCCTACGTAAAAACCCTTTATGGAGCTGGCGCCGGCCTCAACGACGGTCAGGTATTCGGTGTCATTACTGGCCCAACCATCTCTGACGTTGAAAATGGACTGCGCTATATTCGTGACTACGCTGAGAATAAAGCCAGTGTTTACAGCGTTAATGAAGATGACAGTAACCTGATTTATGCCCAGTTGGTTCCCAAGATCGGCAAGTATTTTTCAAAAACCTACGGCCTGCCGATGGGTTCCTCGATTGCTTTTCTGTTTGCTCCGGCCCTGGAAGGGGTTGTAGGTATCGATGAAGCTTTGACAGTTGCCGATGTGGAAGTGGTAAAATTTTTCGGACCACCGACCAATTCAAACCTCAGTGGCGCCATCCTGACGGGTACCCAGGCTAATTGCCGGACTGCCTGTGAAGCCTTTAAAAACGCCATTATCAGTTGTGTCGAAGACCCGGTTGATTATTAAAAGTATCATGAACGTAAAAAGAACCGTCAGCTGACGGTTCTTTTCTTTTTCGGTGTGAATTTTAGTAATAATACATCGACTGCATCATCGATGCGACAATGGCCATTACGATGCTGGAGAAGATAATCGAGAGGACAATCCCGATGCCCATAAAGATCAAGGTTGCCCAGGCAAAGTGTTTTTTCGTGGCTGCAGTTTTTGAATCAACGCTCCAGATAATCAGCATCACGATATTGACAATCGGAATATACAAGAGCAGCAGGGTCAGCATCCAGTCACCAAGTGTCATCGGGGCTTCGGCATTATCCGGAACTGCCTGAGATCTTGGTGGAGCCTGATAGGATGATCCACTTTGCGTCGATTCTGGGGGTGTCGTTGTGATGGTTTCTGAGATAATAACCGTTTCCTCGACAATACCATCAGCAATGATTTCATCGGCAACAATTTCTTGCGATAAGCTCTCTTCATCCGGGGTATCCCCAGGAATCTCTTTTCCGGAAACATCATGAGAAAGATTTTCATTGTCGAAAACGCCTGCCGTGAAATCTTCAACTTCACCAGGATTTTCCTTCAAAACATTACCACAGTTACCACAAACTACATCTTCGGAACTGATCCCGGCGTAACATTTGGGACAATACTTTGCCATTGCGCTCACATCCTTTTTATTTTATTTTATCATAAAAGCAGGATGATTTCAAAATATAATTCAGGACACAACTTCAATTTTTTTGATGACCTGATCGTTATAGGGTTTATCGGATCGATCACGGTCCACCGCCACAATGGCATCCGCTGTTTCAATGCCGGAAATCACCTTGCCAAAAGCGGCATACTGACCATCTAAGAATGGTGCATCATCAACCATGATAAAAAATTGTGAACCGGCCGAATTTGGCATCCCGGAACGGGCCATCGAAATGACACCCTTGACGTGTTTTAGGTCATTGACAACGCCATTGCCGGAAAACTCACCTAATATAGTGTGTCCCGGGCCGCCCATGCCAGTACCCTGGGGGCATCCGCCCTGAATCATAAAACCGGGAATGACTCGATGAAAAATTAAGCCATTATAGAACCCATCATTGACCAGGGTTAAAAAGTTTTCAACGGTGATCGGGGCAACTTCGGGATACAGTTCCACTTCCATGGTCTGGCCATTTTCCATTTCAATTTTTACAATTGGATTTACTGTTTCTGACATTATTTCCTCCAAATATTTCTGATAATTTTCATTTCAATGTAGTATACACCAAATGAAATAAAATGAAAAGAGGCGATCTGAGGTCTTAAGTATTTTGCATGCGATGGTTTTTAGACCGCATATTTGTATTCACCGGTTTGTTGATCGAGATCGTAAAAATCAGCAAAGCTTAAACCAAAGACATCTTTGTTTTTATCGGAAACATCAATTTTATTTTTGATCAGATATTGCCAGAAACCCGTTCCGCCAATATCGCCCTGCATGATTACGCCCTGGACGACGCCATTTTTTAGCACCACTTTCTGATAATTGTGGCGGTCTTCACGGATGAGGATCTCACAGTTTTCTTCCGGTTCCGGGTTGATATTCCCCAACGATAAGGTTGTCAGCCCATAGAAATTAACGGTGTTTTTAAGGGCATAGCGGTCTTCGTATAATAATTTTTCGCCCAGCATGTTGATCGCTGCGATGCGTCCCTGTTTCATGGCATTCGGCCAGATCCCGGCAATCCCGGTAACATCTCCGGCGGCATAAATATCGTCGATATTCGTCTTAAGATCATCACCAACGAGAATCGCCTGGTTGGTTTTTATCCCGGATCCCTGCGTAAAATTAAAGGCAGGGCGCACTCCAGCTGCAATCACAATGACATCGGCAGGAACCGCTTTACCACTGGCCAAATGGATTGTTGTGCCACGACCGACATCATTGACATCCACCGAAACAACCTTGTCTTCCAGGATAAACTCGGCGCCAGCTTCTTCAAACAGCTGCTGGTAGGCCACAGCAGCCTGATGATCAAGCTGCAAACTCATTACGTCCTTAGTCATTTCAATGACGGTGACGTTTAATCCCCGTTCCAATAAAGCCACAGCAGCGTCCATCCCCACCAGACCGGCACCGATAACCACCGCATTCTTTGCTGTTTGACATTCGCGGTCTAAAAGTTTTGCATCTTTTAAGTCCCGGAAGCCATAGACATTTTTCGATTCCCGCAGTCCCGGGATCGGCGGAATAAAGTAGCCTGCTCCGGTGGCAATCAGTAATTTGTCATAGCTGATTGTCTGATTGTCATGGGTTGTCACGGTCTTATGGTCAGGATCCAGGCTGATCACTGTGGTATTATTAAGCCAGGTTATTCCGGTTGTCTCAAAGAAATCATCGGCAATAAAGCTGATTCCTTTGGCATCCCGCTGATGCCCCAGAAACTTATGGAGCATACAACGGGAATGAACGCTGTCTTCCCTGGAAATAATGACGACTTCTGTTTCCGGCGCTGAGACTTTAATGGTTTTGGCTGCACTGATGCCAGCTGCACTGGCTCCGATGATTACAATTTTCATAGGTTTACCTCTTTCACAACGATGGCTTGTTTGGGACAGGCTTTGACACAACTGGGTCCATCCGGTTTATCATCGCAGAAATCACATTTTATGACCTTCGTCCGGGTTTTTTTATCTGGCTTTAACACCCCAAAAGGGCAGTTCATCACACACATATAACAGGCAGCACATTTGTTTTCATCATACTGCACATGGCCGCTAACCGGATCCTTTTCCAGCGCTCCACTCATACAGGAGAGCACACATTCCGGCTCGTCACAGTGACGACAGAAAATTGGCAGATAACCCTTCCCGGCATCGAACTTGATGAAATTCCGGGTTTCGGCATCAGGACTTTGCAGGTTGACGGTGTAAAAATTACTGCCTTTTTGATGGGCGCTGATACAGGCAATATTGCAGTTCAGGCAGCCATCGCATTTTTCACGATCAATGATGATTCGTTTCATGATTACACCTCCTTAGATGTTTAATTCCTGACGTTTCTTTTCAATGATGGCATCCAAAGTTTGGGCGGCTGACTGGGCATTGTCATCAATGATCAATTGTCCACCAGTGAGGCTTAACATGTCCTGAGTAAATACCTGTACCGCCACCGGGCTGCCGGTTACAAACGGTGGTAAACCCAAATGCAGTGGCAGACCAAGGGCTAAACCAAAGGCACCGTCAGCCAGTGCTTGTTCTTCCAGCCATTGCGCCGCTGATAAAACCAACGGCAATTGTGGCAGATCAACGCCGATGGCTTCGGCCAGTTCAGTGGCAACCAGTTCCAGTCGGCCAATCGCCAGACAGGGACCAAAGTTTAAAACCGGCGGAATTCCCAGGCTCTCACAGACGGCCCGCAGCTTTGGTCCGGCCAGAGATGCCGCTGAAGGGGACATTAAACCGACATTTTCCAACCCGCCGGATGAACATCCTGCCGATAAAACCAGAATATCTTTGGCAATCAATTCTTTAACCAGATTGACCGTCAGCACGTCATGACCGCCAGCCGTTAAACTGGAACATCCGACCACCCCGGCAATCCCTTTAATTTCACCTTTGACAATTAAGTCAATCATCGGTTTCCAGGTTCCCCCCAGGAATGATTTCAAGGAGCCTTCACTGACGCCGGTTAACGTATCATCATTGCCGTGTTCGGCATCCAGATTCAAGGCAACCACTCCCCGTCTGGCCTGATACGCTTCGATTACGGAATCGATAATTTCATTACTCTGGCTTTCTTTTTCTTCAAAAACAAAGGGTTTCATTTCAGCGTTGGCTTTTTTGGAAACATCGTCTAAGCAGATTTGTTTGATTTTTAATTCGTCACAGATCGGTTCAATCCCCGGTAAGGTACAGTTGAATTCGGATAACACCGCATCAATAGCGCCAGTAGCAAGAATCGCTTCACTGGTAAAATTGTTACCGGCATGACCGTTGAAGACTTCTTTATAATGTTCGCCGCGCAATTGCAGATCTTGACCGACACAGGTACAACCAACCAGTTTGAACCCTTTGGCCCCAACAGCTTTGGCCTTTTCAATGACATCCCCCTGAATCAACCGCTCCTGTAAATAGGCAAACATTGAGTGCTGATGACCCGTGATCATGATATTGATATAGTCGGTATCAATAACCCGTAAGCCCACTGGCGCCAAACGGATGGAAGGTTCTCCGAGCATCACATCATTTAGCAGATTCGTCAGTGTTAAACCATAGAGACCGGTAGAAATACCCAGCTTCAAGCAGTTAAGATACATATCGACGGGATCTGAATTGAGATTGGTAGACGTTTTGACAACCCCGGCAAACACTTCCGATTTTGCCCCGCCTGGCAAGATGCCCAATTCTTTCCAACGATCAAACCGGGGTTTATAAGCCATTTTTTCGACCAGTTCCATTTTGATATAGTCCGGTTTATATAAATCAGCTAAGACCAGATCGGCAATCTTTTCCGCACGGACGTGCTCATCGGCTTCATCCACTTCAAAAATATCTGCCAGTTTGGCCAGAGCAACCTTGCCTTTTAATACCCCTTTGCTGGCAGCGGTCTTTTTAAGCAACAGAGCTGTGTTTTCAACGATATGGATATAACATCCCGACCCGGCAGAAACCGCACGCAGGAAATTTCGGGCCACGATGGTGTCAGCCGTTGCGCCACAAACCCCTTTGGGTCCGTCTGGTGTGATTCGACATGGCCCATTGGAACAAAGCCGACAACAGATTCCCTGTAGCCCAAAGCCACATTTGACACTTTGCCCCTCCATCCGATGATGCGATGTATCCACGCTGAGATTGGAAATAAACGTTTCCAGTTTTTGATCCGCACTTGCACAGGTTTTACAACTAAAATTTGAATTCATATGATACCCTCCAGTAATTTATATTTGTAGCTGTTTTCGATGTTAATCTTACCTGTTTTCTTTAAAGAACTGTTCCGATTAAAATCATGTTTAAATTATATTTCTGGAACAAGTATTTGTCAAGAATGATTCAAGATAAATATTTATCATAACATTTAAGTCCAAAAATTCAAAAGCCTGATACCACGGCATCAGGCTTTTGATGTTAAAATTTATTTTTGTAAAAGTAGTAAGTTCCTTAATAATGATCAGGCAAAAAGAGAGACTTCCATACGGTTTAGCGACACATCATCCGGTAGTTTATTCTTAAAATAATCGGAAAGTAAGATTTCCAGTTCCGGATCAAAGTAGTCACAAATACCGTTGTTTTCTTTATTATAGATATGTACATGAAACTGAGTATTGGCATCAAAACGCATTACTTCCTGATTGTCCTTTAACTTTAAAATCAGACCTTTTTCAGAGAAGGTTTCAAGAATATTATAAATCGTCCCTACTGACATCACATACCCCTGATTTTCGATGGCTTCCATTAACATATCAGCGCTGGGATGCGAGGTCATTTCTGACAACACTTTTAAAACGCTGATCCGCTGGGGCGTGGCTTTTAATCCGACACTACGGATCATATCTGTATACATTTGGATCTTTTTACTTTTCATGATTAAGAATAACTCCTAACTAATAATTTCTGTTTTAATTATAGTATGATTTACTGATCTTGTCAAACTTCTTTTGATTTTTCTATTAAAAAAGTGTCCGATTCCACACGATCATACAATTACAGACCTTGTCTATGACAAGCTTGTAATTTAATCAGTGTGTCATCGGACACTCCCTCATCTTCACAAATTGCTTTTGATCAATCATCATTTAGTCATCTCTCACCTTCACAACTGCATTGATTTTGGGAGATTTGGTCGATTTTTATTTGCCAAAAATCCATCAGCTGTGATTTCATCTCCAATCATTTCTTCTGCAAAAAGCTCATCATTGCTCGTCAGGATTCGCCTTTCAACGGCAGGTATCATTTCCCGTCCCTGATCCAATAATCCTCTTGATAGACTCATAACTTCAAAAGCTTTTTCCGTTTCATCACTGAACCATTTGTCGCCAATGATCTCGTCAGCAATTAACTCGTCTGTCAAGACGACATCATCCGTTTGTAGTGGCTTTGCTTCTTTAGCCGGTGTCATTTCCCTGCCGCCATCGAGAAATTCCCGCGAAAAACTTCCGCTTGCCATCATTTCCTCTTCAAGGAATTCATCAGCGATCTTCTTATCAACAACGATTCCTGTTGTTATTACCATGCCGCAAAAACTGCATTTTGTATCGTCAATACTCAAAATGTAAGTACATCTCGGACAATACTTCGGCATTTTACTCACTTCCTTCCATCTGTATTTTATCATAGGTTCAGCATTTTTACAAATGAAAGAAATCGCAATCGCATCGAAACTACTTAAATAAAGCTTTGGTTAAGCAATGTAAACAGGCTGTTACAGAAATTTCTATCCTGCAACAGCCTGTTTGGTATTATCTATAAAATGGTTGTAAAAATAAAATTCTTGTTTATACAAATAGGGTGGTTCCGGCATTCTCATTACTGGCGATATAGGTTCCGACGCCGGCAAATTCAATCCCGTCAATCAATTCTTCTTCCTTTATCCCCATCAGATCCATACTCATGGTACAGGCAATGAAACGAACCCCGGCATTTTGCGCTTTTTTAATCATTGTATCGAGGTCATCGACGTGTTTCTTTTTCATGATGCCCTTAATCATCGCCGGGCCGGCTCCCAACATATTCATCATTGACAGTGGCAGTCGGGCAGCTCCCTTTGGCATCATCGCTCCAAACATTTTTTCGATAAAGGTTTTATTGTGACCTTTGCCGTCTCTTCGTCGCAATGCATTGAGCCCCCAGAATGTAAAAAAGAGGGTGACGTTTTTCCCTTGGGCAGCAGCCCCCTGAGCAATGATCATCGAGGCCAGAACCTTGTCCAGTTCACCACTAAAAACCACCAGGGTGGCATTCTTCTGAGTTGAAACAGCAGGCATCAGGCTACAGGTTTCGCCAGCATCACCTTTTCGAATCACACTGACAAAGCTTTTGCCTTGGGTTATCTGCGATACCAGCGTATGGCCGTTGGTTTCGCACCAGCTTTTGATATCACTGACAAAGCCAAAATCGGTAGCAATAATCTGCACCAGATCACCGGCTTCAACACCTTGAATCGCCTCATACGTAGCCATCAACGGCCCTGGACATTGCAATCCGGTGACATCCACCCTTTTTTTGATCACCTGGTTCCCATCACCGCCGTGATCGACATTGCCGCCATCGGCTTCGTCTTTCTTGGGGATGCATTCACCAATAGTGAAATCCGGCTGAGCCAGCTGATAGTGGGCTGTTTTGTAGGTGCTGTAGCCACCCGATAAGTTATAGACATTGGTGAAGCCATGACCTTTTAGGATTCGTATACCCAGATACGCCCGTTGGCCGACCTGGCAACTGACATAAATTGGGGTGTCCTTGGCAATCGGTATTTCATCAATGCGATCTCTTAAGGTATCGAGTTCAATATTGACAGCACCTTTTATGGCACCGGCGCTAAATTCAATTGGTGTCCGGACATCCAATAGAAAGCCGCCTTTTCTAATGATCTCGTCAATCTCAAACCATTCTACTGTTTTATAAACGCCGGTTTCAATGTTGCTGGCGATATAACCCAAAACATTGACCGGATCTTTGGCTGATGAAAAAGGCGGTGCATAGCATAATTCGAAATCCTGAAGATCCAACACCGTCGCACCGGTTTTCATGGCGGTGGCAATAACATCAATTCGTTTTTCAGTGCCATCCTGGCCAACCGCCTGGGCCCCTAAAATTTGGAGGCTCTTTGGATCATAAAGCAGTTTCAAGGCAATATTGGTGGAATTGGGATAATAACCGGCATGATTGGCCCGATGTGCAATGACCACCTGATAATTTATTTTTTTTATATCCAGCTGGGCGGCATTATTGCCGGTGGAAGCAATTGTTTTACTGAAAACCTTGGCGACAGCTGTACCCTGGATTCCCACGTTTTTTGTTTTAATACCATTAATATAATCGGCGACAACCCGGCCCTGACGGTTTGCCGGCCAGGCCAGGGGAATAGCGGTTTGGTTTTTCGTTGCGAAATCCTTTACTTCAATGGCATCACCAATGGCAAAAATATCGGGATTAACGGCTTCGGTATGGGCATTGATGACTTCATAGTTTTCAGTTGTGACGATATGTCCCCGGGGACCACACTTGAGGTTGGCTTTTTTTGCAAGTGCGTTTTCCGGAACAACACCGATGGCTAAAATAACCAGATCGGCCTGCAGTACCATGCCGCTCTCCAGAACCACCTCGGTTCCCTGTTTTTGGAAATGATCCACCCCATCTTCCAGTATCAGATTAACGCAATTGGCATTAATTTCCTGATGGACAAGTTGAGCCATTTCAAAATCCAGGGGCTTTAACACCTGATTCATTTTTTCGACCAAAGTTACGTTGATCCCAAGCTCCTGGAGGTTTTCAGCCATTTCAACGCCGATAAATCCGCCACCAATGACGACCGCCCGTCCGATCTTGCCGCCATCGACAATGGTTTTGATTTTGTCGGTATCCGGAATGTTTCTGAGGGTTAAGACATTTTGGGCTTCTGACAAACCGGGAATCGGGGGCGCAATTGGTTTTGCGCCGGGCGATAAGATCAGCTTATCGAAGCTTTCCGTATATACTTCATCGGTCTGGTGGTTTTTTACTGCCACGGTTTTGGCGATTGGATCAATGCTGATAACCTCGCTGAAATTTCGGATATCCAGATTAAAACGTTTTGACATGCCATCAACAGTTTGTACCAGTAATTTTTGACGATCTTTAATCACATTGCCAATATAATAGGGCAACCCACAATTAGCAAAAGAGATGTACTCATCCCGCTCAAACAAAATAATCTCGTCATCTTCACTTAAACGACGTAGACGGGCAGCAGCAGTCGCACCACCGGCGACGCCACCAACAATTAATATTTTTTTCATGATAAATCCTCTCCGTACAATGCCTTAATAATATTTTGAGCTGGTTTACTGATGACTTCGTAATAAATCTCATTTCCTGTCCGGTAGCCTTTGACAATGCCAGCATTTTTCAGCTTTGATAAGTGTTGGGAAACCCCTGATTGGGAAACTTCAAGGCACTCTTCCATATAGGAAACATTGCATCTGCCATTGGCGATCAACCCCTTTGTAATACATAAGCGGACTGGGTGTCCCAGTGCTTTAAGAATTTCTGCCGTAACCTCGTGATCTTTCAAATCCATTTCCATGAAAAACTCTCCTTGCATCAACATAATAAATCAGCCTATCATTATTATATTAGACTTTTCTAATATGTCAACTCTTTTTTATTTTGTTTTGCTTCCAACGCCTTAAATCGAATTTCTATCGTCAAAAATTCGATTAACGCTTAATTATTCTGAATGACGAAAAATGAACAGTTGTACCTGCTCTGCGAACAGTCAGGAATGTTACTCCTTTAACTGGTTTTTAATTGCTAATTACCTACACATTACCACATTCTAATACTTTAATCAAGGGGATTGTTTTGTCGTCTATTTTAAATAAAGTAATGAATTTTGTGATTCATTGTACAAAAAATGCTCAGTTTAATTTACTGAGCATTTGTTAGTATTTTTTTTAACCAAATAAACGGGGCTAAAGCCTTAGCATAATGAATCAATATGGTATTCCTTATTTAGTTCCTAATAACTTATATAATATATGGTATAGGGTAATTATTTCCTCTTGGGTGATGGGTAAGCATTCTTTAACTTTATCTGGAATCTGACTGGCAGGTTTCTTGAGGGCTTCGCCTTTTGGGGTGAGTTTAATAATCACGTTTCGCTCGTCATTGGGATCACGGTTTCGTTCAATTAATTCGATTAATTCCAGACGCTTCAATAACGGAGTCAGGGTTCCCGAATCCAGATAGAGATATTCGCCCATTTTTTTCACATTGATGGTTTTATGTTCCCACAGTACCATCATGGCCAGATATTGGGTATAGGTCAGTCCGATTTCATCCAGATAGGGTTTATAACGTTTAACCACCTCTTTGGCACTGGCATAAAGCGGAAAACACAATTGGTTTTCCAGTTTCAGTTGATCATTGTTCAAGTCAATCACTCCTTTGAAATAGTATACCAATCATTATACATCACAATTCTGTTGCAGGCAATTTTTCACAGGGGATTATTCGGCTAATAATTTTTTGATATCATTCTCAATTTTTTCGGGCACATCGGTTGGCGCAAATCGTTTAACGACCTGGCCATGTTTATTTACCAGAAATTTAGTGAAATTCCATTTTATATTGGAACCCAACATTCCTCCCTGCTCCTTTTTTAGGAAATTGAACAACGGATCGGCGTTGTCACCATTGACATCAATTTTATGAAAAATCTTAAAAGTGACACCAAATCGGGTTTCGCAAAAACTCTTTATTTCGTCATCAGAACCGGGGGCCTGATTGGCAAACTGATTACAGGGAAAATCAAGAATCTCAAAGCCCTGATCCTTATAAGTATCGTATAGCTCCTGAAGTCCGGCGTATTGTGGGGTTAGACCACAACCAGTGGCGGTATTGACAATCAATAACACCTTACCCTGATATTCTTTCATGGAAACATCCTGGCCAGTGGCGTCTTTTACGGTAAAATCATATATGTTCATGATCGTTCTCCTTTGCGATATTACATTGTATGCAATTATTATACATCACAATTTAATATCGTCAAGTGTTTTTTACGAAGCTTTAGTACGATTTAAACATTGAATGCATAACTCAAATAAATTGAACCGTACAGAATAAAACCCGCTCAAACTGGCTTTATTCCGTTAACCACACTGCGGATATTTCGGAGGCTGTTTTTTACTTCTTCAGGTGAACAGACATGGACACTCTGGGGCAGATAATTTAAGAAATCCCTAAATATAATTACGATTCCAATTTCTCTGACAATCAGTTTTTGGATGCTCTGGTTCATCCGATTGAGTATGATAAATTCAACGACTTCTTCATTGACATGATAGCGGATGCACAGGTTTTTTTCGCTGCCAACTACGCCGTCTCGCAGTACCGAAATACTAGATCGAAGAATGCCACCTGTTTCCTGAGGTGAGATCGTAGTAGCAACACCCTTCTTTTGCGGATTGGCGCTTTGATCCAGGATCGTTTCAAGCTGATCAAATGCAATGAACTTTTCTGAGATGGTGCTTTTTTTTATTTTTTCAAATGCTGGCAGGGTGTGGTCGACCCATTGTGCTGATTCTTTTTCAACAAAAGGTATGCATTTTCCCAGAATCATCTGGGATTTTTTTTGGTAATAGTCTAAAATTTCAGGATCTTCATAAATAATCGCACTTTCAAAATCCCGGTCAATGGTGATTACCTGCTTTGATGTGATAAAATAATTGGGAACAATAATACTGATATCATCATATATTTTGGTTCCTGAGTAGAAATAGTACGGCTCATAATCAATATTTGTGAGACTTTTTAGTAATAGAACGGTTTTGAGGATGTCGAGATTATTTCCCAGTTTTTTCTTATTGACTAAGGGAATAATATTCTGAATTTTTCCGCAGCGATGATTATGACAACTGATCCGCATAATTAACTCATACAAAAAATAGTGTTTGAAATTGATTGACATGATGACATGGGCATCTTCACTCCGCCCCATTTCTTCCATAAAACAACTTCGGATAATTCCCTCAATTTTTACCTGTCCGTTGATAATCCGAACTTTTTCTGAAGCTAACTGGGTTTTTACCAGATACTCTTCCGTCTCAATCCACATTTTCTTCTGATTGGTATGAGCACTGATTGCGTTATAAAGAGCAAAGATATCATGACTGTTTTTGAGAACTTCGCAATCGTCATACTCATTCTCATAAAGGGCGTATAATAACTTCTTTTTATCTTTGCTCAGGTTTAAAGCCACCATAATTTTCTGAAGATCCTCTAGATTAAGACGGCGCTTGCCTGACAAGAAATGCTGAAGGGTGGAGCGATCGACCCCCACTTCTTTAGCAAGTGAAAAATTCGTCATATTCTTTTCTTTTATCATTTCTTTTAGTACATTACCGATTTCCTGGCTCATTTTTTCCTCCGTCTTCCTCCTTCAATTGTGCGTCTTGCTGATATCGGGGTAATTTTATTTAATTCGTATTTTGCGATAATAACGTTTGCAGATTGATGCTTTTATTTTAACATTAAGATGCAAAATAATCAATAACAAAGAGCTAATATTCATGTAATGATTGACATGCGCTCGCTTTTATCCAACTGTTTTTTGAGCGCAAAAAAGCGCACGTCAGCCAAATGCTACGTACGCATGATAAAAATTGGTTCAAAATGGTTTAGAGGTAACGCTTTCTGTAAGAGTGTCTGAAGTTTACTAGATATAATCGAGTTCTTTCTGCCGTTCCAGTTGTCGTTGTGCGGCTTTGATGACCGACTCTGTATTATCTGACTCATCGTACTTGGTATAAAAACCAAAAGAAACCGACAATTTAATGGATTGAACCTTAACTTCGTCAAGACTCTTTTTAAAGCGCTCCAAAGCCCGCTCAACCTTGGCACCTTCGGTTCTGGGCATCAGAACAACAAATTCGTCACCTTCGTAGCGGGCCACCACATCATCGCCCCGAACGCCATACTTAAGAACCTGAACTGCTTTTCGCATGAGAATATCGCCAACAGCGTGACCATACTCACTATTGATCTTGGACATGCCATTGATGTTCATAAAAATGATCGATAGTGGGTAGTATTGCTCTTCATCCATTCGTTGCAGCTCTTTTTCATAGAACTTGCGGTTGTATACACCGGTTAATTGATCATAAAAGGACAAGGATTCCATGTTCTGGTCAAGACTGTTTTTTTCTTTAAGCATCTCCTTGATGAAACTCCGGTGCTCGGTGACATCCTGCATAAAGCAGAGGATCCCGATAATCTCACCATTGCTATTTTTGATTGGTGCCCAATGATTTTTACCAACAATGACATTCCCACTATCACCCTCATACTCTTCAAGAGACGAAAACTGTTCACCAGCCAGCACCCGATCAAAAAATCCCCGTAGATTATCCCGTTCCTCATTACTGTTAATGATATCCAAAATACGGGTTCCAATTGCAATGTCGGCCCCCCATTGATCTTTTGCCATTTCTTTATGTCGATTATTAAAGCTTAAATACCGATAGTCCCGATCCAGACCGAAAACAAGAAACTCATGGGTGGTTTCAAGCATGGTTTTTAGCAGGCTATTTGCCAACTCCAACTTCTCAGTCAAAGCTAGTACGGCTTCTTCAAATGACTGCTCTTCAAGTTTTTTTCGGTTATCTTCATTGATGGTCTCAATATTTACGACACTCATATTTTTACTCACTAAGCCTCAACCTCCAAAATTATTTTAATCTTAGATTTAATTAAAATATTCCTGTATTATTCAGGAATATTTATATATTGTAACATTTCCAACGTTAAGATTCTACTTTTTTTGACTATAATTTTTGCATCATTATTATTTGTAACGCAACCTGACTGAAGGTGTCCTGTAATTTTTTAACATTGTCAAGACCTTAGACTAAAGTTTAACCCCGTCTGGAAATCCGACTGAAAAGCCGGGTTGTTTAAGGATTTTCTGATTAGAGACGTCAATTTTCTCCAGTGCGTTACAGCCATAGAAAGCATATTCCCCGAGGGTTTCCAATTCATCAGGCAGATGAATTACATTCAGATTGTCACAGCCATAAAAACAGCTAATACCGATATGCTTTAACTGATTTGGCAGGATCATTTCACTGATTAAGACGCAATCTTTAAAGACATGACTGCCCAATGTTTCCAGTTGACTATTTTCAAGAAATGCAACGGATTGAAGGCGCTGACAGCCAAGAAATACCGCTTCTTCAATTTCAATTACGGCATCAGGAATGACCAGTTGTATTAACGAGCTGGCAGCCTTCAAACGCAGAGGTGCCAATCCTTTCCAGAACTCTGGCACTGTCTAAATTAATACTTTTTAACGACTCGCAGCCGTAGAAGGCAAAATCTTCAATAACTTTCAGGGTACTGGGAATGATCACCCGTTCCAACTGAGTACATTGATAAAACATACTGCGTTTGATGACCTCAACACCCTCGGGAATAACCACTGACTTTAGCTCAGAATCATGGCGATAGCCATGGCTTGCGGCTGTTTGAAATTCAGCAAAATCTTTAAAAACAAGTTCTTTTGTGCCATCCGCCTGATTAACGAGATCAGTTTCATTGTCAAAGCTGAGACCTGGATTTTTTTGAAAAAATGGCTTCGGTTCAGTTTTTGAGAAAAACCCCATTCCCTTTTCAATTGGTGCCTGCGAGGAGGCTTGGTCGTTAAAGGAATCTGGCTTGGAGTGATAATCGGTGGCTATTGATAAGTACTCATCAATTGTTATATCTGGTACAATCTCCGGCTCAAACGGTTTGACACTGGGTTCTGGCTCAACTGTTTCCTGTTTGACGCTGGCAGGCGTATCTGCTATGGGCTGATCGGAGCCATTAAATTGTTTTAGCACATTTTCTTTTTCTTTGAGGGCCAGGTCTGCCATGAGCATCTCGTTTTTGAGGTTATCCAATTCTGCCCGTAGCGGCAGTCGTTTTTCAGCGATGGGTTGTTTTACTGCTTGGTTTGCTTCCAGTTCATTTTGGGAGGCCAACAATTCGTTCTGGAGAATTTCCAGTTCTTTCTGGGATTGGCGGATTTTCTCTGTCAGTGTTTGAAATTCGGTTTCGGCATCAAAAAGATGCGCCTTCACGGTATGGAGTTTGCTGCGGGATAAATCGAGATCCTGACGGCTAGTCTCCAACTCCGCTGTGATCTGCGTCAGGGCGGCTTTTTTTAACGAAATTTCACTGTTAATCGCCATCAGTTCCTGATCAACTGCTGCGTTATTGCCCAATTCAATACTGTTAACAGTTTCTACTGCCGGATTCTGTTCAAAGATGACCAGATAAAAATCTTCTTTCTGGGCCGGGGAGCTTTCTTTTAAGAGCGGCAACACACGAATGATAAGCCCCTCGGTAGCCTTTTTCCGTCTGACTGCAATGATCGGAGAATCAACCGCTAAGCGACGGGTGATAGCCTGGTAGAGCGTTTTATTCAAATCACGACGGAATTTTTTACGGGCCATTTTTAAAATGTTATTGACCCCGGCATAACCCTGCGTCGGCTCTAAAAATAACCCGGTATGACCGTGAACATAGCGAATCGTTCCCAACTGATCCACCAGCACCGCCACCGGGGCATAGGTTTTTAAAAGTGCTTCTCTGGTCAGTTCCATAACGGTTTGCTCGGCTGACCGAACTCTGCGGGTAATGGTGAAAAAGCACGGCCATTCCAGGGCTCCTATTTCAGATAAAACACGATCTTTAATCCGGTATTTTTTTTCGCCTGCATTCCTGCAGTTACTTTATTTAGTTGTTCCATAACCGATCCTCCTCTACTTTTTGCGTTTGTTCCAGGTGGTGATGGCAAAATTAACAGGGCTTGCGATACACCGCTGGCATAATGAATTTAAAATTGGTCTGTTTCAGATTAAGTGACTCGGCATGACCAATAAAGAGATAGCCTCCGGGCTCCATATAATTGTACATCTTTTCGACTAAACGGTCTTTGGTTGCCTGATCAAAGTAAATCATCACATTACGACAGAAGATAACATCAAACTTTTTCTTAAAAACAAAAGTAGGCGTCATCAGATTGAAACGACGGTAAATCACTTCATTCTTGATCGCATCCACAATCATCATGTGGTTGCTGTCATAACTCTGAAAATACTTTAATTTCCAGTTAGGCGGGAGTACCTGTACCCGATCTTTTTCATAAATGCCTTTTTTAGCGGTATCCAGAACCTTGTTGGAGATATCGGTTGCCAACAGTTTTTTGTCCCAAAGATGTGCCTCAGTTCCGAAAAATTCGGCCATGATCATCGCCAGCGTATACGGCTCCTCACCAGTGGAACTGGCGGCGCACCACAGCCGGATATCACGGTTATTTTCGGCTTCCTTTTTTTTCTTGAGATAAGGTAACACGGTATTCTTAAAGAACTCAAAGTGCTCCGGCTCCCGCATAAAAAATGTATGGTTGGTGGAAACCTTATCAATGAGCACCGAACTGGCTTCTCCGGTTTTATCAGAGATTAAATAATGATAATAGTCGGTAAAGCTATCAAAGCCCAACTCCACCAGTAGCTTGTGAAGCCGCCCCATCAGTAGAAGTTGTTTTTCTTTTTTTAACTCAATACCATACTCACTGTGAATATATTCCGTTAACATGGCAAATTCTTTTTCGGTGATTTGAATCATTTTTCCACATCCTCAATCCTGTTATCCGCATTCACCCGTCGTCTGACGATGCCCAACAACGGCAAATACTTAGACTAGTTTAACTCAGACCGGGGCTCTTGTAAATACTGAATTTTGCCGGTGTTGCTGATGTTTTTTCGGAATTTATCATCTTCTTCAGTAAATAATTTTCTTGTCAATCCGATTAAAAAAAGCTATACTGGAATAAATCTAATTTAGAATGGAGAATGAATATGGCAATCGTATGGACACCAGCTCTGTCAGTGGGCGTAGACAACATTGATTCACAGCATAAAATCTGGTTTGAAAAAGCAGATCAACTTTTTGAAGCCGGCAAGACCGGAAAATCCAAGGAAGTTATTGCACAAATGTTTGATTTTCTTGACGATTATACCAAGCAGCATTTTAAAGATGAAGAAGCTTACATGGCCAAAATAAACTATCCCGAAATTGAAGAACAAAAAAAATTACACAAGGCGTTTATTGAAGAGCTGGCCAAACTAAAAAAAGATTATCAGGAATCCGGTGGAAATATCACCCTGATTATTAACGCCAATCAGATGATTGTAAATTGGCTGACCAAGCATATATCAAACGTTGATAAAAAAATTGGCACCTACGCCAAAACTCTATAAATCATCAAACCGCAGTCGCTGGCGATTGCGGTTTTTTTCTGATTAAGTAGTGCAAACAGTTCTCCAACGGGATAAGCCCATTTAAATAAATCCGATTTTCCCCAATACTGCTGTCAGTTTTTTCATGTCAAGGGGTTTTGATGCATAGGCATTGCAGTTATAATCAAAGGCTGACTGAACCACCGGGGTTTCTCCCAGAACGGTGGTCATGATTATTTTGCAGGCTTCGTTTTCCGGGATGCCTTGCTGACGTTCCAGATCCCTGATGGTTTTTAAAACCTGGATGCCATCAATTTTTGGCATCATCACATCCAGACAGATCAGATCATAGGGGTGGCCATCCTGACTGGCCAGGAGATAGGCATCGATGGCTTCCAGTCCATCCACCACCATATCGCAGTCGCCATAGCGGCTTAAAAATTTGGCCAAGAATTTGCGACTGACCATGTCGTCTTCCACAATTAAAATTCGTTTCATTTCAATTCTCCCGGGCAGCTCCGGCATTCTGCGCATACCAGATTGCTGAGATTTGTTCCATGTATTCACTGACTGCTCCGATCCGGCTTTTGCGGATTGCAAGTTCCATTTTAAAAACCAGATTTTTTAATTCTTCCGCATTCATTCCTTCAAATATTCCTTTTAGCTGATGGGCAATCACTTCCATTAGTTCCAGATTTTCCTGATCCAACAGTTGCTGCAACTGATCAATTTTTTGTGTAACCGCATTCGGATCCTGCCCATTTGGCTTGGGTGGTTTTATTAAAGCAGCTTCCGACATCAGCTGCACGTGCACATCAAAGCGATTGGTTGCGAGTGGCACAAATTGATTTTTTGCTTGCTGCTTATTATCCAGATATTTTTTTAGCAGGCTCTGCATCTCAAAGCGATCCACCGGTTTAGACAGATAACCATCCATCCCGCTGGTTTTAAATGACGCTTCATCTCCCTTCAAGGCAAAGGCAGTCAGGGCAATAATGGGTGTCTTCTGATTAAGATGGTTTTCCTGTTTATATAGATACCCATCTGAAGGATTGTAATGTTGGCCCCCTCGGATGATCCGGCTTGCTTCAAGGCCGTCCATCTTTGGCATCTGGATATCCATTAGAATGAGATCATACTTTTTTTGGGTCGCTGCATCAATACCCGCTACGCCATTTTCCGCCACATCGACAACGGCACCCATGCTTTTAAGCAATTTTGCTACAACAATCTGATTGACCGGATCGTCTTCCACCAATAGGATCTGACATTCTGAAAAACTGCTGTCGTCCCGGGTATCCATAGCAGTTTGCCCAGGTTTTTTAGTAACAAGCATTGGCAGAAAAACGGAAAAAGTGCTTCCGACCCCCAGTTGACTGCTGAAGGTCACACCACCACCCATCATTTCCAAGAGCTGCTTGGTGATCACCAGCCCCAAACCGGTCCCCCCGTATTCCCGGGTATAGGAACCGTCGATCTGGGTAAAGCTCTTGAAAAGCATGGAATAGTCTTTTACATCAATGCCGATCCCAGTGTCGGTGATGGCAATTTTTTGAATAATTTCGTAATTCTTTTCAGGAACGGGTTCCTGACTGACTATAATTTTAACCGAACCGGTATTGGTAAACTTGATGGCATTACTGAGCAAATTATTGATAATCTGTTTAAGGCGCATGCTGTCACCGATGACAAAGTTTGAAATGATGCTACGATAGTCGACCGATAAGTCAAGACCCTTTTCCAGTGCATGTTTTTTATGGGCTTTAACCGTCGATTCGATCAGATCCATGAGATTAAAACTCATCGGATTAATCATCAATTTTCCGGCTTCCATTTTGGCAAAATCGAGAATGTCGTTGATGATCCCAATCAGCGAGCTGACACAGACCTTGGCAGTCCGCAGATTATCCTGCTGCTCCTCGGTCAGTGGTTCCAGGGCGGTCAGATCAATCATCCCGACAATGCCATTGAGTGGCGTTCTTATTTCGTGGCTCATATTGGCCAGAAACTCGCTTTTGGCCCGATTGGCCTCCTCCGATCGGGCAATGTTTAATCTCGGTTTTTTTCTTGCTGTCGATGTCAGATGACAGCACCGCAATATATCCAGCTTCAGGGCTATATATTGAAGCCTCCACCCACTTTTTCAGGCGAATCATATAATATTCTTCCAGTTGGATGTTTTCTCCGCAACTAAAGACCTCCTGAAAGCGATTGAACAAACCCTGACTTTCTTCGGTTTCCAAAAACCCCATTTCCGATAATTTGTGCCCAATAACCTCATCCCGCTTGATGCCAAAGAGTCTTTCCGTAGCAGATTCATTTCCACCAGTTCGGCATCAACCAGATTTCGGCCTTCATCATAAAGGGCTTTGAAATAGGAAATACTGCTGTCCATGTATTTAAACAGCGAGTAGTATTTCTTCTGACTTTTTATAAACAACTCTTCAGCAAAACGTTCGTCATGGATATCCAGAAACATCCCAATCATGCCAGCATATTCCCGGTTTTTATCATATAAGGGTCGACCCATTCCCCGGAAGGTGCGATAGGTATTGTTGGGGGCCAATAGTTCCAGCTCCATATTAAAGTTGGATTGTTCTTCCAGCGAATCTTTGAGAATATCGATAAAGCGGGTCTGATCCGCTTTTTTCATATGACTCTGGATATCTTCCAGAAAAGACTCGCGGGCAATGTTCATAAAGGCTTTAAAGGGCAGTGGCGACAAATGCGCTGACAAATAGCTTTTATGGCCGTCCGGCCGGAGATAATAGCTGCGTCGGGGCAGTCCCACGGCTGTAGTGACTTGATTGTTTTCGCCATATTCCCAAAATTGAATCGGTTCCTGTTGACCATCCCGATACAGACGCAATACGTCATTTAGGGGTTTACCCAAAACATCCGACAGTCGCCGCCCCAGTATTCTTAGGGCTTCAGCATTGGCAAAGTCCAGCTGATTATCCAAATCACAGGTAATGATCGCATCGCCAGCGCTATTTAAAGTTGACACCAGCCAGGCTTTATCTTTGTTTTTGAGATGCAGTCTCATTTCATCCATCTGATTACTCCCGTCACGTTTTTTCTGAAGTCATAGCCCTATCCCGATGACTGGCTGTCAGTATTTACCATACTCATCGTCACTGAGGATGATGGTTTTTGGGACTGGCGCATGGGTGCTCTGACCGGATCGCTTTTTAACCGACTGGCGGTTTTGTTCTTTCATGGTTTCAAACATTCGCATCATATAGGGCTGACGTTTTCATAACCGGTCGCACCCATGAAACCGCTCCGTTTTAGTTTAAACCGGGACACCTGTTCTTTAAGGAGTTCTGCCTGACTGGCCAATTCTTCGCTGGCGGCCCGTTTCTTGAGAGGTCGCCGAGGTTCCTTGAACAACATTAGCAATTTGGGTAATGCCCTGATTGATCTGTTCCACACCAATCGCCTGTTCATTGGAGGCCACCGAAATATTATTAATCAGCCCGTAGACTTGTTCAATCGAGTCTACAATCGAAACCAGTGCAGCCGCCGTTTCATTGGCAATTTTAGTGCCACCTTCGACTTTTTTGATTGAACCTTCAATCAGGGCCGTAGTTTCCTTGGCGGCGCTGGCCGACCGGGCCGCCAGATTTCTAACTTCTACGGCGACAACGGCAAAGCCTTTGCCATTTTGTCCGGCTTTGGCCGCTTCAACTGTGGCATTCAGCGCCAGAATATTGGTCTAGAAGGCGATTTCATCAATTACCTTGATAATCTTGGAAATATTATTGGAGGATTCGCTGATGTCTTCCATGGAGCCCAGCATTTGTTGCATCCGGCTGTTGCCCTGGTTGGCATTTTCTTTGGTATCTTCAGCCAGCTGATTGGCCTGCTCGGCGTTTTCGGCGTTGAGCCGGGTCTGAGCAGCGATCTCTTCAATCGAGGCTGTCAGTTCTTCAATCGAAGAGGCCTGCTCGGTGGCACCCTGAGACAGGGAGATGCTGGAATCCGAAACCTGCCGGGAACCTGAAGCGACCTGTTCAGTGGCTTCGTTAATATTGACCATCACCTCATTGATATTGGTGGCCATCCGATTAAAGGCGCTGGCCAGATCGCCCATTTCATCTTTGGTAGTAATGTCAATGGCGACATCCAGATCGCCGTCGGCCATTCGTTTGGAAGCATCAACCATTTGATTGACCGGTTTTTTGATGGTGGAGGCAATAAAGATCCCCAGCAGAATCGAAAGAACCATCCCGATAACGATCAAGATAATGGTCATAAAGGTTGAGGAACTGGCAATGGCACTATTGCCATCGGCCGTTTCGCCAGCCACCTGAAGTTTTATTTCAATCATCCGGGCAATATCACTTTCCATCTGGGCGGCGGCACTGGCATAGTCACCATTCTTCATCAGCGCAATGGCTTCGGCCTGTTTTCCCTGTCGTACCAGGGCAATGATTGCGGCACTGGCCTGATTCATCTTTTCTTTTTGAGCAATGGCGCTTTCCACCAGCTTTTTACCTTCTTCGGAAATCAGTGTCGTCTGAAAACTCTGCATTTTACCATCAAACACCGTATTCTGTTCTTGAATACTGGCTTCCAACCGGGCGATTTCATCAGCATTTCCGGATAAAATAATCCCGTTGACATCGTTGGTAATGCCTTTGTAAGCATCGGTGATATAAATCAGTTCACCCAGAGGTACTGTCATTTTCTGATAGAGATAGGTGTCCTGACGATCCACCGTCTGGATGTTGATAACGCCCATCACCCCAATACCGCCAGCAATCAATGCAACCACAACAAAACCGAGAATCAACTTTGTGCCAATTTTCAGATTATAAAACCATCTCATCCTTGTACCTCTCATCTTTCTGATTGATTAGAATTTCCACTTCCTGGTTGGATAATAACTTGTCACAGTCCAGCAGTTGTTTGACCTCATTTCCCACCTTGCCGATGCTCTTAATAAACTGGTTGGAAATGCCTGAACTGAGCATTGGTTGTTCAATAATGTCTGCTGCTTCAAACGAAATCACCTCTGAAACACTGTCTACGATCAGACCAACGGTATTTTTTCCGACATCGATGACAATCACACAGGATCGTTCATCATACGCAACAAATTTTTTCTGAAACCGTAGACGCATATCCATTAAGGGAATAATCCGACCCCGGAGGTTGAAGATCCCCCGGACATAGGCCGGAAGCTCCGGCACTTCGGTAAAAGGCAGGATGCCAATAATCTCGGTCACATAACCAATCCATATCCCGTAGTACTCATTAGCCAGCTCAAAGGTTAAATACATCCCCTGTTGATCATCGTCCTGATCAAATTCTTCGGTCGCTTCTTTTATCATCGTACCACTCCTATCCATACAAATATTAGGTCATTGCGAAACTGACGTGAGCTCCAATTTATAAGTTGATTTGATCCATGGCGGTTATTGAACCCGTAAACCAGTCAGGCCGCTGATATCCATAATCAGACTGATACTGCCATCAGGCAGCAGGGTGCAACCAGCCAATCCCAGAACTTTTTTCATGGCATTGACATAGTTGGGGAGTGCTTTAACCACCACCTGTTGCTGCCCCAGGAGTTCATCGGCAAATACGCAGATCACCTTTTCGTCCTGCTCCACCATAATCAGAATCCCCTTGGTCAGATCAGTTTCGGCATTTTTTATCTGATAATGCTTGTGGAGCCGCAGGATCGGGAAGCATTGCCCCCGCACCATCACCATTTCGTTGTTGTCCGGATCCATCATACAGTCCTTTAGATTGGGCCGGAAGGATTCAGAAATCGTCGTTATCGGGATGGTGTAGCGGGACTTTCCGACCCGGATGTTCATCCCCTCAACAATCGCCAGGGTCAGGGGAATTTTCAGGGTGATGGTGGTGCCCCGGTCTATTTCACTGTCCACCAGTACCGTGCCACCAACCTCTTCGAGATTTTTGGTGACCACATCCATACCCACTCCCCGGCCGGAAAATTCGGTAATGCTTTCTTTGGTGGAAAAGCCTGGCAGTAGAATCAGTTTAAAAATCTCCCGGTCGCTCATTTCCGCTTCGGGTTTGGTCAAGAGGTCGTTTTCCCGGGCTTTTTTAAGAATTCGTTCCTTGTCCAGACCCCGGCCATCATCCTTAATAATAATCATCACATCACTGCCAACGTTTTTGGCTTCGAGAATGATCCGCCCGGCTTTTTCCTTGCCTTTTGACAACCGTTCCTGCTCGCTTTCAATACCATGATCAATGGCATTGCGGATGATGTGCATCAGCGGGTCGGAAATGTGTTCGATGATATTCTTATCGACTTCGGTTTCTTCGCCATAGAGATCGAGTACCACTTGCCGGTTGAGTTTTTTACACATGTCCCGGACAATCCGGTTCATTTTGACAAAGGTGGTCGATAGTGGCACCATCCGAATCGACATGACCATGTCCTGAAGTTCCACCGTGATTTTATGAAGCTCAATGGCTGCTTTATGAAAGTTCTCTGACTGAATCATTTCCACTTCCGGGCATTGGGTGACCATCGATTCGGTAATCATCAGTTCCCCCACCAGATTCATCATATTATCCAGTTTATCCACATTGACGCTGATCATCTTCTGGGTGGCCCCACCACTGCTTTTGGGGATATCCTCAGAAGCAGCGGTGGACGATACTGGTTTAGCTGGTTCCGGCAGAACAAAGCTTTCTGGGGGTGCTGTCGGCGCCTGCGGTTGCCTGAATGGATCCAGCCGTTCATCCTCAATTTCCCGGAACAGCAGCTGCTCCACATAGATAATATTTTCAAAATGAGATTTGATTTCTTCATAGCCCAGCTCGGTTCTAAAATAGATTTCAAAACCATTTTCCCGAATATAGGCCGCTGTGTCGGGATTCTCAGCAATGTCGGCTGGTAAATAATAAACCTCTTCGGCCAGCTCGGCCAACCCGAAGACCAGCGTATAAGCGCGGATATTTTCCATTGTGCAGTCGTCTTCATATTGAATAATCACCTGATAGCAGGAACCCGCAGCTTTCCCGTCGCTGTCCTGATTTGGTGACGCAGCAGTGGGCTCTGTTTTTTTTTCTTGAGGGATGTAATACTGCTGCTTTTTTTGCTGGCTCCGGTTTTGGCTGTCTTCCTCGCCAAAGATCTGCCGCAATTCGCCTAAAAACACCTTTAAAGATTCAATTAGAAAAGCAGGGTCACCGTCGGCGTCATAGCGATTGGTAATTTTTTCGATCTCCGCTTTAATAAAATCTACACATGACAACACCAGATCAGAAACTGCCGAAAAATCCAGTCCGGAGGGTTTTTGCTCACGGATATAGTAAAAAACATCCTCCATTGCATGGGCCACCTTTTCGATGTTATCAAATAGCATCATTGCCGATGAGCCCTTGATGGTATGCATAAACCGAAAGATCTCACTGACATCATCCGGGGTGAAACCAACGTTTTTTTCACTGCAGATGATCACCTGCTCCAGCTGCTCCAGATTTTGGATCGTTTCAAAAATGTAGACTTCCACCATTGGTTCGTTTTCGAAATTTCTTGTCACATTTGTCACCTCACGTACTTCGATTTTTCTTGAACTATCTTTTGTCTACCACAAACTGAATTATTTCGCCCAGATCGGCTAAAGCATCCACTTATTTAATAATCTGTTGCAATATCATTACAGATTACCCAATTAAGGCCTATTCCCTGTCATTTATACACCGATTTAGGGAATTTAAACAAAAAAATGATTTAGACGTTAATATTTCGAACAGTTCAGTTTTTTTTATCTATTTTTGCATAAATCCTGAGGCTTATTCATCGTTGACTGAACCTTAGACGGCTAGCTGGGGAAAAAAAGACGTTGTCCAACCAGATCCAAACAATCCGGTCGTGCAACGTCTTTAACACGAAATTTTTTCTATTTTAAAGCAAATAGGTGATCATACCATAGCAACCCACTCCTCGCATCAAAACGCACCATTTTTTATTCTATCGGCACCTTCAGAAACGGGTTAATCTGTGACCAGTTCAGCCAGCATGTTCTCCATTTGTTGCAGAAAATCAATGACACTGCAGATAATGGTGGATTTTTTGCTCATTTTTTGATTAAGCGTATCAATTTTTTCACCAAACGAATCGACAACCTCTGAAATGGCCCCAAACCCTTCTGCTGCACCATTGATCCGCTCGCTGGTGGCATCAATGCCTTTGATGATCTGTTTGCTGAAATTCTTAACCTCATCGGTACACTCGCTAACTTGGGTAATATTACTTTTTACCGCATTAACTTTATGCAGATTTGCCATACTTGCAGACTTTGACGCCTGAATTTCAATATTGACATCTTTGATGCTCTTATAAAGCGCTTTGACGCTGTCATCAATACCATCAACCAGTTCCTTGGTCGATGTCGATAAGACCCGCATTTGCTGGGCGACCACGGCAAAAGCCCGGCCCGCCTCACCAGCCCGTTCGGCTTCAATGGAGGCATTAAAAGCCAGCAGGTTGGATTGCATCGCTATACCATTAATACCGTTGGACATATTCTTAATGTTGGCAAAGTCTTTTTCCAACTGCAAAAAAACCTCGGCAATGTTATCAAGTTGATCATTGGTATGTAAAATATTGTTTGCCAGTTCGGTTACATTTGTGCCGGTTTGATTAATCATCGTATCCGAGTTATCGATAACCGTATTAATCTGATTGGCATAGGAACTGAAACTCTTAAAATCGTCATTAATATTGGTTGTCATTTCACTGATGTTGGTGATTTGCGAATAGGTTTTTGCCACATCATCCAAATAGTTTGAAACTTCCACCTCTTCCTGCATCAGCAGTTCGATTTTTTCTTCAATATGCTTAACGCCAAACTGGATGCTCTTTTCCATTGTTTTATCACGCTTTTTTATCATAAAACCGGTTTCATTTATCATGCTGCTGTTCACACAATTATTTTCTAACAAGTTCATCTCTCCCACTCTATTCAAATACTGCCAGCACCATAGTCTGGTTGAAGTGCTGTTCATTCAGCTGCTCGCCATAGCCTGCAAAACCGACATAATTGCCCAGGGCGTTTCCGACTGTGGTGGCAAACTGATTTAACTCACCATTGGATTCAAAAAGAATCGAACGGGCCAGACAATTGACCATTAGTGTCAAACTGGGGCGGCTGCATTCCTGCCGGGCCTTGTCAAGTGTTTTTTGAAGAACCGTTTGATAATCATCAGGCTCCAGTAGCACCATCTGGGAATTGTTGTAGATGCGGGCATGATATTCCATGCCGCTGCCATTGACAACCTGATTGTTCGCGACAATAAACATTTCATTGCCAATAATCCGGCCCAATGGATAACTATCCAGATATTTGGGCAATTCACTGACCTTGACACCTAAGGCGGCAGCCATTACGGAAGCAGCCGGTTTGTGATCATATTCGTAGACAATCCGTTTGCGCACATCTACCTTGGTGGATTTAAAATAATGACGGGTCGGTTTATAGATATTCTCCCGGTATAAACGGATTTTTCCACCGAGGTTTTCAATCATCACAAAGACGCAGGCATCTTGGTAGACCTGACCGTTTAAAGCGATGATGGTTTTTTCGGCCCGTCCCCGGTCACCAGAAGAGCCGCCAAAAACCGGGATCTTCTTTTTTGACAGCACCGCATTGAGGGTTGACAAAACCAATTCCTCACAGCTGATCAGGGCGCTGGAAAACTCCAGGCAGATGGTATTCTGCGGTTTATTGAACCGGGCTGCCGCTTTTTCAACCTGCTCCACATATTTTAGCGGATATTTATCTGCATCTTTTAAAAGACCCGCTTCACAGACGATCCCATCTTCAAAACCGATGACTAACAGGCTGTCTTTATACGCCCCATCTTTACAAAAGGCGGCAAAGGTGGTAGCGCCCATCGAAACAGCATCCGGAAATCGGGTCTTTATTTCTCTGGCATAGGCGGTAAAATCGTCCACCCCTGAAAAAAACAGAAGCAGCTGAGGCTTTTTCAGCTGACTGGTCGCCTCGGTGACGGCGGCATCGGGATTGGCTTTAGAGCTTTTTCCTATCTTATAATTCATTGTTACTCCCTTTCACATAACTAAACTGTCGATTTCCAAGTCATAGGGACAATACTACACCACTAAAAATATTAATTCAAGCTAACTTTTGTAAAGTTTTTCAAAAAAACAAAACTCAACTAATCGAGATTAGTATCGTCTCGACTAGTTGAGTTTATCTTTAACCAGCACCTATTAGTATCGTACAACAACTGTCAGACCGTCATCACAGCCCAGCAACGTGGCCAGTGGATATAAAACCTGGTTGTTATCGATTATGATTTCCTGCTCGGCGACCAACATAAGCAAGTCGATATAAGCATTCTTATCATAATTTGATTGAACAAACAGATTAACATTCAAATATTAGTTGCTGCTTTTCTTTACGGGAATCCAGATTTCACTTCTGTATTTAGGATTATGCAAATCTATACTTTCGTTCCAGAGTATTTCAGGGCCGTTTACGGATTCATATCCTGATGACGGAAACCATTCTGAATATATTCTGCCCCAAATGTTCTGTAGTGTTTCAGGAAATGGTCCAATTGATTCAAATACGGCCCAGGTATTCGACTCAACTTCCAGTTTATCAAAATATCCGGCATCATTGCTTGGGGTTGCAACACCAATGTAGTGATCCAGTTCGCCCTTTTCTTCCATTCTTCCTTCGGAAAAATTCGTCGATGCACTAATCATTCCAGCTGGTTCAATATTGGATAAACTTTTTAATTGAACAATTACTTCCGAAGTTAGCAGTTCATACATTTTAGTAATCTCTGGATTAACCCCACTAAAAACCATTGGTACTCTCTTTTTATACCCCACCAGTCTAAATGGTTCTTTTTCAACAATCCGATAATTCATTTCACATCCTCCTTGAATTGATAATTGGAAGGTCATTCTGGGAAATGCTTTAATTTGGGCACTTTCGTTTCTTGCTTCAGACGGCAAAATACCATGGACAGAATAAAAGGCTCTAGAAAATGAATCGGCTGATCCATACTCATATTTCATAGCAATATCGATGATTCTTAAATTTGAATCTTTTAATTCCAACGCCGCCAAAGTCAGCCGTCTTCTTCGAATATACTCAGATAAGCTGATGCCAGATAAAAAAGAAAACATACGTTTAAAATGATACTCCGAACAGAGTGCAATTTTTGACAATTCTTTAAAATCAATCACCTCTGTCAAGTGACTTTCAATATAGGTCAAGGCATTATTCATACTGCTTAACGAATCCATTTGATCCCCCCTTCCAATAACATATTATCAAAAGATGACTTCGTTCATCCGACAATTTGTGCACCGTTTAGTCGTTTCTTGCGATATATTCTTTGCTTGTATTAAACAGGGAACTATCAAAAAGAGCATATGCCTTTGATTTGCTCTTCCCATCAATCGTTTCATCGCTATAGCTAAACCATGCAATAAAACGATTTGCCTGTTTGCTCGGAAAATTTTTCGCAAGTTCGATATTTTTTCCCGTCAGCCGCTGTCAGTTTTAGTTGGTTAGCAGCACTAACCAACTCGTTGTTTTCTTTTTTAAGTTTCGTCTTTAAATATTTCCAATAATTTCTGTGTTTTGTGTAGTCGTCCTCGCCACACAAAACACCGATGATATCCAGAACAGAAAACCACCACTTGGCTTTTTGATCGTCCCAAACAGCCTGCACTTCCTTATCATCAAAAAAACGAATGGAGATTTTGCTCATTTCAATCACCCCCTATCAGTTTATTGGCTACCTTTAATCATTTTCGATAAATCTTACTACGCTCTCACCGCACTACTTACAGCGACCTTGCAGAACCAAACCGAATTGATCATTTTGAATACCATAGTCGACAATTGTCGGCACCCCACATTTTGAGCAAAACACATTTTGTAAGAGCCTTTGCTGCATCTCCACGGGAATTTTTGCCCATTTTCTCAGCTCATCCATATCTGATGAGTTACATTGATCTACTAAATTCATGTAGCACTTGCCTTTCTGATCTCGAAATTCTTTAAAAGGCCTTGTTAACAAAACATCTAAATCAACCACTCAACAAGTCCTAAAAACAAATTGTGAAAAAATAGGCGCAGGCCACCACGGGAGAAATCTTATGGTGGCTTTTCTTATGCAGAAAAATATGAACGAGCTCAAGCTTAAAATAAACCTTAATGCTCATCATAAGTTCGTATATGATGCGTACATTGAATTGACAATATGATCATTTCGAACTATAATGATGGTAGATAAGGAGGTGCTTATAATGGCTACTAGTACAAATTTGAATATTCGTACCGATAAAGATATCAAAGAAGCTGCAGAGAAAATTTTTGGAGAGCTTGGTCTTAACATGACAACAGCAATCAATATTTTTCTCAGACAAGCAATCCGGGAAAATGGGATACCTTTTGAAATGAAATTGTCTGTTCCAAATCAGGAAACAGTTGCTGCCATTACCGAAGGTCGAAAACTGGCCAAAGATAGCAGTGTCAAAGGTTATTCCAATATGGATGATTTGCGAGCTGCACTGGAAGAATGAAATACGAAGTTAAATTCACAAATCAGTTTAAAAAAGATCTTAAGCTTGCCAAAAAACAAGGCAGAGATATTGACCGACTTTATGCTGTTATTGAAAAACTTGCCGATGATGAACCTCTGGAACAAAAATATCGTGATCATGATTTAAGTGGTAATTATAAAGGATGCCGTGAATGTCATGTCGAACCCGATTGGCTTTTGGTCTATGAGGTGATGGACGATGTTCTGGTATTAATGCTTTATCGTATCGGAAGTCACTCAACGTTGTTCTGAGTTTATTACTCATAAAAATCTCTTTAAAAATAAAAAGCCCACCGAGTGTGCGTGTCAATGACAGAGGCCCGTGGGATTTGTTAGCGTTATATTACCGCTTTCTTGTGAGGTTGTCAATGCTTTTCAACGACCTTTAAAAAATCACATTTGAAGCAAGTGGAGAGTAAATGAGAGTTGATGTTAATACCCAATGTGTTATAATAGTATTGTGAAAAAAGTAGGCGCAGGCCACCACTGGAGAAATCTGATGGTGGCTTTTCTTATGCCCTGAAGGAGGCGAACACCATGCCTAGAAAGCCTAAACGCCCTTGAAGCTATCCTAGTTGTAAAGAATTAACCGCTGGCCGGTTCTGCGAGGAGCATCAGAAATTATCGGAGCAACACTACAATAAGTATCAGTGCGATCCTGAGACCCGGAAACGCTATGGCTGGGCATGGAAGCGTATCCGCGATTGTTACATCAAAGCCCACCCACTTTGTATGTTATGCCAAAAGAATGGCAAACTAACCCCAGCCCATGAAATTCATCACATCACTCCCCTATCCAAAGGCGGCAACCATGATGAAGAAAACCTGATGGCGTTGTGCAGCAGCTGTCACTCCACTATCACGGCTCAGGAAGGTGGCCGGTGGAAGTGAAAGACTACAAAATACGAAGCCAATCACGACGAGCATAAAGGATTCGTTCAACGTTGATAACTTTGGATTGTTCATCGATGGTAAAGAAAGCGACATAGTTCTTAACCAAAAGTTTCCGGTACCCCATTGAAGCCAGCCGGTCATCAGGAACAGCCGGACATTTCTGTGGCATTTCGGTTAAACCAAGCAGTGCTTCTTCAATCGTATCCATCATATTTATGGCCGTCATTGGTGATGACAATTGTGACGAGATGTACAGGACAATGTCTCGTAGGTCGTTTTCGGCTGGCTCTGAGATCTCAATGCTATACGTTGCCATCGGTTATCTCTTGTCGCAGGTCCTTTATGACATCAGTCAGTGGACGTTTTTTTCCGGCTTTAATGGCAGCTCGACCCTCATCAAGGGCACGATAAAGTTCAACCTTGCCGTTTAACATTTCGTATGCCTCGATGCTCATGACAGCCAAGTCTCCCTGACCATTCTTAGTGATGAAGATGGGTTCCTCGTGTTCGTGACAGAATTTAGAGATTTCGTTGTAATTATTTCTTAGATCCGTACTGGATTTGATATTAGGCATTTGATTGTCCCCCTTTGTTAATCTAAAGATATTATACCAGAATATCTTTAGATTAACAATGCAAGAACCTCAAGCCTGGCGATGCGGAATATGAGAAGCTCAAGCGGTCCATTAAGGAATTCGGCTACGTCGAACCTGTTATCTGGAACCAGCGCACCGGCAACGTCGTCGGTGGTCATCAGCGCTTTAAGGTACTGACCCAGCTGAGCGAAAAAGAAGTGGATTGCGTTATAGTGGATATTAATGAAGAAAAAGAGAAACATTGAATATTGCTCTAAATAAGCTCTCCGGAGATTGGGATATGCCGCTGTTAACGGATCTGCTAAAGGATCTTGATGATAGCGGCTTTGATCTGGCTGAAATCAATGAACTTTTTGGCGAACCCGATGCCCAAGAGTATGACTTTGATCCAGAGCAGGCTTTGGATGAGATCACTACCCCGATGACCCAAACCGGTGATGTTTGGTTATTGGGAAAGCACCGGTTAATCTGTGGCGATTCCACAGTCAAAGCAGATATGGACACCCTGATGGATGGCCGACTGGCTGATCTTGTTCTAACGGACCCCCCTTATAATGTCGACTACCAGGGCGGCACCAAAGAAAAACTCAAGATTCAAAATGATAAGCTTGATGATGTAGCCTTCCTGGAGTTTTTAACGGCCGCCTGTATATTCCGACCGTGAAATCCCATCTGCACGGTCAAACCGTCCCAGCGTCACGATTGAACTGACCCACCTTAACGAAAGGTGAGCCATTCATATAAATTGATCCTATAATGATGTTGGCACACAAATGTGTGACTATCATTACAGGAGGTCGATAATCATGGTGAATTATCGAGAAATTTTGAGACTGAACAGTCTCAATTACACCCAGCGACAGATTGCTGCAAGCGTGCATAGCTCGTGAAATACGATCCGGGAAGTGCTTGAAACCGCAACCAAATCGGGCATCGAATGGCCCCTGGACAAAACGACAACCAATGAAGTACTGATGGCCATCTTCTATCCCGATCGGCTGACAGCAAATAATCACAGAAAGGAGGCTGATTACAGCGCCATCCACAAAGAACTGGCCAAGCCGGGAGTGAATCTTTCTTTGCTCTGGAGCGAATACTGTGAAACCTGTTACACCAATGGCGATACCCCCTATATGTACTCCCAGTTCTGTGACAAGTACCGCCATTGGGCCAGAGTGACAAAGGCAACCATGCGGATCCGGCATAAGCCGGGTGATGTGATGCAGGTTGACTGGGCCGGTAATACCATTCCGATTCAGGATCCCTTTACCGGGGATACCACCGAAGCCTATCTGTTTGTTGCGGTGCTTCCCTGCAGTTGCTATGAATGTAAGCAAAAGCGTCACCGTACTTCCAGCTAGAAAGCAAACCAGAGCCAAAAATGAAGATGAGGAAAATGCGAGGTTACGGGTAGCAGCCTATTGCCGGGTTTCCACTGACAGTGATGAGCAAGCCACCAGCTATGAAGCGCAAATCGAACACTACACATCCTACATTAATAACCATCCGGACTGGGCACTGGCGGGTATTTATGCGGACGACGGTATATCTGGCACCAACACCAAAAAGCGTGAAGAATTCAACCGTATGATTGATGCGTGTATGGCTGGTGATATTGATATGGTCATCACCAAGTCCATCAGTCGGTTTGCCCGAAACACGCTGGATTGCCTGAAATATATCCGTCAACTAAAGGAGAAGAACATCGCGGTATTCTTCGAAAAAGAGAACATCAACTTCACGGATTCCAAAGGTGAAGTCATGCTCACGATCATGGCTTCACTCGCCCAGCAGGAAAGCCAATCGTTAAGCCAAAACGTGAAGATGGGCCTACAATACCGCTACCAACAAGGGGAAATCCAGGTCAACTGTAAATGGTTCCTCGGTTATACCAAAGACGAGAATAAAAAGCTGGTTATTGTTCCTGAGGAAGCTGAGGTTGTAAAACGCATCTACCGGGAATATCTCGAAGGTGCCAGTTTGTTAAAAATTGCCCGCGGTTTAGAGGCAGACGGCATCAAAAATGGCGCCGGGAGAGAAAAATGGTACACCAGCAACATCAACCAGATTTTACGAAATGAAAAATACATCGGCGACGCCCTCCTACAAAAAACTTATACCACGGACTTTCTCACAAAGACGCGAGTTAAGAATCATGGCATCGTTCCGCAGTATTATGTCGAAAATAACCATGAGGCCATCATCCCGCGGGGAATTTACATGCAGGTGCAGGAGGAACTGATCCAACGCCGCACCGTCCACACCAGTCCGAATGGGAAAAACCGAACCTTTAGCTGTACGCACTGTTTTTCAAACATGATTATTTGTGGCAATTGCGGTGAAGTTTTTCGCAGGGTCCATTGGAACAACCGCGGCAAAAAGTCCGTCGTTTGGCGCTGCGTCAGTCGCTTGGAAAACACCGGGCTATTCTGCGATGCCCGTACGGTTTCGGAAAGCCAAATCGAGCAGATTCTAGTCAACGCTATCAATCAGACGCTTGGCAAAAAAAACACCTTTCTTGCCACCCTGCAGAATAATATCGAAACCGTCCTCAGCCGTGAAAATAATCAACCCCTGATTGATATTGAATTGCGACTTCAGGAACTTCAACAAGAGCTTTTGAGACTCGCCAGTTCCAAGGCCGACTATGAAGAAGTTGGTGCTGAAATTCACCGTTTGCATGATGAAAAACAAAAACTTCAACTGGAAAGCGCCGGACAGGATGACGTTAAGAAACGAATTTCCGATATGAGTACTTTTTTGATGGATCAGTCAACCGCCCTGACCCAATATGACGAGGCGCTTGTCAGGCGGCTGATTGAAAAGGTCATTGTCTATGAGAACAAATTCACCGTGGAATTTAAGTCCGGAGTTACGGTAGATGTAAATGAATAAGGTTGAAAACGAACAAGGCACTCTACTGAATTGTGAAGTAGGGTGCCTTGATTATCATAATTCTAAGCGTTCAAAAATCCGATAACATAAATAGGTCAAATATGGTGATGGCATTTTTTTCTGCCCAAAATCCCAATCTTTCAATTTCAGATATACAGATTCAGGTGTGAAAAAACCATCATTATCTTGTTTGTTTCTTATGTGAGCAATCATTTCAAGATAACGCAGGTCATGCCGCACAAACTCATATTTGCTTAGTACTCCGGCTACACTGACAATATCATACCAGCACGATGGCGCTTTCAATTTACGAAAGTCCGTCCCCATGTAGAACATATACGGATGCTGACCAAGGCTGTTTTCCCAAAGGCTTAGCAGCACTTTGACGGAGGAAACTGCAACCTGGGAATCCCTATACTCCGGTATATATGATAATAAATTGGCCATTATCAGTGTCGCGTATGGACAGCAATCGTCCTTTCTCCCAGGACCACGGAATTTGCCAAGCTCAGGAGACACGGCGCAAGGGAATCCGTTATCACAATATAAAGATACCAGATGGTCAACTCCTTGCTTGATGAATTCATGGTATTCCACACCTGCCTTTAAAAGAGCAAGCAGAAGTAGCGGAGCATCGCACAGACACCAACTGAATACATCCACACCCGCTCCGCCAAAATGCTTTGGTACATTGGTCATAGACTGATAAATACCGTGATTATCCTTATGCTTAAGAATTTCATCAATGGCATCATTGATTTCGGGAACTTCTGCTCCGAAGCCGAGGTCCAGCAGAAACAGCAGCTTGTGTATCGGTAAATCGGGATTTTTATGATTTGTTACTAGAGTACCGTGAAAGACTGAAACATCCGCAAGGAACTTTTTGGATACGGCTATCCGCTAGTGTTGCATTTCTTAGTTCAGCAAGAGTTTCCTTTGGCTCATGGAGCAAGTGAAGATTGATCGCATATTTCAACCAGTCATCACTGCGGCTTAGTAGCTTTTTATATTCCATTTTTGCGATCATCCTCCTTTTCGTTAAGCTCAATTTATCTCATGGCCATCCCTTTATCAATGGCTTCCTGAATAATTTTATGGCAGCAAACGCCCAGCGGATTGTTTTCTTTACAATTAGAATTTTTCATAGCCCCGGTAATGGCATTCACTTCTTTAACCGTTTTCGCTCCGTTCTTAACCACTGCTTCAATTACCTGTTCTTCCGTGACTTTGCTGCAATAGCATACGTACTTGGGGTTTGCATCCTTTTTAAACCAAATAGGGACCCTAACTTGATCTTTCACAAATTTAACGCCTTTGTCCGTATCGTAATAGATCACATCACAGCTATCGTTCATGCAAATCCTGTAACGATCTCCTGCTACAGACTCGCGGTATTCGTCAGTGACCAAATGCTCAACAGTTATCTTGCCAACCGAAATCCCCTCATTATTGCAGGCAGGGCAATTGTTTATTTTCGTTAGATCTGCTAATTGAGTATTGCATCCGCAACAGCATTCATTATTTAAATTCATATCCGAATCCTCCGTTTACACATTATTTTAAGTCACGATTGATTTGCGTAACCATTCTGGCCACATAACCTCGGATTTTTCAAAAACATCTAAATCGACCACTGCAAGTCCATGTTATCTAAATCGACCACACGCAAACCCATGTTATCTAAATCGCTCTGTCACGTTCAAAATCATGCCTTTGGACTTGTTTCCACAAACAGATATTTTCACGATTTTCACACATCAGATTTTTACTCTGAAATCCCGGAAAGCTTTTATTTCAAGGCTTTTCTACACTCTTACTTATCTACCCTTGACATCAATACTACCGTCTCAACGTGACCAGTTCCCGGGAACAGATCCACCGGCTGAACGGTTTTAATAGCATAGCCAGCTTCGGTTATAAACTTTAAATCCCGGGCCAGGGTTGAGGGGTTACAGGATACATAGATAAGCTTGGGGGTGCCCAACTCGCTGATGGCTTGCAGCAAGGATTCGTCACAGCCTTTTCGAGGCGGATCGAGAACGATCAGATCGGGTTTGACTCCTTCATCTTTGATGATCTTGAGCATTTCATCTTCAGCCCGACCCAAAAAGAAGCGGGCATTGTCGATCTGATTGAGGCCAGCGTTTTCCCGGGCATCAAGAACTGCATCGCCGACGCTTTCAATCCCGATGACCTGTTTGGCCTGAGCCGCCAGATAAAGCCCGATGGTGCCGGTACCGCAATAGAGATCAAAGATGGTTTCTGTGCCGGTCAAGGCAGCAGCCGACTTGATGGCATCATAGAGTTTTTCTGTCTGCAGCGAATTGACCTGAAAGAAGGAGTTTGGTGAAATCGAAAAACTGAGATCCCCGATCTGCTCCACCAGTCGGGCCGCCCCGTAGACGCAGAGACTTTTTTTGCCCAGAATGACATTGCCTTTTTCCCGGTTGATGTTGGCGTAAATACTTTTGACATTGGGAATTCCGGCGACGATGCCCTCAATAATGGCCTGACGTTGACTTAACTCCTTACCGTTAATGATCAGGGTGATCATGTTTTCGCCCTGGAGGTTGGTACGCTGCAACACCCCCCGGAGATAACCCTTGTGGGTGCGCTCATCATAGATGCTTAAATTCAATTCCTGAACCAGAGCATTGATGGTTTTGATGGCCGCCGCTGCTGATTCCGGCTGGTTGAGGCAATCGTCAATATGAACCAGCTGATGAGATCTTTTGGCATAAAAACCCATTCCCTTGCGATCCAGTTTAAATTGTGCCTTATTGCGGTAGCGTAACGGATCTTCCATGCCGATAATCGGCGCCACTTCGAGCTCTTTAAAGCCCCCAATCCGTTGGAGTGCATCCCCCACCATCTTGGCCTTGGCCTTAAGTTGGCCCGGATAACTCATATGGCGGATCTGACAGCCGCCGCATTGGTCAAAATAGGAACAATCCGGGGTGACCCGAACGGGTGATGCCTGGCTGATTGACAGTAGTTTTCCCTGGGCGTAGGTTTTTTTGACATTCTTGATCTCCACCTCCACCACATCACCGGGCAGGCCACCGTCGACAAAGACAATCATGTTATCAAGCCGACCCACCCCTTCCCCACTATGGGTAATATCAATCAATTCCATGGAATACTGCTGTCCAACTTCTAACGGGTTGCTTGTTTCGTTCATTCTTACTTCCTTAATTTTCTTATTTTTTATTGCTCGAGATAAGCCTTCATTTTTTCGAAGGTTTCATCCGAGATAATATGCTCAATACCGCAGGCATCCTGTTCCGCATTGGCCAGGGACACATCCAGGGCTTTGACCAGAAACTCGGTAATCAGCCGATGCTTTTCATAAACCTTTACCGCCCGGCTTTTTCCAGTTTCGGTGAGATAGATCTGGCCATAGCGTTCATGTTCCACATAGCCTAATTCCTTAAGCTTGCGAACCGCATCATTGGCACTGGCCTTACTGACCTTGAGTTCCAGGGCAACATCGGTAATCCGTACCCCTTTGCCGTGTTTTTGACTCTCCAGATAAATGGTTTCGATATAATCCTCAATGGATTCTGTTAATTTTTTTTCCATTTTTACCTCTGCTTTTATCTTTTTGATTTATTTTTGATTGCTTTGCCTGAGCTGGCTTGGCAGGTCTGGTTTTATTGGTTTTTTTAGCCTGGGGTGACTGCGATTCGGATTTTTTTACCTTAGCCGGAATCAGTGCTTTTTTCCCTGTGCCGATTAAATCGTCCCGATAGGCTTTGGTCAGGGCCTCATGCACCAGCAGATAATTCTCCCGTTTGTTATACTGCACCAGCGCCCGCTGCATGTTTTTTTCCCGGCCCTTGGGTACATAAACCGCTTCCATCGTCAGCGGGTTGACACCAGTATGGTACATGGCCGTTGCCACCGAACCCGGTGTCGGGTAAAAATCCTGAACCTGTTCCGGGAAAAAGCCCATCTCCCGGATGTACTCCGCCAGCTTGACAGCATCCTGGAGGGTGCAGCCGGGATGGCCAGTAATGAAATAGGGCAATACAAACTGGTTTTTGCCCAGCTGCCCATCAATCTGTCTAAACTGCCGGACAAAGTTTTCATAGACGTTAAAGGCCGGTTTGCCCATGTGAGCAAGCACCGTATCGGATACATGTTCCGGAGCCACCCGCAGCTGGCCGCTGATATGGTGCTCCACCAATTCCCGAAAAAAAGCCTTGTCCGGGTCCAGCGCCAGATAATCATAGCGGATTCCCGAACGGATAAACACTTTCTTGATTCCCGGCAGTTTCCGGACTGCCCGGAGTGTCTCCAGATACGGCTTGTGGCTGGGATCAATGTTTTTGCAGGGGGTTGGAGCCAGACACTCCCGATCTTTGCAGTAACCCCGGACTGCCTGCTTTTTACAGGCCAGATGGGAAAAATTGGCCGTCGGTCCGCCGATGTCGTGGATGTAGCCCTTAAAATCAGGCTCTTTTGTCATTCGTTTGGCTTCCCGGACAATTGAATCGCGGCTGCGCATCTGGACATATTTGCCCTGATGTATGGCCAGGGCACAAAAGGTGCAGTTGCCATAGCAGCCCCGGTTGGCAGTGATACTGAACTTGACTTCGTTAAGCCCCGGCACACCCCCGACCGGATCATAGGCGGGATGCCAGCGATAGGTAAAGGGCAGATCATACAGATCATCAAACTCCGCCTGGGAAAGCGGCGGTTGGGGCGGGTTCTGCCACAGATAACGGTTGCCGGTGGGCTGAATATAGACCTGTGGGTCATGGGCATTATTGCTCTGATAAATCTGGGCAGTCGCCTCGGTATAGGCCTTTGTATCGGCGCTGACACTCTCGGTGGACGGCAGCATAACGCCTTCCCCGGCTTCCCGGCTGATTACCGCTGTGCCCCGGATATGGGTCAGCTGATGTACCGGAATGCCAGCTTCCAGATTTTCGGCAATCTCAAGTATCGCCCGTTCGCCCATGCCATAGACCAGCAGATCGGCCCGGGAATCAAAAAGAATCGGCCGTCTTACTTTCTCCTGCCAGTAATCGTAATGAGCGAAGCGCCGCAGGCTGGCTTCGATTCCACCAATAATCAACGGGATTTCACCAAAATTTTCACGAATCTTGCCGCAATAGACAATTGTGGCCCGATCCGGCCGCAGTCCGGCTTTACCTCCGGGGGCATAAACATCTTCCTGGCGGCGTTTTTTGTTGACGGTGAAATGATTGACCATCGAATCAAGGTTGCCAGCAGTGACCAGAAACCCCAGCCGGGGGGCGCCCAGCTGCATAAAATCGGCGTTTTCCTGCCACTTGGGCTGAGCAATAATCCCCACTGAAAAACCCCGGGACTGGAGCACCCGGCCGATAATCGCCGCCCCAAAGGAGGGATGATCGACATAGGCATCGCCAGTCACGAGTATAAAATCGCATTGGGTAATACCCTGGGCCTGCATTTCTTTTTTGGACATTGGCAGGAACCCCTTATTTTCTTTGGGGGTTTTATCGGCTCGGACTTTTTGCCCGGAATCCTTGCTTGACTTATTCATTCATACCCTTTCTTAATAATTTTTCACATTTTTTATATTAAACCGCTAAAAAGATTGAAATATGCCGGGAAGTTAATCAGGATGATTGCAAAGACCACCATAAAAAAGGTCTGGTTAAGTTCAATGGTCATCCCGATGGTGTCACCTGTCATCCCGCCGATTTTGTGCTGGAGATTTTTCATCAATAGCAGCGCTGGCAAGAGACAAATCACCGCTGTCAGTAGTCCTGGCAGACCCAGAATCAGGGTGGCATAACCCAGTAGCAGCACCAGATAGATAATAAAATGGTGGAGCTGGGTCATTTCCACAAAGCGTTTGCCCAAACCGCCACCGCCAGGGGCATAGGTCGAAAAGCAGGTCGACATGATCGCCATCGTTCGACCAAACACCGGCATCACCAGCAGGGCACTGCTGTATTCCGGCAGAATCATCGTATAAGCCATCCAATTGGTTAAAATAATCAGGATCAGTCCAATGGCGCCAAAGGCTCCAAGGCGGCTGTCTTTCATGATTTCCATCATCTTTTCCCGATCCCGGGCTGAGAACAGGGCGTCGGTGGTATCCGCAAAGCCGTCCAGATGAAGGCCGCCAGTAAGCCAGATATAGGCAATCACCATCAGCAGCGCCTGCAGCTGAACAAAGTGGATCAATGAAAACAGCTGGGCCGCTCCATACAGCACCACCCCGATAAAAACCCCCACCAGAGGAATCAGAATCATCGACTCATAAAACTCCTCGGCACTGACATCATTAAGCTTGATTGGGATGCGGGTAAAAAAAGATATTGCAATCAGTAGTTTTCTCATGTTGTTCTCCAAATATACTCTTAAAAATTCATAGTTTTTTGTTGTTTTAAAAATTAACACTGAGCTTACGCCAGTTTTTCCCGAAAAAAGAAAAGCATGAATTTGCATTCATACTTTATCCGGCCATGGTTTCTGAATTTTTGTTTTTAAAAGATTTTTATTATCTTAAACTTCATCCACAAAATCAAAACGATTTTCAATCATTTGTTTCAATTGTTCAATGGCCCGCTTTTCGTCATCGCCATTCGCTTCGATTTGTATCTCGTCACCTTTTTGAACAGCTAAAATCATCACACCCATAATGCTTTTGGCATTAACCCGGGTTGTTTCTTTTTTGATATAGATTTCGCTTTTAAACTCATTGGCTTTTTGGACAAAAAGAGAGGCTGGTTTTGCATGGAGTCCGGCCTTGTTATCAACGATTACTTTATCAACTATCACAATAATCCACCCCTTTACTATAAAATTCCCCTATGTTAGTATTATAACCCTAGACTGCAATTTTAGCAAGTCAACGACTTTTATTTCTTTTTAACTTGTAAAATCTTTTTTTAAGTTTTATAATGTATCATATGTCAAATGTGATTAACACTTTGCGGAGGTGAAAAAAATGAAAGTTACTAAAGATATGGGTATCCTTGATGCCGTTAACGCATATCCGGATTCTGTCAACGTCTTCCAGGCTTATGGCATGCATTGTTTTGGTTGTATGGCGGCACGTTTTGAAAGTATTGAAGAAGGCGCATTGGCCCACGGGATTGATGTTGACAACTTGATTAAATCAATCAATGACGCCATCGACGCGGTTGATCTGACAAAATAGTTTAAGCAAAATTAGCAACGTATTTTAACAGTACGTTACTCTATCTATCAAAAAGTTAAAGTAGTACCGACAATTGTTACATCATATTGTACGCATCGGAGCGGACACGGCGTAGCCTGTCCGATTCCGCGACGAACAACAGATTAACAATTGGTCGGTACGGTAGTTTAGAGCCAACCTTAGCAACGTATTTTAACCAATACGTTGCTTTTTTTTATTTTATTTATATTTTTCCCTTGAAATCACCAGGAATAATTGTTACAATGGTCAGAATCGAATACAACGATAGAGGTGCGGACTTTAAGATTAACGGCGGTGACCATGGCTAATGGGATGACACGTTGTGAAAGGAAAGCTCGCCGAAGGATCATGTTTTGCCAACCTTGTTCCTGGGCTTACTGTTAAGAGCAGTGAGACTGTCATCATTTTTTAATGATGGAGTGCTATCTAAAACCCAATGGAAGCTTTTTTGAGTGTTTTCTTTGTTTTTTAGCCGGTACCCGTTACCGGCTTTTTTTTAATTTCAAATGGAAGATTGCGAAAGGGATAAACACCTAACAATGATTGCTTTGGGTTCAGTTTCCACAAACAATTGAGTAACGTGTAGGCGAACTGGCGATAGCCTGTACGCCGTACAGTGTAGCAATTGTTTCGTGGGAAACTGAATCCAAAGCTCACGGCACTTTCGCAATTAACTATAATTTCAATTTTTGGAGGTACTATGAAATCTTATAATGTTGCAGTTGTTGGCGCCACCGGTATGGTGGGACAGAAAATGCTTCAGGTCCTGGCGGAACTTAAGTTCCCGGTCAAGAACCTGTATCCGATGGCATCGAAACGATCGGCTGGCAAAGAAATTATTTTTAACGGAAAACCCTACGTGGTTCAGGAGCTTTGTGATGAAGCCTTTGACCAGGATATTGATATTGCCCTATTCTCGGCCGGTGGTGACACCAGTGAACGATTCTCGCCGGTGGCGGCAGCTAAAGGCGTCATCGTCATTGACAACAGCAGCGCCTTCCGGATGGACCCAACCGTCCCCCTGGTGGTACCGGAAGTCAACCCCGAAGATCTGGACTGGCATAAAAACATCATTGCCAATCCCAACTGCTCGACGATCCAGGCGGTGGTGGCTTTAAAACCACTCTATGATGCCTTCGGTATCGACCGGATTGTCTATTCCACCTACCAGGCCGTGTCCGGTTCCGGGGTCAAGGGCTATGCCGATCTGGAAGGCGGAATCAAGGGCGAAGCCAATGCCTTCTACCCCCATCCGATTGCCTATAACGTCCTGCCCCACATCGATTCCTTCCTCGACAATGGCTATACCAAGGAAGAAATGAAGATGATCAACGAAACCCGCAAAATCCTCCATGACGACAGCCTGCGGATCACCGCCACCACGGTCCGGGTGCCGGTTTTCTACAGCCACAGCGAAAGCGTCAACGTCGAGCTGAAAAAACCCTTCGAGCTGGACGCCGTCCGCAAGCTTTTCAGCGACGCCCCGGGGATTGTCCTCCAGGATGACCCGGCCAACAACGTCTACCCGCTGGCCCGCACCGCTGAAAACACCGATGAGGTCTATGTCGGCCGACTGCGCCGCGATGAAAGCATCGCCAACGGCCTGAACCTCTGGGTCGTCGCCGACAACATCCGCAAAGGCGCCGCCTCCAACGCCGTCCAAATCGCCTTCGAACTGGCTAAACGGGGCCTGATCTAGGCTCATTAATTTAGTGCCGTTGGCTTTGCTACCGCTATACAGCAAACAGTTTCTACACTGTACGGCGGACAGGCTACCGCCTGTTCGCCTACACGTTACGAAACTGTTTCTGAATACCGGCATCAAAGCAATCAAGGTTATGCTCGTTAACGAACATAGATTAGAACACTAACCCAGTACCGACAATTGTTACATCATGTTGTACGCATCGGAGCGGACACGGCAAAGCCTGTCCGATTCCGCAGCGAACAACAGATTAACAATTGGTCGGTACGGTATTATACACAAAAACCACAATCAAAGGAGATTGAAATGAGTATTTTTACAGGAAGCTGTGTCGCCCTGGTGACCCCGTTTAAAGATGGGAAAGTTGATTTTGAACGCTTTCATAAGCTGATTGACTGGCAGATAGAAAAGAAAACCGATGCCATTCTGATTGCCGGCACCACCGGTGAAACCTCAACCCTGACTGATGATGAGCATCTGGCGCTGCTCCGGGATGCCGGTAAATACATCAACGGCCGGGTGCCCTTTGTGGCCGGAACAGGCAGTAATGACACTGCCTATTCGATCATGCTATCCCAGGAAGCCGAAAAAGCTGGTGCTGATGCCTGCCTGATTATCAACCCCTATTACAATAAATCGACCCAACGGGGCATCATCGCCCACATCACGGCCATTGCCAATGCCATCACGATTCCGGTGATCATCTATAATGTCCCCAGCCGTACCGGCATGAACATCTCGGTAGCCACCATTAAAGAGCTGAGCAAGATCCCCAATGTGGCGGCGGTTAAAGAAGCCAGCGGCGACATCAGCCAGGTCACTGAAATTGCCCGGGTCTGCGGCAATGACATTGACATTTACAGCGGTAATGACGACCATGTTCTGCCAATTATGGCGGTTGGCGGCAAGGGTGTGATCTCGGTCTCGGCCAATATTATCCCTGAAGACATGCACGAGCTGGTGGCTAGCTTTATGGCTGGGGATATCGAACGGGCCCGGGAACTGCAGTTTAAAACCAACCTGGTTAACCTGGCAATGTTCTATGAAACCAACCCGATTCCGGTTAAAACCGCCATGGGCCTGATGGGTCTGGATTCCGGTGAAATGCGACTGCCACTGATTGAGATGGAAGAAGCCAATAAAGCCAAACTAACTGCCGATTTAAAAACCTATGGTTTACTATAGGAGGTCGCAATGATCAATATTTTACTCAGCGGCGTCTCCGGCGCCATGGGTGGCACCCTGCAGCAGATCATTGCCGCCAACCCCGACACCCAGGTGGTGGCGGGCTTTGATCAGCAGGCGCTGACCACCCTGCCCTTTCCGGTTTACAATGATCTGACCAAATGTAACGAGGCGATCGATGTAATTATCGATTTTTCTCACTTTGCGGCCTTCCCGGCCATTTTCGGCTTTGCCCGGAGCCACAAAATCCCGATTGTGATCGCCACCACGGGCTTGTCTGAGGCTGATCTGGCCGCCATTGATGAAGGGGCCAAGGAATTTCCGGTCTTTAAAACTGCCAACCTGTCATTAGGCATCAACCTGATTGCCAAGATGCTGACCGAAATGGTTGCCAAACTGGAGCAAGGCTTTGACATTGAAATTATTGAGAAGCACCACAATAAAAAGCTGGATGCCCCCAGCGGCACCGCCCTGCTTTTGGCCGACGCTATCAACGACGGTCTGGCCACCAAAAAAGACTACACTTACGGCCGTTACGGCCGGGATGCCAAACGCAGCGACAACGAGCTGGGCATCCACGCCATCCTTGGCGGCACCATCCCGGGTGAACACTCGGTGATCTTTGCCGGTAATGACGAAATCATCGAAGTCAACCACATTGCCCTGTCCAAAAAAGTATTTGCCGAAGGCGCTGTCAAAGCCGCCCAATTCCTGGTCGGCCAGGCCCCTGGCCGCTATGACATGGCCATGGTCGTCAACGACTAGTTGACGACCATGGCCCTCAAGGCGCTTATATTAAGTACTGTTAGCCTAGCTACTGGTTTTCATAAAGCAATTTCTACACTGTACGGCGTACAGGCTATCGCCAGTTCGCCTACACGTTACGAAATTGATTATGAAACCCCTATCCAGGCAATTGAGTCTAGCTGTAAGCGCCTAAAAAAAAGCACGCACCAGTACCGTTAACAAGAAAACACTGTTTTTAATTCTTACCTTGAATCGTGAAACGTTTTGTATTATACCCAAGTAGTACCGACAATTGTTACATCATGTTGTTCGCATCGGAGCGAACAGGTTGATAAACCTGTCCGATTCCGCAGCGAACAACAGATTAATAATTGGTCGGTACGGTATTAAGATGCAACCCCCGATCTTAAGACCTCCGTGTAAGAATTACAGAGAACCGTATCGGTACGGTATTTCACATCGCTCCCCACACCATTAACAGAAAGGATCACATAACAGTCGACTTATCATAGCTGCTACTGATTTAGAGGTTCATCACATGAATATTGTTGTGCAGAAATACGGCGGAACCTCAGTAGGTTCCACCGAACGGATTATAAATGTTGCCAAGCGCATCATTGCCAAAAAACAAAGCGGCCATCAGGTTGTTGTGGTGGTTTCCGCCATGGGCAAAACCACCGATGATCTGGTCAAGCTGGCTTATGACATCAACCCCACCCCCCCCAAGCGAGAGCTGGATCGGCTTTTGTCCACCGGCGAGCAGATTTCCATTTCGCTGCTGTCGATGGCCCTGCAAGCCCTGGGTCACGACGCCATTTCCTTTACCGGCCCTCAAGTCGGCATCCGCACCAGCGGCCGCCATACCAAGTCCAGGATTGAAGGAATTGACACCACCAAGATTTTAGAATCGTTAAACGACGATAAAATTGTCATTATTGCCGGGTTTCAGGGCGTCAATGAAAATGATGATGTCACCACCCTTGGCCGGGGTGGGTCGGACACCAGTGCCGTGGCGCTGGCCTGTGTGCTTGAGGCCCCCTGCGAAATCTACACCGATGTCGAAGGCATCTACGGGGTTGATCCCCGGCTTTATCCCCAGGCCAAGAAGCTCGACACTGTATCTTACGAAGAAATGCTGGAAATGGCCAGCCTCGGCGCCGGGGTCATGCATCCCCGAGCCATTGAGTTGGGCAGCAAGTACGATACCCCCATCTGGGTCGCCTCCAGCGAACTGGAAATTCCCGGTACCATCATTACAAAAGGAGAAAACAACATGGAAGGACAATCCATCACCGGCGTGGCCATTGACAATGACGAAATTATGATCACCATCCGTGACGTTCCCTTTGACCGGAACATCACCTCCCAGTTTTTTAGTCAATTTGCCACCAAAAGCATTAACATCGATATGATCAGCCAAAGCGCCCCGATCGATGACCTGATCAATATTTCATTTACCGCCCCGGCTTCCGATCTGGCTGATGCCAAGAAAGTTCTGGCCGCTTTTCAGGACAAACACCCTGGCATCGGGGTGATTATCAACGAACAGGTTTCCAAGCTCTCAGTGGTTGGGATCGGGATGCGCAGCCAGTCCGGCGTCGCCGCCAAGTTTTTTTCCCTGCTGGCCGATAACAACATCCAGATGCTGATGATTACCACCTCCGAAATCCGGATCAGTTGTATCATTCCCGAAAAAGACAAGGATCTGGCAGTGACAGCTACCGCCCAGGCCTTCGATTTATAAAACGTATCGGATCACAAACAAAATAAGCCAGCATTTCAGACCCTGAGGTTTGAGATGCTGGCTTTTTATTGTTGGGCAGCGGTTTATGATTGTTTGGGATGACGGGGATTTTTTGAGACGATATCAATGGCCCGGGTCAGCTCGCTGGTCAGATCGGCCTTATGTTGGGTCGTCATTTCATCGATTTTAGAAAACAAGAGCCCTTCATGAGTCACAAAATAAGCGGGTTTTAGCTTGTTCAGGGCAATCGCTTTAATATCTTCAACACACAGCTCGCAGCGGCAAATATCCGGATACTGTTTGAGCATGTGTGGTAAAAATGAATCAACCGCATCCTCCATGTAATTTTTTAACATCTTTTCCCTCCAAAGTTTGTCGATTTAGTAATTGATTTTATCGATTCAGATAAACACTTTCCTGACATTAGTATACTATTAAAACAACGCCATTTCAACCGTTTTCAGCTCACGATTCGATATTTATTGTAAACATGACTAAATTTGCCTTTGCCCGCATCCCGTTTGCTCCGTCAGCACCCTGCTTACAAAAACCCCGGCAATGGTCGGGTCAAATTGGGTACCAGCGCCATGAACGATGGCATGAACCGCCTGACTGGGAGACAGGGCCGGATGATAGGGCCGGTCGCTGACCATCGCATCATAGGCTTCGGCAATGGCGATAATCCGGGCCAGCCGAGGAATTTTTTGGCCAGACAGACCCTTGGGGTAGCCACTGCCATCCCACCATTCGTGATGGCTAAGAATGGCTAGGGCAATTTCTACCATATCGGCGGCAATGTTGGTAATATGGTAACCGATTTCCGGGTGGCGTTTAATCGCCAGCCATTCTTCCGGGGTCAAGGTCCCGGTTTTATCGAGCAGGCCCGGGGCCAGGGTGACCTTGCCGATATCATGGAGCCGGGCCGCCCATTCCAGAGCTGCCAGCTCTTTTTCGCCCAGCCCCATGGCCTCTCCAATTTGCCGGGCATACTGGCTGACCATCTTGCCATGGTTTTTCTCAGCCCCGCATTTCTGATAAAGCGATGCCATAATCAGGTGGATGGTCGTGTCCCGAACCTGGGGTTTCATCTGTAGTTTATGTTTATACATGTAGTTTTCGGCGTTCTTAAAAACAGCCAGGACATCTTCGGACAGATTTTTTTTTGTGTCCCAGCCAAAGGCCATTGAAAGCATTCCCTGATCAACCGGGGCCAGGGCCACAGCCTGGTTCATCCGCTCGACGATTTTGGCGGTGGTTTCTGTATCGGTATTTGGTAGCAGCAATACAAATTCATCGCCGCCCCAGCGGGCCGCCACGTCGTTGGGGCGACAGAATTTTTGAGCATTTTACCGGCAGCATAGATCACCTGGTCGCCGGTCAGGTGGCCAAAGGCATCATTGATCATTTTTAAGTTGTTGATATCGCCCATGATAATCGATAGCGGAAAATGACGGCGGCCATCGATCCGCTTGAGTTCCTCTTCGAAATAGCGGCGGTTATAAAGGCCGGTCAGGTGATCATGGTAGCTAAGGTATTCAATCCGTTTATTTTGCGCCACCCGCTCGGAAACATCCCGAAAGATCAGCACCACCCCGGTGGTTGCCCCGTCTCCGTCTTTTACCGGGGTGGCACTGTCCTCGATATGAAAGCAATGGCCTTGGCGGTCCGTAATCACGGCATGGTGGGATGAGACGGTGCTGTGATCAGTTTTTAGGACCTCATCCACCGGATTGGAAACCTGATATTCGGGATTCTCATGGGACAGCTGAAAAACCAGCTCGAACCGTTTTCCCTGGGCCTCGTCACTTGACCAGCCGGTCAGTTCTTCGGCGACCCGGTTGAGCAGCGTCACCCGCTTCTCCAGATCAACCACGATAATGCCATCACCGACGCTTTTCATCACCCGGTCGAGATTTTTGTGACTGCTTTCTAACTGGTTGATCAGAAAATAAATCCCCGAGGCGACAAACAGCAGGATGCTGGCCCGCAGAATCGGCGCCATCAAGAATGCTCCCTGACTGAGATAATCCATGATGATGTGGAAGCCCCCCAGAAAAATCGCCACCTGAATGACGTAGCGTTTGTACCAGAGACCGACTAGCACAATCACCACATAAAAGAGGTGGGTGTAAACCACATCAATGCCTTTAAAGTAATTAAAATACACCGCCACAAATATCGTTCCCAGAAGACAGAGGCCGACGATGGTCATCCGGATTTGATGATTGGCGGTAATTGATTGCGATCTTTCCATAAATGTACCCTCTTTTCATTGCTTTGCTTGCCGGGACAATCACCGGTCGGTTGCTGCTGGCCTTTTTTAATTGGGACTGCTTCTTTAACAAACTGCGGCTGTCGATGCATTTTTGTTGTTTTGTCCCATGTATTTCGCTTTTTTTACTACTTTAACTAAACTTTTTTCTATTTTACCATAATAGCCCACCCCTGAACAGACTTTTAATCAACAAGCCTGTCTCTTTCCGCCGGGGTTTTTAATAATGCTTCGGGTGCTCAATCTAAAAAATAGTCTCGCCAAACAAATGTTATGATATAATAACAATAGAAAAAACTACGATCTCAGCAAAGCACCATCATTTTTGCTGGTTCTCATAAAATTTTGCATCCAGGAAGGAATAATTGCCCCATGAATGATCTTAACGACAAACAAGCCCAGCAAACCGCAAACGTTTCCGCCACCAGCGCAGCTGCCGCGGATGAGAGTCTTCGCTATTTCACCGGCATTTTTAGCGGACTGGAAATTGATTCCAAGCCGATTTATGATTTTCCCGAAAACTTAAGCCGCACGACCGTCCCCGAGGCCTGGGTGGGCAGCGATTTTTCCCGCCGCTTTGCCCCGGCGATAATCAATACCCGGCTGACTGCCGCTGGAATCACCGCCCCGGTACTTTTTTTGACGGCCTTTGCCTTCACCCTGGCCAAGTTTAGCGGCCAGGACGAAAGTGTTTTTGTATTTTGCCCAAGTGATAACGCCGATGGCATTTTGCCTATGTATCTTAAAATCGATGAAGACGCATCAATTAATGACTACCTTAAGACTGTTCAGACGAGCTTCTTAGAAACCCGCCGCCATAGTGGCTGCGCTTTTTCGCAGCTGGCCCGGGAGCTTAGTTTAAGCTCTGATCTGCGTTTTGTCTTTAATGAAAACCCGGAACAGCCGCTTGATCTTGGCCACGCCCATCTGGCTGCCGTGCTTGCGCCAAAGGGCGACAGCTTTTTTTTGCGCCTCCACTACCGGGCTGATCTTTACAAAGAAGAAACCATCCTCAGCTTTGCCGATCTGTTTGAGCGCACCATTGAGGGCTTGCTGACGGCTCCAACACTCTCGGCGATCACCCTGATTTCTGCGGCCGATACGCTGCGCTGTGAGGCCTTTAACCGCACGACCGTGCCCTACGACACCAGCCTGACGATGGTCTCGATGTTAAAAAACCAGGCCTTAAAAACCCCGGACAATATTGCCCTGGTCTATCAGGAGGTCAAACTTACCTATCGTGAGCTCGACGCTGTCACCGACCGACTGGCCAAACACATCAAAAGCTTTGGCATCGGCCGGGAAGATATTATCCCGATTCTGCTGCCCAAAAGCGAGCTGATGACAATTGCCTCCATTGGCGTGCTTAAGGCCGGGGCAGCCTATCAGCCGCTTGATCCCTCCTACCCCAGCGAGCGGCTGAGCTTTATGATTGGCGACACCAGCGCCCGACTACTGATTGCCGATGAAGCGCTGCTGGGACTGATCCCTGACTACAGCGGTCAGCTGATCCTGACCAAAGACATTAAGGATCTGCCAGACAGCACTGTGGTGCTGAGTGACCCTGCGCCTGAGGATCTGATGGTGATGCTCTACACCTCCGGCTCCACCGGGGTGCCCAAGGGCGTGATGCTGGAGCACCGCAACCTGGTCTGTTTCTGCCACTGGTACAACCGCTACTATGATCTGGACGAGACCGCCCGGGTGGCCGCCTATGCCAGCTTTGGTTTTGATGCCAATATGATGGACACCTATCCGGTCTTAACCGTGGGCGGCACCCTGCACATCATCGCCGATGAAATCCGTCTTGATCTGCTAAGGCTAAACGACTATTTTGAAGCCAATGGTGTCAGCCACATCTTTATGACCACCCAGGTGGGCCGCCAGTTTGCCGACACCATTACTAATCATTCACTTAAACACCTGTCGACCGGGGGCGAAAAGCTGGCCACCATCCACCCGCCCCATTATCATTTCCACAACCTCTACGGCCCCACCGAAACCGCCGTCATTGCCACCAGTTTTCTGGTTGATGGCGACTATGACAACATCCCGATTGGCAAGGCCCTCGATAACGTCAAAACCTACGTGGTTGACCGCTATAAACGAAAGCTGCCCATCGGCGTCCCCGGGGAGCTCTGTATTGCCGGGATGCATGTCGGCCGGGGCTACTTAAACCGCCCCGAGGCCACTGCCGCTGCCTTTGGGGTCAACCCCTTTTGTGATGTCGCCCCTGATGACCGGATCTATTATACCGGCGACATTGTCCGCTATCTGAGTGACGGCAACATCGAGTTTGTCGGCCGCCGGGATGCTCAGATCAAGATCCGCGGTTTCCGGGTCGAACTGACCGAAATTGAGGCGGTGATCCGCCAGTTCCCCGGTATTACCGATGCCACCGTGGTGGCCTATGATGACCCCAGCGGCGTCAAGTATATTGTCGCCTATGTGGTGGCCGAGATGCCGGTTGATGTCGCTGCATTAAACGCCTTTATCGAAGCCGAGAAGCCCCCCTATATGGTCCCGGCGGTAACGATGCAGTTAGAGGCCATTCCGCTTAACCAGAACCTGAAGGTCAATAAAAAGGCGCTGCCGCTGCCGGTTAAACAGCAGACTGATTTGACCCCACCGCAAAACCCCACCCAGAAACAGATCTTTGACTGCGTTGCCAAAATTCTCGGCCACGATCAGTTTGGCATTGCCACTGACTTGCAGGAAGCCGGGCTGACTTCAATTGGCACCGTGACCTTAAATGTGCGGCTGTCCCAGATCTTTGGGGTAGCGGTGCGGAACCGGGATCTGAAAGAACATAACACGGTTGCCAAACTGGAAACCTTCCTGACTGCCGCCGCAGCCACGACCCCGGATAACGATGCCCCCAAACTGACGGCCTATCCGCTGACCCAGACCCAGCTGGGCTTGTTTGTCGAATCGATGGCCAAACCCGATGAGCTGCTGTATCATATTCCCTTTTTGTTTAAGCTCCATCCCGATGTCAACCTGCCGCGGTTTAAAGCTGCCGTTGAAACGGCCATTTCGGCCCACGCCTACCTCAAAACCCGCTTCTTTATGGATGATGATGGCGAAATCATGCAGCGCCGCAGGGATGAGGCCCCCTTTACCCTGCGGATTCGGGATTATCTGGATCGCGACAAGCTGGTCACCCCCTTTAAACTGATTGATGGCCGACTCTTTAACGCCTCATTGTTTGCGACCAGAGACGGCAACTACTTCTTTATCGACATCCACCACAGCATCTGCGATGGCACTTCGCTGGTGATTTTAATTGAAGACATTAACCGGGCCTACGCCGGGCAGCCGGTGGAGCCGGAAAGCTACAGCTCTTTTGACGCCGCCCGGGACGAACAAATACGCCTGGCCAGCGCCGAGTACGCCCAGGCCGAGGCTTATTTTGCCGACCTGTTTTACGGCTGCGACACCCATTTTTTACCCGGCCCGGACAAAAGCGAGAGCGAAAAAACCCTTGGGATTGTCAGCCTGATCCCTGATCAGCTTACAGTCTCTGCCGTCGAGCACTACTGCGAAGCCCGGAAGATCACCCCCAACGCCTTTTTTGTCGGTCTGTTTGGTTACCTGCTGGGCCGCTACACGAATAAAAACCACAGCGTCTTTACGACCATCTACAATGGCCGCAGCGATTCCCGGACGGCCCGGTCGATGGGGATGTTCGTTAAAACCCTGCCGGTTACCTGCTGGCTCGATGCCCCGGCCAGTGCGCTGTTTACCGCCACCAAAAATCAGCTTATCGACAGTATGGATCACGATCTCTATTCCTTTGCACAAATCAGCCGGGCCTTTGGCATCTCAGCCGAAGCGATGTTTGTTTATCAGGGCGATAACTTTGAGTTTGAGACCCTGGCCGGTCTCCCCACCGAAGCCCTGGAGGTGATGAGCGAAGGGGTCATTGCCGCCATTTCGGTGGAAGTCTCAATCCGGGAGGGCCGCTACTATTTCCGGGCCACCTTTGAGAGTAACCGCTACGAGGACAGCTCGATGGATGCCCTGCTAGCCAATCTGGCACTGGCCGCAAAACAGGTTCTGACCACGGACGATCTCAATCAGATAAGGCTGCTCTTTGATGAGCCGCGGGAGATGGTCAATGACCCCCGTTTTTACGGCCACACCTTTGTCGATCTGTTTACGGATGCGGTACGCCCAATATCCCGAGCAAACAGCTATTGCCGACCGCAAGGGCAGCATCAGCTATGCCCAGCTTGACGCCGCTTCGGATGCGCTGGCGGTGCAGCTGCTTGGCGCCGGGGTCAAAAAAGGTGACTTTGTCGGCGTCCTGTCGGGCCGCACTCGGGAATTTTTAATTGGTGTCATTGCCACCATGAAGGCTGGCGCCGCCTATGTGCCGCTTGACCCCGAGTACCCGGAAGACCGGCTGCGCTATATGCTTTCCGACTCAGCGGCCGATATTTTGCTTTATGTCGATGACTACCAGCACCTGACCCGCTTTTTCCCGAACAGGCTAGTCAGTCTGGATGCCGTCACCGCCAGCGGTTTTTTGCCGGCTGATAAAAGCTGGCAGACCGCCAAACCCACCGGCAGCGATCTGGCCTATATGATCTACACCTCCGGCTCCACCGGCAAGCCCAAGGGGGTAATGATTGATCACGCCAACCTCAGCAATCTGATCATGAACGAAACCATCAATCAGCAGGTCAGTGAGCAGACCCGCTGCGCCCAGTATTCGAGCTTCTGCTTTGATGCCTCGGTCTTGGGGATCTTCCCCTATCTGGCAAACGGTGCCCTGGTCTATCTGTTTGCCGAAGACGACCGCAAGGATGCCGTCAAGGTCTGTCAGATTCTAAAAGATGAGGCCATCAACGTGGCCATCTTCCCGACCCAGATGGGCGAAATCATCATTGACAGCCTGACTGGTGACTGTAGCCTGACCCATATCATCGTCGGTGGCGAAAAGCTTAAGCATTATTACGACCGGCCCTATACCGTTGTCAATGCCTATGGCCCCACCGAAAGCACGGTGGAGACCACCTTCTTTAATGTCGATCAGGAATACCGCAATATTCCGATTGGCAAGTCACTAATCAACGTCCGCTCTTATGTGGTCGATGACCAGCTTGTGCCGGTGCCGATCGGGATGCCCGGCGAACTCTGCCATGCCGGTCGCCAGATTGCCCAGGGCTATCACAACCTGCCCGAAAAAACCGCTGCCGCCTTTGTCCCCAGTCCCTTTGCCAGCGGCCCTGATGATGGGGTACTCTACCGCACCGGCGATATGGTAAGGCGCCGGGGCGACGGCCTGATTGAGTACATCGGCCGGATCGATTCCCAGGTTAAGATCCGGGGCTATCGGATTGAGCTGTCAGAAATTGAAGGGGCGATGCTGGCCCACCCGGGCATCAAGGAAACTGCCGTGACGGTGCTTGAGCAAAGCGGCAACCAGTACATTATCGGTTACTATACCGGGCCGGAAGAAGCGCTTGACCCCAAGGTCTGGCACCATCTGCTGCTTTCGCAGCTGCCCGAATACATGATTCCGACCTTTTATGTCCTGCTTGACACGATGCCGCTGACCCCCGGCGGCAAAGTCGATAAAAAAGCCCTGCCCCAGCCGGAAACCGGGATTAAGACCGCCGACTATCTGGCCCCGGAAACGGCGCTGGAAAAACAACTGGCCGAAATTTTCGCCACCACCCTGGGACTGGAAACCGTCTCGGTGCTGGACGATTTCTTTGCCATCGGCGGCACCTCAATCTCGGCCACCAAGGTGGCGATGAAGTGCCTGAGCCTGCAGATCCCGCTGGCCTACGCTGACCTGTTCGAGTACAAAACGGTCAAGCAATTGGCGGCCTTTGTTGAAAAACACGTCGCCGCAGCAATTGACCCCAATGACCGCATTAAAAACTTTGACTACCCGGCGCTGGCGCAAGTGCTGGCGGCCAATACGCCCGACAGTCTCCCCGGCCTTAACACCAGCCCGCTGGGTGACATTATTTTAACCGGTGCCACCGGCTTTCTGGGGGCCCATATCCTAAAGGAATTCCTGGACCATTATGACGGCAGCGTCACCTGCTTTATCCGTCAGGGCAAGGCCCGGTCGTTACAGCAACGGATTGAAACGATGCTGGTCTACTATTTTGACCGCGATTATGCCGAGCTTTTTGGCAGCCGGATCTTCTGTGTTGAGGGCGATATCACCAATTTAGATAGTGTGATGGCGCTATCTGATGTAGCGGCCGATACGGTGATTAACTGCGCCGCCTGTGTTAAGCATTTTGTGGCCGATGATACGCTTGAGAAAATCAATGTCGAGGGGGTAGAAAACCTGGTGGCACTGTGCCTGAAAACCGGCAAGCAGCTGATTCAGGTTTCTACCGTCAGCATCGCCGGCGAAGGCATCAATGGCGCCCCTCCCCGGGAGAAACGGATTAACGAAAACGAGCTCTACTTTTCCCAGAGCCTTGAAAACGCCTATGTCCACTCCAAGTTTCTGGCTGAGCGGGCGGTACTTTCGGCCATCGCCAAGGACGGCCTGCGCGGTAAGATCATGCGGGTCGGCAATCTGATGAGCCGCAACAGCGACGGCGAGTTCCAGATCAACTTCCTCCACAACGGCTTTATGCGGGGGCTCAAGGGCTATAAGATTCTAAAATGCTTCCCCGTCGGGGGGCTGAGTCAGGCGGTTGAGTTTTCACCGATTGATCTGACCGCCCAGGCGATTTTAAGGCTGTCCCAGACCAACCGCGACCTGACGGTGTTTCACCCCTACAATAACCACACCGTCTATATGGCTGATGTACTGGCCGAAATGAACGCCTACGGCTTTGCCATTAAGGTGGTCTCTGATGCCGACTTTGACGCCGCCCTGCGGGCCGGAATGGCCGATGCCGAGGTGGCCCCGGCGATTTCCGGGCTGATTGTCTATTTAAACAGTGATACCGTTAATCACATCTACCCGATTGACCCCGAAAACCACTTTACCACCGAAGTGCTCTACCGGATCGGCCACCGCTGGCCGCTGACCAACGAAATCTATCTGCATAAGTCCATTGCCGCCCTGGATGGGCTGGGCTTCTTTGATATTGACGAAAATTAAGGGCCTAAAAAACAGGCCGCAGCACATCGCTGCGGCCTGTTCTTGTCGGTACTGAGTTATCTTATGTTGCTGTCTGAAGCCGGTCACCCGGCTATTTTTGTTGCATCCGTTTTTCACCCTTCACAAAAATGCCCCGCTTGTCAAGCCGATATTCCGATACCATCTCAGGCCCTTCCGCTACCGGACAGGTTGGTCTGATCCCACTCATTGGCGCTGCCTGCGGCGCTCAGGCCAGAGGCTGTTTTTTATCAAGATACGCCACCACCGCCCAGGCCGTCAGGCTGGTCAAAAACAGTAACGGTGTTCCCGGAAAAACCAGCATGATCGCAAAATTGACGGTGTTGTTCAGGGCGTGGAACCCCATCACCAGTGGCAGTGACTGGGTTTTCACGTATATGAAATTGGTGATATAGTTCATCGCCACGATTCCGGCAGTGAAACCGACCAGGGTTGGCAACAGCACCCAGGGGCCCTGACCGAGGTAGAGGATCACCATCAGCGGATAGTGCCAGACCGCCCAGATGATCCCGCCCTTCCAGGTGGCCAGCCAGAAACCGGCCGCTTTCTGGCGCAGATAGGGAAATAAGAAGCCCCGCCAGCCCAACTCCTCGGTACCACTGGTTAGAAAATTAGAAATAAAGTACAGCCCAATCAGACCCAGCAGTGCTCCGGGGGTTGCCTCACCGGGGTTAAAATAGCCCAGTATCAAGCTGACGACCACCGTGGGAATGCCGATCATCAGAGGCAGCAGCACCGCCAAGACAGCAAACCGTTTCGCCGCAGGTTTACTGATTGGTTTCTGTTCACCCCGGCCCACCAGCAGGAAGCCGATTAACGGGCCATAGACCCCCACCGCAAACAGCAGTTGCGGCAACCAGCCTTTGTCCGCCGGGACTAACGCCAGCAGATCAAAAAGGGTGCCCCCGGTAAGCAAGCTATAGCCGCTGGTCAGGCTGATCAGATAGGCTCCGATCCAGCAGAACCAGGTCCAACCGAAGGCAGCAATAAGATAAATGCGCAGGTTTTGTTTCATGGTGGGTACTCCTTTAGTCAATCGAAATCATGATACCCGATCAGCCGGGTCAATTAACAGTGCTTTATCTAAAAGCGCAGTTAAAAGGCCACCCCAAAGATCGCCCCGGAAACAAAAGGAATCAGCCAGATCAGCCAGACGATCAGACTGAGTTTATGAAAATTGGCCCGGGCTTTCTGATCATTCCTGACCAGCACCACCGTGGCCCAAACGGCATGAAAGAGCATCAGCAGAATCGCCAGCAGGCCGGTGATACCATGAAAGCTCAACAGCGTGACCCCGCCAGCCAGTTCGCCCATCAGCATGGTTCCGATGGTATCACACACCAGTCCAAGATAAAACACGACCAGATGCCACACTTTTAGCTGGCCCTGAAGCTTCTCGCTCCAGACCCCAATCGAATAGAACACCAGTGCCATCGTAATGGCGGTACTTGCATAAACTAACATTATTGATCCTCCTGTTTTTGACCTTCATAAAAATGACCCGATTTGGGATCAACGACAAGTGTATGCGGGTGGGACGGCCGCTCCCGGCCCGTTTTTATCAATTACTGTCCGGCCCGCCCTCGACTCGATTCCGGCCCCGTTTTTTGGCTAGATACAACGCATCATCCGCCCGCTTCATGACGGCATTAACCGCTTCTTCCGGAATATATTCCGCAATCCCAAAACTTGCTGTCTTGCGCACCACAATCGGAAATGAGTGTGCTTCAAGGGCTTTCCTTAACCCATTCGCAAGTGTTTTTGCACCGTCAAGATTTGTTTCGGGACAGATAATCAAGAATTCCTCCCCACCCCATCGCCCGATGAAGTCGGTTGGCCGGATCTTCTTCTTTAAAACAGTCACAAATTCTTCCAGCACCATATCGCCGACTTTATGACCATAGGTATCATTTACCGCCTTAAAGCTATCAATGTCCAGCATGATAATTGCCAGCGGATGGCTCGTCTGATTTACTTTTTGAATTTCCAGGCCGAGGATTTCTTCCGTTTTTTGCCGATTATAGATCTGGGTGAGTTTATCGATACTCGAAAGTAAGACCAGTTCTTTCTCCCTGATTTCGATGGCATCAGACATTTTTCCGATACTCTCAAGTATTTTTGAGAATTCAATAATATTGTTCGGGGGATATGTGATTTTATAATTTCCTTTACTGATTTCCTCAGTAATGCCAATGATCTCATTGAGCGGTTTAAATAATTGTCGCAACACCGAATAAAGGATTAAAAAAAGCACCAGTGAAAAAATCACAATCACCGGAATAAACCGAATCAGGTTATTGATAAAAATATCATTAACGGTATTCATATCAAAACCGGTACCGATATAAGCAATTATATTGCCATCGAAATCTTCAACGGGGTGGAAGGAAAAACCCATTTCCCGGTTATCGGTTGTTACCGTTGTAAATAGAATTTCCCCACGTTCAGCGGTGTCGAGACGATTCCCGAACGCATTTTTGTCAATCGGGATGGTCGATAACATCACCCCATCTTCGGCCCAGATGACGATTTCCTTATTTACTGAATTTTTAATCTGTTCCAGAATGGGGTCCCCTAATGCTTCTGTGACCACGGTCACGCCCTTGGGTTCACCCGAATAGATCCGGTCAACCCCTTTTAAGAATAATCTTCCTTCTTTTAAAGCGATGACGCCGAAGGGCTCAATGCTTGAAAATTTGTTATCGGCGCTGATCATGTACTGGATGTAGTTCTCTTTGCCGGTATCCATAAAACTGTCTTCAATACCCGGTACATCCGCCAGGGGATTGGCGTTGCCATCAAAAAATGCGACATTTTTGACCGAACTACTCGCTGCATATAAGGTCTTACCAAGGATTCTGCTTAATTGAAACGATAATTCTTTGTAGTTAAAGGGGCTCATCGCTTCAAATTCCGGGTTGCTTAAATTAAACGCGCTCTCATCATTAAAAGCGATATATTTCCCGTTAACAAAGGCAAAATGTGTTGTCGGGTAATTGACCACAAACCGGGCATCTTTGGCCATGCTGTCTTTTTCAGCATCCAATAATTGCTTCGCCGATTGGGCCGAATAACTGTTTTCGGAAATCAGCCGTTCTTTGATGTCCTGATAAGAAATTTTTTCAAAATAAAAAAACATAAACAGTGAGAACATCAGAAAAACCGCAAAGCTCACGATCATGATTGCTTTTCTAAATGAAATTTTTCCCATAGCCGTCTCCTTGGCATTCATTTAATTCAGGTAATTGCAAAACTGCCGTGAGCTTTGCGCCCAGTTCCGCAATTTCCAATCAATTCAGTTTAATTTTCCCGCTGATGATGTCCTTCTTGATTTGATCAAGTTTTGCTAATGCATCAGCCGGTAATTGATCTCGGGTATGGGTAAACGGACTGGTGTCAATTCCGCCATTGGCAATATTAAATTCCAGTATTCCTGATTTCAGTTCCCCTTTCATTGCCAACTCGATCGCCGTGTACACAGCGGTATCAATTTTTTTCATCATACTCGTAATGACCGTCCCCTTGGCAATATAATCCTGATCACTGTCAACACCAATTGCATAGATGCCTTTTTCCTTACAGGCTTCAATCGCCCCGATCCCGGTTGCCCCCGCCACGGTATAGACCACATCCGCTTGCTGGGCGATCAGCTCATTGGCCAGTTCATAGCCACGGTTGGGAACCGCAAAAGGGTTATCACCACCCACAATTCTTGAAGCAATCGAAACCTCGGGATTCACATAAACGGCACCCTGTTCATAGCCATTTCGAAATTCCTGAAAGATCTCCGTATCCTGAGCCCCGATATAGCCGATGGTATTGGTTTTGGTCACCATGCCAGCCACTGCGCCGACCAGAAACGAACCCTCATTGGTCTTAAAAGTCAGGGAGGTGACATTGGGGGCTGCGACAACGGAATCAATAATGACAAACTGCACATCCGGATATTCCTGGGCAACTTTTTCACAGGCATCTTTAAATAAAAAACCCGTGGCGATGACCAGGTCATAGTCTTCCTTGGCATACTGTCTTAAATGATGGGCCCCATACTCGATTTCAGTTTCAATCGAGGTGGCCGGTTCTGTATAACTAAATTCGATTCCCAGTTTTTCCTGAGCCAGTCGGGTACCTTCATAGGCTAAGTCGTTATATGATTTGTCGCCCAAACCACCAATCGATAACACAATGCCAACCTTAAAGGGCCTACCCGCCGCACTTTGTCCAGATTCGGCACTGTCAATTTTGATATTTTCATTATTTTCTCTATTTATTGCCACATATTGAGCAACGGCACCGGTTATCACAATACAGAGTATCACAATAAGTAACTTAGAAGTTTTAGACATAAGTTCCCCCTTTACGCCCGTGTGTGTTCTGGTCTTATTATAACTGATTTGTGCGGTTAATGAACAGACTTTTAATTTGACATTTACAGTTAAAACGTCACCAAAAAGCCATCATTATTGTCGATCCGCCGAGTCATCACCAGTGGGATACCTGGTCAATAAAACGGTCGACCAGCCGGGGGTCAAACTGGCTGCCGGACTGAGCACGTAATTCCCGGATGGCGTCTTCGTGAGACCGCGCGAGCTGGTAAACCTGATCATGGGTCATCACGTCATAGGCATCGACAATAGCCAGAATCCGGCTGTTAAGCGGGATCTTCTCACCACTAAGCCCCGAAGGATAGCCAGACCCGTCCCATTTTTCATGATGGTGGAGGATTTCCTCTGTGACAACATGGAGCTCCGGCACATTGGCGGCGATCCGGTAGCCGATTTCCGAATGGGTCTGCATGATCTGCCATTCTTCCTCGGTGAGGCGGCCGGGCTTGCCAAGGATGTGATCGGGAATCCCCACTTTGCCGATATCATGGAGCATCGTCAACAGAATCAGGCGGTTTTTGGCTTCAACGTTCAGGCTAAGCCGCTCGGCCAGCTTCATGACGTGATCGGACAGGCGCAGGGTATGGGCCTTGGTTTCGGACCGTTTTTCATCGAGGGCGGCCAGCAGGGCGTTGATGGTGGTGCCCCGCATGCTTTTGCTTTCGAGCAGCTTGATCTGATACATCATTTCCTCGGCTTTTTTAAGGACCGGCCCGGGTTCATCATCCCGGCTTTGTTTGAGCGCCATCCCAAACGAGACACTGGCTTCAATGGTGCCGTTTATGCAGATGTCCTTCAGCTGCTCCTTAATCTGTCTGACCAGCACTTCGGCATCCTTTAAGTCCGAGCCAGGCATCACAATCATGAATTCATCGCCACCCCAGCGGATCACCTGATGGCGGGCACCGGCGGTGCGCTTAAGGGTCCTGGCAATATCCTTAAGCAGCAGATCGCCGATGGTATGACCAAAGACGTCGTTGGTCATCTTCAGGCCATTGACATCGCCCATCACAAAAGCCATCGGATGGATCAGTTTGATCTCTTTCTGGCTGAAATACTGCTCATAAAAGCGCCGATTGTAAAGGCCGGTGAGCTCATCGTGATAGCTTAAATATTCAATGCGGCGTTTCTTTTCCCGGGACAGGGTAATATCCCGAAAGACCATGACCACCCCACCGATGCTGCCGTTTTGGCTGCGGATCGGGGCGATGCTGGTTTCGATGGGAATCATCACGCCATCCTTTTTAAACAGCACGGTTGGCGCGGTGATTTCGATGCTCTGGCCGTCTGCCAGCACCCCGGCCACAAGCCCGGTCAGGGGCTCTCTTGTATATTCATGACAGATCCGAAAAATCGCCTCAAAGGGTTTACCCAGCACCTCTATGCTTTGCCAGCCGCAGGCCTGCTCAGCCGCCGGATTGAGAGTGCTGATGCTGCCTTTGGCATCGGTGGTTATGACCCCGTCATGGATGGCCTCCATGGTGGTTTTGTAACGCTCCTTTTCCTGATAAAGGGCGGTACCGCGTTCTGTTCCCGTTCGGTGGCGTCGGTGATCACCGAAAAGAGATAGGGCTGACCGTCAAGCTCCAGCGGACTGGAATGGACATCGACCATCCGGATTTCGCCGTTTTTAAGCCGATGGGGAAATAAAAAGTACCGCTGCTGCCCCGCTAACGCCTGGTGGCGTAGCGCATCAACCGCCGCCTTAGACAGGGTGTTGATCTGGTCAATGGTCATGGCCGTGATCTCCTCCAGGCTATAGCCGTAAAAGGCCAGGGCCGCCGGGTTGGCCTCGACAATCCGCCCGGACACCGGTTCAATCAGCAGCATCGTGGCGGTGTGGGTCTGAAACATCGCATCAAAGCGGGTCGTGGCCAGATGGTTTTTTGCCATCCAGTCCTTAATCACTGTGGTATTTAGCTCTGTCACCACAATATAGTCCTGGGTAGCACCGGAAACCGGGGTCATCCGGCACATCCGCTCTCTGATTTGCCCATTCCAGCAGGCCTTGGCCTTAAAGAGAATGGTTTTTCCGCTTTTTAGGCAATCGTCGGCATTTTTTTCGTAGACCTTAAAATAGGCTTCCCCGAGGACGGTTTTTAAAGGCTGATTGCGAATCGCTTTCTGGCTGTAACCGGTTAGTTTTTCGTGCTCCCAGTTGTTATGGCAATAGACCCAGCCCGCTGTAGTTTTAAGCAGCAGCGCCATCGCCTCGGAATTGTACTCCACCATCATCTCCAGATAGTCTGCTTCGGCTGGCCGTCGGCGCCAGCCTTTTTTGACTTTGGGGGTCATCGTCGCGGCCTGAGCCCCGGTGTTTTTCTTTTTGGTAATCCGTTTTAACAAAAAGTTCTGGTCATGCTGTTTCATCGTTTCCCCTCTTTCTCCCAAAAGATAGTTTGATTTCGATTCTTCTTTAAACGTATATACCCCGGTTTGGTGGTTTCTATCGTTTCAGGTAACAGGGCGGGTGATTACGATGGCGGACAAAAACCAAAATGCAGCGCCGTCGCTGGCGGGCCGCATCACCTAAAGTTTAGGCCTCCGGGCCCTGATAGCGGGGGAATTTGTTGGGATCGGAACGGACGCCGTCGATGGTGATGGCGCCGGTGGGGCAAAAATTATAGCAGCGCATGCAGGCCGTGCAGCCGGATGAAAAAAAAAACCGGTTGCCCTTAAGCTGAATGCTGGCAGTGGGACAATTGTTGACACAGACCAGGCAGCGGGTACAGCTGGCGCCATCGACACCGAGGGTCTGATAAAATTCGGCAATCGCCTCGGGGATTTTTGCGGATCATCGCCCCGATCATCAGTTGCGGCCCATGGCCTTTGATCCGCTTGCGACCGGCCATCAGGCAATCGACCAGGCGCTCCAGTTCCTTTTGATCCTTTACCATCCGCTTAGCCAGCTTGGCCCGGTCCAGCGGTTTGCTGCTGGTGACATTATTGCAAAGCCGAATATTGACATAGGCCGACAGGGTCAGCCCCGATCCGGCCAGCAGCTTTTGCATCTCGGTGGGGCCAAAAGCGTTGACATAACCATAGGTGTTGATGGCATAGGCGCTTTTGGCCATTTTCTGCGGCCCGACCAAGCCCACCACCCGGCTTATAAAGGCCCGCATGATCGGGGGAATGTCGCCACCGTAGATGGGGTTGGCAAAACCGATGGCATCGGCTTGGGCGATCATCCCCCGGAGCTCTACATCTGTGAGGCTGATCTGGATATCGATGGATACCACATCGGCCTGATGGCCTTTTTCCCCGACGATTCTGGCAAATTCCCGGACAGCCCAGCGGGTGTTGCCGGTGCCGCTAAAATAAAAGGTTGTAAAGTTCATTGCATCTCCTTTTAATCTTATAAAATATCTGGGGAAGGATCATAGTCATTGACCCATTTATAGCGCTGTTCTGCCAGCAACAGATTGACCATTTTATGATAGCTGCTCACCCCATCGGTCTGGTTATTCGCCTTCAGATAGGCATCATTAACATTATTTGAAACATCTGAAACGATACCCTCATATTTAGACCAATACTGATCGCGCTCTATCATATCCTGCCGCACTTGCTCGGGCAGACTGGAGATAATCGCCAGGGCCTTTTGTTCATCAACTTTTGCAAGCGCCGAGATGGAATAATCAAAGGCCTGAAAAAGTCCACTATAACGGATCATGGGATCGTCCTGCTGCCGGCAGGCCAGATAGGAGATGAAATTCGCCTCATCTTCATACATAAAACCACACTGATGGGCCAGTTCATGGGTCATCGTGGCCGGTATCATCGAAACTGGCAGATCCGCATTAATATCCGATTCCAGCGTAAACGGGATAAAAATACCCATTATCCCGGCCCGCGACATCAGTTTTGACATGACCACTGGTTTTGGTGTTGAGTATAACGACCGCTCCAAAATCGGATACTGCTTTGCCAACAGCTGCATCGACAACACCGATTGTTGTGCATAATAAAAAAAATCATCGGGAGCATTTAGCATCAGGTCATGATTTTCATCGATTTTTTCTCTTGTCTGTCCCATTTCATCGGCAAGTGATTGACACAGTTTCACCAGTTCCTCCTCGCTGTAGGTCTCCTCATGATATGGGGTATAGGCTAAGAAAGAATCCCGATAATAATTCAAGCCCCCCAAGAAAGTAAAACAAAAATAGATCACGCTGGCCATCGCAACGATGCCCAAGCTAGCACGATAAACGGCCATCCCCCGGTCACCTTTACTGATGATAACCTGGTGCAGATAATAACCAAGGTATACTGGCAAAAATAATAAAACCGCGACCGCCAGCCATTCACTGACCGAAAATTTTACCAACGAAGGTAAAAAACCCACGGCATTTGATACTATCGGATATGCTGTCCGGCTGTATTGTTCCGCCCAGTTTGGATGATATTGGGCATATTGATTAAGCAGATAGGCCACCACTCCCGGTAAGATAACGAGCCATCGCAGCGATAAAAATTTTTTCATGATGCCCCCCTTTGATATAGTTTAAGATTGACTAGTTAATATCTCAATATCCATTTTCATTATCAAGGGTTTTTGGCCATAACGTATGGTATAATATTATCACTAAAAGCGGACTCCGCTTGTCTTGGAGGTAATACGATGGATGCTCACCCTAATATCGGACTGCTGGATAAAAGCAAACTGCTGGAAATATTCGACTACCTGAACCAGCAGCTTAAGGAAAATGCGATGCAGCTGGAACTGACCATTTACGGTGGATGTATTATGACCATGGTGTTTGATAATCGCCCGGCCACCAAAGATATCGACTGCGTGTTCAGCTTGGCCAATGACAAACTGCTGGAACATATCCTGAAGAATACCCAGTTTGTTTTTGACCTTTCTGATGGCTGGATCAATGATGAAATTAAAGAACCGCTAAAGTCGATTATCGCCGAAGAACTGGAAACCTTCAAAACCTATTCCAACCTGAAAATCCTAAAGCCCAAAGCCGAACAACTGCTGGCCATGAAAGTTCTGGCTGCCCGACCGGAACCGGCCAAAGATTTTACTGATGCGGCGCTGCTGTGTAAAACCTTGAACATCACCACCAAGGCAGCGCTGCTGGCGACCATTAAAGTTTTTGTCCCGCTGCGGCTGCTGGGGGAACGACAAATCAATTTTATAAAACATCTGGGGGAGGATCTCGGTTATGATTGGCAATAAGTATCTGAAAAATTTGTACAACTATCCCGATCTGGACACCAGCCTCAACCAACTGCTGGAGCTGCTGTTATCAAAAGACCCGGCTTTTCTGGAGAGTCTATCCGTGCCACTTGATATCGCCGCCCTGGACAAATCCGAACGCCACTATCTGACGATTATTTTTGCGATCATTGACCATCAGCTCCAGCTTTTACAAATCCCGGTTCCCAACTGGATCAGAGACCGCGCTTTTTGTTTTGATGAACCCTACTTCCACTCGCGTCACCTCAGTGACTTTGACAAGGTCAAGCTCCAGTACACCGTCCCCGGCCCCTTCCGGGCCCGACAGGTTTATCTTGACCCGGATGGTCTGAAACGGGTTTAGTCATCAGCATCCCGACCTTCGGTGCAGAGCTCATCCAGGTAGCCATCATCGATAGCCGAACCGGGGCTATTCGACCCGGTTTTTGCCCAGCTATTTCGCCAGATACAAGCGTTCATCGACCCGGTGCAAAACCGTATCCAGATTATCGCCATTTTTAAAGGCCGCCTTTTTCCCACTCTAACAAACGACACACATCTTCATAAGAATACTTTTGATACAGGGAGAATGACGATTTTCGATAGGGCTTGCCATAATATTTAGCATTGCGATATAAACCATACTCAACTAATTCCATCAGACCGGTTTTAAAGCGGTCATCCTTTAGTTGTTCATAAAACGAAGCGGCTGGGCGTTGGTCTTCTAAAAAAACGGCATTTTCAAAGCTGTTTCTGGCCGCCCCAACCTGAAATTGATTGGATAAGATATTATGGATTCTGCATTTATCAAATCAGCACCTCCAGATAGGTTTTTAAAACATCACTACACTTTAAACGTTCGGCATAACGATATAGTTTATTGATGTTGCGATCTTCTTTTTTTAAATATTTGGTCAATATTTCTTTAGTTTCTTCAATCCCTATCTTGTTACGGTAATAAATAATATCTACCACCGTTTTTTCAATGTCATAAATCTTAAATCTATTTTCTCCTGTCCATTGCTCAAGAATTCCAGTTTCATAACGTTCTTTCTGGAAGTAATATAAATTGAATGTTGGCCAGTCTGGTAAAGTTGTGATGTTTTTTCCCCTCGGTAAGGCAACATCAATTGAATCCGGCCGATAATTGGACAAACCATAATATACCGCGGCGCTCATCAGGCAAATAACACCAGTTGGCGCATAAGCATAAACATAGATTAAATCTGAAACTTCGCCGTTGAAATTGCAATTTTCATAGTTACTTTTATTCAACCTGTTGAGCTTACCTTCTTCAACAAATTTATTAATTTTGTAGTAGCTAAATCCCAGTTTTTGTAGTTCTTTTGTATTAATGATTTTTTTATCTTCAGGTATTTGTAGTTCTTTTTTCATTTGCCCTCACTCCATAAGCCAATTATACCCAGAACGCCGGTTATTATCAGTATTATTTTAAATTGCTGGTTCACTAGTCAAACCCTCAAGATCTAAATCAACTTACCCACCAAAATGCTGTGCTGACTTAGGTTAATAAGTTGTCGTCAGGCACTGTCAGAATTATGGGATCGTCCTGCTGCCGGCAGGCCAGATAGGCGATGAAATTATCCTCATCTTCATACATAAAACCACACTGATGTGCCAGTTCATGGGTCATCGTGGCCGGAATCATGTATAAATTGATGGCAGGCACCGTCAGCCTTCAAAAGCCCAGGATTTTTTCAAATCGCTGGTAAATCTGTTCGGGATCAATGCTGACCGTTGCCGGAGCATCACTGACTCATCTGTTTTTGTCACACAAGTGGTAAGCGGCAACGATATCTTTTATGGCTGTGGCAATATCTTTTGCTTTTTGATCCTTGATCCCAATTTTCCTGGCGACTTCCAAAATATCGCTAAACCCTGGATTTTTACCGTTGCCATTAACGCAGGTGGCATGTTCGCCGCCAATCGAAACACTATCCGTTAAATCATAAGCGGGTGAAAGAATCCAGCCCTGTTTTTTTTCATCATAAAGAAACGTGAAGTTCTTCGAATGATCATCGCGATTATGGGCAAAAACATTGAAACACATCAGCCGATACATCTTTTCAACCTCAGAAAAATCTTTTGTCAATTCCAGCGTCAATTTCATCAGAATGTTGTAATCCAAATTGGGGATACGATGGGAAGTTTCCAGCATCCCACTTACTGAAAGCATATGAATCCGTTTTTTCTTACCCTGTTCGTCCTGTTTTCGGTCAAATCTTTGGGTGCCAAAATATCCCGGACCAGTATTTGAGGTAAAGAGCTTTGTTTCCTCCATCTCAATACCGCATTCTCTGGCACACAAAGAATATCGATATTCCTGGACCCCAATGCTTTTTATATCTTCTGATGAAGGAAATTTGATGATCCAATCGATATCATTGATCTTTGTTAAGATCTTCGGTCTGGCCCCGCCGGAAGAACCGCCAAGACTGAAGAGATCATCCAGATTATCCGAATCGTCCGTTATGAGCATCTTTGCACACTCAGCTGCAATTTCATCAAGATCAACGGCCGGATTCGATAAATCAAAGTGATGAACCGGTTCATAGGTCAATGCGCCCATCCCCGATGAACCAACGATGGCCAAACGATCCAGACTACTGATTTCAAAGGGATTGATATGATTTTTTAATAACAACCGATCAACCAGCAACCGCCCCCAGCCATCCGGAAGACTATCCGCAAACACTCCAAATAAGCCTTCAAAGGGATCAACCTTGGGAATAAAGACACGCTGCACCAGTGGCAGTGAAAATGGGCTGATCGAAAAGCCATCAGACAACCATTCTTTGGTATATTCGAAAGCTACCTGCCGATTCTGGTAAAGTGCCATGACCCCCACAGGCCGATCATGATACCGAACCGTCAGTTTTTTAATCCTGTTCATCGATTACCTCCTGGATGGATAAAAAAGGTTGCTCCGCAAATAAGTTAATCAGTTCATCTTCACAGTTTAAGGCAATAGCGATTTTTGTCAGGGATAATAATGAGATTTCCCCACTGCGTTCAAACCGTTTCAGCGAACCCAGGCTGACCCCTGATTTTTCACTCAGTCTTTCCTGTGACAGCTTCTGCCGTTTACGGATGCTGCGAATTCGCCGGGCAATTAATATACCGATTTCGAGGGGTGTTTTTTGAGTTAAAAATTCTATATTCATAGTTAATATATTAGCTGATACGAGTGTTTTTGTCAATAATTAGCTATTATATTAGCTGACTTAATTCGTTTTTTGCAATATGTTGATAAGTTGCGGTCAGGTACCTATCCATCTTACAGGTAGCCATCAGCGATGGCCGAACCGGGACTATTCGACCCGGTTTTTGCCCAGCTTTTTCGCCAGATACAAGCGTTCATCGACCCGGTGCAAAACCGTATCCAGATTATCGCCATTTTTAAAGGCCGCCACCCCGAAACTGCAGGTAACCTGGCCGGCGGTTTCGAAGCGGTGTTCGGCGATAATCTTCTGGAGCCGCCAAGCCACTACCATCGCCGCCTCGCGCTGGCTGTCCGGGAGAATGATGACAAACTCTTCCCCACCCCATCTGGCAAAAAGATCGCTTTGATTGAGATTGCGCCGGACGATCCCGGTCAGTTCCTGCAAAACCTGATCGCCGATCAGATGCCCAAAACGGTCGTTGATGGCTTTAAAATCGTCAATATCAAACATGATCACGGCCAGATTCCGGTCGGTGTCGGCGATACTGTTCGCCAGTCGGGCATATTCCTGATTAAATTTGGCTTTGTTATCGATCCCGGTCAAGGCATCGGTTTCGGCCATTTTTATCAATTCAATGGTATGCAGATATTGGATTCGTTTATAATAATTGACACTGTAGGACGAAATACTGCTTAGCACAATGACGATCACGATGTGAATGATCGCAGCCAGAAAATCAGACCGATTGATTGCGGTAAAACTGACGCTGACAAAGACGAAATAGCCGATGCTGACAAACAGCGCTGTAAAAATAGAAAAAAGCCACCGGTTATTGATCAAAAAAACAGCCAGAATAATAATCATCACGCCAAAGGCCTGAATCAGGATATTCGGGTTGGGAATTTGGTTGGAGATATAAATAAACGACATGGCAATCAAGATTTCCAGTCCGGTAAACCAATAGATCAGCGATTCATAGCGGGTGACCCGCCTGACTTTGAAATACAAAACAAGCATGGCGGCCAGCACAACACTGCGACTGATAAAGACCGCCCTGAAAGCATCGGCCGCAGTGATCAGAAAATACTCCGGGATGATAAACGAAAAATAAACCATGGCGGTTATGAGAATGGTAAACGACACATAATTGATATTCCTGGCAATTTCGGCATTATAAAAGGCTTTTTCCAGTTCCTTATCCCGAAATTGGCCCCATTGAAGTGCCCCACTGGCGTTATTTTTTTTGTTCCGACGGTGTTATGGTCTTCCATTGCAACCCGCTTTCCATAAATTTGAATAGTTGGTTCTATTCTACCATAATGTGGGCCGGGCTGACAGGCTTTTTAATTCACGGTGGCGTCGTTGTCATAGCCCCGCTTTTCCCAATACCCTTTGTAGTTTTCATCACTGGACAGTTCGATTTCACTGACCCAGCGGGCCCACTTATAGCCCAGTTTATCTTCGGCCACCACAATAAAGGGAAATCCCATTGACGCTGGCAATACCACGCCATTGGCTGCATAGGCCAATAAGATCTCCTGGTCTTTAACGGTGGCCAGGGGCAGCGAGGTGGTATAGCCATCGACACAGTGAAAAATCACCGTGGTGGCTTCGTCTTTAATGCCGGCATCAGCCAGCAAATCGGTGATCCGCACCCCTTCCCAGAGCACCGTGGCCTGCCAGCCTTCGACACAATAGAGGGTGATCAGGCGCTGTTCCGGCGCTTTGGCCAGGACCTGATCATAGCTGAAGCTGACCGGCGTCTCAACCAGCCCGGTCAGCTTTAGCTGATAGCTGTCAAGGGCGACGGTTTGAATCCCGGCGATTGAATTATCCCGGGGACCGATGGCCGGGTCCAGCCGAACCCCCTGATAGTCGCGGATTTCTTTTTCCTGATAGCGGTCGGCCGTCGCCTGGGAAACCCCATCTGGGCCGCCCTGGTTATTGCCTGAAAACAAGTTCATCGTACTGACCAGGTAAACCGTTATCGCAATTGCGATAACCGCCCCCACCACCATAATTGTTCGTCGCATAATCAGATCTCCTTATCATTTTTTTACGCCGGGCCGCTTGAAATTGCTGCCCTGGACAAATCCGAACGCCACTATCTGACGATTATTTTTGCGATCATTGATCATCAGCTCCAGCTTTTACAAATCCCGGTTCCCAACTGGATCAGAGACTGCGCTTTTGTTTTGATGAACCCTATTTTCATTCAAAACGACTCAGCAACATCGACAAGGACAGGCTGCCATTTTGCCGGGACAGAGCGTTTAGATAACCCAGGAAAGCCCCCTGACGATCCGGTCGCGGGCGTTGTCGAAATGGTTGCCAGGGTTTTTCTCAAAGATCGTCTCAGCACCCAGGCTTTGCAACCGCTGTTCGATTTTTATGGTGTGATCCTCGACCCGGGCCATGCGTGGGTTCCGGGCGATCTTTTCGCGGTCACCCAAGGAAAAATAGACCCGCTGCAAAACCACAGGCGGCTGGTTATTTAAACAAAATTCGAGAAAGTCATCGTACCATAACGAGCCGGAGATTGAAGCAATGCGCGTAAACAAAGAACTGCGATAACCGGCATACAGGGCAAACAGACCCGCCAGCGAATACCCGGCCAACCCCCGGACGGTCGGGCTGATACCCAGAGCAGCTTCCACCGCCGGGACAATGGTGTCTGTCAGTTCCGCCAGATAGGCGTCGGCCCCGCCGCCAAAATCTTCGCCACCCCGGAAGGCCCGTTTGGCCGGCCAGGGGGTTAGCTCACGGTTCCAGTCAACCGCATCGATGGCCACCAGAACCGCCGGCTCACCAGCTTGTTTAACGGCCAAATCGGATAGCTCCGCCCCCGCCATGTGGAGGTAGATGATTGGGCCACTTTTTACTTTTGGGTCAGCCATCACTGTAACGTGTCGTTTACCAATTTCGATAATCTGTTGATTCATCCTCTTCTCCTTTTTAAAACACACCTGTCCAATGCCAGGTCTCATGGAAATGCCGGCCCGTTCGGGGCTTAGCGCGACAGTTTGGGGGAGTGCGTAGATGTGAGCCGCCTTTTTAAGATAGGCAATCAGCGTCAATCTGCGCCGGACCTCCTTTGTCGTCATAATCGATGTCAACTTAATATTTTGGGTTTCTTACCACCACGGGTAAACCGTCACCGTCTCTTTGTCAAAATCTACCTCACTCAGAACTTTCGCGATGACTTCTCGTCCATCTTCTGAAATGTTCTTGCTGGTTAATTTTTCTAAGTCTTCTTGGTAAAAAACAGTGTATTGGCAGTTTTCGACTTCTTTATCATCGTAAAAAGCGATCAAACTCAGTGCATCGAGCAGCTCATAATCATTTTTGACCGAATCAATGGTCCGCATTTGGCAACGCTCATTAAAGGCGATCTCATCGTAATCATCGTTATTCATATACTCTTCATTTTCATAAAACGTTTTTGTTTCACACACATCAAATATAATATCTAATCCCATCTTAGTCCCCTTTTTCTAATCATAGTCTGGCACATCACAAAGATATGCATAAATATCTTCTCTTACTGGCACATCCAGCTGATAATGAATCTCCACGGCTTTTTTATTGGCTTCTGCCATGACAATTTCAGTGGCTTTGCCAGTGGGAAACATTTTTCCCAAATAATAAAATTCTTTTGAGGTTTTATCGTCCTTATTTTTTCGGACAAACAATTCCACATCAACCCCTAATTGTTGAGCATTTAAGGCCACTTGGACGTCGTTCGAGGCGATTGAGCGGCCGGACTTCGAAATGGCAATCAGACTAGACGGTGCAATAAAACGATCTTCATAATTAATCGAGGATTCAATTGCATCACTTTTGTGATAATTAATAAAGACCGGATAGGTCGCTGATTTTTCATCGTATTTGTAGCCACCAATATTTAAAGAGACCTCATTTTTTTCCCACTCTAACAAACGACACACATCCTCATAAGAATATTTTTGATACAGGGAGAATGACGACTTTCGATAGTGCTTGCCATAATATTTGCTATTGCGGTATAAACCATATTCGATTAATTGCTGCAAACTGGCTTTAAAGCGATCATCTTTGAGCTGTGTTAAAAAAGACGCGGAGGGCCTTTGTTCTTCTAAAAAAACGGCATTTTCAAAGCTGTTTTTAGCCGCCCCTACTTGAAATTGATTGGATAAAATATTACTGACATTAATGATGGTTTTCGCTTTAACCGCAATGTTATACTCTTCAATCAGCGAATTTTCCATCTGGCGGAGGGGTTCAGGGTTTCCCGCTAAAATATATTTTAGCACCAATAATTCATGGGGGCCGTTTGCCCACCGCAAATTTTTTGAGATAAATGTCAGCATTTCTTCCTGGATCGGATTAAATTCTATTTGATATTCAGGTTCATATCGTTTTAGAAATTCATGATATGAGCCGATGCTACCCGTAAATAATACTTCTAAATCCATCGCATCGTGGGTTTCAAAATCGATTAATTGAGGAATTCGACCTAACAGGTATTTGAGGTTGGTATAGCTTTCACGCAGGTATTTAACACTTCTAAAATTGACCTGATCAATGGCCTCATAAATTTTACTGCGGGAAATCTCATCAAAATTGATGGTTGATGCGCCGGGGATCACCCGGGTCCCCTCGACGGTGTAACGGCGGATGGTATCCTTGTTATAACTCCGATCATCGGAGAGCGCCATCGGGATCATAAAATTATTTTTATAGTTGCCAATAAAATCGAGGATCACCACAAATTCTTTATTTGCCGCCTTTCTTAAGCCCCGCCCCAGCTGTTGGACAAAAATAATGGCCGACTGGGTTGGCCGCAGCATCACGATTTGATTCAGGGTGGGGACATCTAAGCCCTCATTAAATAAATCGACACTAAAAATATAGTCTAAGGCATCATCGCCGTCTGACTCGAGACGCCGAATCATTTCTTCCCGGTACTCGCCTGAGTCACTTCCGGATAAAGCCACAGTTCTGAAACCATATTGATTAAATAAAGCCGACAAAGCCGCGGCTTCGTCATTTCTTGAACAAAAGATAAGACCCGTAACCCGCGGGCCATCATGACCATAACGCTGGATTTGTTCAATCACATTTCTAGCCCGCACATCAGAGGTTAAATATTTAAATTCCGTGGTGTCATCAATTAATACCCCCTCAACGGTTATTTCGGAGATGCCAAAATAATGGAAGGGACACAGCATATCTTCTTGCATCGCTTCTTGCAAACGGATTTCGTAGGCAATGTTATAATCGAAATCGGCACAGATATTATGTTCATCGGTTCTTTCCGGGGTCGCCGTCATACCCAGTAAAAACTGCGGTTTGAAATAGTTTAAAATCTTTTGATAGGTGTGTGCCCCAGCGCGATGACTTTCATCAACAATAATATAATCAAATTCATGGGGTTTAAACGAATAGAGCTGTTCATCTTTGGAAATGGTTTGGACCGTGGAGAACAAATAGGGGCAACCGTATTGCTGGTACCCCCCGGTGAGTTTGCCACAGGTGATTTGGCCGCCAAACACCCGCTCAAAACTCTCAATGGCCTGGTTTAATAGCTGCTCGCGATGGGCTAAAAACAGTAAGCGATGCGGCCGAATCTTTTTGACATCAAATGCCGCCAGATAGGTTTTGCCAGTACCGGTTGCAGAAATGAGCAAGGCTTTATTTTCGCCGTCCTGACGAATTTTTTGAATCCCCGCCAGGGCTTTGACCTGCATTTTGTTGGGCATGATCGGTTCGAGTTGCCAGGTTGTAGAAGGCGGTACTAAATTCTGATGATCAACGTGATAGTGTGATTGGTTATCAGCGACATTTAAAAGTTCCGGCTTTTTTTCTTGATTTTTCAGGTTTTGCTTCACTAAGTTTTGGAGATAGATTTCTTCATACTGATCAATCCATTGGGCGTTGACTGTTACAGCCGCTTGATATAACCCATCAAATTCAGCCAACGTTTCATGGATTAACGAACCCTGCTCCATCGACGTTACTTTTAAATTCCATTCTTTATTGGTCGATAAAGCGTTTTGGGTCATATTACTGCTGCCGACGATCAGGCTATAAACGTCTTTTTTTCGAAAGATGTAGCCTTTGGTATGATGGTTACCGGTGGTGACGATTCGCAAATCGATATTCTTGAAGGCCAGCAGTCGTCGTAAGGCTTTGGGCTGGGTAAATTCCAGATAGCGGGAGGCAATGATCCGCCCTTTAATATTTTTCTTTTCCAATTCGATCAGGGTATTTAAAAGAGAGACCACCCCACTTTCAGTAATAAAGGCCACCGAGAAAAAGAACTCGTCGCATTGACTCAACTCACTAATTAAGCTGGTTAATACTTTTTGACCCTTGGTGATATCATTAATCAAGAGCCGGGGCCGGTATTGTTCTAAGGAGATACTATTTTTATCAATTAAGCCGGAATGAATCCCGGCTTGAACCGCTTGTGTCGATTCCATATTGCCACCTTTTCTCGCGATGCTATTTTAACATCAGTTTTTCCATAATGGGGATATCTGCTGGCGCCCAGTCCAGTTCGCTTAAGCGTTCGGCGGTCAGCCAGCAATGATGATGGTGTTCTAAGCGCTCAAAGGCTTTATTATCGACCCGAACAATATAGCTATGCATTTCGATTGAAAAATCGGGGTACTGGTGATTGACGGTTAAGAAAAAATCTTCCGGTTTCACCGTCACGGCCAGGGCCATTTCTTCTTGTAATTCTCGGGAAAGAGCGGCCTCGACAGTCTCCCCGGCTTCGATTTTGCCACCGGGGAATTCGTATTTATAAGAAAGATAGGGATAGCTGGATTCGGGGCGCTGCATGCATAAAATTTCGTTTTGGTAGGTGATGATGGCTGCTGCGACTTGGTAGTGTTTCATGGGGTACTCCTTTGAATAGAAGATTTACTAAAGCTAATTATAACATTTCGTTCATTGTGCTTCTCTTTTTTGTCTCTTAAGTTTCTCCATCCCTTTAGATTTTGGGTTGTTGCTGTTTTTAAAACAAAGTGATGGGCTATACTTTCCCTTATAAACTTTGCTGTGTACGTCTAATATTAAACTTCTCAGTTCATTATCCATACTATTTGGAAAATAACAAAATTTATAATAAAATTGCAATTTGAAATATGTGATTGTGAGCATACTTCTTGTCGTAGTCATATTAGCAAATTTCCTGATGTACTTCAATCCATCTTTTAAACCAAGATCTGCACATAAAAATGTAATCACAAGATTTTCGAAATCACTAAAATCTTGTCGATTTTCAAAGGCTTCTGACAAAATTATCTTTAGTTTCTCCGTTCCAATATTTTCTAGCGCCATGTTTTCTAGCACTAAAGGAAATGATATTTTGAAAACATCGCTTGCTATTCTAGAAAATTTTCTTTCTTGTGCTTCTTTTTCATCATCGGCACATGAATCAATCTTATTTTTATAGTAGCTCTCCAAATTCATTTTTAATTTTGCTAAGCAAATACTTAGGCCTTTTAAATAATTCTTTAATATTCTTTCTTTTTGATTTTTTGACAGAGTTTCGCAATTCTTTAATATTTGCCCATAGAGTAACATAGTCACCAGAAATTTCTCATCTTCTTTTTTTCTATATCACCTTCGACTCTTTTTTTATTAATCGAATCGTCTTGTGATGAATTATCATTTTTGTCGGTAATTTCATCCCGTTCTTCAATAGTTAGTCTTTTTTCTGCCAATAATTCAGTTTCTAGTTTTTCCTTTGTTATTGTGTGTTGAAACATGATGTTATAATCAGTTAGCTCATCTAATATAGATTCGTAATTATTCAACAGATTTTCAAATATATTTTCTATATATGCTAGTATTCCCTTTCCGTTTTTTACTAATCCTGTATAAAATACAAGTTCATTATAATAATCAAGATATCTGTCTTCACACATAATTTCATCCAAAAAATCAGTATTGTCTTTTGCTTTCTTTGCTATTAGATATTCAATCATACACGAATATCTAAATTTGATCTTTTCATCATCTTGTAGCAATATATTTTTTTTGAAAAACAAAGTATTAAATTGACTTGATCTCAGATCAAAACCATGATATTTATGATAATCAAGGGTAATTTGATTAAACTCCAAGCAAGAAAAATAAAATCTATTATTCTTCTTCATCTCCATTACTAAATACTGTAAAAAATCGATTTTTAAATTATAGTCATATTGGCTTCTTATGGCATCACCAGCAGAAATTTTTTCAAGCAGTATTTCCATAAAATTATCCATTATTATAGCTTCATTAACTGGTTCAAATGTCTTGTTTTCTTTACATACTGAAAGAATCAAAGATGTAACAAAAGGAGTTTTTGGTAAATTTGTGTTTTGAAAACACGTTAATAGTTTATCCACAATTGGCGTACATTTCTCGCTATCTGAAATACCAATAAGCCTTTCCGTTAGAGAACGAATCTGATTCTTGGACATCGATTGCATATATATTTTTTTATATTGACACGCGATATAAAGTTCATCTTCATAATCAAAGTTTCTTATAGTTTCATCTTCAGTAAAAAAATATCTACAATTTGGGTAGTTTGACAGAAATTCATTTATTGACTTTATACTTTTTTCATCTGAATCTTTCTTTAATGAATCAAAGTTGTCAAAAAGTACAATAACTAGACCTTTATTTAGTAAGCAAATTATATCATTCATATTAATCTTGAAATCATTATCAGCATAATTCATAATAAATGTTTGAATTAACTTTTCTATTGGTGTGTTTCCTCTAAATTTTTGCCCCAGACACTCAATTATTATAGGTACTTTACCAAATGTTTTAAAATTCTCACAGAAATGTTTAACAAAGTAGTGTAATAGAGTGGTTTTCCCAATTTCTTTTTTACCATTAATGAAATAATTATTATCATCTAAAAACAATTCTTTTAATTTAATTTCTTTATCACATTGTTCATCGATACCAGTTTCTAATTCTACATTTTCAACCGAATCGTGTTCCACCGTCAATTCTTTTTTATATTCAGTAAGTAATTTAAATTTTGGTTCTATGAAAAGTTGATCAAATGTATTTTTGTTGTAGCCTTCGACAACATTTGTCACCAGATAACTGTTAGCATATTCCATAAATGGTGTATTTATTGAATTAACTATTAAGTAAGCGTTCTGTTTATCTTTATCTTTGGATTTCAAATCTATCGAAAATTCCCCTGTACTATTTAAGTGTGCCGCTTTTTCATAACAGTTTCTCTTGTCTTGAAAATGACGTGCAACTATATTACAATTATATGAATTAGGATTGATTGCTAAAAAAGAGTAGCCATTATAATAATCACATGAATTATCAAACTTGCCCGTAACATTGTAAAGTGTTTCCCCAATAAAATCAGTAATATGTTTCGAATCCAATTCATGTATATGTCCATTTAATACCATGTCGAATCCATTTAGCTGTTTTTCTACATTTAGTTGTTCACAATCTGCCAACCAACTTGTGGGATGATGAAACATGCATATTTTTATATCACACTCATCTAATGCATTTGCACATTCTCTAACTTGATTTTCCCCTATAATCATTAAACCTTTTTCAATGCCCCCCCTACCACTTGATCTCCAGGCAGAATTTATGCACGCTAACCCTATTTCTAGACTACCTACTTTTGTTATATAGCATGAAGCCAATTGATTAATAACAATTTCTTTTTCCTTCTTAAAAAGCTTATTGAACTCATTAAATTCTGTTATTCTTTTTATGTTTTCATTTTCAAGATTCTTCATGAAACCATTAATTTTTTCTTTATCAATTAATGTGCTAATCATTCCACTTTCAGTAAATTCATTTATTTTTTTTGTATCTACTTCATGATTACCTGGTACTATAAAAACTCTTTCTTCTGGTATATGCAGTTCTTCAATTATCGGTAATAAAATATTTTCAAAAAAGAGATCATATTCAACTGAACCTTTTGAACCATCGTTTATCATATCCCCCGTGATACACAAGATCTCTATTTTTGCTTTTTTTTCAGCACTTACTGTTTTTGCATCATCAATAAAAATTTTATTTAAACGACTTAGTTTAGTTATACTTTCTTGACTTGTATGAAAATCTGATAGATGCAGAATACCAATATTTTCCATTTTAACTCCTTATAGTCTGAATTATGTGTTTTTTATAAAATAGATTTATACTTCAAGTTAATTTACTAATTTTGTGTTATTCACGATAATATTCAACCACCGCTCATCCCCCCGGCCTTCCCGCACATCCCCAGTCACAAAGGTCTCCACCACCGTCAATCCTGCCACCGGCTCAAGCACCGCCGCCAGCCGTGCTTCGGTCAGATCGGTAAAATAGCGGCCATTCCGCTCCCCTTCAAAATCCCCATATTTAAAGGAAGCGTATAAAAATCCGCCGGGTCGTAAGGCCCGGGCAATTCGCTCAAAGATGTCGGTCAGTTCGGCATAGGGTACATGTAAAAGCGAGGCACAGGCCCAGACGCCATCAAAGGACTGGTCAAAATCCAACTCGTCAAAGGTCTGGCAGAGCACCGGCTGGCCGATGTAATCGCCAGCCAGTCGGCAGCAGCCCTCAGAGCCGTCGATGGCGGTAACCTGATAACCGGCATCCATAAAGGCTTTGGCATCCCGGCCGGAGCCGCAGCCCAGATCGAGGATGTGGGCCTGGATCGGCAGCAGCTTTAAAAAGCGGCGGTGCAGCTTGCCCAGGTCGGCATCGATGGTGCCCTGGACAAAGGACTGGGCAGTCTGATTATAGTATTGCAGGGTTTTATTGGTTTTTCTCATGATGGTCTCCTATTATCTGGTGGTTTCGGCGACTTGCTCCTGAATTTCCAGTTTTTCCAGCCGCTCTTTATAAAATCGCTTGGTGCGGTAATCGATGATGTCTTTGAAATGTTCAACAAACACCGGGTTGGTCACAAAGACGCCCAGTTCCGGCGCCAGACAAAAACGGTCATCCTCCTGATAAAAGAACTCCCCGGCGGTTTGAGCCAGAAAATGCACCGGGTTGCGCCTGGCCAGACTGACGTATTCGCTTTTGCCCCAGTCCATGGCACCGGCGGTGGCTTTGTCCCGGAGCAGATCGATGCGGTTGGAGCCTTTTTCGTAGAAGGCTTTAAAGCTACGGTAGAGATCATCGTCATCAATCTCCCGTTTGATCTCGCCGACGTTATAAAAAGCCAGCAGCACCGGCATCTTATAGGTTTTGGCCATGGCGGTGTTTTCGATGGTGTTAAGAAACTGGTGGCCGAAGCTGCCCAATAGTTCTTTTTCAGCCGGGGTGGTCTGACCGATGGCCTCCAGAAAGCCCAGATAATCCCGAAAAACATTGAGTTCTTTTTTGCTGCGGATCTGCCGGTACAGGGTTTCATCCAGATGAATGTAAAGATCCCGGCGCAGCGGGCGGCGTCCCAGCAGATCGGCAATCCGGAAAAATTCGTCGCTGACCCGGTCTTTTAGTTTCTTCTGGTCGGCGGCCATTTTCTTAAACAGATCAATCAGCTTGAAATCAAAATCCACCAGGCAGTCCTCGGGATACTCCGTTTCGCCGGGCAGGGTATATCCCCGACGACCACCGCTTTCCGGCGGGGCGGTGCCGGTCAGGAAAAAGGGCACCAGATTGGCCTTTTTATAGTTCCCGATAAAATCCAGCACCTTGACATGGGTTTTGCCCCGGCTCTTACGCAGGCCCCGGCCCAGCTGCTGCAGAAAGACAATCGGCGACTGGGTCGGGCGCAGAAACAGCACCATGTCCAGTTCGGGAATATCCAGCCCCTCGTTGAACATATCTACCGAAAAAATGACCGCAAGCTTCCCGGTTTTCAGTTCGCTGATGGCGGCTTCCCGTTCCCGGGTCAGTTCCCGGTGTTCCGCATTGACGGCACCGCTGATCACCGCGCAGCAATTGATCCCCTGCTCCCGGAAATAAGCGGTCATATAGAGGGCGTGGCGGCGGTTGATGCAGAAGCCCAGGGCCCGGCGGCTGCCATATTTGGCGTAGTGTTTAAAAATCAGGTTGCCCCGTTTGTTGACGCTGGCCAGCTCGGCCAGCTGCTCGCTGTCATACTGGCCGTTACGGAAATCGACCTGGTCATAATCCAGAGCGTCATAAATGCCATAGTAGCGGAAGGGCACCAGCCAGCCCTTGTTGATGGCTTCTTTGAGCCGCACCTCGTAAACCACGTTGTAGTCGCAGAGGGCAAAAACATCCTGATTGTCCAGCCGTTCCGGGGTGGCGGTCAGGCCCAGCAGAAAGCGGGGCTTGAAATAATCAATGATGTGCTGGTAAGAGTCGGACACGGCGTGATGGAATTCATCGATGATCAGATAATCAAAGGCTTCCGGGGCAAAGGGGCCGTTTTCCAGATAGGCGGGATTCCCCAGGGTCTGGACCGAGGCAAAAATAATGTCAGCCCCTGTATCTTTGCGGCTGCCGTTGAAGTGGCCGGTGGTCAGCGCCGGGCGCACGCATTTAAAGCTGTGTTCAGCCTGACTGAGAATTTCATCGCGATGGGCGACAAACAGTATCCGCTTAAAGTCCCGGGAGACAAAGGCCGCCAGAAAGGTTTTGCCGATGCCGGTGGCAGCCACAATCAGGCCCTTGTCCAGCCCCTCCCGGCGGAACTGCTTGAGGGCATAAAGGGCTTCCACCTGGGCACCGGTGGGCTGGGGAAAGGCAATCAGCGGCGCCGGGGGTGTCGGTTCGTCCCCGGCCACGGCATAACCGGCCCGGGGCTGGGCCACCCGGTCAGTGGTATCCGGGGTTTCTTCGCCCGGCGCATCAGCGGTATCAAAGGCCTCCAGCTGGTTGTAGATTTTGGGCCGCACCCATTGTTTGGCATAGCGTTTCAGTTCCCGGTCATCAATGGGGATGCTGTGCTGATTCAGCAGGGTTTCGAAGCTCTGACGAAAAAAGGCGCAGTCGTCGGGACTGGTCCGGCCATCAATCCGGTAATTCCACTCGATGCCGCTGGTCAGGGCCGAACGGGACAAGTTGGAGGAACCGACAAAGACCTCCTCGTAATCGGGATAGGTAAAAAAATAGGCCTTGGCGTGAAAGGACTGGTTGGGAACATTGTAAAAACGCAGATCAAGCCGGTCCCCCAGGGCATCTTTAAGCAGAAACAGGGCTTCGGGCTGAGTAATGTTGAGATAATTGGTGCAGAGAATGGTCATCGGCACCCCGGCGGCGGTTGCGGCCTGAAGATCTTCAAGGAGCAGCCGGACACCGGAGGTCATTAAGAAGGATACGTTAAACTCAATCTTAACGGCCCGGCGGATGGCCTCCATAAGCTGGGGGTAAAAATGATCAGTCCCCCCGGTGATACAGTTGTGGGTGACGGCGCGCCGCCGATCTGATAGCTGCTCATACGGTCCTCTTTCTGTCTGCTGTTTCGCCGCCAGCTGCTTCCCTGTTGGGAAAGTAGGGGGCGGCTGCGGCGAATGATCTGTAAACGAATCACATCATTTAATTATACGCTTTTCCCGGCCGATTTCAAAACTTTCTCACAAAAAATCCGCCATTTTTGTCAACAAAAACGCCCTGTCCAGCATAGCGCGCTTTCAAATCGTGACATTTGCTAAAAAACCCGGTGCGGGCCACCACCACGCACCGGTTGAAACACCTGATCCTATTATTACATCCTTTCTTGGGCCTGACAAGATGTGGCACGGTGTGTGCCAGAATTTTTCAGCCCTAACTGATTGGCAGCTTGAAGCTGGCCGGGTAGGATTTGTAATTGTTGCCATAGACCTCCACCTGAACAGTGATTTCACCGCTGGCATTGACCAGCCCGTAAGCCTGCTGGGCGCCGACACAGCGGGCCCCGATGGGGGTTTTCTGGGGGTTGCCGGAGGTGCTGGCCGGGTAGGTGGCAGCCATCACTCCAGCCCCATCAATGACCTTGAAATTATTGGATGAGATATAAAGCTCCATGAAGTTCTTCTCGACCCCCAGATTTTCATAATCGTAGCTGAGAATCACTACCTGAGCCGGGTTTTGTTCAGAAAATTGGTTGCGCTCGTCAGTCAGGCTGGCGGCGGTGAAGGTCAGGGCAAACTGACCGTCAACAGTCCAGGTTTCACCGGGACCGTAGACCTTCTTTTCCGGGGCCGGTTTTGCCGCAGACTGGGCGGTGTTGCTGGTTGTGGTGGCATTGGCTGCCGGGACTGTGGTGCTGTCGGCAGTGACGGGTGTCGTGGTAGAAAAGACCCCACCGAGATTTCCCAGTATGATCAGAAAACCGAGGGCGAAAATAACGGTGGAAATAATTTTCGGCGCCAGGTTAAAACGCTTGCTGATCCAAAGCAGCACGATCCCCGCCGGCGGAAAGACGATCAGGGCCAGCGTAATCAGCCAGGCCTGCTGCCACCAGCGGCTTTCTTCCCAGACAGCATCGTCATAAAAGCCATCGACAATAAAAACCCGCGGCAAAGGCCCAGGCCATAAAAGACCAGAAATACAGATCGGTATAATTGCCGGCCTGGATTCCACCGAATAAGGCGGCGACCAGATAAAAGCCGGCGGCCGTAAGGGTGCCGCCTTTGCGGGTCGAATTGCGGGTGGCAACGCCGACAATCCCGGCGATGATCAGACACACGGCAACCATCACCCCGGCCGTCCCGCTGACTTGACCGCTGCCTTCTAACGAATTGACAATCCCGGCGGCGCAGGACTGAAACAGCACAAAGACCGAAAGAACCATCGAAATAATCCCAATCACTAATTTTGCAGTTTTCATTTTGTACCTCTTTCTTTATTTAATGCTTCCATCATACGCCCCGTCCCTGGTCAAAAATGGGACAGGTGGATACTTTTTTTCAAAAAATAAAAAAAATCCGGCCCTGTTCCGGATAAAGCAATGCCCGCAAGTGTCTGATCGGCGGGTCGGCAGCGGGGCGAGGCGCTTTTTAAACCTCGTCCCTCTTGTTGGGTCGTGTCATGACCCGGACCCGCTGCTTTTTGGTGTCGTCGCGATACTGATCCAAAGTCGCCCGGAGGCAATCCAGCAGTTCCTTTTTGACCGCTTCCGGAGCCAGCACCTTAACCTTGCTGCCATGCTGCATCAGCCAGTAGATCAGGCCCTGGCTGTGCATCACCCGGATATGGCATTCAAAGCCATCAGGGCGCTTGTTGTGAAAGTGGTCGCTGCCGAAATAATCGCAGATTTCATCCTCCATGCCGTACTGGCACAGCAGCCGCAGATTGATCTTTTTGCCGGTATGACAGTAGATCGCGGTGGCGATATAGTCATCAATCCGATGGCGGGGGTTTTTCCCCAGCAGCGCCACGGCATCTTTGACCGGTTCATCGAGGATGGTCAAATTGACGATCCGGTCGAGCCGGTAATAACCGAGGTTGTCATACTTGTCGAGATTGCAGATCAGATAATAGTGTTCGTCCTTCCAGGTCAGCGCATAGGGATTGATCCGGTAGCAGTAGCCGCCTTTGCGCAATTCTTTTTTCATTTCGGAATTGGTCGACTGATACTGAAACTGGACCTTCCGCTGCTGGCGGATGGCGGTGAGCAGGGCGCCGATGGTTTCTTTGATCTGCGGGTTATCCTGCTTGATGTGCGTATTGACCGGTGTTACCCGGGCTAATAACTGAGCGTTAGCCTGACTATCCTGGGCCATCAGTTTGGCGGCAATGGCGCGACTGTCCGCCTCGGTCAGAAACTTGGCACTGACGATGGCATCGATTAATACCTTCAGTTCCCAGGTTTCAAAGCTGTGGCTGGCCAGATAATAGCCCCGCTTGTTGTCCGGACAGAGCCGGATGTCGTAACCGGCCTGCTTAAGAACCTGGATATCGCGGTTGATTGCCTTGCGCTCGGCGCTAAGGTCGTAACGATTGAGTTGATCAGCGATCTGCGCGGTGGTCAGCGGATGATCAGCATCGGTTTGCCGGAGGATATCAAGCACCCGCAGCAATTTTAGTTTTGTATCAGCCATCGTATCTAGCCTTTCGATCTGATTAATTTTGACATGCTCAAGCCGGGGGAAATATGATCATTTCACCCGGTGAAACCGTGGTGGTTGACGGCAGCTGCTTCCCTGTTGGGAAAGTAGGGGCGGCTGCGGCGAATGATCTGTAAACGAATCACATTCTTTAATTATACGCTTTTCCCGGCCGATTTCAAAACTTTCTCACAATAATTCCGCCTTTTTTGTCAACAAAAACGCCCTATCGATTATATTGCTCCCGCAAACCCTGACATTTGCTAAAAAAAGCACCAACCCGTAAGAGCTGGTGCTTTTTGTGGCAAGATCGTCCTGAAAAATTTGATCCCGATTACCGGGCATCTCGGCTGGTCTTTGCTGATTCTCTACTTAATTTCCCCCTGCTGATAAAGCCTCTCTATATCCTCACAGCCTTCCCTGATTTCATCCCGGGAAAAGCCGGCCTCTGTCAGGGCTTCATCGTTGAGGGTCTCAAGCTGGGTATAAAAATCCCGGGCAACCGGCAGATAAGCCGGGTCGGGTCGGGCGGCGATTTTCTCAAACAGCAGGTTTTCAGCGTCATTGAGCCGGCCTTCGCCGATCAGTGCGAGCAGCTGCAGCTGTAATAAACCACTGGCGGAGAGGTTGCCCTGTTCGTCAAAGATTTCAATGGCGGCGGCGTTTTTGTGAAAAACCACATTGGCTAAAAAAACCGACATATCTTCAATCATCCGCATGATATAATCGTTGTTATACATTTTTTCTTCTTTCATGGGGGATTACCGGTCACTGCCGGGCAGCGAACCAGTCTATATATTATCAGTATATCTGATTTCTCTTAAAAAGCGATTATATTGGTGCTGCGCAAAATCACAAAAACCCCCATCCGGCAGTGTGATCCGGATGGGGGATGAAATGATGGGCTTGTGATGGCGTTAGCCGGGGCCTGTTATCACAATGGTGGTATCAACCACACCGTTGGTCATCTTGTAGCGCTTTGATCACGGCCTGGGCGTCGCTGTCACGGCCAGCCGGAATCAGCAGGCAAACCCAATCGTCAAAGGCCGCCTGACCGTAGCGCAGGTGCTCGGTACTATGATAGTGGATCTTCAGATAATGCCGATCCGTTTCGGTGTCCAGCTCTGCCGCCACCGCCGTCAGGGTATTGCGTTGATTAAAGACCGGGCGGACATTGCCCCAGATCAGAAAATGACGGCCGATTCGGGTTTCGCAGGGGGTGCTCAGAATTTGCTGTCGCAGATAAAGGTGATAAAGGCCCCGGATAACCCCGGGCAATCCCGCCGGCAGCAGCAACCACAGCCATTGCCAGAGTGGCGGTTCGGGAAACTGCTGATGCAGCACCACCACAAAAATACCGCCCATCAGGGCCAGACAGCCAGCTGTAAAGGGTGCCAGCCAGCGGTTTCGCTGGCGCTGCCAGGCTAGCAGATCCCGGGCTACCTGGCGGGCTTCAGCCCGGGAATAAGACCAACTGGCCAGCTCCGGGTCGGTTTCCGACCGGCCCAACCGCTTGGCTCGCAGCACCAACACCGGAATAAACAGCAACCCAAACACTAAAAAGCCCAGCCCCAGCCCCCAGACCAGCTCGTCCCCCAGCAGCAAGCCGCCAACCAGCGCTCCACCGGCTGGCACGATCAGTAGTAGCAACCACCAACCCTGTTTAATCATCAAGCTTCCTCCCTCCCATCATCCTGGGTCCGCTGATGCCAGCGGGCAAAACCACCCCGGGCCCGCTCATCGGGCCGCCATCTCCGGGATCACAAACTGACCGGGCAGGTGGTAACGGTGACAGAGTTCTTCATAAAGCCGCTCCATCGGAAAACCGGTCATGGTCTCATCCCACCGCCAATTGCCGTCCTCAAGCTGCAGTACAACCTCCAGCCCCAGGGCGGCCGGGGCATAACGCACCGCTGTGGTCATCGCTTCCCCGCGATAACGGTAACCCACCGCCAGTTCCCGGATCATCGCCTGCTCCAGAACCACCGCCTGCATCGCCGCTACCGGAATGAAGGTGGTCCGGCCCCAGGCGCGACAGGTGATCCCTGCTTCGTCTAGGTGGTAGGACCGTCTGATCCGCAGCATCGCCCCCACCCCCAGGGCCCCGGCCAGCCCAAAAATAACGGCGACGGTGCCGGTCAGCACAGTGGTCTGTCCAGCCGGGATGACCAACCCCAGCAAAATGGCGGCAGTCCAGAACAACAGGATTGCCGCGGCGATGGCGCCCTGATGCTGGGTCCGATGGCAGTTAAACCGCAGTTCGCGGTTTGATGGCCAAGCCTGGGCCAGCGTTGTTGACAGCTGTCCCCATAGTAACGGATAGCCCGGCAGCGCTTTATAGATGACCCCCCGGGCTGATCCGGCTTGCAGTTTGAGACAGGGCTGGAAAACACCCCCAAAGACGACGGGTTCCATTGCCGACCACGGCAGGACCACCCGCTGCCGGCCCCGCTCAATGATCAGCGCATCAGCGGTGATGGTGACGCCGCCGCGACCGGATCGGGACAGACTGACCCCATATAAACCCAGGGTGAGCATCATCAGGCTGATAACGCCACTGGCCGGCAGGGACCAGACAGTGTCCCCAAAACCAACCAGCAGAAAAAAGGTGAACAGCAGTTCACCGATCACCGCCGTCACCACCGCAGTGATCCCCCGGTGATGACGGGTGACCGGATACTGCCAGTGCGTCTTTTGATTTGTCATGTTCTCGCTCCTTTCCTGACCGACCGTTCACGCTGTTATCACAACCGGTTCGCAGTAAAACCATCATAGCCGATCAGGGCGTGGACCAGTTCGTTGGTATCCTTCATCGGAATGCAATAAAACGGCAGCACGGCTAGCTGGCAACGTCTGATTAATGATTTATTATACGTCATTCTGGCGATAATGCCAACCCTAGCCGGGATAAATGTTCGCTGGGGATAAGCAATGAACCCACAAAAGCCCCGCCAACCCAACCGTATGAGCTGATTAAACAGATCAATTATTTTTTATTTAAAGATACTGTCATGGAGTAATCAAAAAAGGATTAACAAACAGCTGATTGTTTATTCTCATCCTGACTCTTACAGTTCCCGCTGACCCGGCACTTGCATCACATCCGCCAGCCCCCGGGCATGGAGGCGGTAGACCCAGCGCAGATCATAGCCCATGCATCAGCAATCTTGGCAAAGGGCTGGTCATTGATGTAGCTGCGGCATGAGTCAGCAACTTTTACGGATACATATTTGTCATCACATCACTCTTAATTAATTTATCTCCGGAGTAGTTTAGAATCATTGCAATCGTTTTCCTGGTGTGGTAAAATAAACCATTCATAAGTCACAGTAATGCAATTGAGGTGATAACATGCTAGCAAAAACGATGGCCTTCATTAAGCAGAATTCCCGGATCCTGATCGTTGACGATACCCCGGCCAATGTCTTTTTATTGGAGCAATTATTAAAAATCAGCGGCTATACCCATATTGTCACCCTGACGGATTCCCGGGAGGTGGTGGCCACCTATCAGACCTTCAAGCCGGATCTGCTACTTTTGGATTTAAAAATGCCCTACCTTGACGGCTTTGACATTCTTAACCAATTAAATGCCTTGGAGAACGATGACTATCTGTCAGTGATTGTGATTACTGCTCAGAGCGATAAAGAAAACCGGCTAAAGTCGCTGGAGCTGGGCGCCCGGGATTTTATCGGCAAACCCTTTGATCATGCCGAAGTAATCATGCGGGTAACCAACCTGCTGGAGATTCGCCTGCTCCATAACGCCACCAAGCAAAATAATCGTCTGCTGGAGGAACGGGTTGCCGAACGAACCCGGGAAATTGAGAACATCCAGCTGGAACTGGTCAATAAACTGCTGATTGCAGCCGAATTCCGGGACGATGATACCGGCAACCACATCATACGGATCGGACAGTACGCCGCTGTGCTGGGCCTGTTGGCGGGACTTTCAGCAAGCCATTGCCAGCGCCTGACCCCGGCGGCGATGATGCATGATATCGGCAAAATCGGCATCCCTGATGGGATTCTCTTAAAACCCGGGCCCTTGACCGCCGCTGAAATGGCCATCATGAAAACCCATACCCAGAAGGGAGCCGACATTTTAACCGGCAGCGCCGGGGCGGTGCTGCAGCTGGGCGAGGTCATTGCCTTGAGTCATCACGAAAAATGGGATGGCAGCGGTTATCCGGCCGGATTAGCAGCTGACGCCATTCCCTTAGAGGGACGCATTACGGCCATCTGCGATGTTTTTGATGCACTCTTGTCGGTGCGCCCCTATAAACCAGCCTGGACGATGGTAAACACCCTGGACTTAATGACCCGGGAAGCCGGGCATCATTTTGATCCGGAGCTGCTGGGCCTGTTTTTGGACAATGTGGACCGGTTCATTAAAATCCGTACCGATTGTAATTAAGGTTTACTGTCAACACATCACCAAGGAGACTGGAGCAATGAAAAAAAATAATACCGAACCAATCCCGGTCTTTAAGTGGATTTGGCAATCCTATCTTAAAACAGCCCTGATCCCGCTGGTGGTGGTCGAGCTGGTTTTTGTGGGGATCTATTTTAGCGCCAACAACTGGTCCCGCTGGGAAACCACGGCGGCTCTGGAGGAATCCGTCAATCTGGAACTCAATCTACTGGCTGAAAAAGAAGCCGAGCTGATTGATAAACAGATTTACGATGTCGGCCAGGTGGCGGCGTTGTATCAGCAACAAACCAGCCAGGCCCTGGCAAGCCCATCGGCTTTGGGCAGTGACGATGCTACCCGTCTGGCTTATGCCGACAACGGCGCCTATGTAACCACCAGCGATAAGCCTGATGGCGGGGCGGCGGTTTTTTACAGCGGCGTCCTGCCGATTGATGCCCCCGAACGGGATAAGACCGCCCGGCTACTGGCGCTGCAGCCACTGATGAAAGACATCATTGCCACCCATCCCTTAACGACCTCCGTTTATTTTAACAGTTTTGATTCCCTCAACATTATCTATCCCTATTTTAATGTACTGGAACAATATCCGGAAAAAATGAACATCCCCGACTATAATTTTTATTATGAGGCCGATTATATTCATAATGCCCAGAAAAAAGTGGTCTGGACCGATGCCTACCTTGATCCGGCCGGTCAGGGTTGGATGGCTTCGGCGATTGCCCCGGTTTATAACGGCGATTTTCTGGAAGGGGTGGTCGGCATCGATGTCACCATCAGCACCATTGCCAACCAGATCCTCAACTGGGAATTTCCATGGCAGGGCTATGGCATCCTGGTTGGTAAGGACGGCACCATTCTGGCCCTGCCCCAACAGGGTGAGGCCGACTGGGGACTGCATGAATTAACCGACCATCATTACGACGAAGCCATTACTCAGGACACCTTTAAACCGGATGATTTCAATGTCTACAAACGGCCGGAATTTGCCGCCGTGGCCGAACGATTAAAACGCGCTCAAAATGGCGCAACTGAAATTACCTTAAACAACCAACCCCAGCTGGTTTCCTGGAATACCGTGGCATCAACCGGTTGGAAACTATTGGTAATTGTCCCAAAGGCCCATGTCTATCAACAGACCAATGCCATCAACCAGTCGCTTAACCAAATCGGGCTGTTGATGATTGCCGGGCTGATTCTGTTTTACTCGGTGTTTTTTATATTTTATTCAAGCGCTCCTATGTCATGAGCAAAAATATCTCGCAGCCGCTTAATAAAATCAATGCCGTTCTGGAGCAAATCGGTCAGGGTGATTATTATCAGCCGGAACCACCAATGCCGGTGACTGAGCTCAAAGAAACCGCCCACAACCTGATTGCCATGGGCCAGAAACTGGGCGCTACCAACCAGGAGCTGGAAAAAGCCAATCGGGCCAAGTCGAAGTTTTTATCCAGTATGAGTCATGAATTGCGGACCCCGCTTAACGCAATTTTAGGCTTTTCTCAGCTGATGGAACTCAATCCCAAGGAACCCCTTTCCGAATCGCAAAGACAATATGTCACTGAAATCATCCGGGCCGGGGACCATCTGTTGAATCTAATCAATGAAATTCTCGATCTGTCCCGGATCGAATCCGGCCGGTTTTCGCTGTCTAATGAACCGGTGGAGCTGATCACACTTGTGGGCGAAATCCTCTCGCTGATGCAGCCATTGGCCGATCAGAACCAGGTCACACTCAGCTTTGAGCCCCCGGAACCGGCTACCCTGACCACCGTGACCGACCGCACCCGACTCAAACAGATCCTGATCAATCTGATTTCCAATGCCATCAAGTATAACCGCCCAGACGGCCAGGTAACCATCCGCCTGGAAGAAAACGGCGATCACCTGTACTTCCATGTCATCGACACCGGTCTGGGCATTCCCGCTGACCAGCTGAGCGCGATCTTTGAGCCCTTCCTGCGGCTGCCCGAAACCAGTAACGTCGTTGAGGGCACCGGCATTGGCTTAACCCTGGTTAAGCAGCTCAGCCAACTGATTAACGGAAGCATTGAGGTGACCAGCACCCCTGGCGATGGCAGTCATTTCTGTCTGACAATCCCCTTTACCGAGCGGGCTGACCGCCCTGATGATGCCCTTCTGATCGCTGACGACGTGCTTCAAACCCTGGCTGTCCACCCTTGTCGGCTGCTGTATGTGGAAGATAATCAGACCAACCTGAAACTGATGGAATCGACCTTTGCCAAAATCCCCAACATTGAGCTGCTAACGGCCAATAGCGGAGAGCAGGGGCTTGAGCTGGCTCATAGCCAACAACCGGATTTGATTATTCTGGATATACATCTCTCCGGAATGGACGGTTACGAGGTGCTGGCACGGCTGAAAACCACTGCCGAAACCAGCAGCATCCCGGTGGTGGCCCTCAGCGCCAGCGCCATGGCCCCCGATATCGACAAGGGCCTTGCCATGGGCTTTGCCGATTACTTCACCAAACCGGTGAACATCACGATGTTTTTGTCCCGAATTCTGGCCCTGTTAAACCCGCCGAAATAAAGAGTGCCCTCAGGGCAAAAAAAGCACCAACCGTTTTTGGTTGGTGCCTTTTTTTATCGGCTCCTCACAGCACCCGGTTCTCGGCAAAACTGTAATAGCCATCCCCGGCCACAATGATATGATCCACCACCGGGATGGCGATGGCCTCGGTGGCCTGCCTGATCCTCCGGGTGACATCAAGATCGGCCTGGGAGGGCCGCTGGCTGCCGCCGGGGTGGTTGTGGGCCAGAATGATGCTGGCGGCCTGATGGCGCAGGGCGGTTTCGACAATCAGCCGGGGGTAAACCGGAGCTTCGTTGATGGTGCCTTCGTGAAGCAGGGTGGCCTGGTTGACCTTGTTCTGGCTATCCAGACAGATCACGTAAAAGACCTCGTTAAGCCGCCCAGTAAATAACGACACGGCGTATTCACCGGCGGCGGTGGTACTGCCAAGCACCGCCTTGGGCACCAGCTTGCCCTGCTGATAGCGCCGGGCCAGGGCCGGGATCAGGCTCAGCAGCAGGGCGGTGTTTTCGGTGACCCCGACCAAAGCGCTAAGATCCCGGGGATTCGCATCAAAAACCCCGGCCAGCGAGCCATAATGGCCAATCAGCCGATGGGCCAGGGCGTTGGTGTCCTTCATCGGGATGGCGTAAAACAGCAGCAGCTCCAGAATCTGATGGTCCTCAAAATTGTCGATCCCTTCACTTAAGACCCGGGCTTTAAGCCGCTGACGGTGGCCCTGATGGGGGTTTTTGGGGTTTTTATCCATAGCGTGTCCCTTTCCTGATGCGCAGTTTGCCGTTGGCGTGCATTGCTTTCATTATAAGCCATCTGCCCTCGGATGCAACAAAAAAATTGGTCTGTTGGCAATTTTTATGAAGCGCACAAAAAAGCAGCCCCAAAGGAGCTGCCGGGGCTGCCCGACAACCTGACCGGCCGGTCAGGCAGGGCCAGCCACAAATTCCGACCCAACCACCAGTCCCTGGGGCAGGTTAAGATAAACAACCGCATAGGAGCCATCGGGATTGAACCAGCCCAACCCGGTAACCTGCTTGGTACTTCCGGCTTCCGGTTTGCTCAGGCTGACTTCAATGCCATCGCTGCCCATCACATCCTGAACCTCGTAGAAGGGCATGCCGGCGGCCATCCGATAGGCCTGTTTGTCGGTCACCGGAAAGGGGTTGAGCGCCGCCAGTTCCGGGGATCGGCCCGACGGCAACAGCCGCTTGGCAAAAACGGCATCGTCTTCCCCAAAGCGGATCAGTACCCCATAGCCGCTGTCCGAATCCCGATAGGCCACCTGGCCATCGGCCTGGATTTCACCGGGCACCCCCAGCATTGTTTCCAGCTGGGCCCGGGACTGATCCAGGGTTACTGCCAGATAAAATTTCATAGCCGCCTGGTAGCCGCCGCATTGGCCGGATTAACCGTGGTGGTGACGGTGGTTTCCGGTATTTTGGTGGGATTATTGGTGGCGGTGGAAGCGGTGGTGCAGCCACTTAGCAGCAGCCCTCCCAGCACCAGGGCGGCCCCCAGTGGCGCCAGTTTATATTTTAAGGATCGCATCAGTAGTTCCCCCTTTTATTATTTAGATTAGTGAGCGGATGTTTTTATTGATACCCCCAAACCCGGCGCTTTAAACAGTGACTTTTTGAATAATCGTCCCCAAAGGTGGTATATCATGAGTAACACCCATCGGATTAAGACGTCACGTAATCGTTCTTTGCCATGCCCGATTCATTCACACCTGATCGCTTGGTCATTGTGAAGCGGGGCGCAACGCTTGCGGCAGTTTTGCCATGACCCAACCTGATCATGTCTGAAAGAAAGGATGATCAAAATGAAAAAACGAGTAAAACACGCTTTGGCGGTGCTTCTCCTTGGTCTGGCCAGTTTTCTGATCGTCTCGCCCGGTGTCTGGGCGGATGATCCCCCCACCCTCACCAAAGCTCCGCAAAATCCCGAATTTGTCCAGTATCTGTCCGACCTGGAAGCCGGAACGATTGCCACCGCCACCGCCACTGGTTATGGACTTGGCTATATTCCCGAACCACTGGCCCGGGTCGAAACGGTGACAACCGACAGCATCGACACCGCCAGCTTCCCGGCCAGCTATGATCTGCGCTTAACCGGCCGCCTCACCCCTGTCAAGCATCAGGGTAACCTGGGGGTCTGTTGGACCTTTGCCAGCCTCGGTTCGCTGGAATCGACACTGCGACCATCTGTCACCGCCGATCTGTCCGAAAATAACATCCGCTGGAATCACGGCTTTGACAACGGCCCCGAAAGCGGTGGCAACGCCAGCATGTCGCTGGCCTACATGGCCCGCTGGAACGGTCCCGTCAGTGAAAGCAGCGACCCCTACCCCACCGGCCAAACCGGTCTGGCTCCCATTTATCACATCCAGCAGGCTGAGTTTCTGCCCAAATCAGCTACCGCTTTAAAGCAGGCGCTGATGGATGGCGGCGCTGTCTTTACCTCCCTTTACGCCAGCGCTGTGGATAACCCCAGTTACTTTAACCAAAACACCTCAGCCCTCTACTACAACGGCTCAGCCGGTACCGATCACGCCGTGCTGGTGGTCGGCTGGGATGACAACTACGACCGCAGCAATTTTGCCACCCCACCGCCGGGAAAAGGCGCCTGGATCATCAAGAACAGCTGGGGCAGCGATTGGGGTGATGGGGGCTATTTCTATCTCTCCTACTACGACACCTATGCCACCAATTCCTTAGCTGCCTTTAACAATGCCGAAGCCACCACAAATTACAACCGCATCTACCAGTATGATCCCCTGGGTAGAACGGCATCCCAGGGCTACAACACCCCCGACGGGTCAGCCTGGGGAGCCAATATCTTTACCGCCGCCGCCAGTGAAAACCTGACCGCCATTTCCACCTATTCGGCTGGCCCCAATACCACTGCCGAAATCCGGATCTATACCGACGTTGCCGCCAGCAACCCCAGCAGCGGTCAGTTGCGGGCCACCCAGACTGTCACCTTTGCCCAAGATGGCTATTACACCGCAAAACTCAATACCCCAGTGGGACTGACCGCCAACCAGAAATTTGCGGTGGTGATCAAGTACGTAAGTCCCCAGACCAGTTCGCCGATTCCGATGGAAACGGTCATTTCCAATTATACCAGCCAGGCCAGAGCCAATGCCGGGGAAAGCTTTATCAGCTATGACCTCAATGGCAACTGGTATGACACCGGCGCCAATGATGGCGACAATGTCTGTATCAAGGCCTTTACCGGCGGCCAGAGCGCCGTCACCTTAACCGGCATTGCCATTACCACCCCAGCCAATAAGCTGGTCTATCAGCTGGGTGAGTCCCTGGATCTTTCCGGTCTGGTGGTCACCGGCAGCTACAGCGATGGTTCCACCCGGACCGAAACGGTGACGGCCGCCAATGTCAGCGGCTTTGATTCATCCACCACCGGCACCAAAACCCTGACCATTGCCGTCGGCGGCCAGACCACCAGCTACACGATTACTGTAAAAGGTGCCGCAACTTCCGACGTAGATGTCTATTACCGCACCCATATTCAGAACGTGGGCTGGCAGTATGACTGCAAAAACGGCGAAGTCTCCGGCACCTCCGGCATGGGTCTGCGCCTCGAAGCGATCCAGATTCAGTTGGTCCAATCCGGCTACGACCTGGGCGTCGCCTATCGCACCCATATCCAGAACATCGGCTGGGCCCCCTGGCACTACGACAAAGAAGTCAGTGGCACCTCCGGCATGGGTCTGCGGCTGGAAGCCATTGAAATTCAGTTAGTCGGCGCCGACGCCGACCAGTTTGATGTCTATTACCGGGTCCATTGCCAGAACTTCGGCTGGATGGGCTGGGGTAAAAACGGCGAAATGGCTGGTACCTCCGGCTACGGCTACCGCCTCGAAGCGATCCAGATCGAGGTCGCCCCCAAGGGCACCTACTTTAGTGTTGACTCCGCCGAGCAACCGCCTTATCAGGTAGCCAATTGACCACTGACCGGGCTGAGGCCGGCGCACAATACCGTACCGACCAATTGTTAATCTGTTGTTCGCTACGGAATCGGACAGGTTACGCCGTGTCCGCTCCGATGCGTAGGGTCTGACCCCTAGGTCACAACATGATGTAACAATTGTCGGTACTGGATTAGTTTTTGAAGTTCATCTGGGCGAGAGTCTGACCTGTGGTCATTATTAATCGCCCGAATCACCAAACCGGTATCAAGACAAACCGATGAAAGCGAGGTTAACAAAATGAAAAACAAATTGTACCGGCTTGCGGTCATGTTGGTGACAATCCTGATGGTGCTGACACTGCCCCAGAGCATTCTGGCTGAAACCATCGGCACCGAAACGGTGCTGCCCACTGCCAACTATCGCACCCATGTCCAGAATATCGGCTGGCAGGACTGAAAAAGCGCCGGCCAGACAAGCGGCACCTCGGGCCAGTCCCTGCGGCTGGAAAATACGAAAACAACGTCACCGCAGCGATTACCTATAACAATAACAATATCATCTCAGTGACCCAGGAACAGTATCGCTATAGCGGCGGCGCCCATGGCAACAGCGAGATCACCGCCCACAGCTTTGGCACCAGAACCGGGGATGAACTGCTGCTGGGGGATCTGCTGGCAATCCCCGATAGCCAGATCAGCACCAAACTGACCGCCGAATTCCAGCAGCTTAAAAATACCGACCCCAACTACAGCGACATTGACCTGACCGCCATTGCTGGCAAGCTGGGGACCAACTCCCCCTACTACCTCACTACCACCGGGGTCTGCGTCTTCTTTAACCCCTACGAGGTCGCCCCCGGCGCCGTCGGCCGGGTTGAACTGATCATCCCCTATACCCGCACCGATCTGCTGGTGGAGGTGGAGACCCTGATTTAAACAGAGCCCGCCCGGTTTTCATTTAACCAAAAATCCGCCCAAAAATAGCGGCCAAAAGGCCGCCATTCTCCCCCGTCCCGGCAATAGCTGGGGCGGGGGAATTTTTTAGGAGAATACTATTTAGACCAAGCCGCTGATCCTGAATCATACTGATAGATGCCAGCACCGCCAGCTAGATATGCTGCCAGAAACCCGGTGCCATTGGTGCCCATGGTTGCGGGATCCCCACCAATCGACACCCCGTCTGGTAAGGTGATGGTGGTCAGAGGCTGGAATTTAAAGGCTGACGGCCGAATATTAACGCCTCCGGTGCTCTGAATGGTCAGGGTTTCCAGGCTTGACAGATGGGTTGCCCCATTCATTTTTCCTTCAAAGGCATTATCACCGATATAGGTTACCGTCGCCGGAATCGTCAGACTGCCACTTAGGTGGTTATGATAGAAGCTGTAATTACTGATGATTTGCAACTGACTCGGCAGCATCAGGCTGGTTAGTGGGCATTCGGAAAAACCATCTAAATCAATGCTGATTAACTGTGAACCGGGTGAAAAATCAACGGTTGTCAAATTATGACACATATGAAAAGCCGCTTCCCCAATACTGGTAACACTCGCGGGGATGGTCACTTCGGTCAGGGTTTGATTAAAGTAAAATGCCTGTTTACCAATGGCCACCACCGGTTTCCCGCCTATCGTCTCGGGGATCGAAACAGTAGCTGCACTCCCCAGGTATCCGGTAATGGTCACCTTTCCGTCGGTTACCGTGAATGAATAAGGCAGCACCGTTACCGTACAGGAAGCGTAAGCACCTCCGCCATCGGCGGCGGTGGCGGTAATTTCCGCAGTTCCAGGCTTTTTCGCCATCACCAGACCGTTACCATCAACCGTGGCAATGTTAGCATCGCTGGTTGTCCAATTGAGGTTTTTGTTAATTGCATTATCCGGTGTCACGGTCGCCGTTAAGGTGTCGCTGCTGTTTTGACTCAGATCCAGGGTCGTTTTATCCAGAGTGATCTCAGTCACCGCCACTAGGGTGTTCAGATTGACCACCCGTGATGGCCCGTCATTATCACCGCCGGTGACCAGCAGCCGGAAATCGTAGCTGGTGCCGGGGGTTAGCCCGGTGGCGATGGCGGTCGTTGAGGCGCTGGTAAGCGCTTCAGTTGTTGCGTCGGTCCAGGCGCTATCTGTGTGGATCTTCTTCTGCAGTTTCACCTCAGTCGCTTCATCCTGAGCATCAAAACTGAAGCTGGCCGTATTGATGGTCACATCGGTCTGGTTCAGGCTGATATTGCGCAGCACTAAATGATACTTACTATTTGTCCAGGGGGCGCCCGTAAAGCCGGTTTTATCTTCCCAGTATGCAAAGGTCGTCCCGTCAGGAAAGGCTGTGCTGTCAACCGAGCCCGGGGCATTGCCATCAAAACGCAGCACCAGATTAGCTGGACAGCCGCTAAAGGCACTCACCTCAATGGTGGTGACCGTTTCGGGAATCCTCAGACTGGTCAGGGCGGTACAGGCTTGAAAGGTATAGCCGGGAATCTTAGTCAATCCTGGCGGCAGGGTCACGTTGTTTAGCTTGCTGCAGCCGTTGAACAGCCCCCATGCATTAAAGACCGCTTTAGAGTCAGCCGCAAAGGTCACAGACTCCAGGGCCGTACATCCCGAAAAGACCCAGCCATTGAGAGTCTGCGCATTTTCGCCCCCTAAAAAGATCACTGTTTTTAAGCCAGTACAGTCTGCAAAAACACTGCTATTAATCACTTTAACCGAATTGGGAATCGTCAGACTTGCTAAACTATTACATTGACTAAAGGCCTTTTCGCCAATGGTCTCAACGCTCCCCAAATTTAAATCTTTCAGGGCGAAACACTGCAAAAATCCATATGCACCAATCGTCTTAACACTGCTGGGGAGACTGACACTTTCCAGTATCTTACAGCCCTGAAAGGCTTTGTCGCCAATGGACACCAGCGTCGGGCTGCCCGTAAAGCTCAGTGTCGTCATCTTGTTGCAGCCTTCAAAGGCGCTCACCCCAATACTGGTCACCGTTTGGGGAATCGTTACTGCCGTCACGTTGGTTTGGCCTTTAAAGGCATTATCGCCAATCCCGGTGATGGTTTTACCGCCGACTTTTTCCGGAATCACCACCGCCCCGCCGGGGCCGGTATAGGCAGTGATCACGCCATTTGCATCGATATTCGCCGGGTCGATGACAGCCACACTCATATCCGCCGTCATCTCATTGGACAACAGTGATTCGCCGTCAGCATCCCTGGCTTTGATCACAAAATAGTAGGTCTTGGTACTGTCCAAACCGGTGATTGTTGCCGTCAGATCAGCAGTTATGATCGCCGTTGTTGGATAACTACCCGAGGTATCACCGTATAAAACCTCATAATCAGTGGCGCCAGCGACGGTGTTCCAGTTAACCGTAACGGATGGGCTGCCAGAATTTGCTATTTCCAGGCCGGTCTGGATCGGAGTTGTTAAAATAAATTCCTTAGTACACCCACTCCAATCGCCGGCATTAAACCCGGAGCAATTTGCATAATAGCAGATCGTCGGTTTTGGTGTTGTCGGGATCGCTCCGGCCCCCAGTGTGGTCGGCGCATTGCCCCGGAAGGTATAGCTGCGACTGCTCGGTTCTTTGCCCCCTTCATACCCAAAGGCGCCACTGCTAATCGTATTGACCCCTTTAGGGATGGTGACCGTTGTCAACTTGGTACAATTGTTAAAGGCACCCATCCCGATGGCGGTTAGCCCCGATGGTAAGGTCACTGTTGTTAAAGCACGACACTCGGAAAAGGCCTCCAGAGGAATAGCGGTGACCCCGCCGGAAATCGAAATGGACTCAAGCAACGAGCAACCTAAGAAAGCCCGATCACCAATGGTGTTAAGGCTTGCCGGTAAGGTCAGGTTCATCGCCCCAATACCGACAAAGGCAGCGGCACCAATAGCGGTAAGGCTTGAATCCGCCGCAAAGGTCACGGTTGTCAGATCAAGACAATCATAAAATGCCATAGAACCGATTGTTTTAACGGTTCGGGGGATTGTCACACTGGTCATGTCGCTATTATAAAAAGCCTGGTCACCGATCCCCGAAACGGTTACCCCGTCAATGGTTTCGGGAATAAGGATAACCTTGCTACTGCCGTTCATCCCGGTGATCACAGCGGTTCCGTCAGCGATTTGAGTCACCTCAAAGCTGGTCGTCACGGTTACCTTGCAGCTGGCGGTTTTGTTGCCGTCATCGGTCTTAACCGTGATGGCGGCCTGCCCTTCTTTCTTTCCGGTGACCTTCCCGGTGGCATCCACGGTGGCAATGGTATCATCACTGGATGTCCAGGTTACTGTTTTATTGGCAGCATTGTTTGGTAACACCGTGGCGTTTAGCTGTGCCGTTCTGGATACCCCCAACGAAAGGTTCGCCTGATCCAGGCTGACCCCAGTCACGGCCACCGGTGCTGGCGAGTTATAGCCCCCACCGCCATCACTGGGCGTCGGAAACACCGGCGGAATCACCACCCCCGGCGCCACCGTGTAGCTGGCCGGTTTCTTATCAAACACCGCACCATCGGCCTTGACTTCGGCTTTAACCACATTGCCCTGGCCTTTGATGGCAGCTTTGCCATCAAGCACCAGTTCACTGACCGTGGTCCCGGGATTCAGAGTCACGGTGCTGCTGCCACCGGTTTCCCCTACCGTCATCTTACCGATGGTGGTGGTATTGCCCTGGGTGGTGACGGTCATGTTGGGGGCGTTAATCTCCACGCTGTCAAAGGCACCTTCTAAAATAATCGTCTCGCCACTGGCATCTTCAGCAATGATCACATCCAGACCATCCACGCCCGTGGCCACAATCCGCACCGCACCGCTGGCGGTTTTCTCCATTACAATGCGGCTGTAACGGCCGCCATTAATATGAATACTGTTGGCTCCGCCGCCCCGAACAAGAGTGTCTCCATCCACCGTCACATTGTTCAGGGTTACGGTGCCATTTCCGACGGCCTCACTGATTAACATATCCCCGGTGATGGTCAGATTCTGCAGGATCACCCCATCAGCTGCGATCCTCACATCGCCATCAATGGTCTGGGAGCCGGAAGCCGGGCCATAGGTACCCGCTTTGTCATAGACTGTCGGTCCGGTTTTCTTCGTAAGCCCCTCATAAGCCGCCTGGATCATTGCTACGGCTGCATCCACCTCTGCTTGTGTCCGGTCGGCCGTAACCGCATGCTCTTTTAATGCCATTTGCAGAGCTGTCCAGGACGGGGCCGTAAAATCGGCTTCGTTGAGCTTATCTACCTTTGCCACCAGGGCATTGTAAGCCGTCAAGTCGGCATTATTCTTAACCACCCGCACCAGCAGCGCTTCCAGCCGCAGGGAGCTCCCCACGGTACCCAGCTGAGCGCCATCAGCCAGCCAGATATCGGCCGCCTGTGGCTGATCGCCAAGGTTCTGAACATGGCCCCGATACTGGACACTGTACCCCGGCACCGGTTTTCCGGCGCTGTCAGTCAGCACAATTTTAACCGCTTCAATCCGCAAGCTTTCGCCCCGGGTTCCGGCATAGACACCATCCCGAGGCCAGTCCGTCGGGTCATTCTCGTCATAGAGCCAGCCCCTGTTCTGAACATGGACATTATAGCGGATCGACATCTCCATGGGCAGATCCTCATTGAGTTTGATTTCAAACCCCTCAATCCGCTTGCTCTGACCAGTGGTTCCAATGATTTCAGGGCTGTCCACCCAACTGCCGTCACGCGGATAGTCCCCCCGATCCTGAATATGCCCCCGGTAGGCAACCCCTACCGGCAGTTCCGTCGCTGTAGCTGACAGCGGCACCGCCAGAAAAATCAGTGCCCAGCAGACACACCAGTATACTAATTTCTTCTTCATTTTCTTTTCTCCATTTTATTTTTTTACATCGAATCCATTAATGGTTTAATCATATCACAGAGTCGATTCTCAAAAAGGCGTAGATTTCTTTTTAAATGGCGTATTTTTTAATTCTTTCTGTCAATCAGACCCAAAGCCACTGTCCCAATCCGGCAGATTCTGTTATACTGGAAGTATCACAAGAGCTGTCTGATAAAGGCCCAATTGCAGGCCTTTAAACCAGCCGATTCATGCCTTACCCGCCCCGAGATCAAATAACCTAATTTTATTGAAGGAGCACCTCATGAAAAGAAGAAAATGGATTTCCCTGATGGTTTCTCTGCTGGCCCTGATTCTTTGCGGTTGCACCGCTGCCCAGGACAAAGCTCCCCAGACCGAAACGTCGGATGCCATTGTGCCCACCGACTATAGTGACAGCGCCCACTGGCTTGCCCTACCCACCGCCCTTGACAAGGATGTCGATGTCTTCTATCTCTACCCCACCGCCTGGGCCAGAGCCAATGCCGATGCCCCGATTGTCAGCACCGTCGATGACCCGGTCATGATCACCAATGCCAATCTGGCTTATGCCCGTCAGGCCACCGCCTTTGAAACATCGGCCAATATCTATGCCCCCTATTACCGGCAGTTCGATCCATCCGCCACCGCCAACATGTCCTACGACGAACAGCAGGATGTCTTAAAAGGGACCACCTTAACCGATGCCACCGCCGCCTTTGACTATTACATGGAGCACTACAACAACGGCCGCCCCTTTATTCTGGCCAGCCATTCCCAGGGCTCCAACGTGATGATCTATCTGCTGTCGAACTACATGAAGGCGCATCCCGAGGCTCAGAAGCAGATGGTGGCAGCCTATATTATTGGTTATTCCATCACCGACGACTATCTGGCCGATAATCCCAACCTTAAGTTTGCCACCGGCTCCGGGGATACCGGGGTGATCATTTCCTACAACACCCAGGCCCCCACCATTGAAGGCACCGATTTTGTGGTGCTGCCCACCGCCCATGTCATCAACCCCCTTAACTGGACGACCGATGAAACCCTGGCACCAGCCAGTGCCAACCTCGGTTCACTGCAGATCAATGCCGATGGCACCGTGGCTAAAAATCCCGACGGCAGCAATGTCAAGGTAATGAATTTTGCCGATGCACAGGTCAGCCTGGAAAAAGGCGTACTGATCTGCAGCACCGTCGATGTGGACACCTACGCTCCCGGCAGCGCCGCCTTTGGCCGAGGCGTCTTCCATAGCTACGACTACCCCTTCTATTACTACAATATCCAGGCCAACGCCGAAGAACGGGTCGCCAACTACTTAAAAGCCCACAAAAAATAGCCAAAAAAAAACTCCCAACACTGGAAGGTATAAACTGACAAAAAAGAAAACCCAGTACCGACAATAGTTAGATCATGTTGTCCGCATCGGAGCGGACACGGCAAAGCCTGTCCGATTCCGCAGCGTACAACAGATTAACAATTGGTCGGTACGGTAGATTTACAACAACCTCAACCGCCCATTTAATGTGGCGTTTTTTTTACATCAGCACAATCAGACTCAGGGCCATGATCATCATCCCGGCAATCAGGCCGTAGATGGAGAGGTGGTGTTCGCCGTATTCCCGGGCGGTGGGCAGCAGCTCGTCCAGCGAGATAAAGACCATGATCCCGGCGATCCCGGCAAAGAGAATTCCAAAGACGGTATCATTCAAAAAAGGGCAGCAAAATAAAATAGGCGGCAATCGCCCCGACTGGCTCGGCCATGCCCGAAAACAGCGACCAGCCGAGGGCCTTTTTGCGGGATCCGGTGGCACAAAAACCGGAATCGCCACTGACATCCCCTCGGGAATATTGTGAATCGCCACCGCAATGGCAATGGCCAAACCCAGGGAAGGCTGCTGGATGGTTGAGACAAAGGTGGCCATCCCTTCGGGAAAATTATGGATGGCGATGATTACTGCCGTAAAAATCCCGGTCCGCAATAGTTTCTGGCTGCCATCCACCGGACAGGATGCCGTTTCTTCCAGCATGTGGGTTTCGTGGGGATTTTCATAGGACGGCACCAGCTTATCGATAATGGCAATCAGCAGCATGCCCCCGAAAAAAGCGATGACGTTGACCCAGACCCCGGCCTCCGCACCCAGATTGGCAATCAGTAGCCGCCGGGACTCAAAAAACAGCTCCACAAAGGAGACATAAATCATCACCCCGGCCGAAAACCCCAGAGCGATGGATAAAAGTTTGGTATTGGTTTTTTCAAAAAGCAGCACAATCAGCCCGCCGATGCCGGTGGATAAACCAGCCAACACCGTCAGCAGAATGGCTACCCCTAAATTGGAAAAATTCATGGTTCACATCCTTATGGTATCTAACAAAAATAGCGCAACAAAAATAATATACCACGAATGGTCGAAAAATGAAACAGTAAAAAGTCATCACACTTCGGAAACAGGCATAAAAAAAAGAAGCGTTCACCGGATGATAGAGATCCGGCCCGGTGCTTCTTTTCAGGTTTATGCTTGTCTATCTAAGCATCAAAAATGCAAGCATTAAAAAATACTGTTAGTGCCCTTACGGCGGAGCTGACCGGCAGCCAGGTTCTGCAGCTGCTGAGTTTGCTGCTGTGGTGATGGCGGGGTCGGCAGTACAGATGCCGTCAGGTCGGCCGCCTGGGATGACGCTGCAACCGCTTTCTCCTGGCGATTCTTGATTTCGGCATTATAGGTGGCCATGGTAATCTTACCAGCTAAAACCAGACCCTTCAGCTCCGAATTGGTGTAGCTGCCCAACTGATTGCTGGCAACGGCCTCGTCCTCGGTCTGCTCGGCTTTGGCAGCCTGGCGGCGGGCGTCTTTCTCCTCGCGGGTGTCGTCGTCATCGCCGGGGATGCGCTTGAGCTTCTGATCAATGGTGGAAGTCTCCTGGTCGGTATCACTGTTTATGTTGCTGTTCTCGCTTTTCATCCGGTAACCGACATATTCACGGCTCAGCTCCATGCTGTCAAACTTGTAGTAGGAATTAGCCTCGTTGGCGGCCTGCTGGGGGTTGACACTGTCAGCGGTGGGCTTAACGGTTACTGTTTCAACTTTCTTGGCTAGCGAACTGGCAGCAGCCTGTGGCGCAGCGGCGTTAATAATTATTGGATCCATCCTGATTCCCCTTTCCCGGCAATTTTCTCAGACCCCCTGATTCGGCACCTGAAAATGATCGCATGATTTTTTTGTATTATACCACAGATCCCCGCACATTTCATCAATTTTTCGTAAAATCACCGGCAATTCTTCAAAAAAACACCCCGGCAAGCCGAGGTGTTTTGAACGATGATCGGTTAAAATTTTTTATACGCTTTGGCCCCGGCCAGCACCTCGACGACTTCTTCAAAGGAGGAGCCGATGGATGCTTCCACTGAACCAAAGATGGTGCCTTCGACAATCGGAGCATCGATGATCTTGACCTGGCTGCTGTCACTAAGCATTTCCATGGCCATTTCCGAACTCATCACAGCACTGCCCAGATCCACCAGAATCACCACGCCATCGCCTTCTTCAACGGTCTCGATGGCGGCTAGAATTTTGGAGACATCGGTGCCGATGCTGCCATCTTCCATCCCGCCAGCGGCGGCAATTCGGGCTTCCGGCGCCATTTGCCGGGCCAGTTCCACGGCCCCTTCAGCTACCTTCTGACTATGCGAAACAACTACGATTCCAACCACTTTTAGTTACCTGCCTTTTGCGCCACTTCGTTGATGGCCTGAAAGGCATAGGCCATCGAGGTTGCCCCGGGATCCTGATGGCCGATGCTGCGTTCGCCCAGATAAGAGGCCCGGCCTTTGGTGGCAATGATTGTTTTGGTATACTCGACCCCGTTCCAGGCAGCGGTTTCACCAGCCACCAGAGCCTCAGCCATGGTTTGGCCATCCGCCAGACTGGCTTTAATGGCGTTGATGGCGGGAATCATGCTGTCGAGAATGGTTTTTTCACCTTCGACTGCTTTACCCCGAAACTGGATACCGCCCACTGCTTCATCCAGAGCCAGCAGAATATCCTCGTTGGATAATTCTTCTTTACCTTTAACAGCCGCTCCGGCTTTCATAAATGCGGTACCATAAAGTGGACCGGAAGCCCCGCCAACGGTGGATACCAGGGTCATCCCCACTGCTTTTAAAATATCGTCGATATTTTTCTCTTCAACTGTTGGTAATTTTTCGATGACCGCCTTAAAGCCTCGGCTCATGTTAATACCATGATCTCCATCACCAATGGCCTGGTCATAATCGGTCAATTCTTGTCGATGTTCAGCCATCTTATCCGCATAAATCCGGATAAAATCCAGCACTTCTGCCTTTGTTGCCATGTATTTTCCTCGTTTCTATGTTCTTCTCATTTAGTTCTCTAAAAGCCTTTATGTTAACAACCAAACTAAGTACCGACAATTGTTACATCATGTTGTACGCATCGGAGCGGACACGGCGTAGCCTGTCCGATTCCGCAGCGTACAACAGATTAACAATTGGTCGGTACGCCAGCGAAGTGCTAACCAATTAGTATTGCGAAATTTTAGTACATTTTAAAGCCGATGGTATCAGCCTTGGCCAGTAACAGGTCTTTAAGTTCAGCATCCAGTTTTAACAGTGTGATGGAAGCCCCAGCCATATCGATGGAAGTCATGTAATCACCAACGAAGGTTTTAAAGACTTTAATGCCTTTGTCAGCCAGAATCTGCTGAACCCGACGGTTTAAGATATACAGTTCCATTGGTGGGGTTGCGCCAGCACCATTGATCATCACGGCCACTTCGTCACCAGCGGCGGGAGCCATATCTTTTAAGATCCGTTCCATCAGGTAATCAACGATTTCGTCAGCGGTCTGAATCGGTTTACGTTCGGTTCCCGGTTCGCCGTGAATCCCGATACCCAGTTCCATTTCTTCTTCGGTCAGCTCAAAGCCCGGTTTTCCAGCAGCTGGTACGGTACACGGTTTTAACGCAACGCCCATGGTGCGGACATTAGCAATAACCTTTTGGGCCACGGCTTTAACGTCATCCAGGCTGGCACCGGTTTCAGCTTTGGCACCGGCAATTTTATGAACAAACACGGTACCGGCCACGCCCCGACGGCCAGTGGTGTATAGACTATCTTCAACGGCAACATCATCATTGGTAACCACGTTGGCAACCTTGATGCCTTCAGCTTCGGCCAGTTCAGCGGCCATTTCGAAGTTCATAATATCCCCGGTGTAATTCTTGATAACTAATAATACCCCTTCACCGGCATCAACCGCTTTGATCGCTTCAAATACCTGATCAGGTGTGGGAGAAGTGAATACCGAACCGGCTACAGCGCCGTCAAGCATCCCCGTGCCGACAAATCCGCCGTGAGATGGTTCGTGGCCGCTGCCACCACCGCTGACTAAAGCGACCTTGCCGACTTTTTTGTCAGCCCGAACCAGCACGTCAAAACCTTCCAGACGGGCTACATATTCAGGGTGGGCCAGAACGATACCTTCCAGCATTTCATTTTCCACATTTTCGACATCGTTAATAAATTTTTTCATAAGACTTCCTCCTATAAACATTATTAGTACTCTAAACCATACTATAACACGTTTCTACCCATTTGGCAGGTAAAAAAAACGATATCAACTGATTTATTTTGGCCAATGTTGAGTGATTCCTGAAAAATAGCACGTTAAATCTGCAAAAATTCGATCCGTCAAGATGGTTGGGGAAAATAATATCCAATTTGTGTTAATCTTTTGTAAATTTTAAGCGCTTTCGTCAAACCAAACCACGATTAAAGCGCTCCGATAAAACACTGAACCACGCCCTAAACCAGCGCCGCCTTCATCGTACGAACGTAGTCACTCAGGACTGGGGTGGCGGCGGGGCCGTGCTCGGCGATGATGCGGACAATGGCGCTGCCGACAATGACGCCATCGGCAAGCTTAGAAATCGTCATCGCCTGTTCCGGGGTGGCGATCCCAAAGCCTACTGCCACCGGCGTCTCGGTCACCGCCCGGATATCGCTGATGATGGCGGCCAGATCGGTTTTGATCTCGCTGCGGACCCCGGTAACCCCCAGCGATGAGACCAGATAGATAAAGCCGGTTGCTTCACTGGCCAGCATCTGAATGCGATCCTGGGAGGTCGGGGCAATCAGGGTAATCAGATCCAGGCCATGGCTACCGGCAAGCTCCAGGATCTCACCCTTTTCCTCAAAGGGCAGATCGGGAATGATCACCCCATTGATCCCCACTTCCTCGCAGGTGGCAAAAAAGCGTTCCCCACCATATACAAAAATCGGGTTCATATAGGTTAAAAAGACCAGCGGGATGGCGGTTTTCGCCCGGATCCGTTTAACCATGGCAAAAATCTTATCAGTGGTGGTACCGACCCGCAGAGCCCGTTCATTGGCGGCTTCAATCACCGGCCCTTCGGCGATGGGATCCGAAAAAGGAATCCCGATTTCAATTAGATCGGCCCCGGCATCCGCCATGGCCAGAATAAATTCTTCGGTTTTATCGAGACTGGGATCGCCCGCAGTCAGAAAAGCGATAAAGGCTTTCTGATCGGCAAAGATCCGGGATATTTTATTGGTTTTTAAATTATTTAGCTTACTCATAGATATTTTCCCCCTTGTAACGGGCAATCGCTGCCACATCCTTGTCGCCCCGACCAGACACATTGACGATGATGATCTGGTCTTTACTCATCGTCGGCGCCAGCACCATGGCATAAGCAATGGCATGGGCCGATTCAATGGCCGGAATTATTCCCTCGGTCCGGGACAGGTAGAAAAAGGCCGCAACAGCCTCATCATCGGTGATCGGCACATACTCGGCCCGTTTGCTGTCGTGAAGATGGGCATGTTCCGGGCCAATGCCGGGATAGTCCAAACCGGCGGAGATGGAATACACCGGGGCAATCTGGCCGTATTCATCCTGACAGAAATAGGACTTCATGCCGTGGAAGATCCCCAGGCTACCCCGGGCGATAGTGGCTGCGTGTTCCTCTGTTTCCACCCCTTTACCGGCGGCTTCACAGCCGATTAATCGGACGGATTCATCGGGAATAAAATTGTAGAAAGCCCCCATGGCATTGCTGCCACCGCCGACACAGGCGATAACGGCATCTGGCAGTTTACCTTCTTTTTTAAGAATCTGCTCCCGGGCTTCTTTGCTGATGACACTTTGAAAATCCCGAACCATTTCCGGGAAGGGATGGGGTCCCATTACCGAACCGAGAACATAGTGGGTGTCGTCCACCCGGGTAGTCCATTCCCGGAAGGTTTCGTTGACGGCGTCCTTTAAGGTCATGGTGCCGGAGGTAACGACATGTACCGTGGCCCCCAGCAGTCGCATCCGGAAAACGTTGAGGGCCTGACGGTCGGTGTCTTCCTTACCCATAAAGATCTCGCATTCAAAACCCATCAGTGCCGCAGCGGTGGCGGTGGCGACCCCATGCTGACCAGCCCCGGTTTCGGCAATCAGCCGGGTTTTTCCCATTTTCTTGGCCAGCAGGGCCTGCCCCAGGACGTTGTTGATCTTATGCGACCCGGTATGGTTTAAATCTTCCCGCTTGAGATAGATCTTGGCACCGCCCAGATCGGCAGTCATTTTTTTGGCAAAATACAGCCGCGAAGGGCGACCGGCGTATTCGTTTAACAGCTCGGTTAACTCATCCTGAAAGGCCGGATCATTTTTATAGTGTTCATAGGCTTTTTCCACTTCAATTATGGCATTCATCAGGGTTTCGGGGGTGTACTGACCCCCGTGGATCCCATATTTTCCTTTACTCATTTTCTTTCTCCTTTTTGTATCATGTCTCCGTGCATTATAAACAGCGCCGTCAATCACGTTTTGTAGGGGCGATTCGCATTCGCCCGAACGCTGTTGATTTTTAGATTAACGTTTGGCATTAAATCAACGTTCCGGGCGGTCAATGACCGCTCCTACGGAATAATGCTCTGGGTTAGGGCTTTTATTTGGATCATTTATTAACGGTTAATCGTCCTGATCATTTCCACAATCTCAATAATCTTGTCCCGGTCTTTGACCCCATCGGTTTCGACGCCGCTACTGATATCGATACAATAGGGGCCCACCTGGTTGATGGCGGCGACGATGTTGTTGCTGTTGAGGCCCCCGGCCAGAAAAAAGTCGCCGCTGACACCGGCCAGCAGATCCCAGTTGAAGACGGCTCCGGAACCGCCGTATTGCTTGGGGTCGTAGGTGTCAAAGAGGCGGTAGTCGGCGGTAGTTTCCTTAATGTCGGCCGGGCTCTTGATCCGGAAGGCCCGGATCACCGGCAAACCGGTTTGGGCCTGCAGCAGCCGGACGGTGGCCTCGTCCTCATCGCCATGGAGCTGGATCAGGTCAATGATGCCGGCCCCGGCCAGGGCGCTGATCTCGGCCACCGGATGGTTGACAAAAACCCCCACCGCGGCAATGCCGGGGTCCAGGGCCTGCTTTAAGGCCCGGGCCGTTTCGAAATTGACCTGGCGCTTACTTTTGGCAAAGACAAAGCCAATATAATCCGGCCGGGCGGCGTTCACCGCGGCAATGTCTGCCAGGCGGGATAAGCCGCAGATTTTTATTTTTGTCATGGTAACCTCCTCGTTCTTTATTACATCCGCAGCTGTTTTTATAATAAATGTTTAGCATAAATTTCACGTGCCGGGCGGGTACGATCCACCTCTACAATCTAATGCATCATATCTGTGCATTTATTAAACAACGCTGCCGATCATTGGTTCGTAGGGGCGAATCGCATTCGCCCGAGAGTTATTGATTATTAAGATCAACCTTTATTATAAAATCCACGCTTGCGGGCGGACACTGTCCGCCCCTACAACCTAAGACATCACGTTGGTGGATACTATTTAAACAGCACCGTTTATCATCAATTCGTAGAGGCGATCCGTGATGACCAAGGGGTCAGACCCTCGCCCGCACCACAGCCAGCCGCTACCCCCGCAGCTGATCCAGCGCCGCCTGCTTATCCCCACTTCGCATCAAGGTTTCGCCAATCAGCACCGCATTGGTTCCATTTTCCCGCAGTTTAACCATGTCTTCCGGGGTTTGTATCCCACTTTCCGACACAAACAAAATTTCCGGGGGCACCAGCTGGCGGAGTCGGATGCTGTTGTTTAAATCCACCGCAAAAGTCTTCAGGTTGCGGTTATTGACCCCCATCACCCGGGCCCCGGCAGCCAGGGCCTGGGCTACTTCGGCTTCGTCATGGGCTTCCACCAGGGCTGACAAACCCAATTCATCGGCCAGGGCAAGGTATTCCCGGATCTGTTCGGTGGTCAGAATCGCGCAGATCAGTAAAATCGCATCAGCACCGATCTGGCGGGCTTCAACAATCTGAATCGGGTCGATGATAAAATCCTTGCGCAGCACCGGGATGCTTACCTGAGCCTTGATTGCCGTCAGATAATCATTAGACCCCTGAAAAAAGTCCGGCTCGGTGAGCACCGAAATGGCATCGGCGCCGGCGGCCTGATAGTCCCGGGCGATCTCGACATATGGGAAATCAACCGCAATCACCCCCTTCGATGGCGAGGCTTTTTTCACTTCGCAGATAAAAGCCATCGTCCCGGCATCCCGGCGTCTGGCCAGGGCTTTTTCAAAGGCAAACGGCGTTTCCGACCGTTTGACCTGACTTTTCAGGTTTTCCAGTGATGTCGTTTCTTTAAGCGCCGCCACCCGTTTGGCGGTAGCCGCCACAATCTGATCCAAGATCATGCCAGCACCTCAATGGCCAGCGCATTGCTGCGCTTGACAAAGGCCTCCAGCTTGGCCTTGGCCTTGCCGGAGTCAATCAGATCCTGTGCCATCTTGACGCAATCCCGGAGGGTGATATTGTTGTGAGACATATACAGACAGAAGGCCGAGTTGAGCACCACCACATCCCGTTTGGGCCCTTTTTCGCCGTTTAGGATGCTCAGGGCAATGGCGGCATTTTCTTCTTTCTCGCCGCCAATCAAATCGGATAATTCACAGCGCTTCAGACCCAATTGTTCCGGGGTGATAAAGAAGCTGTTGATCTTACCATCAGCAATTTCGCAGATGGTGGTGGTGTTAGTCAGGGTAATCTCATCCAGACCGTCGTGGCCGTGAACCACCATCCCCCGCTTGACCTTAAGCCTGTTGAGCACATTGGCCAGGGGCTCCACCAGATTTTCGTCATAGACCCCCAGCAGCTGCATATTGGCCCCGGCGGGATTAGCCAGCGGGCCGAGAATATTAAAGATGGTCCGGATGCCCAGTTCCTTGCGCACCGGTCCGGCGTATTTCATCGAGGCGTGATAGGTGGGGGCAAACATAAAGCAGATCCCCAGTTCGTCCAGCAGCACGGCGCTTTTTTCGGCCGACAGTTCAATGTTCACCCCCAGGGCTTCCAGCAGATCGGCCGAGCCGCATTTGCTGGAGACACTGCGGTTACCGTGTTTGGCCACCGGCACCCCACCAGCGGCAATCACCAGGGCGGACACTGTGGAAATATTAAAGGTGGACACCTCGTCGCCGCCGGTACCGACAATGTCCAGCACATCAGTTTTGGGGAAAATCTTGGTGCACTTGTCCCGCATGACCATGGCGCAGGCGGTAATCTCATCGATGGTTTCCCCCTTCATCCGCATGGCCGTCAGAAACGAGGCGATCTGGGCGTTGGTAGCCTGCCCGTTCATAATCTGATCCATAACCTCCCGGGTCCGCTCCAGAGACAGGTCTTTGCCGTTGACAATATCGTAAATGGCTGACTTAATCATATTTCGCCTCCAATCTTTAAAAAATTCTCAATCATCTGGTGACCGGCCTCGGTAAGAATCGATTCGGGATGGAACTGCACCCCGTAAACATTATAACTGCGGTGTTTCACCGCCATGACCTCGCCCTCGTCATCCTCGGCGATAATCAGCAGCTCATCCGGCAGGGTACTCCGCTCAGCACTGAGGGAGTGATAGCGACCGGCGGCAATAATCGGCGGTAGCCCCCGAAAAATCGGGCTGCCGTTGGCGATGTGAACGGTGCTCTGTTTCCCATGCATCAGGGTGCTGGCATAGGTAACGGTACCACCGAAGACCTCGCAGATGGCCTGATGCCCCAGGCAGACCCCCAGAATCGGGGTTTTGTCCTTGAAATACTCGATGACCTCTTCACAGATCCCGGCATCAGCGGGTCGTCCCGGCCCCGGTGAGACGATGATGTGATCCGGCGCCAGGGCGGCGATTTCAGCCAGACTCAGTTCATCATTTTTAATCACCCGGATATCGGGATTGATCATCCCCACATATTGATACAGGTTATAGGAAAAGCTGTCGTAATTGTCAATCAGTAAAATCATTATTCCACCTCCTGAGCCCGTTCCAGGGCTTCAAACATCGCCCGGGCTTTGTTTTGTGATTCGTTATACTCTTTTTCGGGGATGCTGTCAGCGACGATGCCGGCCCCGGCGGAGACATAAACCCTGTCGTTCTTTTTAACCGCCATCCGAATGGCAATGCACATGTCCATGTTGCCGGAAAAGTCGATATAACCAACGGCTCCACCATAAACACCCCGCTTCTGACCTTCTAACGCATCGATAATTTCAATCGCCCGTTTTTTCGGCGCTCCGGACAGGGTTCCCGCCGGAAGCACGGCCCCCAGGGCATCCAGCTGATCCAGGCCCGCTTTCAGGGTGCCGGTAACGGTTGAGGAAATGTGGGAGACGTGGGAATAGCGAACCACCTCCTGATAGGTTTCCACCTGAACCGAGCCAAATTCACTGACCTTGCCTAGATCGTTGCGGCCCAGATCGACCAGCATGTTGTGTTCACTGAGTTCTTTTTCATCTTTAAGAAGCTCGGCAATCAAAGCTTCATCTTCCGCCGGGGTGGCGCCCCGGGGACAGGTACCAGCAATCGGAAAGGTCGACAACTGGCCGTTTTTAAGCGATACCAGGGTTTCCGGTGACGCCCCGGCTACCTGCATCCCTTCAAAGTCGATATAAAACATGTAGGGCGAGGGATTGATGGTCCGCAGTACCCGATAGGCCGACAAGAGATCGCCGGAAAAATCAGCTTCCAGGCGGTTGGAAATCACCGCCTGAAAAATATCCCCCTGATAAATGTGCTCTCTTGTTTTTTTAACCATCTCGCAATAATAGTCTTTCGTGAAAAGTGAGCGGTACTCCGAAGTTACCTGCCCCCGGAAGGGCACGGTGCTGCTGCCGTTTTTAATCAGCGCCTCAATTTCCTTGAGCTTAATCACCCCGTCGATATAGTTTTTCTCAAAGTTGTCGGTTTTAATATTGACGATGACCACAATTTTCTGGCGTAGATGATCATAGGCGATGACCTTGTCAAAGAGCATCAGATTGAGGTCATCAAAGTTTTCGGTATTTTCATTGGTCAGCACCAGATTGGCTTCGGTGTATTTGACAAAGTCATAGGCAATATAACCGACAAAGCCGCCGGTAAAGACCGGCAGAAAATCTAGTTTGGGGCTTTTCCAATCCGCCAGAATTTCCCGGAGCACCGTTCGGGGATCATCGGCCAGGGTATCCTTTGTCTTGCCATTTTTGACAACTACTTCCCCATCCAGACAGGTCACCGCCAGGGTCGGGTCAAAACCGAGAAATGAATACCGCCCCCATTTTTCGCCGCCCTCGACACTTTCCAGCAAATAACACATTTTGCCCGTAGCTTTTAAAATTTTAAGCACCTCAATCGGTGTCTTGATATCTGAAAATAGCTCCAGACTGATCGGGATGCTCTGATAATCCCCGCAATACCCTCTGGCCTCTTCCATCGATGGTTTAATCATAATCGTATCCTTTCGTTCATTGGTTTTGTCTCTGCTATTTTATGCGCTTTTTAAGTAATAAAAAAACGCCCGCCCCTGATTAATAAAAATTAATCAAGGACGAGCGCAAAAATTCTGCCCGCGGTACCACCTTCATTTACAGAGAAAAATCCCTGTACACTCTGCAGGATACTAACATATCCCTCGCAACTGACGTATGCGTCACGTCGCAGAATACTCGGAAAATTTTATTTCCTTTGACTGCGCCCTCAGTGGTCCATTTGATGCTCTGCGTTGTGCGAGGCTCTCAGCCTTCCCCGCTCTCTGTAACTGCACGATACACCGTTATCTCCACGTCAACGGTTTATTGATGTATTAAATTAAATAAAGCATAATCGATCTAGCCGCTTTTGTCAAATGTTTTTTGGCAACGTATCTTTTTTTGAGGCATTTCTCAGAATCAATTAATAATTTTCGCTACGACTCAGGCTACCATCCGAATACCAGTAGGTCCAGGTTCCGGTTTTTTGATTGTTGCTATAGTTGCCTTCAGCCTTTTTGACCCCATTGTCATGCCACTGCGTCCAAACCCCGGTCTTTTGATCATTGCTGTAGGTGCCGCTTTCCTGAAGTGTTCCATTTTCATACCAGTAGGCATAACTGCCATTTTTCAAGTCATTGAGATAGACGGTTTCTTCACGCTTATAGCCATTTTCATACCAGTAGGTATGGGTGCCAATCCGAGCTTCATTGTCGAAGTTGCCTTCATATAAGCGGTTACCATTTTCCCACCAGGTTTTGGTCAAACCATGCTGCATCCCATACTGATACTCGATACGCTCGCCGATGGTGCCATTTTCATACCAGGCGGTGGCGATGCCATGAATCTTGTTTTCATAATAAGCCCAGGCATATTTTGGCTTGGTCATTTCCGGATCATAGTAGAGGAGATAGAGTCCATGTTTCCGACCGGCGGAATCATAATGGTAGTATCCATAATTACCCAGACTGCTATCCAGATCTTCCTTGATCAGGTTGGCATAGTCCGGTTGCCAGCCACAATCGTAATCGTCAGGTGCAGTGGCACCTTTTTGCAGCTTGCTTAGTGCTTCTTTGAGCTTGATAACTTCCGCATCAATAGCGGTCTGACTGTCAGCTGATGTCAGCTTCAGATTACAGCCAGCCAGATAAACCTGATACATTTCCCAGCTGTTTCGGGTATAGGTCTGGCTGTCATTATTTGTCGGCAACGAAGCCACCAGGGCATCATAGGCACTGGTATCAGAACCAAAAATGATTTCGGCATCAATGATTGCCGTGCGAGTTTCGTTCATCCCCGCTGCAGTTGGCTGCCATTTAGTCGCCGTTATCAGACTCAGGGTTTGTATTCCTTCACTAGGCAGATCGCCCAGCACATATGGCGTATCCGAGTCGATAGTAGCGAGCAACTCGGCATCGCCGTTGTCTTTCTTTTTAAACAGGTAAACCGTCACGTCGGCACTATTGCCGTTGGTTATTTTTAAACTGGCCTTTTCACTGGGGGCAAATCCTTTGGTGTTATACCGCAGAAAAATCATATGCGTCTGAGCCGAAAGCGCATAAACTTCCGAGCTGAACCGATATTTCATCTGGGTGTAGGGATCATCGACCTTATAACTTTTCCCCGAGTCAATCACCGCATTGGTATGGATTGACCAGGTGGTATCTGGCATCGCTTTGGTCAAGTCCCCGGAAAACAGTTTTTTGACAAAATCCGGCCAGTTATTATACCAGTTGATATCATTAAATCCCGCACTGAGTGCCTTAAACAACTCATCATCGGTTTTAACCGCTTGCCAGAGCTTACCCATCGCCTGGGTGCCGTTCTTCTCACTCATGTATTTGAGATAAAGGGCGGTGGCGTAGGCGTGGGCATCCTGATTATGACAGGCGGTTTTACTGACCCGCAGTAAGCCATATTTACCGAACCAGCCGACATTTTCCGGATCCAATACACTGGGCCAAAAATTAGGATAGTTTTTCATCATTTCAAATTCCATCCATACCGCTGAGGCTTCCTGCAACAGGCTCTGATTGCGGCCATCAGTTGGGAGATACAATTGCTCGTAGTAGTGGAAAAGCTCATGGGCGACTGTTGCCCGAATTTGCCGGGCCGCATCAGCGTCTTTAAATTTACCGGAGTTAATGCTGATCCAGGCATTGGACAACTGACTGGCCCGGGTGTAACCGGATACCTCCAGATAACCCCAGGCTGTGGCACTGCGACCGCCAAGATAACGTTCGATCAGACAATTAAAATCAAATATATCTACCGGCAACGGATTCCGCCCCCCAGTATAAGGCAGATTTACCCCGGTTTCGCTTTTAATGAAAGCGGCCGTCTCGGTTAGGGCCGTTTTTATTTCCGCAATTAACTGCGGATTGGCTTTGGCCACCGATACCGGAACGGTCAGATTAAAGCCGCCAACCGTTTCAGTCCGGACATCCGGCATGACGTAAAAGAGCAGTACATAATTGGGTATCGCCGTCTCAATGGTGCCTTCATCACCCAAAGTCGTGACAATATCGGTATTCATAACCGGTAACAAAATTTTAGCCTGGCCGTTGACGACCTCCGCTTTAATCAACTGGCGGTTGGTTCCCCCGCTATCCGATGACGGCTGAAAACTGCTGTTGTGATAAACTGCCACATAGGTATCGCCCGTGTTTGCCGGTAGCGTATTTAGCGGCAGGGTCACTTCAAAATTGCCCTGCCAGACATCGGGAACCCCATTGAGCTGATAAAAAGATTCCCCGCCACTCCCTTCGGAAAGTCGACTGAAATGGAAACTGCTGGTTTGGCTTAAGGCCCCGGACGGAACCGTCACCGCTGCGCCGTCAGAAAGACTGACCACACCGCCAGTTGACGAAACTTCCGCCGTCCCGGTTAAATCGGTCACCACCGATACCGCATCCTTTACCAGCCGGATCTGAATTCCTTCGAGCCGTAGTCCCTGTCCCTGAGTTCCGGCGATTTCGCCATTTTTAGCCCATTTGCTTTCCCAACCGAGATTCTGGACATGGGTTCGGTATTCCACCGAATAGCCTGGCAGATCAATCAATTGGATTTGAATTCCCTCCAACCGTAGACCCTGACCCTGGGTACCGGCCGTCGAACCGTTGATTGCCCAGAAATTCTCCCAGCCAACATTCTGGACGTGGGTTCGATATTCAATGGCGGCGCCGTCCGGGACATCGCCGGTCAGTTCAATTTCAATCCCTTCCAGCCGGTATCCATACCCCTCGGTACCGGCACTTTCACCGTTTTTTGCCCATTGTGTTTCCCAGCCAATATTCTGGACATGGGTATGGTAACTTATCCCGATGGCTTCACTTGTTTCGATAGCGGCAGTCGTTGAACTAGCTTGCGTCGTTGGCAAATTTGATTCGGCCATAACGGGACTGACACCAAGGCTTACCAAGCCCACTAGGATGGCCAGGATGCTGATAACAGATGCTGTTCTCTTTTTCATTTTTTCCTCTCTTTCATTCTTTTCTTTCCCACTTATATTGATTACTTAACTTATTTTGTAAACCTTACCATCTGTCGGGAATTCTGTCAATTACATATACTTCAGCAATTGCTAAACTTTTTTCCAGAATTATTCTTTTAGTTGTGGTTTCAAATCAAAAGAAGCGCTTTGATGATCCTCAATGCGTATCATCAAAGCGCTTTTTATTATTTCTCTGGCGAGTGTTTCGCGGCCATTTTGCCTAACCGGATCAGTTACTCGTGTTGATTAATTGTCATCTTCATCGGTACAAAGCGGATGCCGTTATTTTCCTGTTCCCCGGCGATATCCACAAAGCCAAAGCGGTGGTAAACGGCCACCGCATAGGGGGACGAATTAACGGTCAGGACAAAGGGGTCTCCCGGGTGCTGGCTTTTTAGTTCGGCCAGTACCGTGTCAAAGAGCGCCCGGGCAATGCCCCGGTGGTGATAGTCCTTGTCGACAAACATCAGTGAGATATGAAGTTCATCCCGGGTACCAATCACCCCGACGATCCGGCCCTCCTCATAAAAACCCCAGAGAATCTTATGACCGCTTTCGAGATCCTCGGTCATTTCTTCCAGCTTGAAGTCCAGATAATTGGTAAAGGTCTGGCGACCTTCTTCGCTGTAACCCTCGGCAATGAATTCGTGAAAAACTTGATTGGCCAGATTCACTGCGACTTCTAAATCAGTATTGTCAATTTTTTTAATCATCTAACCCTCTCTCCTGGATGTCAATTCGAATTCACCCGCTTAGTTCTAATTATTTGTTATTGGTCGGAAAAGTCGGCAAGGCATCGACTCCGGAAAAAGCGTGCCGGATCTTCATATCTTTGCCACCATGCCGCTAATCACTCCACTCTTTAGCGTTTGTTTTTATTCTTGGCATGACGCATCAGCTGTTTCATTTCGCCTTTACTGCCAAACATTTTTTTGATCTTTTCAGCCTCCAGCTGCCGGGAATTAAGCCCCTCATAACCTAATTCCTTTTGCAGCTTGCGATAGTTTTCCAGCCGCTTTTCAGACAGGTGGCCGGATTCTACAGCCGCTTTTACCGCACACCCCGGCTCACCGAGGTGGCTGCAATCCCCAAAGCGGCATTGCGCAGCCAAGCCTTCAATATCCTCAAAGGACCGGGACAAGTCCGCACTGTCCAGATGGAGTTCCCGCATCCCCGGGGTATCAATAACCACCCCGCCGCCTGGAAGTCGCAGCAGCTGCCGATGGGTGGTGGTGTGCCGACCCTTGTCATCACTTCTCAGGCCCTTGGTCGCCAGAACCTCGGCCCCGATCAGATGGTTGATAATGGTTGATTTGCCAACCCCGGACGAACCCAGAAAGACAATCGTTTTGCACGGGGCCAGATAAGCGGCAATCTGTTCGTAACCACGGTTATCGACACTGGAGCAAACCACCACATCGGTGCCCACCCGAACCGCCGAAATCTCCCTGAGCCGGGCTGCTAAATCATCGCAGAGGTCGGCCTTGGTCAGAACAATCACCGGTCGGGCCATGCTGTTCCAGGCAATTGACAAATAACGCTCCAGCCGCCGCAGATTAAAATCATTGTTGAGTGACATGCAAATAAAGACCAGATCAAAATTAGCCGCCACAATCTGGCTGCCACCACTGGTACCGGCGGCTTTTCGCTCAAACAGCGACTTGCGACTTAACACCTGATGGATCACCGCATGACCAGAATCTGCCTCGGTGCGATCAATCATCACCCAGTCGCCAACCACCGGAAAGCTGGTATTATCCCCGGCATCAAAGGCAAACTTCCCCGATACCTCAGCCAGCAGTTCGCCCTCCTCAGCCATTACCTTATACAGGTCGCGATGCTGTTCCGTCACCCGGGCCACAAACAAATTGCTATATAAACTGGCTTCCTGCAAAAACCGCTGATCCAATCCGTAATTTTCCAAATCGATCTTATTCATTTTTTCCTCCAAATTTTATTGATCTAGATAATTGCGAGAAATTTTCAAACGCCGAACAATGATTGCTTTGGGTTCAGTTTCCACAAACAATTTTGTAACGTGTAGGCGAACAGGCGATAGCCTGTACGTCGTACAGTGTAAAAATTGTTTCGTGCGAAACTGGACCTAAAGCTCACGGCACTTTCTCAATTACCTATATAAATTTCATCCTATTGGAGGGCTAAAGGCCTAGTATCGTGCTTTGCCCTCCGGCGTCACGACACTATCCATTTGATTGATTTTTTTCATAAATTCTCCTTTTTTAAGCGATTCAGGTGTATTCGAAACATCGAACGATGATTGCTTGGTGTTTAGTTTCCACAACAATAAGAAATCGCTATGCGAATTTCTCAGACTGTCAAAAAAGCTAACCCAGTACCGACAATTGTTAGATCATGTTGTACCCAAAGGGCAGACCCTGTGCCTCAAGGCGAACAGTTGCGCTGAAACGCCTATAATTAGCCGTATCTTTAATAGCAACTGTACGAATTGTGCGCATACAACAGATTAACAATTGGTCGGTACGGTAGCACTGCATTTCTCGATTAACACCCGGTGCTATTATTGTAAATGATTCTTTTTAATCAAGTCAAGGTAAATAAATTGCTTTCGCGGGGATAATCTGAAAACTCCCCAAGAAAATAAATGCATTCCAGTCTAAAATCGGATAAAATAGAAGTCAATAACTATTTGACGAAAGGCTTAAACACAATGAGAACACTAAAATATGCCATCCTCGGCTTAATCAACCGGGAAACCATGACCGGCTACGATTTAATGAAGGTCTTTAATATGGAGCTGGTCAATTTCTGGTATGCCAGACATAGCCAAATCTACCCGGAACTCAAAAAACTCACCGACGAAGGTCTAATCACCTACGAAATTTTACCCGAAGATGAAAAGCTCCGCAAAAAAATCTATTCGATCACCGAGAAAGGCCGCCAGGAATTTCATAACTGGGTTTTACAGCAGGATTTGCTGGAGCCCACCCCCAAGGATATTTTTCGGCTGAAAGCTTATTTTATCGAATCCCTGTCCCACGACGAAATTCTGGCCCACTTTCACTACCAGCTGACCCAGCGACAGGAAAAGCTCCACAAGCTTAAGCACAACATGACGGTGCTGCTTGACACCAAAGACATTTCCAAAATCCAGAGCCCGGAATACGGTGACTACATTGTCTTAAAGTCAGCCATCAAGCGGGAAAAATCCTACATCGAATGGCTTTGCGAATGCATCGAAGAAGTGTCCACCAACACCCGCATCTATTGATTTTGACTGCCGTAAGCTTTGCTACAATTTTGCAGCTAAAAAAGGAACTTGGTTTAATAATCAGACCTAGTACCGACAATTGTTATATCATGTTGTACGCATCAAGGCGAACAGGTCATCGACCTGTCCGAGCTTGCGTGAAGGCAACGAGCCAATCACAAACTTGCTTGTAGTTGGCGACTGCCCGCGACCAATGCGAAAGGAGCTAGCGGATTTCGCATTGGTGTGGCGAACAACAGATTAACAATTGGTCGGTATGGTAGCGAAGTGCCAACCTCAAGTTTTATCCAAAATTGTTTTTAGAACCACCGGCATTGTTCACTATTTTCAACTATATAAATTTTTACATCCAAGGAGGCCTTTATGAGCCCAATTATCTGCCCGAAATGCGGCGGCGCCAACACCAGCCCGGCGACCCGGCCCTTGCTTTATTGCGTAGACTGCCAGTCTGAATTTGGCGGCGATCACCGTGACCTTATGGCAACCACCCGTCAGATTGTTCTTACCACCAATCAAAAGGGTACTGCCAGCCAGAATCTGACCTTTACCCGAACCCCGACCGGGGCCACCATTGAAGGACCCTTTCTCTGTTACTACCCGGATCTGCCGGAGATTTACATCGACCCCCAACAGTGGCAGCAGTTGCTGGCCGATTTTTTTAAGCTGTACGTTCTTGACTGGCGGTCCGACTATCAAAATGACGTCAAAAACAGTGACACTGCCTTCAGCTGGGAGCTAAAAATCAGCTTCGATCACCAGCAACCCTTTTGCTCCCGGGGCCAGGATCTCTACCCGCCCTACTGGGAAGCCCTGATGACGCTCTTTACCAAGCTCGGCCTGCCCAACATCGGAAAAGCCCTGGGCCAGAATTTTTTACAGCTCCAGACCCAAACTGTTTCGTAACCCAAAATTTAACCGGGATTTTATGGCACTCTCGTTTAGAATACGCTAAAATGTGGTATAGAATAACAATACAAAAAAATTCAAAGGCGGAAATCACAATGAAGATTTTTAACAAGCATTCCATCGGTAATAAAATCACCTCGATGGTGATTATTTTTGTCGCCCTGGCCTTCTGGTGATCGGTATCACCGTCACCGTTTTAAGCATCACCACCGAAAACCAGCAAATCAAAGAACAGATGAATCTGCAACTCACTCAGACCATCACCGAGGTGGAACAGGCCCTGGACAAACACAGCAAGGTGGTCGAAAGCCTCGGCACCACCATTGGGGTCAACGGCACCCAGATGACCCCAGCTGAATACAGCGCCCTGCAAACCCAATTTGTGGCCCTGAATCCCGATACCTACGGGGTCGGAGTCTGGTATGACTATAACGGCTATCAGCCGGGAATGAAGTATTTCGGTCCCTATGCTTATCGGGATGGCGAGAATATCAGCTTTGCCGAAGCCCTGTACAGTACCGACGACTACGATTATCCTAACCAGGAATGGTATCTGGCCGGGAAAAACGACAACAAGGCGGTGGCCTGGTCACCACCCTATCAGGATGAAACCCTGGGGATTTCTCTGGTTACGGCCACTCAGGGCTTTTATGACAGCAACCAGCAGTTTAAAGGCGTGGTCACCGGCGACATCGATCTTTCCAGCCTCCAGCAAATGATCAGTGAGATCAAGGTCGGCGAGACCGGTCGGGCCTTTCTGGTTGATCGGGACGGCCTTTATATTGCCGATGCCGATGCCGAAAAGGCCATGAGCGTCAATCTGCGGGAGGATCCCAACACCAGTCTGGCCGCCCTGAGCGAAAACATCCTCAGTGGAGACGCTGGATCCGGAGCGTTCACCGATGCGGCCGGTAAAAACAACATTTATTATGCGCCAATTCCTGCCACTGGCTGGACGCTGGCCATTATGGAACCCCAAAGCGAACTCAACGCCCCGATTATGATGCTGATTTTTCAGCTCATTGGACTGTTTTTTCTGACCCTGATTGTGCTGAGCTTTATCATTATCAAACAGGTCAAAGGGGTGGTCAACCCGATTGTCCTGATTACCGACCTTTTCCAAAAAGCCGAACTGGGTGATTTTGACAGTCAAATCCCCGCCGACATTGTCAACCGTCAGGATGAGTTGGGACAGCTGGGGCTGTCCTTCCAGAAGCTGTCGGAAAATATTCAGGAAAATATCGCCACCCTTGAACAGATTTCCCTAGGTAATCTGAATGTGGCCGTCGATGTCAAGTCTGACAAAGACATCCAATCCAAGAGTCTGATTGAGGTGGTGGACAACCTTAAAAACCTCGAAAACGAAGTCAACATGTTAACCCAATCGGCCACCGATGGTCACTTATCAATTCGGGGCGATGCCGATAAATTCCAGGGCAAGTACCGGGATATTGTAGTCGGCGTCAATAATACCCTGGATGCCGTGGTTGAGCCGCTCAACATGTCGGCTGACTACGTCGATAAGATCAGCCGGGGCCAACTGCCGGAAAAAATCACCGCCACCTATCACGGCGATTTTAATACCATTAAAGAAAACCTGAACGCTTGTATCGATAATATCAAGGCCCTGGTTGCCGATGTCAACATGCTGGCCCAGGCGGCCACCGCCGGGCAACTGGAAATCCAGGCCGATGCCACCACCCATAGTGGCGATTACCGCAAAATTATCGAAGGCTTTAACAACACCCTAAATTCCCTGCTGGCACCGATTAATGAGGCCCGCCAGGTGATGACTAAAATGGCCGCCAATGATTACACCCTGTCGATGACTGGCCATTATCAGGGCAGCATGGCCGAGTTTGCCGCCGAAATCAATCTGGTTCATTCTCGACTGCTTACCGTTCAGGATGCCTTTATTGATATTTCCAATGGCGATACCAGCCAATTGGCCGAGTTTGTGGCCGTCGGCAAACGTTCGGATAACGATAAGCTGATCCCCTCAGTCATTGCCACCCTGACCACCATCGAGAATTTGATTGCCGAGTCCCGCAATCTGGCCGAGGCAGGAATCAGTGGTAATCTGCAGATTCGCAGCGATGCCTACCCGCTTTTCCGGCGGATATCGGGACATTGTTTCAGGCTTTAATCAGACTCTGGACGCCATCGAACAACCCATCAACGAAGCCGCCATCGTGCTGGCTCAAATGGCCGCTGGCAATCTGACCCAGCCGATGGAAGGCGATTACCAGGGCTCCTATGCGATTATCAAGAATTCCTTAAATGATACGATGGCCTCACTTAACGAGATCCTTGGTAACATCAATCATTCTGCCGATGAGGTCGCCTCCGGTTCCCGGCAAGTTTCTGACGGCAGTCAGGCCCTGGCGCAAGGCGCCACCGAGCAGGCCAGTTCCATGGAAGAGCTCAATGCCTCCATTGAAGAGGTGGCCGTCCAAACCCGGGAAAACGCCATTAACGCCAATCAGGCCAACCAGCTGACGCTGGCCGCCCAGCAGAATGCCCAAAACGGCAATCGCCAGATGCAGCAGATGCTGGGTTCGATGGCCGAAATCAATGACGCTTCAGCGAAGATTTCCAATATCATCAAGGTTATCGATGATATCGCCTTCCAGACCAATATCCTGGCCTTAAATGCCGCCGTTGAAGCGGCCCGGGCCGGACAGCAGGGCAAGGGCTTTGCGGTGGTCGCCGAAGAGGTTCGAACCCTGGCCGGTCGCAGCGCCGAAGCCGCCAAGCAAACCACCGAGCTGATTGAAGGCTCCATTAACAAGGTCTCTGAAGGCACCCGGATCGCCAACGATACCGCCGTATCCCTTGATGAAATTGTATCCGGCGTGGCCAAGGTCGCTGCTCTGGTTAGCAAAATTGATGTCGCCTCCAATGAACAAACGGCCTCCATCAGCCAGATCAACGTCGGCATCGACCAGGTGGCCCAGGTGGTTCAACAAAACTCTGCCACCGCCGAAGAAAGCGCCGCCGCCAGCGAAGAGCTCTACAGCCAGGCGGAACTGCTTAAAAACATGGTCAGCAAATTTGAATTGAACAGGTAAACATCCTATCTCCCACCTACCTATAATAAAAAAAGAGCCTCATCCACATTGGAAGAGGCTCTTTTTCGTATTATTTAAAATAATTTAATGCTTAATCCAAAGCCACATTGATTTCAATCTTGATACCATCGACATCAAATTCCACACACATGACCTGATCCTTACTCATACTCAGTTCAATGCTTTCACCCGTCAGCATGGTTGGCGGCGAAATATCGACCACGATATTTTCATTGGAGAAATTGATGGCGGCATTGGCGGTTAGCATGTTGGACAGCTCGGAAATGGCACTCTTGGCCATATCATCAAGTTCCTCCACCGGCATCCCCATCATCATAATCGAGGCAATCTGTTTCGCCCCTTCTGTATCGATGGCATAGGCGACATTGCCCTTTTTATCGCCAACAATCCCCAGCGTTAAAACAATCCCGCTGGCCACAATTTTTTTTGTTTTTTCGCTTTGTTCTTTTAAATTAATGTTCGAAAAACCCAATTGCGGCATCACATCAGTAATGGAAGCGATAAAAGGATTAATAATTGTTACATCCATTCCACATCCCCCTTTTGAAAGCCGACATTCATAAAGACGTCCCCAAGATCGGTTTTAATCACAAAGGATTCGCTCATTATATCCCCAATCGAAATAATAATGTCCTTGCCCCGAAAGACGGTTGGCGGTGAAACCCGTAAACCAAAGGAACGATTAAGGCCATTTAAGAGCGAACAGGCATTGCCGCCAATGACATTGGTAAATTCGCTTAAAAAGTTAATGGCGTCATCAATCTGTTGGCCATCATCCTGTAATATTTTCCGGGTCATGGCCAGCGCCGTATTCTCGGACATATCCATAATCAGGCGGCCGTCGTGACGGCCAATGATCCCAATGGCTACCGAAATTCCCGAAGAACTGGTGGTCATCGGATGATCTGCAAGCTTTTCAACGATCACTTCTCCGCCGATTTCCCGTTTTAGAAAACTGAAAATTGATTCTTTAAAGGCTTCTTCGAAATTATTTTTTAGGATTCCATACAGCTCTTCACCCTCAAAAAGCCGTTCAATGGCAGCATCCAGATCAGTTTGATCCACCGGTTTCTGCAGATAGCCTTTGATCCCGACCTTTCGGGCCCGCTGGATGATTTCCTCATCCATCATGGCACTGATGGCAATTATTTTGGTGCCCTGTAAATGTTTTAAAATTTGTTTTGAGCACTCGATGCCGTCACCATCCGGCAAGGTCATATCCATTGTTATCAAATCTGGTTTAATTTCCTGAGCTTTCTGGATTGCTTCGCTCATATTCAGGGCTGTGCCCACTATTTCAATTCCGTCTTTTTGGAGCATCCGCTTAAGCACTGCTATTGAAAAAGTTGAATCATCGACTATCATCACTCTAATATTTCCCATAAATCCACCGCCTTTTTAATCGAATCGAAAAAATCCCTATTTGTTAATTTTACTGGTTATGACCAGCATTCGTCAAGCACTATTTAAAGCGTGCTCAATCTTTTGATACCCCGATTAAGCCTAATTATTCAGGCTACTGCGATTATCTTTTTTCTTGCTTTTGGCATAAAATCGATCCCGCTCTTTTTTGCCCCGGCTGTCACCATGGCTGCGTCGATTTTTGGGGGCAGCCCCCTGATGACCGAGCGAGCGTCGGGATGGGCCAGGATTGACTTCCACTGGCCCAGGTACCATCGGGAAGGGATGAACTTCTACCACCGGAATGGATTTTAAGGTCAGTTTTTCGATCCCTGCCAGTAAAGGCATTTCGTCCTGGTCACAAAAGGCAATGGCACTCCCGCCCAGGCCCGCCCGACCGGTTCGGCCAATCCGATGAACATATGTCTCCGGCACTTCCGGCAGGTCGTAATTAAAAACATGGGACAGTTCATCAATATCAATCCCCCGGGCGGCAATATCGGTCGCCACCAGTACCCGGGTTTTACGTTCTTTGAAATTGTTCAGGGCCAGTTGTCGGGCGTTCTGGGATTTGTTGCCGTGAATGGCCTGGGCTTTGTGTCCGGCTCGTTCCAGATGTTTGACGATTTTATCCGCCCCATGCTTGGTCCGGGAAAAAACCAGGGCCGAAACAATTTCCTTGTTTTTTAGCAGATGGTTAAGCAGATTGATCTTATTGGCTTTATTGACATGATAAACATTCTGCTCAATCACTTCAACCGTAGATGACACCGGAGTAATCGTAACCTTGACTGGTTTATTTAACATCGTTCCTGCCAGTTTGGCAATTTCTGTTGGCATGGTTGCTGAAAAAAGCATATTCTGCCGCTCCACTGGCATATGTTTGATGATTTTCCGAACCTCCTGGAGCATCCCCATGTCCAACATCATATCCGCCTCATCCAGAACAAAGGACTCGATCTGGTTCAGACGAATGTACTTCTGATTGATCAAATCCAACAGTCGGCCCGGCGTGGCGACCAGTATATCAACCCCGGCGGATAAGGCTTTGGTCTGGGGATTCTGCGATACGCCGCCGTAAATTACCAGGGTTTTAAGGCCCAGAAACTTGCCATAGGCTTTAAAGGAATCACTGATCTGCAAGGCCAGCTCCCGGGTCGGTGCCAGTACCAGCGCTTTAATCGGGCGGTTGCCCTTGAGATTCCGCTGTTGATAAGAAAGCTTCTGTAAAATCGGAATCGCAAAGGCGGCGGTTTTGCCGGTACCGGTCTGGGCGCATCCCAATAAATCGTTACCTTCCAGCAACGGTGGAATCGCCTGCTCCTGAATTGGTGTCGGCTGGGTATAACCTTCAGCTTTTAAAGCCTTCTGAATCGGTTCAATAATATCTAAATTTTTAAATTGCAATCGGTACTCCTTTTTATATCTATACTATACGGGTGATCCGTAGTCGATCAACCCTGATCATAAATAAAGAACGCCAGTAGCGTTCTTTAAGAAAATTACTTTACTTGTCGAAGAAGCCGCCACGCTTGGTTGTTTTAAAGGCTTTTCGCTGACTGACTCTGGTTTGACCCGCTTTGTCAGTTTTGTTGCCCTGCTGGGCGCTCTGTTTTTTCTTCGCTTCAATAATTTTTTTCATCGCTTCTATGTTATTGGTCGACATAAAACCCCTCTTTTTCTCTGGTCATAAACGGCAACCCCAGGGCTCCGCGCGAAATTGATGACAGGATAAAAAAAAACTTATGCCGTTTTCAGGCATAAGTTTAAACGTTCTTGTTACTTAAATAACTTGAATATTTTCGGCTTGTGGGCCTTTAGGTCCTTGTGTGATTTCGAAAGAAACTTCCTGACCTTCTTCTAATGTTTTATAACCGCTCGATTGGATTTGTGAGAAATGTGCAAATACATCTTTACCATCTTCCCCTGTAATAAAACCAAATCCTTTTTCTGCGTTAAACCATTTTACTGTACCATTCATCATGCGTACCTCCTAATTTTATTCCCTAAATCCTGGTAATACGGATAACAACTACATTTCTAAATTAGGATAATACTGTAAAGCATAGTACCAATTAAAAATAAAACTGTTAAATTCATTTACTGTTAATTTAAGTTCTTATACATAATAACACGAAATAATTAATTATGCAAACTTTTATTTTTAGCTAACTTAAAACGCTTAATTAAACGCCCCATTGTTCCACTATTTTTTTCTTTGAAAGGATGGCAAATCTTTCTCTAAAATGGTACAATATAACAACTGTTTCTAAATTCTTACTGACATTAACATCCTAAAGGGCATGCGGCTTGTAGACTTGTGAATAAAGCAGTACCGACAATTGTTATATCATGTTGTTTGCATCGGGGCGAACACGGCGTAGCCTGTCCGAACCCGCAGGAAACAACAGATTAACAAGGGTCTGACCCCTTGGTCATTGGTCGGTACGGTAGTTTGTCGACACCCTGTGGCCCCGGAGGCTTTTAAATTTAAGGTAGCATTTAGCTAGTATTTTTTCTTAGGAGGTTTCATATGCGTTTAGTTACTCGTTCAGATTTTGACGGTTTAATCTGCGGCATGCTGTTAAAAGAAGCCGGCATTATTGACGATTGGATTTTTGTACATCCCAAAGACCTGCAGGACGGGCTCTTTTCCCCCACCGAAAATGATGTGCTGGCCAATGTTCCCTATGTGCCCGGTTGTGGGATGTGGTTTGACCACCATTCATCCGAGCAAGACCGGATGGGGTGGCACCCCGGGGTAGCCGGTGAAAGCCGTCTGGCACCATCAGCCGCTCGAATTATCTATGAATATTATGGCGGTGCCGAAAAATTCCCCCATTACGGGGACATGATTGTTTCTGTCGATAAGGTGGACTCCGGCAATCTGACCAGGGACGAGATTTTAAACCCCACTGGCTGGATTCTGTTGGGCTTTATCTCCGATCCCCGCACCGGTTTGGGCCGCTTTCGGGATTTTCGGATCAGCAACTACCAGTTAATGGAAGAACTGATCAACCTGTTTCGCAATCTGTCGATTGAAGAAATTCTGCAATTACCGGATGTTAAAGAACGGGTTGAGCTCTACAATGACCAGGCCCGCCTCTTTACCGAAATGGTCAACGCCCACACCCGCATCGAAGCAAACGTGATCGTCACCGATCTGCGGGACGTCGAAACCATCTACACCGGTAACCGTTTTATGATTTACAGCCTCTTCCCGGATCAGAACGTCAGTCTCTGGATTGTCGATGGCAAGCAAAAACAGAATGTTTCAATTGCCTGCGGCTACAGTATCTTAAACCGCTCCTGCACCGCTGATATTGGCAAGCTGATGCTCAAATACGGCGGTGGCGGACATCACATGGTCGGCACCTGCCAGGTTCCCTACGCTGACGCCGATGCCACCATCACCGCCATTGTCGACGTGCTAAAGGGCGCATAAAAAAAGCGCAACCGTTACTGGTTGCGTTCAGACTGTCAAAAAAAGCTAACCCAGTACCGACAATTGTTAGATCATGTTGTACGCATCGGAGCGGACACGGCAACGCCTGTCCGATTCCGCGGCGAACAACAGATTAACAATTGGTCGGTACGGTAGTTTATTGATAACTTCAGCGCAACCGTTACTGGTTGCGCTTTTTTTATTTCGCCGGCCGGAATTCAAAGACTTTCAGGGAGCCCTGATACCCCTGAAAGGTCAGGTAGGCCACCGAGTGGTCGGGGTTAAACCAGGCCATCACCGAGTAGGCGTTGGCGGGATCTTTTTTGTTATAGGCTGAGTTGATTTCGGTTCCGTCGACGCCGCCCATAATGGTCTTGACCTCTTCATAAGCCATCCCCTCTTTAAGGGAATTAACCTGATCTGCCGTGACATTAGCATTAACCAGGCCGTCCAGATAGGTGTCGTCAGGTACATAGAGCTGTTTGAAAACTGCGATCTCCGGGGCTTCTTCCGAATCGGCTGTTTCTTCACCGGTGTTGGCCACCGTATCATAGCTTACCGTCACACCATAGCCGGTGTTTTCATCAATATAGTTAAAACCTTTTCCCTTGGCCGAACCCTCAACCGCCAGAATTTTTTCCGCTTCTTCTTTGGTCATGCCCACCAGCACCTGATTATAAAGGTTCAGGGGATCGGTGCTGACCTCTTTCTTGGCACCGCCGAAAATCACAAACACCACACCAGCAACAACAGCTAAAACGATCAGGGCAATACCGCCGATCAGTAGTGGTTTGGGAATTTTCTTGTTCGACATCTTGGGAATTTTTAATTTCATAATTCTTCTCCTGTTTAACATTTCAATACTTGTGTCAACACGGGCAGAGCCCACCGCCGGTTGCTAAAAAAAGTGATATCGTCCATCTCTACAATACCACTTTTCGCTGAACTAATTCTAAACAAAAGCGATCCCTTTGTCAATTCTAAAGAACACCTCGGCTTTCATCTTCCCATAATCACTGCTCTTTTGACGTCTCACTACTGCAACACAAAATAATATCCTTTCAACTTTTGAATGCTCAATTATTTCCAGATTGATGTAGATTTTTTTTCATTCAATTTGTTTGACAGCGTCTTCATCTCGTGATAATGTTTGCATATGTAAACAAACCGCCGGGGTATATGTAATATTTTCAGATCAGTGGGATCAATCTGTATAACTGATGGTCTGGTATTCGCCAAGAGTGGATTGCTTGATTTATTCTGAGATGACCCGGTCAATTTAAAAGGAGGCTATTTTTATGGCAGCAAAAATTTTATTAGTCGGCAGTGTAATGATGGATCTAATTCTTCGGTGCGAACGGGCACCAGAACCCAGTGAAAGTGTTTTAGGACACGATTACCGCAATGCTCCCGGTGGTAAAGGCAGCAATGCCGCAGTGGTCGCCGCCCGCACCGGCGCCCAGGTTTCTGCTTATGCCACCATTGGCGATGATGCCAATGGTGAATACCTGTTGGATTGCTGGAAAAAAGAAGGGGTTGACACCACCTTTACGATCACCAAGCCTGGTGCCAACACCGGTTTTGTGGCCATTACCCTGGAAGACAACGGCCAGAATCGGTTGATCATCTTCCCCGGAGCTAACATGCTGACCCCTCCCGATGAACTCGAAAATGTTTTTGAAAACGATTTTGATGCGGTTCTACTGCAATTTGAAATCCCCCTGGAAACCAATGCCAAAGCCATTGAACTGGCCAATAAAAAGGGCATCATCACCGTGCTGGATGCCGGTCCGGCCCAGGATTATCCGCTAGAAAAACTGCCCCCGGTCACCATCCTGTCCCCCAACGAGACCGAAACCAAGGCTCTGGTCGGTATCTATCCCGCCGATCACGCATCCTGCCGGGAAGCTGCCCAAAAACTGATGGCCCGCAATGGCTGCAAATTCGTGGTCCTGAAACTGGGCGAACGGGGCTCCTACCTTTACGGAGAAGGTTTGGATGTGATGGTTCCCCCCTATAAGGTTGATGCCATCGATCCCACCGCCGCAGGGGATGCTTTCACGGGTACCCTGGCGAAAGCCTTTGTGGAAATGGGCGATCTGGTTGAAGCAGCCAAATATGCCAGCGCTTCTGGGGCCCTGACCTGTACCCAGCTCGGCGCCCAGCCATCCCTGCCCACCGCCGCCGAAATTGACGCCTTCCTGGCCACCCAGAAATAAGTCTTAAAACACAAAAAGCAACAACCACTGATGCCGGTTTGTTGCTTTTTTTGTACCAGTTTTTATGCCAGTTCCAGCCCGAAATAGCTTTTTAGGGTATCTTTGATGGCGGCGTCGCCGGTGATGGTGGTTTCGGTCAGGGTTTCACCGTCAATGATCTTTAAGTGGCCATCAAAATAGGTGATCTTGCCGGTTTCGGTGACCAGAGCGCACATCATTGCCTGCCGGAAAAAGGATTCCGGGTAGGTGGCGGTATAATGATTGGCAATCAGATAATCGGCCGGACAGCAGGCTTCCCGGGTAAAGGCGTAGATTGGCTCAAAACCGGCTGCAGTTTTAAACTCCACCCGGTAACCGTAATCCGGATCGGTCATCAGCCGATGACAGCGGCCCAGATGCTCCTGCTCCAAACCTTCTTCAAACAACAGTGGGGCCACCAGGCCATTACCACCAAAGCCCACATCACAGAGCCATGCCTGGCCATCGGCTTTTACCAGCAGCACCCGGTGGGTTTTTCCCGAATGGTCAAAACTGCCCTGATAGACCCTGGCCAGATGGCTGCTGACCAAAAATCCCATTTCGGTCAGCACCCCCGCAAACAAGCCGTTCATCTCAAAGCAGTATCCACCACGATGGTTGATGACAATTTTTCTAAAGAGATCGTCAAGCTCCAGGGAAATGGGTTTTCTGGCATAAACGTCCAAGTTTTCAAAGGGAATCGCCTTCACATGTCCAAGATGCAACTGTTTCAGGGTTGCCGCCGACACCTGGGTGCCACCGCTATAGCGAATTCGTTTAAAATAGTCCTCAAGTTTAAATAATTTTTCTGGCATTGGTTCTCCTCTTTAATTCGTTTTGTTTAAAAGATAAGGCTAGTATAACAGAATTATCAGAAAAACAATAACACTTTTAATGTTGCTTTTTGTCAGTTATAGCACTAGCCAATCTAGAAATACAGATTTCCAATAAAATATAGTACCACGATATGGAGCGGATAAAAGACATAGAACAGGTATTTCAGTCCCCGCCCTTTTTCACCATTATAGGACAACATCAACGGCAATGAAGCGATCATCATCCACTGATAATTATTGTAAAGCAGCGCCGTTGGGCGGGGGTCAAGCGACCATTCCAGGCCCAGGAAAGCCAGACAGAACAGCCCATAGGACAGGATCAGCCGCTTCTTGTCGGTGCGGTTAAAATAGATCAGCACTCCCAGAAAGACAAAGATAAAACTACCCTCATTAAAAATCAGATTGCCGGTGATGGCGCCGACAAAGCTCATCATCCCCATCAGCGGCACGATCTGAGCAATCAGAATACAAAGAATCGTGGTCAACACCTGATAGCCGGCGAACAGAGCCAGGTAGCGGTTGCCTTTGGGCTTGTCGGTTTTGCGCAGCTCAATCAGCCAGACAAGCACCGCCACCAGCAGCAGGGTTACAAAAATATTGTTGGTCATCATGGCGTAAGGATCAGCCACGATATTATTACAAATAAGGGCGATCATTGCCATGCCCACCCCAAATAAATACATCCTGAGCAGGTATTTCTGGCGGTCATGGGTGTAATAAAATCCCCAGGCCATACAAAACATAAAGACCGGGGCTGAAACCCGCCCCACCCAGTGGAGCCACAGCGGAGCACCGGGAATAAACTGCCCGATGTGGTCCAGCAGCATCAAAATCAGGGCAATCAGTTTTAAGCTTGTCGAGGTCATCGTTTCTCCAATCTACTGTAAGCCATTTTTATGGATCACAATTTTAATCTCGGCATAGGAATAGTGCTCCGGCAGGGCTTCTTTGATCGGTCGCAAGGCTTCCAGGCCAACAGTGCCGATGGCGTTGATGATTTCCAGCTCTTTCTCGGGATCGACAAAATCCGACCAGTCAATGGTCCGACCTTCCTGATCACAGCGGATCAGGTGAGCCAGGACGGTGTTTTCCGTCAGCTCCCGCTGCCTGGCGATTTCGGCAATCGTCAGCCCCCCGGCAAACAGTTCGTAGCTGATTTCCCAGGAAGCGGTCTTCGGCTCCTTTTCTCCCGCTTGCGGCCGGGCCACCCGGAGTTCCGGCGCGACTGGCTCCGGCCGGGGCCGGAGGGTAATCGGATTGTTATCAGCAAAACGGCTAATCGCTTCGATAAAGACCGAACCATAATGATCATAGCGGGCCTGACCGACGCCGGTGATGTTTAGAAATTCGGCTTCGGTGCGGGGAAAATAGGCGGCCATCTCTTTTAAAGCCGCATCGGGAAAGATCACATAGGGTGGCAGGGCTTTGTCCTTTGCGATCTCCCGGCGCAGCGTTCGCAACTGTTCAAACAGAGCGGCATCACAATCCACCGGGGCGATGGCCTTGCCTGCGCTACGAGTTTTGGCGACCGTAAGATTAAGCAGGTGTTTTTTATGAAAGACGGTCTCGTGGCCTTTCAGGACCCGCCCCGCCGCTGGGGTCAATTTCAGTACTGGGTACTCGTCGGCAGTGACGACAAGATAGCCCTTGGCCACCAGGGTCATAATCATTTCCCGGAGGCTTTCGGCGCTCTGTTCGCCCATCAGGCCATAGGTGGACAGCTGATCAAAGCCCAGCTCCAATACCTTTTTGTTTTTGGAGCCCCGCAGCACCGCAATCACCATATTCAGACCAAAACGATTTTTCATCCGATAAACACAGGACAGGATCTTCTGGGCATCCCGGGTGATGTCCACCATTTCCGACTGATCCAGACAGTTGCCGCAATTGCCGCAGCGCTCATAATCGGCCGCTTCCCCAAAATAGTGGAGGATGCTTTTTCTGAGGCAGTCATTGGTGTGACAATAATCGACCAGATACTGGAGATTCTCAAACAGCAACGTTTGCCGCTCCGGGGAAGTCTGATTAAGCCCAATCAGCTGCTTCTGCTTAACAATATCCGCTGGCGAATAAAGAATGGTGCAGTGACTGGGCTCGCCATCCCGGCCCCCGCGACCGGCCTCCTGATAATAGGCCTCCATATTCTGGGGCATATTGTAATGGATGATAAAGCGCACATCCGGTTTGTTGATCCCCATCCCAAAAGCATTGGTGGCTACCATGATCGGCAGCTGGTCATTGATGAAATCCTGCTGATTACGCTCCCGTTCCTCGGGACTCATGCCACCGTGATAAGCGCCAGCAGAAAACCCCAGACCAATCAGCCTGGCCGTGACGCTTTCAACGGTTTTGCGGGTGGCACAATAGATAATCCCCGCCTGACCGGGAAAGATCCGGGTGATGGTGTCGGTAATATAACCAAGCTTATCCCCGGTCTTAACCACCTGATAAAGCAGGTTGGGCCGATCAAAGCCGATAATTGATTCCACCGGATCACGTAGTGCCAGCAGCGCTTTGATTTCCTTTATAACCGGGATCGTGGCGGTGGCGGTATAGGCAGCCACCACCGGCCGGGGTGTAAGACTCCCGATAAAACCGGGGATCTCCCGGTAATGGGGCCGGAAATCATGACCCCATTGACTGATACAATGGGCTTCATCCACCGCCACCAGAGATACCGAAAGCGCTCTCATCAACTCTACAAAGGCTGGAACACAAAGCCGTTCCGGAGCAATATAGAGGAGCTTGTAGCGATTTGCCCGGATCTCCGTCAACCGTTTTTGATAACTGGCCTCATCGAGACTGCTGTTTAAAAAGGTGGCCGGGATGCCCATTTCCCCCAGGGCATCGACCTGATCCTTCATCAGTGAAATCAGCGGTGAGATCACCAGGGTGATGCCGGGCAACTCGATGGCCGGAAGCTGATAACACAACGATTTTCCCCCGCCGGTGGGCATAATCCCCAGCACATCCTGGCCACTAACCACTGCCGTTATGATTTTTTCCTGCCCCTCTTTAAATGTATCGTAGCCAAAATACTGGCTCAGGTTTTTTTTAAGCGTCAATCGATACCTCCTGTGAATCCTTGTCTCCGAATAGACGGTTCTCCTGAGAACCCTGACTCTTGTCATCTGCTTTATTATAAGATAAAAGACCGCCCCTGACAAGGAAAGCGGCGCTGATAAACTGCCGTATCAACCAATTGTTATTCTGTTATATTTAACAATCTTCATTAAACCTTAACATTTTGTTCAAAAGTCCTTAACAAATTTCGTTTATACTAAAAACAGATCAGCAGTCGATCTGTTACACACCAAATTAGCAACAAAAATTTGCACTACTTTTACAGTTATATGAATCTTGTTTAACGAAAGGAAATAACAATGGTACAGTCACGATTTGCAACCTATTATGAAAACCATCCAGAGACTAACGATATTTCACTGATTCTAAAAACAGGCAATAATCAAACGATCACGCCCTGTCACACCAGCATGCCTTCAAAAAGGAAATTGCTTTAGTTAAAAAGCAACGATCTGATGAATGGGATTATCTTAAAAAAAGCATCGAAATGAAACTGGAGTTGGCTTTGCTTTATCTCAATCGTTCCAACGCCCATCTGCAAACCCTGTAACAACACAAAAGGAGCTTATGCCATCGTGACCGATGGCATAAGCTCCTTTTATTTTAGCAATCGTACTTAATTCCACCCTTTACAGATCAAAATGGGCAACCCGTCGATACTCAGCATTGTCTGAATCATCCTGGATAAAATGCCAGTTAGATGGGAAACTCATTTCTTTAGCCAGTCCCTCCAGGAAAAACAGCATAATCCCGGCATCGGTATAATTTTCTTCCTGCTCCGGATTAATCACACACAGTTCTCCATAACCATCTTTAAGAATCAAACGGCACGGTTGCGCATTCTGATAGGAAGGCGAATTTCTGACATAATAGAGCAAATCCAGCACCCCCCGTTTTTCCATTTCTTCATAGGGAGCCACATTTCCCCAGGTCTTAAGAAAAATGGTCTCAACCACGGACAACCGACTTTCATCAGGCGTGGAAATAATCGCCAGTCCATAGGGATCCTGCTCATACTTGGCATCACAATTAACAATCGTTTTATGTTTATCGCCTTTGCTGTCTTTTTTCTCGGGTTTACCGAACACCAGTAAATGCTGAATGATCCCTGGCTGACCAGCCAGTAATCGTTCTACCTGCGACGGAATGATGCCATCAACGGTGATCCAGCAACTACCCAGACCCATGTCATAGAGTTTTTTAACCACGGATTGCAGGTAAAATGCTCCGTAAACTTCAATCTCATGATCGAGCCGATCCAGCCGCAGGGCGATATAATGAGGGCCCTTGATCATAACTCCACCATAACCACCAAAACCTTCCAGATCCTCAAAAACCTCAGCACCATTTTCCAGTAGAATCAAGGAAAAGCCTTTTTCTTTTCCGTTCGTACTGTTGAGCTCATCTAAATAGGCTTTAATTGCACCGATATCCACTTGGTTCACGCGGTCATCCATAAATTCTCTCGTAGAGTGATTATTTACCGTAAATTCTCTGAATTTCATAAGTTAGACCTCCTTGTATTGGCTGATTATTATATACCCCCTTTGACGGGGATTAATCGAAGGAAACCTAAAACCGCCGTGAAATCCGATTAATTACTAAGGCGGTGACTAAAACGCCAAGCAGCGCCCCGGCACCATCAATGAGTACGTCCCGGAACTGGCCGGAGCGACCGGGCACAAACAATTGATGGAATTCGTCGGAAATGGCGTACAAAAGACAGATCAGTAGGGCCAGGTTAGCCGCTTTGGGAACGGCGCTTTGAAGAAGCGCCAACAGCATCAAAACCGCCAAAATAAAGTAGGCAATAAAATGAGCATTTTTGCGAATATAAAAATCGAGACTGCGAATTTCCAGGGTTTCGATCCCTGGGATAAAATGTCCCAATATCCCCAGTAATTCATCTTTCAAGCCGGTGCTGAGATGTGCCGACTGGGTGGCTGGCTGACTGGAAAGATAAAAGATGACGCCCATCCAGATCAGGGTAGCCGTCCAGGTCAATAATAATATTAATCGCTTTTTATCCATTTCTTCACCCTTTCTTGATCCCGTCCATCAGAAGTCATTCTTTTTATCCGCTTCTTTCCAATCCATCCAATCAGTAGCGACCCATTAATTTTATCACGACCACTCCCCTTTTGGCTGGAATTATGTTAAACTGAAGAAAAAACTGGAGAATGCCATGAAACGACATGATTATATTACCTGGGAAGAATATTTTATGGGGATTGCGCTGTTATCGGCCCGTCGCAGCAAGGATCCCAACACTCAGGTTGGGGCCTGCATTGTCAATAAAGACAATATTATTCTATCCACCGGTTACAACGGCATGCCCAAAGGCTGCAGCGATGATGTTCTGCCCTGGGAGCGGGACGGTTCTTTTCAGGATACCAAATATGCCTATGTCTGCCACGCCGAATTAAACGCCATCTTAAATTCCGACGGCCGCTCACTGGCTGATTCGATTTTGTATGTTACCTGTTTTCCCTGTAACGAATGCGCCAAGGCGATTATTCAGGCCGGGATTAAAAAGGTGGTGTATCTGGAAGACAAATACCCGGATGCCGATGCCACCCAGGTTTCCCGGCGGCTCTTTAAAATGGCTGACATTACCCTGAAAGAATTTCTCAATCCCACCTTTTACAGTGACTTGTCGCTGTATTAAAAGCATTCTGAAACGACCCTCCCGACCAGCGGACAGATCGCTGCAGTTAGTGGCTGGCGATCTGCTCCAGCATTTTGCCGAGTCGGCGATTGAGTTTGGCAATCGGCAAGCCGACGATATTGTTGTAGTCACCTTTAATCCACTTGACCCAGAGACCGGCTTCTTCCTGAATACCATAGGCGCCAGCCTTGTCCATGGCCTTGCCAGAAGCCACGTAGTCCGCCACCTGCCGCTGCATCTGGTGATCCCAGGGATAAAAACGGATCGTTGAGGTAACAACAAAGCACTCTTCCTGATCCCGGTAGCGGATGCTGACTCCGGTTAAGACCTGATGGGTATTCCCGGCCAGCGCTTTAATCATCTGGTAGGCCGCCACTTCATCGGCTGGCTTACCAAGAATCTCCTCCTCAAGAACCACCATTGTATCGGCACCCACCACCAACGCCCGGGGATTAAGCTTCTGGATCACCCGAGCTTTTCGGTTGGCCAGCTCCACGGCCAGTTTTTTGACCGTTTCCTGAAAGTCTCCGTCACACTTTTCCAGAATTTCCGCTTCAATTCGTTTTTCATCGATTTCAGCCGCCTGAATACTAAACTCATTGATGCCATAACTGCTGAGAACTAGCTTAAACAGTTCCCGGCGGCGGGGCGACTGACTGGCCAGAATTATTTGGGGTTGCAAGGTATACCTCCAATTTTTCAAAAAGATAGGGCTATTGTATCATTTTTTCGTAAACAAAACCACCCGTCGATGTTTTTGTCTTCATCGACGGGTGACCATAAGCATCAAAAAAAACAGCTCAATTACGTTTATTTCGGTGAAAATAGTCTATAAACACAACAGGCATGTATTTTTTGCGATCACGGGATGACTAAACAACGAACCGCTATGTTACCAATTCCCGTGGGTGCAAGCGTCAAAATGAAAGGATCAGGATATGAACAGAAAAATAATATGGATTGGTTATTGTCTTCTCATCGCCGGACTGGTTCTGGCCACCACCAGCTGCACAACAAGTGGCTCGGCTACAAAAAAGAATCGGCGTACGCAAAAACCATCGCTGCCACCCGAACCGAAATCTGGCAGACGATCTCTGCCGGTGGAGCGTCCAGTGCTGCAGTGGCAATCTGTGAAGACGGAAAAATTGTCTACGAAGAAGGTTTTGCCATGGCCAACCGTACCGCCGCTATTCCAGTTGACACCGATACCCAATTTAATGTCGGCTCGGTCAGTAAGATGTTTGCCACCATGGCGGTGCTTAAGCTCTGTCAGGATGGTCAGCTGGATCTGGATCAGCCGGTGACTGGCTATCTGCCGGAATTCACCATGGAAGATCCCCGCTACCAGCAGATCACGGTGCGGATGCTGCTCAATCACACCTCGGCTCTGAACGGCACCTACAGTTATGACACCAGCACAGCGGCACCCAGCGCTGAATTCATGGACTATTTTCTGGCCAACTTAAACGCATCCTCGTTGAAAAGTGATCCCGGGATTATCAGCATCTACTGCAATGACGGCTTCACCCTGGCCCAGGCCCTGGTTGAAAAGGTTTCCGGCATGCCTTTTGCTGATTATCTGAGTAAAAACATTTTAACCCCTGCCAGCCTGGACAATACCAGCTGTTACTTCAAAGAAGGCAATGACAATGTGGCCCTGGCCTACAACAATGACGGCAGTGCGTGCGCACTGGAGTATCTCAACAGCCTTGGTGCCGGGGGGATTGCCTCCAACGCCCATGATCTTGCTAAATTTGGAGATGCCATCCTGGCTGGAAAAATCGTTGAGCGCAAATGGGTGGACGAATCTTTCACCGCCCAGTACGGCCCGCAGACGGTTCCCGCCGGCACCCCCAAAATGGCCTTCGGGCTGGGCTGGGACAGCGTCACTGATGAAGCCTATGAAAAACTGGGCGTCCGCCTGATCTATAAAGGCGGCGATACCAGTTATTATCATTCGATGCTGTATCTGCTACCCGATCAGAACATCACCATCGCCCTGACCTTTGCCGGTCCGGCGGACACCACTGCGATCACCGATGTGATCGCTACCACCCTGCTCGCTGAAAAAGGCGTGATCCCCAGTGGATCAACAACCATTGCCACCGCACCACAAGCTGCAGCAGTCCCGGAGCAACTGCTGGCCTATGCCGGATATTACACGCTATCTGGCAATATTCTCAAACTCGACTTTAATCAGGCCGCCGGAGTGATGAATCTCTACAGCAATTCCGACGCTGGCTTCACCCTGGTGGATACCCTCAACTACAAGGATGATGGCTTCTTTTACGGCACCGACAAACGCCTGAAACTTGAAGAAAACTTTGGCACCAAATTTCTGATGTCCTATGCCCTGACTGGAGAGACCGGCTCGATCAATGCCACCATGCTACCAGCCCGAACCGCTGGCATCAGCCCGGATCAGTTTGCCAATAAACAGTGGATCACCATCAATACTCTGCCGGAGGATACGGTTTTTCTGGCCGGTTCAACCTGGGTGATGGATGAATTCCCCGGCGATGTGCTGTTTGGCGGTAACGGATACTATCTGATCAATCAACTAATTGATGAGCGCATCACCCTGCCCAATCTGAAATATACCCGGGACACCATGGAATTCAAACTGATTGAAGAACAGGGCCAGACCCTGCTTGATGTGGGCAGCTTTAAACTGATCAATACCGCCACCGTACCAATGCTGCAAACTGGCGAAGTAATCACCATTGGAGCACAGAATGTCTGTCGCAAACTACCATCAGACGGCTTGATCAAACCCCGTGAGGGAAGGCTTGTGGTGCTGAGCCCAACCCTTGAAGGGCAGTATGACAGCCTACTTAACGGCCCCGAGGGTACGGCTGTGACCGCTGGTTCCTATGTGGTCTTTATCGGTGATGACGGTGATACGATCAGCTATGATTACCAGATTTAGTGCGATAGCCTACGTTTACAAAGATCTGTCGTGGATCTTCCAATGATGAGATCTTAACAAAATCTATTCAAAGAAAGGATCTGAAATGAAAAAAAGTATGTTCAAATCCCTTACCGGCCGTCTTGTGATTCTTGTGTTGATGCTGTCGATGATTTTTACCACCGGGGTTTTTGCGGCGGTGGACGTTAACAGTAATGATTCAGCCGATGGTACCGCCATTGATACCCAAGCTACGACAGACATTGGTGTCCAGTATCGCGGCCATGTCCAGAATAAGGGCGATGTACCGTTGCCGGTTGGCAGCTTTGTTACCGGTCCCGACGAACTCGGCTCCCGGGGCGAAGGACTCCGTCTGGAAGGCCTCCGGATTGAGCTCACTGGGGATATCCCGGCCGGTGCTGGCATCAGCTATGATGTCCATGTCCAGAATAAAGGTTGGCAAGGCCCTGTATCAAATGGTGCTTATGCCGGAACAACTGCCCAGGGTTTGCGGATTGAAGCCATCAAAATCAACCTGACCGGTCTTGATGGCTATGAGGTTTATTACCGGGGCCACGTCCAGAACAAAGGCGATATCCCGGTAGTCGATGAGTCCTGGGGTTGGGTGAAAAACGGCGCCCAATTGGGAACCACCGGCGAAAGTCTTCGGCTGGAATCGATCCAGATAAAAATTGTTAAAACGGAAAACTACACTGCCCTGGGCGATTCCATTGCCTATGGGATGAGTGCTACGCCGGGTTCCGGTTATGTTAATCTGTTCTACAACCATTTAACCAGTCAGACCGGAAATGAAAATCTGCAGCTGGTTAATCTGGGGGTTCCCGGTTACACCTCCAGTCAACTGTTAAACCAGCTCCAGAACGATCCGGCCACGATGGCGGCGCTGAGCCAGGCCAAAGTAATTACCATCAGTGTCGGCGGTAACAATATTCTTGCACCCGTTATCGCCGGTTTGGCAGTCGCTTTCCAGTTGGATCCCAACTCACCAACCTTCCCCGCTGATCTGGCCACCGCTTTAGCCCAGCCCGGAGCTGCGGATATCATAACCGCTGCTCTCCCTGAAATCCAGACCTCCGTAACCGCCAGTGTTACCCAATTTGGAACCGATTGGCCGCAGATTGTCGCCACTGTCAAAACCCTGGCACCCCAGGCTGATATTTACGTGACCACCCTGTACGATCCGATTAACCTCCAGGATCCGCTCTACACCGTATTTGATCCAGCCATCCAGACCATTAACACCGCCATTAAGACCCCCGGGGCCGGTTATAAAGTAGCGGATGTCTACACCGCCTTTGCCAACTACCAGGGCAGTGAACCACTGGTCAATTTCAACTGGTACACCGGTAATCTGGATCCCCACCCGACTACCGCTGGCCATGACGTGATTTACCAGTGCCACCTGAGTGCCGGATTTATTAATTAGGACGGCATCAACAATTACCAGTCTATCTGATCTACCTGCGTGCGTGTCATTTGAGATTTGATCAGCATAATACCAAATAAAAAAGCGAAGCGGTTTTCACTGAGCACTGGCTTCGCTTTTTTTATTTACATCTGTGAGGCAGTTATTCTTAAAATCGATCGCCCACCATTTAGGCAATAAAAAACCGACTCGCTACGAGAACCGGTTTTTGGGACTGATTGGTTATTCTTCGGATTCATCCAGGGTCGCACTTTCAATGTAGTTGATATGGCGACGCAGCTTCCGGGATTGCTCGATGGTGATCTTACCCGACTCATACATTCGCTGGATTTCCTGGCGTTCGCTGTCCATCGCTTTAATCCGCAATTCTTCTTTTAATACTTCATTTACTTCTTTGTTTTCTGGGCGCTCACGGGTCAGTCGCCGAATCATTCCCTGATAGCCAAGGATGACAGCAGCAATGATCTCACCATCGGCTTGGTTTTGTGGCTGCAGCTGTTCCTGCTCGAGACTGGCAATGGCGGCCTGAAAGGCATTGATCTGGAGTTCCTTGACCGTATTGATGGTCGCCTTCAGTTTTTCCGGTTCCTGTTTGAAATGGCGACGGAACTGATGCCAGAGTCGCAGGGTTTTGGCCAGAAAATAGCGTACACTGAAGCGGACATCATTGGACAGGGCTTCTTCCCGGCGATCCAGGGTGGCTTCAAATTTTTCGTAGACAACCGGATCAATGCGATTATTTTCCCGGGCGTCACGGAGATAGTCCGCTTCAGCCCGCAGCCCCTTGTACTTCATTTCATTGAGCTTTTTTAGATAGACCTGGGTTTCGGGAGAATTTTCTTCGTTTTGAATCCGCTTGACCATCCGCTTGTATTCACCAATCAATTCATCGGCAACCAACTCGTTTTCCGGGGTAATTTCCGCTCGGATCCGCTTGATCGTCGCCAGAAAAATCCGCATCATGGCGGCATTGAAGTCCAATTGTCGGGGAGCACTGAGCGGCTCCCTGGCAGTTTTACAAAGCAGCGGTAAAAACAGGGTAGCGGCTACCAGGGTCACCAGGATTACCCCGGTGGCGATAAACAAAATCAGTGATCGCTGGGGGAAGTCTTCGCCACTGGCCAGCAGGGTCGGCACCGACAGTACCGCAACCATCGTCACCGCTCCTCGAACCCCAGTGAGGCTGATCAACAGGCTGGTTTTAATGCTGGGGCTCTCGGCACCCTGACGTTTTGCAAACCAATAATGGACTGCAGTGGAGAGATAGGAATACACAAAACGAATGCCAAAAATTCCCAACCAGATCACCAGAACCCCGGCAATGGCCAGCCAATTGTTGATGTCCTCACTGGCCACCGCCGCCCCCATCGATAAGGGTATGTTTAAGCCCAGGAGGATAAAAACCACCCCATTGAGGACAAACAACAGCACCGACCAGACATTTTCAGAAATCACCTTTTCTTTGGCCAACATTGTCGACGTGTGTTCGGTAATGGCGGCGTGAGCGATTCCCGCCACGACTACAGCAATAACCCCGGATGCATGAAACACTTCTTCAGTGACAATATAAATGATAAAAGGCGTTAAAATCTGCAACAGACTGTGGAAGGTGGCGTCCCGGATTCCTTTTTTTCGGAGAATAAAACCAATCCAGTCAATCATCAGACCCAGCGTCAAGCCCAGAATAGCACCAACAATAAACATATAGGTAAAATTAAGCGCCGCATCCCGCAGCGAAAAATAACCGGTAACCACTGCCGCAATGGCATAGTTAAAGGCGACCAGTCCCGAGGCATCATTAATCAGCGATTCTCCCCGAACCAGGGTCAACACCTTGGGGGGAATATGAACCCGCCTGGCAATCCCATTAACTGCCACCGGATCGGTGGGCGAAAGCACTGCCGCCAGGGCAAAAGCCGCTGCCAGTGGCATATAGGGCATCAGCCAATGAATGAAATAGCCACCCAGAATGGTGGTCAGCAGCACTAGAATAATGGCATTGCCAAATATCGGTTCCCGCATTTTCCAGAGATTTTCCCGGGAAAAGTGACGGCCATCATCATATAAAAGCGGGGCCACAAACAGAATCAAAAACCATTCCGTTTCCAGTTCAATGGCTCGGCTATGCATGATAAAGGCAATGCCCAGGCCCAAGCCAATCTGGATCAGGGCGGTGGGAATAAAGGGGATAAAATGACTGATGACATCTGAGATCAGTAAGCACAGCAGCAACATTAAGATAATAAGCAGTAAATTCAAGCCAATCTCCTTTGAACCTTTTTTTATTATCTTACCGCATGATCCGTTTTTTCTCAAGAAAATCCTGATGGTTTCATAATATTATACGGCCTGTTTTTGCTTCACCGTTATCAGTTTTTTTCATCCATTTCTTTGTATATAAATTCATTCTGTGCTATAATACACTGGAATTTATTTGAGGAGGAAAAGAATGAGTACTGATAACATCCAAATACTGATTGCCATGATTATTTACATTGTGGCAATACTCGGTATCGGCGTCTATTTTTTAAAGATCGCCAACGAGAACAGTGACAATTATTTTATCGGCGGCCGTTCCCTGGGTCCCTGGGTAGCGGCAATGAGTGCAGAAGCATCCGACATGAGCGGCTGGCTGCTAATGGGATTACCGGGGGTCGCCTACTGGTGCGGCTGGAGTGATGCCTTCTGGACGGCTTTAGGCCTGGCCCTGGGAACCTACCTGAACTGGAAGATTACCGCCAAACGTCTGCGTAATTATTCGGCCATTGCGGGGGATGCCATTACCATTCCCGAGTATTTCAGCAACCGTTTCAAAGAAAAGAGCAAAGTCATCATGCTGATTGCTTCGGTGTTTATTCTGGTTTTCTTTACGGTTTATGCCGCCAGTTGTTTTGTTACGGTGGGCAAGCTGTTTAATTCACTGTTTGGCATTCAATACCAGGTTGTCATGATCGCCGGTGCATTTTTTGTTATTTTATATACCTTACTGGGTGGCTTCCTGGCAGAAAGTGTTTCTGACTTTCTGCAGGGCATCATCATGTTTATTGCCCTGACCCTGGTGCTGGTTCTGGGGATAACTGCCGCTGGCGGTATCAGCGGCGTGATGGAAAACATCCAACAGATCCCCGGCTTCTTTGATTTCTTTGGCATTGCCAACCCCACCGTGGTGGACGGTACCCAACAGGTTCTGGCCGGGAACCCGGTGTTTGGCCCGGCCCTCCCCTACACCTTTTTAACGATCATCTCGACGATGTCCTGGGGTCTTGGTTATTTTGGGATGCCCCAGGTATTGTTGCGGTTTATTGCCATCAGGGATTCAGCCGAGATTCCTAAAGCACGTCGGATTGCCACCACCTGGTGTGTGATTTCACTGTTTGCAGCCGTCATTATCGGTCTGATTGGTCGGGTACTTTTCCCAACTGAACTGCTCACTGCCAGCCAGGCGGAAAGTATTTTTATTGTCATGTCCACCAACCTGCTGCCCCCTTTGCTGGCCGGTTTTGTCATGGCTGGGATTCTGGCAGCAACAATGAGCTCGTCAGACTCCTATCTGTTGATTGCTGCTTCGGCTTTTTCCAAAAACATCTACGAAGGCATTCTCAAAAAAGATGCCACCGAAAAACAGATCATGCGGGTTTCCCATCTGACCTTGATTGCCGTGTCAATCATCGGTATTCTGCTGGCTCTGGATGAAACCAGCGTTATCTTTAACATCGTCGCGTTTGCCTGGGCCGGTTTTGGGGCCACCTTCGGACCACTGATGCTGTTCTCACTGTTCTGGAAACGGACCAACCGGGAAGGTGCCATTGCCGGCATGCTGGCCGGTGGTGGAATGGTCTTTATCTGGCGACTACTGATCAAACCAATGGGTGGCGTCTTCGGGATCTATGAACTGATGCCAGCCTTCCTGATCTCCTGCCTCTTTATCGTGGTGGTTTCCCTGTTGACCAAGGAACCCTCCCAGGAAATCCAGGATGAATTTGAACAGGCCAAGGCCGCTTCACTGTAGTAAATAACCTACCCATTTAAAAAGCCAGCGGTTACGCTGGCTTTAGACTGTCAAAAAAGCTAACCCAGTACCGACAATTGTTACATCATGTTGTACGCATCGGAGCGGACACGGCAGAGCCTGTCCGATTCCGCAGCGTACAACAGATTAACAATTGGTCGGTACGGTAGTTTAGCGACAAGTTCAAGCCAGCGTCTACGCTGGCTTTTGTTTTTGGCTCTGTTTTGTCACTAAATATATTTTTGCGACAAAATGATGTTTTTTTTCTGGCCGTGTCGCTAGCTGCTGATGGCGGCCTTCTTCTCAATCTCGGTGACACAGGTGGTCTTGATGGTTTCAACCAGAAACTGCAGGGCATCGATGACCCGGGGCCGAATATCGCCACCGATCAACACGACCATGATGTCATCGCCAACCGCCAGTTCACCATCAGCCAGCCACACCCGCACGTGAAAGATACCTTCCCGCGCTTTGGTGGCGGCGATGGCCGCGACCACTTTTTCTTCATCGTAGCTAAAGGTCATTCCGGTGATCTGGGAGCCGTCATCGAGCCCCTGACGCACCTGCGTCTTGGGGGTCTGGCGAACCGTGCCGTTATGAACCAGATACATCCCCTCCTGCCTGGCTTGTGGGTCGCTTTTGGCCTCTTTCAGCCAGGCATCAATGGAGGGTGGGGTGTTCTTTTTTTGCATTGTCATGGTTCTATCTCCTTTTTGTAACGGTATCCGTTAATTACTTCGGGTTTTTTCAAATCATCTGCTATGTTATCATTCTCCGGCCATATTTTCAAGGGACCATTTGCCCAGACACAAATCCATGAACTCCGTTTTCTCAAGCGGCTTGGAAAAATAGTAACCCTGATAAATTCTGCCGCCGTTCTGGCCATGAAAGTCCACCTGTTCCCGGGTTTCCACCCCTTCCACAATGGTTTGCAGATTGAGCACCTCGCCGATGGAAATAATCATCGCTGCCAGTTTTTTCTCCTTTTCCAGGCCGATACCCTGGGTAAAACACTTATCGACCTTAATCAGATCAAAAGGCATCTGACTGATCAACCCCAGAGACGAATAGCCCTTGCCAAAATCATCCAAAACGATTTTGATCCCCAGCTCTTTTAAGGCTTTAATGGCCGTCAGTGTCTTTTTTTCATCCTCCACAAAAATATTTTCAGTCAATTCCATATACAGTAATTGCGGATCAATCCGGTTTTCTTTAACCGCCTGTTTAACAGTCCCAACCAGATCGTCGCTTTTAAATTGCGTCACTGAAACATTAATGCTGATGGGAACGGCAATCCCCAGCGCCATAAATTCCCTGATGGCCTGGCAGGCTTCATTAATAACCCATTGCCCCAGGGCATTGATCATTCCGGTTTCTTCCGCCAGAGCGATAAAATCGTCCGGCATATAGGTATGACCGTCTTCATCGGTCCAACGAATCAGCGCTTCGGCCCCGAAGATTTGGCAACGACCAGCTTCCACGACAATCTGAGGCTGATATGAGAGATGAAAGGCATTGCTGATAATGGCCCGTTTCAGGCGATTAATCATGACAATCTTGGGAATCTCCAGCTGCTGCTCGGGACTTTTGGCAAAGGTATAGCAATTTTTCCCGCTGGATTTAGAAACGTACATGGCCTTGTCGGCATTAATCATAATCTGTTCAATGCTGTCACCGGCATCGGGAAAAATAGCAATTCCAACGCTGGCACCAATGCTGATGCACTCTCCGGCGATCATTATTTCCCGGGAAATATGATAGAGCAGATCGCTGACAATTTTTTTTACATCAGACTTTTCCCGAATATTATCAAGAATTACCGTAAATTCGTCACCACCCCAGCGGGATAACAAATCCGTTTCCCGGATATGCTGGCCGATCCGTTTACCCACCTCAATCAACAGCTGATCGCCGTTACTGTGCCCAAAAGTGTCATTGACCAGTTTAAAACCGTCCAGATCAATAAATAAGACGGCCATTTTTCCCCCATCTTGTTTGATTCGGGATACCACCTTGCGCAAATGAATATAAAAAAGAGAGCGATTGGGCAAGCCGGTTAACCCATCATAAAAAGCCATCTGCTCCAACTGATCCTCCATCTCTTTCTGGCCGGTCAGATCGGAACAGGCCCCAACATAATGGGTAATTTTCTTGTCCTCATTCCTAATCGCATTGAAACTAAGCCAGATCGGCTTGATGGTATGGTTTTTGTGAAGATAGCAGAGCTCGCCTTCCCAGCTGCCCCGGGTTTTTAACGCATCCCAGAGGACCTCATAAAAGTCGCTTTGATCAGTAACCGGATTGACTAGCTGAGGCTTTTGCCCCACCAGCTCGTCTCTGCTGCAGCCGGACAGGGCCGAAAACGCCTTATTGCACATGATAATGTGCCCCTGGGGATCGGTAACCAGCAAGCCTTCGCTGGTTTCTTCAAAGGACTCTCCATAAAGAATCAGCTTGGCATTGGCTGCCTTCAGGGCTTTAGTCCGATCCAATACCATGGTTTCCAATTGATTGTTAATGCGCTTGTTTTCGGCATTGGCGGCTTTGATATCCGCACTGACATACAAAAATTTCTGATACAGCTCGCCAATTTCATCCTGGCGCCGCTGCAAGCCGGGGTTATATCCTGAAGCCGGGATCGCCCCCGGATCAATCAGCGTATCCAAACCAATTTTTAAATGATTCAAGGGATCGATAATAAAGCGGCGGACAAATAATGCCGTCAGAGCAGCAATGGTGATGCCAAACAACACCAGGATCACGCCCGTTTGATGGAGGCTGTTCTGGCCTTCGGCAATGATATTGGCCGATGTTTTAGAACGGATCACGGCAAACCGCTGACCCTCCAGATTGGTTAAAAACGAATAGACCACCAGCTCCCGGGCATTGATTGGCTCGCCAAACACCAGCCGTCCCGTAGCCGCATTGGCGCCCTGGCCCAGGTAGTTCTGAAAAACACGCTCGATGTGAAGCTGCTGCGCTTCTGTCATACCCTGAAATTCGATGATTTCCAGCTTCGCCCCGGGAATCTCAGCCAGTTTTTGATTGACTGTTTCCAGATAGTCACGCAGAAAAATGATGTGAAAGTCCGCGTGCTGACTTTCATCGGTGGTTGAAATTACTTCGCAAGAAAACATATAGGTTTTATCACCCACAGTGATAAAACCGGTTCTTTCATGCTGTTCGGGATCAAAACGGGCCACCACTTCATTTTTAATGGCCGCTGCTTGAGAACTGTCGGCAAGTCGATCGTAGGAAAACAAAAAGCCATCTTTTCCGTAAATACCAACCAGGGCCATATTCAGGTTGTCCATGGTTGCATCCGTAAAATTATTCGCAATAAAGTTCTCATCTCTGGTAAAGGTGTAGTTATAGGTGTCATCCCAGATGGCATAGTCACTGACAATCATGGCAATATTATCAAGCTCATCCCCCATCACCCGGAGCCCCTCGTCCACAGTGTCGGTGGCTTTTTCCAGATTGATCTTTTCAAATCGGGGTAGAATTAAAAAAATCTGCTCTGCAGAAATAATCAGAATAAAGGCGATGACGATGATTAAAATACTGATGGTGGTTTTATTTTGTAGTTTCATCAGATAATCCTACTTAATCTTTCTTATGGTTTATTGATTTTCCCGAGCCACTTCAGTTACCTTTTAAATTTCTTACCCAATCTGATTAAAAATATCCATACTGCTTGATCACTTTATCAGGATTTTGCCAATCAAAAAAGAACCCGATCGCCCAGGTTCTTTTTGTTCAGATGGTGATGCCAATTGCCCTTAGTGAATAATGTAGGCGATATTGCCGGACTCGGCCCAGGCAGCGGCAAACTGATCGAGCCGGTATTTTACCCGAACACCCGCATTGCTGGCGGTACGCCGGATCGTTGATGATGATATAGTCGGTGCCATTTTCCTGGGTGAAACCGCAGACCACAATCAGGTGGCCCGGAGTCTGACGAATCGGGGCGCCATCGATTACCGGCAGATTGCCACTGACGGCAGCGCTATTTTTATAAGCCACCGCCACCGCCACCGGATGGCCCCCGACGATTTCCCGCTTGAGACCCTCGATGGTGGAATAATCGACATAGGCCTGGTAACCCAGACTGGCCGCATAGGCAGTGTTAAAGGGCCAGTTGCCAAAATCCTGATAACCGTAATCATAGGCCCCCCAGGCCGCCGTTTCCGGCTGGACAACGGTGCCATAATACGCAAGCATCATCGTCACACTGGTGGGGCTGCAGATGGAATCGGCAATGGCCGGATCCCGAACCATCTGGGAAAGTTGGGGCACATTGAGTACCGGCAAATTAAACAGATTGGGCGTGTCATAAAAAACCTTGGTGATCTCCTGACCAGGGTTCTGATTGCGCAGAGCAAGAGCTACCAGTCGCAGGTTTGGGGTGATGCCGGGGCTGCCGGAGTGAAGAATCACCCGGTATTGGATTTTGTTGGCAGTCTTGCCATTTTTAACCACCAGCGTATCAACATCCAGTTTAGCCAGCGGGCTATCGGTCGTTCCGATGCCGGAAGCCCGGTTGATACTGCTTCCCCAGCGTCCCCAGGAGAGCCAGTCCGACCAGTTTTCGGTGGACTGGCCGTTTGCATCCACGGCATTCTCACAAACCCGGGCTTCCACCTGAACCAGGCTGCCCGCTGGGGTATCAGCATTCCAGGACAGCACCGCCTTGGTAAAAGGGCTGGTATTAAAGACATTGGAGGTATAGACGCCAGCCTGGTTCCCGTTATTCAGAACAATGGCCCCGTCACCGGCATCCGAAACAATCGCAACCCGATCCAGCCCCAGAGCATTGCTGTTAAAGTCACTGGCGGTGGTCTGGATCAGCAGGTTTCCCGGCACTGACTTGCGTTCGACAAAGGGCGTCGGCTGATCGACGATACCCTCCGGCGGGTTGGTGCCGCGGGGCTGGATGATGATATGAATCCCTTCCAGTCGATAGGCATAGCCAGCGGTTCCGGCGCTTTCACCGTTTTTGGCCCAGCCCAGCCAGCCAAAATTCTGGGCGTGCACCTGATAATAGACATCAAAGGCATCGGCAGCAGCCCCGGTCAAACTGATCTGGATGGCCTCCAGGCGGTAGCTAAGCCCCTCGGTCCCGCTCATGGCGCCGTCATTCTTAAAGCCCCGATCTGTATCCGCTTCCCAGCCGATGTTCTGGATATGGGTCTGGTAACGAACGCCGAGGTCATAATCCGCAGCCTCCAGCTTGATTTCAATCCCTTCCAATCGCAGACTGCGGCCGGCAGTGCCACTGAGGACGCCATCACTGACAAAATCCTGCCAGCCATCATTCTGAACATGGGTGCGGTAGAGCACCCGGGGGGCGGTCGCCGCCAGCACCCCGGATGATAGCAGACCGGCCAATACAGTCAGGGTCAACAACAGCACTAATTGTATGAGTAAGTATTTCTTCATCGATTTCTCCATTTTTTCTGTGATCCTTGAGTCTGTGGCGCCGATAACCATTCAGACGCCACTTCGTCCAGTTAGCGCATCAGGCAGGCAGTTAAACCCTCCCGGTCGAGAATCCGAAAGGAATTCTGGTAATAATCCAGCAGGCCTTCGTCTTTCATCCGGCTCAGTTCCCGACTCATCGATGTCCGGGAAACATTGAGGTACTCGGCCAGCTCATTGCGGTTAAGGACAATATCAAAGCTGTGGCTGTTGTTTTGGCTGGCCTGATCAAGCAGATAGGTAGCCAGCTTTTCCCGCATCCCCTTTAACATCAGTAATTCGATTTTTACATTCATCCGAAAGTTTTTTTCACCCAACAGCATCATCATATTCTGAATCAGCTGAAAGTGAAAACCACAGGACTTGCCACAGGTTTTAATGATCCGCTCAAAGGGAATCACAAGAATTTGTGACGCTGCTTTAACACGGACACTGACCGGGGCAATCCGGGCTTTGGTGCAGACGATTCCCTCCCCAAAAATATGACCCGGCCCCAGCACATCCATAATCAAACGGGCTCCGGCAGGATTTTCTTTGATGATTTCGACTGCCCCGCTCAGCACAATCCCGACAAAAGCGATCTGGCTACCGGCCAGAATTACATAATCATCACTGTTGTAGTGACGGATACTGGCGTTGATGCAGGTCATCAGATTTTGATACTCGTCTCTATTGACCATATCAAACAGGGGGCATTGTGCGATCACCGGATAAAATTGCTCCATTTTTTTCTCTCCTTTTTGCAATTAACCCTATTATATGACAGCCACCCGATTCCGTAAAGGCCGAAAAAAAAGCGCCGGTTACGGCGCAACAGACTGTCAAAAAAGATAACCCAGTACCGACAATTGTTACATCATGTTGTACGCATCGGAGCGGACACGGTGCAACCTGTCCGATTCCGCAGCGAACAACAGATTAACAATTGGTCGGTACGGTAGTTTATCGTCAACCTCAAGCGCCGGTTACGGTGCTGGGGGGTATGGTGCGTTAGGCGTTAAGCGAAGCCAGATGGGCGTTGAGCTTGTCGACCAGGGCATCGGCGCTGGTGCTGTGAACCTGGCAGGCTTCTTCAATGGTTTCCATTTGTGAGGACGGACAGCCCAGACAATGCATCCCGATTTCCAATAGAATCGGAGCAAAGCCACCGTCAATTCTTAATAACTCACCAATTTTCATATCTTTACTTACTTTTTGCATGGTAAAACCTCCTGATATAATTGTTCAAACAATTATTTGTTTTTTAACTTGAACCCAGTATAGCACAAAAATAGCAGATAATTGTAGCCATAGCTACAATTATCTGTCTGAAAGTGGTTATAATAAAATCATCAAATAAAAACACCGCGCGAAACGATAGGCGCAACTCAGGAGGACGAACATGAGTAAATTTTTAGGACCGATTCATTTTTGGGTATATCATAAAATTCAGTTACAGGAAGCGATCATCACCGAAATCATCGCTTTAAATGGTAACCAGGCAAATCAGCTTCAGGCCGAGCTGGATCACCGTTATGGAGTTTCCGAAACCCGGCCGTTGGAGACGGTCATTGATCCTGGCAACATTCACGGCTGGCTCCAAACCAATGTCACCCGGGCCGAATACAAGCTGGCAGCGGCCATCACAACACTACTTGACCAGAACCCCGACAGCTATCCTCATATTGAAGCGATTTTCCGGTCCCAGGGACAGGCTTTATCGCAGTCCGATTTAACCCCAGCGGTACCGCCTATAAGCTGCTGAGCGACAGTCTGCTGGACGGAATGCCCTGTGATCACGCCAATGTTCTGATTGAAGAGGGGGATAACCAGGTTGTCTGGCAACGTAACCGCTGCGTTCACAGCTCCTACTGGCAGGCTGTCGGTGGTGACATTGCCGTCTATTATCGACTACGGGAAGCTCTAATCGAGGGCCTGCTGGCTGGCACCGGACAGGTTTATCAAAAACGTGACGCGCTCACCAGTATTATCAGGAGGTCTAACCAATGAACAGTATTACGTTAATGGTCGATGAGCATACCCATATTATCCGAATGCTGGCCGTGGTTCGCAAAGCCAGTACCCAGGTGATGCAGGGCCAGCCGATAAATTACGACGACTTTGACAAGATGATTGATTTCATCGCCAATTACGCCGACGTCCACCATCATGGCAAGGAAGAAGCCTTTCTTTTTAAAGCAATGGTCGATCACCTCGGTAAAATGGGCAGTAATCTGATTTCCCATGGGATGCTGGTGGAGCACGACTGGGGCCGCCTGTTTATCGCCGAGCTGAAAGCCGCCTTAATCCGGGTTCAGGCCGGAGACGACGACAGTCGTCTGGACGTCATTGCCAATGCCGTTGGTTACGCCAATCACCTGACCCGTCACATTGTCAAAGAAGACACGGTGGTTTATCCCTTTGCTGAAAAGCAACTGGCCCCAGAAATTCTGGCCCGGGTCAATGTCCAGACCGCCGAATTTGAAACCGCGGCTAATCAGCAGGGCATTCCCGCTTACTACCTGGGGATTTTAACCGAGCTCGAAGCCAAATACTGATGGCCGTTGACTGAACCAGCCCCACACTTGAGCAACACCACGAAAAAAAGTCCACTGTGTTTACAATGGACTTTTTTAAATTTAATTAACTGATCTGTTCATAACTGACAAAGGTCACATAGTCGTATTCACAATCCATCCGGGATTCATCACCTTTGGGAATGGACTTAATCCCACCCACCAGTTTGCCGCCTCTTTCAAACGCCTCACTGAGTTTACGGTGAAAATCCCGTGCATTGCTGCTAGTAATAATGCTAACTTTACCCATTTTTTTACCCTCCTGTGCTACTTCGAAGTTTTCATCCAGTATAGCACAGCAAATAATTGTTAAATAGCAGTAATTTTTATGCAAACCTTTACCAGTTCAATTTCTTAAGGTTTCTTTCAATTATCCTAAACGGATCGGTTGGACAGCATCACTCCGGCGACCCCGCTTTGTCATCGGGGACATAATCCCGAACAATTTTTAAGTTCTTTTTCAGGATTTTCTTTTCCCGATACATTTTCTCATCAGCCTGGTTGATAATCGAATCGATGTATTCATTGGAGCTGCCACTAATGGTTTCAATGCCGTGGCTGGCGCTAATCAGGTAACGGCGGTTTTCTGTGGCATTGATCTGTTCATATTCGGCCACAATCCGCTGCCACGCTGCTTCGGCCTCCGCTTCGTCGAGTCCTTCAAAAATAATCAAAAACTCGTCCCCGCCCAGTCGGGCCAGAAAGTCATTGCTGCGGATATTATTTTGAATGCCCCTGGTTACCGCGATAATCAGTTCATCACCGGCATCATGCCCGAGAAAATCATTAACATCCTTGAGGCCATTGATATCAATAAAACAGACCGATACCAGCTTTTCGTTTTTCTCAATATTTTTATAGAGCTGCTTCAGTTTTTCAAAGCCAGTGCGACGGTTAAAGACCCCGGTCATGGCGTCGTACTCCGAGTAATATTTGATTTCGTCATTCTTCACCTGATTGATGGTCAGAATCACTCCGGCAAAGACTGCCAGCGTCAAGATCAGCAGATAGGCAAAGAGATTATTACGCAATACCAAGAGCATTGTTGCAGCAAGACTACGGGTCAACAGCTGGCCTTCCGGGGTTGTGGCCGGAATAAAGGAGACCATTGTCCAATCTCCCAGCCCCGGCGCCAGGGTATGGTGCAAATCCAGTTCCAGTTCGGTAGCGGTAAGAATATTGGTATAGGCAAATACCCCGGCGGTCGTAGTCAGGGTACTATTTTTTTGGCTTTGGATGGTCGACCAGACTTCTGGAAAATCGGTTTTAAAGCTGTCGTTTAGGCGGTTGTCGTACATAAATCCCCAGGCCCTGTTCGGATCAGCACTGTTATACAACCAATAGCCATCGGCATTGAGCATAAAAACCTGGCCTTGGCTGGCAGTAGCAATTTTTTCCACCTGCGCCAGCAGATCATTGGCGGTATAATTCAGTACCACCAACCCCAGCAGCTGGCCTCTGGCACCATAGTAAGGGGTTGCCAGGCGGATCATCGGTTTGATTGGCTGCTCAATCTGGTCGTTTTCCTTGTTTAAATCCAGTGGTGACACATAAATCTGGTTTTGGGCCAGATTTATGCCCGCAGTAAAATAATAACGGTCAGCCTTGTTCTGAAGATCGTCGCTATCGGTCAGAGTCGCACCATTTTCATCATAATTAACCCGAATCACCTCATTACCATCAACATCGATAAAACGAATCTGGTCATAGATCATTTTACGGTTGGCAAAGGCCAGCCAGTGGTCTTCGGCGTCCGAGTAATCCCCCCGGCCGTTATCCCCCAGGGCCAGGGCATCAGTGGCGTAGAGCAGATCGGTGGCCAAACGGTTAACCTTATTTGAGATAATCGTTTTTTCGACTGCTACCAGCTGTTGCTGCTGAGCCAACAGCTTATTTTTTGGGCGGTATCGGCATTGATCTGGATCACCAGGGTGATCAGAAAATAGCCCAGACTGAAAATCAGGAATACCCCCAGGGTATAGAGTATCGTTTTTTTGGTATCTTTAAAGGTTTTATCGATCAAGGTTTAAACTCCTTTGTGGTAATCAAATCGCTCATTGCAAAACCGCCATGAGCTTTGCGCCCAGTTTCGCAATTATCCTGTAATCACGGTCATTGGCATCGGGCCCAGTCATTTCATTTTACCCCAATCAAGCCCTTAAAACAAGGGTGGCCATCAGCTTTTCTGTTAATCCCAAGGTTTTAAAGGCGCGGAATTTTCAGGCCATGCCCAGAAAGCGCAGCCACTTGGGCAAATCCCGCTGGCCCTGAGCATAGCCCTTTTGGTAGCTGTCGGCCAGTTTGTCGAAACTCACCTCCCGGTTTGATACCGGCATGGTCTCAGGGTAAACAAGAAAGGCCCGGCCCTGGCGCTCCAGAGCTTCCAGCTCATCCAGCGTTTTATTATAAATGACGTGACGATTAAGCATGGCCTGGGCCACCTTGGGATAGTTGCGATAGTAGGCTCTAATTGCGTGTTTAAATTTAAGCGGTGATTTCCGGTAGCCCTTTTCCCGGGTCAGCACCACAAAATATTTCTGATATCCGTCCTGTTTGGCAATGTCCAATGCAATCCCGCCGCCCAATCCGCCATCCACAAAGGAGCGGCCATCGTAATCGGTAGGCGGCATAAAAATCGGCAGGGATGAAGACCCCCGGACGATTTTCATCAGGTCTTCCATTGCGGTGATGTCTTCCTTGCGGTAATAGATTACCTTGCCCAGGCGACGCTCAAACAAACCAATACGCAACTGCGCCGGATTGGTCATAAAGGTGTCAAAATCCAGCGGCAGAGTGCCCCCCGGCAGGGAGGTTTCTTCATAAAGATAAGAGGACCTGAAAAAGCCCTCTCCTTTTATAAAGGACTTCCAGCCACCGAAATTAGGATCCTGAGCAATTTCCACGAAGGAACGCCGGGCCCGTTCCGGATCCCGGGATAAATAATTGACGCAATGGCTGGAACCCGCCGAGATTCCGGCCACATAGTCAAAGTGAAGCTGATTTTTAAGCAACGTATTTAAAAAACCGGCGGTATAGCTGGCCCGCATCCCCCACCTTCAAAGATCAGGGCGGTATCCTTGATATTACTTTTAATGGTCTTGCTGGCTGTCTTTTTTTCTTCCATTTTGTCTCCTGTATCTGTGTTTCGTGTTTGTCCCTGCTTAGTTTAACTGAAAAAACCGTCAAATTCAATCCTTATCACGGGGAGCCAAAACAAAGCCATCCTCTCAGAAAGAAAGAACAGCTTTGTGACGAGGAAAACTTTAGCGATGCCCAACCGCTTTTTTTGATTCCATTTATTGCTGCTTAAACCATTTTTGATTTTTTCGTTACCAGCGCAACGCCACCGACCAGCAGGATGGCCAGAACAAGGGGAATGACATTTTCCCAGACTTCGGTCTCGACATAGGCCGTCGGGTTCCCGGTCAGAACGCCATAGGCCTGGCCCATCAGTAGGTGCTCATAGCCGTCACCACTGTTGTTTTTGGCGGCAGTCATCGAAAAACCGGCGCCATTCTGGAAGATCATTACATAATCAGAGCCACCAAAGAGGAAATAGCCCAACATATCTCCTTTTTTGACAACCATTCCGGGTTTGATATTCTCTTCAAAAAGCACCGATGAAACCTGTGACATGCCCACCGGAATCAGGGCTACCAGTCCATAATCAACGGTCTCAAGAATAACACTGCCCCGGGTTTCAACTGCCTGCCAACCATAGTCCTCGGCATTAAGCATATAGCGCTGGGCTTGTTCGTCCCAGTAGGTGATCCCGCCAACAGCATCGTCCTGATAAATGCTACGGACTTCACGGATCGTCCCGCCGACTGGAAAGTGGAAGCGATGATAATCCTGAACGTTCAGGAAGGTATGGGTCAGCACCCCACCGGCAAAGGCATCGCTGTATTCACTACCGGCCCCGAGCAGCGCCGGGATCGAATCAAAGGTCAGCGATTTTATTTTCACACCATCCCCGACAACCCGGGAATCGCCGTCGATCTGCCAGACACCCTGAGGAACCGAATCCGCTGGTGCCACTACGACAGCCTCGTCCTCCGGTGCCGCAATCGGACGAACATCTGGCGAAACCAGGTAGCGGCTAAAAAAATCGTTAAAACTGTGCCAGTTGGCAGGATCTTCATACCAGCCATTTTGTAAGCCGAAATCGAGATTGTTATAGGCAGTCTGATAATAGCTGTCATTCCAGGACGCTGGAGTGCTCAGGTATTGGCCCCACTCTTTGGTGAATTTAATCATCCAGGAACGGTAGGGCTCATGGTATTGCAGCGAATTATTATAATACCCCATATCCGCCAGCTCTTCTAAGGGCTGATCGGTGATGAAGTAAAAATAATCCAGACTCTGATCGATCTGGTCATAGAGGGCCGGGTAAGTCTCACCGACATTGGGGAGAATCGTCCAGGGCATGGCTTTTGAAGCCCAGTCAATGTAGTCATAAAACGCCTCCAGCGACTGCACCGGATTGGAGTTTTTATCAGGATTAACGGTTTTTGCCTGGTCAATCGATTTTTCCAGGAGTGTTTGCAGCTCCGGGTTATGGTCTACCATTAAGATCAGTTCCTCAGTGATGGGCTCATGTACCGGGTTTTGGGCCCAGGCGACAGGGGTTGACAGCAGCAGTAAACTGACAACCAGAAACAGTGATACCAGCTTTCTCATTCGCTTCCTCCAAAATAAATTTGCGATCCATTCCTGAATCTGAAATCTATATACCCCGATCAGCCCCAACTATGTCAGCGCTCTGAAAAAAAGCAGTCAAACCGATAAACCTGTCTGTTTACTCTGCGACGCTTTATAAAGGGCTCACTAAACACTGATTCGCCGAGGCGGCAGCAAGCAAATCCGATACTTTTGGGTTGTGTTAATCCCGCCATCCTGTTAAACTGAAGCTGGTACCCTGGCAAAAGCACTTAAGCCCTGGTATGGATAAAATTTTAAAAGGAGTCATCGATGTTAAATGATACCACTAATAATTACCTGAAGGCCTGTGAGACCTGGCGGCAAAAGATTCTGGGGATGCATATCCCGGAGCTGCTTGACAAACTGCCGGAACTTCAGTGTGAAGAAGACTATCTGACGGTGAAACTGTTTGCTAAAAAATTTGGGATGGATTTAAAAACCGGCGTTATTGTCAATCTTGACGATTTTTCGCCTGCGGAGATCATCAGTCAATTAAATATTTATACCTTTCTGTGGTTTTCGAGCCCCCAGGCCCGTTGTACCGATTTATGGGTGCCATTCCGGGAATTATCCGGGGCCTCCCCGTTTGCCATGGCCTTTGAGAAAAATGTTCTGGAGCCCCTGGCAATGACTTTTTCCGGCCAGACCGAGGCCCTTTCCCAGGCCTACGAAACCCTGGGTGGCACCCGACTGTCCCATTCTGATGCCGGTGGACTGGTCAAGTCGTTTGACAGCATTCCCCTCAAATTTCTGTTCTGGGATGGCGATGATGAATTCCCGGCTCAGGCCAATATTCTCTATGACCGCAGCGCCACTGATTTCATCCACGTAGAAAGCACCGTCAGCCTGGCCATGGAGGGCATCGAACGACTGGCCGCAGTGGCTGGGGTGGCGATCAAGGGGCCGCTTTTTAAGATGTAGCGGCAGGGGGGCCGCTGATCCAAGAACCACAGATTTCGACTGATCTACCCCCATATAGCCTGGTTCAGCCCTGAACAACTCTATTTTTGCCCTGGGTTTTGGCCGTATCCAGACGCTGGTCGGCCCGACGGACGAGACTGTCCAGTTGATCCCCTTCTTCAAAGGCAGCCACCCCAAAACTGCAGGACAGGTGGCCGACTTGGGCAAAATCATGATCGCCAATGAGCACTCGCAATTTTTCTGCGATTTCGGCCGCCAGGGGCAAGGGGATGTCGGGAAACGTCAGAATAAATTTATCGCCACCCCAACGCACAAAAATATCCGAGCTGCGAATATGCAACTGAATGAAATTGGCCAGCTCTAATAAGATGGCATCGCCGACCAAATGACCGTGCTGTGTATTAATTTCTTTAAAATTATCAATGTCAAACATCACCACCGATAAATGGCCCTGCTGGCGTCGGGCCCGTTCGGTCAGTCCGTCGTAATCCTTATTGAATTTTGCTTTATTATAGATCCCGGTCAGGGCGTCAAATTCAGCCAACCGGATCAGCTCGAGCAGATTCAGATAATGAAACCGCTTGTAGGTGTTGCTGCGGTAGGACGCCAGACTGCTGATGACAATAATCAGCAACACCCCCAGACCTGCGACCCAAGCATCGGCACTCAGGCCATTTTCGACCACCACCATCACAAAATAACTGACACCCAGCAAAAGCGTGGTAAAAACAGCCAGTAACCAGCGACTATTAATCAGAAAAACCACCAGGATCATCACAATCAAGCTGAGCACCTGAACCAGTGGGGCCACCGGCATCAGGTTGGTGAGCAGATAAAGCAGGGCCAGCCCAACAGCAATTTCGTACCCGGTAAACCAGTAGCTCAGCAAGGTACCTACGGTAGCGAATGAGACCTTAAAAAATAAAAAGAACAGCGCCACAGTCACCACCACAATCATACTGGCAGCGATACGAAAATCATGGTGATCGACAATCCGATCATACACCGGCAGTAACAGTACCAGAAAAAATAATGCCGCCGCCAGAATCCCCAGCCGAATCCAATTGAAATGAGCCACGATTTCTGCCTGATAAAATTCCTGTTCCAGCCGTTCATCCCTGAATTCGCCTAAATAGATCGGTGCTTTGGATTCCTGTTCCGAATTCATTTTGATCACCCTTTCTGTATCGATTGGCGCTCATTATGATCTGCGTGACGCTTCCCACTCTGATGACCATGTCTATTTTTATTATACCCGAAATGCATGAGGATACGCAGAACGGCGATTTAAAAACGCACCATCCGCCACTAAAAATGCGACTGGTCCCACCGCAAACAAACCCACTGGATTAATCCCAGTGGGTTTGTTTAGGTTTGATTAAACGCTCATACGCACACGATCTGATTCTTACCGGTTTTTTTGGCCCGATACATGGCATCGTCCACCAATTTAAAAACATTGCGGGCATGATCATCTGCCCGGGAACCGGAAATACCAATACTTAACGTAATTGCCAGGGTAATGGGATAATCCCCATTCTCTACCGCCTGCCGCATCGCTTCAGCCAGCTCATAGGCGGTGTCAACACCGGTTTCCGGCAATAGGATGACAAACTCATCGCCACCCCAACGGGCCACAACATCGGTTTTTCTAGCAATATTTGAAATGGTGGCGGCCACTGTTTTTAATATATCGTCCCCAATTAAATGGCCGTTCATGTCATTAATCTGTTTAAAGTCATCGATATCCAACAAAATCAGGGCGTAATTTCTTTGAAAGTTTTTAAAACGCCGCTGTTCGTTTAGCAGGGCTTCCTCAAAATAGTGACGGGAGGCTACCTTGGTCAGACGATCGCGGTTGATCAGATCGCTGAGTTCGTCATAGGCCTGCTTTAAACTTTTGGTGCGCTTTTCCACCATTTCCTGGAGCAGGTGGGCCCGTTCTTCCAGCTCTTTTAACGGAAAGGACTCCTCATCGCCATGGACATCGGTGGGAAAGGACAGGTGCATCCCGACGATAGCGACCGTGTCTTGGTTGCGATGCATCACCAGCAGCAGCCGTAAATTGTTGAATTTGACCCACTGCTCAAGAATCACGGTTTTCATATCAAGCTCCGCTGCCACCAGGGCGTTGTCGGCATCCAGCAACAGAAATTGTTTCTGATGGAAGGTAACCGCAATCGGGTTGGGAGCTGATTCAATATCCTGCTGGTAGAGCAGCATGGCTTCGGCCTTGGTATAGGTTCGTTCTGCCAGACCGGTACCAAAACCAAAAAACGATTCGGCAAACAAGCTTGCTGTTTTGTTAAGATCACGTTCTGTTAAATAAGCGGTGATAAAGTCGTCAAAGTGTTTCTGGAAAGGGATCAGTTCTTTATTTATCGTTTCATTCATAATTCACCGGGCTGATCTTGACTGCGGCAAGTATCAACCTGTTCCTTTCATAATAGTTTATGTGTTCGGGGGTGTGGGAAAATGGCATTTACTGCCTGACTAGCCAAGTCATTAAGCCTTCTTACCCGGAATAATAACGCCATCGCGCGACGATAACATTACTCCACAAAGATGCTTAAATTGTCCATATAGTTACAGTTTAATCGATTACCAGTCGAATGTCAATCATTGTCTGAACAGTCGGGTCGCACCATTTCATCACCCAATAATCAATTGCATTTAATAACTGTTCGTGCTATACTGACTCAACACCGTCATTGCTTTGGCAGTGGCCTTAACTAATCAATGAACAGGAGAAATAAGATGGAAGACTTTACCGCACTAACCAACGAAGAATTAAAAAATCGGTTGGCATACCTGAAAGAAGAATTACAGGATGTTGAAAATGAACGTAGCTTTATCTTTAAGCAATCCGGCATGCATGTTTCCAGCAGCAAAATATCGATGCAGATGGAAGAATTTGACACCGAAATCAAACGGCTTAAAAGTCAGATTGATGCCTGTTGTGAAGCCATGACCAGTGGCCAGGCCTAAGGGCTGACCCCGGGACAAGAGCAACCGAGGTACAACCGTGACCGCCATCGAAAGGAACCTAACTACCCAACAGCTTGAAAAAATCCAGGCACTGGTTGGCACCATTTCAGAAGATGATTTAAAATACGTCGATGCCTATATTTCTGATTATCTGGGGATTTTTATCCCCAGTGTAGGCTTCTGTCAATATGCCATCCGGGTGGGACATACCCACCCCAGCTATTCCTTTGTGGTTTTTTTCACTGCCGAACAACAGTTTTTAAAAACCACCATTGCCCTTGCCGACGACCATTATCTAGGGGCCTGTCTATCACCGGGGCTGCCCCATGAGGAAGAAGAAACCGACCAGTTCACCCGCTATGCCGCTCTTTTTATTGACCGGAACTATTTTGAGCTACGCTGCCGCCACTATCTGGCCGCTGCCCCGACGCCGGTTTATTTCTGGCAGCAGTTTGCGGTTTCACCAGAAACCATGATCGACATCAAACGCTTTATTGATGCTGGTGACCGACCCACCCGCTATAGCCTCCCCTACCGCAACGCCCTAGCTGAGTTGATTACCCAGGGTCTGTTACAGGGGCTGTTTCCCAGTGATTCCGGGGTCTCGCTTCTGTCCCCAAAAATGGATGTGGTAGCAATCATCGACTACATGGAAGATCATTTCGGAGACAAGCTGACCGTCCCCCTACTGGCCCGCAAAATGGGGCTGTCGGCATCCCAGTTCAATCGCCGTTTTAAACAGGAGACCGGTTCGTCACCAATGGACTTCTTTCTCGAACTTCGTCTTAAAAAAGCCCGGAAGCTGCTGCGGAGTAGCACCAAGACCATTACTGAAATCGCACAGGATTGCGGATTTGCCAGCGCCTCCCATTTTTCTACCGCCTTTAAAAAACACACCAGCCTCAGTCCCAGTGACTATCAACAGCTCTATCAAAGAGCTACATAGCCGAATCATATAAGTGGATGCGTGTTTTTTGAAAGCAATCCCTGCAGTTTTTCGATATAGTAACCTCCAAGAAAGATATCGGTGGGGTATTTGCCACGTTACGGCCGTTTCCGGACTGTGCCGGAAAACCGACCCCTGGCGCCCCCTTGAAATTAAGACGAGGTGATTGTAATGAACAAACAGGAAATGTATACCCTAATGAATCAGAACCCAGCCTTTTATCTGGCCACCGCTGACGGCGATCAGCCCCGGGTGCGGGGCATGTTACTCTATCGGGCCGACGAAAACGGGATTATTTTTCACTCCGGAACCATGAAAGACGTTTATGCTCAGATCTGCCAGAACCCCAAAGTCGAACTTTGTTTTAACGATTATCAAAGCGGCTGCCAACTGCGGGTGCGGGGCCAACTAGAAATTATTGATGACAACAACCTCAAAGACGAAATTGCCAACCATCCCAGCCGGGCTTTTTTAAAACCCTGGAAAGAAAGTGGTGAACTGTCGGATTTTTATCAGACCTTTGCTGTCTTTAAGCTCACTGGCGGCACCGCCATCACCTGGACGATGGACACCAATTTCGCTCCCAAAGTGGACACCCTCCTCTAAACGATTTAACCGCCGGGGTTTATTTTAAACCCCGGCGGTTTTTTTTCGCTATCCGTTGCTGCCAACTGCTTCGGCAGATTAACCAATTCTTGACAGCTTTTTTTATAAATGATTGTTTTTCTGATTAATTTTATACTATAATAAGTCGTGACTGAGATTACTTACAGAAAGGATGAAAAATTGAAAACACACATGTATAATAATATTTTGGAAACCATTGGCCATACGCCGATGGTTCGGATTAATCATTTAAATCCCAACCCTCAGGTGGAAATGCTGGCCAAGTATGAGGGTGTTAACCCCACCGGCAGCATCAAGGATCGGATTGCCTTAAAAATGGTGGAACAGGCCGAGGCCGAAGGTATTTTAACCAGAGATAAGATTATTATTGAGCCCACCAGCGGCAACACCGGCATTGGTCTGGCGATGATCGCCGCTGTCAAGGGCTACCAGCTGGAAATCGTCATGAGCGAAGCCGTTTCCATCGAACGCCGAAAAATGATCCAGGCCTTCGGGGCTACTGTCACCCTGACTTCCCCCAACGAAGGTACCGACGGGGCCATCCGCAAGGTTCGGGAGCTGATTGCTAAGTACCCGGATCGCTACTTTAATCCCGATCAGTTCAGTAATAAATATAATAAGCTGGCCCACTACTCCACCACCGCCGAAGAAATCTGGGCACAGACCGAAGGAAAAGTGACCCACCTGGTGTCTTCCTTAGGCACCTCCGGCACCATTATGGGGGTGGGCATGGGCCTGCGCCATCATAACCCTGAGGTGAAAATTGTGGAAGCCCAGCCGGTGCTTGGTCATTATATTCAGGGCCTGAAAAACATGGAAGAAGCCATTGTCCCAGCCCTCTACCAGCCTGACGCCATTGACGAACATATCATGGTTGAATCGGAAATCGCCTTTGATTATGCCCGCCAGATTGTCAAAAAAGAAGGGATTTTTGTGGGTATGAGCAGTGGCGCCGCTATGTATGCCGCCACCGAAGTGGCCAAGAAAATTGATTCCGGCCTGATTGTGGTAATCTTCCCGGATCGGGGCGAAAAATATCTCAGCACCGATTTATTTAAGCTGTAACAATTATTAATCAGTTTAATGTAACTTTGTAAAAAAACAAAATTCAACTGCGTTATAAAAAGTCTTCATGGGATCTTTCGTTTCCCGTGAAGACTTTTTTCAAGCTCTATTCAAGTTCCATTGGCTATAAATAATCGGGACACTTTTTCGGTCACCGTGATCGACGCTTCGGACTGTGGGCTAAAAGCTAGCCATCGTCGTTTTTGGAGCCATCGCTTCACTCTCAAAGTGATCCCCAGACAGTCAGCAGTGAACGATTCTGTGGCCATCCGGACAGGTTTCTTGAATCGTCAGGTGAACTCATCCCAGATCGTTTCTCTTGCCTGCTGAAAATTTTACGAAAGGAGAACCAAAAATGATCAGTTCAATCAGTCAAAGTGGTAGTGCTTCCAGTATCTGGCAGGCTTATCAAGCCAAACTTACGGCCGCCAGCGAGACCAGCGATACTGGCGAGACCAGCCAGGTCGATGGCTCCATGCCGCCTCCGCCAAAAGGTCCGCCACCACCGCCACCACCAGATGCCAGTGCCACATCCGACTCCACCGACTCAACCATCCTGACAGCGGAACAGGAAGATTTAATCAGCTCGCTGCTTGAAGAGTACGACGCCGCCTCACTCAGTGAAGAGGATGCCAGCACCATCGTATCAACCTTGCGAGACGCCGGTATTCCGGCTGGCAGCGCCTTAGCTGATGCGGTTGAAGCAAACGGCTTTGATCTCCAGGAAATCCTGGACCTTGTTCCTGCGACAGAGAGCATGCCTAATGGCGGTATTTCGCAAAACTACATGCAAATCCGGGAATCAATGGGCAGCTTAAGCTTCCTGGATGATACCGAATCAAGCCAAAGCACCCAGACCAACCAATCATTACTATCGCTATTTCAACAATACCAGAACAACCAGAACACCAGTCAGGCCAGTGTGAATGTCCTGGCGTGATATGAATTAACACATTTACTAAACCCAAAGACACCCCTGGCGGATTATCGGCCAGGGGTGTTTTAGTTGTATTGCAACGGAAACGTAACATAATTAAAGAAATTTAAGACAGGGGGCCATGATATAAAAAGTTGCTATTCAAAGTTCTAAGCGGTTCAAAAAAGCCAAACATGGTGCTGTTGGATCAAGTTGAGAACATTTTAATTCTACTCTTTTAGTTCTTCAATCACCGCCACAAAGGTATCCACTGGTTGCGCGCCACTGACAGCCGTTGTTCCGTTAAACAAAAAATAGGGGACGCCATGTATCTGGCGGGAACGGGCATTTTCCTCATCTTGACGGACTTCTTTTTCATACGCCGATGATTCTAAAATGCGTAAGACTTCCACTTGATCTAATCCCACTTCACCTGCAATGGCCGTTAACACGTCAAAATCTGAAATGTTCAATCCCTCCGTAAAATAGCTTTTCATCACCGCTTCGGTATAGACCTGCTGCTTGCCCTGATCCTTGGCGTAATGGGACAACCGGTGCGCATCAAAGGTATTGGTCGGCTGCAGTTTGTCAAAATTAAAATCCAGGTCAACTTCTCTGGCCGCATTGATGATATTGTTGTTAGCCGCTATGGCCTGTTCCAAACTCATTCCATATTTCTTGGCAATCAGTTGATTAATGTTCTCATCATAGCTCTTCCTGGCATTTGGATCCAATTCATACGCATTAAAAACGATCTCGGCTGCTGCTGTCATCCCTGTTTTTTCGAGGGCTAAGGCAAGTTTTCTTTCTCCGATATAACAAAAGGGACAGACATAATCTGACCAAATTTCTACTTTCACTGTTATTACCTCACAATTCTTACCGCTGGCAAGACCTTTCCATTAATTTTGCGTGCCTGACATACCAGCCACTGGTTTACAAACGTTGTGATCCCCTATGTTCGCTAATTATTGGGGCGAATCGAAGCGCAGGATCATATCATACCATTTTGAGCCACCATGCACCGATTGCGATTCGCCGGAATTTTCAAACCCGAATTTTTGATAATAATCAATCAGCGAAGCTTTGCAGGTGAGAATCACGCCTTTGCGACTGGCTGATCGTGATACTGCAATCAAATGCTCCATTAACCGGGCGGCGATTCCCTGATTACGATAACCGGGGATCACATCGAGACCAAAAACGGTCTGGTAAGCGCCGTCTGGAACATGTCGATCAGCGTCCTGAAATAATTCATCCCCAATTGTCGTTTCATTGATGACACCCCCATTGATAAACCCGACGATTTTGTCATCCATTTCGGCGATAAAAAAACTCTCCGGAAAGACCTTGATGCGTTGTGCAAATGCGCTCCTGGTTGCGGCCTCGGCTGCCGGAAAGCAGCTGGCTTCCACTGCGGTGACTGCTTTTAGATCTTCAATTGTCACGTTTCTGATTTTAGTGTCATTGTTTTATTGCTCCTTTTGCATGAATGATTGGGGACTTGCGAAACAGATCGTACTTTTGCAATTCGTTTGGAATGGCACTATTGTATCATTTAATGGTGTTGTGGGAAAGATCATATCTGCTTTCTGGCAAAAAAACAAACCCACCGGTTTGATACCTGTGAGTATGTCTAAATATGATCCGGATGAAATTTTTATTCTTGACGCTGGTTTTAAACATATTGACATAAAGATGATTGCCAGCTATACTGTGCTTATCGTGCATGCACAGTATTTGAATCTGGAGGTAATAGGAAAGTGAACATCATCATTAAAAATTCTGCTGAAGTGCCTATTTACGAGCAGATTATGAACCAAATCAAAGCTGAGATCCTGTCTGGCGAATTAAAGGAGGGCGATCTTCTGCCTTCTGTCAGAGGCCTGGCCAGGGATTTGAATGTCAGCGTGATTACGACCAGAAAAGCCTATGACTGCCTCGAAGCTGAAGGATTCACCATTAATATGATGGGTAAAGGCTCTTTTGTTGCGCCTCAAAACATGGAGCTGTTGCGTGAAACCCGCTTGATGGAAATTGAAAAAAGGTTGACCGATATCCTTGACTATGGTAAACCTGTCGGCATTTCAGGTGCGGATTTAAAAAATATTATCGACGTGTTAATCAGGGAGGAATAAACGTGAATGCAGTTTTAGAAATCAATAACCTTTGCAAAAACTATGCCGATTTCAGCTTGCAGAATATCAATATGTCGCTGGAAAAAGGAACACTGACCGGCTTTATCGGACCCAATGGCGCCGGAAAAACAACCACGATCAAAAGCATTCTGAACATGATCCAACCCGATCAGGGAAAAATCACCGTTTTGGGTTTGGATAGTGTCCACAACGATCTGGCAATCAAATCAAAGCTGGGGGTTGTGCTGGATGACGGTCATTTTTATGAAGACTTGACCTTACAGAAAATGACACGCCTGATTGCTCCGATGTATTCAACCTGGGACAATCAGGCCTATCATGCTTATCTGGATAAACTTGAATTGCCCGAGGATAAAAAGATCAAGCATTTGTCCCGGGGAATGCGGATGAAATACGCCCTGGTGCTGGCCCTTTCCCATGGGGCTGAGCTTTTTATTCTGGACGAGCCAACAGCTGGCCTCGATCCGCTGGTACGAAGTGAACTGATTGAAATCCTCAAAGACATTGTGTTGGCGGACAACAAAACGGTATTAATGGCGACGCATATCACCTCCGACCTTGATAAAATAGCGGATTATTTGTTTTTTATTGTTAACGGCCAAATTATCCTCCACGGGCCAAAGGACGAAATAAAAGATCAGCACGCCATAGTTAAAGGCGATCCTGCCCTGTTACTGCCCGATCACGCCGATCACTTTGTCGGCCTGAATAAATCCAGCTACGGCTTTGAGGGGCTAACCGATAATAAAGCCGCCCTCAAAAAAGTTCTGCCCAGCCAAACGGTCTATGAAGTTCCCTCAATTGAGGATATTTTAAACTACTATGCCAGGAGGCCATCATGCTAAAGTCAAACTTTCTTCATTTCACCAAAATGCAGATTTCGACATTCAGTCAAATTGTCTGGTTGCAGCTGCTCTGTATTGTGTTGTACCCAATGTATTTTAATCAGATTAACATAAACAATGATCGTGCCAATGTCATTGTTTTTGCAGTGGGACTTTTGATGCTATCCTATTTGCTTTTGCGGAATTTTGCTTTTAACGACGCCAAATATAAAACGAAGTTTCTATTTTGCCTCCTCCCGGTTACCCCGACAATCATTATCGGAGCCCGGGGCATCATCCTTTATCTCTTTTGTCTGGTTGCCACACCGCTGATCATTTTGTTTTCTCACATCAACCACGCCATCAAACCGGACATCTTTGCGATTGTGCAAACCGCTATTGTCCCTGATGGGTTATTGTTTGTTGCACTGTTTTTACCCCTCGATTTTCTGATTTTTTATCTGTTCGAGGCCCAAAAATCCGATATTATCGGGGTGTTAGCGCTATTCCCGGCGATGGGCCTGATGTTGCTTTTATATAACGTGCTGCAGAGCAGTCTTTGGATTGCCGTGTTGATCCTTGCCATTTTTGCCAATGTCATCAGTTTCCGGTTTTCCCGGATGCTTTATCAACGCAAAAGTTAATGTGTAATTCTAGCTACTTGCATCGGAATACTCGGAACGTATCATTAAAATTTCTTCCCAGTTGTCAAGAAACAAGGTGATTACCCGAGGATCAAACATCTTCCCGCATTGCTCCACCAGATAGTGTCTTACCTGATCCAACGGCCAGGCCTCCTTATAGCAGCGCTTGTGAGAAACGGCATCAAAAACATCGGCTACCGATACGATGCGACTGAACACATTGATCTGCTCCCCGGCTATTCCCTGGGGATAACCGGTGCCATCCCAGCGTTCATGATGGCTTAAGGCAATGATCCCAGCTATTTTTAAAATTTTGTGGCTTGATTTTTTCATAATATTATAGCCGATGGTCGTGTGGGTTTTAATACAATCGAACTCTTCCCGGGTCAAGGGGCCCGGTTTGTTGAGAATATGATCCGGTATCCCGATTTTGCCAATGTCATGCATCGGTGCTGCGATTTTTAACAGCATAGCGTCTTCCTGATTCAAGCCATACTTAAGCCCGATCAGATGTGAGTATTCCGCTACCCGCACCACATGCTTGGCAGCCTCCTGAGAACGGGTCTCGATGATCTCACCCAGAGTATAAATGACTTCTTTCTGGGTATCAATTATTTCTTCATTCACCTTCTGTAGATATTCCTGAGCCTGTTTCATCTCGGTAATGTCCTGAATAACACCGATGATCCCCGCCACTTCACCAGCCTGGTCAGTAAAGATAGATTTGTTAAAAATAACACTTTTATTTTTGCCAGTCGAGGACACGATTTGGAAATCATAAACCTGAGGTTTTTTAGTCTTCAACAGTTCGACATCGGCCTGATGATAAGCCTCTGCCAATTCCCGGGACGAAATATCAAACACCGTTTTACCGATATAATCCGATGGCGCCAAACCAATCGCCTCTTCGAAGGTTTTGTTGCCACCAAGATAGACCAGATCTTTATTCTTGTAAAAAATCGGTGAAGGTACCGCATCCATTAGAGCATTTTGAAAATTCATGACATTATACAGTTCAATCATGGTTTGATGGATCTTGATGTTGGTAAAACTCAATTGCGAGATGTAACTGGCCATCTTGGTATAAAACTTCATAGCGGTTTCCACCTGTCGATGACTAAAGCGTGGAACCCGCTCCAATGCCGCCATATAAGCTTCCTCATCAAATCCAAATTCTCTGGCTTGATTTTGAAAATAGTCGTAATCGATGGATTCATCAGTGTAAAAAAACTGACCCAGGTAAATATGCCCCATCCGCTGATTTCCCAGATAAATCGGGGTGGCAATGTCCCAAAGGTTATTTTTACACTTATAGCTCCGGTATTCACCCACTTCGATTCCTTTGGTTATTTCAAAATCACTTTCCAGGCAGTTTTTACAGGAAGCCGGATTAAGCCGATGAAAGTTGACACAGATATCCTGCCATCCTTCTTTGACAATGATATTGCCATTCATATCAATAATCCCCACCGGGATCCCGGTCAGTTCGTAAAAATAGTCCATGATATTCTGGAACAGGGTGGCGTCCATCACATCACCCAGACTCAATTCAACAGCGGTAGTCGGGAATTCCATCAGCAGCTTTTTGGGATCGCTGAAATAATTTTTTGTTTCTTCCGGAACACCTGCACTGATGTTTAGTAGCACCAACTCCTGAGAATCCACATAAATTCCCCGCACGTCGATATGAATCATGTGGTTAGCCTGATTGGTAAAATAAGTTTTGAAAGCAAAGTGATGGTCCTTTTTTATCTTTTCAAAATATGCCAAAAATTGGGTTAAGGTTAGGCCGAAATTCAGATCTAAAATATAAATGCCGTTTAGTTGCTCAAGCTTCTGCTCAAGAAATTCGGCACAGGCGGCGCTGGCACCCAGGACAATCCCCTGGGCATTGACCATCATGATCTTGTCATTGATTGTGTTTTGTTCCATCACATTCTCCTTTTGGCGGCATCCAATTCTGGCCGAGATCAACAGCGCTACCTCCGTTACTACAACGAAGGTAGCGCTGCACCACGGCTTCCCAGGTGTAGTTGTCAACACAAATTTTCCGGGCCCGGTTGCGGACTTCCTGTCGGGCACTGTTGCTGAGCCCCGCATAATAGTTAAGCAGATAATTTAGCGACCCTGCTAGGTCAAAAACCAGCTCACTATCAAGTGCTGGCGGCCTAAAAGCCCCATCGGCTTCGCCCTGGTCAAAAATGTCTCCAAAAATCTGGCGATAGATGCTGATCACTTCGGCAAAACCACTGTGGTTGGTCAGCACCGGGATGATCCCTGATGCCAGTGCTTCAACGGCCACCAACCCAAATGCCTCGGGAAAAATTGATGGAGCTACGGTAATTTTGCAACAGGCAATCAGGCTTTTTAAATGTTGATGATCAAGATAGCCGGTGAAAACAATCGCTTCCCGGATGGCTCCGGTGGCGGCTGCTAGATAAGCGCTGGCAAAATCCGGGTCATTCAATTTATTTAACAATGCTTCAAAATAAACGGAAGCATCGGCAGCAATGGTGGCATCGACACTGTCCGGTTTCCTGATTAGTGTGATAAAGGTGCCAGATCCCCCTGATCCAGAGCCTTTATCAGAGTTTCAAAATAATCCCGGGATGACCCAAAGCCTACCAGAATGATTCGCAGTCGGTGATTTTTCATCAGCATCAGCGGCGCTGCCGCAATCAGTAACTGTACCCCTTTTGTCCACAAATACTTGCCATAATATAAGATGATTTTTTCATCCGTAAAGTCAATCCGACCCAGCTTACGAACGACGTCTTCATCGGTCTGCAAGAGCGCCGTCGCAGCTGAGGGCTGTCCAGCGATCAAGGGGGGCGCTGCCAGCCTGGCCAGCAGACCATCGATCTCGGCCTGTTTCTCACTGCTATCATTTAAACTGATAAAATTCTTCAGATCCACCCCGCCCGGAATCACCAGCGATTTTGCGTAAAGACTTGGGTCATTGTCAAAAAACGCCAGAAACTCCAGTCTGGAATACTGACTGATAAAAACTACCCACTCGGCATTGGCCAGAGCTTCCCGGGCGTATTCCTTTAACAAGAGACTGTGGCGCACCGAAAAATTCAAACAGCTACCGTGAACGGTCATCACGTGGCGGCAGTGGCCCAGTCGACTCCGGGCTACATAAACCGGCTGCATAATGCTATGGTTGCTTAAGACCAGAGCGGTGCGCCCCGGGTCGACGACAGCATCCAGCGCTCAACGGTTATCTTCAATATAGGCTTCAATTTCTGCTGGGGTACAGTCAGAATAGGTTTTTACCACATAACCCGGGTAATTGTCATAAACATAGACTGGTAAAAAACCATTCAGATTGGGTCGATACAACTGACATTTCCCCGGATAGGGGGTCGCTTGTTGATAAACTATTGTAATATTGTGGTTGTGGCGATCAAAGTCCCAGGCGGTTTCGATAAAGTCAAACAACTGGGGCTTTTCTTCCTGACAGAACAACTTTACCTGATGCCCCAGCTTACACAATTCCCGACAGGTATTTGCGACAAAGAGGTTACTGCCGGTACCTCGTAAAAAGTATCCGTGTACCATTACAATCTCCATCTTTCTTCCCCCATTTGATCGTAAACTAGCCTCAGTTTTGATGCTGCGACAAGGCCAACCGGCTTGCTCGTTGTATACCCCATCCTGTTATTTTTTCTCAAAAATATTTTTAAAGCGATACCTCTGGGCAAATTTTTTTATCATTTCACAATTTTTTATAATTTTTGGTGACAGTGCTGATTATTTGTACTTTGATTGGTTATAAATATAACAAAATAAACAAATCACTTTCACCGTAACTTGTTAGGAGAATACCAATGAATAAATATGGAACCCTGAGAGAAAAAAAGGCAACAGCCTGATTGACTTTCCCGATAATTATGTCATCATTGACATCGAAACCACCGGATTCAGTCCCCACAACTGCGAAATCATCGAAATCGGCGCCGTCAAGGTACGGGACAATAAAATCGTTTCGGTTTTTCAGATGCTTTGTAAACCCCGCAACCCCATCAGTTCCTATATCACCAGCCTGACGGGAATCACCAATAACATGCTGGCCGATGCGGCCCCCATTGCAGAAGTGCTTTCCGCCTTTACTGCGTTTATCGGCGACCTTATTTTAATTGGCCATAAGGTCAATGCCGACGTCAATTTTTTGTATGATCACTGTAAGCTTTACATCAATCATGATCTGACCAATGATTTTATCGACATCCGGGAGTTGTTTAGGGAACGGCAGCGTTCGGTTCTCAATTCCCAACTGACCTCACTGTGTGAAAAATGCGCCATTCAGAACACAAATGCCCACCGGGCTCTATCCGACTGTCTAGTCAGCAATAATCTTTATCAGTCCCTGAAATATCATCAGGGTTCTCTGACCTGTGTGGATGAACTCAATACCCTGATCCTGGCCAGGGAGTTTAATCACAAACATTCCCCCTATAAAAAGAAATGCCAGCATCTGACCACCAGCAGGGATCAGTTTGCCCGGATTTCGCTGTGATTGCCAACTTTCTATTTTCCCCTCAATAAGGGCGACGGCTGCTTTGGCACCGCCGCCCTTTTTTAATCAGCACCACGGCATTTTCTGGATGTCTCGATCATGAAAGGAAGGAATTTATGAAATTTCGCAATCTTTCCATTAAATACTCAATGATGATCGTCCTGGTTGCGATCATTACACCCCTTTATTTTCTCTTTGTGATGATCAACTACAACAGCATCCGCAACGGCATTCTGAATAATACCCAGCTGGCCATCAACCAGACCCGGATCAACATCATTGATACCATTATCAGCACTGAAAAAAGCTACGAGCTGGTATCCACCTATTATGATGAGATGATGGCCGAGAGTCTCCAGCTGTTTAATGCCGAATATGAGACGCAAAAGGGCAATGTCTCGGCCATCGATCTGGACGCCATCAAAGCGCGTTACCATAATAATCTGGATCTGTATATTATTGATGAAAACGGAGTCATCATCCGGACTACCTTCCCCTCGGCCCTGGGCATTGATTTTAAAACGGTACCGGATTTTTTTAAGACTCTCACCGAACTGCGCCAGAGGCATGATCCGGAAATCTCCCATGTCACCACCGATTTAGTCACCGGGGAGCTGCGCAAGTGGGGGTATATCCCCACCGCCGACCATCGTTATGTGCTAGAGGTGGGCATTTCGCCCGGCTCGCTGTCACAATTTATTACCCAGCTCAACTACACCGATATGGAAAAAACTGTACAGGACAATAACCCCTTTATTGCTGACATCACGGTCTATGACAAAAACCACATCATGCTGGGTAGCGGTCAAACCGAAACCGACCCGGCCCGGATCGCCATGATTGATACCGTCATCAGTAATGGCACCGACCAGATCATCACGGGCGACCTGGGCCTGCTTGATCAGGAATACATTTATGTCAACACCTTCCCCGGCGGCATGAACGATTCCCAGAAGGTCATTGCCATCCGTTATCAGTATGACGATATTATCCGCCAGATCAATGGCACCCGGATGGCCACCCTGCTGGTCTTTCTGACTTACACCGTCTTTAGCCTGCTGCTGATCTATTTCCTGGTGACCCGCTCCATCACCGAGCCTTTGATCCGCCTGACCAACCGGATTAAAGGGGTCTCCGGCACCAACCTGGATTTTTTCATGCCGGTTTCCGGCAGCAACGAACTGGGCCAGCTGACCCAGTCCTTTAATGAGCTGTCGGCCAAGCTGCAGTCGACCCTGGTTACCAAAACCTACCTGGAAAACGTCATCGATTCGGTCGGTGATATTCTGATTATTATGGATAGTGATCTTAAAATCCTCCGGATCAATCAATATACTAGGCTGTTTCTGGGCAAGCACTGTGGCCAAATCGTCGGTAGCCCGATTGACACCATCTTTGACGGCAGTAGCAGCCTGCGTGATTTGCAGGCAAAGTTGATTTTAAACCCCCGCCTGGAAAACATCGAAGGCACCATGATTAAAGACAACCATCAGAAAACCACCGTAATCGCCTCGATTTCTGCCTACCGCAGCGAGGATGGGCAAATCCTCGGCTATATCTTAAACGCAAAAGACATCAGTAAAACCAAGCAGATCTTAAAAAAACTGGAAGAATCCAACCTGTTTTTGAAAAAGCAGGAGTCGATTCTGCTTACGCAATCCACCATCGATGCCCTCACCGGAGCCTGCAACCGGGGCTGTATCTTTAACATTCTGGAGGATATCCATGCCAATACCCCATTACTTTATTCGACCTTTTCGGTGATGATGATCGACCTTGATCATTTTAAATCCGTCAACGACCGCTTTGGCCATCAGGCTGGTGATACGGTACTGGTGGAAACTGTCCAGATCATCATGGATAACCTCCGCAAAAGCGATTTTCTGGGCCGCTATGGCGGCGAAGAGTTCCTAATTGTGATGCCGGACACCACCCTCAACGAGGGCTACCAGATTGCCCAGCGGATCCGGATCAAAATCAAAGATACCCGTTTCTACCACGATCGCATCGAGCTGACCATCAGCGGCGGAATTGCCGAGTGGGATCACAACAGTGTCAGCGAGCTGATCGAAACGGCCGACCGGCTCCTCTATCAGGCTAAAAAACAGGGCCGCAACACCATTTTGCGGACCGAAAAATCTTAATCAAATTAACTATATTCAAAACATTGAATTATCCCTTGCAATCGCTTGCGATCTGATTTATAATAAAATCAAATATCTCCGATAATGGCAAACCTGGTGAAAGTCAGGGACGCAAAGCCACGGGTCTAAGGCATTTTGCTACGACAGCCGGGTTGCCGAAGAGGGCGCAGGGTCTTTAACTGTATGCCTTTTTAGGCATACAGTTTTTTTAATGGAGATCAATTGAAAGGAGTCTTTTATGAAAAAAAGATTGTTTCTCGTTTTGGTCCTGGCACTGGCCCTTTCCACCCCAGCAACGGCTTTGGCTGCCCCAAAGAATTCAGACAAAAGCAATGGCAATGCGTCCCCTAAAAAGGATGTCGTCGTTGCTCCCGCTCCGGTTCCTGAACCGGTGGTGGTTCCGGTTGAAACTGGCACCCCTGACAGCAGCGAACCGACTGTGACTGATCCGGTCACTGAACCCGTTGAAGATGGGACCACTGAAGCAGTAACCTCCCCGGAAGTCAGCAAACCCGGTAAAAAACCGGCCAAACCGCAACAAGTCTTCAAACAGGAACTGAACGAAAAGAAAAAAGAACTGACCCAACAGAAAAGTCTTTTAGCTGAAGAAAAAGAAGCCCTCGAAGCCGAACTGGCCGATCTGCTGGCAGCTGGCGACACGGCCGGAGCCGAAGCCCTGCAAGCCGAGCTGGACAGTCTCCAAAGCGAACTGGCGGGACTCCAATCACAAATCAAAGCGATCATCAATCAGCGCTATATGGTGGTGAAAACCATGTATAGCGATGAAGAACTGGCCCAGTTTGAAAATGTTTCGGCTCTGATTGAAAAGATGATGGAAGATGCCAAAGCCCTGGATGCCGGCAGTGTTACCATTAACAATCAGCTGATTAAATTTGATGCGCCCGCTTACATCAAAGGCGGTGACATTATGGTTCCAGTTAAGGCCATCACTGAAAAATTGGAAGCCGAGGTAGTCTTTAATGAAGAAACCAAAACCCTGACCATCACCAAAGACACGGCCGTGATCGAAATCACCGCGGCTGGCATCACCGCCACTATCGATGGCACCCCGGTGGATATCACCGACCGGGTTCAGGTTACCTGCGGTCGTACCTTTATTCCCCTCGATCTGCTGGCAGAAATCCTGAATCTTGATGTCAGTTACGACAGCGACACCGGTATCGTCGATGTCGATGATCCGGCGACTGAAACGCCTGTCGATGACGGCAGCACCGATCCCGCCACCGAAACCCCAGTTGACGATTGCACCACCGATCCAGTCACCGAAACCCCAGTTGACGATGGCACCACCGATCCGGTCACCGAAACCCCAGTTGACGACGGCACCACCGATCCAGCCACCGAAACCCCGGTTGACGATGGCACCACCGATCCAGTCACCGAAACCCCGGTTGACGATGGCAGCACCGATCCGGCCGCTGAAATCCCGGTCATTGAACTGACTCCCGACCCCGTTGTCCCGGAATTGGAACCGGTTGTTTAATTCATTTAATCATCTATTCTGAATCAAGATATCTGGCAAAAGCAATTTTGCTGAGATAAATTTTCTTCTTCTTTTGCCAGCCTGAGCACTCAGTTCAGGTTGGCCTTTTTTTGTGTAATTTTTCGATCGTATTTGAATCCTTTTTGAGGGTAATAATATTCGCTACAATAAAAAACCATTTGATGGGAGCTTACCGTTTTTTTTTTAACTGCGCTATTTACACCAAATGATTTTTTTATTATTATTCACCACCAAGTCTTTAGATGATTGCGTTAACCCTGAAACACCTTGATAGCCCGGATCACATCGGCCTGCATGGCCGCCTGGCCAATCTCCGCAATCTCATCAAAGCGCAGCACCTGGCCGGGCTGCTGTTCAAACCAGGTTTTGACAGCCTGCCCCCCAGCCAGCGACATGTAGGTAAAATAATTGATTTTGGTGATCCCGGCAGCAATGGCCTGGCGGAAGTCGCTATCACTGACTCCCGAACCGCCGTGCATCACCAATGGGACATCCACCTGCTGATGAATGGCGGCGATCCGCTCAAAATCGAGACAGGGTTCGGCCTCGTAAAGACCGTGGGCGGTACCAAAGGCAATCGCCAGGGCATCCACTCCGGTAGCCTCTACAAAGTCGCTGGCCTGCTCGGGATCGGTGTAGCATGCTGCCGGAGTCAGCTCTTTTTCTTCGGGATCAGCAGCCCCGCCACCTTCCGGCCGCAATACCCGGCCCAACTCAGCTTCCACCGAAACGCCGAGATAATGGGCCACCCGGACAATTTCCCGGGTGTTGCTCAAATTTTCTGCATAGGGCAGTCTTGACCCGTCATACATCACCGAGGTGAAACCCATTTTCATGGCATGAAGCAGATAGCCCAGGTCTTCACCGTGATCGAGATGGACACAGACATCCACCCGGGCCTGGTCGGCCAGCCGGATCATCACCGGGCCGATGACTTCCAGGGGAATCAGGCTTTCATGGATCTGGGCATGCATGATGATCACTGGCTGGTTTGCGGCTTCGGCCGCTGCGATCACCGCCCGGACGCTTTCCAGATTAGGGGTGTTAAAAGCTCCCACCCCTGTTCCGTCAGCCTGAGCCTGCTTTAAAATCGTCGTCAGATTAACACGCATGATTCTCCTCCTTAATACTCCGGCAGGCCACCACATCCACCCCGGTACCGCAGATGTTTGAGATGACCACATCCCCCATCTGACAAGGCCCGATGAGTCTGGCTTTGCGGATGACATTCATGGCCATCGCCAGATCTTTTTTAGGAATCGGGTCAGCCGTTTTGACTGGCAGTAGATAAACCTTGTCTCCATATTCCACCAGTATCGTAGTGGTTAAAGTTCTTTCCGGGTTTGTTAACTCTTTTTCGGCAAATTTTTTGCCCCGTTTACAGCCTTGTCCCTCTACCCTGTCGATTACCCCATCTGTTAGAGAAACCGTGATCACACATTCCTGAGGACAGGTGGTACAGCAAACTTTGATCGCTGTTTTATCGGATTCTTTAATCATTTTTTCTTGCTGTTTCATGTTTTTCTGTCTCATTTTTTTACCTCTCGAACTGATACGGTGATGGGTTCGTCGGACTCGTTTAGACGGTTGAGTTCTTCCGGATGCAAGGCTACTGCCTCCATCACACTGGGTTTATAGGCCTGGACTTTACCCTGGTAAAAGATTTCTGTACCGGTGTGAATCACGACTGCAGCCTGATCCAGAGGTGTTCGGACCCGGAATAAAATCCGGATTGGCTTTTGTGGCGGAATGGTCAGCTTGGCCGGTACGGTATAGCCGACATTTTCGCCGGGACTGATTGTGATCGTTGCTTTATTTTCGGCCGGCCTGTTTTCGCTGACCGCCGCCTTTTGCTCTAACGCATAGACTGCGGCAGCGGTTCCGGCCTGTTCAGCTTCCAGGGTCACATTGTCGACCAGATCGTGAACGTGGAGAACATTGCCACAGGCAAAGATTCCCGGTTGGTCGGTGGCCAGCTCTTCATCAACCAGCGGACCGTTGGTCCGGGGATTGAGGCTGACTCCGGAATTTTGCGACAGCTCATTCTCGGGAATCAGACCAATCGACAGCAACAGGGTATCACAGGCAATCACTTCCCGGGTCTCGTCAATCACCGCAAAGTTCTCATCAACCTTAGCCACCTCGACTGCTTCCAGATGCGGGTAGCCGATGATATTTGTTACCGTGGTTGACAGATGCAGGGGGATATCAAAATCGTCGAGGCAATTTTTGATGTTCCGGTATAGCCCGTTGGCATAGGGCATCAACTCGTAAACCCCCAGCACCTGCATCCCTTCCAGGGTCAGCCGTCGGGCCATGATCAGGCCGATGTCGCCGGAACCGAGAATAACAATGCGTTCGCCTGGTTTGCGGTTTTCAATGTTGACATAACGCTGGGCCAGCCCGGCGGTCAGCACTCCGGCCGGTCGGGAGCCGGGAATCTTAATCGCCCCCCGGGTTCGTTCGCGACAGCCCATTGCCAGCACAATCGCCCCGGCTGCCAGAACCAGCATGCCGTCTTGATTGACTGCGGTGATCCGGTGGTCTGGTGCTAAATCGATAACCATGGTGTTCAGATAAACATCAATATCGCTATCCTTCACCCGGTTAATAAACAGATCGGCGTATTCCGGGCCGGTTAACTCCTGCTTGAAATAACTGAGGCCAAAACCGCTGTGAATACACTGATTGAGAATCCCCCCCAACTCGTCGTTGCGTTCGATAATCGCCACGGTGGCGCCCTTTTCGTTGGCTTTCAGAGCTGCCGCCATGCCGGCCGGGCCGCCGCCGATGACGACCACGTCGTAGTCTAACTGTTTCATTTCGCACCTCCCTTGACTGCCCCGCAAAGCAGTTGCGAGCCGGCATCTTCAAGACAGATGGCATCCGCCGACAGGCCCAGCTCCCGGGCCAGAATCGCAATCACCTTATACTGGCAGAAACCACCCTGACAACGGCCCATCCCCGCCCGGGTCCGGCGCTTAATCGCATCCAGGGTGTGGGCCGGAATCGCCCCATGGATGGCAGCGATGATTTCACCCTCGGTTACCGTTTCACAGCGGCAAACAATCCGACCATAGGCGGGATGCTCATTAATTAGCGCATCCTGTTCAGCAAGCGACAGCTCCGTAAAAACCGTCAGTTTCTCCCGATAGGGATTATAATCCGCTTTAGGCACCATTTCCAACCCGGCATTATCCAGCAGATCCCGAACTAGCTCGGCAATCGCCGGGGCCGAGGCCACCCCCGGAGACTGAATTCCAGCCGCATGGATAAAACCTTTAACCGTCGGGGATTCGGCAATGTAAAAATCATTGTTGTTGTCCAGCACCACCGGCCGCAACCCGGCAAAGGTGCGGATGATCTTAGCGGCGTCGAGTTCTGGCAAAATCTTGTGAACCCCGTCAATCAGAGCCTGAATCCCCGGCGCATAATTGTTGACGGCTTCCTTGTCATCCAACATCGTGGCCGTGGAACCAACGATGGTGTTACCATGCACCGTAGGTATGCAGGCAATCCCCTTGGTGTCCGGCCCGGGACAGGGAAACATCACCGTTTTGGGCTTATTAACCATGTCCTTATCCAACACCAGCAAATCGCCATGGCGGGGTTTCATCTGGTATTCAGCGATCCCGGCCAGCCTGGCCACATCATCGGCATGATTACCGGCGGCGTTGACGATATAAGTACAGGTAAATTGCTGATCGGGGGTGTTCAGCAGAAAATTGCCGTCCGTTCTTTTTTTAATGGCGGTAACTGGCTGACTGGTCAGAATCTCGACGCCGTTGGCTTTGGCATTTTCAGCAAAAGCAATGGCCACCTCAAACGGATCAACCACAGTAGCCGTCGGGGCGTAGAGCGCATGTCTGGCAGTGGTGGCCAGCTGGGGCTCACGGTTGCGCATCTGCACGGCATCAATAATCGCCAGATCTTTAACCCCGTTTTTGATGCCGAAATCCAGTTTGTGTTTTAGCACCGCCTCATCGGCATCACTAAAGCCGATCACAAAGATTCCCGGATTGATGATGCCAAAGTTCAGGTCCCGGGCCAGCTGCGGATAGCGGTTGGCGCCCCGGACATTGATCTTCGCTTTCAGACTCCCTGGGGTGGGATCATAACCCGGGTGAACCACCCCGCCATTTCCTTTGGTGGCCCCGATCCCGATATCGGTGCCCCGCTCCAGCAGCGCTGCCGTCAATTGATATTTTGAACACTCATGGGCAATGGCGGTACCGGTAATACCGCCGCCAATGATGATGATGTCATAATGATTCATGTGATTTCCTTTCGTTAGTGGTGTGAGTATTTTGTGCCGTTGTTTATTTTGGTTCGTAGCGGCGGGTTGTACCCAACCGCATTCATTTGGTTGGTGATCAACGTTTCGGGCGAATACTATTCGCCCCTACAAGATAATGCGTAACGCAGCTGGTGAGTTTTTTACGTCACTGCAAATTCTGGTTCGTAGGGGCGAACCGTGTTCGCCCATCCGCAGATAATGGCTACCGCATCAACATTCCGCCAGTGGCGTCGATGGTAGTACCAGTGAGGTAAGACGCCGGTTCGGAGGCCATAAAGACGACGATATTGGCGATATCTTCCGGCTGGGCGACCCGCCCGATGGGAATCCGACTTTCGTAATAGCCGGGGTTAGCGGCAATCTTATCCCGGATCATGTCGGTATACACCACCCCCAGGGCGATGCCGTTAACAGTAATCCCATAGGACGATAGTTCCCGGGCCATCGAAATGGTCAGGGCCACCATCCCGGCTTTGCTGGCAGCGTAATGAGCATGGCCGGTGGTGGAACCGTTAAAGGCCGCCTGGGAATTAATGTTGATGATCCGCCCGGGCCGCTGCCTGGCCAGATTGATTTTAGCAAAATACTGAGAGGTCAGAAAGGGTGCTGTCAGATTGACATCCATGGTCTCTTCCCAATCCGATAAGGGAATATCCTTAATCCAGCCGGTCAGCCAGATCCCGGCGTTGTTGATCAGAATATCCAGATCCCCCAACAGTGCTTCGGCCTCCTTCATCATCACCTGGACATCATCGGCATTATTCATATTTGCCCCCAAAGGATAGGCTTTTACCCCCATCGATTTGGCTTCTTCCACCACTTCCAATAATTCTTTCGACGATTTCCGGGCTGTGACTACCACATTAACCCCTTCCGCCGCCAAGCCCAGAGCAATCGCCCGGCCCACCCCCCGGGAACCCCCGGTAATGATCGCATTTTTTCCGTTAAGTTTCAAATCCATTTTAATCTCCAATCTTCACTCAGCCATCCAAATCAGTAACTTGCTTTGATGTTATTTGAATAATTCTTAAAACAAAGCAACGAACCGTACCGACAATTGTTACATCATGTTGTTTGCATCGGGGCGAACATGGCGATAGCCTGTCCGATCCCGCAGCAAACAACAGATTAACAATTGGTCGGTACTTGTTTTCGTCGTTGTCTCTTTTAGCATCATCCTGACATCAAAGCTCAGCGGAACTGATCTTAATACTCGTCCCAGATCCCATCCAGGGCCTTGATGACCTTCAGGTAGCGGTTGTACTTCTTTTCGTACATCGCCCGTTTATCCGGGTTGGGCACCGCCGTAAAGGCAATTTCCACCATCACGTCCGAAGCCGCCTTGAAGCTTTCGTAGGCACCAGTGGCGACTCCGGCACAGATGGCCGCACCCAGGGCCCCCAACTCGGTACATTCGGTGACTTCGATGGGCACCTGCAGAATATCGGCAAACATCTGCACCCACACCCGGGATTTGGCCACCCCGCCAGCAATCCGGATGCTTTTGGGAGCCTTCCGATATTTCAATAACTTTTCAATATGATACTTATGGCTGAAGACAATCCCTTCATAAACGGCTCGCAGCATATTGTCCCGGTTGTGGTAGCTGGACAGCCCAACAAAACAGGCCTTGGCGTTAATGTTGACATTGCTGGCATAGAGAAAGGGCAGGAAAACCACACCGCAATCTTCATCAGCGACACAGTTGACACAATTGTTGGAATACTCATAGACATCCTGCTCTTTTAAGTCAATGTCCCGGAGAATTTCAGTTAAAAACCATTCCAGATTGCTGGCCGAGGTCGGGCTGCCTTCGAGGATCATCCAATAGCCCGGAATCGGATAAATGGAGGTCATAAAGAGATCCTTGTCGACCACCGGCTGCTTGCTGATATATTCGTTAATGCTCCAGGTGCCGGCCACCACGCACAGCTTATCTTCATCAGTGATCCCCACGGCCATCGCTGAGGCATGAATATCCATGCAGCCCCCGGCCACTGGCGTGCCTTCAGCCAGACCAGTCAGTGCGGCTACTTCTTTGGTGATGGTGCCGCAGACTTCGCCGGAATATCGCAGTGGCGGCAATTTATCATAAATGCTTTCCAGCCCCATATCACGAAGCAGCTCCCGATCGTATTTAACGTCTCTAACATTCATCAGGCTGGAACCGGACATATCGGCAATTTCCCCATAGGCTTCGCCGGTTAAGCGGAAACGGATGTAGTCCTTGCACATAAAGATCCAGCGGGTTTCCTCAAGCACTTCGGGCTGATGATCAATAAACCAGCGCAATAGCGTGGTCGGCTGTCCGGCAAAGACGCTCTGCATCGTTTTCGGTAAGATCTTGTCGTGGGTGCCGTCGTTTTGCCATTTGATCACGTATTCACGACCCCGGACATCGGTGGAGATCATCCCGTTGGTCGTCTGGCTACCATCCGCCCGAACCAGATAGAGGCCATTGCCATGACCGGTGGCCGCAAGGCCGATGATCTCACTGCCGTCAATGCCAGCTTTGGCAATCACCCCTTTGATGGCAGTGACATTGGCCTGCCACATTTCTTCGACATTGCGCTCAGTAAAGCCCGGTTGCGGCTGGTACATCACCGTTTTAGAACTGGAAATGGCTACCTCATTGCCTTTTAAATCATAAAGCGCAGCCTTAATCATCGTGCCGCCATTGTCCAGACCCAATAAATATTTACCCATTTTGTTACCTCCAATGTATTTTTTGAATTTTAAACGAGTTAGTGTTCGACGCTTCGAGCGATTGACAATGACCAAAAAATCAGACCCTTGCCCGAACATTATGATGCCCGCCGCTTTTGTTGATACTTTACAGCGTAGTCGATCATCGGTTCGTAGGGATCATTGACCGCCGACATCCCCCTGCTTACGAAAAAAAGTCCTGCTTAATAAATGCGACATATCATCACATTTATTAAGCAGGACTCACACAATTACCATCCGGCACATGCTATTCTGTTTTATTATAAATTCATCGCCAACCTACCACAGTGACTTGTCGCTAACCGTCAAACCTTTAAAGCCGCAGCCTTTGATCTTGTCCATCATCTTCCGGTCACGGATAAAACCACCGGCCAATAAGGGAATTTTGGCCACCGTCATCAGTTTTTGATAACAATCCAGGGCCATCACTGCCGGTAGCAGCTCAGCGCCGTCAACCCGGGAACAATCTATGATTTTAAGGGCTGTCTCAAACGAGCGTGAATCATGCAGAAAAAATCGTTGAAAGGTTACCAGACCGCATTGTTTGGCCATCCCCAGCTTGCCACTGTCGGTTGACATCACCCCATCGACATGATAATAGTTTTTTAATAGCTTCATGCCAACCTGGTCTTTGCCAAAACCACCCAGTAATTCCAGATTAACCAGGGCTTTTTTATCCTTAGCGTGAACCAGCTTGACCAGCTCCTGGAGATTGGCAATATGGGCTTCGGTCAGTAAAATAACCTGGGCCTCGCTGTTTAGGGCAATTTCCAGATCACCCAAGCGACGAATCGAAGGGATCACCTGAAATTCTGAAAAATCAATCCAACTCATTTGCTCTCCTCATTGTCTAGATCATAGCACAAGGGGAATAAAACCGTCAACTTTTTTTTAAGCGGCGACCCTGATTGAGTGGCATAATTTCCTGGCGCTACTTATCGCTTAAAAACTCCCGGACAATCGTTTTGTAAATAAGCGGCTGTTCAATATGATGGAGATGGGCCGCACCGGGAATCACCGCCATCGCCCCCTGGGGAAAGGCCATTTGAAAATCCTTCACCATTTTGACCCCGGCTTCATCGTTGTCGCCACAGGTCAAGAGCACCGGCACCGGGATTTCGTGTAGCCGGGGCATCAGGTCAAACTGTTTGAGTTTACCGTTAACCGTGAATTCGCTGGGGCCCCACATCGGTAGATAAACATCCATATTCAGTTTACCAAATGATGCCATCACGCTATCCGGCCAGGGCTCCAGGCGACAGAGGTATTTTTGGTAATAAACGCCAGTGGCCATCTCATAGTCGGCACCAAACTGCTGATTTTTTTCGGCGGCAACGATGATCTTTTGGATCGCTTCGGGCAGGTTGGAAATGTTTTCGATGGCACATTCCTCCCACAGCGGGGTGCTCAGATAGGGCGCCGAAAGAATCAGCGCAGTAACAAACTGCAGCTTTTTATCCAGCATATAGGCAACACTGAGCCCACACCCCCAGGACAACCCCAATAAAATCACCTCGCTGAGCTGCAATCCCTGAATCACCGCATCGAGCTCGGAGACGAAGTACTCCAGGCAATAATCATCGGGCTGATCAGCTTTGTCCGAGTTTCCGCAGCCCAATTGGTCATAAAAATAGACCGGCCGCTCGTCACTGAAGTCAGCCAGCACGTCCGGGATACTTAAAAATCCCGGCCCCCCATGAACCACCAGTAGCGGCGTCTGCTGTAACGACTCGCCATAAGCGGAATACCAGATTTTCTTGCCCTGATAATTGATATAATCTTCTCTCATCATAATTCTCCTCAATTTTATTTTGTGTTTATCCTGGAAAAAGGTCTTGCGTTTGATAGCTGTTTTAGGCTTTTACTTACGCATTACCCGTTTTTTTATCATACTAACAATTTGAGCTATCAATCCCATCGCTTAATGGCGTATTTTTGGTCATTTTCATTCTACGCCTTTACAATCCCGTGAAAGGATTATATATTATAGCCATATCAATTTTATAATTAATAGAGGTGTAAACATGAGCCATTCATACGATGATAATGATTATCGTAGACATGATCACCATCATGGTGTCGTCGGAAGTATTTTAGATTTCATTGAAGATGAAGATGCCTTGAAAGCGGGCCTGAATCAGTCACAGACTGCTGTTCATCAGGACACCATGGTTTGCAGTCACTGCAAAATGGTGATTCCTTCGCACTCCAAATTTTGCCCGGAATGCGGGTTCAAACAAACTGAAGCCCTGCACTGCAGCAACTGTGGTACGATCCTGGCCGCCGACTCGAAATTCTGCTTAAACTGCGGTCAGAAAGTCAGTCCCTAAATGCGATTTCCGCAAGCTGCAATTGTCTGACCGCACTGATCTAAGCCTTAACAGCAAACAGACCTGAAAAGCCACTCCGTATTTTCAGGTCTTGTTTTGGTTCTGAAAATAGATAAGGGATTTTGTCATCATGTGTTCAAGTCCGCAGGGTCGCCACGATCCGATCCTTGTTCAACAGCAAATCAAGCGCATCCAATGGGCTATTTACAGCGATATCCGCTGCTAGCAGGGACTTCACACAACAGCCTTCTTCTCCCATCACCACAATCGCCAGTTGACTGACCGCAAACATTTCCCGATCATTGTTGCCATTGCCGATGGCAACATTGGTCGCACCGCCAAGCGCCTCAACAAAGGCCTTTTTCTTTTGGGCAATATTGTCCCAGGTAAAAATCTCAATCGTCACCGGCAGATCACCGCATTGCTCACGTACCAACCCAAAGGTATCGGCAGTGAGAATATGCACCTCTACCAATTCCGCCAAAGCCACCAACCGTTCTTTGAGCCCCGCCACCAGATAGCCATCGACCGCCAGGGTGCCATTATAATCAAAGGTCACATGTTCGACCACCATGGTCTCATGACCAGGAATTTCCAGATTAATCATTTTTCACCTCGTTGTTTTCGTTATCTACATTTAAAACAATCACCGTCACCGCTTTCTTTTGGCAGTCTTTTTTGAGTCGGTTACACATAACCTGATAAGCTGCGGGGTTGAGTCCCCGGGGTGGGGGATTGACGATGATCAGTTTAGGGCCGCCGGATCCGGGCCATGCCATACTCCAGCCGGATGTATTCGGCTTCGCTGAGATCGATGATCCGGGTTTTCAGTTTATCATCAAGCCCCATCATTTTAGCCACCATACTGAGATTTACCCGGTTTTCCCGGAGCTGGAGCAATAGCCTCATCAGCACCGTGCTGACCCGGGTTCTGGCCTGCCGCAGCTGAGGGTGCTCAAAGATAACGGCATACTCCTGCCGCCGTAATCGCTTTAACTGCTCCGGTTTGTCGCAGGTAAAGGTGATCCGGTTAAAAATCAACCGTTCGTTGGGTTCCAACGACAGACCTGATATCTTTTTTAGGAAAGCATTCTTGTCAGTCTGGGAGCCAAAGGTTTTTTCCTTAAAACCGTTTTTTTCGACCGCAAAGATCCGCTGGCCACCTTTACGGATCTGCAGCAACGAAAAATCCCGGTAACTGTCCAGCGACTGTCCAGATTTTTTAAACAAATCCAGCATCGCCAGGGTCATCTCATTGACCAGCGCAAAATCTTCCAGTGAAAAGACCCCGTCCAGCTTGTTTACCAATTCCAGGGCGCCAAATACATCAGCTTCATCAATCCCCAGCGGCACCGCAATCTCGGAGGTGATGGTCAGGCCCAAGACCCGGTTCAAACTAGCAACTGGCAGCCGATAATGTCGGGAATCTCTGATATACAGTGGCAATCCCTCAAAAACGGATTGGGCGGCAATCCCCTGGCCTGGCCGCAGTTTCAGCTGATAGAGATCCTCCGCCCCGGGACTCTTAATAATCAGCGGATAAATAAAAGGGCCCCGGTCATCTTCATCCTTTAACCAGATTATCGCCACCCGGGCTTCGGTGACCAGCAGGATCTCGTCCAGGGTGGTGCTGAACAGCCGCGGCAGCGAGGTGATTTCGGAAAGTTTTTCCTGAAAGCGGGCCATGCATTCGTCATGAGTCAGTCGCTTTTCGGCGGCATAGTCATGAAACAGCCGGGATTTCAGCTGGCTGGCGGTTTCCCGGATAACCCGGGCCCCTTCGAGATTTCCAAATTCGTCAAATTTCACCTCAGCAAAGCCGTGAATATCAATAAAACGCCGGGATGCATAGCGATTAAGGGGGGCCGTCCGGCTGATATAAGAAACATAACTGGCCTTGCGGGTGGGATCATTCTGATGAACAATGTACTCAAAACGGTCCGTCTTCAGAGCTTCCTTCTGAGTATCATTCATGGTATACCAGCAGTAGGGCTGGGCGTTAACACAGTAGGCCCGGGTGTTTTGGTCAAGGCGGTTGATATAAACATAGGTCGCCAGATTGCCGCCTTTGGAATGTCCCAAGATATTGCGTTCACCGAGGATTCCGGCCATGTAATGGTCGTAAAAGTTCATGGCCTGATGATGGTGTGAAGTAACCACACCCAGCGAGGCAATCAGGCATCCGCCCCAGTCCAACACAATGCTACTGGGATACATCTGCTCGCAGCCACTGAAAACTACAGCCCCATTATTGTCCTGGTCAGCCAGGGCGAGGCCCACAAAGCTGGTTTTATTTTTGTCAGTCGTGTTGCCAAAGCGGCCATAATTATCATTGACATAACCCGTTATCACAACGTCATCAAGATTCTCACTGGATGCAAAGATTCGTTTAAAATGAGCCTGCCGGCGTTTTTTATATTGATAGCCATTTGCTGAACAGCTGATAAAGCCAGGATACACCGAGTAACCACAGTATTCCACCAGGTCGATATACTCGTCCAGCTTCATCGGGGCTTCATGGCTAATCCGGTTTTTGTGCTCCGGCGGTAAATGAAAATAAACCAGTTCCAGTAACAGATATTTTTCCACATCCAGCAGGTTGCTCATTTTTAGGCTCATGATATTCCTCTTTTCATTGCTTATTGTCAAATGATATCATAATCAGTTTCGGAATAAAAGACGTGATTGCCTCGTCTCAACATAAATTAATTTAATTTTTTTTAATATATGTTGCATTTGCAACTGACAAAAGAGCTGATATGTAGTATCATTACGTCATCGTCAGTGATACTACCACTGATAGCCCAAAAACCCATCACCCAAACTGCGGAATTTTTTATGAATACGATTAAAGTTTGTAAAGACAAAAAATTGTAAGCTTTTAAGAATAAAGGGTTATAAGGCAATGTTTCTGGGTAGACTATAAGTAGTTGTGCTATTGCATGGTTATTTCCCGTTAATTCGGGTTAACAGATAAAATATTTTACGAGAGAGGTAAAAAGATGAAAGATATGTTTTGTTTTCAATGTGAACAAACGGCCAAAGGAACTGGATGTGAGGTCAGCGGTGTCTGTGGTAAAACACCGGTTGTTGCCGGCGATCAGGATAAGTTAGTCGGTGCCTGTATTGGACTGGCCAAAGCCGTTCAAAAAACGGCTGCCACCGAAGCCACTGATGCATGTATTAAAAAAGCCCTGTTTACCACGGTTACTAATGTTAGCTTCGATGACGAAAGCATCAAAGCGATGGTCGCCTGTGTCGACAAAATGAAAGCGGATCTTGATCCAACCGCTGAAGATTATGACATGGCCCAATTATGGGACGACAACGAAGACATCCGTTCTTTAAAAACCCTGATCCTGTTAGGGATAAAAGGGGTTGCGGCCTATGCTCATCATGCCGAAATACTTGGTTACAAAGACGCTGACGTTGATGCTTTCTTCTATGAAGCTTTAGCTGCTGTAGGCTCTGACTTAGGGATGGATACACTGCTACCACTGGTGCTTAAAACTGGAGAAATCAATTTAAAAGTAATGGCGCTGCTTGACAAAGCCAACACCGAAACCTACGGCACCCCAGTCCCCACCGAAGTGCCATTAACCATTGAAAAAGGACCATTTATCATCATTACCGGTCATGATTTACATGATTTGAAATTATTACTGGAACAAACCGAAGGCAAAGGCATCAATATTTACACCCACGGTGAAATGTTACCTGCCCATGCTTATCCAGAACTCAAAAAACATGCCCACTTAAAAGGAAACTTCGGAACCGCATGGCAGAATCAACAAAAAGAATTTGCTGATGTTCCAGCACCAGTTCTGTTCACTACCAACTGCATTATGCCAGTAAAAGAAAGCTATTCAGACCGTATTTTCACCACTGATGTGGTTCAATACCCCGGAATGATCCATGTTGGCAAAGAAAAAGACTTTGCTCCTGTGATTGCCAAAGCGCTGGAACTGGGAGGATATCCGGAAGACAAAGCCATGACTGGAATCAATGGCGGTACTAAAGTCCTGACCGGATTTGGCCGGGGTACGGTGCTGGGCGTAGCGGATAAGGTCATCGACGCTGTTAAAGCCGGCGCCATCAAACACTTCTTCCTGGTTGGCGGATGTGACGGTGCGAAACCAGGCCGTAACTACTACACCGATTTCGTTAAACAAACTCCTGACGACACCGTTGTCCTGACCCTGGCCTGTGGCAAATACCGCTTCAACGACCTGGATCTGGGCACCATCGGCGGCTTGCCACGACTGATGGATATGGGCCAATGTAATGATGCTTACTCAGCGATTATGGTTGCGGTTGCCCTGGCTGAAGCCTTCGACTGTGGCGTCAACGAACTGCCGCTGTCGATGGTATTGTCCTGGTACGAACAAAAAGCGGTTTGTATCCTGTTGACCCTGCTGCACCTCGGCATTAAAAACATCTTATTGGGACCATCACTGCCCGCCTTTGTTTCACCAAATGTATTAAACGTGCTGGTTGAAAACTACAATATCGGACCAATCTCGACTCCAGAAGCTGACATGGCAAAATGTCTGGGTCAAGCTTAATCTAAAGCAATAGCGTAGCAGTACCATCGGGCTTTTCTGATGCTGCCGTACCGACCAATTGTTAATCTGTTGTATGCGCACAATTCGTACAGTTGCGCAGACAGTTTTTGCTGATCCATCAGCCATTTCCCGCAACTGTTCGCCTTGAGGCACACAACATGATATAACAATTGTCGGTACTGGTGTAACGCTGTGCTTATACTATTTGGCACACTGATGGTACCTTATTGCACATCATAATACTCACCAATTTTTAACATCTTCTAACCAATAATAAGTCTGTCAAAGATCCCCTAAAAAGGACTTTTGACAGACTTCAGTTTTACCGCAACAATCACCAAAAAACTTGAAGGAGGACTTGTTTATGGGTTACCAAACTACTGCAGCGAAAATGAATACGATTTTTGCTGACTTGTCAAAAGACTACCTTATCTATGCCCCCAAACGGTATGTCGGCGATGGCACCTTTGTCCATATCGACACCATCCGTTACGGTGAAATCACCGATCTTGCTGAAATTGAATTTGCCGAAAAATCAAACTATTCGTTTAAAGAGGTTTTACTGCCCATTTCTGAAACCCTATTTTACTTTACCGAAAATGAAATGAAAGAAGCAGATGCTCCAAAAAAAGGCGCCATTGTTTTCTTGCGCAGCTGTGATCTCCACGGTCTGAAACGAATGGACACCATCTATCTGGAAAACGGTGCTGTGGACACCTATTACAAACGGCTCCGGGACAATACCAAATTTATTCTAATGGGCTGCGAAAACTCCTTTGAAAATTGTTTCTGTGTGTCCATGGGCACCCAGACCAGTGATGATTATGACGCTTATCTTAAAGTAACTGGCGAAACCGTACTGGTGAACAGCCATTGGGATGCTCTCGATGCTGCCCTGGCTGGAGCAACTCCAGCCTCGGTCATTCCGGATTCGGTCACCGCCAATGAGACGGTGGTGACAATTCCCGAAACGGTTCCCCAGACCCTGTTTGATGACCCCTTCTGGGAGGATTACGGCAATCGTTGCATTGCCTGCGGTCGCTGTAATTTTGTCTGTCCCACCTGTACCTGTTTCACCATGCAGGACATCTTCTACACCGACAACGGCAAAGCTGGCGAACGGCGGCGGGTTTGGGCATCCTGTCATATCGATGGTTATACCGATATGGCCGGCGGTCATGCCTTTCGAAACGACAAGGGTCAACGGATGCGTTTTAAGGTACTGCACAAGGTCAACGACTATAAACGGCGCTTCGGCACCCATATGTGTATCGGCTGCGGTCGCTGCGACGATGTCTGTCCCGAATATATTTCTTTTGCCAATTGCATCAATAAGCTCAACACCCTAGTCAATGACACCGCAAAGGAGGAAAACTAAATGGCTGAACTTAATCCTTATATTCCTTTTCTTTCGGAAATCACTGAAGTGATCAAACACACCGAAATCGAATATACCTTCCGGATGACCTACACTGGTGATGTCAAACCGGGTCAGTTTTTTGAGGTATCCCTACCGAAGTTCGGGGAAGCACCAATTTCAGTCAGCGGCATCGGTGATGGCACCGTCGATCTGACCATCCGTAAAGTCGGCAAGGTTACCGATGAGATCTTTGAAAATTATGTGGGTGACACCCTGTTCTTACGGGGGCCCTATGGCAATGGTTTTGATATCGAGAACTACAAGGGCAAAGAAATTCTGCTGGTGGCCGGCGGTACCGGTCTTTCCCCGGTTAAAGGGATTGTTGATTATTTCTCGGCCCATCCGGACGACTGCAAAAGCTTTACCCTGCTGGTGGGCTTTAAATCTCCCAAGGATATGCTCTTCAAGAAAGACTTTGAAGAGTGGGAAAAGAACATCAAGGTGGTCCTCACCGTTGATTACCCGGATGATGACTATTCCGGCAATTGCGGCCTGGTCACCCATTATATTCCCGAGCTGCTGGTCAAAGACCTTAAAGAAGCCGTCGGCATCGTCGTCGGTCCACCGGTCATGATGAAATGCGTCATCAGTGATCTGCTGGCCAAGGGCTTTTTCGAAGAAAACCTGTGGATCTCCCAGGAACGAAAAATGTGTTGTGGCATCGGTAAATGCGGCCACTGTAAAATTGATGATACCTATATTTGTCTGGATGGCCCGGTATTTAATTACACCAAGGGAAAATTTTTAAAGGATTAGGAGGAGCGCTATGTTAGATCTGAATACCAAGAAGATAAAGAAGAATGCCTATCGCATCACCAAGGTTCGTGGGGAAACCGCTTCCCGAATCCGGGTTCCCGGGGGACTGTTAACCGCCGAGCTACTACCATTGATCCAGAACATTGCCCAAACCTATGGCAATGGCAAGATCCATTTAACCACCCGTCAGGGCTTTGAAATCCCGGGGATTAAATACGGGGACATCGACACCGTCAATGCCCTACTGCAGCCGATTATCGAAAAGCTGGAAATCAATCAGGAAATCCCCGGCAAGGGTTATACCTCCGCCGGTACCCGGAATGTTTCGGCCTGCATCGGCAGCAATGTCTGTCCTTTTGCCACCTATAACACCACCAATTTTGCCAAGCGGATGGAGAAGGAAATCTTCCCCAACGATCTGCATTTCAAGGTGGCCTTCACCGGCTGTGCCAATGACTGCATCAAAACCCGGATGCATGATTTTGGGATCATCGGTATGACCGAACCCCAATATGAAAAAGAACGTTGTATGGGCTGTCAGGCCTGCGTCAAAGCCTGCAAGAAAAAATCGGTGGATGCTTTGTCGGTGGAAAACTACCGGATTGTCCGCAACACTGAAAAATGTGTGGGCTGCGGCGAATGTGTCATCAACTGCCCCACCCGGGCCTGGACCCGCAGCCCGGAAACCTACTACCGACTGGTGATCATGGGCCGTACTGGCAAACGGAACCCGCGGCTGGCTGAAGACTTCCTGGTCTGGGCCACCGAAGATGCGATTATCAAAATTGTCAAAAACACCTACAGTTTTGTGACCAATTACATCGACCGGGATGCTCCTGGCGGCAAAGAACACATCGGCTACATCATTGACCGCACCGGTTTTGAAGAATTTAAAAAATGGGCCATGGATGGCGTGGAACTGGATTCCCGCACCATCGTCAAAAACCCCGTTTACTGGAGCGGCATACACTATGTCTGATTTTTAATGATCGAACAAAAACCGACCTCCAATCGTTAGATTTTTTGTCTAACTTTTGGGGGTCGGTTCAGTTCACGATTAAGTCGTTTTTTATATTATGTTCTTATTATTCACAAATCGATTTCTAAGCTTTGGCGATTTGTTTGCCAAAGTCAATGGCCAGTTCCTGTTGGGCGGTGTCCGGGTTCCACTGATTGCGGATACCCTCGTTGATGATTTCAAAGCCGGCACCAGTCAGCCATTCATTTAATACCTTGGTGGACTCGCCACTCCAGCCGTAACAGCCAAAGGCGGCGGCTTTTTTATTTTTAAACTTCAGCTCTTTCATCAGGTGAACAAAACCAGCAATGGAATGAAGAATACTGCCGCCGATGGTCGGTGAGCCAATCAACACCGTTTTTGATTTAAAGACCTCGGTGATCAGATCATTCTCATCGCTTTTGGCCAGGTTGAAGACCTTCACTTCGACATCCGGGTCGGTCAGACCGATGCCCTCAGCTATTTTTTCAGCCAGGGTTTTGGTGCCGTTCCACATCGTGTCGTAGATAATGGTAATCTGATTTTCCTGATAATCTCCGGCCCACTGGGCATATTTCTCAACGATCTGCATCGGGTTGTCGTTCCAGATCACGCCATGGCTGGTGGCAATGATATCAATGGTCAGATTGAAGGCAATAATTTCGTCCAGTTTTTTCCGCAGGATGGCACTGAACGGGGTGAGAATATTGGCATAATATTTCATCGCTTCTTTGTACAAGTCACATTGATCAACCAGGTTATTATACAATCTTTCGGTGGCATAATGCTGGCCAAAGGCGTCATTACTGAATAGTATATTGTCCCCTGTCATATAGGTAGCCATACTGTCCGGCCAGTGGAGCATCTTCATTTCCACAAAAATCAGTTCTTTGCCATTACCCAGATCCAGCTTGTCCCCGGTTTTAACCACCTGGAAGTTCCAGTCCTGATGATACTGACCCTTTAACGATTTAACTGCGTTTTCGGTACAGTAAATCGGTACATCGGGAATTTTCTCCATCAGTGCTGGTAAGGCCCCGCTGTGGTCAACTTCCCCATGGTTGGCCACAATATAGTCGATCTCACTCAAGTCAATGACCTGGGCGAGATTTTCAACAAACTCTTTGGCATAGGGCATCCACACCGTGTCAATTAATACCGTTTTTTCTTCTTGAATCAAATAGGAATTGTAGGTGGAGCCATGATTTGTTGAAAATTCATTGCCATGAAACTGCTGCAGTTCCCAATCCACTTTACCAACCCAGCTAACATTGTTTTTGATTAATTTTTTCATCATTTTCCCTCTCATACACTACTAAATTCACAAAACCTTACGCTTAAAAATATCCTTTAATGATATCTACCCGGAATTCTTATAAATAATCGGTTGTTTTACCCAACCTGTGGATAAAAAAACACCGATATTACAACCAATCACTGTAATACCGGTGTTTTAAATTATTTCAAATGCTTAGCAAGCCATTTTTGACTGCAGTTTTGATGGCAGCACTTTTACCATTTACTTCGAGTTTTTTATAGACATTCTGGAGATGGGTTTTTACCGTGCCCGGAGCAATAAAAAGCCGATTGGCGATTTCTTCACGCTTTAACCCCCTGGCGGTCAGCAGTAACACTTCGTGTTCCCGTTGGGTCAGCGTTACCCGGAACAATTCGCCATTTTTCAGACTCTGACAATAGCTTTCACTCAGTGACACCAGTTTGTGGCGATATGGGTCCTCCGGGTGCTCGGCCGCCGACGCTTTGAGCATTGGCAAAAGCTGCGGTGCATTCTCCACAAAAGGCATGACAATCCCGTCCGGCTGTGCTTCGGTGAGCACCCGGTTAAGGACTTTTTGCCCAGCTCCCAGGCCGTTAAGATGGTATTTGGCAATGGCGTCAAAAATGCCGTTATGAATAAAGCCCAACTGGTTATGATAGATCGAAAAATACTCCCCAAAGCTTTCAACCAGTACCTCAAGCTTGACAAAATTCCGGGAGGCCACAACCGCCTTGCCATAAACCAGATAATTAAAGGCCACCCCCTGATAAAACAGATCCGCCGTTGTCATATTGCCGATCTGGAGCCAAAAGGGAATTTTTTCCACCTGATCCAGGCAGGCATAAATATAACCCTTACAAATATCCAGTGTGGTGTTGAAAATAGGGTTTTTGACGGCCAGAATTTCTTTTTCCAATTCCCGGAAGCGATTCAGGGCGTCATTGATATGCCCCTGAAAAATCTCCAGCCGAATTAAATTAAAGTTGGCGCAAATGATAATGCTGTACTGCTCTTTGGTTCGGGCTTTATAAATCGCCTTGTCACTGTTTATTTGCGCCTCGGTCCAGTTGCCGGTTTCCAGAGCAAATTCAGCCCTGGCCAGGTGTTCTGAACCGGTGCCATTGCCGTTGGCATAGCGGGGGTAAACTGGAAATTTCTTGATCACCAGGGCGGCGGTTTTTTCGAAGGCCCCCGGATCCCGGAAATAATTGTAAAGTAAATGGGGCGAGCCAAAGGTAAACTCATTATCCCGCTGCATAATGTAGGACTGCTCCCCATTTAGCAGCTCAATGATCAGATCATTCCGGGCAGTGGACGCTTCGACATGATTAAAGAGGGTGAACTTGCGGACAATATTAAGCTCCGCCAAAATCCGGTTTTTATCGGGTCGGGTGTGATCATCCAAAGCGGTAAAATACTGCTCCAATTCGGCCAGCTGTTGGCAGCAGACCGCCGCCGTTTCGTCATTTCCCCGCAGCAGCGAAACCAGAATATGCTGCAAATAGGCCAGCGGGTATTGATGCAGCACTGCGATCGGGGTTTTGGCAAACAGCTCCCCGGCGCCATCAAATTCAGCCAACTCATTGCGGATATTTTCGGGATTATTTAAATGCTCAAGGATGCGCCGATCGGCGCCGGCCTGATAAAAATAACGATAAGCTTTGGGAAACTCCTGCTGCATCAGATACCATTCCCCCAACCGATAATACACCATCTGTCGTTGTTCTGGGGAAAACCGCTGTCTGGTTCGCAAAAAATCCAGCAGCACATGATGAATCTGATAGCTTTTATTGATCTCATCAAAATAAATAAAGGAGTTTTCCTTTTTCAGATGACCAAGAATCACGCCAGCCTTGGCTTCGCTGGTAATAAACCGGGCCTGTTCTTCGGTAAAGGCGTCCATCACCGACAGTTGAATCAGAAAATCCTGGATGGTGTTGTCATAACCGGAAAAAATGGTTTGATTGATCAGCTCTTCAATGGTCATGTTCAGGCCCACTGGAATCCCCTGCTCCAGTCCAAGCAGCAGCATATAGGTCAGGGTTATCCAGCCGCCGGCATAGTCGTTTACTTGCTGTACATCTTTTTCAGAAATGGTGTCCATCATCATCAGGCAATAATCCCGGACTTCTGCCTCGGTGAATTTGAGCAGATCCTGATTGATCAATTGACAATATCCTTTGGCCACCAGTTCGGCGCTGTTTAAATGAACCGTATTGCGGGTGATCAGGATCAGAGTAAAATTTTCGATCCCCTCCGAAACAATCAGCGCCACCAGGCGATTCAGCGGTTCGCTATTGGTCAAGTGATAGTCATCCAACACCAGAATAATTTTCTCATCACTAACCATGTCCGACAGCACCGAAATTACCTGATCCATCTGCGGGACATCCACCGGAAAGCCCAGCTGTTTCAGGGTCTCGCCACTGGCTTGATCGATCCGGCTAACTGCGGTGGCAAATTTGTGCCAGTAATAATCAATAAACCCCGTCTCCGGCTGAAATGTGATCCAGATCGGCTGATGCCCCGCTGCTTTAAGAAAATTCCGGACTGCCGTTGTTTTTCCGTAACCCATGGGCGCTTCGACGATGGTCAACGGATAATCAAAAAGATTGGCCAATATTTTATTGATGCGTTCTCGCTGTAAAAATTGTATTTTCACGAATGTCTCATTTCATTGTGTGATTTTATTTTCGATCAGGCAAATTATAACTACCGATTAATTTATTATAGCCGGATTTTTTACATCTGTTAAGTTTTTTTTGAGGACATCGTTTATTATTGGCATTAACCTTCTATATTGATGATCGCATCAGCCCAGTCCTCATAAAAAGAGGATTCATGGGAGACCAGAATCAGACTGCCAGTCCATTTGATCAGCTCTTTTTTTAACACCTCTTTGGCATCGGCATCGAGGTGGTTGGTCGGCTCATCAAGGATTAAAAAATTGGCCGGTGTCAGCATCAGGATGCAGATTTTAACCTTGGCCTGTTCCCCACCGCTAAGGGTGTCGACGCTCTGAAGCATACTTTTGGCCTTTAAACCACACTGGGCCAGATAGCGCCGCAACTGACTCTGAGACAGTTTGGGATAAGCATCGGAGACCACCTGAATGGGGGTCAGGGTGGGATTATCCCAGTTGAGATCCTGTTCAAAATAGGCGACCTTGATATTGTCGGCAAATTTAAATTTGCCGGAAATCGCCGGGATCTGCTTGATCAGGGTTTTAAGCAGGGTGGATTTGCCAATCCCGTTAAACCCGGTAATCACGGTTTTCTGACCTGACTCGATTTTAAAATTAAGTTTAGATAGCAGCGGATAATCATAGCCAATTTCCAGATCTTTGGCACTCAAAGAACGTTGGGCCGAAATGTGCAATGCGTTAAAGCGGAAATTGGGTTTGGGCACCAGTTCCGGTGGTGGCAGCCGATCAATTTTATCCAATTGCTTCTGCCGGCTTTTGGCCATACTGGCGGTGGCAGCCCGGGCTTTGTTTTTGGAAATATAGTCTTCAAATTTCTTGATCTCCTTTTTCTGGGCCTCAAATTCCCGGATATAACTTTCCCGTCTGAGACCTTTCAGCTCAATGAACTTTGAAATGTTACCGCTGTATTTTTTAATGGTGCAGAATTCGATGTCGCAGACACAGGTGGTAATCTTGTCCAGAAAATCAAAGTCATGAGAAATCACCAGAAAGGTGCCCTCATAGGTTTTTAAATAATCGGTGAGCCAGGTCACATGCTCCTTGTCCAAAAAGTTGGTGGGTTCATCCAGCAGCAGCACATTGGGTTCTTCCAACAGCAGCTTGGCCAGAATAACCTTGGCCCGCTGCCCTCCGCTGAGCGTCTCCAGAATGGTGTCCATCCCCAAAGCGGTAATTCCCAAACCGTCAGCAATTTTTAAAACACGGCTTTCCAATTCGTAAAAGCCCGAGTTTTCCAGTAGGCTCTGCAGATCTGCGGCCCGGTTCATGGCTTTTTCACTGCAGTCGCTGGCCATGTTTTCATAAATTCTGGTCAACTGGGCTTCGGTTTCGTAGAGCTCATGAAACGATGTTTTCAGATAGTCAAACACCGTAATCTCCTGATCAATCTGGGCATGCTGATCCAGATATCCGACCTTAATGCCCTTTTGCCAGCGAATCTCCCCACCATCGGGAATGATTTCACCAATTAGGGTATTTAACAAAGTGGTCTTGCCAGTACCATTACGTCCGACAATCCCCATGTGCTCACCTTTGAACAGTTCAAAGGAAGCCTCTTGATATAAAATTTTATCACCAAACGAATGTGATAAATTGATAACGTCCAATAGTCCCATTTTTTTCTCCTTTAAAAATTCACAAAATAAAAACAGAGAGTCACCCTTATACTGACTCTCTGTCATTATAAAAGGCCATAACGAGCATTGCGTTATGGCCTTAAAACTTTTTGTATGGCTATCGGTTTAGGCGCAGTAAAACAAAGTATAGCATGCTATAGCCTATAATCAAACAAATAACGTAGTACCGACAATTGTTATATCATGTTGTTTGCATCAGAGCGGACACGGCGATAGCCTGTCCGAGTCTGCAGGAAACAACAGATTAACAATTGGTCGGTACGGGAGTTTGCCAATAAACTCTAGTAAACTGCTATCCTATCAAGCGCTTAGACCGATGAGAATAAAAGTTTTACACTTTATCTTTAGGCTCTAAACAATGTCTCATCGATAATCCCATTGTCAGAGCTGCTTCAATTGTTAAAATCATCATCTCATACCTTTCAGTTACTGTTATTAGTGTAGCAAAATTGCCAGCACTTGTCAAATAGCACTGGCATCTCGGTAATTGTTGTGATTGAAAATAAGGTAAATTAGCAATAACGCAGTACCGACAATTGTTAGATCATGTTGTTTGCATCAGAGCGGACACGGCGATAGCCTGCGCAAAGGCAACGAGCCAATCACAAGCTGGCTTGTAGTTGGCGACTGCCTGCGACTAATAAGAAATTTATAATTTCTTATTAGTGTCCGATTCTGCAGCAAACAACAGATTAACAATTGATCGGTACGGTATCTCAAGCGAATCTCTGATTACATCAGCTTGCTGATATTTTTGGTAAAGGCCACCACATCGTCCAGTGGCAGTCCGGCAATCAGGCGGGCTTGATTGTAAAGCAGTTCGGTGTAAAGGGCAAATTGCTCGTCGTCGGCTTCATAGAAAGTTTTCAGTTTTTCATAAACCGGATGGTTTTTGTTGATTTCCAGCACTTTCTTGGCCTTCACATCGCCACCCTGGGGCATGGTGTTTAAGGTCATTTCCATTTCAATGGACAGATCCCCTTCAGTGGACAGATAGGCCACGTCATCTTTTAAATGAGCGGTGGTTTTAACCTTGACCACCTCATCACCGATCAGTTCTTTCATTTTTGCCAACAGCTTTTCATCCATTTCGGAAGTCTGCTCAGCATCATCTTTCTGATCTTCTTCCGGTGCCTCCAGGCCCAGATTCTGGCTGGATACGGAACGGAATTCTTTTTCTCCGTATTGTCTTAAAGTCTGGGTAACAAACTCATCAATGGTTTCGGTTAAATACAGGATCTCATAATCTTTATCCTTGATGATGGAAACCTGGGGCAGCTTTTCAAGCTGACTGACCGATGAGCCGGTGGCATAATAGATGTATTTCTGATCTTCCGGCATCCGCTCGACGTATTCCTTGAGGGTGACCATATTGCCTTCTTTAGACGAATAGAAGAGCAGGAAGTCCTGAAGTTTTTCTTTGTCCTGGCCCCATTTATCATAGGTTCCTACTTTTAACTGATTGCCAAAGGCTTTAAAGAATTTTTCATAGGTTTCCCGATCGTTTTCCTGCATTTTCTTCAGTTCTTCGGAGATTCGGGAATCGATTTTACGGCTGATCAGACGCAGCTGACGATCCTGCTGGAGCATTTCCCGGGAAATATTCAGGGAAATATCTTCCGAATCTACCACCCCTTTGACAAAGCTGAAGTAATCCGGCAGCAGCTCACTGCATTTTTCCATAATCAGCACGCCATTGGAATAAAGCTCCAGACCTTTTTCATAGTCCCGGGTGTAGTAGTCAAAAGGCGCCTGACCGGGAATATAAAGAATCGCCTTATAGCTCATGGCCCCTTCAATACTGAGGTGGACATGAGCGAGCGGTGCATCAAAGCCCAATCGTTTGTCATGATAGAAATTGTTGTAATCTTCATCGGTGAGCTCATTTTTATTTTTGCGCCAGATCGGGATCATCGAGTTTAACACATCATCCGATAGATAGGTTTCATATTCCGGCTTGTCGCTGTCTTTGGTTTCTTCTTTAATACGGCTGTTTTCAACTACCATTTTAATGGGGTAGCGGATAAAGTTGGAGTAATGCTCTACCAGATGACGGATTCGGTAGGGCTCCAGATAGTCGTCATAATTGTTGTCTTCGGTATTTTCTTTGAGATGCAGGGTAATTTTAGAGCCATGGGTTTTACGGGTTCCCGGTTCGATGGTATAACCGTCAGCCCCTTCTGAAACCCATAAATAAGACTGCTCGGAATCAACCGCCCTGGTTTCCACAGTAACCTTATCAGCCACCATAAAGGCTGAATAGAAACCGACCCCAAACTGACCGATGATATCAAAATCTTCTTCCATTTCCTGTTCACTTTTGAAATCGCTGGAGCCGCTTTTGGCAATGGTTCCCAGATTGTCGTCCAATTCCGCTTCGGTCATCCCGATCCCAGTGTCTTCAATGGTCAGGGTGCGGTTGTCCTTGTCGGGATGAATCCGGATATAGTAGTCGTCTTTATTAAAGGTTTTATCTTTGTCGGTTAATGTTTTGTAGTAAACCTTGTCAATGGCATCCGATGCATTTGAAATCAATTCCCGTAGAAAAATTTCTTTATTGGTATAAATTGAATTGATCATCAAATCCATCAGACGTTTGGATTCTGATTTAAACTGCTTCTTTTCCATAACATACCTCTTCTTCATTTTGTATATTGTTAGCACTCTTTCTGAAAGAGTGCTAACAATATTGTAAGTAACTTTATTAAAAGTGTCAACACTTTTAATGATTTTTTAAGGCTGAATGACTGCTTTGGGGTAAGTAACTATTCCCATAAAAAATACCCGGACAAGCATTGTTGCCGGGTATCTTTTGTTTAGCAGGATCTTATAATTTAAATTCGGTGGTGAAACGCCTTATCGCTTCTTCGGTGTTTTCTTTGCTGCCGAAGGCGGTAAGCCTAAAATAGCCTTCACCGCTGGGACCAAAGCCCACCCCAGGAGTTCCGACAATGTTGACCTCGGTGAGGAGTTTGTCAAAGAAGCTCCATGAATCCATGCCCTCTGGCGTTTTCAGCCAGATATAGGGAGCATTGACACCGCCAAAAACTTCAATGCCAGTACTGGCAACCCCTTCACGGATCATCTTGGCGTTATTCATATAGTATGCCACCAGAGCCTTAATCTGCGCTTGACCGGCTTCGGTATACACCGCTTCAGCGCCTTTTTGAATGATGTAGGGCACACCATTGAATTTAGTACAGTGGCGACGGTTCCATAGTTTATTGATTTCAACCGGCTCCCCGGCTTCAGTGTAGCCCATCACTTCTTTGGGCACCACCACATAGGAGCAACGGGTTCCGGTGAAGCCAGCATTTTTTGAGAAGCTACGGAATTCAATGGCAACCGCTTTGGCACCTTCGATCTCATAGATACTATGAGGGACATCATCTTCCTGAATATAGGCTTCATAAGCTGCGTCATACAGAATAATGGCCTGGTTAGCTTTGGCATAATCCACCCACTTTTTCAGTTCGGTTTTATTAATGGTGGTGCCAGTCGGGTTATTGGGAAAACAAAGATAGATCAGATCCACCTTTTCGGTTGGTAATTGGGGAACAAAGCCATTTTCAGCGGTACAGGGAATGTAGACCATGTCGCTCCATTTGCCATCGGCCCCTAAGGTACCACTGCGACCAGCCATAACGTTGCTGTCGACATAGACCGGGTATACCGGATCGGTGATAGCAATTCTGGTATTCTGACTGAAGATTTCCTGAAAATTGGCAGTGTCGCTTTTGGAACCGTCACTGACAAAGATTTCGTCCACCGCCAGTTCAACGCCCCGGGCTTTAAAATCAAACTCGATAATTTTTTCCAGCAGGAAATCATAGCCCTGTTCTGGGCCATAACCCTTAAATGTTGCTTCGCTGGCCATTTCGTCAACAGCGCTGTGCAAACCAGCAATCACGGCTTCGGGTAGCGGTTTAGTGACATCACCAATCCCCAACCGGATAATGTTCGCCTCGGGATTTGCATTTTTGTAAGCTTCAACCCGTCGTGCGATTTCTGAAAATAGGTAGGAACCAGGTAATTTTAGATAATTTTCATTAATTAATGCCATTTTATTTTTTTCCTTTCGTTATCGTCTCTTGATAATTTAATAAAGTCCTCTTGAAAGAACCGTACCGACAAATGTTAATCTGTTGTATGCTGCAGGATCGAACAGGTCAATGACCTGTTCGATCCTGCAGCATACAACATGATGTAACATTTTTAGGTACTCAGTTTTTTTAATATTAGTGTTACTATTTAAAACTACTTTTTCCACTTGGAAAAATCCAGGGTGGCGAAATAGTCCGCTGGGGTTTCAGCCCGACGGATCAGTTCGGTGCTGCCATCTTCTTTTAGCAGTACTTCTGCAGAACGCAGCTTGCCGTTGTAGTTGTAGCCCATGGCAAAACCGTGGGCCCCAGTATCGTGAAGAACCACCAGATCACCGATATCAATTTTAGGAAGCTTGCGGTCGATGGCGAACTTGTCGTTATTTTCACATAAGCCCCCGGTGACATCGTAAACGTGATCCAAGGGGGCATCTTCCTTACCCATCACGGTGATGTGATGATAGGCCCCATACATGGCCGGTCGCATCAGGTTGGCCGCACAGGCATCAAGACCAATATATTCTTTGTGGGTATGTTTTTCATGGAGGGCAGTGGTAATCAGATGACCAAATGGTCCCAGTACAAAACGGCCGAGTTCAGTGTAGATGGCAATATCGCCCATGCCAGCCGGTACCAGTATTTCTTCAAAGGCTTTTTGAACGCCCCGGCCGACTTCATAAATATCGGTGGGTTGCTGATCGGGCAGATAGGGAATCCCAACCCCACCGGACAGGTTGATAAAGGCAATGTGAGCCCCCGTTTCCTGATTCAGCTCCACCGCCGTCTGAAACAGAATCCGGGCCAAAGCCGGATAGTATTCATTGGCAATGGTGTTGCTGGCTAAAAAAGCATGAATTCCAAAATGCTTAACGCCTTTATCTTTTAAGATCGCAAATCCTTCTGACATCTGTTCCCGGGTGAAACCATATTTAGCCACCTGGGGAGTATCCATAATGGCGTTATCGATAACAAAGTCGCCACCGGGATTAAAGCGGCAGCTGATCGTTTCCGGCAGTCCTGCCACCTCTTCCAGAAAGTCAATATGGGTAATATCATCCAGGGTAATCAGGGCATTAAGCTTTCGTGCTAAAACAAAATCTTCCCGAGGCGTCACATTGGAGGTAAACATGATATCCTCACCAGCAAAACCAACTGTATCTGACATCATCAGTTCCGTATAGGATGAGCAGTCAACCCCACAGCCTTCTTCTTTTAATATCTGCAAAATAGTCGGGTTGGGCGTCGCTTTGACGGCAAAGTATTCTTTATAACCCTTATTCCAGGAAAATGCCTCCTGGAGGTTACGAACATTTTCGCGGATACCTTTTTCATCATACAGATGGAATGGAGTTGGGTATTGTTTGACAATTGCTTCTAACTTTTCTTTGTTAACAAACGTTTTTTTCATATTATTGATTTCCTTTCGTCATTTCAATCAGCTTTATTTCATTTTTCATGGCGTCTTTAAACAAATCCACCAGATTCTGTTTCCGGGAATAAAGGCAGGTGGAATACTCGCCATTATTGATATCTCCGGTAAGGACATTGGTGGAATCGGCAATCAGCCGAATCTGCTGGAGCGGTTGATCGGAACGATGGATAATCGTTCCTGCCAGCTCCCAGCTACCATTAGTGATGATCACCATCTTGATACCCCGGTCAATCGCTGCTTTTATATCCGGGGTTACGGTTTCCAGAATCTGACCGGGTACCGAAATGTATACCCGCTCCCGGGCTTCCAGAATCATATTGCGCAGTTTATTAAGGATATTCCCTTCTCCTTTGATGGTGATATAACCTTCCACCGCATCCCGTTTGCGGGGAATGGTATCAATCAGCTCCTGCCTGGCAGCCTGGAGCTTTCGAATCTTATTGTCACAGAATTCAGAAATAGCTACCGGGGTATAACGGATGGTTGCTTCCTCGATCACGTAAGCCCCCCCTTTTTCCACCAGGGACGCCAGCGAGGTATAGGCATTGGATCTTGAGATACCGGTCGTCTTGGCCACCTCATACCCGTTCAAATCGCCTTCGGACAGCAGGGTTAAATAAATCACCGCCTCATGGCGGGTCAGCCCAAATTGTGTCAATCGTTCAACTATTTCCATAATCATCAGTCCTTATTACTAGTCTGTTGGCACTTTTACCATAACACTTTAATCACCAGTTCCGTTTTTTAACGTGTGTAATATATAGTGTTCCTACTTAGTAAGTCTACACTAGTTTGTCGCTGCTGTCAAGAATGATTATAAAAAAACAGCATGAAAAAATCATGCTGTTTTAAATCACTGTCTCGATTACTTACGGCCCCACGTATTGATCATTGGCAAAAGTTCCCACATAAGTGGTTCCGTCAGCCATGGTCAGCGTACCTTTTCCATGCATCATGCCTTCTTTAAACTCCCCCACATAGGTGTTGCCCTGATCCGTCTTGGTTCCGTAACCATCCAGCTTGCCATACTTCCATTCGCCCTGAAATTTTGTTCCCTCATATCCAGTGGCTGTCCCCTGGCCATGCAGCTTGCCATCCTTCCATTCGCCTTCATAGATCACATTCTCAGAATACTCAAACTTGCCGTAACCGTTCGGCATGCCATTTTTCCATTCTCCGGTATAGACGCCACCACCAAAAGTATGGGTGCGAACGCAACCACTGGTTATCAACAGCAGACTTGACACCATTAATAACGTAACTAATCTTGAAATCATCTTTGTGCTCATTTGTTCCCCCTATTTTTTTGCATCCTTTTCTGCTGTCTCAGCTAATCAAGAATTATGATTTCATTATATCGCATCGAGAGCAGTTAATAAATATTAAAACGGCTCGTTGGGTAATAATTTACACATTTTTCTGATCAACCAAATAGATGAAGTCACCCAAGCAGTCAGCTGCCGATCAAAAACAGCGTTCGAATTAATACCATATACAGTCCCGTTCCGGCAGCAATGCTTAAAAAAACATTATTTCTGAGGCAATGAACAATAATCACCGCAGCCACACTTAATAGCTCTGCTAATCCATAGGGATAAGCAGTCAAAATCGTATTTCGCAAACAAAAAACCACCAATATAATCATGATTGCTGCCGGTAAAACCGTTCCCAGATAGCTGACCGTATCTGGTAATTTTTTTGCCGCCAAAAACAGGAACGGCAGTGCTCGGGTAAAAATCGTTACCAGCGCTACCACTGCCAATGCTTCGATGGTGCTGATCCAGTTAGTATTCATAGATGATCTCCTCTTCCCCGTCAATTGACGCTGGCTTACACTCTTTTACCGGTTGCATTTTTTGTCCAGCTGTTAATCTCGGTTTCATCATAATCAGCACCAGCACACTGAGGGTTAAGGCTGGCAAAATAAACTGATTGGGGCCCAGAATAGTATAAAATACCACGGCGCTGATTAACCCGGTAAGAGCTGGCCAGTGTGAATTCATCGACTTCCACTGATTCATGCAGACGGTAATAAAAAAAGCCGTCGCAGAAAATTCGATTCCAGTCAGATCATAGGGGATCAACTGTCCAAATAGAGCCCCTGCCAGACAGCTTAAAATCCAGACCAGATGCAGAATCAGGGTTATATAGAAATCACTCTGCCGGGCATCCACATCCACTGGATATTTAATATTACACAGGATGGAGTACACCTCATCAGTCAAGGTTACAACCATATATGGATACTTTCGTCCCATCTTCCGGAATCGCTCAATAAAGGCAAGACCATAAAAAATATGCCGGGCATTGACAAAAAAAGTCATCATCGCAATGGTACCCAGTGAAGCGCCAGCGGTAAGCAGCGAAACCATCACGATCTGCATCGATCCGGCATAAATAAAAAGACCCGAAATGAGTGACCACCCCGCGGTATAACCCGCCTCATCCATCAAAACGCCAAAAGCGATCCCAATAAACAAATATGGAAACAGTACCGGAATTGTTTGTTTAAAGGCAAAAATAAAACTCTTCATGAGACACTCCCTTACTATTTAGTACGATTTTTGCTTTATTTTAACACGCAAAAATACGCCATACAATAAATTAAATGTATGGCGTACAAATTAACAGCAATCATCCAGAAGGTTTTTTAATATGATCAGTCCCTGTTCCAATTCAGCCAGGGTTTCCGGAGCACAGACCGACATCCGGACTGCCCGACTGGGGATACTATTGCCGACGGTAAATCGCTCGGCACCGTAAACCCGAACCCCCTGCTCCATTGCCAGCGCCTCAAAAACAGATCCGGTTATCGTCCCAGGCAACTCCAGCCACCGAAAGATGCTGGTTTCGTCGCCGTGACAGAGATAGTCGCTGAGGGTGCGATTTACCAATTGATTGCGCTGTCTGGCATTTTGCTGATGGCTTTTAATAAATTGATCCAGCTGGCCCGAGACAATAACCCGGGCTGCCAGCACGGCCATTAGCGGCGAAACGGAGATATTGAGGTTATACAAAGCCTTTGATACTTGTTTGCGATAGGCCTGGGGCACCGACAGATAGGCCATCCGTAAACCGGGTGCCAGGGTTTTTGACATACTGGCGATATAAATGGTCTGCTCCGGAGCAAAGGATGCCACGGCTGGCCGGGCATTTTCTGCCAGTAAATGATAGGCCCCGTCCTCGATGATAAAAATATTCTGCTCTCTGGCAATCTCTGCCAACGCACGACGACGGTCAATGGACATCGTATGAGTGGTGGGATTGTGATGATCCGGAATCAGATAAATCCCCTTAATGTTTTCATTGCGACAGCTATCCATCAGTGCATCACCATCCATTTCCCCATCACGATGACGAATGGGAATCAGCTGTATCCCCAACATTGAAGCAGTCGTTTTAAGCCCGGAATAGGTGTGGGGATCAGCTCCGATTTTGTCACCATGACGGCATAGTCCAGCCAGAATGGCTGATATGGCGTTTTGACCACCGTTGGAAAACAAGATGTTTGCCGGTGCTGGACAAAATCCTCCTTTTTCCATCAGCTTCACTGCCGTATCTTTCAACCAGATATTTGCGTTGGGTCGGCTGTAATTAAATAGTTTATCGGCATCAGCTTCGTTAAGCATATCTTTCAAACAACCAATGAGTGGCGAAAAGGTGGCTGTATCCGGAAAAACTGCGCCCAACTCAATCAGATTCCGGGGTTTATCATCTGGCAGCAGATAAGCATTAGCCAGGGCATCGAAGGACACAAAGGTGCCACTCCCGACAGTAGCACTGAGGAGCCCTTTTAACTCACAAACCTTGCAGGCCTTGGAGACGGTGCTGACATTAATATCCAGAAAATCTGCCAGTTCCCGCTGCGGTGGCAGCTTTGTTCCCGGTAAGAGCTTCCCGGTTTTGATGTCTTGCTCCATTTGCCGGGCCAGGGAGAGGTACAAGGGTTTTACCTGATGATTCAGGACGGGTTTCCAGGACATTGGATAATCTTCAAATGAATTAACTGGCATGGCTCTAACTCCTTTAAAACACTATTTTTCCCATTCTATCGAAAACCCCTGCAAACGTCAAGTTGGCAGGGGTTTTCTGGTTTAATCAAATCATGTTAATTTTTAATCATGATTTTTAATTCTTCGCAAGTTTTTTTAAGATCTCTAGTCAGAGCCTCGAGGTCTTCCACTTTTTCATCTGGAAATGCCTCACTCATCTCTACCCCAGGAATAGCCAGCAAATTATCCAGTTCATCATGGATGTCGCCCAGATTATCCTTTAGTTTATTGATCTGATTTTTTAAATCAATCCGTTCTTTGATTCCGTCCACCGTCAAAGCATCGTCATCCAGGCTGTATTCGGATACATCCTCAACCACCGTACAGTCAAAACCCAAAATTCTTTTTACTGTATTGGCAAAGGTTTTTTTTGCTTCTTCTTCCCCGTGCACCAGGAATATTTTTTTAGGTTTCTCTTTAAATCCTGACAGCCACTTCAGCAGATCATTTTTATCGGCATGGGCTGAGAATCCTTCCAGAAAATATATTTCGGCACTGACATGAATACGTTCACGGAGAATGCGAACGTACTTTTCACCACTGATAATTGCCCGTCCGGTGGTGCCTTCTGCCTGATAGCCGACAAAAATAATGCTGGATTTCGGTTTCCAGAGATAGTGTTTCAGATGATGTCGAACCCGACCAGCATCAGCCATTCCGCTGGAAGAAATAATGACCTTCGGTGAAGCATTCTCATTGAGGGCCTTGGACTGATCGATGCTCTTTGTAAAATTGAGATTTCTGAAATAAAAAAGTTCCTCGCCATTTTTGATCCGCTCTTTGATTGCATCATTGAAATAATGGGCATTTTTCCGGAAAATGGCCGTGGCATCAGTGGCCAAAGGGCTGTCAACATAGACGTTTACTTTGTCCAACTGATTCTGATGAAAGTCATGGTGGTCATAAAACAGTTCCAGTTCATGAATCAGATCCTGGGTTCTCCCCAGCGCAAAGGCCGGTACGACCACCGTCCCCCCCCGGGCCACTGTTTTAAAGATAATTTCCAGAAACCGCTTACCACTTTCCTGTTGTGTTTCATGGGCACGATCGCCGTAAGTCGTTTCCATAATCAGATAATCGGCCGCTGCAATCAGGGTCGGATTATTGAGCATTCGCTGGTTAACGGCTCCAATATCCCCAGAATAAACCAGCTTGGTGGTTTTTCCACCGTCCTCAATCCACATTTCGATGATGGCAGCACCCAATATATGGCCAGCTTCATTGAGACGAATCTTGATTTGGGAATTAATCTCAAAACATTGCCCATATGCTACCGGAAAGAAATACTGGGAGCAGCGGGCCGCATCTTCCTCGGTGTACAGCGGTTGAACCTGTCGCTGTCCGGAACGGCTTGTTCGTTTATTAATCCATTTCGCATCCATTTCGTGAATAGTGCCGCTGTCCTGAAGCATGATATCGGCTATTTCGGCGGTTGCCCCGGTACAGTAAATTCTCCCGGTAAATCCCTGTTTAACCAGCAACGGAATCCGGCCGCAATGATCCACATGAGCATGACTTAATAGTATAAAATCAATCTCAGCCGGATCAAAATCAAATGCCTGATAGTTTAATTCTTCCAGTGCTTCACTACCCTGAAACAAACCGCAGTCCATGAGAAATTTACTGTGATCGGTCGTCACCAGATGACAGGAACCAGTGACAGACATCGCCGCTCCTAAAAATTTTATTTTCATTTTCTTACTCCTGTTCGTGTAATTTCCAATTCAAGCAGGTCGTATTTTAAACAATTAACATAATCGCTATTTACACCCCCGCATTTTTTCTTGTAACGCTTTCCAATGCGGTGTTAAATCCCTGGAGTTTTTTATTGACACAGTCATAGATACTCCCATCCGGATAGTTGCCATCTGCATCCATTTTTCCTGCTGGAATACCCGTGAGAATCTCCAACCCCTCTTCGATATGATTGATGGCATAAATGTTGAAGCGTCCCTGCGCAACTGCCTCGATCACCTCATCTTTTAACATCAGATTAATGGTATTGCTGGCAGGAATGATAACACCCTGGTCTCCGGTTAGTCCAGCCGTCTGACAAACATCAAAGAAACCTTCGATTTTTTCATTGACACCCCCAATGGGCTGGATTTCACCGCGCTGATCCACCGAACCGGTAACAGCCAGACACTGCCGGATACCAACTCCTGCTAAACTTGAAATGATCGCATAGAGCTCGGCACTAGAGGCACTGTCCCCCTCGACGCCATCGTATAATTGTTCAAAGGTAATCTGGGCTGTCAATCCCAGTGGTTTATCCTGAGCAAACTTTCCGCCCAGATATCCGGCCAGCGTCAATACACCCTTGGAATGAATATTACCGCTCATTTCGGTTTCCCGCTCGATGTTCACGACCCCGCCGTGCCCCACATGAGTAATTGCAGTAATCCGGGAAGGTAGCCCAAATGTATAACCACCGGTCTGAATGATAAACAACCCATTAATCTGCCCCACTGTTATTCCCGTCGTGTCAATGATAATCCGTCGATCCGCAATCTCTTCCTGAATTTTTTCCTCCAACCGGTTAAACCGATAGTTACGATCATTGACGGCCTTTTTCACATGAACCATGCGCACGGTCTCACTACCGTCTGATTTTGCTCGGGCAATGGATTCATAGATAACCTCCCTGACATCGCCAAATCGGGTTGACAATTTTTTCTGGTTTCCCGCCAGTCGTGATCCATATTCAATGATACCGGCCAAACCGGTCTGATCAAAACAATGAACATCTTTTTCCTCGCAAATTCCACTGACAAAGGAAACATACTTACGAATATTCTCCTGATTACGGGGCATTTCTGAATCGAAATCAACTTTCACCTTAAAAAGCTCCCGGAAATCCTCATCACTGGAAAGAACCAGATAGAAAAGCGGACTACCAATGAGAATGACCTTAATGTTGAGTGGAATTGCTTCCGGTTTCAACGTAACCGTCGGAACGGTTCGATATTGCTCCCCAATATTTTCAATTACTGCAGCCCTGTTCCTGAGCATTTTTTTTAAAACATTCCAGACAAAGGGATCAGTCAGTAAATCTTTTGCCTGCAAAACCAGATACCCTCCGTTGGCCAGATGGATGGCTCCAGGTTTCACCATGGTAAAATCGGTATTAACCAGAAAAAGCTGACTTTTATACTCAATTTTTCCAAAGATATTGTAATAATATGGATTTGACTCCGTAATAACGGGTGCCCCCTGCAGATTTTCATTATTGATAAATAAATTGACGCGATAGCGATTATATGGATCAGTTTCACCCTGACCGGTAAACCCATTAAAAGTAACTGGACTGTCACCATCACTCTCCTGTTGATTTGTTTCATCCGGCTGATGAGTGGCAGGATGTGTTTCCTGATTAGTAAAGATGCCATAGCGATCTGCCACATCATGCAAAACATTATCGAGATACTCAACAATTTGTGAGGACGCCTGGTATTTTTCTTTTAATGAAACAATTAGTGGTTGCGCCCCACGATATGCTGTTTCTCTGGTCAGCTCGATAATTTGAGCAGTCATTTTTTTTTCGGCCTGTTGACCATCTGCCAATATTCGTTCCAACTTTTTGACCAATAGATAACGCTTTTCGTTGATGATATTGCGCTGTTCGTCGCTCAGGTTACTATACTCTTCCGGTTGATAGGGTCGGCCATCATAGAGTGGAATAAACACAAATTTCATCCCCACCGTTTTGACACCAAAACCATCCTCAAGTGCTTTCTGATTGATGATCATCACCAATTCTTCCATTTTAAGCTGATAGGTGTTAAAGATCCGATCTTTTTTGAGTTCATAATCGGTGCTTTCAAAATTTTTTCCGAATTACATTTTTAAGTTCTAGAATCAGCTTGTCCATATCCTTCTGAAAGATCCGGCCCTTCCCTGCTGGCAGTGAAACCGCCAATGGTTTGTCCTTATTGCTGAAATTGTAAATATAACACCAGTCGTCAGGAACCGGACGCAAGGCTGCCGCCCGATTAACGACATCATTGGTGTACTCGCTCTTGCCCGTCCCTGATGGACCAACGACAAAAATATGATATCCATCATCCTCCATGGCAATACCAAATTCCATGGACTTGACTGCCCGTTCTTGTCCGGCAATCGCATCCAGGGTCGAATTGCAGAATTTCAATTCTTCTGCGTTGCAGACTTTTTTTAGTTTATCGATGGGAACCCGATACTGATCATGTATTTTCATATCCTGCCACCTTTCCAATTTTGAAAGCAAAGAAAATCAACAGTCTCTTTTTCGTTAAACCTTTATTATATTGATATCCAACTTGTTTGAAATTACGCAAGTTTTGCAAATAAAAATGCACCATAGACGCATTTAGTCGACGGTGCATTTTGTTACTGCTTAAGGGTTTATTCTAATTATTCATCTGTTTGTTGATCTATCGCAATTGAAACTGGTCAATCATCTGTTTTAACAGAATCGACTGGCCGGAAAGCTCTTCGCTGGCTGCTGCACTTTCTTCTGCCGTGGCCGAGTTCAGTCGGTCATTTTTTGCGGACAGTTCATACATGCTATCCTTTTCTGTTCTCTGCTCCTGCGTTTGCTCTCGTTTGATTTCTCCCTCCGTATCTTCTTGGCACAAGCAGGACAATACCTTGATGCACCAGAGCCCGGGACATATTCAACGCCGCACACCGTACAATTTTTAGCGGGCATTGCTGCCCACCGTTTTGTAGGTATGATATGTAATTCATCGACAAAGCCGATGAATTTATAGTAAATCTTGATTTCCTGCTTCACTGTTCCGTCTGCCATCTTCTCACGCTCCGAAACAAGTATCTTGTCTATGAGTGCGTTTATAACTGTTGCATCCAGTTCTTTTAAGCCTTGATAATTTCGGATAAGGGCGAGGAAGTCACGGATTCCCCGTGATTTCTCGTAGCTTTCATTAAGAGTTTCCGTCACCTCTTTCAGCCTTGCTTCAATTTCAAGCTGCTCTTTCTGGTATTTCCCCGACATCATCTCAAAATTCCGCTCGGTAATACGCTCCATGACCTTATCCTCGTAGAGAGAGGAAAACAGCCTGTCCAGTTCCGCAAGGCGTTTGTTCAGCTTCTTACGTTCTTTCTCTAATGCTTTCGCCCTGCTCTGGTCTGTTTCCGTGAGCCGCTTTTCTATGGCCCTGACCGCCTTTTCATCATTCACTGCCATATCCGCAAAACAGTTGATGTCGGCAAGAACGGCATTGAATAAATCCCTTGCTTCTATATTGTGGGCACTACACTCGCTTCTTCCGTTTCTTGCATAATTATTACATGAATACTGTACACAGTCGATAATCTCTGGGCGTTTCCTCCTGTGTACGTTCATTGCCCGCAGAGCACATCCGCAGTCCACACACTTGATAACGCCTGCAAAAATATTTACAAATCCTCCCTTGTTCTGTGGAAGCCTACGACTTGTAATAAGCTGTTGGACAATATCAAATTCCTCCTGCGTGACTATTCCCTCATGGGTATTGGGTATCACTTCCCATTCTTCGGGCAGCTTAGAGGGGCGTTTCTTGCTTTTCATATTGGCGGCAATCCGTTTGTAGCCTACAAGATTTCCCGCATATATCGGGCTTCTTAAAATGCTCCTCACGCTGTTCCCACTCCAAATATAGCGTTTGTCCTCGTTCCCCTCAAAATGACGTTCAAAGCCTGTTTCGCCACGCTCCGCCGCATAAGCGGCAGGGCGTAGGATATGCTGTTTATTAAGATGTCTGCAAATTTTGGCAACTCCATTCCCTTTTAATGCAAGGTCGAATATCTCTTTTACAACATGTGCCACTTTATCATCTATCAGCAGATGGTTGTGGTCGGCAGGGTCTTTGATATAGCCATAAGGGGCGGTAGTTCCCATGAATTTCCCCTGTTGAAACCTCGCCCGATATGCCGATTTTATCTTAACAGATATGTCAGCGGCATACATTTCGTTTAAAATGTTGCGGAAAGGCGTGATGTCCATAGCAGATTTATTCAAGGTATCTACGCCGTCATTGACCGCTATATACCTCACGTTATGCTCTGGGAAGAAAACTTCCAGATATAACCCACAATCAAGATAGTTTCTCCCCAGACGGGATAAATCTTTCGTAATCACGCAGTTTATCAGACCGCTTTCAATGTCTTTTATCATATTCTGGAAACTTGGTCTTTGGAAATTTGTACCAGAATAACCATCGTCCACATACGTTTTTGCTATGTGCCATCCCTGCTTTTTCACATAATCCGTGAGGATGGATTTCTGTGTCGCAATGCTCGCACTCTCGTTATCCGTACCATCGTCTTTAGATAAGCGGCAATAAATGCCGACTAAATAGATTTTCTTTTCTTCTTTGATTCCTGCCATACTGTAAAACCTCCGTATCTGTCCTATCTGTTTTCATGTCCCATTGCGTACATTCTAAGCGGACAGCCCCTCATTGTCGAAGGTGTCGCCCTCGGCAATCTTCTTCCGAATATCCTCGGAGATAATCGGGACAAACGCTTCTGTAACGGTCTGTGTGCCGACATATTCACGGCTGATTATCATCTGCACTGGTGCTTTTGGCACGATACGCTTTCTCTTTTTATCTGCTTTCTTATCCTCGCCCATACTTAAATCTTCCTTTCCAGACAGGGCAGGGAAGAGTTTGGAAATGTCCCCGCCCTGCCAATCAGATACCATTAATCCTCGCTGTTTAATTCTTTCTGTAATGCTTTAAGGAGTGCTGCCGCTTCATCAGCGTTCAGCGTGATTCCCTTGCCGCACTTTTCACGGTTCGGGGAAAAGCTGCGGATGTCATACTTCGGCTCTTTCCCATTCCATGAAATGAGATTGATTTCCTTTGTGTAGCCACTGTCGCCTGTAGACAATACTGCGATTTCCTTTACGATTTCATACTGGATTTCTCTCATTCTCCATACCTCAACTCTCTGTATTTACTTCCCGAAAAAAGAAGATTAGCGGCTGTCACGGTTGCGTTTCCTCTGCAACTCACGCTCCAAAAGTTTGATGATGGTTTCCTCCATCTGCTTCGGCGTTGTGTTCTTCGGAAAGTATTTTTTCAGCTTGCTTGTGTTGATTTTCAAGGTTTCTTTCTGGTTGCCCTTTTCCTCCGTCATAATCGCAAATATCGTATCCATGTCAAGCCGCCCGCTCTGGCTTAACTGTTTCATCCGCTGTGCCTGTGAGAGTGAGGGCGTTGCTTCTTCGCTCTCCATCGTGGCAAAGAGGTTTTCCTGCTCGTCTTTCTTCAAGAAGGACAGTTCCACCGCAGGCGTGAGGGCGATTTTCCCCTCGTCCACCATCTGCAAAATCGGCGGTATCAGTTCCGTCAGGCGGATAAAACGCTGCACGGTCATCCTGCCCACGCCGAAGCCCTGTGCCACCTTGTCGTCCGTCCGCAACTTCGTCACAACTTGTGACGAGGTTAAGTCTGTGCGGAAACCCTGCCGCTTCATGGCTTCGGATTTCATCTTGTAAGCAAACGCCCGCTCCGATGGCAGGATATTCTCACGCTGCAAATTGCTGTCTACAAGGGTGATGATGGCTCGGTCACGGTCTAAGGGCAGGACAAACGCAGGCACGGTATTTATCCCTGCAAGTTCAGAAGCACGGACACGCCGCTGTCCTGCAATCACTTCATAACCGTCCCCGTCCTCTTTCGGGCGTGTGATTATCGGCGTGACAATGCCAAATTCCTTGATGCTTTCCGCTAACTCTGACAGTGTTTCATCTTCTGCCACATGAAACGGATTGTCGGGGAACGGGTACAAGTCTTTGGTCTTTAACACCTTAAAATCCTGTTTCTTCATTCACATATCTACCTTTCTTTCGCTCTGCTTCTATGATTTTTCTGCAATTCTTCCAACACTTCGGGCGGTATTTTTGACAGCAGCCGCCCCATCTGCTCGTTGGTTCTCTGCAATTCAAATATCTTCTGATTCGCTTTCTGCACCTTTAGTTCCTGCTCGTACTTTTCATCACGCATACGCCCCGCATAGTCTGATTCCTGCCCAATTCTCTCTTTCAAACTGTCGATATACGCCTGCTGTTTCCCGATTTCCTTAGAGAATTTCTCCACGTCTGGCAGCCATGCAGAGAGTAAATCTAACGCTTTATCCCTTTTCTTCCCTGCGTTAAAGGCGTTGATGTCGGATAGGGCAGACACGATTTCTTCATACTGTTTATCAAGCCTGCCGCCTAATTTATAGAGCCATGTGGGGACGTGTTTCCGCTTGGTTTCCATTGAGGACTGCCCCCGTTCAAGCTGATTCCACCGTGAGGACATCCGCTCATGGTAGGCGGTCTGCCACTCGGATAATGATTTCTGGTTGCCTAAGATAGCTTTCGCTGACAGCTTATTGTCTGGCGTAATCGGCACAAAGCAGAGGTGCATATGGGGCGTTCTCTCGTCCATATGGACGACAGCGGAGAGGATATTCTGCTTTCCAACACGCTCCGAAATGAAGTCAAGAGCCGTCTGGAAATACGCTTTTTGTTCTTCGGGCGGTAACTGGTTCATAAATTCTGGTGAAGCTGTGATGAGCGTTTCCACCATCATCACGCTGTCTTTCCTTGTCCTGCACCCCGCTTCGGCTACCATGCGGTTAATCTCTTTCTTGTAGGTGTACTTTGGTGGTGCTATGAGATGGTAATTGTTTTTAGAGCGTTCCATATCTATATCTGGGTTGCTTTTGTAGGCTTCTTTCTTCCGCTCGTTGTGGCGTTCACAAGCCGCAACGCCGCCCGCTTTTCGTTTCTGGAAACGCAGGATTGCATAAGGCATAGGCGGATTCCTCCTTTCTTTCGGCGGGTGACCGTCCTTTGGGGTGACAGCGGTGACGGTGGTGACAGCAGTTTTGGGATACCCCCTGCCGACTGCCGCAACTGTCACCCTCACCCCCTGCATGACGGTCATGTCGATGATGACGGTGTTTTTGGGATACCCCCCTCGCAAGAGCCGTCACCGTCATGCCGCCATTCTTTTATCCGAAGCCGTAAGGCGTAGGATAGCAGGGCACAGCCCTGCCTTAAGGGAGTCCAGAGGGAACGTCTGGCACACGACTTTGCAGGGCAAAGTGTAGTGTGTTACACCCTGTAAACGCAGTCGGAAAAATCGGAATGATTTTTCTGACCGCAGGGGTGGTTTTACACGACCGAAAAGGGCGAGTAAATCTCACGCCTGCATTTTGCGTTTACGGGGTGTTCTCCCGTAGGGATGACAGCGGCAGGGTATCCTAAAATCACTGTCACCACCGTCACTGCTGTCACCCGCAGGGCAGAGCCGCCAGCTTTACATGGCTTTAAGCGTCAATGACAGTAACAGGGGGGTATCCTAATATCGCTGTCACCACCATCACCGCTGTCACCCGCCCTCCTTGCAAGGGCAATCCGCCTGCCGTCTTTCCTGCGGCTGTACTGGTAGCAGATACGGTTCTCGCTTAAAAATGTGGTGCGGTATTCATTCAGCCATTTCGTAATCACCGTGGGTATGGTTTCCGTTTCCCCCATAGCGGCTAACAGTTCCGTTGCCGTGCCTATCCATTCTTCCTTATCCCTCATAAAATCCACCAACCGAAAAAGGACATCTGGTATCGTTTCTTTCGCAAGCTGCTCCTGCGTTTTCCGCTCCACAAGCTCCCAACGGCAATCACGGAAACGCAGCGTGTATTCCTGATAAGGCGTGTCCCTGCCCGTCACATACAGCTTGGCGGTGTCAGACGCACGTTTCTCCTTTTCCAGAACAAAGGTAGCGTCCGCACTCCCCGTTAATCCTGTCGTCCCAGACACCTTGTTGAACACGTCGCTGTCATTCTGCTTTCGGATGTGGTGTACGACAATGACCGCCAGAGAGTGCCTGTCGGCAAAGTCTTTGATGAGGGAGATGTCCCCATAGTCGCTTGCATAGGCATTGTCTTTTGAAGCTGTACGGACTTTCTGCAAGGTATCAATGACAATGAGCCTGCTGTCTGGGTAATCTTTCAGATAATCTTCAAGCTGCACGATAAGACCGTCTGACAGCTTGCAGCTTGCCACGGCAAAGTGGAGCCGCCCGCTTGCTTCGTCCGTCAAACGAAATAACCTGTCCTGTATGCGGCAGAACGTGTCCTCAAGGCAGAGGTAAAGCACATCGCCCTCCATTGTCGGCATATCCCATAAAGGGATTCCCTGCGACACGCATAAGCATAGCTTCAGCATGAGCCAGCTTTTGCCTATCTTCTGTGAGCCGCAGAACAGCGATAAGCCTGTCGGGATAAGGCTGTCCACCACAAAGGATGGTTTCTCAAGCGGTTCATAAAGGAGCGTTTCGGCGTTGACTGTCTGTAACTTCTGCATGGCTTTCCTCCTTTCGGGCGGTGTCTTTGTTTTCGTTGCACATAGGCGTTGACCTCCTTAAAAATAGATTTACTCCCACGGAAAAAAGTGAGAGTATGTAATGCCGCCAATCCCACACAAATAAAAAACAGATTTCTTTTTCGGGCGGTGTCGGTCACGGTTGGAGATATTTCTTCAATTTCCGCCTTTACTTTCTCCTTTGCAATCGCAACAGATTTCTGTATTGCCGAAGCGGTGCAATGCTCCATAGCGGCGATTTGGTAAAAATTGAACTCATACTCGTAGTAGAGCAGGAAACGCCGCCTTTGTATCTCTGGAAGGCTCCCAACCGCCTTATAGAGCGTTTCATTCCGTTCTTCCTCAACCATGCGTTCATCAAGGCTCTTAGGCACACGCAACGCCCGTCTGTAAAGGGTTTCGTCCCATACCTCGTTAAACTCCCTGTGCCGCTCGTCCCATTAGAAAAGATTCCTGTTCCTGCGCTCCATCTGCCGAAACTCCATAAAGAACTGTTCCGACACTTCCAACTCGTGGGATTTGCCCTGCCCGTCCTTAAAGCTGATAAAATACCTTGTGCCGCTTTCCGTGGATTCCTCCCGAAGCGTGTATGCCTTAACCCTGTATGCCATCCTGTTGTCCTCCTGCAAAAAATGAGTGAGGGGATTTCCATCCCTCACCCAGTAGCCCGCAGGATGGCAGGCTGTTTTAGAAGCTATAAAATTTTCCGCAGCTTCTTCCGCAGATGGTCTAACCTCGCATAGATGGCACCAGTCGTCAAATGCACAAGCGGGGCAATCTCCTTTGTGGAATACCCCTGCATTTTCAGCAGGACGATTTTCAAGGTACGCCCGTCCACCGTGACTAATACTTGATAGAGATTTTCGCTCTCAATCTCTTCCAGTAACTCCGCAACCGTACCCACTTCCGCCTGCCGCTCCCTGCCTGCCATGTCCTCAAGATATTCCGCAACGTCATTCGTCCATCGGTAAAACCGCCTGTTGGAATTGAAGTCTGCCCTGTCCGCCATGCGTATCTGCTCAATGGTCGCTTCATCAACGCCGCACTCACGCAGCAGCTTTTCCTCCGCTTCTTTCCAGATACGCCATTTCCTGTCCTCCCGTCCGTGGTTGTATGCCATTCTTACTTCCTCCAATCAGAATTGATTGAGAGGGCAGAGAAAAGCCCCCTCATCTTCCCAAAGGAAAAAACAAGGGGGCTGAACGCCTTAAATTTTAATTTTCTATTATCTTTCTTAGTTTTATTAGGATTCTGGCTTTGCGTTTGTTTACAACGCTCTGGGTTATGCCCAACCTCGCCCCGACTTCACGCTCGGAAAGTCCGTCAAAAAAGATTGCCTGTATCAGCTCCTGTTCACTATCCGACAGCAAAGGCAGGGCGGCTTTCAGCCTGTCCACCATGACCGCATTGACAACGGTTTCTGCAATGTCCACCGCTTCATCAGTGATAAAGTCCAGAGGATTCCCCTCGCTGTCCGTAAATCCGTCGAGAGATAGCAGTCTATTCTTTGTATCTAATTTTTGCAGATAACGCCACCGTTCCTTGTCACGGTAGAAGTCTGTGTATTGCTCCCTCACGACTTCAAGCAGACAGCCTTGAATGGGGATAAACAGCTTGTCCATATAGGTCTGGTCGGATTCCCTGCAACGGCAGAACTCCGTGTAGGATAATTCCACATAGCCGCCACTTTCTCTGATATATACCTTTCTTGGTGCATATTTCACCATAAATACCTCCCATCTGAATTTTTGAAATGTAAAAAATCCAGATGGAGAGGCGGAGAACGACACCGCATATCAGAAACAGCCCTACGGCACTTTCCAACAAAAATCGACAAAAGAAAAACCGCAAAGGCTCTGTGACCTTTACGGTTATAGGAAATAGTAATTCTATTGTATGGAGATTGTACTTCTACTTTCAAGGTGAGAAGTACCGTTGCACTGGCAGAAATTTTTTTAACTGGTTTCCTGCCGTTCTCTGATATGCTATGTATTGATAAATTTTGCTTCGTATGAGCAGATAGATAACTGCCCGAAAAAAGGACATAAAAAAATCCCTCCAAATTTAAAAACAAATTCAGAGGGTAATTTAGGGTATAACAAAATAACCCACCCGAATATCGTTTTTTTTATTTGGTGAGTTTGTTCTTTCAAATACGAAACAAAAAGAGCCGATGATTCGTGAATTGTTCCACAATTTCATCGGCTCTGCGTCTTAAGCGTCTGGCTCTTTGATGACAGTTATCTTCAAGTTGTCAACTTTAATCAATCTTTCTTGTCTGCATTTTGGACAATAAAGGGGATAATTCTCCAAAACAGTGTCCTTCCTAATTTTATTACGGGTTTTGCTCCCACAAACAGGACACAATATCCATTCGCATTTCATCATAATTAGTCTCTAATCCTTTCAAATCTCATTTTATATGACTTTTGCAAGCTGTTAAGCTAACTTGTGGAACATATGCCGAACCTTATCTATACGGCTATTCGGGGGCAGGGGTTGGCAAATAAATTTACCAATAGCTGGCTGGTATCCTTTTAACTCTGTCAAGCAGACTCCCTGCCCATTTGTGAAATAAGTTAAATCGTTCCTGTATTCTTGAATACATCTAGCAGGGATTTCTCCTTTCAGAATGACCTCGTCATTCTTTATCTGAGTACTTACAATATCTGCACAATACCTTGGAGCATCATGATACGCCCGTGAGAGATATTCCTGCGGTGCATAAATTTCAAAGTGGAGATATGGCTCTAATAGTTCTGTCCCTGCTTTTTTTAAAGCCTGCTCCAATACGATAGGGGAAAGCAGCCGAAAGTCTGCGGGGGTACTTACAGGACTATAATACAATCCATATTCAAAACAGATTTTACAGTCTGTCACTTTCCATCCATACAGCCCCTGCTCGCAGCCATAAAGAACCCCCTCCATAACCGCATTTTGGAACGATTGATTTAAATATCCAAGTGAAACTCTGCTTTCATACTGCACTCCGCTTCCAATAGGGAGCGGCTCTATGGACAACCCGACAGAAGCCCAGAAAGGATTTGGCGGGACTTCTATGTGGATGGTATATTCTGCTTTTCTAAGCGGTCTTTCCATATATATAACAGTAGGCTCTTTTATTTCTGCCTCCACATGATATTTTTCCTCAAGGATGGCACAAATGACTTCCATCTGCACATTCCCCAAAAAAGAAAGTATAATCTCATGCGTTGTAGTATCCACATAATATTTTAAAAGAGGGTCGCCATCTGAAATTTCTGTAAGTGCCCCAAGCAATATTTCCCGCTGTTCAGATTTCTTTACTGCAATCGTTGTTTGGAGCATAGGGAGAGGATTTTCAATAAATTTTCTCTGCGGCAACAGTATTTCGTTCCCCAAAATACTGTTTAGCTGCAAAACATCATTTGGTAAAATTACAATATCACCAGAGCAGGCTGTATCGGATGAATATAATTCACCGTTTGTCGGAACACACATCTCTGTGATTTTTATTTTCTCTTTTTCAGATATTCTAATAACATCCCTCAAATGCAATGTTCCGCTATATATACGCACATAAACAAAACGCCGCCTTTTCTCTGAATATTCAATCTTAAAAACCTGCCCGCATAGTTCAGATTGACCTTCAGGCGTTGATGAATAAAATTTACTGGCAATTACTTCTATAAGCTGCCGAATCCCCAGATTGTTTTTAGCGCTTCCGTGATAAACGGGAAATAACGTTCCGTTTTGGAATCTCCTGTTTTCTTCCTGTTCCAGTTCTGACATTTTAAACGGTTTCCCTGACATATATTTCTCTAATAGTTCATCGTTTCCCATAATTACCGCATCCCACTGTTCCATATCGTCATTGTCCGTTACATTTATATGGGGATGCTGCCCAACCTTTTGCTTCACTATAATTTCCGAAGAAAGCTTTGCTTTCATTTCCCGATATACCATTGGCAAATCAATCCCCTCTTGGTCAATTTTATTGATGAAAAAAATTGTCGGAATCTTCATTATCTGTAGTGCATGAAACAGTATACGGGTCTGTGCCTGTATGCCATCCTTTGCAGAAACTAATAATACTGCTCCGTCTAATACGGATAAAGAACGGTATACTTCCGCCAAAAAATCCATATGGCCTGGCGTATCTATAATGTTGACTTTTACATCCTCCCACTGAAAAGATGTCACTGCTGTCTGGATAGTGATTCCCCTTTGACGCTCCAAATTCATTGTATCTGTCCTTGTTGTGCCTTCATCTACGCTCCCTAGTTCTGCAATTGCACCACTGGTATACAATAAACTTTCCGTTAATGTTGTCTTTCCTGCGTCAACGTGAGCCAGAATGCCTAAGTTAATTATTTTCATGTGATTTTCCTCCTATCAACACCCAAAAAAGGGCATAAAAATACCCAGTGATAAATACTCCTATCACTGGGTAAATAACTCCAATAGCCCCAAAACACTTATATGTTTTCGGGCATATAAAATTACATGATAAAAGTATTCTTAAACTGGGTACAAAAAACTAAGCCCCATATTAAAAGTGAAACGGGACTGCTACTTTTTGTTCCCACTATCAAATTGACAGTTTATTTAAGAATACCTTGCCGCATATTTATTAACTCCTTGTATAATACTGAATCTAATTATATTCCTTAACCCTTTATTTGTCAAGCTGACAAACTAAAGCAGAAAAAGCGGCAGGATTTCCCCCTGCCACTAATCATCTGTTTATGCAAAAATAATTTCCTTTTCCACAATCTCCCTCGCACAAGCCCTTATGTTATTGAGGCATCCTGTCCATTCTAAGGCGTTTTCTGCCTTTAGCTGTTCCGTTATGCCCTGTGCCTGTTTCATACCCTCTATGAGCCTTTCAAAGCGTTCCTGTGCCTGTCTGTTGATGTCGGCAAGGTAGGCGTTTAGCCTGCCGCTTGTAAGAAGATTGGTGTATGTAACTTTACGGTACTGTTTTAGATAATCTAAATGCCGTTGCCCCCAGATGCCTATTGCCTGTTCTTCTTCGGCGGGTACAGTTAAGCACGGTATCAAATAATCCCCTTGCCTTTCGTATTTGCCGCCCAGTTCCTCAAATAATGATTTTGCCATTGTCTGTTACCTCCACATTCTTTTTTATTTTGAATGTCCGCAAAATCCGTCCTACATCTGCTGGACAACCTGGGCAACCTGTTCAACGCCCATGTTAATCTGAGCAATGCCGGTGGCCTGTTCATTGGAGGCTTCGGCAATGTTACCGATCAAATCATTGACCTGGGCAATTCCGGCCACAATTTCATCCAGGGCACTGGCGGTTTCATCAGCAATTTTGGTACCTTCAGCCACCTTGCTGATGGAGCCTTCAATTAAGCCGGTTGTTTCTTTGGCGGCATCGGCACTGCGGGCAGCCAGTGTCCGAACTTCTTCGGCCACCACCGCAAAACCTTTTCCGTGCTGTCCGGCCCGAGCCGCTTCCACTGCCGCATTCAGGGCCAGAATATTGGTCTGGAAGGCAATATCATCAATGACCTTAATAATCTTGGAGATATCTTCAGACGACTTGTTGATCTCCACCATCGACTGCTGCATTTCCGTCATTTGATGGTTACCTTTGTCGGCATTTCCCATCACATCGGTGGCCAGTTCTCTGGCTTTATTGGCATTGACGGCGTTATTCTTGGTTTGATCGGCAATCTCCGTAATCGAGGCCGTCAGTTCCTGAATCGAGCTGGCCTGCTCGGTGGATCCCTGGGCCAGCGCCTGACTGCTGTCGGATACCTGGTTGGCCCCGGCATTAACCTGCTCTGCGGCATGATTAATGTCACCCAACAACGAGTTCAAGGTTCCAATAATGGTATTGAGGGCATCCGAAATCGCATTGAAATCGCCGCCAAAGGCACTGACATGATCCAGGTTCAGATTACCATTGCTGATTTCTCCAGTAACCGTGGCTATTTCGGTGACGATCGTTTTAAAATTACTGCCCATTTCGTTGACCGCTTGTTTTAGTACATCAAAACTCCCCTGGTAATAGCCATCAACAGTCACATCCAGATTGCCTTTGGCAATCGCATCCATTACCGTTGCGACCTCTTCCATCGGTCTGGCCATTACCGCAAGTATGCCATTCATTCCGCCAATCAGTTCGTTCCATGAACCACTGAACTTGGTTTCATCAGCCCGAACGTCAAGATCGCCCTGCATGGCCGCGGTGGTTAGAATGATGGCATCACCAATCAGGTTATCAATGGATTTTTTAACCTCACGCAGATTAGTTTCAATCGCACTGAACTGCTCATAAATCTCACTGGTATACTCATCGGGTTCCTGAATATTCATATCAAAATCAAGATTCCCTGCTGATAAGCGTTGTAAATTTTCAGCCAGGCGGTTGATTTCGACTTCAGCATATTTATTCGCACTCATGGTTCCCGTCGTGTTAAATGACGTTTCTACATAACCAATGGTCTGACCCTTTTTGTCGATAATTGGTGTTGTATCCATTCGATAATGCCCGCCGCGATATTCAAAGGGAAACTCAATTCTGCCCGTTTTGCGGTATGCTTTTACACCGCAATCCTCGTTTTTACACATATCCAGATTCGATTTACAACAGTCATCACCATAAAGTGATTCCCGACTGCCATCTCTCCCGGTTGCAATTCTCAAATCCTGGAGCGTCTTATTGATAAAGGTCCATTTCAAGTCCGTATCGACAACGGTAATCCGGTATGGCATGGCATCCAGAATCGCCTGAAAGAAATCACGTTTGTCAGCCAGGGTTAGTATGGCCCGATTGAGATGTTTGATCCCTTTATTATAATCACCCACCATTTCCGGCGTCTGATAATCTTCCAGGTCGGCCTCATTTTCTACCAGTTCGGGAAGCTGCATCAAGTAATCATTTAGCGTTTTGATGGTCGACTGGATTACTACCAGGTTATTCCCGATAATGTCTCCCTCCGCTGGCAGAACAACCGGTTCCGACAATTCCCCCAAAGCCAATTTTTCTGTCATTTCTGAATGCAACTTCATTTTGTCAGCAATCTCAAAAAGTGCATCAGCCACTTCTCCCAACTGATCCTGGGTGTTTTCAACTTTGATCGCTGCTGCCATATCGCCACTAGCCAGCCGATTGGCTGCTTCAGTCAATCGGGTTAACCGGTTTGAAAGTCCCTTTACGCTAAGAACACTCACGCCAACCATGACGGCGATACCAATTGCGAAAATTACCACCAGGTTATTTTGAACTTCAGCAAACTGGGGCAAACTCTGACTGGCAACGGTCATCGCTATGCCCGCCGTTATACCAAAAATCAGGATCGCCGGTAGAACTACCGTCTGAATAATTTTTGACAGCAAACTCTTTTTTTGTCCCATCCTATCCTCCTATGATTAACAATTTTCAAATAAGTAATTCGTCTTCACCACGTTTCCTGGAAAGATTATACCCATAAAACAATCTTGCAATCGTTGCTGTTACTCTTCACAGCCCAGGTATTCAGCCAGCATCATTTAAAAATTGGTTTCATTATATATGAAATTTCTCGTAAACTCAACTTCAATTTTTGTTTCTTTAAAATGTTCTATCAGCTTTGTATTAAACACAATTAAAAATGACGTTAGCAGCATTTCCTAACGTCATTTCCAATTAAATAGTTATTATTTGGTCATTTATCGCAACTGAAACTGGTCAATCATCTGTTTTAACAGAATCGACTGGCCGGAAAGCTCTTCGCTGGCTGCTGCACTTTCTTCTGCCGTGGCCGAGTTCTGCTGGACAACCTGGGCAACCTGTTCAACGCCCATGTTAATCTGAGCAATGCCAGTGGCCTGTTCGTTGGATGCTTCGGCGATGTTACCGATCAAATCATTGACCTGGGCAATTCCAGCCACGATTTCATCCAGAGCGCTGGCGGTTTCATCAGCAATTTTGGTACCTTCAGCCACCTTGCTGATGGAGCCTTCAATTAAGCCGGTTGTTTCTTTGGCGGCATCGGCACTGCGGGCAGCCAGTGTCCGAACTTCTTCGGCCACCACCGCAAAACCTTTTCCGTGCTGTCCGGCCCGAGCCGCCTTCCACTGCCGCATTCAGGGCCAGAATATTGGTCTGGAAGGCAATATCATCAATGACCTTAATAATCTTGGAGATATCTTCAGACGACTTGTTGATCTCCACCATCGACTGCTGCATTTCCGTCATTTGATGGTTACCTTTGTCGGCATTTCCCATCACATCGGTGGCCAGTTCTCTGGCTTTATTGGCATTGACGGCGTTATTCTTGGTTTGATCGGCAATCTCCGTAATCGAGGCCGTCAGTTCCTGAATCGAGCTGGCCTGCTCGGTGGATCCCTGGGCCAGCGCCTGACTGCTGTCGGATACCTGGTTGGCCCCGGCATTAACCTGCTCTGCGGCATGATTAATGTCACCCAACAATGAGTTCAAGGTTCCAATAATGGTATTGAGGGCATCCGAAATTATACTAAAATCACCGCCGAAATCACTGACATTGTCCAGGTTAAGATTGCCTTTGCCAATCGCCTCGGTAACCGTCGATATTTCCCCAACAATTTCCTTGAATCCCGCCCCCATTGAATTGACTGACTCCTTAAGCTCCTCAAAACTTCCTTGGTAAGAGCCTTTTACCGTTGCTTTCAGGTTGCCGCTTGAAATCTGATCCATCACTACCGAAACCTCTTGAAGCGGCTTTGATATTTCAGCAAGGATACCATTCATCCCGCTGATCAATTCCTGCCATGAGCCATCAAACTTTGTCTCATCCGCCCGGGTACCCAGCTGTCCTTCAATTGCAGCATGGGTCAGTTTGCTGGCATCATCAATCAGATTGCCAATGGTGCCTTTCACCTCTGCCAGGCTATCCCCAATTGCCTTAAACTGCTCATAAACTTCGCTGGTGTACTGTCCTGGTTCATCGACCTGTAAATCCAAATCCAGATTACCTTCAGATAAACGATGGAGATTTTCAGCCAGTCGCATGACCGCATCGCTACGATAATTATTCACACTCATAACCGGAGTGATATCATGGGAGACATCCACATAACCAATCTTCTCGCCTTTTCGATTGATCAGATTCATGGTATCCATACGATAATGTCGATCACGGAATTCAAAACGATGCTCAGAATAACCCAGCTCATTGAGTCGCTCACCACCAGCGTTTAACGCTTTAACCCCACAGTCTTCGGTGTGGCACATTTCCAGATTACAGGAGTTGCACGGAACCCCGCGAATCTCTTCCCGAGAACTGGCTGTCCCGGTCAGTTTCATAAGATCTTCGAGAATTTTATTAACAAAAACCATATTCATATTCTGGTCAATTGTTGTAATCCGATAAGGTAAGGCATCCAGAATGGTTAAATAATATTCCATATTGGTGGAAACTATTGCCATGGCCTGATTCACGTGAGTGATGGCTTTTTTATAATCACCAGCCAGATTATCTTCGATACGACGATCAAAATACTCGTTTTTTTCAACTAATTCCGGCATTGAGACAAGATAGTCAAGCAGTTTCGTCATCGACTTTTGTGCCGCTAACAAATCATTTCCCAACAGGTCATTACCCGATACTAAAGAAATATCCTCTGTTAAATCTCCAGTCGCCATTTTCTGAGCCATTTTTGCATAAATTTTATTATTCTCTACAACCAAGGACAAGGCTTCTGAAATGGCACTCAACTGATCCTGAGCGTCACCCGACCGCAATTTGACATCAATATCTCCATCCGCTATTTTTTGTGCGGCTTCAGCCAGATTGGTTATTCTGTTTGACGAATCCTTCATCCCTAAAACAACGATGCCGATAACCACTGCTAAACCGATTACATAAACCAGCAATAAGCTGTTTTGAATCTCTGAGAACTGCTCAAAGCTCTGACTTGTAATGACCATAGCAATACCTGCGACAGCACCAAATACTAATGCTACCGGTACGACAACTGTCATCAGGATCTTTGACAATAAACTCTTTTGATTTTTCATACGCTTTCTCCTTAAATTTTATACTCATTTAAAATTAATCTAACTGCCCATCACAGTTCCAGTCTGTGATCAAACCGGAAAGGACACATCATGTAAGAAACACGACAAGGATTATCTTTCATGATTTAGATTCTCATTTGGTCACGAATAATATTATATCGGATAATTTACGAAATCACAATTATTATTTGACTTTCACAAACATTCTAAGTGATTCCACTACTCTATTATCGTCAGTTTTCAGCCAAACATTAACTTAATTTAAATTTAAGTCAAAAGCAAAAAACGGCCTAACCTTCTTTTAAAAAAAAGAGCTGAAACAAATTCAGCTGGTTTTTTATAATCAGATAACATCTTTCTTTCGTTTTTTAATGGGAACTGCTGTATACCAACTCGTTTTTTTCAAAGTCAAACGTATTGTTAATGTGTCCCAGAATAATGAGTACTTTACTCAGATTCTCAAAATACACAGCATCATACTTGGCGCTCCCAATGTCAAATCCCTTTAACGTCGGTAATAATTCTTCAGCACGATCATGATTGCTTTCCACCGTGGTACACAATTTGTAGAGCTTTTTAAACTGATATTCCTCCACCACATAGAATCGGCCGTCATCGACGCCATTTTGAATGTTCTCTAAAAACCAGCGATGAATCTGATTAGTTTTTTTAAACCGCCCCATCACTTCTGAAGCCACTGCCCAAGGCTTTAGCCGCAATTGTTTGAGATCCACACCCTTGTCACATTTATATAAAACACTCTCTAAACCCATGTTGTCTCCCTCCACTTAGCAATCGATCTTGCTTTTTTAGTAATGCACACAATCAGTGAATCTCACCAAATGAACCAGCTTATTTAAGATTCTGATGTTATCGCATTTGTCTTTCTACCATTTTACCTACCCCTTTTCATTTAGTCAATTATAAATAACATCGTTTTAGTTTATTTTTAAATTATAATCGGTGCCGATGAATTTTATTTCGTTCAGAGTCATGTTATAATATAGAAAACTGTGAAGTAAGGAGAAAAAAATGAGAAATCGAGTTGGAAACTTGTTATGGGGACTTCTGTTGGTCGTTATTGGCCTTGGTTTTGCCGGAAATGTGTTTGGCCTTTGGAATTTTGAATTATTTTTTACTGGCTGGTGGACCCTGTTTATAATTGTTCCCTGTGCCATTAGCATGGTTCAAAATGGGATTCAGCTTTGGAATACCATTGGACTGGGTATTGGGGTATTACTTTTTATATCAGCCCGGGGTTATTTTGATGGGTCGCTACTGGTCGATCTGATTTTTCCAATTATTATCATTGCCGTTGGTCTGAGCATTATGTTTAAAGATCGCCTCAGCAAAAATGCCAAGCTGATTCAAGGCATGACTAAGGATGGTCTCCCCGAATATTCTGCTGTTTTCGGCGGTCAGGAGATTAACTTTCCTGGCGAAGAATTTAATGGTGCTAATTTAACTGCGGTTTTCGGGAGTGTTTCCCTTGACCTAAGACAAGCGATTATCAACCAGGACATTTATATTTCTGCCACTGCCGTCTTTGGCGGCGTTGATCTGTTGGTTCCCAATAATGTCCGGGTAGAAATGTCGACAACACCGATTTTTGGCGGCGCTTCGAACAAAGCCAATCAACCATTAGGCGATAATCCTCCGACTATCTATATCAACTCCACCAATATCTTCGGGGGGACAGAAGTCAAATGAATACCAATCACACATGGATTAAATACCTGGCCATTGCCTTTGGTCTGGTTCTGGCATTAGGAATCATCTCCAGTATTGTCAATGGCGGCGTGGCTCTTTTGCGGGGTTTTGGATTTATCGATAATCGCCCCCCCATCACTGAACAAAATAGTCATAGCTTCAAGCAGGATTTCAGTGGTAAACTGGAGTCTGTTCTGATCAAATTTGACGCCGGTAGTATTACCCTGCAAAGCGGCGACACTTTTCAAGTTGAAGGTACAAACATTCCGGCAAGCTTAACTGCCACTCTGGACAATAGCAAACTTGTCATTGAAGATCAGGAAAATACCAATATCTTGCCGAATCTGATCGGCAAAGATAAAGCTCCCAATCTTGTGGTGACAATCCCTCGTGACACTCATTTAAAAAAAATGGAACTTGAAATCGGGGCTGGACGTGGCGAATTATTAGAAATTATCACCGATGAACTGATCCTCAAACAAGGCGCTGGAGAAATTGTCGCAGACCAGCTTCAAGCCGATTCCGGTAAACTTAACGGCGGTGCCGGTGCTGTTCATTTTACCGATGTTCAACTCAATGACTTTGCTATCAAAGGTGGTGTCGGACTCATAGATATTCAAGGACTGGTTACTGGCGATCTGGAAATCGACTGTGGCGTTGGCCAGACCAGTTTAGATATCAACGCCAGTGTGAACGACTATTTTATTACCGCTGACCAGGGTATTGGCCCCATTACCATTAATGGTCAAAATCTTTCAGAAACTGGTACTGGATCAAAATCTGCACCGCATCACATTGATATCGATGGCGGGGTCGGACCAGTTAACTTGACCTTTAAATAGCCCATGAAAAAACACGTTTAAACGATTGTCTAAACGTGTTTTTTAGTGAATCTGACTTATCTGACAAAATGCATATACACTTTTTTATAAGGGTTCGGCTCGGCCACAACCCCCTTGCCATTTTCGATCAGGCGCATCAACCAAACCATATTGGCAGCTGTGACCTCAATGGTCTGAGCACCTTCAGTATCCTGGGAGGCTTCTCCCGCAGTCCGACCATGAATAACATTCCAGTAGTTACCAGTAGCCATAACCATTTCGGAGTAGGTGATATAGTGATTTAATTGATCAATGCTTGCCACCCCACCAGAACGTCTGACGGCAACCAGGGCGCCAGCCACCTTGTGACGAAACAATCCACCATTGGCGCCGGCAACATAAAAAGCTCGATCCAAAAATGACTTCATATTTCCGCTGATGCCGGAAAAGTGGACAGGGCTGGCAAAAACAATCCCATCAGCGGCCTTCATTTTTTGAATTCCTTCGTTGACAACATCTTTGGTAAAGATACACTGCTCGTTTTTATTTTTTCCACAGGCATTGCATCCCGTACAGCCTTGAACCGCCTTCATCCCAACGTTGAAAATTTCAAAATCGATGCTTTCTTGAGCAAAAATATCACCCGCAATACTAAGCGCCGTAAATGTATTTCCTTCACCGTGTGGACTGCCATTTATACCAATTACTTTCATTTCTTACCTCCCAAGCATTATGCTCCAGCTATTCTATTTGTTGTTAGTATACCACATTATTTTTAAAGTAAACAAGCAGTCAACTGCTTGAAATCTTTCAGATTAGCAGATTTTATTGTTTGACCACGAATTGTTTTGTGTTATACTGGGAACATTATTCTATCAGGAGGGCATCATGACTGGCTACATTGTAAGATTTATCAAACTGAATTTTGGGCTCTTTCTATATGGATTGGGAATTATTGTGACCATGCGGGCAAATGTCGGTTATGCTCCCTGGGAAGTTCTGCACAGTGGGATCAGTCAAACCCTTGGGGTCAGTATCGGGTTGGTGAATACCGCCGTGGGCGCCCTCATTGTTGCCATTGTATTCATGCTGGGGGAAAAAATTGGACTTGGCACTATTTTTAATATGTTCATGATCGGACTCTTCATGGATCTGATCCTTTATTTAGATTTCATCCCACTTTTTGACAACTTCTGGATCGGGTCTCTGGTACTCATTATTGGTCTTTTTATTATTTCACTGGGAACATACTTTTATATTTCATCAGCCTTCGGCGCTGGTCCCCGGGATAGCCTGATGGTGGCGGTAACCCGCAAGACAGGACTGCCTGTGGGCCTTTGCCGCGGTATTTTGGAAGTCAGTGTTGTTTTTATTGGCTGGCTACTGGGTGGAATGGTTGGTTTGGGAACGGTTATTTCGGCCTTTGCCATTGGGTTTTGTGTACAAATCACCTTTAAACTGGTAAAATTTGACCCCACCCAGGTAAAACATGAAACCTTTGGCGTCATGTTTCATAATTTGCGCAACCTCAAAAAACACGATTAAACTGGAACGCTTAACAAAGCGTTTCAGTTCAGTTGTCACCAATACTTAATCCTCATTTTTAATTATGTCAATAAACACTCTGGCAATTTCAGGATCAAACTGGGTTCCGGAACAACGGTTAATCTCTTCAATTGCTTCTTCAACTGTGAGCGATTCCATATGAAACCGCATCTTGGTCATTGCATCATAGGCATCAGCAATCGCAATGATTCGGGCTTCCAGTGAAATTTCTTCGCCTTTTAGTCCTTTAGGGTACCCACAACCATCCCAGCGTTCGTGGCTCTCAAGGATGTGATCGGCAATTTCAGCAAACTCATTGGCAGAACTTAAAATACGGTAGCCAATTTCAGGATGACGCCTGATTTCTGCCCAATCTTCATCATTAAGTTTTTCTGATTTGTCAAGAATTCCATCGGCGATGCCAATCTTTCCAATATCATGCATTAATCCAGCCGTCTTTAGATCATGGGAGTCCTTTGTGTTCAGCCCAATCTTACTTCCTAATTCAGCCGACAGTTTGCTGACCCGTTCGGAGTGTAACATCTCCTTCTGGTATTTATCAAACAAGGTTTCAATGACCATTCCGACCGTTTTATTCCGCATCCCCAGGCTTTCAGTAAGTTTTCGACGATACATATAGTCTTCGGCTTTTTTAAATACCTGTTGGATATCTTCATCCTTGTCATATTTTGTTTCAAACCCAAATGAAATGGATAACTCCATGGTGCCGACTTTCTCCTTACTAGCCAATTTTTCAATACGTGCGATTATTTCTTCGGCAACCACTTGATCGGTTTTCGGTAATAAAACGACAAACTCATCGCCACCTAGTCTTGCTACAACATCATCAGCCCGACACGACTTGGAAATGACAGCAGCTGCTTTTTTTAATAATTCGTCCCCCATGCCGTGTCCAAAACTGTCATTTACCAGTTTTAATCCGTTGACATCTCCCATGATTAAAGAGAGCGGGAGATTTCGCAGGGTGTCCATACGGCGAAGTTCTTCTTCGTAAAAACGCCGGTTATAGAGTCCGGTGAGCTGATCGTGATAGCTTAAGAATTGAATTTGATCCAGTTTCTGCTTTTTCTCGGTATAATCCCGGAATACCACAACAACACCAAGCACCTCGCCACCTTCATCAATAATCGGAGCAGCGCTGTCTTCGATGGGCCGTTCACTGCCATCGCTGGCAATCAGCAGGGTTTGATTATCCAACTCCCGAATGCTTTTTGTATTGATAACATCTGCAACAATGTTTCCTACTTTCTCATGGTTGGTGTCATTAACAATGTCAAATACGTCTTCAATTGGTTTCCCCAAAGCCTCATTTTTTGCCCAGCCGGTTAATTCTTCTGCCACCCGGTTAATAAATAGAATCTGACCATTCCGATCACAGGAGATAACCCCATCGCCAACAGAAATCAGCGTTGTTTCTAGCTGTTTGCTTTCTTGTCGCAAGGCTGTTTCCAGCCGCTTGCTTTCGGTAATATCGATTCCTACTCCGGTGAAATACTGTTTTCCATCAAGGTTCATCAGCACCCCATTGGATCGGATCAGGAGTTTTTCGCCCCCCTTCGTAATCAGGTTGGCGTCGACCTCACCATAACCTGTTTGATAGACCGCTTCAACAGCTTCCATCACTCGAATTAAATCCTCACCTTCAAACCACTGATCCAGGGTCATGTGAGCCAGCTCTTCAGCTGAGTAGCCAGTCATTTCCTCGTGTTTTTTATTCCATTTAATCAGCTTTCCGTTTTCATCATAAACGTATAGATATCCGGGAATGCTCTCAAATAATGCTTTCATGAAGACCATTTCCCGTTCCAGCTCAGCTTTTGTAACGTTCAGCTGATCATTCAGTCCCTCCAGATCATCGATTCGTTCCGCAACCCGCTTTTCTAAGAGCGTGTTTTCCTGTCGCAATAAATCACTGTCGAGTTGCAGTCCGGAAATATCCGTCACAATTAAAAGCAAATAATTTCTGCCTTCTAGCGCTACCGGACTTGTTCTTACTTCAACATCACTGATTTGGCCATTTGCACGACGATGTTTAAAATAGAACTGCTTCCGTTCTTTATTTTTGGCCCGAGTAATTTCTTTCTTCAGTTGCTCTTCACTGAGGCAATTAAAGTGGGTAATTTTAGATGTGATCATCTTATCATGGGATTTTCCATAAAATTCACAGGCAGAAATGTTGCAGTCTTCAATTTTGAGGGACTCTGGATCAATCAACAGCATTATTTCAGTATTATTTCGAAATAGTTCTTCAAAAAAAGCGTCATTTTTTTTGATTTGACCCGTTCGATGATCATCCAATTTACTCACCTCATCTACCTTAAATTCATGATTTCATTTTCTATCCAATTCCAAATCGCAGTGTTATGTTCTTCTATTTACCCCAAAACAGCCGTTTCAATCATCAGGTCATTTTGTGTGATAAGTAGGATAAAAAAATCACAAGATATAATGTCACCATTATTCTTGTGATTCGGATTCGAGAAAAAATAATTCAGTCGGTAGTGAGGGGAAAATAATCGCCTTTCTCAGACATGCCAATGGGATAGTGGCAACGTTTGAGCCAGCTCTGGGTAGTCAGTTCAGGAATTGGCGGAAGTTCGAGACAATGTGTAAATCCTTCCCGGACAATTTCCACAACCTGCTGATCAATGTTTGTTGCCACAGTGTCGAAAACCTCCCAGCCTTTTTCGGGCAGATGAAGTAGGATAATCTGGGTTTTATCACCCTGAGTAAAGGTATCCAACACTTTGAAATGCGAGCCTGCCTCCATCATACAAAGCCCCCAATGGGTGTCATGCTCATAAGATTGCATGTTTGCATAATGATTTGAAAGAATTGCCAGACGATGGGTCGTTACCATACCACCCCGGCGCAAACTGGCATCGGTAAATCCCAGTTCCTTTAGCACCATCCCGACCTGGTATTTTTTTCCTAATTCACCGAGATTGCAATCACGAATCAGCAAGGTAATTCCGGGATAGGTAAACTCGATCACTTTTTCTAATTCTTCAAGCTTCTGATACTTTTTTGCAAGCATGATTAAACTCCATATTTTTAAGCTAAACTGGTTGGATTTCTGAGATTACAGCCAACGACGTTTTTTACGCTTTTCTCATTCTTACTAATCATCGCATATCGTCCAAACACAAACGAAATTTTGTTTGACGATACTAATTACTTTTTTGACCTGGTATGCCATTTTCACAGGGAACATTGACCTGGCATTTACCACAACCATATCGAGGTTTGTATTTTTCTGCAGTTTTATCCAAAAAAATGCTACATAAACGATGATCTTTTCCTTTTTCAATTGAAATGGCTTTCACCGGGCATTGCTTAACACACGCTCCGCACTGCGTACAATAGGCGTTATAAATTTCATATGGTCGCCCATTGGGTTCCAACTGCAGTTCAGTCACCAGGCTGCCAAATCTGCCAGCAATACCCTTTTTCGTGATTAATCCTTTTGAAAGACCAAAAGTTCCCAGTCCGGCAAGGTAAGCGATGTGGCGTTCTGACCAGTTACTTGTGAAGGCCAGCGGCTCATCACAAAGTTCTTCAATGGGTTCGGTAATGCTGAAAAACTTTTTATCCATAGTCGGAATGACTGAAGCATAACCAGCCTTTCTTAAGTGTAACTCCATTTTTGATAACAGGGTACGTAACAAGCGGTGGCCTTCAACCCGACCAACTAACCATCCCCAGGAGGGCCAGATTTTTTGTTCCCGATTGCTGGCTTTGACAGCTTCACTATAGGGCAGAAAAAATGAGATCACAGTTTGTGCTGTCGGCAACCACTCCCGGGGATTCCGGAAATGGCAGCCAATCACCTCGGGGTTTTTGAGAACTGCAAACACCTCATCACTCGCTTCACAAAAACCAAAAATTGGCGGATCATATATTTTTTCACCGACTAATTCAATGGGTGCTTTACTGTCCATTTTTATCCGATTATCAGCTGAATTTGCTATAAAGTCTTCAGCTAGCTGTATTAATTCTATTTTGTCCATTTTAGCCTCTCTCGATTCATCATATCGATTTAATTATAAACTAATCTTATGACTTTGTAAATTTTTATGTTGTGAGTTAATACACAAATCGTTAAATAATCAACAATTCCACACAACTTTTTACGGACGTCTGACCAGCCACATCATTTGAATCTTTTATTTTTTCGGATCAGATGACATCATTATAAAACAGAAAAACGCACTGCCAAGGGTAAATTTACCATTGGCAGTGCGCTTGATATGATACTAGGCCAGACTTTTTTTGTATTCAATGAATTCATCATACGTCGAGAGACGATCAATGATGCCTTCTTCTCTGATTTCAATAATGCGATTCGCTACGGTTTGCATAAACTGATGGTCATGGCTGGCAAAAAGTAAGATCCCTTTAAAATCAATCAGACCATTATTAACGGCGGTAATGGATTCCAGATCCAGGTGATTGGTCGGTTGATCCAGGACTAAAACGTTTGAACCAAACATCATCATTTTGGACAGCATACAACGTACCTTTTCGCCCCCAGACAGAACCTGAACCTCTTTATAAATATCATCGCCAGAAAAAAGCATCCGTCCCAGAAAACCCCGGATATAGGTTTCCGTAATTTCTTCGGTATACTGCTGTAGCCATTGACAAATATTTAATGTGCATCCATTAAAATAATCGCTGTTATCTTTCGGGAAATACGACTGGGTGGTACTGACCCCCCATTTAAAACTGCCTTCATCTGGTTCAATTTCTTCCATCAGAATTTTAAACAAGGTCGTCATGGCAATCTCGTTGTCAGCAACAAAAGCGATCTTATCTTCTTTGTTAACCCGAAAACTGACGTTATTAAGAACTTTGACGCCATCGATGGTTTTTGATAAATGCTCAACCGTTAAAATTTCTTTACCGGGTTCCCGATCAATCTGGAAGCCAACCCAGGGATATTTTCGGGATGAAGACGGCATGTCTTCAATATTCAGTTTATCCAACATTTTCTTACGGGATGTGGCCTGTTTGGATTTGGATTTATTGGCTGAGAACCGGGCGATAAAGTTCTGGAGCTCTTTGGCCTTATCTTCATTTTTCTTGTTCTGATCTTTGATTAGGCGCTGAATCAACTGACTGGACTCATACCAGAAATCATAATTTCCGACATAAACCTTAATCTTACCGAAGTCGATATCGACGATATGGGTACAGACGTTATTTAAGAAATAACGGTCATGGGATACCACAATAACCGTTCCCTCATAATCCATCAAAAATTCTTCCAGCCATTCGACGGCCTGAATATCCAAATGGTTAGTGGGCTCATCCAGTAAGATGATTTCCGGCTTGCCAAACAAGGCCTGGGCCAGTAAAACCTTGACCTTTTCGTTACCAGTCAGGCTATCCATATTGGCATCAAGAATTTCGACCCCCAGACCAAGCCCCTGAATGATACGGGACGCATCGGATTCGGCTTCCCAACCGCCCATTTCGGCAAATTCACCTTCCAGTTCGCCAGCCCGGATACCGTCCTCATCAGAAAAATCTTCTTTCATATACAGGGCATCTTTTTCTTTCATAACCGAATACAAACGTTGATTCCCCATCATGATGGTATCCAAAACTGAATACGCATCATAAGCATAATGATCCTGCTTTAAGACCGACATCCGCATGTGCTCGGGGATAAAGACATTCCCGGTGGATGGTTCAATTTCGCCTGATAAAATTTTCAAAAAAGTGGTTTTTCCAGCCCCGTTCGCTCCAATGACCCCATAACAATTCCCCGGGGTAAACTTTATATTTACATTGGAAAAAAGATTTGTTCCGCTAAAATTTAAGCTTAGTTCTGATACTGTTATCATTTTTTATAATCCTCCATTGATTTAATTGGCAACCCCTGTAAAATAATCTCATTGTGACTTTTTAAAACTACCTGATTTTACTCGCTTCCAGTAGCAGGTGCCAGTTTTTTGTACAATCGCCGCATTAATCTGCAAATTTGTATTTCATCATTTTGTTGCCGTTCCGTAAAGAAGAGGCCTTTATCAGATCACTGACAAAGAACCTCTATCATAAGCCACTTTATTATATCCTTTTTATCATTTTTTATCCAGTCTTTTTGCAAAATAATATCATATTCTTAAATGTATCCAAATACGTTGCCACTGTGATTGTTCTTTTTGATTTAAAAAACAACCATTCCCCACTAAACCCGAATATTCTTTCTTAATATCAGCAAAGCTGTTTGCTTTCCATGATGAGATGATTATCACGGATTCGTCTGGGTATATTGGGGTTAACAGCAATCATTGACTGGGCACTACACACAAATTAATTATCCTTTTACTGTTGGCTAAGTCGGATACTCAAAATTATAGATCAGGAGGTCTTTAAATGAACATTAAAAAAGCAGCATTAGGTCTCACACTGGCAACCTCGTTGCTGGGTGTCTCAAGCTGCGCACAAAACACGGGCAACCAGCCCATTGATCAAAGAATCGCTCATCTCGATGCCCAGCCTAATAACGATGGCAATTATAACATTGTCTTTGTAACAGTCGATCAGGAGCATTATTTTGATGAATTCCCGGCTGGCACCAATTACAAAGCCCGGGAACTGCTAAAAAAAATGGGAACTACCTTTGAAAAACATTATACCTGCAGCAATGTCTCCACCTCATCCCGATCTGTCATTTACACTGGCACCCACATCACGGATACGCTGATGATTGACAATACTGAATCACCCTGGCAGGAGCCGATTTCTGAAAATCTCACCACGGTCGGTGACCGGATGCTCTCAGCTGGATACTACTCGGCATTTAAAGGCAAGTGGCACATGGGCGACACCAGTGTTTTTGATGATACCAGCCAACCCGCCATGCAGGAGCAGAATGGGCTGCTGGGCTACGGGTTTTCTGACTGGAATGCCCAGGGTGATATTGTTGGACAGCTTCAGCAGGGCTATATGCAAGATAGCAACATTGCTGGAGATACGGTCAGCTGGCTGCGCTCAAAAGGATCGGCTACCAATGCCTCCGGACAGTCCTTCTTCCTGGCCGTCAATCTCGTGAATCCCCACGATATTATGTATTATAACACTGATTCAGACGGTGTCGCCGTACAGGACACTGGCCAAACAACCTTTGCTATTGCCGGAGCTCCGGTTAATACAATTTATGAAACCAGTTACCCCAAGGCGGAAATTCCGTCTAGCTGGTCTCAGGCTATTGATGCTCCTGGCAGAGTCCCGGCTGAATTGGAATATTTTGATTTATGGAACCGTCGGGTGGGCGAAATTCCCGCCGAGGCCAGCCGTTGGGAAAATTTCCAGGATTATTATTATAATTGTATTCAGGACAATGATGGCCAGCTCTATAATATTTTATCTGAACTATCCAATCTGGAAATGCTGGATAATACCATCATCGTCTTTACCAGCGACCACGGTGATATGCAGGGAGCCAATGGACTCCGGGGAAAAGGCGGTTTTATATACGAAAACAACATCCACGTTCCCCTGATTATCGTGCACCCTGAATATGAAGGAGGCAATACCATTGATGCGGTAACCAGCCACCTCGACCTGGCACCCACCTTCATTGATATGACCAATCTGTCAGATACTAAAAAAGCCGAGCTTTCTGCTGGGCTTCCCGGCAGCAGTATGATGGATCTGCTTGATGGCAGCCAAACAAAAATAAGAACGGGAGCTTTATTTGCCTACGAAATGATCTCAATGATCGACAGCGATATGATGCAAACCACTGACCCAACAACCGGTGTCACCAGCTATACGATTGACTATTCCAAACGTGGCTTTGTCCGTGGAATAACCACTGAAAAATACAAATTTGCCCGCTATTTTTCACCACTCAATTTCAATCTACCAACAACCATGGAAGCATTGTATGCCAATAATGATGTTCAGCTGTTTGATCTGGAAAAAGACCCCGATGAATTAGTCAACCTGGCCGCAGACCAAGACACTAATGCTGCTCTGATTATGGAACTGAATAATCAGCTTAATACCCTGATCACAGCAGAGATCGGTGTTGATGATGGCAGTGAAGCCACCGCTGTCATTGCTCAGATCAACAAAACTCCGAATTGATGGTCATGAAAAAACGATATCCCCCGGATTCCAGGACTTATGCCATCATGGCCAAACCCATTGGCGCATCCTGTAATCTTAGCTGCCGCTATTGTTATTACCTGGAAAAGCAGGATCTGATGGCTCAACAAACAAAACTTATGTCAGATGTAGTGCTTAAGGCGTATATCCGTCAGAATTTCGCCATTCATGGGAACAACGCAGTTGTCGAGTTTGCCTGGCACGGTGGTGAACCAACCCTGGCTCCCCTTGATTTTTACATACAAGCATTGAATTACCAAAACCAATATGGCCCTGGCCGAATCATCCGCAACACCCTCCAAACAAATGCTACCTTGCTGACGGATGCCTGGTGCGCGTTTTTTGCGGCCAATCATTTTCTGATTGGTGTCAGTATCGACGGTCATGCTGATCTTCATAACCGTTATCGAAAAAATCGTTTCGGCAACACGTTTGAACAGACCATGGCTGGTATCAAACTGCTTCAAAAACACGGTGTCGCTTATAATACACTGACAACTGTCAATGCCATTAATTCGCACCATCCCGAGGACGTTTATCTGTTTCTTCGAGAGCTCACTGACTATATGCAATTTTTGCCAGTCGTCGAATGTTTGCCAGCCAGCTATGAAAACGCCTCCGGACAGCGGTTTGCCATGCCCGCTGGACTCCATTCCCCCTCCATGATGCATCCAGTAACAGATTTTTCGGTCACCGCCAAAGACTATGGCACCTTTCTCTGCACAGTTTTTGATTTGTGGAGAAAATTGGATTTGGGGGAAAAATATGTCCAGATTATTGAATCGACGCTGGCTAATTTAAATAATCACCCTGCTGGTGTCTGCGTTCATGAAGCGCTTTGCGACCACGCTGGCGTTCTGGAAATGAATGGGGATCTTTTTTGCTGCGACCGTTATGCTTTTGAAGCGTATAAGCTTGGCAATATTCTTGAAACGCCACTAGCAGACTTAATGGAGAAAAATCGCTCCTTTGGTATGCACAAAACCTTAGGACTGCCTGACGAATGCCTGGATTGTGATCATATCCGACTTTGTTTTGGGGGCTGTCCGAAAGATCGGTTTCTTTTATCAAGAGACAATCAAAAAGGCAAAAACTATTTATGCGAAGGGTATCGGCAGTTTTTTAAGCATATAAAAAAGCACTCCGGTGATCAATCAATTCCGCTTATATTTTGAGTGATCGTCAACTTTAAACCCTGTTTACATCAATTCTTCGGGAACAATAAGGAGGTGTCAGATGACACCTCCTTATTGTTCCAACTTCCTGAATTATTTTTTGTTAACGATGATTTAAAATTCGGTGTTCACTTCGCTTTGTCAGCATTATAGCGGTAGTAATTTGCGTTTTTCTTGAATTTCACTTTAGTCAGGATAACACCAATGACAGCTGCCCCAACCTTGTCGAGATTTTTTTTGCTTCAATAATTGTTGCTTTTTTTGTGGAGTGGGCGGCAATTACCAACAAAACCCCATCGACAACATTTGAAATAATACTTGCGTCGGCAAAACTTAACACAGGTGGGGTATCAATAAGAATAACATCGTATTCTTCTCGACATTTTTTAATGAATGTTTCAAATGCTTCTGAATTCAGCAGTTCGGTCGGTGAAACATGTTTGTTTCCAGCGGTTAAAATTTCCAATTTTTCAAGTTTTTCTATTTTATTTACAAGGGACTCCAGCGGTAATTCATCCACCAACATATTGGATAAACCATTCTTTCTCTTATTAATATTAAAAATGGTACTGATCTGAGGTAACCGTAAATCAGCGTCGATTAGTAACACCCGTTTATCGGCCTGGGCAAATGTTACCGCCAGGTTTGAAATGGTGGTACTTTTCCCTTCTTCTTTACCAGCACTCGTTACCAGCATCACCTGATAACGATTATTCAAATTTTTAAAATTCAAATTTGTCCGCAATAATTTATAACTTTCAGTTATAAATGATGTGGGGTCGCTTAGTGTGATTAAATTTTGTGAATCCATATTATCGAGCCTCCCCTTTAAATTCTGGGATATCCCCTAAAACTGACACGCCAATCAAATTTTCAATGTCTTCATCATTTCTAATCGTATCATTCATCAGAAACATCAAAATAATTACAAATAATGAAATGAAGAATCCCAATAAACCGCCAATAACGGCATTAAGAAGAACATTAGGCGAAATAGGTGCCTGCGGTACCAGCGCCTGATCCAGAATTCTGATATTCTCTACGCCGACAATTTGTAATACCGCCACCGTCAATTGTTTAGCCAGTTCATCGGCAATCTGTTTGGCAACTTGGGGATCCGAGTTTCTAAACCCAACTGTGAAAAGACGGGAATCGGAAACACTCTGAATAATAACGTTATCTTTAAATTCATCGTAAGAAATAGTCAATCCCAAGTTTTTTATTACCTCATTTATTACCAATCGGGTGGAGGCAATTTGCTTGTAATCAACAAGTAGTTGACTATTAGCATTTAATTGGCCTAATGATACATCTATTGACCCCAAACTACCGCCCTCCTGACCAATGTACAAAACTGTATTTGCTTCATAGATCGGGGTTACATATTTTACTGTGTAAAGATAAGCTGACCCGAAACCGACAATGGTCAGCAACAGAATGAGCCACCATTTTTTAATAATAATCTCTAAAAGTTCTTTAAAATTGACTTCCTTTGTTGTTTCCATGCTGTTCTCCTTTCTTAAAGACCAGGTATGTTTTACAGTTTCTATTTCCAGTTTTCTTGATTAATATCTTCATTAACTTTAAACAGGTTTTTGATTGTATCCAGATCTTCCTGACTGTATAATTCATACCATAACCCATCAATAATTTCGGAATATGTTTTTAATCGATAATTTTCAAAACTCAGATTTGTGTCCCCGCCGCTCATATTGAGATACTCTTTAAGCTTCGAAACATTAACATCAGTCTCAACACCATTATTATAGTAGGTTTCAATCAATTGCAGCTTTTTTTTCAGACTCATCGTTGACAGTTTCTTCATTAATGACTTAACCACTTCCTGCTGTCTGGCGATCCGGCCATAGTCGCCGTCGCTATCACTGCGAAATCTGACATAAAATAATGCATTTTTACCGTTTAAAACTTGCTCACCCTGACTGATAACTAATTGATTTTCATTTTTATAGAAATCCTTTTGTGCGGTGACTTCGACGCCCCCAGCATCGTTGATGATTTTGGCAAATGTATCAAAATCCAATTTCACTGAAAAGTCCAGTTTTATGCCCAGCAGCTCCTCAATGGTCTGATTGCTCAATTCTCTGCCACCATAAGCAAAGGCATGATTAATTTTATCCAAACCATAACCGGGAATATTAACCCGCAAATCTCTTGGTAACGAAGCCATGACCATTTTTTGTTGTGTTGGATCGTACATCACAACCATGATAATATCACTTCGTCCGGTTTCATCAGATCGCTCATCAGTTCCATAAATTGCAAAGATAACCGTTTTTCTCGTATCTGTCAGTTCAAGCAAATCTTCGTTGTTCTGATTCAAAACATCCTCAATCGATCCTGCATCCGCTTCAGTATCTGTGTCTGCATTTTGAGTATTGGCCGAAAACAAGGATCCATTGTTTGCACGAGCAAATATGAGCAGGCTGGCCATAATTACCAGAAATAGAACACTCAATAGAATTATAACCAATTTTTTATTTTTCATGGCGTTTGATTCCTTTCTCAGTTAAACTTGCCTGAACCCAAATAGCTTGCAATCGCTGATCGAACAACGCTTTATCTATTTCAGATAATTACCATTGTTATTAACCTCGTCACTGTCTTTGTAGGTAGGAACAATATTTTTCACCATACTGATCAGCGCTTTTTTATTCGATGCTTTTAGATAGGGTCTTAACTCTTCAAGTGACTTCTTAAGTAATGTGTAGTCAATATCTCCCGGCTTACCCACTCTAATTTTTTCGAAGCAGGTCTCTTTCAGCCCCTCTTCATCCATTAATAGTTCTTCATAGAGTTTTTCTCCTGGTCGCAATCCAATGATTTCTATTTCGATGTCTTCATTCAGCTTTAATCCCGAGAGTTTAATCAGGTCGACTGCCAGATCAAATATTTTTACAGGTTGCCCCATATCAAGCACAAATATCTCTCCGCCTTTTGCAATCGCACCCGATTGAATTACGAGTTGCGCCGCCTCCGGGATGGTCATAAAGTATCGGATAATTTCTTTATGCGTTACAGTAACCGGACCGCCTTCTTTAATCTGTTTCTTAAATAGGGGAACTACTGAACCATTGCTACCGAGGACGTTACCAAAGCGAACAGCCGTAAACTTTGTTTTACTTTGCCTGGCTAAACCTTGAATAATCATTTCACAGATCCGTTTACTGGCACCCATTATATTGGTCGGGTTAACGGCTTTGTCTGTCGAAACCATAACAAAGCGATCTACCCCAAACTCATGGGCCGCTTCCGCAACATTTTTTGTTCCAAAGACATTATTTTTAATCGCTTCCCAGGGCGAACGCTCCATTAAGGGTACATGTTTGTGTGCTGCCGCATGAAAGATAACATCGGGATGGTAGGCTTCAATAATCGCAAAAACATCATCCCGATCTTTTACCGAAGCGATAATCACATCCAGATTGATTTTATTTTCGTAATCATTAATCAGTTCATTTTGTATTTCATAGGCATTATTCTCATAATTATCCAGAATAATCAATTTCCCCGGATTGAATCTGGCAATCTGTCTGCATAATTCAGAACCGATCGAACCGCCACCACCCGTTACCATAATAATTTTGCCTTCAAGATAACTGACAACTTCTCTGATATTAAGATTTACCGTTTCTCTGCCAAGCAAATCCTCAATCTCGACATCTCGAATTTTACTTAACGAGACCTGACCATCAATCATTTCACGAATTCCCGGAACAATTCGTACCTTGGCAGGCGTCCGTTTACATTCACTGATGATCATTCGGAGTGTCGTTGGATCTGCTGTCGGTGTTGCAATAATAATTTCATTGATATTGAACTTATGAACAATACTGCCAATATCATAGTTATTACCCAGAACCTTAACGCCAGCAATTGTTTTATTTAATTTTTTGGCATCTTCATCAATAAATCCCACAACTTGTCCGTAGCTTAATGCATGATTCTTAATTTCTGTGGCAATCAATGTCGCCGTCGCACCACTTCCAATGATCAATATTTTCTTCTGGACATCCTGCTTCATAAAGATTTTTCGGTTTTTTAAACTTCGCACCAAGCGATAGCTAAAACGGCCACTGCTGACAAATGCAATTTCAAAAAGCATACTGGTTAGATAAATACCAAAATATAGTCTTTCGCCCATATAGAAAAGATAAGCCGTTCCAAACACGTTGGCGACGATCACCGCCAGCAAAATCTTAATCAACTCTTCCACCGAAGCATAAGACCATAAACTGTTATATAAATCGAAGAATCGATAAATTAGCAGCTTTCCGACCGTTAAGATAAAAACACTGCTTAAATAAATACTAATTACTTCTGAAGGAATGTCTCCTTCAAAATGCAAAAATAATGTAAACAAGAATGCAGCGTTCACTGCCAATATGTCTGCTGCAATTAAAAACAACTGCCTGCTTAGTTTCGTTTCCATCGACTACCTCACTTTTTGACAGAATAATTTTGACAATTTTTGCTAAGCTTTTTACTGAATTCAGAAATATTATACTACTGACGGTGAAATCCAAACCGTTTCTTTTTCAGCACAGGCACCATCAGTTCTCGATCTCTGATCATCATCCCGGGATTTTCATAAAAAAGCATTTGTCCGCATTCTTCACCAAACACTTTTACGACAATTTCATATGCCCGTTTCATGACCGGTGGACGCTTGACTAAATCATGTCCATCGGATGCTATAATATAAATCAAACCACTTTCAATCCATTGTAGGGCCTTTCTTCTTGTTTTTCCATCCATAATATATTGTGATGTGATTTGGGAATAAATTCCCCGTTCGTTTAAAGCTGCCAGCTTTTCTGGTCGTCTTGCGAAAACCTCATATCGCTCAACATGGGCCAGGACAACCTTATAGCCACTTTCCTGTAATTCGAAAAGCATGGATTCATGAAACGGGTAGTAATGGTATAAGGGTAATTCCACAAGCAAAAACCGGCTGTTTCCCATCGTATGGGCGAGTCCCCGCTTGATCCCTGCCATGGTTTCTTCGCTTAGATATATTTCATTACCCAAATGTAGTTTAAAATCAATGTTCTCTCGCTCAATATAATCTATCAGCAATTGGTACTGCTCATCCACATTTTGATTATGGTAAGTTGGCAAATTAAAATGGGGGGTCACGATCATTTCATTAACGCCGTCATTTATTGCCAGCTGCATCATCTGAATTGCCATTTCCAGATCTGTAGCCCCATCGTCAACCCCAGGCACCATATGTATATGTGTATCAATCATAATCACACTCTTTATAATCCTTTCGCTGGATAGTCTGTTAAGCGATCCTTTTTGTTAATCCCGACTGAACAAATCCCTGGTATATACCTTATCAACAACATCTTTTATTTCTTCTGACAGACGATTCGTCACAATTACATCAGCTATTTCTTTAAACTCATTAAGATCTTTTATCACTCTGGAATTGAAGAAGTCACTTTCTTCAAGGGAAGGTTCATAGACAACCACCTCAATCCCCTTTGCCTTAATACGCTTCATCACGCCTTGAATCGCCGATTCCCGAAAATTGTCAGAGTTTGTCTTCATTGTCAACCGATAAATCCCCACTATTTTCGGTTTTCTTTTGATTATCATATCTGCGATATGGTCTTTTCTGGTGCGATTGGCGTCCACAATTGCCGACATAATGTTCTGGGGAATATCAGCATAATTTGCGAGTAATTGCTTGGTGTCTTTTGGCAGACAGTAACCACCATAACCAAACGATGGATTGTTATAATAATTGCCAATTCGCGGGTCCAGGCACACTCCCTGGATAATATCATACGTATTAAGACCTCTTACCTCGGCATACGAATCCAATTCATTAAAATATGCAACCCGTAATGCTAAATAGGTATTTGCAAAAAGTTTTATCGCTTCAGCCTCAGTTGAATTTGTATAAAGAATTTGAATATCCTTTTTTAAAGCCCCCTGGGCCAGCAATTCAGCAAAAACGCGGGCCCGTTCTGACTGCTCACCGACAACAATTCTTGAGGGGTAAAGATTGTCATACAGCGCATGTCCTTCTCTTAAAAATTCCGGTGAAAAGATAATGTTTTCCGCTTCAAATTTTTCCTTTATAGCCTCTGTATATCCGACCGGTATGGTTGATTTTATGATCATTACTGCGTCAGGGTTGATCGCCAAAACATTGGCAATTACCGCTTCCACAGTTCTGGTATTAAAATGATTTTTTTCCGGATCATAGTTTGTCGGTGTCGAAATGATTACATACTCCGCATCTATGAACGCTTCATAATTATCTGTTGTTGCCCGCAAGTTCAGTTGTTTGGTTTTTAAATATTCTTCAATTTCATCATCAATAATTGGCGATTTTTTATTATTGATCATCTCGACTTTTTCTTTTAAAATATCAAGTGCAATAACCTCATTATTCTGTGCCAATAAAATGGCGTTCGACAAACCCACATATCCGGTACCGGCGATTGTTATCTTCATTTTCTTTTCCCCCGTCGTTATCGATTTATTGATCAATCTTATAATATTCTTTAAACCATTTCACAAACCTACTCAAACCCTCTTCAATACTCGTAACAGGTCGAAAACCGATGTCTTTTTCAAGATCACTGATATCAGCATAGGTAATTAATACATCACCTGGTTGCATATCCATGTATATTTTTTCCGCATTTATCCCCAGCTGATCTTCCAGAATTGTAATGAAACGCATTAGCTCAACGGGGCTATTATTCCCGATATTATATATCTTGTATGGGGCAAAACTTGAGCTTAAATCATTTTCCCTTTCATCCCAATTCTTATTGGCAGTTGGAATTTTATCAATCAACTTGCTGATACATGCGACAATGTCATCAATATAAGTAAAATCACGTTTCATTTTGCCGTGATTATATACCTTAATCGGTTTTCCGGCTAGAATATCCTGAACAAAAGAAAAGTATGCCATATCCGGCCTTCCATATGGTCCATAAACCGTAAAAAACCGTAATCCGGTTGTTGGGATATTGAATAGATGGCTGTAGGTATGGGCCATCAATTCGTTCGCTTTTTTAGTCGCAGCGTAAAGAGAAACCGGATGATCGACATTGTGATTGGTCGAAAATGGCACCTGTTTATTTCCACCATACACTGAGCTTGATGAGGCATAAAGAAGATGCTCCACTGGATAATTGCGACATGCTTCAAGGATATTCATAAATCCCACAAGGTTGGAATCCAGATAGGCATAAGGGTTAGTGATTGAATAACGGACGCCAGCTTGCGCAGCCAGATTAACCACATAGTCGGGTCGATGGGTTTCGAAAACTTGATCGACTGCAGCTTTATTTTTTAAATCCACTTGATAGAAACTAAACTTGCAATGATTTTTCAAGATAACCAAACGATCTTCTTTTAAGGATTGTTCGTAATAATCATTAAGATTGTCAATTCCAACTATTTGATGATTCTCGCCAAGCAATGAACTAGCTAAATGAAAACCAATGAAGCCTGCAACACCAGTAATTAGTATTTTCATTTTTACTCCGCCTTTTTCTCAAAACTTATTCATATTCCATTGTATGTATTTTACCCCTTTCAGCCGTAACTTACCACTATTTTAATGAATATTCATTCCGAAAAACCAGTTTTTCTTTTTTATCCTTTTGCAGCAAAAAAATAAGCCCTGCAAAAGCACGGCTTATTTTTTCTTGATCTTTTATTTTGTTTCAGAAATAATTCCAATTATTCTTTTTTCTTAATCAACCTTTGCTGTCAGCAGATTAAAATTATTGGTAGCCACGGAAAAATCAGAGCTGGAATTCAGTCGCTGGAATCCGCTGTAAGAATTATTGGACACTTGAACTTGGGTTCCTTCGGGATTATAAATCAGATAAGAGTAGGATGCGCCGCTATTGGTAAAGGTATTGTTTCGCAGCACGGCCTGTGATCCCACACCTCTGAATCCGATACCGTATTTGTCGATACTGCTGTACTGGAAGCTGGAGTTTTCAACCACGACATTGGTTGTCTTGGAAGTGCTGCTGGCACTGATTAACGGAATTTTATTGACATTTGTAACGTTCATTCCAGAAATCGTGGTGTCCTTCACTTCTCCGATAAACCAGTACAATGCACCGGCCATCCCGGTTGAGTCAACGGTAACATTGCTAATACTTGCCTGATAGCTGTTGCCGATGCTGAATGCGCCAATATCGGTGGTTGTTGGCTTGGCACCACTGATGTTGACATCGCTGATGGTTAAGCTGTTGGCATCAGCAATTTTGAATCCCAGACCGCTGCCAGTGATGGTTAAGCCTTTAACTGTGACGTTATTGGCACCAGTATTGATGTGCATCCCGACAACGCTGTTCTTGACACGACAATTTTCAAAGACGATGTGATCCGGTGGGGTTGGGAATTTTTCATTACCAGCTACAGCAATACCGCCACCAGGGGCATTATTGAACTCGACGTTTCGAAACAGGAAATTGCTGTTATCGCCGCGAATATAAGCTGCATGAAGCCATTTTGTTCCGCCATCATTGGCGTTAAGAATACTGTCGGTCATGGTTAAGTTGTTAGTTCCGGAAATCTGAATGGGCATCCCGGTTTTATCAATTTTAAGATTGCTGACGGTGACTCCCTGGTTGCGGCTGCTTCCGGATTGTCCCATTTTCAGACCCACATACATACTGTCCATCGAAACATCTTTGATCGTCAGATTGCTGATGCCCTGGAAAAACATTCCCTGAACGTTACTGATCATGCTGTTGGCATAATAGTCGGCTCCAGCGATGGTGTTCTGGGATTGTAGTGTCAACCCTTCAAGGGTAACATTTGAAATGTATGAAGCCGGATTTGACCACAAAATATTTGCTACGGCTGACGGCTGTGGCGCCATGTACAAGGTAGCCCCATAACCGCTGATTCTGGTATTGTTCTTTACCTCTAATTGACTGGTAACCACATAGGTTCCTGCCGGAATTGTCAAGGTAACGTTTTTACTGCTGGCATCATTAATGGCATTTTGAATCGCTGCCGTATCATTGGTAACGCCATCCCCTTTTGCGCCAAAATCTTTGACACTGACTCCCTGATTCACTGGTGTTGTTGGTGGCGGTGGTGTCGTAACGACACTGGCAGGTTCGCTTGTTGCTACCGCTGGCAGCTTTTCAATAGTGATTTCGATCGCTTCTAAACGCAGGCTTTTTCCTTCCGAGCCAGCGAGGGCACCATCCGAAACCCATCCCTGAGCCCAGCCTTCATTTTGAATATGGGTCCGGTACTTAACTGTATATTCAGCTGCACTCGCACCAGTTAACCTGATCTGGATTCCTTCTAGACGCAAGCCTTCGCCTTCTGATCCTGAAAATCCGCCATTTGCCGCCCATTTCTGTTCCCAGCCCTTATTTTGAACATGTGTACGATACTCAATTCCTAATCCTGCTGGAACAGCTCCTGTCAGTTTGATCTCAATACCTTCTAAACGATAGCTTTTTCCTTCTGAACCGGAAAGTTGGCCATTACTCATCCACCCCTGGGCCCATCCTTCGTTTTGGATATGGGTCCGATAGGTGACTCCAATTGCATTAACGGCTTCTGTTTCTAATTCTTCTGCAAATACATTGGACGAAAAAAACGTCCCTATTATCAAAAATGACATCACTAAGGTTGCGATAAATCTCGTTGTCTTGCTTTCCTCTTTTAAGTTCATTGCTTACTGCTCCTTTCGGCAACCGGCTACCTTTCTTTTTGTTAAGGCCCTTGGCTTTGCGTCCCAACCTTTCAGTTGGTTTGCCTTTATCGTGGACATGATTATATATAAATTGTTACATTCTTCGATAAAATAAAGCCTTGTTCAAAAGAGCAAGGCTTTAGGAGAAATTGCTTTATTGAATTATTCTCAGATTATTCACGATATAATAACTTAGCACACTGGTTCTCTTAATCAACCTTTGCTGTCAGCAGATTAAAATTATTGGTAGCCACGGAAAAATCAGAGCTGGAATTCAGTCGCTGGAATCCGCTGTAAGAATTATCAGATACTTGAATCTGGGTTCCTTCGGGATTATAAATCAGGTAAGAGTAGGATGCGCCGCTATTGGTAAAGGTATTGTTTCGCAGCACGGCCTGTGATCCCACACCTCTGAATCCGATACCGTATTTGTCGATACTGCTGTACTGGAAGCTGGAGTTTTCAACCACGACATTGGTTGTCTTGGAAGTGCTGCTGGCACTGATTAACGGAATTTTATTGACATTTGTAACGTTCATTCCAGAGATCGTGGTATCCTTCACTTCTCCGATAAACCAGTACAGTGCACCGGCCATCCCGGTTGAGTCAACGGTAACATTGCTAATACTTGCCTGATAGCTGTTGCCGATGCTGAATGCGCCAATATCGGTGGTTGTTGGCTTGGCACCACTGATGTTGACATCGCTGATGGTTAAGCTGTTGGCATCAGCAATTTTGAATCCCAGACCGCTGCCAGTGATGGTTAAGCCTTTAACTGTGACGTTATTGGCACCAGTATTGATGTGCATCCCGACAACGCTGTTCTTGACACGACAATTTTCAAAGACGATGTGATCCGGTGGGGTTGGGAATTTTTCATTACCAGCTACAGCAATACCGCCACCAGGGGCATTATTGAACTCGACGTTTCGAAACAGGAAATTGCTGTTATCGCCGCGAATATAAGCTGCATGAAGCCATTTTGTTCCGCCATCATTGGCGTTAAGAATACTGTCGGTCATGGTTAAGTTGTTAGTTCCGGAAATCTGAATGGGCATCCCGGTTTTATCAATTTTAAGATTGCTGACGGTGACTCCCTGGTTGCGGCTGCTTCCGGATTGTCCCATTTTCAGGCCCACATACATACTGTCCATCGAAACATCTTTGATCGTCAGATTGCTGATGCCCTGGAAAAACATTCCCTGTACATTGCTGATCATGCTGTTGGCATAATAGTCGGCTCCAGCGATGGTGTTCTGGGATTGTAATGTCAACCCTTCAAGGGTTACGTTTGAGATATAAGCATCCGGATTCGACCATAAAATATTTGCTACGGCCGACGGCTGTGGCGCCATATATAAAGTGGCACCATAACCGCTGATTCTGGTATTGTTCTTGACTTCCAGTTGACTGGTAACCACATAGGTTCCTGCCGGAACTGTCAAGGTAACGTTTTTACTGCTGGCATCATTAATGGCATTTTGAATCGCTGCCGTATCATTGGTGATGCCATCCCCTTTTGCGCCAAAATCTTTGACACTGACTCCCTGATTCACTGGTGTTGTTGGTGGTGTGACAACTGGTTCAGTCACTACGGGTTCAGTCACTACGGGTTCAGTCACTACGGGTTCAGTCACTACGGGTTCAGTCACTACGGGTTCGGTCACCACGGGTTCGGTCACCACGGGTTCGGTCACTACGGGTTGTGTAACTGTGACAGGTTTTTTAGGAGGTCTGACTCTGGCTGCAAATGCCGAATTTATTGGCATAACACTAAATAACACAAATAATGTGACTAAAAAAACAGATATTTTTTTCATGATGGTATTCCTTTCGGTAGCCGGCTGCCATTTTACAGGCCCTTAGCTTTGCGTCCCAACTTTTCAGTTAGTTTGCCTTTTTCGTTGAATAACGATGAATTGCAAATAAAAAACTTCCCTTTCGGTAACTGGCTGCCATTTTACAGGCCCTTTAGCTTTGCGTCCCTATTTTTCAACAGGTTTGCCTTTATCGTTGGAAAGTGATTCCACGATCAATATTAAAATTTTGTAATCGCTTTTTTTGAGTATGTTACCTTCCTTTCGGTAGCTGGCTGCCATTTTACAGGCCCTTTAGCTTTGCGTCTCTGACTTTCACCAAATTTGCTTTTATCGTAGAAAATAAACGGCACCTTAAACAACTCCCCAAATCAAATTGATTTGTTAAGTATTGTTTTATACGTTCCATTTTTTGAATCGCACTTACATACAATCTCTTAACTGAGCAAATATTCGAATATTAAAATATTTGCTTTTCTTGGGCTCACTATATCACATTTTTGGATACTAGTCAATGCCTTGTTTAACTTTTTTAAAATTTGTTTTTGCCAGAGCTTCAAAACCGTCACATGCGCTATATGTTGATGCCAGAAATATTCTGTTCCAAGATATGGTATCTCTTCGGATCAATTGCTATTCTTGCCAAAATGGCTTAATTGTCAGATATTTTTGATTTCAGAAATCGGTAGTTTGTGATGCAACTCATTTTATTTTTTTAACTTAACGCAGATAAATCACATTTTTGGGTAATAAATAAATGTACCCAATCAGTCTTTTTTTACACGAAACTTTGTATCGGGAGGCGCTAAATTATGTTTAAAAATTTCAAATCACAACTGATTAAAATGGATGCACGATTGTTCAATGGTACTCTCAAGGCATTTTATATAAAACATATCCAGTATAAAGGCAAAGCATATTTTTTAACCAAAGAATTATATTTTCCACCACATACAACTGCGAACAAGAGCGTCCGGATGGGTTCTGCTGGCGAATTATTAGCGGTTGGCGGCGATCTAAGCCCTGAACGAATTATTTTTGCTTTCAAAAATGGTATTTACCCATCATCACTTGTTGATCAGCCAATTTTATGGTGGACTTCAGAGATCCGTTGTGTTTTGTTTCCTGAGCATCTTCATATTTCAAAAGTCATGTGGCGTTTAATTAAGCACAACCATTTTCACCTGACCGTGGACAAAGCGTTTGATGATGTCATCAATGGCTGTACCGAATCCCGAGAAGCGTACACCTGGCTCACCCCTGACCGTAAAAAATCGTGTTGCACTTTACATGATTTAGGTTACAAACACTCCATCGAGGTTTGGCAAGATGGCAATCTGGTGGCCGGATTGTTTGGCTTCTCATGCGGCTCATATTTTTATATCTCTTCAATGTTTACACGTGTTAACCACGCTTCGAAATTTGCCATGATCGCCTTGACCATTCGACTGGAAGAATTGAACTGTACGATGATCGATTGCGGAACCTGGCCAACCGATCATCTCAAAAGCATGGGCGTCGTCACAATCGAGCGTGACGAGTTTCTGAAGCGATTAGACCAAAGCATCAATGTTCCTGCAATTATCAATAACTGGGAAGAGCTTTTTGAAAACTGGGACTTTTGCCAAGCCGTCAAAAATCACTTAGTAAAAAATAACCTCGATCCGATATCTTGAATTCTTTTAATGTCGCAATGATCTAATTGTGGCCTTCAACCAGGTCATATTCTGTTAGCATCGCTTTAATTCGATCCCTGGGATTAAACATCATCACATCAATGATCGATAAGTTTGGCACAAACTGATAATAAAATTGTCGGTATTCTAATGTCTCCCTCGTTTTAATAAATTTAAGTTCAATACCATTTTCTGCAAATTTACGTTTTGAATATAAATCCATTCCACCGATCGAATTTATGTAACGTTTTGCCTTCAATTCTTTGCACACATAAATAACTGAATCCTGATAATCTAGTTCCGGTGATAATAAAAAGGAGGATTCAATTAATATTTCTGTTTCAATGTCCAGAAATACACAAATTTCTTTTATACTATTCGTCAGGAACTCTGCAACGTTATTATTGCTAAAATTCACAATCACTTCAATTAAAGGATAAATCAATTTGAATTCCGGAGCTTTCCGGTATGAATTCACAATTTTATTCAGGAATGCACGCCTTCCCCTTGGGTCAGATTGCATTACAAAGTTCCGTTTATTGATGTCGAGGAAAGAACTGTCTCGATTTAATGGTAATGTGATCAGTAAAGGTTCGCCATTTAATAAAATCCGGTTTCTGTTGATCCAGCCTTTCCTGATAAACTGCACATCATCTGCAATCACAAAATAATCTGAACAATTAATCATTTGAAAATATCCAATATAAGGAAATAAATAAGGTTGCATGATTGAAACATCCATTTTGATTCCTCGCTTTTTTTACTTTGACTCGTTTTTACTTTCCGGGAAATTTGGGAGAATTTGATAAGAATTATCATGCAATTCTGCGCCTGCGTGACTTGCATTCATTTTGCACTCATTAAAAATGTGTTGTTGATAATCACTCATCAAAGGGATCTCCATTGCCAAAACCCGGTTCAGATTTCTCAGCTAAAATAACGAATAGTCATCCAGCATTCTGTTTATCTCTGTTGGTGAATTAAACATCATCACATCAATGATTGAAAGTTTTTCTTCAAATACCGGACGGCGTTGGGGATAGCGCTTTATCTTCACCGAGTGAAAATGTATTTTTATCCCAGACTTTTCGTATTTTTCAGGATTAAAAAATGAAAGCCCTCCAATCGGATTCCAGTATTCCTCCACATTTCCAAATTTTTTGCAGATATTAAGGGCCCACTCATCCGGTTCATTGGCTGGCTCAATTTCCAGGTTCATTTGTGAAAAAATCTCTATATTTTTTTTGATCCCCAGATAATCACAAACACAGTTCATTGTATTATGATTTAAATAAGTAATACTTTCCGTATTAATCGCCAAAGCTCTTTCGACCACCGCCATGGTCTCCTTGTAGAAGGGGGCTTTTTTTTTATAGTGATTCAATTGGCAAAGGATATGATTTCGCCAGTCTTCGTTATTTCTGATTGACACATCTTTTATTTTTGCAAGGTGTGAAGCTTTTACCAGCGGTACGCAAATATATTGGACTCCTTCGCACGGTTTTAAAATTCGGTTTCTTTCAATCCACCCATGCCGAATAAACTGAACCGTATCAAACAAAATAAACCGATCAACCTGCTTTAACAAACTAAAATATCCCAGGTAGGGAAAAAAATAGGGTTGCATTATTCCAATGATCATCTTATTCACGCTTCCTTCGATTGTCCAACATCTCCTTTGCGGTGACCATTAGATATGTCAGACATTCAAATTTAAGTAATTTTGCTATTCCAAAATAAATACAGATTCCGACACCTACCTGTAGTGTCAGGGTTATTAAAGGACTCATATTAAGCCATAAAAAACAATAGATAATCCCACCCATTGCCAAAGATAATAACAGCGATGGCATAACATCCTTCAATTGTTGTACATAACTGTAATCCAATAGCTTCTTATTGGGATAGGCATTGATAAACGATGAGGCGACGCTGCTAAAAAACATCCCGGCAGCAATCGCATAGATACCATATGCGAGTGAGACTCCTAAAATCGTTAAGCTGACAACATTTTTAATAATCTCCAGTTTTAAAAATATATCACTTCGGCCCAAGGCATTGATTGCCTGGAGATTAGCAGTGTGAATTGGTAACAAAGCAAATGCTGCACAGGAAATCTGCAAGAATGGGACGCAGGGTAACCATTTATCAGTCAAGAGAATTGTGACCAGTGGTTCGGCAATCACTGCCAATCCAACCATCATCGGAAAGATAAAAAAGGCACTGGTCACAATCGCTCTTCTGACCATTTCCTTGACTCGCTGTCGATTATCCTGTTTAAGGGCCAGGGCAGGAAACATGACCGATTGGATTGATCCATTTATATTTGAGACAATCAATGATGGAAATTGCTGACCCCGATTAAAATAACCCAGCATCGCCGGATTATAGATTTTTGCGATGAACAAGCTTTGAACATTATTATAAAGCATATTAATAAGTGCGGAAACTAATAATTTCCATCCAAATGAAAAAAGGCCTTTCAAGCTTTCCAGAGAAAATAAAAACCCCGGTCGCCATTTTACTGTAAACCAAAGAATCCCCGCCACCATCAATTGATTCGTAAGTTGCTGGGCTACCAATGCCCAGGCACCAAACCCATTGTAAGCCATCACGATGCCGATAGTTCCTGACCCAACAACAGCTCCTAAACTACTGTAAAACAATTTTTTAAATTCCAAATTTCTGGCAACAACAGCATTTTGAATCGAATTTAAACCACCTAGAAACAAGGTGGTCGACAAGACTCGCAGCAGTGGTATAAGCATTGGATTCTCAAAAAAATCGGCAATCAGCGGCGCCGAAATGAACAGGATTGCATAACATAGCCCCGCAACCACTAAACTTAAAAAAAACACAGATGAAAAATCAGTTTCATTTGCATCCTGCTTCTGAATAAGTGCGGTATTAAACCCATACTGAACAAAGACATTGGCAAACGAGATGAATATTGTAATCAATGCAATTGTCCCATACTCTTCTGGCAATATGAGACGCGCCAATACAATTTGGACAACGAACTGTATTCCCTGCGTTCCCAGTCGCTCCATAAATTTCCAAAACAAAGATGAAATCACCTTAGATTTAATTTGCTTATCGTCCATAATCCTTCTTCCAGGTTAAATTATTTGATGTTTTTTTTCTTCGGTACAAGTTTTCTCGTCGTCTGATCTTTTACAATTTCAATAAACCCCCTGAAATCTTCGGGCATATATTTAATAATAACAAATTTAAAAGCCAAAAGATACATAAAACCCACTGCAAACGTCATGACAATCAGTCTGATCAGCGCATATGGTAAGGTTGCTACGGGAGTGCTAATCAGATAACTGACGCCCCCAATGACAATACTGACAAGAATAATTGGCGTTAAATACCCCAATAACTCTCGCATTTTAAGTTCAACTAAATGTCCAATCAGAAACGTCATGATAAAATAGTTGATAATGATCGCAATTGTTGTTGTCACTGCAACTCCGACGATCCCCCATTCTTTACCAATATATGCCCCCCCAATGACCAGTGTTGCGTATGCAATTTGTACCCATAGTCGTTTATAGACCGCTCCCAACGAACGTACCAGCGCATCACCAATTTTATATGCCATTCTAAAAAATAAGCTGACAATTAATATTTTGAAGGGAAGGATGGTTTCTTCCCATTTCGGGCCCAAGACCACTTGAACTAAGTCTGCACCCATTGTCAGCGACACAATCGTAATTGGAAAAGCCAAAATTGCGATCAGCGCTGTTAAATTCATGACGACATAGCGGATTTTTTCATGTTCATCCTGATACATGGCCAAAAGAGGAAACAAAACCCGTTCCATCACTGTGGCAATCAAGTTTGTGGGTACCAATAACAATTGATAGGCTCGATTGTAGAATCCTAAAGCTGCACTTCCAAGTGTTTGACTCACAACAAAATAATCTCCCTGATTGGCAATATTATTAAATAGCTTCGAGAGTGCATATCCGGTACCAAAATTAATTAGTTCTTTTGCTGATTCTTTTTCAATTATCAACCTAAATTTAATCGGCTTTTTGATAATCGACATGACGGTTTGAAACAGAACACTGATAATTTGAGCAAATACGAGCGACCACGCACCAAAGCCATTCAGAGCAAGTATGATTGCCACAGCCCCATTGATAATCGCCGCCACCGTATTTATAATGCTGACGGTTTTAAAGCGCATTTCTTTTTGAAGTAATGCTTCAGAAACGCCTGAGATACTATGAATTACGAATACGATCGAAAGAACCCGCAACATCGTGATATCATTTGATCCAACCAGGCTGGCAATTGCGGATGCAAAAATAAAGATGGTCAAATAAATAATGAGCCCCAGTATTAAATTTAAGGTATTTCCGGTTGCAATGTAGTCGTCTGACAATTGTTTTTTTTGAACAATGGCACTTCCCACACCCATCATCCAGAATATTTCAGCAAAGCTGATGATGATCTGAATCGTTGCAACTTGGCCAAACTCTTGGGGTAGCAATAATCTGGACAAACTCATCGTGATTAGCAACCGGATCACAACACTGGCCAATCCCATAATTGTCATCCAGTAAACACCTAAAAATGCCTTATCTTTGTTTGATACTTTCATCAGCCCTAACCGCCCTTATCTCAGATTCATCACGTATCAGAATATCCGTCCAAATTTTATTCATTCGTTTTCGAACATTGAAATAGATAGTTCCATATCAATTTCTTTATCGCTTTTAATTCTATATCGTACTGCTGACTGGCATCAACGTTATAAATTACAGCATCTCTAAAACTCAGTGTATGAATAATGTCTGCTTTTCTTTCTAATTCCAGGATACTATGGTCTGGCTTTCTCGTAACTGCTATTTCAGGTGATACAATCAACTTAATGACTAAACCCGGGCTCATTTTAACGCATCGACCAATGTTCTTTTCCTCCATTTGCATTAAACAGTTGATGATCGGGCTATTGATGGTTCCATATGCTTTTCTGATTTTCGGACCATCATTGATTCCCATAAACTGATTTTGCGGAAATCTGTCGAACAGGGAAATTCCGCCGTTCTTAGAAAAGTCATTTGACTTTTTTAACTGCTTTAATGAGTGAACCGAAATGCGATACAAATAAAAGGCATTGAGATGACAATACCCTTTCTTAAGTCCCTTTTTTAAAACGCGATCTGGCGTTTTTTTCAATTGGCTTTTTCCTGTATTAACTGCCTGCTGTTCATTCGATGATCGTGAACGTCCAAACCATCTGACTATTGTTCTAAGACCTTGTTTGTATATGGGGTTATAATGATCACCGCTTCCCAGATAATACCGACGGCAGTCAAGTTTTTTTGAAAACCACTTCTCCAAATCAGTGGTAACGGTGCTTTTGCCTGACCCATCAGAACCAATCACTGCTATTGAAGGACATCTGAACGAAAATCTGTTTTTAGAGGATACTTTTTTTGCACGGTTGTTCATAAAATTCTCCATTGCATCGCACTGATCTGCTTTCCTCCCGCACAAACATAAGTGAACCTGAATTAAGTCGCCGTTAAAATCATCATACCCTATCCACGATTCAAATTTTTTCGAGATTGATCGTTTTTTTAGTTGAATAAATTGGTACTTTATGAACGTTCTTTTATAAATAGTACAATCTTTCTCCAAACCAATGATTATCATTTCAGGTTGTTGATATTTTCTATTGTCATATGTGGTGTTCGGTTGAAGGACTGAATTATCTAGCTTAAGCTGATTTAAATCCTCCAATAGTTGTTTTTTTACATCAATCATTGTCAGTTCCCTTCCCCACACTATCTTAAACGGCTTTGTAAGACGATTTGCCTCATTCTTTTGATCCCTCAACATAAATTCCTAGAGCAATTTAATATAATTTTACAAATCCGATCGACCTCGTCAAGCATCAAATCAGGATACAGCGGCAAAGTTATAACCCGTTCGGCAATATTCTTCGCCACCGGTGTTTCGTTTGAATCAAAACGATTGGCATAGCATTTGTAGTCCGTTGTTAACGGATAGAAGTACTTTCTCGGAATAATTTGATTTCTCTCCAGTTCGTCAAAGACATCATTTCTTAAATTCGCTTTCCCACAAAAAATAACTGGAAAGTAAGCATAATTACTTTTAACCGCTGGTTGCGGTTGCAAAAGTTTTATCCCATTGATTCCTTCCAAGTTTTCACAATAACGATTAAACACAATCTGACGTCTGGCAATTTCTGCATCGATATGGCGGAGATTACAAATTCCCATCGCTGCCTGAAACTCATTCATCTTTGCGTTACCACCGACAAACTCCACTGACTCCGGGCCAGTAATCCCAAAGTTTTTGAGAAAATAGAGTGTTTTTTTCAGTTGCTCATTATTATAGGTTACTGCACCACCTTCGATGGTATTAAAGACCTTTGTCGCATGAAAACTGAAAGTTGACGCGTCACCAAAGTTACCGATGCCGATATTGTTAACCGTTACTCCAAAAGCATGCGCTGCATCATAAATCACCCTCAGTTTGTATTTTTTTGCAATCTTTTCAATCGTTTCCACATCACATACGTTTCCGTACAGGTGAACTGGAACAATTGCACAAGTTTTTTCGGTTATCAAGCTTTCAATTTTTTCTACATCAATAGTATAATCGTCCTCATTGATATCACAAAATACTGGATCCAGACCATTTCTGACAATTGCGTGGGTGGTTGAGGCAAAGGTAAATGGTGTCGTAATCACCTCTCCCTGAAGATCAAAGGCAGCAATCGCACATTCAAGGGCAAGGTGACCATTTGCTAAGAGGGTTACCATTTCCACATTCAAATAATTTCTTAAGCATTTTGCGAATTTCTTGTGCTTTACACCCATGTTGGTTAACCAATGGGTGTCCCATAGCTCTTTTATTTCTGCCATGTACTCTTCAAATTCTGGCATCGATGACCGTGTAACGTTGATTTGGTCTTTCATATCAAGGCTCCTTCGCTCTTCGTTTTCAAACCATCCAGATGATTTTGTACTGCTTGTTTTAAATCCCAATTTTCGAACAATGCACCCCAATCAGCAATCACTTCAGGAGCATCCTTACTTCTATCCAGAATCTCAAGAAACTCATCTCGTGAAATAACAACAGCACCCAAACTTTTCATATGATCCGTTGGCCAAATTCCACAATCCATAATCGTAAAATTCATTTCTGCAAGTCGAACCGATAATCCAATGTATGCTAATTTTGAGGTATGACTCACCCGTGCAAACATCGATTCACCATGAAAATATGTTCCGAATGAAACCCCAAATAATCCCCCTACCAGTTCTTCGCCTTGCCAGACTTCGACTGAATGGGCAAATCCCAAGTTATGCAGTTGATGAAAAGCTTTGACCTGTTCATGCGTTAACCAGGTGTAGTCTTTTCTTGTTTCCGAGCAAGCACTGACGACCTCATAAAAAGCTTGATCAACGGTCAGTTTGTACTTATTCTGGCGAATTAGCGCCCGCATATTTTTGGGAATATGTACATCTTTAGGATACATGACACAATGTCGTTCTGATGTCCACCAAAGAATGGGCTGATTCTTAAATGCAACGGGATAGATGCCATTTTTATAGGCGAGAATAATGCGTTCCGGTTTCCAGTCACCCCCAACAGCCAATAATTCTCCCTCAGGACCCATCCGAATACTTTTGTTTGATGCTGTGTGAGGAGGGAAATATAAATCTTCCGTTAGCTCATAGGCTTTCCCCCGATATTTAATGCGATGTATATAGAAGGCTTTAAGCTTTCCCTTAAAAATCAAGTCATCGAACCTCAACAACCCCGATTTGAATTTTTTTAGTGTCACAATCGCTCCTCCATTTCCATGCTCAGGTATTTGCAACCGGTTAATCCTACCTATTTCGACTCCGTTTACTTCATCAAGCGATACTTTTTACGCAGCTTTTTATAGGTTCTGACTGACTGCGGAAAGTATTGTTTAATCAATATTTTAGTTTTTTCTTTTTTTCCCAGCTTTTTAAATATTGCTTTGAATCGGTCTTCCTTCAATGCTTCAAACCGTTCCTGAGCAATCATAATTTTAAATTGATTGATATTATTTTTGTTCGTGATCGCCTCATCATACTGATAATTTGTGTATTGATTGAGATGTGCCAACATTTTTTCAGTATTATCGACGTGTTTAATTATTTTTTCCAGACTTGACTGTTCTGTATTGGTCCAGGAACCACTCACACCTTTACGGTATGCCGCCATGTATTCATCGATATAATATACTTGTCCTTTTAAGGCAAGATAAATAACTAAGGGATAATCCGTTACCGGTGCCTTTTTATAAAAATCTGGTTTGTTTGGATCTAAGTAGCGAGGATACATCATCGTATTTGTTGCAAATAATCCGCCCCCACCTTCAATGACTTCTTCAATGGTGAATATTTTGTTCCCAACACTCGGTCTCACCGGTTTTATTTTCCTGCCGATCACGTTGACAATGTAAGCGGCATGAACACAAAGCGTACACTCCGGATGACCCTCCATATAATCAACTTGTTTTTGAAGTTTAAGCGGATCAAGCCAATAATCATCACCTTCACACACTGCAATATACTTTCCTGTTGCTCTTTCGGTATTCAGATCGTCAATATCAACGTCTTTTGAATACAGATTCTCCTTTTGATAGATCGGCTTAATTAAATCTGGATATTTTTGTTCATAATCACGAATGATTTCTGCAGTTCTATCCGTAGATGCATCGTCATGGATCAATATTTCATAGTTAAAGCTGGTTTTTTGCATAATAAAACTATTTAATGCTTCAGCGATATAATTCTCGTGATTATAGGTGATACAATTCACACTGACCATTGTTTTATTCTTCATAATAAGCTCCCTTTTAAGCGATTCAGCTGTATTTCTATCACTTATCCTGAACAATCTGGATCTGTTATAAATCTAGTGATCTTTAATTCTCATTATATAATTTACGATCACCTGCACAGTTTCATCAATACACGCTTTGGTATTTACATCAAGGCTCTCCAGCTCCAGTTCTTTGATAATTTTTCTGATTTTATTAAAATTATTTTGCTGAATCGTTAGTGTATGGATGGCATCCGCCTCGTTTAACTTCTGTATCCGTGACATATTCCCTTTTCGTTTAACAAGACGCTCAAACGAAATATTAATATCAAGATCAACATTGACAATGTATATTCCCACATTCTTTTTTTTGCAAAACAGATTAGTTTTTTAACATATTTATCAGCAATCAATTCTGACTCGTAAAGCATCGAAATAATTTGTTGAACAATTCCCTGATCAACCAAAATAACTTCATCACCACAATCCTGGCCTTTTTTTTGATAAAAATCAAAAAGAACCACTAAAGAAATCACCCTTAACCAGTTTTCATGGTTAAGTTTCTTGTTTGTAATCAAATACATCGTTGCCAGATAGCCTATTTTAACACTGCCTGGCTTTATCCTAAAAAGGTATAACAACAGATGTTTTGAGTTTTTTCTGGTTGGTTTCTTAATAACCTGATGATAGGATTCAATCAGATAATTCTTGCTTTTCATATCCGTAATCACTCGATTTGACAACGTCGTTTTCCCCGAACCTGGAATCCCGTTAAATTCCAGAAATATTGTTTTATTTTTCATCTGAAACTTCCTTTCGAGGCGTTTTCAAATCATCTATGCGGTCATCGTCAGCCATGATCAATGCGCAGATTATTAAATAAAAGATGAAATTTTCTCTGAAAAATAAATTTATCCCAAATCCCCGAAAAATTAATGCCACCAACGGTAAAAGACAGAGCATTCGGCCTTTGACTTTCATCGAAAAAGGCTTAAAAATTGAGTTTAAGACATTGAAATATAAAATTGTTCCGATGATCCCTAAATGGACTAAGAGTTCAAGAAAGTAATTATGTGCCTGCCTTAAATGATAAGCCTCCACCGAGTAACCGACGCCAACAAGGAAAATCCGCCAATCACTGAGATACAGGCTTAAATAATCCGACCAGATGTCTGAACGACCCGTAGTAAGATCCGATAGACTCTGATCAAGAAAACTACCAACGCCCAATCGTTGAAAATAAATATTCATATAAGGTAAACTGCTAATTTCTGAAATAATTAATAATGTCAATGCAATAAAAAAGATGCCTCTTAAAACAACATTGACGTCAAAGGATAATTTGGTCAACTGAACGATCTTAAAAGCTAAATAGAGTATAAATATCACACCCACCGCCAACATAAAAGATAAACTCAACGATAATATCCCAAATCCGAGTAAAATTATCACTAGAACATAATCGTACCAACGATGTTTTTTCATGCCAATCATGTATAACAGCGCCGCAATCGCAATTGTTATGTCCATGGTATAGAAGTTGGGATTTGTCTGGATTCCAGAAAATCTTCCAAATACATCGCCATCTTCGAGTTTAATCCGGGTTTCTTGCATAAAACCGCTTAGGCCAGGAATTAAATCGCTAAAAGACCCTAAGATTGACGCTATGATGATACCCGCAATAAAATACATAAGTAATTTTCGCACCTCGATATCATCCTTATTGTTCATTACTAAAAAAGCCAATACGAAATAAATAACCAGCTCCACCAGTTTTATTAAACTTGAATCCATTGTATTAAGTAAGGAAAAAATAATAAGTGCAAGAATTGATAGGATTTGATAGAGTGAAATCTTCGTTTTCGGATTTAAAAAAATCATTCTGAGGATGTACACTGCAATAAGGACATTAAAAAAAGTATTTCCCCCTGGTGCAAACTTCATGATGGGAGAAAATGGCAACATAAAATACAGACCATAAATTCCTTCTGCTCCACTAAGAAAGATATAGCTACTGGCAATCATAATTCCAATAATCAAAAATACAGTGTTTGAAAGACCAAGAATAATAAGTAGCAGCGCCAAACCTAATATCGCAATGGAATTAGTTGATTTCCTGGTTATCATTTTGAACCTCTTTTTCGTCATTAATCGAATTGTTAATAAACCGCACTATTTTTTTAGCCCGAATATCGATATGGTATTCTTGTGACTGCTCCAAGGCGTTTGCCGCCATTTTCTTACACCAAATATCATCGTTTTTTAAAGATCTAATTGCTTTGGCAATAGCGGTGACATCCATACTATCCACCCGGATGGCCCAGCGATCGGTTAGTATATCATCATTAAAACTGAGATCCGAAGAGATAATCGGTAATCCACAGGCCATCGCTTCAAGAATCGCATTGCTACATCCTTCTGCCAAAGTTGGCAAAACAAACACATCGGAACAGTTTAAATATTCACAGATCTGATTATGCGGGAGTTTTCCGAGAAACACAATTTCTTCACCGGTTGGTCTGAGATTGCCTGAACCAATAAAAATGACTTTCGTCTGCTCCACTTGTTTCACTGCCTCCGCCAAACGCAAAACACCTTTTCGTTGATCGAATGACCCCATGAATGAAACAATAAAATCATCCTGACCAAATCCCAGTTTGCTTCTGATTTCACGTTTGTCCATTTTGTAGAATTTTTTCGGATCAACGGCGTTTGGAATCACAATCATCTTGTTGCGTGGTGCAAGCTTAAGCTCAATACTTTCATCCAAATTTTTGGTTGAAACGCAGATCACACCGCTTATATCAGCCAGAGCTTTTTGAATCGTTTTGCGGGGAAAAAGGCTTTCCACCCAAATCTTACTTTCACCGGTTGCCACGAAAAAGGGAATTTTATACATTTTACTGATTAAACCAGCGGTTACCCCAGAATGCCAAAAATGAGCATAGATAATGTCCGGCCGCTGTCTTATTTTTCTAAAAACACGAATCACTGCTTTTTGTGACACGTGTGCCGAAAGGTTTGTTCCAAAAATCTTAAGATTTGAGAACGATAAAACCCTGGGCTGATAAACATCCACCCACACCTCTTCATTCACAAAATCCTGCCAGAATTGAGGCCGGGCTGATTTATTTTTTAACAGCTTCTTTGTGACACTTTGAGGCGCAATGACTGAACATGGGTATCCCAGCTCGGCAATTGAGCAGACCAGCTCCCTGACAAAGGTATAAACCGGATCACTCTGTGTCGGATAGTTCGGTACAACAAAGCAGATGTGTTTTTTTTGCATGATGGCCTCCCCACTTCTTCGCTCTTACTTATGCCCGATCGCCTCATATATATTTTTGTATTCCTCGCAAATATCAGTCCAGCAAAATTTTAGGGCATTGGTTACTGCATTTTGTGACAAATCATTGTAGTGATTTTTGATTTTGACTATCTTATTTGCAATATCTTCTACATCAAAACAATTTACCGCAAACCCAACTTCCCCATCGGGAAATTGACCATCAAAGCCCTGCCCTTCTGTGTAAATTACTGGTAATCCCTGACTCATTGCCTCAGGGTAAACCAGACCAAAGGTCTCAGTGATCGACGGCATCACAAAAATGTCACTGTTTCGGTAAATCTCAATCAACTTTTCTTTTGAGCAGTGTGGAAGATATCGGATAAAGGCTTCTTTTTTTATTTGCTCAAAAATTGACGTATCATTGACTGTGCCAACAACCGTAAAGGTCACCTCATATCCCTGGCGGATCAAATGCTTGATTGCCTTGATGGTTGCGGGAATATTCTTTCTTTTGTTGATCATTCCCACAAATAAAAGATTTAGCGTGTTATTGTCTCGACTTAGTTTAGGAGTCCCCAAATGATCCAGCCAGAATTGATCAATGCCATTGGGAATAACTGCACATTTGGCGAGAATCTCATCTTGCAGGTGTTCTGGCAGATATTTTTTTATTACCGCATCGCGATAGGTTGTTGACAGAAAGATTACCTGTGAGGCCTCTTTTAAAATACTAATCCCAAGTTTTCTAAGCCAGACCATCCGTTTAAAAAAGACATTGGCATCGGTGTCCCGCACTGCAACGATATAGGGAACACCAAAGTCCTTTTTTATTCGCATCGCAATGTATCCGTTGGAAAATAATGAATGGGCATGAACGACTGTATAATCCTCAAGACGGTATGTTCTTTTTATATCCCGATAAATTTTTGTGTGTTTCAGATGAAATAAATAACGATCATACTTATTATGGTTAATGCTGATCGTTGCATAGTTTCCCAGATCACGACTAACCGAACTTGGCGTCGGAACATAAACATCGATGGCTATTCCTATTTGTATCTGTTGATCATACAAATGTTTATAAAAAGTTCCTTGAGCGTAATAGGAATTCACATGTAAAACATTCATCATAGCGATCCTCTAAACATCGATAATCACATTGCATATTTCATCGATTTCTTTCTCTGTCAAATAAGGATGCATTGGCAGCGATAATACTGTCTCGCATAACTTATTCGTAACCATATAATCAGCATCATCAAATTTCTGATCGTTAAAAGCTTCCTGTCGGTGCATTGGTTTTGAATAATAGATCATACTCGGTATCTTATGCTCACTTAATCTGGTTTTTAGTGCATCTCGTTCCGATTTGTTCTTAAGTTTAATGGTGTATTGTGCAAAACTGGAATAATACCCTGCCGGTATCACCGGAATCTCAACAGCTCCAGCCAATTTTTGGTTATACAGACAATCGATTTTATTGACATCCTCAAGTTCATGCTCAATAAATGCGGTCAGTTTGACATTTAAAATCGCTGCCTGGATTGTGTCCAACCGGGAATTAAGACCAATCCTTACGTTATCATATTTATTTTTTCCTTTACCATGAACTTTTAATGAATTGAGCAGACTGGCTAAGTGATCATCATTTGTAAAAATCGCACCACCATCACCATAACAACCGAGTGGCTTGGCCGGGAAAAATGATGTTGTGGCAGCATGACCAAAACTACCGGCCTTCTGACCGTTAATACTACCGCCAAATCCCTGGGCGGCATCTTCCAAAACTAGCAGATGGTATTTATCGGCAATCCGACCGATTTCATGATAGTCTGCCGGCAGACCAAATAGGTCCACCGGAATAACTGCTTTTGGTTTGAGCTCACCTTTTTTTATAACCTGTTGAATAGCGTTTTCTAATTTTTCCGTGTCGATATTAAAGGTATGAGGATCGACATCAACAAATATTGGTGTTGCACCGCTTAAAGACACGACTTCACCCGTTGAAAAGAACGTAAAGTCCGGTACAAAAACGGCATCATCGGCTTTAATTCCCCAGGCCATCAACACCAGTGTCATGGCTTCAGTACTATTAGCACAGGAAATAGAGTGTTTGACACCAACATATTTTGCCAGTCGTTCTTCTAGAATTTGAATTTCTGATCCGTTGATAAAGTCAGCCTTTAACAGAACTTTTTGAATAGCACCATCAATTTCATCTTTATATTTTTGATACTGAGTTTTTAAATCTCTGAACTCCATCAAAATCACTCTCCATTTTCATGATTTGTTTACTTTTCAATTAATTGATCATTCTCCAGGTGATATGCTCTGCCACAAACTTCACAGGAAAGGCCTTCTTTTAATGGTGTTCCACATTCGCAAACCCAGCCGATTTGTTTTGCCGGTACCCCGGCCATCAGTGCATAGTCATTGACGTCTTTGGTTACCACGGCCCCAGAAGCAATCATTGCCCAGCGGCCGATGGTGTTACCACAAACGATGGTCGCATTAGCCCCGATTGATGCCCCGTATCGCACCAGGGTCTTTTTGAAGGCACCCGAGCCTTTGGGGTATTTGCTTCGTGGGGTCAAGTCGTTGGTAAACACCATTGACGGCCCACAAAAAGCATAATCTTCCAGCTCGACCCCTTCATATACCGAAACATTGTTTTGGATTTTTACTCCCCTCCCGATTTTTACACGACTGCCAATATTGACGTTTTGACCCAGTGAACAGTTTTCGCCAATTTCAGCCCCCTCTTGTACATGACAAAAATACCAGACCTTTGTTCCCGCTCCAATTTTTACGTCTTTATCGATATAACTGCTTTCATGGATGAAATAGCTCATTTTTCAAATCTCCCTTTAAAATCTGTGGTGCTGCATTTTTCCAATGGCAATCGGATCCGTTGTCCTTCTGCGGCTGATTTGTATATTGCCAGAATAAGTTCTACTGCTCTGCGACCGTCTTCAGCTGTGATGGATGGTTCCCGATCATTTTTTATCGCATCAATAACATCGGCATAATAGGGGGTATGTCCGTAACCAGCGTCATTGGGCGGATTTTTACTGAATCGTTCTTTAATTTCCACGGAGTCATCCAAGCCATCCGAAAATTGCCATTCTTCAATAATGTTAACCGACTGACCAGTCGCTTTGACTGTACCCTTTTCACCAAAAAGGTAGAGTGTTTCTTCCAGATTTTTGGGGTAAATGGTTGTCGTTCCTTCGACAATGCCATAACTACCATTAGCAAAGCGAATCAGTGCGATCCCAAAATCTTCCGCTTCAATATAGGGGTGATTAAGATTGTCTGTCATCCCCACCACTTCAATAATATCATCGCCCAACATCCATCTCAGCAGATCGATGTTGTGAATGCATTGATTCATCAGGGCGCCGCCATCGTGTTCCCAGGTTCCCCGCCATTTCGAACCTACATAGTATTCACACCCTCGATTCCAGCGGATATGGGCGGTTCCATAAAATAGTTTCCCAAAACGTTTTAGGTCCAGGGCTTTTCTAATTTCAATGACCGACTGATTAAAACGATTCTGATGACAGGCACTAACTTTGACGTTTTTTTCTTTGGATCGCCGAATAATTTCATCTGCTTCTTCAAGCGATAGGGCAATTGGTTTTTCGATGATTAAATTGCAACCGGCCTCAATAAAATCCAGTGCGATCGACCCATGCTTCCCATTTTCTGTACAGATTGCTGCCAGATCCAGCTCTTCATGCTGAATTAACGCTTGATGGTCAGTATATTGGTGGATTGTTTCCGGTAAGTCAAACTTTTCGATCAGTGTGTTCATGCTCTCCGGATAAACATCACACAGTGCAACAATGTCAAGATCATTGGCCCGGGCGGCAGCAATATGATTGGCCGAAATTTTTCCGCATCCGATTAATGCATATTTAAGACCCAAGGTGACACCTCCTTAAAGCAGTTCAATATTTCCTCTATCTTTAATGTTTTTCATGGCATTTTTTGTATCAAAAATAAGTTTTGCATGTCTTTGAATGGTACTGTAATCAATATTCGTGTGAGCAGTTGTGATGATAACCAGGTCGGCTGACTCAATGAGTTCCCTGGTCAGTTCCGCCTCGCCGGTTCGTGTTTTTCCATGTTCCTGAAATTCTGGTACAAACGAATCATAATAAACGACTTCTGCACCTTCTTTCTCAATTTCGTCCATTAATTTTATGGCCGGACTTTCCCGGTAATCGCCAATGTCCTGCTTGTAAGCGACCCCTAGAAAAAGAATTTTTGAATCTTTTAGGGTTTTGTTGTGGTGATTTAAGATTTTACTGGCCCGTTCAGCGCAATACTCAGGCATCCGGTCGTTTACCATCATTGAGGATTCAATCATTGATGTGTGAAACCCATATTCCCGGGCTTTCCAGGACAGATAGTAAGGATCCAGCGGAATACAGTGGCCGCCGACCCCTGGTCCCGGATAAAAAGCCTGAAAGCCATAGGGCTTTGATTTGGCAGCATCAATAACTTCCCAAATGCTGATGCCCATTTTATGGCACAGCATCGCCAGCTCATTCACCAGCCCGATATTAATATTGCGATAGGTATTTTCAAGGATCTTTTCCATTTCGGCTACAGCCGGTGAAGAAACCCGATAAATGGGGGCTTGTAAAATACTCTCATACATTGCCGCTGCCACTTCGGTACACTGCGGAGTGATGCCACCGGTCACCTTTGGGGTGTTTTTCGTTTTGTAAATCAGATTTCCGGGATCTACCCGTTCAGGTGAAAAGGCCAGAAAAAAGTCTTCACCGCATTTTAATCCAGATGACTCAAAAATTGGTTTAAGCAGTTCTTCTGTTGTTCCGGGATAGGTAGTCGATTCAAGGACAATCAACATTTCTTTGTGCATGTATGGAACAATGCTTTCTGCTGAAGACTTGACATAACTGATATCCGGCTGTTGATGCTCATCGAGGGGGGTTGGCACGCAAATACAGACACAATCAGCGGCGGCAACCTTGGAAAAATCCGTCGTCGCCGAAAGCAGACCTGACTTGACAATTGTCTCCAGATCTTCATTGACCACATCCCCAATATAGTTGATGCCAGAATTTACCATGTCGACTTTTTCTTTTTGCACATCAAAGCCAATCGTTTTAAAACCAGCTTTCGCTTTCTCCACTGCCAGAGGAAGCCCTACATAACCAAGACCGACCACACCTAATATCGCTGTTTTAGAAATTAATTTGTCTTTGATCGTCATTTTTATAACTCCCTTTAAATTAATTCAATAAGTTTTTCTGTTAGTCGTTGATAATCATAATCATACGCAGCCGCTAGGGCATTTTTACAGTATTCTTCATATTGCTTTTTTGGCATATTGCTGAACTCGATAATGGCTTGGGCCAATTGTTCTGGGTCAGCCTGATCAACCACCATTCCGCAATTGTATCTTTTTATAAGGTCATAACCAAATTCACAATCAGAAACCGTCGGTTTACCGCTGGCAAAGTACTCAAATAGTTTATTGAGACTGGCCCCGTATTTTTTTATCTGATTGTCCTCAAAGTGAATGATATTGAGATTTGACTTGCTCAGAACATATGGAATCCTATTTTTATTGACATAGCCTTTGAACACCACATTATTAATATTATTCTCTTTACAGAAGTCTTCCAGGTTTTTTCGATCACTGCCATCGCCATAAATAAGGAAAATGATCGCATTGGGCGATTCTTTTTTGACAACTTGGGCTGCTTCAACAATGGATTTAACGTTATTTACAAGTCGAATTGACCCGGTATAAATTACCTTAAAGGTTTTCTCATTGTCTAAATCCAGATCTTCAAATTTATAAACCGTTTGGTTTTCCTTGAAGACATCGAGATCAACACCATTATTTATATGATAAACTTTTTTTAGATCAATCGTACCACCTTGCTCTTTGTTCCAACCGCGTTCAATGATGTAATCGGACCCACCTTCCATGGTAAAGATAAGTTTGTTAGCCCGTTTATAAATCCACTTTTCACCGCGATAAAGAATTTTTGCAACCAAGCTGGTTCGTTTTAAACCACTATAAGCGACAATACTTTCTGGCCAGAGATCCCGGACTTCACAAATACATGAGATCTTAAACTTTTTTGCTATCTGAATACCTGCAATCAGAGTGAGAGGATGTACACTTGATGCCAGAATGAGATCCGGTTTTCCATTTATGCGTGCATATTCTTTAGCAACCGGGAACAGGTTTTTATAAAAGGTCAGCATGTTGACCAGTCTTTTTTTGCATTTCCAGCGTAATCAGGGGTTTTTATAATCACAAAGGTAATTCCATCAATTGTGTCCACTCGATATCTTTTATTCATAACTTCAATGTTTTCATTCGAAAAGTGATCGGTTGAAGCACAGAAAATGATGGGGTTATAACCCTGTTTTAGCAAATAATTAGCAAATGAATAATGTCGACCAGCACGATCCTTATACATATTGGTAGCATAGTGGTTCCAAATCCAGACAGTTTTTTTCATCAACGGATACTCCTTGCCGGAACGCCCACATAGGTTCCCGATTCCGTTATGTCTTTTACGACAACCGCACCGGCACCAATTTTACAGTCACCGGTAATGGTTAGATTATTACTGATGGTACTGCCAATCCCAATCCAGGTTTTTTGACCAATCACCACCATCCCGGCCAGATGCGCCCCGGGCGAAACATGAACAAAATCGGCAATACGATTATCGTGGTCTACGGTTGCTGCCGTATTGATAATACAGCCTTTGCCGATTCGCGTGGCACTGTTGATTACAACCCCAGCCATAATCACTGTTCCGATTCCTACTTCCACCGCTAACCCAACAATCGCTGATGGATGAATTAACAGTGGTGGCTCTATTCCAGCTGACTCGAGCTTGTTTTGAACCGCCTCTCTAATTTTATTATTTCCAACAGCAACAAAAATATCTGCTTCATCTGCAAATTTAAAGGCATCTGCTGTATTTCCGACAACACCGAATCCCATACACTCGGTAATTAATGGATCGTCATCAAGAAAAGCGATATTTTCCCATTTATTCATTTTAATTGCAATGTCAACGACAACTTTTCCGTGCCCACTTGCTCCGATGACCAATAGCTTTTTTTCACAATGCAGCGCCTCCTTCGATTAGTATCGCGAATTTTTTAGCACTATTTATAGACTTTTTTAATCGTCTCCACTTGTTCCCTGAAATAACTCCATTGTTGTCGAATCATTTGCATTGATTCCTTCTCGTTTGAAGACCTTTTTTAACGTTAATAAAATAATCTTCCAATCTTCCACAAAACTGACAGTGTCAACATACTTAACATCGAGATCAAATTTCTCTTCCCAGCTAATAGCATTTCGTCCATTTACCTGAGCCAAGCCAGACAACCCTGGCCTGACCTCGTGTCTTCTTTTTTGTTTTTCATTGTAAAGGGGTAAATATTGTACCAGTAATGGTCTCGGGCCAATAACAGCCATATCACCTTTAACCACATTTACAAGTTCCGGCAATTCATCCAGACTGGTGGATCGTAAAAAATTACCAAATTTGGTCAGTCGCTGATCATCAGGTAACAGTGCGCCTTGTTCATCCCGCTGATCAGTCATGGTTCTAAATTTATAGAGTGTAAACACCTTTTCATTTAAACCCGGCCTTTGTTGTTTGAATAGCACTGGATGGCCCAGTTTTTTTCTGATCAACAAAGCCAAAATAAAAAATACCGGTGAGAGGACAATGATTGCTGCCAAAGATAAACAAAAATCCATTGGTCTTTTTATAAATTTTTTATAGATCATCACAGTCACAACCCTTTAATAATCTGACAAATTCGTTTCTGATCTGAGTCTGTCATTTTTGTATCAGAGGGCAGACAAAGACCTGAATTAAACAGCTTTTCTGAAACGATTCCCCCAATAAAGTCACACCATTCAAAAAAAGGCTGCTGATGCATGGGTTTCCAAAGCGGTCGTGATTCAATATTTTCGCCTTCCAGAGCCTCGATTATTTCCAGTGGTTTTATTGATCCATCTAAGGTTATGCAACTCAACCAATAATTTGGCTCATTCCAATGATTGATCGGCAATAAATTCAATCCCTGGTAATTTTTCCAGCTCTTGCTTGTAAAATTCAAAAGATATATTTTTTTGGCAATCCTTTGATCCAGTACTTTTAATTGACCACGACCGATACCCGCTGATATATTACTCATGCGATAATTAAAACCCAATTCGCTATGCTGATAGTGCCGTGCCGAATCTCTCGATTGAGTCGACCAGAATCGCACTTTTTCAATTCGTTCCTGATTATCAGAAACCAACATTCCACCGCCAGACGTAGTGATAATCTTGTTTCCATTAAAACTAAATACGCCATATTCACCGAAGGTGCCAGTTTGTCTGCCTTTGTACAAAGTACCCAGGGACTCCGCAGCATCTTCGATGACAGTAACGCCATGATGATTACAGATTGCCATGATTTTATCCATATCTGCCGACAAACCGTAAAGATGAACGACAATCACCGCTTTTACCTGAGGATATTTTAAAAAAGCCGCTTCTAATGCAATTGGACACATATTCCAGGTTTCTTCATCACTATCAATAAATACCGGAATTGCCTTTTCATAAATAATCGGGTTAACGGTTGCTGAAAAAGTGAGCGATGGACAAAAGACAATATCTCCTTCGCTAACACCAACTGCCCGTAATGCCAAGTGAATTGCAGCTGTCCCAGTATTGACTGCAGCTGCATATTTAGCGCCAACTTTTACTGCAAATTCTTTTTCAAATTCATTGACGTTTGGACCCAGTGGTGCAATCCAATTGGTGGCAAATGCTTCCTTGATATATTCCATTTCAAATCCTTCATCACTCATATGTGGTGATGACAGATAGATTTTCTCAGCCATTGTTGTCGTCCTCCTAAAAAATCGTTACTTGATGTCACCTTAGCATTATGATTTGATCGTATTTCTAAGATGTGATTATCTAAAAAATTATTCGATTTGTTTTCATTCTTCACAAAAATCATTCAATAATCAAATTCTTTATTATTGCGGTGCTGTTAACACTGTATAAAGGAATATCCTTAACGTTGTTATCTTCAAATGAAGATAACCTCAAATTTTCAATATTTCCAATCAACAAACACAGGGATTCTGTTATTTCGCTGGCATCAATTGAAACATTAGAAATTGTAGCTTGCTCGACATTCTCAATACTAAAGCCGCCATGGTCATTCTCATTCGATTTTGATCCGCTGATACTCACCTTATCAATACTTAAATCGGATGCTTCGTTGATTTTAAAACCCAAACTACACCCTTCAATCACTAAGCCTGATATTGTTATATTTTTGGCACCGCTGTTGATATGAACACCAACAACACTATCCTTGATGCGGCAATCTTTGAAAATCATGTTTTCAGGCGGTTTATTATATTGTGGATTTCCCGCAATTGCTATTCCACCTCCCGATGCATTATTGAATTCAACATTTTCAAAATAAAAATTACTGTTGTCACCTCGCAGATACGCGGAATGCAGCCATTTCGTTCCACCGTCGCTTGAATTTAAGATGCTGTCAACCATGCTAAAACCATTCGTACCAGAAATCTGTATCGGCATCCCCGAATGATCAATTTCTAGTCTACTTATCGTTATATCCTTATTTTTGAACTTCCCTGTTTGGGCTAATTTTAGGCCTACATAGACATTATCCATGAAAACATCATTGATTGTCATTGCTTCAACGCCTTGAAAGTAGATCCCCTGAACATTGCTGACACGACTGTTCTCATAATAATCAACACCCTTAATCGTATTTTCTGACTTTAAAGTTAGTCCTTCGATTGAAATATTCGAAACAGTCTCATCTGGATTAGACCAAAGCATGTTCTTAATTGTATCTTCTTGCGGGGCCATGAATAGTACAGCTCCATAGCCACTAATGTGGGTGTTATCGCTAATGATCAATTGTTTTGTAATTAAATACGGTTTTTCCGACTCTGGTAAGATCAATAGCGCATTTTTATTACTCGCTTCATCAATTGCATTTTGCAGGGCAACTGTATCATCAGTTAAACCATCACCCTTTACTCCGTAATCTTTTGCATTAACTGTTTTGTCTTTCGGTATAATTACTTTTTTTATTTGACTCGGATTTAAAGAAAGTTCTTCTGATGACTCCGATTTTGCGGGACTTATAAAGTTAAGTACAACAACAATTACACCGATCACTGCCAATATGAATACTGAGATTGTTAGCTTCTTCATTACAAAACCTCCTTCCGACGTTTAATCAGAAATTATTGTAACCATACGATCTGCTTGAAATCGTATATATTTTTCGACTTGAACCCTATCTTAAAATAGAATTGTTCTAACTATGATAGTATTACTCCAACCAAAACGCAAGCACAAGTTTAAATTTTATTGCGAATTAGCAAATTTTGATTTTATTTAAGAAGTCTGCACACCATTGTGAAATACATACCCAATATTCCCGTAAAAATTCAGGGTTTAACTGCAATTGGTTCTTGCCCTGAATAATTACGATGTTATTTCTAATTTTTAGTTGTTTTCATTATATCATACAATCAAATCGGAATCAGTCAGGTTTTTTCTAAATAAATATTGTTGCCTCTTGTTTTGAAGCCTAACAATTGGGTATAATAGGCTTGAGGTGATAGATTATGAAAGTTGAGTACAACAAAATTGTTCGGGATAAAATTCCTGAAATCATTCGAGACAGTGGACGTACCTGTGAGTACAAAATCTTAGGTGAATCAGAAGTTAGAGAAGCACTGCAAGAGAAGCTTCTTGAAAAAGCTCAGATTTTTTTGAAAAGACCCTCTGAAGATGAACTTTCGGATATCTACGAATTGCTGGATGCAATTGTGGAAAGCTTTGATTTTGAGCCGCTTCATATTGACTATTTAAAAATTCAGAATAAAGAAAACAAAGGTACCTATTCTGAAAAAGTCTTTCTGATTTCGGTAGATGACGGTCAATAGTATTTCAAAAAAGCAACAGGACTGGTGATCAATTTTCTGTCACCAGTCCTGTTTATTCTTTAAAACGAAAAAGCACTTTCAAAATGATTAATCACCTGCTCCCCGTTTGATTCGTAATAGATTTCGATAACGTCAAAGCGGATATTGACATCATCAAGCTGCATTTCTTTGAGGTACCAAAGCGCTGTTTTACCAATCCGTTTTTGTTTTGACCGGTTCACCGCTTCCCGGGGATATCCAAAATCCAAATTTTTTCGATATTTTACTTCAATAAATACCCATGCGTCACGATCTTTTGCAATGAGATCGATTTCGCCAGATGGCTTTTTATAATTTATTTCATAAATCTGAAAACCGTTATTTTTTAAATAGTTTAATGCTAACGCTTCTCCGGCATTACCTTTTTTTACATTATGTGTTTTCATTTTAAGCCAAGATTCTGAATAAAACTTTTACGGTGGATCGGCGTCGGACCATATTTTTTTAAGGCTTTTATATGTTCAGCCGTTCCGTAACCCATATTGTGATCGAAACCATACTCCGGGTACTCTTCGTGATAAATCTGCATCAGATTGTCCCGGTAAACCTTGGCAACAATGCTTGCCGCAGCAATGGCATAGCTGGTGGCATCACCATGGACAATCGCTTTCTGAGGGATATCTGTATCGATATGAAGAGCATCAATCAGTAGCAAATCCGGTTTAACAGACAACTTCGCCAGCGAATCAGTCATGGCCTTTTTGGTCGCATTAAGAATATTCAGATTATCAATCACATCACAATCAACCTGTCCAATGGCATAGTCCACAGCATCTTCAAGGAGTTGTTCACATAAGATTTCACGACTTTTTTTTGCGACTTTCTTCGAGTCATTAACATATAAGCGGCTGGAATCTGGTTTCAGAATAATGACACAGGTCACCACCGGTCCGGCTAATGGGCCCCGACCAACCTCATCAATGCCACCGATATTCAAGATACCCTGATCATAGTAACCGGATTCAATTGATTTCATTTTTTTAATTCGTTGAACTTCAAGATCTCTGGCTGCAATTTTATTCTCTAAATTTTGTCCAATTTTTTTCACAGCTACTCGATGATCTTCTTTCAACATCGGTATCAGATCGGGATATTCTTCCATCTGCCTGGTCACGATGTACTCTTTTATCTGTGTAACGGTCATATTATCAAATAGATTCATGTTTACCTCTTTTTCCTACAATACTATCGCCATTATACTACAAGTCAGCGAACAAATATAGACGACACCACCCAATAATCCATTTTAAACCGAATAAACCGCACTTCCATCAATGGATAGTTTCTTTGCTCAAATAAAAAAACAACCAACTTTATATAAGATAATTGGTTGTTTTGTCATCATCATAACACATTGCCACAAATACGTCGCTATTCCGGTCGCTCCAAGGTAATGCGGCCAATTCGGCCATTCTTGAAATCGTTGAGAATCAGCACACTGGTGCGGGCATAATCATATTCGCCACCTTTAATCAGCAATCCCCGACTTTTAGCAATGGCATCGAATACCTCGGGGATATTTTTGCCTTCTACTTCAATTTTGTATAGGGTTTCCAAATCTCCCGGATAATAGATTAGTAGATATTTTAACAGATCTGCAGCGATGTTCTCTTTTTCATAAATGGTATCCTTAATGGAACCCAACCAGGCTAAGTGGAGACCGACCAGGGGATCTTCAAATTTTGGCCATAAGATTCCCGGGGTGTCCAAAAGCATCAGGTGATCCGGGGTACTCAGCCATTGCTGCCCCTTGGTGACTCCTGGCTTATTGCCAATCTGAGTTTTTTTCTTACCGATCAGACTGTTGATTACTGTGGATTTACCAACGTTGGGGATTCCACAAACCAGACATTTTACCTGAGCTTTTTCTTTTACATTCAAATCCTGAATGGTTCTGACCAACTCAGTCTTCATCCGACGGTCAAAGGCATCAAACAGCACCACTTTTTGAATATCGGTATTTTTTTTAAACCACTCAATCCATTCCAGACTGACTTCCGGATCGGCTAAATCTGACTTGTTCAATAGCAGGATATGCTGCTTATTCCAGGTATACTGATTAATTTCGGGATTTTTGCTGGAAAGCGGTAATCTGGCATCAACTACTTCGATTACCACATTGATCAGTTTGAGTTTTTCTTTAATTTCCCGATTGGCTTTGGCCATGTGCCCGGGATACCATTGTATATATTCTATTTTTTCTTCAGACATCCTTATACCGTACCAATTTCTGAAAGCGACCAGATTCTAAAGATAACTTTCCCATCAATGGCATCCCTTTCGACAAAACCCAGGCTGGGATAACGGCTATCTGAGCTATTGGCCCGATTATCACCCATGACAAAATAGGTTCCCATTGGGACGGTAACCTCAGCAAAGTCTTCATAAGGATCAGGGTTAATATAATCCTCCTCTAGCGGTTCGCCGTTACGATAAACTACCATATCCTTGATTGCAATGGTATCGCCGCCCTTGCCAATGACCCGCTTGACATACTCAATGCTATCACTATAACTGAGGATCACAATATCGCCATAATCCGGTTCACCGATGGTATAGCCTATTTTATTGACAATCAGACGATCTCCCTCCACCAGCGTGGGAAACATCGAACTGCCCTGAACCATGACAAAGTCGAACAAAAACATCTTTATGATAAAAGCAAGCACAATGGCAATCACAGCGGATTGAATCCATTCTTTAAGTTCCAAATTACCTTTAGATTCCTGATCTTCTTTCATTTTTTCACTTCCTTGCTAAATTTCTAGTTATTAAAACGCTTGAATTAACCAAAAAAGAGGCTTGATAGCCTCTGAATTACGCTCTTTTTTCTTTGACTTTTGCTGCTTTACCAACACGGTCACGAAGATAGTTAAGCTTAGCTCGACGCACCTTACCACGACGAACCACATCAACCTTTTCGATTTTTGGCGAATGCACCAGGAAGGTTCTTTCTACCCCAAAGCCAGACGAGATTTTTCGTACCGTAAACGTTTCGCCAACACCGCCGTTTTGCTTTTTAAGGACGATGCCTTCAAAAATCTGAATACGTTCTTTTTTACCTTCGATTACTTTAACATGAACTTTAACGGTGTCACCAACACTAAATTTTGGTGGCTCAGCCTTCATGTTTTCTAATTGAATCTTTTTGATAATGTCCATTATTTTCTCCTTAATATTCGATTTGCGACGTTCATGCATCGGGTACAGAGGACCGTCTCACTTAATAACATACTGATATATTATACACTTTGTCTATTCATTATGCAAGCTTTTTTGATATTTTTCAAATAAGTCAGGCCGCTTCAACCGGGTCCGTGTTTCTGCCTGTAATAAGCGCCATTTGTTGATTGCGGCATGGTTGCCGGAGAGCAATACTTCAGGCACTTCCTGGCCCTCAAATTCCCGGGGTTTGGTATACTGGGGATATTCCAGCAGATGGCTTTCAAAGGATTCTTCTGCCAAACTGTCGCTATTTCCCAGAAAGCCGGGAATATGTCGAGCAATGGCATCAGCCAGAGTTAAGGCCGGTAATTCACCACCAGTCAAGACATAATCCCCCACTGAAAATTCCAGATCCACATAAGCATCTATCACCCGCTGGTCAATTCCTTCGTAATGACCACAGATAAAAATGATGCCCGGATACTCCGATAGCTTTATCCCATCTTTTTGTTCAAATGGTTTGCCGCCAGGGGTCAAGTAAATAACTGGATATGTGCCTAAATCAGCAATGCTTTTCAGGGCGGCGACAATCGGAGGTGCCGCCATCACCATCCCGGCACCGCCACCGTAAGGGGTATCATCAACCTTATGATGTTTATTTCCGGAAAAATCCCGAATATTAATCACCGTATAGTCAATCAGACCCGCTTTGACACCTCGGCCAATCATCCCGGTTTGAAAATATATTTCAAAGATTTCCGGAAATAAAGTTAAGAAATAAAATCTCATAGCTCTAATATTTCCTGAGGGATACTGGCATCGATCCGGCCTTCAGTAACATTGATTTTTGTAAAATAAAGCTTGCGGGCCGGAACGCAATAGACCTTCTTGTCGGCAGTGATGGTATAAACATCCACCCCGCCTGCTTGCATCACATCGGTTATTTTTCCAAGCAACACTCCGTCATTGTAAACTGGCAATCCCAACAAGTCTTCAATAAAAAATTCATCTTCAGACAATGCCACTGCCAGTTCCCGGGGAATCCCGACTTCCCGGCCAATTAATGCTTCAGCCTCGTTACGGTTTTTTACATTTTCCAGAAACAGCAATACATTGTTTTTATGAAGACGGCAATTCGTAATCTTATAATCTGTTGCAGCTTTATCATGGATTAAAATGACCTCATCCAGATCATAAAAACGACCCGGATCATCAGTCAGCGGTTGAACTTTTAATTCACCCTTAATTCCATGTACGCCAAGAATCCGGCCAATGATGATTAAACGATTATTATTTTCCATTATTTTCTCCTGTTTAAACCCTAAAAACACCCGAAAAAAAAGAGCTGTATACACAGCCCAATGCCTTTATTGGATGATCTCCAACATGACACGTTTATCTTCTTTCGTGGCAGCGGCTTTTATGACGGTACGAATTGCTTTTGCGATACGCCCCTGTTTTCCAATGACCTTGCCCATATCGTCGTCTGCGACCTTGAGTTCCAAAATAATGGACTGTTCGCCTTCAACTTCCTGGACAGATACCGCATCGGGGTGTTCAACAAGAGCCTTTGCAATAATTTCCACAAGTTCTTTCATCATTTACCTCCTGGTACTACTCGATTACGTTTTCTCTTTTTAACAAATACTTGACGGTATCTGTTGGTTTTGCGCCATTGGCCAACCATGTTTTGGCTTTATCTGCATCGACTTTTACGAGTGCAGGGTCAACACAAGGGTTGTAGTATCCAATTTCTTCGATGAACTTACCATCACGTGGTGCTCGTGCATCGGCAACAACGATTCTATAAAAAGGTTTTTTCTTTTTACCCATTCTTTTTAATCTGATTTTAACTGCCATGTTCGTTCCCCCTTTCTTAACTTCTTTATCTAATGACATAAAGTCCTTGATAACACTAATCATATTTCAGTCTACATGAACGGTAGCTTCATCCGTGCCTTTTTTGCAATGTTTGGGTTTGACATTTGTTTCATCATCTTTTTGGATTGTTCAAATCCCTTTAACAACCGGTTGACGTCCGCAACCATGGTACCGCTCCCCAACGCAATTCGTCTTCGTCGGCTGGCATTGATAATCCCTGGTTTATGACGTTCTTCCTTAGTCATCGACAAGATGATAGCCTCGGTTTTCTTGGTATCAGCACCAGATAAATCCACATTCTTCAATGCTTTTTTATTGGCCCCCGGCATCATTTCCAGCAAGCTACTGATCGAGCCCATGCTTTCAATCTGCTTGATCTGATCGAGAAAGTCATTAAGATCAAAATCCTGGTTTCTGAACTTTTCTTCAAGTTCTTTGGCCTTTTCCTCATCCATCATACTCTGGGCCTTATCAATAAAGGATAATACATCCCCCATTCCCAAAATTCGTGATGCCATCCGATCTGGATAAAAGAGTTCAATATCGGTCAATTTTTCACCGGTTCCGATATATTTGATGGCTTTACCAATTGTATAAGTAATCGATAAGGCGGCACCACCCCGGGTATCGCCGTCGAGTTTGGTTAAGATTACTCCTGAAATATCCAGTAGACGATTAAATTCATTGGCAACATTGACCGACTCCTGACCAGTCATCCCATCGACCGTTAATAAAATCTCGGTAGGATTAATCGCTTCTTTGATGTTGACCAATTCAGCCATCAAGGCTTCATCAATTTGCAAGCGACCGGCGGTATCCATGATCACCAGATCATAATGACCTTCAATTGATTTTTGCAGTCCCCGTTTGGCTATCCCCACCGGATCTTTTACATCATGTTCGGAATAGACGTCAATCTTTAATTCATCCCCGAGGATTTCCAACTGTTTAATTGCTGCCGGACGATAGACGTCACAGGCGACCAGTAGTGGCTTGAATTTTTTTTCTTTGCGCAACAAGTTGGCCAGCTTGGCTGCGGTCGTTGTTTTACCAGCCCCCTGAAGACCGACCATCATATACACGTTCTGGCGGCCCTGAACAAAGTCCATCCGCTCAATTTCGCCACCTAAAAGGGCTGTCATTTCGTCTTTGACAATTTTAATAAACTGTTGCCCGGGCGTCAGGCTACTTAGTACCTCTTGGCCGATTGCCCGTTCACCGATATTTTTGGTAAATTGTTTAACGACTTTGAAATTGACATCAGCTTCTAATAGGGCCATTTTAATTTCCCGATTAACTTCCTGGATGTCTTTTTCGTTGAGTTTTCCTTTGCGCTTTAGTTGGGAAAATATATTTTGAAATTTTTCATTTAATCCTTCAAAGATCATCTGTCACCTCTAGTTTTCTTCACTGACATTTTTCAGTTTTTCAACCACCAGCATCAATTCGGATTTAAGCTGTTCGTCTTTTTCCCGATCAACACAATCCAATAGTTCTTTCTCAATTTCTTCCAAAAGAACTTGAGATTTTAAAAACTTGGCGATGAGTCCCAGTTTTTCTTCATAGGCTTCCATCATGGCTTTCGAGCGTTTAATCACATCAAAAATACCCTGTCGGGTAACTGCCATTACCTCGGCAATTTCCGCCAGGCTATAGTCGTCATCGTAGTAATACTCTAAAATCTGCTTCTGCTTAGCAGTCAGCAGCTCACCATAAAAATCAAATAAATACTGTTCCCCTACTTTTTTTCCATAAGCACCTTCAGCATCGTCGTAAAGGATATTTACTTGACGACTTACCTATTGTAAGTCCTGGCAGAGAAAAAGTCAAGCTTTTATTCCCGATTTTCAGGACATTTCTTCAATAATTTCAAGATTTTTTCTCTTAAAAGTTTAAGCTTGTTACAACCTGTGGTGTCCGATTTCACAATCACACAAAGCCTTATTCAAACAACAGATCAACAAATTTCTTTGGATCAAAATCTATAAGGTCCTCCGATTTTTCACCGATGCCAACATATTCGATAGGGATCTGCATTTCATCAATAATCGAAATGGCAATACCACCTTTAGCCGTACCATCCAGCTTGGTCAAAACGATACCCTTGATTTCCACACATTCATGAAAGACCTGGGCTTGATTAATGGCATTTTGACCGGTTGTGGCGTCCAGCACCATTAAATTGTGGATCGAAAAGCCTTCACCTTCCCGGTTAATCACCCGGCTGATCTTTTCAAGTTCTTTCATCAGGTTGACCTTGTTATGGAGTCGTCCGGCGGTGTCGCAAATCAGAATATCGGCCTTCCGGGCCTTAGCTGCCCCAATGGCATCAAAAATTACCGAGCTGGGATCAGCGCCGATTGTACTTTTGATAATATCAACACCAACCCGTTTAGCCCATTCGTCGAGTTGTTCCACCTGCCGCAGCTCGAAAGGTATCAGCAGCCGCAATAACAACTTTTTTCCTTCTTTTTTATAACGCTCGGAAAGCTTGGCAATAGTGGTGGTTTTACCAACCCCATTGACCCCGACAATCAGCATAATAGTAGGAAGTTGGGGTTTTTCGGTTTCTACCTGAACCATCTCCACCAGGATTTCTTTTAGAAAACCCACGACTTCTTCCTTGCTTTTGGATCGGGTTTCTTTAATCTTTGCTCGGAGCGCTTCAGTGATTTTCACCGAAGTTTGCGCCCCTAAATCCGAAAGAATCAGCGTTTCCTCCAGTTCGTCGAAGAAATCATCGTCAAAACTGCCCATATACATGACATTTTCAATTTTCTCCTTAAAATTGTCAGCTGTTTTGATCAGTTTATTGCGCATCCGTTCATATAAACTTAATTCCATAATTGCCTCCTTAGTTTTACTTCATCAATTGGAGCTAAAATGAGTGTACTACCCAATCACTTTAACATTATCCATGATATTATTTTATGCATAATCCGTCAGTCGGACTGACACCAATTGCGAAACCCCATCCTTGGACATCGATACCCCATAGAGATTATCACAGACTTCCAGGGTGGTGCGGCGATGGGTAATCGTGATGAATTGATTATGTTCCGCCACTTTTTTCAGATACGAAATGTACCGGTAAATATTGTGATCATCCAGGGCGGCGTCCACTTCATCAATTACACAAAATGGCGAAGGGTTTATTTCCAGAAAGGAAAATAGCAGAGCAATGGCAACCATCGATTTTTCACCACCAGAAAGCAACGAAATATGGCGCAGCCGTTTCCCCGGGGGCTGAGCCACCAGCTCAATTCCCCCTTCCAGTACCCCGGTGGGATCGGTAAACTCCAGATAAGCCCGACCGCCTTCAAATAGAATACTGAAGATCCGGGTGAAGTTTTCCTGAAGCTTGATAAAGTTAGCCTTAAACTGCTCAGTCATGGCGTCATAAAGGGTATTGATAATATCCAACAGTTCGCTTTTTCCGGCTTTAAGATCATCCATCTGTGCTTTCATAAAATCATGCCTGATGAGAATTTCTTGATATTCTTCAATGGCATTAAGATTGACATTACCGAGAGCATTAATTTTTTCTCGTAAATCACGCTGACGTTCTTCAGATAAATCCAGCACATCCAGTTTGTTGTCTTGTTCCAGCTGCCGGTAGGCATCTTCGGCCATCAAATAATTGATTTCATAACTCTTATAGATAGTATCTTCCCAATGGTTCATCTGTAGTTGCAGACTGTTTACCTGGCTGGAAACAGTGTTCTTTCTGTCATTCTCCACAATCAACTGGTGATTGTCGTTTTTTATTTCTTCCTGCAGTGTTTCCAGGCGCTGGGCGTTTGCTTTTTGCAGTTCCGTCGCTTGTTTATTTTTGTTGCGATGGGCTTCAATCAGCTTCGACAATCGTTGATAATCCGCCTCCAGATTCTGCTGAAGTTGAATCAAGTCGTTCGAATCGCTGTGGTAGCATCCAATTTCTTTTTCTAACGCCGTTTTTTTGGTTGTTTGGTGAGTCAATTGTTCCTGCATCAAGATAATTTGTTGATCAAGCCCGGCAATTTCACCTTTAATCTGAGTGATGATCATTTGCCTGTCAGAAATTTTTAACCGAAAATCATCCAACCGCTCCCGAATCTCCTGAGTGCGATCATCGGAATCCTGCTCTTTAGTCGCTTCTTTCGCCTGATTGTAGGCCGTTTCTATCTTTGTCAGTTCCTGACTGGATTGTTCGAGTGTCTGACTTAGCTCCTGAAGCTTTTTCTTGTGAACTGCGATTGAACGGGTGTTTACATGTTGTTTTTCAGTTAAATCTTCAATCCGTTTATTTTTTTCCCACAAACCCTGTTTGCAACGATTGTGTTCATATTCCAATTCTTTTAATTGTTTACTCAGCTGAGATATTGATGCGTGCGACTGTAACTCCTGGTCTTTTGCAAGAACGAGGGCTTTTTTATAAGCTTCCATTTCCTTTTCCAGATTCTGGATTTCAATTTTTTTAGACAGCGGGGACTGCCGGTTATCTTTGCTTTGACCGCCGACAATAGCACCGCCGGGATAGAAGATTTCACCTTCCAGCGTCACCACCGTAAAACGCGATGCCAATTTATTCTGGATAGCTCGTCCCGAAGCAAAATCACTGGCAACGATGATCCGTCCTAAAAGACTTTCGATTGCCGCCGCATAAGCAGCTTCAGTTTTAACCAACTCACTGGCAATTCCTTCCACCCCGGACATATTCTTAAGCGCCGCCCGGGTTCGGTCATCAATTGAATTGTATTTTAAATTATCCAGTGGTAAAAAGGTTGCCCGTCCTAAACGTTCTTTTTTCAGGAGATTTATGCAATCACTGGCAACCTTAACTGTGGCTACCACAATGTTCTGGCTTTTTGCCCCCAACGCAATATCAATGGCCTGGAGATACCTGGGTTTTGTGGTGATCAGTTCGCCAACCGGCCCATACACCTCATGGATCACCGGGCCCAGCAGTTTTTCAGATGTCATCAGTTTTCGAATGGTCGGAAAATAATCCTGATAATTTTTTTGAATATTCTTTAAATACTCTGCTTTAGAGGCATTAACTTTTAAATTATTGGAAATGTGATGGACCTGATGCTGAATTTTTTGCTGTTCTTCCAAAACTTGACTATACTGAGACTGCAACTGGCTATAGAGCTCGTTCTGTTGCTGCTTTTTTTCTCGTAGTTTGTCCAGTTCTATTTTATGTTGTTCCAAATCTGAAGTGATTTGATTTTGGTTGACCAAGGCTTCATCCAAGTGCTTTTTTATAAAAGAAGACTCTGTTGTTGCCTCCTGAATCGCCGTTTTTATTTCAAAACGCTTTATCTCCAAACTTTCACAACAGGATTGATGATTTTGAATTGCATCTTGAGTCGCTTTGATTCGCTCTTTTTCCTGCTGTTCTTCAATCAGCAGACTGTGAAGCGTGTTATCCATTTCACGCCAGGCCGTTTCATGGTTTTTAAGATTTTCGAGCAATACTTTTTTTTCATCTTCAAGACCATTGATTCTGGCTCGGGCTTCATCAATCTGAAAAGACAAATTTTCCTGCTCTTTGGCAAGCCGTTGCTGGCTTATTTCATTGGCCTCCAACTGGCTTTTACAGCGGATCGCTTCCCGCTGTACCTGATCAAAATCCGTGCTGAGAACACTAAGATTCTTCTTTTCAGCATCAGTTAAAAGATCCAATTCGCGGTTTTCGATGGTCAATTTTTGATAGAGCTCATCCTTTTTTTGAATGGCCGCTTCAATTTGATTGCAGCTTTTTATTTGATTTTTAAGGTTTATTTTTAGTTCTTCAAGTTCCGTGACGGCACTGCTCATTTTCCGATAAAAGATGACCAGATCAACAGTCTTTAATTCCTCATGCAAAACTAACCAGTTTTGAGCCTTCCGGGACTGGTTTTTTATTGGTCCTAGTTGTTTTTCGATTTCGGTCATAATATCCCGAAGCCGATCCAAATGGCCCTGGGTTTGTTCCAGTTTTTTTTCGGCCTCGTTTTTTTTTGTTTTATACGATACAATGCCCACCGCTTCTTCAAAAATATTCCGAAGTTCCGTGGGGCTACTGGCTAATATATTTTCGATACTGCCCTGGCTGATTAACGAATAACCATTTTTTCCTAAGCCTGTATCCATAAAGAGGCTGTGAATTTCTTTAAGTTTACAGCTCTTTTTATTGATGGCATAATCACTTTCACCTGATCTGAATAGTTTTCTGGATATCGCTATTTCCTGAGGATAGTTTTCCAGTGTACCATCTTTATTGTCTAAAATCAAAACAACCTCGGCATAACCTGAGGCTGGTTTTTTTCTGTTCCTGAGAAGATTACATCTTCCATTTTCTTTCCCCGCAGGGATTTTATGCTTTGTTCACCCAAAACCCATTTGATGGCGTCGGTGATATTACTTTTTCCGCTGCCGTTAGGACCAACAATTGCAGAAATACCTTCTGAAAACTCAAGGCTTACAGGGTCTGCAAATGATTTAAACCCCGACAATCGCAATTTTTTTAAATACAAGCCTTCACCTCAATTTACAATTTCCTGGTCTTATGCAAATAATTCTTTGCAGCGTCCTGTTCCCCTTCTTTTTTACTTTTTCCGATCCCATGACTCACACAATCGCCATTAAAAATCAAATTGATATAAAAGGTCTTGTTGTGTTCTGGTCCTTCAGACCGCTCCAGAATATACTCAATCACATTGTCATTATTCTTTTGAATATACTCCTGAAGTTCAGTTTTATAGTCTTTAACCAAGGCACCTGATAACGCCAGTTGAATATTGTTTTCCAGTACTTTGAGGACAACTTTTCGTGTCGTTTCGAAATTACTGTCTAAAAAAACAGCCCCAATCAGGGCCTCAAATGCATTCGCAAGATTCGATTTTCGCTGTCGGCCACCGGTTACAATTTCTCCCTTACCCAAAAAGATATGATCTCCCAAATGAAGCTCATAAGCCGCCTTGGAAAGAGACTCGGCACATACAATATTGGAACGGATTTTCGTCATTTTACCCTCAGATAACTTGTGAGCTAAAAATAAATACTCACTGATAATCAGTTCCAATACTGCATCCCCCAAGAATTCAAGTCGTTCATTATTGGTTGAATTTCCTGAATGTGAACTATGTGTTAATGCTACTTTTAATAAATCTTTCTTTTTGAAACGGTAATCGATTTTTTCTTCGATTGTCACGTAATATCCCCCCTTATCGATTACGAGATCCCGCCTGGGCGTTTCTCGCTATTCCCAATCAAAAGACCAAACATGCAAACGCCTGGTGTAAACTTCGTAATTGTTTGAAAATGAGTGCCAATTTTTGTTTCGGCACTCATTTTGTTTACTCAGGAAATTGCGTTGATAATATCTTCCACTGTTTGGATATTCTCTAATGCACCTTCGTCAATTTTTGTACCAAACTCATCTTCGAATGCCATAATCAGTTCAACCACATCCAGTGAATCTGCCTCCAGATCATCAATGAGTGAGGTCTCAAGGGTAATTTTATCAATATCAACATCAAGTTGTTCTGAAATAATCGCCGTGACTTTTAAGAATCGTTCATCCATGATTTAAGCCTCCATATTTTTTACATTATCAGTTATTTTTTGCAACACATCATTTTCAATAAACTTCATGCTCTGCCTTATTGCATTTTTGATGGCAAAGGCATCGCTGCTGCCATGGGCTTTAATGATTCCGCCCTTGACTCCCAGAAAAGGTGCCCCACCATATTCAGCATAGTCAAATTGCTTCTTAAAACTTCGTAAATTGTCTTTAATCAGCATTCCTCCAATTTTTCCTTTGGTGTTGCTCATGATTGATGTCTTCATTCCCTTGAGCAAATACGCCGCTATGCCTTCAGTTAATTTCAAAACGATATTCCCGGTGAATCCGTCACAGACTAACACATCAGCCTTGGTTTCGGGTAGATCCCGTGCTTCCACATTGCCCAAAAAATTAAAATCACCAGTTTCCAAAAGCTCGTAAGCAGCTTTTACCAGACTGTTGCCTTTTTTTGCTTCAGCACCGATATTGATCAAACCGATCCCCGGATTATTTTTACCTAAAACATTTTCTGAATAAATTTTTCCCAATTGAGCAAACTGTTCCAGATACTCTGGTTTGCAATCGGCATTGGCACCCGTGTCAATGAGCACAAACACGCCATCGCTTTTGGGTAAAGTCGCCGCTAAAGCAGGCCGCTTTATCCCCTTGATCCGACCAAGCTTTAATAAACCACCAGATAAAAGTGCACCAGTGCTACCGGCCGAAATCAGCACCGCATTTTCTCTTTTTTTCATTTCATCCAAGGCCACCACCAGCGAGGAATCCGGTTTTCGCCGAATCGCCATGGCCGGTTCTTCCGTGTTCTCAATGACCGTTTCGGCGTGCAGAATTTCTATCTTGTCTTTAGGGTAATCGTATTTTGAAAGTTCTTCTAGAACGGCCTGCCTGTGACCCACCAGGGTCAGCTTGACATCATATTCTTTTACAGCATCAATGGCACCCTTGACGATTTCATAGGGTGCATGATCACCACCCATGGCATCTAAAAATATATTCATAAATTATACCCTCCCATATATCTGTCTATTATCCCAGAAAAAAGCTATTCAGTAAACACTATCGCTAAAAATTATCCGGGTCTGAAATAATCCCAGATAGAGAAAAAACAGAGTCTAGACTCTGTTTATTCGTTGAAGCTGATAACGCTAACGTCTTTGTATGTGCCACAAGACTTGCAAACTCGATGAGGCAATTTAATTTCACCACATTTTGGACAAGTACTCATTCCTGGAATATTTAATTTGTAATGTGTTCTTCTTTTGTCTCTTCTTGATTTTGAAGTTTTTCTCTTTGGTACAGCCATCACTCACACCTCCTAATAGTAAAGTCATTTCACTTACAATAAATTTTTCAACGCTTCAAATCGAGGATCATAATCACCAAATTTGTCACATTCACATTGCTCGTGATTTAAATTATTGCCGCATTTTGGACACAAACCCGCACAATCTTCACTGCACAGTACACGGAAAGGTTCATTAATATAAATGCATTCTTCAACGACGGGCAATAAATCAAGTATTGCTTCGTCATCTTCAACCGTTACCGTATCCGTATAGTCATAAAGACAATCGATTGGGGTTGGTTCTAGGCAACGCGCACAGGGAAAGATCATAGTCATCTCGATGGTGAAAGTTACTAAAAAATTACCTTTCGATAACTTCTCAATGGTTCCACACACTAAGGCTCCATGTTCATCCAGTTCTCCCTCTATATCATTTAAATCGGTATTTTTAACAACAAATTCAAAAGGGATTATTTTTTCCTGCAATAGCTTATTGATTTCAAAATTCATTTTATCACTCCAAACGGGCAATCATCATTATATAGACGATTGCCCGTTTTGTCAAGTGAAATACTTTACATTATTTAGCTAATGCCAGTGTGTCTCTCGCTATCATTAATTCTTCATTGGTTGGAATAACCATTACCGTTGTTTTAGAATCCTTATCAGAGATAATCGTTGCTTCGCCGCGTTTGCTGTTGGCAACTGGATCGATAGTAATTCCCAAGTATTTCAAACCACCGCAAATGGCCGCCCGGGAGGTTGTCGAGTTTTCGCCTAAACCAGCTGTAAAAATAATACCATCAACGCCGTCCATTGCAGCTACATAAGCACCGATTGTTGTTCGAACCCGATAATGGAAAATATCCAGTGCTAATTGCGCTCGTTTATCACCGTTATTAGCAGCGCCTTCAACATCACGGAAATCGGAGCTGATTCCAGATACACCAAGTACACCTGATTTTTTATTCATCAGTACATCAACTTCTTCAACAGTGTAGCCTTTGTTGACCAGGAAAGGAATAATAGCCGTGTCAATATCGCCACACCGGGTTCCCATTTCCAGTCCTGCCAGCGGTGTTAATCCCATTGACGTATCAACCGATTTACCGTTTTTAATGGCGCAGAGACTGGCACCATTGCCTAAATGACAGGAAATCAGTTTTAAGTCTTCCAGTTTTTTACCCATTAATTCGGCAGCAGCCTGACTTACAAATTTGTGAGAAGTTCCGTGGAAACCATACTTTCTAATTTTGAATTTTTCATATAATTCATAAGGGAGTGGATACATGAAAGCTTCACCAGGCAAGGTCTGATGGAAAGCGGTATCAAATACTGCTACCATTGGTACGTTTGGCAGTAATTCCCGACACGCATTAATCCCAATCAGGTTGGCTGGATTATGAAGAGGTGCCAGTTCTGAACACTCTTCCAGGCTCTTAATAACCGCATCATCAATAACGACTGAATCAGAAAATGTTTCAGCACCGTGAACAGCCCGATGGCCAACAGCAGAGATTTCTTCTAAAGACTTCACGACCCCGTGTGCAGGATCGACTAAAGCAGCCATGACAAGATTCAACGCTTCTTTATGTGTCTTCATCGGTTGTTCTAATTTAACCTTGTCTTGACCTGGCGCTTCGTGAACCAAAACAGATCCTTCGATACCAATTCTTTCAACTAAACCCTTTGCCAAAACTTCTTCAGTAGTCATATCAAGCAATTGATATTTAAGTGAAGAACTGCCGCAGTTAATAACAAGTACATTCATTAATAATTACTCTCCTTTAGTTTTTTATTGATTACGTTTCATACGTTCTATATAATAACAGTAATAAGCAAATAATACCATTATTTTTTTGTCATATTTCGATAATAAATTTAAAAATTGCTATTTTTTTAACAAAAGAGAGGCCAATATGAAAATTCTTGGTATCATTGCCGAATATAATCCGTTTCACCTGGGTCACGCCTGGCAAATCCAAACTTCAAAAAAAGAAAGCCAGTGCGATGCCGTGATGGTTCTTATGAGTGGCAGTCTGACTCAGCGAGGCGAATTTGCTATTTTAAATAAGTGGGAACGTGCCCGCCTAGCGCTGACCGCTGGCGTAGATTTGGTCTGCGAACTGCCTTTTGGTTACGCCTGCCAAAGTGCCGAAACCTTTGCACATGGCGGAATAAAAATTTTTAATGCCACCGGCGTGATCGATGTCCTCTCTTTTGGTTCCGAATTCGGACATATCCGTCCTTTAAATAATCTGGCTGAGATACTGGTTCAAGAACCAGCTGAATTTAAAAATTTCCTTAAACTGGAGTTGGCGACCGGGGTTTCTTTTCCCCGTGCCCGAGAGCTGGCGATTCGTTCCTACCTGGGCCATGAGGCTAGTAATCTTTTAAAAACCCCGAACAACATCCTGGCTCTTGAATATCTTAAAGCCCTTCACAAAACCCAAAGTACCATCGATTCAATGACTGTTAAGCGGCAAGGAGCCGACTATCACAGCGTATTGCCCTCTAAGTATCTCAGTGCCAGTGGTATCCGTTCGATTTTAAAGGATGCCCTTGTCCACCCGGAATCAGCAACAGCAATTTTAAGAAGCTTGGATAACAGGCTTCCTTATTTGCCTGAACTTCTGATTAACTCATTTAATAAAAACTACAATCTCCAGGGCGATGATTATTTTCTCAACGCCCTGAGACTGCAGATTCTTTCCCATGATGTTCATCACCTAAGAAATACCCCCTATGTAAATGAAGGACTCGAGCATAAAATCAGAGATGCTTTAAAAATTGCCACAAGCCTGGATGAGTGCGTCAATAAAATCATCTCAAAACGCATTCCTCAAACCCGGGTTCGTCGAATTTTGTGCAATCGGCTGCTGGAACTGGATAAAGAAAGCTTAAACCTCTTTCAGGCCGACTCGTTTGTCCCCTACCTCCGGGTACTGGGTTTTAATCAAACTGGCGCCGCTATCCTGAAAGCAATAAAAAATCAGGGACGGTTACTAATTCTTTCCAGCTTGAAAAAAAGCCGTTTTAACTTGACTCCCCTCCAAAAAAAATGCTCAATTACGATTGCCGGGCCACTGACCTTCATAATCAATTTTACGAAACCGTGTATCGCTATCATCAGGATTACACACAGAGTCCGGTTCAAGGATCACCCAAAACTTGGCCTGCCAATCAATAATACGCTGCTGGCCATCGTTAATAAAGTCCCTTATTCTGGGCTACTTTCACAATTCAAAGGAGAATGCTATGCTTTTTTTTAATAAAGAAAAAAACGATTTGTCTAAAAGACCCATCCTTTATCCCCCAGCCGGTCCAGTTCAAGGGCAATTTCGACGGGGCGTGTCCAGTTATAAAGGGATTCCCTATGCTATCCCTCCGATTGGCAGTCGTCGCTTTAAAGCCCCTGAACCGATGCCAACCTGGGAGGATGTTCGTGATTGCTCAAAACATGGCAACGCCTCGCTTCAAATGGGTGGTATTACCGTTGATTCTCCAAGTACTTACCATATGGACGGAAAAAGCGAAGATTGTCTGTTTTTAAATATTTGGACTCCGGCAGTTCAGGCAGATGAACGCCTGCCAGTGTATGTCTTCATACATGGTGGTGCTTTCTCTTCAGGCTCCGGCTCCGAAATGATTTATGATGGTGGTCGGATGGCTCAGGAAGGCGTCGTGGTTGTCACAATTAATTACCGGTTGGGCGCCCTGGGATTTCTGGCAACCCGGGGGTTGCTTGAAGAAGCTGGCACTACCGGTAATTATGGTTTACTCGATCAGATCCAGGCCCTTCGTTGGCTTCAAGCCAACATCGAGACCTTTGGCGGAGATCCTGCTCGAATCACAATCGGCGGTCAGTCTGCCGGCGCCTACAGTGTCACAGCACTGATGCTGTCGCCGCTGGCAAAAGGGCTTTTTCATCAGGCCGTGGTTGAAAGTGGATCTATTTTTTCAATTTCAGCCTTTTCAGTGCTCAATCGCGGTCATTTTGAAAAAACCATGGCTAATGGAAAACTGCTATGCGACTTGTATGGTATTGAAGATTCAGTAGCTGGTCTTGAAAAACTGCGAGCTCTTCCTGGCGATGTTTTCGCAGCACTTTCCATGGTTAAGTCAAACCAAGCCACGGTTCCAAACGCTTTTGGTTTCTGGCCAGTATACGATGGCGTTGTGTTGCCAAAAGACCCTATTCAGGCACTCAAAAATGGCGAGCTCAATCCAGTAAAAATTCTGGCAGGCTATAATACCGATGAGTCGTCCCTATTTATTAAAAGTCACACGAATCTGGGTATTTATCAGATGCTCTGCTATCATATTTTTGGTCCAGAAAATGCTCAAAAAGCTATGGATCACTTTTTTGTTGATTCCGGCCACTCGCCTTTGGTGCGAGCGCAGGAAATATATACCTATACCGCTTTTTTGATCGGGATGGTCATGATGTCCAAACGATATGCCCAGTTAGGCGAAGATGTTTATTTTTACAATTTTGATTTTGATCCCACAATCCTGAAAATTGTCGGACTGAATACTGCCCATGGAATGGAACTGCCCTTTGTTTTTGGCAACGGCATCGGGCAACGCCGTGCTACCAAGATCAGTAATTTATCCTGGATTATGCAGCAATCCTGGGTCAATTTTATTAAATATGGTAATCCTAATTTCAGAGTTGAGTATAAGGGGCAGATCGTCTGGCCAAAATTTGATCCCAAAAATCAGTACATCATGGTTTTTGACACGCAGCTTTCCAGCAAAATTTTACCGAATCGGGAGGATCTGGAATTTCTGGAGACGCTGATGTTTGGATGAATCGTTAATTATTTCTTTGTTTTGATCGGTAACATTGCGATCCCAGCACTCCCTTCAATTTGTTAATCTTTCCATATTATCTTGCAAAATCCATAAAAAAATGCTACATTTAGCTGAGGCTATAATTATAATGAAGATGCTTAACTTGGAGTCGTTTAACCACTAAGCATCTTTTTTAATAAAAGGAGATTGAAATGATAATATATAAACAAAAGGATTTTTTAACCTATATGCCCGATGTGCAGGAGTGCAATAAAAGTATCTCTGATTTAAATGACCAGTGGGATAATATTAAACTGCTATCTGAAATCAACTGTCCGATCCAATCAAAAAGTGTTCTTCCCAATATGACAAAAATTCAAAATGGCTTTATTGATTTGCAGGAAGAGCTGATTGACACCCTCGTTTCTGAAAAACTAAAAAAAATGGAGCAGAAGATTATTTCGAAAACCCAGGTGGCCATCGATATTCTCATCCGCAACCTGTTCGAAAGAACCGCAGATATTGGTTTTCTGGCCACTGATGACGATATTCGCCGCTTTGTCGAAAACCAGGATCGCACTGACAGTGACCGCAACTTGATTTTGAGACGGATGCGGGACTATGTTGCGAAATACTCCGTTTATGAAGATATTATCGTCCTCGATAATAACTACCGGGTATTGGCAAACCTTGATGAGCAAAATGAAATCCTGGGAAAACAGATCAAAGGACCCAATCTGATCAAGACAATGGATGGGGAACAAAATTTCGTCGAGTATTTTAAGAATTCGAAACTCCAATATGGTGATAAAAATTCTCATATTTTTTCCAGTCGAATCTGCCGGGAAGGGACTTCCCAGGCGATCGGTCTGATCTGTTTGTGTTTCCGCTTCGAAAATGAGATGGCTCAAATCTTTGAAAAATTAACCAACGATTACGACGGCTCGGTGATGACCATCATCGACGACACCAACATGGTCATCGCCAGCAGTGATGAAAACCATGTCCCCACCGGTACCATTGTTGAACCCGTCGAATCTGGTGTTAATGGTGTTGTCTACTATCGGGGCTCTGATTACATTGCCAAAACCATTGCCACTCAAGGTTACCAGAAATACTATGGTCTGGGCTGGAAAGGTCATGTGATGCTACCTCTCCATCTGGCTTTCCGAGATAATCGAAATCTGAAAAGCATTGATACATCGGTGACCACCGGTTTGATGCATCAGGCCGACTCATTTTCGTCAGAACTTAATGAAATTATCAATAAAACCCAAACCATTAACGGGTCACTCAAACGCATCGTCTATAACGGTCAGATCATTGCCAGAGATGATAGTATCGATGCCGAGTATTCACGCCTAAAACCAATTTTAAGAGCCATTGGACGGATCGGCACTAACACCAGCAGTCTTTTTCAAAGCTCCGTTTCCAATCTGTTTTCAACGGTTGTCTCGACCAGCCTCGTCGATACCAGCTTTTTAGCCTCATTATCGGTGGATATCATGGATCGGAACCTTTATGAACGCGCTAATGATTGCCGCTGGTGGGCATTGGATTCGACGATTCGGCGTATTCTTGCGAAAGACGTGCGAACAACTTCCGAAGAAAAACAGTTAACTGAGATTCTTGTCTATATCAATGATCTTTACACCGTTTACAGCAATTTATTTATTTTTGATAAAACTGGAACCATCATTGCCGTTTCAAATCCCAATCGTAGTGAAGATATTGGCAAAACGCTCACAGACCCCTATATCAGTGAAGTTCTGGCTAACTCCAAACAGGAAAAGTATTTTGTTTCGCCTTTTGAGCAAACAGCATTGTATGATCATCGTCACACCTATATTTACGGGGCATCCATCACCGATTTTAATAATCCTAACCGCACTGTTGGTGGTATCGGCATCGTCTTTGACAGTGAAGATCAGTTTCGGACCATTTTAGAAGAGTCCCTCCATTCTGATAATAATTCATTTGCTGTCTTTGCTGATCGCAAAAAAATGATTCTATCAACAACTAACGAAGCTTATCACGTTGGTGATATACTGGATTTGCCCGATGAACTGTTCACTGTCGCCAATGGCAAAACCCGATCCGAAATTCTTGTTTACGAAAACAGTTATTATTCCATAGGCTGTGCCTGTTCTTCCTGTTATCGTGAATACAAAAATTCAGACGGGTACCATAATGATGTCATTGCTTTTGTTTTTGAAAAAATGGCAGACTATGCTGAGATCACCATTAATAGATCAAATGATAAAGAAATCGAGCAATCTGACTTTGCTTTCTCAATGAACAATGAACATAAGAAACTGGCCACCTTTGTTATTAATGGCCAGGTTTATGGTTTAGAGCAGTCATATGTTGTTGAAGCACTCGAAGCCAGCAAAACCATTTCAGTTCCGGGTACCAATGCTGTAATTCGGGGGGCTGTAGAATTTAATGATCACTATTATGCAGTAGTCGATGCCCTGGCCTTATTTGACAAAGATGACCCCAGCCTGAACACCTCCCATCTGCTATTATTAAAATTATCCGATGATGAAATGATCGCCATTCAAGTTGAGAAACTGGTGAGCGTCCTGGAAATTAATTTAAATGATATCCAACCCGTAGAAATTTCATCAGCGATAACAGGCATAATCTGCCTAAGCGATGGTTCCGACCGAACCATTCTGGAAATGGATCCGCAGATTATCCTTGAAAAACTGGTTGAAAACCAGGTTGATGAAGATCTGGAAGCAGCGCTTCCCCTACTGGAATCGATGGAAACAAATTAAAACTTTACAATCATACAAATCAAAATATATCTACTATAAAAAAGCCCGGGTGCCGCAATAGCCTTTAATATCGGCATTCTGCACTCGGGTAATTAATTTTAGTCGTGTTTACTTAGCATCAATATCAATCAGTATCGCACCGTCTTCGACCTTCACCGGATAACTGCGATCATTCTCCATTTTAAATTCCAAAAATAAAATCTTCGGTTTTCCCAAACCCTTGCCAGTTTTTGCGTCATATTTTGCACCATGTCTTGGACAGGTAATAATACCATCCCTCAAGGTGCCTTTGTACAAAGATCCTCCCATGTGGGGGCATTTATTTGATATGGCATAATAATCCCCATCCACCTTTGTCAGCAAAATTTTTTCGTTATCCAATTCAATCAGTTTCTTTTCAATTTGCGCAAACTCCTGTATTTCAGCAACTTTCTTAAACCCCATTTTTCCCTCCTGTGTGCATAATTTTAGTTGTTTTACCCCAAATATATAATCCCAAACAAGACACGTTCACTCATTGATTGACAAATATATTGATTTTCCCTATAATGAAACTGAGTATTAATAAATCCAACCAGTATTGTCACGTTTTAAAATTTTAAGAAGAGGTGATATTATGTCAGCAAAAAAAGTATTTACAACCGAGCAGGCAAAAGAAATTGGCAGAATGCTAGGAATCAGTTGGAGTAAATTTGACATTGAGCAGTTTCGAATGGGCATGGATGTTGAGCTCGAGCATGGCACCGATAACTCCCGCACAAACGTAACTGGCGATGATCCTTTCGTCACCGGAAAAATTGCCCTGGCTCACCTGAATGAATTTCCCGATTATTATACCCGTCTGGAAAAAATGGAAAAAGAGGCCGAGGCTTTTTGGGAAGGCAAATAACTATTAATGATGACCCTAAGAGAATTCTTTGACAAAAGGATTCTCTTTTTTTCTATACGTTACTTTACGCCATCTAAAATCGTGACGATTTGTGAAAAAATATCTTGGATTCCGCCATCGCCCTTGATTTTATGAAGAATTCCTTTGTTTCTATAAAATTCCAAAATTGGCTCAGTTGTTTGATTATAAATAGCCAATCGGTCTAGAATGATTTCTTCCTGATCATCCGCTCGGTGTATTAAAGGGGTTCCACAAACATCACATTCTCCCGTTACCTTTGGCGGGTTATATTTGATATGATAACTTTCACCACATTTTGGGCAAACCCGTCGTCCCATAATTCGTTCAACAATGATCTCTTTTGGCACATCAATCAAAAAAACGAAATTAATCTGTTCGTTCTTTGCCTTCATGATCTGATCCAGAGCCTCAGCTTGCTTTTTGTCACGGGGAAAGCCATCGAGCAAAAACCCTTTTTGGCAGTCATCATTTTTTAAGCGTTCATCGACAAGACCAATCGTGAGTCGATCTGGAACCAACTGACCTTTTTCCGTATAAGTGCTTATTTCTTTGCCTTCTGTTGTGCCTTCTTTAATTTTTCTACGAAAGATATCCCCGGTCGAAATATGGGGAATGCCATAGTGTTCACAAATCAATTTTGCCTGAGTTCCCTTCCCCCCTCCGGGGGTTCCTAATAAAATTATTCTCATAAAAAATCCTCCAAAATTAAAATGTGTTACTTGGCATAGTCTACAACAGTAATATTCAGGGCTTGACGATCTGCCAAACAGATGTCAAAGGGTTTTATTTCATAATCGCCATTCTTAAAAATTCGTATATTCGGGCGCATACAAAAGCTCTCAAAATTATCTGTGACGATACCCGACAATCCATTGCTTAATTTAACGGTTGTTCCAACCGGATAAGGGGCGATTTTTCTAACAAACACCCGCACCAGCTCCGGGTCAAAGAGATTTCCGGTCCCACCCATAATATATTCAATTGCTTCTGAGGGCAATAACCCTTTTCGGTATGGCCGATCTGAAGTCAGGGCATCGTAAACATCGGCAATGGAGATAATCCGCCCATATAACGAGATCTTGTCACCTTTTGCATTGTTCGGGTATCCTCCGCCCGAGAACTTCTCGTGATGATCCAGAATTCCAGCCTGTGCTCCCACACTGCCAACATATTCACTGGCCAGATATTCAAACCCTAAAAATGAATGCTTTTTCATTTCAGAAAACTCAATATCCGTCAAGGGACCTTGCTTATGAAGAATGTCTTTTGGTACAAAGACCTTTCCTATATCATGAAGTAATGCTCCAAATCCAAGGTTGCATAAATCTGTTTTATCAAGGCCCATGGCTGTTCCAAGACCTATGGATAATACCGCAACATTCACTGAATGAAAATAAGTATAGTCATCGAAAACTTTCAGATCAACCATATTTAACATCATTTCCTTGTTCCTAAGGATCACATCCACTATTGTTTCAACTTGATCTTCCATCTCAGTGAACTGTTCTTTTTGAACCGGCTGGTTATTCTCTTTACAAATAAAAATCTCTTTGATCCCGTTAACGGTCTTCGTTCTCAAACTGCTGTCAATCGTCTTCACAATTGGAATGCTCTGGATCTGTTCCTCTTCAATAAAGAGACCATTACACTTAAACTTATGAATTTTATGAATTAATTCTATATTTAAAACTGTTTTTCTCGGAAGTACCAGTTCACCCCGATCCCCAAACAGATCCGACGCAACAACCATTCCTTCTCGTAAACAAAATATTGGCACGAATCTCATAATTGTCCTTCCACAGTAACCTCTTGCAACCCATGCTTCTTTGAATGGGCTGTTAATAATTTATTATTATAAAGTAAGCTTTATCTGAAATAAAGTTTGTTTCTTTAGATACGATGATATCTGTTTACCTTATTTTTGTCAATAGTATTTTGAAAACGATTATTGACTTTTAGTTCTACTAAAAAGAAAAACGCCATTCTAATCGGTTTGATTACAATGGCGTTTTACGGTCGCATTCGTTTTTCTGTTTCTTATTTTAAGTTCGTGAAGAAGTTGCCAATTTCCTGGAAAAAGTTCTGCACCTGCTGGAAGAAGCCCTGGGTTTGCTGGCCTGCCTCCATCAACTTAATAAATGTATCCGGATCCATATTCAGTTCATTGAACTTATTTACCAAAACTAAGATTTCTTCAACTTGCTGGTCATCCAAAACAGTATCATATTTTTCTGCCGTCTCAACGATCAGTTCTCGAATCTGATCATCATTCATCGTTTTGGTCTGGGCAATTTCTCCTTTTAAACTATTGATAATATTAACCGCATCATCTCCGATGGCATCCTGAAGTTCTCCAACTACCACAACTTCTTCAACAGCCGTTGTTTTGGCCGCTTCATCAAGGCTATCACCGGTTGCTGCTTCATAGGCTTTATAGATGCCAGTCAACGCACCCGTTCCGGATACCGGCGTATAGGCTGCAACAATCACCTTGGCATTCTTGATTCCCGCCGTTCCCAAGGCCGATTTATACATCTCGTCAGTGACCCAATCAATATTGTGGGTTTCCAGGTCGATTCCGCCAGAACTTTTTTCCTGGACATAAACACTGGATAAGGCCAAAGACCCAATTTTATCAAGCGATACAACACCTTCCAGATATTCCCGTTCATCCGCATTGGTTACCACCGTTTCCTCGACATCGCCCCGTTTAATATCAAAATAACCATAAACCGTTTTGAGTTGGGCTTCAGTATTGTCTGCACCAATCGCCACACAGGCACTTTTCGAGTCCGCCAACACCGGACTAACCATTGCCAGCGATAGCACAATCGCTAAAACGCCTGATAATATTTTCTTTTTCATTCTTCACCTCGCATAATCACTGTCGCTTAAATTAATATTTTACAGCCAAGTTATCATAACAAAAATTCCTATTTTTTTACTTAATTATAACCAACAACGGATCAGACCAAAATCGTCATCCAAAGAAAAAAGTCGACTGCATAAGCAATCGACTTTTTGTTTTTAAATTGGTGCGAGAAAAGGGATTTGAACCCTCACTGCATTGCTGCAACAGATCCCTCAAACCTGCGTGTCTGCCAGTTCCACCATCCTCGCATAATAACAGGTGTTTTGACCCTGTTTTTTTATTATAACGGAATGGCTTAATAATTTCAACTATTTTTTTTACATATCGACATTTTTTTGAATTTTTCATTATGGCAAGATTATCTCACTAATAACTTTCTTCGACTAAAATAAACATTGATTGTGATTAAAAGATCATTCATGCTGCCATTATTTTCGATAATTGTATCAGCCAGAGCGATTTTTTCTTCATCTGACATCTGCATCTCAATTCGTCTGATTGCCTGCTCCCTGGTCAGATTATCTCTCTCCATGATCCGCTCAATGCGAATCTCTTTGTCTGCAACCACCAAAATCGTCTCATCGACCGTATTTTGCAGATTTGTTTCGAAAAGCAGGGGACAATCATAGAAAACTGTCGGAATTCCTGATTTTCGATAAAAGCTGATTTGCTGATCATAGAGTTTTTTTACTTCCGGATGAATCATCGCATTGAGTTTTATCCTGGCATGGTCATTATTAGCAATAATCTCTCCCAGCATACTACGATTTAATTCCCCATTTTCATCAATGACCGTCTCTCCAAAAGCCATTATAATTTTCTTTAGGCCAGGACTTTCCGGCTCAACTGCCTGGCGAGCTAATTGATCCGCATCAATGACAATGTAGTTAAAGCGTTTTTTTAAAATATCTGTGACCGTGGACTTGCCTGAAGCAATTCCACCTGTTATTCCAATGATTCTCATTACTACACCTGCTATTTCACATCATACCAGGACAACCCGGTGTTTACATCCACCGTTAACGGCACACTTAATTGAGCCGCCCCTTCCATTTCTTCTTTAATCAGTACCTCCACCTGGGCGCATTCATTTTTAGGGGTATCAATGATCAACTCATCATGCACTTGCAGGATCAGCTGTGCTTTTAGATTCTCCGCATTTAGGCGTTTATAGACTTTAATCATGGCAAGCTTGATAATATCCGCTGCACTCCCCTGAATTGGGGTATTTAGGGCCATCCTTTCACCCGCTTGAACCAGCATGGCATTTCTGGAGTTCATTTCCGGAATGTAACGTCTTCTTCCCCAAATGGTGGTCACATAACCTTCTTCTTTAACCTGTTGTTTGACATTATCCATATAAGCCTGAACTTTGGGATAACGGGAAAAATAACGGTTGATATAATCTTGCGCCTCATTTCGGGAGATTCCCAGATCTTTCCCCAAACTAAAAGCCTGTTTGCCATAGATCAGTCCAAAATTAATGGCCTTGGCCTGGCCACGCTGGGTTCGGGTAACGGCATCCAGTGAAATCCCAAAAATTTCAGAGGCGGTGCGAGTGTGTATATCCTGTTCTTTTCTAAACGCATCGATCAAGTTTTCATCCCCTGAAAGGTGGGCTAAAACCCGGAGCTCAATCTGCGAATAGTCGGCATCCACCAAAATACGATCACTCGTCGAAGGTACAAAAACCCGCCTGATCGCTCGTCCCATTTCTGTTTTTACCGGAATATTCTGCAGATTAGGGTTCGAACTGCTAAGCCTTCCAGTTGCCGCCACGGTCTGGTTAAAGGTTGAATAAATCTTCTGGGTTTTGGGTTCTACAAAAGCCATCAACCCCCGGCCATAGGTCGAATCCAATTTTGACAGCATCCGATACTCAATAATTTTTTCAATGATGGGATGAAAATGAATCAGTTGCTCCAATACTTCGATATTGGTTGAATAACCAGTTTTGGTCTTTTTCACTATCGGCAGTTTTAGCTGTTCAAAAAGCACCTCTCCCAATTGTTTGGGAGAGTTAATGTTAAAACTTTCCGTTTCGGCCAGTTCGTAGATATCACTGGTGAGACTGGTAAGCTTGCTCTCAAACTCACCTGAAAGCACTTCAAGTTGGCTTAAGTCAATTTTAAATCCCAGTTCCTCCATCGATACCATCACTTCCAATAAAGGCATTTCGATGGTCTTAAATAAGGTCATCATTTCCGTTGTTTCAAGTTCTCTTTCCAGAACAGCTTTTAAATCTTTGATGGTTTCACAGTTTTTGATCATATAGTCAGCTAGTAGCTGTTCGTCCAAGTCTTCTGCCTTGATCATTTTTTTGCCTTTCCCAAACATTTCCTCATCATCCAGAATCATTCGATTGAGATACTGATAGGCGGCAGATTTTAAGTCATAGCGCTGATCACCAGGACTCAATAGATAGGTGGCAATATAGGTATCAAAGGCTTCGTTAACTTCACAAATGCCGTTTTTATGAAAAATATGAATCAGGTTCTTTAAATCCTGGCTAACCAGTGCGATTGTTTTCATATTGGGCAAATTTTTGAGCTTATCAAAAAATTTCAAGTTTACAACCGCCGCTGGAATTAAGGTAGTAATAGCTCGTTTCAATTCCAAGGGCAAAATAAATCTGGGTATCCTCTTGATGATAATATATGATCACTTCTGCGGCGTTTGCCATTTTATTAAACAATTCATCCATTTCAGCAGCCGTTTTTATCCAACGAAAGTCAAGGCATTTTTCGATGGTTTCCACTGTATCGGTTGCATCTATTTTTGATAATAATGTATTAAATTCCAATTCCTTGAGCAATGCAATGCTTTCAGGATTAAAAATATCGTGAAAGCTCAGTTCTTCAAAGTCACCCTGCCAGGGAACGTCCCGTTTTATGGTTCCCAACATCCGACTCATAAAAGCATCATCTTTTCCAGCGATGATTTTTTCCTTTTGCTTACCTTTTTGATCGTCAATGTGATCATAGATCGCTTCCAGATTTCCATATTGCTGAATCAATTTGATCGCTGTTTTTTCGCCAATTCCCGCAATTCCGGGAATATTGTCCGATTTATCACCCATCAGCGCTTTTAAATCAATCAGATCCGGGGGTGTCAAACCATACTGATTTTGTACCCAGGCTTCATCAACTTCTTCCAATTGAGATATTCCTTTTTTAGTATACAAGACCTTAATTTGCGGCCCCACTAACTGAAAAGCATCCCGATCGCCGGTGATGATTTCTGTTTTGATCCCTTTTTCAGCTCCGATGGTAGCCAATGTGCCAATAATATCGTCAGCTTCATAACCCTCCAGCTCAACAATGGCAATGTTCATTTTTCTTAGTAGCTCTTTTAAAATTGAAAACTGTTCCGCCAGAAGCTCTGGCATATTGAGACGTCCGCCCTTATAGTCGTCATAAGCCAGATGTCTGAAGGTTGGCCCCTTAAGGTCGAAGGCAATCCCTAAATAATCCGGTTTATATTCATCTTGAATTTTAACTAATATATTAACAAAACCATAAATGGCATTTGTCGGCACGCCCTTGGAATTTGACATTTCCCGGATAGCGTAAAAGGTTCGGTAAAAAAGACTGTTCCCATCGATTAAGATACTTTTCATTTGATCTCGCTTTCTCTTTCTTTACTCTCAATAATACAAATATAGTTATTATACCAAAAGTATTGACGATTGAACATTGAATAAATTGAAAAGCTTCACTTGACAATTATTATTGACAGAGTTATACTGTTTTTGACAATAATAGTTGTCATCATGACATTTATTATTGTCAAAACAATTATGGGCTCTGGAGGTGCCATTGTGGGATTGAAGAATCGCTTGAAGGAATATCGTGCGCGCGATAATCTGAACCAGTCAGATTTGGGAAAAATGGTCGGCACATCCCGACAAACAATCAGTCTGATTGAACGGGGTGACTATTCCCCATCTGTTATTTTGGCTCTAAGAATCGCTAAAGTATTTGGAACAACCGTTGAAGAACTATTTTTATATGAAGAGGAGTAAACAATGAAAATACAAAAACAGACACTAAAATTTTTAATCGCCATCATCGTCTCATCACTGATTGGCGGATTATTGGGTTGGTTCATTATTCATTTTGAAACCGCAATCTTCCACGGTTTATTAAACTTTCAAAATTTGATCTTGCATAACAATTTATACATTCAATTCTTTATCTTTGGATTATGCGCATTGCTGATACTAATTATCTTCTTCTCAGTAAAACATAAATTAAATCGTCTAGATCCTAATGATGATGCCCTTTTTGATCAGATTGATCATCAGCTTGGTGTTTTACTTCCGCTAATTTCGGCAACCATGATCAGTGGATTTTGTCTCTTCGGAATCACCGTTACTAATGCCCTGAATGAACCTGTACTTATTGGTCTGGTTCTATTTTTACTCAATACATCGTTTGCTTTAATCATGATGGTTCTTACGATAAAATTGACAAAAGTTTTGTATCCCGAGAAAAAAGGCAACCCACTCGATTTTAACTTTGACAAAGAATGGATCAAAAGTTGTGATGAAGCTGAAAAATTTGTGATTTACAAGGCGTCCTATCGTTGCTACCAACTCATGAATTTTGTTTACTGCGGTGTTATGACATTGTGTCTGCTCATTTCCATTGCAGTTAATATTGGCATCTTTCCTTATTTACTGATTGGGTTTTTATGGATTACTCAAACTCTGGTTTATGCTAGATCTGCCAACCGATTTCAGCATGGACAGCTGGACAATGTCCAATAATTTCACTAAAGTAATATAATTTTTATAGGAGTTGCCAACAATGAAGAAAATTTTAGCCAAAGCCCAGTGTGAAGGATGGACCTATCTTGAACAAGGTCTTGTTTGCGGAAATCGAATGGAGTTTATCAAAAACGAAAAACGAATTGGTATCACCCTTAATCCGGCTACTTATCAATTGACAAATATGTCACCGTCGCAAATGCAAGTTGTAATGAAGGCTGATGCCTTATATTCAGGAAATAATCCCATTGTAGCCAAAATCCGAAACCTATCCTTTGAAGATCAAACCAATCTAACTGGGGTCGCCCGAGAAATATTTTTACTGATTTGTGAAGAAGAATAACACACCAAAAACCGCATTTCTATTTTGCATCTTTTATCTAAAAAGTACCGTTTTGAAACGATCATCAAAACGGTACTTTTAGTTTATCGACATTTTTTAGTTATTTTATTGAGTTCTACGATCTATTCTTTAAAAGCTCATAATAAAAGGGATTTTAATGATTAATCACCTTATTCAGTTCGCCCTGAATCTCATTCATCAAATAATCAGTATAGGGGATTTCCGTAAAGAGACGTCCTTCCTGATAGGGTTTAAGGGCGGTTTCACCGCTTTCGGTTTGCTGGCCGTTGAGCAGTTCACCGACGCCCACATTTCTGAAGGCATCATGAGTTTCCCCAATGGCTTTTAAAATCTTGCCCGGACAGGCGGATCCCAGATCGGTTGAGAGAATATCCGCGATGGCCTGAGCCATTTTCAGATTACTCAGTTCCAGGGGATTGTCCACAGCTTCTTTTACTTTTAGTAACCGTCCTTCGGTATTGACAAAGGTGCCACTCACTTCCGGGAAGGCCAGGGCTGGCAGCACCACGTCAGCTTTCTGAGCGGCATCTGTCAGATGAGTATCCTGCACCATTAAAAAGTCATAGCCACTTAAGTCAGCATTGGGATCTTCACCAAAAAGCAGCAGCGCTTTGGCATCGGCCAGAACTTCCGGGGTATTGGTCACCCCAAGGGCAGTGAGTCCCCGGCTGTTGTTCTTAACAGCCACTCTGAAGATACCGCTGCGTCTGCCGTCTGTTTTGCCCAATAGCGCCAGTATATCGCCGACCAAAGCAGATGCTTCTTCCGTGATATACTTATCACCCAGTACCACCACCAGGTTTTTGGCATTGACCAGACCTTCGCCGATAATCTGGGCTTCGTCACCGATGTCAAAGTCTTCCAGGGATGCTTTTAACTGCTCCAGATTGTTGAGATCAGTGTTGATGGTTCCGTTTTCCAGCACATACTTGGTAATTTCTCCCAAAAACTCCAGATCCTCGCATTCGGTGATAAACTCATCGGCGATGTGATCATAACCGCTTTCCAGATGGTTGATGACAAAAATACTGGCGCCGTTTTTTGATGCCTGGGTGAGCTTATACTTGACAATCGGGTTGTTGACCGGCAGCATACCCAGGACCAGAATGGTATCGGCGGTCACAATGGCGTTCATATCCCGGATCTGATAATCACTCTTGAGAACGTCTTTCGCACCATCATGACGGTTGCTGAAACTGAAGGTTTCCGCCCGGAGCACTGCCGCCAGCCGGGTGAAGGTATGGATTTCTTCGTTGGTATATTTGGGTGAAATCCCCATCTTCACAGCATTAGCACCATAGCGGGCGGCAATACTCTGGGATTTTTTGGCAATGGCAACCAGGGCATCATACCAGGTGGCTTCGATAAGCTCGCCTTGTTTGTTGCGAATCAGCGGAGTGGTGATGCGATCGCCCCACTGCACCAGGTTGGTGCCGAAGCGCCCCCGACCGCACATGACCCCCTGGTTGATCTCCTGATGGTTTTTCCGGGGAATCGCTTTAATAATGGTATCACCCTTGGATTCAATAATAATCTGGCAACCGGCAGAGCAGTAACCGCATGTGGATTCGGTTTTATCAGTATCCAGCGGGATCTGTTTAATGCCGGTGAGACCTTCTCTTAAGGCGCCGGTGGGACAGACCGAGATACACAGGCCGCAGCTGACACAGCCGGTGTCTTTTAGTGGTTGGCGCAGGGCTGGTTCGACAATGGTTTCAAAGCCCCGATCAACCAGACCCAGAGCCTGGACGCCGACGATTTCATCGCAGACCCGGACGCAGAGACCACAGGTGATGCACTTGCTGTTATCCCGGATGACAAAGGGGTGGTCGTCCTGAATTTTTGCTTCCGGATTCTTTCCTTTGAAGCGGTCGGGTTTGACCGCATATTCGTTGGCATAGGCCACCAGCTTACACTCAAAATAATCCTGGCAGCCGCACTCGAGGCACCGTTTGGCTTCTTCCACGGCCTGGAGTGGGGTATAGCCTTCGACGACTTCGAGGAAGTTGTCGTTGCGTTCTTCCGGTGCCAGATGAGTCATTGCCGGCCGTTTATTTTTCTTGATGCTTTCGAGGTAATCCTGATCGACGACTTCCCGGGTAACATAATAGGGTTCATGGTAGGCAATGGTTTCACCGTTTAAGTAGCCTTCAATAAAGGGCACGGCTTTTTTGGCATCGCCAACGGCTTTGATGACAATGGAAGCGCCGCTGTTGATGCAGTCACCACCGGCAAAAACGCCCTCCAGATTGGTGCGGAAGGTCTGTTCATCGGCCAGCACGGTATTCCATTTGGTCAGCGTCAGGCCATTTTCGCCGCCAATCCCATCCGGGTTGATGCCCTGGCCAATGGCCAGAATCAGGGTATCAATGTCAAGAATCTCTTCTTCGCCGGGAATCGGGATCGGGCTGCGGCCGCTGGCATCGGGCTCGCCAAGGGCCATTTTCTGAAGCCGGATTTTAACAATCTGGCCGTCATCGCCTTTGATGACTTCAATGGGGTTGGTCAGATTTTTAAAGATCACCCCTTCTTCTTCGGCTTCGATGATCTCGATTGCTTCGGCCGGCATTTCGGCTTTGGTGCGGCGGTAGATATTATAGACTTCCTTGGCGCCTAAACGGATGGCAGTCCGGCAGGCATCCATGGCGGTGTTGCCGCCGCCGACAATGGCGACTTTTTTACCGAGAACGATGGGTTCGTTATTGGCCACCTGCCGCAGCAGTTCAATTCCGCCGATGACACCGGTAGCGTCGATACCTTCGCATCTTAGTCCGGAACTGGTCCAGGCGCCTAATGCGACGTAGACGGCGTCATGGCTGTTACGGATGGTGTCAAAGGGGATATCGGTACCGACCCGGGTGTTGTTTTTAAAGACCACCCCCATGTCTTCGATCAGTCCCACTTCTTCGTCAACCACGCCTTTGGGCAGTCGGTATTCAGGAATCCCGTAACGCAGCATCCCACCCATTTTGGGCATGGCGTCATAAATGGTCACGGCATGACCGGACTGGATCAGGTAATAGGCAGCGGTGAGTCCGCCGGGGCCGCCGCCGATAATCCCGATGGATTTTCCAGTGTCTTTGGCAATTTCCGGTACAAACATCGCATGGGTCATATCAAAGTCAGAGGCAAAACGTTTGAGCCAGGCAATCGAGATGGGCTCATCGACTTCCCCCCGGCGACAGGCGGTTTCACAGGGGTGGGGGCAGACCCGGCCAATGGCTCCGGGCAAGGGTAATTGTTCTTTGATCAGTTTTAAAGCTTCGGAAAATTCGCCGTTGGCAATTAGGCCGACGTAACCCTGACAGTCGGTGGTGCCGGGACAGGCCCGCTTACAGGGGGCGACGCAGTCGCCGATATGTTTTGAAAGCAGCAGCTCCAGGTTGGTTTTGCGGGATTCAATGACCCGGGGGGTCCGGGTGCTCACCACCATGTTGTCGCTGATTTCAGTGGCGCAGGCTTTCAGGATTTTGGGAATCCCCTGGACTTCCACCACACAGAGGCCGCAGGAACCGTAGATCTCCAGGCGGTCGTCATAGCACAGGGTGGGAATATCAATTGCATTTTCCCGGGCGACGTCTAAAATGGTTTGTCCGGGAATGCCGGTGACTTCTTTTCCATCGATGTTCAGTTTAAATTTTTTCATTCTCCCACTCCTTTCTAGTCAATGATGACGGAATCAAATTTACAGACAGTGAAGCATTTGCCGCACTTGATACAGAGGTCCTGATTGATCTCATGGATCTGCTTCTTTTCGCCGCTAATCGCATCTACGGGACAGTTCTTTTTACAGGCACCGCAGCCGACGCATTTGTCTTTATCAATGGTGTAGGTTAACAGCGGCTTGCAGCTTCTGGCGGTACACTTTTTATTGTAAATATGATCTTCGTATTCGTTACGGAAATATTTGATGGTGGTCAGCACCGGGTTGGGGGCGGTCTGACCGAGGCCGCACAGGGAACCGTCTTTGATCTTGTAACAGAGTTCTTCGAGCAATTCGATGTCGCCGTCTCTTCCTTCACCTGCAGTAATCCGGTTGAGGATTTCCAGCATCCGCGTGGTACCCACCCGACAGTAGGTACATTTGCCGCAGGATTCTTTACAGGTAAAATCGAGGAAGAATCGGGCCATGTCCACCATACAGGTGGTTTCGTCCATGACCACCATCCCGCCGGAGCCCATGATGGCACCAGTTTTGGTGATTTCAGCGTAGTCGATCTGGGTATCGAGTAAACTGGCGGGGATACATCCGCCGGAGGGCCCCCCCATTTGCACGGCTTTAAAGGCTTTATCCTGTTTAATTCCACCACCGATATCAAAAATAACATCTCTTAATGTCAATCCCATGGGGATCTCCACCAGACCGCCTTTTCTGACCTTGCCGGTCAGGGCGAAAACTTTGGTGCCTTTGCTCTCTCTGGTGCCCAGAGCGGCATAGGCGTCGCCGCCGTTACGGAAGATCCAGGGCACATTGGCAAAAGTTTCGACGTTGTTGATGTTGGTGGGTTTGTTCCAGTAGCCTTTCTGGGCCGGAAAGGGTGGTTTTAAACGGGGCATGCCCCGTTCCCCTTCCAGTGAGGCGATCAGGGCGGTTTCTTCGCCGCAGACAAAGGCGCCAGCGCCAGCTTTGATCCGCAGGTCGAAGTCGAACCCTGTGTCGAAGATATTTAAGCCGAGATAGCCTTTTTCCCGGGCCTGGTCGATGGCCTTCTGCAAACGGACAATGGCCAGGGGATATTCGGCCCGTACGTAAACAACGCCTTCGCTGGCACCGATGGCTTTGGCCCCGATTAACATCCCTTCAATCAAAGCATGGGGATCGCTTTCAAGCACGGACCGATCCATAAAGGCGCCGGGGTCGCCTTCATCGGCGTTACAGACCATATATTTGGTGGTTCCGGGGGATTTCCGGGCGGCGTCCCATTTGAACCAGGTGGGGAAACCGGCCCCGCCCCGGCCCTTTAAACCGGCAATCTTGACGGTTTCGATGATGGCTTCCGGGGTCAGCTCGGTCAGACATTTCCGGGCGGCCAGGTAGCCGTCAACGGCCAGATAGTCGTCAATCCGTTCGGGATCGATGATCCCGGAGTTGCGCAGCACAATCCGTTTCTGTTTGCCAATCATGGTCAGGTCATCCTGAGAGATCTGTAAATCCGTCAGTTCTTTTTGGGCAACCACGTAGTCGTCAATAATCCGCCGGGCATCGTCGGTGGTGACGTTGACAAAGGTCACCTTGTTGCCAGCATCGTCAACCACGTCAACAATGGGTTCCAGGTAACAGGTGCCGATACATCCGGTTTGTTCAACGGACAGCTCCAGACCCTTTTCGGTGATGATGGTTTCAAATGCGCTCTGTACCTTGTGGGCGCCGGCGGCAATGCCGCAGCTGCCTGATCCGATAATAATTTTCATGCCGTCACCTCCTGGATGCTGGTCTCTGAATCAGTCCCTTCATTACTGGCTTTTTCTTTTAACTCGGCCAGAATATGAGTGGCCTTTTCTTTGGTCAGCTGACCATAGGTATCGTCGTTGATCATCATTACAGGAGATAAACTGCAACACCCCAGACAGGCCACGTTGTTCAGGGTAAACAGACCATCGGCGGTGGTTTCGCCTTCCTTAATCTTGAGATAGTCCATCACCGCTTCTTCCACCAGTTTGGAGCCGTTGACATGACAGGCAGTCCCCTGACACAGCATGATCAGGTATTTCCCGACCGGCTCGAAACGGAACTGGGTGTAAAAGGTGGCCACCCCGTAAACCTTGGCAATACTTATGTGGGTTTCGGCTGCGATATGACGCATCAGCTCCACCGATAAAAAACCATAAAGTTCCTGAGCTTTTTGTAGGATCGAAATCAGACTTCCGGGAATATCAGCATAACGATCCAACACTGGGTTTAGTTCAGTGAAGGGATTTGTTTTTTCCCCGTGACAGCCGCATCCACAATTATGCTCATGTTCGTTTATTTCATGACTCATATAATAAACTCCTTTCAAATTCGGCTAATGAATTATTTCAGTAATTGATAGTCTTCATAATTATACACTTTTTGACACATAAAAAATTGTATATTTTTTCATAATTTAAGTAAAATAACAAAAAAACAAAAGAACCAGAACGGTTACGAACCGCTGAAATTAATTCCAGCGGTTCGATAGCATGTTTTGTTCATAATTATTATGATTTTTATTAATGGGATAATATTTTCCCGCCCCGTTGTAAACCGGTATCACCAGATCGGACAAATTCTAAAATCCCATAGGGTTCAACCATTTCAAAAAAGCCTTCGATTTTATAGCGGGTGCCGGTAATTTCAATAACCAAACTTTCTCTGGCAACATCGACGATATTAGCCCGGAACATATTGGCAATTTCGACAATTTGAGATCGGGTCGTGTCATCAGCCTTCACCTTAATAAAAACCAACTCTCTGATAATAGCTTCATCTGGTTTTAGCTCAATAACGGTAATTACATCAATGAGTTTGTTTAATTGCTTTTTTATTTGCGTTAAAATTTGATCATCTCCGGTCACCGTAATGGTAATCCGGGAAAGTTCAGCATTTTCGGTGGTTCCGACTGTTAGACTGTCAATATTATAACCACGTCTCGCAAAGAGACCTGAAATGCGGCTTAAGACACCAAAATTATTTTCTACCAATAATGATAAACAGGTTTTTTTCTCCATTGTCACTCTCCCTATATCCTTATGAAATCAGGATGAACCTGACATTGAATCAAGGTTGGACCCTGATGCTTGATTACTTCCGGGAGCACCTTGTTAAAGTCAGCGTTTTTATCAACCTTAAAACTTTTAATGCCATAGGCTTCGGCCAGTTTCATAAAATCAATATCGAAATTAATATCCGTTCCACTATAATGACCTTTACCATAGTTATCAAACTGCAGCTGTCGCACCATTCCCAACTTTGTATTGGTAATCAGAATAATATTGACATTCAGCTGATGTTCGGCTATTACTCCCAGTTCACCCATACTCATCTGGAAACTGCCATCTCCACAGACGATAAATATTTCCTTAGGTTTGTCCAAGGTTGCAAAAGCGGATGCCGCAGGCAGCCGGGATACTATAGCCCATGGTTCCCAACCCACCAGAAGTATAGTATCTGCGGTTTTTAATAATCCGATAATACAGAGCAGACCAAATTTGGTTAAGTCCGACGTCACCCACTACCGTAGCATTATCTGAAGTCATTTCCGACATATCTTTAAACAAAATCTTCGGGTTAATCAAATCGCTACATGGCGGATCAGCATCGTAAACCAGCGGGTTCTCGCTGCGAATTGTTTCAATTTCAGCCAACCAACCAGCATGGTCACCAACGGTATCCTTTTGTACCAGTTCGGATAATACCGTTTTGGCATCTCCAACAATCGGGATATTTGTTTCCATATTTTTTCCAATTTCTGCCGGGTCGATATCAATATGAACAAAATCAGTATCCTTTTCAAATTTTGTCAACTGCGATGTCGCGCGATTCGACATTCGTGCCCCAATATTGATGATTAAATCGGCACCATTCATTACCACATTGGAATACTTATAGCCGTGGCTACCAACGATTCCGCAATATAACGGATGATCTTCTGGAAACCCACCAATCCCCATTAGCGAAGTAATTACGGGTATATTGTTCTTTTCTGCAAAGGCTAGTAGTTCTGTTTCTGCATTTCCCAGAACAACGCCACCACCAGCATAAATAACCGGCTTTGTCGCTTCTTTTATCTTTTTTATTGCCCGCTTAATTTGTCCACTGTGACCATTGAGATTCGGCTTGTACCCCATAATGTCAATTTTGTCATAGGTGAGTCCGGTTTTGACATTCTCCAGTTGAACATCTCGGGGAATATCGATGAGAACCGGTCCTGGTCGGCCTGTCGAAGCAATATGAAAAGCCTCTCGAATGATTCTGGGGATATCCGCAGCATTTTGAACCAAATAACTATGTTTTGTAAAGGGAGCGGTTGCACCGGTGATATCTGCCTCCTGGAAGGCATCTGTTCCGATGAGGGCCCGATCCACTTGACCGGTAATGGCAACAATGGGAATCGAATCAAGGTAAGCGGTTGCAATACCGGTTACTAAATTGGTTGCCCCAGGACCTGATGTTGCCAAACATACACCGACACGCCCAGATTCTCTGGCATATCCACTCGCATAATGCGGCGCTGTCTGTTCGTTTCGCACTAAAATATGTTTGATTGGAGATGTTCTAAATGCTTCATAGAGAGGCAGGAGGGCACCTCCGGGATAACCAAACACAAACTCAACATTTTCTCGTTCAAGACATTTTAAAATTAATTTTGATGCTAACAGTGGAATCACTCCCTTTTTAAGTATTTCCGATTATCTTATTAAAATTTAGACATTTTGTCAATGTCTTTTTTCTCACATGAAGAAAATATTTTTGTATGAACGTATCGATACATTAATTATTTTTATAAATGGTCATCTTTCCCAATAACGGGGTTTTAACAGAAATAGCGCCTACCGGACACATTTCCTGACAGCAATAGCAACGAATGCAGCGATTATAAAAATATAAAGGATATTTTCTGCGCTTTCGCTCCACAATCCGGATGGCTTTTTTCTCAACCGGACAACTCGCTTCACAAATCCCACAACCGATGCATTTTTCTTTATCAACGACTGGCTTTTGTATGATGAAATCCTGAATCGGCTTTAATACCGAAAGGGTCGAAGGCTCTCCTTCACTGACAGGAATCCGAACTACATCGAATTCAGGATTGTAAAACTGTTCAAATGGTTCTCCCAGAATTTCAATATTTTCTTCACTCCAATATCCCAGTTCCATTTCTTCTCCATAAGTAATGGTCGGTATATAGGTCGGATCGAGATTAATCATTCTGGCAAAAGTCGCATCCAGGGCCACTGGGTCGTCTGATACCAGCAATACCTTCATTGGCACTGGATTACCCGAGGCCGGTCCATTTCCCTCCATTGCAACAATTCCATCCATAACAAAAAGTCGTAATTTGGGAATCAGATACCGGTTTAAATCCACCAGCATTTTTGAAAAACTTTGGACATTCGGATAGTGTGCATGTGACATGCCTTTGTTTAAACCATATACGCAGCCGAATTGATTTTTGATAGCCCCAGTAATCCGGGTTAACCCATGCGTCTTCATTTTCGGAAGGCTAATGATTGCATCACTTTCCAAAACACCCTGGGCGATTTCAAATTTCTTAGTTCCGATACCCAGCAAAAAATCCATTAGCTGTCCATGACTAAATTCTTTTAATGGTATTTCATAATTTGCTGCGATAGCGGCGAGACCACTCTCTTTCGCTGCCCCCCCGGGAGCGCCGAAGCCAGGTGAATCACCAAAGGAAATGCGGTTACAATTTGCTTCTTTGAGTAGTCGGATCATTGCTTCAAATACCGCCGGATGGGTGGTTATAGCAGCATCCGGGGTTTTTCCTCTTAGTAAATTGGGTTTGAGTAAAATCCGCTCCTGTTCGTTTACAAATTGTCCGATTCCGCCGAGAAGTTCAATGGCAGCTTTCAGTTTTTCATAAACCAGTTCGTTATCATAGGATTCGCAGCCCATAATAACAACCCGGGATTTTTTATTTTCCATTTTTCTCAATGCCTCTTTCCGTTATTTTGATTTTTTTCTCTTTTAATAATTTACCCACTGCTCGTTTAAAAGAACTCTTACTCATATTAAATTCTTTTTTTATTAGATACGCATCGGTTTTATCATTATACGGTAAGAAACCTTGACTTTCATTTAATTTTGTGAGAATGGCAACAGCATCTTTTGGAATTTCTTTATAGGCTTTTTTATTGGGGCTCAAAACCAGCTTTCCGTCATTTCGAATTTCAGAAACGCGGGCGTGAACTTTTTCCCCGCAATGAATGTCTGAGTTTGCATCCTTTATTAATATCAGCCCATGATATAAATTATCGATGGCCACAAAGGCGCCTATTTCTGGATTGATCTGATAAACATAGCCTTCAATCCAATCGCCTACCTTGTAAGGTGCATCAACTTTCAGTAGCGGATAAATTTTCATCGTTGCACATAAGCGATCACTTTTATCGGTATACAGATTAACCAGATAATCCCGGCCTTTTTGAACCTTGACCGTTTGCTCATTGTATGGCAATAACAGATCTTTTTCCAGACCCCAATCCAGAAAAGCGCCAACTTTGGTAATATCTGCGACCTTAAGTGCTGCGAATTCACCTATTTGAATCTTGGGTTCCCGGGTTGTCGATATCAGCCGATCCTTTGAATCCCGGTAGATAAATACATCGATCTGATCCCCAGCCCGGCTGTTCTTTGGCACTTCTTTTTCTGGCAGCAAGACGACATCCGTTGTATCAAATCCATCTGAAAGATATGCTCCAATGGGTGTTATCCGTTCGATGGTCAATGTTTGTACTTTTCCTATTTCTATCATTTTCTTTACCTCATTTATTTAGTAGCCAGGCACAAAAAAGGCCGTGTTCATCACACAACCCTTGCCTTGCCAATTATTTCATGTTTTTTAATTCTCGTCGATTCTGTTCAATTTGATCGTTCATTTCTTTTAACTGTATCTGAAAACTATAAAGCAGTTTGTCAGCATAGTTTTGTGTTCCAGTTTTTAAAGCCTTTGCACTCATATTCGCATTTCTCATAATTTCATTGGCATTGGCTGTAGCTGTTTTCGTTATCTCATTCGTATCAATCAATTCTCTTAATCTTTTTTCAGCCTCCGCTTTAATATGATCCGCTTCACTTTGGGCTGCAAAAATAATCTTTTTACGCTCTGCTACGATTTTTTTTGCCTCTGCCAATTCTTCTGGCAATGAATCTCTTATTTCATCAATAATCTCTATTACTTCTTCAGGATTTACTAACGCTTTAGATGAAAAGGGAAGCGTGTTTCCTTTTTCCACGACTTCTTCTAATTCTGCTAATAAGTCAAGTACCCTCATTTCATACATCCTTCCTCATACTTCTTTTGTATCGCTTTTTCAACGTTTTGGGGGAGAAAATCGGACACGTCTCCCTGATATTTAACAAGTTCTTTTACTAAAGTCGAGCTTAAATATGAATGCTTATTGCTCGTTATCATAAAAAAAGTTTCAATCTCATTATCAAGATGCTTATTGGTCAATGCCATTTGAAATTCATATTCAAAATCCAAAAAAGCCCGAAGCCCCTTGACAATAATATTGGTGTTTCGCATTCTGACATAATCAATCAAGAGCCCATCATAGAAATCAACCTCAACGTTTTCGATGCCGTCAAGACAATCTTTAATTAGCGCCACCCGCTCCTCACAGTTAAAAAGATAGTTTTTGCTGCTGTTAATCATCACACAAACTATCACTTTATCAAATATTTTTGTAGCTCGTTCAATCATGTCGAGATGACCTTTGGTTATGGGATCAAAACTCCCGGGGTAAACTGCAATTTTTGTGCTCATAATTCTCCCTAGAATAATAACTAATTGTCGTGATACCGTATTTTTTTGACTTGTAACACGTCAACTTATTTTTTACTAATGGCATTATAACAGATTTTTCTGTTTCAATCACTAATTTTCCTTTTTCAGAAAGAATTTCTTTTTCAGAGATCATTTCCAGCAAGTGATAAATCTCATCAACCTGACAATACGGTGGATCCACAAAGATAATGTCGCACAGAATCTTATTCCGCGCCAGCATTTCCACCCCACTTTGTGCCGACTGATTAAAGACCCGGGCACGCTTCTCATATCCCAGCAACTGAATATTTTTTGATGTTATTTGTATGCTCTCACTGGAGAGATCAAAAAAGTACGCCGACTCCACACCCCGGCTCAGTGCTTCCAGGCCCATCGCCCCCGTGCCCGAAAACAAGTCAATAAAAACCGCTGCCTCCCGCACCTCATTCTGAAGACTGTTAAAAACGGCCCCTTTGATTTTGTCAGCTGTTGGTCTAATTCTGTCCCCACTGATGGTTGTTAATTTCTTACCGCGTTTTTCGCCGGCAATTATTCGCATTTTGCCTCCTAAGTTAATGATATATCTGCTATATCAATATAAAATGACTTCAGCACGTCGTTTTTAAATGTCATCATTTCCTGATTGTGGGATTCAAAAATGACCTCAGCAATTTCCTTGGTTCGCTTTATCAGGGCCAATTCTTCAGTGGGATTAAGCAAGCCGAGTTTTGGCAAGCCATGCTGTTTAAATCCAAAATAGTCACCCGGCCCTCTTAACTTGAAATCTTCATCCGCAATCTTTCGGCCGTTGCGATTATTGACAATCACCTTCATTCGGGCCAATGTATCGTCGCTTTTAGAATTGGTAACCAGAAAACAATACGACTGATGATTTCCGCGTCCCACCCGGCCCCGCAGCTGATGAAGCTGAGATAATCCAAATCGTTCAGCACTGAGAATCACCATTGTGCTGACATTAGGAACATCGATGCCAACCTCGATAATACTGGTTGCCACCAGACAATCAATCCTGCCCTGGTTGAATGCCTGAATGATTGATTCTTTTTCTTCGCTTTTGAGACGACCGTGGAGGCATGCCATCCGATATTTGGGATCAATTTCTTGCAGTAATTCCAAATATACAGACTCTGTATCCCGAACTGCTTCCAGTTCTTCCGAAGCCTCAATAAAAGGGCATATCACAAAAGACTGCCGTCCCTTTGACATTTCATCCTGAACAAAACCCAGGATCTTATGCAGGGATGCTTCATTATAACAGTAAGTCTTAATCGGTTTCCGTCCTTTTGGAAGCTCATCGATATAGGATACCGCTAAATCACCATAGAGGATCAACGCCAATGTCCGGGGGATCGGCGTCGCACTCATAACTATGGTGTGGGGTTGGTTACCCTTTGATGATAACTGACTCCGCTGTTTAACCCCAAAACGATGCTGTTCATCCGTGATTACCAGCCCCAGATTGTAATACGCCACCGATTGCTGAATCAGGGCATGGGTACCGATGATCACCGACACCTGACCTAGAGCAACCTGTTTTAGTATTTCACGTCTTTCTTTGGCTTTGAGACTACCAGTAACCACTGCCACGGTTACACCGGTATTTTTTAACAGTTCCTTAAAGCTGCGCCCATGCTGCTGTGCCAATATTTCGGTGGGCGCCATATAAGCCGTCTGGTAACCATTTTGCGCCATCAGACAGGCAGCGATCGCAGCAATTACTGTTTTTCCGGAACCGACATCCCCCTGAACCAGCCGATTCATCACCTGACCATTCTTTAAATCGGCAACCATATCGTCGATTACCAAACGCTGGCTGGCAGTCAATTCGTATGGCAAGCTGTTTACAAATGGTTCCAAACCGGTAAACAGATTAATATCAATTTCTGAATATCTTTTTTCCCGGGCACTGGACATGATCCCCATGTTTATTTTCAAGGCCTCATTGAATTTGAGTCGTTGAATTCCTAAAATGACATCTTCTGCCTTGTCAGGAAAATGAATTGCTTTTAATGCGCTCTTCATATCAAGTAGGTTTTCCCCAGAACGGATCACTTCCGGCATTGATTCAGGAATCTCCAGACTATCACAAAAGATCTCTTTGAGTGCTTTCGGGATAAAACTCCCAGGAACACCCTGAATAGTTCGGTAAACTGGTGTCAGTTCAAAAAAAACACCGGGATTACTGGCCTTTACAAATTGAGGATTGGTGATCTTTATGCTCCCATAGCCTTTTTTGATCCTGCCATAAAAATAATAGTCCTGATTCTCCTGAAAGGTATGTTTCAAATAGGGTTGGTTGAAAAATACCGCCGACAGTTTTTTATTCTCCCATAGCAATGGTAACGAAAAAATCGAAAGATTTCCCCGAATCCGCTGAACCCGGCCCGTATCTAAAACCGTCGCTTTGAGAGAAATTTCCTGATCCTCAAAAAAGTGCTCCGGGTCCCCAAAAACGCTACGGTCAATATATTTTTTAGGATAATAAGATAAAAGATTCCCTACCGTCTTGATTCCAACCTTTGCCAGTGCTTCGCTCCGTTTGGGTCCCACCCCTTTAACTTTATCCAGCGAATCTTCCCATTTCATGGCTTTTCCTCGTGATACTTTATAAATAATTGCGAATTGATATTACTCCACCGAGACAATATAATAATATAGTGGTTGCCCACCATAATGCATTTCCACATCACATTCCTCGAAACTGTCTGCCAGCTCAGCAGCCAGGATGTGGGCATCTTCTTCCGAAACATCCTTTCCATAGTAAATTGATATCAGCTCACTTTCATCATCAACCATATCGCTTAGCAGTTCTTCAGTGACTTCTTTAATACTCTTTCCTGTAAATTTGATTTCCCCTCCGGTTATCCCAATTACATTTGATTTTTTTATTTTAAGACCATTAATTTTGGTGTCTCTGACAGCATAAGTGACTTCTCCGGTCACCACATGATTAATGGCTTCCGACATGGTTGCTGCATTCTCTTGCGGACTTGTCTCTGGCGAAAATGCCAGCATGGCAGCGATGCATTGAGGAATATTTTTAGCGGCAATTACGTGAACCTGTTTATCTGAAATTTCACTGGCCTGCTTAGCCGCCATAATAATATTGCTGTTGTTGGGGAAAATAAAAATGGTTTCAGCATTTAATTTATCCACTTCATTCAAAAAATCCTGAGTACTGGGATTCATCGTCTGACCTCCTGAAATAACCCGGGTCACACCAAGATCTTTGAATATTTTAGTTAATCCATCACCCGGAGAAACAGCGATAAAACCATAGGGTATCTGTGCTTCATCCGGTTTGCTTCCCTTGGCGGCAAACTGCTCGCGCATGTTATCAATTTTAATCCGAATCAGGCTTCCAAGACTGCCCGCCCGTTCCAATGCCAGACCTGGGTTATCCGTGTGTAAGTGAACCTTGATGATGGCATCATCCTTAACAACAACCACGCTGTCACCAAGTGTATTCAGATATGCTCTCAAATCGCTTTCATCTATTTCTGCAGCTCCCTGGATAATAAACTCTGTGCAATAACCGAATGTAATATCTTCCGGCTTCATGTGGGAGTCATCCACAAACTTATCCAGATTGCTTGGCTTGATCTCCAGTTCCACACCTAATTCTTCGTTTAGAAGTGCCTTGAGAGCACCTTCGACAATACAAATCAGCCCTTGGCCGCCAGCATCAACCACACCAGCTTCTTTTAACACTGGAAGCATATCCGGAGTTTTATCCAGAGTAACCCGACCATGATGAATAACATCTGCGATAAAGCTTTCCAAGTTGTCATAAGCTTCGTATTTCGCCATGGCGAACTCACCCATTTCCCGGGCTACGGTGAGAATTGTCCCTTCCGTGGGTTTCATTACCGCCTTATAGGCCACATCAGCCGCCAACTTTAAAGCCCCCGCCAATGAAACAATATCCAGATCTTCCTGGGTTTTACAACCTTCAGCAAAACCTCTTAGCAACTGCGAGAGGATAACACCCGAATTTCCCCGAGCCCCAATTAAAGCCCCCGATGAAGCCGATTTGGCTACACTGTAGACATTCACTTTTTCAATCTTGTCAAACTCTGAAACAGAATGATTAAAGGTAAGTGACATATTGGTTCCTGTATCGCCATCCGGCACTGGAAATACATTGAGTTCATCAACAATTCGTTTATTTATTTCAAGATTTTTCGCCCCATAACGAAACATTTTTATGAGCATTTCACCGTCTATTGTCTGGGTTTTCATTCTGTCCTCCATTTACACACGCACGCTTACAACATTTACAGAAATGCGTTTGACTTTTAAACCGGTTTCTTTTTCCACCCGATATTTTACATTAGATATGATGTTTTCAGCAACAACTGAAATTTTAATGGCATACTCTACAATAACATAAAGATCAATCACTAATCGATCATCTTCGATGATTACACCAACACCTTTGTTCGCCTGGTCACCTGAGAGAATCTCAATCAAACCATCTTTTCCCCGTTTATGAGCCATCCCCACCAGACCATAGCATTCCATGGCTGCGTTTCCAGCGATATCCGCAATTGCTTTTCGGGTAATATCAATATATCCTAACTCATTATTTGTTTTCATCGAATTGCTCCTTCTATTATTATCTCTCTATTTTACATAATAATTCGACTTAAGTCAAAATTTCTATTGCATTATTTTTAATTTTTATGATATAATACACCTTGTTTTATAAAAGGTAAGCGTAAGGGAGGTTATGTCATGGCTAAAGAATGTTTTGTATGTAAAAAAACCGTTGTAAGTGGCAACCAGGTTAGTCATTCAAATAAACACAATAAACGAGTTTGGAAACCCAATTTACAAAGAGTAAAAGTTGTAATTGAAGGCACACCACAACGAATTAGTGTTTGTACACGTTGTCTGAGATCCGGTAAAGTCGAAAGAGCCTAGTCTCTTATTTCTTCGGAACCATTGTTCAAGAGTCTTTACAGACTCTTTTTTCTTGTGTCAAAACAATATGCCAGACAGGTTTTTGCTCGTCTGGCTGTTGTCTGATACTCACCACACCGACGCACTCAAATTATTTCCCTTTGCACCATAAATTAGTCCGCTGCAACAATGACCATCAACAGCCCTTTCTCAAAAGAAATGCGCTGAGTCTTTTTATTAACAACATTACTAATCCCATATGGCTTATCTACACTCATTTCCCCTGCTGAAATCGGATATTCAAATCCGGTAATCGTCAATCCCGTAACATTTTCACCAATCGGCAAAATCGATACAATCGTGCCAATTGGAAAGCTCAATTCTGTTGTTTTTCCAAGTAATCTGATTTGATTATTTTCATTTACAATCTCAGCTTCGATGTTAACATCCGTGAAACGTTTCAGTAAATAGATATTTGCAATACTATGATCCATCCGGGATCCCAAACCACCAAGCACAATCACTTTATCTGCGCCACGTTTGATCGCATGCATGATTGCCAGTTCTGTGTCTGTTTCGTCCTTTTTTTGTGGGTACATCTCAAGTTGTACCGCTTTGTAATATTCGCTGGTTTCGGCGGTAATTGAATCCATATCACCGATAATAATATTTGGCTTTAGTTTTAGTTCTCTGGCAAAATTTGCACCGCCATCTGCACAAATCAGATAGTCTGCCTTTACTTTATTTATATATGTCTCATAAAAATCTTTACTCTTGTATTCTCCGTTCGTAAAAATGATCACTTTCATCGATATTGATCCTTCTTAATTTCTTCCAGTAAACTTAAATAGTGCTCGTATCGAGCTACGCTGATGATTCCTGATTCAACAGAATTTTTGATATCGCAGCCTGGTTCATCCTTATGGAGACAGCTTTTAAAGCGACACTTCCCTTGAGAAAACTCTGGAAAATATTCCCGCAGTTCCTCTGGTTTAATCATTTCAGAAATTTGATAGGATGAAAACCCCGGAGTATCCAATAAATAACCCCCATTCTTAGTTTCCAGAAGCTCGACATGTCGGGTTGTATGTTTTCCTCGTTTTAATTTTTGGCTTAAAGCCCCAGTTTCCATCGTTTGATCAGCACATAAATAATTTGCCATCGTCGACTTTCCAACACCCGAAGGGCCAGCCATAAATGCTGTTTTTCCACCTATTTCTGCAATAATCCTATCCAAGGTATCCGTATCGTTTTTACTGAAAAAAAACAACTGATAGGGGGTTTTCTCGTAGATTGCCTTTATCGCCAGTTCCTCTTCAGTCGTTGTTAAATCTCGTTTTGTGAAGCAGACAACCGGCTTTACATTTTGTATCTCTGAACTGATTAAAAGCATGTCAAGCAAGAGTAGGTTCGGTTTTGGATTAGTCATCGAGAAAACAATAAGGCCAATATCAACATTAGCCACTGGCGGTCTTACAAAAATGTTTTTTCGGGGCTTAATCGACTCAATCATCCATTCCCCGGGATTATCTGATTGAATCATCACCTCATCGCCAACGGTAGGAATGATTTTCTGATGCCGTAATACACCTCTCGCCTTGCACTCCAATATGTCATGGCTTTTATCAGCTTTCACATAATAAAATCCACCGATTCCCTTGATTATTTTGCCAATTTCCTGTTCGTTAACTATCAATATCACCCCTCCTTTTTCACACTTACTTTGTGTACTCATCACACTTTTTTAAATTAAATACGGGTTTCTACAACCAATTGAAACATCGTTTTTGTCGAACCTTTCATTGAAATGTACGAATTGAATGCTTAATTGTTGTATAAACCCGTAAATACTATAAAAACACGTCTTTAGCAGTCACATCGAATCAAAAGTCAATGTAGCCTGTCCCAACACTGGATCCATCGATAAACACTTCATAGGTTTCTCGACCAACGCCCTCAACATTAACTGAAAAAACATCGTCTGACATATTTGTTCCCTCGTAAATCACTGTCTCAGTTTTATCTGCTGCAGTTAATACAACCTTAACCTTGACTGATTTTGCCGGTGTGGTTTGGATATATTCACTTAAATCAATCGTCAATTTCTGAGTAGAGACCTTACCGCTACTCACCACGATCGCTATTTCTGAGCCTTTCGAAACTTGATTTCCATCAGTAGGAGACTGTTTCATAACCATGCCTTTAGCATAATCGGTACTGGTTTCATGGGTAATCGTTCCAACAGTCAACCCCGCATTTGTGATGGTGCTTTTGGCATCCGCTTCGGTCTGACCGACAACGCTGGGTACTGTAACCAGATCCTCACCCTTGCTTACATATATTGTCACTTTAGTTCCTTCATTGGCCGTTGTGTTGCCATTGGGATTCATTTGGAAGACAATCTCAGCATTATAGTTACTGTTGTATTCACGCTTTATTTCACCGACCACAAAATTAGCCGCTTCGATCGCTTTTACTGCTTCGGTTTCACTTAGTCCAATAACTGATGGGATCGTTCCGGTCTTTACGCCTTTACTGACAGTAACCTTAACGGTCTTCCCACTTTGTAATTCCTTGCCGCTTTCCGGGTTTTGAGTAATGATTAGCCCCGCTTCGACATCGGCGTTATAAACTTCTTTTTCAACTTCCAAAACCAGATCCAATTTTTCCAGTGCCGTTTTTGCCTCGTCTGTTGTTTTGCCTTTTATGTCTGGAACCTCAACCGTCTTTCCTGAAAAGAAGGCAAAGGCCATAACGCCCATAGCAATGATCGCTACGGCTGCAAAAACCGAAATCAGAATGATCTTACGTTTCTTCTTTCTGGCAGCCGTTTCTTTTGGCGTTTCATAATAATAGTCATCATCATCTTCTTCTTCAGGCTGAACCGTTGCATGGCTACCGGTGTTTTCAACATGAAAAAGCCCCTCCCGGATAATGTGTGTATCATTACCGAGGTGATTGCCGTCACCTGCTCCAAAACTCATATTTTCCAATACCGACTCAAGATCTTCCATCAGTTCGTCAGTATTCTGATACCGTTCGTCGGGCTTCTTTTGAGTCAGTTTCACGACAATCTGATTGACCCGTTCTGGTATTTTGGGTTCCAATAATTTTGGTGGGACAATCTCTTCCTGGATGTGCTTAATTGCAATTGTCACCGTATTTTCTTCATCAAAGGGCAGCTTACCCGTTAATAATTCATAGTATAAAATACCCAGGGAATAAAGATCTGAGCGTTCATCCACAAAGCCGCCCTTGGCTTGTTCCGGAGATATATAATGAACCGAACCCATGGTTTGATTGGTCATCGTCACCGTCGAACTGGTAATCGCCCGAGCGATTCCAAAATCGGCAACTTTGGGAACCAGATCCCGAGTTAACAGAATATTATGAGGTTTAATATCCCGATGAATGATTTTGTTCTCGTGAGCACAGCGCAATGCATTGGAAATATCCATTACAAACCGGGTTGCTTCGGTATAGTCCAAACGCCCTTTTCGCATTAAATATTGTTTCAGGGTAATCCCATCAACGTATTCCATAATAATGTAGTAAATATTATCCTGGACGCCAACATCATAAACACCGACTATATTGGGATGGGATAAACAGGCTACCGCCTGAGATTCCCGATCAAATTTTTTTATAAACTGTTCGTTTTCAGTATACTCTTCACGAAGCACTTTAACTGCCACATAACGATTTAGTTTTAGATCCCGAGCTTTGTATACATAGGCCATACCGCCACGGCCGATCAGCTCGACAATTTCATAACGTTTTCCTAAGGTTCTACTGAGCATTAGGCACTCCTTCCAGAGGCTTGAATAAAACGACAGTAATATTGTCTTTGCCTCCGTTTATGTTTGCCAGATCGATGAGTTTTTTTGCTGCATCTTCCAGACTATTTTCCATAACTACGGTCTTAATATCCTGATCACAGACCATATTAAAAAGCCCGTCCGAACAAATCAGATATGTTGCTTGAGGGTTTATTTCATATCGATAAAAATCCACATTCACAGAGTTATCAGTTCCTAGTGCTCGGGTAATAACATTTTTTTGAGGATGTATTTCGGCTTCTTCCTGAGTTATCTTGCCTTCATCCACCAGAATCTGAACCAGCGAGTGATCTTTTGTTAATCGAATTATTTCGTCGGCTGTGATACTATAAGTTCGACTGTCGCCAACATGGCAAATACATAAATAATTCCCGTCAACGATACACATGGTTAGGGTGGTTGCCATGCCCAAACGTGCGGGTTCATCATCACCTATTTTTTTTAGTTCCAGATTAATGGATTTTACAAAAGACATCATTTCTTCCGGGTCAAAGTAATTTTTAATCCCGGAAAGATTGTTTTTAATAAAATCCACTGCTGTTTTGCTGGCTATTTCTCCACTGCGATGGCCTCCCAAGCCATCCGCAACTGCAAAAACATAAGAAATACGATCAACGTTTTTTATGGTTGCTGCCAAGTAGGCATCTTGATTTACCTTTCGTAGTGATCCAACATTGGATCCGTAGGCACATTTCATACACTCACCTTATCCTCATATCTTTTTTTTCGAAGTTGACCACATGCAGCATCAATTTCTCTTCCCATTTTTCGTCGCATCGTAACATTAATCCCATGTCGTGTCAGCTCCCCAAGAAAATAATTCATTCGGGGACTCTCTTTTAAAGACGTTTCTTGAATCTCATTCAAACCAATTAAATTCAGGTGGTTTTGACTTCCTTTGAGTAGTTTAATGAGTTCTCCAATATCTTCATCCCGGTCATTATAACCATCAATTAGAGCATATTCATAGGTGATACGTCTTCCCGTCTTAGTAAAATAAGCTTTGCAGGCATCCATCAGAGGTTCAAAATCATAGCGTTTGGCAATGGGCATTAATATCTTTCGACGGTCTGGAAAAACTGAATGAAGTGAAATAGCCAGATTTATCTGAAGATCTTCTTCTGCTAAAGCTTCAATTCCCGGAATAATCCCACAGGTAGAAAGACTGATTTTTCGTTGCCCGATTCCAAACCCCGAATTTGCAATTCGAATAAATTTGATTACTTCATGATAATTTTCAAGTGGCTCGCCAATTCCCATAATTACGACATTTGAAATTCGCAGTTTTTTCTTTTTTTCCACTAAATAGATCTGATCCAGTATTTCACCAGCGCATAAATCTCTGATTTTTCCACCCTTTGTGGAAGCACAGAATTTGCAACCCATATTACATCCAACTTGTGTTGACACACATAACGAAGCACCATGTCCATAGTGCATTAACACAGCTTCAATGTATTGATGGTCTTCCAACTCAATCAAATATTTCTTTGTACCATCATGCGGATCAGCTTGCGTGGTTTCGATTTTACTATGTAACAAATCATACTGATCCGATAATTTTTTTCTCAAACTACTGGAAAAGTTAGTCATCTCACTGAATTTTTCGCATTTTTTTTCATATAACCATTGATATAACTGTTTCCCACGATATTTGGCCTCACCTAAACTTACCATGAGCGCTTCACACTCATGGATGTCTCTGCCAAAAATATTTTCCTTCATGTTTTACTCCTATACAATTAGAGAGACCTTACACTAATGAGATGTTTAACATAGATTGATCTATTATATCAAAAGAACCGATCAAATTCAAATTTTTTCAATTCTCCTTTTTTAGCTCTTTTTTGTTCAAATTTGACATTATTTCAAAATATCACTCATTTGACCCCATCTATTCGTAAACATCCATTTTTTTTAATCGACACATAAAAAAACAGTCACTACCTTCCATTAACGGACTTGTATAAGTATAGTTACTTCCATGTTCATCGGGAATGATCTGTAACTGAGGAAATTTAATTAATAACTTTCCGATTTGGTTTTCATTTTCATCTTTATTAATGGTACAGGTTGAATAGAGTAGCTCCCCACCGGGTTTTAAATATCGAACAGCATTTTCCAGTAAGGTACTCTGAATTTTAACAAGTGCTTTACGTCCTTCCTTGGTACTACGATATTTTATCTCTGGTTTACGTCTGATGACTCCAAGTCCGGTGCAGGGAGCATCCAATAAGATTTTATCAAATGAAGCTTCATCGATTGGCGAATACTCACAACCGTCCTGTTCTTCTAGTCTGATATTGGTACAACCTAGCCGACTTGCACTTTGTTCAACCAGTTTCAACCGACTGCCATAAACATCGCGACCAACGATTTCCCCAGTATTATTCATCATCTCGCTCATATACGTCGTTTTACCGCCGGGCGCTGCACACATATCCAAAACCCGATCACCTGGCTGTGGATTCAATCGCTCCACTGTCAGCATCGCCGCCTGATCCTGAATCGAAAAATGACCATCTCTGTATAAGCGGGAATTTTCGATATTACTCTCAAAAATTCCCAAGTTTGTCACATTGATGGCATTTGTTGAAAAACTTGCAGATAATGCCTCAACGCCAGCCTGTTGCAAATCTTGAATCAGTTGTTCTTTTGATGTTTTCAGTGTATTACAACGTACGGTAAAGGGAGGTTTTTCATTCAGCATCGGCATAATTGCTTCGGCCTTTTCCGCTCCATATGCTTCATAATACTTATGTACAATCCACAGCGGTACGGAATAGCGAATCGATAACGCTTCTTTTTCATTGTCCCAATTTTCAAACTTGAATTCTCTTCCGTTTTCATCGATTTTTCGCATGATGTTTCGCAACACACCATTAATAAAACCCTTGGCCTGAGGTTGGATTTCAGCAGCTAAATTGACCGCTTCATTGACAATTGCATAATTGGGAATTTTATCCAAAAATAAAGTTGATAGATGGCGATTCTTAGTATCTCACTGACCTCTTTGTGTAACTTTTTTACTGGTCGACTGCTTTGCTGCGTAATCAAGTAATCCAGGTAGATCTGATTTTGAAGACAGCCATACACAATAGTAAGATATAGTCGACGATCATCATCTTTTATCGGGAAGCGTTGCAGGGTTCTCTTAATTTCCAAGTTAGAATAAGCCCCATCGTAGTCAATTTTTAGTAGGGTTTCCAGTGCCAATTTTCGAATGTTTTTCAATCTCTTGAACCTCTTAATATAATTAGTCTAATTAACGTTAGTAAAGACATCAGCGCAGCCGCAACATAGGTGAGGGCCGCTGCTCTTAGAACCTTTTTTACACCAACCTCTTCGCCTGGTTGTAGCAGATTGTTTTCAGCCAGTGCAGCAATCGCACGTTTGCTGGCATTAAATTCTACTGGTAGGGTGATCACGGTAAACAAGAGGCTAAATGAAAAGAGTAGAATACCCAGATTCATAAACATCGTCCCCCAACCAGAAGCTTGCCCAAAGAATAGGCCAATAAAAAAAATAGGCCAGGCAATATTCGTTGCAAAACCGGTAACTGGCACAATGAAACCTCGAAACTTAAGCGGCCAGTACCCTTCTTTATCCTGAATAGCATGACCAGTTTCATGAGCGGCAATGCCAACTGCGGCCACGCTAGCCTGTTGCCCAACGCCAGATGATAAACGCATGGTTTTATTCCGCGGATCGTAGTGATCAGTTAAATTCCCGGCTATATTTTCAATTGAAACGCTATTTAAGCCATTAGCATTTAATAAACGTCGAGCAGCATCCGCCCCTGTCATCCCATTTTTTGTCGGCACCTTGCTATAAGCCTTGTAAGCGCTACTTACCTGATACTGAGCATAAGCTGCAAAAATAATACCCGGCACAAGTATCAGCATCGTCCAATAATAGTCTAAAATAAACATTGTATTCCTCCTGATCTTTTTGTAATGCTAGCACAATTTTCTAAAGATCTGCTTAGGCTAGTTTAAAATAGTTCCAATTGCCATCTTTCTCCCACGTAAAAAAACAGTGGCTTCCAACCGCTTTTTTCCTGGCGCCTGAATTGATCCAATTCTTAAGGCACCGTCCTGGGTTTTAATGACAAGACCCTCCCGATCATCGGCGATAACAATCGTTCCAGGCTTTTCATGACCTTCCCAGATTACGATCTCCGGAGAAAAACATTTGATTTTTTCATCATTATATACGATATACGCTCCAGGCACAGGATCAGTACCATTTATTAAATACAGTATTTCTCGGCTGCTTTTGTGCCAATTGATGTACCCGGTATCTTTAAGTATCTTCTCGGCATAGGTGGCCACTGAATTATCTTGAGGAACTGGTTTTAATGCCCCCGCCAGAAACTTTTCCATGGTTTCAATTAGCAAGTGCCCTCCCAAAAGTGATAAACTCCGATAAAGATCCGCAAAGGTGGTGGATTCCGTAATCGGATATTCTGCTTTTGACAACATATCGCCGGTGTCCATCCCTTCGCTCATCAACATAATGGTGACGCCAGTTTTTTTCTTTCCATCAATGATCGCTCGTTGAATTGGTGCCGCACCCCGATAATCCGGTAAAAGCGAGCCATGAATATTTAATGCCCCATAGTTCGGTATTTCTAAAATTTCTCTGGACAGAATCTGTCCATACGCAGCAACAACGAAGATGTCCGACTGAAAGTTTTTCAATACTTCTACAAATTGGGTATCCCTGATTTTTTCAGGCTGTAGAACTGTAATACCAAGCTCTAATGCCTTGGCTTTCAATGGTAATATCTCAACCTTCTTTCCCCTTTTATTTGGTCGATCCGGTTGGCAGACAGCAGCTTGAACCTCATACCCCGCAGCAACAAGGCTTTCCAGGGCTGGGACACCAAAATCTGTGGTACCCATGAATATCACTTTGATATTTTTCATTTTTCGACACGATCAGTAAATAAGATCCCATCAAGGTGATCGAGCTCATGGCAAACAGCCCGTGCCAGCAAATCCGAACAAAACAGCTGAAAAACTTTGCCGTCCAAATCGGTTGCTTCAACGACGAGTGATTCTGGCCGTTTTACCAAACCCGATTGTTCAGGAAGGCTGAGGCAGGCCTCTTCATCCTCTGCTTCTCCATCTGTAGAGATGATGGTAGGATTAATAAAGGTCATTGGTCCATCTCCAACGTCGACAATAAACAAACGTTTTAAGATCCCGACCTGAGGTGCTGCCAAACCAACCCCCTCAGCTTTATTCATGGTTTCCACCATGTCAGCATTTAATACTTTTATTTTTTCGTCAATCTCCTCGATCACTCGAGATTTTTTTCTGAGAATTGGATCATCATCGATCCTGATTTGTCGAATTGCCATTTCTTCCTCCTGATTCATGTTTAATACAATAATTGTTAGTTAATCTGAATAGATACTTTTGATTTAAGTGCTTCTATTATACCAAGTCTGATAATTTTTGACATTAAATTCTGAAAAACACTTTGTTTAGCCGTTTTTATGACAATTTGGTAGGTGATGTTACCACCTCTAGTTACACCAATTCGCACCGGTTTATAAACAGCCTGTCCCATTCCAAATGCTTTTAGTTCTTCCTTAATAGAAACATAGAGCCGAACTGAGTCGTTTTCGGCTTCACTTTCTTTCTTATGAAACACACTCAAACTGATCATCTTAACAGTCGGCGGGTAATGCATTAATTGACGGTAGTGAATTTCGCTGCGATAAAACTCCAGAAAACTCTCATTCTTGATCGAGTAGATTGTATCATTTTCTGGTTCGTTGGTTTGAATCACTCCTTTTGTTTTGTTATCCATGGCTTTAGCAAAAAATCGGCTATACATCTGATAGACATTTTCCGAAGCCTGATAGTTCCCCTGATTAAGATCTCGATCAATAAGAACGGCTGCCGCAACGCTTATATTGGATAAATTAAAATGTTTATTAATAACCTGGGTTCCGATTAAAATATCAAATTCACCACTGGCAATGCTCTTATTAATTTTTTTAATGTCAGATCGTTTCATATTTCCTTGTACGGTAGCGATCCGGACACCTGAAAAAACCTTTTTAAGATACTCTTCCAATTGATCAATACCGTAGCCCATGTGTCTGACTTTGTCGCTACCACATTCCGAACATAGCACTGGAACAGCCTTCTTATATCCACAGTAATGACATAGAAGTGAATGATCGTGATTTAAATATTTTAACGAAACACCGCAATGAGGGCATTTTTCAACATGACCACATTTTCTGCATAGAATGCTGTTTGCATAGCCTAAGTTATTGATAAACAGTACACTCATTCTCTTTTGTTCAATGCCCGATTGGAGATATCGAAGCAGCGTTCTGCTCAATATTCCCATATTGCCCTGGTGCATTTCTTTTTGCATATCGATGATTTCAATGGCATGGCGGAATCGTGGCTCTTCACCAATTTGAATGACTGCCAGCTCTTTTTTTTCAATTCGATACCACGTGGCGACCCTCGGGATATTGTCTGCAATAATATAAAAAGCCCCCATTATTTCACTCGCTTTTTTAGCGATATCAGTGATATGAAATTGAGGCATCGAAATGCTGTTATGAGACGAATCATGCTCATCGTCAATAATGATCAAGCCGAGATTAACATACGGTAGAAACACCGCTGAACGAACCCCAATTATCACCTTTATTTCCCCAGATCGAATCCGCAGATACAATTCATTTCGTTGCTTCGGGCTGAGCTGCCCGTGAAAAACGCCAACCTTGTTTCCAAAGTATTTATAGAACATTTCCATTCTTTGAAATGTCATATTGATTTCTGGAAAGATGACAACCGATGAGCGATTCGCTTTTAATTGATCTTCGATTGCCTTGAAAAACAAGCGATATTTACTCACTGCGTCAAAAACGTGAAAAAAAACCCCGGAAGTTTGTTTCGTTAATGCCTGGTATTGGTTGTAACTGCGCTGTTCGTTGTGTGTTAAGATAACTGATTGATGTTCATAGCCTGCAGCACTCAGATTGAGAGGCTGCTCTTGTGATGCTGTCTTATTAACACAAACATATCCTTTTTTTATTAAAGGCTCGAGACTTTTTTTATACTGGGCTGTAATTATTTTTAAATCTTCACCCTTCATATCGCTACGGAGTAGATACTCCATTAACTCGCACTGCTTTTTTCCAAATTTTTTATCCTGCTTTAAAGCCTCCCGCCCCATAGCAGTAAGATGATAGCTCGATTGGATCGACTTTTTTCTGCTCTCTGGGTCGCTTATTTTTTTCCAGCTTTTTTTAGAGTACACAGCCTTCTTTTTAATCAGTTCTGCTAAAATAATGCGATCTTCAGGCTTAACTTTCTTTAATGGGAGGACTTCATTCGCATCGTCAAAATAATGATCAATAAACCAGTTTTGCTTCAAATCCAAGTCATGTTTTTCATCATTCCGGTAGTAATTTATTTCTTGCTTGATTTGAACTGCCATCGTAAAATACGAAAGGGCCTCATAAAATAAAGAACAATAGACAGTCTTCATCCAAAGACACAATTCTATTTGTTCTCTATTTAATATTGGCTCCATGTCGATATTTTCTATAATTTCTTTGATTTTTCCGGAGTAATCTGTTGTTTCTTTGATTTTTGTGATAAAAGCTTCAACCCGCCGATTTCCGATACCAAACTGAACAACCACCCGAATCCCCTCCTGAGTTACCGATTCCAGATGCACTGGAACACGATAATCATAAGCATGATCGATTCGTTTGTTTGTCTGGTTTAAAAAAACTTCGGCTATTTTCACAGTTTGAATCCTATTCGATTATTGTTGGCAGCTCTTCTGTTTCGCCACTTTTTAATAAGGTTGAATGTGATTCGTTAACCATCTCAAAATGTTGTAACGACTCTGGTTCAGCTGTCTTATGGACGCAGTGGATCATTTCTTCGGCAATCTCGTTTGTTGCAATGGTGACCGGATTATCGATTTTAATTTTTACCAGTGGTTCATCTCCATCCACTATTTCCCTTGCTCGTTTTGCTGTTGCCAAAACCAAAGAATATTTGTTTTCTGCCTTGCTAATCAAATCATTTAATGCTGGATATCGCATTGTTACCTCCCAAGTATATCTTCAATTTTATTTTTCAATCGTTCCGTTCGGCATTTTTCAGCCGTAATAATACTTTGTACCCGCTGAGCGGCGTCGTTTAAGTCATCATTTATGACAATATAACTATAGTCATCCGCATTTTTCATTTCTTCGTATGCACAATTCAAACGCATTTCCATTTGTTCTTTGCTTTCTGTTCCCCGCTCTTCGATGCGACGTCTAAGTTCCTGCATGGATGGCGGTACAATAAAAATATAAATCCCTTCTTTATAGTTGGTTCGCACCTTTGCAGCACCCTGAATATCAATTTCCAGAATCACATCAAAGCCGGATTCCAATAAGTTTTCTACGTAATCTTTTGGTGTTCCATAGTAGTTCTCATAAACTGTTGCATATTCCAGGTATTGTCCCTTTTTTATTCTTTCTTCAAAGCTTTCTTTGGAGATATAAAAATATTCCCGTCCATGCTTCTCACTATTTCTGGGCTGACGCGTTGTTTCAGAAATTGACAGCCGAAGATCCGGGTTTTTTCGACAAATAATCTTACAAACACTTCCCTTGCCAGCACAGGATGGTCCTGATATTACAATGAGAATCCCTTTTTCTCGCTCGAAAAACGGCTCGGTTAATTGTTCTTCTTTTAATTCTGTGTTTATTACTGGACAATCACTCATAGATTTATTTAACACCCCTACTCAATATTTTGTATTTGTTCTCTTATTTTTTCAATCTCACTTTTAACATCAACCACAATATTAGCAATAGCTAAGTCGCTGGCTTTTGAACCAATGGTATTGATTTCCCGATTTACTTCCTGTATCAGAAAATCCAGTTTTCTTCCTACTGGTTCGGTTTCTTCAACCATCCCTTCTAATCGGTCTAAATGGCTTTGCAGTCGGGTTAACTCCTCATCAATATTCAATTTATCCGTCATCAGAGCGACCTCAGTCAATAAACGTTTTTCATCTATTTCCACCGATTCAACATAGGAGGAAATCTTTTCTCGAAGTTCATTTTTATATCGTTCCAGCATATCCGGACTTTTTTCTCGAATATTTTCGACATAATTTCGAACAATACAGCAACGATTTACTACATCGAGTTTCAATGCATTTCCTTCACGTTTTCGGCTATCTTCAACTTCTTCCAATGTTTTTTCTAAAACCGGTTTTATTTTTGACCAGATGCTTTCATAATCATCAATGTCTTCTTCAACCATAATGACATCCGGAAACTTTGAAATCAAAGATAAGCTCAGATCATCCCCAATCATTGAATCAAGTCGGCGAATTTCGTTAAGTACCGAAATATAGTTTTGGGCTAAATCTCGATTGAAAACGATCCGACGATTTTTTGTGCCCAATTCCGAATATTTTATAAATATTTCAACTCGTCCTCTTGCAATGCTTTGTGAAACAGTATTTCTGATTTTTTCTTCGATTGGATTGAGGGTTTTTGGAATTTTTATAAAAAAATCTCTGAATCGATGGTTAATTGTCTTAATCTCAATTGAACAATCGACTTCCTCATCGCGATAATCTTTCCGCCCAAAGCCCGTCATACTTTTCATGATGTTTCTCCATTTCCATTAAATCCACCTGGCAAATTCCACATGACCAGTTAAGCGAAATACCAGGCAACAGCTTTTGTAATTTGGTTTTCATTTGAACCTGCAAGATTATTAGATACTAACGCATTCTGAAACTCAGCTCATCCTTACCTAATTTATACACTATATCGAATTTCAATGAAAAAGTCAACGATTCCCTACTTATTGAACACTTTATTGAAATTGGCGTTACTTATCTTAATCATTCCTTATTCATTGTTTTTTTTAACCCTTTATCATCCTTGAAGAACATGATAAAATCATTCTATATTGAACTGACGATTTGAAAGGAGCATTTTATGGCTTATGATGGCGTTACCCTATATCACTTAATAAAAGAATTTAAAACCCTCTTAATTGGAGGTCGTATACGAAAAATCTACCAACCCGAAATTGATGAAATTCGACTTTTAGTCAACCTGGGAAATCAAAAAAAACATCTCTTACTTTCTGCAAATGCGAGCAACCCGCGAGTATACATGACTGAAAAGATTAAAGAAAATCCAAGTGCAGCGCCCAGTTTCTGCATGGTATTAAGAAAATATCTTCTTAATGGGACGATTATTGATATAACACAACATGAAACTGACCGAATCATGGAAATTTCAGTTACCTCAAAAAATGATTTTAATGAAATTGTTATTCGCAAACTTCTTGTTGAAATAATGGGTAGAAACAGTAATATTATCCTGGTTGATGAATCGATGAAGATTCTTGATTCATTAAAAAAAGTCGGTTCAACGTCCAGTCGCTACCGCCAAATTCTTCCTGGTCGTGATTATGTTTACCCTCCAGAAAATAGCCGTCTCAGCTTTCTCAATCTTGACGCAAATCATTTGAATGAATTGCTGAGCGATTATAAGGATTCTTCAGTGGAAAAATTCTTTGTTCAGGCTTTACTAGGTATCAGCCCCAACATTAGTCGAGAAATTGCTTTCAGAAGCGGTATTGATCCTCAAGCCAATGTGACTGATCTCTCCAAAAAACAAAAGCAATTTCTGTGTGAAGCGTTCACTCAAATCATCAACGAAATCAGGCAAAAATCTGAACCAGTCATTATTTACCTTGGACGTAAAATGGTGGATTTTTCAACTGTAGACCTTCACTATCTACGATCTGAGCATCGCTACGAAGCATATCCGTCCATTTCAGAGATGCTCGAAGCATATTATTTTATGCGGGACAAAGCCCTCCGCTTTAAAACCCGGGCAGCCAATCTACGCCAGCAACTTGATATTCTGGTTAGAAAAAACATTAAAAAGCTTGACAACCTTCAACAGGATGTCGATGCATCTCATAAAAACGAAAAATTCAAACTATATGGCGATTTGATCACCGCCAATATTTATGCCATCGAAAAAGGCCAGGAAGTAGCATCCCTCGTCAACTACTACGATCCTGACTGTCAGACCATTGATATTCCCTTGAAAGTCAATCGTACACCCGCACAAAATGCTCAACACTACTATAAAAAATACAATAAAAGTAAAACTGCGCTTAAACATTTGGCCAGCTATGTATTGGAAACGGAAGAAAAAATCTATTATTTGGAAAGCCTCGTCAATAGTTTGGATCAGTCTACTGAATTAGCTGAATTGGATGAAATCCGCCATGAATTTCTCCACTCTGAATTTAACAAAAAAGCAATCTCCAAGGAAGATAAGCAGAAACAGCTACCTTCCAAACCCTTGCATTATATTTCATCTGAAGGTTTCCATATTTTTGTTGGTAAGAATAATTATCAGAATGACTTTATATCCACTAAAATGGGGAAAAATGAAGATTGCTGGCTTCATGTCAAAGATGCCCCTGGTTCTCATGTATTGATTGTTGCTGGTGGCCGCTTTATCACCGAGAAAACTTTACTTGAAGCTGGCAATTTGGCTGCCTGGTATAGTAAATCAAGAGGTTCAAGTAATGTTCCAGTTGATTATCTTGAATTTAAGTACCTAAAAAAGCCCAGTAAGGCAAAACCGGGTATGGTTATTTTTACCAATCAAAATACCATGTATGTAACCCCCTCCCAGGATGGCGTTGAGTCGATGGAAGTCATTACTGATGCCAATTAAACCTATTTTAGTTTTTTTAGGATTTCTTTAAACGCTGGCGGAACTGGTGTACTGAAAACCAAGCGTTCATTCGTTTTCGGATGTATAAAACCTAATGTATGAGCGTGGAGACATTGCCCTTCTGTTTTAAACGGATTATTCTTGTCTCCTTTCCCATACAATGGATCTCCTGCCAATGGATGACCGATCTTTTCCATATGCACCCGAATTTGGTGGGTCCGCCCGGTTTCCAGTTCAAATCGAAGAAGGGTGTATTGGGCATAACGTTTTATCACTTCAAAATGGGTAATGGCCGTTTTTGAATTTTTTTCCACTACCGCCATTTTTATACGAAGTTGCTCATGCCTGCCTATGGGCATATCTACCGTTCCACGATTGGGTTTGACATTTCCTTTAACCAGACCATAATATCGTCTGAGAATAGTATGCTCCTTGAGTTGTTCAGATAAATTTCGATGTGTCGCATTATTTTTCGCAATCATCAATAGCCCAGATGTATCTTTGTCAATCCGGTGAACGATTCCCGGACGCATCACCCCGTTAATCTTTGATAAATTTTCAGTATGAAATAACAATCCATTTACAAGCGTGCCGCTACTATTGCCAGGGGCTGGGTGAACAACCATCCCCTGGGGCTTATTTACTACCAATACATCCTCATCTTCATAGATAATGGCAAGCGGAATATCTTCTGCTTGCATATGACAGCCAACTGGCTCGGGAATCATCAAGGTGATGATCTCACCTGCTTTAACATGATAGCTGGCTTTCTTTTTTTGCCCATTGACCAAAACATCCCCTGCCGTAATCAATCGTTTAATATATTCTCTTGAATAATCACCGGACAACGTACAACAAAAATAATCCAGTCGCTGATCGGTTTCTTCTGGCACAATATACTCATTATGTTCTTTTGTCATAATACCCTCCACAATTTATATATATCGATCCACTTCTAAACGGATATTACCTTTTTTTGTCCGCTCATCCATACTGATGATTTTAGCCTTTCCTTTACCTCTTAGCGACAGAACATCACCAGATTTTAGCCGAAAATCATTTTTATAGATCTCCACGTAGTTCACACGCAGTTTACCTTGTTTGATTAAAACAAGACTATTCTGTCTGGAAAAACCCCATATTTTATTAATGATCCCATCCATTCGGTTCGATGCAACCACCACAGACATGCGTTTGTAGTTCTTTTCAAAGCTTTCGATTTGCTCACCAGTCTTTATTTTCGTTCGTATCTCACGTCCTTTAATCTGATTGAAATTGATCCACATGAACTCCTGTAGTCGCTGATGCAAAATAATTTGTGTTTTTTTCTCACCAACATCAATATCACCAATACTTTCCCTGGTTATTCCCAAATGCATGAGTTCACCCAAGACATTGCGGTGATCAATTGGTATCACTTTTTCGAATTCAATGGCGAAGATAGGCCATTCCAGATCCTCTGAAGATAGATAATCCGGATAAATGCATAACATTTTGCGCTCAGCATCCGGGTGTCCTCCAAAAAATAGATAAGGGACACCATTATGCTTAATGGTGTCCGCTATTTTTTGTTGAAACACTTCATCAAAAAAATCAAAGAATCGGGGTTCGAAATTTTTACAACACGCATCAGTAATACGTGATAATAAAAAAGTATCTTTTTTTTCTGTCATTAGACATCCCCTTAATACTTGATATCTGAATATAACTCTAAAATATTAACATGACGACCATTTTATAAAGCGGAAACAATACGATCTGCATTAATAGTATTGCAGCAAAGGCTGATAAATCCAATGGTCCAATGATTGTAAATCGTCGCAACGGCGATAAAATGGGCTCCGTTAAACCATAAATCGTCTTTACAAAAATATTATCTGGATTGGGTCTCACCCAACTAAATATAATGTTGACAAAAATTAATAGTGTGATCAATTCAAATAATAGATTACCGGCTTGAATGAGAATTCCTTGGATCATAAACGACCTATTCCATATCCTCATCCCACTCTAAAATCGGCGCATTGAAATCCAAATCATCATGCTGTGGATTAGTCAACACCGCCACCGCTTTTGGAGCTAAAATAAATACATTGTCTGCAATTTTATTAATTGAACCGTCTAGTGCAAATAATGCTCCACTTAAAAAATCAAATATTTTACGACCATTTTCATAATCAGTGTTTTTTAAATTCAATACAACTGTTTTGTTATTTCTTATTTTATTGCAGATACTTGGTGCATCTTTAAAAACTTCAGGTTCCAACACTAAGACTTCTGGACCGTCATCGAGGGATAGTTCACTTCGTCTTGAAGTTGTTGTTTTTTTGCTTTTGGCGCTGTGAAGGCACTTTTTGTATCTTCAACATCGTCATCATATACATCTTCCTCGTAAATTTCGTCGTAACCATCCTCATTGTCTACTTCCATGCCAAAAACCTTAATAATTTTATCCTTAAATTTTTCTGCTGCCATCGTATCTCTCCTAACTAAATATTTTGCGTCCAACTCTAATCATATTGGAGCCCTCTTCTATTGCAATGGTATAATCATCAGTCATACCCATGGAAAGATAATTCATTTGAATAACCTCACCCACAGATTCCTCTTTTATTTTATCATAAATTCTTTTTAAATCCACAAAAATCTCACGTATTTTGTCATTATTTTGAGTTAAAGGACCCATTGCCATCAGACCTTTGATCCGGATAAACTGATATCCGGACAACTCATTCAATACCGTTTGCAGATTTTCTTCGAGAATTCCAGATTTACTGTCTTCTCGAGCTAAATTTAACTGGAGTAAAACATCGGTAACAATTCCCTGTTTTTTTCCTTCCTTTTCAATGACATCCATCAACTCGATTGAATCGACAGAATGGATCAGAAAGGTTTTACCAATTAAATATTTTACCTTATTTTTTTGCAAATGTCCAATAAAATGCCAACGTGGCTGATCGCCCAGAACCTCGTATTTTTTAAGAAAATCCTGAACCTTACTTTCGCCAAGGTCAAAAATGCCAGCTTCTAAAACCGCCTGGGTTGCTTCCAGACTTTGATATTTTGTCACCGCAACTAGCGTAACATCTTCGGGTATTTCTGATTTGATCCGTTTTATGTTTTCTGAAATCACTTTGTTTCACATCCTTAGGGATAAATACTAATCCGCATACCACTGCTTAAATTCGGATTCTCATCGGTTCTCAAAACAGCATAGCCATTATTATACTTTTCCACAACAACCGGAAATGAATCACTAAAATAACCTTTTGTTACGGTGTCGATCAATGTCTCATCGCCAATTGTGTATACTGCACTTTTAGGTATTTCATAAGCACTGTAGTCCTGAATATAAACGTCAGATTTACCAATAACAACTTTTGCAAAATCATTGACATAATCTTTGAGCATCAGTACAACGATCTTTTGACCGCCTTCATCAATAACATCAACAAAATAACCGGAATATACCTGATCATCAAATTTAAATCTAAGCTTAGGAAAATAATAAAGCTGATCAACTCTTTTAATTAAAAACTCATAGTAATCTTGATTAATCCCACTGTCGGTAGTCCCCATCAATTCAGTCTTTAAGGCCTCAACCTCAGCTTCGCCCATAATGGCCATGTCACTTGGCATGGAAAAGGCGACATAAATGTGGTCATTATTTACAACCTTTAAAAGTCCTTCGGATTGCTGATCAACTTTACTGGCGGTTTTTAAAAAAGTGGTATTAATATAGGGGAGCATGCTTTCACTTAACGCTTTTTCAACTGGTTGGATCGATGTATAAACATAGCCACTCGAAAGTAATCCGAGCTCATTCAAGGCAATGTTTCTCGGTTGACCACCAAGCAGGCCAACCAGCGTTTGCCGTTTTTGTTGAAGGGCGGCTAAATCTAGTCCCATGTATTGCACTGATTCAATCAGAAATTTTTTTCGTTCCCGCTCTGTTTCACCGATCTGGTTGGTAATGCTCGAAATACCTTGATAATTCGTAACCATATCGCCCACGATCCGGCTCCAGTTGTTATAATACTCTTCTTTAATGATCGTGTCAATCACGGCAATTTGTTGATTTAAATATTCCGTATTAATAACCTTCGGCGAATTTGTCAACGGTTTATAACCATTGGCTTTTTCCCCTTCCATCAGCGATAAATCACTGGCCTGGAAATTATCGAGCGTTCGATAATCAACATCTTTGAAAAAATACATCTCTGTTTTATACGATTCAGTATACTCTTTTTTTTCGAGCAGCATGCTCATATTACCCCGGTAACTGGAAATAATAATTATTGCTACAATAAAAAAAACGATGCCAACAACAATTTTTCTTAAAGAATTGACTCGTCTATTATTTTTTCTTTTAATTTGACCCATATTTTCACCTTAATAAAAAATGGTCTGAGTGAGAGGATTTGAACCTCCGGCCTCTTGACCCCCAGTCAAGCGCGCTACCAAGCTGCGCTACACCCAGACAGTAAATATATTATAATGAATCACGGGGGATTAATCAAGCTTTTTTTTATTTATTTTGTTTAAACCAACAAAAATACATCAATATTTAAGGTATCTGCGTTAAAAACCGCAGATACCTCTTTCGTAATTAATTACCCATTCGTTTTTCCATAGGGGTCGATTTAATCTCAGCATTATCGATAACAGCAATGATCACGGGTTGATACTTGCTGTTAAATCGTCCCTGACGATCAAAGTGACGGATTGCCAGATAGGCGATGGCCGTTAGACAGATTCCTGTCAAAAAAGAGACCAGCACTTGATCCAACCCTAATTTGAAGCTACCAATCACATAATATGTCACGCTACTTCCTAAAATAAAGGCAACAAGCGGTATTCCATACATGATAAATGCGGCAACAAAGACATTGACAAATTGCATTTCAACCTCTACCGTTTCACCGATTTTGGCATTGATTGAATTCTTGGCAGTCGTTAGCATTACTGACTGATCTTTGCTGATGTGACAGGCACCACAGTCACCACAAGCTGAATTCCGTTTTATTTCAACTTCTGCATTATTTCCCCGAAGTGATCTAATTGTTCCTATTTCTTTCATTACAATTCATCCACAGAGATACCCAAATCGATGAGTTGATCCAGACTCGCACTCGCTGGTGCATCCATCATCAGACAACCATGATTTTGAGTTTTCGGGAAAGCAATGACGTCACGAATATTATCATTATCGGTAAGCAACATCACCAGACGATCCAAACCAAAGGCCAGCCCACCATGTGGTGGTGTTCCATATTTAAGAGCTTCCAATAAAAATCCGAATTGCTCCCAGGCTGATTCCTGAGTAAAGCCCAACGCTGTGAATACTTTTTCCTGGATTTCCTGGTTATGGATACGAATACTCCCCCCCCCAGTTCGACCCCGTTTACGACCATATCATAAGCATCCGCCCGAACCTTTAGCAGATCGGTTTCCAGATACTGCAAGTCTTCTTCCAGTGGCATGGTAAAGGGGTGGTGTTTAGCGGTATAACGGCCTGCTTCCGGGTCATATTCCAATAATGGAAAATCCGTTACCCAGAGAAAATTATACTGGTCTTTTAAATCATATTCCAATTTACGTGCCAGTTCCAGTCGTAATTGACCCAGAGCATTACAGACAATTTCGTTGGTGTCGGCGATAATAAAGATTAAATCCCCTGGTTTTGCATCAGTTTTTTCAAAAATTGCGGTTTTTTCTTCTTCTGAAATGAACTTCAGGATTGGTGATTTCATTTCGTCTTCGGATACGTCGATCCAGGCTAAACCTTTGGCCTTATAAATCTTAGCAAAATTTTCAAGTCCTTTAATGCCTTTTTTACTTAATTTAGCCTGCGCCCCTTTAGCGTTGATAGCACGAACACTGCCACCCTTTTTCACGGCACTCGAAAAAACTTTAAATTCAGAATTTTCAACAATTTCTGATAAGTCAATCAATTTTAAGTCAAATCGGGTATCTGGCTTGTCCGAACCATATTGATCCATCGCTTCCTGATAGGTCATTCTTACCATTGGCGTTTGAACATCGACGCCTTTTACTTCTTTCATAATCTTTGCAATCATTTCTTCGTTAATGGCAATAATATCGTCTTTGTCAATAAACGACATCTCCATATCGATTTGGGTAAACTCCGGCTGGCGATCCTGTCTTAAATCTTCATCACGGAAACATTTGGCAATCTGATAATAACGGTCAACGCCAGAAATCATTAAGATTTGTTTGTATAACTGAGGTGACTGCGGCAATCCAAAGAACTTTCCTTTTTGTACCCGGGATGGCACCAGAAAATCTCGGGCTCCCTCAGGAGTCGGTTTAGCCAGCATTGGTGTTTCGACTTCCAGAAAACCCTTCTCATTTAAAAAATTTCTGGCAATGGCAGCTGCTTGGTGCCGTGTTCTTAGAATTTTCTGGAATTTCGGTTTTCTCAGATCAAGGTAACGATATTTGAGTCGTACCGCTTCATTGGTCTGATCATTGTCTTCGATATAAATTGGTGGTGTTTCCGATGAATCCAGAATTTTTAATTCAATAATTTCAACTTCGATTTCACCTGTTAGGATATTTTGATTAACATTTTCCAGGCTTCGTAAAACAACCTTACCTTTAACCGATAAGACATACTCATTTCTGACCTTTTCTGCAATTTCAAAAGCTTCTGGTTTTTCTTCGTTGACCACCAGCTGAATTTTTCCGGAGCGGTCTCTTAAATCGATAAAAAGTACCCCACCAAGATTTCGACGATTATCTGCCCAGCCTGCCAATTCAACAACCTGCCCAACATTGCTTGCTGTTAATTCTCCACACATGGTATTTCTATAATAAGTATTCATTCTACCTCCAATGTATATAGTGATTTATTATCTTCTTAACCTTTATATTATAATGAAGATGTTGTGAGGATGTCAAGGATTATCATAAAGAGTCCAAGCTAACATTTCCACCTAATCTCCAGATTGATATACTATCCTCACCATTTGCATTTATTACGTCAATCCACCCTTTGAGTGTGGTGGCATCAGCAAACCAGATTTGATGCTGAACCTTGTTTTGATCCTCATAACTAAAATATAAACTGCCACTATTTTCATCTCGTTCAGCACTTTTCCCTGATTCAACAAGTAAGGTTTGTGCCTGTTTTTCTGTTACTGCGGTAACTTTATCATCTGAACGCCAATCAAACCCACCGGTAGCCAGGGCGTAGCTCTTTTTACCGGGTACAGCGTCCATTTTCTCAATTAACTGCTCAAGAAATTGATAGTCTGCCTTCGGACCCGGTTCACTATGAGATCCATATAAATTGTAACACATCATTACGTATTCCGGGCCTTCAGGAAACGCAATTTTTTCAAAGGGTGTTGATGGTTCCAAGACAATTCTCAGTTTAAGCTCTTCAACTTCACAAACAGCCCATAGTTCTTCAGTAAAGATCAAAAACAAGTTCCACAACTCATCATTTGATCTAATCCGTTCATAGTCAATTTCTAAGCCTTCGTATCCATTAGATTTTGCCAAACTGATCAACTCATCGATATGTTTTTTCCTGATCATCTCGTTTTGAAATAGAGCTTCCAGTAATTCCTGATCCTTTAATGAAGAACTGCCATTTGATAATACTTTATCATTGACAATTGTAAGATATTCGGTACGCTCACCATAATTCACATCTGAAAGCATCTGCTTGTGCAACTCTTCAATTTTCGATGGCATGATGATTTGATTTTCTTCATTAAAGTACGCTGCAAAAAAAGATACTTCATTTAGCTTTTCGGTGTTTAACAGTTCTTCCCGTCCACCTTCAGTGTCCCAATACACAGTCCATGCCAATAAAGTGTTATTATTCTGATTATTTTCATTTTCTGTCGTTAACTCTTTCTGTGCTTTAATCGGATTAATTTCCGCCTTATTACACGCTAAAATGAGTATCGGCATTAAAATAATTGTTCCTATTAAGATATAAAATCGACTATTCACTAGTAGCTCCTGTATTTAAAGTGTTTTGATGAACCAGTTTAATGTGTTTTTCCAAATCTCTTTGATTCTGAAAAAAAATAGTTCTCTGCCATGTAGGCAATTATCATAGATGACGGTTCCACTTTCTTCGCTAAAAACCGAATTGTTTTCGGTGATAACAATTTTTTCAAACACACCGTCATAAACATCATCTGTCAAATTTCTCTGGCTGTAACCATATCCTCCCCATGCCGACTCCAGGAATACTGCTCCTTCAGCAGTATTCTTTACCGTTAATCGATCAACGATCAGTTTGTTGTCAATCCTGATAGACAGGCTGTCTTCATATAAAGAAATCTCTAGAAAGCGATTCCCACTTTCACGGATGTCAATCGTAGGTGCATAAAGCTGCGAACCGTCATCAATCGATTTAGCATCTTCCTGAAGCTTTTGGTTTAAGCTATTTGTCAGCATCGAGGCTTCCTCAATACTCTTAGCATATTGAATATTGGTTTTAAGTTCTGCAATTTCGGCATTCTTTTTATCCTGATCAATTGAATTGACTTCGAATCCATCGACTGAGTTGAGATCTGTAACGGATAATACGACCTCAACTCCATTTTCTTTTTCTTTTACGATCACTTGATTATTCGCAACTTCTACAGATAAATTGTTACTCATGTCTGCAGCTGACCTTAGCAAAGCCTTTTGAACACCGTATTTATTCCCTTTCAAGCTCATTGAAAGATCAAAGTTTTTCAAAGATACATGATCCTTTAACTGAACTAAGCCGGTTCCTTCTGGTAAAGAAGTGAGAATAATCTGCTCACCTTTGAATTCACTCTCCCCCGTTATTGTCTCCCATTTAGATTTCTGCTTAGTATTACCTGAAACAAATTTGACGTTCTGGTTGGTATCGGCCTGAATTTTCATCAAAAGATGATTGGCTGACCAGTAAGATTGCGGTTGGAGTCGAGACAGGTCATAGACGGTTGAATCATGATTATTTTCCGCATTACCCTCTCGATTGAAATTAATTTCGAATAAATCTTTAATCCGCTGTTCATTGATTTCACTGACCTTATTATTGGTTGCAAACTGACCAGTATTTGAGTGCATCAGGATATAAAGTTTTGGTAGCTTATTTATTTCTTCTGAATAAATAGCTTTCATTAAATCGTAATCTTCATTAATTCGCGCGGTCATCTCGTCGTATGATTCAGTCGGGATTCCGTATTCATCACGAATATAGTCCATCAAATAATGGTTATAGTCTCTGCCAAGATAGCTCGCAACTCCTGCAAATTTCAGTGTATCAATGTGCCCAAGAAAATTCTTATAGCGATCAAAAACATTGATATATTCGAGTCGATAACCGTTTGTTCCCAGTTCCCAAAAGGTGCTCTTTTCTAACTGGATTAAATCTTCCGGTGATAGAAATTTAGGATCGTTTTTATCAAATTTGTCCGCATATGTGAGCATTGTTGCCTTAAAATTATAGCGCTCCATGATTTCCTGTGCAAATATTGCCGTGTCCCGCCGACCATCTTCAAAAATTAGAAACAGCGATTTATCCGGCAAATCTTTAACACCAGCGTAATAATCGATAATGTCCTGTTGCGTAATAGTAACATAACCCGATTCATAAAGAGATCTAAGCTGTTCATTTAGTCGTTCCGTTCCAATTAAGGTATCGTCACCGGTCTGATCGACTCCAAAATATGAAATGGCAATAAAGCCATTATCAACATTTGTTTGTTTGGCCAGATTTTGATTGTATTTTTTTAAATTAAAAGTCGCGTTAACAATCAATAATAACACAGAGATTAGTACGATTATCTGTACAATACTTCGCAGAATTTTTTTACGATCCTTATTTTGCAAAAATTTATCATTTTTCATTTTGATCCTGACCAATCTTCTTTAAGTTTAACTAATTATCAGAAAATTCTTCTGTAAATTTTTTTGCTTCCCGTTTTTCTCTATGTTCGTCTTTTTTTCGCTGTTCTTCAATATCTTGAGGAGTCATTCGTGTTCCCCAAGTCGATTTCCAGAATGTAACCCAGGCAATTGGCATCTGCCAAAGTAACACAACTTCATAATACAGGCAGAATAACAGGCCAAATATCCACGTCGTACTTTTTCGCATAAACAACTGCATCAGACTCATAAGCATAGCCATCATCAATAGCCCCACAAAAAATGTTGTCGGAAATACCCGTAAGACGATGGGTATATATATCAGGTTATAAATAACAACGATAGGTGCCGCAATGGGTACTATCAGACCCATATAAAAGAATACCGACATAAACGGCTCTTTTTTCCAGATAAAAGATCCCGCAATCAGTGACTCTCGTAACCACGACCGTTTCCAACGCATCTGTTGTTTGAGAAAAACATTATACTGATTCGGAACAATCGTAGAACAAACAGCACTGTCCTGATAACCAGTCCGATGATGCTGTAATACAAAATTTGTCATGCTTCGGTCATCTCCAAAAGTCGCTTTCTGCCCAAAGAAAGTCTGATTAAGCCATTCATCTTTATTATCTAGGACGATCTTTTTTCGATAACAGGATAAAGGACCCGACAAACATGTAACCGCATCAAAATACGCTTCTGCTGCTTTCATAATTCTGAAAGAAATATAATATCGTACTGCCTGCATTTTTGTCAGCTCATTGGTAAAAGTATTGGCAACATCAGTTCTCCCTGCGACACCACCCATCTTGGGATCTTGAAAGGGCTGTACGATATTCCGTATTGCAAACGGCTCAAGAAAGCTATCTGAATCAACAAACACCAGCAATTCATGTTGAGCTAGTTCAGCGCCTAAGGCCAACGCATCTCTTTTACCCTTATTCTCTTTTTGCACAACATACTGTAAACGTTCTTTCGTTTTGTAACGATTTGCTTCCTGATATAAAAGTTCAACAATTTCATGTATTTTTTCGACTGATCGATCATTTGAGCAATCATCAACAATAATTACTTCAAGTTTATCAGCTGGATAATCTTGATTAATACAACTCAATATACATCTCTGAATCCACTTCTCTTCATTGAAACAAGGCACAATTATGGTGACTCCGGGTGTAAAATCAGGATTTATAGGGACTTGCTTGTATAATATCCCAAAAAATATCGACTTAGCAAAAAAACGGCTGCGATGATGCTATAAAGATACAGTGATTTATTAAATTTAAAATAGATCACACTCTCCGCACGCATCAATACAATAATAAGAGTCACGGTCAACAACAATGCACTTGCAACGACTAATGAATAACGATCTTTCTTTTTACTGGCATATTCGGCAAGGGTAATTTCAAATTCCATCCCGCATAGAACAGCGTCCTCTTGGTCAAGCACACGCTTTCTGACAGCTTTCGCCTTGATATTTACTTTCATTTCGTAGCCTTCGGGCATTGACCCAGGCAAAATCTCAAACTTTAAAAAATAATACTCAGCCTCCTTTATGAGTTTACTCTCTTCTGTTGAAAGTAACACCGACAAGCCTGTTGTTGAAATGTCTTTTACCTGACAGTGAATAGTTTTTTTGAGGTTATTTTTAACGCAAATCAACACCGCTTTAAAATCCACCTGGTAACGAGTACCACCTTTTTTCCCTTCATAAAGCAATTGAATATCCTTGCCGTCGCCAAATATTTTTTCTCCTCGACGATCAACGTTGTTTCGAACTGCTTCAACATCAGGTACATTTGATAGTAATCGTCTATCGCCATTTTCATGGGTCAAGATATCAACATAGTTACGTTTTTTCTTCTGGTCTTTTTTTGAAAAATCATTTAAACAATCTCATTTCTGATTATTTTCTAACGCACTTCCGTAAAACATACACCTATTTATTACTCAGGTAATCACTCAATTTAGCAAATGTGTACCGTTCATTTTCAGGCTTCTGTTCATTTTCCGTCAAAAACAAGTCAAGTCCTTCTGCCGTAAAACCACTCTGATCATTTATATGAAGCACCGCAATGCTTCCAGCTTCGATATTATAGGTTCCATTCCCATATACCAGCGTATTATATACTTCTTCAGGACTAGTACAATCATAGTCGTGAACCGAGAAATCGCCGCTAATACTCTTTTGAAAGCCACATTCAAATACTGTTTGTAACCCCGCTTTGGAAACGGCTAGGGTAGGCGGTCTAAAGAATAAATCATCCTTAGTAACATCACCAACTATTCTGGATAAAGCCTGATTACTTTTAACTAACTCCGTCTGAAGCGCTTCCTTTTCGTTGCTATCATCATCAATATCGATCTCCATGTGGAAATAATTGTGGCTGCCAATATCATGTCCACGAAGCGCCATTTCGCGAAGCAGATTGGGATTGGGACTTATTTGTTCATCCTCTGGTAATTGTTCCTGATCAACATCAACATTTTTGGCAATAATAAAGAACGAAGCCTCAACCTGATGTTTTTCCAGGACATCCAGAATGGACATCACCACTGGATCGCCTCCCCAGTCATCAAATGTCAGGAATACAACATTTTTTCCATCGGTATCAACTTTGCCACTGATATCAATACCAGTTGTATCGGTGAATCCCTTGAGATTTGAACCAGACACACTTGGGTTTCCAATGTAATCAGAATAAATCATTTTTGTTGCAACTTCTTGACTGACCTTGTCTGTTTCAACTTCGTCACTCGGTTCCTGAATCGCATACAAACCAAGTTGTCCGGAGTCTGCATTTTCATATGTATTGATCATCTGCATTAATGGCAAAATCTTAAAGTCCAGCGGAATCTGAATTGTTTCATAAATTGACTCATCTTCAGTACTTTCGATACAAACCGCAACGTACCCATTAAAGACATATTTTGCTGCAAGCTGATCAACCAGCTCAGCAATCATATCATCATTTTCACCAAAAACAGTTGAATCCATACGAAAATAGGCAATATCACCACGTTTTAGTGATTTATAGACATGAACAGGCAGGCATGACTCAAGGATTTCCTGTGAGTTCATTCCCGCAAATGAGTTTCTCACCATCGATACAGAATAAGTAATCAAGTTAAATTCTTTATCACCTTCATTGATCGCGGAAACAGCTTCTCTGATATTACCTTCAGAGTAGCCATAGCCCGGCATATAGTTATTCGTCTCGATACCTATTTTCTTTAATAGTACGTCACATTTATAAATTTCTTTACATATTTCTTCCGTCGTCAGACTCTGTAAACGTGAATCCTGAGTAACTCCGCCATTACCGACATCGTGCCCTCTTTCAATTATTTTTCTGACTCGTTCCGGATATTTCTCAATTTCATCAGCAGTAACGAAGAAGGTTGCTTTAACATCGCCTATCATATCTAACTGATCCAGCACTTTTTCTAGCACCAGATCATTACTCAATCCTCTAAAAGTAAAAACAACCCCTCTTTCTGAAGTATACAAGTGATCGACCACGTCGGCCTTTTTACCATCATTTGCTTTAATCATTGTTTGAAAATCAGGATAATCAATGGGATCTGTTTTTATTTTACTGCCATTGTCCGAAATGAGGGTGCTCGAACTTTTTACAATTGCTGTTCCGATAAAAGCTGATGCCTGAGTCGTCGCAAATTGATTCTGGGGTTGTCCAGTAGCCGTCGAAACCAATCCGAGTTCTTCAACGTAGATTGTTTTTACCTTATTCTCGTTTAAAGCTTTTAAAACCCACCCGATGACCTGAAGCAATTTTTGTTCTTCAGTTAATGATTCAGATTGAATACCAGTATCGGTTGGCGCTTTATCGATAGCTGGAGGTTGCGGTTGACTTGCTTCGGAGTATTCATTTTCATCCAATACACCGTCCAATTTTATGGTCACGATGCTACCTTTTTTAAGGTTCTTTATATAATTATTTGTCATTTCATATGACGTAAAACTCTGATAATTAAGATATTCATTTGCAGCTACCACCTGATTAAGATTACTGGCATATGCGGACTCTAAAATAGCATCATTATAGTTAATTGTATTACATTTTAGTAGCGTCGGTTGTATTCCCAAAATGGTTTTTAAAATAACATTTGTCCTGCACAAATCTTTAATTTGCTCTTCCTGACTATCGTTAAGAATTTCTTTAGAAGCAGATAAAGTATAGTTGCCAAATTTTTGATGATTTTCAGTAATCAATTTTACAGTGTCACTGTCTTCTGCCGCTTCAATACCTGGTACAAAGAAAGTTGCCTTTGAACTACTGTCATTCATTAATTTGAAAATCTCTTTCATTGTCTCGCGATCAGTGAGTCCGTCAAATGTCAATGCGATGATATTTTCATTTGTTTCTACCCCCGAAATAATGGTGGCTTTCTTCTTTTCAGTATTCAATTTGATCAATGCTTCATCAATTTCTTTCGAAGCATTATACTGAATTTTGTTAACAATCATTTCTTCAATCAAATTATTTGAGTTTCTAAACAGTAAATAAAAAATCGTTGTAAACAAAATAATCAATAAAAGCGCTAATCCTACAATTTTGATGCCATTACCCGCAATTCTTAATTTTTTCAAACCCGATACTCCTATTTTAGAGATTCCAGTACTGAAAACCAAGGTATTCAGCCTCATTTTTATTAAACAAACTTTTTATATCAATAATTACTTTCGGCTTCATTTTAACATGTTGATACATTTTCCCGACATCAACTAACGAGAGCTTTTTAAACTGATCATGGGCGACTGCAAAAATAATACAATCAGCTTCGTGAACTTTTTCAATTTCAACCATTTGCTGATTGAAAGTTTTGTACACTTCTGCCGCATCTGCAACCGGATCACAGATTTGTGGTTTAATGTTATAATCGTTTAATTGATTGACGATGTCCATTACTTTTGAATTTCTTAAATCTTTACAATTTTCTTTAAAAGTAATCCCCATAATATAAACATTTGCTGTCTTGATGTTTATATCCGCCCTGATTAATTGTTTAATAATTGTATCGACCAGAAATTTACTCATATCATCATTTATCTTACGACCTGCAGATATAATTTGCGAGCTATATCCCAATTTCTCAGCTTCATATATAAAATAGTACGGATCTACTCCGATGCAATGACCGCCAACGAGGCCTGGGTGAAAATTCAATGCATTCCACTTTGTATTCATTGCATTTATGACTTCCTTTGTATTAATGTTCATATGATCAAATATCATTGCCAACTCGTTCATAAAAGCGATGTTAATGTCTCTTTGCGCATTTTCTGCTATCTTCGCTGCTTCTGCAACCTTAATCGAATCTGCCTCAAAAATATCTGCTTCAATGACCAACTTGTATACTTTCGCTATTTCTTGACACGTATACGCATCGATTCCAGAAACAATTTTAGGAATATTTTTGACGCGGTGGGCTTTATCTCCAGGATTAATCCGTTCTGGCGAATAGCCAACAAAAAAATCCTTTCCAATTGTCAGTCCCGATTCCTGGCATAAAATCGGAATGCAAATATCTTCAGTCACGCCTGGATAAACCGTTGATTCGTATACAACTATAGATCCCTTTTTAATGTGTCTGCCTACCATTTTACTTGCTTCAATGACGGGATTCAAATCTGGTCTTTTGTCAAGATAGATGGGCGTAGGGACGGTAATTATGATAAAACTTGCCTCTTCAATGGATTTTTCATCATCGGTAAATATGAGGCTTGTTTTACTTATCGCTTCATTACCAACTTCATCTGTTGAATCAATCCCCCGTTTGTATAATTCAATTTTATTCTTATCAATGTCAAAACCGATTGTCGCTGTCTTTTGTGCGAATTCGATTGCTAGTGGTATTCCAACATAACCAAGTCCGATAACAAGCACTTTTTCTTTTTTACTACACAGATCTTCATATAAGCTCATTTTAAACCTCACTTTGAAATTAGAACATTTTTGGAATAATAAATGGTACAAAAAAAAGCTACCAAAACTCTGGTAGCTAGACGATCATAGTATACACAAAAATATGCTTACCTTAGACTCTGTGCTTTGCGTCTCTAACTTTCGTCAAATTTGCCTTTAGTGTCTATATTTAGATGTCTCAAATACATTCAAACTTTAACACAGTTGTATCGGTTTTGTCAACATTATTGTTGCATTTTACGTTGAATTTTATCTTTCTAAAGTCATAATCATCGGAAGATTTCAATCTAGTAAAATAGACACATATAATTTTTGTATCCTGAGAGTTTCTTCTCCACAATCTCCTCAAACCGTTCATTATAAGTTTTCACATCTTTTACCGTAAAAACCTTGGAGATATTATCGGTCACTGGATCATAGAGGTTTCCCGTTGCTCCAGCCCCAATACCTAGAGTTGACTGGCACTCAGCCATCATTAAAATGTTATAAATTCCTTCATGCCCCCGCTTGGCATACCCGACATTTTCACTGTTGCCCCGAGTATATTTTAGTCGATACAGATAATAGGGATCGAAACCTTCTGCAGCCAAGCGTTTTTTTACCGATTGATAAAAATCTTCACCATAGCCCTCGTTAACAACAATCCCGTTTTGATCTTTTAATCGAGAGCCTTTTTTAATCGACAAATTATGGATTGTGATGTTTTGAGGATCCAGGGCAAGAACGGCTTCCAGGGATCGTAAAAAATCTGCTGGTGTTTCATTTCCCAGTCCGGCAATTAGATCCATGTTCAAGGTTTTAAACCCGATTGACTTAATTAATGCCACCTGTTGTTCGAGAAGTCCCGCTTCCCATGGCCGTCCAACACTGAGTAACGTTTGCGGATTCATAGACTGCGGATTCAGACAAATGCGATCTACCTTATAATTTTTTGCTACTTCCAGCTTTTCCTGATTAATCGTTTCGGCTCGCCCTGCTTCCAGAGTATATTCCCTCAACTGCGATAAATTAAAGCTACCCTCAAGTACTGACATCAGCTGTTCCAATTGATCGGCACTTAACACGGTTGGTGTGCCGCCACCGATATACAAGGTGTCAATTTGCAAATTGGAAGCCTTTAGAACTTCCCCTGTTTTTTTAATTTCAATAAGTAAATGATCCAGATATCGCTGCAAATTTTCACCCTTTTTATCGACAATCGTGGACACAAAGGAGCAATAGTCACATTTAGAGGGACAGAGAGGAATTCCTACGTATATACTAATAAGGCGATTCGCCTCACTAACCTGTTCACTGGGAATGAGGCTGGCTTGTGTTTTTGAAATCTGAAGCAAAAGATCGGTGCGGTCATTGCTGACACGATAATAATCCCTGAATCTATTTCTTATTTGGGTTGTCGTCCTACCCTGTTTGTAATATTTCTGTACCATTTTTACTGGTTTAATACCGGTTAATGTTCCCCATTGCAGCCTTTTTTCAAAGTACTCAGATAGAAAATCATAAAGAAACCCCTTATAAAGGCTATTTTCAAGGGGTTCGACGCTGTTATTGAATTGATAGGTTCGAGTTAGTGCTTTACCACCTTCCCATGTCAAAGTTAGCACAACTTGTGTTCCTTCGGTTTTCTCAACTAATACACCATCTGCTTTTCCTGTCAAGACATTTTTTACACCCGGATCGAAGGCCTGATATAATTCATGAAAATAATATTCTAATTCTGGCCGTTCCAGATCAAAGCGAAGCACTCTCATTGGCCCCTCCTAGAAACGCCCCTTTAAAAAAGGATTGTGCATTTTTTCGTACCCAATGGTCGTATTCCCACCATGTCCCGGTAGTACAATGGTTGCATCATCAAGGATAAACAGTTTCATCTCAATCGCATTGAGTAACTCACTTAAGTCGCCGTCTGCAAAGTCCGTTCGGCCGATTGAAGTGTTAAAAAGAGTATCTCCAGCTATGAGCTGACCGTCTGCCAAGAAACAGACCCCTCCCTTTGAGTGACCAGGTGTATGTATTGTGCGGATAACAATCTCTCCTATTGTGATTGTTTCATTTTCGTTTAAATATCCATCAGCTGGCGCCAGTACCATGTCGATTCCAGCCAATGCTGAGAGGTTTCGTTTCGGATCCACAAGACAATCCGCATCATTTTCGTGAATCAGAACCTTAGCTCCAGTTAATTGCTTAATCTGATTAACGCCACCAAGATGATCGAAATGACCATGTGTCAGCAGAATGTATTTTACTTTGAGTTTATTGTCATTAATGATGTCACCAATTTGTTGATCCTCAAATCCGGGATCAACCACCGCCGCTTCCAGTGTGTTCTCATCCCAAACCACGTAACAATTTGTGCCCATTTGTCCCAGAGATTTTTTGATTACTTCCATATTGCTTTCCTTATCTATTTAATCAATTTAAAAAACTTTTTCACTATCTAATAACAGGGTAACCGGGCCATCGTTGACAATCAATACTTCCATTTCAGCCTGAAAAACACCCGTCTCAATTTTTTTAATTGGTTGAAGTTTTAATTTATCAACAAAAATGGCATATTTTTTTTCTGCAACATCTACTGGCCCACTTCGGGTAAAGCCTGGCCGTCTGCCCTTACGACAATCACCGTAGAGAGTAAACTGTGAGACTACTAACAATTCACCTTCTTCATCGAGAATGGAGCGATTCATTTTGCCATCTTCATCTTCAAATATTCTCAGGTTAACCAACTTATTTATGATATAGTCCATATCTGCCTCGGCATCATCATCTTTAATGCCCAGAAGTACATTGAGTCCATGGCCAATTTTTCCCACTGTTTCATTGTTGATCCGTACTTCTGATGCGGTCACCCGCTGTATTACTGCCCGCATAACTACTCCTTATACTCGGTAAATCTGTGTAATTTCTTTTATCTTGTTCAAATTCTTAATCAGCAAATTTAATTCCCGACGGCTTTTTACCTCGAGCGTGGCCGAAAAAAAGTCATATTCATTTTTCTCATTTTTCGCATTCAGAGCTGTCACCGGAATGCCCATATCCAGAAATGTTTTCGAAATTTGAATAATCGTACCCGGTGATTCTTTGGCTTTTATGTGTATTTCTGCTGTAAATGATCCGGTACCGTATTTATTCCACTCTACTTCGACAATCCGGTTGGGATCCGTGAGATTAAGAACATTGGAACAATCCGCCCGATGAACTGAGATCCCCCGGCCTTTTGTGATATATCCTACAATTTTATCGCCAGGCACCGGATTACAACATTTGGCAAAGTGGACATCAATTTCGTTATGTCCCGCAACAATCACTGTACTACTGGATTTCTTTGGATCTTTGGTCGGTTTTTTTAAGACGATCTCTTCAACTTCTTCAGGAAATTCCTTAGGAAACAGCAGTTTCATCTTTTGAAAAACAGTTCCAATTTTTATCCCATTATAGCCAATAGCAGCATAAAAATCGTTGAGGCTCTTATAACTGCACTTTTCAGCCAGAACCTCTAGATTATTTAAATTTAACAAATTCGAGTGTTGCAAGCCCTCTCGTTTGATTTCACGCTCCAAAATACTTCGGCCCTTTTGGATGTTCTCGTCTTTTTCCTCTTTTTTGAAATATTGCTTGATTTTATTCCGGGCATGAGGACTTTTAACAAAGGTCAGCCAATCTCTACTGGGACCATTTGAATTCTTGGAAGTCATGACTTCCACGATGTCTCCGCTCTTCAAGGGACTATTCAGTGGAACAATTTTATTATTGACCCGAGCCCCGACACAGCTGTTTCCGATATCACTGTGAATTCGGTAGGCAAAATCCAGGGGACATGATCCTGCCGGCAACGGAACCACTGCGCCTTTTGGCGAAAAAACATAGACCTCTTCATTGAGAAGATCAACCTTAATGGTTTCCACCAATTCTCCGGCGTCTTCAGAATCCCGCTGGAGTTCAAGCATTTGCCGAAGCCAGGACATTTGAACCTCATACTTATTGTCCTTGGCATCCATTCGTCCTTCTTTATATTTCCAGTGGGCAGCGATTCCATATTCTGCAGTTTCGTGCATTTCTCTGGTACGAATTTGAATTTCGAAGGGTTCTCCTTTGGGTCCCATTACCGTTGTATGAATGGACTGATAGAGATTTGGTTTAGGCATGGCAATATAGTCTTTAAAACGTCCTGGGATGGGCGTCCATTGTGAATGAACCACGCCCAGCACCCCATAACAGTCTTTTAACGAATCAACAATAACCCGAACGGCAATCAAATCGTAGATTTCATCGAAGCTGCGGTTTTGGCTTTTCATTTTTCGGTAGATACTGTAAAAATGTTTAGACCGCCCATAAATCTCAGCATGGGTACCAACCTTTTCGATTTCTTTGGATAACACTTCAATTACATCAGCAATATAGGCTTCCCGGGCGCTTTTCTTAATTTTGATTTTTTGAACTAAATCGTAGTATCCTTCCGGATCCAGATATTTTAGTGCCAAATCCTCCAGTTCCCACTTGATGGTAGAAATTCCCAGTCGATTTGCCAAAGGTGCATAGATATCCAACGTTTCTTTGGCTTTCTCAATCTGTTTAGCTTCCCGCATGTATTCCAAAGTTCGCATGTTGTGAAGCCGGTCAACCAGCTTGATCAAAATGACCCGAATATCTTTGGACATAGCCAAAATCATTTTACGGAGGTTTTCCGCCTGGCTTTCTTCTTTAGACTGGAAACCAATCCGCCCAATTTTTGTAACCCCCTCCACCAGATCCGCAATATTTTGATTGAATTCTTCTTTAATATAATCATATGAATAGATTGTGTCTTCAATAACATCGTGCAAAATAGCGGCCACAATTGTTTCCGTATCCATTTGCATTTCAGCCAAAATATAAGCAACAGAAACCGGATGAATTACATAGTCTTCTCCAGAAAGACGTTTCTGATCTTTATGTGCTTCCCGGGCCAGATCATAGGCTTTAACGATCATATCCGTTTGAGCATCTGGATTGTTTGCTTTAACCAGATTTATTACATTGTCAATTTTTCCTCTTATTGCATCATTATCCATATCGTTTCTGCCTTTATTAATGAGTAGTCTTTAGTAGGGGTAGGTCACAATCGAGTGTACAAAATAATTCTTAAGAAGCTCACGCCCCCCCAATTCAGTCAGTTCAATCAAGGTGATAATGCCCGAAATTTCCCCACCAAGATTTTCGATCAATTTAGTAGCTGCCATCATCGTTCCCCCGGTTGCCAGTAAATCATCCACAATAATAACCCGATCTCCCGGCTTGATGGCGTTTTTTTGGATTTCGACAATATTTGATCCATATTCAAGATCATAAGCTTCAGATGAAACCTCACCAGGTAATTTTCCGGGCTTTCGAACGGGCACCAGACCAGCACCAATCAAGTATGCCAATGGTGTACCAAAAATATAACCTCTAGCTTCAGGAATTACAATTATATTTGCATCAAGGGCTTTTGCCACCTTCGTCATTTCGTCAATGACATGTGCAAAAGCCTTTGGGTTTAAAATCAGACTGTTTATATCTTTAAAACTAATCCCTTCCTTGGGAAAATCTTCGTAAATACCAATGTTTTCTTTTAAATCCATCTTAATCTCCCTTTTCAATCACAAATCATTTTTTCTAATTTTATCATTAGTTGCGTGTTTTGAATATCCTTTTTTTCCTGTGTTTCTATAATTTTCGAAAAAACCAGCCCGTTTTTTAATCGGTATACAATTAATCCTGCTTCTCGAAGTATTTCGCATGCCATTAAAAAATGAAATGGCGACAATTTTGTGCTATTTGGGTTTTGTACAGATACCCCAACTTCTCCCGATTTTTTCAGGACCAGATAAACGCATTTTACGGTCTCCCGCTGCATTCGCATTTCATACGGATCAATTCCATAAGACTGCAACTTAATTTCTATTTTGGGATTCACCGATTGAACGATGAACTTCACCAAAAACATCGCCATGTCAAAATCCCAGATGGGATTTTGGCGGATGTCTTTTAATACCAATTGCAAAGTTTTATTCCCTCGATACTCGTTGACATCCAGGCGACAAATAAACTCCACTCCCCGGAAACCATTTGCGCTTAATTCGGGGCGATTGGTCAAAAACTCGCCAAACCCAAAACCGACTCCGCTAACATCATTACTCAAACTCAGCCGCAAATGATTATTTTCTTTTCCCATGGTTCTCATCGAAATAATATCTGGACGGTTGAGGACAAATTGCACGCCGGGATTTCCCAGACCACACGGTTCAAAATGTGAGCAGTCATTAAAAAGATTCCAGGTGATTTCCGTCTCATCAATAATCGCATCGTAGGGAATTTTTTTGATCAGATGTTTTTTTATTTCTGTAAGGTGTCCGTATTCAATAATTTTCTTGGTCATCTGGGCGAGATTCTCAGCATCGATACTAAAACCGGCTGCTTGATCGTGGCCACCATAACTGGTAAATAACTCACTGCAAGAGTGTAAGGCTTCGAAAATATTAAATCCTTCCACACTGCGACAGGAAGCTTTCCCCTTTCTATCAGCGATACTAACGACAATCACAGGATTATAATACTTTTCCTGAATCCGACTGGCAACAATCCCAATAACACCCGAGTGCCAGTTTTCTCCAATGACGATTATAATATCATTTTTATATAGCTCCTGGGATTCAACCTGAGCAAGTGCTGCATCCAGAATGGTTGATTCAAGATTCTGGCGTTTCCGGTTTTCATCACTTAAAAATTTAGCCAATTCCATCAATCTAGCTGGATCATGTCCAGTGAGTAAGTCAACAATGTGATGTGCCTCTCCTAATCGCCCTGCTGCATTAATCTTGGGACCCAGCACAAAACCAAAATGCCAGGCTTTCACCTGGGCCAACTCACTTACTTCAATCAATGCCCGAATTCCAGGATTTTTGTGATTCGAATTAAGGTAATGTAGTCCCATGGCAACCAGAATTCGATTCTCATTCTGAAGTGGAACCAGGTCTGCTACTGTGGCTAATGCAACGCATTCAATCGCATTCTGCAAATCGAAATCTAATCCGAGCCTCGTACTGATCGCCTGAACAAGTTTAAAAGCCACCCCAGCACCACATAGTTCCTTAAATGGATAATTTTCTCCTGGCACCTTAGGGTTGATAATTCCAAATGCTGCCGGAAGCGTTCCTTGACATTCATGGTGATCGGTTATAATTACATCCAGATTGTACTGATTACAAAAATCAATCTGGTCATTGGCGGAAATCCCATTATCGACAGTAATCAGAAGCCCCACCGCTTCATCAATTAAGTTTTGCAGCGGATCAATATGAAGTCCATAACCGGTGATCAGTCGATTGGGAATAAAGTAGGAAACATTGAATTTATGACTTTTTAAAAAACTGTAAAGGATCGATACTCCAATCGTGCCATCTGCATCATAATCGCCATACAAACATACTTTTTCGTTTGCCGCTTTTGCTTTTGCAATTCGATTTACTACTTTCTCCATCGCGTTAAACAGAAACGGATCATGAAGATCAGCCAGCGAAGGATTAAGATAACGCCGGGTTTCCTCAATTGATGTCATCCCCCGACTAATCAGTATTTCAGCTGTGCGTTTTGTTAATTTGAAATCCTTTATCATTTGATTTATCAAACTTTCATTTTCGGACACACTTAAATGACTGTGCTTACTTTTTCTTTGTATCCATTGTGTTTTTACTGACATATTCACCTCAAGATTGAATTGTATGATTTACTGTAGTCCGTACTAAAGATCAGACACCTAAAACGAAAGCGTCAGGGAGCTACCTCCTTGACGCTAAACGCTTTGTTATTTGTTTTATTTCATATGTTCGTTGTTAACTTTTAACCGCCGCACTTTTACTGGCCTGAAATTCTTTAATTTTGCACCAGAGGGCACTGGCGATAAAGATAGATGAATAGGTTCCACTGACAATCCCAACCATTAACGGCAGAGCAAAATCCTGAACTGCTGGCACCCCAAAGGCGTATAAAGCTCCGATTGCCAACAAGGTGGTAAAAGAAGTATTGATACTGCGTCGCAAGGTTTGGGTGACACTGGCATCGACTAAATTGGCATAATCGTATTTCCCAAATTTAGGACGATTTTCACGAATGCGGTCAAAAACAACGATGGTATCATTGATGGAATATCCCAATATCGTCAGCATTGCCGCAATCAGTGGTGAATTCACTTGAATCTGGAAGATCGAATAGACCCCTAAAACAATGATCAGATCGTGCACTAAGGCGATGACTGCGGCTAAGCCAAACATAAACTCAAAGCGGAATGTAATGTACACCAACATCAGTAATACTGCGACAACTGCCGCAATCATGGCACTGTTAGCCATTTCTGCACCAATTGAGGGACTGACCGTGTCAATCGACAACAAATCCGTATCTTCTAAATTATATTTTTCCTGAAATTTTGAAAATAGCGTCTGTCGTTCCTCAGTGGATAAGTCTTTTTTGGTAGAAATAATCACCTGCGTCTTCGCTTCCCCGGCATAGGTCACATCAGCACTGGAATCATACTCTTCAATCAACGCTTTGGCATCACTGGTTTCAAAAGGTGTGTTTAACTCAATGGTAACAATGGTTCCACCAATAAAGTCAATACCAAAATTGAGTCCATTGATAAACAACGAACCAACACTGATAGCAATTAAAATCAACGAGACGGCAAACCATATTTTGCTTTTTTCGGCTACTTGAATGTTCTTTTTCATTATGGTCTCCTCTCTATATTCCGTAGAACGAATTGCTTTTAAACAATTCAGTTTTTACCAGTAAAATGACCAGCTGTTTAGTAATGACAACTGCTGTAAACATACTCACAAGAATACCTAAAATCAATGTCACGGCAAATCCCTGTACGCTTCCACTCCCTAAAAAGAAGAGCACAAAACCAGCAATCAACGTAGTCACATTGGAATCAAGGATTGTCGAAAACGCTCTTGAAAAACCATTGTCGATTGCTGTAAGCAATGATTTTCCCAGCCGAGCTTCTTCTTTAATACGCTCAAAAATAATTACATTGGCATCCACCGCCATCCCAATGGTGAGAATCAGTCCGGCAATACCTGGCAGTGTCAGCGTAACGTTAAGGGCTGTTAAGATAATCATAAAAATAATGATAAAGATAATCAGCGCCAAATCAGCAATAATTCCCAGTCCACGGTAGAAAATCAGCATAAAAACGAGCACCAGCGCAATCCCAATCATACCGGCATAGATACTTTTATCCAGGGAATTCTGACCAAGTGTCGGGCCAACCGTTCGCACTTCAATTGGCACCAATTTGACAGGCAGTGCCCCGCCGCGAATAAGGGAAGCAAGATTGCCAGCTTCTTCGATGTCGCCAATTCCTTCAATGACGGCCTCACCGTTAGTGATTGCGACGTTGACAGTAGGTGATGAAATAATTTCGTCATCGAGTTTAATCTGAATTGCCTGACCAATATATTTTTGGGTTGCGTCAGCAAAAAGCTTGGTGCCTTCTTCGCTGAATTTTAAGGTCACAACCGCTTTTTCCAATCCGGAGCTGTCTGTCTGCATAACCCCTTTGGAATCCACGACGTCTTTACCCGTCAAAATAACGGTTCCGTCAGGCCCCACAAATTCCAGCTGCGCTGTTTTACCAATCAGATCCAGGGCTTCTTCCTGATCGCTTACCGAGGGAATGGAAACCCGAATGCGGTTATCGCCCTGTTTGGTAATTGTCGGTTCCGAAACGCCTAATGTATCAATTCGCTGCCGGATGGTCAGCATGGCTGATTCAATTTTTTCTGCAGTAACCGCCTCATCATCCGTTGCCTGGGCTTCCAGCACGACATTGACCCCACCGGTTAAATCCAATCCGTAGTTGATGTTTTGACTGACATTACCAATGTCATAAACACCTACTGATACCCCATTAAAGAGTACATATCCTACCAATCCAATAAACAGCGCAATCAGGATCAATAGCATTCCGCTTTTCGCCTGACTATTCGTTTTTTGTTTACTCATGTACTTTCCTCCTTGTTGAATTTATTTATAAATGCATAATTGACGCCGCTGACTTGATGCGGTTTAAAACCTCATCTTTACCCAGAACATCCATAATTAATGTAAGATCCGGACCATGCATTTCACCGGTAATCATGATCCGACTTGGCATAAAGAGCATTTTTCCCTTGATTTTTTCTTCTTTTTGAATTTCTTTTAGAATGGCTTTTCCCCGGGCTGCATCTAAAACGTCCGTCGCTTCGATTTTTCTTATCAGTGCCTCGTAAAGCCGTTTAGACGACTCTTCGCGCAATAATGTCAATGCTTCCTCATCTTCAATGACATAATCATTTTTAAAGATCATGTCCAATTGCTGGGGCGCCTGAGCAAAATACTCAATACGATCTCTTAAAATCTCGGCAATTTTAGATAACCAGTCCTGTTTTTGGGGGACTTCTTCCTGTTTAATCAACCCGGCAGCAACCAAAAATGGTGTCAAATGATCTACCAATTCTTCCAATGGCAATTCTTTGATGTAATGGGCATTCATCCAGTTGAGCTTAGCCCGATCAAAAACTGCTCCCGATTTGTTAATTCGAGATAGGTCAAATGCCTGGATCAATTCTTCCATTGAAAATATCTCCTGCTCATTCTCCGGGCTCCAGCCCAGAAGTGCCAGAAAATTCACAAGCGCCTGCGGTAAATAACCTTTTGCCAAAAAATCACCGACTGAAACATCGCCCTGACGTTTACTGAGCTTTTTACGGTCATCATTCAGGATATTAGGTAAATGGACAAACTTCGGCGCTTCCCATCCCAGACATTCATACAGATAGACGTGTTTAGGCGTGGATGGTAGCCATTCTTCCCCGCGAATGACATGAGTAATTGCCATCAGATGATCATCGACAACGACCGCCATGTGATAAGTTGGAAAGCCATCCGCTTTTAATAAAACCTGATCATCCAAATCATTGGTATTCATCTCGATGACACCCCGCACCAGATCATCAAAAACAATCACATGATTTTCCGGTAATTTCAATCGGATGGTATATGGCAGCCCGGCCTCAAGATTTGCAGCGATCTCAGCCTGCGACAATTCTCGACACTTTCCGTCATATTTAGGCGTTTCGCCTTTTTCCTTCTGACTAGATCTAACCGCTTCCAGTCGTTCTTTGGTGCAGAAACAATAATAGGCCTGCCCCTGTTTAAGTAACAACTCGATGTATTTTTTATAAATGTCGAGACGTTGGGATTGAATATAGGGGCCATGCTGGCCTTTTTCAATCACACGATCATTTTCTTTTATTAAGCCTTCATCCGGAATCACGCCGGTCATATTCAGTGCATCCAGCAGGTTATCCACTGCCCCCTGTTCAAGCCGGGTTTGATCTGTATCCTCAAGACGGAGCAAAAACATTCCGTCCATTTTCTTAGCATATAAGTAATTATACAGTGCTGTCCGCAAACTTCCAACATGGACATTGCCAGTTGGACTCGGTGCAAAGCGATCTCGTACCATTTTCCCTCCATGTTTAATTAAAATAAATGTAAAAAGTTCTCTAACTTAATTATTATAGCATTTTATTATCGACTAATCATATATTTTTTTATTTTTTTTGATGAGTCGGGCATTTCTGATTAAACTTTTTTTTCCTCGCCAGCCACTGGCAGTTTTCTCAAAACGAATTTTGAATTCCTTTTTTGTCAGGGCCAATATTTCGTCCAGTGGTGGAGACGCAGTTTCTGCGTCAATTAAAAAGGCTTCTTCCTGGGTTTCTTCAAGATCCTGATTATAGGGGCAGACTTTTTGACAGAGATCACAACCATAAAGATACGTTGTTAAACGCACTTCTTCATCAGTGGATAGGAATTTTTTTTGAGTTAGATATGAAATGCATTTTGTTGGCTCCAGACTAAACCCTTCGCCCAGAGCCTGATGGGGACATGCATCAAGACAGCGCCGACAGGTTCCACAACTATTTTCTGGCAGTAGTGGCGGTTCAAAAACAATGACGCTGTCAATCAATATTTGTCCGATAAAGAAAAAAGAACCCAATTGATCATTGATCAGACAGTTGTTTTTGCCATAAAAGCCCAACCCGGCACGGTATGCAGATCCCCGATCAACCAGTGGACTATTGTCAACAAATAGTCGATACTGTATTTGTGCTCCTCCTGTCTGCCGTTGGATGTCATTCATGCGCTCCATTAATTGCGTCATTCGTCGCTTCAGTACCCGATGATAATCTTCACCCCAGGAAACCGATGCGAGCTGAACCCGATATTTCTCATCTGCCACTTCTTCAAATGCCTGATAGTTATTGATACCAATAACTATCCCCGTTTTTGCATCAGGATAGGCTTTTAAATAATTAATTCGATCCTCTGGTTCGCCACCCTCAAAGCCTGTGGAAAACCCTTCTTGATGGCGCCTGATCAGATAAGGCAGACACTCCTTAAGTGGTTCCACCGAAAAAAAACCAATCAGATCAATACCTGCTTGTTCTGCCAGCACTCGAATTATTTTTTCAGTCATTCCAACCTCATAAAATCGCCTCAGAACTGTTTTAACAGAACTGGAAAAGCTTCCTGTTGAAAGAAGGTTAAGCCGTAACAAGATCGAAGCTTGTCTTTAAGCCTAAGTCTTCCAAAAGGAAGCTAAAATTGATTATAATACGTTATGAATACATTCCCATACTTCGTCTTTTCCCAATTTCGTTTCTGCCGAAAATAGGATGAGCTCATCAGATTTCTTCAGATTCAGTGATTTTGCAATACGATTTACTGCCTTTTTTTGATTCGTTTTTGACAGCTTGTCGGCTTTGGTGCCAATTATTACAGGTTTTAAATCATAATAGATCAGCCATTCATACATTAATAAATCATCTTCTGAGGGTTCATGTCGAGAGTCAATAAGTTGAAAAATCAGTACCGCATTTTCACGATTCCGAAGATATTTTTCAATCATCTTCCCCCATTTTTCACGTTCCGTTTTGGACGCTTTTGCATAGCCATAACCAGGCATATCGACAAAATAGAACACGTCATTTATTCGATAAAAATTCATCGTCTGGGTTTTTCCCGGCTGGGAACTGGTTCGTGCTAAGCTTCGCCGTTCGATTAAGGTGTTGACAAACGTTGATTTGCCAACATTCGAACGCCCCAGTAGCACTATTTCCGGCAGATTATCATCAGGATACTGTGCTTCTGCTACAGCACTGATGACAATTTCCGCTTTTGTTACTTTCATTATTTTCTCCATTTTCTGAAAGTTCGGTCTATTTATTGAAGATCTTTAAAAACAATTTTTGTGACCTCACTCATTTTTGAAACAGACTGAATATGTAAAGCCTCCAAAACAACGTTTGGTACATCTTCCAGGTCTTTTTCGTTTTCTTTTGGCAAGATAATTTCTTTAATACCGGCACGATGGGCTGCCGTCAGCTTTTCACGCAATCCGCCAATTGGCAGAACCCGGCCACTGAGGGTTATTTCACCGGTCATTGCCAGATTTTGTGGCACTGGAATATTGGTTAACGATGAAATCAGCGCCGTTGTGACTGCGATCCCAGCTGATGGGCCATCTTTCGGTACAGCACCCTCAGGTACATGGAGATGGATGTCTTTTTTTGAGTAAAAATCAGATTCGATTTCTAACACCTTCGCCTGGGAGCGAATATAACTAATACCCGCTTTGACTGATTCTTTCATCACATCACCAAGCTGTCCGGTGATTTCAATTTTTCCGGTACCATCCACCACGATCACTTCTATTTGCAGGGTATCACCACCAACCGGTGTCCAGGCTAATCCATTGACCAAGCCCACTTCTTTTTTATCACCTACGGTATCAAACGAATAGCGATGCTTTCCTAAGAATTTTTCCAGATTCTTCTGCGTGATGCTGATGCTTTTTTTCTTGTGTTCTACAATTTCTTTTGCAGCGACACGACAAATCTGAGCAATTTTTCGCTCAAGTTCGCGAACGCCTGACTCTCTGGTGTAATACTCAATGGTATTCTTTATTACTGCTTCACTGAATTTACAAGTGGATTTTTTTAATCCGTGAATTTCCAGTTGTTTGGGAATCAGATAGCGTTGGGCGATTTCCACTTTTTCACTTTCGACGTAACCATTCACCTCAATAATTTCCATTCGATCCAGCAACGGTCTTGGAATGGTTGATAACGAATTGGCGGTTGTTAAAAACAACACTTGCGACAGGTCAAACGGTAGTTCGAGATAGTGGTCAGTAAAGGTGTTATTCTGCTCTGGATCCAACACCTCCAGTAATGCAGAGGCGGGATCGCCATTGAAATCTTGTCCCAATTTATCAATTTCATCCAGTAAGAATAGCGGATTTCTGGTTCCACATTTTTTCATATTGTATAAGATTCGTCCTGGAATGGCACCAACGTAAGTTCGACGATGACCTCTTATCTCGGCCTCGTCTCGCATCCCCCCCAATGACATACGGACATACTTACGATTTAAGGCTCGAGCAATGGATTTGGCAATCGACGTTTTTCCGACTCCAGGAGGTCCCACCAGACAAATAATTGGTGATTTGAGACTCTTTGAAAGCTGCAGCACCGATATATATTCAAGAATTCGTTCTTTAACCTTTTTTAATGCATAATGATCTTCATCCAGAATTTTTCGGGCAATTGAAACATCAACCGTTTCTTCGGTTAGCGTATTCCAGGGAAGATCCAGTATCCATTCCACATAAGTTTGAATTAAACCTGCCTCTGATGAGCCTTGAGGAACTTTGTTCAAACGATTCAGTTCTCCCAAAACCTTGTCTTTTACCTCGTCAGGTACTTCCAGTGCCGCCAGTCGTTCCCGATACGTTTCCAACTCATTTTGAACGTCACCTTCACCTAATTCATTTTGGATCACTTTTATCTGCTCCCGCAAATAGTATTCCCGTTGATGCTTATACATTTCACTACGAACTTTTTCGTCGATGTTGTGCTCGATTTTAATCATTTCAACTTCTTCAACCAAAATCTCGTAGGTAAGTACCAAACGCTTATTCACATCGGTTTCTTGAATCAGCCGTTGACTGTCTTCCAGATCCAGGAACAAATTGGCACCGATAATGTCAATAAGCTGATCCGGATCATCTAATGAATCCATGGCCAGAATAAGATCCGTCGCCACCTTTCTGGTAACATTCATATAATTGGCAAACGATTCGCGAATCATACGGATGAGTGTCCGATTCTCTTTTGTATCATAATAAACGGAACGGACCGGTTTGGTTGTAACCAGAAAATAGGGATTTAAACTTTCAAATTCAACGATTTCTCGTCTTTCCTGGACTTCAACCAGAACCCGAACAAGATTGTCCGGCATCTTTAATAATTGTTTAACTTTTACTCTGCAACCAATATTATAAAAGTCATCTGGATTAATATCCTCTTTAATAACCTCTTTTTGTGTGACCAAAAAAGCCATTTGGTCTCGCTCCATCGCAGCTTCCAATGCTTTAACAGATTTCTCGCGACCCACATCAAAATGAACCACCATACCAGGAAAAACACTCATCCCACGAAGCGGTATCAATGGTAAGGTTTCTTTTTCCTGAACAAATAATTCCGGTTCAGTCATTCCCAAATGGTCAGTCTTTTCTTCTGGAATTTCCTTTTTTTCAATACTCAAATTAATCAACTCCTTACCTCTATTATTATGAAAAGCACCTTTTATGTAATTACCTGTATTGATTTATACCCAAGTTTTTTAAAAAAAGCCGTGCAAAATTTCAAATACACGGTATAAAATACCAAAGAGTAGTTGGTCTTTTGAACGGCTATTTAATAAAATCTACGATACTACATCATTCTTTTTGCTTTTTTCGTTGTTTTTCTGTCCAAGAATCATAATCGGTTCAACTTGTTTTTCAACAACCTCTTTGGTTATGATCACTTTCTCAATATTCTCATTCGAAGGAACTTCAAACATAATATCAAGCATTATATTCTCAATGATTCCTCGGAGACCTCTGGCACCAGTTTTTGTATCCATGGCTTTTTTAGCAATTGCCACGAGTGCATCCTGCTGAAATTCCAATTCGACCCCTTCAATCCGAAACATTTTTATGTATTGTTTCACTAACGCATTTCGTGGCTCCGTCAAAATTTGTATCAGGGCGCTCTCATCTAAGTGTTCTAACGATGCAATCACAGGAATTCGACCAATAAACTCCGGAATCAGACCATACTTCAGCAGATCTTGCGGCTGAACTGAACTCAGATCATCATCCTCAATTTTTTCTTTGGAACTGCGAATGTCTGCACCAAAACCCATTGAACTTTTTTCCATTCGCTGCTCAATTACTTTATCCATGCCGTCAAAAGCACCACCACAAATAAATAATATATTGTTTGTGTTAATTTGAATAAAATCCTGATGCGGATGTTTACGTCCACCCTGTGGCGGGACATTTGCAATTGTACCTTCAAGAATTTTTAATAACGCCTGTTGTACACCTTCACCGCTGACATCTCTGGTGATTGAAGGGTTGTCACCTTTTCTGGCGATTTTATCAATCTCATCGATATAAATAATGCCCTTTTCGGCTTTTGCTACATCAAAATTAGCCGCTTGAAGTAGTTTTAACAGAATATTTTCCACATCTTCGCCGACATAACCGGCCTCCGTTAATGAAGTTGCATCGGCAATCGCAAATGGTACATTTAAAACTCGGGCTAATGTTTGCGCTAAAAGCGTTTTTCCTGACCCCGTTGGACCAATTAATAGAATATTACTTTTTTGCAATTCAACTTCGGCATCATTTTCATCCATCGCAGTAATCCGTTTGTAATGATTGTAAACGGCCACAGCCAGGGCTCGCTTGGCACGGTTTTGAGCGATGACATATTCACTTAATTTGAGTTTGATTTCTTTTGGTTTGGGGACATCATCAAACGCAATATCCTCAGGCATGCTCTCCACATCCATTATTTCTTCACAGAGCTCGATACATTCATTGCAAATATAAACGCCTGGCCCAGCCACCATTCGTTTTACCTGAGATTGGCTTTTACCACAAAAGGAACATCGGGCATTTTCGATGCTATCTTCATTTCTTGCCATTTCTAAGCCTCCTATCTCGACACAATGATCTCATCAATCAATCCGTAGGCCTTCGCTTCGTCAGGATCCATAAAATTATCGCGATCAGTATCTTTAGCAATAGTTTCCAGGGGTTGCCCGGTTCGCTCGCTAAGTATTAAATTTAATTTTTCTCGTGTCTTTATCAAACGTTTTGCATAAATTTCCACATCGGTGCTTTGCCCCTGAGCGCCACCTAGCGGCTGATGAATCATTATTTCACTGTTTGGAAGAGAAAATCGTTTTCCCTTTGCTCCGGCAGCCAATAAAAATGCCCCCATCGATGCAGCAAGTCCTACACAGATAGTAGACACGTCACAACGTATGTAATTCATTGTGTCGTAGATGGCCAAACCTGCTGTCACTGCCCCACCCGGACTATTAATATAAATCTGAATATCTTTTTCCGCATTATCGGATTCTAAAAAAATCAGTTGTCCGACAATCAAAGAAGCCAGGCTTTCATTTATTTCCCCATTTAAAAAAATGATTCTTTCTTTTAATAATCGCGAAAATAGGTCGTATGATCGTTCTCCCCGGCCAGTCTGTTCGACAACCATCGGAACCAGGTTATTGCTAATTAACGATTGTGTTGTTTTACTTGTTAGCATGAATACACTTTCCTGCTTTCTTATTATTACTCTGAAATTTTTGTAGTCGCTGCATCTACCAGCATTTCCACTGTCTTTCGTCTAATAATATTTGCCTTGATATAGTCTAACATTCTTTCCTGAAGACCTTTTTTATATTCTTCAAAATCATGTCCATAGGCATCTGCAAATACTTTAATCTCTTCATCCACTTCTTCTTCAGTTGCTTCCAAAGCTTCCATTTCACCGATTTTTGAAAGAATCAGCTCCGTTTTGATATTTCTTTCTGCATCCTCTTTCAGATTATTTCTGAAATCTTCACGATTAACATTCGTATATTTAAAGTAGTCTTCCAATGAAATACCCTGCTGTTTCATTTGGCTTTCAAAGTTTTGCAGGTTATTGTCAACCTCTTCCTCAATCATTAAATAAGGTACATCAATTTCAGCGTTTTCCACTGCAAAATTAACAGCTGTAATTTCAGCCGCTTTTCTCAGTTCAGCAGTTTTAGCATCTTTTAACCGTGCTGCGACATCAGCTTTCAGTTCATCTAATGTATCAAACTCACTGGTATCTTTCGCAAAATCATCATCTAATTCCGGCAATTCTTTTTCTTTAATCCCCTTAACCGCAACTTTGAACACTACGGCTTGTCCCTTAAGGTTTTCGGCATGGTATTCATCTGGGAAGGTAACGTTGACAGTTGCTTCTTCACCGATCTTAGCACCAATTAATTGTTCTTCAAAGCCAGGAATAAAGGTTCCGCTCCCAATTACTAAATCATAATCAGTATCTTTACCGCCAATAAATGGCTCATCGTTTAAAAAGCCTTCGTAATCAATGGTAACCGTCGCACCATCTTTAACTTCACCAGCTTCTAATGTAACCAGTCGGGCATTCTGGTCCTGCATTTTTGCCAGCTCAGCCACAATCTCCTCATCTGTAATCTCGGCTTCCAGAGAATCTACTTCCGCCCCTTTGTAGTCACCCAATTTAATTTCTGGTTTCACCCCAACCTTAACGATAAAGGTCGCGCCTTCTTCTTCGCTGATTTTTTCGATGTTTTCCAGATCAGGTCGAGTTACTGGTTTGATTTCTGTTTCTTCCAATGCACTGGTATAAGCAGGCGCAAAGGCAAAATCGATGGCGTCTTCCATAAATACATTTTTTCCATAGTAGGATTCGATTACCTGTTTAGGTACTTTTCCTTTTCTGAAGCCTGGAACCGAAAAACGTTTTTTATTTTTATCATAGGACTTTTTAACAGCCTTTGAATATTCCTCCGGACTTATTTCAATTTTTAGGGTTGCAATATTTTTTTCAATACTTTCTACTGTAGCACTCATGTTATCCTCCGTATCTTTCACTATAAATTATATTCACATTCAATTTTAACAGTATATCATAGGTATATTTTCATATCAAGGATGAAAATCAAGGTGTTTAAGAAATATTCCAGGTGTATGACATCAAATTTAACAGAGATGTCCCTCCCATAAAAAAACTGCCTCTAGCGAGACAGTTTTTTAATCAACCACCTAAATAAGCTTGTTGCACTTCCGGATTCACCAGAAGATCTCTGGCATTACCAGAAAGTTTAATGTATCCAGTTTCCAGCACGTAAGCTCGATTGGCAATGTGCAAAGCCTTGTTAGCATTTTGCTCAACCAATAAAACCGTTGTTCCAGCATCATTTACAGTTTGGATCATGTTAAAAATCTCGTCGACCAGAAGTGGTGCCAGACCCATTGATGGTTCATCGAGCAAAATCAGTTTTGGTCGTGTCATTAAGGCTCGTCCCATTGCTAACATTTGTTGTTCACCACCGCTTAAGGTTCCGGCAATTTGTTTAATCCGTTCTTTAAGTCGGGGAAAATTCAAAAATATTTTTTCCATGTCCTCTTGGATCTGATCCTTATCATTTCTGATATAGGCTCCCATTTGGAGGTTTTCATAAACGGTCATTTCGGCAAAAATACGTCGCCCTTCTGGAACATGGGCTATTCCCATTACCGGAATCTGATGGGCTGGCACCTTATTAAGGTTTTCGCCTTCAAAAGACACCATCCCTTCACTGGGTTTTAATAGTCCTGAAATCGTTTGGAGAATAGTCGTTTTCCCAGCACCGTTGGCACCGATAAGGGTAACAATCTCACCCTCATTGACCTCAAAGCTAATACCCTTGATCGCATGAATTTTTCCATAATGTACATTTAAATCTTTTACTTTCAGCATTTACGGCCTCCTAATCTCCTAAATAAGCACGAATAACATCAGGGTTGTTCTTAATTTCATCCGGAGTGCCTTCAGCAATAGTTTTTCCGTAATCTACCACGATAATCCGCTCACAAATCCCCATAACCAGTTTCATATCATGTTCAATGAGCAAAACAGTAATGTCAAATTTGTTCCTGATGAAGTGAATGGTTTCCATGAGCTCAGCCGTTTCATTCGGGTTCATTCCCGCCGCTGGCTCGTCCAACATCAGTACTTTTGGATCTGAAGCCAGCGCTCTGGCAATTTCCAGTTTACGTTGCTGCCCATAGGGAAGGTTTTTAGCCAGGGTATCAGCATACTCGCCCATATCAAAAATATCCAGAAGTTTCATGCATTCTTCGTGAGGCTTTTTTTCTTCTGTCCAGAATTTTTTTGTTCTGAACATCCCCTGAACCATGTTATAGTCGATAAAATTGTGATAGGCTATTTTTACATTTTCCACCGCAGTCAAATCTTTAAACAATCGAATATTTTGAAAGGTTCGACTGGCACCCAGTTTGACGATTTCGTGAGGAGTTTTTTTAATGATGCTTTGATCATTAAGCATAATCTCACCCATTGTTGGAACATAAACGCCGGTTAGCATATTGAAAATTGTCGTTTTGCCTGCGCCGTTGGGTCCAATTAAACCAACCAGCTCGTTAGCACTCAATTCAAGATTAAACTGATCAACTGCAGTTAAACCACCAAATTGCATCGTAATATTTTTTGCTGATAAAACGGTCATGATGCTTCACCTCCGCCGATGGAATTCTTGACGTTTTTTCGTTGAATCAGTGATTCAATAAAAGCTGTCAGCGAAAATTCGGATCTTCCGAAAATTCCCTGCGGTCTGAAAATCATCATGATAATCAACACAAGAGAGTAAACCAATAGTCGGTATTCGGAAAAACTACGAAGCATTTCCGGCAACACTGTCAAAACGATGGCCGAAATGATTGAGCCGGTTAAGCTTCCCAATCCACCTAAAACTACAATAACAAACATTTCAATCGAAAACATAAAGCCAAACTTGCTCGGCTCCAGAAATGATTGATAGTGGGCATATAATGAACCGCCAACACCAGCAAAAAAAAGCGCCAGCGAAAATGCCAATACCTTGTATCGGGTGGTCGGTATCCCCGCAGCCTCCGAAGCGATCTCATCTTCTCTGATGGAAATAATGGCCCGCCCCTGCTTTGATCTGCCTAATGTAAAAATCAGAAATGCAACAATTATCGTAATCCAATAGACATTGTTGAAATTCACCAGCCGGGTAATTCCTTTTAATCCAGCGGCTCCACCAGTCGGTCCAAAATTAATAAAAAAGATTCGGATAATTTCCGAAAACCCGATGGTTACGATCCCCAAATAGTCCCCACGGAGTCGCAGCGTTGGTGTCCCGATAAGAAATCCAAAAATTCCAGCAACAATCCCGCCAACAATCATCGCCAGAACAAGCGTGACAATTGGCGGCAATGACAATCCTCCGTCAATCAATGCCATCGAAAAACTGGCAGATGAGTAAGCGCCAATGGCCATAAACCCGGCATGACCCAAGGCCATTTCACCTAAAAATCCGGCTACAATATTTAAACTCATCGCCATGATAATCATTATACAAGTCATAATGGCAATTCCCACAAAATAATTGTTCATGGTCTTCGTCTGAATCAGCACGAAAAATACAAGGTAAAGGGCAACGATAGCAATTGCATTAATTAAATATGCTTTTTTCTTATTGTGATCCATTGTTTATACCTTCTCTCTCGTATTTTTTCCCAAGATGCCTGTTGGTTTGAAAAGCAGTACCACAATTAGAATCGCAAATACAATGGCATCAGCCCAAGTTGTTGAAAGATACGCTTTTGTCATTGTTTCAACCATACCAATGATAAACCCGCCGAGCATCGCTCCAGGGATAATTCCGATCCCCCCTAATACCGCAGCAATGAATGCTTTTAAGCCAGGCATAACGCCCATTGTTGGGTATACCTGAATATACGCAACACTGTAGAGAACCCCGCCTAAAGCACCAAGTGCTGAGCCCACCGCAAAGGTAAGCGAAATCGTTCGATTAACATTAATCCCCATCAGAATCGCAGCATCCTTGTCTTCTGATACGGCACGCATGGCACGACCCTGTTTTGTTTTTCGAATAAATAGATCCAATAGAACCATAAAAAACAGTGACAAACCTATAGTAATCAGAGTGGTTGAACTGATTTCGATTTCACCTATTTTATAAATGGTCTCCGGAAATATTTTTGGCATAACCTTGGGATCTGGCTTAAAAATAATCAACGCCAGATTTTGCAAAAACAAACTCACCCCAATAGCAGTAATCAGCGCAGACAGTCGGGGGGCATTTCTCAAGGGCCGATAGGCGATAAATTCGATGGCAACTCCAATGATAGCCATAATGACCATCGATGATAAGAGCACCGCCCAAACCGGAAGGTGAAAGCTGGTGGCAGCAATAAATGCAAAATATGCGCCGAACATCATGATTTCACCATGGGCAAAGTTGATTAGTTTAATAATGCCATATACCATGGTATAACCGATTGCGATGAGCGCATAGATACTCCCTACATTGAGCCCGTTGATCAGCTGTTGCAGAAATAAATTCACGATGTATCCTCCTTTATAGAATAACATAAAATGGATATAGAAGAGATGGTCTCTCCTATATCCCTTGTACTGCTTGTAATATTGTCGTTTATGAAATACTATTTGTTAACAACGGTTGAGTCATATTTTAACTGACCGCCATCGATCTTAATAATAGTTACTTCTTTATCCTTTGGATTTCCCTCTTCATCAAACTTCAAAGTTCCAGTAACGCCAGGATGATCCGTCGCATTTAAAGCTGTGATAATATCTGCAGACTCAGTAGAACCAGCTGCAGTAATTGCTTCGACCATGGCATATACAGCATCATAACCTAAAGCTGCAAAAGAGTTTGGCACTTTATCATACTCGGCTTTATAGGCAGTGATAAAGTTCTGAACGGTTTCAGATGGTGAATCGGCAGCATAGTGATTGGTGAAGTAATTTCCCTGAGCGGCGTCAGCGTATTCTTCTTGAACGCCATCCCAACCATCAGCTCCAACAAATTTTGCGGTAATACCCATTTCTTTGGCTTTTTGAAGAATTGGTCCAACTGTTTGAACATAGTCTGGAACAAATACGACATCCGGATTCATTTCTTTGATTTTTGTCAACTGAGCACTGAAATCTTTATCAGCCGTACCGTAAGATTCGCTACCGGCAATTGTGCCACCTTTAGCTGTAAATGCCGCTTTGAAGGCTTCTGATACACCTTCTGAGTAGGGATTACCCGTTCCGATTAACAATGCCGCAGTTTTTGCACCTAAAGTAGTAGCCGCAAAGTTAGCAGCAGCTTGACCCTGATAGTCATCCAGGAAGCATGCTCGAAATACATTTGGAGCATCTTGAGTTACTTCCACAGCTGTTGCTGTTGGTGACAGTACTGGCATATTATCTGAAACCATGATGTCTTTCATTGCTAAGGTTTCCCCACTTAAGGTTCCGCCGATCACTGCAACAACACCATCCTGGTCTCTTAATCGATTATAAGCATTGATTGCTTCAGTTTGATCTGCTTTTGAATCATAAGCAACCAATTCGATGTTTTTTCCATCAATACCGCCAGCAGCATTAATTTCAGCGACGGCTAATTGCGCACCTTCTTCTGCTGAGCTTCCATAAATAGCAGCATCGCCAGTCATTGGTCCGATAAAACCAAGTTTGACAACATCAGAACTTCCGCCAGATGTTGAACATCCTGCGAATGCAAAAATAGAAGCGGTGAACATAACAACAAGTAAAACACTAACAACTCTTTTCTTCATTTCTTTTCCTCCTTTTTCTTTTCAATGATTATTTATAGTGCTTATCATAAACCATTCTTAAGAAAAACACAAGAATTAATTGCTTTGAGACGATGCTTCTTTAATATTTTGACGTCCAAAATCACAGATGCTGCTTAGCTCACACCCGCTACAATTGGGATTTCTTGCTGTACAACATTTTCGTCCATGCCAGATAAGCCAATGGTGAGCCTGGGACCATTTGTCTTTTGGAATATTTTTCATCAATTCTTTTTCAACTTCCAAAACGGTCTTTCCCTGAGCCAGACCGATTCGACGTGAAACTCGAAAAACATGGGTATCAACTGCAATTGCCGGGATATCAAAGGCATTACTCATTACCACATTGGCAGTTTTGCGTCCAACCCCAGGAAGTGTAATCAGTTCATCCAGTTGCTCTGGTACCTTGCCACAATACTCTGTCAATAACCGATGACAGGTCAAAATAATATTTTTGGCTTTTGTTTTAGCCAGTCCACAGGTTTTTATTTTTTCAAGTAGCCCTACTTCCCCCAATGACAAAATCGATTCTGGTGTATTATAATTCTTAAACAAATCCCCGGTAACGATATTTACTCTCACATCGGTGCATTGTGCTGATAGGATGGTGGCGATCAACAATTCAAAAGGGCTACTAAAATCTAAGCCACATTGTTCCTGACCGTAAAGGCACTCCAATGTGGCTAAGACTTGTTCAATATTCTTCTTGATCACACATTTTCATTGAGAATCAGTGCCATAAACACCAAATCCTCATCCCCAGTATTGACAACGCTGTGGCTACCCTGATCCGGAGTGACCATCACATCTCCGGGTCCTATCTGTAACTGAATGCCATTATCAACGACCATCCCTTTTCCTTGTAAAAAATAGAATATTTCCTGCTCACCTGTATGCTGATGTTCTCCAATGGAGTCTCCCGGTTTTACTGTGATCTGGGCAAATAGTCGGCAGTTTTTCCCTAGAATTTCGCTATCAGTGATGTGGGTAATCTCAACGTTCCCGTGACCACCCCGCATATTCTGTTTTATTTCTTGTGTTTTTGATTCATTTTGTATGATCATCTTTATCCTCCATTAGGTTGTCGGTGTTGTTGGATCCGTTGGTGTCGTTGGATCCGTTGGCTCTGTTGGCGTGGTCGGATCGGTTGGCTCCGTTGGCGTAGTAGGATCTGTTGGCTTGGTTGGCTCCGTTGGTGTTGTTGGCTCCGTCGGCGTGGTCGGGGTTGTTGGAGTTGTCGGGGTTGTCGGTGTGGTCGGGGTTGTTGGCGTGGTTGGCTCCGTTGTTTCTTCTTTATTCGTTGTACTTGTTCCCGAATCAATCGAAGAGGCTCCGGAACTTTCACCCTCGTTAGAGGTTCTTTCAATTTCAGTAGTTGTCAACAAGTCTTGATCGATAACCATACTCAAGTAATTTCCATAAATCCCTGCCGCTCGGGAACTCCCCCCATAAAGCACATCGTTTTCCGGCGTCCCCAGCCAGACTGAAGTGGTTAGATTCCCGGTAATCCCGGTAAACCATAAATCTTTGTTATCATGGGTTGTCCCCGTCTTTCCGGCAGTGGTATAAATCTGGGCCGCCGCAGAACCAGTTCCGTAATCAACAACCCCTTCCAGGATATTCATCATATTTGTTGCCGTAGTATCCGACATAACTTTTCGTGTCGTTGTACTGGAGGAATCTTTTGTATATAGAACCTCGCCATTTACCTGCTCTAGTTTTGTGACATAATAAGGTTGGTTATAGACACCAGCGTTATTAAACATTAAATGCGGTACCGCCATTTCCAGAGGTTTGATTCCGTAGGTCATCCCACCAAGTGCCGTCGCCAAGTTATAATCGTCATCCTCAAAAGTCGAAATACCCATTGTCTGCATAAACGCTACTGCTTCTTCTGGTCCAACTTTATCGAATACTTTAACAGCCGGGATGTTGTAAGAGTTGACTAATGCCGTCTTAACAGTTACCGTCCCATGATAGCTACCATCATAGTTTTTAGGGGCATATCCACCAAAGTCAGTATAAGTATCCGAGATAGTTGTACTGGGGGTAATTAATCCCTTATCCATGGCTGCTGCGTAATAAAGCGGTTTAATGTTCGATCCTGGCTGTCTTGGGGTGTTAGCCATATCGATTTGGGTGTTCCCACCATAGTATGCTTTAACCGCCCCATCCAGATCGACAGTGACGATGGCTCCCGTTTCGTTGGGCAAATCTCCATCTAACGCACTTGTCAAGCTTTCGATTGCATCTCCTTGCATCGCCGTATTAATGGTTGTGTAAATACGGTAACCGCCATTGGCAATATTTTCTTTGATATAATCAATTGCCTGGTCTTCAGTGATACCACGCTCCTGCATGACTGCAGATGCTTTTAATTGCGCATACTCGTTGAGTGCCCGTCCAACATACGCTTCATAATTGTCAACGATCTGATCATCATTACTAATGGTCGCCGGATCGCGGATGACCAGTTCTTGCGCATATGCAGCGTCCGCTTCTTCTTGCGTAATATATTTTTCTTTTACCATTCGCGTCAGTACTTCCAGTTGACGTTTTTTTGCGGCTTCAAAATCAGTATTCGGTGCATAGGCACTCGGTGCTTGAGGCAAACCTGCCAGCATTGCGGCTTCGGCCAGATTAACCTGAGAAACCGGTTTGTTGAAATAAGTTTGTGCTGCTTCTTCAATCCCATATGCTCCTGAACCAAAATAATACTCATTGAAGTACATTTCCAGAATTTGTTCTTTTGTATACTTCTCTTCTAATTGGAGTGCTATAGAAATTTCTTTTAGCTTACGCACCAGCGACTGATTAAAATTCTGTTCCGTTGCAATATCAGGTAAGAACAGAACTCTGGCAAGCTGCTGGGTGATAGTGCTGGCACCTTCACCAATCCCATTACTGGCAATATTTGAAAAAAACGCTCGAACAATCCCCAGCAAATCAATTCCAAAATGATCGTAAAAACGCGAATCCTCCACGGATATTAATGCCTGTTGCAATTGCACCGGAATCTGATCAATCGTTACATTGGTTCTGTTCTTTGTGTACAATTCAGCGATTAGAGCATTATCCGCCGAATAAATCTCCGTTTTATCCTTAGCCTGATACTGATAATCTGAAATATCCATGCGATTTGCAGCATAGATTGAATACATAACACCGACTCCCAGAATCCCCAGGACTAAAAGAACAATCAGTACCTTTACTCCAATATGTTTTTTCTTTTTTCGTCTTTTTATCCCCTTTTTTTGCTTTTCGCTCATTCCATCACCTTTTCTATATTTTATCTATTAGACGCTTTCGAAGGTCTATTAATTCATTGTTATACTCAGCTAGAACATACAGCTGCTTTTTTTGGGGTAATGATAACTCCAAACTTCGAGCATGTAAAGCCTGATGAGACATTCCAAAACAATCATCTTCCTGCTTATCACTGTGATACAAGGGATCTCCAATAATGGGATTCCCCAAATATTTTAAATGAACCCTAATTTGGTGGGTTCGTCCAGTTTCCAGCACCAGCTCCACCAGCGAAGCATCCCTGTACTCTTCCAGTACCCGATACTGGGTAACCGATGGCTTTCCGGACTCCATTACAATCCTATGAATACTGTCTTCATAGGGCTGGCCGATCGGAGCATCAATAATTCCGACTTCATTAGGGAGCCTACCATGAACAAATGCATGATAAACCTTTTTTACCTTACCAGAATTCATTTCTTTTTGTACATAGTGATGCACATATTTATTCTTGGCTATTGCAACAATACCGGTGGTATCTCGATCCAATCGATTGATAAAGCGAATCTTCGCTGCAGTCCCCTGTTCCTGCCAGTAATAGCTAATGAAATTTGCCAGTGTATCCAATTGATGGCTCTTTGTGGGATGCGTCACACAAAGTGGCGGTTTATTGACTACTAAAAGCTCATCATCTTCATAAACAACATTAAGTTTGCCCGCTACCGGTTCCCCATCAATATCTTCCCGGGGCATCTTAATTTCGATGATATCTCCTGGTTTGATTTGCTGTCCCAGAAAACACTCTTTGTGATTCAAGCTGATCTTTCCAATCCGTTTGATTTCTCTGATTAATCGGCTAGAATAACAATAACGACTGATCAGCTCTTCTCTGACCAACTTTTCATGACTGTCTGATATTTGATAAGTATAGATGAGACTTATAATTCTACCCCCGAATCTGACCTGATATAAAAACTATTTGTTTCAATCAGTTTTCTGATTTGTTTATAAATGATGCATTATGTAATTTAGCATGAAACGACTCAGCAATAAAAACATGCATACTATTATACCTTAATTTGACCAAAGTCGTTAATTTTTTTTATTTTTTAATAGTTATATCCACATTTGATTTTTCGTTCACCATATGACAGATTATTTCGACAATACCACCATTTTAACAGAAAGCAAAACCATTTTATACATCTTTCCTAAAATTCTCATTAAAAATTTGCACAAACACGGAATTGTCATAAATTCTTCATAAAAAAAGACTCTCCATTTTTCAATGAAGAGTCCTGTAAAATTATAGACTATTTGGCTTTATTGGGTCGCATTTCAATGGCATTTTTCTTGCACTTCTTAAAACAGATACCGCAGCCAATACATTTTTCATGATCAATAACATATGGTGGCTTTTTGATTTCACCAGAAATTGCTTCAACTGGGCAGTTCTTTGCGCAAGCGCCACAACCGATACAATTTGCATCAATGATATATGCTGTCTTCTTACCGGTTTCAACGTCACCAGAAATAGTGCGCATTGGACATTTAACGACACATTCATAACATTGAACACACTTATCATAATCAATTTTGGCAATATTGTTTTCAACGGTGATTGCATCAAATTTACATGCTTTCACACAGGCTCCGCAGGCAATACAAGCTGTTGTACAAACCAATTTTGCTGTTTTACCTTTGTCTTTGTTATTGCATTTAACAATAACATCCTGCGCAGCCGGAACCAGATTCATAATCGCTTTGGGGCAGGCATCCACGCACTTGCCACAGGAAGTACATTTATCCGGGTCAATTTTTGGCAACCCGTCTTCTCCCATAACAATGGCATTAAAAGGACATACTGATTTACAGGTTCCCAAACCCATACATCCATATCGACAACCTTTCGCACCACCGGAAGCAATCATGGCTTCCCGACAATCCATTTCACCATAGTACTCGGCCCGATTTGGAGCCGTTTCACAGGTTCCCTGACAAATAACAGTGGCAACCTTTTTAACCGCACTGCCAGCTTCCATACCCATAATTTCCGCAATCGCAGCAGCACAATCAGCACCGCCAACTGGACAGGCATCAATTCCCGCTGTTCCTTCGACAATATTGGATGCCAAGGCATCACAGCCCGGTAAACCACAACCACCACAGTTAGCGCCAGGAAGAGCTGCACGCACTAATGGCACACGAGGATCTTCGTATACTTCAAATACCTTAGCTGCAATAGCAAGGCCAATTCCAAATACTAAACCAAACACACCGAGGATAACGACTGGAATTAAAATCTCATTCAACATTTCCGTATCCTCCTAACCTAACTTCATTCCGGAGAATCCCAGAAATGCGATGGCCATCAGACCTGCCGTTAACAACGCAATGGGAAATCCTTCGAGCGCTTTGGGCACAGCTGATGTTTCAAGTCGCTCACGAATACCAGCAAACAGCACAATAGCAAGCGTGAAACCAAGCGCTGCACCAACGCCGTTGAAAATGGTTTCGATAAAATTATATTCGTTTTGAATATTAATTAATGCTACCCCGAGAACCGCACAGTTTGTGGTAATCAAAGGCAAATACACACCCAGCGCCTGATAGAGTGAAGGGCTGGATTTTTTGATAATCATTTCGACTAATTGAACCAATGCAGCAATGATTAAAATAAATGCAATTGTCTGCAGATAACCAAGACTCAGCGGGTCAAGAATCGAATACTGAACCACATAGGTAATGGCAGAAGCCAGCGCCATAACAAAGGTTACCGCAACTCCCATTCCCACTGCGGTTTCAACTTGCTTAGAAACCCCTAAAAACGGACAAATACCTAAAAATCGTGACAGTACAAAGTTATTGACAAAAATTGCACTGATCATTATAAAAATTAAAGTCATCGATATCTCCCCCTATGCCTTTTTCGTTTTCCAGTTAATGAGGCCAATTAAAAGACCAAGGGTTAAAAATGCCCCAGGAGGCAGAATCATTAACAACACTGGTTCATAGGCGGCACCAAATAAAGAAATTCCGAAGATGCTGCCAGCCCCTAAAATTTCACGGATTGATCCTAAAACTGTTAAAGCTAATGTAAAACCTAGACCCATACCAACAGCGTCAGCAAAAGAATCAGCAATGCCATTTGAAAAAGCAAATGCTTCTGCCCGAGCCAGAATAATACAGTTAACAACAATCAAGGGGATAAAAATACCCAATGCTGCATCAAGTGCCGGCACATAGGCCTTCATCAACATCCCGACAATCGTAACAAAAGAGGCTATAACAACGACAAAGGCCGGAATTCGGATATTATCGGGTATTACTTTTCGCAATGCTGAGATCGCCACATTCGAACCAATCAATACCAACATGGTTGCCAGGCCCATCCCCATACCGTTGATGGCTGATGTGGTAACCGCAAGGGTTGGACACATCCCCAATACAAGTACAAAGGTGGGATTTTCTCGGATGATTCCTCGAGTAAGATTTTTCATAAAATTCATCTTGCGTTCCCTCCTATTCTGATAAAGTCTGGTAAACCTGGATTGAGACGTTTACCCCAGATGTAACCGCTTTTGAAGTAATTGTTGATCCAGTGATGGCCTGAATTTCATTGCTGTCTTCTTTAGCAGTACCTTTTACAACCACCAATTCTTCTTCAGCCGATTTGCCGGTAAACTGATCATTCCATTCTCCTGCTGCCAAAGCACCTAAGCCTGGAGTTTCGTTATGCTTAATAATCGTAATACCAGTGATGACTCCGTCCGACGAAATACCCGTTAAAACTTGAACTTCTCCTGCATAACCGCTGGTTGGTCCGGTTTTTACCGTATATCCCACTGTTTCGCCATTATTTGTTCCAATATAGACTTCCATCAGTTCTTCCGGTTTTTCCATACCAATTTCTGAAGCAATTTTTGCTACATCTTCTTCAGGAACTTGTTCAAACTCAGTGGCATCTGGCAGTACTTCCTGCCGTGCTTCCGTGTTTGCATCAATATTCATCTGTTCGATGGTAGGAGCTGTTACATAATTGGTTAATGCCAAGGCGCAGGCGGCTACAGCAGAAATAACCAACAAAATAAGACCGAGTTTGAAAACGACTTTCCAGTCGATTTGCACTTTTTCTTTTGCTTCCATTATGCCTTTGCCTCCTTTTTGATCTTAGTCACACCATAGATTCGCTCTTTGGTGAAGCGTTCAATTAGAGGTGTTGCAACATTCATCAATAAGATTGAGTACGAACATCCTTCCGGATATCCACCGTAGATACGAATGATCATGGTAATCAAACCACAACCGACTGCATAAATGATTTGACCTTTTGGAGTAACTGGAGACGAAGCATAATCAGTCGCCATAAAGAAGGCCCCTAAAACGACACCACCTGAGACAATATGAACAATTGGATCTTGTCCCACTAACAAAGCAAAAATGCCGATGGTTAATAAATAGATAACTGGGATTCTCCAACTGATAATTCCTTTAATAATCAGGTATACCCCACCGATTAATAAAGCCAGGGCAGAAATTTCTCCGATACAACCATAAACACCATTTAATCCTGTGAAAAGATCCAGTGTTGACGGCATACTTGCCAGATCACCAGCTTTTAATAATGCCAGCGGGGTCGCTGTGGTAACCGTGTCCGTAACCGGAATATAAGCGGTACTGGTCATATGTCCTGGCCAGGATGCCAACAGAAAGGCGCGTGCGGCCAGGGCTGGATTGATAAAATTCTGTCCTAACCCACCAAAACATTGTTTTACAATGGCAATAGCAAAAACAGAGCCCACAACAGCAATCCACCAGGGTGCATTAATCGGTAAGTTGAATGCTAAAAGCACACCTGTTACAACGGCACTCCAGTCATTGACTGTGATCGGTTTTTTCAGCAGCTTTTGAATGACTGCTTCCGTAACAACTGACGAGATAATACAAATAGCTACGAGTGCCAATGCCCATACCCCAAAAACATATCCTGCGACAGCCAATGCAGGTAACAAAGCAATAATAACATTTTGCATAATGTTGGCTGTTGAATGTTTTGCCCGGATATGAGGGGATGATGACACTGTAAGATTTAATTCATTCATCAATATTCCTCCTAATTTCCTTTTCTTCGTTGTGCGATAATCTCACGTTTTGCCACGCGAATAGACGATACCAGGGTACGTTTTGCGGGACAGATATAAGAACAGCTTCCACATTCGATACAATCCATGGCATGATTTGCTTCACATTTATCCCATTTATTTCGTTGCGAGTACTCAGCAATATAAAGTGGCTGTAAATGAATTGGACAGACACCAACACATTTACCACAATGAATACAATTTGAAGGCGTCGCAATTTTAGCTGACTCTTTCGTCAAACATAAAATCCCTGATGTTCCCTTCATTACTGGAATTTCAGTTTCAAACTGAGTAACACCCATCATTGGTCCCCCTGAAATTACTTTTCCAGGCTCAGCAGAAAACCCACCACATTGATCTATGACAGACTGGAACGGAACTCCCACACGAATTTCCATCGTCTGGGGATTTTTGATGGCATCCCCTGTGCAAGTCAGATAACGCTTATACAACGGCATGCCTGTCGTCATGGACTCAGCAATTTGAGCAGCAGTCCCGACATTCATAACAACCACACCGGCGTCAGCTGGCAGTGCTCCCGATGGAACTTCACGACCCGTTATTGCCGCAATAATTGTTTTTTCGGCACCCTGCGGGTATTTCGTGTGCAATGAATATACTTCTAATCTGCTATCGTTTCCAATAGCTTTTACCAGGGCTTCAATAGCATCGGTTTTGTTATCTTCAACCCCAATAAATCCTTTTTCAACACCAACCGCCTTCATGGCGACCTTCAATCCCATGACAACCTTTTCAGCTTGATTCAACATCAAGTGATGATCGGCCGTCAAATAGGGCTCGCATTCAGCGCCATTTAAAACGACACAATCAACTTTTTTGTCTGGTGGAATCGCCAGTTTTACATGCGTTGGGAACGTTGCCCCACCTAAACCAACGATACCAGAGTCCAGTACCATTTTTTTTATGGCTTCTGCATCCATATCTTCCAACGTACCGTATGGTTTAATACTGGGATCGATGGTATCCAAACCGTCTGATTCAATAACAACCGCCATGATTCGGTCTCCCGATGCATGTGGACGTTCCTCAACCGCAACAACAGTTCCAGAGACGCTGGCATGTACCGGTGCGGAAACAAACCCATTTGGTTCTCCGACTCTCTGGCCAAGAAACACCTGATCGCCTTTTTTTACGATCGGCGTACAAGGTGCCCCAATGTGCAGCGACATGGGTATGATCACCATTTCCGGCTTTGCGCCAAAGCCCAGAGGCACTTCAGCAGTACTTTCCTTTCTATAGGGTGGGTGGATTCCCCCCTTAAAGGTTCCATGTTTTACATTCATCTTTAGTCAAACACCCCTCAAATTAAATTTTTTACACAAGAGAAACTGTATACTTGTATATATAGGCAGTATCATAACATATAAATTATTTTTTTTCCATACGAATTGATAAATTTGTTTAAAATAATACTGTACCCGCTGGGCCCATAAAAAAAATGATAATTTATAGTTCTAAAAGTGTAAATTCTAGACCATAATTATCATTTTAAGGTGAACATTTATCTGACAAAAACCACAAATGGATTATATGGCATTTGTTACTATATTAACAAATGCGTTTTTCAAATCTGTATTTCGTCTTAACAGGTATTATTTTGTCATTTTGCTACGCCAGAAAGCTTTTATAGCCCTTATAACACATAAAAAGATCAACTTTAGAAGCCAATTCAAATGGCGAGTGCATACTTAATAGCGCTGGACCACAATCCAACACATCCATTCCATACTCAGCTAGAATATGGGCAATGGTTCCTCCGCCACCAAGATCTACCCGGCCAAGCTCTCCCATTTGCCAAACCACCCCAGCTGCTTCCAGTGTTTGTCTCATTTTTCCCATAAACGCCGCATGCGCATCATTGGATCCGGATTTTCCGCGGGCACCACCATACTTTGATAAAACCATTCCTTTACCAATATACGGAGCATTCCCTCTATCGTGGGTACCGGCAAAGTTAGGATCAACGCCAGCAGTAACATCAGCAGAAAGCATTTCAGAATTCATAAAACATCGGCGGATGGCCAATTCTGGTTTATTCACATCCATCAAATCGATAAGTTCAGCTACAGCGTTTTCAAAAAAACGAGAATGCATACCGGTGTTGCCTACACTGCCGATTTCTTCCTTATCAGCCAAGATTACACATCGTGTGCGAATCGGAACCGTCTCCTGATCAACCAAAGCACGGAGCGCCGTGTAGGCACAGATCCGATCATCCTGGCCATATCCCCCAATCAGACTTTCATCGAAACCAACATTTCGGGCTGCCCCGGCCGGCACTACTTCCAGTTCAGCAGTGGCAAAATCTTCTTCCATCATCCCATATTTTGTATATAAATGATTCAGTATGTTTAGTTTAACACCCTCTTTGAGATCTTTTTCCGGATATGGCTGGCTCCCCACAATAATGTTGAGCCCTTCTCCAGTAATCCCCTCAGTCATTTTTTTTGTATTTTGTTCTTGAGATAAGTGAGGCAGTAAGTCCGTGATACAAAAAACAGGATCTTCTGGGGCTTCTCCAATAGAAATGTTGACTGTTTCACCGTCTTTTTTTACGACTGTTCCGTGCATAGCCAGCGGGATGGTCACCCAATGGTATTTTTTTATGCCACCGTAGTAGTGGGTCTTGAAGAAAGCCATATCATCACTTTCATACAACGGCGATGGCTTTAAATCCAATCGGGGCGAATCAATATGGGCACCAACAATAGCCATTCCTTTTTCAATCGGTTCGCTACCAGCCACAAAGAAAGCGACAGTTTTGTCTTTATGAATCATATAAACCTTATCACCAGGCTTGATTTCCCCGGCTTTCTGATAGGTCTCCAAGGGTTTAAAACCAGCCTTTTCAGCCAATTCAACACTGAGCTCAACACATTGCCGTTCGGTTTTTCCAGCTGTCAAAAAGCGCATATAGTCATTGCTGATAGCCTTGACTTCTTCAACCTCTTCATCACCAAGGTCTTTCCATGCCAACTCCCATTTTTTTCCAAGCTGTTCCTGAAGCATAACAGCAGGGCTCTTTTCTTTGTCTTTATTTTTCATGTCATTTTCTCCTTAGTTTCTAGACTCGTTTACAATTCTACTTATCGACAATTTCAATATTGTCCAGTTGGGCTCTCAAATTTGTTCTAACAGCCGATAAATATTCAGCTCGCAATGTCATTTGTTCATCCGATTCATCTTCAGTCAACCCACACTCTTTTTTCTTCCGGGCCAATTCGTTGATTCGATCAATTTTTTCTTTTGTTATCATTTTAATTACCTCAAATTCTTTATCTTAATTTTTATATTTTTACGAGTTGCTTATCCTTAAGCCGCTGGAGGCTAAGCAAAACCCCCAGTTTGCCATGAAAATGGGTCAGTCCCCCCTGAAAATAGACATAATAAGGTTCTCGCATCGGCGCATCAGCTGAGAGTTCAATGGAAGATCCTTGAATAAAAGCCCCTGCTGCCATAATTATCGGATCTGAATAGCCGGGCATGTCCCAGGGTTCAGGAGTGGCCTGGCTATCAACCGGGGCCGCCTCCTGAATTGCCCGGCAAAAAGTCTTGACCCCTTCAGCCGTTTTTAAACAAATGCTCTGAATAATATCACTGCGATAATCTGACACTTCCGGGCAAACAGCAAAGCCCAGCTTTTTATAGCAAGCTGCCAAAAGCACCGCCGACTTAATTGCCTGAGCAACTACAGTTGGTGCCAGGAAGAGACCTTGCAACAACGTTCGATTAATTCCCAGTGTTGCCCCTGTTTCTCTGGCAACTCCAGGCGCCGCCAGTCGGCAGGCAGCCAGATGAACCAGATCTGCCCGTCCCGCTACATAGCCGCCAGTTGGAGCCAAACCGCCACCGGGATTTTTAATCAGGGAACCGGCCATCAAATCTGCCCCGATGGACACCGGCTCAACTCGATCCATAAATTCGCCGTAGCAATTGTCAACAAAAACAATGACGTCTGCTTTTACTTTACGAATTTTTTTGATCATCTTTTCCATCTCATCCATTTGCAGCGCAGCACGCCAGCTATAGCCAGTAGAACGTTGCAGATAGATCATTTTTGTCTCTGGAGTGATTGCAGCAAGTATGGCTGACTCATCAAAACAGCCGTTTGAGAGCAGTTCAATCTGATCGTAGTTTACCCCAAACTCTTTAATCGTTCCCTGGCCAATACCAGTGTCTTCCAGACCAATAACAGTACGTATGGTGTCATAAGGTGAACCAGTAATAGCCAATAAATGGTCACCAGGCCGCAATACACCATAGAGAGCCAATGCTATTGCATGCGTCCCCGATGAAATATGCGGTCGCACCAAAGCGTCTTCTGCACCAAATACATCAGCATAAATAGCTTCCACTACTTCCCGACCCACATCGTCATAACCATAACCGGTCGAAACGGTGAAGTGGCGATCTCCCAAACCTGCCTTTTGCATGGCTTTAATCACCCGATACTGATGCAACTCCGACAAATCGTCCAATTTCTTCAACTGTAGTGCGATATCTTTTTCTGTATTTTTTACGAAATTAATAACTGACTCTGATATTTTAAATTCCTGTTCAAGATAGGTTTTAATGTCTTTTTGAATGTTCAAACAATTTACTCGCTTTCATTTATTGATTCTAACTGTGGTTTAATCAGACCAAGGCACTCCATAACCTGATTTTCTAAATTGCTAGGTTCACCCATTTTTAGCCATTGGATACGCTCGTCCTTTCGAAACCACGTCATTTGACGTTTGGCATAGTGACGGGAATCCCGTTTCAAAATGCTGACCGCTTCTGCCAAAGTGGACTCACCGTCCAGATAAGGCTTCAGTTCCTTATAACCAATTGCCTTCAACGATGTCAGATTCCAATCATAACCCCTTTCAATCAGCATTTTTGTTTCTTCGATCAGACCTTCCTCGATCATCCGATCGACCCGATGGTTTATTCGATTATAAAGGGTCTCCCGATCCCAATCCAAACCGATCATTATATAATCGTAAGGCACTTCCCGTTTTCTTGATTCTTCATCAAAATGAGATTTTGGTTTGCCTGTGAGCTCATAGATTTCCAGTGCCCGGATAATGCGGTTTAAATTATTGGGATGAACGATTTCTGCAGTGGCTGGATCCACCAATTTTAATCGCTCATACAATGCATCTTTGCCCAGAACTTCAGCTTCAGCAGTTAATCGCCACCGAATTGTCTCATCGCTGTCTTTTTTTTGAAAATCCCATGGGAGACTCAGACTATTGATATATAATCCAGTCCCCCCTATTATAATAGGAAGTTTTCCTTTTAAAAGAATTTCTTCGATGGCTTCAAGCGCTGCCTCTTTATACTTAGCCACGCTGAACTCTTCATCTGGGGGCACACAGTCAATCAGGTGATGGGGCACCCCTTGCATCTCTTCTGAGGTAACCTTGGCCGTGCCGATATTCATATGTTTATAGATTTGCATGGAGTCGGCTGAAACAACTTCGCCGTTGAGTTTTTTTGCGAGAGCTACACCCAGGGCCGTTTTTCCGCTGGCTGTTGGCCCTACAATGACCACTATTTTCGGTTTTTTCACTTCCATATTATATTACCCGCTTGAATAATTTCATTAATTCATATTCCTTTAATCTCATTATAATGGGGCGACCATGTGGACAGGTGTAGGGATTATCAAGATTTGTCAAATTCTCGAGCAATCTTTTAATTTCGACCTGAGTTAAGGATTGCCCGCCCTTGATGGCAGCTTTACACGCCATGGAAATGATTTTATTCTGTGCTTTTTCTGAAAAAACGTTATTTTCACAAAATCTGTCTTCACACTCAAATAAATTCTCATCAATCATCAATTTTAGCAAATCCGGACTCTGGGGCTCCCCAAGTAATATTGGAACACTTCGAACCAACAGCGTGTCTTCACCAAAAACATCGCAGTCATAACCCAAACTTTTATATTGCACCAGGGTCTGTTCAATTCCCACTAAATCTTTTGGCCGAATTTTGAGCGGTATTGGCGTCATCAACCCTTGGCTGGGAAGAATCTCCTGACGATTAAACAGACGCATCAATTCTTCGGTTAAGAATGCCTCGTGGGCAGCATGTTGATCCAGGAGATAAATTTCCTTGTCTCCCTCCAGTAGAATATAGACATTAAACAATTGTCCGACGATTTTCATTTTAGTCAGATCTTTAATGTCTGCTCTGATACTTGTCGAACTATCCGATGCCTGAATACCCTTTTCCGGATCGGGCCGACCCGGCTCGAAGATACTCAAAGCGTTATCAACCTGCCTGCGCCGATCTGATGAAAAATACACGTCAGCATTCTCAGAAAATGCCATCTTTTCTACCTTTAAGCTTTCGGTTAATGATGCTGTGTTTAGCACTTCCTCCGATTGTCCTGGTAAAGCCGATTTTCTCTGATCAACACCAAACCCCATCCGCTTTTCAGACGATGACAATTCCGTATCCAAACAGTTCGCAGAAGTCATCAAAGCGCTACTACTTAGCACTGTCTCAATGGTAGTTTGCTCTTCTGGCTGGTTATTTTGTGCTACTGACACGCTTGTCACTTTGTCAGTGTTATAAAAAATCTCTGCATCATGGTTACCAGTCGGTTTTTTATCTGCGTATTTATTTTTCTCATTAACATCGTCAAAATCAACCGTGTGTGCGGTCCCCAACTCAACAATCAGACTGGCATTTCTGAGCGTTTCTCTGATCCCCTGTTTAAACAGCAAACAAACCAGGCTTTCATTAAGAATCTTTATTTCCGTTTTAGCCGGATGGATGTTTACATCCAACATTCGACCAGGCAGTTCAATAAAAACAATACCCAGGGGATGCTGGTGTTTCATACTATATCCTTCAAAAGCTTCGTCTAAGGCTTTGGACAATCGGTTGTTTTTGATAAATCGTCCGTTAATAAAAAACATTTGATCTTCCCGATGCGTTCTCATTGTTTTAAGATTCCCCACAAACCCTTTAAGCTTCATCGGTTTATTTTCATAATTAAGGGGTATCAGATTGTCTGCCAGTTCACCCCCGAAAAGTTTTTTGACCACATCGATTACCTTTCCTGTGCCAGGGGAATCGAGAACCATTCGTCCATTACTACTTAGTTGGAAACGAATCTCCGGGTGCGAAATAGCAATTTTCTCTAACTGATCCCGGAGGATCGCCTCTTCCTTTTTGTCCTTTCCCAAATGCTTTCGACGGGCCGGGGTATTATAGAACAAATCTTTCACTGTAATTTCAGTCCCCCGATTATAGGCGCAGACCCGCTGATGAATGAGGGCCCCCCCCCTCGAACAGGGCTTGGCTCCCAATCTCTTCATTCTCGAATCGCGTCGTAATCTGAACCTTAGCCACCGCCGCTACACTGGACAAGGCTTCGCCTCTAAACCCCAGCGATCCAATTTCTTCCAGATCTTCGATGGTTGACAGCTTGCTGGTGGCATGACGTTTAAAGGCCAATGGAATCTCATTATACGCTATCCCACAACCATTGTCCCGAACCGTTATTCGGTTTTTACCGCCTGCCTCAACAATCACCGTAATCTGATCTGCTCCAGCATCAATGGCATTTTCCACCAGTTCCTTTACCACAGATACTGGCCGGATGATAACTTCACCAGCGGCTATTTTATTGATTGTTTCGTTATTTAACATCTTAATTTTCATGGGAGATATTATATCATAAGAAAATACAGCCGTCGACTGAACCTGCTAGAAAAAAGGAAGCTGCCATCTGACAGCTTCCTTTCTACTCTACTAAACAGCGCTTTCTTATTGCATTTTTAAAATACTGGCATTTATTCCTCAACCATACTCAGTTGCACATTGGAATCACCTTGTGGTCTATTTAATACCAGTTTTGATTCTGGTAATTCGATCCCCAATGCTTCTTTTAGCACTTCTTCGATGGTTGCAACATGAATAATGGTTAACGCATTTCGCACTTCTTCAGGAATATCACTGACGTCTTTTTCATTATCTTTTGGCAATAGTACTTTTGTGATGCCACTGCGTTGAGCAGCAATAACCTTTTCTTTAATGCCGCCTACCGGTAATACCTGACCACTTAAGGTAATTTCCCCTGTCATGGATAGTTTTGAATCAACCGGTTTCCCGAGGATCAATGAAGCCAGTGCCGTCGTTAGGGTAACGCCGGCGGATGGTCCATCTTTAGGGGTTGATCCGGATGGCACATGAATATGGGTGTCATTTTTAAAGTAGTCAAAGCCATTGGCCAGATCACCCAATCGGGACCGGATCAGACTCATCGCAATCGTAGCACTTTCTTTCATGACATCACCCAATTGGCCCGTCAAAGTCAGCTTGCCACTTCCAGGCATCAGGCTTGCTTCGGTAAAGAGAATTTCTCCACCAACTGCTGTCCACGCCATTCCTGTTACAACGCCAGGTTTGTTATTTTCACCAGCTTTTTCATGTCGTCTGGTTTTATTACCTAACACGTCACTCAGGTTTTTCGTTGTCACAACAAACGGAAGCTCCACTTTTTTAGAGACAATTTTTTCCGACACAACTCGGGCAATTTTTGCCAACTGCTTGGTCAAACCTCGAACACCCGCTTCAGCTGTATAGTTTTCAACAATTGCTTCGATGGCAGAATCTTCAATCTGAAGCATTTCAGTGGTCAATCCATGATCTTTTAAAACGCTTGGCAGCAGGTGATCGATGGCAATCCGTTTCTTTTCACCGTTGGTATAACTCGACAGCTGGATTATTTCTGCCCGATCCAAGAGCGGTGCTGGGATGGTGCTCAAATCATTAGCTGTTGCGATGAAAAATACCTCCGATAAATCGTATGGGATTTCCAGGTAATGATCGGAGAAGGCACAATTTTGTTCTGGGTCTAATACTTCCAGCAAAGCTGAACCAGGATCACCCTGATGCGACATCCCCATTTTATCTATTTCATCCAGGATAAACACCGGATTCTTAGCTTCAGCATTGGCAATACCTTTAATGATACGTCCTGGCATTGCCCCCAGGTATGTTTTACGATGGCCTCGAATCTCAGCCTCATCCCGAACCCCACCCAGACTGGCTCGTACGTATTTACGATCCAACGCTTCAGCAATACTCCTTCCCAAACTGGTTTTGCCGGTTCCCGGAGGTCCCACCAGCAGCAGGATTGAACCTTGTTTATCTTTTTTTAATTTCATTACGGCCAGATGTTCAATGATTCGTTTTTTTACATCATCGATACCAAAATGATGAGACTCCAATACCGCTCTGGCGTGTTCAATATCAATTTCTTTTTTCTCACTGGTCCATGGTAGTTCTAAAAGCAAATCCAGATAGTTCATAATCACATTGCTTTCACCCCCATTGGGCGGTGAGTTTTCAAATTTCCTGACCTCTTTCAAGGCGATTTTTTTAACATCCGGGGGCATATCCGAATCCAGCACTTTTTTGCGGTAATCGGCTTCTTCTTCCAGCTCTTCATCGAGTTCTCCGAGTTCGGCTTTAATATTTTTTAACTGTTCCCGAAGCATCGCTTCACGATAGGTTTTATCCTTTCGTTGGGAATACTTTTTGCTGATTTCCAGTTGCAAATGAACCGAATCTTTTTCCCGGATAATATAGTCAATAAAGCTCAAGGCACGTTCTTTTAATGAATCAATTTCTAAAAGAACCTGTTTGCTTTTTAATGGAATGCCCATCATCGGAATGGTATAACCCATAATTTCTTCTAATGAAGGCAGACCTTCCAGGATACTGACAAAATACTCAGCTCCTTTAAAATTATGACTTAAGTCTTTCATCAATCCTTTAATGTAAACAATCATTTCCTGCTCTTCATCAGCATTAATGTCCAGTATATCGTCTTGAACAGTATATGAAGCAGTAATCTGTTTTTCTTCGAAGGTAAAATCCAGAACCTTTACACGATTGATGGTAGTAATATCAATAATGAAACCATTATCGGATTTCTGAATGTTGTCAAATTTCATTAACACGCCAATCCGATAAAAGGAATCAGCAGTCAATTGAACCAATCCTTTATAATCCTTAGTTGACAAGCCGATGGCCAGGGTATTATTTTTAATGATCAGTTCTTTGATATTATTACCAATATCTTCGTTGACAAAAATACGATTTGAAATCCCCGGATAAATTACAGTTTCCGTAATCGGGATTAATGGTGCGCTTTTAATTTCTAGTGTACTCATTTTTCTTCCTCCTCATCCTCTAAAGATTTGTTTTTTATTAAAGGATTTTGTTTAGTAAGGTGATCAATTGATCCAGCTCTTCATCGTTGAGACTGCTTTTAATACGTTCAATCATTTGAATCTGGGTTCTTTCCTCGGATCTGGCAATTGATTTACCCTTTGGTGTGAGATAAATAAAATACACCCTGCCATCCTCTGGTGAACGTTCACGATACACACAGCCCATGGAAATAAATTTACTAATCAATTCAGTAATCGTCGGTTTCGAATTTCGTGTTTCCTGAGCCAATTGACTAAAGGTGACACGATAATTCTTATCGATAATTTTCAGATAATATTTCTGTTTTGAGGTAACATCTTCCGCCTGACACTGACAGGTTTCATTTTCATGCAATGCCGCATCCAGTTTCAGCAGTTTATGATAGGCCTCATATAATTCGTTTTTCTTACAAGTCATATTATCACCCAACTTTTTTATTAGTTAGCGCTTACCTAACTATCTATCACTAGTATAGCGCTCCATTCCATAATTGTCAATCATGCCGTCTTATTATTCGGAATCATTAAGCTTTACTTAATGTAAATCGATCAAATCACATAATCATCCTGCTCATAGGCGCTACCCTCAACACCAGTTTAGATACAAGTGTATGCTACTTTGATTCGTAGCCTAGCTGAACTACGTATTGACAAAGATCCATCCACAGGCTATGATCATATAAGATAATAAATTTATTTGGACCTAAAGGAGACGATTATGGAAAAAACCCCTTTGGCTACCGTCAATGGTAAAACAATTTACTCTGCGGATCTCGATGCCTTAATAAGACAATTACCCCAAGAACAAGCAAATCAATTTACTTCGAAAGAAGGTCGACGTCAATTGCTAGAAGAACTCATTGCTCAAGAGCTTTTTTATTTAGAAGGCAAGGCAGCAAAGGTCGATGAAAGTGAAGAGTTTCAAAAAATGCTCATCGATGCTGAAGAAAAGCTGCTTAAAACCCATATGATTGCCAAATTCATGATGGATATCACCGTACCTGATGAAGAAGTTCAGAAATTTTACGATGAGAACCCGAACCAGTTCATTGCTCCCGACAGTATTCGAGCCAGCCATATTTTGTTGCCGACTGAAGAGCAAGCTGTAACCGTGATTGAAGAAATCAAAAATGGAAAATCCTTTGCAGCTGCTGCGAAAGAGTACTCGATGTGTCCATCCAATGAAAAAGGTGGAGACCTCAGTTATTTTTCTAAAGGTCAAATGGTTCCCGAATTCGAATCCGCCGCCTTTGCCCTTGAAATCGATGAGATGACCGAACTACCAGTACAAACACAGTTTGGCTTCCATATTATTAAGCTGACTGATCGCAAGATCGCTCAAACGATCCCCTTTGATGCCGTAAAGGAAAATGCTCGTAATTACTTACTGCGTGAAAAGCAGAACAAAGCATTTATCGGCAAGGTCGAAGACCTCAAACAAAAATATCCAGTCAAAATGGAAGCAAGCACCCTATGATTAAAAGACCGAAGCGTTTTTCGCTTCGGTCTTTTTCGTAACTCTTACCGTTCCGTTTCTCTATTCTTCATCCTGATTTTTACAACACCCTTTGCCGATAAAACGATGGCCGATGACAAACCCCGCAATCGTAAAGGCAATTGTAAGCACAACTAAAGCGCACGGGACAATTTTGTCCTTATGAACCGCTACACAGCATTGGCTCTCTTCATTATTTTTACAACACATTTTGTTTCCTCCAGCTTTCTTTAGTCTATGATCTGATTTGTACCCCATTTTTTACTTTTAAACCATCAGGCTTGCAATAATTCCCGCAACAGAATATTTATCGAAATTACCTGCACCTTATATATATTAACAATGAAAAATCCAGCCGGTGTTATAATCCGGCTGGATCCATTTAAATCGAGATATCCAACAACTGGCCGATATTAGGATCTGGTGCAGGACCAGCTACAGTGGCCGACGGAGTCGCTGTTTCGACCATTGCCATCATATCAGTCATTTGCTCTGTACCAGTTTCCATTGCCATTTTCATCACCGAAATACTGGCTTGTTGACTAACCTGCATTTGGCTCAAACCCATTGATAGTGCCGCAATATCCATATTCATTCCACCCTTCTTTTTTGTGAATCAATGAAAATTTCATGAAACAAATTCGTTCGAATCAGCCGTTGCCTTAATCTACATTCTAAACACATGTATGTTATCGTACTGCGATGCCTTTACTTTAGGATAATAATACCATAATATGAATAACAATATCTTAATCGTTACATTTAATTTTTAGACTATTAATTACTTAATTATAACACGAATAGCGATAAAATAAAAATAGTTACCATTGCTGTCATTCCCATAATCAGGGTCAATAGCGTCTGGGTACGATAGCCATCCTGGGGTGCCATTGCCCCAAAGTTTGTCACCACCCAAAAGTAGCTATCGTTTGCATGGGATAACGTCATTCCCCCAGCCCCGATCGCCAGCACTGCCAGAACTGCAGATAATGGGGTAGTTAAACCTAATGCCGTCATCATTGAGCCAGCGTCTGAATAGCTGCCCATAATTCCTGCCGTCGTAGTCATCGCAACTGTTGAAGATCCTTGAGCCGTTTTTAAAATAGCTGCAATCAGAAATGGAAAAAAGATACCGGCCTGGGATATGAAACCGGCATTGGACTGAATAAATTCAACAAAGCCAGCTGCAACAATCACCTTACCTAAAACCCCACCAGCAGCTGTTACAAATAGTATGGGTCCAACAATCTTCAAGGTTTCATTGGTCAGTTCATAAAAATCTGCTGTTTTTTTTGTTGAAATCAAGAGCCCCAACGCACATAGTAACCCTCCCGTTAGTGCAATCATGGGAGTTCCACAAAAAGCAAAAAATTGACCCAATATTCCGCCAACTGAGAATAAACTGGTAATTGAACCAAGCGCCATCAGTACCACAGGTACCAGAATCGGAGCAACGGAAGCCAGACCACCGGGTATTTCACCATATTCAGAAAGTAGTTCCGCCATATTTTTTTGATAGTCCTGATCCTCAAGTTCATCTTTTGATTTGATTTTTTCACCAATGTATTTTGAGAATATCAGCGCCGCCACTAATGTAGGAATCGACACCAGTGTACCGACACCAATAACTAACAGCAAATTATTTCCAACCCCAAGCGTTCCAGCTGCTGCAATCGGTCCTGGTGTGGGTGGAATAAATACATGAGCCGTATAAAGTCCCGCTGCCAGAGCTACCGTCATGGCTACTGATGAGGTTCTGGTTTTTGTTTGCATTGCTTTGCGAATCGGATCTAAGATTACAAACCCACTATCGCAAAAAACCGGCACTGCGACAACCCATCCTATAATCATCAAAGCCAGTTCAGGATTATTCTGTCCCACCATCTTTACTACAAGGTCTGCCAATTTAATTGCCGCACCAGTTTTTTCCAAGATTAATCCAATTAAAGCACCCAGAATAATCACAATACCAATACTTGTAAATATTCCTGAAAATCCGGATCCTAAAATTCCGGGAATTTCTGAAAGCGGCAATCCGACAACCACAGCAAGGATTAATGAAACACCCATAATCGCTAAAAAGGGGTGGACACCCCATCTTGAAATGGCGATAATCATCACACCAATTGCAATTGAAAATGTACTCATCAAAACCAAACCGGTCATAAAAATACCCCTCTTTTTATTTTAAGCATTCGTCCTGAAATCAGCGAAGCCTAGACGTTCTTACCATACTATTTAATATTCTGGCTAAGCTTTTGGCGCAAATCATTCATCCCATTGAGCATTTCATTTGCCATCAAAATGTGTTATGATTAAGATTATTATGATCCACTAGCAAATCATTTAAGGAGAACAATCCGATGCGAAAAAGACTATTTATTGTATGTATTCTATTCCTCTCTATTGCAACACTAGTTGGCTGTATACCGACTTCTGAAAAAGAGTCCGATTCCCTGGGTCTGGAATCCACCGACCGTTATGAGCTTCTTATCGGACTCAATGATGTGAGTACCGGTAAACAAATCATGGATACCCAGGAGGCCATTGAAATAATTAAAATGAAACTTTTAAACCATGTGAGGCGCGTAACACTAACTGTTTCTAATGGCTATTATTATATTGGCGCATTAATTGTAGATGAAACCACACTAAATTGTGTGATTTATGGTGCCAATGACGAATCCATTACCGCCCTTGTTGATGAAATAAACAAAGATCTGAATGTCTCTGTGTTGGTATCCAAAACGCCCAGCAAATACCGTCTAATCACACCATAGCGGGTAATTAGCGTCGGCGCACTGAAGATTATTTGTTCCACTACTGATGCATAAATCCGATTCAATGATCATTTTTTGTTTTAACAATATCAATGACTTTCCAGATATTGTCAATCATGAACGTGGGTTTACACTTTTCAAGAGCAAGGGGTGTATTATAGCCCCAGTTAACCGCAGCAACATCGACCCCAACCTTATGACAGGCTTCAATATCTCGGACTTCGTCACCGATATATAACATTTCACTAGGTTTAATATCATGCTTACGCAGCACCTTCTTGATTTTTTTGACTTCGACATCAGTGCCGAGCACATGATAAATTCAATCTCATGACTGATGTCGTAAGTTATTAAGAAATCAGAAACAGTTTTCTTTATATTCGAGGTGAGAATGCCAATATGCTTGGTTTCCTGTCTCAACGCCGTAAAAAACGCATGAATATCTGGGGCAAAAGCATGGATTTCATTTGATTCCTTGCGCATCATTTTTTGCCCATCCCGCAGTGCTCGAGGAAATTGATAAAATGGGATATCAACAATTTCCTTTATCTCTTTCACATGAAGATTCTTAATATGCTGAAGTTCTTCCATGGTGACAGTGCTGTATTTATATTTTGTTGCCAGTTCGTTGTATATATTAAAGGCTTTCTCTTCAGTATCCGCAAGGGTACCATCAAAATCGAAAACCACACATTTATAGGCCATAGATGACTCCTCAATTTAATTGTTTTTTTGTTTGTATCCAATCACTTTGCTTTTTAATTTCTTTTCTAATGAATCATGAAAAAAATAGTAATCCAGACCTAATCGCTGCGCCTCATGCATCGCTGCGCTACCAAAGCGGATTAAATCATCCTTAGTATTTGCATGGTCAGGAAATTTTGAAATTCCAATATGGCATTTTAATGTAAATGCGTTTTCCTCAATAACAAAGGGCACATCAAACAATTTCGATATCAATTGACAAATCTCCATAACTATTTTAATACCCGTGTCACACGGATAAAACAAAACAAACTGATCCGTATAACGACGAACGAAAAGCCCATATTTCCCAACACAGCCATATAACCGCTCACTCAACGACTGCATCAAATGATCTTCAACAGCCTGACCAAATGCGTCACCGACCAAATGAATTCCCTCAACGTGAATAAAAATCAAAGCCAGATTCTTATCAGGGTTTTTCCCGTTCTTGTCAAAGTAATTATCCAAAACCTGTTCCAACTTATAACGATTGGGTAATTTAGTGACTGGATCCTGAACAAACGCGGCTTCCAAGGCTTTGCGTTTTTCGATAGTTTCTGATACATCGATACCAAGCAGAATATTAGTGTTTTTTCCATCTCTTCTGGAAAAAGTCGCATGATCCCACTGAATATAATGGATATTTCCTTTGTAATCTCTAAAGGGTAATGGTCGTCGAAAATCTAAATTTTCATTAACAAACTTTCGATGTGCACGGTTAAGATTTCCAAAAACATCTCGAAGATTTTTATTTTCGATCTCATCATCAGTAATTCCACTCAATTGCTGAACCACGTGATTAATGTTTCTAACTTCAAAATTACTGTCAAATTCAATAAATAAAAGCCTGCTGTTGTTAAGCACCTTATCTGTGAAAATCAGTTGTGCATTTAGTTCTTCACGTAAATCGACCTGTTTTGTGACATCCTGAAGAATCCCAATGGTTCGAAGATGCTCATTTTCTTTAGTAAAATAATGTCGAATTCGCAAATAGATATCCCGAATTTCACCACGGTTGTTTTTTATCCGGTAATGTGTATCCACTTTTTCCTGCGCCTGAAATGCCCGTAAGAAGGCTTTCCAAACCCGGTTCTGATCATCCTCATAAGCCATCCAGTAGATGATGTCAAGATTCGGCTCGACCTCACCTTCTTCATAGCCAAGTATACTATAAAGCTCTTTTGACCAGTAAATTTTTTTGTTAAATAATTCATTTCCCAATAGCCCAAATGGGCAAGATGCTGAATTTCTAACAGTTCTTCTTTCTGCTGACTGATATACTCATCCTTTTCATAGGTATTTTTCAAATCCGTACCGGTTACCACCATGTAGGTTTTTTCACGTCCCTTTTTACTGTTTATCTTCAACGGTTTAAAAACTAGATGAATTGGAATTACCTCACCACTTTTATGATAAAACTTGATATCCCTTTCATACACACCCTTTTCAGCAATCGCTTTTTTTAATTGGTCCATCTCGTCTTCAAAAACATAGTCCATCGGAATCCGTTGGATACTTTTTCCGATAATTTTATCTGCTGGTTTTCCCTGATACTTCAAAAATGTTTCGTTTGCTTTATGTATGATTCCATTTTTATCAACTACAACAATACTATCTGTCACTTGATTGAATACTCCCTGAAACACCTTTTCAGCCTGTTCCCACTCTTCCCGCCGATTATTGATTTTAACGAGATGATAGATAATTGTCCCTGCCAAACAAAAAATAACAATGGTTCCTAATATTACCATTGTTGTTATATTCTCTCCTAAAAAAATATTTATCTCATTTTGCATAATGAACACCTTGCTTTCTGATGTATCATGTAATCGGCATATCAACCAAGCTATTTGTTCAAAGATGATACTTAGGATATTTGCCTTCAATTCACAGATATATTATAATACATACTGTCAACAAAATCCATTACTGTCCATTTTTATTTTTTTAAATTGGACTATCTATTTTGAACTACATCTATTTTTGTCGCCGACATGTAGATAACAATGAACATATTTGGAATCAATCATACACCAATAATCTAATCGTCCTTGCTTGTAACAAGCATCCGGCAGAAGGAAAATTGATAAATCACTTAAAAAGCTTTGACAAATTGTGAATTCATGCTACAATAGAGCTAACACTTTACCAGACTACAGCAATAAAGCAAATATGAACAAGGAGGTTCACATGCTTTTCAATTATACCATCGATGGATTCGAAAACATCCAGCATCAGGATTATTTTGCCTTGCAGCAAATCAATCATAAACTTATGTCACTTTACCGGTCCTTTGGCTATCATCAGATTTCCACCCCCACCTTTGAAACCTACGACCTTTACGTCAATGAAGATTCTATCCCCAGCGATGATCTCTTTAAGCTGGTGAATCATCAGGGCAAGGTCCTTGTCTTGAAGCCCGATGCCACCTTGCCGGTGACCCGTATGGCTGCTATGAACCATCCCAATGCTCAGGATGTCATTAAATTTTCTTATGAGACCAACATTTATCGTAATTTTTCATCACCAGAGATCATCAAAAAAGAGATTACCCAAATTGGGATCGAATATTTTGGCAACAACAGCCCGGAATGTGACGGCGAAGTGATTGCCCTGGCGATCCGTTCCCTGCTTCAAAACGGCATTAACGATGTCCATATTGATCTGGGCCATGTCGGCTTCATCAATTTTCTTTTTGACGATTTGGCCTTTTCCGCCAAAGAGAAGGCTACCCTATTTAAATACATCGAAAACAAAAACATTGGCGACATCGCCAACTATCTGGAAAAGCTGGCCTTGCCGGATGATAAAAAAGCCATCATTCTTAAACTGCCACTGCTTTATGGCGAGCCTAAAACGGTATTAAAACAGATGGAAGCCCTGTGCATCAATGATAAAATGCGTCAGGTTGTCGAAAAAATTTCTGAAATCTACGCCCATCTGGAGATCATTGGCCTGGCTGATTATGTCAGTTTTGATCTTGGTTTTACCAATCAGATGAACTATTACAGCGATATCAACTTTAAAGGTTATATCAACAGCTGTGGCGAGCCGGTGATCAGCGGCGGACGCTACAACCATTTATCCGAAAAATTCGGTATTCCCCGTCCGGCCTGCGGTTTTGCCATCGATCTGCTCAAAGTGATTGATTACATGGAGCAACATCAGCTACTGCCCCGGGATGACCAGCGGATCCATGTGCTTTTTTATGAAAAAGCACAAAAAGCCAACGCCTACAAAATGGCCGAGCAATTGCGATCTCAAGGAGCCATTGCCGAAGTTTTCTTGATGAATGAAACGAAAGAAACGCAGGCTTTGTCTTTCCAGGCAAATGCCCTTTATAAAAATGCCGCCCTGTACTTTATAATGGACGGCAAACTCTTTTCCGAAAACAACGGAAATTTTTCAGAAATCAAAACAATTAGTTCCGAAAGCGAGGTGCAATAAATGGTCATCCGATTCGCCCTGGCCAAGGGCCGTGTCGCCAAAAAAGCGATTGAGCTGTTAATTGATCTCGGTTATGTTTTTTCCGACTACTCGGAAAAAAGCCGCAAACTGATCTTTACCGATACCACCGGTGCTATTGAGTTTTTTCTGGTGAAATCACCGGATGTTCCCACGTATGTCGAAAAAGGCGCCGCCGATATTGGGATTGTCGGCAAGGATGTGCTGCTGGAACACCCGGCCCAGGTTTATGAGATGCTAAACCTTGACATCGGCAAATGCAAAATGTGCGTGGCTGGCTTTGAAAACCGTCCCATCCCCTATGGTAAAAAAATGGTGGTCGGTACCAAATACCCGGTTATCGCCAAAGAATACTTTCATACCAAAAACCAACTGGTCGATATCATTAAAATCAATGGCTCGGTGGAGCTGGCCCCGCTGATTGGTCTGGCCGACTGCATCGTCGATATCGTCGAAAGCGGCAGCACCTTGAAAGAAAACGGACTATCGGTGCTGGCAGAAATCTGCGAGATCAGCTCCCGATTGATTGTCAATCAGGTCAGCCTGAAAACTAAACGGGAAATGATCGACCCCATTATCAAGGCATTTGAAAACCAGTTGTAGTTATTAGTGACGAGAGCTGGTTATTTAATTAAATCGAGAGGAATAAAATGAAAACTATCACTTATAAACAAGGGATGGACCTTGACACCATCTTAAAACGCAACGACGATGAGCGGGAGGATATTCGCAACGCCGTTCTGGAAATAATTAAGGGCGTCAAAAAAGAAGGCAATGCCGCTCTTTTGTATTATACGCAAGCCCTTGATCACTGTGTTCTCACCCACTTGCAGGTCACCGAAGCAGAAATTGATGAAGCCTTTGCCGCGGTTCCCGCTGAACTTCTGGATATCATCCGGGAAGCGGCCGAGAACATTCGTGATTTTCACGAAAAACAGTTAGAAACTACCTGGACCTACACGCCCCAACCTGGGGTCATCCTGGGTCAGCACATCACACCGATTGAACGGGTCGGCCTCTATGTCCCAGGTGGAAAAGCAACCTACCCCTCGACCGTGCTGATGGATGCCATTCCGGCGCTGGTGGCCGGGGTCAAGTCCCTGGTGATGGTGACGCCACCGGGTCGGGACGGCAAAATCAATCCCACGATCCTGGCGGTACCGCCAAAATTGCCGGCGTCCACGAAATTTATAAAATCGGCGGCGCCCAGGCGGTTGCCGCCCTGGCCTATGGCACGGAAACCATCAAAGCGGTTAATAAGATTGTCGGTCCCGGGAATATTTATGTCGCCACCGCTAAAAAAGAAGTTTTTGGCAAGGGTCGATATCGATATGATTGCCGGTCCCAGCGAGGTCCTGATCATTGCTGATGAAAATGCCAACCCGGTTTACGCCGCTGACCTGCTGTCGCAAGCCGAACACGATGAACTGGCGATGCCGATTCTGGTGACGACCTCAGCGGAGCTCGGCAATCAGGTTATCGATGAAGTCTACCGCCAGATCAGTGAAGACTTAAGCCGCAAAGTAATCGCCAAAAAATCTGTCGATGATTATGGCTTTATCTTTATTGTCAAAGATCTCGACGAGGCCTTTGAGCTGTCCAACCAGATTGCGCCCGAGCATCTGGAACTGCTGATCGAACACCCGATGGATTCGCTGGAAAAAGTAAAAAATGCCGGGGCCATCTTTATGGGTGCCTACACCCCAGAACCCCTGGGCGATTATTTTGCAGGGCCCAACCACACTTTGCCGACCTCCGGCACAGCTAAATTCTCTTCTCCTCTGGGAGTCTATGATTATTTGAAAAAATCCAGCATCCTATCCTATGATCAGGCCGCATTGCAGTCAGTCTATCCCAAGATTGCCGCCTTTGCCCGTTGTGAAGGATTGGATGCCCATGCCAAAGCAGTTGAAAGGCGGTTTGAAGACTAATGGAATCACTGATACGAAAAAATATTCAGCAATTAATTGCCTACAAGGTCGATGCCCCGCAGTTTGAGATCGTCGTCAATGCCAATGAAAGTCCTTATGACTTTCCCATGCAGCTCAAACGAAAATTCTGCGACGAAATCTGTAACACTGATTTAAATCGCTACCCGGAGGCCTGTTTTCCGGAACTGATCGCAGCCATTAGTGACTACACCGGTGTCCCGGGCGAAGGCATTATCTGCGGTTCCGGCTCGGATGAGCTGATTGCGATGATCAACCAGGCCTTTGTCGATCCCGGTGATGTGGTGGTCTCCCACTCACCGTCCTTTGCCATGTATGATATCTGGGCCACCATTGCCAATGCCCGACATATCATGGTCCCCGATCTGCCGAGCCACATTCCCGACGTGGAGGGGTTGATTGCAGCGGCTTGTGAGAATCAGGCCAAACTGCTTTATATCTGTAACCCTAACAACCCCACCGGCTATATTTTTAGTCGAGCGGATATTGTCAAAATATTGGATTCGGTCCCTTCACTGGTGATCCTCGACGAAGCCTATATCGAGTTCTTTGGTGAATCGGGCGTTGATCTGCTGGAAAAATACCCCCGCCTGCTGGTGCTGCGGACCTTGTCTAAAGCCTTCGGTCTGGCTGGTATCCGCTGTGGCTATGCCCTCGGCAACAGTGAAATAATTGATATTCTTTACAAGGTTAAGGGTCCCTACAATCTCAATGTGCTGACCCAGAAATTGGCCGTTATCGCCCTTAAAAACTGCGATGCGATCCTGCGTAATCTGGAAATTTTAAGGGCCGAGCGCCAAAATGCGATGCAGGTGCTGGAGACCTTTCCGGGCCTGACCCTTTATCCCTCCGGCGCCAATTTTATTTATTTTGAAAGCGACCGGGCTGAAGCCATCTATCAGGCGCTCCTGAAACGAAACATCCTGATTAAACGCTTTGCCGAGACAGACGTGACTCCCGGCAGTATTCGTTTTTCGATGGGCAAACCCCAGGAAAACCAAAAGATTCTGGATATTATCCGGGAGGTCGTGTACAATGAAGCGTAAAAGCACCTTAAGCCGGTCCACCACCGAAACTGAAATTTCGCTATCACTTAATCTTGACGGCTCGGGAATCGCCCAGATCAACACCGGCGTCGGTTTTTTTGATCATATGCTGACGCTCTTCACCAAGCATGGCAAATTTGATCTGACCATCGACGCTCATGGTGACGAGGCTGACAACCACCATGCCATCGAAGACATTGGCATTCTGCTGGGAAAAGCCTTTTATGATGCCTTGGGTGACAAGGCTGGCATCAATCGCTATGCTTTCCAGTTCACTCCTATGGATGAGGCCCTGTGCCGCACCTGTGTGGACATCAGCGGTCGCAGTTACCTGGTTTTCGATGTCCCCCTGACCCGGGAATTCATTGGTGACTTTGAAACAGAAATGCTGGAAGAGTTCTTTAGTGCCTTCACCAGCAACAGCAAAATGACCCTCCATGTGGCTTCCCTCTATGGCAAGAACAACCACCATATTGTCGAAGGCATTTTTAAATCGCTGGGCCGCACGCTAAAAGACGCCTGCTCGATCGCAGCTGGCAACACCGAAATTCCATCCACTAAAGGAATAATCGAATAGGTAATTGCGAAACTACCGTGAGCTTTGCGCCCAGTTTCCACGAAACAATTTTTACACTGTACGGCGGACAGTTCGTTGAACTGTTCGCCTACACGTTACAAAATTGTTTGTGGAAAATGCACATAAAGCAACCGTTGTTCAATGCTTTTTCATTTCGCGATTACCTAGGAAAAATAAAATAACAGGAGGACAACCATTGATCGCAATTGTCGACTACGATGTCGGAAATTTAAAAAATGTCGCTACTGCCCTGGGTGATGTCGGTCTTTCCGGCACCATCACCCGAGATAAAAAGATTCTGGATGCGGCTGACGCCATCATTCTACCCGGGGTTGGAGCTTTCTCTGACGCCATGGATAACCTCAGAAAATTTGATCTCATTGATGCTCTGAATGATAATGTCAAAAAAGGCAAAATTCTGATGGGTATTTGTTTGGGCATGCAGCTGCTTTTTGATAAAAGCTACGAGGACGGCGAATTTTCAGGTCTCTCTTATATCCCCGGCGAAATCGTCAAATTCGACGCCCCCGGGATAAAAATCCCCCATATGGGCTGGAACAATCTGGTGATTAACCGGGACAGCCCGCTGGTCAAAAACATCGGCACCGAAGACTATGTCTATTTTGTCCATTCCTACTATGCCAAACCAGACAACTTTGATGATGTGGTGGCTTATGCAAAATACAGTGTCAAGGTACCCGCCATTGTTCAAAAAGACAACGTCATTGGGATGCAGTTTCATCCGGAAAAAAGCTCAAATGTGGGCTTTAAACTACTAACGAACTTTAAGGAGATGATATCATGATTGTGTTTCCAGCCATCGATTTAAAAAACGGCAAATGCGTCCGTCTGATGCAAGGACAGAAGGATGCCGAAACCATATATTTTGACAACCCGGTGGATGTCGCCCTGAAATGGCAATCTAAAGGTGCACAGTATCTGCATCTGGTCGATCTGGATGGAGCCTTTGACGGCCAACCGAAAAATCTGGAACTGATTAAGGATATTGTCGCCGCGCTGGATATTCCCGTCGAACTGGGCGGTGGTATCCGGACGCTGGAAATTGCCAAAGACTATATTGACAGCGGCGTCGCCCGAATCATCATTGGTACCCAGGCGGTAAAAGATTTCGATTTTATTGTCAAACTCCTGGATCTTTATGATGAAAAAGTCTGCGTCTCCATTGACGCTAAAAACGGTCTAGTTTGTACCGAAGGTTGGGTTGAGAGCAGCAATATTGAGGCCCTGGAACTGGCCAGCAACCTGGAAAAACTGGGTCTGTCGACTCTGGTTTATACCGACATATCAAAAGACGGCATGATGACTGGTCCAAATTTTGACATGCTCAAGCTACTCAATGACAACTTAAAAATTGATATTATCGCTTCCGGCGGCATCTCCAAATCAGCCGACCTGATCCGTCTTCAGGAAATGGGACTTTACGGCGCCATTACCGGAAAAGCACTTTATGAAGGGGCCATCGATCTGGAAAAACTGTTGCAAGAGGAGCTTAAATCATGCTGACCAAACGAATCATCCCCTGCCTGGACGTGGATCACGGCCGGGTAGTAAAAGGTAAAAAATTTCAGGATATTCAGGATGTTGCCGATCCGGTCGAACTGGGCCGATACTACTCCGACCAGGGTGCCGACGAGCTGGTTTTCTACGATATAACGGCCAGTTATGAAGATCGGGACATCTTTATCCATATTGTTGAGAAAGTTGCTGAAGCGATCCGCATCCCCTTTACCATCGGGGGCGGAATCAGCAAGGTTGAAGATTTCCGCAAAGTGCTGATGGCCGGCGCTGATAAGGTCTCAGTTAATTCATCAGCCGTTAAAAACCCCCAATTGATTCGCGAGGCAGCCCTTCGTTTTGGCGCCCAATGTGTGGTTTTATCGATCGATGCCAAACGCAATAATAAAGGTTCCTGGGATGTCTACGTTAAAGGCGGCCGGGAAAACACCGGTATCGATGCGATTGAGTGGGCGAAACAAGGCCAGGACCTGGGGGCCGGAGAGATTTGTATCAACTCCATCGATACCGATGGGGTAAAAAAAGGCTATGATCTGGAGCTCAACCAGAAACTCTCCCGTCTTTTGACCATTCCGATTATTGCCTCCGGCGGAGCCGGAAAAATGGAAGACTTTGCTGAAGTATTAAAAATAGGCGCCGATGCGGCCCTGGCGGCATCCGTTTTTCACTATAAAGAAATTCCCATTGCTGATTTGAAAAATTATTTACATGATCAGCAAATACCTGTCAGACGGGTATAGAAAGGTAAAACATGGATTTAGAAAATATAAAATATAATGAAGCGGGACTGGTTCCTGCCATCGTTCAGGATTATGAAACCCGTCAGGTGCTGATGATGGCCTGGATGAATGAAGAAGCGTTGAAAATGACCCTGGATACTAAAAAAGCCACTTTTTACAGCCGCAGCCGCCAGGCTCTGTGGGTAAAGGGCGAAACTTCCGGCAATACTCAAACCGTGGTAAAAGTTGATTATGACTGCGACGGCGATACGCTGCTTCTTCAAGTCATTCCAGCAGGCCCTGCCTGCCATACCGGCAACACCTCCTGTTTCTATCGCAGTCTGGCAGTGAATCCCGAAACAAACCTGGGCAACATGGAAGTATTGACGATGCTTTATCATCTTATAGCTGACCGAAAAACAAACCCGGTAGAAGGTTCCTACACGAATTATTTGTTTGAAAAAGGCGTTGATAAAATCTGTAAAAAAATTGGTGAAGAAGCGGCTGAAACAATTATTGCCGCTAAAAACAATGATCCTGATGAACTAATTTATGAAGCTTCAGATCTGATCTATCACTTGCTGGTATTGCTCAATAATCAGAATGTCGACCTGGAATCGCTATTCCATGAGCTGACTAAACGCCATAAATAAGTCTTTCAAAAGCCGATTAAATAAACGTTAATCGGCTTTTTTTAGACTATTTTATCCAAACAATAAGGGGCGCTTGCCACACCCCCTACTGCTCCAATTAACAACAATCACCGCCGCAAAAACTACGATTGGCCATTTTGGCTTTCATCAACATCATAACCAGTTCGTCCTGCGTCATTCCTGACCAGGTTGCTAAATCAAGGTTCGATGGATAGGAACCGCAACGTTTTATTTCACCATCCACTACAGTAACTGGCAGTGCATCCGAGCCATTTTTTTCAATAATCTCACTTATTTCCCTATTTCTGGTGAATACATCCGGATTTTCAATCAAACCGTATCGCAACACTTTTTTTCCTTCACTCGTTAACGCCCGAAGCATCGTTTTAATCCTTAAGACTTCCCGATCCGCTCCCGATCCGCAACCATTGCCACTATCGCATATTACCGAATCATATATCTCAATTATCTTCATTTTTATCAACTTAGTTCATCCCTATTTATCTTGAAGTCAATCAGATTTCGATGAACTACCTTTCATAGAACTACCTTTCATATTAGTATGATTCTAAAATAATCGAATTGACTGATTCTGTCAAGTTATCTTGCAAATCACTTAAGATGTTATACAGTTAGTTTGATAAAATATTTATATTAAAGCCAACCATATTTTTATTGCACTTACGTTATTAATCGTGTATAATATAGATACTCCGAAGTTTAAGATTTCTAAGGTGCTTGCTATGAACTTAAACCCGTAGGGTATAATCGGAAACGGTTATGTCTCCCATTGTGGAAAAGGGGCTTGACAGAATAATTTTTTTGTCATTTTGCATTGTTTAAGTGCAGAAAAAAAAGGCCATTCCATCAGGAGTGGCCTTTTTTTTCCCTGAACGTCCCTGAATTTTATTTATTTGTAACCGAAATACGTAAATCAGGACACTTTCTTTTAGACGCCAAAGCCGGACTAACCAACCGGTTTTTGGTTGTTTTTTGAAAAAATGTCTTATGTAAAAGCCAAGCCCGATTATTATCAAATCTCCGGGCTTGGCTTTTATCATCAACCTCCTGCAACAGGAGGAAAAATCGCCATATATCCATCTTCTTTAATGGGAACCGCAAGCATGGCATCAACTTTCCCGTCAACCCCATCGACGATAAGAGCTGCAATTTCCGGCGCGGTGATACCCAAACTATCGATGACATCCTGTCCTGTCATTCCCGGGGTATAATCCATTTCGACGATCTTCCCTCGGCCCTCCCGAAAATTTGCAAATAATTTTATTTTGATTGACATGTTTCCTCCTAAAACGAAAGGGACGATCAAAGATCGTCCCTTAAATTTATTCTATAATAAACCTAATTTTTCAAGACGTTCTTCCGTTGGAATACCATCTTCATCCCAGCCGCGTTCTTTGTAGTACAGTGGCAGCAATTCATCCAGTTTATGAACCCAACCTTTTGTTGGTCCATCTGGCATTGCTTCTTCTAATAAACGTGGTGGCAAGGTATCTTCTTCTGGTGAAATACCAGCTTCTAAATTAAAGAGTTTTTCCAGATTCCAGATTCGTTCACCAGCTAACAAAACATCTTCAGCCGTCCATTCGGTTCCCAGAACCTCGTTGAGCATGTCAGCATATTGCTGAGCACCCAAAGCAAATGAGGTGAACAGACATAAGCCAGTGGAATCGATAACTGCAGTCAGATCCTGGAATACTTTTGCCCATACTTCTTTACCTGAGAGATCAAAACGATCCAGTTTTTCGGGTAAACCAAGGATTTCAGGAGAAATCAGGTAGCCACGAACATGGCATCCACCACGGTTGGAGGTTGCATATTGAAGACCCATCCCCTGGATTCCACGAGGGTCATATGCTGGCAAGTCTTGTTTCTTAACCGACATGGAGTATTCAGGAACGCCAAAGAAATCAGCCAATCGGTAGGAACCACGGGCCAGTAAATCACCAAAGCCTTCTCGATTCCCCATTTTTTTGAGCCAATGAACTACTGACTCAGCGTTTCCGAATTTTAGGATCACATCATCATCAAGCATTTCGTCAGTGATATAACCACGTTGGTACAATTCCATGGCAGCAGCTAAAGTCGCACCAGCAGAAATGGTATCTAAACCCAGTTCATTACACCAGTAGTTCGCATCGATAACCACTTCCATATCGTCGATACCTAAGTCACCTGCAAACACCCAGAGGGTTTCATATTCAGGTCCACCGATGCCATCAGGACTCTTATCGCTTTTGACCCAGCGACCACAGCCAATTGGGCAATGATGACAAGGATTACGCTTGATCAGATATTTTTCAGTCATGGTTTCGCCGCTAACAGCTTCAGCGTCCGGATCGACACCTTCCTGGAAGTTTTTAGTCGGGTATACCCCATGTTCATTGATAATATTAACCAGGACAGCGGTTCCATAGGTTGGTAAACCACCACCCGTAACGCCATTCTCTTTTAACATTGCACGGCATTCTTTAGTAACTGCTTTTAATCCTTCTACATTGGCAATTTCCGGTTTTAAATTTCCTTTAACAGTAATAGCTTTTAAGTTTTTCGAACCCATTACTGCCCCAACACCGGAGCGACCAGCAGCTCGATCTTTTTCATTCATGATCGCTGCCATTTGAGACAGCTTTTCACCAGCTGGACCAATCGTTAATACCTTTGAGCCTGGTTGTTTTTCAGCCAGCAAATCACTGGCTTCTGTGGTGTATTTCCCCCACAGATCCAAGGCCGGTAAGATCTCTACCTTGTCTTCATCAATATTAATGTAGACCGGGAGACTGGCTTTCCCTTCAATGATAATGGCATCATAGCCAGCATACTTCAGGTAGGCGCCCCATTCTCCACCAGAGTTTGAAGAAGCAATGCATCCTGTTAACGGTGACTTTGTAACGACCATATACCGACCACCGGTAGGAGTCGCTGTCCCTGACAACGGACCATTGATAAAGACGATCTTATTTTCTGCCGCAAAAGGATCAACCTGCGGATCAACCTCATCCATATACAGCTTTGTTCCTAAACCACGACCACCAATATATTTTTTTGCCAACTCAAAATCCAGATCTTCAGTTGTCACTTCATTGGTCGTCAAATTGACACGTAAAATTTTCCCCATGTAACCAAACATTTCGTACGCCTCCTAAATTTTATTTATTTGTAACCACTATCATTATACCCAAATTTTACCTTTTATTCAATCGATTAAAGGAAAGTAAATGACAAGCGCAAAAATTTATAGCTTTTTTAGGATTCGCTGCGCAATTTTTGATCAGTTTTTGAGCGCAAATTTTATCAGTCCACCAAGCCGATCGTTTTTAGAATGTTATAACCCAGTCTCCGTTCCTGACCTTCATAGGGATAAGCGTGCATAACAATCATCGGATTAAAATTAAGTTCGATAATTCCATAGTTTGAATTGGGATTGCGGTAGTCTTCCAGGATAATATCAATGCCACAAAATTTGGCACCAAAGGCCCTGGCCGCCTTTAAGGCAATCTCTGAAAAGTACGGATGCATTTGATCCGTGAAATCGATACTGTCGCCGCCGGTACTGATATTGGAATTGCCCCGCAGCAAGACCATTTTCCCTTTTGCCGGTATCGACTGATTAGACAGCCCCTGTTTTTGAGAAACATTTGAGCCTGGTCATCCAGCTCAATTTTTTTAAGCGGACTGGTATGGCCATCGCCGCGATAGGGATGTTTATTCTTTTCATCGATTAATTGTTGGATCGTGGAAACCCCATCACCAACCACATTGGCCGGGCGACGATGGAGCACCGCTACAACCTCATCACCCATGGTCAGGAAACGGTATTCCAGCCCAGGAATGTAATCTTCAATTAAAATTGTATTGTCGTGTTCAAAGGCAATGCGAGCTCCTTCTAAGAGTTCCTCCAGGGTACCACCCTGATCAAAAATGCAGATCCCTAATCCAAAATTGGTGGACTTGGGCTTGATCACAACTTTATTGCCGACATATTTTGTCAATTTTTGTTTTGCTTCCATAAAGGAAAAGTATTCTTCGCCATCGGGAACCGGCAAACCATTTTCCTGCAGAATTTTTTGGTGACAACCTTATTTTCCATTAGCAGCGGGGTAACATAATTATCAGCACTGGTCTTTGTCGCCTGCTTAACATATTCCCGGCGACCGTCTTTTTCCAATCGGACAATATTGTCAGACGCATCCATTGGGATTACTTTTATTCCCCGGGTCAGTGCCTCCTTGATTAAAACCTGGGTCGACATTTCCCAGTTTTCGAACCCCTTCAGACGATAGTGATCCGCATCAGACTGTTTTTTATAGGCTTTAGCCATTTCCAGATTGGCATCCAGACAGCCCTTTTGCTGCATTAATAATTTCAATCGATGGGCATAGGTCGTTTCCGGTTGTCTTACCCGGTTCTGCATTTCCTTGATGCAGCGATCCTGTTTTAAATCAAGGTATTCATTAACCTCTGCCACCTTTTCCAAAATATCCTCAGCCCAGGCTGATTTGAGTGTCCAGTGTCGGTGATCCAGCAATTCCAAATCTGGTTCAAGCCCATGTTCGGCCACCGCCACTTCATTAATAAGCGCTTCCTGCTGCCAGGTGTCAAAAAATTCTTCTCCTTCCAACAGTAAAAAGAGCATAAAAATATTCATGAAGTCCAGATCTATTTTTGCGATGCCACACTTATCAAAAACATTGAGATCGATGGTGCGGATCTCCAGGTATTGGATCCCCTCTGCTGCCAAGGAGTCCAGTACGTTTTTATAATCCTTCGGTTTTAAGCGGATCTGGGCATACAGCTCTTTCGCTTCAGAAATATCTCCCCGCTCCACAAACTCATTGATACTCCGGATATAATCCTTAATGGAACTGTAGTCCGGATAAAGATCGATTTCATTTTTATAACCACTGCAACTGCCATTGCGGGCCGAGGTTCCGCCGGGACTGAGATAGGTTTCATTACCACAATCGCCCATACATTGCAGGCATTCCTCAATGTATGAATTATGGAGACCGGGCGTACAGCCCATTAAATAAATAATTAGCCAGCGATAACGTAAAAAATTACGTAAGACCTTTAAATAAATTCGATCTTTAAAATCTTTATAGCTCTCCTGCGTACCCAGTTCCTGCCAGATGGTTGTTAGAAATTCCTCGCCAAAAGAAAAGTTATAGTGGATACCGGAGATCAGTTGTCGCTTGCCACCATATTTAACCATCAGTTTTTCCCGATATGCCCGGGCTTTTTTTCCTTCTTCTCCCTGATAAGAGGCAATCGGGATCTGGTTGTCATCAGGAATACTACATGGCATCGAGTATGGCCAAAACAGCTCATTATTCACGCCAATCTCACCGATCACAATATCCGTAAGCGCTTCCAGAAAATCATAGGTTTCGTCGACTGAATAAAAAACCGGTGTAACCAGTTCAATCTGGCTTTCTGAGAAATCGGTAGTGATATATGGATTTTTAAGCTTATCGCCAAAAATCGGCGGATGTGGCGTCAATGCCAGTCTTCCCTGTGGTGTCACCCGGAGTCCTTCTCTTTCTACTCCAAACCCCGCCGTTAAAATGCTTTCCGGTGTCATTTTATTTTTTAATATTTCGATCATGCGCATAGCCTTTCCGTTGTTGTACAGATAAATCGGTGTGAACTGTACAAAATTTTTTTAATTATACCATAAAAAAGATTAATTCTAACTAACTATTTCCCTTTGATTGCTAGGGAATAATCGCGATTCCTGCAAAGTCCCAATCGTTCTATCCATATTTCACTACTTATTTGTTTAAAGTATTGACAAATAAAACAGAAGATGTTAGACTCTACTCATTGAGTTAGTATTTTCTAACTCAATTTTAATAATTATTATGTTAGTTATTGCTAACCAATAGGAGGAAAACCATGTTACTATCAATGGCGACACCCGGAGAAACAAATCACATCAAAAAAATCACCGGTAAAGATACTACGCATCAATTTCTGGCGAGCCTTGGTTTTGTCGAAGGCGCTGATGTAACAATCATATCTGAGCTTTCTGGCAACATTATTTTAAACATTAAAGATACCCGGGTTGCCATCGATAAGAACATGGCCAACCGCATTATCATTTAAGGAGATCAACATGAAAACACTCAAAGCTGTAAAATGTGGGGAATCCACTAAAGTTGTAAAACTCCATGGCGACGGCCCCATTCGGCGCCGGATCATGGATATGGGCATCACCAAAGGTGTTGATGTCTTTGTCCGAAAGGTTGCCCCCCTGGGTGACCCCATCGAAATCACCGTGCTGGGCTATGAACTGAGCATTCGTAAAGCCGATGCCGAATTGATCGAAGTTTTTTAACAATTACAATGCAAGAATTTAACAGCCATGGCTGTTAAATTTTTGCACACAATGTTAGTCATTGCTATCAAATTAACGAGGAGAACTTATATGAACTTAAAAATTGCACTCGTTGGAAATCCCAACTGTGGTAAAACAACCATGTTCAATGCGCTCACCGGCAGTTCCCAGTATGTGGGCAACTGGCCGGGGGTCACGGTTGAAAAGAAATCCGGCAAATTAAAAGGCCACAACGATGTCGAAATCATCGATTTGCCTGGTATTTATTCGCTGTCCCCCTATACTCTGGAAGAAGTGGTCTCCAGAAATTATTTACTGAACGAAAAACCCGACGTCATGATTAATATCGTCGATAGCAGTAATATTGAAAGAAACCTCTATCTGACAACCCAGTTGCTGGAAACTGGTATTCCGATGATTCTGGCCCTGAATATGACCGACATTGTCAAAAAGCGTGGTGATCTCATCAATATCAAAGCGCTTGCCAAGCGGCTGGGTTGTGAAGTAATGGAAACCTCTGCTGTTAAGAGCGAAGGATGTGCTGAACTGGCCGAGAAAGCCATTGCCCTTGGCAAAAGCAGACAGAAGTCAAAACCACTGCCGATTTTTTCAACTGACATCACCAAAACCTTAGGTCAAATTGAATCCATCATTAAAACCAAAAGCACCACCGAACATCCGGATTTTTATGCCATCAAACTTTTTGAGCGTGATGAAAAAGCCATCGAACAGCTTAACCTTTCAGATACGGTAATGGCTGAAATTACGGCACTTACCGTATCTTGTGAAGAAGCCATGGATGATGACAGCGAAAGTATCGTTACCTCAGAACGCTATCAGACCATCGGTCGCATCGTTTCGGATACAATCAAAAAGAAAGCCAGCACCGGCATGACCCCCTCGGACAAAATCGATCGGATTGTAACCAATCGCTTTCTGGCCTTACCTATTTTTGCCGCTATTATGTTCTTAATGTACTTTGTCTCCGTTACCACGGTAGGTGCCTGGGTAACCGACTGGACCAATGACGTGCTCTTTGGCGAAATTATTCCCCCGGCTGTAGAGGCACTTCTTGTTTCCTGGGGTACCGCTGAATGGCTGAATTCACTGATTCTTGATGGCATCATCGGTGGTGTTGGTGCGGTTCTCGGTTTTGTCCCCCAGATGTTTGTCCTGTTTCTCTTCCTTGCCATTCTTGAGGATTGCGGTTACATGGCCCGGGTTGCTTTTATCATGGATCGGGTCTTTCGAAAATTCGGTCTGTCCGGCAAGTCATTCATACCATTGCTGATTGGAACCGGCTGTAGCGTTCCCGGAATTATGGCCTCCCGAACCATTGAAAATGAGCGGGACCGCAAGATGACAATCATGACGACCTCCTTTATTCCCTGCTCGGCCAAGCTGCCCGTGATCGCCCTGATTGCCGGTGCCTTATTCCCCGGATCGGTCTGGGTTGCACCGTCGGCCTACTTCATCGGGGTAGCAGCTATCATTGTTTCCGGTATCATTTTAAAGAAAACCCGGGGCTTTTCCGGTGATCCGGCCCCCTTTATTATGGAACTGCCCGCATATCATGTCCCCGGTGCTAAAGGGGTTCTGATCCACATGTGGGAACGGGGTAAATCCTTTATCAAAAAAGCCGGTACCGTTATTTTTGTGGCCAGTATCACCATCTGGTTTTTGTCAAGCTTTAACTTTGCTCTGGAAATGGTCGACACCAACGAATCGATTTTGGCCGCCCTTGGCATGATCATTGCGCCGGTCTTTAGTCCCCTCGGTTTTGGTACTTGGGAAGCGACTGTTGCCACCATAACTGGTCTGATTGCCAAAGAAACAGTAGTCAGTACCTTTGGCGTCCTCTTTGGTTTTGCCGAAGTGGCCGAAGATGGTGCCGAACTGTGGCCCCAGCTGCAAATGGCCTTTACCCAGATGGCAGCCTTCTCGTTTTTGGTTTTTAATCTGCTCTGTGCCCCCTGCTTTGCTGCCATCGGCGCGATTCACCGGGAAATGGGCAGTGCCAAATGGACACTGATTGCCGTGGGTTATCAGACCGCATTTGCCTATACCATCGCCCTGATCATTTATCAATTGGGACTGTTTTTCACTGGTGGTGGTTTTGGTATCGGAACCGCTGCTGCGATCCTAATGATTGCTGCCCTACTCTATCTGCTTTTTAGAAAACCAGTCAGCAAAACAAAACAAAAACAATTGATATCGGTCAAAGAAATCTAACCTTTATCCTAAAAAAGCCAGACGCGAATGATGATCATTTTCGTCTGACCTTTTTACTTTTTTTGCTACAACCCCAACTCTTGTTTGAGTTTAGTCAATTCCTCATCCACCGATGTATTTCCGGTTTCGCCATACTTTTCTTCCAAAACTTCGGCAGGGTCAACCGGCTCAATATTCAGTTCGGCCATGGCATTAGCCTCATCCAGCATCCGGTCGGCCTTTTCTTCCATTCGGGTAAAGGCATCCATGGCATCCTCGGTTTGATTGGCTGAGCTGCTGGCTTGATTGATGATTTCCTGGGTTTTGGCAATCGACACCTTGGACTTGATCATGGTTCGACGGGCCTGCAGGGTTTGGATATCGGAAGCCAGTTTGTCATGCATCTGTCGCATCTTCATGGCATTTTCATGAGCTGCGGCATAGACATCCAGCAGTTCAGCATCACGGTTTTCCAGTTCCTGTTTTTTTGCGAGAAAGATCCGGGCATCGCCCTCGTTCCCAGCCACCAGCGCTTTTTTGGCCAACTCGGCATACTTTTCCACCTCAGCCTTGTTATTGTCGAGCAACCGTTTCGTACGGGTTTCTTCGCCCATTACTTCAGCAGTACTTCGCTTCACTTCGGCCAAATCCTCGAGCAGATCAATTAAATACTGATCAATCATCTTCGCCGGATCTTCCATCTGATCCAGAAGATCGTTAATGTTGGCCCGGATAATATCACCGAATCGTTCTAAAATTGCCATTTTTTTCCTCCTTTGAATTTTCTAATCAGTTTTTATCCTGATCGGACGGATTATCCTGATATTTCTTCGCCAAATCTTCAATTTCCACATCGTCAAATTTTTCCAGCGGGGTACTCAGTATTTCGGCGGTACGCTTATCCTCGAGATTCTTCTGCTTTTTGGCATGGCGCCACCAGACGAATAACAGAATGGCTAATATTACCACTGCAAATACAATTCCAATGGTCGTCATGGCTGCGATCCATGGTGACCTGGTAACGGTCATGATCCGGTCAGCCGCATCTCGGAAGGCGTTACTGAAGAACTCCTCGTCAGTGAGATTGCTGTCGTAATAATTGCGGTCAATGTAATCCAGCAAGATATCAGCCGCCTCCCGATCGATAACTGTTTTGGCCTGGGTACCGGCCACATAACGATCCATGTAAAAATCATTATACTCATAAAATACAAAGAGCAGATGGGCTTCATCCGTAAACAACTGATCATAAAGAGCATTTGCATAACTGTCCAACTCACTTTCGGTGGGGTTATACGAACCATTGATGTTATCAATTATCACCACATACGGTTGTACCCCGGTTTTCTGATAAAAGTATTTTAGCCCTTCCTCCATTTTTGTCTGATTTTTAATCCATCCCAATTCGTCGCGATAATATTCCGTTTCGTTGACCGAACCCGCTGGCAGTGGCTGCCGATTGATGGTTGATTTAGTGACTTCTGCGGGACCTGTTATGACGGATGCCACGAAAGCCCCGATAATCAGCACCAGAATCAGCACAATCAGTAGAATAATGATAAAACCGCAGCCACAGCCCACCGGTCCCCGCTGCCGCCGTCTTGATTGCCACCCCCGGGAGTACCCCCTGAACTCATTCTGGTGCCACTGCCAAACAATCTACTCCCCGAACTGCCCCCGGAACTGCCAAATGACCCCCAGGAACCACCGCCACCACTGCGGTGACTGCTCCCGATGCCACCGCTGCGACCACCGCTACTGCGACTCCCGCCACCTGAACCGCCACTTCTTCCCATGATACCCCTCCATTTATTTGCGCATTGTTACAATGGCTTTCTACCCCAAATGCGACCTTTCATTCATCATTGAACGTTGCAAAAAAAGAAGCACTAACGATCATTTTCTGATAAAATAAACAGATAAAAAAGCTTTACCAAGGAGAAAAAACACCAATGGCAAAACAAAAAGAAGTGAAAACCAATGCCATGCGCATTTTGGATAAATTAAAAATTGACTATACCCACCAAAGTTATGAATGCCATGAATTTGTCGACGGCTTGCAGACTGCCGATCTGCTGAAGCTGCCTTATGAACAGGTCTATAAGACCCTGGTGACGGAAGGAAAGAGCAAGAATTATTTTGTTTTTGTGATCCCCATCGATAAGGAGCTGGATATGAAGAAAGCCGCCAAAGCGGTTGGCGAAAAAGCGGTGGCAATGATTCATTTAAAAGACCTGACTGCGATCACCGGCTATGTCCGGGGTGGCTGTACCGCCATTGGCATGAAAAAACAGTTTAAAACCGTCATTAACAACACCGCCAAAGAGCTGGACACCATCTACATCAGCGGTGGAAAAATCGGATTGCAGATTCAGTTGCGCCCCGATGATTTCTGCACTGCGGCAGCGGCTGTTTATGGGGATATTATTACATCCTAAACCGCAATATGTTTTAAAGGATATTTTTCGGACGTTCAACTGCGCTGATTATTCAATCGGTGGCGATGATACGCCGATGTTCTTATCGGTGCTTTTAAAATTGGTTTGCTGATAACTATCATCTTATCAGAAAATTTTAAGCTGGATCTAGTTTCTTACTTCATCGATTTACCCTTTCTTTTATGAGTTGTTCCTGTGTATCCGCTAAGTTTTGATAACAATGGAAACGGGCAATCCCATCTTGAACCGATACTTTGCAGATCGTTTCAAGCTCATCCAAGTGATTCAGAATCACTTGATACACCGGTTCCCCATGCTTCGTTAGAAATTCATCCTGGAGGATCTGAATAATCCGGTCCGTTGACATCCCTTTGCGGTAGGGACGATCCTCTGAAAGGGCCGTGAATATATCAGCATAGGCGATGATATCCATCTCCTGAGAAATGCCGTCATTGACCAGATTCAAGGGATAGCCCGAACCATCGTGATTTTCATGATGACCGGAGGCCCACTCAACGATCCCCTCTAAGCCTGAGATGTGTCCCAAAATAAGATTCGTAAAATAGGCATGGGTTCTGATGTCAGCCTGTTCCGCTTCTGACAGCCGTTCTTTTTTTTCGATAATTTCAGTGGCAACGGCAATTTTACCCAAATCATGCAGCAATCCGGCCACTCTGATTTTGCGGCATTCTTTCTCAGAATACTCCATTCTTTCGGCAATGGCATAGGCCACCTGACTCACGCCGACCGAATGGGCAATGGCAAATTTGCTTCTGGAATCGATTATTTTTGAAAGAGTCAGAGCAAATTCCTCCAATAAATCCATGGTCAAGTCAATCTCGTAGCGCCTGGAAATTCCCAATTTAAGAATTTTTTCCATTTCCCAGTTATCAATATCCAACCAGAAAGAATCCTTCTGCGCCTGAATCAGATAAGCTGCCATCACCTCGGGGTGAAAGACAGTGCCATTATAAGACGCCATTTTGTCGATGATTTGTAGTTTTTGTGCCAAAATTGAACGATCCGGCTGTACCAGAATATCCGTCCGATCGGCCACATGCAAAATATAAGCTTCCAGCGGCACCGGGCCCAGTTCCGGAACATAGGTGTTGTCCAGATCATAATGCCAATGATGATAAAAGATGATACGAGAAATTTTTTCAAAGGGTGAAAATGACGACAGCATATAACTGCCTAAGCTGCTGTGCGGAAAAGGGTTCTCCACATCCATCTGAATCAGACTGTCTCTTTCACTGATGGTCAGGGCGCCAATATCATGCAAGGATGCTGCAATAATCAGATCACTCAGGCGGTCCGCTGATAACCCCATCTCAACGCCAATATGAAAAGCGGCAATGGCCGTTCGGCGGTGATGGTTCTTAAGCAGATAATTGTATAAATCAATTGATTTAGTAAAAGATGTAATCAATTCTTTCAACGTTATATTCATAAACCAGTCTCCCATCAGGTTGCGATCTTTCCTATCAAATAAATTTAATCAATTGCTTATTATATGAGCATTATTGCCAGGAATAAACAGGAATTTAAATTATTTTACTTCGATTATTAATTTTTCTGGAGGCTGTGCTTGTCACCTGTTAAGAAATTGTCTCATTAAGAGCATTCTGATTTCTTTGTTTCAGACAATCAAAACGTTCCCCTTGTTTTAATTACAATGCCTTGTTGGCTGCCAGCTCGGCTTCTGGTAGCTAAAACCAGAGCTTTTGCAGGAAAGTGCACCGATTGTGCAACAAAACGAAAAAAACTGGTTTTTGGCAAATAAATGCTTTAGTATAAAGCGTGTAGGAGGGAAACGCATGAAACTGATATTTAAAACGGATGCCAGCATCACCAAAGAAACGGCTCTGATTGTGACGCATCCTCAGGACACATTGATCAAGCAGCAACTTGAACGGGCTGTTGTGATGACTGAAAAAAACATCACCGCCATTAATCCACGCAACAGCCGGAATATCCAGGTGCCGATTGGAACCATCCTGATTGTCGAATCCGAGGAACGGATGTGCAATTTGCGCCTGACAACCGGCGAGATCTATCTCTACCCCAAGCGGCTCAAGTATGCCGAAGCGGATTTTATTAACCACGGCTTTATCCGGATCAACAATCAAACCATCATTAACAGCAAAGCGGTTAAACAATTTGTCCCCACCACAAACGCCCGCATCGAACTAACCTTAAGTGACGGTTCCACCTATTTTATCAGCCGTCATTACATTAATAATTTCAGGAGGTCACTATCATGATCAAAAATTTAAGTCAATCGTTCTTCCAGGTATTTTCCGTTACCCTGGTGTGGGTTACCCTGCTGTTGACGATCTTCTTCAACGGCCAAACCGTCGCTTTGAATTATCTGTGGAATTTAATCGGCATTGCTGCCATTTGCGCCCTACTGTTTGGTGTTGTTTACAGCGGTTTGTGGAACTATCTGACCTTAAAACCGGTCGTCAATATTCTGATTACTTCCGTTTTGAACATTGTCGGCTTAACCGCTGTATGGCTGTTCTCTACCGACATGTTTTATTTCATTGCCCCCTGGATTCCCGGCATGATCCTGCTTTCGCTGCTTCTGCACACCCTCGCTTTTTATGTCTATGCCAAAATCGATGTCAACCGAAAAGCCGCACAACTCAATGACCTGGTCAAAAACAAGCAGGCGTAAGTCGGCTCAACCCTTAAGATTAGCGTCTAAATGGTCGTCGATAATGTGCTCAAAATGAATTTGGCGGTATTAAATTTTGCCCACCGGCGCCATATAAATGACAAACTCCTGATCACCATCAAGATTAAGCAACGAATCGGCTCGTTGCTGATTATAGGCGGCAATGGCACAGGTTCCGGCGCCGATGACTTCACAGGTCAGATAGAGATTTTGACAAACGTGTCCGGCATCCAGAGCGATGACCTTGTAGGAGGCCTCGGCATAACGCCATTCCATTCGATAGGGAATGGTTGTCCAGATAAAGGTAACCGCTCCGGAACCGACAAAATACTGATTAAGAGCCGCATCAATCATCCGGTCTTTAAGATGATCCGGTGTTGATTCCAACACCAGTTGATGCCGGGAGGGCAGGTAGCGATAAATCCCCGGCTCCAGGCCGGTTACATGAAATACTACCAGATACGTCTCCAGGGCATGCCGGTTTCCGGCTGAGGGCACCGTTCGCAGGGCATTTTTCTGACGCCACTCCCGAACCCCCTGGGTAGACCAGAGCAGAAATGACAATTCGTCCAGAGATAGGGGCTGAGCTGTAAATTTCCGCCGGGATTCCCGGTGTGCAATGGCTTCTTTAAAGGCTATTGGGCCGATTTCAAGGGCCTCGGGTTCAGGCAGGGGGATTGTCCGGGCATCCGGTGGCACTGGTTTTTCAATTGGTGGCATCGGTATCCCGCTGTTCTGGTCGGTGCTGCGAAAATCGGTTTCCAGACGGATATCATCTTTTAAGAAGTATTTTAAGGTGCTTTTGTTTTCAGGTTTCATATCTTTCCTGCCTTTCCTATTTTGAGGGATAATTGGTTTAACAATTTATCTGATAAGATAACAAATTGAGGATTGCTTATTATATAAGCTTTATTGCTGGGGATAAACAATAATTTATAAGTTTATTTTATTTTTTCAGGTTGAGTTGGGATGCGCTGGCATAAAAAAGTTCAATCCGGCTTTGATTACCATGGATCGAACTTTTTCTTTGAGAAAGATTAAATTATTTCAGGTTAAAACCTAAAATTGAACAAAAATTTTATAATATTTTGTAGTACTTAGATTTTCTGAGATAACTTTTACCCATAGATAATTATTCAAAGCATTGAAATTAAAAGTATTACCAGGATAAAACGATGAGAAATCTTGATTTGTTATTTGCGTTCCATCGTTAAGATAAACGTAAATATTCGCATTGTCGGTAATTGGATTAAATGGGACACCAGTTACTTGCGGCGTATTAATCGAAACTTCTAAAAGTATGGGATCATTTAACTCTCCGGTTTCCCCAATTGAACCCAGATCATCCATGACAACTACATAGTCCAGTGTTGTGCTCGACTGGCCAGAAATAATCAACTCAGCACTTGAACTTCCAGGTGTTGTCAAGCCTAAGGCTAATACATTCAATGCTTTCACTTCTGCCGATGCATTACTTGCACCTGGTACTGCTTTTATCCGTACATACAGATCACCTGTCGCCGTGGCTGCTAAATCGCCTGTCTGCACACCGGTTGCAGGTACATCTGCCCAACTACCTGTCGAAGATGCCGCACCGTCTGCCACGATTGCGTACTCTAAAATGCCGCCAAAGTCGGTACCATAAGTAAATGTCAATTTCGTTTTGGTACTATCCGCGCCCGCAGCACTGACAACAAAGAACTTGCCTGCTCCTTTTGCCGCTCCTGCATCAGCCTGCATTGCTGGTGGCGCTGGTGGATTGATAATCACCGGCGGATTTCCTGTGTAACCAAGGGGTGGATTCCTGAAACCAGCATTATCACCAGTAATGTTGGCACCAGTGACGTTGCCATTAAACCGGGCATTATCGCCTTCGATAATGGCATGCAATATACTAACGTTTTGACCAACGGAGACATTATCAGAAAATTCATCAACCTCAAAACGATCAATAAAACTATCACCGGAAACGACTAAGCCTGAAGTACTTTTCTGAGTGTCATCGATACCCGCAATCAACCGCATAACCGTTGTTCCCGGAGCCAGCTCAAGATTGATATCCGGCGCTTGAACCAATACATCTTTAAAAGCCCCACTCAGAATAATGGGTTGCCCTTCAGGAATGTCGATGACCTCAAAGTTACCAAGGGAGTCCCAACGGCTGCAAAAAACAGGAGATCCGCTGATCGTTGTCAATCAGTTGACCTCCTGCGCCATTGCGTATGGATTATTATGTCAGTGTGCTATTTTTTTCAGGATGAACACGTCATCGATATTGGTGCTGAGAAAGGCCATGGCCGCCATCAGAATTGTACTAATCAATCGTTTTTATTTCTGCCGGAATCCACATTTTCGGGTTGTAATTGAGGGTGTATTTATACTTGGAAACATCGTTGCCGCCGAGATCTTCCACCACATAGGTGACGTTGTCGCTTAATCCGATAAAGTGCTTTTTGTAACTGCCGTCTTCATCTTCGACAATCACTTCCAGCTGATTGTCCGCCGTGTCGGCGGTGATTGACATCTTTCCGGTCATTTGAAATAACACGTCCCCCTCAATGCAATTGATCACTGTCAACTGCCTGATCACATTGAAGTTGTCGGCCTGCTGGGACAAATTGTAAGAAACTTTCTCGGCTTCGCTTTCGCAGCCGGTAAGCATTAATAAACCAAGTAGGGCAATAAAGATTGCTGTTTTTTTCATCATTCTGATCCTTTCAGCTGTTCATTTTATAAAACCGGTTACTGGGGCTGACCAAGCAGCGGCCATTTTTCGGTATCGGTAAAGTGGTCCACCAGGGTGTGGGCATTTGTGATAATCTGTTGGTCAAAATCCAAATAGTTCAGCAGGGCAATGGCATTTTTGGTCCGGGCCGGGCCGGGATGCAACTGATAATCAAAGCTGATGCTGTCATCGGTAATGGTTTCCTGAAAGTGATAATTGGCGTAACGGGCGGCCAGAATGTTAGTGAGTTCGATATCATGGGTGGCAATCAGGCACAGGCAGTTCTTTTGATCCAAATAATCAAGAATGGCCGATGAAGCGGCGATCCGCTCGATGGTGTTGGTGCCTTTTAAAATCTCGTCAACAAAGCAGAGACAGGGATAGCGATCGACCTGATCCAGGGTGCGTTTGAGGGATTTTATTTCCGCCATAAAATAACTGTCCCCGGCTAAAATGTCGTCCTTCACCGCCATGGAGGTCACCGGTAAACAATGGGCCATGGCAAAACTGCTGGCGGTGCAGGTATAAATTGTCTGGGCAAAAATGCTGTTAATCGCCAGGGCCTTGACAAAGGTCGATTTTCCCGAAGCGTTGGACCCGGTAATCAGGCTGTTTTGAGTCAGCTCAATATCATTGGCGATGGGGTCATCCAACAAGGGATGGTATAAGCCGGTGGCGGCCACGCTAAAGTCTTTGGTAAACACCGGGGTAACCGTGCCGGGCAGACTTTCCCGGAATGACGCCAGGGCAATGGCCAGATCCAGTTCGCCGATGTGCTGATAAAGGCGATGAAACGCCCCACTGTTTTTTGATACCAGGGCAATGGCTTTATTATAGGTGCGGAAGTCATAAAGGGTGATAATCTTCAGATAGTCCAGCAGCAGATCAAGATCAGAGGTGCCCCCCATCATCACGCCGGAAAGTTTGCCGGCCAGCGCTTTAAACGGGCTGGCGTCCTGGCGGATGGCGGCCATTATTTCGCTTAGTTCGGCGGTTTTTTCAAAATCCAGCAGTCGGTTGGCGCAGCGGAGGATGGCCGAAAAATAATGAATGGTCAATAAGTTTTTGGCGATTTCTTTCTTGAAATAATAATAGACCACGCCATTAACCAGCAGTGACCCCACCAGGCACACCAGACCCACCGACAGATTAAACAGACAAAGCCCCAGACAAAAAAGCGGAATAATTGCCAGAATGGTATAGACCCGGGGATTTTTCAGGGCTTTTAGCTGACTTTCAAAAATCAGGGCGGTGACGTCGTTATAGCTGGCTTTGCCGAGGCGGGACAGAATCATCTGGACTTCCAGCCGATCCCGGGGATGGGTGGCAAAGTACCTGATGTATTGCTCCCGGTCTTTGAGCGGTTTTTCACTCCACTGGGGTTGGTGCAGGGTGGCATAGAGGTACTCGTCGCCCACCGAGGTCAAACAGGTATCCAGCCGTTTAAAGACGTCGTCCATATCCAAATCGCTCCAGGTCAGTTCATCAATGGCCCCATCAATCTGTTCGTATTTGCGTTTGCGATCCCAATAATCCGACACGCTGCCCCAGATATCGGGATTAAAACTGGTGGGGGCCTTGCCGAATTCGTTTGCTAAACGCTGGCGAAAGAGCTGGCGGGCTCGGCGACTGGAGACCAACCCGAAAACAAGAATGGCGATGACGCCAATGATGATAAAAAATAGTATTCCCATTATACTCCTTTATCTTCAGGTCTGTGAATCGCAACTTGCCTGCATAGCCACCTGAAAAACATGCGTTAACTATACGCTTTCAGGGGGGCAATGTCAAATTTGATTCTTCATCACGAGATTAAGCAGCGCTGCTGACCCGATGGATTCCTTCCCCGATGCTCATTGTCAGTTGTTTTATAAGATAAGTGTGCCTGGCTACCCTAAATTACCAAAACCATGCCCTAAACCCGCAGCATCAGCCATTCCCGAAGCCGTTCCGGCAGCGCCAGCAGCAACGAAAAAACAAACGGCAATGCCACCGGATAGCGGCCTTTGAGCCTTTTCCTGGCCAGAATCGCGTCGATCTCCCCCGTAGCTTTGCTAAGATCGGCACGTTTCTGTTTTTTGCGAAAAGCCAGATCGCGCTGGTAAAAAGGATGGTACGGGGACTGGCTGTTTTGCATACGTTCATCCGAATTTTGCGACAGCGTCCGGAAAAAGTCGGTGTCCATAGCGCCGGGTTCAAGTACCGCCACCTGAATCCCAAAGCCCTGCAGCTCCAGTCGCGCAGCATCACTGATGGCTTCCACGGCGTGCTTCGAGGCGCAGTAACCGCCATTGACCAGCCCCGTCAGCCGGCCGGACACCGAACCGATGTTGATGATCTTGCCAGCCCCTTGCTGTCGCATGATGGGCGCCACGGCCTGAATCATCCGCACGATGCCGTAAACATTAACATCAAACAGATGCGCCAGTTCCTCTAGGTCAATCTCTTCGACGGCGGACCGGACCGAATAGCCGGCGTTGTTGACAAGCACATCAATCCGGCCGTACGCATTCATAACGGCGGCTATCGCCTGCTTGATGGAATCCTGATCAGTGACATCCAGCGCAACTTTCAGCGCCGCCGAGACCCCCTCCAGACGCTCAAGCGATCGGGCGGTCGCGACCACCCGATCGCCTTTTTCGGTCAAGGTCCGGCACAGTTCCCGCCCGACCCCGGACGAACACCCGGTAATTAAAACGACTTTTCCTACCATTGTTTTCACTCCCTGTTCTATCGGCGATGGCAAAACGTTGGTGAGTTTTGCCATCGTCCAATTTGTTTTAGACTAGCTTAGCAAAAACAAACAGAACTGTCATTGCCAAATGACAACTCGGTATTTAGAAAAGTGCTCCCCAGTACCGACAACTGATCGGTACAGAATTGGCCACGAACCGGGCTGCCGACTTACAGCTCCCGTTTGATGCGGCTTAAAGAACTCGGGGTGACGCCGATGTAGGAGGCGATGTATTCCTGCCGGATCTGTCTGGCCAAATCGGGATAGTTGGCGACAAATTCAAGATAGCGTTCTTTGGCCGGCAGCCGCTGGAAAGCCAGCCCCTTTTCATCACTGATAATAAAAGCCTGGCGGAATAATTTTTCATACAAATCCCGCAGTACCGGCGCGTCATCAAACGCCTGACGCAGCACCGGGACGCTAATCTGTGCCACCTGACAGTCTGCAAGTGCTTCAATCCCATATTCGGATGGCCCATCGTCCAGCAGATTGTAAATGCAGCACCAGTCACCTGTCTGGGAAAAGCATTTGGTGATGTCTGCACCCGCTGCATCCAGGTAAAAACCCCGCACGACCCCCTGCAGAATCAGACAGACAACTTTTGTGTTTTCGCCCTGCGGAAGCAGAATTTCACCTTTCTGATAGTCCCGCACGCGAAACAGCGGAGTCAGGGCCTGAATCAGGTCAGGGTCAAACCCTTGCTGGTTCAGATAGTCAGGCAGATTGATTGCATTTACCATTTTTTCCACCTTTTTCGTGGGGACTTCTGTTGATCAATAATACTTTCATTTGTTCTTCCTTTCAAAGCTATTATTTATTTTCGATTTGAAGTTAAGCATGTCTGACACCAGGGTATACACTATCAGAAAGATGTTTAGGTACACCCGATATTTTACTGCTAGATCCGGTTGTTCTTCTCTGCTGATTGCCGCTGGCGGCACACCCTGCAAGCCTGACCCGACCGGTAGCCTTTGCGCTTATCATCAATAATAGATTGCGTTTAGCGGGCTTTCCATCCCGATGATGCGCTTGTTCAATTGAATCATCGTATCGAGTTTTTCAACGGGCACTGCCACCGCACCCAATTTACAGGCCACTGAGCAGTGATAACAATGAATGCATTTAGCGCCTTCAATCGTTGCGACATCGTCCAGCCGGATGGCGCCCACCGGGCATTCTTTGACACATTTTCCGCAGCTTTTGCAGCGATCGGTTTTAATGGTGATGGGCAGTTCCCGTTTTTTGCCGATGATGTGAACCAGCGGATAGAGCAAGTCGACCCTTTTTTTCTGGACCGCAAAAAGCTCTTTCTGGCGATCATTGGCAATCGGTGCAAAATCCTTGGCCTTTATCGCTTCATAAAAATCACCGATTAAGGCTTCGGTGGTTTTTGTCGGAAACGGATCGGGGTGATGAAAATGCGGCGCCGTCACTTTCATGGCGCCGATCACGGGAATATTCAGGGCTTCCAATACTTGCGCCGTATTGGAAAAAGCCTTCCCCGAGGTGATCCCGCCATAGTTCAAATACAAAAATGCCCTGAACTGATAGGCCCGCCCGGCCGACTGCAGCGCCTGTAAAAACATTTTCATCGATTCGAGCATATCCATATGATAGGCCGGGGCGCCAAATCCGACGATATCGGCCGCATTGATGGTTTCCAGAATCGGTCCGAAATCTTGCCGGTACTCGCCGCGGCCTAAATTGATGTGTTCAACCGCATGTCCGTCTTTTTCAATGATATTTTTAAGCACCTGAGTGGTTTTTTCAGTGGTGCCATTTGGTGAAATATAGATTAATTTGAACTGCACTGCTGCCTCCTTTTAAGCGGCATCATGCCATGCCAAGTTCGTGAAAACATTGTTAGCTCCTTTCAAAATCAATAGAATCGTGCCCTTATTTTTTAACTGCTCGTCATCTATCACATAGGCTTTGATGGAAAATTCCTTGACAATTTCAGTGGACCATTTCCGAAAATGAACGGTCTTTTCAGAATTCACTTTGTAAGCAACCGCAATGAGCTTCGTTGATCTTGTCCAGCGTATATACCCAATATCGTTTTCAGAGTTCGAACCGAGTTTCAAAAGAATCCTTGTTGTTTGAAGGATTAATTCTTTCCCCAGCAGTCGAGAGTGCCAAAGTAATGCGGTCAAAATGATCTATGATCCAATCGAACACCTTCTGTTGTTCTGAAACATTGAATATATCCGCTTTATCCTCTACGACAATTGATCTGGTGGTACCGGTCGGCTTTGAATATTCCCAGTTAAGTGCCTCACCAAATTCAGACTCAATCTGATCCTTGCTTTCCTTCAGTCGGTTGTAGGTGTCTACATTATAGATATAGATTCCCATCTTGATCCGCTTCCCATATGGTATCGAAAAGAAAAGATGGTATCCGCTCGCTCCGATGTGAACATCATAATAAATCCTTTCAGAAGGCTTCTGTTTGGCGATATCAGCACTTCTTCCATGCTCTTCTGCGTACTTCGTAAAAGCACTCCAGAACTGTAATTTCTGTGAATCAGCATCTCCCTCTCCGCTATCCTCATTATCCGGTTCCGAAGCACTTGGCTCCTCCAGAACCGGAGGTATTTCTCTTCCATCAGTTACGAAGGACAGACCTGTTAGTTTTTCGATTTGTTCACCTGTCATCTGCAACTTCCATCGTGTTTGTAAGAACTTAAGCAGTTCACCGTTTCTCTTCAGTATTTCATCAGCAGACCATTCGCTGAGTTTCGATACTTCGATCTCCGAATGCGATCCGTTCTCATACCCCCGGCGACCATTTGTCTTAGAGTGTTTCTTGTCATCAAAGCTATCATTTTGAAGCGCAGAATTTACGCACTGTGACAGCGGAAGTAAATTACCAAGGGCTCCAGACAGAATCTTTATCTCAGCTGGACTATATTGCCTGAACTGATTACGCCAGTAATACTTCGTAGGTGTCTGCGGCAGAATGTGCTCAATCGAAACCTTGTCCTTTTCTGATTTTGTAAACATAGACCAGGAGCAGAATCGATCAATATTGTACTTTTCTGCAAGACTGGACTCATACTCATAAAACAAGTATCTTAGGCTGTTCCAATCATAATATCCATTGCCGCTAGACATGTATTTCTCAATTCTGGTCACAAAGTTTTGAATCGCAAACTCTGTATCATTTGTAGTTCTGTCATAAATTTCGTGATAAAGCTCATCAACGCCTTTTTCCTTCACATTGATGTGGCGGGCGGCTCTATAGTAATCGCTGCTTCCGTATGATGCATTGAAATTACCCAGACGGAAGACTATGAAGATAAAACGCTCTATCGCCTCAAAAATGGCAATTCTGCTTTCTGTAGAAATATCTCGTCTACTAATTATTGTTGTAACCAGCGGTCTGAAATGTCCGATACCTATACGATTCAGCCGGTCAACACGCTTCTGCTCTTCAGCGGTGAGATTCAAACTTTCAAACGGAAAATACGTATCGTACCAGTACTTCGCCATATCCTTGAGGCTATTTACATAGTCTTCAATCTCCTTTGGCTGAAGTCTGGAAATCTCGATAGTTTCAGGTTCTTCCGGTTCTGTGTTATCGGGCTCTTCGTTTTCCTGATCAGCTACTTCATCTGAAATAACGGCATCCGGTTCTGTCTCAACCAGTACCGGCGTCTTTTCAAAAATACCCTTGGGCGAGAATTTGCTAAGCAGGAATTTAATATAGTCATCACCACGTTCACGAGAATACCGGAAATACAGAATCCAGTGTGCTCGCAGGAAATCATCGTCTGACAGTGGAACATTTTTATTTCTGCCGAGTTGGAAGTACACTTCCTTCCATGCGTCATTGATCTTTTTTCGAAGAGCCGACTTGTCCTTCTCATCAAAGAGCTCATCGTCATAGAGCGTGGACAGATAAATAAGCCTATTTTTCAAGAGCTCCAAGTTCGTGAGCTTCTTGCCTCTGTTATTCATTGTCTCGAAAGCAACAAATACATCATAATCGTCATCGATTTCATGAAGATTGAACATCAGGCGCTGCGTCAGCTTCTTGTATACTGTGTTTACGGCTTCAAGTCCGTTTTCTTCGGCCTCTTCATAAAGTTTTCTGATGTTTTCTGCAAAGAAGTTCTTTGCAAACTTCAGATTCTTTGTATAGTAGGTTTCACTAACCGTGCCGGAAAACAGCTCCTTGAAAACCTTGTAGCGCATATATTCTGCGCTTGGATTGTCCACTTCGTATCCGAACAGATAAGTCGTTACAACACCATTCGGCGGGCGCTTTTTGCATATGTACTTGGCGACAATATCCTCAACGGTTTCATAACCAAGTGTGATATCCTTATCCGCCTTGTCAGCATTTTCTTCCAGCCCTCTGACGAAGATAACGATCTCATTCAGTAGAATAACAAAGGTAGTTATTCTCTGCTGTCCGTCCACAATATGACACGGCTTAAATCCGTTGTCTACAAGCCATAGATCATCTCCCCAGCCATGTGTTTCCTTGCCCTTTAGTGGCTTCAGCGATAACAGTCCGGTATAGTGAAATCTGTCAGGCTGCAGGTTAACAAGATCATCCCAGAAATCTACCAACTGCTGCTGCAACCAAGCATAGCCGCGCTGATAATCCGGTATTCTGAATAGTCTATTTTGGAAAAGCAGCGACAGCGGCTGCAGTTCGTTTGCCATTGCTAAACCTCCTTACTCAATAACTCCATCCATATCAAAGATATGATCCGCTTCATCCGTATTTAAGGCACGAGACACTTTGTCACGTATTGCTGTCCTATGCATATCCAGTCGCTTTAACTGATCTTTTCCGGCTGCAACCTTGCTCTTGTGAATGATCTGGATTCTGCCCACACCCGGATTCTGTCTTGAATATTCAGCAAAGCCTTTAGCATTTCAAATTAAGTGGTGCCATAAGCATCTGTCCTATGGGTTCTTATCGATCATTTAAAACGGCATCGGCGATTAAGCGATCGAATTTTCTGATGTCGACGCCTTTTCGCAAATTGACCTTAATGTGACCGGCACGTGTCCATAGTTCAACTTCGGCATTTAAATCAAGTAGCTTACCAGCATTTTCGGTCGACCACATATTAATCGCTGAGTATGGCAGGGAGTATACTTCTACCTTTTTACCGCTCAAACCCTGCGCATCTCTGACAATTAAACGTTTGTTGGTAAAAACCGCACTATCTCTGATTGTCTTATATGCAGCGACAGCTTGTTCACCTTCAACCAGCAATTCCTGGACATCTTGGGGAATCGGACACTCCGAAATGAAGGTCCATGATAAAATTAGACTTGTTTCTGCCATTTTTTCTCCTCTTTTGTTTGATTCAATTTTTATGCTTTATAATCATTTACTATGCGTTTATAGCAAATTTAAGTGATGCCTGACACGGGGGCTTTCCAAAGTTTTCAATCGGGATAAATACTTTGTTTTAATGTTTGAAAATATTTTCGAGTATTTGCTTTTTTTTCAGGTGTAAGGTCATAATTCAATTTTTTTTCAGAGATAATTTTCCTAAAAACTCTTCGCACATAATCATCTACAATACTTGATAAGTTTTTTAAACTTTCATAATTATTTTCTTTAATTATTTTAAATTGTCGCCGTGGGAACAATCCGAACGTACCCCGTATGCTTCTTTCATATAATTAATAATTTTTTCTCTTTCCTCATTATTCTTACCAATATAAACTGCTGTAATATATTATATATTTGTTTTGTGCTGTTTATTTATCGCATACAGGCATTCTAAAATTGAGCAATATTTATCAATCTTACTTGTTATCACGCCTGTCCTTCTTGCCTCTTGTAACAGTATTAGGGCCCTTGAATAACTATTTCCTTCCTTACTAATTGCTTTGTCAATTTCTCATACTGTTGTACCCCTACTACTCGTACAATTGATATGTCCCATTTTTGATTCATCCGGTAGCAGACAGCTATATACTTCATTCATTCTTTCAATTGCCTCTTTTACTTCATCAGCTGTTAAAAATGTCTCTGCTATAGAACCATTACTTAAAGTTACTGCCATTTCCCTATCAGACTGTGAATTATAGCACTAAACAGATTAAGCCAATAAATTTTCGTAGTCGAAATACAAGAATCTTTTATAAACCAACTTCCTATAGAAAATGTTTGTGCAAAATTATTTAAATGTATTGCTTTGATGCCATATTTTTCATCACATTCATTTTTTGACCATATAAATTCTTCTTCAATAGTTGGCATAAAACAAACCATCATTGGTTTTCTTAATAATGCATTATACATATTCACACCAATTTGATTTTTTAAGTTTGTCTTTTTTATCAAATCCATTACATTCATATTATTAATAATAAATTCTACATTTGTTCCAATTATAGCTCCCTCAATATTGATATCTTTTTTAATATCAACAGGTATAAATTCAAAGCTCCTTTCGCCAATATTTAAGTTATCTAGTCTATTCAAAAATATATTCATTTTTATCCTTTCGAAAGCTAAAAATAATAATCTATCAGCAAATCAACTAAACTGCCTGTGGGCCTCATCCAGACCTGCAGCGCCTTGGGGATGTTGGCATCACTGCGGACGTCCCGGAACCAGATGCCGGATTTGGTTTCGAGTTGTTTTAAGTATTTGCGGCCGTTGGTGGCAAAGAGTAAGGGCGCCTTGTAGCCGTTCCAGTTGCCGATGATGTAGGGGGCGTCGGCTTCCCGGACGGTTTGGGCGTAGGACTTGCACTGGTAGTCGATCACCGAGGGGATGTCGATGGCGGAGCGTTTAGCTTCAATCATACCGACCAGTTTGGTACCGACAAACAGGGCGTAGTCGGCATAGCCGCTTTTGCTGACGGTGGAGTCGGTGGGCCACTCGGCAATGGCCCGGGCTTTGCCCTTTTCGGGGCGGGCGCCACTGGCATAGGTGAGACTGACGGTGTCCGCCTCCCAGCCGACTTTGCGGAGCTGGCTGTCGATCAGGTAACGGGTCTGGGCTTAGCTCAGCTTAAGATGATCGGCTGCGGTTTGGCCTGTTTGGCCCGTTGCGGAAGGGTGGCCGGGGTAACAGAAAAGTGTTTTTCAACAATGCTTTGTAGTTGGGCGATCAGGGCTTCTTTTTCGGCCAGCGCCTTTTTAAGAGTCGCTGTTTCAGCCGCTTCCTGTTTTTCATAAGCCCTCCGACTGGCTTGGCTATTTCCGGTATAGAGTCATTCCTTGACAATTATCCGGGGTTCTGGCAACGCAAAAACAACGGGCTGATAGCCCCAGTCGCCGTAGACCTGCATAAACCAGACCCCCAGCTGCCAGGCCATTTCCAATAAGATCGCCGCCTCGTCACTGCTGCCGTAGTCCTCATGGACCGCCCGGTTTCAAGCTTTACGCAGGGTATAGAAAATATCGTCAATTTCCGGTGAAATCAGCCCTTCCCGTTTCAGGACTTTGAGGCGATTGGCATGGGTGTTTTCGAGCTCCGGGGGCGTGACATTGTCAAAATCCAACATCAGATTGACCATGGTTTCGCCGAACAGTCCCAGTTTGATCAGGCAGGTATTACTGTCGGTGTGGAGGTAATCTTCGGCCAGGCTACCCAGGATGGCCAGTTCTGGAAAACGATCGTTTAAAAATGCATAATTTGATTTCATAAAACATCCCATCAGTTGTTTGATTGAGTCATCTTTATTTAGATGTAATGCTTGGAATTATTGTATCATTTAATTGCCGGTAATGAAAGATTATAAAACAAAAAGACGATCCGGCCCCCACTTGGATAACGAATGAATAAAAACGGGCCAACAAAAAAACAGCGACCTGACATCGCTGTTTTTTATTACTTCAAACACACTGACGCGGCTAGTTTTTCTTAACTCAGAATGTTTTATTATCATTACTTCTTTATTCAGTTGTTAACTGTTGTTCATTTTTATTCGATTTCTTAGCATCCCGGTGCTAGAATTAATTCAGACGATGCTAATGACCAGCTACCGCCAGATCATACTACAGTTCCCGGCCGTCCCTGAGGCATTTAATCTGAACGATGCCCGACCTATAAAAATTGAGCATCAAAAGATCGTCGTTTGCACAGCTCGCATTTTCTCGGTTTCATCAGCTGACTCAAGCATTTGTATTCCACCGTTTCCGGTTTAATATGCCAGACCTGATTGCCATTAATCACCCTCGTCATAACTTTTTTCTGATAAAGATGGTTTTTCAGGGTATACTATACCCTATCAGTAGGCGATCAAGCAGATTTCAAGCGGACTTAAATAAAAAGGAGGTGCCCGATGAAAAATGAAACACCCCCCAACCCAAAGCTATCCACCAACGTCATCCGGATCACCGTGATTGCCCTGGCCATCAATGCTCTGGTCTATTTATTAATGCACAACCTGTTGGCTGACGTTGCCGACCCCGGCATTTTTTATGGCCTTAGTTTTATGGTGCTGTTTATGCCAGCCCTCGCTATTTATCTGCACCGGCAGCAAAAAAGCACCAACCCAGGCGACAGCGACCAGCTTGACAGCTGTGAAATCGATAAAACCGCCTTAACCCGTGAAATTGATGAACGTGAAGCCCGCTATCGGGTTCTGGTGGAAAACTCACCAGCAGGCATTATCACCTGTGATCTCGACGGCAACATCACCACCGTCAATCCGGCCGCAGTGAAACTGCTGGGATCGCCTTCGGCGCAGGCAACCAAACAGGTGAACGTATTTACCTTTGAGCCCCTGATTGCCTGCGGCATCGCCGGCAGTCTGAAAAGCAGTCTGGAAACCGGCGAAACGGTCACCAGTGAAACCTTCTATACCACCAAATGGGGCAAAAAGGTGTATCTGCGGATGCATTGTGCCCCGCTTCACAGTTTTTCGGGTGCCATCATCGGCGTTCAAGGAATCATCGAGGATTTCACGGCTAATAAAAAAGCCCAGGATCAGCTTAAGACCTATTATCATGTCATTGAGCACAGTCCGGTGGCGGTACTCATCAGTGATGACAAGGGGCAGATTGAATACATTAATCCCAAATATATCGAGCTGACCGGTTATACCCCGGATGACATCCTCGGCAACAATGCCAGTATTTTATATGAAAAAGACCCTGCTGCAGCGGAATACTATCAAGAACTCCTAAGCGCAGTCCGGGCAGGTAATGTCTGGCACCGAGAAGCTTTTAACGAGCGCAAGAATGGCGAGGGTTACTGGGAAAACATTTCCGTCTCCCCGGTGCTGGATGAAAATGGCCAGATTTATCATTTTGTTGTTTTGAAAGAAGATATCACCAAACGCCGGGAGGAATCGGAAAAGGCAAAATACCTGGCCTATCATGACAGTCTGACCGGGCTGTCCAATCGCAGCCTTTTTTATGACCGGCTGATGATTGCCGTGGCCAATGCCGCCCGTTATCAGAGCCGGATGGCGGTGATGTATCTGGATCTCGACGGCTTCAAGGAGATTAATGACACCTATGGTCATGATACTGGCGATGACGTCTTACAGGCCGTTGCCGGACAGCTCAAGAAAATCATGCGTAAAGGCGATACCGTCGCCAGAATGGGTGGCGATGAGTTCACCCTGATTGTTCCGGAATTTGAAGACGTGACGGATGTGGAATTAGTGGCTGAAAAAATTCTCAAGTCGCTGCGTCAGCCCTTAACAAAAAAAGCATTGCTGGTGACCCCCAGCATCGGGATTGCCTTTTATCCCCAGCACGGCACCAATCATGAAGCCCTGTTAAGCCATGCCGACAAGGCCATGTATCAGGCCAAAAAACAGGGTAAAAATAATTATCAGATTTATAAGGCGGATCAGGAAGCCTCAAATAGTGACCGGCACCAGTACAACCCGTAGACAATTTAAAAACAATGCCCGCAAAAAAAGACAGCTATCACTAGCTGTCTTAACTATTTTTTAATGGTCGGAGTGAGAGGATTTGAACCTCCGGCCTCATGGTCCCGAACCATGCGCTCTACCAAGCTGAGCCACACCCCGTAATATGTTGCATTTCCGACTCATATATTGTAAACTATAATAGATAAAAACACAATCATAAATTTAAATTTTTTCGATGTTAAGGAGGAACCCTACCATGCACAAAAGAAACCCACTCTATCGTGTTGGCGCATTGGTTTTAGTCGCCGTTATTGTTTTAAGTCTTCTTGTTGTTTACAGTTTCTAATCTGAATGAATATTCGCGTTATTGCTGTTGGAAAAATAAAAGAAAAATATTTAACCCAGGCTATTCAGGAATACACCAAACGACTAAGCGCCTATTGTCGCCTGGAATTAATCGAAGTTAAAGATGAGAAAATTCCCGAAAACGCCAGCGAAGCTCAGCGCCAAAAAGCCGTGGACAGTGAAGGACGCCGAGTTCTTTCTCATTTGAAAGATGATGAAATTCTGGCCACCCTGGAAATACAGGGCGATCAACTGGACTCACCAACTTTTGCCAGGAAAATCGAAAACTATGGCATTCAGGGAAAAAGCCAAATCACCTTTGTCATTGGCGGTTCCATCGGGCTTTCCCCTGAGATTACCAGTCGTTCACAATGGAAATGCTCCTTTTCTAAAATGACATTTCCCCACCAGTTATTTCGAGTGATGCTGTTGGAGCAAATCTATCGTTCCTTTAAGATAATCCGTGGCGAAACATATCATAAATAGCTAATTCAATTTAAACACTGAGAGGTAAAACATGCCGGACTATGTACTAAAAGCCACCGCCGGAAACGGACAGATTCGGGTCTTTGCGGCAACGACACAGGGACTCGCCGAAACCGCCCGTAAGCTTCATCACACCAGCCCAGTCGTTACCCAGGCATTGGGCCGATTATTGACTGCCGGTTCACTGATGGGGTCAATGATGAAAAATGCGGATGAACTGATCACTTTAAAAATCGCCAGTGATGGCCCACTCAGCGGCTTATTGGTAACCGCCGATGCCAGCGGCAATGTCAAAGGTTATCCCTATGTCAGTGATCTTTCTGACACCATGGAATCCCCCATGCCGGTTTCAGAAGCCATTGGCGATGGTGCCTTGAACATTTTAAAAGATATCGGTTTAAAAGAGCCTTATGTTGGTTATTCACCACTTGTCAGCGGTGAACTGGCCGAAGATTTAACTTATTATTATGCGCAATCTGAACAAATTCCCACCTCGGTTTCCCTAGGCGTTTTATTAAATGATGATGGCACAGTCCGACAGGCTGGGGGATTTATTATTCAATTAATGCCGGATACCGATGATGACGTGATTGATGCCCTGGAAGCAGCCCTGGCTGATACCCCATCTTTGACCAAACAGCTTGACGAAGGAAAAACGCTGGAAGAAATTATGGAAGGTCTGTTTAAACACCTGAACTTAAAGATTTCCAAAACAGAAATCACCCGGTTTATTTGTGATTGCTCCCGCCAGCGTATTACCAAAGCACTGATATCGATTGGAAAAAAAGATCTAATCGACATGATCGCAGATCAGGAAGATATCGAAATCAACTGTGACTTTTGTAAGGAAAAATATCTCTTTACCCCCGAAGACCTACAGTCCATCCTGGATCGCATCATAGAAAAAGAGGGTTGATATGGCTATAAAATCGCGCTCCAGTGGTGTCTTGATGCCAGTTCCCGCCTTACCGGGGGATTACGGCATCGGAACGTTAGGCAGTGATGCCCGCACTTTTGTTGACCTGCTTCAATCCATGGGCTTTGGCTACTGGCAAATTCTGCCAGTAGGTCCTGTGGACAGCTGTTTTTCGCCATATAAAAGTACATCCGCTTTTGCTGGTAATCCCCTTTTGATTGACCTTGAACGGTTATACCAATGGGGTTTATTAACTGCGGATGAACTGGCAACCGGTAAATCTACTGCTCCTGCTTACTCCATTAATTATCCCGATCTGACCTGCAATCGTCATTCTATTTTCAAGCTGGCTTTTTCTCGACTCACACCAAAGCAAAAAACAGACATTCAAAACTATGTCGAAGCCAACAGCGAGTGGCTTCCAGATTTTTCCTTATATACAGTTTTAGCCCAATATTATTCTGAAGAAGACTGGACTAAATGGGACAATCCGAATCTGGTAAAGCGAACGCCAGCCACACTTTCCATCGCCCGATCTGACTTTTGTGAAGAGATTAATTTTCAGAATTTTCTCCAATACACCTATGCTAAACAATGGTCGGCTCTTAAAGATTATGCTAATACAAAAGCGATAAAAATTATCGGCGATATGCCCATATATGTTGCGCATACCAGTGCCGATGTGTGGTGCCATCCGGAGCTTTTCCTGTTGGACGAAAAAGGCTCTCCCATTGAAATTTCCGGGGTTCCTCCAGACTATTTTGCCAAAAACGGTCAACTATGGGGTAATCCATTATATCGTTGGGATGTGATGAAAAAAGACCACTATTCCTGGTGGATGCGACGGATAAAAAAAGCACTGGCGGATTTTGACATGGTTCGAATCGATCATTTTCGGGGCTTTTCTGCATATTGGTCAGTCCCGGCAAGTGAAGCAACTGCCAAAAATGGTCGTTGGATTCCCGGCCCGGCGATGGATTTCTTCAGGCAATTGGAAAAGACCTTTCCCAAACCGAGTATCATTGCTGAAGATCTGGGGCTTCAGGATGAAGACCTGGTCAAATTGTTAAAAGACACCGGTTTTCCCGGAATGCGGATCATGGAATTTGCCTTCATTGATGATTTGGATAATATTCATCTGCCCCATAACTACAGCGCCAATACCGTAGCCTACTCAGGGACCCATGACAATAATACACTACTGGGGACTTTTTTTGACTACACCCCGGAACATCGTCGTTATGCTTTTGACTACTGCGGCTACACTGAGGCCTGGGAAAACCAATGGCAGATCGGCGGCCACCAGAGTCCTTCCTGTCGGGCTTTTATCCGCACCCTTTTTCAGAGTGCTGCCAATTTAGTCATCCTGCCCATTCAAGATATTTGCGGATATGGCTGCGACACACGCATGAATGAACCCGGAACCACAGCGAATAACTGGGTTTTTCGAATGACCCGGGACGGTCTTTTACAAATCGATGTTGATTGGTACAATCGTATCAATCATCTCTATCATCGAAAAGCTCTGTCTGTCATCTGACTACGGACGATCTGATTTCCTGATTTATTCTGCAAACCTTTACTTTAGCGCGCTAATGCAATACTGCAGATTGCGTAAATCAGTGTCATTAAAACAAGTGTCCGTATCATTCAAACATTTCTTAATATAAACTTGCAATAAAAGTGTAAACTTTGGTATAATAGCCACAGGTAAAAATTAGGAAAAAAAGAAAAAGGAGGACTTTACCTTGAAAAAACCTTTATCAGTATTATTGTCTCTGGCTTTGGTCGTAACCATGGCCGCTGGTTGTTCTAGCGGAACAACAACAACTTCTTCTGGGGATAGCGACGTCATTAAAATTGGCGTATTCGAACCCTTAACCGGTGCAAATGCCGCTGGTGGCGAGCTGGAAGTTGAAGGGGTCGAATTGGCCAACAAATTGCGTCCAGAAGTATTAGGCAAAAAGGTTGAATTGGTCATTGCTGATAACAAATCAGACAAGGCTGAAGCAACAACTGCTGCTGCCCGTTTAATTGAAAAAGACAAGGTTGTTGCCATCTTAGGTTCCTGGGGATCTTCACTCTCCATTGCTGCTGGTGACGTTGTCAAAACAAACCAAATTCCTGCCGTTGCGCTTTCAGCAACCAATCCACAGGTTACCGCCGGAAATGATTACTACTTCCGTGTTTGCTTCCTTGATCCTTTCCAGGGAACGGTCATGGCCAACTATGCTTCTAAAAAACTGAATGCAAAAAAAGTTGCCATCATCCAGGAAGTTTCCAATGACTACTCAGTTGGCTTAGCTAAATTCTTTACCGATTCTTTTGTTAAACTAACTGGCGATCCAAATGCCATCGTAGCTACTGGTAATTACAATACTGGCGATCAGGATTTCAACAGAATCTTAACCAATATTAAAGCTGCCAATCCCGATGCCATTTTTGCTCCTGGTAATTTCACCGAATCCGCATTGATTATCAAACAGGCCCGTGCCCTTGGCATCACTGCTCCATTTATTGGTGGTGATACCTGGGAAACAAACGAATTCATCACCGTTGGTGGTGCTGATGTAGAAGGCGCAGTCATGTCAACATTCTTTGACGATACCAATCCACTGACAGAAGCCGGTAAAACATTTGTTGCCGAATACAAAAAAGCTTATCCTGACCGTGAAAACATTGCAGCTGTAACAGCCCTTGGTTATGACGGCTACATGATGACCCTGGATGCGATTGAGCGAGCAGGATCTGCTGATCCTGTTGCCATCCGTGACGCACTGGCGGCCACTAAAGACTTTGAAGGCGCTACTGGGATGATTACCATTGATGCCAATGGTGACGCTACTAAAAATGAAGCGATCATTAAAACCGTTAAAGATGGTAAATTCACCTACATGGATTCCGTTACAATTGACTAACAAAAAGTCACAAATTACCATAAAGAAGTCATATTTTATGTGACTTCTTTTATGCGCAAGGGTGCGCAAAACAAAACGTACACTGTCTGTTTTGTTTGTGCTGCCTTCACAACAACTAACTTTGAGGGTATTTGTATGATCAGATACCCTCAATTTAAATTAAATGATATAACGAGGTTATAATTATGGTCGTTGGAATGACAATGGAAACATTCTTGCAGCAACTAATAAATGGTTTATCTCTTGGGAGTTTGTACGCGTTGATCGCCATCGGTTACACGATGGTTTATGGTATCTTAAGACTGATCAACTTTGCCCATGGCGATATCTTTATGATGGCTGCCTATTTCACATATTTTGGGATTGCCGTATTCTTTCTTCCCTGGTATGTCACGTTTATTATTACAATTGGGTTAACCATTTTACTCGGTGTCACGATAGAACGGGTAGCCTATCGTCCGCTCCGTGATGCACCTAAAACATCACTATTAATTTCAGCGATTGGGGTATCATTTTTGCTTGAAAATGTTGCCACTTACTTATTTTCAGGAAAGCCACAAGCGTTTCCAGAATTCCCGCTTTTGACAACACCTTTCTTTATAGGCGGTTTGTCGATTCAACCGGTTTCTATTGTTATTCCAATTGTTGCGTTTATCTTGATGTCAGCACTACTTTTTATGATTAATAAAACCAAACTTGGTATGGCCATGCGGGCTGTCGCAGTCGATTATGATACCGCCAAACTCATGGGTATTAAGATCAATGGGGTCATTTCTTCAACCTTTGCCATCGGTTCTGCGCTAGCTGCCGTCGGTGCTATTTTATGGTGTATGAAATACCCATCGGTGTTACCCCTCATGGGCGTTGTTCCCGGATTAAAATGTTTTATTGCCGCCGTAATCGGTGGAATTGGTAATGTTAAAGGCGCCGTTCTTGGGGGCCTGATCCTCGGGTTTTCGGAAGTACTGATGGTCGCCTTCTTTCCAGCACTTACCGGTTACCGGGACGCCATCGCATTTGTCATCTTAATTATTATTCTGCTCTTTCTTCCCAATGGTCTCCTTGGTAAGAAACAAGTGGAAAAGGTTTAGGGGAGGTACCAAAAATGAACGAAACTCAAAACAGCCTCGGTGCCTACTTAAAACTTCACTGGAAAACAGCGGTTTTCTTAGTTGTTCTCCTGATTGGAATAGGTTTAGCCGATATTTTTGTTGATTCCTATATGCGTCGTTTACTGAATTTATGCGCAATTTATGTCATCGTCAGTTTGGCAATGAATCTGGTTAATGGTTTTACCGGTCAGTTTTCATTGGGACAGGCCGGTTTTATGGCGATCGGCGCCTATACTGTCGCCATCTTTACAGTGCCTGTTGAATCTCGTGCGGCCATTTTTTATCTGGAACCGATGGCGCCTTTCTTAGCTAATATCCAGTTGCCCTTTGTGGTGGCATTGATTCTGGGTGGTCTGGCTTCAGTGGTGGTGGCCTTCTTTATTGGCTCCCCCTGTCTACGGCTTCGGGGTGATTATCTGGCCATCGCAACTCTCGGGTTTTCGGAAATTATTCGGATTGTCTTTACCAATACCCAATCGATCACAAATGGCGCCCTGGGTATTAAGAGTATTCCCACCATCAGCAGTCTCTGGTGGACCTATGGAACCGCTCTGCTGATCATTATCGCAACCATTTTACTTGTTTACTCGTCCTATGGCCGGGCCTTCAAGTCCATCCGGGAGGACGAAATTGCTGCCGAAGCGATGGGGGTTGGGCTCTTTAAAACAAAGATGACTTCCTTCCTGATTGGAGCATTTTTTACTGGCATCGGTGGTGGATTATTCGCCGCCCTATTGGGTACTGTTGATCCCAAACAGTTTTATTTCACCCTGACGTATAACTTTTTGCTGATCATTGTCCTTGGTGGAATGGGCAGCATCTCCGGAACCATCATTGCCAGTTTCCTGGTTACACTGGGACAGGAAGCCCTGCGTTTTCTGGATGAGCCCATGGCCTTCGGCCTGGATCTGCCGATCTTTCGACCCGGTCTGCGAATGGTTGTATTTTCATTCCTGCTGATGATTATCGTACTTTTCTATCGCAAAGGCTTAATGGGTACCAATGAACTCACCTGGGATTTCATAGCGCAGAAATTCCAGTCCATCAAGAAAAAACTGAGCCGAAAAAAGACCTCGACTGAAGGAGGTGGCAAGTAATGAGTCTGCTTAGAACAGAAAATGTCATCATGCAGTTTGGCGGTGTTGTCGCCGTCAACGACTTAAATATCAATATTAAAAAGGGTGAACTGGCTGCCCTAATCGGACCCAATGGGGCCGGTAAAACCACTGCCTTTAATGTCATCACCGGGGTTTATACGCCCACCAGCGGCAAGGTTCTTTTTACCCCAACCGATAAAAGCGGCACCGCCACTGAAATTGATATTACCGGTAAAAAGCCGGATAAAATCACAGCTCTGGGTGTCGCCCGAACCTTTCAGAACATCCGCTTATTCAAGGAATTGTCTGTTCTTGAAAATGTTCAGGTTGCTACCCACTTAAATACTGATTATAGTTTTTTATCTGCGATTTTGAGAACCCCCAAAGCCCGGAAGGGCGAAGCTCAGGCTAAAGCCGACTGTGAATTTTTGCTGGAACGATTGGGACTTATTGATTTAAGAAATGAAAAAGCTTCATCGCTCCCCTATGGACAACAGCGGCATCTGGAAATTGCCCGGGCCTTGGCAACCAAGCCACAGTTACTGCTGCTTGATGAGCCAGCAGCCGGAATGAATCCTCAGGAAACTGATGAACTGACGGATCTGATTTTTAAACTGAAAACGGATTTTGATCTGACCATTTTTATGATTGAACATCATATGGATCTGGTCATGGAAATTTCTGATCATATCTATGTATTGGATTTTGGCTGTACCATCGCCAAAGGAACCCCAGATGAGGTTCAGAATAATCCTAAGGTTATTGAAGCATATTTGGGGGTAGACGCCGATGTTGAAGATTAGTAATTTACAGGTCGCTTATGGCGGTATTGAAGCGGTTAAGGGCATTGATCTGGAAGTGCCAGAAGGCAAAATCGTGACTCTGATCGGAGCCAATGGGGCGGGAAAAAGCACCACGCTGCGAGCCATTGTCAATTTGGTTAAATCAAAAGCTGGCAGCATCACCTATAACGGTGAAGAACTGCTGGGCCTTGATACCACCAAAGTCGTTGACAAGGGTATTACTCTGGTTCCGGAAGGACGGCATGTATTTCCCGATCTGACAGTGCTGGAAAATCTCAAGATTGGCGCTTATATGCGCAAGGATAATCTGGACGCCGACATCAAGCATATTTACAGTCTCTTCCCCCGGCTGGAAGAACGTTCCTGGCAGGCCGCAGGCACCTTATCCGGTGGCGAGCAGCAAATGCTTGCAGTTGGTCGGGCCATGATGAGCCGGCCAAAACTATTGATGATGGATGAACCATCCTTGGGTCTGGCCCCCTTGGTTGTTCAGGGTATTTTTGATATCATCGAGACCCTTAATAAAGAAGGAATGACCATTCTTTTAATTGAACAAAATGCCAATATGGCCCTTCGGGTCGCTGATTATGCCTACGTACTGGAAACAGGCAAGATTACCAAAGCTGGAACTGGCCGGGAACTACTGGCTGATGAAAGCATTAAAGAAGCCTATCTGGGCAAAAGCCAACGAAACAAATAAGAAAAACTCCAATTATTCAGTTTTGAATAATTGGAGTTTTTTTATCGTCGCGAAATAATGACTTTGTTATTAATCGTCAGCGTTTTGTTAAACACCCGTTTGAATTTTTTGCCACATTCGTTGATGATCATATTATCAAATACTGAATGACCGGTTGTGAGGACATTCAGCTGGACTTCTTTTTCCAGAATCACGCAATTCACATCCTTGACGACACCATCCATACTGCGATCCAGATATTCTGATATTTGCAGAAACAAGCTCAATTGATCGATGAGGTGCCGCTCTTCATTCTGGAGCAGCCCCATGTATTCTTCCGAAATATGGATTTTTTTATTGGTACGATGATTAAGCGCAATAAAGGCACTCATTAAAAGCTCTTTCTGTTCGATCCCCAACAAACCGGAGTTTAAAATAATATAAAAACTATGCTCGTGATGATTTCCAAATTGAAGCTTGATGCCAACATCATGAAGCATGGCCGAGGCCCGGATCATCTTGCGGACGTCTTCTTTGATGCCATGGAGTGGTTTGAGCTGCTCAAACAGGTTTTCGGTCAGCTTCAGCACATGATAGGCGTGAGGGATATTCACATTAAAGTTTAACATGATATTGACCAGAGACAGTTCAAAAATATCATAAACCAGATTGTCTTCATTATAGCCAAAATAATCGTAGATGATACCATCCCGTAACCCGGCATTACTGATAATGAGTTCTGGCGAATCAATATGTTTCATAACCCGTTCCAGGGTATGGCTCGAACCCACGAAAATATCGATCCGACCCTTGGACAATCCTTTAAGATTTGAACGTTCCGCTAAATTCATACTGGCGGCCATTTCGCAGATCCGCTTGACATCATTGGATTTCATCCGATAATTATGGGCAATTTCCAAAGGATAATCGATGAAACTCCGGTGGATCCGGCCAACATTTCGAATTGTCCCACCCACGCCAATAACCGGCAACCCCTCAGCCTTTTTAAGGATTGCAATCGTACTAAATGCTTCTTTTAAAAACTCATCGAGAGCTTTCAGTTTTTTCTCTGATACCTCGTCGGTCAAATCAAATTTTTCGGCCAAATCGATGGAACCAAAGGGCAAACTCACCGCCTCTACCTTCTTGCGGTCTTTGATCAGCACAAACTCGGTACTCCCACCGCCGATGTCCATCAGCAAGGCGTCTTTAACATCAAGGGTGTTAATCGCGCCCAGGTAATCCATTGAAGCCTCGACTTCTCCGGGAATAATGGCCACATCCAAACCGACTTCGGTTTTAATTCGCGCCACATAGTCAGCTCCATTTGATGCTTTACGAACCGCTGCCGTTGCTACCGTAATTACCTTTTCGATGCCGTAGGCATCACACATACTAACAAACATGGTCAGGGTTTCGATTCCGAAATCCATCCGATCCTGCTGCAGTTTTCCGGTTTCAGCCAGCTTATCATTTAACCGGACATTCACCTTGACATCGTCAATAATCTGAAAATATTCATTGTTGTAGTATTCACCAATCACCAGATGGACACTGTTTGAGCCAATGTCGATGACTCCAATATTTCGCCTATCCATTGCTATTCTCCCTCAATATTATGTTTTATAACGGCTTTATTCTTGACCTGTTCAAATTCTGCTTCAGCTTCTTTGCAGAAGTAATCCTGACAGGAAAGCAATTCCTTGCCACGTTTGTCAACCCGGATATACTCTCCTGTTTCAGTCATTAACCGGGTTTTGATGGTGTCTTTTAAAGTAATCTCCAAAATGTGCTTTAGTTTTTTCTTGAGACTCTCTTCTTCAACCGGAAACAATGTCTCAATTCGCCGGTTCAGGTTTCGCTCCATCCAGTCGGCACTGGACAGAAAAATGTCTTCCTTACCCTGGTTGTAAAAATAATAGATCCGGCTGTGTTCCAAAAAGGTTCCCACAATGCTGTGAACCGTGATGTGCTCACTCATGCCCAACAAACCTGGTTTTAGTGAGCACATCCCCCGGACAATCAATTGAATTTCCACTCCTGCCTGAGAGGCCTCATAAAGCTTATTGATGATATCTTCATCAACAAGTGCATTCATTTTGGCAATGATTTTTCCCTTTTCTCCCATTTTGACATTTTCAATTTCCCGGTCAATGGCAATGTAAAAGGCATTTCTAAGCGTTTTCGGAGCCACCTCGATCTTTTTCCACAAAGTGTAGTGACTGTAGCCGGACAAGAGGTTAAACAAGGTTGAAACATCCGACCCATAACTCTCTTTGGCAGTGAACATTCCCAAATCGGTGTAAAGACCGGCGGTCACATCATTATAATTCCCGGTTCCAAGATGTACATACCGCCGGATCCCATCGGACTCTTTGCGAACCACCAGAATCATTTTACAATGGATTTTTAGCCCTACCAACCCATAAATGACATGACACCCAGCCTGCTCCAGTTTCTTCGCCCAGACAATATTATTGGCTTCGTCAAAGCGCGCTTTGAGTTCGACCAATACAGTAACCTGTTTACCATTTTGGGCTGCCTGAATCAATGCTTCAATGATTGGCGAGTCGCCACTGACCCGATACAACGTTTGTTTGATGGCCAGCACATCGGGATCGATGGATGCCGCCCGGACAAAATCAACCACTGTTTGAAAAGACTGATACGGATGGTGCAAGAGGCGATCCTTCTCCCGGATGACTTCAAAGATGTCGTCAACCTCATAGAATTCATTGGAGATAAGCGGGGTATAGCGGGGCTCCCGGAGTTCATTAAACTCGCTGCGGTTCTGAAATTTCATAAAGCAGGTCAAATCCAGGTTTCCCTTGAGTTCATAAAGCTCACTTTCGATAATTTCCAATTCATGCATCAACCATTTTTTCATTTTTTTACTCATGTCCCGGGTTACTTCCAGTTTAATGCTGGCTCCCCATTTACGTTGCTGAATTGATTTCTCAATTTCAATCAGTAAATCCTCGGCTTCATCCTCATCGATGGCTAAATCGCCATTACGGGTAATCCGGAATTCACTGACCTGCTTGACATCATAACCGGTAAAAAGTTCATTTACAAACGGGCTGATTAAATCTTCAATAAAAATATAGTTTAGCACATCCGATTCTTTCGCTTTCGGTAATGCAATGATTCGGTCCAGAACCTTGGGGATTTCCAGGATCGCCATAAAATCTTTTTCATCCTTAATCTTCGCCTCGGTGTCATGGAGCATGATACACAGATAAACCTGATTGTTTTTTACTAACGGAAAGGGGCGACTGTTGTCAATGGCTTGTGGCGTCAAAACCGGATAACACTCATGCCGGAAATAATGAAGGGCAAAGTCTTTGCCTTCCTCATTCAGTTCATCATAACGCAAAAAAAAGATATTGTTCTGATTCAGCTCCGGGATGATCGATTTTGATAAGCAGGTATACTGCCGAGCCATCATTTCCTGAGTCATGCTGTTAAGAACTGCCAACTGTTCAATCGGGGTTAGTCCATCTACCGATTTTTTGTTGTAGCCAACATTAATCTGATCCATAATCCCAGCAACCCGCACCATAAAAAACTCATCGAGATTTGATGCCGTAATCGCCAAAAATTTCAACCGATCCATTACCAGGTTGCATTTGTCATAAGCCTCGTCTAATACCCGGTAATTAAAATCCAGCCAACTGATTTCACGGTTTATAAATAATCTACTTTTCATGATTCAACCCTCTTAATTTTTAATATCGGTTTAATGCCATAAACATTCTCCATGGTTGCCCGACTTGCTTTAAAGAAATACTCTTCCAACTGAAAATTTTTCCCGGTGGTTAATTCAAGCATCAATTTTTCGTCCTTGACATGACAGTGAAGGTTTTGTATTTTTTGCTGATAACTCTTATCCAGGGCAATGGCCAGCTTTAAAATAGCCGCCAGTTTGGCTACCAGCAACTGTTCTTTTTCATCACTGGAATGAATCTTTTCTTCCACTTTAATAAAATTCGTTTTAACCGCCTCGGCGACCTTACCCATCACCGCTTTCTCTTCCTGGTTAACCCCGATAATGTCGGTTGTTTCAATAATATAGCGGCTTTGCACCCAAAAATTTTTATGATCAATAAAACTGCCCACCTCCATCAGATAACAGAGCATCGATAAGAGCTGCCGCTCTCTTTTTCCCAGTTGGTGATATTTTTTGAGCGAGTCAAATATCTTTAAGCTGATTTTTTCAACAAATTCCGAATGCCTGTGACTGGTATGATACTTTTTACCGATGGTTTTAGCAGAAAGATAACTGCCCTCTTCGATCCATTCAATCAACTGTTGTTTTTTTGTGATCTGGAATTCAAAATCCAAAAAAGCATCGCCGATAATCATCGGAATCAAAATAAAGGTTTCGACTCCTGTTTCAGCCAGTAGCTTTAAATAAAGCATCAGGGTATGATTCAGGGTTTCTGCTTCACTTTGATCCAAAAGTGGGTACTTTTTCAATAATTGGTTCACGGTCAGATCGCCCGCCACCTTGCACAGCTTCCCAAAATCCTCGGCATTGATCACATAATAATCCTGTCGTTCCGTGATGCCACAAAGCTGAGCAATGACATCAACTTCGTGGGAGGATACAAAAAGTCTTTTAATGTGACGTTTTCTGATGTTTTCAACAATATCCTGGGTATTGATGGAGATGAACTCCATCAGTAACGTTTCAAAGCGCTCCGAGTTTTCTTCGATGGATTTCAGGATTTCCTTCATTTTTAAATAACCCAGCTCAGCGGTCTGATGATAATCAATGACTCCATTTTTTAGGAGTGCCACTGACACATTCCCGCTGGAGATAGATGCCAGCATCTGATCCTCTTTGGTATCAGTGATTATATTAAATTGCGGATCGCACTTTAACACCATATGGCGATAAATAAGATGGGTCTCTTCTTCCTTGTCGAGAATTTCCACCTCGTAACCACCGGTATTGATTTTGATTTGTTCAAGAATATAAAGCCGATTTCTGGCTTCACGGAGAGCTGTTGTTCCAAATATTTTAATCGATTCAACGCCGTAGGTTTTAGACATTTCGATGTATTCATTAATCGTTTGACACAAGGCATATACAGATTTAAATGAGATCTCCCCTTTAGTAAAGCTCTGACTCCCAAAATTAATGGGAAACATGGCTCGATCCAATATTTTAATGCAGCCTTTGCCCCGCTGTCCAACGATCAGTTCACAACGGATTGAACCAATATAGATTACTGAAAACCGCTTAATCATAAACGTCACCTCGCATTCTTTTTTCTATTTTATCACAATTTAAACACTTTTTTTGTTAAAACTAATCGAAACACTGATTTTTTTTCAATAAAACAGCTCATCAGGGTAGTTATGTTTTCAGCGCTAGCGCTTTTATGTTACAATAGTAAAAGACTTTACATCAGGAGGAAAATCTTTTGCTTGGAACCATTATCAATGCCGCCGCCATTGTTGTCTGCGGCCTCATCGGCCTATTATTTAAACGGGCTTTACCACAACGTCTCTGTGAAACCATTACCCAAGGTCTGGGACTGGGCGTAGTTGTCATTGGCATCACGATGACCATCGAAACCGAAAACATTATGCTGATGCTGCTGAGTCTATTATTTGGCGGCATCCTGGGGGAACTGATCAATATTGAAAAACAATTAAAACGAATTGGCGACAGCCTGGAAAAAAAGATGAAAAACAATAGCAATAATATCTCCCACGGCTTTGTCAGTGCCTCCCTGCTTTTCTGCACCGGCTCAATGGCCATTATGGGTGCTTTGGAAAATGGGCTCACCGGGACGGTCAGTATTCTTCTGAGCAAGTCGCTCTTGGATGGTATTTTTTCGATGATTCTCTCATCGACTTTAGGAATCGGCGTCGTCTTTTCCGCTATTCCAGTTCTTCTCTACCAGGGCAGCATTTCACTTTTAGCTGGCTCAGTCAAAACCCTGCTCTCTCCGGAAATGATCACCGAAATGAATGCTGTTGGTGGCGTTCTAATCTTGGCCATTGGTATTAATATGCTTAAAATCAAAGAGCTTAAGGTCGGCAACCTGCTGCCAGCAGTTTTTATGCCGATTCTGTTTATCTGGATCATGGGAATTTTGGGAATTTAGCATAAAAAAAGTGTAGAATTCAAAACCGATTCGGTTAAATTCTACACTTTTTAAGCAAGCCATCATTACGACTTTTTTTATACTAATTGAAAACGCTGTTTAGACTTCTGAAAATGCGTTTTTATCAACGCCACATTCTGGACATACCCAATCTTCAGGAATATCGGCAAACGCAGTTCCAGCTGCTACCCCGTTGTCTGGATCTCCTAATTCTGGATCATATACATAACCACAGATATCACATTCAAATTTTTGCATTGTATTTCTCCTTTACTCTTAGAATGACATATTTCTATTATAATCATTCTAAGCAATATTACAATGTTTTTTTTTACTATTCAGTTTTTTCTCGCAATTTTCATTAAAAAGCAAATGCGTCAGATGAATTGTCGAAGATTGGCCGCACCGATCAAACCGGCTTCATTTCGAAAGGTAGCCAGCACAATTTCAGGCATTGCATACTGGGGATAGGTTAAACAACTTTTGGCGCTGGCCTGAATCCGGTTTAAAAGAAAATCTCCAGCCTCAGACAAACCACCACCAATTACGAATATCCCGGGATCTATGAGATCGTTGATGTTGGAAATGGCCCAACCTAAATATTTAGCCAGCCGATTGACTGCTGCCAACGCCAGTACATCGCCAGCTTTGGCAGCATCAAAAATTCGTTTGGCATCATAAGTGTCGTCTTTTTTTAATTCGGACTCCACGCCTTCATCTAGTTGTTTCTGACAATAGCGAATCAGTGCTGTTGCCGAAGCAAAGGTTTCAAGACAGCCGTTTTTGCCGCAATTGCAGTCGTAGAAATTTTCTTCCATGATCATGTGGCCGGCTTCTGAGGCGACCCCATGGGCTCCCGAAATAATCCGATCATTGATGATCACACCACCACCGACACCGGTGCCAAGGGTTAATAACACCGAGCTGGTTCGACCCCGAGTGCTGCCAAATGCCGCTTCAGCAATACAAGCTGCCGTGGCATCATTAACCAGAAGCACCTCAAGTGCCAGGACTGCTTCGAGATCTTGCTTTAGTGCTTTGTTCTTCCAATTAAGATTAGGACAGGAAACGACGGTTGATCCATCCCCTGAGAGGATTCCGGGAATTCCGATTCCCACGGTGGTTTCTTCCGGTGAAAGCTGAACCAGTTCGTTTATTAATGCAGCAAGATCACTCACTACACGATCATAGCCCATTTGGCTTTGGGTTTTGACTCGCCGTTCTTCCTGAATGACACCCCGATGATTGACAATACCACCTTTAATTGCGGTGCCACCTAAATCAATACCGATTCCCATCCTATTCCTCCCTTTTTAACTGATGGCTGTGGTTGATAATCCCGCCATCGAATTAAGACTAATCAACGACACACCTAGACTAAGACCAGCGGCTACCACTTCCAGTCCAATCACTGGAAGCGCCGTTTTTTTGTAACTCACACCGTAGACAATGGCCAGACCAATAATGGTCAGGACAATCTGCCAGATATTGAAAATGCTGAAAATCCCTCCCAGGAAGGCCACCCAATCCATCTCATAAACCTTGGTCATATCAATCGGTTTTTGAAAGAAAATATTGAGAATGTTCTGGAAAATTTTGGGGAAATAACTCAGGCCGACCACATACACTGCTGTCTTAAACGAACCCTCACCCCCCATTTTCTTTAACACCAGATTAAAGATGGCTGCCTTCACCACCATGGCAACTGCCACGCTGATGATCCCGGAGATGATTCCGGTAACAATGCTAATGGTTTTAACCATTCCCATCTGATCAGCTGGCAGATCCATGGTGCCTACCACATTTCCGGCAATGACACCTGTTAAACAGCCGATCATGGCAATAATCAAAATTGGGATAATCAGAGAATGTTTTTCTTTTTCGGCAACCTGTTTAAAAAATCTGACCGGATTAATTAATAAATATAAATAGTTCATCCTTACTCCTTCTCGTTTCAAATTTTTATCCTGTCTTTGCAACCGCTTATTCACACCTTAAAAATTGCAAGCTCAGTTATTTTTATTATCGCTTTCTGATATTTTTGCGCTCTTTCACTATTCACTGCGGATCGCATCCAGGGAACTGAGATTGGCTGCTTTGATAGCCGGACGAACGCCGGACAAGAGCCCGACCAGCGCCGAAAAAAACAAGGCAAAAACAACCAGACCGGGGGTGATGTAGGAAATCGTCACACCCCCTTCACCACCGATAAATAAACCCGCAATCAGATTGATCAGTACCGATAGCACCAGGCTGATGACAATCCCCACCAGACCGCCGATCAATCCAATCATGGTTGATTCGGCAATAAACATGTTGCGGATATCCGAAATCGATGCCCCAATGACCTTCATGATCCCAATTTCCTTGGTGCGTTCATAAATGGACATGGTCATGGTATTGACAATGCCGATACAGGCAACCAACAAAGCGACCCCACCGATACCACCCAGCAGAATCTGAAGCATCTGAAAGACGCTGCCCATCGAATCCAAAATCTGTTGCATCGAAAAGACTGTAAATTTCATCGCTTCAACTTCAGAAGTGACATCATTTACCACCGAAGAATCCTCGACGGTCACCAACGCCTGGGAATAGCCCTGCTTCTTGACAGTGGCTTTCCTCCCGGTCTGCCATTCGTTCAGGTCTGTCACTAGATGATAGTCAGCGATGATCGAGTAATCCTCATTTCCCCCAGTGGCTTCCAGCACACCAGTCACCTTCAGCTTCTGAGTCTTTATCTCTTCTTCGCCGTTGGCATTGGTACGTTTGATGGTCATGGTAATGTTCTGGCCTATTAGATCTTCCGGTTTAACCTCACTGGCTTCGAGTTGGGTTGACGCACCGGTGTAGGTAAAGCTGGTTAATACATCTTTGCCAAGGATCACACTGTTTTCATCGTTGGCTCCAGGCTTTTTACCACTGGTTGTAACATAGCGCATATCTTCCAGGACAGCATAGTCCACGCCCATCAGAGAAACCCCATATTGCTCACGATCAACTTCTATTTCCCCGCCGCTTAGATTGACCACCGGCGTAACCGCCACGACCCCATCGATTTTCTTTAAATCTTTGATGGCATCATCATTAAGGATTGCTTTATCGTCCGTTTTTCCACCACCCATCGCAGTCATCCCCATCGAAGAGAGATCCTGATAGACCTGTAGCGTGGTCACAGAACCAATCCCGGACAATTCATCCGTAATGCTCTTTTGAGCCCCGTTTCCAATGGAAACCATCACGATGATCGAGGCCGTTCCGATGACTACCCCAATAATTGTGAGGATTGTTCGAAATTTCATCCGCCAGAGATTCTCCCAGGATAATCGCAGGAGTTCTTGCTTATTCACACCTTCACCCCGCTAAGCGCCAATGCCAAAGATGACTCTGAGAAATTTTTGAAAAAAGTTCTCGTCTCCCGATTCCGCCGTCTGAGTTGTGGCTTCCTCAGAAACAATGGTAATGTTCTTTTCGATTACCCGTTCATTATTGAAACTGTCCATGTATTTTACGGATATTTTCCCGGGAAATTCACCACTTTGACTCGTGGTGACATCAGCGGAGAAGTCATCGTTATCATCTTTTTCGAAGGTGCCATAATACTGATAATCTTTGGAGAAATCGACACCATCAGCAGATACACTAACCTGCACCCCACGCACCGGATTTGATCCAAAATTAGCAATTTCAAAATTGATCGGGGTAACCCCTTTATCATTCTTAGCTAAAACAAAACGATCTGGGGCAATAATCGACATCGATTCACTTTCATTGATTACAATCCCCACTGTTTCTGTGAAATTATAAACACTGCCACCACTGGTTTCGCAATTGATTTGCAAATTTAAATTATAATTTTTAGCCTCAGCATTTGGTGATGTCACCATGGGAATCTCAATCGTTGCACTTTCACCAGAAGGAATTTCTTCCCGATAGAAATGACTGCCACTTCCTACCATCGAAAAGACCCCCAAGTCATTCGCGCCCGACTGGGACAATACATCCAGGGTTACATTATGGGCATCATAGTCACCATGATTGGTTAAGGTAACCACCATCTTGAATTCCTTACCGGGTGATACCGTCGCCGGATTGAAAGTGACTGAACTGATCTGAAGCAACGGTTGTTCCGGTGCCGCCAAAGCTGTTGGCATAAAACATAATGATAGCAGGATAATCACCAATAGGGCTGAAAGCAGCGGTTTTGTCTTCATTTCAATTTTTGTTCTTTCTTTCATAATTTCTCCATTTCTTTGAGTATTCATTCTGATCAATGTTTATTGATTGACTTCGGCCTCAATCAGGCCATCACACATGTGGATTACCTTGGTGCAGTATTTAGTCGTATCCGGATCATGGGTGACGATGACAAAGGTCTGCTTCTCTTCCCGGTTGAGTCGGGTAATCATTTCCATGATGTCGGCACTGGTTTTAGAGTCCAGATTCCCGGTGGGCTCATCGGCCAGAATTATTTCCGGATGATTAACCAGCGCCCGGGCAATACTCACTCGCTGTTGTTGGCCTCCAGAAAGTTCACTTGGTTTGTGTCCCATCCGATCCACTAAGCCAACAACTTCCAGCGCTTCCTGTGCCCGTTGTTGCCGGATTTCTTTTTTGACCCCGGCAAAGGTTAGTGCCAGTGCAACGTTTTCCATGGCTGTCATGGTGGAAATTAGGTTATAGGACTGAAAAATAAAACCCAGGTGCTCCCTGCGAAACAGACACAGTTCATTTTCAGTCATGTCGCTGATGCGATAATCACGAATCATAATGTCGCCGGAAGTAGGCGGAACCAGCCCCCCCAGAACGTTTAAAAAGGTGGATTTGCCTGATCCTGAAGGACCAAGCAGGGCCACCATTTCTCCCTGTTCAATATCCAGATCGATTCCCTTGAGGATATGAATGTCTTCCTTCCCCAACTTGAAATCTTTGTGCAAATCTCTGACTTGAATAAATATTTAGATCGCCCCGCTTTCATTTTATCTTTTTCAACCATTTAATTGCAGATTATTATAACACAAATCAACACAAATTATTCCAGATTTAGTCTTTTTTTCATAATGGTTAGGGTCGTGTAATAAAAACCCACTCCCATTACCACATTAAGTACGGTTGAACTATTAAGAAGCCAATTGATGGTAGTGATGGCATCGCTGCCATTTAGAACACTGTTCTCCAGATTTCCGATGGCAAAAACAGTCATAAAAATCGACATGATAATCTGGAGTGCAATCGTAATGACGATATAAGCCCCAAACGCAGCGACAATCCGGTGCTGATTAAATAATTGGCCAATGGCTATGGCTGCATAGATCATCAGAATCGAAGCAACGGTTTCAACCAGTAAAAAAATGATCATTTCAAAAATAAAAAAATTCAGTTCCATTCCAGTCTGCAGGTAAAACATTGAGTAAGCTGACCGGATCGCCTGAGTCAACTCCATCATCGAAAAGTTCCCCAGCGAGAAGATAAAAAAAGTCAAAAAAATCATAATTGTACAAACAGCCGACCAGATTAGGCCAACGATCAGCTTGGAGCATACCAGCTCCCAGGTTTTAACTGGCAGCGAAAACATCAGGTAGCCTTCGTCAGTAAATAAATTTTTATAAAAGCGCTGAATGATCATGACCAACGTCATCACACATATGGCTACTACCAGCACAAAATAGAGAGTGAAGCTGATACCTAAAATGATTTCCGCTGCCTTATTATTGGATACCGCTTCAGAAAAGAAATCCGGAGCACCAATTGCCATCACCAATTTGGTGAAAACTGTTAAAATCAACAGGGCGCCGTAAAGAGGAATAAAAATTCGGCTGGTGGCCCTAGTTTCATGCTTAATTAATTTTGCTAACATTTAAAAACCTCCCTGAATAATCCATCCACAGACTTGTTATGGGTTTCCCGGATTTCATCCACACTGGAACTCAATGCCAGTTCGCCCTGATTAATAAAAATAATGTCATCCAATATCTGCTCAACATCAGCAATCAAATGCGTCGAAATAATTACCGAGGCCTCTTCTTTATAATTGGTGATGATCGTATTCAATATATAGTCTCTGGCGGCTGGATCCACCCCGCCAATGGGCTCATCCAGGAGGTAGAGCTCAGCTTGACGGCTCATCACCAGGATCAGTTGCACTTTCTCCTTGGTTCCCTTGGACATGGTCTTGAGTCGATCATCAGGGTTGATATTTAGATCTTTTAACATGTTTTCAGCTTTAATGCGATTAAAGTCAGTATAAAAATCTTCAAAGAAAGCAATGATTTCACTGACCCGCATCCAATCATTTAGGTAGGTTCGTTCCGATAAATATGATACTTTCGCTTTGGTGTCGACCCCTGGAGGCTGACCGTCAATAATAATTTCCCCTGCTGTTGGCACCAGCAAACCAGCTGCTATCTTTATAAAGGTGCTTTTCCCGCTGCCGTTTGGTCCCAGTAATCCAATGATCCGGCCCCGGGATATTTCCAAGTTGATTTGGGAAAGGGCTGTTTTCTTTCCATAGCTTTTGGTTAAATTCTTAGTGCTTAATATGGTCATCTTCCTTCTCCCCTTCCTCGATCTTTTCCATCAATTCCAATATTTCATTACGACCCATCCCCAACTTTTTCATTTTTTCAAGGAATGCGCTAATTTCCTGAACTGCCAAACCCTTTTTTGCTTCTTCTATCACTTTCATATCCTCCGTAATAAATCTGCCGCTGGTTCGTTGTGCAAAGACGAGTCCCATTCTTTCCAGTTCTGCCAATGCTTTTTGCATCGTATTGGGATTGACGCCTGCATCCATTGCCATCTCTCTCACTGATTCAAGTTTTTCTCCCGGTGCATAAATACCGGAAATGATTCTAAGCTCTATTTGTTCCACCAACTGTTTATAGATGGGGCGATCGGAATCGATAATCCATTTCATGGCTGTCCTCCTTTGTATTATTGTATTACTTGATTAATACAATAATACTATTTAATTAAATTGTCAAGCGTTATTAAACAAAAAGAAAAAAACAGAACTCCGAGAGCTCTGTTTGAAGTTAACTCAGCATACCGCTTTAATATATCACGGCTTAGACTTCTTTGATTTCAAAAGCACTAACCATCTGTTTAAGCAGCTGTGCCTGTGCGGACAGCTCTTCACTGGCGGCAGAACTTTGTTCGGCAGTGGCGGAATGGGTTTGAACTACCGTCGATACCATTTCAATTCCCTGATTAATCTGTTCGATCGCGCAAGCCTGATCATGAGACGCCTCGGCAATATTTTTTACCAGATCGGTAACAATTTCAATCTCTGCCAGAATTTCTTTTATGCTGAGCGCTGTATCATCGGCGATTCGGCTACCAACTTTTACCGCATCAATGGAGCCTTCAATCAGACTGGTGGTTTCTTTGACGGCGGATCGACTGCGTACTGCAAGATTTCTGACTTCCTGGGCAACGACTGCAAAACCTTTGCCGTGCTGTCCGGCCCGGGCCGCTTCCACTGCGGCATTCAAGGCTAAAATATTGGTCTGGAATGCTATATCATCAATAACCTTGATAATTTGGGAAATATTTTGTGACGATTCATTAATAGCTGTCATAGCGGCCACCATTTTCTGCATTTGGGAATTGCCATCGATGGCATTTGTTCGCACTGCCAGCGCCCGCTCATTGGCTTCATTGGCGCGACTAGCATTATCTTTGGTTTCAACGGCCACTTCCTCAATCGATGCCGACAATTCCTGAATTGAACTGGCTTGTTCGGTCGTCCCCTGTGCCAATGCCTGGCTACTGTCAGAAATTTGGATGGCACCTCCCTCCACCTGGGCTGAAACCCCATCAATATCGGCAAGGGTGGTACTCAGTTGCCGATTGATGTCGTTAAGTGATCGTTTGATGGCTGAAAAATCGCCTCTGAATTCGGTGGTAATTTCCTGATTTAAATTACCCTGTCCCATTGCCGCCAACGTACCTGTTATTTCACCCACATAGGCCGCCAATGAAGTGATCGTCTGATTAAGATCCTCTTTAATTCTGGCATGATCGCCCTTGTATGCACCCTTAACCACCGTTTGAAGATTTCCTTGGGCCAAGTCCTGAAGCACGCTGGATGCTTCTTTGACCGGTTCGATAATCGCATCAAGCGTCTGATTAAATCCCTCAATGACCATGGCATACTCACCACAAAACTTACTGCTATCGCCTCGATGGCTTAAATCACCTTCCACCGCAATCTGAGCCATTGTTTCAGTTTCAGCCACCAATTGATAAATATTTTCCATCATCCCCACCAGGGTCGGCATCAATTTATCATTTTCGCTGCGCTTGCCATTCTGCTTTAAATCGGCCAAATCACTGAGATTGCCTTCCCGAATATTCCCTGCTATTCGTGTGATGGTCAGCAGCAACCGACGAATCCCATTGATGGACTCGGCAATTTCGGCATAAATCCCCAGGTAATCACCCTGAATTGACTGAGAAAAATCATTCTGATTCATCAGACCCAGCACCCGATTACCATCTTCCAGCGCCGCTAAGCCATCAATGCAGGCGTTGATGCTATTCTTAAAGGTTTCGAAATCACCATAGTAGGTGTCTTCTATTTTTTCGGGGATGATCCCACATCCAATCTGACTGACATATTCAGCGGCAACGTTTATTGGTACAACCAGGGCATCCAGTGTGCGATTAAAGCCAATCAGAATTTCTTTGAACCCGCCATTAAAGGCATCGGCATTGCTACGGATCTCCAACTGCCCGGCAACAGCTGCTTGAGCTAGCAAAGTAGACTCGGCAATCAGTCCCCGAATGGTTTTTATGGTCTGCTTTAACGCCGGGGTTATTTCATCCTGATCATCCTTGGCCTCAATGTTAGCCGACAGATTCCCGTTTGAAATCTGATGCATGGTTTCAATGACAACGTGCTGCAGATCATCCGCAAAATGGTCCATGGCCTCCGCCATTTCTCCCACCTCATCCTGACACTCCATCTTCAGTCGCATCCCCAAATGACCCATACTCATTTCTTTGATCATCACATTAATTCGAGCCATCGGTTTCGTGATGGTTGACGTAATCAGAAAGCCCAGCAGTAACGAGAGGATTACTCCAACAACCAACAAGATGATCGTTAACAAAGTTGATGATGCCGCAATAGCCTGGTTACTTTTAGCGGTATCTTTTACAATCACCAGTTTAAGCTCCATCATTTCACGATAATTGGCTTCAATTTGCGTATAGATTGTTTCAAATTCACTGCTCTTTGCTAGAACTCCTGCTTCGGCTGATCTCCCTGCTCGGGTCAGATCGATCATTTCAGTGACCATGGCATCAAATTGATCTTTAAGCAGATAGGTTTCATCGGCTATTTCAATGGCTTTCGAATCCATCAAGGTCGTTTGAAACGTTTTAAGATTGGAGTCGAATCGAGCGTTTCTTTTTAAGATTTCTTTTTCAATGGCATCAATGTCTTCCGGCGATGTGGCTCGGGTTAAATCATCAACTTTTCCGATAATTCCCTGAAAGGAGTCGACGATATTAACCAGTTCTCCCAACGGTTTGGCCATTTTCTCATAAAGATAAACATCTTGAAGACTGATTTTTTGAATACCCACCAACCCCATGGCTCCAATCCCTCCAGCTATGGCGGCAATGATCAGATATCCCAGAATTATTTTTCGGCCTATTTTTAAATTATAAAACCATTTCATTTACTTTTCTCCCCATCTGCTAACTGATTTATATCATTAAAGCTCATACAAACTAAATAACAGCGATTGAGATATAGGTTTCCCTATTATCTTCATCGCTGTTAAAGTCTAACATGCTCTGCAGTACCATATGTTAACGGCCTGGAAAGATTATATTAAGAGTCTGTTAATTTATCGTCATAATTATTTTAATTAAGGATCGTTCCGATTGTCAAAACAATAATTATCGGAACTAATGAGATCACCAGGTTTTGCACACTCAGTGGAAATGTCTTTGTCTTGGACTGCTGTTTTCTGAATTTTGAAATATTTTTATGAATAGGGATTAAACCCACAATTGCAATTAATCCATAAATTGGCACTAATCCAAGCATTACCATTATTATAGTGGCAGCAAACCCCAGGTAATAAAGCGCTGCAAAAATATTCAGAGCATTTTTTACACCAGTGTAATAAGGCAGGGTAAAGCGGTTTACTTTAACATCATCGTCAAGATCACAGATGTTATTTGCCAACATAATATTGGCAATCCCTGTGATCGCCGGGATTGTAACAACGCCCAATTTCAGTAGGTCCAGGATGTTAAATGACACTTGCAGAAGCCAGTTCGTAAAGGTAAAATAAATTAGACTAGCTTCAGGGGCATTAATAAAAACCACTAAGAAGGGAATAAACAAGCCCATAAATAATCCCGAGAAAATTTCGCCTAACGGCATCCGGGAAATTGGTACTGGACCGAAGGTATAGAAAATCCCCACGCCAAAACAGAGGGCGCCCAATACTAGAACAATCACTCCGGTATAAAATACCAGGGCCAGCCCCAATAATATCGCCAGAATCAAAAGGAAATACAATATCTGCTTCGCGGTTCTTTGAGAAAATTCCAAAATCTTGCCATTTGCTTTCACATCGATGTAATTATTTAAGGCGGTTGTTGCCATATCAAAGCTCAGCATTGATGTGAAAAATAGCAGTGTATTGCGAATATCAACCTGTTTATAGGTATACAGAACATAAGTCAAGCCCAGTAAAAATGGCAACAGACTGGCTATTTTTGTCCGAATTTCGACATAATTTAAAAACCGTTGGATCATCCGTTAATTCTCAACTTTCCAAATTCGCCCCAAAATCTTACCCATTAATTGTCGCTGATGCTTATTCGGCAGGGTATCGATCATTTTTTTTGTCTTGCGATAATATTTTTCGGCCACATCATGGGCCATTGAAACGCCACCAACATCGACCACCTCAGCAATGATTTCGTTAATCTCTGCCACACTCAATTGTTGCTGTCGGATTCGCTGTTTGAGTTCCGGTTTTTTCAGAAAAGCAAAAATTAACGGCAAGGTGATGACTTCTTCGGCCAGGTCATGCTTAACCGATTTTTTAGTTTCCACCACATCAGCTTCATAATCTGCACAATCATCGAGGATCTGAAAAGCCAAACCCATATTGTGACCAATCCGCCCCATAAAACGGGCTTCTTTATCACTGCTTCCATTGATGATGGCCCCGGAATACATCGCCAGCGCAAAGAGTGCCGACGTTTTACCAGCAATTATTTTCAGGTAATTTAAAACACTTAGATCGGTGTCTGAGTTATGTTTAAATTGACGCAGTTCGCCTAAACATATTTTTGTCATGGCCTGGGTAAATTCTTTCAGCTTTTCGGGATAGTGATTGGAAATCTCAGCCACCATGGCAATCGCAATGCAGAAGAGGTAATCACCACAGATTACCGCTTCTTTTTTGCCAAACTTTTTTTGCAGACTGGCTTGTCCCCGACGGATATCAGCCTCATCAATGATGTCATCGTGAACCAGGGTGGCAAGGTGCAGAATTTCCACTGCTGCTCCGGCAATAACAGCATCCTGTCGGACAAGCCCTTCTTCATCCATTGCCGACCCCAACAATAACATCGCTCTTAAATTTTTTCCAGTTCCCAATGTCAGGTGTTGCATCATCGCCTGGATTAATTCATCAGTACCCAACAAGGTCTCATCGATCAATCGTCTAACTGCTTCAAGAGCAGATTGGTGGTCCAGTCGTGGTGATAATTCACTCTTAATCATGATAAATATATAGTTTTCGGACGATTTTGATATTCTTATAGTGCTCTTTTAACCAGGGTATTGCATAATAATCAAGTCCGAATACGCTCCCTCCGCCAAAAATAACTGCCACTGCCGCAAAAATCATCCACCATGTACTCAGATAAAGCCCGGTAGTTGTCACAAACATCCCCTGGAGAACGATTGAATATAGGGCGGAAATGGTGGTGAACAGACCTAGAATCAACAAGACTCCGACAAGTATTTCAGAATAGACGATCACCGACTGAAAAAACACTTCTGAGCTCCCACTACTAAGAATCACAGTGTTGGTAAACCAATCCATAAGACCCATTTGTATTTTAATGGCAATATCCGATGTCTGAATTACAATAATTTTAAACAACCCTAAGATATTCCAATTGATGAGCAGATTTCCGGCCGCTTCAGCACCCGCTCCGGCTGCAGTAGCACTTGATACCGCATCGCCGCCACCAGTACCAGCCTGGAGAATCGAGTAATACAAATCATTTGCGCCTTTAAAAAACGGTGTCAGCATCGGCTTTTGGAGCCAACCTTCATTGACTTTCTTGATTCCCTCATAGACCCAGAAGGCACCTAAAAAAACCCGTAGGGGCACTAATAAGAAACTGGGCGTCCGATTTGAAAAATGGCCACCGACGAAGCTTCGTGAATTTCGGATCGTAAAAAACTCGTGTCGGATATAACTAAAGACCTTATTCCACCCCAAAATTTGGATGAAATAAATAATATTAATAAAATGCTTTATAAACTGAGAGAGAAACGAAGGTAAAGCAAATTTCTTTTTTTCGGTTCCGACATATGAAATACCATAACGGCCGCCGATACTAACCATTACGCCATGGAACTTGGGCGCATACCTTTCCATTTTCCCAGTTCCGGTAATGACACTGATCAGATTATGAGCTACTGTATCAGCAGATTGCTCGCAGTTTTCAACCATCTGTGGTACCGGTACTGTTTCACCCTCAGGAATATAGAAAATATTATCCCCGGCGATAAAAACATCATCTTTTCCTTCAGCTCTGAGAAATTCATCGGTTTTAATTCGGCCACGACCAACCTGAGTAAGTTGAACGGCCTGGTTAGCAATATCTGAACTCTCAATGCCAGCCGCCCAGACAACCGTCTTGGTAGGTAGTTCATGATGCTGATCAGCCTGTTTGAGGCCAATGAAGTCGGCGCCAATACAATCAACAGCTGTTTTTAACCTTACTTCCACGCCCATTTTTTCCAATCGTCTTTTTGCTTTTTCTGAAAGTTTCTCGGATAAATTAGGGACGACTCTGTCCATCATATCAACCAGCGTAATTTTTACCATCTCGCGCTCAATTTCAAATTGCTTGCAGAGTATCGGTACCCATTCCGCCAGTTCTCCGGCCATTTCGACGCCGGTAAATCCAGCCCCTAAAACATAGAAGCTTAGTAATTTCTGTTTTGCTGCTTGATCCGTTTCCTGCAAAGCTCCGGTGAACATTTCAAAAATATGTCCCTTCAGCTTAATTGCATCTTCATAAGACCAGAGCTTATAAGTATACTCTGCGGCTCCGCAAATGCCAAAAAACGAGGGTTGTGAACCCGAAGCCATTACCAGAAAATCATAGCTATAAGATGCGCTTTTCCCGGTTAGTTGCTTTTTTTCATAGTCAATCGCAGTAATTGTATCAATTACCACCTCAACATTTCGACCTTCGAAAATACGCTTAATGCTGATTCGGATACTATCCTCTTCAACACGATTTGCGGCCACCTCGTGGAGTTCAGTGAGCATGGTATGAAAGCTTTTTTTGTTGATCAAGGTAATCTTAATATCCGTCTGGCTTTTCAAACGTTTGGCAAGCTTTTTTGCAATTAGAATACCCGAATATCCGGCTCCTAATATAATAATATTCTTTTCCATAATGCACCTCCGGATTTAAACTTTTATTTTACAGCTCTCTTTTCATGATTATCTTCGTTCACTTATTGCTTAAATGAATAAGAGCCTCTAAATCGATGTCTTTCACACTTCAACTTAGAGGCTCCCAAAATTTTTATTGTGAAATGTCAAACATTACTGCTGTTGTTTTAATTCCTGAACGCCGGTAACTGAACTTGTCGCATCCATTTTAAAGGTAGCCTGGGCTTCGGGATTTGTAAAATACAAATTACCTTCGATTTTTTGATCTTTAAGTTGGAAATCTGTCGCTGTTACATAAACATCACCGACAAAAGTACCATGTTCGATGCTGGCTTTGGGACTGTTAATGGTAATTTTTGGTGCTGTCAGCGTGAATCTGGCAGTAACATTTCGGGCATCATCCTGTGTGTAGAGACCAATCTTTCGTTGAACAATATCATTTCCGGCGTCATCTTTCTTACCATTGACAAACTCACCATCCAGAACCAGGTCGGAATCAATTTTTAAATCACCAAGGGTGGCAATGATCCAGGTACCATCCTTACTGATGGCTTTTATAAAAGCACCCTCGGTATTGACAATCGAAGCGGTGGTGACAACATCTGTTGTTGTCTCTGAATCTTTTTTGTCTGTGGTTGCCGGAGTTTGCGTACAACCTGAAATCACTATAGCAAGAACTAGCAACATTCCTAAAACTACATTTCTTTTCATTTTCTTCTCCTTCTTGATTAAATTAGCTTAAGCAAAGCTTAGTATATTAATACCCAAAAGAAATCATTCTAATCTGAATTTTTAAAAAATCCACTACTCAGCGTTTCCGTTTCTTGCGATGAATCGAGATCATTAGCGCCAGACTTAAAATGATTGCCGTAGAATACCCCAGCGCCCCCAGTGCTGGAATCCCCATAAATTGAGGGGTCATGTCAGTGGTGGCAATAAAGCTCGAACCAATTAAAAGCGCTGCCAGAATAATGCAGATCACGATCTTATTAACCATCTTATCAATTTCAGCCAGAGGCTCATCCGAACCCATCACCTCCAGATTGACTTTCAACTGCCCCTTATTGGCCAGACTCAAAAAATCGGAAATTTGGCCGGGAACACTGATGGCCTTTTCGCCAGAAATCAGGATTTTTCTACGATTTGTTTCCATAAAATTATTCAAGTCAAAATTGGCAACCTGCTGTCCGGCCATGTGATTGGCCATGATCCGGACAAAATTAGCGTCCGGAGAGATTTCGGCAATGACCCCTTCGATGGTGATCATCCCGCGACTCAGCATGCTGATCCCCCGGGGCATGCCGATATGATTTTCAGCAGCGATCCGCAAAATCTCTTCTAAAAATCGGCCCATATTGATATTGCTGAGTTCTTCGGTGCCGTAGACATCAAGCATCCGGTCAATCGATTCATATAACAGTGAATGATTGATCCGTCGACTCTTGTGAACCCCCAACGATAGAATGGCCCCTTCCAGGCTTTCGACATCACGACTCGCCACGGCCTTGACACTTCGCCGTAGTAGTCCCATTTCACGCTTGGACAGTTTCCCCATCATCCCCAGATCAATCCAGACAATCTGACCATTTCTGATAAAGATATTGCCCGGATGGGGATCAGCATGAAAAAAACCATCATCGATGATCTGTTTAACATAATTTTCAGCCAGTTTAACCCCGATTTCCTGAAGATCATAACCGGCGTCCTGCAGTCGTTTTTTTTCATTGATTTCGATACCGACAATGTCCTCCATAACCAGAACCTTTGAGGTCGTAAACTGATTGTAAATTCGCGGACAACCGATGTATTTGATTTCGGCATTGAGCTCGTTGAATAATTGGGCATTCTTGGCTTCAAACAAAAAATCCATTTCCTGCTGGGCAGTACTCCACATTTCATCGACGATCATCTTAAAATCGACCACATCGCCAATGTTGCTGGCAAGATTGAGAATCCCGGTGGCCCGGTTTAAAAGTACCACGTCCTGAGCCATCACCTTATAGATTCCTGGGCGCTGCACCTTGATCACCACCTTGGCACCATCAACCAATTCGGCAGCATGAACCTGGGCGATTGAAGCCGATCCCAACGGTACCCGGTTGATTGTCCGAAATACCTCATCGATCGGGCAATCATACTCGTCTTCAATAATACGAATAAATTCATCAAAGGGCATCGGGGTAACCTGTGAACGCAGTTTTTCAAGCTCGCTACAATACTCACTGGGAAAAATATCCCGACGCATCGACATAATCTGGCCAATTTTAATAAAGGTTGGCCCCAGGTCTTCAATGATCAATCGAAGTTTTTCCGGAGTCAACCCTTTGGTAATCTCATGTTTTACCAGAATGGAAATAATTATTTTAAGCCGTCTTCCATTGGTTTCCATTGAATTTTTGGTTAGATCTTTTACTGTTACACCGGCATCACTTAAGTTCATCAATTTCCTTTTCGCTGACATTTTCTTCTAAATCAGAAACCTCGATGATTTCCTTCTCAACTGGGGCTGCCGTCGTCATCGCCTCCAGTTTGTCTTTAATCTTCTGAAGCTCTTCGGGGGTCATCTGATCGAGACTATCAATAACGACTTTCGCACTCGGAGCTGTTTCTTCTTTGACTACATTAACCGTCACTGTATCTCTGATGGTTTCTTTGATATTATGTTTTAACTCTTCATTGAGAATTTTGCCCTGCTGAACCGTCAAATCACCTTTTTCCACCAGTTCATCGATGAGAATCTTTGATTTCTCAGCGGTGATTGCCACTGCACCGACGCCAAATAAAAACACCTTTTTTAAATCTTCGCTGATATTGGTTAACATTTTTCTCCTCCTGTTTTCATCAAATTTATTTAGTTTTTCCATTGGAATAATAGACGATTTTAGCTATGATGATCTTTATTTATCTCAGTGTGCTCTTTTGGGGAGTCGCTCCATTCTTATAAAAAAGCACACCGCCGATAAAAACAGATGTTAAAAGACCTATCGCAAAAAATATACCCCGTTCTTTTTAAATCAATCACCAAACGGCATTATTTTCATTTTAATTCTGCAATTTAAAACCACCTTGAATCAGACCTTCCCGAATCTGGCGAATGTGTTCGTAATTCCGGGTTTCCAACTCGATCCGCAAAAAACAGCCATTGATATCTGATCCTTCATTGCTCCGCTCATGGTGAATGGAGATGACATTGCCACCGAGATCGGCAATAATCTGGGAAACCTTCTTCAGCTGACCGGGCTTATCCAGCAGCTCAATGTTAAATGAACAGGTTCGACCGGAAGTAAGCAATCCCCGTTTAATGATTCGGGATAAGATCGTGACATCAATATTCCCGCCGGAGACAATGCAGACCGTCTTTTTCCCTTGAATCGGTAGTTTGCCAAACATCGCTGCTGCCACCGCCACTGCCCCGGCCCCTTCAGCAATGAGCTTTTGTTGTTCAATCAGAGTCAGAATAGCCGTCGAGATTTCGTCTTCGGTCACCGTGACAATTTCATCGACAAAATCACTGCAGAGGCTGAAAGTCAACTCACCCGGTTCTTTCACCGCAATCCCATCTGCAATGGTGGATACCTGAGGTAACCGACAGATTTTATTGTTTTTAATCGACAGCTCCATACTGGGTGCGCCACAGGCCTGCACCCCATAAACTTTAACATCCGGCTTTAAGGATTTAAGGACATAGGCAATCCCGGAAATCAGACCTCCGCCGCCAATTGGGACGATCACTGCCTCCAGATCCGGCAGACTTTCCAATAATTCAAGTCCGATGGTGCCCTGGCCGGCGATGACAAACTCATCGTCAAAGGGATGGATAAAGGTATAACCCTTCTCAGCCTGAAGCTCCAAGGCTTTGGCATAGGCCTCATCATAGCCGCCTTCAACCAGACAAACCTCGGCGCCATACGCTTTGGTGGCCTCCACCTTAGAAATCGGCGCACCGTCCGGCAGGCAGATCAGAGCTTTGATCTGATCAATCGCCGCCGCCATCGCCACTCCCTGAGCATGATTGCCAGCTGAACAGGCAATGACGCCTTTGGCTTTTTCTTCGTCACTAAGCTGGGATATTTTATAGCAGGCCCCCCGAACCTTAAATGATCCGGTGATCTGCAGGTTTTCGGTTTTTAAATAAATATCACTGTCTGGACAGATTTTGGGCGCATGAATCAGATCGGTGGGACGGACGTATTTTTTTAATGTAAATGATGCGTGGTATATTTTATCCAGTGTTAGCATTAGCTCTCCTATAATATTTTACTGTTAGGTAATTGCGAAACTGCCGTGAGCTTTGTGCCCAGTTTCGCACGAAACAATTGTTACACTGTACGGCGGACAGTTCGCTGAACTGTTCGCCTACACGTTACACAATTGTTTGTGGAAACTGCACTCAAAGCAACCATTGTTCGGTGCTTTTTCATTTCGCAATTACCTATATTTTACTGTTTTTATTTGGGTTTGGCCATCTCACTGGGGTACCATTTTAGAAACCACAGTGAAAATGCAAAGGTTGGGATGCTCAAAAGAATCGGAATGATCGCTGCGAAATTGATCAGCAGCGTGGTATTAAGCCATAGGGCCAGGCCTGCCTGGGCCAGAAATACCAGTGACCAGATATAACATAACAACCGATTGGTTCTTAGAAACAACACGTTTTTAAGGGCGTTGCGGCCATTGAAATAGTGGGTGTAGTCTGCTGTTAATGGAACCGTCTTTAAGGTCGAAATGACCCAAATCAGTGCCAGGGCAAAATACCCGATGATTGCAAAAGTGTTTCCCTGATAATCCGATCCAACGGTTACCACCATTAAACTGAGCAGAGAAAAAGTTAATAAAGTCGCCCGTTCAAAATAAACCAGATCGGTGCCGCGCTTGATACCGCAAAGGATACCACTGATCATCATCGGAATCACTACTCCAATCAAGGGATTGTAATTGGCAAAAAGAAAACAGAAAATCCAGGGGCACATTGCCACAAAGAACCAGTAGGGGGTGTTTTTAAAACTGATCGGCACCAGCCGTTTTTTCTTATCGGGATTTAAATTGACCGGTCCAAACAAGCCATCGAGAAAGGCATTGAAAACCCGCATATCGCCAACAACGGCGTATTTTTTTTCTAATAGCGATTGGGCGGCATCAATTTTACCTTCCAGGATACGCTCCAGAGTGGTCAGCGTGATGCTGATCGCCGTTGTCTCCCGGGCAAAATCATTTCGGAGTAAGGTACAGGTTTCATCCTTGATCACCAGCTGATAGCGTTCTTTTATGTCGGTAAAATCAATCTGGAGCACCGCATTCATTTTAGGCCGGATCTTGGGATTAAAGGCAGCCTGAACCTCTTTCATATAATTCCAGGCGATCAGACCACCATCAGAATCCTTCATCCGGGTATCATCCACTCCCCAACTCAGATTTGTTGTCTGGAGATAGGTCGGCGTTTCCACAAAGGGTTTTGCCAGACCTTCCCGTATTTTCGGTGAAATGCTCAAGCTTTCACCGTATTCTTTTCCGGCTATTTTAACCAGATCCAGATACGGGCCGGTCAGATTGTCCAGCTGGTGGATCCCCAGCAGTTCACCTTCAACGCAAATAATTTTTTCCCACTTATCCTTGCCAAAAAGATTATTAAACTGTTCTTCGACTCCCTCATAATTGTTCTTTTTCGATGGAAAACCACATGTGCTGATCAGCACATGTTTTTTATTTTGCATTTTTTCTGGGTTCCGGAAGGGATGTCCGTAGGTTCCCCTACCTTCGTTGTCAATAAATGGGAGCAGTGCCGGTTGGGTTCGTTCCATAAATTTTTTCATGGCGCTGGAGATCCCATAATGGTACAGCGGCGTGGCCCAGATCACAATATCGGCCTCTTCATATTGATGGAACAGTTCCGTCATATCATCCTGAAAAACACATTCTCCCGGGGTGGTCGTCCAGCAGCTATGGCAGCCGGTACAGGCACTAATATTCTTCTGGATTAAATTGATGGTCTCGACGACTGTTTCCGGATCATACTCAATTAACCCCGATGTAAATTGTTCGGCAATGATCATTGTATAGCTTATGGTTGATTTATGACTGCCGTTTAACAAGAGAACTTTACGCATGGTATCCTCACTTTCTTATTTAACTAACTGAAAAAGGTCATCAAATAAACGATCCTGTTGGTGGCATCGTTTTTCCTAATATATAATACCTCATCTCCCAAAATTATAACAAAAAACATCGCCGACGAATACACCTAATTTGAAACTTATGTTTTATCAGTTCTGGGATTAAGGCATCCTTCGTGTGTCACGTGTTATAATGATACACAAAAGCGTCTCATTTTGACACACGAGACACAGATTCACCATCAAAAAAACCAGTTTCCGGCTTTTTTAAGCGTACTTTGTTTTGGCATGATTATTGCGGGTATATAATTACACGTCCATGTTTATGGGCAAATATATGGTGACTATACCAAAAGGAGATTATCATGAGTAAAACAAAAGTATCTGTTGTAAAGGTTGCACAACCTGAAGGCAATGCCTCTTTCATGAACGGAAAATATGTCCGGATTGAAGAGGATGTCAGAAAAATTGAAGCCGCTGTTGCCGAAGCAGTTGAACTCGCTATTGGTTCCCTTGATACCATCATCAAGGAAGGCGATACGGTCTTAATTAAACCGAACCTTGCTTTCCAGGCTCCCCCTGAAAGCCACGCCGTTGTTGATCCCCGAACCATCGAAGCTGTTGTTTCTTATGTTAAGAAAAACTCCAAAGCAGGAAAAGTCGTCGTCGGCGATAACCCTTCCTTAGGCATGCATGTTGGCCGGGCCAAACCTGCCTTTAAAGATTCCAAAATGGAAGAAGCTGCTAAACTTGGCGGCGCTGACGAAGTCATTTATTTCGATGAACATGATGTTGTTCCGGTAGAAATTGAAGGGGCTAAATTATTCAAACATGCCACCGTTTTTAAACCCTTCATGGATGCTGATGTAGTCATCAACCTGCCAAAAATGAAGGTTCATTTAGCTGGTACCGTTACCTTAGGCCTCAAAAACTGGAATGGGATCATCCCCAATTGTCACCCCAACGATCAACAGCAAGGGGCTCACCGTATCGAGTTGGGGCAAAAAATGGCCGATATGTATCGAATTCGCCATGCCGATCTGACGATTGTTGATTCCGTTATTGGGATGGAAGGTCAGGGACCGCACGCCGGAACCCCGATTGAAATGAACCTGATTGTCGCTGGCACCGACACCGTCGCTGTCGATTCGGTCGCCTGTTCGATTATGGGCTTTGAACCGATGGAAATACCTGCGATCCGCTGTGCCGGAACCGAAGGTCAAGGCGAAATCGATTTAGATAAAATCGACGTTCTGGGGAACTCCATCGAATCAGTCATGAAACATTTTAAACGTCCCGGAGGTGATCCCATTGGGATGTATGCCGGATTAACCTGCATCATGCAGCAAACCTGTCCTGGTTGCTTTGTCAATGTTCGAGGAGCTCTGGACTCATTTAAAAACTCCGGCATCGACATGAAAACCTTCCTGGCTAAATCCGGTGAAGTCGTGGTCATCGCCGGTGGTGTGCCAGACATTGATCCACAATTCTGTGCCGGTAAAAACGTCTTTATTTGCGGCGATTGCTGGGAACTATTCCCCTCAGCAGACAAAGTTCGGGAAGCAGCCTCACTGGCTAAATCAGTAACCTATTATCCCGGTTGTGCACCCGTATACATTTTTGCACAACTCAACGGTGATCTTCAGAAACTGGCTGCTGGCAAATAGATTTTCGACTCTCGGTATCAGGGGATCCCCCCTGATACCCTTTGTTAATCAATTGCAAAAGCAATCGCCTTCGCAAGAAACAAACCAACAAAATAGAGGAGTGTGAACGCGTTGAAAATTTCTGCTGATTTTGAGATGATTAAAAAAACCTGGGAAGACTTTATCGTATCCGGGAACGTCGGACATCATGTCCGTAAACCGATCATTGATTCCTGGCTGCGCTGTCAACAAGCAGGACTTGATCCCCGGGCTTTAAATCGCACTCCAACAGTCAGCGAAGAAAATTTTAGAAAACGCCTCGAACAGAATCAGTTATTGCTGGATGTCAGTATTCCTTTTATGGTTGAATTACAGGAATTTGTCAACAAGTCTGGTTTTTCCACCACCCTCACCGATCCCAACGGCGTCATTTTGGAACTGATTTGTGACCAAGCTATTTTAAAAGAAGCCTTCACCAAAAATCTGGTTCGGGGCAGCATCTGGAATGAACACATGGCCGGCACCAACGCCACTGGTTTAGCCATTGATCTACTCCAGCCAATTCAGGTAATCGGCGCCGAGCACTACTATGAATGCTATCACGAACTAACCTGCTCTGCCGCACCAATTCTTGATGCCAACGGCAAACTGCTGGGCGTCATGGATATGGCTGGACCTAAAGAAATGGCCTATCCCCATACATTGGGCATGGTTGTTGCTGCCACAAAAGCAATCTCCCGACAGCTCTGTATTGCCGAATCCCATCGCCAGGTTGATTTAACCAATCACTACCTGCGAACCCTGATCGACTCAATGACCGATGGGGTGGTGGCCGTCGATCTCAAAGGCAAAATCATTGGCATCAATTCTCAAGGTGCCAAGATTTTAAAAACCACTACCTTTGAATCCTACGGGAAAAATATTCTGGAAATTATGGACGGCGAAACGATTCTCGATCATAACGGTGATGTTCCGCCATCATTTGAAGAAAAAGATAAACACATTATTACAAAGAGTAAAAAAATCAACTGCCTGATTAACAGCAAACTGATTCTTCATGACAATGGCACTGTTGCTGGAGCTGTTGCCACCTTGAAAGATCTGGATAAAACCATTCAGGTTTCAGAAAAAGCCAAACGCAAAGGCACCCGATTTACCTTTGATGACATCATCGGAGAAAGCTCTGAACTGCTACGCTCTGTCCATCTTTCACAAATTGCCGCCAAAGGTAGTGCGACGGTTCTTTTAGAAGGCGAAAGTGGAACCGGCAAAGAAATGTTTGCCCAGGCCATTCATAATGCCCATCAATCAGACCAGCCCTTTATTGCCATTAATTGTGCCGGAATTCCCGAAAGCCTGATTGAAAGTGTGCTTTTTGGCTATGAAGAAGGATCTTTTACGGGAGCCAGCAAACACGGAAAAATCGGAAAATTTGAACTGGCCAGGGGCGGCACCATTTTTCTCGATGAAATTGGTGAAATGCCCTTAAACACCCAGACCATCCTGCTACGGGTTTTACAGGAGCGGTACATCCAACGCATCGGTGGAAACAAGGATATTCCCATTGATGTGCGGGTTATTGCCGCTACAAATAAAAATCTTGCCGAAGAAGTTAAAAAGGGGCGGTTTCGACAAGATCTTTACTATCGACTGAATGTATTGCAAATCAATATTCCACCGCTACGCAAACGAAAAAAAGACATTCCCATTCTGGCTGAGTTTTTTCTGCGTGACATCACCCAGACCTGCGGTAAATACATCGAGCCCCTCCACCCTTCCACTATCGCAACGATGCAGGAATATGAGTGGCCGGGCAATGTGAGACAATTTAAAAATGCCATTGAACAGGCCGTCAATTTTACCGAAACCAATCGCATTGACAACTATTTTATTGCCAGTTACTTACCCAATATTAACGCTGAGCTGACCCCGAAAGAAAACCTTCCTGTACAAAAAAAGATTATTGAAACACTAACAGAGCAACCCAATGTGGACTTAAAAAATATCGAACTCACCACCATTAAAAAAGCCCTAGCTCTTTTTTCTGAACGCAAGAAAGCAGCTGAGTACCTGGGTATTTCCCGGAGTACCCTGTACCGCAAAATGAAACTGTATCACCTGGAGGACTAAGCATGAAAAAAGACCTCATTTGGATTGACCTGGGACTGATTTCCTATGAAGATGCCTTTGTCATTCAGGAACAACTCCATAAAAAATGTGTCACCAAAACATGCCCGGACACCCTGCTTTTTCAGGAAAACTATCCGGTTATCACCCTGGGTCGGGGCACTCATGAGCAGAACCTGCTCCTGACCCCAGCTGAACTTTTGGATCAAGGTATTGCTCTGACAGCGGTTAGCCGTGGCGGTGATATTTCCTATCATGGCAATGGTCAATTCATTGTTTCACCAATTCTGCACTTTGATCAGTATGTCAAGGGGGCACATCAATATGTTCGCTGTCTGGAACAGGTGGTTATTAATCTGCTGGCTCATTATCAGCTAAAAGGCAAACGTATCAAAGGACGCAGCGGCGTCTGGGTTGTAGAACCCGAAACCGGCGAAGAAAAGAAAGTCTCCGCTCTGGGCATTGCGGTATCCCATGGGGTTACCCTCCATGGCATATCGATTAATGTCAACCCCAACCTCGAACATTTTAAGGCCATCATTCCCTGCGGCATTGCAGACAAAGGTGTCACCTCCATGGAAGCCTGTGGATGTCCCCCGATCAACCTGCCTGATCTGCGTGACCAGTTCATTTTGGCCTTCGATGAGATGTTTGGCAGCAACACTACTAAAAGAACCATTGACGAAATTGTCAGTCATAAACGTTAAACTGTGTCTTAAACAAATAGTTGTTAATCTTGAAGAAAAAATTTAAAGGAGAACCAAATGAAATACGAAATAGCAATCCCCGAATTCGCTGAAGGCGCTGAAGAAATCAATTTAAGACAATGGCTTGTGGCTGTTGGCGACACGGTTAAAAAAGGTGATAACATTGCTGAAGCAGCCACCGATAAAATTTCTATCTACATCGAATCCCCAGCCGACGGGGTTCTTTCTGCGATCCTGGCGCAAGAAGATGATCGCGTTTTAGTTGGCCAGATTATTGGCGAAATTGAGGGTTAAGAACATGGCCGGTATACATCAGGATAAGGTTATTATCATCACCGGGTCGTCCCGGGGAATTGGTTATTCGTTTGCTGAATATCTCAGTAATGAAGGGGCCAATATTGTTATTATTGGTCGAAATATTGAAACTGCCAAGGCTGCTGCCGAAAAGCTGCCGACCAAATGTATTGCTATACAATGCGATATCTCGTCCGAAGCAGACGCCATCAGAATGGTCGACATTGTTATGGAAACCTACGGGAAAATTGATGTGCTGATTAACAACGCCGGAATCTTCCCCGTTAAAACCTTCAGCGCCATGACCCTGGACGACTGGAAAGCGGTGATTGACATTGATTTAACCGGCACCTTTATCGCCACTCATGCGGTTTACAAGGTGCTGGAAAAGCAAAAACGGGGTAAGATTATTAATGTGGCTTCCATCGCCGGTCGGGTTGGTGGACTCGGGTTTACTCATTATTCCGCCGCTAAAGGTGGTGTCATCGCCTTTACCAAAGCCCTGGCCCGGGAAGCTGCTCGTCTCAACATTCAGGTTAATGCCATCGCTCCAGGAGTTATTGAAACCGATATGGCCAATTCAAACTTCCCCAAATATGCCCTGACTGAGCACACCAAAAATACCCCGGCCGGTCGACTGGGAACAGAAGAAGACTTATTGGGGATTATCTCCTTTCTTTGCTCATCAGGCAGTGATTACATCATCGGGCAGACCATTGCCATCGATGGTGGTTATACCATGATCTAATGTGGATCTGACCAAATTGTTGAGGAGACTTCCATGAATATACAAGACTCGTTTATCAAGCTAAAAACCAGTGATGTCACCATCACGTATCTGGAGGCCGATGGCCAGGAATTTACTCAGACCTACGCCACGCTTTTTGAAAATGCCATGAAAGTCCTCGGCGGTTACCAGTCAGCCGGTCTAAAAAAAGGATCCCTGCTGGTGTTTCAGCTAAAAAGTATCCAGGCCCAAATCACCTGTTTCTGGGCGGGCATCCTGGGCGGCATGGTTCCCGCCATCCTACCCCTGGCCCAGGATGAAAAATCACGGGCTTATCTGCAAAGTGTCCTTAACACACTGGAAGACCCCATCATTGTCAGTGATCTGGAAGGGGTAACAACCCTGTTTGAAAACAACCAGCTGATGTTTCGGGCCTTGACCGAATCGTCCCCGGGAACCATTGTTTCAGTGTGTGACACAGATCCTGGAATGATTCAGTTTACCTCCGGTACCTCTTCGGATCCGAAAGGCGCTGTTCTGACTACCCGCAACCTCCAAGAAGGCGGTGTTGCCAGCAGTATCATCGTCCGCGACAATGTGCAGGAACGCTATCTAAGCTGGCTGCCGCTATCCCATTGCTTTGGTTTTGTCGGCTATCATCTGGTTCCGATTGTCAACAACTTTCCTCAGTATTTAATGAGCCCGCTGCAGTTTGTAAAAAACCCCAACCGCTGGCTGGAAAAGCTCTCGCAGTTTTCCGCCACTGTCACCGGAGCGGCCCTTTTTGGCATCGAACTATTGCTGAAAGTCGGCATTAAACAGAATCGGGCAGTAAATCTTGACACTCTTTATATCTGCTTTTGCGGTGGCGAAGATGTCAATCCCCTTTCCTTAACCGCTTTCGAAGATCAAACAGCCCCAATGGGTTGGACCCGGGATACCTTAAAACCAGCCTACGGTCTTAGTGAAACCACCATGGGTGTGGCTTACACCCCCTACGGTTCACCCTTCCGGATGGATTATTTTTTGGGCAGCGGCATTGCCATTGGCGAAAAACTGTTCTTCTGTGATCCTGATGATGATACCATCGGCCGGATGTCAGTAGGTGTTTTGGACGAATGTAATGAGGTCGTCATTAAAGATCTGAACGGAAATGTTTTGGATCCGGAATATCTGGGTCTGATCCATATTCGTGGCACCAATGTCATGCAGGGATATTATTCCAAAACTAAAAACACCCCTACCGGGGTGGATGAAGACGGTTATTTTAACACCGGCGATCTGGGCTTTTTTCGAAATGGCTGGTTGAATATATTTGGCCGCTATAAAGATATTATTATCGTCAACGGTGAAAATTATCTGGTCTCCGATCTGGAAAAAACCGGCAAGCAGGCCTTGCCTGAGAATACCAACCTGATTGTTGTTCAGGGCAAAAACCGGAACACTCAGGACAACTGTCTGATTCTCTTTAGTGATTCCAAAAATCCGGAAACTTTAACCCTGGCTGGCCAGTCTATTTCTGCCACCTGGCAGCTTCCGATAAAATGGGGTGTGATGATTGACGAAATACCCAGAACCACCTCTGGAAAAATCAACCGGTTAGCTTTGGCTGTTGCCTGGGAAAACGGCGACTATGATCATTATGATCTGGCCATTCCCTTAAGCAACGTTTCTGAATCAACCCTGGATGGACCATATAATGAGATGGCAAATTGCTGGGCCGATATTCTGAAAATTTCGCCAGCGATGATTGGGCTTGACAGTCATTTTATTTTTGATCTCGGCGGCGATTCGCTGGGTCTGATTGATCTGATTAACCAACTGGAGCAGACCAATGGGATTAAAATAAACACCAATCAGTTCCGCAACTACCTGACCTTAACTGAAATGACCAATTATATTTTGTCACTTTAACAAATTTTTTAATATTTTGCTGACTCATCAGCAGTAATGGAGACAATTATGAATGTAGATCAATTAACAAAATTATTGGAAGACGTCAAAAACCACGAATGCGAGGTCAATACCGCTCTGGAGTTGCTAAAAACCTTGCCCTATGAAGACCTTTCCTATGCCAAAGTGGATCATCACCGGGAGCTACGAAACGGTTATCCGGAGGTGATTTACAGTCCCGGAAAGTCGCTGAACCAGATTAAGGGGATTGTCGAAAACATGCTGACCCGATCCACTGGCAACATCCTTGCTTCCCGGGCTGAACGGGACGTCTTCGACACCATCAAATCCATTACCCCTGATGCTATTTATTACGAAGAAGCCCGCTCCGTGGTCGTCAAACGGGAAGAATATAAAACCACCGAAGATTATATTCTTGTCGTCACGGCCGGAACCTCAGACATTCCGGTTGCTGAAGAAGCCGCTGTAACTGCCATGGTGATGGGCAATCAGGTCAAACGACTCTATGATGTGGGAGTCGCCGGGATTCATCGGCTACTTGGCAACGTCCCAATTATCAATCACGCCAAAGTCATTATTGTGGTGGCTGGTATGGAAGGTGCTCTGGCCTCAGTCGTCGGTGGACTCACCGATAAACCCATCGTTGCCGTTCCCACCAGTATCGGTTACGGCGCCAGCTTTGGTGGAATCTCGGCTTTACTGGGGATGCTGACCTCCTGCGCCAGCGGGATTGGTGTTGTCAATATTGATAATGGTTTTGGGGCTGCCTGTATGGCATCAAAAATTAACAAACTATAAACATAAGCGAAATTTCATCAGGGCGTGGCCCAAAGAAGGAGAATTGTCCATGAAGGTTTTATTTTTCGATTGTTTTTCCGGTATTAGTGGGGATATGGTTTTGGGTGCCTTTATTGATTTGGGTATTGATCCAGCATACCTTGACGCTGAACTGAAAAAGCTGAATCTCAGCGGGTTTCGTATCGAAGCCGAGCAAACCATGAAAAAGGGAATTTCCGGCACTCGCTGTCATGTTATCCTGGAAGCTGACCGACACCATCATCGGCACTTTAATGATATAAAAGAAATCATCGAAAATTCAACCCTCTCAGACGAGGTTAAAAAAACTGCTCTGGCTATTTTTATGCGGGTGGCAGTCGCCGAAGGCAAGGTTCATAATGTTTCGGTTGAACGGGTTCATTTTCATGAGGTTGGCGCTCTCGATTCAATTGTTGATATCGTCGGGGCGGCCATCTGTTATCATGCCTTAAAACCGGATCTGGTTTATGGTTCCAAAATAAATGTCGGCAGCGGCTGGGTTCGCTGTGCCCATGGTCTCTTACCGGTACCAGCTCCAGCCACCGCAGAGATCCTCTGTAATTCCAATTTCGAAATGTATTCCAAGGCCATAGACGGTGAATCAGCCACGCCCACCGGGGTGGCCATTCTCGCTGAATTGGCTACCTATTCCCCGACCACCCCCAGTTTTATTCCGGAAAAAACCGGCTATGGTTTTGGCGGCAAGGATTTTGGGGTTTTAAATGCTCTGCGGATTATTCAGGGGCGTAAATCTGAAGCCAACACCATTATGGTGGTAGAAACCAATGTTGATGACATGACTGGCGAAATGGCTGGCTATGTCCTCGAAGTTTTATTGCAAAACGGTGCCCTGGATGCCTTTTACACGCCGGTCTATATGAAGAAAAACCGCCCAGGCATCCACCTGACGGTTCTCTGCAGCGAAGCCCGGCTGCCGCTGATTGAAGAAATTATTCTAAAGGAAACCTCCACCATCGGCATTCGCAAATACCCGGTTGAGCGAACCTGCATGCACCGGCATTTTAAAAAAATAGCAACTCCACTGGGTGAAGTAACCATTAAAATATCCCAACAGGGCGATATTACCCGGGCTACCCCGGAATATGAGGATGTCAAAAAAATCGCCCAGGAATCGGGCAAATCGCTGTGGGAAGTATTAGAAATGGTTGAAAAACTAAAGTAGCGTTGCAAACCAGTAAAACAAAAGACTCAGATGCTTAGCTTTCTGAGTCTTTTGTTTTGTTGTATCCACTGATATTCCTTTTAAAATTACCCTGATTTACTGAAGCTTAAATTGATTGGTCTGTCTTTTTAATATCTCAGCCTGGTTAAAGAGTTCTTGACTGGCGGCGGCAGTTTCTTCCGATGTTGCTGAATTAGTATGAACCACGTTGGCAATAATACTGATCCCTGAATTGATTTCGTGAATATTTTGGGTTTACTGCTCTGATGCTTTGCCAACTGCTTCAACCCGGGTTTCAACGGCTTTCATACTCGCTTTGATTTCGTCCAGTGCTTCCGACACCCGATTTGCCACTTCGATACCGATTTTGACATTCTTTCCCGATGCTTCAATCAAACTGGAGGTTTGTTTTACTGCGTCAGTCGTGCGGATGGAGAGGTTTCTTACCTCGCTGGCGACCACTGCAAACCCTTTGCCATGTTCCCCGGCCCGAGCGGCCTCCACACTGGCATTTAATGCCAGTACATTGGTTTGAAAGGCAATCTCATCGATTACTTTGATGATGTTTCCGATATTCTGCGATGAATCATTAATGTCATCCATACAGGCCAGCATATTATGCATTTCCCGGTCACCGCTGTTAACCTTAGCCTGGGCATCACGGACCAATGCAACAGCTTGACTGACACTTTCGCCGTTGATGGTAGTCTGCTCATCAATTTCGTTGATGGAGGCAGTCAGTTCCTCAATGGAACTGGCCTGTTCCGTGCCGCCAATCGACAGGGATGTGCTGGCCGTGGAAATATTCTGGGCACCCATGGCAACCTCTTCCGAAGAATCCGCTATTTTTTTTAAAGCTGTTCGCATATTAACGATCATCCGCTCAATCGCCACGGCTAATACGCCGATTTCGTCTTTACTTTTGACCGTTTCAACTTGTTGCGTCAGATCGCCTTGCGCTACCCGATTGGTGACTTTTTCCAGCATCACTAATGGTCGGGTCATCCGGTCAGTAATGATCCAAATGACAATACCCGCCAGCGTAACGGCCACGATGGAAAATAAAATCAGCATATTTCTGAAATCCATAGCCAATTTGTCATAGATGGTATTGGGAATTCCCACGTACCAGATGCCGATCACCTCGCCCTTGGCATTGGTGATCGGTTTATAGACTGTTTGGTTCCAGACACCCACTACATTGGCCTTACCGATGTATGTTTCGCCCTGATCCAAAACAGTTTTTTTAACCACGTCGGTTGCCTCCGTATTAACCGCCCGATTACCTTCTGCATCTTTTACGTTTGTGGCAACCCGGGTATCATCTTGAAAGACCGTTACCGTATCCCCTGTTAACTCCCCGATTCGATCAACAATTCCGAAATTATCATTCATTTTCACCGAGCCTTTGTACAAATCGCCCTCTTTAATAATCCAGTCCCCGGGAATCTGTTGATCCAGGAAAGCCTCGCCCAAAGCAGCATCACTCAGGAGCTTGGAGCGGGCAGCATCAAGCACTTTATTCTGCATGCTGTTTACCGCATAAATACCGATTCCAAGGTTGATTAAAACAATGGCCGACACAAACAGGGCTACGATTTTATACTTGAATTTCATCAATCATTCTCCTTATCGGTAAGTATATTGGCTTATTTATATTTTTATCCAATTTGCGCGCCGATAAACAAAAAATGCCAGCTTCCTGTTTTCAATTACCATAACCTGAGCTATAAGATCCGTCTATTTTCTTTATTTTAACATAATAATCCTCCGTATCACGCAACAAAACACCGATAACTTGTTAAAAACAAGGTGCCGGTGTTTTTTTGCTTACCTTTGATTTTCAGACAGCTTCTTGATTTGTCGTTGGATTATCTTCTGCTGTCGTTTTTTCTTTTGTATCTGCCAATTTATTTTGGGTCGTAAAGACCTTGCCTTCGCGGTAGCCCTGAGCATAAAACGAATAATGATCATCATGATTCTTCTCTTTAATGTGCGCACGTTCCATCGGTTCAAGAATTGCTTTAACTTCCGGTGGGACCACCATCACCAGCCCCCACTCCTGATGCACATACTCCTGGGTCGTGTAAGCGTCATCCAAACCTTCATAAAAACCCTTACCATAAGTTTCACACGCTTCATTAATGATATTAGCTGGCTGCTCATTTAACTTCATCACTTTTTTTATCGCTTTGATCTGGGTTCGCACACAATCAACAGCATAGGCAAAAATGCTGTTGCAAATCAGCGCATCTTCCTCATAACCATGAAAAATAATATAATGGCGTTGCGATCCGGACGGCGTGACCATATAAAAGACACAGCAGTTGTTCTCCGAAATCACATCCGCCAGGCCAGTCATCCAATGCTCACTGCGGGTTGTATAATAAATATCACTATCCACTTTAATCGGATTTTCATCATGGCGCAATAATTCCCGTTCAGTCAGCTTGTATTCAACCATCAGCTTTTTTGCTTTTAATATTGCGTAATTTGCTTCATTGGGATTGGGACTTCTACCAAGGGCTAACAGTTTTTTTATTCGATCTTTGATATTGGCTTCCATTTTTCTTCCTCGTTTTGAACTTTCTGCTTTTTGCCAAAAACAAACACTTCAATATAGAATCCATCTTAATTAAATATCATTTTACTATACATCTCTTATTTTATTTGGTATGGCTCCAACTGTCAAGAACGAAGACGGAAAAATTTATGGATTCTTAATTATTTTAGGATGGGATTTTCAAACCGTCGCCACTTAAGGGTTTTCTTTCCATACTGAATCGCTTTCTGGGGACAGCGGTTGATACAGGCGGTGCAGTGCGTACATTGTTTTGCCGTCCAAACCGGCTTGTTATTAACCATTTGAATCGCCGAAACAGGACAAATTTTCTCGCATTTTCCGCAGCCGTTACACTTGTCATCAGCATAAAAGAGCCTGGTTTTTCGGCCATGGACGTATAGCGGATAAGCTATATTGGTCAAAAACGATTTTTTTCGTTTGTTGCTATCATCCTTCTTTTTCTTTGATATTGCAGCGATAATGTCAGTTAGCTTTTTATCTGTTGTAATCTGTATCTTCTTTTGTAGCGCTGGCCCCGTTGGCTGGTACATCATGATGTAATTGCTGGCCATCTTAACTTCAAACGCAGCATCGAGCGACACCTTTTGCTTTTTCAGGAGATCTTCCAGCATTTTCGGCGTTCCGCCCATTCCGCCGCCACAAGTCATCACACTAAATACATAAGGTTGCATGCGGGCTTCCAGATTTTGTTCAATTATGAGCTCAGCGATAAAATCAGCTACAATTGAAGGTACGCCATAAAAGTAAACCGGGAAAATAAAACCAATTCTTTCATCGACTGAAAGCGAATAAACAAAAGATTTCTCTTTCATAGCCGTGGTTATATCGACGAGTCGCTCTCCCAGCTCATCACCAATCCTTTTTGTCACATACAACGAGTTACCGGTTCCGGTAAAATAAAATATCATCTTCTTCTCCTTTATTTTGAGTATGTAATTTGATACGCTACTTGCATTGTTCCATTAACAGTTCAATATGCTCCACCAAAGTTTTTAAATGCAGCAACCTGCTTTTTTCCGGATCCAGATAATAAAAATTCATGGTTCCTTGCTTACTCACATTAACAATCTTAGCATCCATCAGGATTTTGATATGATGGGATACTGCTGGTCGGGACAGATTGACTTTTTTGGTAATTTCTCCTACCCGAATGCCAGGATAGCACCCATTTTCCATAATTGCCACCATGATTAACTGTCGGGTTTCATCCCCGATGGCGGTGAGTAGTGGTTGACAATCTTTGAACATTTCAATCAGCGCTTTTTGCTCGTTACTCATTTCTAGCACTCCCTTCCTCCGTTTAATGGTTTAATTCATTAAACCATTGCTAACAGTATACATGAATAAATATTTTTATCAACATCGGGAAAGAAATTCGAGACCATTCAAGTTGATTATCTGCGTTTTTTTCATCCGATCCGTATTCAACGACTGTAAAGCAATTCCCTCCTTCAGGCCATTTATTCCCCACAATCACACTTGACAACGGGTTAAAAATACAATAAAATATTAATCATATATAGTTACTATGATTAATGTGAAGGAGTGTATTATGGATAACCTGACCAATAAATATCAAGCGTTAAAAGATTACCTGAGCAAACTGGAAAGTGTCGCTGTAGCCTTTTCTGGTGGTGTTGATTCGACGTTTTTGCTAAAGGTTGCTTACGATGTCTTAGGAAAAAAAGCGGTTGCAGTGACCGCCCGGTCCGAGAGCTTTCCCAAGCGCGAATTACAGGAAGCCACCGCCTATGCTGAAGAATTGGGTGTCGATCACTTTATAATTGATTCGGAAGAGCTGGATATTGAAGGTTTTTCCCATAATCCCAAGAACCGCTGTTATTTATGCAAGTCCGAGCTTTTTACCAAGATCAAAGAAATTGTGACTCTTCAGAAATTAAATTACGTTATTGAAGGCTCCAACACTGACGATGATGGTGATTACCGACCGGGACTATTAGCGGTAACCGAGTTAGGTGTCAAAAGCCCGTTACGATTTGCCAAGCTTTCCAAGGATGAAATCCGTCAGCTGTCGAAGGAATTGAATCTTCCCACCTGGAACAAACAATCCTTTGCCTGTCTGTCTTCCCGATTCCCTTATGGCGAGAATATTACCCCAGATCGCCTGCAGATGATCGACCAGGCTGAACAATACCTTCTTGATCTCGGCTTCCATCAGGTGCGCGTCCGCTATCACGGTGACCTGGCCCGGATCGAAACCGATGAAGCCGGTTTCGAAACCTTAGTTAATGAAGGTATTCGCAGTAAAATTCATGATCGTTTTAAAACCATTGGCTTCACTTATATCAGCCTTGATTTAAAAGGCTATCGAACCGGCAGCATGAACGAGACGCTATAAAAAAACAGGATTGCTAGACTCTTTGATTTAGTAATCCTGTTTTTTGTCGTCTCTTTTATCATATTCTAATCTAACTAGCTATTGTGCCAACGCATTGTTTTTTCATCATTTTGTGCTGTCACAGCTAAATCATAAAAGCGCCTTAATAAGGCTTTACCATATGTTTTATGTTCAATAGTATTACAAAATACATCGCCTACACATTCTGGATGAAATTGAACGCCCCAGACGTTTTCCTTATATCGAAGTGCATGAGTCGTCTCAAAATCATTTTCTGCCAATATCACGGTATCAGGTGGTATTTTGGTAACGGTCTGAAAGTGGGACGAATATGCACTAAAACGGGCTGGTAATACCCCCAGCAATGGATCTTTCTTGCCATCTTCAGTAAGATGAATCTCAACCTCGCCTTTTTCTTCACCCTGTTCATGATAGTCAACCGAACCACCAAAGGTATGGGCAAGCAATTGATGTCCAAAACAGATACCCAAAACAGGAATGTTCTTTTTAACAACCTGTTTTAACCATTGCGCGGTTGCTACCCCCCAGGGTTCCAAATCCGTTACCATTGAAGGGGAACCAGTAATAATAATCCCAGCAATATCGTCCGGCAGAATTGGTACGGCATTTTCATAGACTGAAATTACCCGGACATCATCATATGGTATTCCGATACATTGGGCAATGCGGACATCACAGTCGCCACATTTGTTGATCACATGTTGATCCGATGATCCGGTCTTTATAATGAGTAGTTTTTTCATAATAGTTCCTCCTTCAAACAACGTTCTTTTCATACTTTTCCTATATGTAATAAATTATATATAATAACGTGCTAATTGTCAATAGAAATGGCTGATGAAATAAATAACATTATTCATATTATTTTTATATGTTTTGTGTGTTTTATTCTTGCAAAAACAAATGGTTCCTGTTATAATAAATCGCATTAAACATATAAAATTACTATGATATGAAAGGTGGTGACCTCATGACTAAATCCATGTGTTGTCTGATGTAGTAATTACATGTAGTAGATAAACCAAAAAAATAAAAATTTTATGATTAGAAAAGAGAGGATCTCAAATGAAAACTAAACGAATTATCGGATTTATTGCAATTATAAGCATTTTGCTGATCGCCCTGACAGGTTGTTCTTCATCAAGTGCTGCCACAACCGAACCAGCAAAGGTTTTGAAAGTAGGCGTGTGTGCCGGACCATATGGCGATATGTTCACAGAAGCAATTCAACCTTCCTTAGAAGAAAAAGGCTACACCGTTGAAATCGTCGAATTCTCAGACTATGTTCAACCAAACAAAGCATTAGCCGCCGGTGAAATTGATCTCAACCTGTTTCAGCATTCTACTTACTTGACCAACTTTGCCAAAGAGAACAACTTAGACCTAACCTTCATCAAAGAAGTTCCCACTGCTGCGATGGGAATTTTTTCCGAAAAATATAAAACTATTAATGATGTCGAAGACGGCGCTACCGTAGCGATTCCAAATGATGCGACTAACTTATCCCGAGCTATTCGAGTCTTGGCGCAAACCAATATTATCACCATCGACCCAGCTGTCGATCCTAAAACAGCCACTCAAAACACCCTTTCCAGCAATCCTAAAAATTTACAGTTTGTCGAAATCGAAGCGCCCCAATTACCAAGAAGTCTTGACAGTGTCGGCATTGCCGTGATTAACGGTAATTATGCACTCAGTTCTGGACTCAACCTTTCTGATGCCCTTTATAATGAAAAACTGTCTGAGGGCTACATCAATGGTGTCGCTGTCCGAATTGAAGATAAAGATTCCGATTTTGCGAAAGATGTCATTGCCGCAATCGAATCCGATGCCTTTAAAAAAGTAATCGAGGATCCGACCAAACAATATGTTTCTTTCCAAAGACCATCTGACTATTAAAATTTTAACAAAAGCTCAGTTAATTTAAAGAACTGAGCTTTTGCCTTAAATCCTATAGAAAAAGGTAACGATTATGATTGAATTCAAGCATGTCTCTGTCAGCTTTAAACAGCACAAACAAATTTTTGAGGCTGTTAATGATGCCCATTTTAAAATTGAAAAGGGTGAGATCTTTGGTATCGCCGGTTCAAGTGGTGCTGGCAAAAGCACCCTGCTTCGTACCATCAATTTATTACAGACTGTTTCCTCCGGTGAAATATTGGTAGACGGCGAAAATGTCACCAATTATCGGAGAACACAGTTGCGAATACTCCGTCGCAATATCGGGATGATTTTTCAACACTTTAATCTGGCCCGAAATCTAACCGTCTATCAGAATATTGCCTTTGTTTTAAAGGCAGCAGGGAAATCAAAAGTGGAAACTGAAACCCGGGTCAATGAATTACTGGATCTGGTCAATTTATCGGAGAAGTCCAATTCCTACCCCGCCAACCTTTCAGGTGGTGAAAAACAGCGGGTTGCAATTGCCCGGGCACTGGCTAATGATGCCAAAATTCTGCTCTGTGATGAGCCCACATCCGCTCTTGATCTGGAAACCACCTCATCCATTTTAAGCTTATTAAAAGACCTGAATAAAAAATTTGGTATCACCATTGTCATCATCACCCATGAACTGGATGTCATCAAAAGTATCTGTACCCGATGTGCGGTAATGAACAAGGGATCGGTCGTCGAAATTGGCGATGTCTATGATATTTTCACAAAACCCCGGGAAGACTTCACCCGACAGTTATTAAGTCACACCAGTCATTTTAATTTACCTGAGCAAATTATTGACAAGATGCAAGGTCCAATTATCCGTCTCACATTTAAGGGGGACACTGCCAACAACCCGATTCTCTATTACGCTGCCAATACCTTTCAGATTGGTTTTAATATCTTGCTGGGTAAGGTGGAGTACATCAACGATTTACCACTGGGGATACTCTATATCGAATTAATTGGTGAAACTGAGCCACTAAAACTGGCAATCGAATTTCTTGCCGCAAATACGGCTGATTTGGAGGTAATCAATCATGGACTTTGATTTAAAAGCAGCTCTGTTTCTAACCTTTGGTCAAACCATGCAAATGGTCATTTCGTCCCTGTTGGCCGCCATTATCATTGGTGGCAGTATTGGCCTGCTATTGTTTTTAACATCGAACACACTTTTTCTCAAAAATCGGGCCATCAATCAAATTGTCGGTGTCATTATTAATATCACCCGTTCAATCCCCTTTTTGATCTTGCTGGTATTGATGATACCCGTTTCAAAAGCGATCGTGCATACATCCATCGGTCCCAATGCTGTGGTCATTCCTCTGGCAGTAGCGGCCATCGCCTTTTTTGGCCGACTGTCCGAAGCGTCTTTTTCCGATGTTGATAATGGCGTACTGGAAGCCGCCATTGCTTCTGGGGCCAGTAAATTGTCGATTGTATTGAAGATTCTGCTGCCGGAAGCCTTACCATCGCTGATTAAGAACATTACCGTCACTGCAGTGTCATTAATCGGTTTTTCGGCTATGGCCGGAACCGTTGGCGGCGGCGGAATTGGTGATCTGGCCATCCGATACGGCTATCAGCGCTATGAACCCGAAGTGATGTTTATCTGTGTGATCGTTCTGGTGCTGCTGGTACAGATCTTTCAGGTTATTGGGGATTCATCCGCAAAAAAACTGGATAAAACCAGCAAATAAATCACTACTTAAGAATCGAGGAAACATTATGATTGAAATACGTTGGCATGGACGCGGCGGGCAAGGGGCCTTTACCGCTGCTAAAATTTTGGGGGCCGCTTCATTAATCGACAATAAATTTTCGCTGGCTTTTCCTTCTTTTGGCCCCGAACGCCGCGGTGCGCCAATTCAGGCCTTTAATAAAATTGATACGCAGGCAATTATCGATCGAAGTGAAATTAAAACCTGCAATTATTTAATCTTTCTGGATGACAGTTTGTTCTCTTCTGATTATTTAGACGATCTGAAAGACGATGGCATCGCTCTGATTAACACCGCAACCCCAGAAAAGTTTCGTGATTTTTCACAGATCCAGACAATTGATGCAAATCTGATTGCACTTAACATAATCAAAAAGCCCCTCAGCAACACAGCAATGCTCGGAGCCCTGGCAAGTATCTCTGACGACGTTTCGCTGTCATCATTGCAGCAGGCCAGTAATCAGTATTTGTCGGCAACCCACGCTACCAAAAATCAGTTGATTCTACAAGAATCCTATGATCATTTTAAGGAGGTTCACTAAATGAGCAAGCCTTATTTACGACATTATCAGAAACCCCAAAAATTGTCAGATTATCCCTTAGGCACTGCCAGTGAAGCCGGCTATCTGGTTACCAAAAATTGCGGCTGGCGAAATGAACGTCCGATTATCGTTACGACTGAATGCATCAACTGCCTGCAATGTTATCTTTACTGTCCCGACGGCGTTATTTTTAAAACAGCTGATGGGTTGGATATTGACTACGACTTTTGCAAGGGTTGCGGCATCTGTGAAAAAGTCTGTCCCAAGCAAGCCATTAAAATGGAGGTAGAAACAAATGACTAAAACATTTTTATCAGGCAATGATGCCTTTGCCGAAGGGGTTCGGTTGGCCCGCCCCCAGGTTATTTCGATTTACCCGATCACCCCGCAGACAACAGTGGTCGAAAGGCTTTCTGAAATGGTGGAAGACAGCAGTTTAAAAAGCGAACTGATCCACGTTGAATCGGAGCACTCCGCTCTATCCTGTGCCATTGGTGCCAGTGCCATGGGCGCCCGCACCTTTACGGCGACCTCTTCCCAGGGTCTGCTGTACATGGCGGAATGTTTGCACTATGCCAGCGGCGGTCGCTTTCCGATTGTGATGATGAATGCCAACCGCTCCACTGCCTTACCCTGGAATATTTATGGCGACCAGCGGGATTCCCTCTCGCAGCTTGACAGCGGCTGGATCCAGGTATATGTGGAAGATGCCCAGGAAAGCCTGGACATGGCCCTGCAAAGTTACCATATTGCCGAAAACCCTTTGGTATCAACCCCGGTTATGGTCAATTTGGATGGGTTTGTCCTGACTCACACCTACGAAACCGTGGAAATTCCAGATCAGGGGGTTGCTGACCGCTTTTTGCCACCGTTTCAAACTGAGAACAAAATGAGTCTGGATAACCCGAAAAATCTGGCTTTTAGTGTTGGTCCCGACAATAATATGGAATTCAAATACCTCCAGCATCAAGCAATGCTCGATAGCAAACGAATTATCGAGGAAACCGATGCAAAATTTGCTGAAATTTTCGGCCGCAGCTATGGTGGGCTAACCCAGGGTTATCGTATTGACAATGCTGACTATATTTTAATTACCCTGGGCAGCATCACCGGCCTGTGCCGGGAGGTGGTAGATGAATTACGTGAACGTGGTGAAAAGGTTGGCCTGCTCAAGCTCCGTTTTTTAAGACCCTTTCCCCAGGAAGATCTGGTTGCGGCACTGGGATCAGCAAAAGCTGTTGGGGTGTTGGAAAAAGACATTTCCTTTGGTTATGAAGGCACCGTCTATACCAATGTTAACTCGGTTATTGCAAAGAATGGCTTACGTCTGGAAACTTATAATTTCATTGCCGGTCTCGGCGGCCGTGATATCAGCCGGGAAAACATCACCGCAATCTTTCGCCATCTGCAAACAGGTGGGCAACATGTTAATTTTATCGGACTGGGGGTGACCATTGATGACTAATAAAATAACTGCAAAAACGATCACGGATAGTGAATTTTTTTATGGCCATAAGGCCTGCGCCGGTTGCGGTGGCAGTCTGGCCGTGCGGATCGCTCTTAAAGTTCTGGGCGAGAGGGCCATCTCGGTGCTCCCGGCTGGCTGTATGTCCGCAGTTGGTTTTAATTATCCACATTTATGCTTTAGCAATAATTCGATCATTTCCACCTTTGCCGGAACCGCTTCGATGCTGACCGGTGTTGAAGCTGGTGCCCGGGCGGTTGGGATTAAGAATTTCAAAGCGGTCGGGTTGGCCGGCGATGGCGGAACTGCCGATATCGGCATTCAGGCCTTATCTGGGGCCATTGACCGCAACGATGATATTCTTTATATCTGCTACGATAATGAAGCCTATATGAATACCGGCATCCAAAAAAGCGGTTTAACTCCTTTTGGTGCCAAAACAACCACAACCCCCAGCGGTGAAAATATTCACGGTAATCTACGCCCCAAAAAATCTCTTTTTGAGATTGTGGCAGCCCATGATATCCCCTATGCTGCCACTGCCAGTATCGGGAATCTTCCCGATTTTATCAATAAGATTGAAAAAGCTTCTAAAATAAAAGGCACGGCCTACATCCATGTGGTCGCCCCCTGCCCAATTGGTTGGGGAATTCCCGTCAATGAAACGATTGATATCGCCAGAAAAATGATGGATTGCGGTTTGTGGTACCTGGCCGAATATGAAAACGGACAGTTTAAACTGAATAAAAACCCCCATGAATTTTCGTCAATTAAAGATTATCTGCTATCCCAGGGACGCTTTAAACATTTAAACTATGTTGATATTGAAATACTGTCCTCACAACGGGATGCCAAATGGGAGTTGATACGAAAAAATTGGAATACCACCAAGGAGGAATTATGAGCGAGAAAAAATATTGGGACGAAAAAATAGAAACCCTGCCACGAGCAGATCTGGAAGACTTACAGCGTCGCGAATTAAAGGAAATGCTGACATTTGCCTACAGCAATTCTGCTTATTATAAAGAAGCCTTTGATGCGGCCGGACTGACCCCAGCTGATTTTAATCAGCTCGAAGATATTCAAAAATTTCCGTTTACCAATAAGGCCACCCAACGGGAACAGCAGGCAAAAGGTGGTCTCTTAGGCGACATGATTGCCGTTTCTGAAGATGACGTGGTTTTTGTATCAGCTTCCAGCGGCTCAACCGGGGTTCCGACCCTTAGTCCCTTTACCAAACAGGATTTTGACGAATGGCAGGATGTCGAAAGCCGCCTGTTTTACGCTGCCGGGATGCGCAAACATGATCGTTATGTTCATGCTCTGAACTTTTCATTATTTGTGGGCGGACCAGATGTCATCGGGGCCCAGAATTTGGGAGCCCTTTGTATCTGGGCCGGAACTGTGCCATCGGAACGGCTGCTTTTTATTTTAAAAGAATTCCAACCGACGATTATCTGGACAACTCCATCTTATGCTTTGTATCTCGGCGAAACAGCCCTTAAAATGGGGATTGACCCGGCCAAGGATCTGGCCATTCGTACTATTATTGTAGCCGGCGAGCCCGGTGGGTCGATTGGAACTACCCGGGAAACCATCGAAAAAGTCTGGAATGCCGAGCTGTATGACTTTTTTGGCTTATCAGATATCTTCGGGGCCTGTGCCGGGATGTGCGAAGCCAAAGATGGCCTCCATATCGCTGAAGATCATATCCTGGTTGAAGTCCTGGATGTAAAAACCGGAGCACCCTTACCTGATGGTGAACGGGGTGAACTCGTCTACACCACCCTGCGTAAAAAAGCCCGACCACTGATCCGTTTCAAAACCGGTGATATTGGCTCAGTCAACCGCAAACCCTGCAGTTGTGGGCGAACCCACGCCCGCATTAAAATTCATGGCCGATTGGATGACATGTTTATTGTCTCTGGGGTTAATGTTTTCCCCAGTGATATTGAGTTTGTTATCCGGGGAACTGAAGGAATTACCGGCGAATACCTGATTCGTTTATATGAACAAAATCATTCGGTTAAATATCGGCTGGAAATCGAAAAATCCGATGACAACAATGAACCGGATGAAGTATTAAAAGAACGGGTGGCTGCTGCGCTAAAAACCCGGTTAGGTGTAAAACCTGGTGATGTCACAATCTTAAACGATGGTGATTTGGAGCGGGCGACTCATAAGGCAAAACGCTTAATCGATGAGCGAACCTTAATCTATGAAATTTAAAGAAGGTGCATGATGAAACCACTGAGTAACCGAACTGCTGACTTTACCGATTCTGTAATCCGACGGATGACCCGTATTTCCAATCAGTATAATGCGGTCAACCTGTCCCAGGGATTTCCTGACTTTGATCCACCGAAACCAATTCTTGAGGCTCTGGAAAAAGCTTCCCGTCAGGGGCCTCATCAATATTCGATTACCTGCGGGGCGCAAAATTTCCGGGAAGCCCTGGCACAAAAACAGAGCCGGTTAATGGGCCGATCAATTAATCCGGAAACCGAAATTGTCGTGACCTGTGGCAGCACCGAGGCGATGATGGCCGCCATGATGACCGTCGCTAATCCCGGTGATAAGGTCATCGTTTTCTCACCTTTCTATGAGAACTATGGGGCGGATACCATTTTATCCGGTGCTGTTCCGATCTATGTCCCCCTTCATCCACCTGAGTTTAACTTCAATACCGATGAATTGGAAGCCGCCTTTAAACAGGATCCCAAAGCACTGATTCTGTGCAACCCTTCCAACCCCACCGGCAAGGTGTTTAACCGGGAAGAACTGACGATTATTGCTGATTTGGCTAAAAAATATGATACCTATGTGATCACCGATGAAGTTTATGAACATATTGTTTACGAACCCCATGAACACATTTATCTGGCTTCTTTACCGGGTATGTTTGAGCGCACCATTTCCTGCAGTTCTTTATCGAAGACCTATTCCATCACCGGCTGGCGGTTAGGCTATATCATCGCTCCGGAAACGATTATTGATGTCGCTAAAAAAGTTCATGATTTCTTAACCGTCGGTGCGGCGGCACCACTCCAGGAAGCTGCCACCGTTGGTCTACAATTTGGTGATGATTATTATCTTGATTTACGCAAACACTATACTGCCAAAAGACAGCTCTTTTTAAATGGTCTTAATGATATCGGTCTTGGCTATAGTACACCCCAGGGTGCTTATTATGTGATGATTGACGTATCCCCCTATAAAGCCGATGATGATCTGGCTTTTTGCACCTGGTTAGCCGAACATGTCGGCGTTGGAGCTGTCCCCGGCTCTACTTTTTTCAGGGAAGATGTCAATCACCTGATCCGCCTGCATTTTGCCAAAAAAGAAGCAACCCTCTATGAGGCTCTGAACCGTTTGGCCGATCTTAAACAAAAATGGCAGAGACATTCTTTTTAGAAGTCTCTGCCTTTTTATTTCGCTATTTATTTGGTTTTACACGTCATTTTTGATGGCCTTTTCCAGCTGATTAAGGGCCTGCTCCAGAATCAACCGGGGTGCCGCCATATTGATACGCTGAAAGCCCTCGCCACCAGCGCCAAACATCGTCCCGGCGTCGAGCCAAAGCCCCGCCCGGTTGATAATTAAATCTTCCAATTCCGAATTGCTAAGGCCCAGTTCACTAAAATCCAGCCAGATCAGATAGGTTCCTTCCGGTTCAATCAGTTTTACCTGGGGCAGCCGCTCTGCCAGGTACGTTCTAACAAAGCTTAAGTTATCAAATAAATAATCCTTTAATTCCTCCAGCCATTTCTGACCCTTTGAATAGGCGTACGCACAGGCGACAATGCCCATAATACTGATCTCATTATAACCGCCTTTATGCATTTCTTTTCTAAACTTTTTGCGGATCTCCCGGTTCTCGATAAAAATATTGGAAACCTGAAGCCCAGCCAGATTAAAGGTCTTGCTGGGGGCGGTGCAGGTAATGGTATTACTTGAATATTCCGGCTTCAAATTGGCAAAAACCAGATGTTTAAAGCCCGGGTAAACAAAATCCTGATGAATTTCATCAGCAATGACGATAACCCCATATTTTAAGCAGATATCGCCCAGGCGGGTCAACTCTGCATAGGTCCAAACCCGCCCCACCGGGTTATGGGGATTGCAGAGAATAAACAACTTGACATCATTTTCTACAATCTTTTTTTCAAAGTCGTCAAAATCAATGCGGTAGCGGCCTTCCTCATAAACTAACTGGTTCACCACCAGATTCCGCTCATTGATTGTGATCATTTCGGCAAAAGGATAATAAACAGGTTGCTGAATAATGATGCTGTCACCTGCATTAGTCAGCGCCCGGATGGCAGTAGCAATGGCGTAAACCACTCCGGGGGTGGTCACCAGCCAATCCGGCTGAATATTCCAGCCAAACCGGCTTTTAAACCATTCCTTCAAGATAAAGAAATAATCCTGGCCGCTTTCTGAATATCCAAAAATACCATGCTTGCTCTTTTCAACCAGAGCCTCGACAACCGGGGCTGGGGTCTTAAAATCCATATCAGCTACCCAGAGTGGCAAAAGCCCCTCCGGCATGCCACGCCGATGGGCAAAGTCATACTTGATGGAATTGGTATTATCCCGGGTGATAATTTCGTCAAAGTTATACTTCAATGGACAGCCTCCTTTAGGACCCGGTCAAGCTCATCGATCAGGTCATTTACACTTTCAATTCCAACCGATAAGCGCAGCAGGCGATTGTTAATCCCCTTGGCTTCCCGCTGCTCTTCTGGAATATCGCCGTGGGTCTGCAACATCGGATAGGTGATTAAGCTCTCAACTCCGCCCAGACTTTCAGCATACTGAATCAGTTTTACTCCTTCCAGAATATGGTGAGCCGTTTTTTCACTGTCCACTTCAAAAGAGATCATCCCGCCAAAACCCGTCGCCTGACGTTTCGAAATCTCATAGCTGGGATGGCTTTCAAGACCTACATAATGGACTGCCTTAATGCGTTCCTGTTGACATAACCACCTGGCAATCACACCAGCATTTTGCTGTTGTCGATCCATCCGAATCGGTAAGGTCTTGATTCCCCGAATTAATAACCAGCTGTCAAACGGTGCTAACCCTGCACCGGTCGTTTTAAAAATAAAGCGCAGCTTGTCAGCCAAGGTTTTATCCCGGGTGACTACAAAACCGGCAATGGTATCATTATGACCCCCTAAATATTTGGTGCCGCTATGAATAACAATGTCGGCACCTAATTTCAGCGGTTTCTGAAAATATGGAGTCAGAAAGGTGTTGTCAACCATTAACAGCAACTGATGTTTGCGGGCAATTTCGGCTACACCTGCCAGATCGGTGACCTGCATCATCGGGTTGGTCGGCGTTTCAATAAATAAAGCTCTGGTATTGGGTCTGATCAGCGGCTCGATTAACGAAAGATCGGTAGTGTCAACCAGATCAAAGCTGATTCCATTCTTAATCGAAATGTGATGAAAAAGCCGATGGGAACCACCGTAAAGATCGTCCGAGGCGATGATGTGATCCCCCGGGGAAAAAATTTCCATCACTGCGCTGATGGCTGCCATCCCCGATGAAAAAGCCATCGCATCAACGCCTTCTTCCATCCGGGTCAGGATATTTTCGAGATGCTCCCGGGTGGGGTTTTGTTGTCTGGTATAATCATAACCAGTACTCTCGCCAACCCCAGGATGGGCAAAGATAGCTGTCTGAAAAATCGGGACACTAATGGCCCCAGTGTTATCGAATTTATTATTGTTACCATGGATGCATAATGTTTCAAAATCCATATCATTCTCCATTCTTATATCAATTCATAGTGATTAAGTATGTTTAGTAAATACTAACCGATTCGCCTGTTAATGTCAAGATGATTCACTATGTCTATTCTATCATATCAATAAAGCCCATCAATGGAATTTTTCTTTTTTCTTAAGATTAATCAATTCAGTTGTATATCATATTAATTCCATAGTATAATTATGATATAAGTAGAGGAGGTATCCCATGTACAACGAGATAGTACTCGATCATTTTTCCAATCCCCGTAATGTTGGCGATTTTGCCACACCAGATGGCGTGGGTCACGCCGGTAACCCAATTGATGGTGATAAAATTACAATCTATATAAAAGTTGCAAATCAGCGATTGACAGGGGTGCGTTTTAAAACCTTCGGTTGCGGTGCAGCCATTGCCGCCAGTAGCATGCTTACCGTAATGGCCAATGGAAAAACTCTTGCCGCAGCCCTTAAAATTACCAATGCTGATGTCGCTACTGCACTTGGCGGTTTGCCACCTGAAAAGCTACTGTGCTCAAACATCGCCGCTGATGCCCTCCATGATGCCATCCAAAACTATCAGCAGCAAGGAGCAGCAATCAAGAGGATCGAAGCGACTGATCAAGACCCTTCCCCCAACGGGAATCAGGCTCCAACCGAAGGATTAACCGACCCTGCCCAGATTAAACGCTATCTGCGCCAGATCATTATGCCAGACATCGGCGGTGCTGGCCAAAAAAACTGCTGACGACAAAAATACTGGTTTGTGCTCCAGATCTTAAGATCGCCGACCTGCTGCTTCGTTACCTGGTTGCCATGGGCATTGGTCAGATTGACTGCTTTCTTGGTAACCCGGACAATTGGGAACCCGTTTGTGAAAACTTGCGGGATCTAAACCCGGATATCACCCTCCAGTTGGTTAAAACCGTCACGACGCCTGCTGATTTTAACCTGATCCAGGGAAACAACCGCTTTTGCCGCAAGCTGGCAGAATCGCTTCTCAGTGATTCTCTCACCAGAGCCTTTACACCGACCCTAGTTTCAGTTTGTGACGCCTGGCAGGGATGCTTCAACTATTGTCACGATCAGGCCGCCATGAAGCTATTTCTAGACGCCCTGCAAAATAAGGGTTTTGCCGATCATCAAGCCATAACTCATGAATTAAATATACTTGGATCTGATCTCAGTACCGCCTTTTCAGGCACCCTGCTGCCAATCGAATTGGCTAAAGCCTGTCTGAATATTGGCGAGCAGCAGACAGCAGGCTTTTATTATGACTTGATCAGCCTAATTTTTGATAATCAGTTTACCACCAGTCAGACCCTTTGTCCGCCCATGGATTTATCGCAAGCGATTGATATGAACAAGCTTAGATCCGCCCGAATTTTAACCGTCGGAGCTGGAGGCCTGGGCTGTCCGGCCAATCTGGTTCTCGCCAAGGCTGGACTTACTCACCTGAGCCTGATCGATTTTGACCAGGTTGAAATCAGTAATCTGAATCGCCAGATCCTCCATTCCAGTTCCCGAATCGGTCTGTTAAAAGTTGAATCGGCCCGGATCGCCCTTAAGTCAATTAATCCCAAGCTGAATATAACGCTTTATCCCGAAGCTCTCAGTACTGAAAATGCCCGGACCTTAATTGGCCAGCATGATTTGGTCATTGACGGTCTGGATAATCTGCCAACCCGTTATCTGCTCAACGATGCCTGTTATCTGGAAAATAAGCCGCTGATTGAAGCTGGTGCCTTGTCATATTACGGCCAGGCAACCGCCTTGATTCCTGATGACGGCCCTTGTTTTCGCTGTCTGTTTCCTCAAGCTGATGGTCAGACTGCTGGCAGTTGCTCTGAAACCGGTGTGTTAGGCCCGGTGCCCGGGGTGATTGGAGTACTCCAGGCCGTTGAAGCGATAAAACAATTGCTTGGTCTCACTCCCAATTTAACCGGACGTCTTTTAATGATTGACACCCTGGCAACCTCATTTGATCTTTTTAGTTTTAAAAAAGATCCAAGCTGTTCATTATGCGGTCAAGATCCGAGTATCCATGAACTTGGCTCCTTTTCATTTGTCTGTGAAGATGATCGCCTTGACAACTAAACACTTGATTTAAATACTTGATGTGCTAAATTGCGACGCTGTTTTTTTAATAATTGTTGTTAACTAATTTTTAACAATTATCGATAAATCCTTGAACAGCTGTCCGATTTATGATATCATATTATTCATATAATATTTATATGAATAATATGATGAGGTTTGAATTATGGGGATTGTTATTATTGGAGGGCATGACCGAATGGTATGCAAATATAAAGAAATATGCAAAAGCTATCAATATAAGGTTAAGGTTTTTACCCAAATGCCAGCAGATATGAAAAATGTCATTGGCAGCCCCGACCTACTCGTACTTTTTACCAATACGGTATCGCACAAGATGATTCACAATGCTATCAAAAGCGGCGAAAAAACCGGGGCTGCAATTGTCCGTTCCCACAGCAGTAGTGCCTGCGCTCTACAGAAAATTCTTGCCGACCATTGCCAGAAAACTACCTGTCAGGGATGCCCTAACCATTTATCCCAATCACAGCCGTTGCATCATTAACAAACAACTTAGGAGTACAAAAAGCTTCGGTTCGAATCATCTAACCGAAGCTTTATAAATTAAAGCTAAAATCACTTTTTTTATCTTGATTCCCTACTCATACAAATTCTTACTGAAATAACGGTCGCCACGATCAGGAAAGATCACAACAATATTGCCTTGCTCAATTTTTTCTGTCAGTTTGAGTGCCCCGTAGAGTGCTGCTCCAGATGAAGTTCCGGCAATAATGCCCTCTTTTTTTGCCAGTAATCGCACCAAATCGAAGGCGGTTCGATCATCCACTTTGATAACCTCGTCAACCAGGGTCATATCCATTGTGTTGGCAATAAAGTCGTTGCCTATCCCTTCAATATCATAGCAACCGGCTGTCCCGCCGCCCATGATTGAACCGTAGGGATCTGCTAAAATCCCTTTGATGTTGGGATTTTTTTCTTTCAAATAACGCACCACCCCGGAATAGGTGCCGCCACTGCCAGCACCAGCCACCAGATAATCAATGTTTCCGTCGAGATCATTAAAAATTTCCGGCCCCGTGGTGTCGTAATGAATACCTGGATTAGATGAATTTTCAAACTGCTGTAGCGAAATAGCATCGGGAATTGACTTCAGCAACTCCCGGGCCTTATTCGTAGCTCCTTGCATTCCCAGTTCCCGGGGTGTGTTCACAATTTCTCCGCCATAGGCCCGCATCAGTGTCTGTTTTTCCACTGAAAATTTAGTTGGCACCACAAAGATTACCCGATAACCGCGATTGATGGCGGCCAGGGCCACGCCGAGACCCGTGTTCCCGGCGGTGCCTTCAATGATTGTGCCACCTGGTTTAAGTAACCCTTTTTTTTCGGCATCTTCAATCATCGCTACCCCAATCCGATCTTTGACGCTGCCGCCAGGATTCCAGAGTTCCAGTTTGGCAAAAATATTCACCCCTTTTTTGACCTGAAACTGGTTAAGCTTCACCATTGGCGTATTGCCAATCAATTCTCTGATATCATTATAATACGCCATCTTATGCCTCTAAACTTTTCGCAAATGCCTGTTCCAAATCCGCTAAAATATCGTGTTTATCCTCAATCCCAACCGAGATACGAATCAGGTTTTCAACAATGCCGACTTTTTGCCGGATTTCATAGGGAATCGATGCATGGGTCATACTGGAAGGATGGCAAACCAGGGATTCAACGCCGCCCAGACTTTCGGCCAGGGTTATTAACTTCAGCGACTCCACAAATTTATTAATATTATACTTTTCATCCAGCTCAAAGGAGAGCATCCCACCTGGTCCGTCAGCCTGTTTTTTATTGATCGCATACCCCTGACCATCCGGTAAGCCGGGATAGTAAATGGCCTTAACCCCAGGCGTTTTTTGTAACGCCTCGGCAATGAATGTAGCATTCTCAATATGTCGATCCATTCGCACACCCAAAGTTTTAATGCCCCGTATCAACAAAAACGAATCAAAGGGCTGCAATACCCCGCCAGTGGCATTTTGAATAAACCAAAGCCGTTCTGCCAGGGCTTCGTCATTGACAACCGCCAGACCGGCAATTAAGTCACTATGACCACCCAGGTATTTTGTCGCACTATGAACAACAATATCAACCCCTAAGGCAATCGGTCTTTGAAGATAGGGAGTCATAAAGGTATTGTCGACAATACTTAAAACGCCATGCTTTCTGGCAATCTTTGCTACCGCCGCAATATCGGTAATGGTAAGGAGTGGATTGGCCGGACTTTCGATAAAAATTGCTTTAACGTCTTCGGTCAAACTGTCTTCAAGCAGCTTAAGATCGGCTGTTTCTACAATTTCATAGGTTAATCCAAAGTTATTAAAGACCTTATCGAGCACCCGAAAGGTACCGCCATAGACATTACTGGAAATAATTACTTTGTCACCAGTTTTAAAAAGATTGAGTACCGCCGTGGTGGCTGCCATGCCAGACGCAAAGGCAAAGCTGGCGATTCCCCCCTCCAATTCGGCAATCAGGGCTTCCAGAGCCTCCCGGGTGGGATTACCCGATCGGGAATATTCGTAACCCCGATCTTTTCCCAGTCCATCCTGCTTATAGGTGGAGGTCTGAAAAATAGGCACATTTACGGCTCCGGTTTTTTCATCGCCATCAATACCGCCGTGGATCAACTGTGAATTTAAATTACTATACTTACTCATGCTTGTCTCCTTCAAACTTTTTAATATATTTCTGTCACATCAAAATGATGCGCCGTCTGAATCATTGTCTGAACATTTTCAAGTTTGGTTTGCGGTGCAATATCGCAACCCGGAATCAACACAAACCCTACTGCTCCGCCATCTCTGATGCAGCTTATTGACTCTGCTTCAATTTCTGCCGGGGTTCCCTCCAATAACACCCGGATTGGATCCAGCTGGCCGCCATAGGCCAGTTTCCCGGACAGTTTTTCGCTGGCTACGTTTAAATTGACCTTGTAGTCCATCGAAAATAAATTGGCTCCGGTCTCGGGAATTAAGTCAAGAACCTTGGTCGTATTGCCACAGATGTGCAGAGATCGGGTGCTGATTCGTTTGGTAATAGCCAGATTGGCCGACTTGATGCGGGGAAAAGATGCTTCTCTGAATAGCTTTGCTGAAATGACATCGCCGGATGATAGCGGCTCAGCCTGATTGACCATTTCGACTCCGGCATCTATGAACAAATTCCAGTATTTTAACAGGAGTCTCTCCGTAAATTCCATGATATGGTTTAGTCCCGGTTTATCCTTTAAGGCTGTCTTCATCATATTATCCATCCCCAGCAGCTGCCCAGCCAGGGTAAATGCACCCCATTGACTGACTGCCACCAGGTACTCGTCACCAATTTCACCAACAACAATTCTGGCTGTTTCCAGCAGGTTAGCAATCTCCCGGGAATTCTCCAAATCCTCTAACCTTAACTGATCAACATCTTCGGGTCGGGTAACCAGGGGCTCATCGATCGTAGATGCTTCTCCCAGCAGATTAAAGGTGCATTTTCCCCCAAGAGCTTTGACAATCACATTGCTACAATCAGCAGCAACCCAAACTACATCTGAGCCAACTTTTTTGTTGTCATCAATAATCGTCTGGGCAATTTTTTGCGGTTGTCCGATCATCACATCCTGAAGGGTCAAACCATTGCGATAATCTGTCCAAACCCCGCTCGAAAGGATCATAGCAGGAAGCCGCGGGGTCTTCTTAAGGGCTATCCCTGCAAGTATTATCTCTTTATGTGTCAAAAACTCAACTCCTTTAAATGATAGGGTGTTTGCTGATAAACGTAATAATTCAGCCAATTGGCAAACAATAGGGTAGCATGGCTACTCCAGGTCGTCTGATCCGATATCCCCAATTCGCCTTTCAGCTGATAATTTTTTGGTACATCTGGTTTTAAACCCTGTAAATAATCCCGTATGTATTCATTTTTTAAAGTTACCCGATCATACTCACAGTGACCGGTAACAAACAATTGCCGATTCGTAATATCGGAAATCAAATAGACACCTGCTTCCGCCGATTCAGCCAGTATTTCCAACTGTGGTATAGCCCGCACATCTTCCCGGGCGATCGCTGTATAATGGGAATGCGGAGCATAAAAGAAATCATCAAATCCCCTGACAATGGGATGTCGACGATTATTTACATCATGCGCATAAACTCCGGAAATCTTAGCCGACGGGACAGACTTTTTGATACCATAATGATAATAGAGTGCCGCCTGAGCCCCCCAGCAAATATAGAGTGAAGAAAAAACATGCGTTTTAGCCCATTCCAACACGTCACACAACTCCTGCCAGTAAGCAACCGCTTCGAACTCTTGTTTTTCAACCGGTGCCCCTGTAATTATGATACCGTCGTAGTGGTTATTTTTTATTTCTTCAAAACTGTGATAAAACTGTTTAAAATGATCTACAGTTTTATCGCCAGTCATCTGGTCAGAAATTTTTAAGAATTCGACATTCAACTGGAGTGCGGTGTTGCTGAGCAAACGAAGCAGTTGAGTTTCGGTTGCAATCACTGTTGGCATGAGGTTGACAATCAATAGATTAAGCACCCGAATATCCTGATGCGTCGCCCGTTTATCAGTCATGATAAAAATATCTTCCCTGGCAAGGGTCTCAATGGCCGGTAAACCTTCTTTTACACAAATTGGCATAGTGACACCTCAATTCATTTATCGTTAAGGATTCTTTGTAAATATTTGAAAATCTAATCAGCCCGAAAAGAAAACATCTGCTGCCTTGTCAATAACAGCAGATGTCCATTCTTACAGTTATAAAATCAATTTTTTTGAAGAGGAATTATTATTGCAGCGCTTTTTCCAAAGCCTGTTCAATATCGTAAATTAAATCATTCGCATCTTCAACCCCAATTGATAGACGGATCACATCCGGAGCAAATCCAACCGCTGCCTGTTCTTCAGGACTTAACTGTTGATGGGTAGTCGAAGCTGGATGAATAACCAGGGATTTTGCATCGGCAACATTCGCCAAAAGTGAGAAAATTTCCAGACTGTCAATGAACTTTTTAGCCTGATCAATCGTACCATCAATGGAAAATGTAAAGATGGAACCGGCTCCCAATGGCAGATATTTTTGACCCAGCTCGTAATACTTATTTGATTTGAGTCCAGGATAATTTACTTTTTTGACTTTGGGATGATTTTCCAGGAATTCGACAATTTTTTTAGTATTATCAACATGCTTTTGCACTCTTAAGGATAAAGACTCCAGTCCCTGTAAAAACAGGAAGGAATTAAATGGCGATAATGAAGCTCCGGTATCTCTCAACAATTGAGCGCGAATCTTAACTGCATAGGCAATCGGGCCCAAATCTGCAAAATTGATGCCATTGTAGCTTTTGTCCGGTGTTGTGAAATCCGGGAATTTTCCACTGGTCCAGTCAAAGTTGCCACCATCAACAATAATTCCGCCGATGGATGTTCCATGACCGCCAATAAATTTGGTCGCTGAATGAACAACGACGTTGGCACCGTGTTCCAGTGGTTTGAATAAATATGGGGTGGCAAAGGTATTATCAACGATTAAAGGAATTTTATTTTCAGCTGCGATCTTGCCAACTGCATCAAAATCAATGACGTTAATGCCAGGATTTCCGAGGGTTTCAATAAACAATGCTTTGGTTTTATCAGTGATGGCTTTTCTGAAATTTTCCGGATCATCCGGATCGACAAAGATTGTATTGATACCAAATTTAGGTAGTGTTTCAGCAAAAAGATGATAGGTTCCGCCGTAAAGAGTACTGGCTGAGACTATTTCGTCTCCAGCACTGGCAATATTTTGAATGGCATAGGTAATCGCCGCGACCCCAGAAGCTGTTGCCAGTCCGGCTGAACCACCCTCTAAGGCGGCAACCCGTTGTTCAAATGCATCAGTAGTCGGGTTAGTTAAACGACTGTAGATATTACCAGCATCCGTTAATGCAAAGCGACCTTCTGCCTGGGCCGTGTCTTTAAATACATATGAAGTTGTCTGATAAATAGGAACAGCTCTTGCTCCGGTTACTGGGTCTGGGGTCTGTCCTGCATGGACCTGTAATGTATCGAATCCTAATTTTCTTTCGCTCACGTTTGTCAACCTCTCATTTCTTTCTAAATTATCTTTATTTTGATCTGTTAAATTCTTTTGTTGGTCATTTTTTTCATTGTTTTTGAATATTCTTTTGAAAAAACTCTTTTTTGACTTACTCAATGATGCAGCTCCTTTCTTAAGAAATATTCAAATGCCATTAAATGGAATGACAAATGCAATATCTCATTATGCTTAGCAATAGTTCCGATAGTCGGTGCTATTGCAACACATGGAAAAATTTCTCCCAGATAAAGTGCATAATTCATTTTTCAACATATTGCTTTGCCTCCTTTAAAAATATATTACATATATATCCTATGTGTTTAATATGAAACAAATATAACGTATCTTCAGCTATTTGTCAACTGGTTTTTTATATTTATAACAAATAATTCCGATCTGATTGATCGATAAACATTTGATCGTAACTGCTGACCAAAGCGCTTCGACTTCTGCAGACCTCATTTTTTAATATCTGGATAATCCAAATTCTTCCATCAGTCGTATCGTCCGGAGGAGTAACTCAAAATCCCTTGCGGTTTTAATAGTAAAAAACTGTTTCCATGCACAATCCACTTGTCAGTTGAACCTTGGAAACAGTTTTTTCTGTATTCATTAATTTACTTGAGCTCAGGCACTCTTCTTGTCGAAAGACAGACAGTCAACAAAAATCCGATCAAAGTTTTCACCATTGGACAATTCAATGACATCAATCTCATTGACCAGGCTTTCCATCTCATCGCGATATTTCTGATTGAGTAAAAAAGCCAGTCCTCCGGATTTTGACGTGTTGCCGACAAAGTCAATTTTGCCTTCAAATTCTTTTGGTAGCAGCCCGATATTTATCAGGCTCTTGGCCCGCAGATGAAAGCCGAAAGAACCAGCAATTTGAATCTCGTCAACATCCTCAGGCCGCAGTTCTTTGGCATCCATTAAAAACTCAATGCCTGCCCGTACCGCTCCCTTTGCCAACTGCACCTGCCGGATATCTTTTTGCGAGAGGTATACCCCACTGGCAACTTCAAAGGCTATCTTCCCATCGATTTTCACCAGTCTGTTTCTCAGGTTCTGTTTCAAGTCGGCGTTATCCGGAGCTGCCAGTCGGCCCCGTTTGTCGATAACCTTATGGACCACCAGTTCCCCCACAATGTCCAACAGACCGCTACCACAGATCCCAATGGCTTCGCCATCTTCAATGGTCCGGATGTCAATCTCACCGTGATCGTCAATTTCGAAATACTCGATCGCGCCTTTTTCGGCCCGCATTCCATATGAAATATTCATTCCCTCAAATGCCGGTCCGGCGGCGGTGGAAGTCGCCGTTAATGCGCCATGATCAGACAAAACCATCTCACCATTGGTGCCGATATCGACAAATAAAGTAACCTGTTCTTTATCCTGTAGCCGGGTCGCTAAAACACCGGAGGTGATATCTGGCCCCACAAAGGAAGAAATAATCGGCGGCAGATAAATTGATCCCAGTGTGGAAATATCAAGGAGATGTTCTTCGTAACTTAAGCTACTTCCCCCTGTAATGGCTGGAGTATAGGGGTATTTACCCAGAGAATAAGGATTTACGTTGGCAGCCAGATGAATCATACAGGTATTTCCGCTGAAAATTACTTCATAGATATGCTTTTGTAAAACACCGGTATGGCTGGCTGCTTTTTCAATCAGCTTGTTCAATTCCTTAATAATCATTGAGTACATCGAATCCAGCCCTTTTTCATCAGAAGCAAATTTAATCCGTGACAAAACATCCTGGGCATGCAGGCTTTGGGGGTTTAGTGCTGAGACGGAGTGCAATTCTTCACCGGTGTTAATATTGACCAGTGTTGCCACCAGCGTGGTGGTTCCGATATCAACAACGACGCCATAATTCTGGGCTGCTGTATCCCCTTCTTCCTCACCTAAAATCTGGCCGCCGGCAGTTACAATAGTCTTGCCATTGCCGGTATATTCTTTTTTAATAAAACTATTGACGTCAATATCAAAGCTCTGACCATGGTTTAATATTTGCAGTGTTTTGTTACGGTTTTTAGCAACGGCCTTAACATCGACATGACCAGTCACCCTGGTCTGACATGAAAGCACAAATCCCTGTTCTTTTTCCTCTTCTGGTAGTTGGTGTTTTCCGTATTCCTCCACATTTTTCAGACTTGCTGCGGAAATCTTAACCTTGCATTTACCGCAAACCCCTTCAGAATTACAGGGTGATTCAATAACAATCCCCAACTCTTGGGCCGCTGCTAAAATCGTCGTGCCTTTTTCCACCAGAATAGCTTTGTTTTCGCCGATAAAATTTACTTTTACCATAATTCGTTACGCCTCCTTTACCCGATTCGTCATTGCTGTAATGTTTACCAGCGGTGTGGAGGTACTCAAGCCACAAGCTGGTGCAATAATATCAATGCCATCCAATTTAAGCTTTTCGGTTTGCTTAGCAACCTTTTCGGCTTCACCAAATTCCAGCAGATAGGTACTTAGGTTCCCCATGGTGGTTAATTCAGGATAGTCTTCTTTCAATTTTCGCAAGCTAATCGAAGAATCAGTACTGATCGCATCGGACTTAATTGCTGGCACAAATTTTCTAACCGCATTCATTTTTCCGCAAATGTGAACAATCACCGGGGTATTGGTTTCATGAATCGCATCGATGATTTTGTTGAGATAACGCACCGCATATTCATCAAACATCGCAGGTCCCAAGATTTCTCCGGTGGCAGTGGGATCAGCAATGGTAATCACACTGGCGCCGCCTTCCACCATCAGCTTAGCCAATTCAATGATATGATTGGTGGCATAATCAACCACCCGATGGGCTTCGGCAGGATTCTTCCGGAGTTCTTTTAAAAATGGAATCGGATCAACCAGTGATGCGGCGGTACTAAGCGGCCCGGTGATACTACCAAATACCGGTATGTCTGAATATTCTTTTGATAACTGATAGGTTGCTTCAATAATCGCATTAACCCGCTTATTTTTTGCCATCGCGCCTAAGTCCTGATAAATGACTTCTTTAACCGATGGAAACACTTCTTTTTGTATTTTTGGTTCACAGGCCAGGGTGCCATAATTAATTTCACTGCCCAGTACCTCTGCTTCCACGGTCATGCAAAAGGGAATACCGAAGTTTTCAAAACCAGTGTTCTCCTGAACGTCATTGGCAATTTCTGCCATCAATTGACTATTGTGATGGCCATCCGGTAAGGTGTGGCCAGTTTTATTCATTACATCAACGATGGCTGAATTCATCATCCCACCGGGACAGATAACCGGTGCCCGATCAACAGATTCTTTATTTAAGGAACGGATGATCCGTTCCTTTGGGGTTAAATCATTCATCTAAAATTCCTCATTTCTTTTTATTTTCAGGCTTCTATAGTCTTTTGAAATTTCACGTTCTTCCAGCATTTTTTGAAAAATACACTTCTCTAATTTCCTGCCTTGGGAGCAGCGTTATGAAATTGGCTTCATCCCAGGGACCGGTTATAATTTTTTCAATAAAGCCGATTTCACCTTTAACTGTCTGATATTCGGCTTCAAACAGCTTTGCAATTTCTCGGGATTGCTCAATTACCTCTTCCTTGGGTTCTGCCGATGTTTCAATAAACAAAACTTTTTTATAGCCATCATACATTTTTTCCAGCATCCGCTTGGCTTTTTTTCGCCCAAACGATCATAAATTCGGCGATAGTCTGCGAGAATGCTCTTTTCGGTAATCATCCAGCCATTGCTGAGATAAAAGGTTCCAATTTCACTCTGAAAATCGCAGGCTCTACAGGTATCTGAGCACATAAAGATCGAAATACAATCATGTACTCTGGGAATAATCAGTTCACTGGCTTTAGAAATCAAACCATTAGCTGCCCCACCACACAAACCAAAAGCCAGGATGATTTTTTGATAATTCTGGGAAGCATCAATAAGCCGTTGGAGCTCGACCTTTAGTTTCTGGGGGTATAAATGAAAGTCCATCGAGACAAATTCAAAATCCCGCTCCGGAATGGGCATCAATTTCTCTATTTCCGCCTGCATGACCTCACAGGCAATCACTTTGACGTTCATATCAGAAAACGGTGTCCAGAATGGCCTGATTCAGATCATGGCCAATTACGGTAATACGCCCGATTTCATCAGGTTCAGATGCTCTTATTTCCAGGGCATTGGGGACAAAATCAAACTCCACCCAATTGACCCCATCAATCTGAACCTTGCCCTTTGACCGGACTACTTTTCCAAAAATCGCCTCATCCTTCAAACTTTCAAAGATACTTTCTAATTGAGTTACCGGAAATATCTTTGGCGTTTCGATGCCCCAGCTTGTAAAAATATCATGATTATGATCGTCATCATCGTGATCGTGGTCATCATCGTCAAACTCCAGATCAAACGCACTTAAATCCTCGTCCCGGGAAATTTGTTGCCCATCCGCTTCAGAAAGCCCAATCAGTTCAATGCCACTCAAATCATCCCAGGGCGTGGTCACAATCGATGCCGTATCATTGATTTCCCGTATTTTCGAAACCACCTTGCCTAACCCCTCATCATCGACGTTCTGGGTACGACTTAAGAGAATGGTACTGGCGTGAATGATCTGATCCCCATAAAATTCACTGAACAGCTCGGTGAATTCCTCATACATGGTCACATCGACGGCGGCAATCACCAGATTGAGATGAATGTCATTATCTTCCTCAAGTATCTTGACAATTTTGACGATTTCCGACAGTTTACCGACCCCCGATGGTTCAATGATGATTCTTTCTGTTTCTTTCGATTTAATGATTTCTCGCAAAGTATTGGTAAAATCAATCACGGTAGAACAGCAGATACACCCGGCCTTGATTTCCTTTATTTCAATGTTGTATTTTTTTAGAAATGCCCCATCGATTGGAATTTCGCCAAACTCATTTTCAATCAGCGTTATTTTTTTTGAATACACATTTTCATCGATCAGCTTCTTTATTAATGTGGTTTTACCGGCACCAAAAAAACCAGAAAAAATATCAATTTGTATTGTCATACGATCACTTTCCTATCTGTTAATCATTGAACTAGTCATTTATAAACTCAATGACAACAATCTTGGTTAAATTGTTGTCATTGATCACTTGGATTTAATTCATTTTTATTGTTCTGTTGAATTTATTTTACTTCGACCTATTGTTTGGAAATTACTTTATCGACCAACGCCCGTATCGTCTGGAAGCTTCCACCATTGCTGCTGCATTTAGTAAATTACCATTGGGCGGGAACTCACAGCCAGAAGAAAGGATAAAGCCGGCATTGTGTTTTTTAAATAAATCCAGTTGCCTTTTGACATCTTCCAATACCTCATCGGCAGTAAATACGAGACCGGTTTCGGCGGGATCGGAATATCCGATGGTGATAATCTTATCACCCCAGGTTTTGGCATGTTCTTCCCAATCTTTGGCACCATGGGCCGGGTGAGCAACCGAGATCGCCACCGGATCAGACCACTTGATCACTTCTTCAAAATAAACACCACCACCGCAATTGTGGATGGCCACTGCTGAACCGGCCGCTCGAATCGCATCGGCAAGACGTTTTAGATATGGGCCTTCGAATTTTTCCCAGGTTGTGTTTCTCAAAACAGTTCCTGATGAATACAGGGGATCTATAACAATGGAATGGGCCCCCGCTTCAATCTGAGCAACAGCATACTCAATAAGAACATCGGTGATAACATCAACTGCCCCCAGAACTTCTTCCGGGTGTTTGATCAGATCCACAAACAGCTCCTTATGACCTCTAATTTGCGACAAAACCCCCAGCGGGCCATAGACAAATCCGAAGATGGCAACTTCATTGCCTTTTGCTTCTGATAAACCTCTGACCGTATCGACAACCTGCTTCATCCGTGTGGTCTCTCTCGGGTTAATTTTTTTGATCTTGTCGTATTCCCCAGCTGTTTTTATATACTGGTTGTTAAAATCAGGATAGGCGGTACTGAATTTAGGAAAAATTAGTTCCTGGCCGAAGTCAGCCGCTTCAACAGAAAGGTCGACCAGCAGCAAAAAGGCATCCTGACCGATTAGTTCCTGGGCTGCCAGGAGACTTTGGGTCGCAATTTCGGCATCCTGAGACCATTTATCATAACGTGATCCGATCACCCGATAGGAAGCGCCGCAGACCAGGGGAATCGCCGGAATCCGGTCAACTTCTTTTCGTTGCAGAGTCAGAACAACGCGTTCCAGTGATGTTATTTCTTCATTTCTTTGTATCAATGACATAGATGATTTCCTCCAATTTAATCGTCTTTGCGTATTTTTGTGAATTTTTTCTTAGAGCTCATTTCCATATGCGGCAACAATGTTGTTCGCCAATTTTACCGCTTCGGCAGCATTCTCTGCATAGCCATCGGCACCAATCTTGTCAGCATAGGATTGGGAAACCGGACCACCACCGATTAAGACCTTATAGTCTTCTCTTATTTTTTCTTCGACTAAAATTTCGACGACCTCGTTCATACCTTCCATGGTCGTTGTCATTAATGTTGAAATGAAAATGAATTCAGCTTGTTCTTCTTTAGCTCGTTCCACAAAAGTAGTTGGAGAAACATCACGTCCCAGATCCACAATATCATAGCCGCCGGTTTCCAGCATAATCTTTACCAGATTCTTTCCGATATCGTGGGTATCCCCTTCAATTACGCCAATGACGGCTTTTCGTTTGGTTTCGTGTGAGTTAATCTTAATATGGGGTTTTAGGATATTTAGACCCGAATACATGGCGTCCGAGCACATTAATAATTCGGGTACAAAGTATTCTTCTTCATCAAATAATTTTCCTGCCTGATTCATCCCAACGGTCAGTCCATTGACGATAGCTTCATAGGCATCAATTCCTTCAGCGATCACCTGATTACTGAGTTCAATGGTTAAATCCTCATCCATGTCTACAATTGACGCTGCCAGTTTGTCGAATAATTCCTGTTTGTTTAAAGACATTTAATAATTTCCTCCTTGATTAACATACATCTCCTATATGTTTGGTAGGATTATTATATTAGATGCTTTTTCATTTGTCAATATTTTTTTACACTAAACTGATATGATTTCTTCTTTATGCAAAAAGACATGATTTGAAGCCTCTGCTTCAAATCATGTCTTTTTTTAAATTCATTCTTGATGATTAAACACTATAGCGCACCGCTCTTGAATTTACGAAATAACAAACCAAAATAAGCCGAATCAGATGTAATACTCACAGTTACCTTTTTCGTGATAGCGTCTTACCAGTTCGGCCAAGGTAATGTTATCCACTACCTGATCAATGGCATCTTTGATTTCCTGCCAGACATCTGCGGTGACATGACGGTCTGCTTGCTCATAAACTCCCGCTTCATCACTCAAAATAACCGGTGACAACTCACCTTCTAGTAACCGTACAATCATCCCCACGGTATAATCTTCCGGGGGACTGGCCAACTGATAACCGCCCTGAGAACCACGAACGCTGCGAACAAAGCCAGCTCGTGAAATCTGGGTAATGATCTGTTCCAAATATTTTTCTGAAATCTCCTGGCGCTCAGCAATCCGCTTAATGGGAATGTATTCCCCGGTGTTGTTAATCGCCAGGTCCAGCATTAAACGCAAGGCATACCTGCCCTTAGTGGAAATTTTCATTACTGAAACAATCCCGTTGACAGATAACGTTCACCAGTGTCTGGCAATAGAACCACAATCGTTTTGCCTTTATTTTCTGGTCGTTTTGCCAATTCGGTAGCTGCATAGATGGCAGCCCCAGAAGAAATACCGACCAACAATCCTTCCCGTCGACCAATTTCTTTGGAGGTCTGGAACGCATTTTCATTACTGACCTTAATGACTTCATCATATACCGCGGTATTGAGTACCCCTGGAACAAACCCGGCACCAATTCCCTGAATTTTATGTGGCCCAGGATTTCCACCTGATAAAACGGGAGAAGCTTCCGGCTCAACGGCGACAATTTTCACCCCTGGTTTCTTTTCTTTTAAAACTTCGCCAACCCCGGTAATGGTTCCACCGGTTCCAATTCCGGCAACAAAAATATCGACTTCCCCATCGGTGTCATCCCAAATCTCAACCGCCGTCGTTTTTCGATGAATCTCAGGATTGGCTGGATTCTCGAATTGCTGTGGCACAAAGGCATTGGGGGTGCTTTGCGCCAGTTCCTGAGCCTTGGCAATAGCACCCTTCATTCCCAGAGAACCAGGGGTCAAAACCAGTTCAGCGCCGAGCGCAGAAACCAGATTTCGTCGTTCAATACTCATTGTCTCAGGCATGGTTAAAATTAAACGATAGCCTTTAGCTGCAGCAACAAAAGCCAGACCAACACCAGTATTGCCACTGGTCGGCTCAATAATGACTGAATCCTTGTTGATCAAACCTGCTTTTTCAGCTGCATCAATCATCGCAAAGCCAATTCGGTCTTTAACCGAAGAAAGGGGATTAAAGTATTCCAGTTTGGCTACGATTTTTGCCTCTAAGTCCAAATTCTTTTCATAATTTGATAGTTCAAGCAGCGGTGTATTTCCAATCAGGTCGGTCAGATTTTTTGCAATTTTTGACATCGTGATACCTCTTTTCATTATTTATATCATATTATTTCTATATGATTTTATTATATTTCCCTTTTATTTTCTTGTCAATACTTTTTTTCAGAGCCAGTATTTTGTTTTATGTTACCAAGATAAATCTTAAAACAAAAATATTCAATTGTTAATGTACGTCTCTTGTAGTATAATTGGATAATTCCCTGGTGATTTCATACTAATCATCTGGGTATTTTTTTGAGTCATTTTAGAAGTTATTAACCGTTTTGGTTTTTTAGAAGGGAGTTACGACTTGATATATTTAGATTACGCTGCCGACACCCCAGTTGATGTCCAAGTGCTTGATTTATTTTGCCAAATCAATCAAGTTGCTTTTGGTAATGCAAACGGCACCCATCTGTCCGGGAAAAATGCTAAGCAATTGATTAAACAAGCAACTATCAAAATAAAAAATCTGCTGAATTGTTCAACTTCGGAGGTTATCTACACCTCTGGAGCCACTGAAGCCAATAACCTGGCCATTAAGGGTGTTGCCAGAAATTATCGTGAAGTAGGCCGCCATATCATTTCTACCTGTCTGGAACATGCGTCAGTCAGCGGCAGCCTCAAGCAGCTTCAATCGATTGGTTATGAAATTGATCTGGTGTCGATCAGAAAAGATGGCACTGTTGACCTGGATCATTTAAATGAATTAATTCGAGAAGATACAATCCTGGTCTCTATCAATTATGTTGATAGCGAGTTGGGAATCTGTCAACCGATCCCATCAATCGCAACGATTGTTGCCGCTTATCCCAATTGCTTTTTTCATGTGGATGCCACCCAGGCTGTCGGTAAAATACCAATTCATTTAGATCAAATTGATCTGGTTACCTTTTCACCCCACAAGTTTTTCGGCCTGAATGGCATGGGCGTACTGCTAAAAAGCGAAAGCCTGATCCTTGAACCACAAATCCATGGGGGCACCAGCACCAGTTATTATCGCAGCGGCACGCCTTTTACCGCTGGTGCCGGGGCAACGGCGCTAGCCCTTGAACTGTGCATGGCTGAGCTGAAAGAACGGCTGACCCAGGTTACTGTAAAAAACGACTGGTTAAAAAAACAGTTATCAGCGTATCCGCTGGTAACTTTGAACAGTACTGAGCATTCGATTCCCCACATTCTTAATCTCAGTGTCAAAGGTGTCAAGGCCCAAGCATTTCAGGCTGCACTGAGCGACCGGGAAGTCTGCATTTCGATCAAATCAGCCTGTTCCACCGACAGTACTCCCTCACGATCGGTTCTGACGGTCACTGGAAGCAGGGATCTGGCCAGATCTTCTTGGCGGATCAGTCTCTGCCATTTAACCACTGACAGCGAATTGCAGGAGTTTATGGACATATTTGATTATTGTTATAAAAGTTTAACTAAAAAGTAGGAGTTATCATGGAACGTTATCAAGAAATAGAAAAAAGTTTAAAAAAGAAGTATCGCAGCAGTATCTGGTGCCGTTTTACCAGTGGCATCAATGAATATCAGTTGGTGCAGGAAGGCGATAAAATTGCGGTATGCATCTCTGGCGGAAAAGACTCCATGCTGATGGCCAAGCTATTCCAGGAACTGAAGAAACACAATAAATTCGAATTTGAACTGGTTTTTCTGGTAATGGATCCGGGCTATAACCCGATCAACCGGGAAATGATCAAAAAAAATCTGAAACTGTTGAATATTGAAGCAACTGTTTTCGAATCGCAGATTTTTGATTCAGTGGCCGATATTGAAAAATCACCCTGCTATCTCTGTGCCCGGATGCGCCGGGGTCATCTGTATCATCACGCCAAAGAATTGGGATGCAATAAAATCGCCCTGGGCCATCATTATGACGATGTCATAGAGACGATCCTGATGGGCATGCTTTACGGCGGTCAGATACAGACCATGATGCCCAAACTAAAAAGCAGCAATTTTGAGAATATGGAGTTAATCCGACCGATGTATCTGATTCGGGAAGAGGCCATCATCAGCTGGAAGTTGCATAACGACCTGCAATTTATTCAATGTGCCTGCCGCTTTACTGAAAATTGTATGATATCAGACAACGAAGGCGGAGCCTCAAAGCGTCAGGAAATGAAAACGCTACTGAAAAAATTCCGCCAAACCAGCCCGTATATTGAAAGCAATATTTTTAAAAGCGTCGAGAACGTCAATCTCAATACGATTATTTCCTATAAGCAAAATGGGGTTAAACATCATTTTTTAGATGATTATGATAGCTGACTCTGTAAATAAAAGTAAAAAAAAATGAACCATTAATATCTGAACGGAGAATTTTTAATGTTAAACCAATTTTCAAGAACTGAATTATTACTTGGCGGGGATGCCATGGAAAAACTGGCGCGGGCACGCGTTGCCATCTTTGGCATTGGCGGAGTGGGTAGTTATACTGCTGAAGCCCTTGCCCGCAGCGGCATTGGCTCATTTGATCTCATTGATGACGATAAGGTCTGTTTGACAAATCTCAACCGCCAGATGATCGCCACCCGAAAAACCGTAGGCCAAAACAAGGTTGAGGTGATGAAACAACGGATTTTGGATATCAATCCCAATGCTCAGGTCGACGTTCATCAATGCTTCTTTTTACCTGAAAACGCTGATAAATTTGACTTCTCTTCCTACTCATATGTAGTTGATGCCATCGATACCATTTCGGCCAAAATTGGGTTAGTGCTCCAAACAGAAAACACAAAAACACCCATCATCAGTTGTATGGGTGCCGGAAACAAATTAGACCCGACGCTTTTTAAGATTGCCGATATCTACAAAACCAGCATGTGTCCGGTCGCCAAAATCATGCGTAAAGAACTCAAAAAACGCCGGATCAAGCATTTAAAAGTTGTGTTTTCAACGGAAGAACCGATTAAACAAATAAAAAATTTAGCCAACAGCTGTCATTCCAATTGTATTTGTCCGCCAGGAACTGAACGAAAATGTACCGATCGACGATCCATTCCCGGCAGCATTTCCTTTGTTCCGTCGGTAGCGGGTCTGATTTTAGCAGGCGAAGTGATCAAGGATCTCGCTTTTTAAATTAACCACAAAGGCGTGGAAAAACTTAGTTGATAACTTATGTTTCGGGGGTTTCACCCCCGAATTTATAACCAATCCCGTAAATTGTCAGGACATAGACCGGATTTTTGGGATCCTTTTCTATTTTTTGACGCAGGTTCTTGATATGGCTATCCACGGCCCGATCATACCCTTCAAATTGATCACCCAACGCTACTCTGATTAGATCCTCCCGGGTAAAAACCTTACTGGGATATTTTATTAAAGCTGTCAGTAGTTTATACTCATTTGGAGTAAGATTAATTTCCACCTGATTCTTTTTGATCAGATGACTTTCAAAATCAACCTCCAAATCACCGCCATTGAAAGAAGCTTTATTATAAAGCGGGACCAGATCATCACTTGATCGGCGCAGAACTGCTTCAATTCTGGCATTTAGGGCTTTTAAACTAAATGGTTTCGTAATATAATCATCTGCGCCGATATTTAAGCCTTTAAGCATGTCTGCTTCTTCAATTTTTGCAGTAAGCATAATAATCGGCACCCGGGATTTTTTTCTGATCTGAATACACATTTCTTCGCCCGTCATATCCGGAAGCATCAGGTCTAAGACGATGAGCGCAATGTTTTCCCGGTCAAAGATATCGAGGGCTTGTTTACCATTTTCCGCCGTAAAGACGGTAAAGCCTTTACTTTCCAGAAAAAACTTTACCACCTCAATTATTTTGGGTTCATCATCAACAATAAGTACTTTTTTAAATTGATTGTTCATTATTACCAAACCTCTATACTTCCCAGGTGCTCAGTTGAGTGTCAAAGTCTTCGATCATTACGTGTACAAAAGCTTCTTGAAACACTTTTCTCATTAATACTACGGGTAACTCGCATGGATAGCATTAATCCCGTTTTTTCAGACTTAAACCTTCGACTTGGATCGTTGCCCCAATCAAATTCTTTTTAAGCATAAAATGCAGTGTCGACCGTATCACCCTTGCATTTTTGCTGATATATAGGGTGACATCATTCTGTTTAAATATATTAAATTCATCCAATCGATTTGGCTTTACAAGTGAAACTTCAGAAACCTCAAAAGTTGGACAGCAACCGCCACCTGTAGAACTGATGGTTAGTGTTAAATTACTCTTTCTTTTTTTTCGTATGTAGTCTAAAACTGCATTGTCTATTTTAAGCTCAAATGATCTGTCCATCTTTTTTACTCCTATTCCATTTTATTTTTCGGCAGCTTGATAACAAAACTACTGCCTTCGTTTAAGTGACTTTCGGCCTCAACCATTCCCCCGTGGGCAGTAACGATTGACTTAACAATGGCCAGTCCAATTCCTGAACCACCGGTCATACGATTTCTAGATTTATCAGCGCGATAAAAGCGCTCAAAAACATAGGGGAGTTCGTCTTCAGGTATCCCAATCCCGTTATCACTGACACTTAATCGAACAAACTGCTTATCTTCAGAAATAAAAATCTTAATGATACCATGCTCTGGCGTATATTTTACAGCATTTGAAACTAGATTAATGATCACCTGGCTGACTCTATTTTGATCAGCATATGTGTCTGAACTTTCCCCCTCAATCGATACGTTCAACTTCTTTTTATCGATTTCTGCGGCAAAGTTCGCCACTGCTTTTTCTGATAACGCATTCAGATTGATCTGTGTTTTATCAAGCTTTAAATTATCACTTTCAACTTTTGCCAAATTCTCTAAATCCTGTATAATTTTACCTATGCGCAATATTTCATCATGGCAACTTTTCAAGCGTTCGTTTGTAGGTTCCCATACCCCTTCAATCATGGCTTCAATATGGGTTCCAATCGATGTAAGAGGGGTTCGCAGTTCATGAGCTACATCAGCGGTCAACTGTTTTCTTAGTGACTCCTGTTTTCCCAATGAGTCAGCTAAATGATTGACAGCAACAATGAGGTCATTTAATTCCCTGGTTTTTGAAACTTCTGTGATTCGTACATCGTAATCACCTTCAGAGATTTGTTTTGTTACAGTGACCGTATGTAAGATTGGGCGACTTAATCGTTTAGCCAGGATTGACCCGACAATAACCGAAAAAACAAGTGAGAAAAGGCCAATTCCGATTAATACTGTATTGAGTGCATTCAAAAACTGAAAATCATCTGCGCTTAAAAAGTATGGTCCAAAATAGCTGACATCTGCCGTTCCAATGACTTTACCATTCTTAGTGATTGAGATGGTTTTTGACATAAATTCACCATTCATTTGCGGATATTTCGTATTCATGCGATGTGAAATATCATCCATCACTGCTGTACATAAGGACATGTCACATGTCTCCGCATCCCAGATCGTCTGATTCTGTAAATCATAAACCTTGACAATATACCCGTCATAAAGGGCATACATCCCGATGGTGTGGACAAAATCTGCGTTCCAGGTTTTGGTATCCATATCATATTGCTGACTCAAACTATCTGTTATTTCCTGAGTTCGTTTCTCTTGTTGAATAGTAAGATAATTAGTGAATTCTTTTTCAATTAATATGTTTGATAAAAAGCTGATCGAGGCAACAGTAAGTAACATAATCAGGGCAATCGTCAACGATAGTTTTGTTCTTAAGCTATGTTCCATAGCAATCTCCTCGTTCATAACTAATTATGAATTAGTTATATTTTTCCTGACACATGGTATCCTTCTTCTTCAATGACAGTTTTAAAGCTCTCAAAGGTTAATTTACCCGGTTCATATTCGATTGCCACAGTTTTTCCAGTAAGATCGACAATAACACGCTCAACCCCATCGAGTTGGCCAACTGCATTTTTTACAGCTCTTTCACAGTGAGCACACGACATACCTTCGACATTTAAAATTATTCTTTCCATTTTGTACACCTCTTTTTTTCTAGTTTATTTAATATTAAACGGTTTTAAAAATTTATCCACTTCAATTGGTTTTTTATCTTCGTCTTCGGCACTGACCTTGGCGAAAACCCAGCCTTCAACTTTTTCCGGATCAACGCCGGCATCAATAAAGAGCTGTGGATTTAAAACAAAGACAATGTCTTTATCATTGGTACTCAGGTCTTTAGCCCATTCAAACATATTCCCATCACCAATGTCAACCCCATAATGGTCAAGGGCGGTGTGGTATTTAATATGATCACGTTTCAGATTGACAAGCTGTTCATAAGACGCCAGCGGCTGTCACTTCGCCACTATAGGTTAATTTTTCATCCCCCAGCATTGTTCCGACCATAATCTTGTCATCCACGAGCATTCCAGCGGGCAGCTTGGTGACATCAAGACCGGCTGCGATGAATGGTTTAGCATCAACTTCCAGCATCACATCGTGCGGGGTGCCGCTACTGTAATCCTTACTCCAGATAAAACGGGCGGTTCCATCCGGTGCCGATAGTGCCCAGCCCCCATTATTCTCATCTTCGACAATTTGGTTGGGGATGGCCTGTAGCACCGCATCATAGGATGTGATGGAGGTTTTGCCGACGACATCAGTCTGCTGACAACCGGATAGGACCACTAACAATAATAGGGCTGCCCCGGCTAAAATAATTTTCTTCTTCATAATCTTTTCTCCTTGTTAAATATTTTTTATGGTTTGAAACCTTTTAATCTGAGTGCGTTGGTGAGTACCGAAACCGAACTCAGTGACATCGCAGCGGCGGCAAAAATGGGATTCAGCAATGGTCCGCCAAACAGATAGAGCAGTCCGGCGGCGATGGGGATTCCGGCGACGTTATAGCCAAATGCCCAGACCAAATTCTGCTTAATGTTACGGATGGTACTTTTGCTGAGTTTAATGGCGGTGGGTACATCCATCAGATCACTTCGCATCAGCACAATGTCGGCGGATTCCATGGCAACATCGGTACCGGAGCCAATGGCAATGCCAATGTCTGCCTGTGCCAAAGCCGGTGCATCGTTGATGCCATCTCCAACCATGGCCACTTTTCGGCCTTCAGCCTGAAGTTTTTTAACTTCGTTTGATTTATCCTGGGGCAATACTTCGGCCAGAACCCGATCGATACCAACCTGTTTGGCAATGGCTTCGGCAGTTTTTTTATTATCGCCGGTAATCATCGCCACTTCAATACCCATTTCATGAAGCTTGGCAATGGCCGCTTTACTGCTGGCTTTGACGACATCGGCCACAGCAATAATCCCGGACAGCGTGCCATCCATGGCAATGTACATGGGTGTTTTACCTTCTTCAGCAAGTCTGTCTGATTCTTCTTCAAGGGTGATCAGGGAGATACTGTTCTCATCCATCATTTTCCGGTTTCCCAATAGCAGCCGGGAACCGTCAACTTCCACTTCAATCCCATATCCGGGAATGGCTTTAAAGGTATCAATCTTAAGGGTTTCCAGGTTTTCTTTTTGGGCGCCACGGACAATCGCTTCACCCAGCGGATGTTCTGATCCTTTTTCAGCCGATGCGGCAATTTGAAGTAGCCAATCCCGCTCAATCCCATTTGCGGTGACAATGTCAGTTACCTCAGGCTTGCCTTCAGTAATGGTGCCGGTTTTGTCAAAAACAATGGTATCAATAAGATGGGTGGTTTCCAGGGCTTCGCCGCCCTTAATTAAAATGCCATACTCAGCACCTTTTCCGGTACCCACCATGATCGCCGTAGGGGTTGCCAGACCAAGAGCACAGGGGCAGGCGATGACAAGAATCGAAATAAAGATGGTCATCGCAAAGACAAAGGTATGACCGGTAAAATACCAACCAGCAAAGGCCAGCACTGCGATCACAAAGACAATCGGAACAAAATAACTGGATACAATATCGGCCAGCTGGGCGATCGGTGCCTTTGAACCCTGGGCATCTTCCACCAGCTTGATGATCTGAGCCAGGGCAGTATCGCCGCCAATTTTTGTCGCTCTAAATTTGATTACACCATTTTTGTTAATACTGGCAGCGTATACCGCATCCCCAGATTTTTTATCGATGGGCATACTTTCTCCGGTAAGCATCGATTCATCAATGGCGGTGTTTCCTTCAATGACGATCCCATCAACCGGAATTTTGCCCCCCGGTTTGACCAGGATCACGTCGTCAATTTCCACCTCATCAATGGGTGTTTCAATTTCAACGCCATCCCGGATAACAACGGCCGTTTTAGGCGCCAGACCCATCAGTTTTTTTATCGCTTCGGACGTTTTCCCTTTGGATACCGCTTCCAGATATTTCCCTAACAGGATCAGGGTAATGATAACTCCGGCGGTTTCAAAGTACAAATCTTCAACGGCCCCGAAATTACCAATGCTGATCTGATAAACCGAATAGAGACTATAGAGAATCGCCGCCGAGGTTCCCATTGCGATCAATGAATCCATATTGGGACTGCGCTGGATGATGGCTTTGAAACCAACACTATAAAAACGGTGGCCAGCGATTATAATTGGAATCACCAGAATAATTTGCACGATGGCGTAGGTCAGCGGATATTGCATCGGCTCCAGAAAGCTGGGAATCGGTAGTCGCAGCCACCAGATCATCGCCCCCATGGCCAGATAAAGCAGCGGAATCCCGAAAGTTGCCGACACGATTAATTTAGTCTTGAGGGTTCGGATTTCTTTTTCCTTCCTCAGTTTGTCTTCATCAATGGCCGTTTTTTTCTCAATTTCCAGCGCCTGATACCCGGCTTTTTCAATGGCCTGGCGAATGGTAGAAAGTTTAATCTGCTGGGTGTCGTAGTGAACGGTGGCTTTTTCCGTTGCCAGATTAACAGTAGCACTGGTGATTCCTTCAAGCTTCCCTAAAACCTTTTCGACCCGAGCCGAACAAGAGGCACAGGTCATCCCGCCAATCGGGATTGTCACTTCACTGATTGTACTGATTTCGACCGTACCGTATCCGGCTTTTTCAATGACTTCATTGATTTTTTGCCGGGAAGCCACGCCCTCATCATATTCTACCGACAGGCTTTCGGTGGCAAAATTCACTGATGCACTTGTTATCCCTGCCATCTTACTGACAACTTTTTCAACTCTGGCGGCACAGGCCGCACAGGTCATGCCCGTTATCTTGATTGATTCTTTTTTCATTAAATTGCCCTCCTCTTACTCATTCAAATGTTTAATCTTTTATTATTGATTTTTACTGGTTGATATCATCAACGACGGTAATGGTACTTCCCACCATCCCCATCCAGCAGGAATAATTGATGGTTCCGGCCTTGGTCGGTGTAAATTCGACGACATTTTCTCCGGTAATCAGTTTTTGTTCAACACCATAGCTTCGGATCAGCATTTTATTATTGCAGCTATTCAAATCGCCGTCGTTGGCTGTGATGATCCATTTAACCGGTATCCCCGTTTGAACAACAATAGGTTTATAAATGCCCCGATCCAGGGTCGTTGCTACCGTTTGAACCCCATCACTCACTGTGGCTTTAGTTCCGGCATTTGATTTGGCAACGGAACTACTGACACTCTGCTGTTCTGTCGTTTTTTGAGACTCACTGCTTGATTGAGTTTGTGATGAATTAGAATTAACCGCTGTTTCGCCTGCGTTTCCTGAACTTCTGGTACAGCCAGAAAATATAACAATCCCCGTCAGGACGATGGCCAACACGATTCCCCATAAATAATATGATTTTTTCATTTAAATTCTCCTTTTTATACTACCCTTTTAGATAATTACGAAACTACCGTGAGCTTTGCGCCCAGTTTCGCACGAAACAATTTTTACACTGTACGGCGGACAGTTCTCTGAACTGTTCGCCTACACGTTACAAAATTGTTTGTGGAAAATGCACTCAAAGCAACCATTGTTCGGTGCTTTTTCATTTCGCAATTACCTAATACTACCCTTTTTTAGTCTTTACTACCTGTGCTTAATTGACAATTGTGATGGTGCTTTTTATCATCCCCATCCAACAACTATAGGGTACCGTCCCTGTTTCCGTTGGCGTGAATTCAATGATATTATCACCGGCCACTAATTTCTTTTCAATATTGTATTTGGGGATCAGAACTTGATTGTTGCAGCCATTAATGTCATTTTCATCCGCCACGATGGTCCATTTGACGGGCACCCCCACTTGGACGGTAATCGGTTCATAACGGTTCGGTGAAAGCTTGGTTGTAATGGTCTGACCCCCCTGGTTGACAGATGCTGTATTATTTTGCTGCACTTCATTCAACGCTGTCACACTACTGGTTAAGGTAGGAAGTGCAATACCCGATAAACTCACGCCATTGCTAAACATAAATACGCCCAATATCAAAACGAGCACGGCGCTGGCCGTCATCATTTTGCTGGTGAATTTTTTACTGAGCAATGAACTGATCGTTCCCAGTCCAAACATCAGCGGCACCGTTCCTAAACTAAATGCCAGCATCGATAAGGCACCCTGGACCGGATCACCGGTGGAAAGTGCATAGAGTTGCATGGCCTGGAGTGGTCCGCAGGGCATTAAGCCGTTTAACAGTCCGACATATAAGGGGCTATTGCTTTTTTTCCGGTCATTGATCTTCCTGGAGAAAATCCTGGGCATTCTGGGATTAAACTTACGCAGCCAGGGAAAAAGATTCAGCATATTCAAGCCCATAATCACCATGAACACCCCTGCCATAACAGCGACAATTCCTTTAGCTGTACCGGAAAAGCTGACGACTGATCCCAATGCTCCGACGATCCCGCCCACGATGGTATAGGAAATCACCCGACCGGTATTATATAAAATACCGGGTCTGAGATTTGCCGTTTTCTTTTCACTTTTGTTACTTACATTGGGAACACATTGAGATAGGTTGATCCCCCCACACATGGCAACGCAGTGAATGGAAGTGAGTAAACCGATTAATAATAGTGCGCCATAACCGACACCCTGTTTTGCCTCTGGAAATGAGTTAAAGATGTTAAAACCGCCAAAGTAATTGATAATCACAAATGCAGCAATAATGATGATGCCGATTCCTAAAACTTCATTAATTTTATTTTTCATTTTAAGGCTTTCATTATTTTTGTTCTCACCCGCAGCATTTACATGATAATCCATGCTTTCAATAATCTGCACAATGGTTGACAGTTTCACACGATCTGGAACATAGGTAATCCTGACTCGTGAACGTGAATAACTTGCCTTGACACTCGTTACACCATCAAGCATTTTTATTTTATTATCGATTCGGTTTTCACAGCCAACACAGGTCATTCCACTAACTGAAAATGTCTTTGTTATTGCTTTTTCTTCCATTGGTCATTCTCCTTGTCACTTCTTGTCTGATCCTATCATAACAACAACTTTTGTAGATCTTATGGAGAAGCAAAACGATAGTCAATGCCTATTAACCTCTAATTATAAATTAATTTTTTTGATCAGCTTTCCTTCTTCAAAGCAGAAATATACCAGAGGCTTCTGGAAATACACCCCTTACTGAAGTTTTTTGATTACGACAATCTGGACATAAAAAAAGGCTCTCGATGTTTTTCATCAAGAACCAATGATCAAAAATTATTATTTTTACGGATATACCTCAATCAGCACATCCATAATGCCACCGCAGGCCATCCCCTCGTCTTCGGCCACTTCCCCGGTCATATCAACATGCATGGTCAGAAAGCCGCCCTCTTCACGCAGAAGATCCCGGGCGGCGACAATCACTTCGCCCTCGCTGCAGCAGCCGCCAATGCTACCGAGGCTACGGCCATCGGGCCAGATAATCATTTTGGCCCCAGCTCCCCGGGGAACAGAACCTTTTTTAGAAATGACCGTCACAATCGCCCGTTTGTCAGAGTCATTTTCTGCTAGATTCTTAACCACTTCAAAATCAAAATCGGAATGATTGGTCTGATTGTTCCGATCCGCTTTTTCCGGTTGATGAGCCATTCGCTTCACCTGAATGATCTCAGCAATAATCGAAATGGCAATTTCTTCCGGGGTTACCGCCCCAATTCGTAGCCCGATCGGTGAATAAACCCGGGCGAGTTGTTCCTCCGTAAAACCGTCTTCCCGAAACTGAGCCATCAAGCCCTTAACCCGGCGTTTGGACCCGATCATCCCCAGATACTCGGGATTTTTGGCAATCGCCTGGCGTAGGCACACTGCATCATGGCGATGGCCGCGGGTGACCACAACGACGTAGTCGGTGTTTTTGACCTGCAGGCGGTCAAAACAGCTGTCAAAGCTTTCACACATTACCCGACTGGCTTCGGGAAAGCGTTGCGCATTGGCAAAAGACGGTCGATCATCGATAACGGTGACCTTAAAGCCGATATCCGCCCCATAACGGGCCAGCGGCTTGGCAATATGACCGCCTCCCAAAATAATCAGCCGCCCTTCCGAGTAAAAGGGTTCATATAAGACGAAAGCCCCCTCTTCGGTGGTATTAAATTTCGGCAATCCCTGATCAATAACGGCTGTGATCGTTTTTCTGGTTTTTTCATCAAATTGTTCTGTTTGTAAATCGCCATTTCGCAAAACTGATTTTGTAATCGTACGTTTCGTTGTTTCCGGATTTGTTACTCCCCTGGTACACATAATCACCTGTTTTTCATTTTCCAATTCATTAAGTAGTTTTTGATACGGATTAACCACGTTCTTGTCCCTTTCTGAAACGATCGTCCAACCAGATCTCCCGGGGACGATGACCGATTTCAAGTTGAATTTCATATTTGCTGATTTTGCTGTACAAGGTATTTCTTTGAATACCCAGAGCTGAGGCCGTCTGGCTGATATTGCCCTTATAAAGTTTTAAGACCCGTTTAATATGCTCTTTTTCCATATAGGATAAGTCGAGCTGTGCCGGATCAAGATCTTCGAGTCGCTCTTCCCGCAATTCAATTGGCAGATTTCCAGCAATTGCCGCAAATTGGGCCATCGGGCTGGGTTGCTCACTATTTTCCGAAAAATACTTATAGGGAAATGCTTCGGTGTTAATAATCAGTTCCACCACATTTTCCAGTTCCCGCACATTCCCCGGCCAACTGTAACTTTCCAGTAATCGCATGTTGTCCTCAGTAATTTCAAATTCCTGCTTTTCATATTTCGCTGACAGATTTTTCATGAAATATTGAAATAAAATGACAATATCGTGGGTGCGCTCGCGCAGTGGTGGCAGATACAGGGGTAGGACATTGAGACGGTAAAACAGATCCTTCCGGAAACGACCCAGCTCAACTTCTTTTTTGAGATCCTTATTGGTTGCCGCGATAATCCGCACGTCAATGGGAATCGAGCGCTGGCTGCCAATCCGGGTAATGACGTTTTCCTGTAATACCCGCAACAATCGGGTCTGCATATCAAGCGGCATCTCGCCGATTTCGTCAAGCATGATCGTACCATTATTGGCCTGTTCAAACTTACCAATGTTGCCGCCTTTCTTGGCCCCGGTATAGGCGCCTTCCTCATAACCAAACAACTCCGATTCAATCAATTGATTGGGAATTGCCCCACAATTTATGGCCACAAAAGGCTCATCAACCCGTTTGCTGAAATTATGAATGGCCTGGGCAAAGACTTCTTTTCCACAGCCGCTCTCCCCCAAAATCAGAACAGTCGAACGATTGTTGGCGATTTTTTTTGCATACTCAATGGTGCTGACAAAATGGCTGTCAGCACCCATAATTTTGTCAAAAGTGTAATAGGGCTGTTCGGATTTGACGATTTTTTTCGTTTGATCTTCTTTTAAAACAAAGACAATCTCAATACTGTCATCCTGAGGGTTATAAATCGGGCTGGCTGTCATCTGGCAATGAAAATGATTCCGCAGGGCTTTGATATTGATAATCCGGTTGACGTGTTTTTCCAGATGAATCGCTTCCTTGATGTTCTCCCACTCTTCAATGATTTCTGCGACATTGGTCGCCGACAATTGTTTATATTTATTGCCGAATAAATCCATCGCCCGCTGATTATATATTTTAATTCGACCATTCAGATCGGAGGTCAGGATCGCTACCGGCATCGAATTGAAAATCGTTTTGATATGCTTATTGGTCATATTCTGGAGGCGGTTATATTCTTTGACCCGGAGCATTTCTTCGATGGCGTTGGAAGCCGCAATGACCATTCCCAGGGTATGGGGATGAACCGAATCAGAGTAACCGGTCAGATCGAGGGCACCAATCAGATTGCCGTTGGGATCACGAATCGGTGCGCCTGAACAGGTCCAACGGTGATAGGCCTTGATAAAATGGTCTTTGCCGGACAATTGCACCGGTTCACCAGATTTTATTACCAGCGACATGGCGTTGGTGCCAATGCACTCCTCATTCATATAGGCACCGGCAACCATTTTTAGTTCAAAAGCTTCGGTCAGAATTTTTTCATCACCGATGGCATTCAAAATACAACCTTCTTTATCAGTCAGCAAGACAAAAAAATTATTTCCCCGGACAATACTCATCAGATGCTCCATGTAGGGTGAAGCAGTCAGAATCAAATCTCTGTTTTCTGAAAATTTTGTTTGCAGCTCCGAATGATCAATCATTTTTTTACTGAAAACCTGATCTTCGGTGATTCCATAATCAGCACAGCGTTCCTTCGATTGCTTGATAAGGTTTTGATAAATATTCTTATTCATGGTTAATTGTCTCTTTTCATTGATTTTGGCAAATCCATTTTCCATTTTTCTGATTATAACATAGTTTTAAGCTACCAGCGTAGGGGATCTTCCATTTAAATACTTCTTTAATTGTTAATCCGAACAGTTTAGCCAGAATAACCCGGATAACTCCGGCGTGGGTGAGGATCACGATCGACTTCGCATCATTTTCTTTTACCATTTCAGCAAACACCGGTAGCACCCGTTGCTGTAAGGATACAAAACTTTCGCCAGCTGGCGGTGCAAAAACATCCAGCTCCCGACCTCGCTGTTCATAGCTCTCCGGGTGACGCTCTTTAATCTCTGCGAAGGACTTTCCGTCCCAATCGCCCATATTGATCTCTTGTAACGCATCGATTGTAAACCGGGGGATCGAGCGTCCGCCCAAGAGAATGTCCAAGGTTTCGACACAGCGGCAAAGCGGGCTGCTATAGGCGCAATCCAGGGGAATTGGCTTAAACTGTTCCTGAAGTGTTTGCGCCTGCTTTATACCTTCTGGCGATAGTGGCAGATCCAATTGGCCGATATAGGTTTTTTCATTTTTTAGTTCAATCTGACCATGCCGAACTAAATATATCCGGGTTTCCATTTATCAACCCTTTCTGAATGTCTTCATCTGATTTACGAGTTACCACGGTTATTTTTTTTCAGTAGTTTATTTTATCCGATCATCCTTTGGATTTTCTGCAAAATAATCTCGGCATTGCGATAGCGTCGGGATATTTTTTTAAGCGCCTGCGGATTATCGCGATAAGCTTGAAAGACCATTTCTTTTCGTGTCGCTAGATCGATTAGCCGATCATTTTTAACCAGTTTATCAGCCAGATAAAGGATTTCGCTTTCCGTAACGGCGGTGTCCGGATCGACTAAAATATCCATATGAACAGCAATGATTACCCCCACTTTTGGATAACCCAAATCTCTTAAGATCTCGCCGCCTTTTACCGCGTGGTTTTTTTCGCTTTTGGCAAGATCATGAAGCAGGGCGGCAGCCTGAAGTACCGGTCGATTAAGGGTTTCCCCTTTATCAATTAATTGATCCACCAAATCAGTGGCTGTCTGTTTGACTTTTTGACAATGCCGACGAATATTCTCAGGCAATTGATACTTCTCCCACATGGCATAGCATTCGCATAAATTAGGGGCTTTCAGGGTGTCGTAGGTTAATAATGCCTCGTAATCCGCCCGGGTATCCATATCCATTAAAATCGCTTCATCGATCAGAGGGAGTTCCGCTGCATCGGCTTCATATAAGGCCAGCAGCCTTTTAAGCCCACCGCCTTGTTTATTATCCAGAATCGCTCTTTGGTACTTTTTATCAATCAGCGGCGGATGTCCCCGTTTGCCTAAAAAACTGGGATAGATAATACCTTTGCTAAGTTGCGCTGGTGCTGCCATCAGTTCTTTTACGGTTTCTCGCTTGACCAGCGGGATGTCTACTGGATGAATAAAAAAGGCCTCAATTTCGTCATTCAGTTGAGTAACGCCAGTAACAATGGAGGTATACATCCCCTCGGCAAAGTTCTCATTGACCACGACATCCAGTGGCTGATTGTTAAAATAGGGGCGGATTTGATCTGCCCGGTGGCCAAGAACCAGAATGATCTGATCAACACCGGCTTGCTGATAAAGGTCCACCACCCGTTCCACTGCCGTTTGCTGGCCGAATTTTAGCAGCGGCTTGAATCCGTCCATCCGTGAAGAATAGCCGGCCGCAATAATAATAACGCTAAACTTTTTCAATTTGGGTACCGCCTGACTTGAATCATTTCCGCCACTATACTAACGGCGATCTCCTCCGGGGTATCGGCATAAATGTTCAAACCAATGGGATTGTGCACCCGTTCCAGATCGCTGTATGAAAAGCCCATCTCCAGCAGCCCCTGATAGATATGATTGCGTTTGTTTTTGCTGCCGAGCATCCCGATGTATTTAGCCTCGGTTTGCAACATCTGGGCTAACACATCTTTGTCATCCGAATGGCCTCTGGTTACAATTACCACATAGGAATATTGGTTGATGCTGATCTGGTTTTCGATATTTTCAAAACCCGGGATCACCAGTACCTCATCAACCGTGTTAAATCGCTGGCGATTGGCAAACTCTTCCCGGTCATCAAGCACCGTGACATAAAAACCAACAACTTTACATAATTCAGCCAGAACCTTACCAATGTGACCACCGCCGATAATGCAGACATTCTCATGGTTAAAATAAGGTTCGACATAAAAACCTGCGGCTTGTAAAAAAGCCTGCTGATATTTCAATTGATAAAAATTCAGGCTGATCTCTTTAACCAGGTTGTGGACTTCGTCACTTTCCGATCCCCAAAAACCAGTTTCAGTGCAGACCCATTTTTCCAGTCGTCCATTTTCATGGCTCATCTGCGGTATCTTGATAATTGTCACAAAGTCTGTCTTGGTATCAATCAATTTGATCAGTTCATCATAAAATACCTGCGTTTGCGCATCCCACCAATCAATGTACTCCAGGAGGATTTTTAAATCACCACCGCAAACCAGTCCCGGTGAAGCTTTATCCTTACTGTTAAGCCGAAACGTTTCAATCTGATAATAGTTATCCTTGAGAACCCTGGCGGCGGTGCGAATCACCATTGCTTCCACCAGACCACCGCCGATTGAGCCTTCGGTTGACAGATCCTCTCTGATCATCATTTTTGCACCTTCATTACGGGGAGCTGATCCCGATTTTTCGAGAATGGTCGCCAGCACAAAATTCTCTTTCTGGTCTTTTGCTTCTTTTATTTGCCTGATCAGATTATTCACTGCTGCTCTCCTTTCGCCAGTCCCTGATTTTTCGCTTGACCATGCTGTTCACCAGTTGATCCGGTTTCTGCAGCGGACTTCTTTTGACTTCAATTTGCATCACTTCACCATGGTTTTTTAAAAATGCGTTTCAATGCACCTTTGCAGTTGCGCTTCTTTAGCTTTGGAGGTTTCGTATTGATAAAGCGAAACCTCAATCAGAAGGGTTTGATCGTCTTTAATGGTGACCTGATAATCAATCAGGTCTTCATCGGCCAAGAGTATTTCCTCCAGCTCTTTGAGATCAAAAGTGACATCGCCAGCCAATTGGATCCGATTCTTCAGCCGTCCGCTAACTTTTTTCATGGTTCTTAAAAAGCTGCCGCATTGACAGGCGTCGACTGAAAACGCCCCAATATCGCCAGTGCGATAGCGAATCAAGGGCATTGCTTGACGATTAAAGGTCGTAAAAACAATCTCCCCTGTAACACCGTCAGCCACCGCTTTTCCGGAAAGCGGATCGACAATTTCAAAATATAAATCGCCCTCCCGGAGATGATAGCCATTTAGCGCCTGACACTCGACCCCACCGCCGTAACCCATTTCAGTCATCCCATAATGGTTAAAAACCTGGCAGCCAAACTTCCGGTTAAGCTCAATAACCAGCGCCTGCGGGACGTAGTCAGTACTGAGCAGAACTTTTTCGATGTGCTTAAAGCTCGCCGCTTTGCTGCGACTGAGATATAAAACCTGAATCGGAATACCGACGATGCAATTAATCTCATTTTCGATCATCGTCTTTTCGACCGCCTCCAGATCGTTGAGTAGTCCATAAACAACACAGACTGTCCCGGTGCGATCAAGGGCTTTTTTTAACAAATCACCAATGGTCCCGTAGGCTTGTCCCGGCAGTAAAACCATTACCCGATCGGTGTTGTCTATTAACGAACGCATCCCGTAATCGAAAAAATCCACCGTTTTTTGGAGATCGGCCTCTGTAAAAAAAATCCGCTTCTTCGGGCCACTGGTTCCCGAGGTATTTAAAGTAACTATCCGGGCAATTTGCGATTGGGGCACACATAAAAAATCAAAGGGATTATTTTTGATATCCTCGGCTCTTGTTAACGGAAGTTGCTCAAACTGCTCCCAGGATTTAATTTTCCGGGGATCGATGCTTTCCAGCTGCTTTTGATAAAACCGGCTGTTATCCTTGGCATAGCTAAGCGTTTCAAGCACTTTTTCCAGCTGATAGCTCTTGAGCGCATCAGGATTTTCCGGGGAGATGCCGGTTCGTTTGATGATCCAGTTTTCCAATGGTGTCTTTTTCATAAAATCCTCACTGTTGGCGATAGATGGCATGCCCGTTTTTATCGGTCAGGTTATACATGCAAAAAGGGATCAGCTGGCCCTGCGGGTTAACAACATGAATGCAGCAGTCCTTAACCCGATTAAGATCGAGATTCCAGACATCCTGAAAAGCCATCGCTGACAGGCTGAACGAATGGCGGTTAATCTGCTCGAGAATCGCATCCCAGCCATCTTTTGCTGGTACTGCAATGCTTTTTTTAATGCCATCGTCCTGTGGTTCTGACCCGGCGCCGGACCACTTCCGAACCACATGGGCTTTTGCCTTTCGGGCACCCTCTTCGGCTTTTTCTCCCCCACAGCATTTTGCGCCACCGCCCTGGGCGATCAGCTCCCCGTTTTCCGAAACCGTATAATTCCCATGAAACGAACACCGGGCATTTTCGCAGCCGGGCGGACTGAAACTGTCTTTACGGATCCGCCGCTGGGTTTGGACTTCGATTTTATCGATCAAGTCGCCTAGAGTCAATCTTTTCTGTTCATCCGGCAGGTTTGGAATCCGACCAAAATAACTGGCGGGCTGCATATGCACGCCTTTAACCGTTGGCGCCCATTCCAATCCAAAATTGATAATGTTCCCGAGATCGGAATCGTTGACTTCCCTAACCAGGGTCGGCACCAACACGACTCCAATATTATATCGCTGACAATTTTTTATTGCCTTGATCTTGGTTGCCAATAATGGTTTGCCTCGGAGTTTTTTATAAATCTCATCATTGGTGCCATCAAATTGCAGAAACACCGAGTTGAGTCCGGCATTTTTTAAGGCACTGACATACGCTTCATCCTCACCCATGCGGATGCCATTGGTATTGATTTGAATAAAGGAAAAGCCGAGCTCATGACCAATTCTGATAATCTCTGGCAGGTCATCTCTTAACGTGGGCTCGCCGCCGGAGAGCTGGATATTGCAATTGCCCGAGGTGTCCATCGCACTCTGATACATCCGTCTGATCGTTTCAAGATCAAGATCCGCCTCGGTATTGCCATTGGCGTCGGCAAAACAAAAGGAACAATTGAGATTACAGCGCTGGGTGACCTCAATCAGCGCCGTGCAGGTATGCTGGCGATGCTCAGCACAGAGGCCGCAATCAAAAGGACAGCCTTTTTCGACCGCCGTATTTGGTTTTTTGATGGTAGCCGGGATTTTATTCCGTACCCATTTTGCCATTGGGATACTACCCCGCCACAGCAGAGCTTTGAAGCGACCATGTTCCGGACAGGATTTTTCCATCCAGGTTTCGGCGTTTTCAGACCAGATAAGTGCATTTATTTTTTTTAGACAGACCGGGCAAAGACTTTCAGTCGTTGAGATGATTCGCTTCATGTTTTACCTATTGCTCTCTGTTTCCGAAGCTATAACCGTTTTCCTGCAAAATTTCAACCACCTTTTCAAAGCTTTCCAGCAGCGTATCGCCACATTTCACCGGATAAGCCTGGTTGTTTTCATCGGTAAAGCGATAAACACCGATCAGATCGAGACATTCGGTGCTTTCAAAGCGCTCTTCAAACCAGTCCATGTAGGCTTTAACCATTGTGCCAAAATTATCCTGGGTATATTCCCGGGCTTTGCCCTTACCGGCATACAAGCCAATCACACCAATGCCGCCGGTTAAAACGCCACAGGTTTTCTGATTGCCGCCAATGCCATTACACAAACCATTCATCACCCGGATCAGGTCGTCATTTTCAAGTTCTTCCACATCCAGCGCCAGCTTCATCATAATCTGACTGCAACAATAACCTTCCGTCCCCAGTCGATACAGTTCAAATTTCAATTCATCCATTTTTACTCCACCTTTCTTGCGATCATCATAAAGTAACCCGGTTTGCACATTTTTAGGGCGTCCTGGAATCCGGCCGCACAGGCCCCACCGGTTTTTAGCCAGAATTCCTGCATCGAACCGAATTCAAAAATCGTTTTAACCAGCAGCTGCTTGAGCAATTCACTGTGGTCTTCCAGCAAGATAATCTCAAAACCGGCACGTGTAACATCGGTCCGCAATTGCTTTAAATCGTATAATCCCCGCATGCAGCTGGTAAACTGGTGGGTTTTGATCACTTCGAGCGCTTCCGGATTTCTGGCATAGACATCGGTAATGAAAAACATCCCCTGTGTTTTCATCACCCGGTAAACCTCCTGAAGCGTTGCATTCAGATCCGTCATCAACGACAGTGTACACTCGGATAACACCCCATGGAAGGTCTCATCCTGGCAGGGAATCGCTTCACCACTGCCGACCAAAAATTCTTTATCCGGATTGTTTTTCCGGGCCAACGTAAGCAGTTTTTGTGAGGGATCAAGCCCCACCACGCTCAACCCATAGTTCTGATCCAGATAACGGACGGTGGCACCCGCTCCACAGCCGAGATCCAGCAATAAATCGTCCACATTCCAACGGCAGTTGGCCACGCCCCTGTCGGTTAGAGCAAAGCCCCCCGGCCGCAGCGTTCCACCCAAAAGTGCCGACATTTCCGGGCTTTCATAGGCACAGTTCCCCGACACCTACTTATCCTCCAGCCCTTCTTCGACTTCCTTCATTTTCCCCAGCGCCAGCGCTTCATCAATGAATACCTGGTGACAGCTGGGACATTTTGGCAGATCCACTTCAAAGTTTCCTTCCATATATTTTACCTTGACCTTGGTTAATTCCAGTTCCTGCTGGCATTTATCACAACGCCATGTTGTTTGATCGTTACTCTCATGTTTCATCTTATTCCTCCACTATTTCCATGCGATGACTGTAGACGCTTTTTAAGATAAAGGCATTTTCTTCTTTTTCGTATTTCACCCAAAAGGTAACGTTGTCACGCCGCAGTCTGGCCAGATATTCTCCGGTTTCGGGATTACAGAAACGTTCGTTATTTTCTTCGGCATTTTTAAGCACCGCCTGGATATCTTCCATTAAAATATAGCGGTCTTCGATTTTCTGCTTAACATCATCGGGGATAATCAGCTTAAATTGATCTTCTCTCATGGTTTCCTCGGTTTCCTCTCGCCAGATTTCTTTTAACAGGATTTGCTTAACCCGACTGCGGTTGTGATGGCGTTCTGACAGGGTTGGCATCTTGCGGGTAGCCGCTTGACCATCATCTTTGGGATAGATCAGATCCAGCAAATGGTAGGTGCGTTTGCCGCCGGATACAAATAGATCCTTGCACATGGCACAGTAAACCAGCAGATCATTCTGACTTTCGCCGATGCGTTCAGAAACAAAAGCGTTGGATTGTTCCCGGTTGGCGTAATAAACCAGTCCGCCGTAGCCGCAGCATTTTGTTTTTTCTTTGGTGTATTCCAATTCTTCAATGCCATAACCGAGTTTGGCAACAATTTTTCGGACACTCTCATGGAGGTCACTGTTTTCCCGGGTTCCACAGGCATCATGAATACTGAGTGTCTGGGGTGTTTTTATGTGATCTTTATTGGGCAAACCTTCTCTGACATAAATATCCCAGAGTGATTCCAACTTAATTTCCGGCAAATATTTTTCAAAAATCCGCATACAGCTGGAACAGGCCAGAATAAAGGTGGGGTGTTCCATTTCTGCCCAAACCTTTTTGATGGCTTGGATATTTTCGTTCATCAGGTCTTTTTGTCCGCCCCAATCAGCCGGTGCCCCGCAACAACCCAGATAAATCCCCACATCTCCTTTAACATGGCCGACCAGATACTCATAAATGCTTTTGATATCATCGGGATAGGATGCTGGCAACTGACAGCCGGGATAGAAGAGATATGCGGTTTTTCCGGTGCCCTTGTATAAGCCTTTGACATAATCTGAAAAAGAAATCAGCGGATAATAAAACAGATCTTTGGATTCCTCTTTGCTGGGTTGTTTGCGCACCAGCGAAAACCGGGAACTGTTGGAAAAAGCCATATCTTTTAAGGCAAAGTCGTGGGCCGAGGCTGGCATTTTACCACGTTCCACCATACTTTCACGGGTTTCATGGATAACATCGTTCATGCTGATATCGAGAAAACATTCTTCCTTACAGAGGCCGCATTCAGCGCAGGAATTAATCATCTTATTGGCATAGTGCGTGCCTAAAATAATCCGTTCGCTGTGATTGATCTGACGGATATAGGCATCCGGGGACATTTCGAATTTCCGCAGGTGGACACAGCCCTCAATGCATTTGCGACACTGACATTTGACGCAGCGTTTGGCCTCGGCCATGGCTTCATCCTGGCTATAAATGGCGGCTGATTTTAAAATCGAAGCTAACGGTTCTTTGCCGCTGATATCAAAGTGCAACGGTGTTTCAAAAGCCCCTTCTCGTTCCCGGGAATCCGTCAGGGATACCTTTGACAAAAAGCGTTCGATGGAAATAGCCGCCCGCCGTCCGGAGCTGGCTGAAAAAATCACCGAATCGCTTTGATTAACGAGACTCCCGCCGACAAACAGAGCCGACTCATTCGCCTGGAAGGTGAGCGGATTCCATTTAATTTCTTCTTCCCAGGCCGCGGTTCCCAGATAAACCGCATCATAGGTAGCCAGCAATTCACTTAATTTATTTTTATCGACGGTTGTTTCAAAGTGAATGGGCATTTTTTTATCGGCAACAGCCTTTAATTCCTGCAGCAGTACTTCTTCGGTCAGGGAGTCGCCCACAAAATCCCACAGCCGTCCCCCTAATCGATTGGTTTTTTCATAGATTGTTACGACACAACCCTTTTTGTCCAGATCCACAGCGGCGGTTAAACCACTTAATCCCCCACCAATGACGGCCACCGTGCCTTTATTTTTTGGCAGCGGCCAAACTTTTTTGGTTTATAAGCACCATACTCCAGTACCGCTTTTTCAAGATCAGAGATCCGGATCGAACCGCCAGCTTTACTCCGTTCACAGGGCGCTTCACAGGGATGATCGCAGATTCGCCCAAGAATTTTGTGAAAGGGCATTTTCTTTTCCATCAGTTTATAGGCATTCTGGAAATTTCCTTGTTCTATTTCTGCTAAAAAATCAATAATTTCCAGATGAACCGGACAATTTGCCGTACAGGTTGGGGGTTCCTTGTGAATACACCGATCTCCAGTTGCTAATAATTTATCCAAATTCATAGTTGCTCTCCTAACTCTCTTCAATACAATCGCTCAACCACAGACAAATAAACATCAGTCACTTTGATGTCTGTTCCTATGAATAATTGGTGACACAATTCATTCATAGAAACAAACACCGAAGTCTATTTTAACATATTTTTAAATATAAAATAGGAATTGAAAGCTTAGAAGCTTTCAATTCCTGAGATTGTCGATAACTACCGTACCGATCAATTGTTAATCTGTTGTTCGCTGCGCCATGCGAAATTCGCTTTGCTCCTTTCGCATTGGTCGTGGGCAGTCGCCAACTACAAGCAAGCTTGTGATTGGCTCGTTGCCTGCGCGAAAATCAGACAGGCTACGCCGTGTCCGCTCCGACGCGTACAACATGATGTAACAATTGTCGGTCCTAGTTTATCTTTTTTGACAGTCCGATAGACTTGGCTTGCTTATTTTAAGGCTTCTAAACCTTCAAGTACTTTTTCTGGATAAGCTGGTAAATGTTTGATACGAACGCCACAGGCATTGAAAATCGCATTAGCGATGGAAGCATGTGGTGCTGACAATGGCATTTCACCAGAACCTGCAGCGCCATATGGTCCTAATGGTCGTGGTGTTTCCTGATGAATCAGAACGATTTCGTCGGGAACATCCTTGACTTGCGGAATACCACAACCGGTTAAGGTTGTGTGTTTTTTCAGATCTTCAAAGTCTTCGCTTAAAGCTAAACCGATCCCCTGGGTTAAACCGCCCCATAACTGTCCTTCAAGAACTGTTTTATTAGTAATGGTTCCACAGTCAGATACCAGCGTTAATTTATCCACATGGGTTTTACCGGTGGTGGTATCAACCGATACTTCTGACAATAATACCCCATACATATAAACTGGGAATGGATTTCCCTGGCTGGTTTCAACTGATGGTGCTGTACATGGTGCGGTCCAAACGCCTTCATAACGTAATGGCAAGCCTTCGGCGACCATTTCATCATAGGTTCTATAAGTACCATCGACCTTTTTCATAGCGGCCAGTAAGTTTTCACAACCGACTTTGATGGCATTACCAGTCATAACATTGGAACGACTTCCGCCAGCTGGTCCACTGTTTGGTGTCAGCTTCATGTTATTCATAACCAGTTTGATTTGTTCTGGTTTGATTCCTAACGGTCTTAATGTTTCGTGAGCAAAGGTCAATGTACCCATATCAGCACCCTGGCCATGGTCTTCCCATGAATCGCCGACAATAACACCGTCTTTGGTTAATTCAATCCACATTTCTGAGGAGTCTGGGCCGTCAAGACCACAACCGTAAATATTTAATGAGATCCCAACACCATGTTTAATGTCTCCGCCTTCAGCATTTAATGCTTCTGCTTTGGCTTTTGCTGCCTGATAAATTGGTCGGATGGTGTCAATTGCCTGTGGTAAAGCAATAACATCTGGTTCACAACCATTTGGTGTTGTGTCGCCTTCTCGGTAGACATTCTTATAACGGAGTTCCAGTGGATCTTCGCCCATTTGATATGCCAGCATATCAATCAGAGTTTCAGAAGCAAATAAACTCTGTGGTGAGCCGTAGCCTCTAAAAGCGGAACCCCAGGCATGGTTGGTGGCAACAGTTCGGCCTTCACCACGGATATTAGGAATATTGTAACCAGCACCAATAAACTGCGAACCACGGGTGGTTACCAGATCGCCAAATTCACAGTAGGGACCATGATCGACAGACCAATCAGTTTCCATTGCTTTTAAGATACCATTTTCGTCGGCACCCATTTTTACATTCATAAAGAATGGTGAACGTTTTCCGGTGTAGGTGATTTGTTGGTACATATTAAATTCCAGGTATACCGGTCGTTTGGTAACCAGAGCGGCTACACCCAATAAACCTTCGATGGTGGGGCTGAATTTATAACCAAATGTTCCCCCTGTCGGGTTCTGAACGATGAAGTATTTAGTCGGATCAACGCCAATGGCTTCAGCAGTCATTAACTGGTGAAAGTGGAGAGCGATACTCTTAGAATGAACCATCAGGTTATCTTCTTCATCAAAGTAGGCAAATCCGACGTCTGGCTCGAGTGGTAAATGGGGTTGACGGCCAACATAGAAGTCATCTTCAATAACATTTGGTAGTTTTTCCATTAATGGAGCTGTTTCATCACCCTTGACAACATTAGTTGTAAAATAAATGTTTGGTGTACCCGGATGAATTTCAATGGCATCTTCAGCCATAGCAGCGGGTGCACTCATGTAAGGCAGTAATTCTTCAATTTCGACCACTACTTTGGCGGCTGCTGCTTCAGCCTGTTCGGGTGTATCGGCCAATACCATAGCAATGGCATCGCCAAACTGGAAGATTTTCTTGTCATTTAAGATTGGTCGTTCCAGCCCATCGCCTAAGTTCTGTGGGAAGGCCAAACCGTTAATGCGGTTGGTTCCGGGCACATCTTTAGCGGTGATAACTTTGAAGACACCTTCCATTTTTTCTGCTTCTGAGGTATCAACAGAAATAATGTTAGCATGGGAAACCTGAGCCTGAACCAATTTGATGTGTAAGGTGTTTTCAGGCAGTTTTAAGCCTAAATCGGCACCAAAGTCCCAGGTACCGGTAACTTTTGCCAGTGCTGAAGGACGAGCCATGGTTGAACCCATGATGGAAGCACCTTCTTTTAACTGGAACCACAGATCTTCTTTGGTGATTTCACCACGCATCAATTTAGCAGCATCCATAACCGCATCAACGATGGGGATATAGCCGGTACAACGACAAACATTTCGATGTTTCTGGAACCACGCTCTGACTTCTTCTCGGGTTGGGCTGGCGTTTTCTTCTAATAACGCTTTAGCTGACACGATAAAGCCAGGTGTACAGAAACCACACTGAGCCGCGCCATTAACCATCCATGCCAACTGCAATGGATGCAGGTTATCGTGGGTTCCAACGCCTTCGATGGTGATGATTTCAGACTCATCGTCAACTTTTTTCATCTTGGTTACGCAAGACCTTACCACCTTGCCATTTAAAATAACTGAACAGGCACCGCATTCCGCTTTGCCGCAGCCAACCTTTGTTCCGGTTAAGCCCTGTTGTTTTCTGATTAAATTTGCCAGGGTTGTTTCCGGATCAACAATGACCGTCCTTTGAATCCCGTTAATGAACAATGTCTTTTTTTCCACGTGAAATCCTCCTTAAATTATAAAAACTAAACCTATATATGGATGCTAAAATCAGCCCTTACCAAATCCACAATTGGGATAATGACAGTCCGGACAAGTGGAACATAATCCGCCGTGTCCCAATTTTGATATGTCTTTGGGGGTTAATTTTTCGCCGACCATCAACTTTGGTACCACCAAATCAAAAACCGTACGGTGGCTGTACATAATGCAACCGGGTAAACCTAAAACCGGAATCTCTCCCAGATATGAAAGTAAGAACATCGCACCCGGTAAGGTCGGGGCCCCATAGGAGACAAATTCGGCTCCGGTTTTTCTAATTCCATCCGGGGTGACGTCATCCGGGTCCACCGACATACCGCCCGTTACGGTAACAATATCAGCTCCTTCTTCGATTAATCCCAGAATACACTGGGCAATCATGTCCGAATCGTCCCTGGAAAAAACCTGTTTAAAAACTTCCGAATCAAGTTTTGCAAATTTTTCTCTGATCACATCGCCAAACTTGTCTTCAATCCGGCCATAAAAAATCTCATTGCCGGTGGTAACCACCCCGACCTTGAATTTTTTTAGTGGCAGCACTTCGACAATCGGTTTACTTTTTGCACACAATTCTTCCATTTTGATCAATTTTTCATTTTCAATCGATAGCGGGATGATCCGGGTCGATCCGACCAGTGTCCCTTTGGTTACCATGGTATCGGTATGCAGGGTGGCCATCATCATTTCACCCAATTCGTTGATTTCCTGAAGAACAGGTACATTAATTTTAAGCAAACCGGATTGCGTCGCCGTCATTGTTACTTTTCCTTCAGAAGTCCCGACATATTCAACGCCGATTCCTGCTGCCGCTTTCCCAAGTCGCAATGCCGCATCATCTTCGTGGATGGTTCCATCATTGAATTCAATAATGGCAATGTGTTCTTTTCCCATGTTCAACAATCGGGGAATGTCTTCTTCCTGCACAATATGCCCCTTCTTGAATGCTGCTCCTTTAAACTCCCCAGGGATGATCTGGGTCATATCATGTGCCAGGAACATACCCACTGATTCACGAACAGGTACTACCTTCATATTGTTTCCTCCATTAGCTTGGTCTGTATCATTTTCACTGAGTTACTTATGATGGTTGTAATATATAGCAATAAACGTGCCAAAATAAAAAAAGCCTGTTTTAAGGGCTTTTTAGAATACGATCTCGATGAATAGTATTTTTTTTGAGCATTAATCATTTTATTAACGTTCATTTTTTATACGCATGTTCGCATTTTAATCATTTTATATCAATTTTTCATCGTTTTACCTAACACAGTCAGGCAATTCTCATTTATAAGTGTTCAATTTTCAACGAATGCTTACTCCTGCCAATCAGATTTTAACTTATTTCATCCATTTCTCACGGTATGTTCACTTAAAAAACACCTAAGGCAATTATCCTTAATGAAATAAGTATGATTTGGCAGGGTCTATCCGATTCTAGCTATTGATAATGGAGGAATATTATGAAAAATACAACAATCAGGGTACTATCGGCACTCACCGTGATGTCAATGGCCTTTTCAGGTAGCGTTTTTGCGGCATCCGACCAAACAACTGATACCAATACCTCAACGCTGACTACGGTCGCTTCAAATATGGGCGTGGCCTATCGTGGCCATATTCAAAATACCGGTGACTACCCCCTGGACAACGCCTGGATTCAGGGCCCTACCGAATTGGGAACCGAAGGTCAAGGGCTGCGTCTGGAGGGTTTCTGGATTGAATTAACCGGAACTGTTCCAGAAAATGCCCACATTCAGTATCAGGTTCATGTTCAAAATGAAGGCTGGATGGACTGGGTTTCTGACGGTGCGTTTGCCGGAACTAGAGATAAGAGCCAACGCATCGAAGCGATCCGAATTCGCCTGGTGGATGATGACGGCAATGCCTTATCCGGTTATTCGGTTCAGTATCGCGGTCATATCCAGGATCAGGGCGACACCGAATGGGTTGCTGACGGTGCCGAATTGGGAACGACCGGTTTGAGTCGACGGCTGGAAGCCCTGGAAGTACAGATTATCCAAACTAATGCAGACAACAGTGATTCGAACAACGCTGATTCTGATGACGAAAGCAGCAATGACAATGCGACTGTCGAACCGACCAGCCCCGGATCGGCCATTGTCTCCCCAACTTCAACCATTGTCATCGATAAAGAATTCTCAAATCGTGAGCAAAACGCCAGTTATGACGAAAGTTTGGCTACCCACGCAGTTTTTAACGGCACTGACATCGAGCTAACTGGTGCCGGTGCCACGGCTGAAAATGGGATTCTCACAATCACCGCCGAAGGCACCTACGTCGTGAGCGGAAATCTTACCGAAGGCCAGATTCGGGTCGAAACGACCGATACCGAAAAGGTTCAACTGGTCTTAAACGGCGTCACCATCCACAACAGCAACAGTGCCCCGATTTATTTAAAGAGTGCCGACAAGGTCTTTATCACCCTGGCTGAGGGTACCACCAATACCCTGACAGATGGCAGCGACTATATCCAGACCGATGACAACACCGTTGATGCGGTTATATTCAGCAAAGCCGATTTAGCAATTAATGGAACCGGTACCTTGAACATTACTGCCAATTATAAACATGGGATTGTCTCCAAGGATGATCTGATCATAACCGGCGGTACCTTTAATATTTCCTCGGTAAAAGCTGCATTAAACGGTAAGGATGCCTTAAAAATAAAAGATGGCGTCTTTAACATCTCATCCTCAGATGGCAAAGGCCTCACCTCAAAACACGACAGTGACACCACCAAAGGTTATGTCTATATTGCCGGTGGTACCTTTAAGATCAGCAACTGCACCGAAGGGATCGAAGGCACTGCCATTGTCATTGAGGGCGGCGACATCGACGTTACCGCCACTGACGACGGTTTAAACGCTGCTAGCGAAACATCCACCGATAATGCAACGACCGAAACAACCGAAACCGCACAGATACCCGGTGGTGGTCAAACACCTGGCGGCGGTGGAATGATGGCCGCAGATACCAATGCCTATATCGCCATTGCTGGCGGCACCATCAAACTCAATACGACGGGTGATGGCATTGACTCCAACGGAAACCTTTACGTGTCCGGCGGCACCATCTTTGTCAGCGGCCCCACCAGCGACGGTGAAGGCGCTTTGGATTACGACGGCACAGCTAATGTCAGCGGCGGCACCATCGTGATTGCCGGTAGCTCAGGGATGGCCCAGAGCTTTTCGAACACCTCTACCCAAGCGTCAATTCTTTATAATCTCACCGCAAAAGCCGCAGCCGGTACAGAGGTCAGTTTAAAAGATTCCAGTGGCAAGGTGCTGGTTTCTTACACTCCCGAAAAATCCTATCAGTCGGTAGTGATCAGCACCCCTGAGATGAGTGTCGGATCAACCTACACCTTGACTGCCGGTGGCCAAACCGTTTCGATCGAGCAAACCGCCATGGTTACCAGTAATGGCAATACCAACACCGGAGGTCCCGGCGGTACACGACCAGACGGCGGAAACAGACCCGATCCGGGAACCACACCGATGACACCGCCAACAGAGACAGCCGTTTAAACTTTCTGCTTAATTTATCCCTAAAAAGATGCCAGTTTCCTGGTATCTTTTTTTATTCTAATCTAATAATAATACATGGTACTCACAACAAACGCCATAATCGCTCCCATTACAATGCTAATAAGAATTGCTGCACCAACTGCAATGGCCATCATCACCAGATACGCCCGGGCAAAATTCTTTTTGTTGGGGCCCGTTTCACTGCCAAACCCCCAAATAAAAAGCATCACAATCCCGGCAATGGGAATCGCCGTAATCAAAAACATGATTAAATACTGCCCCATTGTAATCAGATCTGTTGCCTCATTTTTCTGTACTGATGGTGTCGGTGCACTGGCTCTGGTCGGTTGCGGCAGATTGCGTACTACTGACGCTTTGGGATGAAGCCGATTTTCCTAACTGCTTTGCCCCGCAATGGGTACAAAACGCCGCATCATCAGGAATTTGTTTGCCACAGTTTTCGCAAAACATTGTCATACCTCCTTAGTTTTTGGTTTCCGTTTTATCGTCTTCAGCTTTAGCCTGAGCTGGCTGTGAAGCTTTTTTACCTTTAATTTTCTTTCTGATTCTCCAGAATATAAAGAACCCTAATCCGGCAATGGCAGCAAATGGTATCAGTCTAAATATTAATACGATTAGAAACGCCACAATGTAGAGAATCAAATTGATTGACGTCACAAACCCTTCACCAATTTTTGTAAATATTTCTGAAAATGGCGAATTAACCGAAGTAGCGGACAATCGCTTTTCATACAACGAAATATATATCGTGGAATAGGCCATTTCGGTATCCCAGTTTTTAATGGTCGTCGTCAGACTGTCAATTTCTGTTCGAACCCGGTTTAATTCACTTTCGATAGCCAGCATATCAGTGACATTTGTTGCCTGTTTTAAATATTCCAACAACCGGCCCTCTTCAATTTTCAGGTTGTTCAGCTGCGCCTGGACATCTGCATACTGCTGCGAGATATTGGTGCTGCTGACATTGGCACTGATGGGACTGCCCCAGGTCTGGATCTGGGTCATGGCTTCGGAAAATTTCGACGATGGTACCCGGATGGTCAAAAAGCCTGAGTTATTCTGGACACCAGCCTGTTCTGAAGCGTAATTTGATCCGGAATCCTGGACGAATCCGCCAAGTTCCACAGCATAACTGCTGATTTTTTCAAAGGTATCTTGATAATTATCTGTATTCAAGCTGATGTTTCCTGAATAAATAATTTTGGATGTATCAAAAGGGGTACTGGCATTAGCGGTTGCCTCCGGAAGTGGCACCGCATCAGCTGTTTCACCAGTCACCTGATCCGAAACCATGGATTCATCAGATCCGGCTTTACTATTGTCCTGATTTGCTCCACTAAAACATCCCCCGGCGACAACCATTACCAGACAGGATAAAATAACAACCATACCCCAAAACCAGTTTTTCTTTGCTTTTAATAACCTGGGGATTACTCCCCTAAAATCAGCTGATGATTCTTTTTTAGCCGCCAGCCGTTGAGTCGTTTTTTTCTGATCCATGAACCCACCTCCTAAATATTTTTTTAGATCAATATCCTTTTTTATTTTTTACCCTTGTTTTTATTGAAAATGCATCAAAATATTTTTTTATCTTTTACAGTCAATTGTCCGATCTTTTCCGCTTTTCTGCTAATCGAGTCCAGGATTATCATAAGGACTTTTTTTCTGATCGCCCTGCTTTTCCCTTCGCTCTTTTTCAATTTTGCGATTCATGATTTTTGCCATTAACCGATAAACCAATCCCGGCATTTTTAACTGGGCTTCGTGATAGAGTGCCGCTGGCGAATTCTCCTGCTTTGCCACATTTTCCAGAAAACGGCCAAACATTTTTTCAGCCCTTTTTCCATTCAAGAGCTTGCTTAAAGACTGGCCATTAAGCATCGCTCCCATTCCAATTACAAATCCACCCTTATAACGGAGACCATTCTCCCTGGCAAACAGTTCCAACATTTTTAACCCCGATTCATGCGTATGAACATAAGGCATCCCACCCTGAATAACTGCATAGAGACATTGTCCATGAAGGTTATTCTGGTTTTTTTCAAGTTCTTCCAATAAGTACACCGTATCGGCTGGATAAGTATTGATGTAGCAGGGGCCGATCATAATGATTGACTCGGCCTCATTAATGGCCGCGTGTACCGGACTAAGATCCTTTAAGTTGGGATATAAATGAGTGATTTTAACCAGATAATCCCGGGATAACAAGAATTCCCTGCAATGATTGGCCAGCATCATGCTAGTCCCAACTTTTCGGGGGCTTAAATTTATTATTACTGCTTTTTTCATTTGCTTAAACCCTCCGCAACCGTTTCAAGGCAATCACTGAGATTACTGTCATCCGCCAAATACGCTCTGCCCCGGATATTCATAATCTTGATATTTTCCTCAACCAGATTTTTAAAGGCTCTTTTTTCCTCGTCGTCCCATTGCGCCTTCACACCAATGGCGACAAAGGTATGAACCCGCCCTATTTTTCCTTTGACCAGTTCGCCGTTTTTACAGTAGTAGTGACGATCACCAATGACAGCACATTTATCAAAAATTCGTTTCATTTTAAATGAATAGCTCCCCCATTTAACCGGAGTGACCATTACAAGCACATCAGTTCTCATCAATTTGGGTAAAATAATGTCGACATCATCCCGATGGATGCACTGCCCATAGGTTTTGTTGGTACAGCCACCACAACTATAACACGGATCAACGTATAAATCCGCTATGGCAATCAATTCCGTTTCAATTTTTCGCTCCCGCAACTTTTGCTCAAGCCTTTCCCCAGCTTCCTGTCTGGTGTAGTCTGATAGTATGGTAATCATATTTTCCTCTCTTCTCATTAATATCTAGCCTCTCTCTAGCTCGCTTAACATAAATAAAGCCTCTTATAAAAGGTAATATATTACATATTATTCATCTTGTCAACAGGTCCAATTGAAACCTCGCAACAAACATCAACTATTTCGACATCTTTTTCAAAAGAAAAAATCATAAAATTAATATCCATTATAATTTTTATGATTTAAATCTTAGTTGAAATATGATAGGATAGGAATAGTATCAATTATAAAAGTCAAGGAGTAAATAATGTACGAAAAAGGCATCCAGACAAGAAACCATCTTTATGAAATTTCAAAAAAATGCTTTTATGAATATGGTTATGAAAACACCAAAATTAAAGACATCGTAACGGCAGCTGATACGCCCATTGGTCTTTTTACTTATTACTTTAAAACAAAAGATAATATTGTTCACGAAATATATTCGGATTTTTATCAGCAAATTGATCAGTGTCTGGGTGCACTGTCCATTGATGGGCTGGAAAATTCAATTCTTCATCACGCTACATTGAGTTATATCTATTTTGATCTGATCCTCAACAATGAAAATAATCGTCGTTTTTACTTTGAAATTCTGAAAAAAGCATCCAACTATCGAATTGCCGGAGATTTTATCCGCAATACTTATCGCGACTATATCCAGGAATACAATTTGGTCGTCAGCGAACGCGAATTTGATAACTTCTTATTCATCGATTTTGGCGGACGCCGGGAGTATTTTCTGAATTATTTTCAAAAACCACTTAATGATTCCATCGATGAGCTGGTCTTTTTACTAAATGGCATCCTTCCCCGATTACTGGGCATTGATCAACATGCTGTTACCACCCTTCTTTATAAAGGAATTCATATTGCCAAAACCATTGATTGCCGCCAAATTCAGTTTCTTTCCAAATAAATCGTTAGTATTTAAAAGAATGTCTCACTATCCTTAAAATCAGGGTGAAACATTCTTTTTTATTCGTTCTAAGCCGTATCTCGCAGAGGGTGAGAGCCTTTTGATGGCCGTGGCATTTGCTTGTTTTGATCCTGAAACTGCGGGTATAATAGCATCATAAGTACATCGGCCAATCGCCATGCGAGTCTCTTTTAATAACTATTATTGATTGCGTTGTTAAAAATTTAAAAAAGAACAGGAGATTAAAATGATGAATGAAAAACTGTGTCAAAGCTGCGGAAAGCCCATGGGCCAAACGAATGAACTCTATGGAACTGAAAAAAACGGCACTAAAAGCTGTGACTATTGCGATGATTGTTATAAAAACGGCGAATTTACAACGAATATTTCCAAGGAACGCATGATCGAAGTGAGTATACCCTATCTTCTCAAAGAAAAGCCCGGAATTGATGAGGCTCAGGCCCGAAAAGAAATGGAAGACTTTTTCCCGACCTTAAAAAGATGGAAGACTCACTAAGTCATTTTAAACAATTTGCCAAAGAATATGATTGAATTAATTTTTTGTTGGCAATTGCGCTTGTTTTATTAATAAATTATTGTATTCTCTATTAAAATTATGCATAATAGTGATATCAATCCGTTTTTATTTTTTGACTCGGACATCGTCTCAAATCGTCAAATTTCAAAATTCATATTTTTAAAAGGAGGTCAGGGATTATGACAAATGATTTTTATCATGGAATTATCAAAAATCTGCATGTTGGTTATGCATATCATCGAATTATTTGTGATACCCAAGGAACTCCTGTGGATTACGAGTTTATCGAAGTCAATCGAGCCTTTGAAGCAGCAACCGGACTGATCGGTGCAGAAATTATCGGCAAAACCGTGACTGCTGTTATCCCTGAAATCAGGGATTCCGGGTTTGACTGGATTCGTTTTTATGGTGAGATTGCACTTAATCATACAACGGCCGAAATCGAGCAATACTCTTCGCCACTTAACCGCTGGTACCGGGTGCAAGTCTATTCTCCCGAAACGAATTACTTTATAACGTTGTTTAATGACATCACCCGAGAAAAACGGGATTTAGCTGAACGAAACCTGCTACTGACGACGCTTCATGATATTGTTTTTGAAATCAGCACGGACTACCATTTTACCAATGTGATCGTACAAGATGAAACAACCCTTTTTGTTCCCAAAAAAATATCATCGGTAGCCATATTACCAGCATTTTTTCCAAAGATTTAAGCGAAGAGATAATTGTGGTTTTTAAAGCCGCCCACACTACTGGCCAAAAACAGGAATTTGAATATAAATCTCCGGTACCTACTGATAAACGATGGTTTTTAGCCGAAATTTTTTATATCAACGATGACGAGTCCCCCCGATTTGTGGTCAGCATTCATGATATCAGCCGACGCAAGCGGATGGAAAAATCGCTGTTTATCGAAAAAGAGCGTTTACAAACCACCCTGTTATCCATCGGTGATGGTGTTATTTCAACCGATTCCCGGGGCTGTATCACCCTCCTCAATAAGGTCGCCGAAAATCTGACCGGATGGAATCAACAGGAGGCCTATGGCCTCCCTTTAGACCAAGTCCTCAAGCTGGTCAACGAATATACCCGGGAAAGCTGCGAAAATCCGGCCCGTAGAGTGCTAGAAGAAGGGCTAATCATCGAACTGAACAATCACACCTTATTGCTTTCAAAGGATGGCCGGGAAATCCCCATCGAAGACAGTGCTGCGCCAATTAAAGATCAGGACGGACAAATTACTGGTGTTGTCATTGTTTTTCGAGATTTTACCGACAAAAAAGAAAAACAGGAAAAAATTGAATACCTGAGTTTTCACGACCACCTCACTGGCTTATACAATCGTCGTTATTTTGATGAAGAACTGAAACGATTAAACACCCCCAGAAACCTGCCTTTATCCCTGCTTATTTTTGACGTTAATGGGTTAAAGCTCACAAATGATGCCTTCGGACACATGGCCGGTGACCGGTTATTAAAAAAGGTTGCTCAGACCATGCAGACAATCAGCCGAAGCGATGATATCATCGCCCGGATCGGCGGCGATGAGTTTGTAATCCTGCTCCCCCAGACCGAAATCCAGGAAGCCAAGGAGCTGGCCAAGCGGATCAATACCGCACTCAGCCATGAACACCTGGAAGCAGGACAGATCTCAATTTCCAGCGGCTGGGCTGTAAAAACCACGGCAGACGAAGAAATCACCGAAGTTTTTAAGGCGACCGAAAATAAAATGTATCAGTACAAAATTTCCGAACGCAACAGCACTCGAAACGAAGCCATTCAGTTTATCATGAAAACCCTTTATGAAAAACTGCCCCGTGAACAGCAACACTCCGAACGCGTCAGTAATATCAGTAGTCTCATCGGCGCAGCCATGGGCATGAACAAAGAAGAAATCAATGAATTAAAAACCGCCGGAGCCTTGCACGATATCGGAAAAATTGCCATTGGCAATGAAATTCTTGATAAAACAGGTGAGCTCAGTGATTTTGAGTGGCTGGAAATCCGCCGCCACCCGGAAATCAGTTTCAGTATTTTAAGCTCTCTCAACGACTATGCTCCATTAGCTAATATCATTCTTGTTCACCACGAACGGTATGATGGTACCGGCTATCCCAAAGGCTTAAGCGCAGAACAGATACCTTTGCCAGCACGTATTATTGCCATTGCTGACGCCTTTGACGCCATGACCTATGGCCGACCTTACAAGGAACCCCTAACGACGGAAGCTGCAATTCGCGAAATAGTTGCCGGTAAATCCACCCAGTTCGATCCCGCGATAGCCGATATTTTTTTAAGCGTCTTGGCTGAAAATAATTATTGCCTATAAAAAACCGGCCATCCATAAAAGATGCCCGGTTTTTTTACTTATTCCAGTGCCGTAAATTTCAAATCATCAATGAGTTTTTCATGCCAGTTTAAAACCATCTCATAATAGCTTCTTCCAAACTGAAGACTGGCATATTCAAAAGGATCCATCCCATCACTGATCGTCCGTTCAATTTCTGACAACTTTTCGATAGCATCCTGTACCGTCCCTCTAAAAAGTTCGATATTGAGGATTGCATCATTTTTTTTCAAATGCTTATAAAAAAATAATTTTGCCAGAAACTCAAGGTTAAAGGGAGAAAACGTACATGGGGTTTGCAACCATTCCAAAAACCTTTTCTGACCTCCTGGTGTAATCCGATATAATTTTTTAAACCGGTTACCTTCAACAATTTCAGTAAACGTAATCAATCCCAGCTTTTCCAGCCTTTTTAACATTGGATAGATACTGCCAAAACTGGCATCGATAAAATTTGAGGTACGTAGTACCATCATTTGTTTAATATCATACCCGGTCATATCCCGATCCAATAAAAACCCCAGAATTGCAAATTCTAACATGACGACCTTCTTTCAGCACTGTTTTTCTTTTCCAACTTTATTCACCCAATCATGATCCCGATTCAAACAACAATTTACAATTTGTTATGTCATTTGTTTCCATCATAAACTATCGCAATTAGCCTGTCAAGTTTAGGTTCTTCTTGCTGATTAAGGTTATTATTCCTTATTGTGACATTTTGAAGTCGTAAACGGGGATATTGTTGAGGAAATAATACAATACCTGATTATCAAGTTGACTTCGCCCCTGATGACTGAGATAATCAATGGCTTCCCGGGCGCTTTTCGCTTTTTTATAAATCCGATTCGTAGTCATCGCATCATAAACATCAGCTACAGCAACTATTTTGGGCAATAGACCCACGTAATCATCCGTTGCACAAAGCGGATAACCTTTCGCATCAATCCGTTCATGATGAAAAAGAACTGCCCGTTTAACCTCGAGATTAAACGCACTAAACTCATTGAGAAGTGAATATCCGTAAAGGGGGTGAAGCTGAATAATTTCATATTCCTCTCGGGTTAAAACTCCAGATTTATTTAAAATTTCCTCCGGAATATAGATCTTCCCAATATCGTGTAGGAAACCCGCCTGGGTTGCATTGATGATATCCTGCTCATCCAGATCCATCCACATGGCGATAAACATGGAGTAAAAAGCTGTATTAACACTATGGGTAAAGGTATATTCATCCATTTTTTTGATCTGATCCAGGGCTTTCAGAATAATCGGGTTACCTTCGATACTTTCGTACATATGCGCCAGAAACTGAGTGACGTGAGTGTAGGTGTATTCTTCTTGAAACAAGACATTACTCAGGTTATTTTTTAATTCCACCAGCATATCCCGGTTGAGTTGCTCCGTCATGTTTTCGTCAAGATCACACAGATAATGAGACAATGAATTACCAATTTTTTCCCGCTTATGATTGCGATGTGTGCTTTGAACAGCGGGCTGTTCAAACCGTGTATAATTATTAATGTGATCTTCTAAAATTCCCATTTTTCACCCCATCTTGGCTTATTGATCGACTTTGATCACACCCAGCTTATTCATCACTTCAACCAACTTATCCGTATCAACCGGTTTAGCTGCATATGCTTCACAGCCCAGATCAAAGGCGGTGTTGACAAACTCCGTATCAGCCAGAGCCGTAATAATAATGATCTTCACCCTGTTTTCTGCCGGGATTCCCCGCTGCACCTCAAAATCCCGAATGGCTTTTAGCACTTTCACCCCGTCGACCTTCGGCATCATTATATCCAGACAAATCAGATCATAAGGATCTTCTTCTTTTATGGCAATGAGGTAGGCATCAAGGGCTTCCATTCCATCCACCACAATATCACATTCTCCATATTGGGCTAAAAATTTACCTAAAAAGCGTCGGCTTACCATGTCATCTTCCACAATTAATATCTTCATCTTCATTCCTACCTTTCACTTGCTGTGCTTTTTTTCTGGCCAATATCGTTTTAATAATTATACTGTTTTTTTATATACTGAGTAAATATGATTAATCTGATTAACCCGTTTAGCGGCAGCTTCAAAATTTCCCCGCCGGATATCCAATTCAATTTTAAAAGCAACCACTTTTAAATCTTCAATATCCAAAGAAATTGAAAGTTTCTTGATCTGGTTTGCCAATTTTTCTAAATCTTCCAGTTTTCCAGCTGCCACCAGATTGTTTATTTCGCTGATTAATTCAGTCAACCGCCCTTCTTTTTCCGCATCATGCACCCTTTCATTTGCACCATCCGTTGGATTTTTTTCCTCGATAATAATTTCCCCATTCGCATCGATATGCATTTTAAAATCTCCAGAATGGCGAATGACCTCTTTGCGATTGATACAGGTCTCTATCTCTTCGATCAGTTTTTCCACTTTTATCGGTTTAGAAATATAACCATCCATCCCCTGAGACAAGAATTTTTCCCGATCACCATGGAGTGCATAGGCTGTAATTGCCAAAACCGGTATCTCCTGATTGAATTCCCGAATCCTTCTGGTCGCTTCGATCCCATCCATTTCCGGCATTTGAATATCCATCAAAATAATATCGTAACTATTTTTATGAACCATTTCTACCGCTTCATAGCCATTTTCTGCAACATCCACCCCATAACCACACTCATTGAGCATTCGGGAAATAACCAGTTGATTGACCTTGTCATCTTCAGTTAAGAGAATTTTATATTGCTCACTGATTTTAAAATAATCCGGTTGTTTCTCCTGCATACTACTTTCTGCCAAACCCGGTTCAAAATTGAGTTGAAAATAGAAACGGCTACCCTGGCCCTCGGTACTTTCCACCCATATTTTTCCGCCCATCAATTCCACTAATTGTCTGGTAATGGCAAGACCTAACCCGGTGCCGCCAAAGCGACGAGTGAATGAGCCGTCCACCTGACTAAAGCTTTCAAAAATTTGCTGCCGATTTTCTTCAGCAATCCCGATGCCCGTATCTTCGACCACAAAAAGCAGTTGAATTGGCTGTTTCCCGACCGACAGGTTTTTTACCTTAACCCACACCTCACCGATATCGGTAAATTTGATGGCGTTACTGATCAGGTTGTTAAGAACCTGCTGAATCCGATGGAAATCCGCCATAACATACTGGGGCACAACAGCAGAAAAAGCGTAGTTCAGCTCAAGTCCCTTGGCTGCTGCTACCGGAGCCTGGGCTTTAATGGTATGTTCCACCAGCGCTTTGATATCACAATTTTGCTTCTTGATTTCCAGTTTTCCCGCTTCCATTTTTGAAAAATCGAGAATATCATTAATTACATTAAGCAGGGCGTTGACACAGGTTTTGATAATTTTGATGTTTTCCTGCTGTTCCTGATTGAGGTTTGACAAACGCATCAGATTAACCATGCCAACAATCCCGTTTAGCGGAGTTCTGATTTCATGACTCATATTAGCCAAGAATTCACTTTTGGCCTGATTCGCTGTTTCTGCTTCTTCTTTGGCCAATTTTAAGGCTTCCTCCACCGCTAATCGTTCGGTAATATCCCGGACAATATTAATTGCCATTTTTTTTTCATTTAAATAACAGTGACTGCAGATCACCTCAACCGGCAGGATCGACCCATCTTTGCGTCTGGCCTTTGTCTGCAGGGTAATATAATCTTTTTCATTCAACTCATTCAAGTTCCGCTCAGTATCACCTGGTGCTTGAATGATTTTGAAAATCGGATCATCCAACTCGAAAAATTCCTCATATGTGTACTGAAACATATCACCAGCAGTCTGGTTAACCTCAATCAACCGACCGTTAGCACCATCCTCGTTTATTTCCTGAACAAAGATAGCATCTGAGGAATTGTGAAAAACCTGACGGAACTTTTCTTCGCTATCAATCAGGGCATTTTCTGAATTTTTTCGCTCCGAAATATCCCGGATAATGCAAATAATCACCCGTTTTTCATTAATTTTGGTGGTTTTAGCGCTGACCTCCACCGGAAAATGCCTACCGTCCTGACGCTTATGGATGGTTTCGAAGAAAACGCCGTCTTTTTCGCCATTTTTCATCTCTTCAATGGCTACCGACCGACCCCCTTCAATTAAATCAAAAACCGAAAGTTCAAGCAATTCCCGCCGTTTATATCCGTAAAGCTCCACTGCTGCGTTATTGGCATCAATTATTTTACCGTTGGTTTCCACAAAAAGAATAGTGTCCCGAACCTTTTCCGCCAGCATTTTATAGCGGATCAGTCCTTCCTCCAGGTTTTTACGATCGGTAATATCAATACCAATGCCGATATAGCCGCCATAGCTGCCATCGACCTCAAAGGAGGGGCTATAAATCCCTTCAATCCAGCGGTAATTGCCCGTAGCATGACGAATCCGATACTGAATGCTAAAGGATTTTTGGCTACGAAAGGCTTTCTTTTTCAATTCCATATAGAATTTACGATCCTCGGGATGAATCAGATCCAACCACTTGATTCCCAAGTAGGCTTCATTGTCCTTACCAGTAAACAATGACCAACTGCGGTTAAAGTAAACTACATTGCCCTCCAGATCAGTCTTCCAGATTAGCGTCGGGAAGTTTTCAAACATCCGGTAATAATAATCCCGGGACTGCTCCAGGAACAGCTCCCGATTTTTACGCTCGGTAATATCGACAAAAGTTACCACTGCATGTCGCTTTTGGCCACGGAGCAACGGGGCGATACTGACCCGGAACCAGTAATCATTTTCTTCATCATCCACAAAAATACTTTTCTTAAATTCTATTTTTATCGGAACATCTTCTGATTCCAGCACCTTTGAAAAAGCATTTCTCAATTCGCAGAACTCACAGGACGGATCAAAACCGCAGCCCAATTTATTTAAGCGACTGCTCCGGCATTGAACCGCATCCCCAAACTGTTTGCCAATAAAATCTTCGCTGTTCCGATTGAAGTAGTTCAGCAATGGCTCATTGACTCGACTGACCCGGCCATTTTCATCGATGACCACCACCCCCACCGATATGGCATTAAACTCCTGAATAAAATCACTTTCAGTATTTAGGCGCTTCTCCTTTGACATGTAGCTCTCCCTTTGTACGTATTCCGATCATGGTCACCACCGTATTGATCTGATTCTTAAATAATCATATTCTGGTGCCAGATGTTGATGTCGCCGCTGGCCACCTCCAGCTCGATGGTACGGCTGACCCGAGCCCCGGTTTCGGCATATTGAATCCCCAGATTCATTTTTTTTAGAATCGCTTTGGTTATTTCCAGATTATGCTGCCCCACGTTAAAGGTATCATTCTGGCGCAGGGATTCTGCTCCACCAAAAATACGAACCACCAATTCATTTTTAAGACACCCATATTGACTGGAAAACTGCGAAATAAAATATGGTAATCCGGTGCTGGCATAATAACAATGGCGATCAATGGCATCCTCCATCCGGGCTGGTTGGGGCAGCGCAATGTGGATAATTCCCCCGACTTTGCGAATCGGCGAATACGCAGTAATCCCCAGACATGAACCCAGCGCAAATGTTTTAATTGTGTCACTACAGTTATTGGAAATCGCCATTTCGCCGATTCCGATTATTTTTGTCATCACTTCACCTTATTCCTTTAACGCTGTGAGAATGCAGTGGTGGATATTTTCCAGAGCTGACTGAACCGCTACAGCACCGATATTATAGGCTACCTTGTTCATCCCATAAACCACCGAGGATGCTTCATCCTGACCGATGGTGAAGCCACCACGACAGCGGATATCCAGCAATCCCTTTGCCCCGTCATTTCCCATTCCGGTCAACAGCACCCCAATCGCCCGATCGCCTGCTTCTTGCGCCACTGAATCAAAAAGCATATCCACCGAGGGACAATGCCCATTTACTTTTTCCCCGGCAAAAACTTCAACCCGGTATTTTTTACCGATCCGTTTTATCCGCATGTGCTGATCACCGGGGGCAACATAGACCCTTCCGGGCTGCAGATAATCTCCGGTTTGGGCTTCTTTGCAACGCAGTGGCGTCTGACTATCCAGTCGTTCGGCAAACATTTTTGAAAACACCGGGGGAATGTGCTGAACAATCAAAATTCCCGGGCAATCCCCCGGTAACTTTTTAAGAATTTCAAAAATTGCTTCAGTGCCGCCGGTAGACGCACCAATAGCAATGAGCCGCTCATATGACTGGCTCTGGTCTAATGCTGCCAGAGTCTCAGTGGTCAGATCAGAGGCAGAATTTCTTTTCGGTGCGATGTTTCTGGCTCCAGCAGCCAAGCAGATCTTTTGAATCAGTTCCATCATAAAGTTCTCGACAGTTTTCATTGATCTGGGAGTGGGTTTTTCCACACAATCCCAGGCTCCGACTTTTCTGGCTTCAATACTAACCTGAACATCGCTGATCATCACTACCGGCAAGGGATATTGGGGCAATAGGCGCTTAATAAATTCAATGCCACTCATTCTTGGCATTTCCACATCACAAACCAAAACGTCCAAATCATATTTGAGAATTTTATCCCGAGCCTCAAAGGCATCACCAGCGGTGGCAATGACTTGAATCTGAGGATCAGCAGACAGGTTTCTGACCACCATTTCCCGGAAAGACTTGCTGTCATCAACGATGAGAACTCTGATCTTATTTTTCCGCTGCATTATTCTCATCCTTTCTACCTGGTGCGAGAAAAGGCACACCCACCAACACGCTCGCTGATGGGCACACATTTCTCGTCAAATTGATCATTTTTATTTGGGGACCATCCTTTAAAGACAACTCACCCGAAGATATTGTTTATGTATACCCATTTTCAGGCTGTTAATTTAATACTTGCCAAATTCATTATCTGTTAAGGCGATCCGGGTCGGTTTTGACACCGGGTTGTTGACTGTTTCTCTGCGGGTACTATGATTTTCTGACAGTGATTCTTCAGCACCCCGGTAACCAAAACGGCGGGATTTTTTTAAAGTAAAGCGGGCGGCCTGTTCTCTTAGCAGTTCGGCCTGGCTGGATAATTCTTCGCTGGCCGCCGCACTTTCTTCAGAGGTGGCCGAATTCATTTGAACGACTTCCGATACCTGCATAATACCCTGATTGATCTGCGAAATACCGATGGCCTGTTCGTTGGAGGCGATGGCAATGTTCTCGACAATTCCGGAAACTTTGGCCACATCATCAACAATCTGATTGAGAGCAGCGGCGGTGGTTGTTGCAATTTTTGTGCCGTCGTCCACCTTTTTTATCGAGCCTTCAATCATTCGCGTCGTTTCTTTGGCTGCATCAGCTGATCGGGCCGCCAGATTTCTGACTTCTTCGGCAACTACTGCAAAACCTTTACCATGCTGGCGAGCCCGGGCAGCTTCCACCGCAGCGTTTAGGGCCAGAATATTTGTCTGAAAGGCAATCTCATCAATAACCTTAATAATTTTAGAAATATTGGTTGAGGATTCATTAATTTCTTCCATGGATTTAAGCATCCGTTTCATTTCATTATTACCCTCCACCGCATTGGTTCGCGTCAATTCCGCCAGTGCATTGGCTTCGCCAGCACTGTCAGCATTTAGCCGGGTCTGCGCTGAGATTTCTTCAATAGAGGCGGTGAGCTCTTCGATGGAGCTAGCCTGTTCGGTGGCTCCCTGGGACAGACCCATGCTGGAATCGGCAATCTGTTTGGAGCCAGCTGCTACCTGTTCGGCAGCAGAATCAATATTCGTCATGATTTCATTAATGTGATCGGTCATTTTCACAAAGGCTGACCCTAACTCTCCAACCTCATCCCGGCTGTCGATTTTGACATCCACATCCAAATTGCCACCTGCTATTTCTTCAGCAGCATCAACCATTCGGCGTAAGGGGGTGCTGATCATATTGGCCACCAGCAACCCGAGTCCCACCGCCAAGCCAATACAAACGACGATAAAAATGATCATCGTTATACTTTGGGTTCTGAATTGGGCGGTGTTCTGGGCCAGCACTGCTTCAGCCTGGGTGGTATTATAATTAATCAGGGCTTCCAGATCCTCGTCCACCGTTTGTCTGGCCTTGCTGACTGCATCAAGGCCAGACAGCGCTTCATCATATTTCTGCGCTTTGACCAGCTCCAGATTGGCATTGCGCAATTCCCGATAGTCGGCCAGGCTATTCGTCAGGGTCGTGAAGAGGGTTCTGTTTTCTTCATCCGAAATGGTGGCTTCATACTCTTTCAGTAACGCATTATCGCTTTCCACCGCTGCGTCAATGGCATCTAGGCGCGTCTGCAGGGTAGCCGGATTACGTTCATATACTGCCAGCAGCTGATTAGCCCGGATATCTTCCATGGCCGCATGAATGCTGGCCAGCTTCTGGGATGGCACCAGGTTATTATAATACATGTTTTCGGACTGAGCATTAATTTTGTTCATGGTATAGATGCCAAATACGCCGACAATCCCAGTAACTGCTGCCAACAGGATAAAACAGGTAACCAGCTTTTGTTTTATTTTCAAATTTCTAAATAATTCCATTACGTATATCCTCCATCAACGTTTTTTTGTATTCATTTAAATTAATATCCGATTTCCCGATCGGGGTTTTCCCCTTCATCATCAGTCAGCAGTTTGTGGCAGTCAAGAATCAGCTTAACTGAGGTTCCTACCTTACCAATCCCTTTTACAAATTGGCGGCTGTCGCTTTCATCCAGATCGGGATGGGGAACAATTTCCTCGGCTGGAATCGCCACCACTTCAGTCACTCCATCGACAATCAATCCGACCGTAATATCTGCAATCTCAACCACAATCACGCAGGTACGCTCATCGTAGCTACGAGCCGGTTTGCCAAACCGGAGTCGGACATCCACTACCGGAATGATCTGCCCCCGGAGACTCATAATTCCTTTTACGTATTCAGGCAGTTCCGGCACCTCGGTTATTTTTTGAATTCCGATTATTTCTGTAACATAAGTAATTTCAAGTCCATAGGCCTCAGTATCCAAGTTAAAGGTTAAATACTTCCCTTCTTCGGTTTCATCATCCTCTGCCATTTCAAGATCATCAAATTCATCATACACTTCCGCCATCGTTTCGCCTCCTTTGTGCTGCAGCTGTTAATTGTTAAGCCGTTTTTGATCGACCAGGCCATTGACATCCAAAATCAGACTGATGTTGCCGTCCCCCAGTAGCGTGCAACCGGCCAGCCCCTCAATTTTTTTCATCCGCTGAATATACTTTGGCAGCGTTTTTACTACCACTTGTTGCTCACCCAATAATTCATCCGCAAAAAGACAGGTGGTCTTGTTTTCCCCCTCTAACATGATTAAAATGCCCTCATCAATTTGAGTTGCCCCTTTTTTTACCTTATAACGGTCTTTGAGCCGTAAAATCGGATAACACTGACCCCGGATCATAATCATCTCATTATCATCGGTATCCCGAAAAACCGCCTGGGCCTTGGGGATAAAGGATTCTTTTATCGCCATAATCGGCAACGTGTAACAGGTTTCCCCCACCCGGATATTCATTCCTTCAATGATAGCCAGGGTCAGCGGAATTTTTAACGTGATGGTGGTTCCCCGACCTTCCACACTTTCCACCAGAATAGTGCCACCAACTGATTCAATGTTTTTAGCCACCACATCCATACCGACTCCCCGACCGGAAAACTCGGTTACCGCTTCCTTGGTGGAAAATCCCGGCAAAAAAATCAGGTTGAAAACTTCGGTGTCAGTCATCGTAGCAGCTTCCTCGCCAACTAAACCATTTTCAAACGCTTTTTTAAGAATCCCTTCCCGACTTAAGCCCTTCCCGTCATCCCGGATAATGATCAGCACCTCACCGCCAGCGTTTTTTGCTTCCAAAGTGATGGTGCCAGCCCGGGGTTTACCCTGGCTGATGCGGGTCTCTGCCACTTCAATCCCATGATCGGCAGAATTTCTAACTATGTGCATCAGCGGATCGCCGATCTGTTCAATGATATTCTTATCCACCTCGGTTTCTTCACCCATAATATTTAGAGTAATATCTTTGCCCAGCTTTTTGCTGATATCCCGAACAATCCGATTCATCTTAAAAAAAGTGGGTCCCAGTGGTACCATTCGGATGGACATAACCATATCCTGGAGTTCGTTCGTGATCTTCCTTAACTGTCGGGCGGATTTATTAAAATTGTCGAGAACCAATCCCTTGAGATCCGGATTTTGGGTGACCATGGCTTCAGAAATAACCATCTCACCCACCAGATTCATCAGTTTATCCAGTTTTTCCACACTTACCGAAATCATACTTTGACCATAGCCACCATTGGAAATTGGGGTTTCTTTAGTCGGGGGCTGTTCCGCCGCCATTTTTTTTAGCTGGGGAACGATAATTGCTTCATCCGAGACCAGATTACTTATCTCTTCCCGGATTTCCTGAAATTCATTGAGTTCGGTGATCTCAATTTCCTCAATGAAGGCCATGGTATGAAAAAAAGCCTCCAGTTTATTTCGGGATTCCGGAGTTTTAATCTCCAAGACAAAACCATCCCGCTTAATGATCTCGACACAATCCGGATCATTGATGACGTCCTCCGGGATGCACTTAAAGTTTTCTGTGATTTCTTTTAAATTATGAACCACTGTGAAAGCCCTGATATTTTCCATCCCACAATTTTCGACAAACCAAAGCATCACCTGATAGGTTTTCGGGACACTGATTTTTGCCGCTTTATTGGAGCTGATATAATATTTTTCCTTCACCGGTTCGTTATTGACGACTTTAGAATCCGTCAGGTTGTTATTTTCTTTAAGCAAGACCAGATGTGCTTTAATCTTCTCTATCAAAATTTCCGGATTTCCATCAGCTTCAGCCCCATTTTTTATTTTTTCCAACTCCTGTTTCATAAAGTCAATACCTTCAAAGACCAAGTCTGACAGGGTTGAAACATCGATATACTGAGGCTTTTCTTCCCGAATAAAGTAAAACATATCTTCGGTGGTATGCGCCAGCACAGACATATTGTTAATCAGCATCATCGCCGCCGAGCTTTTTATCGTATGCATAATCCGGAATATTTCATTAATGGTATCACTGGGGTACCTGCCCAGGGCCTCGGTTTTTATCACCGACTGTTCCATTTGTTCCAATTGCTGGGAGGTTTCAAAAATAAAAACTTCCTGCATTGGGTCATTGATATATTGCTCTGCCAATCGATTCCCTCCTTAGATTTTGTTTTCGATAAAGCCGCTTATAATTGTGTCGACCATTTCGGCAGTTTTTTCTTTAATTGAAAAACAATACCTTTCCATTCGCCATTTCAGACAAATTTCCTTGCTGCCGCCGGTGAGAATATTTTCCAGTAGAACTGGATCCATATGTGCGCCAATGAGATTCTGATCTTTGGCCGCTTGAATTGTTTTGATGATAAAATCTGCCCGTTTATAAATGATTGCACTAACCTTTTCCGCCAACTCCTCATCGCACATCAGGCTATCATAAGCTTGAATCACCACCGTAATTTCCGGATAGTTCTGATAATATTCGGCATAGGCATTATAGAAATAGCGAATCGCTTCCAGTGGTGAGAAGTTTTTTTTAACACAGGTTTCAATGATGGCATCATCATACTGAGAAAAATGATCCACTACCGCCAGCATAATATCGGTTTTGGTCTTAAAATGCCGAAACAGCGTTCCTTCCGAGACACCTTCCTGATTAGCTATCATTTTTGTCGACAAATTCTGAAGCCCCACCTCATTTAGCGTTTGAATCGTTGAAACGATAATACTTTCACGCCTTTTAATCAGTGATTTTTGCATGGCGTTCCTCCTAACGGAGTGATTACTTACTCCTATTTGAATTATACCCTTTTCCTCTTAATTGTCAACTTCTTCTGTGAAGTTCTTAGGGTTCTTTTGTGAATTTTAATCGAATTCTTTCACCCATCCCTATCTCCCTTCACCGTTGACAATCTCGTTTTCGATTGATCACCACTTAGCCACTTTTTATGTTTTTGACTTTGACAAAAGCCATGTTATAATATTTTTTATCTATTACACAACAGGAGGATCGGATGATTCGAATTCCCAATCTCAAACTCGAGATTCAGCAAGCTAAAAACAATGGGGCCGAAAAAGAGGCCTTAAGAGGCGCTATTCTGTCTAAACTAAAAATTAATCCCAAAGATTTAATCACTTTTAAAATATTTAAAAAATCCATTGATGCCCGCAAGAAAAGTGCTATCGTGTATATCTATACAGTTGATGCCCGCCTAAAAAATGAGGTGGCTGTTCTAAAAAAGGGTAGTAAATCCGGTATTATTCCCAGTCCCGATTTATCCTATCAACCAGTCTCACCGGGAAATGTTTTACTAAACCACCGACCGGTCATTATCGGCATGGGTCCTGCCGGTCTTTTTGCCGGTCTGATTCTGTCCCGCTCCGGTTACGCCCCCATTATTCTTGAACGGGGTGACGATGTCGATCACCGAAGCATCAAAATTGACACCTTCTGGCAAACAGGTGCGCTTGATCCAGAGAGTAATGTTCAGTTCGGTGAAGGCGGGGCCGGAACCTTTTCTGATGGCAAACTGACTACCCTGATTAACGATCCCCGTTGTCGCAGCATCCTTGAAGCGTTTATTGCCGCTGGTGCTCCTGAAGAAATCCTTTATCTCAGTAAACCCCATATCGGCACCGATCTGCTGCGAGAAACGGTGAAAACCCTGCGTCAGACAATTATCGATAATGGCGGCGAAGTCCGGTTCCGCTCCCAGGTCACCGACTTCCTGATCGAAAACGGTCGTCTGACCGGATTGATTATCAATGATCACAATCAACTCGACTGCCAGGTAGCGTTGATGGGAATCGGACATAGCGCCCGGGATACCTTTGAAACGCTTTATAAGCGGGGTATCACGATGACTCCCAAAGCCTTTTCCATCGGAGTGCGGATTGAACACCCCCAAAGGCTAATCGACACTGCTCAATACGGATCTGCTGCCGGATCTGCTGGCCTAGGAGCAGCCGACTACAAGCTTTCCTATCATTCCCCTAACGGACGATCGGCCTACACCTTTTGCATGTGTCCCGGGGGGTATGTGGTGGCCGCTGCATCAGAACCCAACAGCGTCGTCACCAATGGCATGAGCGAACATCGACGTGATGGTCAAAATGCCAATGCTGCCCTACTGGTCGGGGTACAGCCTGAAGATTTCGGTGATGACCACCCCCTGGCTGGGGTTGCCTTTCAACGCCACTGGGAGGGTCGGGCTTTTGCGCTGGGCGGCCAGAACTATCACGCCCCAGCTCAACTGGTGGGCGATTTTCTGGCCGATCGACCCAGTAGCCAATGGGGTCAAGTTAAACCAACTTATACCCCGGGTCTCAAATTGACTCAGTTAAAAGACTGTCTGCCGGATTATGTGGTAGCCACCTTAAAAGAGGCACTAATTCACTTTGACAAAAAGATCACTGGCTTTGCCATGGCCGACAGCATTATGACTGGAGTTGAAACCCGAAGCTCTTCACCGGTTCGAATCAACCGCAACGAAAACCATCTGTCTAACATCTCCGGACTCTACCCGATGGGTGAAGGTGCCGGTTACGCTGGTGGAATCATGTCTTCAGCGGTGGATGGCGTTAAAACTGCTGAACAAATTATTCAGGTCTATGCCCAACTTACCCCTAAAAAATAGTTTAACCACCTTTCGCTTTTCTAATAACACCGCAAAAGAGCTCCTGAAGATTTTCTTCAGGAGCTCTTTTGCGACAAGTTACTTTCGTATTTTCAGATCGAATCCGGGTTGTGCTTAAACTGCTTTGCAAATTTCAGCGATTAAGTTGGCAATCTCTTCATCGCGTTTTTTATTCTTCCAGCTGACAATAAATGATTTTTCCACTCTGCCACCTTTTAATTCCACCACTGACTTAATCTGCCGATTTGCCTTGGTTCCGCCAGTAAATTTGGATGCCAGCTGTTTCGTCACAAAACTGAATACTCTTTTCCCCTCCAGGGATGAAACCTGTTCCAAGTATTCTTTCATCACCCCTGCCAATGAAAAGGCCCAAACCGGACTGGCAAAGATTACCACGTCGTAAGGGGTTACATCCGGTTTGCTGGTAAATACAATCGGCGGTTTAACGCCAGGATCATCATTTTCCGGAACGATTCGCTGAATTTCAGCATCCAGACCTTTTTTTACCAGAGCCGATTTCAACTCGTCGGCGACTGAAAAGGTGTTGTTTGTTTTAGAAAAGACAATAATACCAATCTTCATTTCACGCTCTCCATTTTCTTTAAAATGTGGTTATGTTTAGAATACAAACAAAGCTCATGCATTTTTGGTCATTTATAATTCTCTTGTTGACACTAAGGTACCTCATTTTATCATTTTTTTCAAGTCTTTTCGTAAATTTTACCACAAATTTTTCTAAATTATGGCAACTTTTTCGTTAACTGCTCTAAAAAAGCAGCCTGAGACCAGATGCTTTTCTCAGACTGCTTTGATTAATTACACAACTTCGTCATCGATTATTTTCATTGATTAAAATAGATCTCGCCATTGGCATCCACCGTAAAAATTTCAAAATCAGTATAGAGCGAGCTGCCAAAAATGTCATCAATCTGGAAAGAATAATAGTAGTCGCCCACGGCCAATGGTTCTTCATAGATCACCGGATCATTGTTAAACGTATATGCCTCGCCTTCGTAAACACCCTCTTCATCGGTTTTCATACTATAAGAATAATACACCGGCGTGATCAGATCACCTTTTTTTAGCTTGGTAATTTCTTTCGCCGACTGACCCGTGACCGCATCGATGCCATCCCAGGCTCCGATAATTGTGATGGTATAATTGCCATCGCTGGCAAAGTCAATTTTTATTCGTAAGTTGGTTTCCACCCCATTTAACATCACCGGCGAAGTATAGATATTGTAGGTATCACCCTGCTCAACAATATAGGTGGCCAAGGGTTGTCCATCCGGCAGTGAAACCCAGTAACCGTTGAAATTATCTTCAAACTTACCGGTATTCCAATCGGCGGTGATGTTGTCATCCAGACCCAGTTCGATCAAGGTCTCCCCATCTCCGGCATCCATAAACACATCACAATATACAGCATCTACATAATCCAGGGTATCGGCTGAAATGGTAAAGCCGTACATGCCATTGGCATTAATGGCGGGCTGTGATGAAAAGGAAACCGCACTTTCGTCTTCACTAAAATTATAAGCCTCGGTGTCCGTCTGATCCAGGTCAGACCAATACTCAGATCCGGCTGCTTCATTATAGCCACTGCTCCAGTAGAGCGAGTTTTCCCCAAACCAGTCGGTATCGCTATACCCTCCGAAATCACCATTGGTGTCACTACCATAGGCCATTTTATCAACAAAGGACATATAATAGGGACTGACACAGATATCTTTAAAAATTGACAATTCCTCAGAACCCTGAATCGCCAGCGGATAATAAATCGCCAAGCCGTGAGAATCAGCCTTATCACTGCCGTTTTTCATGTAAACCACGCAGTCCTGAAGGGCCGCCAACGCCTGATCAGCACCTGCGACATTTCCGGTAAGGTTTTTTAATACCGAACCCAGGTCAACCATATTGGTATAGCCTTCAGACTTGTTGTTACCACCATAGTTTTGGGCTGTCGTGATCCCTTTGATCATTTTGGAAAGAACATCAGTATTCGTGGTGGCGTTATACATTTCTTTTGCCACATCATTAAAGGCATACACCAGTTCATCGATTTTGGACAGGTCAATACAGGACAGGGTCGCCTCATTCTGACTGTCAATGGCAACACATGCTGCATAAAACGAATCCACGATCACCTTGCCCAGCTCAGCACCACTGGCAGCCGGATTGCTGCTGATAAAACTGCCCATGGCAGTATAATCCCAACCATAGCCGGGTTCCAGTTCTTCTGATGCCACCATATAGCGGGCATGAGGTGCCAGCATATTGCCCGTTTCCACCGTTCCCATTAAACAGGCATCAAAGCCGATGAATTCAAAGCTATCCGTCATATTCGAATAAACCGAAGTCAGTGCGTTTTCCACTTCCAGCAGGGAAAGACTGTCGCTTTCATTCTGCTCATCAAAGCACACCCCAGTGATGCTGCCGCCCCCGTGATTCCAAAAATCAGCCCCATTTTTTCAGCCGGATAAGCCGATACCCCCCAGTTCAGAAATTCTGCCAGAGTTTGGGCGCTACCCATATTGGCACCATCCTCCTCTTGTATCTGCTCCATATTCTGGTTTTCAATTACAAATCGCTGGGTCAATGAATCATCCACCAGATCATTATCCCAGGCATTGGCCCCGCCGGTCTGAACCACAAATTTTATCTGATCCGACTGGGTAGCATCTATCATTTCCTGGAGATCCATCGTAGCCAGACCACTTTCGCTTTCCAAATCTGAACCACACATATAAACAAAAATAGTCCAGGTTCCGCTCGCACCCATTTTTTTTGTCTCACTTCGGGTCAACCGTTGAATTGTCAGATCCCCACTGGAACTGACCTGCATATCCGTACTTCGGTTCAGTGATGTATCCAGGCCACTGTTTTTGTGGGTACCAACGCTTCCGCCATCATCTGAGCAAGCTGTTAATGACAGCACCATGGCAAAAACGATCAGAAATGCCATCAATCTTTTTTTCATGTTCAACCTCCAGGTTAAATGATTTTACTGGTAATTTCATGTCTTAACCATCAACGGTTAAACCCACAGCCGACAATCATTGCTGCAAAGGCTTTAACCACAATGGATTTTTACATAATACTGACTCATATTATACGCTTCCCGGATTGAATCGCAAAGAAATTTCGCACCTAAAATCACTTTTTCACGATAACTTTATAAAAAAACACAGACGCACATTGAAGTGGTCTGTGTTTTAAATGGTTTAGGGAACAAACGGTCACCCGCTCCAATCAGAAAGACATTTAATGAACGGAATCCATAATTTCAAAATGATCAGGATAAACCGATGATTTCCCCATCTTCGGTAATATCCATGCCATTGGCAGCGGGTACCTTGGGCAAACCCGGCATCGTCATAATGGCACCGGTGATCACCACCACAAATCCAGCTCCTGCTGACAGACGCACTTCTTTTACATGGATATTGAAATCCTGGGGAGCGCCCAACAGGGTTTGATCATCAGAGAAAGAATATTGGGTTTTAGCCATACAAACTGGCAGGTGGTCAAATCCCAAAGCAACAATTTCATCCAATTGTTTTTTTGCTTCCGGCTCGAATTCTACCCCATCAGCCCGGTAGATTTCTTTGGCAATGGTTTCAATTTTCTGCTCAATTGGCAGTTCCAGTGAGTAAAGTGGTTGATATTGAGACTCACCCTGATCACAAAGCTTAACCACTTCATGGGCCAGTTCTTCGCCGCCTTTGCCACCTTGAGAAAATACATCCGAGAGGATTACCTTGACATTTTTATTTTCACATGCTTTTTTAACTGCCTCAAATTCAGCTTCGGTATCCGTCGGGAATTTATTCAAGGCAACCACAACCGGCACTTTAAACTTTTGCAAATTTTCCAGATGTTGAATCAGGTTAGCGCTGCCAGATTCCACCGCTGCCACGTTTTCGGTTGAAAGCTCTGTCTTGACCACGCCACCATTCATTTTAAGTGCCCGGACAGTAGCAACGATCACTACGGCATTGGGTTTTAAATCAGCATAACGGCATTTTATGTCAAAGAATTTTTCGGCCCCCAGGTCAGCACCAAATCCGGCTTCGGTTACTACATAATCGGCCAATTTCAAGGCTGTTCGGGTAGCCAGCACCGAGTTGCAGCCATGGGCAATATTGGCAAAGGGACCACCATGAATGAAAGCCGGGGTGTTTTCCAGAGTCTGAACCAGATTCGGTTTGATGGCGTCTTTGAGTAACAAAGCCATCGCCCCGGTAGCTTCCAGGTCATCAGCAGTCACAGCTTTGCCTCCGATGTTGTAAGCCACAATCATCCGACCCAGCCGCTCTTTAAGATCGGTAAGACTGGAGGCCAGACAGAGAATTGCCATTATTTCTGACGCAACGGTAATGTCATAACCGGTTTCCCGTTCCACCCCATTGGCACGGCTACCTTGACCAACAGTGATCATTCGCAACGCCCGATCATTCATATCTACAACTCGACGCCAGACAATCCGGTCGAGATCGATATTTAACAGATTTCCCTGATGAAGATGATTGTCCAGTAGCGCCGCCAATAAACTATGGGCTGCGGTAATCGCATGGAAGTCGCCGGTGAAATGGAGGTTGATATCATCCATCGGTACAACCTGGGCATAGCCGCCAGCAGCGCCACCTTTGACCCCAAAGCATGGTCCCAGCGAAGGTTCTCTCAAAGTGGTGATGGTTTTTTTACCAATATAATTCAGGGCCATGGAAAGACCGACGTTGGTGGTGGTTTTTCCTTCACCAGCCGGGGTGGGGTTAATGGCGGTGACCAGAATCAGCTTACCATCTGGTTTGTCCTGATTGTCTTTCAACACTGACAAGGATACCTTGGCTTTGTGATTACCATAAAGTTCCAAGTCATCTCCGGTGATCCCCAATTTTTCAGCCACCTGTGCAATCGGTTGCAATTTAGCTTCCTGTGCGATCTGTACATCTGTTTTCATCTTGTCTTTCTCCTTTTAAAATAATTTTGTTATTCTCAGAGTCTCTTTTTTAAATCTGACCCACACGCCAGAATTATTTTTTGCAAACATCCTGTGCACATGTATATACAGATTTTTCATAGATTACCATCTTTTATCCTTGATGTCAATATTTTTCTATTTTGGAACAATTTATTATCTTTACTTGTTTGTTATTTCTCAAACAAAGTTATGTCGTGAAAATTTTTGTTATTATTTTAACGTTTTTATGTCATTTCATCCGTAATAACAGCTATTTTTTATACTTTATATATTTTTACAAATCTTTCCCCTTGTTTTCTGCAAACGTATAAAAAAAAGCCCTGAACAGCTTCACTATTCAAGGCTCCTTAAAATTCATTCGTAAAATCGCTTTTTTTATCGTTCTGCTTTTGTCACTTTTATAACAAAAACATTCGCGATTGATAATATTGTTTGGGTTAACACCGAAACTTTTTTGGTAATTGATAAAAAAACGCCGTATCTTACTTCCTAAAACTTAAAATATTTTTTTAATATTTCTGTTTTTTTAACTCTCTGCCAGTACTTTTTTGTCAGCCTGATCTTTTTCCATATCTTTGAGTTTTCTCGACAAGATCACAAAAACCACCAAACCAAAGATCATTACCAGCGCCGGATATAAACAAAATCCGTTTTTAATTGCCTGAATCAGTTCCGGTGTCGGCGCCATATCAGCCACATAACTGGCCGAAGCCAGGGCTGTGGTAATGATGACACTTTTAATAAAGTTTCCGACTTTAATGGGGGTAGTCAGTAGCGCCATGATAAAGCCACGAACATTTTTACCTGTGCGCCACTCGCCGTAGTCGACACAGGTAGCATACATCGCAACTACCAGAGCATCCGGTAAACCGTAACCAATAAAGGATAGTAACATAACAATTTTAAATGCCGTGGCACTCATCGGTACCAGCCAGGTAATCAACAATCCGGCAATGAAGATGCACAAAGCCCCAACATATGCCTTTCGGGGTCCGAATATTTTAGAAACGGTGGTCGCCAGAGTGGCCGAAAGCAGCATAACAACGGTCAGTCCAGTCATGAAAATCGCCATACCCGGGAGATCATTGAGTACATATTTAAAATAATAAAAGGCCAGACCAAGCACCACAAACTTGCCGACGTAGCGCCCCAGATCAATCAACAATAAACCGATCAGCGGAGGGTTATGCAGCAATTGCTTGAGTATTTCAGGAATTGGCATGCTTTCTTTTTTCTCAGTAACCGGTGCAGTTCCCCGGAAAGCATATTCTTTTGTCAGAAAGAAAAATATCCAGTAACACAGAACCATAAATAAAGCAACCATAATAACCACCGTCGTGTAACCCATCGCCGGATCATTAAGCGCTTTGCTGATTTCCTGAATCGCCCGAACCCCAACATAAGAAAAAGTCAGAGAACCCAGAGCGTTGAAGATCCCCCGGTTGGCCGACATTTTAACCCGCTCGTCGACACGATCCGTTAGGGCACTGTTCATGGCAATGTGAGCAGAATAATACACGTCAAAGACCAAATGGCCAATAATAAAGCCAGCACAAGCGGTGATGGCATTGGTCATCGAGTCGCCGATTTTTAGAAATTGAACCACATAGAGTAACGCTGCCACTGGCGGACCAATCAGCAGCCATGATCGGAATTTACCCCACTTGAGATTACTTTTCTGGAGGATAATTCCGGCCACCGGCACCCAGATCAAGTCAAATATACTGGTAATCATAAGCACCGATCCGGCCAGCGCCACCGGCATCTTAACTGCATCGGTCAGGAAGGCCGAAAAAAACATTAATTCGACATAAATAAAAATCTGAAAACCAAACGAAGGCAGACCATAGAGATAAATAACACTTTTCTTTAACTTATCAGCCATTTCTGATTCCTTTCCAAATTGAAGAAATCGTCCCCAAAAGCGGCAATTATTTTTGGAACCTTATACCAAAATCCATTAATAATTCCTGCTATTTTCGGGGACGAATCTGTGACCCCTTCCATCAGGAAGTTACGGTCACTTAGTGATCATTTAGTTCAGAACATTTTTTCTGACATTTTGTCAATTTCTTGATTGATGGTTTCATAAACCCCTGGGAACGAATCAATCGGTAATCCTGAGGTCTGAGAGGGAATAAAATACAGTTTGCCATTTTCTTCACAGGTTTTTTTCACATATTCTGCTACAATTTCTGGGGTCCAATCAGGGAAATCAACCAAACCACTGTGAATGCCACCCATAAAGGTAATTTTGTCGCCGTATTCTTTAATCAGTTCAGGAATGTTATTAGTGTTCATTACACCCTGCCAGATATCGATACCCATTTCGATCATCGATGGCACCAGGTTTGCGGCATAGCTGTCACTGTGGTGAACAATCAGTTCAACGCCATTCTCTTTATAATAGCCATAGATTTTTTTGTAGGCCGGTTCAAAGAATTCTTTAAACATCGCTGGTGAAATAAAGGAATTGATCTGGCTGCCCCAGTCATCATGATGGAATACCGCATCAGGATGAAGATGATCGATAAATTCTTTAGCCAGTCGCAGTTCAAAATCAACCAGGAAATCAATCAACGCATGCATTTCTTCTGGTTCTTCGTAGTAAGCCATTAAGGCCTCTTCCATACTCATCAGGTAATGGATATGTTCAAACAGACCGGGCGCCACAAAAACAGTGACATACTGATCATTCCGATCAACCGCATTAGCCTCAGCAATCGCCGTCGCCCAAGCTTCTTCGGGATAATCAAGCTTCGGCGCTTTAACATAATCCCGCCATTTGGTGATATCCTTAACAACGATGTGCTCCTCATCATGAACCGGAAATGAGCCCAATTGGCCTTCCGGCCAGCTCAAGGTAACGCCCCATTCATTAACTATCGTACCACCGACCGGTGGTTTTAAACGACTGATCGGGGTTTTCATCATCAGGGCAAAGGGTTCATATTGTTTGACAAAGCGATCTGGATTTCCACCCTTCATTACTTCAACTAAATTTTGTCTTTTTGTTAACATTTTTCTCTCCTCTCCTATGCTGTTGCCAGTTCTTTGGCTTTTACCGCAGCACTACCGGCATCAGGAGCATATCCGTCAGCACCAACTTCAACGGCATATTCCGGCGTGACCGGAGCACCGCCAACAATCACTTTCATCTCCGGATAAGCAGCTTTAATGGTCTGTACTGCTTCTTTTAAGGCTGGCATGGTGGTGGTTAACAAACCGGAACAGGCCACCAGTTTGACATTGGCATTGTCTTTAACTGCTTGAACAAAGGTATCAGCGGGGACATCAACGCCCAGATCAACCATATCAAAACCAGCACTTTCGATCATCATCGAAACCAGATTTTTACCGATATCGTGAAGGTCACCGGCAACCGTACCGATGATGCAGGTACCCAGCGAGGCGGAACCATCACCAGCCATCAGTGGTTTTAATACTTCCACGCCTTTTGACATGGCTTTGGCAGCAATTAGCATTTCCGGGACAAAGATTTCGCCGGATGAGAATTTATCCCCAACGACGCCCATGGAATCAACCATGGCCTGGAGAATCTCACTTGGGGTGCTGCCTTCATCCAGTGCTTCCTGTACCAGTCCGGGAACCAGTTTCGATTTTCCAGCTTCGACTTTTGCTTTGACTTCTGCTATTTTTGACATGATTTATCTCCTTAAATTAAATTGTATATTCTAAACCGGAGCAATGTGTGAATCGCTCCGGTTTCATTGAACTTTGTTTTTTATACTTAAGCCAATTTACGTTCTGCTAATTCTTTATTGATTTCTTCCATTCGTTTTGGTGTTAATGTATAAAGCCCAAACATCATCACCATTCCAATAATCATAATGATTGCCGGATAAAGGGCGAAACCATTTTTAATTCCCTGAATCAGTTCTGGAGTCACGGCCATATCAGCAACATAACCAACTGAAGCCAGCACCGCTGAAATGATAACCGAACGGACAAAAATAGATACTTTGATTGGCATACTGATCAGTGACATGATAAAACCACGGGCATTTTTGCCGGTTTTCCAGTCGCCATAATCAACGGTTGCAGAGTACATTGCCACACCCAGAGAATCTGGCAAACCATAACCAATATAGGCAGCAAACATGATGATTTTAAAAGCAGTTGCTTCAAGCGGCATAAACCAGACAATTAGCAAACCGATAATCAAAAGCGACAGGGCGATCATATAGGTGTTTTTTTCGCCAAGTCGTTTAGCAATCGGTGATGCAATCATGGCTGCAAAGAAGTTGACAATGGTTAATCCGGTCATGAACAATGCCAGTCCAGGCAAATCGTTGATGACATATTTAAAGTAGTAGAAGGCCATTCCAAAAATAACGAAACGTCCCAGGTATCGTCCCAGTTCCACCAGCATCAACCCCATCAATGGTGGGTTGACAACAATTTGTTTGAGCATTTCGCCCACTGACATCTTTTCAGCCGGTTTGCCCGCTTGGGCTTCGGTACCGTTTTGAGCATAGTCTTTGGTGATTACAAAATAAATGATGTTACAGGCAATCATAATCACACCGGTGATCGCTGCCATATAGGTGTAACCTAAAACCGGGTTGCCGACACCAGCACCAATAGCGGCGATGGCTTTTACCCCAAAATAGGAGAACACCAGAGCACCCGCTGCATTGAACATTCCCCGGTTACTGGCCATTGAGATTCGTTCTTCCCGAACCGTGGTCAGCGCATTATTCATGGAAATATGGGCAGCATAAAAGGTATTCCAAACCAAATGGCTGATGGCGAATCCTAAAAAGATGATAATAGCATTAATTTCCGAGGTTCCGCCAATCTGCGAAAACTGCAAAATATAAAAGAGCGCCGCAATGGGTGGTCCGACCAATAGCCATGAACGGTATTTCCCCCACTTCATGTTGCTTTTTTCAAGAATAACCCCTGATGTTGGTACGGCCACAATATCAACAATACTGGTGGCCAATAAGATGGTACTTACTAATGCCAAAGGAATTTTTGCAAAGTCGGTGAGGAAAGCTGCAAAAAACATGACTTCAATATTGACTAAGGTCTGAAACCCAAATGACGGTAATCCATAAAGATTAATAGCCGACTTTTTTAATGGTTTGTTCATAATTCTTTCTCCTTTTTAGTTTCAACTTTAATAACAATTTCTACTAAAATAACTGTCGACACTATTTGTCTGATCAGCCAATCTCCCTATAACAACAAGCAAACAGCAACACTTCTATCCAGTCGTTCCGCAACCAGAAATTATTTTGCACCATAACGATCATCCTGAAATAATGCAATCCTTTTCATAATGCCTTTCTTCATTAAAATAGAGTTTCGAAGAAGCGGTACTAAAGATATCATGACATTTTTACAAACCGTAAATAAAATTGTAATTACTAATTCATTTACAACATCATTGTACTCGTATTCAATGAAGCTGTCAATGTTTTTTTAGTAAAACATTTCAGTTAATCTATTTTTTAAACTTTGTACTCGTTTTCTTCATTGATTTTTTATATGATTATTCGTTTTTTTTGGCAACTTGTCTGTTTTTACTGTTATTTTTGACATTATGTCCATCATCACATTATTATTTTTTAATTTGAATTTACAAAATACCGTTTAATACCTTTCAAATTTCAGAAGAAATTCCAAAGCACGTTCCTGCATTAACATTCGTTTGCTTATATAATGTATTCCCCGCCACAAAAAACTTAACCTGATATATTTTCCTTTTTTGACTGAGCAGCTTCACCATCAAAAAAAGAACTTCGTACGAAGTTCTTTTTTCAAGCTCTATAATTTTTTGAAGATATCATTTATTTTAAATATGTTTAATCAATAATTCTATGAAATTACTATAGCCCGCACCGTTTTATCTTGTCAAAGCATACATACAGGAGTCCTGAAGTTTACCATTCTTATAAATACTTTTCTGAAAAACACCTTCCAAATGAAAACCAGCTTTTTCAATGGTTCTGCGCGCCTTCTGGTTATCAGCAAAGGGCCGAGCGTAAATTCTGACCAAATCCGACTCATCAAAAGCTTTTTCACAGATCTGCTTAATGGAACCAGTCATGATTCCCTGTCCCCAATAGGGTTCGCCAAGCCAAAAACCCAACTCACCACTTTTGCAACTGACATCTTCCTGCATCAGCAGACTGATCGCTCCAATCGGCGCATCATCGATTGTGATCGCCTTGTTTAGATGCCTTCTTTTATTCTGATGAATGCTTTTAGTAATAAACAGATGGGCATCATCCAGAGTGTACGGATAGGGAAAGGTGTTTCGTAAATTTCCTGCTATCTTTTCATTATTGGCCAGAGGCACAATATTTTCAGCATCACTTAGCTTCCATTCTCTTAGTCCAAATTCCATTTTTTGACCTCCTTTGATCATCGCCATTGATTTCTAGTTTTTTCTAAAAAACTAATTTGTACTCGTTTACTTTTTAATTTTCATCAGCTTAACATCTTTGGAATTTTATGTCAATATTTTTTCTTTTTGCAACAATTTATTACCTTTACTTGTTTGATATTTCTCAAACAAGAGGTAGTTCTGAAATTATATTGTTCGTTAATTAACAAATCATTTTTAATCAAGATGTTGTTTTTCGATAGATTTTATTCGGGTAACTTTAATACAGATACATCAAATTCAATTTATGGATAACATACTTTTTATCCATTGTCTGATAGCTATTGGACAACTTTTTATTTCTTTATCAATTCCACATAAACAAATCAGCTATTTAAATGATCTTGATAGTTAATCTACTGCTATATCTATCAAATTGACACTATATCACTGCTAATACTATGAAAAATATTTCTCCCTAAAAAAACCGATAATAACGTTGCGATTAAATGCATTTTAATGAAAAAAATCACTGTCTTGAGGCTTTGTCCCACCATAATAATTTTACTTTTTAATTTTTTTTGCCCTAATTTTTTTATTGTTTTGAACTCTAGCAAAGAGAAAATTAAGTATTTTTTAAGATTCATCGTTTTGATTGTTACTCTGACAATCGTTGTCGTTCCCTGCTTTGATTCCTAGATCAGCAAGCAAATCTGCTATACTTTCTTCACCATTTAGCATAAAATTAGAGCATCAAAGCGTCATCATAATAATCATAGGTGAAAAAATGAACAATCAACCCGAAATAAAACTATCCGTCCGCAATCTGGTGGAGTTTATCCTCCGCTCCGGAAATATCGATTCTCAGTTTATCAGCAACGCCAGTGCACTGGAAGGAACCCGGGCCCACCAGAGGGTTCAGAAAGATAATCGAGACAAAGGCTATGCCCCTGAAGTATCGCTAAAACATCGTTTCGAATATGAAGGCTTCTGTTTCCGAATCGATGGCCGGGCCGATGGCATCATCACCAGCGAGTCCGAGATTATTGTAGACGAAATCAAGTCAACCAGCCGGCCGTTGGAACAGATTGACGAAGACTACAGCCAAACCCATTGGGCCCAGGCTAAATGCTATGCCTATATTTACGCCATCCAGAATGAACTACCAGTAATCAGCGTACAGCTGACCTATTTTCAGCTGGATACCGATGAAATCAAAAAGTATCTAAAAATCTTTACCCAAACTGAACTGACTGTTTTCTTTTACGATTTAATCAATCAGTACCTGGTCTGGGCTGCTCTGACCAGCAACTGGGTGACTCGCCGCAATACCGCTATTCGGGCTCTTGCTTTTCCCTTTGAGCGTTATCGCCCGGGCCAGCGGGAACTGGCAGTAGCGGTTTATAAAACCATTGTCGAACAGAAAAAACTTTTTGTCCAGGCTCCCACCGGAATTGGCAAAACAATGTCAACTCTGTTTCCCGCCATCAAATCGATGGCTGAAGGGCATACTGCCAAAATTTTTTATCTAACCGCCAAAACCATTGTCCGGGAGGTTGCCGAGGAAGCCTTTGCTAAAATGGCAAATCAGGGATTGGCTTTCAAAAGTGTCACTCTGACTGCCAAGGACAAAATCTGTTTTCAGGAAGAAACCATCTGTGATCCCGATCACTGCTCTTATGCCCGGGGTCATTTTGACCGTGTTAATGCCGCACTGCTGGATATCCTTAAGCAGGAAGACCGCCTGACCCGACCCGTCATTGAAAACTATGCACACAAACATCAGGTCTGCCCTTTTGAGTTTTCTCTCGATTTAACCCTCTTTAGTGACTGCGTGATCTGTGATTACAACTATGTTTTTGATCCCCGGGTTTATCTCAAACGTTTTTTTTCCGATAACGGCAGCGACTACAGCTTTTTGATTGACGAAGCCCATAATCTGGTCGATCGGGCCCGCTCAATGTTTTCGGCCGAACTTTATAAAAAACCATTGCTGGAGCTAAAGCGATTGTTTAAAGATAACGACCCCAGTCTTGCCAAAGCTCTGGGAAAACTCAACACTCACATGATCGGGCTGCGAAAATTGGCTACAACCAACTCACCTCACCGCCAAAAAGAGGCCCCCAAAGATTTCTTGCTGCTGGTGATGAAGTTGATTTCTCTGGCCGAAGTATGGCTAGTCAGCAATGAAGGCCGCCCGGGTCACGAGAAACTACTGGAACTGTATTTTAACGCCCTGACCTTTATGCGCACCGCCGAGTTTTACGATGACCACTTTCTAACCTACGTCGAAAACGCCAACGGCGATACCCGTATCAAACTTTTTTGTCTGGATCCTTCCCACTTGCTGGGAGAAGCCCTCAAACGAGGCCGGGCGGCGATCTTCTTTTCGGCCACCCTGTCACCACTCGACTATTTTTCAGAAATTCTCGGTGGTGACCCCGACAGCTATAAAATTAGTCTGCCATCGCCCTTCGATGTTAAAAACCGAGAACTACTGATTGCCGATACCATCTCAACCACCTTCCGCAATCGCGAAAAAACCTACTCCACCATTGTCCGTTGCATCAAAACGGTACGGGATCAGCAGCCAGGCAACTACATCGTCTATTTTCCATCTTATAAATATATGAATGCGGTGTTTGAAATTTTTAGCGCCAGCTACCCGGAGGTCGTCACCATCCGGCAGGCTCCGGAAATGAACGAGGAAGACCGGGAGCTGTTCCTGGGTCAGTTCCGACCGGCACCCGGGGCTGCCCCGACCGGGATGTTGGGCTTTGCGGTGCTGGGCGGGATCTTTTCCGAAGGCGTGGACTTAAAGCACGAGGGCCTGATCGGCGCCATTATTGTCGGAGTCGGTCTGCCCCAGATCTGTTTTGAACGTGATATCATCCGGGATTATTTCAATAAAAAAAACCACACCGGCTATCAATATTCCTACCTCTATCCTGGCATGAACAAGGTTCTCCAGGCTGCCGGACGGGTGATTCGAACCGAAACCGACCGAGGCGTGATCGTTCTGATTGATCAGCGCTTCAGTAGCCCTAGCTATCGTCAGTTATTTCCACAGGAGTGGTTTCCCCATCGCCAGATCCGGAATGAGCCCGAGCTTAAAAAAGCCCTCCAGGATTTCTGGGCCATGACTATACCGCAAAACTGACGTAAAAAAATCTGCTGTCGCACTACGACAGCAGATGTCTGATAACCATAATGGGGTGATGAAAAATCGAGCCGCGGGCCACTAAAAGCCATGATCTTGCGAATTTTTAGCTGATTCTCTTTATTATAGCAGGGGCTTGGACAGTGATTGCAAAAACCCTTGTTTTCGCCATAGCGGCAATGATCCAATCGGTTCAAGGCATAACTTAACAGGGTCTGGCACTCCGCACAGAGATCGTGTGATCGATGTTTTTTGCGGCAATAGATTTTGAGCATCACGGCAAGGATCCGTTTTTCCTGGTCTATTTTTGGCACTCGGCTTTTTTCCTTATCTTTCTTTACTTTCGACAAACCATTTGGGTTCTTCATAATAGAGACAGACTTCCTTATTCTGGATCCGGCAGGTGTAGCGAATACCCTGCCCGCCCACCTTCAGGGAGACCCCCGGGCGCATATCCAGAACCCGGTCAATAGAAAAAACCCGACCGTCCTCCCACAAAACCTGGAGGGGGATGATTCTGCCATCTTCTTCAAACTTTGCAATCACCTGGACAAATTTTTTTATTGCCATTTTCTTAATTCTCCTTTAAAAGTATCCAATTGGATGGATAACATGATCTTTTTTGGGATCCAGGCCGCTCATCGAATCACCAATGGTAACCGCCCGACGCAGAACCAGATTGCCAAAGCGCTTGCGTAAATCATCAACGGTATCATCGAGCTGGGCCTGACGCATCCGCAACGCTTCATTGCCAAAAACATCCAACTGAATCGGGGTTGAATCCGGTACCAGATCAGTGACCCGCACCCCCAGGGAGCGAATATCCGAACTGAAATCATAATTCTTTTCAAACAAGGCAATGGCGGCTTCAGCTATTTCCCGGGTCAGATCCGAGGGTTTTGCTAGCTTTGTTTGCCGGGTGAAGCTGTGAAGTTCTTTGTTACGGACATGAATCGCTACTGTTAAACAATAACAGCCGGTTTCCCGCAACCGCATCGCCACACTTTCAGTCAGCATATAGAGGATCAGCTTGACATCCTTCAGGTCTTTTAAATCCCGGGGGGTAGTGATGCTGTTGCCAATGCTTTTGAGAATCCGTTCGTTACCGTTATAATGCTCGTCAAAGGCTTTTACCGGGCTGTCATCAAGGCCATTGGCAAAGCGCCACAACACCATCCCCATCTTACCAAACTGGAGCACCAGAAAATCTGGGGATGTTTGCGCCAATTGTCCAATGGTATAGATACCATATTTCATCAGTTTCTTTTTCGTGGCTGACCCCACATAGAGCAGATCCCCAATTTCCTGGGACCAGACAATTTTTTTGAAATTATCCCGGGTGATCACCGTGATGGCATCGGGTTTCCGATAATCCGAACCAAATTTGGCAAAGATTTTGTTCCAGGAAACGCCAATCGAAACGGTGATACCCAGTTCCTCCTGAATGGCCTGGCTGATTTTTTCGGCAATGGTTCGGCCACTGCCGTGAATCCGGGAACTGGCCGTGACATCAAGCCAAGCTTCATCGAGACCAAAAGGCTCCACCTGATCGGAATAACGGTTATAGATTTTTCGGGCCAGCCGGGAAAAACGCAAATACAATTGATAATTTGGGGGCATCACCAAAAGCCCAGGACATTTCTCCCGGGCCTGCCACAGGGCCTCGCCGGTTTTAACCCCAGCAACCTTTGCTTTCTGGTTCTTCGCCAGAATAATCCCATGACGTTTTTCCGGATTGCCACCGACCGCCACCGGAAAGTCCCTAATCTCCGGATGATAGAGACATTCCACATTGGCATAAAAGCTGTTGATATCAGAGTGTAAAATAATCCGTTCCATGACCCACCCATTTAATCCGTTTTAATTAAATTAGCACATATGTTCTGTTGTTATTTTATACCCATCCATACTCTTTGTCAATGGCCAAATTATACCTTACTGCGATTCGGGCTTGTTTGCAGGGCTGATCCGGTCTATTTGACAAATCAGTAAAAACCCCCGAAACGACTGTTATAACTGCGTTTCCGGGGTTTTAAGCTTAACCAGGCAATCGACTCTACCGTCCTTTTTCATACGAAACAATTGTTCTTATAAGCATTGTCGGCCTGACTCATTCGTCGCAAAAACTGTCATCAACTCAAATAGTGTTCACAATTATGAATTTCACAATAAACCGGATTCCATCTATTCTTGTGCGACCTGCTTTTTTAATTGTAGGTTGCAACATATTCGGCTTCGGCCTGTTGGGCTTTCTGGTTGCCGACACCACAGCGGGGATTCAGCAGTGAGCAGTTTTTTCCGCAGCCACCACAGCGCAGTTGGGATAAAAATTCGCTCAGACTGGGGACATCAGGTTGTGGTTCAGCGACTACCGGTTCCTCCGCAGCCGGGGTAGCGGCGACAATCGCCGGAGTTTCTACCGGTGCTGCAGCGGATGCAGTAACGGTTTCAGTCACCGTGGTGGCCGGTTCAGAAATAGCGGTGCTGGGTGTTTCGGTGGTAGTCGCAGTGGCTGTGTCGGTCGTCACCGCCGCAGCAATACTCTCACTTTCACCAGTGGCAGCATCATTCTTGGCGGCAATCGCCGGAGGAATTTCGGCCTGAGCAGCCTTCACTTGCTCATAGCTGTGAAAAGTATTGGCCCCCACCCCATAGACAATCAGCAAAGCAGCGACGGCCGCCGTGCATTGGCGGATAATTTTATTTTTCATACTTAATACACCTCATTTTAATTCTTTAATTTTACAACCTTCTTCACACTAAATTGAATAAGGCCCCGGCCGAAAACAGGGTCAGCAGCACGTAGCTGGCTAAACGAAACCACTGCAGCTGCCGGGGAATTTCGGTGGCAATTTTCCCCGACAGCACGCCTGATAGCAGTACCATCAGCAATACCGGGGTCAGGGTACTTGCGGCGGCAAAGACCCCGCCAACTAGAGCAGCCGTCGCCAGCGGCAGGGTGGTGGCCACTCCCATCATCATCAGTAGCGGCCCACAGGGTGAGGCTCCATAGGCCAGACCGGCTGAGAATAGCGGCAACAGCCCTTTTACACCATAGCGGTTGATAGTATCAGCCTTTTTTTCACCGCCGCAACCGGAACAGAGACTGGCCCGGTTGGCTTTGTTTTTGTAATCGAGCAGCCATTTTCCGATCAGCACCAGGCCCAGGGCTATCATCGCCAGCTCTATCATCTGACCCAGGTTGATCCCACCGACATAACCGGCGGCATCAATAAACTGACTGCCAATCAACGCCGCCAATCCGCATAACACCACCACGGCGATGACCTTGCCGATAAAAAAGCTAAAAAATCCCAGCAGCGATTTTTTTAGCCCCTCGGCATGGGTGATGATATAGCTGGACAAAAAGACGCTGACCGCCGGACTGCAGCAGGTGCCGCAGCCCAGCCCCACCGACAGGGCCGTGGCCAAAACCGGAAGCAGTAATGTCAGCCCCATGGTCAGGCCCGCTCACTGGCAATCAGGGCGGCACCGATGGCCCCGTTAAACTGGGGGTATCGGGCCACATAGACATCCCGCATCATTTCTTCTTCAAAGGCTTTATGGACTCCGATATTCAGGGCACCGCCGCCGGTCATCAGGATATCTCCGCCTTTTTCGGCCTTTTTCATCATTTTAATGATCCGTTTGGCCATCGATAAATGCATCCCGGCCAGAATATCCCGGCGGTCATACTTCCGGGCCACCAGCGACACCACTTCTGACTGGGCAAAGACCACACAGGTGCTGTTGATATCACAGGGGGCCTTGCTTTCCAGCGACAGCGGGCCGACCTGATCGATGGTGGTCTCTAGAATCTGGGCGATGACTTCCATAAATTTGCCGGTGCCAGCGGCGCATTTATCGTTCATGGTAAAGTTCTTAACGGCGTAATGCGAGTCCAGATAAATGATTTTGCTGTCCTGACCGCCGATATCAATAATCATCCCCGGTCGGTAATCCGGCGGTGCGGTTAAGCGCACCCCATAGGCATGGGCGGTAATTTCGGAAATATCGTCATCGGCAATATCAAAGACCTTGCGGCTGTAACCGGTGGCCATGGTATAGCGCACCTGGGTACGGTTAATCCCCCGGCGGACACACATTTTTTCAATTAAGGCACTGGCTGCGGCATTGTTGTCAATCCCGGTGTTGGTAACCATCGCATCCACCACCTGATTCTGGCAGATCAGCGCCGCCTTAGTATAGGTTGAGCCGCCGTCAAGTCCGGCATAATAATTTCTGTTCATGTTATTCTCCTGTTTTCTAGTCTTAGCGGTAATTGTTAAATTAATAGCATCGAACAATGATTGCTTTGGGTGCAGTTTCCACAAACAATTTCGTAACGTGTAGGCGAACAGTTCATCGAACTGTCCGCCGTACAGTGTAGAAATTGTTTCGTGCGAAACTGGGACCAAAGCTCACGGCACTTTCGCAAATGCTTACTTTGATCATAAGATAAACCCCGTACCGACAATTTGTCGGTACTGCAGTTAAGTGTCACCCTGCTATTTCTGATTTTTTCAGTTTGCTAATTCGGGTTTCCAGATCTTTCAATTTGATCAGCTCAATAAAGGCTTCAATCCGGATCCGCAGTTGTTCAATATCTTCTTCGTTGTAATCACTTTCTACCCGGATCACCGGGATGCCCAGTTTACCCAGCTCATCTTCCAGCGTCTGGTATTCAAAATCATAGACCAGACAGCCCCGGAGGACGTGATAAACCACCCCCTGAACCTGGTGGTCGGCAATCATCTGTTTGATCCGATAAATCCGCTGGCTGTTGTCAACAAAGGTCGGACAGGTACAGGGCCTCGTGTAGCGATTGGCCAGCGACCGCATCAAACCATCAAAGCTCTGATCCACCACGACGGTGGGGTCATAAAGCGAACGCTCCCCCATACAGGTCTCGTCGCCGACCAGAATGCCCCCGGTTTCTTCAATCAGCAAGGGGATTTTAATATTGGGGAAAATAACAGGTGATCCGGTGATCATAATCCGGGGTTGTTTATCTTTGCTGACGTAGTGCTTATCTTTTTTACGCCGGGCCAACTCCTGATTAAGGCGATGCAGCTGCTGACTCCACTGCTCCACCGGCAGATACGAAAAGGCATTCATCAGCGCCATGGCGTGGGTTCCTTTGATTAAGGCCGGGACATGTTTTTTAAACTCATTAAACTTTGACATCTGATACTGGGCAAAACCCATGGCATCAATGCTCTCTGCCAGGCTTTGGTAGCTAATCGTCTGGCCGGTGACCGCTTCCAGTTCGGGAATCAGCTGATAGAGTTCCTGAACGTACTGCTCCATATCGCGATCCTCACTTTTGGCGGTGGGCACATGGAGGGCGTAGGTCGGCACCCGCTGCTTTAACATGCCAGCCATTTTCTTTTTGCAGTCGCAGGTAATCGGCACCACCATCAGAGCACAATCATCATAAATGGGCATCACTTCCATGGCCTGAAAACCCATCACCGCTTTGATCAGCGGACAGGCGTCCCGGGGCACCAGGTCATCGCCGATGGCAAAGGCGGTATAGCTACCACTGCATAGTTTCACCGGCTGGGCCCCGACAGCGTAGATCAGCTCATCGGGAACCATCACACAATAGGTACCGACGATTTTGGTATCGGCCGGTTTTGCGACGTTTTTCAGATCCACATAGATGTCTTGCAGAACCTTGAAAAATGGCTCCATGGCGTCCGGGGCGCCGGGTAATTCGGCCAGCCGCCGCAGGTATTTGGCGGACACCTTGGTGGCTTTGTCGACAAAGCGCTGGCGTTGCCGTTCGGCCATGGTGGTCGGGGAGCTGCTGTTATGGGCGTTACGCTGGTTTTTAATGACGTGATTCATTTCTGGCTTATTTCTTTTATTATCAATTAGACTCATTTTTTTCTCTTTTCCTGATCAAGCGTTTTAAACGCTTTTCGTTTTTTTTATGACCCGACATAAAGGTCTTGCGGGAGGCTTTATAAAATCTCAGCCCGCCGAAGCTCATCGCCAAGGCCTTGTTTTCCGGACATTTGTCAATACATTCGCCGCACATAATACAGTCGGCGGTGGTGACATCACGCTTTTCCCGTTCGCTATAAATGGTTTTAATCCCCATCGGACAGGCTTCGTAACAGGCTCCACATTCGGTACAGGCCTGACAGTCTTTTTTGATGCGAAACAACGAGATCCGATGACCGAGACCGATCAGGTAACCCAACGGACAGATGTTGCAGAAGAAGCGGCGCTTGAAAAAGCTGCCAATGATCACCACAATCATGAAGAAGCCGCTTAAAAACAGTGACACCTTAAATCCCGCCAGGGCCGGTGAAACGGTGATGGCCGGGCAGATATTACAGAAGTTGCCGCCGACAAAACTGAGCCCCAGAAATAACAGCAGCAGCGTCCATTTGATCGGTTTTAAGCGGCTATAGAGTTTTTCATTGAAGGACAGGCCTTCAATTTTCAGACCCTGCCGGGTTTCATGGGTGAGATCCTGAATCAGCCCCATCGGGCACAGAAAACCGCAGATAAAGCGGCCCAGCACCACGATCGAGAGCAGCAGCGAGCCCAAAAAGATGCCGACTTCCGACCAGCTCATCCCTACCAGGGAATTTAAATGGGCCAGGGTATAACAGCTGCTGTCAATCAGCTGATCCTGATTGATGGGACAGGCAAAAATCGGCAGTTCGATATTGCCAAACCCCTGCCCCAGCCATTTGACCCCGTAGATCAGGGCGAAAAAGCTGAGGATCATGATCAGCCAGCGCATTGTCATAAAGCCGAATTTGCGCTGGCCCTTAACGGTGCCCCCGGGCTTCAGGCTGATCCGTTCGGCGGCAAAGCGGCCCATCACCGGATCATTGCGAACAATCCGCCGCCGCAGCCACAGGCACAACACAATGCCGATAACCGCGAGCAGCAGGATGATCAGCACCGGGGTGATGGCATAGCCGCTGTCGTCAGACCCGAACGCGTAAAAGACCAGGTTGCCGGCAAACAATGACAGCAGCATCAGCAGCCCGCAAATGGCAAGCACCGTCGGCGTAAAAATTTTTCTTAGTTTAAAATCGGTTTTTTTCATACGGCTCTTTTTTCCTCACGATAACGATGATGCGCCAGCATTTCCATAAAGGCTTCCATCCGAATTCTTAATTGCTCCACATCCTGGTACTGGTAGTCGGTTTCCAGCCGGAAGACCGGGATTGTGGCAGTTCCGAACAGCTGTTCAAAGCGTTCCAGTTCAAAATCATATTCAATCTGACCTTTCAACACATGGAAAACCACCCCGTCAATCCCACCCTGTTCCAGATGCCAGCAGGCACTCTGAAAAAGCATCTCATTTTGAGCATAGGCGGCTGAGCAGTCATAGCGGTAATGAGTTTCAATGATAGCGAAAAAGGGATCCCGCTTGCTGGCTTTGTGCTGGCTGCTGCTGGCGTATATTTTTTGAATACTGCTGTCCAGGGTGGCCCCGATCGTCAGGCCAATGTCGCCAATCAGAAAGGGAATCTTATAATTGGGCAAGACCACCGGTGAGCCCATCAATAAAACTTTGGGCTTGCTTGTGGCAGCCGCCGAGATCACCTGGCGGTTGGCCAGCAGTTCCAGATTCAGTTTGCGCAAATGGTTGCACCAGCCTTTTAAATCTGTGGTGTAATAATAAGAATTGAGTACCGCCATCCGCAATGCCCCGGAGATCAGACCGTCCTTTTGGCGACAGACCTGGATAAAATCGCGCATCAGTTTCCGGGCCGTTTCGACCAGCTGGGTGGCCTGGACGAGATTCTTTTTCGACAGCCGCCGACCGGTATGGTCCGCCAGTTTTTCGGCCAGTTGCTCCATCTGATCCCGCCATTTAAGCCCGGCCAGAGGGTCGCTTTTGTCCGGGGGAATATCCACGGTGACCACTTTTTTCCCGGCCGCCCGCAGCAGGTAGGCCATTTTGCGGCTGCTGTCACAGGTGATCGGGACGATGATCAGGGCGGCTGCGCCCAGATCGAAGTGATCATTAAGCAGAAATCCCAGCATCGAGCGGCTGACCGGATCGGTATCCCGGGGCACTAAATCGTCGGACCAGGCCACCGTCCCCAGACTGCCGCCGAGGATCCAAAAGGGTTTGGCCCCGGCGGCATAAATCAGTTCTTCGGGAATACTGCTGCCCAGCACAATCACCTGGGGCTGACGCTTTTTTATATTGTCCGCTTTAAAATAGCGATAGATCGTATTTAAAAAATAGCGCAGTTCCTCAATCTGGCTATTTTCATTGAACAAGGTTCTCAGAGTATCCATGTATTCACTTTCATAGCTGTTAAACGGTTGGTTTTTTTCGTAATTAACTGTCATTGTCTGACCTCCAAAGGCATTTGTATTTCAATGTTCATTTCATGTTGCTATTGTAATATAACCGTTTGTGGATGGTTTGAAGCTTATCTGAAGATTAGGTGAAGACCCTTAGTAATTCACCGATATTTTCTTACCAAAACCACTGTTTTCGATCCATATTCCTACGTCTCTAACCTTTTCTTTGCCACAATCAATTAAATGAATATAATATTGATTCTTGTTTAAAGTTAATGTAAAATAACATCAGTGACAAGATCGTTAATTTTGAGATCAATTTATGTCAACACGAGGCCGTTATGAAATCCACCAAAAAGATTTTTCTGCAATTGTTTTTGCTCCTCATTGTCGTTTCCTTGCTGGTATTTGTTCTCCATACCCTTTCTGGCAAAACATTAAAGACCATTGAGGCGCGAGCGGCCTACGATGTCAGCGCTGCCAACCGTGGCGACCTCCTGTTTAATGAATTTTATCAGACCTTTTCCACCGAGCAATCAACCGCTTTTCTGGAAAAATTAGGAAAAAGCACCACTCCCGAATCAGCCCAATGGTCGATGGAACAGCTTGGCTCCCCGGACTACCCGGTAAGTGCTTATATTATTGAATATGTGACAATTAATCATGCCGGTGAAAAGATCCCCTGCTCCGGGGTTGTTCTGATTCCCGAAAAAAACGCGTCATCACCGATGCCGCTGCTTATTTATCAGCATGCCACGATCATGACCAATGGTACCGCCCCCAGTATCAGCATTCAAAAAGCTTCCGGAGAATCCAATACGCTGGCCGGAGCCTTTGCCAGTGACGGCTATGTGGTAGCCATTTCTGATTATGTCGGGACCGGCCAACCCAATTGCCTGAGCTATCCCAGCGAATATTTATACGCCGACAGTGAAGCCGCCAACGGCGTGGACATCCTGATTGCCACCGGTCATTTACTGGATCAGCTGCAATTGTCCACCAACGGTCAACTCTTTTTGTCGGGCTATTCAGAAGGCGGTCAGGCCGTATCAGCCCTGGCTAAGTTAATTCAAAACGATTATCCACAGTATCCAGTTACTGCGGCCGTATTTATGGAAGGGCCTTATAATATGAATGCCGCCATGAATAATTTTCTGGACACCCCCGGGGGTGTCGTTATGGACGGCCGACCGGGTGGTAGCCTGGTTTGTGCCAAAGCAGTTTATGCCTATCAGCAAATTTATGACTGGGGCGCTATGGATACTATTTTTAATAAACCCTATGATACCCGAGTGGAAAAAAACTTTTCCAACCCCACCACCCCGCTGATTGTCCTAGCTGCCAATTATCCCAAAGCGACTGACAACATGTTTACCGCATCTTTCCTGGCCAGTGCCAAAGACGGTACAGTCGCTGCAGACATTGCCGCAAATAATACCGATGACTGGGTACCACAAATGCCGGTTACCTTTCTGACCTCATCCGAGGATGGTTTAATCCCGGCTTCAGTAACCGAAAACGCCTATCAAAAAATGCTGGCTGCCGGGGGGAATGTAAAAATGAGCTATACCCAGTATCCCCTCAATCATTTACAAAACTATATGCAGGCCATTGCTCAGTCAAAAACGATCTTTGACAGTTATGTGAACGCCGCCAATTAAAGCAAAAACAGGACGGCTGAAATAAGGCCGATCCACCAACCATTAAAATGCACAAAGGAAGGGACTATTAAATAGCACCTTCCTTTGTTTAATTATTTTATTACCAACACCGTTAAACTATAAATCATTTCCGTTCAGAACAAAAGTAATCACTAATCTATTAGCAAGTTACCTTTTGGTAATCAACGATCGAACTTACTTCCAGGTTATTCTTAAACAAAAAAATCCCAGGTATCCGTTGCGATTGACCAATTACCTGAGATTCTTATTTTTCTATAAAAACGACAGCTGCCTATCTACATAAGACACCTGTTTGGCTGCTTTAATCATATCCCCAGCCATGGCATTACCGATTAAAAAAGGGGATTTGGGATCGTGGTTGGCCATGTTGTGTTTGACGGTTTGGTCATCGTGATTGGCGTAGCAGTAGCGGCAGCCATGACCGCAGCTATTGTAAACGCCAATATCGCTGCCCAGCAGACAATCACAACCTTCCCGGCTGGTGTAGCGGTTTTTGGGCACCTTCAGGTTGATGCCAATGGCTCGTTCCAGAACGGTCCGGGTCATGCAACCCGAGCAGTCCACCCCGTAGGGTGCCAGATCGGCTCCTTCACAGCAAGTACGCAGGATCATCCCGTTTTGACTGGCAATGGTCGCAAAGTCCTGACCGATTGCAGCCCGTTCAACGGTCGTTACCGCCCTAACACCCCTAAAATTACGCCGGGTCTTTTGGTAGAGATCGATAAAGCTGATAACACAATGATCGGTATAGCTTTTAAGACTACTGGCCATCCGCTCAAAACTATCCCGATGGAAATCCAGCGAATATTTTTCCGAGATAAAAATCGGATCATAGCGCCAGCCCACCGCCTCGATTCCCACCGCCTCGGACAACCGCTTAAAGGCCTCAATGACCTGCGCCTTGTCTGGTACATGAGGTTCGGTGTCCCGGCCATAGGGGGTGATGGTGACAAACCAGAACTGTTTGAAGTCAGAGATTTCTGACCATCGGTTTAGCATCGGGGCAGGATTTTTGGTGCAGAAGGCCAGGCAGTCCACCACCTCCGGTGTCAACCGATACTGGATCACCTGCTGGGGATAGTAGGGATTGCGGACCAGCACAAAACCGGCCCGGATGCGGTTATAAAACCATTCACTGTAGAATGCCGGGATGTCAGTACGGTTACCGGTGTTTAGAATCATCAGAACTCCTTTCTTAAATTATGAGTCGCTTTTAGATTTTTTAGCTTTACCAGGAATCCCCAATGAACAGGGCACCCCACACATGCATTTGCCACAGGCATCACCGCTGCCGATGGGATACTCCGGCACGATTTTATCATAGATCTGTTCATTGCAGCGATAACGGTCAAAAGCCACCTTCCCCTCGGCCAGCGTAAAGGCCTGGTTGACGCATTTTTTCAGACATTTTTGGCATGACACATTGATCTTATAAAGGCATAATTCTTCTGCTGTTCGCAGCGTCGACGTCAGTTCCAGATCGGTGATGACGCTGCCCAGCCGGCCGCAGCAGCCCCGCTCTGTAATCAGCATGTTGTGGAGACCGAATTTTCCGATCCCGGCAATATAGGCGACACTGCGATGGGACCAGTCACTGATTAATTTTTCGCCATCATAATTGTAGGTTGACGGCAATAATGAGGCGTGATAGCCCATTGACACAATGGTATCGTGTAAAAACCGGTTTAAATCATTGATCAGTTGATTGGTTTCAATGCAGGCGTAATCCCATTCTTGCGAGCTTTCCTCGCCAGCAATGTTGCTCGCCACAACGCTTTTGGAAAAAGGCAGAAAGAATACCAACACTGCTCTGGCCCCGGGTAGAAGCTCACCGGGCAGAGCGTGGTTGGGACCGATGATCTCCTTTAGTCTGGGAAATAAGGGATCAGCAAGCAGCGGCCACACCAATCACCGGCTCCCGCCAGGTGGTACGGGTCTGTTTCTTTTCCTGATAGTTCTTAACGTAGTCGGTAATCAAAGCCACAAATTTTTTATTCATCATCTCAAAGTCCTCAATTTCTCCCCATTTTCGCTTGTGTCCTGATCTGCTTAATCTACCCCTTATTTCACCACAAAAAATTATCTTTGTAAACTGACAAAAAATAAAACAACCGGAGAAAATTCTCCAGCTGTTTTATTTTATCAGCGGTTATTATTTACCGGCGTTGATCCGATCAATTTCTGCAGTAATAGCTTCATAAACACCGGGATAGACGCTGCCCGGCCCCCCCTGTGTGATGCAGGGAATGTAATAGTGTTTGCCGCAACGGGCGACAGCCTTGCGGACTTCGGCGCCAACGCTTTCCTGGGTCCAGTTTTCATCATCAATCAGGGAGTTATCAATATCGCCCATGAAGGAGATCTGGCCACCGTATTGTTTAATCAGTTCCGGAACATTGTTGTTAGAAATACAGCCTTGCCAGATATCAATGCCCATTTCAATCATGTGGGGCACTAGATTGGCGGCATAGGAATCGCTATGATGAACCACCAGTTCGACGCCGTTGGCTTTATAAAAACCGTAGATTTTTTTGTAAGCTGGAACAATAAACTCCGCAAACATATCAGGAGCCATAAACGAATTCAGCGAGCTACCCCAGTCGTCGTGATGGAAAAGACAATCCGGTTTGTAATATTTGATCAGTTCAGCGGCATAGCGCAGTTCGTAATCGACGATGTAGTCGATCAGGGCATGCATTTCTTCCGGTTCTTCATAGAAGCCCATCAAACAATCTTCCATCCCCATTAAATGATGGCATTGTTCAAAGACGCCGGGAGCGACAAAGACCGTGGCAAACACTTCGTTGCGATCAATCGCTTCGACGGCTGGTAAAAAGGGTGCCCAAGCTTCGGCTGGCAGATCGGTTTTCGGCGCTTTAACGACATCCCGCCATTTTGTGATATCCTGGAGAACCTTGTGCTCCTTATCGTGTAAAGGAAAGGCTCCGGGAGTGCCAGCTGGCCAAGCGAAGGTGATACCCCAGGCATTTTTGACCGGTTCGCCGCCAGGCATCGGAAAACCGCCTTGAGCCGTAATCGGATCCCCCATGATCATTCCATAAATGGCATCAGTACAGACAAAGGCCTCGTATTGATTGACAAAGCGGTCAGGATTTCCACCTTTAATCGTTTCCAGTAGGTTCTGTCGTTTCGTTAGCATAAAATCATTTCCTCCTAAAAATTAGTAACGATACACAAGTTAAATGCGTGTATATTTGTAAAATCAATTATATCACCAGTTTCTTCCGAATACAAGCATTACTTAACCGGTTAAATTTTTATTTTTGACGACGTTATCATCGGCAATCTGAAGGTATTCTGAAAATCCTCATATCATCAGCGGTTTCCTGATGATATGAGGCCTTATCTTCGCATTCTGTTATTTTAAATATAATTAAGAAAATCTTCAATCTTTCTTGAATAACCTAAGCTGGCTTTTTTAAGCATCGGCGCTACTTTCCACAATGTTGCTATTTTTTTCGATGACCTCGTGGATGAATACCATCACCAGGTCCGGATCGAACTGGCTGCCGGCATGGCGTTGCAGCTCGGCAATGGCTTCCCGCTCCGCCATTGCCGGACGGTAGGAGCGGTTCTGGGTCATCGCATCGTAGGCATCGACAATCGCCAGAATCCGTGCCAGCAAGGGGATTTCCACGCCTTTGAGGCCCTGGGGATAGCCGTTGCCATCCCAGCGCTCATGATGACAGAGAATATATTCGGCAATCTTGCGCAGTTCCGGCACGGTCTGGGCGATCCGATAGCCGACCTCGGGATGTTTTTTGATTTCGGCCCATTCTGCCTCAGTCAGCGGGGTATTTTTTTTAAGTAGCTTGCTGTCGATGCTAATTTTACCGATATCGTGAAGGGTGGCCACCAGTTCCAGCGCCACTAACTCCTCCTGATCCAGCCCCAGCACCCGGCCCAGTTGCTTGGCCAGATCGGCCATCCGCTCGGCGTGGGCTTCGGTTTCGTTGCTTTTTTCAAACAACGTGGTTTTAATTGACGCCATCACTGCGGAATGAAAGCTCTTATATTCCAGCAGTTTTTTGCGGTACATCGACTCCTCAGCTAGTTTAAATACTTTTTCCAAGGATTCATGGGCGCTGGTTTTGGTCGCAAAGCCCAGCGAGATGCTGGTGATAATCAGTTCATTGTCCAGCTTGTAGCCAGCTTCACAGGCACTTTTGAGCTTTTCAACCAGGGCCCCGGCTTCGCTATAACTGGTCTGCGGCAGCAGCATCACAAACTCATCGCCGCCGGTGCGGACCAGCACATCCTGGGGCCGGGCACAGTCGGCCATGATCCTGGCAATGCTGATCAACAGTTTGTCCCCTTCGCTGTGGCCAAAGGCATCGTTGATCAGTTTGAGGCCGTTGATATCGCCGATGATCAGCGACAGCGGCAGATAGTCGCAGTGATCCAACCGCTGCCGTTCGGCTTCGTAATAGCTGCGGTTATGGAGCCCGGTGAGGGCATCGTGCTGACCAAGATAAAGGATCTCGGCTTCATGTTGCTTGCGCTCGGTAATATCCCGACTGATCCCGATCAGCCCCAGGTTCTGGCCGTCATGGTCGTAGTAAGGAGTTTTCAGGGTTTCCAGATAGACTTGGCGGCCATCGGGATAGGTGACCATTTCTTCGTTGCGGCGGGACTTTTTTCGCGCAACATGATCTCATCCATGGTTCGAAACAGGGTCGCCGTGTCGGAATCAAAGAGATCAAAGTCGGTATAGCCGACCAATTCATCGACGGTTTTACCGGCAAATGCTTCAAAAGCTTTGTTGCAACCTAAATAAACGCTTTGCTGATCCTTATAAAAAACCAGATCCGGGATCGAGTCCAACAGTGAGCGCAGCAGTGATTCTTTTTTCTGGAATTCATAGTAGAGGTTTTTATAGTTTTCCCGGCTTTGCCGCAGATTGTCGTCTGCGGCCTGGTTTTTGAGGCCCTGGAGCATCACCAAACATAGCAGCAGCGTCCCTAGTGGATAAATAATCAGCACCGGCAGGGTGATCGCCTGGAGCACCGCCGAAACCTGGGCGTTGGGTAGCGTCAGCATGTCGGCCAGCATGACGAGATGAACCAGCAGGCCAAACAGGTATAGCTCGGGCCAGACATGAGCGGATTTTTTAACGATCTTAGGGAGCCGGTAACGATGCCAGAGTAGCCCGATTGCTGCGGAGGTTGCCGTCACCAGCACCCCGGTCAGAGCGCCGCCGCCGCCTAAATAAAGGCGGTAAAGCGAGACCAGCAGAGCCGCAATGACCGTCGGCAGATAGCCCAGAAACAGTCCGGAAACGCTGATCAGAATCGAACGGGTATCAAAGATAATGCCGTTGGCAAAGCTGACGGTATTGATCATCAAGAGAATCCCCACCCCACCAAGAAACAGTCCAAGAACTGCCTCTGGCCACTTTTTGCGGCGGTCGATGCCGATAAAAAAGAGATTGTATACAATGCTGATGGACAACAGTAACGCGGTATTGAGCAACAGATCTTTGATCAGCTGGGATGACATGATTTCACCTCATTTCTGGCTTGCGCTGTTTGGGTTATGATGGGTTGATATCTGATATTTGGTTGTTATTATACCCGTTTTTGATCGTTTTATCTACGGCTCTTATTAACCGGGCTGATCATACCATGACTTCCACCAGGAAAGCGGGCCCAAACCAGGTTCATCGGATTTGATATAAATCATTTCCGCTTTTTGCAGTTGTCAGATTTGCGCCTGATTGGGCTGCTGACACAGCCCGCCGCAGGCAAGTGCAAGTTTAGAGTTCAAATTCCTCAAGATCATCCGGCACCAGCAGGTTACCGCCGAAAAACGGCACCCCCTCAGCCGTGTACAAGGCTTTGCGCCGGGCCAAATTGCGGTCTTCAGTATGATAGAGCAGCAGGTTGGCCACGGCCAACCGAGCTCCGATTTCGCAGGCATCCTTAACCGTAGTATGGGCCTTTTCATAAGGTTTGAAGCGCTCCCGTTCGGCATAGAGACAGAAGGCCTCATGAAGCAACCAGTCAGTCCCAAAGGCGTACGGGTACTCGTGTTCATGATAGGGTTCGTCACCCAGAAAGGTCAGCCGCCCCGACGACAGCGTCATCGCAAAACCGAATTGCTTGGCTTTGTCGGACTGGATATCAAAAAAAGTCACCTTGTTGCCGAGAATTTTCTTCGTCTGTTTGTCCTTGACCACTTTAAATACGACCCGATCACCAATCAGCTTGACAAATTTCTCCGGCAGCGTCAGTCTGACGATCGTCAGCGCCGTTTTCTTCAACTCGGCATGACAGTAAATCGTCATCTGGCCCTGATAGCGACCACTGCGGATCTCAGCAATGATCATCCGGATCAGCCAGATCAGCCCTAATAGATGATCAGTGTGGCCATGACTGATAAAGACCTCATGGATCTGGGTACGGCTGATATTGGCCCGCTCCAGTTGGGTCAATATGCCGTTACCGCCACCAGCATCGACCAGAAAATAGTCCTCGCCCTTTTCGATTGCAAAGCAGGTATTATAGCACCGGGTCACCGCCGCATTGCCGGTCCCGAGAATAATTAAGCGTTCGTTCATGTTGTTCCTCCCTTTTTGACAGTGTTCATTAGCCACTACGCCACAGGATTCACTATACCACGATCAACTGCAAAGATCAATCTAGGGTGCAACTCATGGCCGAATAAAAAGGCGCAAACTTCTCAGTTCTTAATCGTTACTTATTAACTTATAACAAATTATTAAAAACCGTTCTTAATCAAATTCATTAATTTGAAATTTTTTCAAATTAATGAAAGACCAATCTCTTTAACAAATTAATGTCCTACTTTAACAAAGCATCTTTAATCTAGTCGCATCAATATCGCTCTTGGCCTATTTCCTGTTTTTATTTGGATAACTTCATTTGCAATGTATTGATTGCCCACAGAGGCAAATTAAGCAACCATTCTTCCTGCTTGTAATCCGTCATTGCAGTACGAATTGATATTTGGGGACTGAATTTTTCATGATAGGTTCTCAAGCTTTTAGCTTTCAAATTAGTTTCAGCCTTGACCTCAATGGGAAACACATTGCTTCCATTATGAACTAGAAAATCAATTTCAGCACTTCCTCGATCATTTGTCCAGTAATAGGTTTCAATACCCTCTAGCGTCTTTAACTGCTGGAGCACATATTGCTCTGTCAAAGCGCCTTTAAACTCTTTGAAAAGATCATTCCCATCAAGGAGAACTGCTTGATTCAGCCTAACCATACAGAATAGTAAACCAACATCCAGAATAAAGAGTTTGAATGCCTTCAAATCTTCATAGGCCTTTAATGGCAGACCCGGTGTTGTTACCCGTTGCACTTTGTGAACAAGACCGCAATCATTCAACCAAAGCATGGCCATTTCATAATCTTTCGCCCGAGAGCCTTCCTTTCTCAGTCCGTAGATAAACTTCTTGTTTTCCTTGGTGAGCTGGGACGGAATATTATTCCATAGCATCCGAATACGTGGGATCACTTCATTTGGCGCATGCTTCGAAAAATCCTGTTCATAGGCGGTAAGGATTCGCTTCTGTATCTCTCTTGCCTCATTAAAATCCTGATTATCAGCAAAAATATATATTACGACGAATATGTGTTAAAATTTTACATTTTTTTCGACGAATAATCGTCGGTGGTGCAACAATTTGAAAAACGATTTTGCATATCCGCCTTCTATATCGGTTAAAATGTAAAAAATCCCATCCACAAGAAACTTGCGAATGGGATAACACTGCGATTTATGGCGTGCCCTGAGGGATTCGAACCCCCGACCTTCCGGTTCGTAGCCGAACGCTCTATCCAGCTGAGCCAAGGGCACGCATATCGTGACCTAGGATACTTCCGTTGGCCACGAAAGTTATTATAGCACATTCAAATCAAGAATAAAAGTCTTTTTTTATAAAATTGTATATTTTTTTCACGAATCGTGGTGATGCTTATTTTCGTAGTGTTCCCGTTCTTCTAAAATCTCCGCTTCAGTTTTTCGGCGAGGCATAAACCGCTTGGCAAACTTCCCTTTGCTGCGGTTTTTAATATAAAAATACCCGATGATTGAAAAGGTCATCGCTCCGATAAAATTGACAAACAAGTCGTTCATGGTATCATACAAGCCAATATCGATATAGCCTCCATAATGCCAAGGTATCCCATTGACAACCATGCTCTCGATCGGCATCACCACTGCCACATTCTTTCCTTCAGGATTAAAAAACACTGAACTGATCACCGTCAAGACCTTATCCTTCTGCATGTCAGTTTGAAAAAACAGATCCATTCCAAATTCAAAAAACTCCCAGACTACACCCACTGTCATCGAAAAACAAAAGGCTACCAGGGCCACAAAAGCCGGTGATAGCGAAAAAGTTACTTTTTCGTTACGGTTAAGGATGTCAATCATTGAAAAACCGATGGCTGCACAAAGAAAGCCGTTGATTGTGTGAAGCATATCGTCCCAGCGATCAAAGATCAAATAATACTCATTGATTTCCCCAAGAATCTCGGCCCCAAAAATAAATAACAGTACAATAATCTCCAAGGTTCCGGGCAGCACAATATTGAGTCGCTTGTTGAGAAAGTTGGGAATCATAAAGAGAATCAGCGTCAGTACACAAAGAAAGACATTGTTATAATTGCGATTGAAAATCTCAGCGATTAAGACCATCACCACCAAAATCCGCAGCGAAATATAAACAAAAGCCTTGATTTTATTTTCTCTGGCTTCTTCCCAAAAATCCTGGAGATGCTCAAGTAACCACGTTATTTTATCAATTTTCGTTTTTGTCATCGCATTTTCTTCCAGTTTCATAATGATTGTATTATTATACCATCATTATCAGGCGGTTTACAATTATAATCACTTCACTTATAATGACTATATTCAGCAAATTAAACCAAGGAGTTTTCCGCCATGAAATTTTACCTTTGTATTGACGACACCGACAACCTCGATTCCATCGGTACCGGAACCATCGCCGAGCAGATTCAGGAAAAAATTATCCGCCAGGGCTATGGGCCCTGTTCCCTGGTGACCCGACACCAGCTTTATATACATGAGGATATACCCTACACCTCCCATAACAGCTCGATGTGTTTTTACGGCGAAGCCCCAGATGACGCTCTAGCCACCATCATCGATCTGGCTGCCAAACATCTCGATACCGTTGCTGCAGTGGGTTCCGACCCTGGTCTATGCGTGCTAGCTTATGACGACAGCTGTCATTATGACGAATTGATGGAGTTTGGTGTCCAGGCCAAGCAGACAATTCTAACTAAAGATGACGCAATGGCCTGTGCCCGTAACCACCATCTCCATCTGTCCGAACACGGCGGTACCGGCCAGGGTATTATCGGCGCCCTGGCCGGAGTTGGATTGCGATTATTCGGCTGTGACGGAGAAATCAAAGGAGCTCTCAAAAATGCCGTAATCAACCAAAGCTACACAGTTGCGGATCTCAAAAACCTCCCCGAAGTCGAACAGGTTCTCGATCTGACCAGTAAGGAACCACTGGCCGATACGACCCTGATCCGCCTGGGCAATCGCTCTAAAACAGTACTTTACCGCCACCATTATGTACTTTTTGTCCGTCAGGACAAAAATAATCAGTACGTTACAATACCCAAAGCCGAAATCCGCCAACTGGGAGAGCACTTCTATGTCTGATCAACATCAACTTCCGATGGAAGCCTGGAAACAGGCACAAACCTTGGCAATAAACTGCCCTGAATTTAAGCCCGATGTGGAAGAAGAATGGTTGGCCGAGGAAACCATTTCCTGTTATAATTGCCGCTATCGGCGCTTTGTCGGAGCGGGAATCCGTTGTATGAAATCTTTATTTTATTTTTAGGAGGAAAACATGAAACCAAAAAACTTTACAAAAACAGTCCTATCCTTATTGTTAATCGGCCTGTTGGCCTTTGGATGCTGCGGCAGCGTTATGGCAGCTGGCGGTAATGGCTCCGGTGGTGGCAGTGGCGATGGTTCCGGTGGTGGCAGCGGGTCTGCAAGTGAAACCACCACGGCACCAGGCAGCGGCGACGGCACTGGCGGTGGTAGTACCGAACCGCTGACTATCGTCACTGTCACCCCGGCTGACAAATCCACCGAAATTGCTATTGATACACCGATCAAACTGGAATTCAGTAAAAACGTCGCCTATGCCACCGTCCGGGATGCCAACCTCAAAGCTGTCAGCCTCTGGGCCGGAGATCAGCCGGTGGCAGCCGAAATCACCATGGCCGATGACCAATTGGAACCGGATCTTAGAAACTTCATCAACATCGTTCCCAGCGAACAGCTTAAAGAGGGCACCGTTTATACTATCAAGGTTGACACCACCCTAAGTTCCAAAAGCGGCGATGTTCTGACAGCTCCCATCACTTTAACCTTTACCACCGCCGGAACAAACGAAGCTGCCAACCAAGCTACTTCTGAAACAGCAAATAGCGGTTCCGGTCTAAATACCACCGGGATCATCATTGGTCTGATGGCGATTGCAATTGTCGTGGGAATCGTCATCGTCCGACGTAAAAAAGCCTAAATGTCACCGCAAAAAAAACACTTGTCACCATCATCCTGATTCTCCTACCACTGTTCTTTTTCTTTGGCACCCTTTGCATCGGCCGTTACTATGTATCTTTAAACGATGTCCTGACAACCCTGTGGCAGGGGCTCACCGGCACCCGTCGTGGTGTCAGCGCTGAAACTGCTACGGTGATTCTACAGATTCGTTTTCCTCGGGCCTTTCAGGGTGCCATGGTGGGGGCGGCTCTGGGCGCCAGCGGGGCCGCCTTTCAGAGCCTCTTTCGCAATCCTCTGGTTTCCAGTGGTATTCTCGGGGTTTCGGCCGGGGCTGGCTTCGGAGCTGCTTTGGCGATTGTGCTGTTCAACTCGATTTTTTTAACACCCTTGTTTGCCTTCGGCTTTGGAATTCTGGCGGTAATTCTCAGCTACTTTGCCGGGAAAATCGACAACACTTCCACTACCATCACCCTAGTACTGGGTGGCACCATTATTCAATCGATTTTTTCGGCGCTGATCTCACTGCTCAAATACCTGGCCGATACCGCTACCCAACTGCCAGCGATCACCTTCTGGTTGATGGGCAGTCTGGCCTCCACTAAAACTGCCGATGTCTTCCTGGCCCTCTTCCCAATGGCTCTGGGGATGGCTGGCATGCTGATCTTACGCTACCGCCTCAATGTCCTGTCAATGGGTGATCGTGAAGCTCGTACCCTGGGGATCAATGTGCCAGCCAATAAAGCTGCTATTATCGCCTTTGCCACCCTGGCCACCGCCGGAGCCGTCTGCGTCAGCGGCATCGTCGGCTGGATCGGGCTAATTATTCCCCATGTGGGTCGGATGCTGGTGGGCAATGACAACAAGTGGCTGGTACCGGCTAGCATGTCGCTGGGAGCCTGTTTTGTTATTTTCTGCGACACTCTCTGCCGCAGCTTAACCGGCGGCGAAATCCCGCTGGGAATTGTCACTGCTCTGATTGGCGGTCCCTTTTTTATTTATCTGCTAAAAAAAACCAAAGGAAGGAGCTGGTAAGAATCGTGTTGCGTTTAAACAACCTGAGTTTTGGCTACACCCCCAAACGGCTGATTTTTGAGAATATCAGCTTTGTGGTTCAGCCCGGAGAAGTCTTCTGTGTGATCGGCCCTAATGGCTGTGGCAAAACCACTCTGATTGACAGTATCCTAGGGATCAATCAGCCGCAACAAGGAACCATTGAAGTCGGTGGCACCCGTCTTACCCAGTTGAAACCTCGGGAATTTGCCCAGAATATTGCTTATGTCCCCCAGAGTCACACCAAAACCTTTCCTTATACAGTGCTGGACATTGTGGTAATGGGCCGCACCGCCGCCACCCGAGGCTTTGGTGCACCGGACAGTAACCAGCGGCAACGAGCTCGAGAAAGCCTTGACCAAGTGGGTCTCAAAGGTTTTGAGGAACGGCTTTACACCGAACTCAGCGGCGGCGAACTGCAGCTGGTGCTGATTGCCCGGGCCCTGACCCAGGACGCCCGCATCATGGTGCTGGACGAACCCACTGCTCACCTCGATTTTCGTCATGAGCTGATGGTAATGGAAATCATTACCTGGCTGGTCAAGGAACGGGGTCTAACCATTATCATGGCTACCCACTTTCTCAACCAGGCCTTTTATCTGGAAAATGCATCGGTCCCCACCCGGGTGGCGTTGATGAACGAGGGTAGAATCGAAGCCATTGGCCCCCCATCGACTGTGATTACCAGCGATAATCTCAAAGACGTCTTTAAAATCATTGCCACCACTGGTACCACCGATGAGGCCGGAATTCATCGGAAATTTATTGTGCCACTAAAAAACATCCGCTGACTGACTTAACTGATTTATCTAGAAAGGATCATTCCATGCTCAAAAGAAATTACTTTCTGTTTGGCACCCTGCTACTCGTCGGATTACTGCTAAGCACCCTGACCGGCTGCCAGATCCAGAACCAAGCCACAACGGTACCAACCAAAACAATTGTCGATTGTCTAAATCGGGAAGTAGAAATTCCGGCAGATCCCCAGCGGGTTGCCTGTCTCTACGCCTCCACCGCTCACATCATGACGATGCTGGGCCAGGAAGCTAAGATCGTCGGCATTCCCAACGGCATCAAGCGGGATGTACTGATGTCCTATAAACGGCCGGATATTGGTTCGGTATCGGTTCCCTTTAACGACGGTGCCATCAATATTGAAGAACTCCTGGCCACCAACACCGACCTGGTACTGCTGCGCAAAAGCACCGCCGAAAATGCCGGGGAAATCGAAAAACTCGATAAGGCCGGAATTCCCTGGGTTGTCATTGACTATGCCAGCCTGGATGATCTCCAAAAGGCCATCGCCGTAACCGGCACCGTTTTTAATCAGGAACAGCGGGCCGCCGATTACAATGCCGCCCTCCAGCAAACTCTGACGCTGATTTCCGAGCGGGTCAGCAGTCTGCCGGAATCTGCCCGCCCCCGGGTTTACCATGCTGTCAACGAGGCCGCCCGAACCGACCTGGCTGGCGATCTCTGTAGCCAGATCACTGATGCCGCCGGGATTATCAATGTTTCAACTCAGGGCGGTAGTCTGATCACTGATGCCGAAAAAACGATGACTACTCTGGAACAGATCTACAGTTGGGATCCCGATGCCATCATTGCCAATGACATCATTGCCATCAACTATATGCTAAGCGATCCCAAATGGTCGGGCTTAAGAGCCGTGGCCGAGCAACGAGTCACCACCCTGCCGGTCGGTGTCACCCGCTGGGGCCACCCTGGTTCGATGGAACCCCATATGGCGGCGTTATTTATCGCTATGACCTTTTATCCGGAGCTGTTTGCCGATGTCGATCTGACCCAGACCGTCAAAGACCACTATCAGCAATGGTTTGAACTTACACTGACTGATGCCGATGTGGCCACTATCTTATCCGGTGAAGGGATGCGACTGGCAAAATAGCTAAGTCATGCCAATATCAAAAAAGGAATCCTGGCTGCATCAAAGCAGCTGGGATTCCTTTTTTAGTTTCGGCAGGCTTTAGTTTCGGCAGGCAGCAACAAAAGCCTGCAGTATTCTCAACGTATTTTCATCATCCCGCCATAAAAACTCAGGGTGCCATTGTACTGCCAGACCGAAAGCGAGACCCTCGATTTCCACCGCCTCCACCAGGCCATCCCTGCTAAACGCCGCGGCGGTCAGTTGGGGTGCTAAGCGGGCAATCGCCTGATGATGCATACTATTGACCCGGATCATTTCCATTCCTATGATTTCATACAGCCGGGATTTTTTATTGACCATAACCTCATGAACTGGAAATTCATAATTGTTTTGTTGAAAATGCTGAATCGGCAATTCCCGGTTGACCTGCTTATTGATATCCTGGTAGAGTGTTCCTCCTAATGCAACGTTAAATAATTGAAGTCCCCGACAGACCCCGAAAACCGGCTTATCCCGATCCATCACTGCCCGTAACAGTCGTAATTCCAAATGATCACGGGGTGGATAGATTTCATTGCAGTATTTTAGCAAAACTTCGCCATAGTGCTGCGGATCCACATCCTGGCCTCCGCTGAAAACAAAGCCATCCAATCGCTCGGCAATCGCTTCAATGTCCTCGTCGTGATTCAAAATTGACAAAATCACCGGGATTCCACCGGCGGCAATTATCCCCTCGGGATATCCCGGGTACATCCAGATGCTCTTTTTATTGCTGTCATATAAAGGTAAAATCCCAATTAAAGGTTTTTTTGTGCACACATTTTCGTTTCCTCGTTTCTTACGCCTGGTTAAAGCTAGGGTAAAATGAAAATTATAACCCGTACCGATAACCTCAACCATTGATATTATTTTAAACGAAAAGCATCATAATCACAAGGAAAGTTTGATTCTTAGACATAATTGTGACCAAAGTGTGATTGCTATTGTACCAAAAGTGTTATAAAATATACTTAACTTTGAAACAGGAGCGACGGCATGTCAAAAAAAAGATTCTTATTTATCATACTAATTTCCCTGATTGTTTTACTCTTTGCCGGTTGTGACAAAGATGACGGTACCACCGCCTATCTCACCTTGATGACGGTTCCCACATCAGCAACCATCCCCAATGGACTGCATCTTGACTCGATTTTAAGCATCACTAATCCCATCCCGGATGATCCCAATGGCGCTACGACCACTGTTCAGTTTGGTGTTTTTGGTTATACCAATACCGCCGGAGAACCGGTTTACTATGTTTACGGCAAAAAAGAATCTATCTCTGACGACCAGTCTCATTTGCTGGAGCAAGGTTTTTATCAAATGGATTATCGGGTCGACGAACAAAACGTTTATCTGGCCTTGAAAAACGGCAGTTCTCCCCTGACCAAGGTTGACAAGGGTAACGGAATTCCCACCGTTTACGATGGTGAACTCCCCTTTGGATTCTATACCCCAGTGGAAGACAAGGATGGGTTTTACACCTTTGTCGATGCCAACGGAGTAACCCAATACCGGGTATATGCCACCTTCCTGAACAAGAACGGAAATTTTTTCCCGGCCTCGGAAGACGGCCAAATGATTGCTGGTGCCTTGCCCATTAACAAGTCAGTGGAAGAAACCTTGCAATCTCAGGGACAAAGTGCTGTTTCCAAAATGATTACGACTCCGATTACCTGTACCAACATACCAACCACATATGTTGTATGAGCTAACCCACAAAAACAGCCACTCAGCAGTTTTTGTGGGTTTTATTGAGCTTTAGTCATACACCGGATGATATTCTGGATTTTGGTGGGCTTTAAAAAATAGGGTCAACTGTGCTTCGGTGGTTCGCCCCAGTGACAACGGTGGCAGCTGATCCATGGCAAAGAAACCACTCTCGATGGTTTCAGCGTTACATTTAAAGTCCCCCTCCAGTAATTCACACAGCATCAGGATCTTATAAATAGTATACGGACAGGTATCCTGGACCCATTTACTGCGATCCAGCAGCCCGACCAGTCGGGTTGGCTTAACCAGCACTCCGGCTTCTTCAAAGGCTTCTTTAATGACATTTTCCTGGGGTGTCCGGTTGACATCAGCCCACCCCCCCGGCAGCGACCAACGACCATCAATCTTTTCCCGAACCAGCAGGATCTTATTGTCGACAATCACACCACCCCGAACATCGACCTTGGGCGTTAAATAGCCTTCTTCCCTGATATAGTAATCTTTTATCACCTCATGGGAAATCTCTGTATGTTTTTCGATGATTTCTCGGGACAGCTTTTCAATTTCACGATAGCGAACCAGATCATAGTCGTTTTTGCAGTAGGTCAACCCCGACTGTGAGATTGATTGTAATTCTCTTGCCCATAAAAGCCATTGTTTTTCCATCTTTCTTCTCGAAGCAACGCTTCGCTCCTTTCAAAATTAACAATTTGTGTCTTCACTTTCTTAAATCTTATGTTATAATGTAGATAAGAATTAATCTAATTTGTTTATTTCTTTATTTTTGGGGAATATAACAAAAGAGATTAACATTGACTTAGGAGGTCTATTATGTGTAAAGAACCAAAATTTTTCGTCTGTAAACATTGTGGGAATTTCGTAGGAATGATTCACGAATCAGGTGCTCAAATGATCTGCTGTGGCGATCCCATGACAGAAGTTGTTCCCAATACGACTGATGCCGCTCAGGAAAAACACGTTCCTGTCATCACCGTAAATGGCAATACCGTCACCGTTGATATTGGTAGTGTTCCCCATCCAATGACGCCTGAACACCATATCGCCTGGGTCTATCTTGAAACCACCGAAGGTGGCCAACGAAAATGTCTGGCCGAAACCGGGGCACCGAAAGCCGAATTTGCTCTAACCCCTGGGGATAAAGTCATTGCAGCCTATGAATATTGTAACCTTCATGGTTTATGGAAAGCAAGTTTATAATTAAACACATGCTGTGAAAAATAATCCAGTAACTATAAAAGCTGCCGTCTTGGCAGCTTTTTCAGATTGTCAGAAGAATTCTTCAATAAATTCAGCGTAAGTGCCGTTGTAAAGGTTCATATCAATAAACGTTTCATCACCATCATAGCCGTCCATCATACCCCGGTGACTATATTGCCAGAAGGTAAAGGTTTCGCCGTTTGGCAACGTTTCAGGCCAGGCATTATCCAGATCGACGATCCAGATTTGATAATCTTTATAGTCGGTTCCAATATACATTTTAAAAATGCGCTGGGTGGTATAAATTATTGGTTTTACCCCATAATGATTTTCCAGTTCCTTTAGAAATTCATCAAGGATAACCTTAACCTGTTCCTTGGGTAAGGCATTGTCTTCATAAATTCCATACAATTCCAGATCAACTACCGGTGGCAGGTTCTGATCAGAAACCGGTACATTGGCAATAAAGTTCTGCGCTTGCGCTTTACCCGTCGTGTCATAATTTAAAAAGTGATATGCGCCGACCTTAAGGGCTGTTTTCTGACTCGCTTCCCAGTTCGTTTTAAATTTCGTGTCCACATAATCATTACCCTCTGTGGCTTTGATGAAGGCGAAATCAATATTCTGATCAGCCAGTAGTTCCCAATCAATATCGCCCTGGTAAGCAGACAGATCCACCCCTTTGACCAGATGATCCTCCCTTTTGGTCTGATTAAATGTATGGGTTACTCCATATATAATTAGCACAATGATAAACAAAACTCCAATTCCCACCCCCAGTGAGATAGCTTTTTTTACGGACATTCCATATTCCCCCTACTTTTTAATGTAAACCTGGTAATAGCAATTTGCTTCGCGGACGGTTTGCGAAAGCCGACATCAAAGTAAATCTTTTTCAATGTTTATAAATTACGCAATTACTTACTTAATGTAAACATTATAACAAAATATTTACTGGCGGGGAACCCTCTTAAGGAGTTATAATATAGCCATTATCCGAATCAAAGAATTCAAATTGATACATACAAGGAGATGCCATGGAAATAAATACCATCCTAACCCCGGTTCTTGCCGAAAAACTGGTTGTTTTGAAAGATAATATCAAACGTTTCCCCAAAGTCAGTATTGCCTTTTCCGGCGGTGTCGACAGTACCCTGTTGCTGCAGGTAGCAGTTTCTGTACTGGGAGATGCTGTATTGCCCATTACCGTTAACGGTGCGATGCTGCCCAGATCGGAATTTGCCGAAGCCCAAGCGCTGGCCAAAGCCATCGGAGCAATCCCCTTAGTGCTTGAAGCCGATGTCTTTGCATTGGAAAATTTTGTCAAAAACCCAACTGATCGCTGTTATCATTGCAAAAAATTTATTTTTACCCAGATCAAAGATGCTGCTCTGGCCAATGGCTACGAGGTAATTCTGGACGGCTCCAATCTTGATGATATGAAGGACTATCGACCCGGGATTAAAGCCTTGGGTGAGTTGGGGGTTTTTAGCCCATTAAAAGAGTCTGGACTGACCAAGCAGGATATCCGGGATCTCTCGGCCTATTACGGCTTACCAACAGCCACCAAACCGGCGATGGCCTGCCTGGCCACCCGGATTCCTACCAACACGCCGATTACTCCGGCCGCTCTGGCGGCTATAGAAGCCGGGGAGGATTTTCTCAAATCCCTGGGCTTAAACCAATACCGGCTGCGACTGCTGGGCGATACCGCTAAAATCGAATGCGACCCTGACGATTTTACCGTTATCATCGACAACCGCCTGGCCCTGATCGACACCCTGAAAAACCTCGGCATCAAATCCATCACCCTGGACCTGGCTGGCTACAACTGCGGCAATATGAACGGCTAAAACTCTTCGTTTAATTCATCCAGCTCCCGGTACATCTGGTAGAGATCGTAGTAGACCCCTTCTTCCCGGAGCAGTTCCTCATGAGAGCCTTTTTCGACAATCCCATCTTCGGTAAGAACCAAGATCGAGTCGGCATTTTTGATGGTGGTCAGCCGATGAGCAATGGTAAAGGTCGTTCGACCCCGAGTCAGCTCTTTTAGGGATTCCTGAACAATCCGTTCGCTTTCATTATCCAAAGCCGAGGTGGCTTCATCAAGAATCAGAATCGGTGGATTTTTTAAGAATACCCGGGCAATACTGATTCGCTGCTTCTGACCGCCTGAAAGTTTGATCCCCCGTTCGCCGATATAGGTATCATAACCCTGGGGCAGCTTCTCAATAAACGAATGGGCCCCGGCGTGTTTGGCTGCCTGAATTACGCTGTCCCGGTCGGCATCATTCCGACCATAGCTGATGTTCTCATAGACCGTCCCCGAAAAAAGATAAACATCCTGCTGAACAACCCCCACCTGAGTTCGCAGCGAATGGAGAGTCAGACCCTGAATATCCTGACCATCAATCAAAATCCGGCCGGAGCTCACAGTGTAGAAGCGCGGAATCAGATGACACATGGTCGTTTTTCCGCTGCCGGACGGTCCGACAATGGCAATATTCTGCCCTGCCTTCACCTCAACATCGATATGAGACAGCACCGCATCACCACCATCGTTGTATTGAAAGCTGACATCTTCAAAACGGACATCACCCACTACGTCAGTCAGTTCCACCTCATTGGCCTGATTTTCATATTCGGTCGGTTGATCGAGAATTTCGATAAAGCGTTCAAACCCGGTCATGCCTCGTTGAAACTGTTCGGCAAACTCGACAATCCGGCGGATCGATGTGAGCAAGGTGGTCACATACAGCAGATATGCCACATAGTCTCCAGGATTGATAGCACCATTGATCATAAAGATCCCGCCGCAGACCATTACCAGCAGGTACATCAGTCCGTCAAAAAGCCGGGTGGTGGTCTGGAAACCTGCAAAATAACGATACGTTTTTCGTTTAACTTCCAGAAACTGACTGTTCCCCGCCTCAAACTTCAGCTCTTCAATGCTTTCATTGGCAAAGGACTTCACCACCCGAATTCCCAGTAAATTGTCTTCCACCTGGGCGTTGATGTCCCCGGTCTTAACCCGCGACCGCATCATTTCCCGGCGCATTCGCTTACGAAAATAGGTGGTGGTCAAAAGCATCACCGGTAATGCGGCAAAAATAATCAGCGTCAGCCAGATATTAACGCTGGCCAATATCCCAAAGGATACTCCAATTTTCAGACCGGCAATAAAAAATTCCTCGGGACAATGATGCGCAAACTCGGTGACATCGAAAAGATCCGAGGTCATTCGGGACATCAGCTGACCGATTTTTGTATCGCTGTAAAACGAAAAAGACAGCTTCTGAAGATGCGAAAAAAGATCCCGGCGCATATCGGTTTCGATCTGAGCCCCCATCACATGACCGACATCGGCCATAAAATAATTAGCCACTGCGTCGATCAGTCGCAGCATCAGATATAACAGTCCCAGTTTTAGAATTGTTTCCACTGTCAGACTGGCCAAATCATTAATTGCGGCATTGGTAATAAACCGCACGATCAGCGGCAACACCAGATCGCAGGCCGTGGTCAGGGTCGCACAAAAGAGATCCAATAACAAAATCCATTTATATTTTTGATAATAGGGTATAAAACGTTTGATAAGTTGCGTATTCGTAATTTCCAAAATATGCCCTCTTTCTTAATTGTTCGTTAAAAAATTTGGGCAATCGAAAAACGGCTTGCCGTTTCCCAATTGCCCATTCATGGTCGTTTATAAATTACTCTGCTGACTGACTTTAGTCTGATCCTTCATAATTTCACTGAGGGATGTGGCCAGACCGGCCAAACTCTGAATTTCAGATGGTATAATGATCTTGGTGGCTTTGCCATCGGCTACCTTTTCAAAGGTTGATAGGCTTTTTAGCGCAATCACCGACTGGATTGGATCAGCAGCGTTTAACATTTTGACCCCATTTGCAACGGCTTCCTGAACCGTGATAATCGCTTCGGCTTCCCCTTCCGCCCGTCTGATCTGGGCTTCCCGGTCTGCTTCAGCGCTTAAAATAGCGGCCGCTTTCAACCCTTCTGCCTGCAAAATTGCCGCCGATTTTTCACCTTCTGCCACCAGAATAGCGCTGGCTTTTTCCCCTTCGGCCTGAAGAATTTTTTCACGTCGTTCCCGCTCGGCCTTCATCTGCCGTTCCATCGCATTTTGGATCGCTTCTGGTGGCATAATATTTTTAAGCTCGACCCGATTAATTTTAATCCCCCAGGGATCGGTGGCTTCATCGAGAATCACCCGCATCTTGGTATTAATGACATCTCGGGAGGTGAGCGTTGCATCAAGCTCCATATCTCCGATGATATTACGAAGGGTCGTAGCCGTTAAGTTTTCAATTGCCTTCATGGGATTATCCACCCCATACATATAAAATTTGGGATCGGTTACCTGCAAATATATAACCGTGTCAATTTGCATTGTGACGTTATCTTTGGTGATAACCGGTTGTGGTGGAAAATCGGCTACCCGCTCTTTTAAACTGATTCGTTTGGAGATCCGGTCAATAATTGGTATCGCAATATGAAAACCGGTTTCCCAGGTAGAATGATAAGCTCCCAGCCGTTCGACTACATAGGCATTGGCCTGAGGAACAATCTTGGCATTGACAATAATCACAACAATAAAAATGATAAAGATGACACCTAAAATAATGAGTCCATACATGTTTTTTTCCTCCTTTTATTTTGAAATAGTTTCTTTCTCAGCCGCCCGAACCATGGCCTTAACGCCTTCGATTCCCACAACAGTCACTTCAGCACCAATCGGAATAACAGCCTCACCATCGACATTTCGGGCTGACCAGGACTTCCCGTCTATTTTGACCGCCCCCTGACCTTTGAGGTTATTGATTTCTTCTTCAACAATGCCCCGGTTTTTAAGGATCCGATCGGCATTGGTCGCCATTTTTTGGGGATCCAGATGTTTCTTTAAAAACGGCTTTGTAACCAATAGTAAGCCAATGGAAACGACAAAAAAAACGATCATCTGCACCCAGAAAGCCGCGCCAAAATAGGCGGCAACTAAAGCCACCAAAGAGCCCACACAAAACCAGATTGAAACCAACGCCCCAGCTGTAACCAGTTCAGCTACCAGAAAAACGATAAACAAAATCAACCAGATAAAAACAAGATTCATCCTCTCACCTCCCTCATTCATTTGATTTATTATAACATAGTTTGATTCTTTTTTTATCTCAACTGTCCAAATCATTTTTTTAATTTTTTTCTTGCACATTTATTTTTTAGGTTGTATAATCAAAAACAAGTAAATCGAAAAGCGAGCATATGGTGCCTTAGCAATAAGGAGAATAGGGAATCAGGTGAGAGTCCTGAACGAACCCATCACTGTAAGGGCGGAGCAAACCACAAAGACCACTGTTTTTTAATGGGAAGGTGTGGCGTAGCGCTAAAACCCCAAGTCAGGAGACCTGCCTATACTCGATCCTGAATGAACGAAGGTAAAGTTCATGGCGGTTATTTTTATAATAACTGCTGTGGACTTTTTTATTTGCTAAAATACCAACAATCATTCAGGAGGAAACAATGACAATTCTGGAAAAAGCACGGGCGGGTGAAATCACCGCCGAAATGATTTATGTAGCTGAAAAAGAAGGGCTCGATCCCGAGCTGATTCGTCAGGGAGTGGCCACTGGTGAAATCGTCATTCTTAAAAGCGCCCGCCCCAATATCAACCCGGTGGCTGTCGGTAAAGGACTGTTTACCAAGGTCTCAGCCAGCGTCGGGATGTATGAAGTTGACGACACCATCGCCGGTGAAATGGCTAAAATTGACCAGGCCGTTAAGGCCAAGGCCGATACCCTGATGGACTTAAGTGTCCGGGGCCCAATCGATGCAATGCGTGAAAAAGTCTTAGCTACAGTGGATCGGCCAGTCGGTACCCTGCCCCTGTATCAAACCCTGGCCATGGCTCAGGAAAAATATGGTACCGCTTTAGATATGACCGCCGACGACATGTTTGCGATGATGGAAAAACATGCCGCTGATGGTGTCAGCTTTTTAGCCCTGCACTGCGGCACCACCACGGATGTCATCAATCGTGCTAAAGATGAAGGCCGGATTGATCCACTGGTCAGTTATGGGGGCTCCCACCTGATCGGCTGGATGGTGCATAACCAGTGTGAAAATCCTTTTTATACCCAATACGACCGGGTTCTGGAAATCTGCAAAAAATATGATGTCGTCCTGAGTTTTGCCGACGGCATGCGTCCCGGCTGTATCGCTGATTCGCTGGATGGCGCTCAGGTTCATGAATTGGTGATCCTCGGCGGCCTGGTTAAAAAGGCCTGGGCGGCTGGCGTTCAGGTGATGGTTAAAGGACCAGGTCATGTTCCCCTGGATCAGATTCAAACGACTGTCCAATTACAAAAACAATTATGCGGTGGTGCACCCTACTTTGTCTTTGGTTGTCTGCCCACTGATTCCGGGGCCGGGATGGATCATGTCACTGGTGCCATTGGCGGAGCGATTGCCGCCTATTATGGCGCGGACTTTCTCTGCTATGTGACCCCGGCCGAACACATCGGTATGCCCAGTGCCGAAGATGTCTATCTGGGCGTGATGGCCAGCCGCATTGCCGCCCATGCCGGTGATGTCGGCAAAGGTCATCCGGCGGCGATTGCCTGGGATCTGGAAATGTCCCACGCCCGGCGGGAACTCAACTGGGGCCGACAGATGGAACTGGCCATCGATACCGAAACTGCCACAAAAGTCTGGAAAGATCGCAGCACCAACTTCGCCTCCGAGTGCAGCATGTGCGGCGACTTCTGTGCCATGAAAATTGTCGGCAAGTATTTACGAGACGAAAACCAGGAAGTGAGGAACGAACGATGACCCAAATGTTAAAAGCGCGGGCGGGTAAAATTACCGAAGAAATGGAAATGGTGGCGATTAGCGAAGGCTTCACCCCGGAATTTATCCGGGCGGGAGTAGCCGCTGGCCGGATTGTCATTCCTAAAAATAAATTGCGCAACCGTTCTAAAATCTGCGGCATCGGCGGCGGACTGGACGTCAAAGTTAACGGTCTGATGGGCACCTCCGGTGACCGCGATGACATGGAAATGGAAGTCAAAAAGCTCAAAATCATTGAAGCCGCCGGTGCCCATGGCTTTATGGATTTAAGTATGGGTGCCGATATCGATACGATGCGGACCTTGAGTTTAAGTAATTCCAATATCGCCGCTGGCTGTGTGCCGGTGTATCAGGCGTGCCAAGAAGAAGCGGCTGATAAACGGGGCTTGATGGTCAATATGACCGCCGACGACTTGTTTGAAGTGGTGGAAAAACAGTGCCAGGCCGGGATGGATTTTATGGCTGTGCACTCGGCCTTAAATATGGATCTTCTCAAAATATTGAAAAAAACCGGTCGGGTAGCCGATATCTGCAGTCGGGGCGGCTCGCTGCTGACCGGCTGGATGTTCCATAATGATAAAGAAAACCCCCTCTATGAACAGTTTGACCGGTTGCTGGAAATTCTTAAAGCCACCGATACAGTTTTAAGCATCGGCGATGCCATCCGACCCGGCGCCAACGCCGACTCCCTCGATCAAGCCCACCTACGTGGCTTGATGGTTGCTGGCGAACTAACCAAACGGGCCCTGGCAGCTGGCGTTCAGGTGATGGTGGAAGGTCCCGGCCATGTGCCCCTAAACCATATACCCTCAGCCATGTTGCTGCAAAAACGACTTTGCTTTGAGGTGCCCTATTATATTTTGGGCTTCCTAGCAACTGATGTTGCTCCCGGTTATGATAATATATCCGGTGCCATCGGTGGAGCCTTTGCTGGTATGCATGGGGCCGACTTCCTTTGTTATCTGACTCCAGCCGAACATCTGGGTCTGCCCAATGAAGACGATGTCCGTATCGGTGTCGAAACCACCCGGATCGCTGCTAATGCCGCTAATGTCTTAAAACGTGGTAAAGCCGCCTGGAACCGCGATCTGGCGATGTCCCGGGCCCGGGTTGCCCGCAATCAGGAGGAACAGGTTAAAAACGCCATTAACCAGGCCAATCTGATTGCTGCCCTGGCGGCCCAGACGCCATCCCACGGCTGTGCCGTCTGTACCGACAGCAAATGTCCAGCCGATGTGGCCGCTGAGTTTTTTGGACTGGCATAAATGATAGCTTAAGTGATGCGGGCGAACACGGTTCGCCCCGAACTGACCAATCACTACCTTGCTAAAATAGATGTCTCGTTATTGTTTATCGGATTGTTTGTGCACCAAAAAAACAGCACCCGATCTAAATCATCAGACCGTAGGGGAGGTCCGTGACCTCCCGAAACGCTGTGCATTATAATTAATACCATAGAGAAGGGATAAGTACCATGATCGAAACCAAATATACCTTAAAACACGTCATCGATAACACCGAACCAGCTGATCCCAAGTGGCGGCAGGCGGCCCGGGATCATATTGAACAATTGGCCATTCCACCCTGGAGTCTCGGTCAGCTACTGGTCGTAGCTGAACAACTGGCCGGGATTCAGCGCACCATCCGCCCCAACGTTGATAAAAAAATGGTCATCACCATGGCCGGAGATCACGGCGTTGTGGCTGAAGGCGTTTCCGCCTTTCCCCAGGAGGTTACCCCACAGATGGTACAAAACTTTGTCAAAGGCGGTGCTGGCATTAACATTCTGGCGAAGGCCTCCGGGGCTGAAGTGATTGTTGTCGACATGGGCGTCGCCGTGGATATGCCCGAGCTGGTTAAGCAAGGTGCGATTATCGACTGCAAAATCGCTCGTGGCACCAAGAATTTTTACTACGAACCGGCAATGACCCGGGAGCAAGCCATTGCTGCTCTGGAAGCCGGAATCAACGTGGCTGCTCAGGTCATTGAAGAGCAGGGGATTAACCTTTTGGCCACCGGCGATATGGGTATCGGCAACACCACACCCAGCGCTGCAATCCTGGCCGTCATGGCCGAGTATCCGGTTTCATCCGTCACTGGCCGAGGCACCGGGATTGATAACGCCGCTCTGATTAATAAGATCAAAGTGATCCGGGAATCGATTAACCGCCATCAGCCCGACAAAACCGACCCCATCGATGTCCTCGCCAAAGTCGGCGGCTTCGAGATCGCTGGGATTGCCGGAGTGATTCTGGGTGCCGCCTTCAAACAGGTACCAGTCCTGGTGGACGGCTTTATTTCCACCGCCGGTGCGCTGATTGCCAAGGCGCTTTGCCCCCAGGCGCTGGATTACATGATCCCCTCCCATCAGAGTGAAGAACCGGGTCATCAGCTGATGTGGCAGGCCCTGGGGCTCAGACCGCTGCTTAACCTTAATTTCCGCCTGGGTGAAGGCACCGGAGCGGCGGTAGCCATGCACCTAGTCGAATCCTCGGCCCGGGTCATCTGTGACGTCTTAACCTTTGCCGATGCCGGAGTAACCAATGGTCATGAAGGGATATGATCCTAAGACCAACGGCGGTCAGTATCTGGAAGACCTGGCCACGGCCTACTGGGTTTCCGATGCCCTGTTTACGGCGCTGGAGATGGATCTTTTTCAGACCATCGATGATTTCGGAATCCGGGGTGCCAGTCTCGCTGAGCTCGCCCCCAAACTTGGCGCCAACGAAAGCGCCCTTAAACGATACCTGGCACTTTTAAAAAGCCTTGGCTTGCTGGGACAACACCAGAACATTTACTATAACCAATTGATTACCAAAGAATATCTACTGAAAGATAGCCCTCTTTATCAGGGTGACTCAATTCTGTGGCGAAAAAACCTGCGCGATGACTGGAATACCCTCAAAGCCTCGCTGTCTGCTGGCGGTCGGGTTAATTTTTTACCGGAAGATATCAGCGAGGCTGAACTGAACCGGCGCCGGGCCAACTATATCCGGGCTATGGACAATGTCGCCAAACTTAAAGCCCGGGATTGCACCGCCTTTTTTAGAGAACTTTGTGGTACTATTCTCGATATCGGGACCGGCTCCGGGGCCATGGCGCTGGCCTTTTTGGAGGCTTTCCCGGACACCGAAGCAACCCTGTTAGATATTGAGCAGATGCTGCCCCAGACCCATAAACTTGTTGAGGCCACCACTTTTTCTGATCGGGTTTGCTATCATCCCGCCAATATTCTTGAGCCAGAATGGGAGCTAACTCAAAAATATCAACTGATTATTCTTTCAAATATTGTTCATGCCTACGCCGAAGCGGAAAATGAACAGGTCTTAAAAACTGCGGCCAGCCATTTGAGCGATGACGGCATCATCCTGATTCATGATTTTTTTAATGAACATCACCCCGTCAAAGCTCATCTGAGCGATATCAACATGTTTTTAAACACCTACAACGGCAAGGTTTTTTCCGGAGCCTGGGTGATCGCTGAACTGGAAAAGCACGATTTAGTCACCTCACCATTGCTACCGCTAACTACTGACACGGCCCTGATCTTTGCCGCCCGATCCCAGTCGTCACTGGATCGCCTTTGTTTTAAACAAGATACCAATTAACTGCTAATCAAACCAAGGAGAAACCATGAAAATTCTTTTCATCCAGGCCCTTTCAATGGAGGGCATCGATATCGAGCGGGTTTATCCGATTGGAATCGTCGTTTTAGCCTCCCAGGTTGAACGCTGCACCGATCACACACTAACGCTTTTTGACATGAACATGGCCCTCGATCCCTATGGGGATCTGCGACAGCAGCTGGATAGCGATAAGCCGGATGTGGTCTGTCTCTCGCTGCGTAACATCGATCCTCTTGGCAATAAAACCTCATCGCTGATTCCCGGCTTTGCCGTAACCCTGGCGGTGATTAAACGCTACGCACCCAATACCAGAATCTTAGCTGGCGGTACTGGTTTTTCGTTGTTCCCGGAACGGCTGATGCAGGACTACCCGGAAATTGATTTCGGAGTCACTGGTGAGGCCGAGAACATCATCGTCCCGTTACTTAATAACCTTAACAATCCGCCCCGGCTACCCGGGCTTTGCTATCGAGAAAAGGAAGCGGTGATCATTGTCCCGCCAGTTGGTGATTATGACATGCGGGACTATGTGATGCCCAACCGCGATCTGCTGGACCCCCGACCCTACCTCACCGTCAACAAATATGTCGAAAGTATCGGCGTGGAAACCAAACGGGGCTGCTGTTTTTGCTGCGGCTATTGTTCCTATCCGCTGCTGCAGGGAACAAAAATGCGCTGCCGCACGCCCGCAGCGGTGGTGGATGAAATTGAGTTTCTTTATGAAACCTACGGTGTCACCCGAATTCACTTCACCGATTCGGTGGTTAATATTCCTGTTGATCATCTCGATTCGATCTGTGCCGAAATTATCCGGCGGGGTCTCCCGATCAACTGGAGCGGCTTTTTCCGGGAGAACCTGTTAACCGAGGAAAACGTTGCGCTCTATACCCAATCCGGCTGTGAATGTTTTTCACTGTCCCCCGATGGCCTCAGCCAGACTGCACTGGATGCGCTGGATAAAAATATGAAGGTCCAGGATATCCTCGACACCGCTCAGGTTCTGGCGGCCAGCGGCGCGGTTACCGTTTATCACTTTCTGGTCAATACGCCCGGGGATACCGCCGCCACCCAGCAAGAAGCCAAGGAACTTATTGATGCGATTTATAAAATCCATCACGCTTCCAAAACCCTGGGCACGATCGTCCTTAATAATATCCGGATTTTACCGGGCACCAGGGTCGAACAACAGGCGCTGGAGCATGGCGTGATCACCCCTGAAACCGATCTGCTCTACCCGACTTACTATAACCCGGCGCCCTACGACCGGGCTCGGTATGAACTGGAAATCTATCACACTAAAAAAAATATCTTTATGTGGCAGGAGGTCACCTCATGAACGTCATTCTACTCGAGCATCCCCGTTCCATCAGCGCTGATCGCTGTAACGATATCGCCAATGCCCCCCTGTCCGCCTGTCTTAACACCGGCTACATCGGTGGCATGCTGGCTGCCAACAACATTCCAATAACCATTGTGGACGCTTATCTGGAACAGCTGGATTATCCGGCCATTGAAGCACAAATTGCGGCCCAACCGCCGACGATTTTAGGGATTCATCTGGTGTATCACTGGAAGGACAATCAGACCCTGTATCAATTTATCGAACACGTCAAACAAAGCTACGGGATTGCCTATGTCTGTGTTTATGGATTTTACCCCACCTTTGCCTATGAGGAAATCTTGAACCGCTGCCCCGCCATTGATGCCGCTCTGTTGGGCGAGACCGAGCTGACTTTTTTAAAACTTGTTGAAGAATTTCCGACCGTCCCTGATGCGGGAATTGCCAAGCGCACTGATAACAGCATTGTCGCGACCCGCGGTGAGGTCGTTATGGATGTGGATTCATTGCCCTTTCCGCTGCGCAGCAAGGGTTCCTATTCGTTTGGTGAGGTCAATATCTCCGGTAGTCGCGGCTGTTACGGCGGCTGTACCTTCTGTTATATAAACCCTTACTACGGCGATTCCAAACGAAAGTGGCGGGGTCGCAGTCCGGAAAATATCATCGCTGAAATCGATGCGGTGCTTAAAGAAACCGATATTCGTTACTTTTATTTTATGGATCCCAACTTTTACGGCCCCGGTCATGCCGGTAAAGAGCGGGTCCTGAAACTGGCCCGTCTCTTAAAAGAACGCCAGATCCACTTTGGCATTGAAGCCCGAGCCGACGATATCGAAGAGGAAACCATCGAATCTTTGGTGGACGCCGGTCTTAAGCACATCCTCATCGGATTAGAAAGTGGTCGGGATGAAGCTCTTAAACGACTTAATAAGCTGACCACGGTGGCCGATAATGAGAATGCCCTGCGAATACTGCGGCAATACGGAATCGAACCCAGCGTCGGTTTTATTATGTTTGAGCCTGATTCGACCCTGGAAGATCTGAAAGTCAATTACGACTTTTTAAAACGGAACGCTCTTTTAGATAAACTGGAAATTAGCGTCAATGTCCTCTATCATCACATGATTATTCTGCAGGGTAGCGCATCCTATAAAGCCCTGCAAGAGCAAGGGCGACTCAATATTTCACCGCACTCCACATATGAAGCAGATACCGATTATCAAAACCCCCGGGTCGCAATGCTGGCCGGGATGATGCGGGACATGACCAATCATATCTTTTCTTATATGAAGGATACCTGGGAATTGAGCGTTAAGAAAGACCCGGTGATCCTCGAAAAATACCGACTGGTCAATCAACTGCTGATCCAAACCTTTGACGATTATCTTTGCCTGCTGAAGCATCAACAAATCAGCGCTGATCAGCGCAACACCTATGTGGACACCTTTATTGGTACGGTTGACGGTATTATGGCCTGACATGAAAATACGCCTGACAGCTTTTAGTCTGTCAGACGTATTTTTCTTATTTTTGTACAAGGTTATTTTTCTTCAGCATCAACAATCTCATGTTTGACTGCAACAATTTCGATCACATGCCGTTCGTCCGCCTGGGTGATGGTAAAGCCCAAATTTTCAAACTCAAAACTTTCACCAACCTCCGGAACCCGATCGAGAAATTCAACAATCCAACCCCCGACGGTAATCACATCAAAATCGTCATCCATATCAAACAGATCGAACATTTTTCCCAGATTGGCTTTACCTAGAATCCGGTACTCATGATCTGAAATTTTTACAAATTCATCAATGACCTCATCGTGTTCGTCCCAGATTTCCCCCACCAGTTCCTCAATGACATCTTCCAGGGTAACAATCCCAGCGGTTCCGCCGTATTCATCGGACACCACTGCAATATGGCATTTTTTCTGTTGAAGTAGGGTTAATAGCTTGGAAATCTTCATGTTTGGGGTAATAAAAACCACCGGATTGATAATTTCCTCCAAACTGCTTTTGCCATTGGCTACGTAATGGGTAAAGTCTTTATAACTGATAAAACCGATTATCTGATCAATGGTGCCCTGATAAACCGGCAACCGGGAGAAGCCGGTATCAAAAAAGATTTTGGCAATATCTTCCTTGGGGTTATCCATATCAATCGCTACGACATCGACCCGATGGGTCAGGATGTCATCCACATCCAGGTCATTAAATTCGATGGCACTACGGATCAGTTCCCCATCCTGGAGATCGATGCCACCATCATTTTCAGCTTCCTCGACAATTGTCAGCAGTTCTTCTTCAGTCATACTGCGTTCACTGCTGACCTTAAACAATCGATCCAGCATCCTCTTCCACTGTGAAAAAAGAAAATTGACCGGTGTTAAAAGAAACATCAGCAATCGGATAAAGGGGACTGAAAACATTGCAAATTTTTCCGGTGAATCTTTGGCCAGACTTTTGGGCGAAATTTCGCCGAAAATCAGCACCAGCACCGTCATCACTGCAGTAGAAATGGTTACGCCAGCATTGCCAAAATACTGAACAAACACCACTGTGGCAATCGAAGCCGAGGCGATATTAACGATGTTATTACCAATCAGAATCGTTGACAATAACGCATCATAGCGATCAGAAAGCGCCAGTACTTGTGCTGCGCGCTTATTACCATCCTTTGCCAGATTCTTAATGCGAATACGATTAAGGGATGTAAATGCCGTTTCTGTCGCCGAAAAATATGCCGACATCAGCAACATCACCCCCAGAACAATTATAAAACCTATCACACTGTTATCCATTGACTAAGATTCCTCCCAGTAAACAGATCCATCAGTCATCACTGTGACTGGCTTTATACATTGAGTTTTCGTTTTTGTCTCATATAACGGTACGTCGTCCAATTTTATTCCTCTTTCAAATATTATTTGTCACTATAATATCATATTTTTAGTTACAATTCCATAATATCTGCAAAATTTTACCTGATTGGCTGATCTTTAATTTTTTTTAATTTTTCATAATGATTAAGAATGATCATAAATAAAAGATTGTCATCACTGCCACATTTGATCGGAAATCCCAGGCACTCCTCCATTTTCTTTTTTCTAAAAATAACCGTATTTTTATGGATAAACAAATCCCCAGCCACTAAATCAAAATGAAAGTGATGTTCAATTATTTTGCGCATGGTCAACATCGCTTCATCTGTACCTTTTCCGAAATATTTCTGTATTTTTTTTATATAAGGTTCCACCGCCAACGCGTAAGTTTCCTTGTCCAATTGATTATAGAGCCGCCAGAAATAGTGCTGATGTGAAAAATAAACATGCTGATCTCTTTTATAGACACCACTGCGATACATTCCATAGGCATCGGCATAAGATTTCACATAACCCTCAATCCCCAGGTAATAGCTCCCCACAAAACACTGCATATTTTTGGCATCTTCGCTACTGATTGAAGCATCCAAATATCTTTTGATGGTTTTTTCGATTTCCCATGGTTCGGTTTTTTTAAGGCATTTAAACACTAAAATAAAACCACCGGACATCACTGATGAGATGTCATTTTTTAGATGACTGTCTGACTGCTTAATCTGGTTAAGGATTTTTTCAAGCATACTTTCTTCCGAATTTTGATAATCCGCAGTAAAACTCAGAATGACCGCCACCCGATTGCTTTCCATATTATAACCGATGCGCTCGCCCCAATCCGTTATTTCTTCTTCACTGATGGTTCGCTGCTCGCTGATTAAGGTATTTAAAAATATTTCCTTGTCGTTACGGTGAGTATAGAAGCGGTTCATCGTTTCCTGCTGTTCAATGATCAGTTCGGCGGTCATTTTCACCAATTTGCCAATGTTGCGTACCTCATCCGGATCGCCGGTTATTCCCACTACCCCGATGACATCACCAGCTTTATCCACAATCGGCATATTGATCCCTGGCTTTACACCCTGAAGTTTTTTGGCCTCCTCTTCGGTGACTTCACACGTAACGGAATGACGGATGGCAAACATCGCAGTTTCGTGAAAGGTGCCCAGTCGCTCCGGTAAACCGCTCCCAATAATAATGGCATTCTTATTCATAACATTGATGTTATAACCCAGGGTGTTCATCACCTCATCGGCTATTTTTTGCGCTATTTTTTTATCCAGCATCTATCCACTCCTTTTTTTCTGACTTGAATTTTGTGGGATCATACAGATAATCGCCAGAAAACGAAAAAGTTCGCAAATGCGTTGCTCCAATAATTCAGCCGCATTTTCCATGTGCCATGCCAGCCCCCGATCATTGCTAAAGAGGGCAAAAGCCGCCACCACGCCACACTGATAGATGGTTTCATAGCCCACATCCAAGGCGCCGGAGATCACCACAACTGGGATATTCTGGTTTTTTCCGTGTTTTCCGACCCCAGAAATTACCTTGCCCATCACACTCTGCGCATCGGTTTTCCCTTCACCGGTAATAATCATATCTGCCCCGCAAATTGCAGAATCAAAACCAATTTCATCCAATACAATCTCGAGACCAGATTTTAGCTGCGCATTGAAGAAAGCCACCAAAGGTAAGGCCATCCCACCGGCCGCACCGATCCCTTTTAATTGGATCAGCTTCATCCCCGTTTTCATCTCCAGCAACTGACCAAAAGCTTCGAGTCCCCGATCCAGAAAAGTCACCATATCCGGGTTGGCACCTTTTTGGGGTCCATAAACTGCCGCTGCTCCCAGATGGCCGCAAAGGACATTTTCTACATCGCAGGCAACGGTAATCTCCACTCCCTTTAATAAGATCTCGGCCTTACTGGTATCGACTGTTTTCACCCGACATAAATTTTCACCAATTGGTTCTAGCCGTTCCATCTCCTGATCATAAAAACATACCCCCAAAGCACTGGCAACACCCAATCCGCCGTCGTTAGTGGCACTGCCCCCTAAACCCAGAATGATCTTGCGACAGCCCCGCTTAATGGCATCGGCAATCATTTCTCCGGTGCCATAGGTACTTGTTTTCAACGGATTACGCTCGTCATCAGTAAGTAGTGGCAAACCAGAAGCGGCCGACATTTCAATTACTGCCACCCCGCCGCGGAGAATCCCGTAGGCCGCGGTTATTTCTCTGGCTAAGGGGTCTTTTGCTTTTATTGTGATCCTTTCACCGGATTGGTGCCTGACCAGTACCTCCACCAGCCCCTCTCCCCCATCAGAAATGGGTATCTTCACAATCTCAGCGGTTGGCATAATTTTTAGAATCGCACCTTCGACAATGTCACAAACTGCAGTAGCTGATAAAGATCCTTTGAAGGAGTCCGGAGCAATCACGATTTTCATTTGGGTTCTCCTTTCAATTCGTTTTCTTGAGTCTTAAAAACAATAGCATGGGTAAAGCAACAACCCATGCTATTGTTGACACTATTTTTTTAGGCTTTGATAAAATTGGCAACGACTTGATTGAATTTTTCGGCTTCTTCCCAGAAAAGCATATGACCGGAATCTTCAAAAACACCAGTTGTGCTTCGGGAATCTGCTCAGCAACATAGGCACTGCCCTGCCAGTCAAAGACTGCACTGTGTCGGGCTACACACACCAGAGTGGGGAGATTGATCAATGGCAACAAATCCCGCCAGTCTAAGTTGGTATGATCCCGCATAATCTCAATTCGCACCTTCGGTGGGCATTTTGATATTTCGTCGGCTATAAATTTTACTTCTTCTGGTGTCGGTTGATGGTAGAGACAGCCAAAAGCCAAGCCTTCTGCACTTTCGCGCGGTGCATATTCGATGGCACAGCAGGTTCGGATAAACATTTCCACATCATAACAACCATTCTGTCCCCAAACCCAATCTGGCCCGGTATACTGAAGTGGTGCCTGGTCAACACAAATCAGTTTGCTCACCCGATGGTTACCAAATAATTCCAGATAGCTCCACAGCACTGCAACCCCCATGGACCACCCCAACACGGTGACATCCTTTACATCGAGTTGATCCAGTAATTCCTTGACATCCATGGCATAGCGGGAGATCCGGTGACTGTGTAAGACCTTTTCCGATTCGCCATGTCCCCGGAAATCTAGTAAAATAACCTGAAAATCTTTGGCCAGAACATCGCTGTTCTTTTTAAAAAACTGGGTTGTACACGTCCATCCGGGAATCATCAGTAAGGGGCTTCCTGTACCCTTTACCTCATAATACAATTCAACATGATCATTGGTAAAAAAAGTTGCCATAGCTTTCCTCCTATAATTGATAAATACCTTGCCCGCTACGCCAGTTTGTTAAACCTTGTTGATTTACGCCATTTCAGAAAATATCGGCTCAACCAAGATCGAGCTACGAAGATTCCCGCTTGATGCGCTTAGCAAAATACTATTGATTATAATTATACCCAATCTCTAACAGTTATCAATGGTATTAAAGCCAACTAATTACCTATCCATTGGACAATTATACAATTATTAATTTTTTAATCGAATATAGTGTCATCTTCTTAAGCCTCTGGCCGATTAGCAATCAGTAAGCAATGATCAGCTGAATGATGCTTACTAAAAAAAACAACCAGTCTTTAGCACTGATTGTCTTTTTAATATATTTCTTATTTATTTTCTAATTTCCAGCATTTTAACTTTTAAATCATTTTCCAGTTTTTCCAGCTCAGCTTCCACTTCTTTTCGTTTCTGGCGTCCCTCAGTCTGGATACGTAACACCTCGTCAAAGGTTGAAATCAACGACTCGTTAGAAATACGCAGGGTTTCGATATCAACAATGCCCCGTTCCGATTCTTTGGCAGTGGCAATGGATTCCATCTTTAAAGTTTCCGCATTCTTTCTCAATAATTCATTGGTCATATTGGTGACTTCCCGCTGGGCTTTAGCTGCCTGGCCGGAATGGACCACCCCCAGGGCCAGCACCATCTGGCTTTTCCAGAGTGGAATGGTGTTCACAATGGACGATTGAATTTTTTCAGCCATCAGGGTATCATTATGCTGTACCAGTCGGATCTGCGGAGCCATTTGAATCGAGATCATCCGCGTCAGTTCCAGATCATGAATTTTTTTCTCAAAGCGGTTGCACATCGCTGACAAATCATTCACCGCCTGTGCATCTTCCGGCAGTCCGCTGATCTGAGACCGCTTAATCAGCTCCGGTAATTCTTTGGTTTCGACTTCCTGAAGTTTCTTTTTCCCGGCCAAAATATACATTGATAACTCTTTGAAATAGGTTTTGTTGACATCATAAAGCTTATCCAGCATCGCCACGTCTTTTAACAGTTGCACCTGATGTTTTTCGAGGGCTTCACAGATCCGGTTAACGTTACTTTCAGCGGAGGCATACCGGGTCTGCATGGAGCTGAGCTTATTGCTGCTTTTTTTGAAAAAGCCTAAAAAGCCTTTGTCTTCCTCCTCGATATCAAAGTTTCGTAATTCCATGACCATATCGCCGAGCATTTTGCCCACTTCACCCATGTCTTTGGTGCGGACATTATTCAGGGCCGTTTCGGAGAAATCAGCGATTTTTTTCTGGGCCCCAACCCCAAACTGCATCACTAGACTGGAATTGGTGAGGTCGATTTTACTGGCAAAATCGTCGACCATTTTTCGCTCTTCCGGGGTCAGTCGGCTTTCGTCAAATACTTCCCGTTCCCCCTTTAGTTCCTGATGGATATTGGTCGTTACGGCTTTCTCTTCCTCAAATGGGTCAAAGGTCAGGGTCGGGGTTACCTGGGAATAATCGTTCATACTATCTTCCATTGCAATTCTCCTCGTTATAATTTTGGGTTAGTCATCTTTAATAGTTACTTTATCGAAACTCATCATTTCTTAACTGATGCGATTATTTTTTGAATTCTCTGTTTGTCAGCCCTTCCTGGGCCAGCATGGTGTTGAGTACCGAGATATCAGTAGAGACATCCATGGCGGTATCCTCATAAAAACTGTCGAGCAGGTTTTCAAAGGCATGACTGATGGTATCCAGGGTATCTTCGATTTCTTTTTTGGTGGCCTGAATATTGGCCCCTTGAATCGGTTCCGCATCCAGATCTCGATAAACCGAAACCAGCTTAAGGGTAGTTGGCAGATAATAGCCCATAAATTTGCGGATTTCCGGTAAACCATCAGGATTCTCTTCAATAAATTCAAAAATCTTGGTGATCACTTTTTCCAACCGATCCAGTTTCTGAGAAATGATTTCGCCTTCAATGGCTATATTTGCCTCATTGATCTGCCGGATGGTGTCCTGTCCCTCGGCAATTACCTCATGAACTGCCTTCATTTCCGGGTTTTCAGTTTCCAGCTTTCTTTTCTGATCCAGTGCTACCTGTTCCATGCGCGCTTTTTCTTCCTGAAGTTTTTTTCCTTCTTTAAGCTTTAAATGGTTCTGATAGGCTTCATCGCTGATCAGCAAATATTCTTCTTCTTCATCAAATCGTCCCTGGGGAAACATTCCCAGACTGATCATTTTGCGCAGATCCTTGACCACATATTTCTTACTGCGACCAATCGGATCAGACAAATCACTGATCTTACAGAATTCGCGACCTCTCAAGCGGCTGGCATACTGGCGAAAGCGTTTCACACGCCCCCGCAGGTTTGAGCCCTTGGCCGACATCAGTGCACTGACCGTAAAAATTGGCAACAGAATCCCGGCACTGATTCCCATCAGTGGCATACTGGTAAACGCAAAGCCAAATACTGATGAAAATACCAACAGCAACAACAGTGACACCCCAATGCCGATATTTCCAAAGACCATCAATAACATGCCAGAAATCCGACCGTGCGGTGACTTTGAAATCAGGTTATTGGGCTGTTTTTTAACCGGACTATAGGTATTTTGAACCGTGTTTCTGGCAACCATTTCCGGTGGCTGCGGCTTGTTTATTTTTTTCCGATTTCTTCTGCCATTAGCTGCCTGCCGTTTGGCTTTCTGATTATTTTCCCGCTGCTGACGTTGTTGTTCCTGCCAATACTCGCCACTACGTTTGACCTCATCCATGGCCCGGGCGACAGTTGCAGTAATGTTTTTATTCAGTTCTTTAAACTCCTCCGAATTCAAAGCATTCTGAACAATATCTTTAATATCATTACCAATATTCGAATAATCTTTTTTTGCCATCCTTGACCTCCCAAACATTGCATTAATTATATCGTATTAAATTTAAAAATTCAATTAAGAAACCATTTCCCGGTGCTATTCTTTAGTAAGTTTATAAACTTTTTGCCCTAGCTCTGAAATCTAAAAAAAGCTTGACCGCATCAAGCTTTTCTTTCCCGGAATCATCCATTTATCGAATCCGTGGTTTTTGCATACACAGGGGTAACTCAAGGTGACATTGGGATAAGAGCGCCTCATCCAACAAGATGTCTTTGACACTGCCATCGGCAAACACACTGCCATGGTGTAAAATGATTACCCGGTCACAGATATCAAGAGCCATATCCAGATCATGGGTAGCAATAATTTTAGTCATCTTCAAGGAATCCAGGGTATTAATAACGTTTCGTCTGGCCTGGGGATCGAGAAAAGAGGTCGGTTCATCAAATAAAATCACTCGGGGCTCCATAGCCAGCACAGAAGCAATGGCAATGACCCGTTTTTCACCGCCTGATAAGCGATGGGGCATCCGATCCCGGAGGTGAATGATGCCCAGTTGTTCCATGGCACTGACCACCCTCTCTTCGACCACATGCTCATCCAGTAATTCATTGCGTGGGCCAAATGCAATGTCATCATATACCTTGGTCATAAACAATTGATCATCAGGATTTTGAAAAACCATCCCGACCCGGCGGCGGATATCCTTCAGGGTCTTTTTTCCAACGGCAAGTTCATCAACCATTATTGAGCCCTCTTTAATCTCGGAAACACCGACAATCAGTTTGAACAAGCTGGATTTACCGGCACCGTTGGCTCCCACCAAGGCGATACTCTCACCCTCTTCAATTGTAAGATTGATATCCCGGATTGCCTGATGACCATCGGGATAGGCATAGTTTAATTTATCAATTTTTAGCATTGGAACTCCTCATTATAAAAAACTGCCGATAAACAGGCTCAAATCAAAAAATCGCATCAAACACAAAATCCCCGAAGCTAAAACCAGAAAGAGCCAATCGCCCTTTTGAATCGGGTTGGGTTTGGCGTATAGATAATTACCATCGTAACCCCTACATTTCATGGCGACATAGATGCTCTCGGCTCGATCAAAACTCTTTAGCAACAACTGCCCGACAAAGACACCCATATCCTTCATTTTAATCCCCTTAGCGGCCGGAGCTCTTAAAATATAGGCGGTATACATATTTGAGACCTGTTCCAGCAAAACCGATATATAACGATAGGTCAGCATGATCTGCTCCACAATAATTTTAGGCACCTTAATGGATAAGAGTTGATAGGATATTTTGGGTAGTGAGGTCGTGGCAATCAGGATCATCACCGCCATGACCGTAAAAATCGTTTTAACCATAATCGAAATAAAGGAGAGTAGACCATAACTGATTGGCATCGGCCCAATCATCAGAGCCAACTGCTGATTAAAAATGATGTTGGATAAACCCGCAAAAAAAGAAAAGGGCAGTGCTACTAAAAGCCGTTTCAGCAAGGGTTTATAGGGAATTTCAGCCAGTGCCATTAAAATCACCGGATAGAAGGCAAAGACCATCAGTCCAGTAATATTATAGGGGTTAAATGAAATCACCAACACCAGATAAAGCATCGTGGTGATCAGTTTGACCATTGGATGGAGGCGATGAATGATGGTGTTGCCTTCGGCCATTTCCTCAAGGGAACTGATTGTATTCATGGAATCGGTAATTGTTGACATTGGGACAACCTTTCACTTAAATATTAAATAACCTCTGTCACTAAACAGAGGTTATTAAGCAAACTATTGTTAATAGTACCATATAAAGATTTTCATTTCAATTAGTATTAAAACAACTATACTGTTTTTTCTTTTCGGCGTTTGATGGCATAAATCAGATAACCCGTTCCTCCTGCCAATATCAGGGTAATTCCGGCGCCAATGATACCAGAAACGCTGGTTCCAGCGGCTGAGCCTTCACCATCTGTTGACTTGAATCCATAATCCGGCAAGAAAGCCGTGCTTTCCTGAATCCCAGCAGCACTATCATAGGCACTACCCGAGGCTTCCAGCTCGGCGGTACCCGCTACATTTTCCATTGACCATTCCAAACCATCCGGATTGGATGACGCCAGCAACGACAAACCACCACCAACAACAATGGCAAATACCAGTAAAAAGCCCAGTACTTTTTGAATTGACAAATTTTTCGGTAATTTTTTATTATCCATGGACGATTCCAGTAGTTCTGGTCTCATCTTGTAGATAAAGACCAAAATTCCACCAGTAACAATCCCTTCAACCAGACCAATCGCCAGATGAATTGGAATCATCATCCCCATAAAAGTTGCCATCGGCAACTCAGTAATGCCGGAAGCCAGAGTCTGGATGACCACTGAAACAGCGCCCAGAGTCAATGCTAAAATAACCGATACCACCGATGCGACTGATATCCGGGTCGGTGTCAAGCCTTTTTTTACAATCGGTTTAAAGACAAAGGGGTAAACCAGCAGGCAGGCATAGAAACCAAGATTCCAGATATTTGCCCCCAAGGCCAACAGACCCCCATCAGCAAAGAATAAGGCCTGAATGAGTAATACTGCTGTCAGCGTAAGAAATGCTGGAAATGGTCCCAACAACGCCGCCAGCAAAATCCCCCCACCTATATGTCCGCTGGAACCAGTTCCCGGAATGGTGAAATTAATCATCTGTCCGGCAAAAATAACGGCTCCCATAACCCCCATTAACGGGATCTTCTTTTCATCTAAATCGTCTTTACATTTATACGCCGAATAAGCGATTGCTCCGGCGCTCGCCGCAAGCATGATTCCTCCGACTGCCGGAGAAACTAAAGCATCTGCCATGTGCATAATAAAACCTCCTCAAAATTTAACTTAACACAAAAAACACGAAGAACACCTCCCAAGTTTCAACTCTGGAAATACCTTCATGGCATCATTTTCGTATCTTAAAATTGATTCGTATTCTGCACTTCAATGCTTTAAATACTATCTAAATTATAAACCACTTGTCTATACATGTCAAGTAAAAATGCTGGAGTCTGTTGTTTTGCTGACAGACTCCATTATTTATTCATAGACTACCGTCTTCGCTTCGGTGACTGACCAGAAGATCTGCTCCCGGAAGAATTTTGTTTTCCCTTGATTTTGATTTTTTTATATTTAATATTGTTTTTGCGCATAAACTGAACAAACATAATTCGCATTATCGCCAGCAGCATCAAGATCACAATGATGGTTACATACCAGTAAAGGATCGGATAATCAGTCCAGTTACGGGCCTTCATATCATTCACCGCATATACCGGGGTAGCCTCTACAAAGGTTTCGCCATTATAAACCTGTAATTCCCCAATCTGTTCTCCCGCTTTCACATCGGCTTCGAGGTTTGCCAGGGTTTCGTCACCAATGACTTTGGTTTCATCCCATTTCACCTTGGACGTGTAGCTATCCTGATTGGCCTGAGGAACCGCCGTAATCAGCGGGTCGTTGGTCTTGTACTTTAGCTTATTGCCATCAAAGACATGATAATTAACCACCTGAACGACCCGTTCTTCATCTTCCGGATCGGACCATTCCAACAACTCATATTCTTTGACTACAGCATTAATGGTATCGCTGGCTTCTTTAAAAAGCACCGTCTCATCCGCATATAAAATAATGCCGATCATATTCTTATCATTGCCTTCACCCTCAAAAACCAGGCATTTATTTGCTTCTTCGGTGAAACCCGTTTTTCCGCTGGTGGCATAGCCATTAAAGACCGGATTCGTTCCCGAGAGATTATTAGCCACCCGATATTCCTCGGACAGTTCATTGAAGTTGGAATATAATAAAAGGTTGGAGTTATTCCACTTGTGCTTCGTCTTATTGGTCTGAACCTCATGAACCTTGGCCCGGGTGATCGCTTTGATGGTGGTCTCCTCAAAGGCCGCTTTAGCAAGGATCAGCATATCTGCCGGGGTGGTATAGTGATTGCTGCTATGGAGTCCATGGGGGTTAGTGAAATTGCTGCCGGTCATCCCCATATCCTTAGCTTTTTTATTCATCGCTGCCACAAAAGTTTCATAGGCTTTATCCGAACTGATCGAGCTGTCGCCAGCAATTTTTTGGCCAATGTTCACCGCAATGGTTTCCGCTGCATCGTTTCCGGACGGCAACAACAGGGCATAGAGCAATTCGTTGAGTGATAACACCTCTTCGGCTTCAAGACCAGCCGTGCTGCTGTCGGCATCCAGACTTGCAATTTCATCGCCCACCGTAAAATTCTCATTGAGATCACCGTGTTCGATGGCTACCAGTGCCGTCATCAATTTGGTGGTACTGGCCGGATAGAATTTTTCATTCTGCTTTTGGGCAAAAAGAACATCACCGCTATTCACTTCATAAATGATCACACCTTCATCAGCACCATAGGCTGGCAAGCCCGCCGCCAACACTCCAGACGTGCCAAAGACCAGGCTAAGTATCAACAATAGTCCTATTTTTCTTTTCATTTCCCCTCTCCCCTCAGAGCAGCTATTTGATATAGCGGGTTACTTTGAACAATTCTTTTTCTTCATTGATGGCTTCTTCACTGCCTAAAACACAAATGGCATTTTTCGCAAGCACCGCTGCAATCATGTCACCATGACTTTTTAGTTGTGCCACGGTGGTTTCTAAAATTTCATCCCGTTCTTTTTGCAGATCTGCGGCAGTAACGCCACTAAAATAAAAATTATCCGCAATCTCGCCTTTCACCGAAGCGCTGAGCGGAACATCTTTGCTGCTGATCGTGCCAATGATGTACTTTTCCAGTTCACGCTGGGATAGTTCCAGATTATTAATATAATCAACCACCCCTTGATACGCTTCAAAGGTCTTCTTGAGTTTGGGATCACGGTAAGAACCAAAGTACAGGTCGCCACCACGACCAATACTCATAAAAGCACCATAGGCGCCACCCTGAACCCGAACCCGGTTCCAGAGATAGTCCATTGACAGTAACCCCTTTAAAACCAGTTGGGAACCGGCGTACTCGTAGCCTAAAGCCCGAATATTATAACCCTGGGAAACGTATTGAATCTTTGCCGCCGTTAAGAAACCTTCATTGGCAATATCAGTTTCAAAAGCAAAGGCATTTTTAGCCGCTTTATTTGGCGCCAACCCCATGATGTAAGGACTCAAGGCAGTCACAGTCCGATCCCGGATTTCTTCGGTACCGGTAATACTGATAATTGGTTTTCTGTTGGTAAACACCAAGCTGGCGATGCTGGTGAGCTTTTCGGTTAAGACTTCAAACTGCTCATCAAAGTTGGCTTCCAGATCGGCAATAAAGCGATAAAACTCAATTCCACCAAATTCTTCGAACAGCCTGGCTGACTGAGAATAATAAGACTGCAGCCGTTGTACCCCGACGACATGGCCAGCGGTTAAAAACTGGGTCTCCTTATGGGTCTTAATTTCCCGGATCATATCGTGAATCAGGTTCTTTTCCGTAAAAAGTGTCTTAGTAATTACGTCGGTCATGATTTTGACTAAAGTCGGGATATTCTCCATCACCGCTTTTCCCTTAACGTAACAGTGGGAGGTGAAATCCCCAAAATGGTGGACGTCGTCATAGGACTCAATCCCAAAGGACAGGCCACCGGTGTGAATTTCAATTTCCTGACTCAATCGTCTAAAATCCATGCTTTCGGTACTGAGACTACCCAGCAGCTTGCACATCAACGATAAATATTTCAAATCTTCCTGCGGCAGATCACTGTAATCAAAATAGAGTTTTAAATAGGAAATTCCGCCAGTAAATCCAGGATGGAACAGCAGCCTGGTTTCCAGCGCCTCCTGAACTTCCAGGGGATAACTCCGACCCGTACGATTGATATCGGCCAGCGACAGTTTGGGAATTTTTTCGAGATCCTCCGGCTTATCCTCTTCATTTTGCTTTTCGATGAGAGTCTGGGTTTCATCAATCAGATCCTGGAGTTCTTCCGGGGTCAAAGCCGCTTTAAAAGATGCCAGTTTTTCCGCTAATGCCTGGTCGGCTTTTTCCTGCAAAGTATTGTCCGGCACAATCGTCACCAGGGTTTGATGGCTATTGTCGATCAACATCCGTTTAAGAAGTTTTTCAAAGTAGCCGTCTTTCCAACAGTCCTTGAATTTTTTAAAGGCTGCTTTGTATTTAAGGTAGGCAATCGGATCGTCACCATAGAGCCAGTCATCCATCATCTCAATCCCATAAATCAGACCTTTGGGATAAGAACCGTACTCGCCTTCGATATGGGAAAATTCATGGATATTAATGCCCGCTTCAACGCTACGGGGATCGAGGCCATCAGCAGCCAGCTTGTTGAGCACTGATTCCACCGTATTAACAAACAGATCCTTATGTTTCTCCTCTGTGTTTTTGAGGACAATTGAAAAATAGGGCTGTCTTAGGGAACTGCTGTAATGATAGCTGACATCTTCAGCAATTTTAAGATCCAGCAGAGCCTCTTTGAGCGGTGATGAATTATTATTTAATAAGATATGGGCAAGAATATCAAAAGCCAGGGCCTCCTCATAGGATAATTTATCACCCAGCACCACAGAAAGGGCCAGATAGTCTTTATTTTCCAGCGTTTCTTCCTTGGACACCCCGTAGGACGCCCGCATTTCCGTCCGCTGTGTGAGCATCGGCTGGGCCTCTATTTCACTGTCAACTGGCTGTTTATCAAAGGCACTGAGATATTCGTCATTTAAATATTTCAAGTGCGCCCGGACATCCCCATCGCCATAAAGATAAATATAGCTGTTGGAGGGATGATAGTATTTTTTATGGAAGCCCAGAAAATCCGCATAGGTCAGTTCCGGGATCACATCCGGATCCCCGCCGGATTCAAACCGGTAGCAGGACTGGGGATAAAGGGATTCAAAAATTTTATTTTGCAACAATTCCTCGGGATTGGAGAAGGCACCCTTCATTTCATTATAGACCACCCCATTGTAGATGATCGGATCATCAGCATTTTCAATATGATAATGCCAGCCCTCCTGCAAGAAGGTGTAGGGATTTTGATAGATATTGGGATAAAAAACCGCATCCAGATATACATCCATCAGATTCATAAAATCTTTGGCGTTGGTGCTGGCAATCGGGTACATCGTTTTATCCGGATAGGTCATCGCATTGAGGAAGGTGTTTAGCGATCCTTTGGCCAATTCCACAAAGGGTTCCTTGACCGGGTATTTTTTTGAACCGCACAATACCGAATGCTCAAGAATGTGGGGCACCCCGGTACTGTTGGTGGAGGGGGTGCGGAAGCTGATTGAAAAAACCTTATTGTCATCATCAGCCGATATATACACTAACTGGGCCCCGGTTTTTTGATGTACAAAGGTTCGGGCAAAGCCATCTATTTCATCCACAAATTCTTCTTTTTTCAAGATAAACCCATGAATATTTTCTTCCAGTTTAAACATTTTTTCTTGTTGTTCTTGCAATTCTTTTTTCAAATGTCTCTCCTTTTCTGTTCGTAATTTATTCGATGATTCCCTTTTTCTGAAGGTATTCTTTCATTTTTTGTTCATGACCCATTTCAGTCGGTTGATAAAAATGCGTGCCGATCAAATCATCCGGTAAGTATTGCTGTTTAACATAGTTGCCGGGATAATTGTGGGGATACTGATACGTCATGCCACGACCCAGATTTTTACTGCCAGAATAGTGGGTATCCTGCAAGTGCGCCGGAACATGGCTATTTGAAACATGCTTGACCGCCTCAATGGCGGCATCCACCGCCAGATAAGAAGCATTACTTTTGGGTGCACAGGCCAGAAAAACCACCGCCTGGGCCAAATTAATCCGGGCTTCCGGCATCCCGATAAACTGAACCGCATCGGCGGCTACCATCGCCACCGGTAAGGCCAGCGGTTCGGCATTGCCAATGTCTTCAGAGGCTGAAATGACAATCCGCCGGGCAATAAACTTGGGGTCTTCCCCGGCGGTAATCATTTTAGCCATCCAGTAAAGCGCCGCATCAGGATCGGAACCCCGGATACTCTTGATAAAGGCCGAAATGGTATCATAATGATTATCGCCATTTTTATCATATTGAACCGCCCGCTTTTGGATACACTCCTGGGCCGTTTCCAGATCGATATGAATAATCCCGTCGGCATTTTTATCCACCGTCAGAATCCCCAGCTCCAGGGCATTCAAGGCCCGACGGACATCACCGTTAGCGACCTCGGCAAAATGATCGAGGGCCTGCTGATCACAGTTTATTTTCATTACACCATAGCCCCGATCCCGATCAGTAATGGCCCGTTTGATCACCTGACGAATGTCGTCTGGGGTCAGGTTGTAAAACTCAAAAATAGTCGAGCGGGACAGCAGTGGCGAGTTGATTTCAAAATAGGGGTTTTCGGTGGTGGCGCCAATCAGGGTTACTAACCCTTTTTCGACACTGGGTAACAGAGCATCCTGTTGCGCCTTATTAAAACGATGGATCTCGTCAATAAAGAGGATGGATTTTTTATTATAAACCCCCAGGTTATTCTTAGCCTTCTCCAGCACCTCGGTAATTTCTTTTTTTCCCGAGGTCACCGCATTGAGCTCATAAAACACCGCATTGGTGCGGTTGGCAATAATTTTTGCCAATGAGGTTTTGCCGGTACCCGGCGGTCCATAAAACACCACTGATGACAGTTTATCCGCTTCAATCAGCCGATACAAAAGCTTCCCCCGACCAATGATATGCTGCTGGCCAACAAATTCTGCCAGAGTTTGGGGCCGCATTCTTACCGCAAGGGGAGCATTATCGGCAATTTGGCCTTCATAATTCTGGTTAAAAAAACTTTCCTGCATAATGTCCTTTCACGATAGCACTCTATTCGGATTCTGCAAAGCCAATGATCGGTTCACAATCACCGGTTTGTTTCAATTGCTGCTATTTCGATCTGATTCAACTCAAAAAAATCATAAAACCACTGGTCTATATCAGCAAGAATCTTGCCCAATCCCACATTGTCGCCACTTTTCTTTAATTCTACGATTCTATCATAAGAATCTTTAAATACCTTAATGGTTTCATCTTTAATGTCCGGTATTCCCAGTCGCAACAGGGTGTTGGGATAGTACTCATAAAGCTTATCACCCAGTTTTTTCCCGTAGGACTTAAAGTAGTAATTATAGAGCTTGCTGTTTAGCAGCAACACCAGAAATTCCTCGGTGATCTGATGATAAAGCCGTGGTTTGAGAATCAAGCCATAAACATCAGCGCTGAAATAAGCGTGCGCTTCATCAATGGCAAAGCGGTTTTGAGTTGCCTTATAGGGAAAAACGATCTTTCGCCTCTCAAAATGATCCGGATCCCGTCCCCATTGCAGTTTATACCAGGCCAGTTTGCCGTTTTTGCATTCCCGGCGGTTTTTGAGTTTCTCCCGGTATGCTTCAAGATGTGCAACTAGCTCAGGGTGCTCGTCAATCGCACTGATCTGGTTGGTATAGAGGATTTGCTTTTGCGGTTTGGCGACTTCAAACGCTTTCACATCCTTATTCTTGATCCACGGTTTTAACCAACACGATTCAAAGCCCAGACGAACCGGATCTGTCGCTTCAAAGATAAAAGCCTTGTCGTTACCGGTGATAATGCCTTGAAAACTGTGGACGACATTATCCAGGGTGAAGGGTGTTTTGGTCTCAATCTTCTCGATGATTCTCCGGGTCAGCGGTGAATAGAGCCGCCAGGAATCGTCATGCAGCTGAATCTGAGAAAGTTCAAAGGACTCATAAAAATCGCTTGACTGATCGGTTTGAACGAGCGATTCGATCAGTTTGGAATAGCTTTCCGGTTTGTGGTTTTTAATAAAGAACCGTTTAACCTGAATCCTTTGAGCATCATCAATCCGATTCGTTTTAAGCAGTCGGATAATGGCCGGATCAACCCCAACCCCCTCAATCACCCGGAGTCCGTTGAAATCAACGATTTCCTGAATTGCAAATGCTTTTCGGATAAAGGCCCGTAACGGTTTTCCATACAAAGCTTCGATAAAATAGCGGGAGGTGATATGGATAAGCTGCCCCCCCGGTTTTAGCAGTTCCCAGCCCCGATAGATAAAGCAATAGGAAAGATCCCCCTTATCCCGATACACCTCACCGTAGCGGTTTTTTAACTGCTTCATATAATCCGTCTGGATTTCTTTATGGCCGACATAAGGCGGGTTCCCGATGACTACATCGACCGACTGCACGGCAACTAATTCTTCGGTCAGAATATCGCCGCAAAAATTCCCAGCGGCTTAACGTATTCTTTTCCTTTTAAGGTCAGGATCAGCCGGGTTACCAGACAGGCCATCGGATCCCGGTCAACTCCCAGCAGGCAGGTTTCCAGCAACTGGCGATGCTGCGTGGCTTGCTGCTCCGGAGTCAGTTCACCACTTCGAACCATAATCGCATCGTATATTGCACTAAGCAGGGATCCGCTTCCGCAAGCCGGATCGAGAACCCGAAAATCCTGCTGTTGGTTACCCGGTGAAAATGCTTCAAGTACATCCGCCGCCATATACCTGGCGATGTTTTCCGGAGTATAAAAGACCCCATGGTTTTTCTTGTGATTAAGCAGCAAACTGGCTTCGTAAAGGTTGCCGATCAAGCCGGGATTTTCTCCCGCCAGTGCGGGGGATGACTGAATAAATTCAGAGACCCACGCCCATATCTCATCCCCAATAGGCTGAGGCTCTGTCTGCTCCTGCCCCCAGAATGGTGTCTCAAGGGGGCGGCCCTGCCAGATTGCCAGGACATAATCCAGCGTAAAATTCTTTTTGATGGCCTTCTGGTGGGCTTCAAAGTCAAGGTGCTGATTATCTGCCAGGTATTTTAAAACAATGCACTTTAATAAAAAAAGCACATTGGCACTGCGCTCCTCAGCCAAATAGTTATATTTATTAATAAATCGTGTCAGCTTATCTGAAATCTCCTGAAACTTCATTAAAACCTCTCCTTAATTGATGTTAGCGTTATCTTGTTATTATACCATTATTTGCCTGAAAAAGATAAAGAAAAGGCTGAAATAAACAAATCAAAAAAATCCGGAGAATCGCTTCTCCAGATTTTAAAATGACGCTAATTTAAAAGTTCATCACCATAATCAGAACAATCTGATTTCGGTGATAGCGGTGTCATGTTCACCATCCGCAGGTCCCGCCACCGCCGAATCGATGACAAAAACAACTGAGTCACCAGGATTAATGGTGACCGGGCTGATTGAGATCACCTGTTCATCCCGGATCCGTTCAAGAATCATGTTGGCCACTGGGCTGGTATTAACATACATCACCAGTCCCCGAACACTACCATTTTCAGCAAAGGATGTAGTAGTCTTGACGTAACCGTTTTTAATGGCCACTCCATGAATGGTCAGTGCGGAGGTTCCGTTATAGACACATTGAACATACTCACCAATCCCATCGCCAGACACCCCTTCAACCCAGGCGGTATTATCACTGCCATCCATCACGTTCCCGACATAATAACTGATCCCAGCCATGTCCGGTAGGGTCGAAGACGCATAGAGACTAAAATTCGCATAGTCCCAACCGGTGGCAGTGCCGCTTCCCGAGTCGGACCCTTCTGACTCGGATCCGCCAGAGGTGGTTGGAATATCATTGATAACGTATTTGCCTTCAATTATTTTACTGGCAAAACCAGCCCCATTGACTTCAATGGCTTTGATTGTTTTTTCACCTTTTGTCAAGGTAATCGGTTCTGTATATACGATTGAACTGACTGTGGGCTGGGATCCATCCGTCGTGTAAAAAACCATATCATTGGCATCCGCCTTAACGATTTCCAGTTTTTGTTCCCCCTGATAGGTTCCCGGATTCAGATTAAAGGATGGCGCTTTAACCGTATAGCTACTTTTCTGATCGGCATATTTACTGTCTCCGGTAACTTCGGATGCCCGATCCAGCAGAGCAAAAAGATCCGTTTCTGATACTCCGGCCTGAATTTCCGAAGCAATATAGGCATCAAAGATCATTTTTAATTTTTCTGAGTTTTTTTCTTTTCGGATTGCTTCTTCGTAGAAGGTATTGGCCATTTTATAGTTGCCCGCACCGGTGTAAGCTTTGGCTTTTCCAAAAATTGCTGCAGTGTTATTCGGATCCAGCTTTAACACTCCATCGAAGGCCACCAGCGCTTCGCTATAATTTTGAACGGCCAGCAAATCTTCGCCGTTTTTCAGACCGCTGTTGATGGCATTGATTTTTTGAAAATTAATAAATCCAAAAACGGCTCCGGCAATCAGAAAGACTCCGACCACCGCCGCAATTGCAATAATGATCCCCTTATTCTTTCCCTGATGCCCCGTTTTGCGATCCGGAATCCCACTTTCCGTTTTTTCCCGGTTCGTGTCCTCCGTTACCTGAGACTCCCACTTTTCCAGGCTCCGGATCGGATTTCCGCAGTTCTGACAAAACAGGCTGGATGCTTCGTTGTCGTGGCCGCATTTTTCGCATTTCATCTTAATCTCACCCCTTCAAAACAGAATTGGCAGTTTTTTTAATCACTTATTTGTTTCTGACGCTTCCAACTTGATTACTGATTGAGCATACAAATTGTTTACCCATTTATAGTTCAATTAATCTCAGCGTAAAATTAATTCAAATCAACTTCAGATTTTGGGCATAAAAAAAACGACCATCTCATGCCGTTTTTGTAAATTCTAAATGGTGCGAGAGACGGGAGTCGAACCCGTACGCCTTGCGACACACGCCTCTGAAACGTGCTTGTCTGCCAGTTCCAACACTCTCGCATAAATCATTTTGAACACCACTATAGAATACACGCTTTTATACAAATTGTCAAGTCATATCCAAAACTTTTTTTGGCGTTTTTATTTTACACCAGTCAATTGAGTCCTTTAACATAGAATAACAGCACCAACCCGATCTGAAGCGCAATAATTATCGGAATTCCCCAGACAAACAAAGCGTGCCTGGTTTTATGGTGAAAAACCCGCATCCCCAGCAGTCCGCCAATAGAGCCGCCAATCACACATAAGCCCATCAGGGTTTTTTCCGGAATCCGCCAGACCACTTTTTTTGAACGCCGTTTGTCCTGCCAAAACAGTCCAAAAGTAAGTAGATTAACAAGGATCAGATAAATTATTATATAGTTCATTTCTTATTTTTCCTTATTCGTAAAATGATTTTCCATTCAACTCAATATTTTCACCTAACACATACAAGGTTCTTTTACCAATCGGATGATCAGTTATGGTTGAGAAATATATATTTATACAAAACATTGGCATGTTTTCGTCAATTAACAGTCGGTTTGAGATGTATTTATTGGGATAATCCATGGTCACTTCAATGCTTTTTTTCACCTCGAAACTATTGAAGATGCGATGCATGATGGTAATGTTTTTCTCGGCTTTTTTTTCAATCCCTGCACTCAGGTAACGACCAGTAAGAAACAGCGAATCGATGCTGTAGCCCACCGGCATTGCATCCGAAAAATACATCCGTCTTATTTCAAGCGTCTTTAATTCCCGTCGCTCGCCTTTTAATTTTGTCATGGAAATCAGGATATCTTCAGTCTGAATATCAGTTATTTCCTCGTTGATGTTTCCTTCCAGGGAAAAATTGACTAAAAACAGATCCTTTTCGCGCTCTTTGACAAACGTCCCGACGCGTTCAATCGAGACCAGATAGCCCTTGTTTACCAGTGTGGCCAGACTTTTTCGGACCGTCACCCCACTGGTATTATATTTTTCAGCCAGCTCCTGATTGGTCGGTAATTTTTCATTGGGTTTAAGTGAACCACTTCTGATCTCAGACAGAATATCGTTGACAATTCGTTCGTATATTTTTACTTTCATTTAAGTCCTTCAATCTATTCCTGATAAGACGTTCCACGGACGCAGCACCATTCACGCTTAATAAACAGCTGACGAAAACCCATGGGTTCATTATCGTCTAATATTTTTTGGGTAATTTGCATCACTGGCGTTTCATCCGGGATTTTTAGAATTTCTGCCACTTCCCGATCACAATTCATCGCCGTCACATTCATCCTGCCCTGCATTTGAAACAATTTGTTTTTCTGCGACAATATTTCACTGAAACTGGTATATTCAAAATTATCGTTCCAAACAGTAATTCCCGGAAAATAGGGAATGTACTGAATATCATAGGCAATCGGCTTTTCCTCATAAAGCAGTACCCAGCGGACATAAACAACCCGGGCGTTGGGGGCTACCCGCAGATGGTAAACCAAATCAATGGTCGGTTTGATAATTTCCGATCCCAACAGTTCGACCCGTTGGTACGGTTTTTTTAAGAGCTGTTCGGTTTTTAATGAAATCAGGTATTTATCGTTACTTTTTTCAAGTACATAATTCCCTTTTCCCGGTATCGAATAAATATAGCCTTCATCAATTAACTTCGAAATGGCATTACGGATGGTGATGCGACTGACACCATATTCATCAGCCAGGGTATTTTCCGGCGGGATGGCGGAATTGATGGCATAAAAATTCTTCTGGATCTTGTATTTAATGCTATCGGCAATTTCTTCATATTTGTGATTAATGCGCTTCGCCCCCCTCCGTTATCCAAGTCTTGCATTGCTTGACCCCTTCATAGACATCATGAGCAAAGGCATCCACTCCGGTGTATTCAATTGCCTGGCGATGGGTCGAGAGTCCCCCGACAATAATTTTAACCTGATCCCTGATTCCAGCAGCCACCAGAGCGTCATTCACGGCTTTGATATACCGGACCCCTTCGGCGAGAATTGAGCTGATGGCAATCACATCGGGCTTTAATTTGATGGTTTCTGCCAAAATTTCCTGGGCGGTAATGTTAATCCCCAGATCAATGACCTCAAAATTTGACATCAACGCAGCACTCTTAAAAATTGACTTGCCAATGTCATGCAGATCCCGCTCGATGGTGCACAGTAGAATCCGACCAATCGGTTCACCCGATCCCTCATTGATCAGCTTCAGACTCGGCAATTTTAACACTTCTTCAAAAATGATGCCCGCCATCATTAAATCGGTCACACCATACCGCCCCTCTTCAAAATAATGACCGATGTGATCCAGACCAAGCTGGATCGCTTCGACAATCTGGGCCTGGGATGCGCCCTCTCGAATCGCATAATTGACAAGTTTAAGCACTTTTTTTTCTTCAATTTTTTTCATGGCCTCGACAATACTCTCAAAAGTAGTTGTATTCATGGCATGATTAGTCGATATATTCATCTGGCAGGTAACCCCTTATTATTTTAATCTGTTCTTTAGTTTGTGCGGTAAATTGATAACTATCTAAACGCCTGATAATCTCATCGTCGGTCTCTTTTAGTACCGCTGCCTTTGTTTTCCCTTCCCCAAAACCATGGGGCCGATATTGCTTTCTGATTAATTTAAGGTTTCGTGAAGAGATGTAATTTCCGGTTGATCCCACCTTCAGGATTTCATCCATCATCGTTGTGACATCATTAATTTCCATTCCCTGGACAAAGTCTTTCAAACTTAAGAAAGCATATTCATCCAGAATATATTTATTGTAATTAATTGTTTTTAAAGCATCTTCCATCCCAAAGCTATGCATCAGACAATCGACCTCTGCCAGCAGAGTTGAGAGCAGATTGATCCCGCTTTCAAAACCACTTTGATAATCGAGGTATTTTGAGTCGGTAAATGTACCGCCGGCCCGAAATGGAATTTTGTAATATTCTGCCATCCCCTTCGCAGCCAGTGTAAACAATGCCGTTGCAGGACTCCCAACTAATGTTTCGGCCTTGAACGGATCCACTCCAAATAGCGGCAAACCATAAATAATTGGCAGACCGGGGCTTTGAATCTGAGCAAAGACAATTCCGGCAATAATTCCGGCGTTGGCCAGCAGAAAATTACCGCCGGGAGTGGGCGGCGCTGTTAAACCGCTTAATCCACTGCCGCAGGCAATCATCAGTGGTTGATTTTCCAGACAATGAACGGTAATCACTTCCGTTGTTGAATGCCCCATAATCATCGGCGCCGATACATTGACATTACCAAGCACGACCGGTTTATGGTCAATGCCACGGTAGCGTTTAACCATTGCAATGCAAGCGCAGGACTCTTCCTGACTACCGACAATTGAAAGGCAAGGTTTATCAGAGTATTTTAAAAGCATCGCCATCCGATAGGCGCTTCGCAAGTCCAGAGGAATATCGAAAGGTTCAATGGTATAGGGACTCGCCATTTTAATTAGCTGATTCTGCTGATTGAGTTTGGTAAAATTCACATAATCCCTTCGGGTTCCCAAAGCAATCACTTCATTTCGTGACACATAGGTTCCACCATAAGCTGGCAGCGTGCAAATTTCACCCTTTCCGACTACCACACGGCCGCTATTTGAATAGACAGGAAAGGCAGAAGGAACCAATTTGAGACTTTCTTCAACCAGCGGCGCATCAAGAAAAACCTGTTTACCATCAACTCTGGCCCCGGCTTTTCTGAAAATCTCCTGTGCTTCATTCGAAAAAACAGTAATCCCCATGGTTTTTAAAAGTTTCAGTGACTGTTCATGGATAAGATCACATTCTTTTTTCGAAATGCTAAGCGTTAATTTCATGATCACTGCCCCCTGCAATCCCATCAATTTTGATACATTTTAAGATTATATCACAATAACCCCGGTTTGTTTACCGTTTCATCATGATAATTTCAGGTCTCAATCTTTACTGAATAATTTCAGGTCTCAATCTTTACTGATTTTTACCTTTGCAGGTTGTAATCATATCTGGGATTTTTGTGCCGGATGCTGGGTAACACAGTTATAAGGCTTACTAAACCATTAACTTAAACAAACCGCATGCAATACGGTTTGTAAACTTATTATTTGTAAAAACTGCCCCATTTTTTTAGCGATTATCAGCACCAAATTTTTTCTACACTCCTGAAATGAATCAAGCTGACTCAGCATCTTAATCCGTCCGAAACATCTCTTCTTTTATCACTTCGCCAGGTTCGATTCGAATAAACCGCTGATCATTGCTGTCTTTTATCATCGCATCGAGAATATCAATATTACCAGTGGTTTCATTAACCTTCAGTCCCAGTTTTTCCGCCATCGCTTCGCATTTTTGTCGATCTTCCGCGGTTTCCACCCCAGTGCGGATAAACAGCAAATACTGATAATTTTTAAACATGGCTCTGGCAATACGCAAGGCCCGCTTCTCACCATATTTTTCTTTCATCCGATCATGCTCATAGCCGATTCCATCTTCGCCCCAAAGCCAGCCCTGAGAGACAAAGTAAGAAGAACAGCGCAGTGCGCCAAGATCAGACCGATCATCCAATATCATCGCAATGCAGTCATCCACTCGGGGGATGACTAAAGGACAGGATCTTGCCTGAATATCAACTAATGCTTTCCCGCACAATCCATAACTGAGATAAATGATGTCCGCATCGGTTTCGGCATCAATGGCCGCCTGTATCTCGGTGTGCAGAAGATCTGGGGTATTGTGGAGATGCTCTCTAATCCACCGGTATTCAAGATCCGAACAATCTATCAGGGCTTCAACTTCCTTTTTAAGAACACTGCAGCCAATCATCACTCTTTTCATTTTTATCATTCCCCCTATCCTTCAATAACCGAATTCTACCACACCGTTGGCTATTTTTAAATATCTAGTCCGCTTCATTCTTAAACGCCTTAAAAATTGAAACACACATCATAATCAGAATAAAAACAAAGGGCAGGGCCATAATAATCGCCACATTGCGGATTGCTACTAACCCGCCGCTTAACAGCAGCACAATGGCCATGGATGAAAGCACGATCCCCCAGACAACCTTTATTTTACGATCTGGATTTAAATCACCGTTTCGCGAGAACATCGCCACCACAAAATTGGCCGAATCGGCTGATGTCACGAAGAATGTTACAATTAACAAGGTTGCCAAAAACGAAATCGCCTGGCCGAACGGTAAATGTGATAAGGTGACAAATAATCCAACCGCCACATCGCCGGTAATGGCCTCGGCAATACTTAGCTTATCGATGATTTCAAAATGCAGGGCAGTTCCGCCAAATACCGCAAACCAGAGACAGCAAAAAAGCGCCGGGATGATAATCACACCCATGATAAACTCTTTGACCGTTCGACCCTTTGAGATCCGGGCGATAAAAGTTCCCACAAACGGGCCCCAAGACATCCACCAGGCCCAATAAAAAATGGTCCAGTTACCCAGCCAGGGATCATCGCTAAATGGTGTTAAGGCCAGACTCATTGGCAAAATATTATGAAGATAGGCACTTAAACTGACAAAAAAAGTATCGATGATAAAAACCGTCGGACCGGTAAAAAGCACAAAAATCATGATTAACAGCGCAATCACGATGTTGGTGTTACTGAGTATTTTTATTCCTTTATCCAGTCCCGTTATCGAAGAAATCAAAAACAGCACTGTAATGATGACAATAATGATAATCTGGACGGTGATCGTATTGGGGATGCCAAAAAGTGTTTTGAGACCGCCATTGACCTGCAATGCCCCCAACCCCAATGACGTTGCCACACCGATCACGGTTAAGACCAGCGCCAGCACATCAATCAGCTTGCCAGCAATTCCTTTGGTCTTTTCACCCAGCAGCGGCTCAAGGGTCGAGCTGATCAGACACGGCTGTTTTTTCTTGAAGGTGACATAAGCCAAAGCCAGACCAACGATGGCGTATATCGCCCAGGGGTGAAAACCCCAATGCAAAAAGGCATACTGAAATGCCTTGCTGGCCGACTCACTGGAGGCCGCCTCAATCCCCAGCGGTGGCTGTAAGTAATGATAAACCGGTTCGGCCACGCCCCAAAATACCAGACCAATGCCCATTCCAGCACTGAAAAGCATTGCAAACCAGGAAAAATTTGAATACTCCGGGCGGTCGTCTTCATCCCCCAACCGCAGTTTTCCATATTTACTGAAAGCCAGCCCCAGACAAAAAATCAGAATCCCCAGCACTGAGACCAGATAGAACCACCCCAGATTATGAGTAATCACACCAAACAGGACATTTGTCACATTCAGTAATTCATCGGTAAAAACAAATCCAAAAAACAAAAAAACAACTAACAAAACAAGTGAAATATAAAGTACCATAGTGTCTTCCTCTTTCTTATTCATGCACCAGTAATGCCATCTATAAAGTATCAACCGATCAGGTACAATTTGCAGCCAAAACTTTCTGTTGCGATTTACCACCCGCTTAAGCTAAAAACTTTCTCCGTTGTGATGATCCATGAGAAAGTTTTTAACCCGGGTATTAGAAACATGCTTAAATCATTATTTGACTGGTCCGATTTGCCCTTGTCGGTAGGCTTTGCTATACTTACGACAGTGTTTATCCTGGCCAAGCAAGGCGTAGGTAGCAAAGATAGTACCCATCATCTCACGGTTAAGCGGATCAATGACCGCCGAATCCATTCCAGCTTCCATGGCAAAGGCCATGCAGGTTCGATTCAGCAAGGATCGCACCGGTAAGCCAAACGACATATTGCTGATCGCTCCGGTTACATGAATAGTCGGATACAATGCTTTGATTTGGCGGATTTCCTCAGCGAAATTAAGCATTGAGTTGTTTTCCGTTGACAAAGCCATTACGCAGGGATCAATATGCATCCGATCAGGCGTAATCCCATATTTTGCCGCTTTTTCAACCATGATTTTAGTGATTTCCAGCTTTGTTTTAACATCATTGGGAATGCCCTTGTTATCGCAGGTTAAACCAACCACCTGCCAGCTGTTACCTTCCAGAAGCGGCAACAACACCTCGCATTTATCACCTTCTTCTGAAATCGAATTGATCAGACCGGGCTTGTTGGCGTATTTAAAAACGGCTTCAATCACCCGAGGATTGGGGCTGTCAAGACACAGTGGCGTATCGGTTGCGTTTTGAACAATATCCATCAGCCATTTCAACGTTTCTATTTCAAACTCCGGTGCGGTGCTGGCACAGACATCAATATAAGTCGCTCCTGCTTCGGTTTGTTTGACCGCCAGGGCGGCGATGTGATCAGCATCTTTTCTTTCAATCGCTGCTTTGACGGATGGAATTGTACCGTTTATCTTTTCTCCAATTATTATCATCTTTTATCTCCTTGAAATACAGATAAAAGACAGTCTTTGTTACTGCCTTCTATCTGTTAAATTATCGTTTACTTAAATCATTTTTGAATGTCTGCTCATTTTTTGTTTGGTTGAGCTAATTAATTAAGCAACCCATTCCTGACAGATCTTGACACCTTCAGCGGCATTGGTGGTATATTGATCGGCCCCAACATGTTCACAGGCTTCTTTAGTAACCGGATTTCCGCCAATAATAATTTTGGCGTCAATTCCAGCTGCTTTCACCATTTCAACGGTTTCCTTCATGGCATCGATGGCCAGGGTCAAAACACCGCTCATTCCGATGATGCAGCCCTGATTTTCTTTGGCGGTCTTAACAAACAGTTCCGGCGCAACATCAATTCCCAGATCTATCACTTCAAAACCCGCTGCTTCTGACATGCTTTTGAAAATATTCTTACCGATATCATGTAAATCACCATGAACCGTACCAAGTATAATGGTCCCGGCAACTGTATCAGCGCCACTGCCCAGCACTGGTTTTAACAGATTGATAGACTCGGTTAATAGTTCACCGGCAAAAATCAGATCGCCAACAAAATAGTCGCCCTTTTCAAACAGTTCACCAACAATTGCCATACCGGCCTGACAGGCGGCAATGGCTTCCTGGGCTTCTGGTTCTGACGGACTCGCTTTAACAAACTCGTTGAGTAAATCCATTACCAGTTCTTCTTCCAAATCTCCTACTGCTTGTGTTAATTCTCTTAAATCTAACATTTTTTTACCATTCCTTTTTTATTTTTATTGACATGATGGTCGCAACCATTATGCCCTGGCCTGATTTTTTATTAAGTGTATTTGTTTTAGAATTTTTCGCTTTCTGGCAGGTAACAGTTTAACAGTTCCTGTTGTTTTTTGGTCAGGTCTGGAGCCTGATAGCTTTCCAATCGTTCTTCGATAATTTTTGAAGCCCGCTGTCTGATATCGCCCACTTCTTCAAAAATAACGGCTGGATCACCGGCGGTTTTATTAAAAATCTGTGATAAGTGATGCTGATCGCGGTATTCTTTCGGGGTTCTTCCTGATAAATAATTACCCAGTGGGCCAGCCTTCTTGATTTCGTCAAAAACCTTACCGGCTTGTGTATCCGAGATTTTAATCCCTTTATTTAGTCGCATCAAGATGCGATTGACCTCTTCATCGAGAACAAATTTTTCATAACTGCCGACGGCGTAGGATTGAAGAATCCCGGCATTATTCAGCGCAAAGTCTGATTTTCCCAGGTAAGTGGTCATCAATGTCGTCATTGATTCAACCCCAGCCTGATAATCGGGTTTGAGTGAATCCGAACCACTGACACCGGTTCTGACTGGCAGACCATAGTAACGTCCCAAGGCCAATGTTGCCATTTGAATCAGCTGTGCTTCTGGTGCCCCAATGGCAATGGCTGTTTTACGCATATCCGTTGGTGAAGACACGGTTCCGTAAATAACCCCGACTCCCGGGTTAATCAATTGCGTTAAGACGATCCCGGCCAGAATCGTTGCATTGTCCTGAATTACCGAACCCATCAGTGCCGCTGGAGCGGTCAGATTGGTCATCGAACAGGTGATAATGGTAACCGGCTGACCTTCTTCAACCAGACCCATGATGTTATCTAACACCTCATATGAGTAGCCGAGCGGTGAGAGCGCACAGCAGTTGGTTAATAATACCGGTCGATCCCAGATATCATAGAATTCTTTGTACAGGTTGGCGATTTCTTTGGCCGCATCCTTCAAGCTCTGTTTTTTGACATTTAAACTGTTGGCAACATTGCCATAAGTTGGTCGGTCTGAATATTTAAGACATAATGCCACCTGCGGGATATAGAAATTATCCTGAGACTTGTCTAAATCCGGGGTATCATAGGCAGAATTATTGACAAAATCGGTCACATCACTGGTATGCATCAGTTTTAAAAACTTAACCACATCCGGCAGTAATGCCGCTCTGTAGGTATCATCTTCAAACAAGAATTTTGAAGGACCGTAACAGCCCACTGTTTTTGGTTTGAAACGCTCACCAATGTGTGTTTCACCAGCACTGGTGGTCACCGCAAATGATTTCGGTGCTGTCGCCAGGGCTTTGTTTAAAAGTTCTTCACTTATTTTTACAATATTCCCTTCGACGGTTGCACCATGTTTCTTAAAGATCGCCAAGGCCTCTTCACTGGCAAAGGAAACACCGACTTCTTTTAAAACTTTTAAAGAATACTCGTGCAGCAGTTCCACATCGCTGGTGGAAACGTATTTTTCATAAAAGCGTCTGTTCATATACATTTGAAATAACCTCCGATTTTTTTAATAAATACATGTATTTCGCAATTAAACTATAGCACGGCTCCCAAATTGTTGTCAATACTTATTTTGTAATCGAAACCAGACTTCCTGGTGATCTACATTATAAGGATTTAGCATAAATATTTCTGAAACACCTCAATTTTCTGGCATTTTATTAAGATATTTGGTTGTTTTCCTTTCTTAAAAATAATTGTTGACCGTTTACATTTATCGTGTTATACTCCATTGCATTAGACATGTATTTCGCAATTATGTTTCAGGAGGATGAAATGAAAAATTTTGGATTTAAGAATGCAATGGTATTTTTAATACTCAGTGCTACGGTTGCTCTTGCCTATCAATTACCCTTTTTACGCTTTACCTTTTACGATCAATTTGCTGCTGCGTATCAGCTTAGCAATACGCAAATTGGTGTTCTGGCCTCGGCACTGAATTTAACCTATACCTTCTGCTATCCGATCGGCGGTTGGATGGCTGATCGTTTCTCAATGCGCTCAATGATTTCCACCACCCTGGCGGCTTATGCTGTGCTAACTTTCGCCTTTGCGATGACCACTAACTTTACGGCGCTGCTGATTATTCATTTTCTTTACGGATTTTTCGGTATTGCCACCCTGTGGTCAGCCTATCTCAAGGGGATCAGAAATTTGGCCAACGAAGACAATCAGAGTAAAATGTTCGGTGGCAGTGAAGCCTTGCGGGGTGTTATTCAAACCCTGATGGGATTCGCCTTTCTGGCGATTGTCGGTTTGGCCGCTACCCCCGCTGCTGGCATGAAGGTTCTTTTTATATTTGGCGCTGGTGTTTGTGCCCTGTTTTTTGTTCTGGCTTTGTTCTTTCTTCCCAAAACAGATATCAAACACGAATCGCAGGCGGTCGTTAACGAAACGAAATACAGCGTTATCGATGTCCTGAAAAACAAAGGCGTCTGGATTACGATCCTGGTGATTATGTTTGCCTATCTTACCTGGGCCATTGGAAATGCCTACATGACGACCTATACGGTGCAGGTGCTTAACATCTCAACAACAACAGCCAGCGCTATCGGCATCGTCCGCAGTTACATCATTGTCTTGTTAGCCGGGGTAATCGGCGGCTTTTTCATGGATAAGTTCACTTACAAAGGCAAAGGCTTTATGATCGCTTTTGGCGCCATCGCCGCTGCCTTGGTTGCTCTGCTCTTCTCTGCCAAGGTGATCGCCATCAGCATTATCCTGACCCTGGTGATCGCTTTTATCGCAAACATCATGAAATCCACTTACTGGTCAATTATGGATCAGGCTGGTATCCCCGTTGGAATGACCGGAATGGCTACAGGTATTATCTCATTTATCGCTTTTATCCCGGATGTCTTCTACGGCCTGATTTGCGGTAAGTGGTTGGATGATGCCAAAGCGGCTGGCGATATTGCCACTGGCTTCAACCAGATTTTTATCTTACTGATTATTTGTGCGATCCTCGGAATTGGCTCCTCGCTGTTGCTGGTAAAACGCACCAATGATTTAAAAAACATGGAATCTGCATCATCGGATTTAAAACCTGAAACGACACCCGTCTCCTAAAAAATCAGGCTCCAACTGGATATCATTCCGGTTGGAGCTTTTTCTTTTCCTAAAAAGTTTTCTGTCTTTTTAAATTATTTCGAATCAAAAAAAGCGCCTGACCAAACAATATTGGTCAGACGCTCTGCTATTAAAATTTTTAATCCATCAAGTCGGGATATAAGGGATATTTTTCAGTTAAAAAGGCGACCTTTTCCAGGGCCAGTTCCATGTCTTTTTTAATCAGTGCCGCTTCAATGGCATCGGCAACCACTTCCATGTCCGCTTCCACCAATCCCCGGGTGGTTACGGCAGGTGTTCCGACCCGGATGCCGCTGGTCACAAAAGGACTTTCCTTATCATAAGGAATGGCGTTTTTATTGGCAGTGATGTTGACTTTTCCCAAGGTTTCATCGGCCTCTTTCCCGGTCAGGCCGACCTTGCTGACGTCTAACAGCATCAGGTGATTGTCGGTGCCACCGGAAACGATTCGAAAGCCCCGTTTTTCCAGCGCCGCCGCCAATACTTTGGCATTCTTGACCACCTGTTCCTGATAGGCCTTAAACTCAGGTGTTGCGGCCTCTTTGAAAGCAATGGCCTTAGCGGCGATCATATGCTCCAGGGGACCGCCCTGGGTACCGGGAAAGACACCCTTATCGATCAGCTTGGCATATTCTTTTTTGCAGAGGATAATCCCCCCACGAGGACCCCGCAAGGTTTTATGGGTAGTGGTGGTAACAAAATCGGCATAAGGCACCGGACTTTGATGTTGTCCAGCCGCCACCAGACCGGCAATGTGAGCCATATCCACCATCAGATAACACCCAGCGGCCTTGGTCAGCTTTGAAATCCGTTCAAAGTCGATGGCGCGAGGGTATGAGCTGGCGCCAACTACTACCAATTTGGGCTGGTGTTCGTTGATCAGCTTCTCGATCTCATCATAATCGATGGTTTCGGTTTCCTGATTCACCCCATAAGAAATGAAATTGTAATATATTCCAGAAAGATTGGCCGGACTACCATGGGTTAAATGACCGCCCTGATCCAGGCGCATCCCCAGAACCGTATCACCCGGTTGCAGAACTCCCATGTAAACCGCGGTATTGGCCTGGGCTCCGGAATGAGGTTGGACGTTGGCGTGTTCGGCACCAAATAAGGCCTTGGCCCGATCAATAGCGATCTGTTCAATGGTATCCACATGAACACAGCCACCGTAGAAACGGTGTCCCGGCGTACCTTCGGCGTATTTATTGGTTAAATGACTCCCCATGGCTAACATCACTGCGTCTGACACAAAGTTCTCAGAGGCGATCAGCTCTAAATGACTTTGCTGTCGATGCAATTCCTTTTTCATGAGTTCATAAATCTCAGGATCAGCAACTTTTACTTTTTCAAAATACATAATTTCCTCCATAAAACTCTTTCTAATAGTCATTTCGCCGATTTGAAAGCCTTTCAAGGGAAGCCGCAATACTTTTTAAATAGATCGATATTTCTTCAATTTTCACTTTGAAATAAAATACAAACATGATGCCTGACATCAAAAAAAAGATCAGTAATATCGGGATGATACTCCAGGCCACACCGGCCATACTATTTATAAATTGATTCATATCGTCCTCCATTAGGCCGCTGTCTTTCTATGAAAGACAGTTGTACGGCAATAACATTTACTATTGTAACATTAAATTCTGATAATGCAATACACATTCCATCATTTTTTGTGATTTGTTTTATGGTTCGGGAAATAAGGACCGCTTAGCAATCGTGGCCAATCCCGAAAGTCTTAACCGTGATTCCAAAAGCTAACACTATATGTGCAGATGTTTTTCTGACTATTCTACCACTTCAATGGTATCCCCTGCTTTGATAACGCCACCTTCGAGGATAATGGTAAAGATACCTTCTCTTGGCATTACGCAATCGCCGACCTGTTGGGCGATTTCACATCCGGCATGGCATTCTTTGCCAATCTGGGTCACTTCCTGCAGGGTTTCGCCGATTCTTAGCTTTGTTCCCACCGGCAGTTCATAGACGCAGATGCCTTCAGTCGTGATGTTTTCAGCAAAATTACCGGCACATAGTCCCGCTGCGCCCATGGCGATCATCTTATCAATACTCTCCTGTCCCAACAAACTGACCTGACGATGCCATTTTCCGGCGTGGGCATCACCCTCCAGTCCAAAATCCTTTATAAAATTCCCGACCGGAATCGGTTTTTTCATGACACCTTTTGTTTCGCTAATATTAATTGCTATTACTTTTCCACTCATGTTTTTTCTCCTATTAAATTTTATTGATGGTTGGGATTTATAAACTCACCGGATTTGCCACCGGTTTTTTTAGCCAGATAAATCGCTTCAATGGTCATTTCTTTGTCGACTGCTTTGCACATGTCATAAATGGTCAGGGCAGCCACTGAAACCGCTGTTAGGGCTTCCATTTCCACCCCGGTCTGACCGGTGTTTTTAACCACGGCTTCGATTAGAATTCGGGAATTTGCCTCATCAATTTGAAAATTAATGTCACTGCCGGAAATAAATATATTATGACACATCGGGATCAGATCAGCCGTTCGTTTAACACCCATAATTCCAGCAACCTGAGCCACTCCCAGAACATCGCCTTTTTTCATCTGGCCGTCGATGATTTTTTTAAGAGTCGCTTTTTTCATACTGATGGCTCCTCTGGCAACGGCCATTCTTTCGGAGCTTTTTTTCTCGCTGACATCCACCATTTTGCTGCGGCCCGCCTCATTAAAATGAGTGAACTCGACGATCTCTTTATCCATTTCGTCCATATCATCCTCCAATTTCGTTCATATTTCTTAGTAACTGCTTTTCATGTTCATTAATATGATGCTTTTCCGGTTTTTTATTAATCGCCTGTAGGAGAATTTCTTTATAGGTCATTCCGGCTTGATGCAGCGCCACCAGGTCAATTTCGAAGTCTGAATGGAGGCAGGGTTTGATTTTACCATCGGTGGTCACCCTAATCCGGTTACATTCGCTGCAAAAATGCTTACTGATGGGATTAATCAGACCGACTCTCCCCTTGGCTCCAGGCAGCTGGTAATACTCTGCCGGTCCGGTTTTGTCCGGGATCAGTAGTGGTGTTAACGCTGGCACGCGCTTTAGCACCTCATCATTGGACAGGTATTTATTTTCTGCAAAACCGCTGGATTCACCCAGCGGCATCAGTTCAATAAACCGCACATAAACAGCTTCGTCCCGAGTATAATTGACAAAGCTTTCAATTTCATCATCATTAAACCCCTTGATCAGCACCGTGTTGATTTTAATGGGATGCATTCCCGCTGCCTTGGCGGCGGCAATCCCGGCAAAAACATCTTCCAGGTGCCCCCACCGGGTAATCTCATGAAATTTGACCGGATCAAAGGTGTCCAGACTGATATTCACCCGGTTTAAGCCTGCCGCTTTTAAATCTTTGGCGTATTTCGGCAAGAGAATCCCATTGGTGGTCATAGTGAGATCCTCAATCCCGGGAATCTCGCCAATTCTTCTGACCAAATCAACAATCCCATGGCGCACCAGCGGTTCTCCGCCAGTTAAGCGAATCTTATTAACCCCCAGGGACACCCCAGCTTTAATCAGATCCAGAATTTCTTCAAAGGACAAATTCTTCTGATGCGGATGTTTCTCAATTCCCTCCTCCGGCATGCAGTAAACACATCTTAAATTGCATAAATCGGTGATGGAAATACGCATGTAATTTATTTTTCTTCCATAATGATCCTTCATCTGTTTCCTGCTTTCTCCCCTGATGTCTAGGGTTTAACGATTTCTCCCGGCTGCTCCAGTTCATATCCCCCCAGCCGTTTTAGTGCTTCTTTAAATTGTTCTGATTTAAGTACCTTGATAAATATCTGCACCCGGGGATCGTCCAGATTTTCTTTTAAAATAACAAAATCATAGGCTTCATCACCAATCGGGATAAAATCCAGATCCATCATATTGGCGGCCGATAAAACCCCGATCCCGACATCGCAGGAACCGGACGCAACCGCCGAAGCCACCATCATATGGGTGTTCATTTCCCGGCTATAGCCCAAAATCTGATTGGCATCGAGCTGCTTTTGTTTTAATAAGTAATCCAACAATACCCGGGTACCTGAGCCCCGCTGCCGATTAACGAAACTGATATCTGGTCGGATCAGGTCGGTAATTCCCTGAATATTTTTGGGATTGCCTTTGGGTATAATCATCCCCTGGGTTCGTTTAACCCCTTTAATCAACACGACCCCCTCGTCAGCCAGATAACGCTTTAAATAGCAGAGATTATATATCCCGGTTTGTTCATCCAGCAAATGGATCGGGGCAATATGACACTCGCCTTTTTTGATTGCCATAATCCCACCCAGACTACCCACATGGGCCGAAGACAAGTTTACCAGTTCTTTGTTTTGATGAATGATATTGGCAACGATATCCATCAATACATCGTGACTGCCAATCGAAACCAGGGTATTTTCAATTTCTTCCCGGGGCCGCATCAGAATCAGCTCGACCTCTTCCCCGGCTTCATACCCTTCGACATTTTTGGGAATCTTCAAAATACCGTCAGCATTAACCAATGACATGGTCACCCCTGCGCCCCGATCCAGCGGCGTAGCCACAAAGCGCTGATTGACCCGACCACATTTCATCCGGACAAACTCCAGATACTTAAGCGATGACATCAGACGTTTTGAAAGCACTGCTTTGATGGTGACTCCCTCCGTCAGGATCTGATGGTTAAAGGCCAGAATTACCGGTTTAACAAAGCTTTCAAAGACAAAATAGGCAGAGACCGGATAGCCGGGAATCCCGATCACCGGTTTTCCCTGAATCATTCCCAAAACCACGGGTTTTCCCGGTTTAATGGCGACGCCGTGAACCACTACTTCACCCAGTTCTGCAATCAGCTTGCGGGTGTAGTCTTCGGTTCCGGCTGAGGAACCAGCGGAAATCAGCACCACATCATTTTCATCAACAGCTTTAATGATCGCCTTTTTGATCACCTCGTAGTCATCCTGTACTGTCGGGTAACGTCGGGCTTTGCCGCCATATTCTTTGACCAGCCCCGCAAACATATGGGTATTGGAATCAATTATTTTTCCTACCGCCATCGCTTCCCCGGCTTCCACCAGTTCGGTACCGGTGGGAATAATCCCCACCCGGGGTTTGTCCATCACTTCAATCTCCGTAATGCCGCCAGCCAGCAGGGCCCCCAGATCGATTGGGCGAACCCGGTGAAAAGCCGGGATAATCAACTCTCCGGCAACGATATCTTCACCAATTGGCCGGACATTCTGCCACAACGAAACCGGATTGTTGATGCTGACTTCATTATCACTTTTTATGATCACATCCTCAATCATCACCACCGCATTGTAGGGATCAGCAATTACATCTCCAGTATCGACAAAATTAAAATCGTTTCCTTTTATCAACGTCCGGGGATGACGTTCATCCACGCCGACCATCGTCATGGCTTCCACGCAGATGCCATCCATGGCCGAGGCATTATAATAGGGCGATGAAATTTTCGCAAAAACTGGCTCTTTCGTCACCCAGCCCTGGGCTTCGATGACGGGTAGAACACGGCCTTTTTGATGCGCTTCGGCAAAGGATAATAAGGCCAGATACTTGGACACTGCCAGATTGAGATCTTCATTTTTTAAATATAAATTCCGTTCGTCTTTTTTTCCGGTATTTTCAGTATTCATTATTCCCTCCAGTTCAGATCTAAGTAGTCAGTCTACGAGCTTTTTAAAACAGGGTTACCAAAACCTGATCGCCAGTATTTTTTCCTTCTTCGTTTTCGGTAATTTCAATATAACCGTCAGAATACGCTAACAGCGTAATCATTCCCGATTTACCGTGAGTAGGCCGGACTTCGATGCCATTTTCAGTCTTTTTTATGGCCACGGTCTGGAAAGTTCGTCGGCCCGGGGCAGCATGAACATTTTCCGTAAGCACCCCCTGGACGGTCAGATCGTTTACACTATCCTGTCCATAATACAAGCGCATAAATTCCTGTAGTACGATCATCATCACCATAATAGCGGCTGGCTGGCCCGGTAAACCGATTACCGGTTTTTGCGAAACGGTTCCCAAAATCGTCGGTTTTCCCGGTTTAACTGCCAGACCATGGAGCAGCACCTGCCCCAGTCCATCAATGACCTGAACGGTATAATCCTTTTCGCCCATCGAACTTCCACCAGAAAGGATCACCATCTCGCCGTTTTCGATGCCCTTTTGCACGGCTAAGCGAATCTCCTCGCGGTCATCTCTGGCGTAGGCGGTTGAGATGACCTCGGCGCCCAAACGTGTTGCCACCGCTGCCAGCGCCGGGGTGTTAATGTCAATCACTTCCCCAGGTTTAGGTGTTTCACCAGGCCGAATGATTTCATCACCAGTGGAAATAATGCTGATCCGGGGACGCTTAAAAACCTCGATCTGCAAATAACCCAAAGCTGATAAAACGCCGATGTCCTGAGGTCTTAACTGATGGCCCCGGGAAAAAACCAGTTCCCCCTTTCTGATGTCATCACCAATTTGCATCATGTTTTCATTAGCACCGGCATTGGTGTAAATGGCCAGGTCTTTTTCTCCCAGTTTTTCAGTATACTCAATCATAATCATGGCTTCAGTACCGGCTGGTACCATCCCCCCAGTTGGAACATAGAAGGTTTCACCCTGGTTAAGGCGCTCGGCGGTTTCTTTGCCCATCTGGACTTCTCCGGCGATTCTTAAAAAGCCCGGTATGGCCTGGGACGCTCCTTGAACGTCGGTTAGTTTCACCGCATACCCATCAACCACGGATCGATCAAAGTGCGGAACATCGATAGTCGATACAAGATCAGCCGCCAGTATCCGCCCTAATCCATGGCTTAAATCAATGGTTTCATTCTCTAGCGCGATATCTATAAATGACTCATTGATAATTTTTTTCATCTCATCAATGGTTTTTACTTTTAATAACTCCATTTTTTTCTCCTTACCGACCATTTTTTTCATTCGGTGTCTGCTTTCTATTCTAACGATTATTGTCAGAAAAAACAATATCAATTCAAGACTTTAATTTTTCGTTAAAAATTGTTATACTAAAATGAATAGTTTTTATTGGACTTAAGGAGGTGGCGCAATGTCACGTTATGAACGCAATTTTCCAGCTTTTTCCGAACAGGACTTTGAGCGCATTCAACATGCCACAATTTGTATCGTCGGCTGTGGCGGTTTGGGGGGCTATATCATTGAGATGCTGGCCCGAGTCGGGATCGGTTCACTGATTTTGATTGATGGTGATGTCTTTGAAGATTCCAACCAGAACCGCCAGATTTTCTCAACCGAGAAAAATATTGGCACCCCCAAAGCTAAAGCGGCAGCAGCCCGGGTCAAGTTGATCAATAAAGAAGTGACGACCACCTATTATCACGATTTTCTCGACGAGGAAAACGGTTTTTCCTTGATTGGCGATGCCGATCTGGTGATGGATGCTCTGGATAATGTACCAGCCCGGCTGACCCTCCAGACCTTGTGTAAGGAAAAGAACATCCCCCTGATCCACGGTGCCATCGGCGGCTGGTTTGCCCAGATCACCACCGTTTTTCCGGAAGATGATACCCTGTCCCGACTCTATGTCGGTGAAAAAGAATACGACTCCAAGGCTCTGGGCAACCCATCCTTTACTCCGGCTCTGGCAGCATCGCTACAGGTATCTGAAGCCTTGAAAGTCCTAACCGGCAAAGAAGAAATTTTGCGAAACAAACTGTTATATATCGATTTATTGGCCAATGACTTTTTTACATTTAATATTTAGGAGGAAAACATGTATCGAACTGGAATAATGACCTTAAGTGATCTGGGCTCGAAGGGCCAACGGGAAGACAAAAGCGGTCCGATGATTGCTACGATGCTGGCCGAAACCAAACTTTATGAGGTAGTCAAAACCATCATTCTTCCGGATGATCTGGACACCATTAAAGCTGCCCTGATAACCTGGGCCGATGAAGACCATCTGGATCTGATTCTGACTACCGGAGGCACCGGCTTTTCCGGACGGGACTGGACCCCGGAGGCCACCATTGCCGTCTGTGACCGGATGACTCCCGGCATCCCCGAAGCGATGCGTTATCACAGCCTGCAGATCACCCCCAAAGCAATGCTCAGCCGCAGTGCCGCCGGTATCCGCAAGCAAACCCTGATCATCAACCTCCCCGGCAGCCCCAAAGCCGTCAAAGAAAACCTTGAAGCCATTCTGCCAGCCCTGGATCACGGCCTGGAGATGCTCCAGAGCAGTGGCTCCGCCAATTGCGCCGAACCCATCAAGTAACCTAAAAAAAAGCGTATCTCCCCATCTTGTGAGATACGCTTTTTACTGTTTATTTCCTAAAGTTCCATACCGTTTAAGATATCACGCAATTGAACCAGCTCATCAGCAGTCAACGTGATGCCCTTACGCATTTTTTCGTGATCTGCATTCCAATCCCGGATATCATACTTGGGGTCCCGTTCATTCCAGCTAACCAAATTCAGCTCTTTCTGCCAACCACTGGGCAACTCGCTGAGAACACCGATTTCTTCTACAACTTTGAATGTTATTGCTGCCATCTTAACCTCACCTTATAATAATTCATCGAGTTTACCGCTAAACTCAATTTCTTTAAGCTCTGAAAAACCACCAACAAATGTCTCCCCTATAAAGACAAAAGGCACCGTATAATGATTGGTCTGATCCTGTAATTGGCGCCGGGTCTGCGCATCATTGTAAATATCAATTTCGGTGTACTTCAAACCCTTATCATCCAGAAGTTGTTTGGCGGCTCGACAATAGGGACAGTGGGCCCAAGTATATAATTTAATTTCTTTCATTTTTCAGGTCACCTTCCTTTTTAAAAATTTCTATTCCTCTTGAATTTTATCATATTATTTCATTTTAACCCTTATTTCCCAAGTGTCAACAAATAATTCTTAAATAATTGTAGAATTATTCAGTCAATTATCGTATTATTAATCTATTAACAATAAAAGGAGATTATCATGCAAAATGTAACGATCGTGGATCATCCACTTGTCATGCACAAATTGACCCACCTGAGAAAGATGGAAACACCGTCCCGGGAGTTTCGGGAACTGGTGAAAGAACTATCCAGCCTGATGGCCTGGGAGGTTACCAAGAATTTTCCGCTTAAAGAAATCGAGATTGAAACACCCATCTGCAAAACAACCCAAAAAGTACTGGCCGAAAAAGATGTGGTCATTGTCCCTATTCTACGGGCAGGTTTGGGCATGGTGGAAGGTTTTACCAACATCATCCCCAAGGCCAAAATCGGTCACATTGGTCTGTACCGTGATCCCGAAACGCTCCAGGCGGTGGAATACTACAAGAAACTGCCTTCTGATATTGCCGAACGAGAAGCCATAATTGTCGACCCGATGCTGGCCACCGGGGTTTCGGTCATCCATACCATTCGCCTATTAAAAGAAGCCAACTGCCCCAATATCAAGGTGGTTCATATTCTGGCCTGCCCGGAAGGGATCAAAGCCGTCACCACCGCTTATCCTGATATCCCGATTTTTTGCGCTGCCATCGATGATCACTTAAACGACCACGCTTACATTGTGCCTGGTTTAGGTGATGCCGGTGACCGCCTTTTCGGTACCAAGTAAATTTTAAAATCATTTTTCAGGCAATAAGAAATCACACCAAGGCTTTTACTAATTGTCAGGAATCCAAACCCTGGAGGTTACCATGCAACAGTCACGATACAACTTATTTACCGCCATCGCGCTGATTGTTGGCGTCGTTATCGGTTCTGGTATATTTTTTCGAAGCGATAATATTCTGGTCGCCACCGGCGGCAATGTGTTTTTAGGTATTCTGGTCTTCGTCATTGCAGCCATCAGCATTGTCTTTGGTTGTTTAACCATTGCTGAACTGGCAGCCCGAACCGATCGTCCCGGCGGCGTTCTTTCCTACGCCAAGGAATTTATCAGCCCCAGCATGGGTTCTGCCTATGGCTGGTTCCAGACCTTTATATATTTACCCACCATCACCGCTATTCTGGCCTGGGTTTCCGGCATTTATTTCTGCATTCTCTTTAATGTCGAACAGACTCTGGAAGTTCAGATTCTGGTGGGGATCTGCTGTTTTTTGGTGCTTTATGCCACCAATATTCTGTCAGCCAAAATTGGCGGTCATTTTCAAAGTGCCGCCATGGTCATCAAACTGATTCCGCTGGTTATCATCGGCTTTGCCGGTCTGATCTTTGGCGGTACCGCAGACCATTTCACCAGTACAGCCATCTCTGAAATCGGCTCTACCAGTTGGATTGCGGCTATTGCCCCGATTGCCTTTTCATTTGACGGCTGGATTATATCCACTTCAGTGGCCTATGAAATAAAAAACAGCAAACGAAATCTGCCCCTGGCCCTGGTAATCAGTCCGATGATTATTCTGGTGCTTTACATTATTTATTTTGTGGGCATTTCAAATCTGGTGGGGCCGACCGAAATAATGAACAGTGGCGATGCCCATCTGGACTATGCTGCCAATATGATTTTGGGTCCCAGTGGCGCCAAAATCCTGATGCTCTTTGTGTTCATCTCGGTACTGGGAACCCTCAATGGCTTGGTCATGGCAATGATCCGGATGCCTTATGCCTTGGGTCTGGATCAAATGATCCCTAAAGCCAAAGCAATGACGAAGATTTCGTCTCACTTTGATTTTCCGGTCAATTCAGCTTTTTTTGCCCTAATCATTGTTGGATTCTGGTTGATGGTTCATTATTTTGCTCAGAAATATAAGCTGTTTCCGAATTCCGATATTTCCGAAATCGCCGTTGTCGCCAGCTATCTGTTGTACCTGGGCCTCTACTATAAAGTTTTTTCACTGTGGCGAAAAAAAGAAATCAAAAGCCTGTTCCGGGGCCTGATCTGTCCTCTTCTGGCTGCCATTGGCTCGTTGATCATTTTCTCCGGAGGCATTCAGAATCCGCTATTTGGCCTTTATTTTGCCATTTGCGCCATTGTTTTTGGGGCTGGATACAGCTATTACCATTTTGCCGTCTTAAAAAAACAACTAAAAAAATAATTTTTTTGATTATTTGTGTTAATTAAAAAAATTTGGGTAAATAAAGAATATAGCTTTTCTCCTCAAAGCATATTATATTAGAAGCGGAACACCCTCACCGGGGTGTTCCGCTTCTCTTTTTGATAAAATTACGATGTTTTTTATGCTGCCATGATTTGTCCTGATCAAACGTAGATGATATTCACTTCTTTATTGATGCTCCGCAGCATATCAATCAGTTTTTGGGTCACCCGCCATTTTGTCGTCAGTTCCTCCGGAAAGTCCGGGTTCTGATGGGCCGGATTAATCGAATTCCCCATGATTAAATCAATGGTGGTGCATTCATTCATTAAAATATTTGCCAGCATCGATGCGCCGTTTTTTTCCTGAAATATTTCCCGACCACAACGATTATTCATATAATCTTCACAGATCCGCAAGGTTTCCTGAAGGGTCAATACCCCCTCTGTTACCAGATCGATCCCTTTAATGGTAGCGATCGGCGGCACCCGATCCGACATGGTCGAAAAATCAACCTTGACCTCTTCGCCGAATTCCCGGGCCACAATATTGGCAGCGGTTCCGCCACAGACAATCTTTTTGCCCCGGGCCCGCTCCAGCAGCCGTTTAATCTCGGCATCCTTCTCCTGATCCAGCGGTGGCCCCGAAAAAATGGTGATATATTTTCGTTCTTCCACCTTAATGACGGCCACCGTGGTATCATCTCCCGGTTCTTCGCCATAAAGGTTGTAGCAAGTATCCACCAGTGCCATCGAAATGTCCTTGGCCTTTTTGTTTTCATAGGAGCGTGCCAGAACGTAATCCGCCGCTTCTTCCCATTGCCAACCAAAGTTTAACAAATGGCCAATCCCGGCATGAATCACACCATCACTGAAAAAGGCCATAATATCGCCTTTTTCGATTTCCATTGAGGTTTCATAAACCGATTTTCCCTGGAATTCAATTTCTTTTCGTTCCAGTTCGATAATCTCCCCATCCCGGATAAACACCAGTGGCGGGTTATCAAATTCCAGAATATAAGCCATCCGGTTTCTAAATACCTGCACAATCGTAAAGGTCGAGTAAGCCATATGGCGAACGCTGCATTTAGGTAGGGTTGCTTCCAGGGTTTCGAGCACATCCATAATCCCCATTTTTTCTTCCAGCATGGTGGCCGCAATGGTAGAGGTCAGGGTTGCCAGAATATTGGCTTTGACGCCGCTGCCCATGCCATCAGCCAGCACCACTATGACACTTTCATCATTGATCCGAACTTCCACATTATCGCCGCAAAGCTCTTCATGAACCTTGTTGACACTATCGCTGGCAATATCCATAAATAACGCCATTAAACTTCAACCTCCCGACTGGTTACCACTTTCTGGAGCTTGGTCAGGGTCACCTTGGTTTCAGCCGTGGTTTCACCCAGTAAGCCAGCAATTTCGTGGGCAACCCGCATTTGTTTGTCGATAACCCGTTGGGCCATTTTCAGGGTTTCTTCCTGAATTTTCTGCATGTCCTGCTCCTGCTTTTCCTGGCGGGTGATGTCAATAAATATTCCCATATACAGCTCCTGCTCGGGAATATAGGTCAAGATTTCCATAAAGGTGCGGTTTTCTCTTTCGTAGTGACCTTTGCCGGTATAGGTATTGCCCCGGTCATGATTGAGTTTTCTAAAGGGATTGTAATCCAGAGCGTCGACAAAATTGTAACGCATCACATCTTCCTTTTTCATATTAAAGAGGCGTTCCGCCGCAGCATTAAACTCGATGATCCGGAATTTTTTATCCAGCACCGCAATGGCGTTGGGGGTGGTGGTGATAATCAAATTCGAAATGGCTTCGGTCTTACTGGTGATCAGTGGCAGACACATATCCAATTCCGCCATATTCCAATAAACCGCCCGGGCCTTATCCCGACAGGTTTCATAACCACAGGTTCCGCAATTCAGTTCGTCCCGTTCCGTAAATTTGGACATCTGGTTGAGGATTTTTTCCAGCTCTTCGGTCGGTACCTCGCCCAAATGATGAACGGGCCGTTTATGAAATGAACGCCTGGTATCAACCGCTGGAATATCGGTGGAGGGTTCCTTTTTACTGTTTAAATCAATATAGGTCTGCAGCATCTCCACCTTTTCATATTTAGACAGCGGACTGTGAATATTACCCGGGCCATTGACACAGCCCTCCTCACAGGCGTTCATTTCGATCCAGTATTTTTTATCCAGCTGGTGAATCTCATCAAGAAACTCCATACAGTCCCTGACTCCATCAATACGCAAAATTTTCCGGCTGCCATCGAGATTTTCGACACTGTTTTTAGCCAATCCGCCAGTAATCGGATAAAGCCGTCCGGTATTGGTACCAATGGCATTAAATTCTTCCATCGGCATTTTATTGGGGATGATGTTTTCTTTTTTAATCCAGCTGTCAATTTCATCGAAGGTTAAAACCCCATCAATGATGCCCCGGACATCCTTGTCGTGTACCTCCATTTTCTTAGCCAGGCAGGAGCCGGCATAGACAATTTTGGCATTAGGATATTTTTCACGAAGAATCTTGCCATGGGCAATCATCGGTGAGACCTGACGACTCAGCGATGAGAGATACTGAGGATAGTAAATCTCAATGAGGTTTTTGATCTGCCGCACAGGATGACGAAATAATAAATTTCTTATCACTGCGATACTCATCGGCATAGGCCTTGGCCACCACTTCGGCACCAATCGAGGTCTCCTCGATAATCGTGAAGCCCAGCTCCCGAAGAATTCCCAGATACTGGCGGGGATGATCCAGATAATAAGCTGTCGGGAATACCGCTGACAAGCTTAGCACCACCTGCTCGGTTTTCAGCCATTGCTTGATGGTATCGACATCACTATGAATTTCTTTGGCGTTATGGGGACAGGTAGCAATACAAACACCACAGCCAATACACATGGACTGAATAATCTGAGCATGTTTATCCTTAAGCTTTATGGCTTTCACCGGACAATTCCGAATACATTTATAACAATTACGGCATTTATTTTTTGAAAAATTGATAATACTCAATTATTTTCCCCCCATAATTTTCTCGAAGACTTCTTCCACATTGTCAACAGACACAGCATAGATGATCTCATCACATTCCACAGCCACACCCTCGGTGCATTTTCCCATACAAAACGATCCCACCAATTCAACCTCATCCCCCAGCCCCCGCTGATCAATGATCTGGTTCATCGCTTTCACCACCTTATACGATCCATTTACATGACAGGCACTGCCAACACATACTCTTATTGTCTTCATCACATTTTCCTTTATCAAAATTTCTAGCTCAATCTGATTGATTCATGGTATCATCAGATTTTTTGTCTGTCAACGGCTGGGCAAAAATGTCATGGTAAAAGACATTTTACAAAATGAGATCAAAATAAGGATAAAAAAACGTACAGTTTTTGATCAATTTTTCGCTACACGCAACACTTTTGTGCGCTTTTTTTAAGGGTCATTCCCGTTGCTGTGAATAAATGATCGGTTCCTGGGTATTTACTAACGCAAAGACAAAATTCCACTGCAGGCTTGACTCAAACTATCTGATTTGATAGAATAAAATCAATTAAATACGGTTTCATAGTGAAAACAAACAATCCGAATTGATGAACCTACGGTTTTCTATGGTTTATCAATCGTTAGAGTCTCGTTAGAAATGACGATGCTTTCCAGTGTGTAGAGGATGGTTAACGCAGAATTTTCGATTGTTTTTTGAGCAATCGATTATTTTTTTTGGATTCACTTCTCTTTATTGTCGTCTTTAGAGTATCTGCTCTTTTGATAAAATATTTTAGGAGGAAGAAAATGAAAAAGAAATTGTCACTATTGGTTATTGTTTTGTTTGTTTGCACCATTGCCCTCAGTACGCTGGGCTGTACTCCGGCAAAAAAAGACTTAGAGCCCGGCTCCAACGGAGAAATCATTCTGGCCACCACCACCAGCACCCAGGACAGCGGTTTGCTGGAAGAAATTCTGCCCGATTTTGAGGCCCAAACCGGAATTGCCGTCAAGGTTGTCGCCGTGGGCACCGGTAAAGCCATGGAAATGGGGAAAGCTGGTGAGGCTGATGTCCTTTTAGTACATGCCATCACCCAGGAGGAACAATTTGTCAAAGACGGTTATGGGGTTGAACGTTTTGCCGTTATGCATAATGACTTTGTGGTGCTGGGACCAAAAGAAGACCCGGCCAAGGTCAAAACGACAGCTGCTGATGATGCGGTTAAAGCCTTTACTGCCATTGCCGCCGTGCCCGCAACCTTTGTCTCCCGGGATGATAAATCTGGCACCAATACCAAAGAACTGGAAATCTGGAAAGCTGCCAATATTACTCCAGCTGGTGACTGGTACATAAAAACCGGCACCGGGATGGGCGAAACCCTGACCGTCACCAATGAAAAACTGGGCTACACTCTGGCAGACCGGGCCACTTACGCCAACATGAAAGACACCATGGCTAATCTGGAAATCGTCTGCGAAGGTGATGAAATGCTTAATAACCCATATGGGGTTATTGCCGTCTCGCCAAGTATTAATGACCAGATCAATGCCGAAGGTGCCCAGGCGTTTGTGGATTGGATCGTATCTCCTGAAACTCAGGAACTGATCGCATCCTATAAAGTCAATGGCGATCAACTATTTGTTCCGGACGCTGTTAAAAAATAACAATCAATTGAGATCCTGGGAGATGTCATCTTCCAGGATCTCATTATGGAGAAATCAATGGACTACATACTCAATGGTTTTGTTGAAGCCTTTCGGCTGATTTTTTCCTTTGACCCTGAAATCATTCAAATTGTTCTCTTATCGCTTTTCGTCTCTTTTTCATCGACCCTTTACGGAACCTTGATTGGGGTGCCCCTTGGCATCATTCTGGGAATCAATAATTTTCGAGGCAAAAAAGTGGTCTCCCGGTTGCTGTATACCTTTATGTCATTTCCACCGGTTATCATCGGTTTGTTTACCGCCCTCTTTTTGGCCCGTTCGGGACCCTTCGGCCAGTTTCAGCTGATGTACACCCCTACCGCCATGATCATTGCCCAAACCATTCTGGTGACGCCGGTTATTATGGGCATCGTCTTTAACCATGCCAGCACCAGCGGCTACGAGGTGGTGCAAACCGGTAAAACATTGGGAGCCCAGGGACTTAATATCCTGATATTGCTGGTTCTGGAGCTAAAAGGGGTCATTATGATTGCCCTGGTAACCGGTTTTGGTCGGGCCATTTCGGAAGTTGGTGCCGTTATGATTGTTGGCGGCAATATCCGGGGCTTCACCCGGGTGATGACCACCTTTATCGCCATGAATAACAACATGGGCCAATACAGTGTTTCGATTGCCATGGGTCTGATTCTGATGACCATCTCGTTTATCACCAATTCTGTTTTATATCACTTTATCATGGGAGATCAGAATGAATATCAAGACTAGCCATATTGTTAAGACCTATAAACAAAAAAAAGTGCTTCATCTGGATGGCCAATATGGTGAGCTGTTTTTTGAGTCCGGCCAAATTCATGGTATTATTGGGCCCAACGGTTCTGGAAAAACCACCTTGATGAAAATAATAGCGGGCCTGATCGCTCCTTCCTCTGGAACGATACGCTACAATGATCATCCCTTATGTCAGGATATTTTTTCCCAAATGACCTACTCCACCCATACCCCTACGCTTTTTTCCCGATCTGTCTATGAGAATATTGCCTACCCGTTAAAAATCCGCAACTATGAAAAAGACCGGCTCAATCAGACGGTGTCGCAACTGCTGGAAGAATTTGATATCAGTGAAATCAAAAATCAGAATGCCCGCCGTCTTTCCGGTGGCGAATCCCAAAAAACCGCATTGGCCCGGGCGCTGTCTTTTTCGCCGCAGGTACTTTTTTTAGACGAACCAACTGCCAATATTGATCCCAAAAGTATCCAGCTCATTGAAACCGCCCTTAAAAAACGAAATCAAGACCAGGGCTTGACCATAATCATCATCACCCATAATCTCAGCCAGGCCTTCCGGATCTGTACCCACTTGACTTTTCTCGATCAGGGCTCCTGTCTGTTTTCCGACACCCCGGAAAAAATCATGACTTCCACCCATCCAACCATCGATGAATTTATCTCATTCAATCGATTTTAAGGTTTTATTGTCATAACTAAAGGCATATTAAGCTTAAATTTTTTTTTATTCCTGTTTTTTATCTGAGCTGACATGAAATTTTGATTGCAAAAACAGGGATCTTATAGGTATAATTATTACTTAGTCCTGACTTTATAACAGGTCATTATATTGGGAGGAAAACCATGAGATATGTACCAACATTTTGCCTGCGTGAAGGAATGATGTTAGGAAATAATCTTTGGGGTGAACGGGGTGAGCTGATACTTGCCAAAGATACGGTTCTGACTGAAGATTATATCGAACGAATAAAAAAACTGAATTATAATGGCATCTATGTTGAAGACGATCTAACCAAAGACATTCAAATCATCAATATCATCAATGACCGGGTTCGCGCCGAAACGGTTAAATGTGTGAAAGACGTCTTTATTACCACCGAAAATAAAGGTTCTTTAAAAAAGAATACCTTTAATGATATGCAAAAACAGATTGAATCCATTGTTGATGAGATTCTTCAAAATAGCCACATGGTCATTAATATGGTGGATTTGAAGGTTTTTGATGATTATACTTATTTCCATTCAGTGAATGTCGCCGTCCTTTCCATCGTTCTGGGAACCGCCCTGGGCTTACGCCGGGAACAATTATGCGATCTGGGAATCGGTGCTATTCTGCACGATATCGGCAAGGTTTTTGTCAAGAAAGATATTCTCTGCAAAGCCGGAGTTCTTTCTGATGACGAATCCTGTGAAATGCAAAACCATTCCACCCTGGGTTATGATTATATCAAAAAAGTATCAAACATCAATTTGTCCGCCCGAATCGGGATTCTCGATCACCATGAAAAATTCGGCGGCGGCGGTTATCCCAACGACTTAAAAGAAGAGAAAATTTCGCTCTTTGGACGGATCATTGCCATTGCCGATGTCTACGATGCCATGACCTCCGATCGCCCCTACCGTAAAGCCATTATCCCTTCGGAAGTTATCGAATACATTATGGGTGCTTCTCATACCCTTTTCGATCCGGATCTGGTTGATGTCTTTATCCGCAAGATTGCCCCCTATCCGATTGGCACCTGCGTGGAACTGAGCAACCGGCTAACCGGAATTATCATTGAGAATTATGAGAACTTTTCGATGCGACCCAAGGTTCGGATCTTTAAGAAAGACGGCGAAGATGTGACCCCTTTCGAACTCGATCTCAGTAACCGGGCCTTCCTGAATATTACCATTACCAGCATTCTATAGCTATACCCAAACTGCACAACACCAACAGAGTCATGTTTCTGGCAACGGAGCATGACTCTGTTTTTTTCATTTAAAAATCCCGGTTGCCAATTCTAATTTCATTGCTATCCGCTTGATTACATGTTAGAATAAATTATTGTAATAGTGCTTATCCATAAGCAATGAATCGCTTAATCAACCCTGGGGAAAGCCTGGGGATTTTTTTGCTTAAATAGATGGTTTCGATACCACGGAGGATTTATGAATTGAAAAAAAATACCGAAAAGATTATACAAGTTAATAACCTGGTTAAACACTATGGGGATAAAACCATCATTGATGAAATTAATTTTTCCATCCGCCCCAATGAATTTCTGACCATCCTCGGCCCCAGCGGCTGTGGTAAAACCACCCTGCTGCGAATGATTGGGGGATTTGAAACCCCGGACTCTGGAGACATTCTTTTTGAAGGACGAACCCTGCTCAATATCCCGGCCAATAAACGGCCGATTAATACGGTTTTTCAGAAATATGCCCTGTTCCCCCATTTAAATGTCTATGACAACGTTGCCTTTGGACTAAAAATTCAAAAGAAATCCAAAGACGAAATCGATCGGCTGGTTCAAGAAATGCTGCGAATGGTTAATCTTCAGGGCCATGAACAACGGGATGTCAATTCCCTAAGTGGTGGTGAGCAACAACGGGTCGCCATTGCCCGGGCGCTGGTCAATCATCCCCAGGTGCTGCTGCTGGACGAGCCCCTGGGAGCCCTGGATCTCAAGCTGCGCAAAAATATGCAACTGGAGCTGAAAAATCTTCAGAAAAAAACCGGGATCACCTTTATTTACGTCACCCACGATCAGGAAGAAGCAATGACCATGTCCGATACCATCATCATTATGAACCGCGACCGGATTCAGCAGATCGGCTCACCGGTGGACATATACAATGAACCCCGAAACGCCTTCGCCGCTGATTTTATTGGCGAAAGCAATATTCTCGAGGCAGTAATGCTTAAAGACTGTCTGGTTAAACTTCAGGAAGTGGCCATTCCCTGTGTCGATAAAGGCTTTGAGGAAAATGAAGCCGTGCTCACCGTCATCCGTCCGGAAGATATCGAAATTCTCCCCCCTGGCGTTGGCTTTCTTGATGGTTTCATTGAAACGGTGACCTTTTTGGGGATGCACTATGAAATTGTCATGACCTGTCAGGGCATCAACTGGCTGATTCACACCACCCGGGAATTTTTCGCCGGAGACCCAATTAGCATCCAGGTTGACCCCAATAATATTCACATCATGAAAAAGGACAACGACCATGAAATCATTTAAGGAATACATCGCCTATCCCTATGGTCTGTGGATGCTGATTTTTATTGCGGTTCCGCTGTTGGTGGTGATCTGGTTCAGCTTTTTATCCAACCCGGATTTTAAGGCCGGGATCTACACCTTTACTTTGGAAAACTATCAGCAGTTTATGGATCCAGTGTATCTGGAATTATTATACCGCTCGTTTTTATATGCCGTCATTGCTACCCTGATCTGTTTTCTGATTGCCTATCCTCTGGGTAACCTGATCGTTTCCCTACCCGGCCATCGCCAAAATATGATGATTGTGTTGATGATCATTCCCATGTGGGTCAATTTTTTGTTGCGTACCTACGCCTGGATGGTCCTGCTTAGCGGCAGCGGTTTGATCTCCCAATTTTTCGGGCTGCTGGGCTTCCGGGATGTCAGTCTGCTGTACACCCAATCAGCGGTGATTCTAGGCATGGTTTATAACTTTTTTCCCTACATGCTGTTACCCATTTACACGTCCTTAAAAAAAATCGACCCGGATTTATTGCGGGCCGCCACCGATCTGGGGGCTAACCATTTCCAGATGTTTCTAAAAATCAAGGTACCGCTCAGTCTGCCCGGAATTGTTTCCGGCTGTATGATGGTCTTTATGCCAGCAGTCAGCACCTTTGTCATTTCAAACCTTTTGGGCGGCGGCAAATACATGCTGATTGGTAATCTCATTGAACAGCAGTTTTTAACCCTGAACAACTGGAACTTCGGCTCAGCAATATCAATGGTTCTGATGACAATCATCTTTCTGGTTCTCGGTATTGCCCGTTTAATTACCGGGAAAGAACTTGACACTGGAGGGCAGCTGCTATGAGAAAGTTCTTTAAAAACCTGGCCTTTGGTCTGATCCTGCTGTTTTTATACGCCCCGATTCTGGTATTGATTATTTATTCCTTCAATGATTCAAAAATCATGGGGCCCTGGGCTGGCTTTACCCTGAAATGGTATGTGATGCTTTTTCAGGATCGCTACATCCTCCAGGCCTTATATTATACCCTGATCATTGCCGTAGTAGCCACCACTGTTTCCACCCTTGTGGGAACAGTCTCAGCTCTGGGCATTTATCGGATGCGTTCTAAACTGAAACGCCCCTACCTGTTGCTCAATAACATTCCGGTGCTGGTACCGGATATTGTCATGGGGATCACCCTGATGTCGCTGTTTATTTTTATTGGCATGAAAATGGGCCTTACCACCATCATTATTGCCCACATCACCTTTTGTATTCCCTATGTGATCCTGGCGGTGCTGCCCCGGTTTAATCGGCTGCCGGAAAATATTTTCGAGGCCGCCCTGGATCTCGGTGCAACGCCTCGACAGGCTTTCTGGAAGGTACTGTTCCCGGAAATTCTACCCGGTGTGACCTCCGGCGCCCTGATTGCCTTTACCCTATCCATTGATGATTTTGTAATCAGTTTTTTTACGGCTGGCAACGGGGTCAGTAACCTGTCCATCACCATCTACTCCATGGCCAAGGCTGGCATCAACCCCAAAATCAATGCCTTGTCAACCATTATGTTCGGATGTATCATGGTCTTGTTAGTCCTAATCAACATCCGCAGTGAAAAAGGGATTAAAAATATTCAATAAAGCTTATGAGGAGAAAAGAATGAAAAAAATCGTATTAATTTTTGTCTTACTGTGTCTGCCCTTTCTGGCTGGTGGCTGCGGGTCTGATGATCGGGCCGAGCTGACGGTTTATAACTGGGGTGACTATATGGATCCGGAGGTGATCGCTCAGTTTGAAGAAGAATACAATTGCCGGGTCAATTATGAAACCTTTACCTCCAATGAAGACATGTATGTCAAGGTCAAAAACTCATCTGACACCTACGATGTCCTGGTGCCTTCTGATTATATGATTGAACGGTTGATCCAGGAAGAAATGCTCCGACCGATCACAAAAGACAATATCCCTAATCTGGCCAATATCGATGCTTCGGCCCAGAATCTGGCCTTTGACCCCGGCAATCAATACTCGGTACCTTATTTTTACGGGGTTCTGGGAATTGTTTATAACACGGCGCAAGTCACCGACCCGGTGGACAGCTGGAATCTGCTCTGGAACGACAAGTACGCTTCCAAAATTCTAATGTACGACAGCATCCGCGACAGTATGGGCGTCTCGCTGAAGCGATTGGGTTTCTCCATGAATGAAACCAGTGAAGCCAATATCAATGCCGCCCGGGATGCCCTGATTGCCCAGAAACCGCTGGTGATGGCTTATGTCACCGATAATGTCAAGAGCTTAATGGCCAGCGGTGATGCGGCCATGGCAGTGGTTTACTCCGGCGATGCGGCGATTATCATGAGTGAGACCGACAGTCTTGATTTTGCGGTTCCCAAGGAAGGTTCCAATGCCTTCTACGATAATTTTGTTATTCCCAAAAATGCCAAAAACCCGGAATTAGCCGAACAATTCATCAATTTTATGCTGACTCCGGAAATTGCCGCCAAAAATATTGAATATGTCGGTTACTCCTCACCCAACGCTCCGGCCCTGGCCCTACTGGATGCCAGCTGGTCTGAAAATGCCGGTTTTAACATCAGCAAAGAAGATCTGGCCCGCAGCGAAATCTTTAAAGATCTCCCCAATGATGTGATGGAGATTTACAACCGGGCCTGGACCGAGATAAACGTATCCAAATAATATAAAACAAAAGAACAACCTTTCCGGAGATTATTTTTCCGGGAGGGTTGTTCTTTTCTTGTGTTATTACGTTATTACGTTTTCACCCTTATTATTTCAATCGCTCATATGCCTTACCCACGGTGAGTCCCTGAAATACCGTGGTAAACAGCACAATGGCATAGGTGGCAATCAGAAAAATGCTGTAGGTATCCGCCGCCAGCGAAGTCCCCGTACCCATGACCAGTGCCAGACAAAGCCCTCCTTTTAAGCCAGCCCAGGTGAAAAATACCGTAAAACTGAATTTTGACATTTTTAATGGTAGATTTTTTACAAAGACCACATTTCCGAATACACCAGCGGTTCGGGCGATAGTATTGATTAATATTGAACCAATCAGAATGATCAAAATCCCCAGATTGGAGAATCCTTCGAGATTGCGGATATCCACAAACAAAAGCCCTACCAGTAAAAACAGAACCCCATTTAACAGGTTATCGATCACTCCCCAGAAATCATAAAACAGGTCATGGATTTCCTGGATTTCCTCATCCATCCCCCGTTTTTGCAAGCGGGCAATTCCGGTAGCGTAAAAGAGTCCGCAGATGACGGCCGCGATCGGCCCGGAAAAACCGAGATATTCGCAGATCAGATAAGCCGTCATCACCGTTAGAATACTGGTAAAGATTTTAATATATCGGTTTTTGGTCTGTTTAAAGACCACTGACAACAACAGTGCAACGATCAGTCCAACCGCCACCGCCCCTAGAATATCGGCAAACAGCCCCCAGACAAAGCTGACCAGGGTCAGTTCGGTGCCGGTTTGTTCAAGAATACTCATCAGGGTGGCAAAAATTGCCACCGCTACCCCATCGTTAAACAGTGACTCGCCTTCAATAATCAAAGACAATCGGTGGGGCAGGCCCACCTTGCTGAGGATGCTCATGGCTGAAATGGGATCTGATGGCGACACAATCGATCCCAGAATCAAGGCCTCCAGAAAACTCATGTTTAGCTGAAATAAATAGGCCAATCCGTAAAAAAGACTGCCATAAATAAGAATTGATACCATCGTTCCAATGATTGCCATTCTACCAATTAAAAACTTATCCTCATCAAAGTCATTGAATTTAATCCGGGAGGCGCCGCTAAAAAGCATGAAACATAGAACCCCATGAATCAGAAAATCATTGAAATTGAACTGCTTGACCAGATCCAGCAATTCTTCCGGCAATGTCAAGGCATGCAGCTGTTGAAGCAGGATCAGAATCAGACAAAAACCGAATCCAAAAACGACCAATCCAATTTCATAGGGTAGTTTGATTGTTTTTTCATTGATAAAGCTAAAGACCACCACCAAAAAAAGCACCACCGTAAATAGAATCAGCAGTTCATTAAAATTATACATCGATCTGTTATCCGTTAAACGCCTAAAATTTGTCGCTTCTTGGCCTCAAACTCCTGTTGCGTTAAGATTCCCTGATCACGAAGCTGACCCAGCTTGGCTAATTGAGCCAGTTGTTCGTCAAAATCCACATCCTGCTGGTAGCTTTGCTGCTGAGAAACCTGCTGCTGTTGATAGGCTTGTTGCTGTTGCTGAGCATAAGCCTGCTGATCTTTTTGGGCAAACCGCTGGGCCTGGCGACGACTGACATTATTTGATACGGCTGTGGCCGTTCCAGCCACAACGGCAGTTCTGGCTACTCCTCTTAATAATCCGGCCATTTAATTTTCCTCCTCTTCATCCAATTCGGCGGCATCCGGATGGATTCGCCCTTCTGAAACCAGTTTTCCATTAGCATTAATCAGGGCCCGTTTAAGATCCTTTGCCCATAATTGTTCAATGATCAATAACCCGGCGGCGTTGTTGGGTGCCAGTACCTCACCAACTTCTTCGGTATCTTCCATGGAAATCAACCCCGCTTTTTCCCGGTGCAGAGCAGCAATGGATTGGGCCAGTTCACCATCCAGATTATTCAGTTCCAATGACACTACATTCCCGTTCTCATCTTTTAGAATCACCGCCAGATCAAGTACGTTGATTATTTTCTTGCTGACCGCATCGGTTAAGGCACTCAGCACCTCTCCTTTAAACTGGTTCCCTTCAAACTCCAAAACAATGTAATCAATTGGACCACGCATCTGTTTCTCCCTTCTGTATATCGCAATGATATACGATCCATGTTTTTATTTTAAATTCTTGTATACTACTTTTTTATTTACCCAATAAAACGTTTTTTCACAAAAATAATTTTTTTGTTTTAATTTATTAAAAATGGGCATTATATTAATAGCATTTATAGATCAGCTTATTGAAATTATTTTTAACCTGGAGGTAGAAAAATGGAAAACGTTGTAGGTAATGTAACAAAAGGCCATAAAGGTCTGGGAATCGCAGCTTCAATTATTATGGTTCTGCTTGGAATCGGGGTCTTTATTGCACCGCAGTTCTTTGTCAACATGATGATCTGGATCTTCGTTATTGGGTTAATGATTTACGGTGTTTTTATGATTTATGACTATGCCAAAAGTGAAGTTAAAAATGGCTGGAGCCTGACTTCCGGAATCATGGCCGTCATTCTTGGTTTTCTGCTTGTCTTTGCACCAGCTTTGGCCCGGGCTGAGACCTTCGGCTTTATGCTGGCCTTTATGACCTTATTCACCGGCATTAATCAGATCACCGCATCTTCGGTAATGAAAAAGCAGGGCGGTTCTGGTACCGGCTGGCTGCTGGCAGCTGGGATCATCAATACCATCCTGGGTTTCTTCTTCCTCTTTAATCCCTATGTTATGCTGTTTGCATTCTCAATCATTGCCGGGATTTATTTAATCGTTGGTGGAATTGCCCTATTTGCCTCCACCATGTCAAGCCATCCTGCAGAGCAATAAGTATTGTATCCAAAAACTGTTACTTTTTTGTATACGCTTAAAAAAAAGATCTGAGCTCAGCGCCCAGATCTTTTTTTATTCTGTTTGATCAAGTCCCAAAAATCCCGGAACCGGAATGGCGCTACCAATCACAGCGCCAATCACCAGTGGAATAATCGCACTCAGGGGAAACATAATCAGCAATAATAAAATTACCGCCAATGGTTTTCGAAGGATTGCTCCGGTGAGACCAGAAGCAACCACAGCCACACAAAAAATGGGATCGATGGGTAGTAAAATCGCAAACGCATAGCCAATTGCTGCCCCGGAAAAAATTACTGGGAAAATATGGCCACCCCGCCAGCCCAGTTCCAGGCAGATATTGGTGATCAGCAGTTTGACAATGGCAGTTACAAAGAGTAGCCCGACACCAATGCTTTCCCAGCCCGTCATCAGTCCCGTCATTTGGTGTTCTCCGGAAAACATGGTGTAGGGTAAAAATATCCCCACCCCGCCGAGAATCACACCGGCTACCACCGCTTTCACCACCACCTTGTCTTTAAGCGGATGAATGGCTTTTTTGACAATGCTCTTAAAGATGAAATAAAGCATCCCCAACAGACTCCCTGCCAGAGCCAGGGGAATCACCAGTGTCCATTCATTGGTTCCCAGGGTTTTAATATCCGGAAAATTTCCCAGACCCGGTCCGCCACCGATTGCATGGGACAATAACCGATATGCCCCCAGCCCACCAAGAATTCCCACAAAATACAATAAGATCTTGGTATTTTTTGGTATTTTTTTTACACTGCCGTCATCCTCAATCTGATTGACAAACCCAAATAAGGGTGAATTAAAAATGACGCCAATGGTGGCTGCCATCCCAATTTCGGCGATTTCATCCACTTCTGCCAGGGCAAATTTCAGTTTGTCTGAAAACCAGAAACATAAGCCCACAATAATCCCGGAAAGCCCGGCTTCCGGCCCCAGACTGCCACCGAAAACTAGAGGCAGTAGTGCCGCCATCCCAACAATATGGAGATTATTATAGGGAACCTTTTCTCCGCTTTTTACCTCCGCCATGATTTCCGAAAGTTCTCTGGGATAGGGGCCAAAGCGTTTTTCCCATAAGCCGACCAGCACCCCTCCCAGCGCACAAACCACCAACGGATAAGCAGTTAAATTTAGATTTTCCGGGATAACATGCCAGATAATTTCAATGCCATGATTTAATAAAAAGAGAATCAGCCAGGTGATCCCCCCAATGATTCCGCCTAAAAAACCTACAACCAGAATCATCACCAGGTTCTTTTTCAGCTCAAGCCACACGTTTCACCTCCTGATGCGTTCACGTCACAAAGCGCCCGCTTGTTACCCGTCGCCAATGACGTTATTAAAGTCATTATACCCTAATTTTACCCAAACTCGCAATCGCATCCATCGCGTTTTAAAATTAGAAGCACCACGGCTACAGCCGTTCGGTGCTGAATTGTACTCGATTCTTGCTAAATTCTTTGGCCTTGTATATGGCACTATCCGAATAGTTCAGCAGTTCTGCCGTGGTGATTCCATCCCGGGGGTAAAGTGCTATCCCGAAGCTGGCACTGATATTTAATTGCATATTCTCAATGACAAAGGTCTCCAGCAGTGCCGTGCGAATTTTCTCAACATACTCTAAAATTTCTATTTCCGTGAGATCACGTTGAATAATCAGCGTAAATTCATCGCCACCCAGACGTCCCAGCATGTCCTCCTGAAAAATAATCTTCTTTATTTTATCGGCAATGGCTTTTAGCAGCAAGTCCCCAATATAATGGCCTTTATAATCATTAATTTTTTTAAAATTATCCAGATCGATAAACACCACAGCAAACTGTGCCGCTTCTTCCTGATAGCGGTCAACCAGGGCATCAAGCTTACCAATCAGCATCTCACGGTTTGGCAGTCCGGTTAAAACATCGGTAAAGGCCAGATAATCAAGCCGCACCTCCCGCTGCTTCATCTTGCGGTTCAGTTCCTTCAACTTAACATTCTGTTGTAAGAATTCTTTTTCCGAATTGGCCAATTCGTCGTAGAGGGCACTGAGTTCCCTCTTTTGTTCGGTTATTTCACTTAATTTGGCATTGAAACTATGCTCATAAAAAGAAATAATACTGATCGTGATGATGGTACACAGGGGCACCACCACCCCCGGGATTGCCTCCAGATTCCCCCGGCCGATTACCACCCCGAAGAGTACCAGTAGCGAGGCTAAAATATTTATACCCACCGCAATCAAGTAGCCTTTATCCCGTACCGCGACCGCCAGATAAACCGACACCATCACTTGAATTTGTGCGATAACTCCGGCGATATTACTTAAGGCTGAGAGCCGCACCTGAAGAAAAATAACGGTTATAAAGAGGATTACGCAAATCCCAATTTTAAGCCCCGAAAGCTTTTTATTTTCTGTCGCCGTTTTTTTCTTTTCCAGGTAATTTTTTTCCAGACGTGTCAGATTCTTGCTTTTTTCCATCGATTCCTCACTCATCTTTTTCATCTGATTCATCATGGGACACTTTCTGACCGTAGAAACGGCCAAACTTGACGACCATCCTTGCCATTTCATCCTCACCCAGAATCACCGGGGTGCCAATGGCCCGGGCTTTTACATAAACCTCGGCGCAATGCTCAATTTGTTCGGCAATGTTAAAGGCATTGAGAATATCTTTGCTGCCCGTCAATAAACCATGGTTGGCCATCAACACCGCAAAACGATCCTGCATCGCCTCAAAAGTTTTTTCTGCCAGTTCCCGGGTGCCAAAGGAGGCATAATCGGCGCAGCGCACATCCAAGCCCGAATAGGCCACCAGGTAACTGGACGCTGGCAGGGGCTGGCGCAGGGTTGCCAGGACGGTGGAATAAACCGAATGGGTGTGAACCACCGCTGCAATATCATCCCGTCTGACATAAAAGATCCGATGCAGTTCATACTCACTGGAGGGCTTGCGGTTGCCATCGACAATATTCCCCTCGAGATCCATCACCACCACATCTTCTGCTACGGTTTCAAAATAATCGATGCCACTGGGGCTGACTGCCATCAGACCTCGTTCACGATTTAAAATACTGATGTTGCCACCAGTTCCTTTGGTTAATCCGGACGTAATCATCTTGCGGCAATAGCTTACCACATCTTGCCGTTCTTTTTGTAATAGCACCTTATCACCTTCTTACTTGGCTATCGTTTACTTAGGCTGTAAAACAACAGAATCGTTTTTTTATGCACTATTTTTATATTTTAACACAGCGAATTTGGCTAGACAACCTGTGGCGCATGATGTGTCAAAATTTTTACCACCGGCAACAACTATCATCCTATTTATCAGCTCAATCTATTAAAAATGCCCTGCCGATCAATCCTGTTTGACTGCATCGGCAAGGCTTTGTTGTTATCTGTTCCTGGTTTTTCTGATGACTTCCTCTGTCTGTTCTCACGATCAGATTGATCACCAATTATTCTGTATTTTAATATTTGTCGATGTCATCCAGCACAATTTGGGGCTCAAAGGAAAGATCTGCTTCGATTTTGACCGCCTTTTTTTCCTCCAATCGAGTTTGTATTTTTTGCGTCTGGCCAATACGTTTTAATTCAAAGGCGCCAACCATTTGTTTGAGCATTTCAGCCTGACCTGATAATTCTTCACTGGCTGCAGCACTTTCTTCAGCCGTGGCCGAATTTGTTTGCACCACCTGGGAAACCTGTTCAATGCCCTTGGTAATCTGCGCTATTTCCGATGCCTGATCATTGGATGCCTGGGCAATGTTACCTACAAGACTGGTTACCTGCTCAATTTCATTCAGTATTTCTTTGAGACTTTCAGCTGTTTCATCGGCAATCCGGGTGCCTACTTCCACTTTGTCGATGGAGCCTTCAATCAGACCCGTGGTTTCTTTTGCAGCTTCAGCACTTCTGGCCGCCAGCGTTCTAACTTCTTCTGCCACTACTGCAAAGCCTTTGCCATGCTGTCCTGCCCGGGCTGCTTCCACAGCAGCATTCAAGGCCAGAATATTTGTCTGGAAAGCAATGTCATCAATCACTTTGATGATTTTTGAAATATTATTGGAGGATTCGCTGATTTCATCCATGGCGGTAACCATTTTTTCCATCTGATCATTTCCCACTTCGGCATTTTTTCGGACTCTTACGGCCAATTCATTGGCCTGATTGGCATTCATGGCATTTCGCTTAGTTTCTCCGGCGACTTCTTCAATCGATGCCGTTAATTCCTGGATCGCGCTGGCCTGTTCCGTGGTTCCCTGCGACAGATTCTGACCACCATCCGAAATCTGTCTGGCCCCCATTTCCACCTGTCCAGCGGCATCATTGATCTCCTGCATGGTCTGGCTGAGTTTGTCATTAATCGCATTGAGGGAGATCTTGATCGGCAGGAAATCGCCCAGATACTCGCTTGTAATTTCCTGATTTAAGCTACCCTGTCCCATGGCTTCCAGAGTTTCTGAAATTTCGTCGACATAGCGTTTTAAGAAGACGATCGTATTGTTTAAAGCCTTCTTGATCTTGGCATGGTCGCCTTTGTATTCACCAGCCATTGTAATTTTCAGATTTCCGGTGGATAACAAATCCAGAATCTCTGCTGCTTCTGTCAGTGGCTGTATGATGGCATCCAAGGTCTGATTAAAGCCATCGATGACCTTGGCAAATTCACCCTGGAATTTAGAGGCATCACCCCGATTTGCCAAATCCCCTTCAACGGCAATACTGGCCATACTTTCTGTTTCCTGAACCAGGTTTAAAATGTTTTTAATCATGGCAATCAGGCTGGGGTTTAGGGTATCATTTTCGCTTCGCTTGCCGATCTGCTGCAATGTTTCCAGATCACTCATATCTCCGGTCGCAATATGCGTAGCAACATTAACCACCCTAATCAGACGTTCATGCACCGCATTGATGGCTTTTGCAATATCGGCGTAAATTCCCAGATACTGACCGGTCATTTCTTCGGAATAATCATTTACGCTCATCTTTTCAAGAATCCGTTTACCTTCCGATAATGCACTTAACCCTTCGATACAGGTGTTTAAATTGTTTTTTATGATATTAAAATCACCATTGTAGTTATCCGTAATTTTTTGCGGAATAATTCCCCGACTGATCTGCTCCACATAGTCAGCAGCGACATTCAGCGGCCCGACCACCGCATCCAGCGTCGCATTTACGCCTTCAACGATTTCTCTATATCCACCGGTAAAAGCCGATGCATCACCTCTGGTGTTCAGTCTTCCTTCCACGGCAGCAGCTGACAGATTATTTGCTTCGGCAATCAGTGCCCGAATGGTTTCAATGATCTGTTTAAGCGCTGGCGCCAATTCATCCTGATCATCCCGAGGTACAATGTTGGCACTGACATCCCCAGCCGATACATCGTTTAATGTACCGACAATCACGGTTTGAATGCTCTCTGAAAAAGTATCCAATGCATCTGCCATTTCGCCGACTTCATCTTTTCGATCCATCTTAAGTCGGATCATAAAATGGCCCTGATTCATCTCTTTTAGACCTTCAGAAACCTTTTGGATGGGTTTTCCGATAATTTTACTTAAAAAAATACCCAGGGCAATGGCAATGGTCATCCCTAAAGCTGTTATAATCGACATAAGGGTAACTGCCGTATTGGTGTCACCCGTGTTCTCACTGATTTGGACTTCTCCGGAATCAACCTTCATTTTGATAAGCTCACCCATTTCTGTGGTCGCAGCTTCAAAAGATGCTGTCAGTAATCCCGTTTCATCAAGCATTGCCAAGGCTTCTGCATCTTTGTTTTCTGCTGCCAGATCGGCTGCTGTATCAATCTGTTTTTCAGCATCGGCAATGGTTTCTTTTAGCTTGGCAAATTCTGCCCGCACTTCTTCTTTTACAATTGTCGCTTCAAATTGATCCATTGAGGAGCTGATCATTTCTTTATCGGCGACAATCTCCTCTGCATCTTTTTTAATTTCGTTTGGATCGGATTCTAAAACCATATCCACTAATTGATATCTCATTTTTTCCAGACTAGAAAGCAGGTTTCCGGTACTCATATGGGCAGTGGTCACATTATTGTAGGAATCAATGTAGGAGGAATTAATCTTGTAAAGATTAAGCACGCCTATTAATCCGACAATCCCTGCCACCAGCTCCACCAATATAAAACTGCTTACCAGTTTCTGGGTGATCTTCATATCATAAATCCATTTCATTTTGCTTCGCTCCTTTGTTGAAGTATTGATAAAAAATTTTGCTGATGCATTTTTGGGTTTTAATTTTAGTCAGTGTTAATTTTTTTCGTAGTCGAAACAGATTTTCGCTCCTTTCAAAACTAAATCATTTTTTGCCTCACTACACCGCCGTGTCAGTTAATAAAAAACACTATACTTATTATTTAATCATTATTATACAATTTTTATTATTGAAATACTATTGCTATTTAATAATAACTAATATTTATTATCTGTATTGATTTCTTATTCGCAACTACAAAAAAGAAGAAACTTTGCTTAAGAGTCGCTACTCCATCGGCAAAGTTTCTTCTTTTGTTTTTTATTGTTTGCAAGTAATCTATTCGTAATAAATCTCGTCAATCGCACAGCCAGCCGGGACAATCGGGTAAACCCCTTCTTCGTTGGAGATCTTGACATGAACCAGTAAGGGCCCCGGTTGATCTTTGATTGCTTCCAGAGTCTGATTCAGTTCTTCCATGTTGGTGACCTTGTAACCAGGGATACCACTGGCAGCGGCCAACATGATGTAGTCGGTACATTGAACGATGTCGGTTTGGGCATAGCGTTTGTCGCTAAAGAGCTTCTGCCATTGCCGGACCATCCCTAATGATTCGTTGTCAAACAGGAAGATTTTTAAGGGAATCTTATACTTGCTGACGGTGATCAGTTCCTGACAGTTCATCCGGAAACTGCCGTCCCCGGCCACCAGCAGCACATCGGCATCGGGATTGGCCAGCTTAACGCCAATGGATGCCCCCAGGCCATAGCCCATGGTGCCTAAACCGCCGGAGGTAATAAACTGGGCCGGGCGCTTGACGTTCCAGTATTGGCCCACCCACATCTGATGCTGGCCCACCTCGGTGACCACAAAGGCTTCCGGATAAGCGGCATTAATGGTGTTGAGAATGTTCTTGGGGTGGTAATCTCCTTTTTCGGCACAGGGGATAACCCATTCTTTAATTCTTTTATACCACTCCGGATAGGTCTTTTCTTCAATGTCTTTGGTCAATAGTGGCAGCACATCTTTGATATTGCCCTGAATCTGAATTTCAGCCGGAATATTTTTGGCAAACTCAGTGGGATCGACATCGATGTGGATGATCGTTTTATTGCGGACAAAGGCATCGCAGTTACCGGTAACCCGATCGCTGAAGCGGGCGCCAATCGCAATCAACAAATCAGAATTGATAACCGCCAGATTGGTTTCCTGGAAGCCGTGCATGCCAACCATACCCATTGACAGCTGGTGATCCCGGGGAATGCCCCCCAAGCCCATCAGCGAGTTGGCCACCGGAATTCCGGATTTTTCGGCAAAGGCCAGCAGTTCGACCTGGGCCTTGGATTTAAGCACCCCGCCACCGGCATAGATCATTGGTCTCTGGGCCTTGTTAATTGCGGTTACCGCTTCTAAGATTTTTGATTCCTTGATGTCCGGATAGATCTGGCGCAGCTTGGGAATAAACATTTTCTGGTATTCGGTTTTGGCCAGGAAGATGTCCTTGGGAATATCGATTACAACCGGGCCAGGCCGTCCCGATTGAGCAATGACAAAAGCCTCCCGAATGGTGTCGGCCAGGTCTTCTACATTGGTAACCAGATAATTATGCTTGGTAATCTGCATGGTCACGCTGGTGATGTCAATTTCCTGGAAGGAATCCTTGCCCAGCAAAGGCGAAGCCACCTGTCCGGTGATGACAACCAGGGGCACCGAGTCCAGATAGGCATTGGCAATTCCGGTGATGGCATTGGTCGCACCAGGGCCAGAGGTGGTAATGGCGACCCCCACCGTATCACTGGTTCGGGCATAGCCATCAGCGGCGTGAACCCCATTTTGTTCGTGACAGGGGCCAATTTCAGTAATATCATGGTCGAGTCGGTAAAAGGCGTCAAATAATGGAATGACCACCCCGCCGGGGAATGAAAAGACATGTTTGATGCCCTGTTCTTCCAGACAGCGGACGGTGATTTCCGACCCTAATAATAATTCTTTGTTATTCAAATCTTCACTTCCTTTCTGTTTTGGTTGAGATTAGTTAGCTTATCAGGTCGTTTGCGGGCGATCGAGGATCGCCCCTACGAACCATGATGTATATCGTTGTTCATAGTTAAGAGATGGTATTATTTTTCAAAGACGGCGCCGGTGGAGGCGGAGGTTACCAGTCGGGCGTAGCGGGACAGATAGCCCGTTTTGATCTTGGGCTCCAGCGGTACCCAGGCGGCTTTACGCTGAGCCAGAACGGCATCGTCGACCTTAACGGCCAGAGAACGATTGACAATATCAATGGCAATGATGTCGCCTTCTTCAATTAAACCGATGGTGCCCCCGCCGCCTGCTTCCGGCGAGACATGACCGATGCAGGCGCCCCGGGTGGCACCCGAGAAACGACCATCAGTGATTAAAGCGACATCCTTATCCAGTCCCATCCCGGCAATGGCCGAGGTTGGGAACAGCATTTCCCGCATTCCCGGGCCGCCTTTGGGGCCTTCATAACGGATCACCACCACGTCACCAGCCACAATTTTGCCGGCCTTGATGGCAGCAGTCGCTTCTTCTTCGGAGTTAAACACCCGGGCTGGGCCTTCGTGTTTTAACATTTCCGGAGCCACGGCCCCCTGTTTGACCACGCCACCGTCGGGGGCCAGGTTGCCAAAGAGCACCGCCAGTCCACCGGTGGGGCTGTAAGGCTTGGTCAGTGGACGGATGACTTCCGGGTTTTTATTGTAGACACCGGTCAGGTTTTCAGCAATGGTATTGCCGGTCACCGTCATTAAACTGGTATCGATCAGATCGGCATCGGCCAGCGTTTTCATAACCGCCTGAATCCCACCGGCAAAGTATAGATCTTCCAGATGGTGATTTCCGGCCGGGGCCAGTTTGCACAGGTGGGGGGTTTTGGCGGAAATCTCGTTGACTTCCTGCAGGTCGATACAGACCCCGGCTTCATTGGCAATGGCTGGTAAATGCAAGATACTATTGGTGGAACAGCCCAGGGCCATATCACAGGCCAGAGCATTTCTGAAGTTGGCATCGGTCATGATGTCCCGAGGTTTGATATCCCGTTTCCACATTTCCATGACCTGAATCCCGGCTTTTTTGGCCAGTCGCACCCGTTCCGCAAATACCGCGGGAATGGTGCCGTTGCCAGGCAGACCCATGCCCAACACCTCGGTCAGGCAGTTCATGCTGTTGGCGGTAAACATTCCGGAGCAGGAGCCGCAACCCGGGCAAACCGAATCTTCAAACGATTTAAGCTCAGTTTCATCAATTTTGCCAGCATTAAAAGCGCCCACCGCTTCGAAGGCGGTATTTAAATCGGTGTCTTTCTGACCCACCGCTTTACCGGTGAGCATTGGCCCACCACTGACAAACACGGCGGGAATATTGAGCCGGGCTACCGCCATCAGCATACCAGGAACCACCTTATCGCAGTTGGGAATCAAAACCAGCGCATCAAGGGAATGAGCGGTGGCCATGATTTCAATGGAATCAGCAATCAGTTCCCGGGACGCCAGCGAATATTTCATTCCGACATGACCCATGGCGATGCCGTCGCAAACACCGATAGCCGGGAATTCAATGGGGGTTCCCCCGGCCATGCGAACACCTTCCTTGACGGCTTTGGTGATGGTATTTAAATGGATATGGCCGGGAATAATTTCATTAAAGGAATTGACCACCCCGATTAAAGGTTGCTCCAGTTCTTCGTCAATATAACCCATAGCTTTGAATAAAGAACGTTGTGGCGTTGTTTCGACGCCTTTTTTTACACGATCACTTTTCATTTGATATCCTTTCTGTTGTGGTTTTGATATTTTCTAATAACTCGAATTGAGGGTGCGGGCGATCACGGATGACCAAGGGGTCAGACCCTCGCCCCTACAAAATAAATATTTTTTGATTTGAATTACCGGGGCGGCAGGCGGTTGACAACCGCCACTACAAACCGAAATTTATGTTCGTTCAGAAATTTCTAAAGGTTTTCGATTATTTTCTGGCCCATTTCAACGGTGCCAACCAGGGTCATGCCTTCACTGAAGATATCACCGGTGCGGTAGCCCTGAGCCAGGGTTTTTTGAACGGCGGCTTCAATGGCATCGGCTTCCGCCGTCAGATCCAGAGAATAGCGCAGCATCATCGCTACCGAGACGATGGTGGCAATCGGATTTGCTTTATTCTGGTTGGCAATATCGGGAGCCGAGCCATGAATCGGTTCAAACATACCAAACTTGCCATCAGCCATGCTGGCAGATGGCAGCATCCCGATGGACCCGGTGATCATGCTGGCTTCGTCGGATAAAATATCACCAAACAGGTTACCGGTCACAATCACGTCAAACTGTTTGGGGTTAATGACCAGCTGCATGGCGGCGTTATCCACATACAAATGGTTCAGTTCGACCTCCGGGTAGTCTTTGGCCACTTCTTCAACACAACTGCGCCAGAAGCGGGAAACTTCCAGAACGTTGGCTTTATCGACATTGGTCACTTTTTTCCCACGCTTCATAGCAATTTCAAAGGCTTTTTTGGCAATCCGCAGCACTTCTGGCCGACTGTATTTCATAATATCCCAGGCTGCTTCATCACCGTCCCGGCCTTTTTCACCGAAATAGACATCACCGGTCAACTCCCGAACCACCATAATATCCAGGCCGTCACCGATAATTTCCGGTTTCAGCGGACAAGCCGCCTTTAATTCTTCATAAAGAATGGCTGGTCGCAGATTGGCATACAGGCCCAGACTTTTTCGCAGACCCAGCAGACCAGCTTCCGGTCGTTTATCACCCGGCAGATTGTCCCATTTTGGCCCACCCAGGGCACCCAACAGCACGGCGTCACTGGCCAGACAAATGTCCACGGTTTCCTGGGGTAATGGGTTGTCACAAGCATCGATGGCGGCTCCGCCAGCTAATACTTCGGTATAATTAAAGGTATGGTTGAATTTTTCAGCAATTTTATCTAAAACTTTGATGCTGGCTCCGACAATTTCAGGTCCGATTCCGTCTCCGGGAATCACGGCTATTTTATAATTCATTTGTTCTCCTCGTTTTGCAAAATAATTTTGTAATTTAGATGATCGTTTAATTTATTTATTTTCCCGTTCTTCATCGCTAAGTAGCTTATATTCAATGGAATCAATCAGGGCAATGAGGCTGGCTTCGATGATATCGGTGGACACCCCGACATTGGTCCAGATGTCGATGCCATCAGAGCTTTCAATCAGCACCCGAACCTTGGAGGCCGTAGCCGATTTGGAATCAATGACCCGGACCTTAAAGTCGGTCAGGCGCACCTCGCTGATTTTGGGGTAAAAGACTTCCAGCGCTTTTCTCAGCGCCTTATCCAGGGCATTAACCGGGCCATCCCCCTCGGCAGCATTGATCTCTGATTGACCGTCGACGTTGATTTTAACCACGGCGGAGGAACTAAGAGCTTCTTTGGTATGAGTTTGTTCACCAATGGTTTTGAAATCTTCCAGGGTGAAAAATGGCTTGTGCAGACCCAGCTCTTTGCGGATCAGCAGTTTGACGCTGCTTTCGGCCCCTTCAAACTGATAGCCCTGGTATTCCAGCTCTTTGATGCGATCCATCACCCGGGTGGTTTCGTCGGACTTCTTGGTCAGGCTGGGGTCAACCTCGTTGATCAGCTGGATAATGGTGCTACGGCCAGAAACTTCGGACATCAGAATCCGCCGTTCGTTGCCGACTGCTTCTGGCGAAACATGTTCAAAGGAGGCCGGATTTTTCATAACAGCGTCGATGTGCATGCCACCCTTGTGGGCAAAGGCTGACTTTCCGACAAAGGGCTCCCGACCAGTAAGGGCGTAATTGGAAATTTCGGCGATCCGGATGGCCGAGGAGGTCAATTTTTGCAGTTCCGCATCAGCCAGACAATGGAAACCCATTTTTAACTGCAGATTCGGAATAATGGTGGCCAAATTGGCATTGCCGCAGCGTTCACCATAGCCCAGGAAGGTTCCCTGAACCTGACGGGCGCCAGCATGAACGGCCATCAATGAATTGGCCACCGCCAGCCCACTGTCGTTATGGCAATGAATGCCTAAGGGAATCCGCATTTTCTGGCGGACAGTGGTGACGATTTCCTGAATTTCATAAGGCAGGGTGCCGCCGTTAGTATCACAAAGAGCCAAACAATCAGCTCCCCCTTCCTGAGCGGCCAGCAGGGCTTCGATGGCATAAGCCGGATCATTTTTATAACCGTCAAAGAAGTGCTCGGCATCAAACGTCACATCTTTTCCCTGGGCCTTTAAATAGGCCATGGTTTCTTCGATCATTTTGAGGTTTTCAGCCAGGGTGGTTTTGATGATGTCGGTGATGTGGAAGGTCCAACTTTTTCCAAAGATGGCTACCCCCGGGGTTTCAGTTTCCAAAATGGCTTTTAAGTTGGCATCATCTTCAACGGCAATGCCGCCCCGCCGGGTGCTGCCAAAGGCCACCAGTTTGGCATGATTAAGGTGGATCCCCTTGATGCGATTGAAAAACTCAATATCTTTAGGATTGGAGCCAGGATTTCCGGCTTCAATGTAATCAATCCCCATTTTGTCCAGGGTTTCGACGACCCGGATTTTATCTTCCACCGAAAAGGAAATTCCTTCGGCCTGGGCTCCATCTCGCAGCGTTGAATCAAAGACTAATATTTTTTCTGACATGCCAATTCCCCCTTATCACAGTTTTGAACCGAATTCTTCCTGACCTTGACTCTCTTTGATATAAAGCATCTGGTTCACGGCGTCAACATAAGCTTTCAGACTGGCATCGATAATGTCGGTGCTGAGCCCCCGGCCATGGTAGACATGAGTGCCATCGGATATTTTGACCTGGGCTTCACCTTGGGCATCGGTTCCGTCAGTAACCGCCGTCACCCCATAATCAATCAGGGTCAATTCACAGTCAACCAATTCGCTAATGGCTTTAAATCCGGCACTGATTGGCCCATCCGCCAGGGACACACCTTCAATCAGATCACCATTTTTGCGCAAGCGGATGGTGGCGGCAGTGGAAATGGTGTTCCCTGTGCTGATGACAAAACGGTCCAGCGAATAAACCTCGGGTATTGCCAATTGTTTTTGTTCCACCAGGGCCAAAATATCCTTGTCGGAAATGACTTTTTTCTTGTCGGCCAGAACCTTAAACTGATTGAATAAATCCAGGATCTCCTCTTCGCTGAGGCTATAACCCAGTGAGGTCAGCTTATCCACAAAGGCATGCTTGCCAGAATGTTTGCCCAGCACCATTTTGTTTTCTTTTAAACCGATCGATTCCGGTGTCATAATTTCATAGGTTTCTTTATTGGCCATCATCCCGTGCTGGTGAATGCCGGATTCATGAGCAAAAGCATTTTCGCCGACAATCGCTTTATTGGGCTGAACCCGAACCCCAGTTAACTTGGATAACAAGCGACTGGACCGGTAGATCTGGGTGGTGTCAATATTTGTATCGACCTGGTAAACATCATAACGGGTTTTGAGGGCCATGACAATTTCTTCCAAGGCGGCATTACCAGCCCGTTCGCCGATGCCATTAACGGTACATTCCACCTGACCGGCGCCAGCCTGAATGGCCGCCAGCGAATTGGCGACCCCCAGCCCCAAATCGTCATGGACATGAACAGAAATGGTAGCCTTATCAATGTTGGGAACGTTGTTGCGAATGCCTTCGATAAATTTAAAATATTCACCGGGAGTCGTATAACCCACCGTATCCGGGACATTGACAATGGTAACCCCCTGATTGATAACCCCTTCCAGCACCCGGTATAAGAATTCCGGCCGGGTTCGGGAGGCATCTTCAGCCGAGAACTCCACCTCACCACACAGGTTACGGGCAAATTTGGCCATGGCAATGGCCTTTTCCAGCACCGCTTCCGGGGACATCCGCAGCTTGTATTCCATGTGGATATCCGAGGTTGCCAAAAAGTAATGAATCCGGGGATTCACTGCGCCTTTTAAGGCTTCATAGGCGGTACTGATATCTTTTTCGGTACTGCGGGCCAGGCTGGCCACCGTGGCATTTTTAATCTCATTGGCAACCAGTTGAACCGACTCAAAATCACCAGGAGATGCAATGGCAAACCCGGCTTCAATGACGTCAATTCTCAGGCGTTCGAGCTGTTTCGCCATCTCTAATTTTTCTTTCAGGTTCATACTGCAACCCGGTGACTGTTCCCCATCTCGAAGGGTGGTATCAAATATTTTTACTATTCTGCTCATTGCATCTCCTCCTAATTATTTTGTTTTTTTGTTATAAAAAAAGGCAGAAGGACTTCTGCCTTTGAGGTTGTCGATAAACTACCGTACCGACCAATTGTTAATCTGTTGTTCGCTACGGAATCGGACAGGCTACACCGTGTCCGCTCCGATGCGTACAACATGATGTAACAATTGTCGGTACTGGGTTATCCTTTTTGTGTCTGTTATTTTTTAATCCAGGACATCATGGTTCGTAATTCTGCGCCAACTTTTTCTACCTGAGTTTCTGTTTCAATTCGTCTTACAGCGTTGAAGTATGGGCGGTTGGCCTGGTTTTCAAGGATCCAGTTACGGGCAAAGGTACCATCCTGAATGTCATTAAGAACACCCTTCATGGCTTTTTTAGTTTCTTCAGTGATAATTTTGCTGCCCGTGATGTAATCACCATATTCAGCGGTATCACTGATGGAATAACGCATGTAGCCCAGTCCGCCCTGAACAACTAAATCGATGATCAGTTTCATTTCATGAACACATTCAAAATAGGCGCTTTCTGGTTGGTATCCAGCTTCAACTAAAGTTTCAAAACCAGCTTTCATTAAAGCAGTAACCCCGCCGCAAAGAACAGCTTGTTCACCGAAAAGATCCGTTTCAGTTTCTTCTTTGAAGGTTGTTTCAAGGATACCAGCCCGACCACCGCCGATTCCGGAAGCATAAGCTAGACCCAGATCGTGAGTATTTCCTGATGGATCCTGGTAAACTGCGATTAAACATGGTACACCGCGGCCTTCCTGATATTGACTTCTGACGGTATGTCCTGGTCCTTTGGGAGCAATCATAAAGACATTCACATCCGCTGGGGGAATAATTTGACCATAGTGAATATTGAAACCATGAGCAAATACCAGACTGTTGCCTGCTTCGAGGTTTGGTAAAATACTTTCTTTATAGATGGCAGCCTGTTTTTCATCAGGAAGCAGAATCATGATAATGTCTGCGGCCTTGGTGGCATCAGCGGCAGTCATAACTTTTAAACCGGCTTCTTCAGCAATCGCCCAGGATTTGCTGCCTTCATACAGACCAACAATGACATTGACCCCTGATTCTTTCAGGTTCAGGGCATGAGCATGACCCTGACTTCCGTATCCAATAATTGCAACTGTTTTTCCATCGAGTAACCCCAGATTACAATCCGCATCGTAAAATAATTTTGCCATTTTTTAAATTTCCTCCTTGAAATGCTTTAATAATTTAATTTTCTAATTATATAAATTCACTTGATGTGACCATTATATACTCACGTTAGTTGTGTAAACCGTACCGACCAATGACCAAGGGGTCAGACCCTTGTTAATCTGTTGTTTGCTGCAGAATCGAACAGGTCTATCAACCTGTCCGCTCTGATGCAAACAACATGATGTAACAATTGTCAGTACTTACTTTTTGTTTAATATGCTTAGCCGCATAGCTTTATAAACTAAAAAAATCCGCCTCTGTATAACAACAGAGGCGGATATAAGTATCCACGGTACCACTCTAAATTTAAAATAGCTTTACAACTATTTCCTCTTCTGGTCTGAACGCAAGGCGAACCTAACCATAGTCATTTAACGTTGACATCCCGGACGGGATCACGGCCTTCCCTACTAATTGGGTAAATGTTCAGGTTGGCAGCTCGCAAGTGAGTATTACATACCATTGTACTATTGGAATCACACCATCCTCCAACTCTCTTCAATACAATCCTTGGTATCTTTCTCTTGGTCATAGCAGTTGTTTTATTTGATTATTATTTTACTTACTTTAAGTATTTGAGTCATTATATCGATTTATTCTGCCTTTGTCAATCACAAAATATCTGTTAAATCATGATATCGGTTTCTAGTTTGAACCATTGTAAAGCCAACTCTTAAACCTCGGTGATTTCATATTCCTTATTGCCCAGCCCCAGCTTGACAGCGTGATCGACACAGACCTTCCAGTTGGTATCCGGATGAACCAGGGTGAATACATCCATATTGGACAGATCATGCCCTTCATGTTCAACAATTCGTTCTTCGGCGCAGCTGCCCCGGAGAATCCGGGCGTTATTGCAGGCATCCGCACAGGCCATATCCAAAGCCACCGGATCGAGGGAGGCAAAAATGCCGACATCCTGGATAATCGGCAGATCGTTCTCAACGTGGCAATCGCAGTTGGGTGACACGTCAATAACAAAACTGATGTGGAATTGCGGGCGCCCATCCACCACCGCCTTGGTATATTCAGCAATTTTTTTATTGAGGACATCATTGCTTTCATCATATTTTGGGCGAAATGGCATCAAAGGGACAGACCCCAATACAGCGGTACCGCAGCCAACGCAGAGCTCATCCTTGATCCGGGCTTTGCCATCCTCGACCCGATAGGAAATGGCCCCAAAGGCACAGATTTTGCCACACATCTTGCAACTGCGACATTTCTTTTCTTTAACAAAGGGTTTGCTGTTGGAATGCATTTCCATCTTACCCCGCCTGGAACCGCAGCCCATTCCGATGTTCTTCAGGACCCCGCCGAAGCCGGTGTTTTCATGGCCTTTGAAATGGGTCATTGAGATAAAGACATCGGCGTCCATAATCGCCCGGCCGATTTTGGCACTGGTAACACATTCGCCGCCAGCAAGCGGCACCTCAATATCATCGGTGCCCTTTAAACCATCGCCAATGATTACATGACATCCGGTAACAAAGGGATTATAGCCATTTTCATAAGCAGCATCCATGTGCTCCAGAGCGTCTTTTCGCCGGCCGACGTAAAGGGTGTTGCAGTCGGTGAGAAATGGCTTGCCACCTTTTTCCCTAATCATGTCAACAATTACTTTGGAATAATTGGGACGCAGATAAGCCAGATTTCCCGGTTCACCGAGATGGATCTTTATGGCCGCAAATTTGTTTTCAAAATCAATCTCGGTCATGCCAGCAGCAGTGACCAGTTTTTCCAGCTTTTTTAAAATATTATTAGAACCCGTTGTCCGTAAGGTCGTAAAATACACCTTTGATTTGCTACTCATCTTCATTTCTCCTTTGTTTGAAAAAATCTTTCAGTATTTCTTCACATTCTTGTTCACAGATACCCGGGTAGATTGCCATCTGTTTGGGGAGCATCGGGTGTTGGCCCAGCCGGGCCGTCGATTCGACCCCGCCAAATTTCTTTTCGGCAGCACCATAAACCAGCACCGGAATCCGGGCTTGAATAATGGCCCCCATACACATCACACAGGGTTCGGCGGTAACATAGAGCTGACAGTCGTCCAGCCGCCAGCGCCCCAGTTTTTCGGCCCCGGACCGGATCACCAGCATTTCGGCATGGGCAGTTGGGTCGGCCAGACTTTCTTTCTGGTTATGGGCCCGGACCAGGATCTTGCCATCGCAAACCAGCACTGCCCCGATGGGAACCTCGCCTTTTTCGGCCCCGGCTTTGGCGGTCTCGATGGCCAGGGCCATCAGCTCCTGAAAGCTGTATTTTTTGTCGATAGATGGCACCTCCCTTCATTGAACATCAAAGCAATTCGGTAATTTACACCGAAAAACTCGATTGCTTTGATGTCTGTTTTCATAAACAATTTTGTAACGTGTAGGCGAACAGGCCACAGCCTGTAGGCCGAACAGTGTGAAAATTTTTTGATGTAAACAGGCAGCAAAGCTCCGCACACTTTAGTAATTACCTGCCTAAAACAAGTCCCCAGCCCCATTGTCCATAGCCGGTACGGGGATTATTGGCCGACTGCTTTTGGCCCAGTTGCACTGGCTGCGGATTGGGTACCGGTTGCGGGGCGGTTCCGGCGGTTACATTAGGTGTGTTAATAGCTGCCATAAAACGGTCGTTACCAGCGTTCTGCAGATAGTTGATAAAGGCTTCGTCACAGGCTGAATACTCATTGATGATGGCTGCCGCCTGTAAGCCCGGGTAGTCTTTGCTGGTGGCCAGATAATTATTGCAGGCAAGGGTGTAGGTGCGATTGGGGTCCAAATCCACTCCACCGACCTTGGCCGAATACACCCGTTGGCCCGCTGGTTTCGTTAAATCATAGGCGGCGGTGATGCCACTCCATTGAAGATAGCTGCCGCTGTTGCCGGGCCAGGAATTGTCATTTTTGTCTTTGGCAATCTGGTTGTTAACACCGATTTCGATGCTGGTTTCCAGCATCTTTTTGATGTCTGCTCCGGTCACCTGCTTGGTCACCAGATAATTACCAAAGGGTAGGACGTCGATCACCTGACCTTTGGTGATCTCCCCGGCTGGAATCTGGGCCCGGATTCCCCCGGCATTTTCCACAGCAATTTCAGCACCGGTAACAAAGCGATAGCTATCAGATAAGGCTCGACCGAGATTCAACTCACCCAGCCGGACATCCTGCCAGATATCCTCAGTGGCACCGCCCAGTTTAACCGGGGTATTGCCAACCACCTGTTTTTTGATGGGATCTTCCCGAGCTTCAATCGCTGCTGTTAAGGCTGTTACCGTTGGGTCAGCGGGAATCAACTCATCGGTTGCCTGAGCAACGGTCGTCAGGTTTTCGGTTTTACTCACAACCGTATAGGTAACTTCCGTCGCATCAAGTTGAATCTCTGGCGTCGGCGACTCGATACGTTCTTCATCTGAAACTTGGATTCCTTCGACGTCGGTTTCATCACTCTCACTTGCTTCCCATCCAGCTTCCGCTGGGATTTCTTCTGACACTTCCAGTTCAGGTAGTTCTGCCGTGATTTCGTCATCCGCTGCGGTTTCGCTGGCTGCTACTGTTTCGGTTGGTGCTACTTCCCAATTCTCCGCTTCCGGAACTTCGATCCGGCCCGCCAGCGCCACTGCTTTTTTCAGTGTCAATTCAACCTCACCCACGGCACTGGAGTAGCAGCCAGTCTGAACAATCAGGGTGCCGTTGACTTCGCGGTTTTCGACATCATGGGTATGACCATCAACAATCACATCGATTCCCGGGGCGCCCTCGGCGATGGCATCACTGCGCATTAAGGTGCCATTATCCGAATCACCGATATGGGTCAGGGCAACAATCACATCGCAGTTCTGGGCTTCCAGCGCCGCCACCGATTGCTGAGCGGCGACCAGCACCGATTCCCGGGTACCAAAGGTCAACCCCGCCACATTGGCCGGGGCCGTATCGGAGTAAATATCCGGGCTGATCAATCCAAAGACACCAATTCGGATGACTTCACCATCCACAACAATGTCTTTAATTAGATAATCGTCACTAAAAAAGGGCTTGCCGGATTCGCTATAGGTCACATTGTTGCCTAAAATTTTAGTATTGGCCATGGTGCTCAGCTCCAGTAACCGGGCGCTGCCATAATTAAAATCGTGATTGCCGGGTGCAAGGGCATCAAAACCCACCGCTGCCATCAGTTCGGCAATCGAACCGCCGGTTTCGATGGTGGCAAAGGACTGGCCATGAAAAATATCCCCGGCATCCACCACCAGATCGGGCTTTTCCTGATTGATGATGGTTTTAAGCTTGGCATAACCGATGGTGTTGTTTTTAACACTGTAACTATAACGGGAATGGGTGTCATTAGTATGAATGATCTTAAGGGTGATGGTCTGATCGTCGTTGACGGTGGCGGCAAAGGCGGTGGTGCCAAAACAGCCAGTAACCATCATTAACACCAATACCCAACCAAGAACTTTGTTAATCTTCTTCATCACAACTCCTTTTTGGCTTTCTGGTATTTTATACCCATTATATATTTTTTCTACGGGATCGCAAAGTAATAAAACCGATTTACTAAATAAAAAAACTGCTCCGGGGAGTAAACCCAAAACAGTTTTTTTGCAAATTTAAAATTTATGTACCAAGACTTATTGCAGCGCCGGTTTTCCGGTATACCGCAACAACGCCTTACAAATGGCGACTGTGAGTATTCCCGCTACAATCGCTTCCGGCAAACCATTGATGGCGATAACCGAAAGGATGACACCGTATAAGGTGGACACGGCCACATTTTTGGCTTCAGCATAGCTCTGTCCGAAAAACAGATAAATAAAATTCATCACCAGTAGAGTATTAGTCAGCGATCCGGCTACCCCGGCAAAGCCCAGCGCCAAGACATCGTTGTTTTTTATCTTTTTCATGCCTGTGTAGACATAATGAGGAACCACACCAACCAGAATTCTGGGAACAAAACAGATCACCAGACTCCAGAAGTTACCGGAATAGGTTCCCAGCGAATAAAAGGGAGTGAACACAAAGGACGTCACCGTCGGGTTAAAGGTATTATTGATCAGGCTGGTCAGTCCAAAAACAAATCCCAGAAAAGCACCATAAAACGGCCCCAGCATAATGCTGCCAATAATGACGGGAATATGAATGATGGTCGCCCGGGTGAATCCCAGCGGGATATAACCAAGAAATGGGGTAACTGCCAACAAAACGATAATCGCCACAAAAAAGGATAACTTGACCAAATCCTTGGTCTTGATATTTTTCATTTTTACCTCCTGCTATCGTTCCAGTCAAGCCGGATACAATGCATCTATATTTTAACGTCTTTTTTATTTATTTTCAATAAAAATTTACTTTGATCCTGGATTTACTTCTGGCCCCCGGGTTTGGTATAATGATTATGAAAATTAATGAAAACAGTTGGAAAAGGAAAGCCGATGAAAAATCTATTAAAAAATAAAACCGTTGTTCTGGGTATTACCGGAAGCATCGCCGCTTATAAAATGGCCAATGTGGCCAGCAGTCTGGCCAAAATGGGCTGCGATGTTCAAGTCATCATGACCAAAAACGCCCAGGAATTTATCGCCCCCCTGGTCTTTGAAAGTTTAACCGGTAATAAGTGTATTGTGGACACCTTTGACCGCAATATCCGTTATGATGTGGCCCATATCAGTCTGGCCAAACGGGCCGATCTTTTTATGGTGGCACCCGCTTCAGCCAATGTCATTGGAAAAATCAATGCCGGGATTGCTGACGATATGCTCACCACCACCATCATGGCTTGTCACTGTCCCAAGCTGATTGCCCCAGCCATGAATACCGCCATGTACGAAAACCCGATTGTTCAGAATAATCTGAACAGTCTCAAAAAACTGGGTTATCAGATCATCGATCCGGCGGTGGGGATGCTGGCCTGTAAGGATGTCGGCACTGGCAAACTTCCCGATGAAGAACTACTGATCAACCATATTCTTCGGGAAATTGCCTTTTTCCATGATCTTAAGGGCAAAAACATCCTAATCACTGCCGGTCCCACCTGTGAAGCCATCGATCCGGTTCGTTACATCACCAATCATTCCAGCGGTAAAATGGGTTATGCCCTGGCCCAAGCAGCGATGCTGCGAGGTGCCAATGTAACCCTGATCACCGGCAAAACCGCCATCACACCCCCGGCCTTTGTCACTGTTGTTCCGGTTGTTTCCGCCAGTGACATGTGCTCCCAGGTAATGGATCATTTTGAAGCTACCGATATTGTTATTAAGGCTGCTGCCGTTGCGGATTTCAAACCCAGCGATGTGGCCACGGAAAAGATCAAAAAACGGGATGGAAAGACAGTCATTCATCTGACGCCAACGATTGATATTTTAAAAACCATCGGTGAAAAGAAACGTCCCGACCAGTTTATCTGCGGTTTTTCGATGGAAACTGAAAACATGATCGAAAATACCAAGGAAAAGCTTTATTTCAAAAATGTGAATATGATGGTGGCCAATAATTTAAAGGAAAAAGGCGCCGGGTTTAATACCACCACCAACCGGGTGACAATTATCACCCTGGAAAAAACCGAAGCCCTGCCTCTTTTGTCCAAGGATGCGGTCGCCCACCGGATTCTTGACGCCATCCAGGACGAACTGTAATGACCATTACCCAGCTCAGTCATGTAGCCATGGAAATGGGAGTGATCCTCCTTTCCAATGGTGCTGAAACCTACCGGGTGGAGGAATCGATGCATCGGATCAGTATTGCCCTGGGCGCCAAAGAAGCAGAAATTTTTGTTGTGCCCACCACCATCATACTCTCGGTTACCCTGGAGGGGGAGGTTCCCCTGACCCGAACCCAACGAATTCACACCCGTAAAATTGATTTGACCAAGGTCTCGGAAATTAATCATTTATCCCGTCAGATCTGCTATGAACCCACCAACTACAAAGACCTGATCGCAGAAATCCGGCGCATCGACACCATCCCTTCTTATCCTTATTATCTTCATGTCCTGGCTTTTGCCTTTATTTCCCAGATGTTCACGCTTTTTTTTGGCGGCAGCCTGGTCGATAGCGGAATCGGATTTTTGATTGGTATTGGCATTAAACTGCAAATGGATATTATGGGACGCTTTGAAGCCAATGTTTTTTTTACCAATATTGTTGGTGGACTCATCGCCTCCACGGTGGCGGTAACCGCCACCGGACTGGGTCTGACCACCAATATGAACACCATTATTATCGGTTCGATTATGACCCTGGTACCCGGGCTGGCGATCACCAATTCGATCCGGGACATTATTGCCGGGGACTATCTCTCCGGACTGACCAAAGGCATTGAAGCACTGCTGATCGGCGCCGCCATTGCCGCCGGGGTTGCAGTTCCACTAAGTCTGTTGCGACCATTCTGGGGAGGTTGAAAATGAATTATATCACACCCTGTTTATACGCCTTTGGAGCCTCCCTGGCCTTTGCCATCGTCTTTAATATTCCCCGCAACAAGCTGCTGCTTTCGGCTTTGGGAGGGCTGCTGGGCCAACTGGTTTACGTGGTTTTTCAGCTGGTCATCAGCAATGATGTCATTCTCTATCTGCTGGCTACCATTGCCATCTCCCTTTATGCTGAGGTGCTGGCCCGGTTGACCAAATCGCCGACCACCATTTATTTGGCGGTAGCCCTGATTCCACTGGTTCCCGGTGGTGGCATTTACTATACGATGCTCTATTTTATCAACGGCGAAATGGATCTTGGCATCACCACCGGGGTCCACACCCTGCTGATTTCGGGTGCCCTGGCCGTGGGGATCATTATGATTTCTTCAACGGTCAACCTGGTTCGTAAAGTGATGCTGCGCAGTTCTTCAAAAATAGGAAAGAAGCTAAAACATGGCAAAAACGCTTAAACGATTGTTTGTCTTTGTTGTCCTGACCGGCTTGATTGTTTTGCTTTGGGGAAATTTTCTGCCCCACACCGAGGATAATACTAAATTGGCTAATTACACCACCCTTGTTTCGGAACCGCTGATTCCAGTCGACCCGCTTTCCCGGGAAGCGCTTAATTGTCGGGCCTTTATCGACGATCACCTGACCTCACCATATGGCGGTATTTACACCAATTATCAGAGCACTGCCCAAACCGGGGACTTATCAGCTGGTCATGAAGTACTTTCTGAATCGATGGGACTGTTATTGGAATATGCCCGCTTAACTGGTGATCAAAAACTATTTAACGACACTGCCAACTATATTAAAAATTATCTGATGGTTGATGATATCTTATTGTGGCGGATCGTTGAAAACAGTGATCCGATCACCGACGTCTCAGCCACCATTGATGATCTGCGGATTTACCAGACCCTGGCTCTGGCCAAAAACCAATGGCCTCATAATGATGCCGCCGCAAAAATTTTTAAAACCCTGGAAACTCAATTGCCTTTTAAGGGATTTCAATCCGGCTACCTGGTTAATTATTACAGCAGTACCAACCCCACTCAGGATAAAACCGTGGAGGTGGCCTATATCAATCTTTCGGCCATCCAGACGCTGGCGGCGACCAAGCCTGAAATGGCCGCGGCAGTCACCACCAACCAAGAGATTCTACTGGGTAGCTTTATTAGTGAAAGCTTGCCACTTTACCATAAAAGCTATGATCCCTCTAAAAGAATATATACCGATGCTGATGGAAAAATAAACATTCTGGATAGCCTGATGGTGATGCTAAATCTGGCTCATGTCGGGATTTATTCGCAGCAGTCCATCGACTGGCTGGAAGAGCGTACCGCTAGCGGAACCCTTTATTCCAATTATGATTCCCAAACCGGGGCCACCCTGGATACTCAGGAGTCATCAGCCGCCTACGGCCTGGCTGCTCAGATCGGGGCTGCCCTGGGGAATGAATTCCTGACCGGCAACGCCCTGAGCCAGCTTAAAAAGCATCAGAACAGCGATCCCCTCAGTCCCTTATACGGCGGTTTCGGCTACAACAATAACGCCTATTCCTACGACAACCTCCAGGCTCTGCTGGGTCTGGTTTATAACAAGTGAACGCTTCGACGATATGACAAACATGATGAGAGGGAGTAAAATGAAAAAAATTAAAGTCATGATTCTTTTTGGAACCCGGCCGGAGGCCATCAAAATGGCGCCTCTGGTGATTGCCTTAAAAAAAGATCCCCGTTTTCAGACCCTGGTCACCCTGACAGCCCAGCACCGGGAAATGCTGGATCAGGTGCTGGCACTTTTTGCGATCACCGCCGATTATGATTTGAATCTGATGAAGCCCGGTCAAACCCTTTGTTATCTCACGGCCAGTATTCTCAATGAACTGAAACCAATTCTTGAGACTGAATCCCCGGATATGATTCTGGTTCATGGCGATACCACCACGGCCTTTGCTTCAGCCCTGTCGGCTTTTTATGAACAAATCCCGATTGGCCATGTCGAAGCTGGTTTGCGAACCAAAAATAAGTACTCCCCCTACCCGGAGGAAATGAACCGCACCCTGATCAGTCAGCTGGGGGATCTGCATTTTTCGCCGACCCCCGGCAATCGGGATAATCTGATCTGCGAAGACATTCCCGAAAACCAGATCGTCATTACCGGGAATACGGTCATTGATGCCTTATTAATGACCGTCAAGGACAACTACCATTTTGCCAACCCGCTCCTTAACGCCATTGACTATGATACACGCCGGGTCATCTTATTGACTTCCCATCGCCGGGAAAATATTGGTGCCCCGATGGTAGAGATTTTTTCGGCCATCCGGGAACTGGTACTGAATAATCCGGATGTGGAAGTCGTCTTTCCAATGCACCCCAATCCACAAATTGCCAAAACCGCACTGCCACTATTGGCAGATCTTGACCGGGTACATATTCTTGAACCACTTGATTACGGGGATATGTCCAACCTGATGGGCCGGGCTTATCTAGTGCTCACCGATTCCGGCGGCATTCAGGAGGAAGCTCCGGCTCTGGGAAAACCAGTGGTGGTACTGCGTAAGGAAACCGAACGCCCGGAAGCCGTCGCCGCCGGAACCGTTGTCATGGGCGGGGTCGAGAAAGCCAATATCATCCGGATCACCCAGCATCTGCTGGATGACCCTCTGGCTTACCAGACCATGGCCCAGGCTGTCAACCCCTATGGCGACGGCAAGGCCGCCTTGCGCATCTGTCAGGCCATTGCGGCTTATTTTAATAAATAATAAAAAGACCAGCTATTGTGACGCAATAACTGGTCTTTTGCAATCTCCGGGTTTTCCCCTTAGCCGACATCGTATTCCATTTCTTTTCGGGCCTTTTCAATAAATTCCAGCGGCGAAACCATCTCGCCATTCTTACAATTGTCACAATGAAAAACCCCGATTTTTAAATCAATTTCCACCTCGTAGGGGGCTGTAATGGTATAAAACTCTTCGGTTTTCATATGATCTCTGATCCGCTTTTCAACAATTTTGGTTCCGGCGGTATCGGTAATCAAAAACAGACCAAAGGTGATATCCTCTTTTTCAATCAGGTACAGGGTATCCTCCGCCCGGAGACTGCGATGCATAACCTCAGTCATCTGGCGGATGAACAACGGCAGCCGTTCTTCACCCAGAATTCGTTTGATCTCTTTATAGTGCCGAAATTTGATCATCATCAGGGATAACTCGATCTGTCCCCGCTTTGACATCCCAATAAAAATTTTGGCATCGCTGACCAGGGTCCGAAAGTTTCGCAGGCCGGTGTCCGGATCCACCGTCGATAAGCTGACATTTTCATCTTCAAGTTCATTAACCCGATTCTGTAGCGCCTGATTTCTGCTGGTCATCAAGCTGACGACATAGGTATACAGGGGCAACAGCACAATCCAGAAATAGGAGGAGGCGGTCAGCGGCTCACCATTTACCAGCACCAGAAAAATCGTATAGGAGATATAGAAAAATATCACCACGCCGTTGGTCACCAGACCCAGGGTGATATTGCTGAAATAAGTAATTAAGATCACCAGAAAGGTCACATTCAACATTACCAGGTTTTGAACATAATGGTCAGCATCCTGGGCGGTAAAGGTAATGGTGACGAAGGTCAGTACCAGAAAAAATACAATCCCCAGATCAGATAATACATGATCCCGATTTTTCATTTTCGCCAACCTCCCTTCTTAAGCTCAATGCCGTTCTTCCTTACCACCATAATCAGACCTGCTGCCAGCAGAATAATAACCATAATGCTGACCAGCAGAAAAATCTGGGCTTCCTGGTTTACCGAAATTTGCTGTACCACCGCAATGGTGGGATTTTTCGGTGCTTTAAAGCGATAACTCTGGACATTGCCATTGGTATCGGCTAACGCAGCATCCCCCGATAATCGCCCCAGGTTTTTCATTTCGCCCAGATTATTGCCAATCGCCACCAGACCGGTCTGATTCGGGGCCACCACCATCAGGCTGGCCCGACCGGGTTTGCTGTACAGGGAAGTCAACAGCTGGGCCGACCCCAGGGTTTTGCCGTAAGTTGGGTCGATGACCAGTTTCTCATTGGACAAGAAGGTGGTGCCATCTTCGCCAAATTGAAAGTACAGCTTGTCATTGTTACTCTTGATAAAACTATTATTCTGGTAGGTTCCCACCGCAATAATATTAGAATAGAGTGCTGTTTCATTCATTTCGTCAGGGTAAAGAACCGTTAACTCCCCGGTATTTCCTCTGGTATAGCGTCCCATCACCCGAAACATTTTGGCCAGCAGGTTGGCGGTTTCACCATCCAGCTGATCCGGCACCACCAAACTGACCGCATTATAACTGTAATCAGTCACAAAGGGGGCTGGATAGTTTTCAAAAATCAGATCCTGACTGGTCACGGAGTTAATTTTTAACATTGTGTTTGGCGTGAGGTAGGCCCAGGGCATGTCCCCCTGCCGCAAGCTGCACCACAGATCTTTTATTTCCAGATCAAAGGTTACCTTGACCTGGAAGGAACTACCAATATCAATGTCGATGGGAATCGGGATGGTGGCCTCATCGCCGCCCGCCTTACTCTGAGAGAGTTTTCTGCTGCCGACGGGAACATCATTGATAGATACCGTCATCAGCGACCGGTCAAAGTCGAGATTTTCTGAATAGCGGTAATTCAGGTAAAATTCACTGGCATTGGTCAGACTTCGGTTGGCCGGGTAATTGATGGTAAACTCCTTGACCTGATGAAAGGCTCCATTGTAATAGCTTCCTTCTGAACCGGCAAAACTGATATAGGTTTCCGCTTCATAGACTTCGGTTTTAATATCTTCGGTTTTTCCCAGCAATTTTACCGGCGCCTGCAACTGGTTCATCAAGGCCGGGTTTCCCAACATCCTACCGGCATTGATCAGGGCCACGTCGTTTTTGGCAGTAATGATCAGGGTATTAATTCCTGACCCTTCATTAAGCAAAACCAGCACAGCATTCTCATCATCGATACCGTTCTGGTCAGCCTGGTTCCGGTAGTTTTCCGGTAACTGGTCATACCGGGCAATGATGATACGGTTCCGGGAAAGATTCCCTGCAGGATCACTAAATGTTAAAATCGGAAAATACCCGTCCGTATAAATCGTCTGGTTGGATATCCCGGAAATTCCCAACAAAGCTGCGTTGAGCTCTGCCGGACTGTCTGAATCCGAAATGATAAAAGCCGATTCTCCATAGCGCAAAGCATCCACCTCAAAAAAACGATTATAGAAGGCGGCAATACTGGTGGTAAAAGCGTTTTTATCAAATCGTACCGAAACGGTTGATTCCTTGAATATATCCAACCAGTTAGCTTCGCTGACATCATCCACACAGGGCAGGGCATTCTGGGTTCGCATATAGCCATCAATCCGGATATTATTGTAACCTTGCTGGAGCAACTCCAGCGGTACATAAATATCAATGCCATGCCGGCTGCCGGAATTATCAGCCGGCCGTAATGAATAAAAATATGTCCCATTAATGGCCACCGTCAGACTGGATAGCTGGGTGTCTGCCAATTGGGTGGCCCGGTATTCCAGATGCAAAAGGACGGTTTCCACATCCCAGTCTTTGGCAATCCAGAAGGTTTGTTCGGCAGTCGAAAACAAACCCTTCATCGATTGATCCGAAAAACTGGTGACAAAGGTCTGGGGTTCGGTCCGTAGATCAGACTGGGGCACCCCACCATAGTTGGCCGCACTGGCCGGCTCAATCAATAGCCCCAACAGCAAAACCAGCAAAACTATTGTAATCGTCGATCGTTTCATTTTCTCCTCCTTTATGTCATGAATTTAGGCATTTGCGAAACTAAAAACATCGAACAAGAATTGCTTTGGGTGCAGTTTCCACAAACAATTTTGTAACGTGTAGGCGAACAGTTCATAGAACTGTCCGCCGTACAGTGTAAAAATTGTTTCGTGCGAAACTGGATCCAAAGCTCATGCTACCTTCGCAATCACTTATCCATTGATTATTATTTCAGCCCTGGAAGCGCTCGGTTTTATACCATTTGCTGTCCTGCTTTTTAATCCGGTCTTTTAAATACTGAAAGACTCCATATACCGTTACGATGATCCACATCTGACAATAGGTAAAATACATCAGGGCGATGATAAAGAAATTGGCGACACTCATCTCGCCTTTCTCCGTTGTCAGGGCAATAAACACCCCCAAAACAAACATGACAAAGGCCGTAAACCAGAGCAGGTTGCTAAATCCCTGGATGGAAGTGGAAACCAGTCCGGCCATATTCATAAAAAAGATGATGTCCGACACTACCAGTGCCGTTAAAAGCAAAAAGTAAGTGGATAAGAAATAAAAAATATCAAAGCGGATTTTCCTGGCATCCTTATCAACCAGATAACCAATATTTTTTATCAGCACATAAACATTGCCCTTGACCCAACGGGTTCGCTGTCTAAACCAGACCCCCAGGGTTTGGGGTTCCTGTTCCCAGGTCACCGCCTTGGGCTGGAATTTAATTTTATAGCCCATTAAATAGATCCGAAAGCTGATTTCGGTGTCTTCTGCCACCGCCTTTTCGTCCCATCCACCGATGGCCTCGATGATGGTTCGGCGCAGAATGAAATTGGTTCCCGGAATCGTGCACAGCTTCATCAGCTGCCACCGCCCGGCCTGGGCCATCCACTGAAAAGAGAGGGTTTCAATATTGATAAAGCGGGTCAGCAGATTGACCTCCTTATTCCGGGTGCGGAATTTTCCAATCACAGCCCCCAGCGAATCGTCGGCCTTAAGTTCAGCGGCAAGATATCTCAGAGCCTTGTGTTCCGGAGTATTGTCGGCATCATAAATGGCGATAAACTCGCCTTTAGCCTGCTGATAGCCGATATTCAGGGCATTGGATTTGCCCTTGCCACCGGTAATATTATCAGTGTTGATAACAACCAGATTGCGACCGGGGTTATCGTCCTGGATTTCTTTGAGCAGCTCGGCACTGTTGTCGGATGAGTTGTCATTGATCACAATAATCTCGTAGCGATCCTCGGGATAATCAAAGGCCAACAGTGCTGCCACCGTTTTGACGATCACCACCCCTTCATTATGGGCTGGTACCATAATCGAAACAAAGGGGTACTCCCCGGATATTTCTGGCGGTTTCTGCTGTTCCACCTTGAGATAGTAAACATATCCGGCCACAATCAGGACAATGTTGACAAACAGGAGACTCCAGATTAAAAAGATATTGATCACCATTATATAATCAAATACGTTCATGGGGTGTTGCCCTCCTTTTTATCATTTTGATTAACTGGCTGATCGTCTTGCTCCTGATCCACCACTTTTCGGAATTTGCTGAGATAGACCCGACGGCTGAAAACCACAATGATGATAAAAACCACAATAATTATTCCCACCACTGTCAGTAAAAAGGCGTTGCCTGCGGTAAAAATTTTTTCCAGGCTGTATTCCGGGGGTTTCTGGTATGCGTAATCATCACTGATGGGTTCCTCGTCATATACCAGCGAAACCGGAAGGCCATTGACCCAAATCCCTGCCGGGCCACTAACGACGGTATTCTGTCCGATGGTCCACTGATTGTCCAGCTGCTGATAGTTCGTCAGAGAAAGCCATTTTTGATTGATGGTATTCAGCTGTGCAGTCAGCACGTCCTCATTTTCTGGCAGCGCCATGACAATGGTGGTATTGATGGGGTAGTTGCCAAAATTACGATTCTGACTACTGCTATTTATTACGGTTTCAAGTGTCACTGCCATACTGGCTGAATTCAGGGCCCAGCTTGCTTTTGGCCCCGGCGCAGCGATGCTGGTATCCGACATAATTATCCCTGATGAAAATAAATTGAGGGGATTAACCGCATCGACTGCATCAAAAAACAAACTTTCGTCAGTTACCAGTCCCAAGGGATACACCCCATTTTCCACCATCTTCGCAATAACCGTATACATTTTTTCCGATAGCACCGTGCTGCTATCGGACACCGTCGCCGGACTGGGGCGGTGAATCAAGATGGTTCCATTTCTTGACTGTACATAGCGGAGCACCTGATAAAATCGGGCCATCGCCGGATAATCGATATTATCATCTAACGGTGCCACCCCCAGCGTAAATGGGATGCCATTGGCGTAAAAAGCATCAGCTGTTTCAATCACCATGTTCAGATCCGAAAAAGGATAGATATCCGGAATCAACAGGGTCATATGGACTGAGTTAATTCGTCCAAACCAGTCTTTGAGTACTTCTCCCAATCCCAGGGTAAACCCCGGCTGGCCGATAAAGGTCGGAACATAGGTCAGCTGGCCGCTGGTTTTGGCAAACGGATAGCTTGCTGTTCCAACTCCGATGGTGACTTCGCCAGAATCCGGTGTGGCATCAATCACCTGCAACTCATCGATCCAGATACTGTTGATGGCCAAGCCATTGAGGTTCACCGAAACGGTTCGGCCCAGCTGACGATTGACGGGAAAACCCGCCAGCCCGGGAACCAATTCCGGTGCTGCAAAACCAATATAAACCATTGCTCCGGAATAGTTCTGACAATCCGCAATAAGGGCCGGATTATTGATGGTGTTTTGGGTATTTTTCAGGACAATCACTTTTTGATAAGCCAACAGCCGCCCGCCAGGGTAATCGTCCATCGACACGATTTCGGCCGTTTGCGACAGCGAACTCAGCAGGGTTTCCACCTCACTGAGATTATTGCGATAAACCGTGTCCACCGCCAACTGATCATAAATCAACAGCACATCCTGGGGACTGTTGACGATAGCTTCCTGGTTGACAACTTCAGTGGCTGCGATCAGTGACATCGGCAAAATTATTAAAAATACGATGATAAAGCTCATAATGCGCCGTTTCATAATCGATATCCCCGCTGTTCCCGCTGTTTTTGCTTATTCTTGTTGCGATTTAAAAACGCCTGTTTTCGGGCCTCCCAATCCACCTTACGTAATTGTTTTTCAATCCAATGAATGAACTTACCCAAAATAATAAATGAAATCAGATCAAAGGTCAGCGAAAATATGAATAAATGCCCCAGTGTATCGGCATCTCCCGAAGTGATAATGGCCACATATAATTCCCAGAGTCCGATAAACAGCCAGGTCATCAGGCCGACAAAGCGCAGGGTATTGCGCTCATTTTTTTCAATGATGCCTTTCCTAAAAAAGCGGACATAGACACCAATAATCACCCCCATCCAGATGATAATAAAACCGAAATTTCCTGGTAGGTAATTGGCTTTAAGAAAACTCCAGAGGGTAAAAAAACTGGTTTGGGCACCGGGGGCATAACCCTGGGTTATTTCATAATTTCCCAGCCAGGCTGGCCGGATATTAAAACTGCTGTCCACCGAACGATTAAGCATTTCATACAATTGACCGGGATTGGCCAGATAATAAATGGCCACGCCAGTAGGGTTTACCTTACTAAAAAAGGCACTCTCCATTTCCTGGCTGTCCATGGTTTCCGGAGCGATCGCCTGATAATATGAGGTGCCGGTGAGCACTGCATATTGGGGATTGATTGAAAATTCTTTCAGGGCCTGCTCCGGGTTTTCAGCCGTCATCAATACCCCCCGGGTCATACTGTGGTAGGCACTAAGATTTGTCAGTCCATTGGGCATTACAAAAAAAGCTGTCAGTGAACACAGCATCAAAAGGCTGCCACCAACAACACAGATGCGGATATAATATTTATCGGCACTGACATATTTAAGACTGATCCCCAGAATTCCCAGAAACAATCCCAGTAGAGCATATTGCTGATTCAAGAGACAAAGCAGCAATCCACTTAAAAAAAAGCAGCCGATTAAGAGATAATCATTCAGCTTTTCCTGGCCCATCAGAATCAGCGACGTTCCCAGAATCATCACCAGAAAAAAACTGAGGGCCTGGGGGTAAAATGAATTAATCCAGGCGGTGTAGGCAGTATCGCCAAAGATGATTACTCCCAACCCAACAATGACATAGGACCACCTGGCCCGTTTGCCATAAGTGACCGTTTCAAATAAAAAATACATTGCGATCAAATAAAAAATCGCGATCACAGCACCGTAAAAACGCATATCGAACAGCCCATCCCAGGTATAAGCCCGATCCAGATTTCTGGCGGCATTGAGAAAAGGTGTCTGTGAAGTAATCTGGCCATTGTCAGAATCGTTGTAATATTCCATGATGCCCCAATTTTTTTGAAAATAAGCCATCGCTTCTTTCGGGGTCAGTTCTCCCAAATTATAAAGGTCACTGCCTGTTATAATCGCCGCAGTGCTACCATCATCGCCCATTCCAATAACCGGCGGCAAAAATAAAACCGCGAAAAGCAACCCACATAAAACAAGCACTCCCAGGGTCGAGGGCTTAGTAAAATACTTAAAAAGCCCTACCCGAATCTTTGGCGTGTTTTGCTTTAGTGGCTCTTCTAAATGAAGGGTATTGACGTCTGGCTCTTTCTTCATGCTACATTTCCCCTTAATCATTAAGCATGCCATTCTTGGCAGGTAGTCCGATCCATGTATCCAGTAAAACCTGGTTTAGTGATAATTTATCGCCAGATTAATTGTGTCATTCTTTTTAGATCACTTTTTTATCCCATCAGATGTAATTCAATAATTACATGATTTATTACCCGATTGATGCGTGTATATTCAGCATGTTTAAGATCGGATAAAAATGAACCTCTGATGCCATCAATCAGAGGTTCACCTAATCGGTATAAATTAATTTAAAAAACCATCAATAATTTTCGCTTCTGCTTCCCCTTCGGTTAGGCCTAAAGTCATCAGCTTAATCATCTGATCGCCGGCAATTTTGCCAATAGCAGCCTCATGAATCAGGGTCGCATCCAGACTATTGGCGGTAATTTCCGGTACTGCTCGAACCACACCATGATCCATAATGATTGCATCACACTCGGAATGACCCATGCAACGGGTGTTGCCATTAATTTTTGACAAAAATGTCTGTGTCGAATAATCCCGGGCGACGGAACGGGAAATCAGATTAACACTGGAATCTTCACCATCCATATCCACTTCAAACTTGGACTCAGCAAATTGCTCGCCATGGGTCATCAGTTTTTCTTTGATTACCAGTTTGGCCCCATCTTTAAGTTTGGCGGTGGTAAAGCGACGGGTGGAATCAACCCCTTTGATCTGGGTTGTTTCCATTTCCATGTAGCTGCCCTCTTCCTGAATCACCTCGGTTACCGGATCGATGACCCTTTTACCGGTACCGGTTCCCTCACCAATGTGTTTTTCAACATAGCGGACTTTCGAATTTTTTCCCAGAAAGAACCGATGAATCCCGTTATGCTCCGAGCCATCACAGCTATCCCCAGTGCTGACACCACAGCCAGCAATAATGGTGATATCAGCGTTTTCGCCAATAAAGAAATCATTATAAACCAGGTCATGAACCCCGCTACAGGATACCAGGGCCGGGATAAAGACGTTTTCGGATTTGGTGTCGGGCTTGACAATAATATCAATGCCGGATTTATCTTCTTTGCTGACAATCTCTATGTTTTCGCTGGACTGCCTAGCCACACTTTTGCTGTTTTCCCGGATATTATAAGCACCTTTGGGCATTTCATCCAAGCCGCTGACTTCTTTTAATAATTTTTTTGCAATGTCGTTCATTACTTATGCCTCCAATATATCATGACAATTCAAACAGTTTTTGGGATCTTCACAATGCAAAAGCTCCGGCAACACACTTTCTTTCGCACCGCGCTTGACAATGGCACCGTCAACCATGGCGATGATTTCATCGGCTACATCTAAAATACGCTCCTGATGGGAGATGATCACGATGGAGTTTTCCTGACTCTGATGCATTTTTAGAAAAATATCTATAAGGTGATTAAAGCTCCATAAATCGATACCAGCTTCCGGCTCATCAAAAATAGACAGCTTGGTATTGCGGGCAATGATGGTGGCAATTTCAATCCGTTTGATTTCCCCGCCGGATAAACCATCATTGAGCTCCCGATGGATATAATCCTTGGCGCAGAGGCCAACCTCCGACAAGAAATGGCTGGCATCCATTACCGATAGCTCCTCACCCTTGGCAATATTAATCAGATCATGAACGGTGATCCCTTTAAAGCGCACCGGCTGTTGAAAACCAAAGCTGATCCCTCTTTGGGCCCGTTCTGTGATCGACAAATCGGTTATATCTTCACCGTAAAAAGTAATTTTACCTTTGGTCGGTTTTAAGACCCCGGAAATAATTCGAGCCAGCGTTGATTTGCCCCCACCATTTGGTCCGGTGATAGCGATAAATTTACCTTTTTCGATGGTTAAATTGACATCTTTTAAAATTTCTTTTTCATTTTCAACTTCAAATGAAATGTTTTCGAGTTTTAACATTTTTTCTCCTCATCTGTTCTTTTCAAAGTTTTATTACTGTTTTCATTATATCAAATTTTTTCCAGCTTGTAATCCGGATCACTGATGATAATTTAATTTTATCAGCTTCACTATTTTATCACTTTTTGTATTCTTTGAAACTGATTTCATGGGGTAAATTTTCACTGTCGACCGTGTAGCCAGAATTTACCCTAAATGCTGGTTTTGTTACTGTTATTCACAAGCGGATTCCCCAAATCAGCATTGCTTTTGCCTCATTGATTGACTATAATGTAGATAATAGTATTTACAAATCGTTATTTTCTTACTGAATGAATAGCGACACTGATTTAAAATAAAGGAGAAACTCATGAAAATTATAGTCATCGGTGCGGTTGCCGGAGGAACCTCGGCGGCAGCCAAAGCCCGGCGAAATGATGATTCGGCCGAAATAGTTATCTATGAAAAAGATCAGGACATTTCCTATTCCGGATGTGGACTTCCTTATTTTATTGGCGGTAAAGTCGCATCAATCATGGAATTGACCCCTCGAACACCCGAATTTTTTAAGACCAAATACAATATTGATGTCCATATCCGCCATGAGGTCTTAAAAATTAATATTTGCGATAAAAATGTTATTATAAAAAATCTGGAAACGGGAGCCATTTTCGAAGATCGCTACGATAAATTGATAATCAGTACCGGCGCCCAGGCTTTTGTCCCTCCGATCAAAGGAATTGAACTGGACAATGTTTTTTTCCTCCGCAATGTCCAGGATGCCCTGAAAATCAAAACCTTTATGAACAACCATAAGCCCCAAACAGCGGTGGTAGTGGGTACCGGCTTTATTGGTTTTGAGGTGATGGAAAATCTGATAGCCTGCGGCATTCAGGTAACCCTGGTGGAACGGGCCGGTAAACTGACTCCTAACCTTGACGAGGATATGTCTCAATATCTGGAAAAGTTGCTCAAACAAAAAGCCATTCCCATCCTGAAAAATGCCAATGTGGTTGAAGCCACCGCTCAGGGCGTGATTCTCGAAGATGGCAGCCTAGTTCCTGGTGAGATGATTATTGTCGCCACCGGAGTTAAGCCCAATGTTAGCCTGGCCCGGGAAGCTGGCTTATTGCTGGGTGTTACCGGAGCCCTACGGGTTGATGAACGGATGATGACCATTGATACCGATATTTATGCCTGTGGCGACTGTATTGAAACCTGGTCATCGGTCACTAAAAAGCCCCATTACCGCCCCCTGGGCTCAACTGCCAATAAAACCGGGCGGATCTGCGGCGATAATATCACTGGCGGCAATGTGATTTATCCGGGTAACTTAAGCACCGGCATTTTTAAGGTCTTTGATATCAGCATCGGCAGCACCGGCTTATCCGAAGCAGAAGCCCTTAAGGAAGGTTATGATGTCGAAATTGTCCATAATATCAAGCCCGACAAACCAGGTTATTATGGTGGTCGGGAAATGCTGATCAAGGCTATCGCTGATCGGGCCACCCAAAAACTCTTAGGCGTACAGATCATCGGCTACGAAGGAGTTGACAAACGCCTGGATGTTTTTGTCACCCTGATTACCTATGGGGCCACCGTGGCTGAATTCTTTGATCTGGATCTCGGCTATGCGCCACCATTTTCCACCACCAAGGATCCGATCCATTATACCGGGATGATTCTGGATAATGCCCTGAACAATGGACGAAAACTGATCACCCCCGCCGACTTAAAAAAAAACTGAATAATGGGGAAACTTATCAAATCGTTGATACTCGAATAACTGAACACTATACTACCGATCATCTGCCAAAAGCGCAGAACATTCCCCATCAGGATCTGCGCCGCAAACTGACGCTGTTTAATCAGAACCGTCCAGTGATCACTTATTGTAATAAGGGTGTCACCGGTAATGCAACCCAGAACATCTTACTTAACCACGGCTTTAAAAATGTATTTAATCTTTCTGGAGGTTTTCAGTTTTATGATGCCACCAATGAAGAGTGATCAATCTTTAAGCATGCTGATTTTTTAACAGCGCTTTATTCGCCATAGCCCTGGGGATGGTTTTGATGCCATTTCCAGGCTGTTTTTATAATCGTGTCCAAATCAGAATGCGCCGGTTTCCAGCCCAACTCCTGGTGGGCTTTTTCTGATGAGGCAATCAGCTCAACTGGATCGCCGGCTCGTCTGTCTGCAATCTCCACTGCAAAGGCTTCTCCGGTGATGGCCCTGGTTCTGGCAATCACTTCTTTGACGGAAAACCCTTTACCATCACCTAAATTATAAATATTACTTTCGCCACCAGCCAGTAGTTTTTCCATCCCTAAAATATGAGCGGCAGCGATATCCATAACATGAATATAATCCCGGATGCAGCTACCATCAGGGGTGGGATAGTCTTCTCCGAAAATGCTGATTTTATCCCGCTGGCCCAGGGCTGTTTTTAAAATCAGCGGCAGCAAATGGGTTTCGGGGTTGTGATCTTCCCCAATCTCCCCGCTGGGATGAGCACCAGCGGCATTAAAATAACGGAAGGTCATCGATTTTAAGCCATGGGCCTGATCCAACCACGGCAGCATTTTTTCGACTGCCAGTTTTGTCTCACCATAGGTATTGGTGGGCTTTTTAGTGCTGTTCTCGGTAATCGGGCTCTGCTCCGGTTCACCATACACAGCCGCAGTTGATGAAAAAACAAACCGTTTGACCTCCTGTTCGACCATGGTTTCCAGCAGACAGAGGGTGCCATAGACATTATTGTGATAATATTTGAGCGGCTCTACCATCGACTCACCCACCAGCGAGTTGGCACAAAAATGCATCACGCAGTCAATCGGATGAGCCTGAAAGACCTGCCCAAGAAAGACCCGATCCCGGATATCGCCTTCTTCAATTACTGCCTCTTTCGGTACCGCTCCCAGATGCCCGGTTGAGAAGTTATCCAGTACCACTACCTGATACCCCCGCTCCACCAGCACCCTGACCACATGTGATCCAATATAACCGGCCCCGCCACAAACTAAAATTTTCATCGTGTTCCTCTATTTCTATTATTCATTGTTGTATTTGTTGATTTCTCTTTATTATAGAACTTTTTCTAAAAAAAAGAAACCCCGAAGGGTTTCATAATCGTTTATTTGTCAGTAAAGGCACTTTTATTGTTGCTTAATGCTGCCTGAGCTGCGGCCAGGCGGGCAATTGGCACCCTAAATGGTGAGCAGGAAACATAGCTCAGTCCAACACTGTGGAAGAAGAAAATCGATTTGGGATCGCCGCCATGTTCACCACAAACACCGATTTTCAAGTCAGGCTTGGTTTTACGGCCCAGGGTGACACCCATTTCAACCAGTTTACCAACACCTTCGACGTCAATGCTCTGGAAGGGGTCATTAGGCAGAATCCCTTTGTCTTTATAATCGGTAATAAACTTACCGGCATCATCCCGGGAGAAACCATAGGTCATTTGAGTCAGGTCATTGGTTCCAAATGAGAAGAATTCAGCTGTTTCAGCAATCTGATCAGCAATCAGGGTAGCCCGGGGAATTTCCATCATCGTTCCCACCAGGTATTCGATATCTGATTTTTTTTCGGTTTTAATGAGTTCCGCTGTGTTTCTGACTACCTTTTCCAGGTAGGTTAACTCTTCGTTAATACCAATTAAAGGAATCATGATTTCCGGGATTACATTAAAGCCATCTTTTTCTTTGACTTCAATGGCTACTTCCATTATCGCCCGGGTTTGCATTTCAGCAATTTCCGGATAGGTAATCGCCAGACGACACCCACGGTGACCGAGCATCGGGTTGAATTCTTCCAAACCCTGAATGATGGTGATCATATCTTCCACGTCAAAGCCCATATCGGCAGCCAAAGCTTCGACGTCTTTGGTTTCTTTGGGTAGGAATTCGTGCAGTGGTGGGTCAAGCAGACGCACGGTCACCGGTCGACCTTCCATGGCTTTGTAGATGCCAATAAAATCTTCTTTTTGCATTGGCAGAATTTCCGCCAGGGCTTTTTCCCGCTGTTCTTTTGATTCGGAGAGAATCATTCGTCGGACGCTAGGTAGCCGATGTTCATCAAAGAACATGTGCTCCGTACGACAGAGGCCAATACCTTCGGCACCAAAACGAACCGCAACAGAGGCATCCTTGGGGGTGTCGGCATTGGTTCGAACTTTCAGGGTTCGGAATTCATCCGACCAGGCCATGATCTGGCCAAAATGTCCTGACAACTCAGGGGTAACGGTTTTGATGCCACCCTTGTAAACACTACCGGTGCTTCCGTTTAATGAGATGTAATCTCCTTCTTTGAAAATCTGATTGCCAACAGTGAATTGTTTGGCGGCTTCATCCACCTTGATGGATTCGCATCCAGCTACACAGCATTTTCCCATCCCCCGGGCAACAACTGCCGCATGAGAGGTCATGCCACCACGAGCGGTTAAAATCCCGTTGGCAGCATACATGCCTTCAATATCTTCTGGGGATGTTTCCTTTCTGACCAGCAGTGTTTCTTCGCCATTGGCAACGGCAGTACAAACCGCTTCGGCCGTAAAATAAATTTTACCGGTGGCGGCACCTGGTGAAGCCGGCAGACCTGTAGCCAGCAATTCGGCTGCTGATAGTGCGGCTGCTTCAAAGGTTGGGTGCAACAGCTGATCCAGGGCAATCGGATCCAGTCGCAAAATGGCTTCTTCTTTGGTGATCAGCCCTTCTTCGACCATTTCCACTGCGGCACATATAGCAGCCGCAGCCGTTCGCTTACCGGTTCGGGTTTGCAGCATAAAGAGTTTGCTTTTTTCAATGGTAAACTCAATATCCTGCATATCTTTATAATGTTTCTCCAATAATTCGGCGGTTTCATGGAATTGTTTGAAAACCTCCGGCATAATATCCTGCAACTCATTAATATCTTTAGGAGTTCGGATTCCTGCCACCACGTCTTCTCCCTGGGCGTTAATCAGGAATTCACCAAATAGTTTTTTCTGTCCGGTTGCAGGATTTCGGGTAAAGGCGACGCCAGTCCCGCAATCATTGCCCATGTTTCCATATACCATCGACTGAACATTAACAGCGGTGCCAATGTCGTGGGGAATATCATTCATGTTTCGGTAGCTGATGGCCCGATTGTTATTCCATGATCTGAATACCGCTTCGATCGCCATTAATAATTGTTCTTTGGGATCTAACGGGAAATCTTCACCAGTTTCATCTTTAACAATTTTTTTATAAGCAACAACGATTTCTTTAAGATCATCAGCAGTCAATTCGGTATCGTCTTTATAACCATTTTTTTCTTTGGCGGCTTCCAGTACGTGGTCAAATTTTTCTTTACCGATTTCCTGGACCACATCACCAAACATTTGAATAAAGCGGCGGTAGCTGTCAAAGGCAAACCGTTCGTTATCCGTTGCTTTGGCAATACCGGCCACGGTTTCGTCATTAAGGCCGAGATTTAAGATGGTATCCATCATTCCTGGCATTGAAAACTTGGCACCTGAACGAACTGAAACCAACAGTGGATTATCTGCATTACCAAATTCTTTTTCACATTCTTTTTCCAGAATACTCATGTATTCATTGATCTGACCGACAATTTCGTCAGAAAGTTTTTTGTCCTGATTATAATATTCAGTGCAGGCCTCGGTGGTTACGGTAAAGCCCCCGGGAACTGGTAAACCGATGTTTGTCATTTCTGCAAGGTTAGCACCCTTCCCCCCCAGCAGTTCCTTCATGTTTGCATTACCTTCTTTAAACAAATAAACCCATTTTTTTGACATTTCCTCTACCTCCTGATTATATTTGCAAGTATGATCGCTGCAATTTCTTCAATTGCTTTTGATGTGACGTCAATGACTGTACACTCCAATTTATCGAAAAGCTGTTGTGCTTTCTCTAACTCCAACATTACTCTTTCGTAACTTCCATAATTTGATGTTCCGGTGAGCCCCATGGCCCTGATTCTTTCTGAGCGGATACTGACCAGATGGTTAGGATCCAGAATCAGCCCAAATATTTTATGTTTTGGTATTTCAAATAATTCTTTTGGCGGTTCAACTTCTGGCATTAGCGGAATATTGGCTACCTTGTAATTATTGTTGGCCAAATAAATACTGATTGGTGTCTTAGAAGTTCTTGAAACGCCAATCAAAATAATATCCGCCTGATCCAGACCGGAGGTGTTTTTTCCATCATCATATTTCACCGCAAATTCAATGGCCTCGATTTTTTTCATATAGTGGGCATCCAGCTCCAGGCTGGATTTGAGGTTCCTGACCGGTTCTTCTCCGGTGATGCTTCTCAGCGTCTCCATCAGCGAGCCCATCACATCGTAGATGGGTACCCCCTTTATTTGGGACTCGGTTTCCATATGATGCTTTAATTCGATTGAAGCAAAGCGATACACCACCAACCCATTTTCCTGTTTTGCCAAATCCAACAGGTAGTCAATACTCAGCTTATCATCCACAAAGGGATGAAACCGCACTTCCCGGATGGAGTTTTCAAATACGCTTGTACCTGCTTTTACCAGCAGCTCACCAATTTCGGTAGGCGTATCGGAAACAACGAATATTACTATGCTTTTCAAGTTTCAACCTCATTCTTCAACACTTTTCCCCATGTTTACCACATAGCGGGTAATATTTGTTCGTGACACCTTACCAATCAGCACCAACCGCTGTACACCCTTTTCGTCAATTTCTTTGGTGACAATGGGCAGCGATTCCACCTCATAAAACATCGTTTTATAAGCGGCATCATAAACAGATTCCGTTGGTTCCAGATAAATAATATTGGGCATTCGGGTCATGATCATCGGGATGGGCAGCGATTCTACCTCTTTTCTCCCAATCATGGCTTTAATAAAATCCTTACGGGAGACAATCCCGGAAAGGTACTTTCCGTCGACCACATATAAGGTTCCGGCATTTTTTGTAAACATCGTAATAATACCATCATAAATCGAAGAGGTTTCCTCAACCACTGTTGGCTCGGTTTGAATGTCCATGACGTTAATGGTTTTGATATAGCTCCCCAAAATGTGAAGCAATGATCGCCCCGTATAATAATAGCCGACTTTTCGTTTTGCTTCTAAAATACCCATCATAGTGAGTATTTTAAGATCCGGCCGAATCGTCGCCCGATTGATATTAAGCAGCTCCGAAATCTCATTGCTTTTCACGGGTTGCTTTTCTTTGACAATCTCGATTATTTCTTTCTGTCGATTTGATAACTCCATTTCCAACCCCTTTCACTGTTTTATTAAGTATAACACATATCTTTATATTGTAAACATATAAAATAATTATTTGATCTTTGTTGATAATTTTTTATCATTATGTTTGTATGTAACCTTTTTCATATCACAATTGATTCGGATAAGCCGTCGTAAACTTTATCACCAATTCGAGTGACATTCTTTAGTTCTTCCAATTGCTTAAATCCACCATTTTTTTCCCGGTAATCAATGATCCCTTGGGCAATCACATCACCGACGCCAGGCAAGCTCTTCAACTCTTCCAGACTGGCAGTATTAATGTTTACTTTATCATTCTCGCTGGACACCGCTGTTGCTGATACCTCGCCCATAGCAGGAATGTGAATCTTCTCTTCATCCTGAATTTTTCTGGCCAGATTCAGCGAATCCACATCAGCCGTCTCTGTTAAGCCACCCACCAGCTCAATGGCCTCAATCAACCGGGCTTCGGGTTTTAAAGAAACAACACCCGGCTGTTTCACTGCCCCGGTAATATGAACCATCATTTGCCCCTGATCCGACTGGTTGTTTTCGTCTGCGCCATTTTCTAATGCAGTGGCATCGGAAATGCTGATTGCAGTGTCACTACTTTCTTTAAAATGATACCAACCCCAAAAAACGCCCAAAAAACAAGCACGATGAGAATGTACAGGATTTTATTGCGATCAAGCTTATCCATACTACACTCCCAGAGGCTGTGCTTCCCATCGGCCTTTTTTCAGTACCCAATATTCACGATAGCCACATTCTGCTAAATATTTTTCTGCCTGGTTATATTCATAGACAATTCCCTCAACTGAATGGCTATCGCCACCGACTGTGATCGGAATATTTCGTTTTTTCATCTCCGGTATCATCCAATCAGAAGGGTAACGTCCCACTCCGGGTGTCCGCATATTTGCACCGGTGTTAATTTCCATCCGGGTCGATGTTTCTGCGATACCATCCAGACACACGCATACTGTTTCCTGATACCAGTCCTCATTTTCATCAAAAAAATAATTATTCTGATTATATTTCTTGATTAAATCAATATGTCCCAGAATCTCCGGTTCAAATGTTTTTGCCATGATCTCGATACTTTGGTAGTAATCCTTAATAAATTTCCGGGTGTCACCCCGATAGTATTTTTTTAGGCCTTTTTCAAAGTCCTGCGGGGATTCATCAATATAGGATACCGCATCGCCAGTGGTTATTCCCATGGCATGAATCGACATAATCGTATAATCCAGCTGGGGCCTAACCACTTTAGCCAGATCACTGATATCCTGACGATCGATAAAGAAATCAATTTCCATACCACAGTAAAGTTCAATTTGTGATGCATACCTTGTTTTCAGATCGTTAATATCATTAAGATAAGCTTCGACATTTTCTTCCTTCATTGTCCAGTCATTTGCAAAAGGTAAGGGGAAATGGCTGGACAGACCCATACTTGTAAGTCCTGCCGCTATTCCGGCCTTCACCATTTCTTCAAGGGTATTTTTACCATCGCAATAATCTGAATGAACATGATAATTTGCCAGTAACATTTTGATCCCTCCAAAAGTTTGCATGTGATGATTGTATCATGACATGTAGTGTAAAGCAAATAAAAAAAAATTGTCGAATCGACAATTTTTTAATTTGTTTATAGAATTTTATTAAGAAAGCTTTTTGTTCGCTCTTCTTTAGGATTAAGCAGTACTTCTTCCGGGGTGCCTTCTTCGCAGATGACCCCTCCATCCATGAAAATAACCCGATCGGCTACTTCCCGGGCGAAACCAATTTCATGGGTAACAATCAGCATTGTCATCCCTTTTTCAGCCAATTGCCGCATGGTTGCCAGAACTTCGCCAACCAGTTCAGGATCCAGCGCTGAGGTTGGTTCGTCAAACATCATAATTTTGGGATCCATGGCCAAAGCTCTGGCAATAGCAACCCGCTGTTGTTGACCACCGGATAAACGGGATGGGTACTCATCTTTCTTTTCAAAGAGACCAACCATACTTAATAAATCCAGGGCTCTGGTTTCAGCTACTTTTTTATCCTCTTTCTTGACAATCAGAGGAGCAATAGTCACATTGTCCAGTACCGTCAAATGAGGAAAGAGATTGAAATTTTGAAAAACCATGCCCAAATCGGTGCACAAGGACTGCACGGTGACCGGATCAATCTTCATCAGGTCTTTATTGTTGGCCCGTTTATCGGACAATACATCTTCAATGTAAATTTCTCCGTCAGAGATCCGTTCCAGATGATTAAGACACCGTAACATGGTACTTTTTCCTGAACCGCTGGCACCGATTATACAGACGACTTCGCCCTGCGAAACCTCGAGATTAACACCCTTGAGCACTTCCAAATCTCCAAAAGACTTTCGTACGTTCACTAATTTTACCATACTCATATTTTTTTCCCTATCTTTCGTAAATTCCCAGTTTCTTTTCCATCATATCAAATACAACCTGAATAATCGTTGTTAAGAACAGATAGATGGCGGCATAAATGTAATAAATCCACGATCCGGTCGCACTCGCCATTGTTTTGGTGGTTCTCAGCAAATCAAATAATGCAATGGTCGATACCAGTGACGTATCTTTTAACAGCATAATCAGCTCGTTACCCAAAGGAGCAACCAGCCGTTTATAGGTTTGGGGGATAATAATTTTTGTCATCGCCTGGCGATAACTCATTCCCAGGGCTTTAGCCGCTTCCATTTGCCCTCCATCGATGGACTCAATGGCCGCCCGGATAATTTCGGCCAGATAGGCTGTGGCATTTAAGGAGAACGCCACAAATGCTGCAATCATTGGATTGACTTCAAATGTGATACCCGTTGCATCCAGATAGATTATCGGGATGGCATAATAAATAATGAATAATTGGAGCAATAAAGGGGTTCCTCTAAAAAACCAGATATAAAACCAGGATAGGCCATTGGCTACCTTATTTTTTGAGAGTCGCCCAAGAGCTACAATTACGCCGAAAATCGCACCAAAAACGATTGCTACTAGTGCAATCTCAATTGTTACAATGGTTCCGTTTAAAATTGCCCATAATTGGATTTCAGTTAACACGTTGATCTTCCCTTCGTCATAAAAAATTTGAACAGCGCTCCATGTCAGACTGCAGACAAAGCCTTTTTCATCTCGGATGACGCTTCTAATACCGCATCACAGAAAAAGACATTAACTCCTTAATTACTTTGTCTACAACCCTCACGAAAATTTGCTCAGGTGTATATTGACACATACAGACTGGCCAAGTTTGAGACATTTACCAGTACGCTGCTGTCTATAAACATATGAACAGGACTTGTCACAGCAACTGTACCAAGTCCTATTCCATTTATTTATTCAATTATTGATAATCCTATTCAATGACTACTAGTTCAGTGTCAATATCTTTTGTCATATCTTGACCAAACCACTTCATTGAAATTTCTGACAATTTGCCACTTTCCTGCAAAGCTTTAATGGCTTCATTATACTTTTCGGTTGTCGCCGTGTCCGCTAAACGGGAAGTAATCCCAATCGGCTCATTGGTTAAAACATCAGAGCTGACAACATAGAGATCAGGATTCTGAGCTACATAGTACATGGCGACCCCGACATCAGTGATGACGTTATCGATTTGTTTACCTTGAAGGGCTGCAAATGCATCCAGCATTCCATCAAATTTTTTAATTTCAACATTGACGCCTTCTTCAACCTTTAATTTTTCGGCTGCGATATCAGCTGTGGTTTCAATCTGAGCACCCAAAGTTTTTCCTTCAAGTTCTTTGAATGTTTTAACCGGGGTTGCATCTTTTCGTGAAACAATTACAATCCCGTTGGCAACGTAAGGATCAGACATACTGAAACCTTCAAGACGTTCAGGTGTTATACTGGTGCTGGAAATGATAGCATCGTATTGCTTTGCATTTAAACCGTTGAAAATACCATCCCAGGCTACTGTCTGGAATTCCGCTTTGACCCCTAATTCTTCAGCTAAAGCGTTGGCAAAGTCAATATCAAAGCCAACCAGTTCGTTTTGATCATCTCTGAATTCCATTGGCAGGTAGGTATCATCCACACCGATACTTAACACGCCATCGGCTAATGCATCTTCTGATGTTTTTGATCCTCCGGAAGAACAACCAGTCAGCATCAATGCTGATAACAATAAAACAACCAGTGATAAACCTAATAATTTTCTTTTCATCGTTTCTCCTTTCTAAATTCCTAATGGTGTTAATTATATATTATTTTGTAAACATTAACAAGTTTTTTTGAAAGCTGATGCATATTTAAACGTCCTGCAGGAAGCATTATTCACTTCTCAGGAAAAGGTATTAATAAAAATCCCAATAATGTTAAGCCCACCCAGCCAGGTGCCAATACTGCTTCCCAGATTGGCAAATACCACGACCATCAGCACCTTAGTCACCTTATTGCGCCAGAGGCCTTTGATACTACCCAAGTCTTTAGGCAAGGATTCAAAATCTTCCACTTTGGGCTTACGGAAATGCGCTTCGGTCATGCCAGCAAACCATCCTGCTGCCAGTAATGGATGCAGGGTCGTAATTGGAGCCGCTACAAAAGCTGTCAATACCGATAGAATATGCCCACCTGCCAGCAGGGTGCCCAACGCTGCCAGCAGACCAGTCCAGAGAATCCAGTTTTTAGCTTGCTCCCATCCCGAGCTGGGACTGGCAATAAAGGTTACCACAATCAGCGCCAGCAAAATAATCGGGATCATCCAACCAATCACCTTGCCAACATTGGATTTCGGTGGGATCACCTCCAGCTCGGCAATATTCTGGTCTTTAAAAATTTCTTCTTTGATCCCCGGCACGTGAGCCGCTCCCAGCACGGCCACAACCTTATGTCCCGGAGCATGCTTGATTTTATAGGCTAAATACTGATCCCGCTCGTCGACCAGATATTTTTTGACGCCTTTAAAAGCCGAACCCATTTCTGACAGTGCGGCCGTCAACATATCATCGGATTTCAGGTTTTCGAGATCTTCTTCAGTAATTTCTTCATCATCCACCACACTGAGAATAATCGAGAACAGCACCTTGACCTTCTCCCATAAACTGCAGCCCCGCCAGATTCGGTTAAAAGTAATCTGGATGCTGCGATCAGCCAGTACCAGCTCCGCTCCGTACTCTTTAGCACAAGCAATTCCTTCCATCATTTCCTGGCCGGATTCAATTCCGAATTGTTCGGCCAGCTTACGCTGGTAGTTGGACAACAGAATATTGACAAACATAAAACCCGCCCGTTTGCTTTTGATGATCTGAACCAAGTCCGTATTGGACCATTTGTCTTTCTGGTTAATGGCCTCGTAGCGCTGCTGATCCAGTTCAATGCAGATGGAATCCGGCTGTTCGTTTTTTATGGTTTCCCGAACCTCATCGACGCTGTTTTTGGAAACATGAGCCGTCCCAATCAAAATCAATTCTTTGCCATGATAACTAAGCCGTGTAATATTTGATTCCAATGAACTTCCTTTCTTCAGGCTCAATAGAAAAAACTGGTCAACGCAGTATGATTTAACTCAATCACGCTGACCAGCTATTCTGATGCCTAATTGCTGCATTTAATATAGTATTAAGTCAAGTAAAGTTTTTACATCCAATCCATTAATATAATCAGACAGCACTACCTCTTTGAGGATCTCTGACAGCGCTTCCTCGGTCGGTTTAACCCCAATCAGCAGCGTTTCCAGTTCCTGAATGTCCCCATTGCCAAAATAATCGCCATAAAAGTGAAGCTCTTTGATTTCACCCTTTTCAACCTGAAGCAAAACTGTAATCAGACCAAAGTCGCATTTTCTTTCTTTTCGCAAATTATATCGAGGCGATTTTCCATAATTCCAATCCCATGTTGCATATTTTTCTGTTTTCAACTGTTCAATCGCCTGGATTTCTTCCTCTAAAAGGGTGATCATTTCCAAATTGTCATTTTCAAACATCGCTTTTAGCAACGCTGCTTTAAAATCTTCCAGGGTATAGTCTTCATCCAGGTAGTCGACAATGTTGGTGACCCGACTTTTAACTGATTTGATCCCCTTGGATTCAATCTTATCCTGCTTTACTTTCAAAGCACTCTGAATGGTAGCCAGATTTGAATTGAATAGGATCGTACCGTGGTGGAGAATCCGCCCCCGTTTAGCATATTGGGAGTTGCCGGAAAATTTCTTTCCATCGATGGCAAGATCATTCCGGCTGTTGAATTCTGCATTGACCCCCAGCGTTTTAAGCGCTTCCACCAGAGGGCGGGTAAAGGTCTGAAAGTCAAACTGTTCCTGACCCGCTTCATTAACAATAAAGGTGAAGTTGAGATTTCCTAAATCATGGTAAACTGCCCCACCACCAGAAAGGCGACGAACAACCTTGATATCATTTTCTTTGATATATTCCTGATTAATTTCCTCAATGGTGTTCTGGTGTTTTCCGACAATTACGGCATTATCGTTCTGCCACAACAGAAAATAACTCTCGTCTTTATCCATTTGATTAAAGACATATTCTTCAAAGGCCAGATTCTTTTGTGGGTCGGTTTCTTTCCAATCAATGTATTTCATAAAAGCTCCGGCTATTATTTAATCTCAGTAACCGAACCACGAATATGAACCTCATGCGGTACATAAACATTTTTAACGGTCCGATCGCCATCTTTTTCGCACAGCTTGATCAGCATCCGCATGGCAATCGCGCCGATATCGTACATCGGCTGAGCTACTGTGGTAATCTGCGGTCTGGTCCATTCCGCAATCCAGAAATTGTTAAAGCCACAGATGCTGATGTCTTCAGGAATTTTCTTGCCCATTTCTTCAGCACAGCGAATCGCCCCCAGTGCCGTCTGGTCATTAAAACAGAAAACGCAGGTGAAATCGATCCCGGAATTAATGGCTTCCTGCATCATCGTGTAACCACCGGAGAGACTCAGTTTTTCTCTTAAGATGCGGCTGTCATCAAATTCGATGTTATTTTCTTCAAAGGCTTTAATAAAACCTTTTTTTCGTTCCTGATAAATATAGCCTTCTTCCAACTCATCAAAGAACAACATGAATTTTTTGTGGCCCATTTTTATCAGCTCAGTCGCCAACTCATAGGCTGCTGTTTCATTATTAATCAAAACGCCACTGAGCACGCCACTGTCATCAGGAATACAACCTAAAACAACTTCGCTGGGCGCATCAATCAACTCAGCCTGCATTTCGTCACTGAGATCTTTACCCACATAGATAATTCCATCGCATTGTTTTTCAACCAGCACGTTCAGCGATTTTTTTTCTTTTTCAGGATCAAAGTCGGTATTACTTAAAATGATATTATAATGATAGATGCCACAAACATCTTCGGCGCCCCGGACGATTTCGGTATAATAAGGATTAGTAATATCCGGGATCATGATTCCCATGGTATTGGTTTTCTGAATTTTCAGACTTCTGGCAATGGCATTGGGTTTGTATCCGGTTTTTTTGATGGCTTCCAATACCCGTTCCTTGGTTTCTTCGTTTACTAACGGAATATTATTAACAACTCGGGATACTGTTGCAACGGAAACATTTGCTTCTCTGGCAACATCAACGATTTTTACTCTCATCTCTTTTCCTTTCAAAATTCACAACAACAGATGCCTGCGAAGCACTTATTTGCTTCGCAGCCACCTATATTATTAATGCCAATAGTTAACGGCCTCCACCTCTTTGATGGCATCCAGAATCAGCTGAGGTGATCGGCGACATTTTTCTTCTGAAACGGCGCAGGGTGCAAAACGGAGACCTTTTCCCAATGCCACAACAAAGGTGTTATTTTCCATTAAACGACTGCTGACTTCCTGGGGTTTATCACAGGGGATACTGATAAAAAAGCCATCGCAATAGGTAACCATTTTCAGGCCGATTTTATTGGCTTCCTCCACGAAAGCAGCGGCCCGACGTCTTAAAATGCTTTTATAGAAGCTCTGCTCAGCCATTGCCTGATTATATAATTCGTCATTACTGAAAATCTTCGTGATGGTTTCCATCGCTCCCCGGGTGCCGTTTGACCAGTTACCACGGTTGGAATAGGTGCAGGCATTGGCAAATTCATCGGCAATCTCTGCGGTGGGCGCCACACAGAGAATGGCGCCGTTTCGCAGTCCATACATGGTATAACCCTTGGAGCAACTAAAGGCATAAAGGGTCAAAATATTATGCGGCATCCCCGTCAGCATTTTCATAAACTGACGAGCCTCATCCCCTTCGCCAGCAAAATCGATATAGGCCAGATCCACCAGCAGAATAATTTTAGACTCCGGCTGAGCGGTGGCGGTTTCGGTGACAAAGGTCTTGATCGCTTTCCATTCCTCCAGGGAAATGGTATAGCCAGTGGGATTATGGGCTGGGGTATTAAGAACCGTTAATACCCGCTGCTGTTTTTCCAGCAGCTCCAGGATGCTTTTTTTCCAGCCTTCTAAATTGAATCCACCCGCTTCATTATAAAGTGGGAAGGTTGTGACTTTGCGATGATTTTCATCGGCAATGGTCGCATAAGCGACCCAATACCAGTCTGTCAGTAAGATTGTATCTCCCAGTTCGGTATAATTACAGAACGAATGGCGGACTGCTCCGGTTCCCCCCGGGGTTGCCACCGCCCGAATATAACCTTCTGGTTTACAGTTTTTAAAACAGGCTTCCGTGATCTTTTCTAAAAAATCCGGTTGCCCGGCTAACCCAGAATAATCGGCAATCAGGTGATTCGGCAGGCCTTTTAAGGTGTCATACACTGATTTGAATGTTACCAATTCGCCATCATCGTCCATCAGTGCTCCGATGGTTGAATTAATAACGGCTTCCGGTCCCAATTCTTTGGTACGGTTTGCCGCTTCTCCGGCGATTCGAAAGATCGGATCAGTACCACCTGCTCTTAATGATGTTTCAATAACCATTTGTGCTTTTTTCATGTTTCCTCCCACTAAATCCATAGCTTATTTGCGAATTTTTTTCTTTCAGTTTCGTATAAATTGGTTCCTTTGATGTCAATCACGACAATCGCCGGAAAATCTTTAACTTCAATTTTTCGAATTGCTTCCGTTCCCAGATCCTCATAGGCAATGATTTCGACTGATTTGATGCAATCCTGCAATAAGGCCCCGGCACCGCCGACACAGGCAAAATAAACGGCATCATTACTTACCATACTATTGATGACCCGTTCACTTCGATTTCCTTTGCCGATCATACCAGCCAATCCACGATCCAGCAGTTCCGGGGTATACGTATCCATCCGACCACTGGTGGTTGGTCCGGCTGAGCCAATGATCTCTCCGGGTTTCGCAGGACAGGGCCCAACATAATATATAATTTCATCAGTAAAATCCATCGGCAAAGGCAAACCTTTTTCCAGCGCTTCAGTCATCCGCTTGTGAGCTGCATCCCGGGCTGTATATATGATCCCGGAAATCCGCACATGGTCACCGGCTTTTAGTTTTTTTCGATCCTTTTTAGTTAAAGGTGTTCTGATCTCTACAACAGCCATTTTATAATTCCCTTTCCACATGTCGATTAACGTAACAGGTGATATTAACCGCCACCGGCAGACCGGCGATATGGGTCGGAAAGACTTCCACGTTAACCCCAAGTACCGTGTTGATTCCCCCAAGTCCCATTGGGCCAATTCCCAAAGCGTTGCTGGCTTCAAGCAGATATTCTTCCAGCGCTTCGATATGTTCCAGCGGATTGTGTTCACCCAAGGGTCGGCTCAAGGCTTCTTTGGCCATGATCGCCGCTTTTTCCATGGTACCGCCAACGCCCACCCCAACCACAATTGGTGCACAGGCATTAGGACTGCCAGTCTCCACGGTCTGGAGCACAAATTCTTTAACCCCGGCCATCCCATCTGCCGGTTTAAGCATCTTCAGAGCACTGGTGTTTTCGCTGCCAAAGCCCTTGGGTAAAATCTTTATTTTTAAGCCATCACCAGGTACGACCTGATAATGGATCACCGCCGGGGTATTATTGCCGGTATTTGTTCGGATAAACGGGTCGGCAACCACGGATTTTCGCAGATAGCCTTCTTCATAACCTTTGGCGACGCCAGCCTGGAGGGCTTCTTCAAGACTGCCACCCTCGATGATCAGATCCTGACCGAACGTGACAAACATTACCACCATGCCAGTGTCCTGGCAAATGGGGATATTTTTATTTTTTGCAACTTCAAAATTACTGAGCATGGTTTCCAGAATCTCTCTGCCATTTTCAGATTCTTCTGATTGCCTAGCCCGACGCAGCCCCTCTATCATATCATCTGATAAAAATGTATTGGCTTCAATACACATTTCAGCTACATGATCGATAATCTGCAAAACTCCAATTTTTCTCACTGAAATCTCCTTGTTGTTTAATATTTTCTATAGATTATCAACTTGATCATCACACTCTTCTTCAATTTGCTTTGCCTTCTCTTTGCCAACTCTGATGGAATGAATCGAAAGATAGATCCCACCAAAGAGAATAACGAAATAAAAAGTAATCAGACGCCAGAGAATCATCGCGACTGCAGTATTGCCGGGTCCGTAAATGGGCCCAAACAATAATAAAAAACCTGCTTCTGCCCCGCCAGCGGCTCCTGGGGTCGGCACAAAGGCCACTGCCACATAAAGAATCGCTTGCAGGGAAATAATCGTCAGCGCATTGGTTTCATTCAAACCCAATGACCGATACACCCAATAGTTGACTGAATAGAATACCAAGATCTGCACGATTGAAACAACAAATAGTTTTAAGGTCTGCAGTTTATGGTTTTTTAAGGCATCAATGGCGATCTGGTATTCCTTAATAAAGTGATTGACTTTTTCAAAATATTTTTCGGCATTTTTTATGATGTGAAGCGTCAGTAAAAGACGCACACAGCCAAGCATAATCGCTTTGGCAGCATTGGCATTAAAGGCCAAAATAAAGATCAGTACCACTCCGGCGATGTTTACGATTAAGCCTATGGCAATCAGCCATTTGGCGGCATCCAGACTCTGGTGCAAGGCTGTAATGCTAAAAATGGTGGCGATAATGGCCAGAAAGGTAACCGTTACCTGATACAGTGCATATTTTTGCACCAGCACCGCTGTTCCGGAACCGATTCCATAATTTTTTTTCGACATTTCATAGAGCTGCAGGGGTTGACCCCCGGTGGCACTGGGGGTGATCAGATTATAATACTGACCAACCATGGTCACTGTCCAGGCAAAATGAAAGCTCTCATCGGGATTATCCCGCCGCATCAATTTTAGCAGCATATATGCTTCCAAGATCCAATAGATGAAAACACAACCAATCCCCAAAATGAGACAATAAACATTGGCTTGTTTAATTGTTCTTAAAAAGGTTTCGGGATCAACTTGTGTTAAGATTACAATTGCTGTTGCACTGATTAGAAAAACAAAGAACAAATAGTTCGAGTATTTTTTCCAAAACTTTGATTTCCAGAATTTTTCTTTACTTCCTGTTTGATCCATTGTGTACCATCCTGATCTCGATTAAATTAATTATAACATACTGTTATGGTAAAGTAATGTAATTTTCAGCTATTTTCATGAAATTTTCATGAAAATAGCATCCTAAATCAAACCCGCAAAATCATGCTGCCGCAGCGCTTCATATAAAACGATATTGACAGCATTTGACAGGTTCAATGATCGGGCCTTTTCATGATTTCTCATCGGGATACGAAAGCGATTATCGGGATGGGCTTCATGGATTTGGCTGGGAATCCCGGCGGTTTCCTTTCCGAACATCAAAAAAGCATTTTGATCATACTCAATTTGATGGTAAAACTTAGTGGCTTTAGTGGTCAGAATATACAGTTTGGCATCAGGATTCTTTTCCTGAAACTGATCAAAGGAGTCATAGACGCTGACATTGACAAGCTCCCAATAATCCAGGCCGGCCCGCTTTAAATGTTTTTCGTCCAATGAAAAACCCAGGGGTTTGATCAGATGCAGATTCGTCTCTGTCAATGCACACGTTCTGGCAATATTTCCGGTATTTTGGGGGATTTCTGGTTGATAAAGTAAAATATTCATGTTCTTCCTTTTCATTTTAAGTTATTGATACCTCTTATTATAATCGAAAAAAGCCCAATTTCTTTCTTTTTTTTAAGTTCATCCTGGAAGACCGGGATGATCCTAATGCCAACAAAGAAATTGAACTTTTGTTACTGGTCATTTTTATTCATTATTTATTGCAGGGTATCCCCTTTAATCGTGTTTTTCTTTGAATCCGGCTTTTGATTACTTTTTGGCAAAACAATTGAAAAGGTACTGCCTTTGTTGGGGATGGAGTCAATTTTTATTTTGCCATTATGCTTTTTGACAATATAATCAGCGATATTCAAGCCCAGCCCAACACCGCCGGTTTCCCGGTTTCGGGCATCGTCAACCCGATAAAAACGGCTGAAGACTTTAGCCTTCTCTTCGTCCGTAAGCCCAATTCCAGTATCCTTAACCTCAATCACCAGGTGGCGCTTTCCCTGAACCAGACATAATTGAACCTTTCCACCGACTGGTGTGTATTTAATGGCATTATCCACTAAAATCCGGACCGCCTGTTTGAGTCGTTCTTCATCGCCCCGGTATTGGATCCCAGGCGAAATATTCTCACTGAGTTCAATTTCCTTTTCGTTGGCCAGTTCGGTCATCAGCTCAACCATTTGCTGACACATCGAGGATATGTCAAATACTTCCTTGTCGATGGCCAGGCGCTGATTTTCAGCCTGGGCCAAGAGCAATAACTCCGAAATGAGTTTGGCCATCGTTTCCCCTTCACTGGCAATATTGTTCAACCACTTCATGTTATCCTTGATCTGTTCATCCTCTTTGAGCTTCAGCACCTCAACATTGGTTTGAATAACCGTCAGCGGGGTTCGCAGTTCATGAGACGCATTGGCAATAAATTTCTTCTGATCCTCAAAGGTGTCTTTAATCGGCTGCAGGGATTTGCCAGCTAAAAAATAGCTGATGGGAATCAACACCGCAATCGATCCTAAGCCAATTAAAAACAAAAATGAAATGACATAGGCTATAATCGATCGCTCCGTCGAAATTTGCTGAAAGACCTGGAGCACATAGTCGTTGGAATTATTGGAATAGGGTAAGGTATAAACCCGATACTCAACATTGTCTGAGATTAGCAGATTGAACTGCGGAGTGTCCTTTTTTTCAATCGCCAGCTCGTAGCCCATCATAATCAGATTGCGGTCTTCGACCTTCATCGATTTTACAACATGGCTGCTGTCCCACATAATAAATTGATAACCGAATTTATCATGAACCGAATCCCCGGAATTGATCGGTTGAGCGGTAGTTTGGCCGTTGTTTGAAATGATTTCCTTGGCCACCGTAGTCAAATACATTTCTCCGGAAAGCGTAAGACTCCAGTTTACTAAAAAACCCAGCAGAAAGATAAACATGAACATGAAGATAACCAGAATCAAGGTATTAAACATGGTGATCTTGCGTTTGATTTCTTTAAACATGGGCCTTAACTCTCCAACCTATTTTTTCCCAAGCGTGTATCCTACCCCTCGGATGGTATCAATTTTAACCTGGGTATCGACAATTTTTTTTCGCAGGTTATGAACATAAATTTCAATATTATTTTCATTGACTTCTTTATCGAAGCCCCACACCCGATCCAGGATTTGTTCCCGGGTAAACACCTGATTAGGGCGTTTTAACAGCATTTCCAGAATCTTCGCTTCCTTAACTGACAGCTTGAATTCTTTGCTTTCAGTTTGCAGAATATTCTTTTTGGTATTAAAACTGACATCTTCAAAAACAATCGTCTCGCCCTTGATCCCATGATCGGGACGACGACCCAGGGCCCGAATCCGGGCAAACAGCTCTTTAGCAGAAAATGGTTTGATCAGATAATCATCAGCGCCCAAATCCAGGCCTTTGACTTTGTCATCAATGGTCCCTTTGGCTGTCAGCATCAAAACCGGGGTGTTAATGCCCTGGTCGCGGATCTGCTGCAAAATTTCAATACCGCTTTTGATCGGCAACATAATATCTAAAACAATGACATCATAAATAGGGTTTAGAGCAAATAACAGACCTTCCTCCCCATCGTTGGCAATGTCACAATCGATGTTTTGTATTTTACATAATTCCTGGAGTGCATCGGTTATTTTTTTTTCGTCTTCTACAAATAATATACGCATAAAGCGACTCCTTCCACCTTTTGAATTTTGATTATAAGCTAACAGATTAATTATAGAGCCAAAATCTTAAAGCTATATAAAACAAAGAATCTATGATATTATTCTAGAATAATCGATACCAACCGTACCGACCTGGTATTTATCAATGATAACCCTGTCTAACTCCAGGGTCATTGTCGGTACTACTTTTATCTTTTTATTTATCGATTGGTTATGGAGGTTCCCATGAAAGAGATACTGATTATTGAAGATGATAAGAAAATATCCCGGATCATTGAACTGCAGCTTAAGCATGCCGGTTTTGAGACGGTTAAGGCGTTTACTGGCCGGGAAGGGATCGAAGCCTATCATCAACATCCCGGCTTTGATCTGGTTTTACTTGACATTATGCTACCGGAGGTCTCTGGTTATGATGTCCTTAAATATATCAAGAGCCAAAATCATCACCTGCCAATTATTTTGTTGACCGCCAAAGACGATACCAATGATGTGGTAACCGGTTTTGACCTTGGCGCCGATGATTATGTGACAAAACCCTTTAATTTTGACGAGCTGTTGGCCCGAATTAAAGCCAATATTCGAAAAAATGCTCCTGAATCCGCACCAAATAGCCATTTGATTTTTAAAGATATTGAGATCGATCTGGATGCTTTCAGCGTTAAGCGCCAATCCCAGGAAATCAGTTTATCCCGAACCGAATTTGACCTGTTTTATTATCTCGTCCTGAACCACGATCTGGTTCAGTCCCGGGAACAGATCCTCACCAAGGTCTGGGGCTTTGATTATGACGGTGGTGATAATATTGTTGATGTTTATATTAAATATCTGCGGGACAAAATCGACCGGGATTTTGATGAAAAACTGATCCATACCGTTCGGGGGCGGGGCTATGTGGTTCGATAAGCTAAATATTCCCGGTCGTAAAAAGCCGTTAAAAATATATCATCGCATTGTGTTCTTTTTTATTCTGGCTTTGACGGCTGTATTAACGCTTTCGTTTTTGATGGTTTTCTTTTTCTCCCAGCAACTTATTTTAAACGAAAGCAAAGCGACGATGATCCGCTTTAATAATTACGTCATCAATACCCTGGACGAGAACATGCCCGCCCTACTCAGCTTACCAGCTGACCAACGACTGGAATTCATTTCAGAAAAACTTTATCCCTATGTCAAGGATAATTCGCTCATTGCCTATCAACTCAAGGATAACCAAGGCAATATCTATCAATCATCCGAAATCCTGACTGATCTGCTGGTTGCTGAAAACCTCGATAAGTATAATTTTCATTTATTCGAGTTCAGCTTTAATGACGACAACGATCAAACCATTACCGTAAACTCGTTGCGCTACAACCAGATCGAATACTATTATCTGGGGTCCTACTATGTGCTGGAAGACGGCGATATTATCTATCTCCAGATTATCAAAAACCTCAATGATAGTTATGTATTCATGACTACCCTGTTTATTCTGATGATCGCCATCAGCATTCTCGGACTGATTGCCATAATTCTAATCGGCATTTATGGTACCAAGCAAACCCTGAAACCGCTGATTGAAATCTCCGAAACCGCTAAAAATATCACCGAAAACAATTTAAATGTGCGGATCGAAGAAACCGGCAACAAGGATGAGCTGGATCAGCTGATCATGTCTTTAAACCAGATGATCAAAAAACTGGAATCCGCTTTTAATAACCAGAAGCGTTTTGTTTCGGATGCCTCCCATGAACTGCGGATTCCTCTAACGGTGATTCAGGGCTATATTGATATTTTATCCGATTGGGGCAAAAATGATCCGCAACTCCGGGATGAATCAATTGAAGCGATTCGGGATGAAATTCAGGGGATGAATAAGATGGTCGAAGATTTATTATTGATTACGCGAATTGAAAACAATTATTTTGATGAAGATTTTATTATTCTGGATATTTCGACGCTTTTGGAAAAGATTTTTTATCAGTGTCAGATGATTGATCCCGATCACCAATACATCATGGAATCCTGTGACCACGCCTTTGTCCGGGGTAATGAAGGCCTGCTGATCCAGGCGATTCGCGGTCTGCTGGATAATAGCCGCAAGTACACTCCGACTGGTGGAACCATCACCCTGAGCTGTCGCGTCCATAGTAAAACCACTAATGAAATCATTGTCAGCGATACCGGTTGTGGAATCCCCGCCGCTGAGCTTGACAAAATCAAGGAACGTTTTTACCGCATCAGCAGTGACCGTTCCCGGGCCACTGGCGGTTCGGGCCTGGGATTATCGATCATTGACAGCATTGTCAGTATTCATCGGGGAAAACTGATCATAAACAGCGAAATCAATCAGGGCACTACGGCAACTATTATACTAAAAAAACAATAAAATAACGGGGCGGCCACCCCCGTTGAGTTTGTCGGTAAACGGCCATACCGACCAATTATTAATCGGTTGTTCGCTACGCCATGCGAAATCCGTTGCGCTTCTTTCGCATTGGTCGCAGGCAGTTGCTAGCTACAAGTAAGCATTTTCTTGGCGACTGCCTGCGCGAAGAATCGGACAGGCAATACCGTATCCGCTCCGATGGGTGGGGTCTGACCCCCAGGTCACAACATGAAGTAACGATTGTCTGTATCCGATTATCGTTTTTGACAGTCTAAACGGGACGACTTGTCCCATTTTTTTATAGACATTCAGAAAAAATCTGCACGGCCCGATCAATTTCTTTTTTGTGACCACCAGCGGTGGTACAAAACGAATGGCATTGCTACCAGCGGTAATCAAAAGTAAGCCTTTTTCCATCGCTTTGGCAACGATGGCCCCCAAATCGGCATCAATCTGAACCCCCACAATTAGTCCCATACCACGCACCTCTTTAATAGACGGATGCTCTTTTTTTAAGGCTTCCAGTTGGGCTTTAAGATAATCCCCTTTTTCCGTGACCGCTTCAAAAATCCCGGTGCGGTCATGGTTTCAATCACATATTTGGCGGTGGCCGTCACAAAAGGATTGCCACCAAAGGTGGATGCATGGGTTCCCGGGGTAAAGACTTCGGCCACATGGTCTTTGGCAATGATGCCACCAATGGGAACCCCGCCCCCTAAGCCTTTTGCCATCGTCACCACATCCGGTACAACACCATATTGCTGGTAAGCAAACAATTTCCCTGAACGACCAATCCCCGTTTGCACCTCGTCAAAAATCAGCACGATGTTTTGTTCATCACAGATCTTTCGAACCTCTTTTAAATAGTCCGGATCGGCGGGATAGATTCCCCCTTCGCCCTGAATCGGTTCTAAAATAATCCCACAGGTTTTGGGGCTGATCTGCGCCTTCAATGCCTCAATGTCGTTATAAGGCACATGATAAATTTCCGGCATCAGCGGTTCCAGATTTTCCTGGTATTTTTTTTGGCCTGTAGCAGTAATCGCCGCATAAGTTCGGCCATGGAAAGATTGATTCATGGCAATGATTTCCACTGCTTCCACGTCTTTTTTAAGCTTGCCATACACCCGGCACAGTTTTAAGGCTGCTTCACAGGCTTCTGCCCCGCTGTTACAAAAGAATACCTTATCCAGGCCACTGGCCTTGGTCAGCATTTCGGCCAGTTCAATGCCCGGTTTGGACCAGTAAAGATTGGAAATATGAACCAGTTTTTCCATTTGTGCCTGCATTGCTGCCAGCAGACCCGGATGGGAATGACCCAGGGCATCAACAGCAATCCCAGCCACAAAATCCAAATATTCTTTGCCATTATGATCAGTCAGAACACAGCCCTGACCCTTATCAAAGACCAGAGGAAAACGCTTATAGGTTTCCATGATCACATTACTTCCTCGTGTTATTAAATCCATATTGTCCTCCTTATATAATGGAACGACGAATCATCGTTCCGACCCCGGCAGCCGTGAACAATTCCAGTAGCATTGAATGTTCCACCTTGCCGTCTAAAATATGAACCGAATTGACTCCCTGATTCAGGGCATCGACACTGTTTTCCACCTTGGGAATCATCCCGCCGGAAATAATCCCCTCTTCAATCAGTTTGGGCACATTTTCAGCGAAAAGGCGCCGGATAATCGAATCCGGATTGTCCGGATCCATGTAGACCCCGTCGGTATCGGTTAGATAAATCAGCTTTTCAGCTTTAACTGCTTTGGCAATGGCATACGCTACATGATCAGCATTGATGTTGTAGCTCTGGCCGGTTTTATCCGTGCCAATCGGCGCAATCACTGGCAGATAATCGTCCTTTAACAGGGTATTCAAGAGCCGGTTATCGACCCGGATAATGTCCCCGACAAAACCGATGTCCAGATTATTAACAAACTTCTTCTTTACCTTGATCATCCCGCCGTCCTTGCCGGAAAGCCCGACGGCATTCATCTCACGGTTCTGAAGCAGCTGAACAATCTCCTTGTTGATTTTTCCGGATAAGACCATTTCGGCAATTTCGACCACCTTTTCATTGGTAATCCGCAACCCTTCGACAAATTCGGTCTGGATTTCCAAGTCACTCAGCATTCCGGAAATATCTTTGCCGCCGCCATGAACAATGATCAAACGGATGCCCACCAGTCGCATCAGTGAAATATCATCCATCACCGACTGCTTTCTGGCTTCATCATACATAAAACTGCCGCCATATTTAATGACCATGGTTTTCTTTTTGAACTGTTGGATATAGGGCAAAGCTTCGATCAGAATCTTGGCCTTTTCAATATATTTTTCCATTATTTACTCTTTTCTATTTAACTTCGGTAATCGCCATTGATTTTGACATAATCGTAGGACAAATCACATCCCCAGGCCACAGCTTTTTCATCGCCTTCTTCCATTTCAACCACAATATAAATATCTGTTTCGGACAGCACTTTCTTCGCTTCATCTTCATCAAAGGCAATCGGGGCACCATCGTTTAAGAGGGTAATCATCCCAGCCTGACTGGAAAAAACCAGGGAAACCTTCAAGGGATCAAATTCAGCCCCGGAATAGCCCAAGGCACAAAGCACCCGACCCCAATTGGCATCTTCCCCAAATAAAGCTGTTTTGACCAAACTGGAGGTGATAACCGATTTAGCCAGCTTTCGGGCATCCTCTTTGGTTTTTGTCCCACGAACTTCCACTTCCACAAACTTGGAAGCGCCTTCGCCATCGCGAATGATTTTTTTTGCCAGGGTTTTATGTACATATATAAAAGCTTCTCTAAAGATCTCATAATCCGGGGTATTTTCCTGCAAGGGCAGATTTCCAGCCATCCCGTTGGCAATCACCGCTACCATGTCATTGGTACTGGTGTCGCCATCCACAGAGATCATATTGTAAGTATCAACAGTGGTTTCTTTTAGCAACTGATCAAGCAGGGCCGGTTCAATATTTGCATCGGTGGTCACAAAAGAAAGCATCGTCGCCATATTGGGATGAATCATCCCCGAGCCCTTGGCCATGCCACCAATTTTTACTGACTTCCCACCAATTTCCACCTCGACGGCGATGGTCTTTTTTATCGTATCGGTGGTCAGAATCGTATTGGCAGCAATCTCGCCGTCTGCTGGGCTGTTTCCCAATTTTGGCCCCAGGGTCTCAATCCCAGCCAGGATTTTCTCAACCGGTAAAATCACTCCAATCACCCCAGTTGAGGCAATCAACACATCCTCCGGCTGCACCCCTAAAACCGTCGCCGCCTTGTTGGCCGTGGCGACTACAGCTTCCTCGCCTTTTTGTCCAGTGCAGGCATTGGCGTTGCCACTGTTGATCACCACCGCCTGCTTGTAGGGATTATTCATGACTTTGTTACACCAGAGAATCGGGGCTGCTTTGACAACATTGGTGGTTGTCATGATGCTGGTTGCCCCGGGTACCTCTGAAAAAATCATCGCCAGATCATTTTTTTCGTTCTTTTTAATGCCGCAATTGATTCCCCCGGTTTTAAAACCCAGGGGGGTTGTCACTCCGCCTGTCTTTATTAGTTTCATGTCTTTGCTCCTCGTATTTTAATGAATCATCTCTGATCCGTCAGGTTTTCACCAAACTGTCATACCGACCAACTGCTAATCTGTTGTCGGTGCGGACTCTATATTCTTATATCACACCATTATTAACTGATTTGTCACTGCTTATTTAAATGGGAAAATCGGCAATAAAGTCGATGCCGGTTTTTTCGGCCAGTCCAAAACAGATATTCATATTTTGTACCGCCTGCCCGGCGGCCCCTTTAACCAGATTATCAATGGCTCCCACGACAATAACGTGATTGGTTCGGGGATCAATGGTCAACCCGATATCACAAAAATTGGTTCCTTTCACCCAGCGGGTTTCCGGCATCCGGTTTTCCAGAATTCTGACAAAATATTCGTCGTTGTAGAATTCACAGTAAATCGCCTTGATCGCTTCCAGACTCAGGTCAGCGGTTAATTTAGCATAGGATAAGGCCAGAATTCCCCGGTTCATCGGAACCAGATGGGGGGTGAACAGAATATTAAAATCCTGACCATTTAAGAGCCGCAATTCCTGTTCAATTTCCGGAGTATGTCGATGGGAACCGATTTTATAAGCCTTGATGGTTTCATTGCATTCGGAATACATCAAATCAGTGACGGTTCCCCGGCCAGCTCCGGTTACCCCCGATTTAGCATCAACGATAATACTGCCCATATCAATAAGATTATTTTTGATTAATGGCGCCAGGCTTAAAATGCTGCAGGTGGTGTAACAGCCGGGATTTGAAATAAGCTGGGCTGTTTTAATCTCCTCCCGATGCAATTCACATAATCCGTAAACTGCATCATTCAGTAATGAATGGTTAAAATGCTCGGTTTGGTACCAATCCTCATATACATCGATATCTTTAATCCGGAAATCAGCCCCCAGATCGATGACCTTTGTTTTTGTGAGTACCTCTGCCGTAACGGTTTTGGATGCAATTCCATGGGGTAAGGCTAAAAATACCACATCCGACTTCTCTGCCAATTCTTTGATGTCGGTTGCTTCACAAACGAGATCGGTAATACCTTGAAAGTTTCCATAGATATCACTGAATTTTTGTCCGGAAAAGCTTCTGGTTCCGATTGTCACCACTTCTACTTCAGGATGCCGCATTAAAATACGGATCAGTTCCTGTCCGGCATAACCAGTTCCTCCGATAACAGATGCTTTAATCATTTTATTCTACTTCCTTTCTTAAATGTCTTTGCTTAAGAATAGTAAGAGTTTAGGCAAACCGGGTCACACAATCCCACAAAAAATCGAGATGCGGTTTATCTACAATCTTAGTATTCTATTTTTATACTATCCAAGTAAACTCTTTAAATATTTATTTTACCAAAATAAGTGAAGTCTGTCTGTTAGTTTCTTAAATATATCATCTATTATTTCTGTATTATACTCGCTTCTCTATGCATAATCAAGCGTTTTTATGTATATTTATAAATATATGTGATTTCTTTTCTTTTTATACTTGCTTTTCTCTTAAAATGATTGTATAATCATTCATGTAATTAAGTTGATTATACCAATGAGATAATTATCAGGAGGATATAAAATTGAAGAAAAAAGTAATTCTTGCCTATTCCGGGGGATTGGATACCACAACCATTATCCCATGGCTTAAAAATACCTATGACTATGATGTTATTGCTGTGTGTGTCGATGTGGGACAGGGTACTGAACTTGACGGTCTCGAGGAAAGAGCTCTGGCTTCAGGAGCCAGCAAATTATATATTGAAGACGTAACCGATGAATTCGTCGAAGATTATGTGTGGCCCGCGCTTCAAGCTGATGCCATTTATGAAAAAAAATACTTGTTGGGCACCTCCCTGGCCCGTCCTTTGATTGCCAAGGTGCTGGTAAAATATGCTGAACTGGAAGGCGCTGAAGCCATCTGTCACGGTGCCACCGGCAAGGGAAATGACCAGGTTCGTTTTGAATTGACCATTGGTGCTTTAGCACCACAGTTAAAAATCATTGCCCCCTGGCGAATTTGGGATATCAAGTCCCGGGAAGATGCCATGGACTATTGTGTCATGCATGATATCAAGGTCCCTATGTCGATCAGCAACAGCTATAGCCGGGATAAAAATATTCTGCACATGAGCCACGAAGGTCTGGAACTGGAAGATCCATCCCTGGAACCACAATACAAGAAATTACTGCAAATGACTACCCCATTGGAAGAAGCACCTGATGAGGCTGAAATTGTCAGTCTTGACTTTGAACAGGGCATTCCCGTCCGATTAAACGGCACCGAAATGACGGGCCGGGAACTGCTTGAACAACTCAATATTATTGGCGGCCGTCACAGCATCGGTGTCGTTGATCTCATTGAAAACCGGGTGGTGGGGATGAAATCCCGGGGAATTTATGAAACTCCCGGTGGCTCAATCCTTTACAAAGCTCATGAAGAATTGGAACACATGTGTCTTGATCGTCAAACCTTTGGTTTCAAACAACAGGCAGCCGTTAAATTTGCCGAACTGGCCTACAACGGCGAATGGTTTACCCCGCTTCGGGAAGCCTTAACAGCCTTCGTCGATGAAACCCAAAAAACAGTTTCTGGAAATGTTCGTTTAAAATTATATAAGGGTAATATTATTCTGATTGGCGTGACCTCACCATACTCACTCTACAATGCCGAAATTGCCAGCTTTACCACTGGTGATCTTTATGATCATAAGGACGCTGAAGGATTTATCCATTTATTTGGCTTACCGCTTAAGGTTCGTGCTTTAATGCGACTCAGCCGCTGAAGAAAAAGGGGAATAGAATATAATGAAAAAAATGTGGGGAGGTCGGTTTTCTAAAAAAACCGACCTTTTAACTGATGATTTCAACTCGTCCATATCCTTTGATCAACGCCTGTACAAACAGGACATCACTGGAAGTATTGCCCATGCCCGAATGCTTGGAAAACAAAATATTATTGATCCCAACGAAGCTGAACTGATCATCAAAACGTTAGAAACGATTCTTATCGATATCGAAGCCGGAAACGTTGAGTTTTCGGTATCAATGGAAGATATTCATATGAATGTCGAAGCCATTTTGACTGAACGAATTGGTGACGTCGGCAAAAAACTCCATACCGGCCGAAGCCGCAACGATCAGGTGGCGACCGATATGCGCCTCTATGTCAAGGAGATTGCCGATGACTGCAAGTCTCTAATTCGCAACCTGATTCTGACCCTGCTCGATCTGGCTGATGACCATACCAACACTATCATGCCCGGCTATACGCATCTGCAACGGGCCCAACCCATTACTTTTGCCCATCATCTGATGGCTTATGTGGAAATGTTTAAGCGGGATATGATCCGAATGACCCAGGTCAAAGCGATGGCAGATACCTTGCCGCTGGGTTCCGGTGCTTTGGCAACCACTACCTATCCACTGGATCGGTCCGCCGTTGCCACAGAATTGGATTTTGCCTTAGTTTCCCTGAACAGTCTGGATGGTGTATCGGATCGGGATTTCTGTCTAGATTTTCTGGAAGCAGCGTCAGTTTTGATGATGCACCTCAGCCGTTTTTCGGAAGAAATTATCCTTTGGTGTAGTAGCGAGTTTAATTTTATCACCCTCGATGATGCCTTCAGTACTGGCAGTAGTATCATGCCTCAGAAAAAAAATCCGGACATTGCCGAACTGGTGCGGGGTAAAACAGGCCGGGTATATGGCAACCTAATGGGCCTGCTAACCACCATGAAGGGGATTCCCCTCGCCTATAATAAGGACATGCAGGAGGATAAGGAACCGGTATTCGATACTTATGATACCCTTAAAATCTGCCTGATCACTTTTGCCAAAATGATCAAAACCCTGACCGTTAATAAGGAAACGATGAAAAAGGCAGCCGCCGGCGGATTTTCCAACGCCACCGATGCTGCTGATTGGCTCGTTAAACACGGGGTTGCCTTTCGTGATGCACATGAAATCATTGGCAAATTAGTTTTTTTTGCGCTGGAACAGCAAAAAAGCCTCGATGAACTAACCCTGGAAGAATACCAGAGTGTCTCACCGGTTTTTGATGAATCCATTTTTTCTGCCATCGATTTAAGTGTATGTGTCAACCAACGAAATATTATTGGCGGACCAGCCGAAGAGCAGGTTCGCAAAGCCATCGCATTGAACCACCAATGGTTAGTTCAGAATTAAACGCTAAATGCCCTGTCTTAACCACGCAATTAAATCAAGAAAGTTTTTTTAGCTTCCTTTGTCTTGTTTTTCACAAAGAAATATGGTATGCTTTAGCTATATCTTACGCATTTTTACACAGAATTAAAATATAGAAATAGAGAGTATAAAATGGGAAAATACAAGGTTGGTAAAGAAACCAAGGAAAAGATTTATGAGGCATCTAAAGCCTTATTTTATGAATATGGCTATACCAGCACCACCTGCCTGAAGATTGCCAAGGAATCCGGGGCGAATGTTGGTCTGATCAATTATTATTATGGTTCAAAAGGCGGCCTTGGAATTGAATTATATAACGAACTCATGTCGACTATCAAAGCGAAGGTTACCGAAAATCTTTACAAATTAGGGCTCGAAACAACCCTTTTACTTCAAACCGCCGTTGAGTGGCGGGTATTGAACAACAATATGCGATTCAATAAAAATTTCAGTCGATTTTACTACGATTTACTGGGAGAAAATGTTCTTTACAAGGAACAAAGTGTGGTCACCGATTTTTACCGCAATCTGGCTGAAAGCTGCGACCTTCACTACAGCGACTTTGAGATTGCCTTTATTGCGTTCGCCAGCGCCGGTGCTACACAAGGTATTAATCTTGCTTATGATGCCGGGCTTATTGATTGTTCTTCTCAAGATTTCATTAACTCCAGTATTCATCTATTGCTGAACAATATGGGTCTTGATCCCAATCTTATCAAACAGATAATTAGCGAATCCTACGAAATCGAAAAAATGTTTACCGTGCGAATCGAAAAAAATTTTAACATTGTCTGATCGTATCATTTTTTCTGGCTTCTCCGGTATCCTTACAGCGTCATGCTTAACATGGCGCTGTTTTTTTATACTCTTTCTCCCGCTTTTTTTAACTTCAATTAATATTTGAACTACATAACGTCAACACACTATTTTAACGCTCCACTCATCACTGTAAAATTTTTATAATTCATGTTTTAAACGTTTATAAATGTGTAAAATTCTATATATTTTCGTAATTATTCACTTTTAATGTAAATAATGCTGGACATTCCCGATTTTGCATGCTATTATCATCATACGCTTAAACGTAACTAATATTGTACTTGTATAACTTATTGATCACTGAACCACTATCTTAGCTATATCGAACTATTTTTCGGTTCAGTGATTGAAAATAGTGCTTTTGGGGGTGATTCGCACACCAATTTAAGAAGGAGGATTTAAAAAACGCATGTTATAACCCCCTTGCTATTATCCGTTGTGAACCAAGCCAAACAGCAAACGTTTAAATGACATTTGAATCCTAACTAATCATGTTATTTTTCGCGGCTGACTGGCTACATACCCATCTCGAAAATCGGGGCTGGGTAAACTTTAAACATCCTGGTCTGATTCCAGGGAGATATCTTTTAGAAGAGGTGAAATTATGAAAAATAATACGTTCCTAAAAATTGCAGTATTATCGGTTTTCTTTGTCCAAATGGGGGTTGGTACCATCACACCGGCTATCGCCAGTATCGCTGCGGCCTTCCCGGATGTTCCATTTACATCCCTGTTGCTTGTTTCTACTCTGGCGGTATTAATGTCCGTTCCGGCCACCCTGATCTCTGGTCGTCTTGCTGGTGGTGTTGTCAAATACAAAACGCTGTTAATCATTGGTATGATTCTCTTTATCGGTGGTGGTATAGCCCCCTATTTTATGACCGCCTCCAGCTTTACAGCGATTCTGATCGTTCGTGCCATCTTCGGTATTGGACTCGGGATTGTTACGCCTTTGGGAGCCGCACTGATTATCGCTTTCTTTGATGGTGAGGTACGGGCTCAAATGATGGGCCTTAGCGGTGTCGTTGGTAACGTAGGAGGAATCCTTTTCCAATTACTCGGTGGTTTTGCGGCGACAATTTCCTGGGAATATGCGTTTTTAGTTCACGGATTAGGGATTATAACCTTAGTGATTATTCTGTTCCTGCCTGAGCCAGCAAAAGCTCCCGTTCAAGCAGTTGGCGAAGCAAAGCCCAAATTACCCGGGGCCGTGTTTGCTTTTGCCGGTTTAATTTTCTTCTTGATGGTTCTGATTTACCCGATGCTGGTTAACATGTCTTCAATTATCGCTGCCGGTGGTATGGGAACTGCTGGAGATGCTGCCCTCGTCTTGACGATGTTCACAGTTGGCGGAATGCTGGGAGGTTTAATTTTTGCGAAAGTCTTCGGTATTTTCAAAAGTAATACCATGCCATTAGGCGTTGCTTTAATAGCTGTCGCCATGGTCAGTATTGGTCTGGGAAATTCCATTGCCTTTATGTACATTGGTACAACTGTTGCCGGTGTTGGTTTAGGTTTTATCATGCCAAGCATCTTCATGAATTTGGGCGCAGCCGTCCATCCCAGCCAGATGCCCACCGCCTCGGGAATTGTCATGGCATCCATGAATGTCGGTGGATTCTGTTCGGCTTATTTCTTCGCTCTTTTAGCTGGAGTTATGGGCGTTGACATGATGGTTAATATTAAATTTCCTTTCTATGTTTCAATGATCACTGTTGCTGCCATTGCGATCGTTCTTCTCTTTATTAAACCGAAGCAGCAAAGTGCACCTCAACCAGAATAATCAATCTGAATTTAAACTAAAAAAACCACAACGCATTGTGCTGTTGTGGTTTTTTTGATCGTTAGTTTTTGCTACTCATTAATCTCGTTAAGCTGCGTTTTTGAGGGAACCATCGTCAGGCCAATTCCCATCAGAATGATCGCAAAACCGGTCAATGAAAGAAATGACGGGGTTTCTCCCACAAAAAAGAACACGAAAATCGGATTGAGTATGGGTTCGGCCAATGATAGAATCGAGGCTTTCAATGGTGAAATCAGGCGCACCCCCCTGATAAAAAGAGATAAGCAATACCAATCTGAAAAACACCCAGAAAAATCAAGCCCAACCAACCATAAACTGAGATGCCGGTGAAGTCCAGCTGACTGGACATGGTTAACAGAATGATCAAACTCAACCATAGGTTGTTTAACCCCACAATTGAAGCATCCGATATGGGATAGTCTTTGTCCAGTAAATACTGAACTGCCGCATAGGCAATCCCATTGGTTAAAGCCAGCAGATCACCCCAGGGGTTTCCACCATCAGCCGCACTTAGTATTAGAATGATCCCCAGTAAGATAAACAGTCGTGGAATCAAATCACGCTTTGTTATTTTTTTCCCTTTGACCACGTAAAACAAGTAAAGCCATAGTGGTGCCGTACATTGAAGAATAATGGCATTAGCTGCCGTTGTAATCTTTGTTGTTAGTACAAACATCATGCATAAATAACAGTAGGAGACCACCAAACCAACATAATATTTCGAAAATTTGATTTTCTTCCATTGAATCATGGGCAAAAAAATAAGACCCGCTATGATTGCCCGTCCAAATGTAATCGTAAAAGCATTCGCATTGATCAGCTTGATAAACAACCCACCGGTGCTGAATAACATCATGGCAATGAGCACATATAAGGTTCCCTTTGTCGTTTTTTCCATGGGCACCTCCTTTTCATTTTTCAACTTGTTTTATCATAATACCATAACCATCTAATTATTTCTCTATATTTTTACGTTTATTTCCGGTATAATGTCCATAATAAGTTGGAGGTAAACTTTGTATGTTATCACAGATAAAAAGTAGCGGATTACTGGGTGTTAATGGCGTTATTGTCACAGTCGAAATTGATATTTCCCGGGGTCTGCCCGCATATTCACTGGTCGGTCTACCGGATGCAGGCATCAAAGAATCCAAGGATCGGGTTTTTTCGGCCATCAAAAACAATGGTTTCAAATATCCGATGGAACGAATCACCGTTAACCTCGCTCCAGCCGATCTGAAAAAAGAAGGTCCAGCCTTTGATCTGGCCATTGCTCTGGGCATCCTGACTGCTTCAGAGCAACTGACTTGGGATCATCCCGAGAGCTTTTTGGTTATCGGAGAATTATCCCTCAGCGGCGAAATTAGAAGCGTTAATGGGGTGCTACCGATGGTATTGGCGGCTAAAGAAGCTGGCATTGCCAACATTCTGGTGCCATTTGATAACCGTCATGAAGCAGCGGTGGTTCAGAATGTGAACGTTTATCCCGTAAAAGATTTTCACGAAGCAGTTTCCTTTTTAAAACAGGAACTCGTCATCGACCCCTTTATGATCAATCGCAAGACGCTCCTGAATGTGGAAAACAGCTGTCATAGCATCGATTTTTCTGACATCCGGGGTCAGGATCTGGCCAAACGGGGGTTAGAAATTGCCGCCGCCGGGGCTCACAACTGTCTGATGAGCGGACCTCCAGGGTCGGGAAAAACCATGTTGGCTAAAGGTTTTCCTTCCATCCTGCCGGATCTCACCTTGGACGAAGCGCTTGAGATCACCAAGATTCACAGCATTTCCGGACTCCTGAAAAATAATGCCATCATCAGTCAACGTCCTTTTCGCTCTCCCCACCATACCATTTCTAAAGTTTCACTGGTTGGTGGTGGCCGAATCCCCAAGCCTGGTGAGGTTTCACTGGCCCACCTGGGGGTGCTTTTTCTCGATGAGCTGCCGGAATTCCAAAAATCGGCTCTGGAGGTGTTGCGTCAGCCGATTGAAGATCAGGAGGTGACGATTTCCCGGGTCAACGCCTCGCTGACTTTTCCGGCCAGCTTTACCCTGATCACTTCAATGAACCCCTGTCCCTGCGGTTATCTCACAGACCCAGCCCATGAATGTATTTGCACGCCCCAGCAGATTAAAAACTATCAAGGCAAAATATCCGGACCATTGCTGGATCGACTGGATATTTTTGTGGAGATTCCCAGCACCACCTACGATGAGCTTCAGACCAAACCCAAGGGTGAAAGTTCTTCTGTTATCAAAAAACGGGTCGATGCTGCCCGTGAACGACAAAATCAACGCTATCAGAATTTGGATATTTTTTATAATGCCCAGCTTACGCCAAAACTTATGGAGATTTACTGTAAACTTGGCCCAGCTGAAGAAAACCTGATGAAAAATGTCTATACCAAGATGAAACTCAGTGCCCGTGGCTACCATCGGATTTTAAAGTTAGCCCGTACCATTGCCGACTTAGATGGATCCAAAACCATTCAAGTCAACCATTTATCCGAAGCGATTCAGTATCGGGGGATGAACCGATTGTCCTGATGTCGGCAATCGATGTTGCGTCTCGCTGTGCAAAAAAGACAAAAGACTATCCGTTTATCGCTGATAGTCTTTTTATCTTAGTACTAAAATTATTTTTTTCTAATCATCGAATTCACAAAGCGATCTTCATTTTTGCGCAAATACCAAAGCCCGCCGATGCCTATTGCCACCAATGCCAAACTGATCAGTTGAGCAGTTCTCAGCCCCATAAACATCAAGCTGTCGGTTCTCAGGCCTTCAATGAAAAAACGCCCGATGGAATACAGGCCAAGATAGACAAAAAGTAATTCGCCGTCGACCTTTTTAATTTTGTCTTCATAGAAAAAGATAAAACCAAAAACCAGCAGATTCCAGACCGATTCATACAGAAAAGTCGGGTGCACCCTGATGATTCCCAGAGCAGCATCATTGACCGTAATGGCCCAGGGCAAATCGGTTTGCGAACCATAGGCTTCCTGATTGAAATAATTCCCCCAGCGCCCAATCGCCTGACCTAAGGGCAGCGCCGGTATCAAAACATCGGCCAGCGCAAAAAAACTGATCTTTTTAACCCGACACAAGATAATAGCCACAATGATGCCAGCAATAATGCCGCCATGAATAGCCAACCCACCATGCCAGGTCGCAATGATTTCTTCCGGATGGGCCAGATAATAGTCATAACTGAAGATGACATAATAAAGCCGGGCTCCGATGATCACCGCTGGGGTCATATACAAAAAGAAATCCATAATGATCTCAGGATCAAGCCCATATTTGGGTGCCCGTTTTATCCCGATGAACAATCCGATCAGTAATGCCGAGGCAATTAAAACCCCATACCACCTGACATCAAAGCCAAATGCAGTAAATGCGATTGGGTTTGGTGCAATCATAATTAAAGAATTGTTGCCAATTGACCGTTTTTAGCTCCGGCAGCATTTCCTTCTTCAACATCAAGATGCATGTCTAATTTAAATTCTGGGTGAACCCGTACCAGGACATTGTCAAAAATCAAACCTCGAGGTCCATCTAATTTTACCGAAACAATATCTTTGTCTTTCAAGCCAAATGCTGCGCCTTCTTCTGGACTCATATGAATGTGTCGGGCTGCAACGATGGCACCTTTAGCAATTTCGACTTCGCCAGCTGGTCCGACAATTTTAACGCCAGGCGTATCTGCAATATCGCCGGAATTACGAAGTGGTGCTTGAATACCTAAACAGAAACCATCGCCAACAGAAACTTCCAATTGGGTTTCTGGTCGAACGGGTCCCAAAATACGAATTCCTTTTAAAGTTCCTTTTGGTCCAACCACATCTACTTTTTCTTCGGCGGCATATTGACCTGGTTGTGATAAATCTTTCATTGGTGTTAATTGGTAGCCTTTACCAAATAATACCTCTAAATCTGCCTGTGATACATGAATGTGTTTGTTAGACAACCCGATGGGTACTTTTCTTTCCAATTTATATCTCCTTAAATAAATATATTTTTAACAATCTTTATTCTATCTAATAACCAATCAAATGTTAAGATAATATTTTGTCTTCTTTACTTTTTTTCGATTTTTTTATTTTTTGGCTTAATTCCAGCATTTCCTGGGCATGTTCCCAGGTTTTTCGGGTTACTTCTGCGCCGCCCAGCATTCGGGAAAGCTCCTCTTTTTTACCCTTTTCATCCAAGGGTAAAAATCGTACCTCTACCCCCTCATTCTGCGCAAGCTTTTGCACCATAAAATGCTGGTCGGACATCGCCGCAATCTGGGGCAGATGGGTAATGCAAATAATCTGTCGGCCTCTGGGTGGCGTAACACTGAGGGCCTGAATTTTTTCGGCTACCACCTGGGCAGTTCGACCACTGATCCCGGTATCAATTTCGTCAAACACCATCGTTTCAATGGCATCCAGATTTCCGAAAATACTTTTTAAACTCAGCATAATTCGGGATATTTCCCCTCCTGATGCCACTTTCCCGAGCGGTTTGGGTGCCTGGCCCGGGTTGACTGAGATTAAAAACTCCACCAGATCCTGACCATGGACACTGACCCGCTCCGGATCATGTTCCACTGAAATCTCAACCTGAGTCTTTTCCATAGCTAACTCCGCCAACTCATTCTCAAGAGCCTTTTTCAGCGCACTGGCTGTTTTTAAACGCAATTGATAGAGATTATTACTGATCTTATTATAATTATCTTGAAGACCGCTTAATTCCTGATAATATTTCTGCAGATTTTCATCCCGATTCAACAGGTTTTTTAAACGAATGCTGCTCTCTCTGGCGTAGCAAAGAATTTCGGTAATATCATGACCATACTTCCGCTTCAACTTGGCAATGATGCTTAGTCGGGTTTCAATCTCATCCAAATCACCCAAGCTGTACTCCATATCTTCGAGATATGAACGGATTTCAAACGAAAGATTTTCTGTTTCACTTAAAATGCCATTAACCGTCTCCAGACGTTCCTCAAAACTTGTGTCTATTTTGGCAATTTCAGTCATACTTGCCGCCAGTAGACTAAGGGCATCAAGAATCGGGGGCTGCTCGGCGTTTTCTCCTCTTAGCAATTCATAGGCTCTGCTGGTGTGTGTAAAAAGACGTTCCCGGTTTTCCAGAATCCGTTTTTCCCCTTCCAGTTCTTCATCTTCACCAACAACAAGAGCCGCCGCTTCAATTTCATTGATTTCAAACTGCAAGGCTTCTTTTTCTCGCTCCAACTCACGTTCATTTGTTTCCAATTCTGCAATCAACTCGTGAATCCGTTTAATCTCGCCTGCCGCAGCAGCTATCTGATCCCGATATTTTCGGCTTTTTCGTCGCGCCGAAGGCATCCAGTAGCTGGCGATGATTCTCCCTTTTGAACAAGGATTGATGTTCATGCTGGCCGTGGATATCAATGAGCTCATCACCGATTGCTTTTAATTGGGTGACGGTGATAATCAGACCATTGGCGGCAAATATTACGACCCCGATCATCGATTTCACGGATTAAAATCAACTGACCATCCTCCATGGGGATACCATATGCTTCGCATTTTTGAATCAGAGCTGGCTGGTCACTGACATCAAAAAGTCCCTGTACCGTCATCTTGCCCTTGCCCTGACGGATGTTGGTCTTATTACCGCGGTTACCCAGAACCAATGTCAAAGCGTCAATGACAATGGATTTTCCGGCTCCGGTTTCTCCGGTGATCACATTGAGACCTGGATGAAAATCCACCACCAGATGATCAATCAGCGCATAGTCGTTAACAACAAGATTTCTCAGCATCAGTCCCTCCCTATTTCATCAACTTTTTAAATTTACCGACAATTTCTCCAACCATATCCCGATTGCGAACCAACACAAAAATGGTATCATCTCCGGCAATGGTTCCAACAATCTCACTCCAATCCATTGAGTCAATGGCCAGAGCCGCTGCCTGGGCCATGGCTGGCAGGGTTCTCAGGACAATGGTGTTTTCCACATAGTCAATCGTAAGCACCGACTCCTTAAAAACTGCCGTAACCCGTTCATTATAAATAGTACCAATGTCCTTTAATGGGGCATAGTGCTGAATACCATCGTGACTGCTCACTTTGATCAGCTTCAATTCTTTAATATCTCGGGAGATGGTGGCCTGGGTTACCGGAAACCCGGCATCTTTCAATGCCTGGGCCAACTCTTCCTGAGTTTCGATGAGATTATTTTCAATGATTTCAATAATTTTTAATTGTCTCGATACTTTCATGTCTTTCCCTTCTTTCTCCAAAGCTTTGTCAAGATCGCCACCTGTTGTCGTGTTAGTTATTTTTGCCTTTTGATTTTTTAATACTCACTGGAAAGCTTGATTCGTAGCCGGTCATAACTGCTCATCTGGTTGAGCCGAATCAACCGGGTGCAATAGGTGGCCTTTTTGACCTTAACCGCATCTTGTGGTGAAATCGAAACGGTGGTCTGTCCATCAAAGGTAACCATAATGTCTTTTTCACGATCTCCGAATTCCAGTTTGATGACCTCATCCTCCGGCAAAATATAAGATCGGTCATGAAGTCGATGGGGACAGATCGGGTTAAGAATCATCACTCTCGCCTGGGGTGACACCACTGGCCCTCCAGCAGCCAAAGAATAACCGGTGGATCCGGTGGGAGTGGCGATAATCAACCCATCAGCCCGAAATTTGTCAATGGTTGAGCCGTTAGCCCGGGCTTCAATATCCATCATTCGAAAGCCCCGACTCTTAACTAGAACATCGTTTAATGCCATATAAAAGCAGGCGCTTTCATTTTCTTTTTTGATGCTGCAACTTAACATCATCCGTTCTTCGATGTAATAATCTCCAGAAGTTAAATTCTTAAGCGCCTCTTCATAATTACCCGCCTCGCCTTCGGTAAGAAAACCCAATTTACCCAGATTAATGCCAAAAATTGGTATCGAATAAAAACAAACTTTCCGTGCTACAAATAAAAGCGTGCCATCCCCGCCCAGCACCAGAATACAATCCGGCTTTCGGTAAAAAAGGTTTTTAGGATAATAAATAACACATTCATGGGGATATTTTATCTGGCCTTCCAGTAGGGCTATTTTAAAGCCGTGCTGGATTAGATAACCGATGCATTTTTCTGCCAAAGCAGGGCTGTCCGGCTTATCCATGTTGAGATAAATACCGATTTCCTTAAAGTTTTTAAATTCAGCTTCCAATCGTACTCACATCCTATTCGTCCTGGGGTTCTTTCTTTTTTTGCAACTTTCATGGGCGATGGTTACCACTTGATGAATCAGTGATGCCCAGTTTCCCTCAATCTCGGGTTCGGTATTTTCAACAAAAACTAAAAACTCAATATTGCCTTTAGGCCCCTGTATCGGAGAAAAGTCCAGACCTTTGATCAAAAATCCCTGCTTTTCGATGGCAGTCATCACTTCAAGCAAAATCGATTCATGCACCTTTTTATCCCGGATAACACCGTTTTTACCAATTCTTTCCCGTCCTGCTTCGAATTGCGGCTTAATCAACCAGATCCCCCGAGCTCCAGGTTTCATAAACAATTTGATCGCCGGAATCAATTTGGTTATTGAAATAAATGAGACATCCATCACGGTACCATCGACCAGTTCTGAAATATTCTCGGTTGTCAAATAGCGAAAATTGGTTCGTTCCATGGAAACAACCCGGGAATCGGTGCGCAACTTCCAGTCCAGCTGTCCATAACCGACATCGACTGCGTACACCTTTGTAGCACCATTTTGTAGCAAGCAATCGGTAAAACCTCCGGTGGATGAGCCAATATCGATAAAGGCTTTTCCTGCCACCTCCAGATCAAAGACTGCCAGTCCCTTTTCCAGTTTTAAACCGCCCCGACTGACATAAGGCAGATCGCTACCCTTGACCTGAATCATCGCCTCAGTGTCCACCAGATCGCCAGCCTTGTCCCTGACCTGGTCATTGACCTGAACTAACCCGGCCATAATGGCTTTTTTAGCCCGCTCCCGGGTATCAAAATAATTCAGGCTCACCAATAATTTATCTAAACGTTCTTTCAATTTTTCCTCTTTTCATGGGTCTTTTTCCTTTTTCCAATTATCTTTTAACCAACTTAAACATCTTTTGGAGTGATTCTAAAAACTTGGATTTCATTTTCGGCGATGGCAGATATAGCTGGCTAATTCCTGAAGAAAAACAGTCCGTTCGCCAATTGGTCTAAGCAGTTCGATGGCTTCCGCTTCCAACTCGTCAACCCTGATTTTTGAAGCCTCCAACCCGTAGAGTGACACAAAGGTGGATTTATGATTTTTCTCGTCACTACCGATGGGTTTGCCCAGATCGGCCTCATTACCTTCAATATCCAGAATGTCATCAACAATCTGAAAAGCCAACCCAATTCGGTGACTATAGCTGATCAGTCGTCCCTGGGTGGCTGGTTCAGCTTCGGCGATAATACAGCCACTTTGGACACAGGCTTCCAGCAAGGCCGCCGTCTTGTGCAAATGGATATAGTCCATTTCATCGAGCCCGATAACCTTGTCTTCACTGAGGATATCGGCCACCTGACCGCCAATCATTCCCAGAATACCGGAAGCCCCCATGATACATTTCATGGCACAAAGATAATTTGTCAACGCTCTTCCCGTAAGTCCCTGGGTGCCCTGTAGCATGATTTCAACTGCATAATTCAACAGCCCGTCTCCAGCCAGAATGGCCATGGCATCGCCATACACCTTATGATTAGTCGGCTTGCCCCGTCTCAGATCATCATTGTCCATGGCTGGCAAATCATCATGGATCAACGAATAGGTATGGATCATCTCAATCCCCATGGCCAGCGGCTTGATTACCTCTACATCCCCTTCAAGAGCCTGGCAGGTTTCCATCATTAACATCGGACGCAGTCTTTTTCCTCCGGCAAACAGGCTATATTTCATGGCTTCGATAATTACTTCTGGTGTATCCAGATTCTGTTGAAAAACTTTTCCAAGCTCCTCATTGATTCTTGCTACCCGATCCCTTAGCTGAATTTTGAACCCACTCATACCTCCAAACTCCCCTCGAATTCTTTTTCTTCGCCATCAATCATGATGGTTATTTTTCCTTCCAGGGTGTCCAAATCTGCGTTACACTCATTAATGAGCTTCATTCCTTCTTCAAAAAGCTTCATGGATGCTTCGATTTCCAGCTCATCACCTTCCAATAATTCGGCAATGGCCTCCAAACGATTCATTTTTGTTTTCAGTTTTTTAACTGCCATTATCTAGTCTCCTTCGTGGATTGAATCCTTGCTTTGGCCTGACCGTCCACAAAGTGGAGCGTCACCGGCTGATCAACCTGTAAACCGGCGACCGAAACAACGGACTTGTCATAGTTATCCGTCACCCGAACATAGCCTTTTTTAAGTACATTTACCGGACTCATGGCTTCAATCCGGGTTTTAATATTGATCAATTGCTGTCGCTCACTTTTAAGTTGCCCCATTAACGCCCGAACCAACCGTTCGTTAATGATATCCAAAAAAAGACGTCTCTCTTCGATGCGTTCCTGCGGTCGATAACGCAATAGCTCTTTTCTGATCTGCAACAACAGTCGGCGGTTTCTGTCGATAGTCGCTGCCATGCTCTGACTCAGCCTTTTTTTTTGAGCAACCAGGTTCTGAATCATACTCAGAGTTTCTTCCGCTACCAATTCTGCTGCTCCAGAAGGGGTCGGTGCTCGTAAATCAGCCACAAAATCGGCAATCGTATAGTCAATTTCATGCCCCACCGCCGAAACAATCGGTAACTCCGATTCAAAAATAGCTTTGGCCAGACGTTCATCATTAAATGCCCAGAGGTCTTCGATGGAACCGCCACCCCGGCCGATAATAATCACGTCCACAGACCGGGCCGTATTGAAGGCTTGAATCCCTTTAATTATCGTTCCGGCCGCTTCGTCACCCTGAACCAGACTGGGATAAATGACAATATCCATCAGCGGATTTCGGCGTTTAATAATTGAAATTATATCTTTGATGGCCGCCCCTGTCGGTGACGTCACCAGACCTACCCGGCTGATTATTTCTGGCAGCTTTTTTTTATGATCCCGATCAAAATAACCTTTGGATGCCAGTTCATCTTTTAATACCAGGTATGCCTGGAACAAGTCCCCCAATCCCTGGGGTTCCATGGAACGTACCGTAATCTGGTATTGACCACTGGGCAGATACACGCCCAGACTCCCCCGAAGCGTGACCTTCAGACCTTCTTTGGGCAGAAATTTAAGACCCGTAACGACATTTTTAAACATCACGCAATCAATTTTACTACCTGCATCCTTTAGTGAAAAATACAAATGTCCCGAAGCCGCCCGCTTGACATTGGAAAGTTCACCCTGGATTATCAGATTTTTTAGCAGACTATTGGACTCCAAAAGCGTTTTAACATATTGATTAACCTCAGACACGCTGAGAATTTTTGCCTTCATCACTGACTGTACCTCGCATGTTTATAATAATCCATACCCATCAGAGCATTGCCAGCGGCGTTATCCCGGGAATATTCCCCAGGCGAAAAATAAAGCTTCAGTCCGGTCGCTTGCAGTTCGTTAATCACTATTTTTTTGATAATCTGATTGGACATCACACCACCAGAAAAAAGCACCGACTGAAACGGATATTTTTTTGCCAAACCGCCAATGGCTTTAGAGAGCGTTTTGGCAATGGCTTTAAGCACCAGATAAGCGACTACCGGCGGTTCCACACCAGTCTCCAAAAGGCGGCGGGCCTGATTTTCCTGTCCGGAAAAGTGAAAATCCAGATCCTTCATGGTTGAAGAAATAAAAACATTACTGTTAAAGGATGCCGGATTCACCTGGTTTGCCAGTACTTCCAGCGCCTTACCTGCCGGAAAATCACATCCCATCAGAACCCCAACCCGATCAACCAATTGCCCGGCATTGAGATCCCGGGTCGTTGCAATAATGTCGCACTTATAACCAATCGTCTTTTTTTCAACCAGCAATATTTCCGATGTGCCACCAGAAAAATGAACCGCACAAAAGATCGCTTCCAAATCTGGGGATCCGCTCCCATAAATGGCCGCCCGAATATGATTCTCCTGATGGCTCACCGCCAGCCGTTCTATCCCCAATACCCCGGCCAGCGAACACGCAAGTGATTCTCCCGAACGGAAAACTGGCATATAGGAATCAGACAGTGGTCGGGGACGCTCAGAATAACAGATAATCTCGATTTCCCGGCCCCGGGGCAACTCCTGAAGGAGTATCGGCAAATGGTGGACATGCTGAAAAAGGGCATCCGATTGACGAAGCCCTCTTTCTCCTGACTTCACTTCCAATAGGATGCCCTTGTTATAAATCATGTTTTCATTTTCGTCTACCAAGGCAACCGAAGTTGTATAATTACTGGTATCGATACCAAGGCTAAGGGCACTCATTGAGTTCATCCTTAACGATTTTATTCAAGATACCATTAACGTAATTTTTTCCATCCTCATCTCCAAATTTTTTTGTGAGCTCTATTGCCTCGTTAATGACAACTTCAAATGGTACTTTTTCGTCCATATATTTCAGCTCACAAATGGCCAGACGCAGAATTGATTTTTCCACCTTTGGAATGCGATCAATTTTCCAGGTGCTTTTGAGATAGTCATCGAGAATATCATCGATTTCTGGAAGATGAGCTTCGGTCGTATCGATCAGAGTCTTTCCATAAGTCAGATCGAGCTCATTATCCTCTAAAAAATATGCAATACTTTCAGTGAAATCTCCTGGTTCCGGATGAAAATCTAATTGAAATACCCCTTTTAACGCATATTCCCGTTCTTTTTTTCGACTCATGCGCTTCTCCTTCTGATTCTAATATTCTAAAAAAGGGGCTTTCGCCCCTAGATGCCTGAACCTTCTATTCGGACATTAATTGCAGCTACCTGAAAACCGGCCATGGATTCCACGGCAACCTTTACTTTTTTTGAATTGCTTTAGAAACCTTGATAATGTCGACACCTGGTTCGGTAATCACGTAAACCCAAATCAGCAAACCCTCCGGATCCCTGGCTATTTTGACCCCTTTAATTGTTGAGGCAAGATAGAGTTTATCCATGATTTCATCGGTGATTCTTAATGAAATACGTGCTACACCATTAACGCCAGTAGCCGCCAAGCTGACAATCGAAGCGATCATTTCGTCATTGATATTCGGTGCCTGATTGTTTTTCATTTCTAGTTTCATCTTAGTTACCTATGTTCTTTAGATTTCCTGATGACAGTCGCAACCATCCTCGCCACAGCATGAAATTTCTTCATTCAGGATAAATGGGGCGCCACAGTCCGGGCACGCTACGGTGTTATTTTCAAACGACTCAAATTCGGTAATATAAACATTGCCACACTCGGGACAAATGATCTCATAATATTCCTCTTCGTCAAATTCGTAATCATCATCGTCACCGAAGTCTTCATCGAGAATGAATTCTTCCAGCTCGGAAAGATCATCATCAACCATTTCCACATATTCTTCTAATTCTTCCTGAGCTTCGGTAATGCCATCCAGGGCATCAACAATATCTTCGAGAATATCCAATACCTGAACCAGAACCTTGCCTTCGTTAGAAGCCTGATCTAACTCCAGACCGTCAACCAGTCCTTTGGTATAAGCGACTTTTTCATTAATATATTTCATTTTATACCCTTTCCATATAATCACCCGTCCGGGTGTCAATACGAATCTTATCACCTTGTTCCACGAAAAGCGGTACGGTGATAATTGCTCCAGTCTCAACCGTTGCTGGTTTATTGGCGCCAGTTGCGGTGTCGCCCTTAAAGCCAGGATCGGTTTTGACAACTTCCAATTCGACAAAATTGGGGGCTGCTACCGAAAATGCCACGCCTTTTAACGACTTTACTGTCGCAATATCGTTTTCTTTCAAATATTTTAGGGCTTCCTCAACTTGATTAAAGTTTAATGGGATCTGCTCATAGGATTCCAGATCCATGAAATAATAGAGACCACCATCTTCATATAAATATTCCATCTCACGGGTTTCAACCTGTGCTTTCGGATAGCGTTCGGTCGGGCTGAATGATTTTTCAACCACTGCTCCTGTAATAACATTTCGAATCTTTGTTCGAACAAAGGCGGCGCCTTTACCTGGTTTAACGTGTTGGAATTCGATGATCGTAAATGTATGACCATCCATTTCAAACGTTACACCTTTTTTAAAATCTCCTGCTGATACCATGTTAACCTCCGATATGCATATGTTAATTTTTTCTTTTTCAATTTAATACTATCATTCTATCACAATTTCTATGAACCGTCATCCCAATTTATTATTATCGCTTCGTTATCAAACAGATATTTTTCCGGTCAGACACCGGATCTGACCACTGAGATCCATTATGGTTTGAATCTCCCGATATCCATTATTTTTTAATAAATCAGTTACATCATCAGCCTGGTGATCCCCTATTTCCAGGGCTAAAAGACCATCTTTTTCTAAAAACAAATGGGCCCCGCTAATGATCCGCCGATAAAAATCCAAACCGGATTCACCGCCATCCAGTGCCATATAGGGTTCATAGTCAAGGATGCCCCGATCCAGACGGTCCATCTCTGCCCGACTGATGTAAGGCGGATTCGAAACAATTACCTGGAAGGTTTCTCCTTGCGGGATTGCCGCAAATAGGTCTCCATGATACAAGGTCAGATCCCCATTTGCCAATTGATTGGCATTTGTCTGAGCCACTGCCAGTGCTGCCTCCGAAATATCACTAAGACTGACGTCGGCCTGCTTAAAATATTTCTTGATCGAAATGCCAATCGCCCCACTGCCCGTGCACAGATCCAGAATTTTAGCACCCTTGGGGTAGTTTAGCTGTAAATATTTAAGCAGATACTCCACCATCGGCTCGGTGTCGGGTCTGGGGATTAAAACATCCCGGTTGACAAAAAATTCCATCCCCATAAATTCCTTCTTTTCCTGAATATAGGCGACTGGTTCTGATTGACACCGTCTTTTTATCGCACTACGATAATGTGCTTCTCGTTTTAAATCCACCGCTTCTTGTGAATGGGTATAAAAATAAACCCGATCCGTGTCCAGAATTCTGCTAAGCAGAATTTCTGCCTCAAAACCGGGATGTTCGATTCCAGCCTGAGCCAGCGCCTGCCGTCCAAAATCCAAAATCTCTTTGATGGTCATTTTTCTACCTCAACTTAAAACAAAAAAACCGTGCATAACTGAACAAGAAAAAAGCCGGTTACAAGAACCGACTTCTTTTTTATTCTGCTGACTCGTTTTTAATGCCGTATTTTTTATTAAATCGATCAACACGTCCGCCAGCATCAACTAGTTTTTGTTTTCCAGTGAAAAATGGGTGACAAACTGAACAGATTTCCACTTTTAATTCTGGTTTGATAGAACCTGTTTCAAATGTATTTCCACACGCACACTTAACTATTGATTTGCCGTAATTTGGATGAATGCCTTCTTTCATCGAATCCACCTCGTTTCTTATTTATTTAATTGCTTATTGTTATTTTATCAACCGTGATATTATATCAGACTTTTCTTAAAAGATCAAATATTTTGTGCCTTATATTTATCAATAATTTTTTTCATAAATGCTTCATTGTCTTTGGTGCGTTCCAGAATCGAAATAATCTTATCGGTGAGATCATAAACCGTAGTGCCCTTGTAAAGCTTGCGAATATCGAAGCTGACTTTCAGTTCTTCGGCGGATAACAGTTTTTCCTCCCGACGGGTACCAGACCGGTTCAGGTTGATGGCCGGGTAGATCCTTCGCTCCGCCAGTTCCCGCTCCAAATGCAATTCCATATTACCAGTCCCCTTGAATTCTTCAAAGATGATATCATCCATCCGGCTACCGGTATCCACCAGAGCGGTGGCCAGAATCGTCAGACTGCCACCTTCTTCCACATTCCGGGCCGAACCCAAAAACTTTTTGGGAAAGAATAAGGCTTCCGGATCGAGCCCCCCCGACAAGGTTCTCCCGGATGGCGACACCACCAGATTGTTTCCCCGGGTTAACCGGGTTAAACTGTCAACCAGGATCACCACGTCTTTGCCCTGTTCAACCAGGCGCTTGCCCCGTTCCAGTACGATTTCCGCCACCTTGATGTGATTTTCAGGGGGCTGATCAAAGGTCGAATAGACAATATCGGCATCGATCGATCGTTTCATATCGGTGACTTCTTCCGGCCGTTCATCGACCAACAGAATAATCAGTTCGATTTCGGGGTGATTGGTGGTGATGCCATTGGCAATTTCCTTTAAAAGAATCGTCTTTCCTGCCTTCGGCGGGGCCACAATCAGTCCTCGCTGACCTTTACCCATCGGAGAAAAGAGATCAATCATCCGGGTTGACACAACATCCTGGGTGGTTTCCAGAGTGATCCGCTGCTCTGGGAAAATTGGTGTCAATCGTTCAAATCGAGGCCGATTGGCAATTTTTTCGGGAATAGCGCCGTTGACCGTTTCGACATAAAGCAATGCGTCAAACTTTTCATTCTCACTGGACATCTTAATCTTACCGACAACTTTATCACCTGTCCGAAGATTAAATCGTCGGATCTGATTGGCCGGAACATATATATCATGGTCGCCAGATAGATAATGGTTGGTTCGCAGAAATCCAAAACCATCGGGGTTAACATCCAGGATTCCTTCCTGGGAATTTTTAAAGCGATCCCGATCCTTTTTGTCATCAACATAAAGCATACTGTTGATCTTCTGGATAATATCTGCCGTTTTGGTGCCGTTGACCTTTTCCAGAAACAGCATCGCTGAATATTTTTCGCCAGTTTTGGGCGGCCGTACCTTGCCGCTTAAGACATCCCCGGTTTCCAGTTTGAATTTCTGGATTTGCGAACCGGAAATATAGACGAATTCCTCATTGGATTTCATCTCTTTGTTTTTAACAAAACCAAAACCTTCCGGTAGAATTTCCAGATTCCCTTCCACTACCACCACATTATCCATGGAATCTTTAATCTTATAATAGGGTGATCGGGTGCCGTTTGACCCATTCGTGATCCGCGAATGGGTTTGGGCCAGCTGTTTTTCTGGATTATTTTTTTCAGCTGCTTTTTTTCCGATATTTCGTTAGTGTCTGTCAATACTTCTTTTTCCTTTATCTCATGCTGATGATGTTGATGCGCCAATTGCTCTGCCGAGGACTCCAATTTTTCTTCAATGGCCTCGATCAGTTCAATTTTTTTAAAGGCGGCTGGTTTTTTCGATACCCAGACTTTCCGCCTGTTTACGCAATTCAACAACCGTTAAATCGTCCAGTGATTTCTTTTCCAATATGTGCCTCCATGGGTTGTAGATGGTTTTAGAATGAATGTTATGATTTTTCTCGATTTTGCTGTGCTGATATGATGCTTCAAGTCGCAGAATAATCTGAAGGTTTGTTTAATGTAGATACCTTAATCTACCACAAATATCCATTCTTGTCAAAAAAATCCAGGTGACACATTACTATTTGGTGTTTTCTAACTGGCCTAGTACCGACAATTGTTACATCATGTTGTGACCTAGGGGTCAGACCCTACGCATCGGAGCGGACACGGCATCGCCTGTCCGATTCCGCAGCGAACAACAGATTAACAAGGGTCTGACCCCTTGGTCATTGATCGGTACGGTAGTCCAAGCAAACCTTAACCGCTTATTCCTGTTCGCCTTCAATAATTGAAATCATAATGGCATTTTCCACCCGCCGCCGCTCAATTTCGCAGCTGACGAAATGAGGTTTCATAATCGTACCGTTAAAGTTATAGGCATTGGCATGACAGCCCCCACCGCAAAAATATTTGGCCCAGCAGCTTTGACAGTCTTCTTTTTCTAGCAGGTTGCCAGCATCGAAGATTTTTTTGATCTCGCCATTGGTGATGCCATTACTCACATCCCCCATCTTAAATGCTTCATTGCCGACAAACTGATGACAGGGATAAATGTCCCCCTCCGGCGTTACGGCCACATAATCCTTACCGGCCCCACATCCGGACAGCCGTTTGTAAACGCAGGGGCCATGATCGAGATCCACATTAAAATGGAAAAAGTTATAGTGCAGTCCTGCTTCATGACGCGTGAGGTAAGACAAGGCCAGCGCATCATATTCTGCCATGATAGTGGGGAGATCGGACTCGGTCAGGGCGTAATCGTGAGTTGCCTCGGCCACCACCGGTTCCACCGAAATGCTTTTAAAACCCTTTGCCGCCAAAAACTCAACATCCTTGGCAAAATCAAGATTATGATGTGTATAGGTGCCCCGGACATAATGATCTTTATCACCCCGCATTTTAGCCATCGCTTTGATGTTGTCGATAATCACATCAAAAGAGCCCTGATCATTGACCGTTTGCCGCATCTGATCATTGACTTCTTTACGACCATCCAGACTAAGCACGATATTATCCATCGTTTCGTTTAGATATTCCCGGGTTTCGGCATTTAACAGCACCCCATTTGTGGTCATTGTGAATTTGAACTGCTTATCGTTTTTAGCGGCCATCTCTTTGCCATATACCACTAATTGCTTAACCACATCCAGATTCATCAGCGGTTCACCACCGAAGAAATCAACTTCCAGGTTTTTTCGGTTTTTGGACTGAGCGATGATAAAATCGATGGCTTTTTTGCCAACTTCCAGCGGCATCAGCAGTTTTTCACCATCAAAGTCACCTTGCGCAGCAAAGCAATAAGCGCATTTCAGATTACAGTCATGGGCGACATGCAGGCATAGCGCCTTGATCAAATCTTCATTGGCATAGTTCTCCCGTTGATAGTTCATTTCCCGGAACAATAGCCCGGCCGCTTTGACACCATCCAATTCATCCAGACATTCATTGAGTTCGGTCACTGAATATTTTTCTTGAAAGCTGGCAATGATTTCGGCTCTGGTTTTACCTTCATAGTGATCCAGCACTTCAAAGGTCAGTTCGTCAACCGTCAGTACTGTGCTGGTATCCACGTCCAAAACAATATTGAGACCATTCTTTTTATATTTATGTATCATTTTTTCTCCCATCATGAAAAAAGGGACTATCTCTTACGAGACAGCCCCTTTCAGGCTTGTTTATTATTTTTCAGTCGTTTGTTTGCATTTTTGATTTCCTACGGTGCAGGATGTTTTACAGGCAGATTGACAGGAAGTTTGACATTCCCCGCATCCTCTGTTCTTCACGTCAGTGAGTTTACCTTCTTTAATGATTTTAATGTGCTTCAAATTGTTCACTCCCTTCAAAAATAATTTTTCCCGACAATTACCGACAGACCCGCTAAAATCCGGGTCGCCGAGTGCAGGTCCGTTCTCTTTATTTTTTGTCTTCGTCGATTTCTTCAAATTCAGCATCGACAACGATTTCTTCATTATCCAGATCTTCTAGCTCTTCAAAATTGTCATCTTCTGTTGCAACAACAGCGTCCCCAACATTGACAATTCGGGCAATGGCCGATTTGGTAATCAACGCCTTATGATAATCTGGCAATAACTCGATGGTAACATTTTCTTCACCAATCGCATAGACGATTCCATAAAATCCGCCAATTGTAATAATCTCGTCCCCTGGTTTCATACTGGATCGCATTTCTTTAATCTCTTTTTGCTGTTTTTGCTGTGGTCGTAAAACAAAGAAATAAAAAAACACCAGTACTAAAATCAGCGGGAGAATTAATGTAAAATCAATTCCAAACATTCACATTCTCCTTCATCTTTATTCAGTTATACCGAATTTCTCAAAGAAAGCTTCCTTATAGGCTAATAAATTGTCATCCATTATGGCCTGTCGAATTTTCTTCATCGTTACAAGTGTAAAGTATAAATTATGATATGTCAATAACCTGGCCCCTAAAATTTCATTGGTTTTAATGAGATGACGGATGTAGGCCCGGGTGTAGTTTCGGCAAACGAAACAATCACATTCAGGATCAACCGGTGTAAAATCTTCCTTATAAGTAGCATTCCGAACCACCACCTTACCATGACTGGTAAAAGCGGTGCCGTTTCTGGCAATCCGACTCTGGAGCACACAATCAAACATGTCAATGCCCCGAATCGTGCCTTCAAACAGCGCATCCAGGGAACCAACCCCCATTAAATAGCGGGGTTTATCTTTGGGTAAAAGCGGGGTGGTGGCATCCAGCATCTTATACATCACATCTTTGGGTTCCCCCACACTGAGTCCGCCAATGGAATAACCCGGAAAGCCGATGTCAGTGAGCTGTTCTACACTTTGCGCCCGCAGATCAGCAAACATCCCCCCCTGAACAATCCCAAACAAAGCCTGATCCTCGGGGCGTTTGTGGGCCTCTTTACAACGCCGCGCCCAGCGGGTGGTCATTTCCATGGATTTCTTGGTATACTCATAATCGGCACCAGCCGGGGCACACTCGTCAAAACACATGATGATATCGGCCCCGATGGAATTTTGCATATCAATGGCCTTTTCCGGGGTCATAAAATGTCGGGAGCCATCCAGGTGTGAAATAAATTCAACGCCATCTTCGGTGATCTTTCTTAAGTCATTTAAAGAAAATACCTGAAAGCCGCCGCTGTCAGTGAGCACCGGCCGGTTCCAGTTCATAAACTTATGGATCCCGCCAGCCTTATCCATAATCTCCTGGCCAGGTCTCAAATAAAGATGGTAGGTATTGCCCAGAATTATATTGGCATCCATCTCCACTAAATCTTCGGATGATAGGGACTTCACCGTCGCCTGGGTTCCCACTGGCATAAAAATCGGGGTATTGATAACCCCCCGCTTGGTATGGATCTTTCCCAGTCTGGCTCCGGTGTCCTTACACTCCTTAATCAATTCATAACGAAATTCGCTCATTCTTTTCTCCTATTTTTTACTCAATATAGGTAATTGCGAAATGAAAAACCATCGAACAATGATAGCTTTGTGTGCGGTTTCCACAACAATAAGAAATTGCGATGCGAATTTCTTATTGTTCGCGGGCAGTCGCCAACTACAAGCAAGCTTGTGATTGGCTCGTTGCCTTCGCGAAAACAATTTTGTAACGTGTAGGCGAACAGTACAGCGAACTGTCCGCCGTACAGTGTAAAAATTGTTTCGTGCGAAACTGGGCGCAAAGCTCACGGCAGTTTTGCAATTACCTATTTTACTCAATAAACAAGGCGTCCCCAAAACTGAAAAAACGATATTTCCAGTCAATGGCCGTTTGGTAGGCTTTCATAATCGCTTCCCGGTTATAAAAGGCTGAGACCAGCATCAGCAGGGTCGATTCTGGCAGATGAAAATTCGTGATCAAAGCATCCACCACCTCCCATTCATAGCCCGGGTAAATAAAAATATCCGTTACCCCGGTGTAAGGAGTAACCACCCCATCATGTAGCTTGGCATTACTTTCCAGGGTCCGCACCGAGGTGGTCCCCACAGCGATAACCCGGCCACCCCGTTCTCTGGTTCGTTTAACAGCCCTGGCTGTTTCTTCCGGCACCTCATAATATTCTTCATGCATATGATGTTCTTCAATCACATCACATTTAACTGGACGAAAGGTGCCAATGCCCACATGGAGGGTCACCTCGGCAATTTCCACCCCCATGGCTTCAATTTTCGAAAGCAGATCCGGGGTGAAATGAAGCCCAGCGGTAGGAGCTGCCGACGAGCCTTCCCGCTTGGCATAAACGGTCTGATAGCGGTTATTGTCTGTCAAGGTTTCATGAATATAGGGCGGCACCGGCATTAGGCCGATCTCGTCAATGATTTCCTCAAACACACCGGAATATTCAAAACTGATTATTCGGAGTCCCCCCTGGGTGGTTCCCGTGATTTCACCCTTTAGCTCGGGACCAAAAACAATCCGGGCCCCAACCCGGGCCCGTTTTCCTGGCTTGACCATGATTTCCCAGTCTTTCTGGGACAGATGCCGCAGCAACAGGATCTCCACCTTTCCACCGGTATCTTCCCTGGTCCCGAATAACCGTCCCGGTAATACCTTGGTGTTATTCATCACCAGCAAATCTCCAGGTCGTAAATAATTAGTAATCTCAAAAAATTTATGATCTTCAATGGTATTCTTCTCCCGGTTAATCACCATCAGCCGGGAGTTGTCCCTTTTTTCCAGGGGACACTGGGCAATCAGTTCATCCGGGAGATCATAATAAAAGTCCGTTTTATTCATCAATACCTTCCTCATTGTCATAGAAATTTATTTTTAGCTGCTGCGGACTTTGTGCCTCATTCACATAGTCCTCCAGTCCCAAATGGGCATAACCACGGCTGGTGATCATCCGACCACGAGGTGTTTTTGAAAGAAAACCCAGTTGAATCAGATAGGGTTCATACACCTCTTCGATGGTGTTTTTTTCTTCACCGATGGCAGCAGCAAGGGTGTCAATCCCGACCGGTCCACCGTCAAATTTTTCCACGATGGTTTTTAACATAATCCGGTCGATCTCATCCAGCCCGACATCATCCACTTCAAAAAGATCCAGGGCTTCCCGGGTGGTCTTGAGGTCGATAATACCCCGGCCTTCGATTTCACAATAATCCCGAACCCGTTTTAACAAGCGGTTGGCAATACGCGGTGTTCCCCGGGAGCGGATGGCCAGTTCGATCGCCCCTTCGTCATCCATTTCGATGCCGATAATGCCGGAAGAACGGCGGATAATGGTGGCCAGCTCCTCCGGATTATACAATTCCAGTCGCTGAATCACTCCAAAACGATCCCGTAATGGTGAGGTTAACAGGCCTACCCGGGTGGTGGCACCAATCAGAGTAAAGGGTGGCAGCTCCAGCCGGATCGAACGGGCACCCGGGCCTTTGCCGATGATGATATCCAGAGCATAGTCTTCCATGGCTGGATAAAGCACCTCTTCGACCGAGCGCTGCAGCCGGTGGATTTCATCAATAAAGAGGATATCGCCCTCTTTTAAACTGGTCAGAATGGCTGCCAGATCGCCAGCCTTTTCAATGGCTGGGCCAGAGGTGGTTTTGATTCCGACCCCCATTTCCCGGGCGATGATATTGGCCAGGGTGGTTTTTCCCAGCCCCGGTGGTCCATAAAGAAGCACATGATCCAGGCTTTCTTTCCGCTTCTGAGCAGCTTTGATAAAAATACCCATCTGTTTTTTTACTTTTTCCTGCCCGATATACTCATCCAGACCCTGGGGTCGCAAATTTTTTTCTATTTCAACATCCAATTCCGTAAAATCAGAGGTGATGATTCGTTCTTTCATGTGTTATCGTCCCTTCAATGGATTAGCCGAGCGAAGCGCCCCGGTGATCAGCGCTTCAATGCTACTCTCGGGGGTAAATGCCCGGGCTACCATTTCGGAAGCTTCTGAAATACTATAACCCAATCCCACCAGTCCGTTAATCGCCTGGGTAACCGTATCATCTTTAGCCTGTAAGGAAACAGACTTCAGATCTCCGACTGAAACATCCTTATAGCGATCCTTCAGCTCCAGGATAATCCGACTGGCCGTTTTTATGCCAATTCCCGGGGCCTTTGCAATGCTTTTAGGATCATCGTTGACAATATGGCCAATCAGCTCGTTGCGGCTAAACTGCGACAAAAGTCCCATAGCTGCTTTGGGTCCGATCCCGGAAATCCCGATCATGGTTCTAAAAATCTCCCGTTCATCGGTGGTGGCAAACCCATACAGCGAAACTTCGTCTTCTTTGATCACCTGATGAAGGTGCAGCTTGACCTCCGAATGCAGACTCGGCAGCTCATTTAATGTATTGGTCGACACCTTTACCTTATATCCCATGCGGTTTTGATCAATGACCACATAATCCATGGCTTGTTCTTCCAAGCTCCCGATCATATATTCGTACATAAGCCCTCCTTCAAAATTCAAACATGCTTTACCCATTGTACCAAAACAAAAAAATATTACAACACAAAAAAAGCACCCTTAGGTGCTATCCCAACGTGTCGTACTCCATTTTTGACGCCCTAGCGAAAGCTAGGTGGGTGTCTTGTCTCTAGTTTCTGTTTTCCACTGATATAATGAGGCCTAACATCTGCCAGCGAACAATCAGACTCCCTGAGTATTGATGTAGGTTCAAAAATAAAGTAAAAAACGAACACTTTGGGATAACTTAATTATACACGGTTTTCTACGGAAATCAAAGGATAAATTTTTGCCGCAAACCAGCAGTCAAATTCACTTATTTCAACCCACCGGATGGTCTACAGTAAAATGTCCAGGGCCGAACGAATACTATCTACCGGGAGAATCGTCATTCCGGCAATTTTCAAGCCTTTCTGGTTGCCTTTGGGGATAATGCAACGCTTAAAGCCCAGTTTTTTTCCTTCGATCAGGCGTTTTTCGATGTGCTGGATGTTACGGACTTCACCCGTTAATCCCACCTCGCCCAGAATCATCAAATCGCCGGGGATCTGAAAATCCCGGAGGCTGGAGTAAAGTACAGCAATTACTCCCAGATCGAGTGCGGGTTCATCCACCTTGATGCCACCCACCACATTGATGTACGCATCCACCGACTGCATCTGAATTCCCAGCCGCTTCTCCATAATTGCCAGCAATAATACCATCCGGTTATAATCCATGCCAGTGGCCATTCGTCGGGGATTTCCAAAGCCAGTGGGCGAAACCAGCCCCTGCAGCTCAATCAGCAACGGCCGGGACCCCTCAATACAGGGCACCACCACCGATCCACAGGTATTTTCGGGACGGCTGTCGAGCATCATCTCCGATGGATTGGCTACCGACTGCAAGCCATTTTCAGTCATTTCAAAAATCCCGATTTCATTGGTGGAGCCAAAACGATTTTTGACACCCCTTAGAATCCGATAAGCGTGATATTTTTCGCCCTCAAAATAAAGCACCGTATCAACCATATGCTCCAGCACCCGGGGACCGGCAATGGCCCCATCTTTGGTGACATGCCCCACCAACACCATTGCGATATTATCTTTTTTGGCCAATTGCATCAGTGCGCCGGTGTTTTCACGGATCTGGCTGACACTGCCTGGAGCTGAGCTGATGTCCGGGCTGTACATGGTCTGAATCGAATCGATAATGACAATATCTGGCCGCTCTTCTAGAATAATCGTCAGCAGATAGGGAATATTAATCTCCGATAAGAAAGAAATCTTTTCAGATTTTACCTTCATTCGCTCTGCCCGCATTTTTAATTGCTGTTCCGACTCTTCGCCGGAAATATATAAAATCTTATAGCCCTGATTTCCCAGGGCTTCAGTGGTCTGCAGAAGCAACGTCGATTTCCCGATCCCCGGGTCACCGCCCAGCAAGATCATCCCCCCAGGGACAATCCCGCCACCCAGAACCCGATCAAACTCTTCATTGCAGGTCGGGTAGCGGGTGTCCCCAGTATAGGTAATCTCCGCTAGGGACTTCGGTTTAGAATAAACGCCCCGTTCCCGAATCGTTTCCTTACTTCCCTGCTTAGAAAAATCCAACTCTTCCACCATGCTATTCCACTGCCCACACTCCGGGCATTTACCCATCCATTTGGGCGATTCATAACCACAGCTCTGACAGACAAAAATACTTTTTTTCTTTGCCATCTTTTCCCCTTATTCACTACTCAATCCATTTATAAACCAGATAACCGATCAAACCGCCAATCAGATTTAAAATAATATCATCGACATCCGCCCGACGACTGGCTAAAAACAAGTATTGGATCAGCTCGATAGCACAGGTGGTTCCCAGTATCACCACAAAGACATGGAAGAAGCCGACCTTGTTTTTTCGTGCTAACGGATATAGGAACCCCAGCGGTAAAAACAAAATGATGTTTCCGGCCAGGTTTTTGAACGAATCGGTAAAGGTGTATAAAAGAATTTCTGTTGGATTCGTTGGTTTGGTTGCCAAAAACTCCCAATCAATAAAGCCATTAACCATAATGTCATAAAAAAAGTTATCAATCGTAGTCAGCGGTATCAAGTTTACGGTAGTCTCATAGGTAATATTAGAAGCATCGGGTAATAGCGTCAATATAACTAGAAATCCCAAATAAGCCAGCAACAGCAGCTTAAAGAGAAATGCGACACGGTTGTTTTTACTCATATCCTGGTCCTTCCTGGTTGATTGCTCGTGTAAGCCTTGCTATTATAACGAATAAACCTTTAGAGTGCCACAGAAATTTTCCTGACCGGAAATTTTTGCAAAAAAAAGAAAAAATATCGAAAGTAACCCCTCGATATTTTTATTCTTTGTTTTAAATTAAAATACATTATTGTATCCATGCTAATTCAAAACTCAGCATTAATTTTATACTATGGCAATTATATCCAACTTTTTGGCATTTGTAAAGGGTTTCGCTCGTTAGTTATTTATCTAACGATGCATCTTTTTCAAAACCATTTACTTTATAACAACAACGGTTTTAGAATCATTGTTGTTATAAAGTAAAAACAACATCCACAAAAGCTGGTTCACTGCGAATAATCTGGGCAGTGCCATTGGTTTTATCCTCGATCCAGGCTAAAAATCCGTTTGTTTCCGCCACCGGGATCTGAAAAAACAGGGTGACATTTTCGCCAAAATCTTCATTTACCGGAATCACCTCCCGTTCCATTAGACCGTTGCTCAGTCCCCCATAACTTGCGTAACTGACCACCACTTGCAATTGATCCGAAAACTGCTTCTTGATCACAGTACAATGATTCAAAACATTACTGGCGCCGCCGCCATAGGCCCGGATCAAACCGCCGGTACCCAGCTTCACGCCGCCAAAATAGCGAATGACCACCACCAGTACATCTTTGAGCTCCCGATGATCAATGACCTCCAGAATCGGTTTACCGGCGGTACCGGAAGGTTCGCCATCATCACTGGCTTTTTGGCGCCGGGGATTGGTGTTAAGCACATAGGCCCAGCAGACATGGGTGGCTTTATAATGCTTTTTTCGGATTTCGGCGAGAATTGCTTCAGCTTCTGCTTCGGTTTCAATATGAAAAACCATATTGATAAAGCGGGACTTCTTGATTTCAATCTCCGTTTCATCAGGAATTAATACCGTTTTATAATCTTCCACAATTATACCTCTGTCACCTGATACTTTTCAAACAGATGAGTTGGAAAGTCATCTGTCATTTCGATGGTCACCAGATTGCCGTCAGCCTGATAGTCGATCGCCAAAACCACTTTCATCTCATGCAGAAGTGCCAGTGATTTATTGTCATCATAGGGAATCAGCAGCTGCATTTCCCGTTTTTCTCCTACCAGCACCCGATTGATGATGTCAAAGAGGCTCTCGATTGCCATCCCTTCTTTTGCGGAAATATACAAAGCCAGTTCCTCAACCGCCACCTGATTCTTTTGCAACAAAGCATCCTGTTCTTCCGGGGTCAGCTTATCGATTTTATTATAAATCATGATGACTTTTTTATTGCCGGAACCAATATCCGAAAGCACCTGATTGACCACCTCGATCTGGGCTTCATAGTTATGATTGGACACATCCACCACATGCAGCAATAGATCAGCGGTTTCGACTTCCATCAAGGTGGTTTTAAACGCTTTGATCAGATCATGGGGTAGTTTGTCAATAAAACCAACGGTGTCTGAGACCAGATACTCACCATGTTCCGGATCGACCTTTCGCAGGGTCGAATCAAGGGTAATGAAAAGGCCATCCTTGGTCACCACTTCACTTTGAGTCAGCCGATTAAAGAGGGTACTCTTACCAGAGTTGGTATAACCAATTAAGCTGACCGTTTTGATTTTATTTTTACTGCGCTGGACGGCGTTGAGCTGATTGCTCTTATTGATCCGTTCAATCCGGGCTTCCAGCTCTTCTAACTGTTTGCGGATATGGCGGCGATCAGTTTCCAGTTTCTTTTCACCAGGGCCTCGGGTGCCAATGCCGCCTCCAGTCCGGGACATTACAATCCCCAGACCTTTTAGATGACTCATCCGGTATTTCTGCTGGGCCAGTTCCACCTGAAGCTTGCCTTCTTTGGTTTTAGCGTGGCGGGCAAAAATATCCAGAATAATAGTGGTACGATCAACCGTTTTGGTACCGGTGGCGGCTTCAATGTTGGCTATTTGCCGGGAATTGAGTTCATCATTGGCAACAATCAGGTTAATGTCATGATTCTGAATCACCTTGATCAGTTCCTGGAGCTTCCCCTTACCGACATAAAAGGTTGGATCGATCTGACTTTTTGACTGACAAACCTCTTCCTCCACAATACCACCGGCCGTCTTGACCAGTTGCCGTAATTCTTCCATCGAGTCCACCAGTTCAATGCCCTTATTTCCGGGTAGATCCAATCCGATCAGCAATGCCCGTTCCTCTTCATCCTCGGCATCGAAGCGATTATTGGGGTCATCTTTAATAAACCGGTCAGCCAACAGGATATAGTGTTCCAGCGGAAACTTGTTTAGTTCTTTCAGGGTTTTAAATAGGCCCTGACCATACTCCATGGTTCCTGCTTCCACCACTGGTACTCCAATGCTAAAGCTGGTCGGTATTTTTTCGTCGACACCGATGGCAATAATACACTGGAGGCTCTGTTTTTTAGCCGCCGAAAAATCCTCAGCCGACAGCCGCGGATTTCCACCGGGATGGGTGTGAATGACCCGGTATTTATTGAGGGCCTTAACATGATAGAGCATCTCCGCATTGCCGATATTGACAGTGGATGCATCACCAATATTTACCCATTGAACCCGATTTTTGTCATTGGTGCAGATCAACACCTCCCGTTTTGTAATCAGGGTCAGTCGTTTTAAAATTTCCAGTACGTATTCATCCAGCAGGACCTGATTTTCCATTTGATAACCAATCAAGTCATTCAGTTCATTGATATAGCTTTGGCGAATGCCACTTTTATTATTATCTGCCATTATTTTTTTCCTTTGATTTATTAGAGTGTCTTATTATAGCACAAAAACCAGGCAAAATAGTTGCCTGGTCAGGTTTATAAAGACTAGAGTTTGACCACTTCGGATTCGGCCACGGCGGTTTCCATCATCGCACCCATCATTTCCGCAATTTTTTCTTCGGAGCGGAGCATCTCCGAAACCTTGGGTTTGGTTTCCGGATGTTTGGGCACAAAAATGGTACAACAATCTTCGTAGGGCAAAATCGAAGTTTCAAAGGTGCCGATGGTTTCGGCAATTTTGACAATTTCGGTTTTATCAAAACCAATCAGTGGTCGAAAAACCGGTAGCTCGGCTACCGCATTGGTAGCTCCCAGTCCTTCCATTGTCTGGCTGGCCACCTGCCCCAGACTTTCTCCGGTAATCAGCGCCTTGGCACCTTCGTTGTGAGCAATCATCTCAGCAATCCGCATCATGTAACGACGCATGATGATGGTGGTTTGCCGTTCCGGGCACATCTCCACAATTTTGGTCTGGATCTCAGTAAAAGGCACTACAAAAAGTTTGATCTTGCCACAATACTGGCTCATGATTTTAGCCAGATCAATAACCTTTTCCTTGGTCCGATCACTGGTGAAAGGGAAGCTGTGGAAATAGACCCCGATGACTTCCACCCCCCGCTTGGCCATCAGATAGCCAGCCACCGGACTGTCAATCCCGCCGGACAAAAGCAGTGCTGCTTTACCGCTGCAACCCACTGGCAAGCCGCCGTTACAGGGGATAAACTGGTGATACATATAGGTTTGTTCGCGAACCTCCACCCACAGATTCAGGTCTGGGTTATGAAGATCCACCGTAATCCCTTCAATGTTGTCCAGAACTACTTCGCCCAGACGGCAACACAGATCCGGTGATTTAATCGGGAAGGTTTTATCCCCCCGCTTAGCGGTAATCTTAAAGGTTTTTATTCCTTCGGTGGACCGCACCTGTTCAATGGCATTTTCTTCAATTGTCTTAATTTCACTGTCAATAACAATGGCCGGACTGATGGACACAATCCCAAATACTTTTTGCACCCGTTCCATCGCCCGATCCAGATCTTCATCACTCACATTGACAATCAGACGTCCCTGAATTTTTTTAACTTTCGCCGATGGTACACTTCTCAGGGTATTTCGAATATTTTTTGCCAATAATTCGATAAAATAATTTCGGTTCAACCCTTTCAGGGCAATCTCCCCATAGCGAACCAGAATAACATGTTCCATTAATTTTTTTGCTCCTGTCATCTATTTTTGTTTGGCTTAATCAACAGCCGCAAGCTACTGACTGCCTGGGCAATGGCGGCCACTGCTGTTTTAACATCATCGTTGGTAATGTCTTTTGAAAAGCTAATGCGAATGGTTCCTTCTTTGTATTCTTCGGCCAGCCCGATGGCTTTAAGGACATACTGTTTCTCCTTTTTATGCGACGAACAGGCTGAGCCGGTGGAAACAAATATTCCCTTGGATTCAAGGCTGTGCAGCAGTACTTCGCCCCGAACCCGGTTAAATGAAACATTAAGTACATAGGGACTGCCGTTAGGATCACCGTTGATTTTGATGTCATCAATTTTTGTCTCTAATTCATTGATAAAGTCGTTACGCACGTTTCGGATCGCTTCAAACTCATCCATAAATGAGTCGCTTCGTAAACGAACGGCTTCACCAAAGCCAACAATCCCCGGAACATTTTCCGTACCTGAACGAAGGTTATTTTCTTGGCCACCGCCCCGCAGCAGGGGTTTAATGTCGGTACCCTTTTTGAGATAAACGGCGCCCACGCCTTTCGGCCCGAAAATCTTGTGTCCGGACAGGGTCAGGGCATCGAGCATGCTGGCCTGCACATCGATGGGAATTTTCATAAAGCCCTGAACAAAGTCAGCATGAAAAACACACTTGGCATTAACCGCCTTAACGATTTTGCCAATCGCTTTGAGATCCTGAATGGTTCCCAGCTCATTGTTTACCCCCATAATACTGACCAGAATGGTATCCTCGTTCATAGCCGCTTGCAGCTCCGTCAAATCAATATGTCCTTGAGCGTCAACCCCCAGAACCACCACCTCAATCTGATGATTCTGATAGAAGGTAAACACATCCAGTACCGAGGGATGCTCGATGGCTGAGGTGATAATCCGCATCCGCTCCCGTTTTTTATTCTCCACCACCCCTTGGATAATCATATTATTGCCTTCTGTCCCACCGGATGTAAAATAGATCTCCTGGGTTTGACAGTTCAGGTTTTTTGCGATTAATCCCCGGACTTCCTTAATCGCCTGTTCACTGCGAATCCCCAGGCGATGAAGGGATGAGGGATTCCCGTAATTGTTAACTAGGGTATCCATCATCTTTTGCGCCACCTGGGGATGAACCCTGGTGGTTGCCGCATTATCTAAATATATTTCGTTCATTGTTTCGATCCTTTTCCCATACGGCCCAATTTCTTACGATTTGAATTAGCATTCCTCATCCAAAAAAATCCGGCTTCCCACTGCTGAACGCTGGCCCTGATATTTCCCCTGATAAGGATTCAATGCCATATCATCCATTTGAGCAAAAACCAGCTGACAAATCCGTCGGCCTTTTTCCAGTTTAATTGGTAAGCGATTGGCGTTATAAAGCTCCAGGGTAATCTCGCCTTCAAAACCCGGGTCTACCCAGCCTGCATTCTGAATAAATAAACCCATTCGACCGATCGAACTACGCCCTTCAACAAAGGCAGTCAGATTGCAGGGCAGCTTGATGTATTCCATGGTGGTTGCCAAAAGAAAGGAATTGGACGGGATAATGATTTCATCCGCTTCCATGGAAATATACTTAATTTCATCCGTCAAGGACATGGCCTCAAAATTATTTTCATCCAGCTTTAAAAAACTGGTTCCCAAACGAATGTCCACCGAGGCTGGCTGTACCTGCCCCTGTTCCAATGGATCAATGACCAGCTCCCCACTTTCCAGATATTTATAAATGGTTTTATCCGATAAAATCATATTTCCTCCAAAATTCAATAGGTCTGCAAAATTTTCCCATTAATTGTATTATTAATCGATGTTTCTGTCAATTTTTTGCAAAACGAGTCCTCTGCGTCTCGGCCATTAACGCTCAGACCGGCCCATTTCGCCTCATGCCTAGAGATTGACAATGGTTACTCCAGAGCCTCCTTCGTTCATGGCCCCCAGGCGAAAATCTTCAATCAGCGGGTTTGTTTTCAGGTATTCATGAATAATCTCCCGAAGCCTACCGGTACCCTTGCCGTGCACAATTACCAGCTGCTTGTTTCCTGAAAGCATTGCATCCCCAATCATCTTATCCACCAGAAACAGAGATTCTTCACCATTTTTGCCGCGGAGATCAAGTTTGGTCTCCATCACATGACGCTCGACCTTTTTAAAGGTCACCTTTTTTTCTTCCGGCTTGGCCAGGGCCGTTGACATGCTCAAATCCCCTACATCAACCTTTAGCTTGATCATCTCTGACTGAACCATGGCTTTGTTCTCGTTGGGCAGCAGATTTAACACCTCTCCCTCCCGACGCAGGCTGTTGATATAAACCTTCATCCCAACACTCAGGTCATCCATTTCCAAAGCTGCCCCCTGATAATCTTTGGGTCGGCTGCCAAACTGATAGAGATTTTTCTCTTTTTCTTTGATCCGTTTGCGAATCGCTTCCAATTCTTTATTGTCCTTGATGGATGTGGTCGTCGTTTCCTGAATGGTTCGGATTTCCCGGTAAATATCTTCAGTTTCGGCCCGGGTTTTCTTAACAATTTCCATTGCTTCTTCTTGGGCTTTTTGCAGCAGCGCTTTTTGTTCATTCTCAAATTTCTGCTTTTCCCGATCCATTTGGCGTTTCAGCGCTTCGGTTTCCTGCTTCAGGCGAATAATGGCGTCATGCTCAGCTTCGGTACGACGCCGCTTTTCATCAATTTTAATCAGGGTTTCTTCAAAGCGGATGGCTTCATTCTTAATCAGGTCGCGGGCATTTTCAATAATGTCCTCACCCAGCCCCAGGCGAATGGCGATTTCAAAAGCGTTGGATTTTCCCGGCACGCCAATTAACAGGCGATAGGTGGGCCGCAGGGTTTTGACATCAAATTCAACGCTGGCATTAACCACCCCCGGAGTGACCAGGGCATATTCCTTCAGCTCGCTGTAATGGGTGGTGGAGACACTGGTAACCCGACGCAGATGAAGTGCATTTAGAATCGAAATGGCCAGGGCGGCCCCTTCGGTCGGATCGGTACCGGCCCCCAGTTCATCAAATAGTACCAGTGAGTTATGATCAGCCTTATTCATAATTGTCACGATATTGGTCATATGCGATGAAAAGGTGCTCAGGCTTTGCTCAATGCTTTGTTCATCCCCGATATCGGCAAAGATATCACCAAAAATCCGGGTTTTACTGCCTTCCCGAACCGGGATAAACAATCCGGACTGCACCATCAAATTCAATAGTCCGATGGTTTTTAATGAGACTGTTTTTCCCCCGGTATTGGGCCCAGTGATCACCATGGTATCAATGCCTGCGGAAAAATATATATCCGAGGCGACAACCTGGTCTTCCGGAATCAAGGGATGCTTGGCCCTAAGCAGCTCAATGGAACCAGTTTCTGAGACACTGGTACGAACTCCATTGATGGTTAGACCATACTTGCCCTTGCCAAACTGAAAATCCAGATCCACCAGCACCTCATAATTGCAGATAATTTCATCCCGCAAATCAGCTACCTTCTGGGTCAGATCTTTGAGAATCCGGGTGATTTCGTGTTCTTCTTCGGTAACCAGAATTTTAATATCATTGTTCAGTTCCACCACCGCCATCGGCTCAATAAACAGGGTTGCCCCACTGGCCGATTTGTCCAGTACAATCCCCGGCACCTGGCTGCGGTATTCCTGTTTAACCGGAATAACATAGCGGTTGTTCCGGATCGTCACAATTTTTTCCTGAAGGATTTTTTCATAGGCAGTAGAACTAATCATTTGATTCAGTTTTTCGGTGATCCGCTTGTATTTAAACTGCATCTCCCGGCGAATCCGGGACAGCTCCCGTGAGGCGTTGTCGGCCATTTCTTCCGGTCCCAGGATTTTGCGGCTGATTTCTTTTTCCAACTCTTCACAGGGTTCCAGTGAGGTAAACAGATCCTTGAGCAAAACAAGGGTATCCATCTGGGTGTCCCCCTGATAATAATTATCCATATCCCGGGCAATCCGCAGGAGCGTGGCGATCGACAACAGTTCTTTCATTGACAGCATCGAACCAATGGCCGCCCGCTTGACATAATCACTGGTGTTCGGTACATCTGCCAGCGGTGGTCGACCATTGCGGAGGATCATCCCCAGACTTTCATTGGTTAAATCAAGGGCTCGATTAACTGCTGCCAGACTTTCTTGCGGCAACAGATTCTTTGCCTGATCCTTCCCACCCTGAGTGACGCAATGTTCACCCAGGCTTTTTAATATTTTATGATATTCCAAGACCTTTAAGCTTCTTTGATCCATGTATTATTTCACTCCTCTATTTTACGCCTCGTCTAAAACTCCCCCGGGTGGTTCCTTCAGTTCCCAACCCTTCGGGAAGACCCCAATGCTTGTCATAAATTCCCTGTCGGTAATAACTGATGATGGTTCTTAACTTTTCGATATTTTCGTTATGGTAGTAGATTCGCCAGGTGTCAACGGACTTCAATTCAAGGATTTCTTCTCTCAAAAATAGCGTGTCGCCATTATAGATATGAATCAAGCCCTGATCATCCCGCTCCACCGGGAAACTGAAACCCCGCTCATCGAGCAGTTTACCGGACATCTCCCGATGACACAAACCAGTTGTTCCTTTTTTCTTTTCCAGACAATTTTTGCAGCCAAACAGGCATTTTTTACTGACCATCAGCTCCTGAACACCATAAACAGGTAACACCATATCAATCTCAGAATGCTCGGTAATTTCTTGTAACTCGGTTTCAATAAGTTCCGGCGATAACACGGCACCACCAACACCCCACTCTTTTAATGCCCGAGTTGCCAGGGTATTAAACATGTTAAACGACAAATCGGCCTCCACATAAGATGATGTTTTATTCAGCAGTTGCAACGCTTCATAATTACCAATTAAAAAGCCATCCTGATTCAACTCTTTTTTTAGTAATTGCCGCACTTTTTTAGTCATCTGGTCATCCATAATTTTAGGCGTCTTCAATAAAACTGTGATTCCCCGATCCTTCAAGAGGGCGGTCTTTTCTGCTACGCCCTCCCCCAATAAAGGCAACACAACCTGATCCAGTCCATCCAATTGCATTAAAAAGTCGATCATTGGCATTTTTTCAAATGATAGTGAAACCTGTTTCTTTTCACCATCTGATTGCCGTTTTTTTAATCGCTCCGGTTTGGCCAAAAGTTCTTTTTCCAACGGCACAATTGTAATGGTTGAATGTAACAAATCGGGACTGACCTCTTTTTTTTCAGTGTCAGCCAGCTTCTGTGTCAGTTTAATCAGCACTTCTTTACGCAAGGTGTTTAACTGACTACGGGATAGAAAAACCTGATCATCCAATTCCATGGAAATGATACCCAGTTCGAAGCCAGTGCCACCGATCCGGGAAATTTGCTCCCGCACCATCGCCTCATCAATGGGATTTTTTAGTGGTGCTTCGGGATAAAAATCAGCACGATAGGTGACTGCGCACCCCTGTGCAGAAGCGACTATTTCTGCCGGTTTATCGAGCTTCAGGAACAGTTTGAAATTGATTGTCGAGGCTGGCTGATCAAGCGAACGGGAGCCCCGTTTTGTAAGGCTGTCCATCAAGTTTTTATCGAAATTTTTGTATAGCAGTGTTCCCGGCGAAACCCCATAGCGACAGGGAATGACCACGGTTTCGCCACCAGAACCCTGTTCACACCGGCGACCCGACGGAGTGAAAATCGCATCGACTCTGGTTCCTGTTTTGCCGTCCTCGCCAAAGGATAACCCATCCCCAACATTGAGTTGCACATCCTCATAAAGACGAATCCCCAGCGGTTGATAGGTGCTTTTATGATTTGTATTTTTGGCAGTTTTAGCAAGACTGACAACCTGACCAATTAAAACACCCCGGTTCTTACCCACCTGAGCATTGAGAATATCTGCTTCATTAAAAAGATGGCCCCGGGTGAAATCCCGGTTAAACACCTGCATGACGGCCCGATTATCGATGGTTTGATCAACCTCATCTCCGGCAGCAGCATCGATGCCTTCCCGATAAGCCCGGGTGATTCCATAAACATATTCCGGTGTTTTCATCCGTCCTTCTATTTTTAAAGAAGCCACGCCAGAAGCGCTAACGACCGGAAGCGCATCCAAAATATTTAAGTCCTTGGGACTGATAAGATAGCCTTCCTTTACCAGACGAGCGTTCTCATCGAAGAGTTGGTAATGCTTCCGGCAGGGTTGGGCACAGAGCCCCCGGTTCCCACTACGGCCGCCAATCATACTGCTCATCAGGCACTGACCGGAATAGGCGTAGCACAAGGCTCCATGGGCGAATATTTTTAATTCAATCCGGGTTTTCTTTTTAATATCAGCCACCTGGGTTAGTGACATTTCCCGAGGCAACACCATCCGGGAAAAACCAAGTTTCTGAAAAAACAGCACCCCTTCCAACCCATAAACGGAAGCCTGGGTGCTGGTTTGCAGTTTGAATTCCGGAAAATAATGTCGGAGCAGATAAATCAACCCGATATCCTGAACAATCAAGCCATCCAGGTTAAGGGTTTTTAAAAAATTAAGCGTATTGACCACTTCTGCCATTTCACTGTTTTTGATCAAAATATTCAAGGTGACATAAACTTTCACCCCATGCTGATGACATCGGGTGACCGCTTCCTTAATCTCATCGTCCGTCATGTTTTCGGCATTACGACGGGCATTAAAGGATTTGCCACCAAAATAGACTGCATCTGCACCACCGTTGATGGCCGCTATCACAGCTGCCGTGGTTCCGGCCGGAGCCAGCAGTTCTGGTTTTTTATTCATTTTTACCTCATGTTCCTATTAATCGCTGTTTCACGTAACATCTATGCAATTGATTATTATAACATATCGAGATAAAATAAAGAAGATTTGATATTCTTTTAATTATTTACAGGAAAGAGACTAATCTTCTTGATAAATCAGGGTAAAAAAAGTATGATAAGAAAAATGTTGTATTCTGGTATGATTTAGACGTGAATTGATTTGCAAACTGAAAAGCAGAGAAAGGAACCATTCATGAAAATTGCGATCTTAACCTTGGGAACCCGCGGTGATGTCCAACCTTTTGTCGCCCTGGGACAAAAAGCCCTGGAAAAAGGGCATCAGGCCGTCATCTGTACCGGAAAAACATTCAAGCCATTTATTGAAGCAGCCGGAATCGAATTTAAAGAAGCTGCTAGTGATCTGATGGTGATGCTGGAGACCACTGAAGGACAGATGGTTTTTAAACATGCCCTGCGCCATCCATTCCGAACAAAAAAATATCTCGATGAAGTGGTCAACCCGAATTTTCGAAAGTCTTTGGATCAATTTTATGAAGCCGCCCAGGGGACAGATGTGATCCTCTATCACCCCAAAGCCTTCGGTGCTCCCGATATTGCTGAAGCTCTCGACATTCCCTGTATCAGCATTCCCCCGGTACCGATCACCTTGCCAATTGATGAATTCCCCAACCTGGCCATCTCTCCGACCAAAAATCTGGGAAAACATTTCAATCGCTGGACTTATTCAGTAATGGCTCAGGCCGAACGCTCAAGTATCAATGAAGTCAATGATTTCAGAGAAAAAAACCTGCATCTGCCCAAACGCAAAAGCGGACTCTATACCTTTTCTCTGAACGATCAAGCAATCCCGATCATTTATCCCATCAGTAAGGCCTTATTTCCGGAAGTAACCAGCTGGGAGGGCCGGGTTCTGACGCCGGGGTTTTTTTATCTTGATTCCGCAGCCGAGCAACTTGACTCCAGCCTCACATCGTTTTTAAGTGCCGGATCAGCTCCTATTATCGTCTCATTTAGCAGTATGCCTCTTAAAGCGCCTGAACAATTCAAAAACTGTCTTCAGGAAGCGCTTCTTGCCACCCATCAGCGGGGTATCCTATTAACTGGCAACAGTGGCATTCGCTTTGAAGATGACGCCGATCTGCTGACCATCGATGCAGCGCCCCATTCGCTGTTGTTTCCCCATGGAAAAGGAATCGTCCATCATGGTGGTGTGGGAACCATGGCCGCCGCCATCAAAAGCGGCAAACCGCAGCTGATTATACCCTTTTCGGTGGATCAACCCTTCTGGGCCAACCGCCTCTATCAACAGGGGTATGCCCTCAAACCGCTCAAGGAAACCCAGATCACGACACGATCGCTGATTCAACGCTTCATTGCGTTTGAAGAAGAGGCGGTTCAGTCAAAAGCCCAGGCCCTGAAGTCCCTCATCGATCAGGAAAACGGAACTGAAACGGCCCTTGCATTTATTGAGAAGCATTGTCGAAGCAACGTAAAGAGGAATCGATAAAACCACTCTGATTTGCTCCACAACTAAAAAAAGCAGCTCCGGTTGTTTACCCGAGCTGCTCAATAATTCGCTATTATTTCACCATTTCATTCAACATGATAATCCTCAAACCCTCTTTTGACCTTTTTTATTTGGGAAAAGGTTCGTTTCATGCCAATTGACTGTATCACTAAAAATAAACCAAGGATGCCAAACGCAATCCCAACGATTATCACAATCAGATTGGCCGGACCCATCGGATTAATAAAGGCGTAAATCCCAAAGGCAATAAATCCTACCCCAAGCACGATTTTTGCAATTCTGCCGGCAGTCCCAGAATTTGCAGAAATAATCAATAGAAAAATCCCGGTAATAATTGCCCAGATGCCGATTATGATAATAAAAAATGAGACAATCACATTGGGTACCAGTAAAAAAATAGCGCAGATAATCAAACTAAAGATACCTCTGCCCAGGCTAAAGCCGACCTCAGCGCCGTATTTTCTACGCAACACCAGGGCTGAGACAATATAGATAATTCCCATAATCCCACGATAGACACCAAAAACAAAGACCAACAGGGTAATGGCCTGATTGCTAAAAAAGATGGCAAAGATGCTCAATGCAATAAAACAAAGCCCATCCAGCAGCATCAGCCACCATCTGCCATATGACCGTTCCAACATATCAATACCCAGGGATCTCGCTTCACTTTGATTCATCTGACAACCTCCATCTTTCTCTTTTACGGCTATTTTTGTCTTTATTCTTTTTCCAATGCTGCAACGACCCGATCAAAAACCTGTCCTGCCCGGAGTTTAACCGGATTGCAGGCTTCCACCTCATCACGATGGTGTTTTTTGATATAATCACAATCCAGACTGCCAAATTCTTTCTCAAATTCTTCAACTAAAAGCTTAGCTGCTCGCGTCATTTTAGCCTGGTCTGATGGTCTTTCCTCAGTATATAAAGCGCCCAGAGCTGCCAGTGAACCAGAAAAGGCGCCACAGGTTCTTTCAGAATAAAATCCGGCCCCAAAACCCTGAAGCATCCGAAAACTCTCTTCCGGAATTTTTAACTCATATGTGTCATTGGCCGCCCGTAGCAAAACCTCGGCACAATTCATATGATACTGGGATTGTTCTGCAACCGGTTTGTCTTTTCCAAAGGCATTATAACTCTCAATCGATTTTTTCATTTTTTCCTCCGCTTTTGCTTTTTGGGTGATTCGGGGTACATTCTAATCTTAATGTGCCTTTTTGATATACCCCGAATTAATGACATAACACACGAATCAATAAAATTCTATTTTTGATCGGCGGTTTTCTTATCGATCGTTTTTCAGTTTTTCAACCATATCCAGTCGTTCCCAGGGCAGATCCAGATCTGGGCGACCAAAATGACCATAGGCGGCGGTTTGTTTATAGATTGGCGCTCGCAAACCTAGGTTTTTAATAATCGCTGCCGGTCTTAAATCAAAATGTTTTTGAATCAAGGCAATAATTCGGTCGTCTTCAATTTTTCCGGTACCGAAGGTATCAACATATATTGACACCGGTTTTGCCACCCCAATGGCATAAGCCAATTCCACTTCACATTTGTCGGCCAGACCAGCAGCGACAATATTTTTAGCCACGTGTCGGGCGGCATAGGCTCCGGAACGATCCACCTTGGTGGGATCTTTCCCGGAAAACGCCCCGCCACCATGGCGACCATAACCACCATAGGTATCGACAATGATCTTCCGACCGGTTAATCCACAGTCTCCCTGAGGTCCGCCGATAACAAAACGGCCCGTGGGATTAATGAAATATTTGGTTTCGGCATCTAATAATTGAGGATCAATGACTGCTTTGATAACTTTTTCAATCATATCTTTTTCAATGGTTTCAGACGAAACATCAGCACTGTGCTGGGTCGAAATAACCACCGTATCAATTCGGGTCGGGACGCCGTCATTGTATTCCACGGTTACCTGGGTTTTCCCATCTGGGCGGAGGTAATCCACAAGATTCTCTTTGCGGATATCGGTGAGTCGTTTGGCCAGCTGATGCGCCAAAGAGATTGGCAACGGCATCAGTTCCGGGGTTTCATTGCAGGCAAAGCCAAACATCATCCCCTGATCTCCAGCACCAGTAGCCAAATCAACCTCACTGGCTTCACCTTTTCGGGATTCCAATCCCTCGTCCACACCCATGGCAATATCCGCCGATTGTTCATCGATGGCTGTGATAACTGAACAGGTGTCGCAGTCAAAACCATATTTTGCACGGTCGTAACCAATTTCGCGGACGGTATTTCTGACCAGTTTAGGAATATCCACATAGCAAGAAGTGGTGATCTCACCGGCAACCAGTACCAAGCCAGTTGTCACCAACGTTTCACACGCCACCCGAGCCATCGGATCCTGCTCGAAAATCGCATCCAGAACGGCATCAGAAATCTGATCACAAATCTTATCGGGATGTCCCTCTGTTACCGATTCTGAGGTAAATAATTTTTTCATTTTGTTCTCCTTTTTTATTCTGTAATGTCTATTTACCTGATACTTAAATCACGAAAAAAGCCTCGTCTGATGACGAGGCTAATGTTCACATTAAATCCCATCATTGCGAAAATATCGCAGGTATTGGCACCATGCACATGCTGGTTGCCGGGTTTCATCGGGCCTGTCCCTCCACCTCTCTGGATAGGTAAATATTCAATTACTTTTTTTTAAATCATACACATCATTATTTTCTTTGTCAAGCATTTTATTACTGACTAAAGTTTTGGCAAGGATAACCTCAGCTTAATTTGATGAGCAAATCAAGCTATCGCTACAAGACTTCACAGCCACAATCAGTGATCACCACATCATCCTCAATCCGAATCCCAAGACCCCGTTTTTCCAGATAAAGCCCCGGCTCCACGGTCATGACCATGCCTGGTGCCAGGATCAGATCTCCGGCTGGTCGAACATCGTGGGTGTCCAAACCCAACGGATGACCGATTCCGTGATAATAAAACTCCGTGATATCATTGTTTTCAGGAACAAAACCGGCGCGGCAACATTTTTCCAGGAACAGCTCTTTGGTCAGATTCTGCAGTTCTTTAAGCACAGCCCCCGGTCGATAGGCTGTGAACAGTTCCTGTTGAACCGCATTGACAATTCCGTAGAGTTTTTCCTGATCCATTGTCATTTCTCCATTTACTGCAAAGGTACGGCTGATGTCACCACAGTAGCCGTCGACCCGGGCCCCCAGATCCAGAAGCACCAGCTCACCGGCTTTTAAGGCACAGCGATTGGACACATAATGCAAAACAGTGGCATTCTTTCCTGTCGCAACGATGGTTTCAAAGGCCAATCCCTCGGTTCCAGCTTTTTTGACAAAATACTCAAAAAAAGCTGCCAATTCATATTCGTAGGTGCCCGGTTTAATCAAAGCCTGCATCTCTGTGATGGCCGCTTTGGTAACCGCATTGGCTCTGCCAATCGCACTGATTTCTTCCGGCGTTTTAATCAGTCGCATTGCTGCCAAAATCGGATGCAAATCCCTTATTTCACACTGCTTCAACGTTTTTTTGAGCTCTTCGTCTTCGGTTTTAAAGCTTTGATGTTGGGGTGATTTAAAATCAAAATACAAAATCTGACTGGATGATGTCAGACCAATCACCCGGGGTAGCTCTTTGATATAAAAGACTTCATTAATACCCGAAACCGCTTTTGCTGCTTCACAAGTAATCTTCTTACCCACCCACTTTTCTTTCAGTGGATCCGCTTCTTCAATAAAGAGCTTCCAGGACAAATCACCGTGATGATCTTTGATCGCTACCAGAACCACCTCCGGCTCACGAATCCCAGTTAAATAATAAAAATTATTATTGGCAAAAAAAGGATAGCTGGCGTCCTCGGTCATTGCGATTTCCCGACCAGAAAATAGGATTGCCAAGCTATTATTTTCCAGCTGTTCTGCCATCTTTCTTCTGTTTTCTAGATAAAAATTCTGCGATAGTGCCATTACTACTCCTGTTTTCTAAAATAAAGACAGCCCACCGGCAACCAATGCCGTAACAATAATTCCTGCCGTAGCCGATCCCAAAGTAACTGAAATCATACTATGTTTAAAATCCAGTCCGATTAGCGAAGCTGCCAGACACCCTGTCCAAACCCCGGTTCCCGGTAAGGGAATGGCAACAAAAATAAACAAACCCCAAAACTCATACTGCGTCAGTTTATCTGATTTTTTCATTCCTTTGGCAATAATCCAACTGGCCATCTTCCCGAATATTTTAGTACCTGACATCCATTTAAGGATAGCTGGGATAAACATCAAAATAAATGGCGCCGGGATAATGCTCCCCAGAACCCCCAATAGATAGGCCTGTAGATACGACATATCATAAGCTAAAATTGCCAGGGGAATGGCCCCGCGCAGTTCAACAACCGGAATGGCTGAAATAACGATGATCTCCAGCCAATCCGGCAAAAATGCCAAAAAATTAATAATTGCCTGTTGCATATAAACAAATCTCCTTTTAATCTCTCCGGTTAAGTGTTAGAATGACTATAGAATGCCATTAAGTCTATATTGTACCTTTTATGAATGATTTTGACAAGCTTCGGTTAAGGAACACTTACTTCGGCATCATGATAAACACAGGAGCACTCAATGAAAAAAATTCTTGGCCCCCTACGTCGGGGGGTTGAAAAATATCAAATGATTAAGCCCGGTGACCGCATTGCTGTCGGTTTGTCCGGTGGTAAAGATAGTACCGCACTATTGGTCGCCATGAAGCGCTTTCAGTACTTTTCGCCAGTCCCTTTTGAACTGGAAGGAATTACCCTCGACATGGGCTTTGGGGGCATGGATCTGACTCCATTGATTGATTTATGTGCCCGTCTGGATATCCCTTATACCATCAAAAAAACTTCCATTGGACCAATCGTTTTTGAAGAACGACAGGAAAAAAATCCCTGTTCACTCTGCGCCCGGATGAAACGAGGTGCCCTCCACGATCTGGCGATTGAGCGGGGTTGTCGTACCATTGCCCTGGGTCACCATGCCGACGATGCGATTGAGACTTTTTTTCTTAGTCTGTTTTATGAAGGACGAATTAACACCTTCTCACCGGTAACCTATCTGGATCGAAAAGACATCACCTTGATCCGACCCTTAATTTTTGTTAAGGAACGAGATATTATCGGCGATCCGGAAATCAAAACTCTACCGGTCATCCCGAGCACCTGTCCTGCCGATGGCCATACGAAACGGGAAGACATCAAAATGATGATTAAAAATCTCCGCAAAACCATTCCGGATCTGGATGACCGGGTGTTAGGCGCCATCCAAAATAAGGAACAGTTGAACTTGTGGTTTTAATCTCTAATTAATAATATTTTATTATAGTAACAAAAGAAAGTAGGTATAAAAATGAATGAAAAAATTCTCGTTGTCGATGATGAAGCATCGATTGTTGATTTAATAAAATTGGAACTGGAATTTGAAGGTTATCAGGTGGAAACTGCCAGCGACGGTGTGGAAGCCGTCGAAAAAGCACTGGCGATTCACCCCGATCTGATTGTACTGGATATCATGCTGCCCAAGAAAAACGGTTATGATGTCTGTCGGGAACTCTCTCCCCAGCTCGGTGTTCCGATTATCCTTTTAACCGCTAAAACTGATATTATTGATAAGGTTTTGGGACTGGAACTGGGTGCAGATGATTATCTGACCAAACCTTTTGACAATCGAGAGCTGTTAGCCCGGATCAAAGCCCATCTGCGTCGTTCAAATATTACCATTGAGCCCCAAAAACAAGAATCACTCCTTAAAAATGGTGATTTGAGCATTTATGCCGATGAGCGAATGGTCATGCTGGATGGCAAAGAAATTCATCTTACTCCCAAAGAGTTTGAGTTACTCTTTTTGCTGGCCTCCAATCTGGAACAGGTTTTCCCCCGAGATACCCTACTGGAAAAAATATGGGGATATGATTATTATGGCGATACCCGAACCGTTGATATGCACGTTCAGCGCATCCGCCGTAAAATTGACACCCAGGGCAATAAATACATCCAAACTGTTTTTGGAATTGGATATAAAATGAGGAAACTTTAATGCAACTAAGCTATCGGGTTCGAATGATCTTATACAACATTCTGCTTTTTGCTTTTGCATTTTTAATTGTTGTATTTTGCGTTTTTCAGGGAACCTCCTATTACTACATCAATCAAACAAAAGATGACTTACAAAAAACAGCCCAGGACTCCACCTTGTTTATCAGCCAGGAATTAAAAAACATTCAAAGCTCTGACCCTCTAAAAAACCGGTTTATCGGCAATAGTCTGTATCTCTCTAAAAGCATTTCTGAAAAAGAAAACCATCGGGTTCTGCTGTTTGACACAGAGGGCAATCGCATTGCGGACTCCGTCGATGAGACGACCATCAATAATATCCTTAACACCGAACTTGAGCTGTCGTTGGCTGAGAATGCCCCGGTATTTACCCTCAAATCGATTAATGATGCCAGTATGGCTTATTTTACCGCCCCAATTACCATTGATAATAGCATTGTGGGATACATTGGTTTTGTTTATTCGATGCATGAAATGGACACTTTTCTGCATGTTGCCGGAATCCTTTTTGCAATTGGCGGATTGATTGGTCTGATGGTTCTAATTTTTGTCACCATGTCATTCTCGAAACACTTTTTTCAACCGATCAAAGATCTGACGAAAATCTCCAAAGAGATCAATCATGGTAATTATAATTTGACGATTTATTATAAGCACACCGATGAAATCGGCGATCTGACCCAGGCCTTTAATGACATGGTTACCAATATCAACAATGTCATCCTGCAGCTGGAATCGGAGCGAAAACGTCTGGCCGGAGTTTTGGCATCGATTGATGACGGGCTCTTGGCCATCGATAAGAATGGCAATATAATCACCTCAAACAGTTACATTAAAACGTATTTCAATGTCAGCAATCCCAAAACGATTTACGACTTTCAATATCAGTCATTTTTGCGGGATATTTTTGACAGTCTTAAAAACGGCAAGGATCATATTTCTGAAGAAATTGACTGCAACAACCGGAATCTTTTGCTCATTGGCAGCCCCATCCGGGAAAAAGGTTTTGAAGAAAACTATATGATTATTATCCGTAACATGACCGCTGCCCGGCACATCCAGGAAGAACAGCGAAAGTTCATCAGCAGTGTTTCCCATGAATTGCGCACCCCACTAACGACGATTATTGGCTATACGGATATGCTTACCCGTCGACAAGTGGCAGATCCGGAGATTATCAACCGCTCGCTAAACACCATCAACCGTGAAGGGCATCGATTGTTGCGCTTGGTTGATAATTTATTAAATGTGAATAAGTTTGACAAGGCTGAGTTTGATTTTAAGAAAACGAATCTAAACATCGTTTTGCTGCTCTCCGACGTCGTCGAACAAATGCAGATTAAAGCCAGCCAGTCCGACGTTGAAATTAACTATGTGTCTGACGAACTTCCAGAAATTTTGGGAGATTATGACCGGCTTCAGCAGGTCTTTATCAATATTATTCATAACGCCATCAAGTACTCAAACCGTGGTGATATCATTGATGTTGTATCTGCCATCGAAGATAATCACATCGTGGTGTCCATCCGGGATTATGGTCCGGGGATTTCAGAAATCGAACAAAAGCGCATTTTTAATGCTTTTTATCGGGTTGAAGAAGATCGCTCTCGAGGTACTGATGAAGGCGGTTCCGGATTGGGCCTCTATATTGTCAAGCAGATTGTCGAAAAACACGAGGGGAAAATCGACATCGTCAGTCAGGTTGGCGAAGGTACCAATATTATTGTCACCCTTCCCATTCTATCGGTTTTAATTTATGGAGGTGATCAAGATGAAAAAAACGCAAAATAAACTATGCTTTTTTGCTCTCATCCTCTTAATTCTGATCACCAGCAGCGGCTGCCAGAACCTCTTTATTCCCACTAACGTTCCGGTTGTTTTGCGCAATGATCCGGTCTCCAGTAAGCCATCCCCCCAGCAAATCAGCATTCAATCCTATACGATGGCGTCTCCCGGAGTGGTTCAGGACATCACCAATAGTGGCAACAATCTGGTTCTTTTCACCTTTGGTACGACCTATAACATCAACACCTATAACACCGAAACCATGCAGTTGTCGGCTTTTGTCAATTCTGATAAAAAAGCCTTGAGTGCCCTTTATGATACCTTTGATACTGGTATCTATTATGCCGAAAAGCTGATTGATCCGATTACTGGCAATGTTGGCAGCCAGATTATCTGGTCAGATGTCAATCAAAATACTACCCGGGTTATTTCCCTTCCCGAAGAAAACGTCATTCAACACTTCGGCATTGGCGATTCCGGCCAGGTAGTCTATGCCAACAACAACAACCAAATTGTCCTGGCCGATAGCGAGGGAAATCGTCAGGTTTACAGTGTCCTTAATAACTATACTATTTTGGCTGTTGACTTCATCAGTCAGGAGAAAGGTTTTATCTTTATTGCCACCGATCCTCAAAACGAAGAGCGAACCAATTTATATTACGCCAAAATGAAAGATGGGTCGAACGAACTGGCTTCAACGATGATTGCCGAGAATGTGAGCAGTTTTGATATAAACGATTTAACCAATCAGGTTGTCTTTATTAAAAACAGCGGAGATGCCCAAAGTATTCGCACCTGGAACACCAGTGCCAGTACCACAAACAGCCTCGCTACTGGTAGTTACAAGTCAGCCCGGTTTACACCGAATGGGGAACGGATTGTCTTTACCCAAACAACGCCAAATTCCGATTCTCAGCTAAAATCAATCTGGATTATGGATGCCAATGGCAAAAATCCGCTCCAACTTACAGCCCCACTGAATATCAATTCTGAGATTATCTGTCATCCATACAAGTCGGTGCTTTTTTTCTCAGTCGAAAAAAGCTCTGACAGTATCAGTTCTGCTGATGAACATACCCTATCCCAAACCTATCAGCTCACTTACAAAATTGACTGAAGCGAATTTGTTCCACAAAAAAGCGACCGTATTGAAAAACAACGGTCGCTTTTTTGAATATTTATGGCTAATTACATCATTTGAACCCGCCCCTGATAGACAACCCCACGTTTGGGGTCAACTGAGATCAGCTTACCATGTTCCAGAATCTCCAGCGCTTTAACAACATTTACAATAACCGGAATATCATAATGAAGTCCAGCAATTGCACCTTCCGAACTGAGTCCACCTTCTTCCGTAATTATTGCAGAAGCCAGTGGCAAGACCTGGCTGACCTCCGGTGTCAGGGTTTTTACCACTAAAATATCGCCTTCCCGGAAATCATCCAGGTTAGCCGCAGTAATAAGCTTGGCATGGCCAGTCACAGGTTTTTTGCCAATACCCACCCCATTGATAATCGCATTTCCAACGGTATGAACTTTGATCATATTGGTATTTCCCTGAACGCCCAGCGGGACACCGGCGGCGACTACTGCCAGATCACCAAATTTGACATAACCCTGTTCGACAGCTTTTTTGACCACGTCCATAATCATTGTATCCGTGTCGCCAAACTCTGGCGTATAAATACAATTGACTCCCCAAACCAGGGCTAACCGACGGACGGTTGTTACCTTATCGGTTACCGCCAGAATGCCGCAATCCGGGCGGTATTTAGAAATCATCCGGGCGGTGTGTCCTGACGATGTTGCCGCAATAATGGTTTGAGCATCCAACTGTTCAGCAATCTGGCAGGCCCCTTCGCTAACGGCATTGGTAATGGTCAGCTCGCCATGATCAGGTTTTTTCCGACGGGCATACTCCTCTGAATCTTCGCTTTTTACGACAATATTATACATCGTCTTGACAGACTCAACCGGATAGGAGCCAGCTGCGGTTTCACCAGATAACATCACAGCATCGGTTCCATCAAATACCGCATTGGCTACGTCGCCAACTTCAGCCCGGGTTGGTCTGGGGTTACGCATCATTGAATCCAGCATCTGCGTGGCCGTAATAACCGGTTTGCCCAGTAAATTACATTTTCTGATAATCGTTTTTTGAACCAAAGGAACATCTTCCGCAGGAATTTCTACCCCTAAATCCCCTCTGGCGACCATGATCCCATCTGAAACATTTAGTATCCGGTCAATGTTCTCAACACCTTCCTGATTTTCAATTTTAGAAATAATGTCAATACGGTCGCCGCCATTACGTTCCAGAACTTTTCTAATTTCCAGTACATCATGAGGCTTTCTGACAAAGGATGCCGCCACGTAATCAACCTTCTGCTGGATGCCAAAAATAATATCACTGCGGTCTTTTTCAGTCAGTGCTGGCAATTCAATGCTCATCCCTGGCAGGTTAATACTCTTTTTACTGCCCAGGGTTCCACCGTTTAAGACGCTGCAAACCATCTCCGTGTCAAAAACATCGTCGACTTCCAGCTGAATTAAACCATCGTCAATCAGAATTCGACATCCTGGTGATACTTCATTGGGAAGATTTTCATGGGAAATGCTGAATCGCTTTGCATCGCCCGAAATTATTTCAGTCGTTAACGTTACCTTTTCTCCAGCCACCAATTCCACTTTTCCAGCACTTAGTTCTCCGGTTCGGATTTCCGGGCCTTTGGTATCCAACATAATCGCCACCGGGATTCCCAGCTCTTTTCGCACTTCTTTAATCCGCGAAATTCTGGCAGCATGTTCTTCATGGCTACCATGAGAAAAATTCAACCGTGCCACGTTCATTCCATTGAGAATAAGTTCTCGTAGTATTTCCTTTGTATCTGCTGCTGGTCCTAACGTGCAGACAATCTTAGTTTTTTTCATTTTCTACCTCTTTTCATATTTAATCTGTATTATAAAATAACGGATGAGGCCGTTAAGTCTCTACCAACATCGTTATTGGTTTTTGTTGCGATCTTTGATTTACCTATTTTAAACTAATTTCAACGGAGATGAGCCGGTCACCATATACAGTGGTGCCGATTTTTCCTGATTCATTTTAAATGGATAATACCGAGGCCATATCGTAAATATCCTGACGGAAGATTTTTGGCATTTGCAGTGCTTCCTCAATGGGAATGCCCAGATACGACCCACAGCGCTGCGCCATCACCGTTCCAGTTTCTTTTTTGACAATACTTAACACCGCATTATATCCCATAAAGCTGGCCAGATTCCGATCCATATTGGAGGGTGAGCCACCTCTCTGGATATAACCCAAATTGGTGCCCTTGGTTGTGACCTGGGTTTTCTCTTCGATCTTGACGCAATAATCCCGGTAATTACCGCACCCCTCTGCAAGCATCACAATACTATGAAGTTTGCCCCGGTCTTTACCCTGGAGCAGACGCAGGCAGATAGCATCCAGATCGGTTTCAACCTCCGGCAAGATCAAGGCTTCTGCCCCTCCTGATAATCCAGCAAACAGGGCGATATCGCCACATTTTCGCCCCATTACCTGAACCACATTAATGCGGTTGTGCGAATAGGTGGTATCTCTGATCTTACTGATGGCATCAAGAGCGGTTGTCACTGCAGTATCAAATCCAATGGTATAATCAGTAAAGCCCAGATCATTATCAATGGTACCGGGAATTCCCACCACACTCGCCCCCAGTTTCTGAAGCGCCAAAGCACCATTCATACTGCCATCACCACCGATAACAATCAGGTGCTCAATCCCATACTCCTCGAGCACGTTGGCGCTTTGCCGCACCCCGGCATCCGTTGCAAAAAACTCACTTCGGGATGTTCGTAATACAGTTCCACCCCGCTGCAGAATATCAGCCACCGAGTAAACACTAAGGGGTGTAATGTCCCCTTCGAGTAATCCTGAATAGCCCCGATTAATTCCGTACACTTCTATTTTATTATAAATTGCTGTCCGCACAATGGCTCGAATACAGGCATTCATTCCGGGTGCATCGCCTCCACTGGTTAAAACTCCAATTCTCATTTTACTTTACCTCCACATTTTTTATTCCTAAAATTTGGCCTAATTCTGTGATCAGTTTTTCTTCAGGAGTAACCCATAAATCTTTATTGGCTCCAAAATGTTTATTTTCGTTTTTCAGATATAACACCACCGGCACCGGCCCCGGATACCTAATTAGAATCGATTTAACTGAATTTATCAAGGTCTTTTCTGTTAAATCCCCTAAACTCAAAATCAGTTTTTGTCGGTTCTGCACGCCGCCATTAGTGGTATAGGTAGCGGTTTTTTCTTTTACTTCAAGGTTCTCTCTGTTTTTAGGAGGCTCGCCGATGGGATAGATTTGCGCCGCAATCACCGAGGTTCGAGCTTCCTCATTGTAATTGATCCGGCCCTTGATCACGACCGGCTGATCAGGTTTTAAATAGCGACGATATTCATCATAGGTTTTGGGAAAAACCACTACCTCGATCCGTCCATACAAGTCTTCCAGGGTTATAAACGCCATCATCTGACCTTTTTTTGTCATCATGGTTTTTAATTCCACAATTAACCCGCCAATACTGACCTGTTGTCCATCCCTGATCCCAGCATCTTTTAAATCCTGATAACTGTCAACCAGATTGGAAAACAAGCTGACTGTTTTTTTGAGGACATCCTCATATTTCTCCAGTGGATGGCCGGTAACGTAGAGACCTAAAACCTCCTTTTCCATTGCCAGCCGTTCCTCTTTGGAAAACGGCTGTTTTTGCGGGAAGTGGTCTTCTTTCAAGTTCGTCAGTTCTTTTGAACCGCCCAGTCCAGCCAAATCCAACAGAGACATCTGCCCGGAGATCCGGTCTTTCTTTTCCCGCTGTACCTGATCAACAATCAGTTCAGCCGTAGCCAGCATCTGTGCCCGGCTACTGCCGATCCCATCAAATGCACCACCTTTGATAAGACTTTCGATACTCCGCTTATTAAGGGATTTGAGATCCACCCGTTCACAAAAATCCCGGAGATTCTGAAAATCCCCTTTCGCTTTTCGAGCTTCAATGATAGCGGCGATGGCGTTTTTCCCCAGACCTTTAACCGCTCCCAATCCAAAACAGATGGAATTGCTGGAAACACTGAATTTCTCATAGCTGGCATTAATACTGGGTGGTAATACATGAATACCCATTTTTCGGCAATCTTCAATATATTTTGCCACTTTTTTCTCATCATCCATAATGCTGGACATTAACGCCGCCATAAACTCCGTGGGATAATAACACTTCAGCCAGGCGGTCTGGTAGGCAATCACTGCATAGGCCGCAGCATGGGATTTATTAAAGGCGTATTTGGCAAAATCTTTCATCTCTTCAAATATTTTTTTAGCAGCCGTTTCGGAAACGCCACGTCGAATAGCACCATCAATGACAACTTTTCCTGTTTCATCCAGCTCACCATGGATAAATACCTGACCCTCAGCCTCCATCACACTGCTCTTTTTCTTGGACATGGCCCGCCTGACCAGATCACTTCGTCCCATTGAAAAGCCAGCCACGTCCCGAAAAATCTGCATGACCTGTTCCTGATAAACCATGCACCCATAGGTTACGTTTAAGATTTTTTCAAGGATGGGATGGTCATAGGTTATCTGCGATGGATTTTTTTTATTCTCAATGTAGCGGGGAATCTGATCCATGGGGCCAGGTCGATACAGTGAAATTCCGGCGATAATATCTTCAAAGCTACCGGGCTGAAGATCCTTAATAAACTGCTGCATGCCCCGGCTCTCCAGCTGAAAAACACCCAGGGTATCCCCTTTTGAGAGCATTTCATAGACCTTGGCATCATCCATTTCCAGACTGTCCAGATCCAGCCGCTTGCTGATGCTATGTTCAATATTTTCCAGGGCATCCCGGATCACCGTCAAGGTGCGCAAACCCAGGAAATCCATTTTCAACAGGCCCAGGTCTTCCAAAAGACCCATCGGAAACTGGGTTGTGATCACATCATTGTTGCGAAACAGCGGAATGTACTCCACCAGTGGCAAATCAGAGATGACCACTCCGGCTGCATGGGTGGAGGCATGTCGGGATAAGCCTTCTATGGATTGAGCCGTTTTTACCAGTTTGGCAATATCCGCATCGCCCTCTTCCATCTTTTTAAGTTCAGGATTTTCCATCAACGCTTCTGCAATGGTAATATTCACCCCGGGATGAATGGGTATTTCTTTAGCCACCCGATCGACCAGATTATAGGGCATATCCAATGCTCGACCAACATCCCGAAGAGCCCCCCGGGCTGCCATGGTTCCAAAGGTTATAATCTGTGCGACCCGATCTTCGCCGTACTTGTTGACGACATAATCGATGACTTCCTGTCGTCGTTCATAACAAAAATCCACATCAATATCTGGCATCGTTACCCGCTCCGGGTTTAAAAAACGTTCAAACAGCAATTGGTATTTAATCGGATCGATGGTCGTTATCCCCAGGCTGTAGGCAACCAGACTACCGGCGGCACTTCCCCGTCCCGGTCCAACCATAATCTGGTTATCTTTGGCATACTTGATAAAATCCCAAACGATCAGAAAATAATCATCAAAGCCCATATTATGAATGGTTTTTAATTCAAAAACCAGACGATCCAGTAACTCGTCAGTCAGCTCTGCGTATTTCTTTGACAGCCCTGTCATGCAGAGTTCTTTTAAATAGTTTTCTGCGGTTTTTCCGGGAGGTAATTCAAATTGGGGTAGATGGGTTTTTTCCAAATCAAAACTGACCTGACAACGTCTGGCAATCCGGTTGGAATTTTCAATAGCTTCCGGCATGTCCGAAAAGAGCTTGCTCATTTCTTCCGGACTCTTTAAATAGAACTCGTTGTTGGGAAAACGCATTCTTTTTTCTTCGGAAACAGTCGCAGCAGTTTGAATACATAGAAGAATGTCATGGTTTTCACTGTCTTCTTTACGAACATAATGGACATCATTGGTGGCAACCAGAGGAATGCTCAATTTTTTCGACAATTGAATCAACCGTTCATTAATTAGCGCTTCTTCCCGGAGCCGATGATCCTGAACCTCTAGAAAGAAATGATCCTTACCAAAAATATTCTGGTAAAGCAGACAGCGCGCTTCAGCGCCAGCCAAGTCGTTGTTTAAAAGCATTTGAGGGATTTCACCGGCAATACAGGCGGACAGGCAAATAATCCCCTCGCTGTGATCCCGCAAACACTCATGATCCACTCTGGGTTTATAATAAAATCCATCAACGAATCCTTTTGAGACAATCTTCATGAGATTTTTATACCCCAGATTGTTCTCTGCTAACAGAATAAGATGCGCCCGTTCCTTGTCATAGGCCGGATCTTTTTTTTCAAGACCTCTGGGTGCTACGTAAACTTCACATCCGATTACCGGATGAACTTTTTCAGCAAGGCAGGCCTTGTAAAAATCGATGGCACCAAACAGCACCCCGTGATCGGTTAGTGCTATACTATCCATGCCGCTTTGGGCAACTGCTTTAACAAGCTCATTGATTCGACCGAAGCCATCGAGTAAACTATATTCACTATGTACATGAAGATGTGTAAATTGTTTTTCCATCTTTTTTTCCACTCTACTGTTCAAATTAAGTTTCATATTTTTTTAACTATTTCCGATTTCTTTAGATTTTATTATAGCATAGATTCTTAAAAATAAATAGACATTTTGTCCCGGTCGGATGATATTGATCCCAGCTTGCCTTATCTTATATCTTTCCTACATTATATACTATTTTTAAGCGATTATTAAATTTCATTTGAAATGATTAGTGATAATCATCATTTTATTTGTTATTTATTTAACATTATTTTTTTACCGGTAATCCTTTACATTATTTCTGAGTTATGTTATTATGTGTTCGTAAATAATTTTACGATTGTTTGCGAAGTGATTTAATAATTTCATATATTGGCAGGAGTTATGGAGGGCCGTACTTTCGTTTTTACATTAAGAGAATATGTAAATCTGTTAGTATGTGCTTTTTTTGTTTGCTTCTATATCCTTTCCTTATGGTTTCGTTATGTTTCTCAAACATAATTAAATAAATAATTAAATAAATAGGGGGTTATACTTATGAAAAAGTATATCTTATCACTGGATGCAGGAACCACGAGTTCAAGAGCGATTTTATTTAACCATGACAGCGAAATCGTTAGTGTTGCACAAAAAGAATTTACTCAAATCTATCCAAAAGCCGGTTGGGTTGAACATGACGCCATGGAAATTTGGGCTACCCAAAGTGGTGTTGTTACTGAAGCAATGTCAAAAATTGGCGCAACCGCTGAAGAGATTGCTGCTATCGGTATCACAAACCAACGTGAAACAACTGTCGTTTGGGACAGAAAAACTGGCGAACCTATTTATAATGCCATTGTTTGGCAATGCCGTCGTACTGCATCTTTCTGTGATGAATTAAAAGCCCGCGGTCTGGAAGACTACGTTCGTGAAAACACCGGTCTTGTAATCGATGCATACTTCTCCGGAACAAAAATCAACTGGATTTTAAATAACGTTCCTGGTGCTCGTGAAAGAGCAGAAAAAGGCGAACTGGCTTTCGGTACTATTGATACCTGGTTAATCTGGAAATTAACAGATGGTAAGGTACATGTGACTGATTATTCAAATGCTTCCCGTACCATGGCATTTAATATTAAAACCCTCAAATGGGATGAAAAAATGTTAAAAGAGCTGGATATCCCTGCTTCTATGTTACCAGAAGTTCGTCCATCCTCTGATGTTTATGGCACAACTTCTCTTTATGGCACTGAAATTCCAATTGCTGGTGCTGCTGGTGACCAACAGGCTGCCCTTTTCGGACAAGCTTGCTTTGAACCTGGTATGGCTAAAAATACATATGGAACCGGTTGCTTTATGCTGATGAACACTGGCGACAAACCTGTTAAATCGAACAGCGGCTTGGTTACTACCATTGCCTGGGGCCTGGATGGCGAAGTTGACTACGCATTAGAAGGTTCAATCTTCGTTGCCGGTGCAGCAATCCAATGGTTAAGAGATGAAGTTCGACTGGTTGACTCTTCACCAGACAGCGAATTCTATTGTAATAAAGTTGCTGATACCAATGGCGTTTACATGGTTCCTGCTTTCGTAGGACTGGGCGCTCCACATTGGGATATGTATGCGCGAGGCGCAATTTTAGGATTAACCCGTGGTGCCAACAAATCTCATTTAATCCGAGCAACTGTTGAATCGTTAGCTTATCAGACAAAAGATGTTCTGGATGCAATGGAAAAAGACTCTAACATTAAATTGGCAGCATTAAAAGTAGATGGCGGCGCTTGCGCTAACGATTTCTTAATGCAATTCCAGGCTGATATCTTAGGCGTTCCTGTTGATCGTCCTTCGATCGTAGAAACAACCGCTATGGGTGCTGCTTACCTGGCTGGTCTGGCTGTTAAATTCTGGGATGGTAAAGCTGATGTAACCAACGCCTGGAAACTTGACCGTTCATTCAAACCTGCGATGGATGCCGATGTTCGTGCAAAATTATATGCTGGCTGGTTAAAAGCTGTAGAATGCTCTAAAGGCTGGGAAGACGCAGAATAATCTGTTGTCCCTAAAGAAACATTTGTAACATCAATTGTTGGGGTGTTTTTGACACCCCAACAATTCAGATTTTTCTCTTTCCTATTTTTGTGATTGTGTTATAATGAATTTACAAATACAATCCGACCGGGAGGAGTTTTATGTCGACGAGAAAATGTCTTCTCATGTTTCAGAACAACCCCATCATTGTCGCCGTTCGTAATCCTAAAGATATTTACGATGCCATCCATTCAAAATCACAAATCATCTTTCTGCTGACTGGCAACGTATATAATTTGAAAAAGATGGTGGAACTTTGTATCAAAGCCGATAAATATGTGTTTACCCATCTGGATCTGATTAAAGGTTATTCACAGGATAATTATTTTATTAAATATCTAAAAGATGAGATCAAGCCAACAGGGATTATTACCACTAAAAACAATATTATCACTCGGGCCAAACAGGAAGGTCTGATGACGGTTCAACGTCTATTTCTATTGGATTCTTCAGCCATGGATATTTCAATCAATTCGGCCAAGAAAATTAAGCCCGATGCCATCGAAATTCTGCCTGGCCTGGTTCCAAAGCTGATCACAGCCGTTAAGAAAGAGGTCGATATTCCAATAGTTACCGGGGGATTCATCGAGACAGAGGAAGAAGTTCGTTCTTGTCTAGCTGCTGGTGCATTATCTGCCAGCACATCTCACAAGCCATTGTGGGATAAAATAGAGCTTATTCGGGAAGAGCAACGATTGCTACACAAGGAATAAGTAAAAATAAAATACAAGGCAACGGAGAGCCATACTGTTTTCTTAAATGAATCCTTATTTAAGAAAATTGTATGGCTTTTAATTTTTTATAGTTCTTAGGAGGAATATATTATGTATGATATCGCCGTTATTGGAGCTGGTATTGCCGGTTCCTACATTGCTCGGGAATTAACCCGATACAAACTGGACATCGTTTTACTGGACGGAGAAAATGATGTTGGAAATCAGATTACCATGGCCAATTCTGCCATTGTCCATGCAGGCTTTGATGCACCTGCTTCAAAATTAAAGGGAAAATTCAATGCTCCCGGAAACATCATGTATGAAAAAGTCTGCGAAGATCTGGATGTTCCCTTTAAACGTTGCGGCTCCCTGGTTGTTGCCCACAATGAATATGAGATGGCAACCATTCAGGAACTGTATCAGAATGGTCTGAAGAATGGTGTTCCCGGACTCCAGATTTTGTTCAAAGATGAAGTCCATGCCATGGAACCCAATCTGAATGAAGATATTTGCGGTGCCTTATATGCACCCACCGCAGGCATTGTCTCACCGTTTGAACTGTGTATTCACGCTGCTGAAAACGCTGTCGACAATGGTGTGACCCTGAAAATGAACCATATGGTCAGTGACATCAAAAACCACCACGGCTATTTCGAAATCATTACCAATGCCGGTAATGTGGAAGCTAAATACGTCATCAATGCAGCCGGATTATTTGCTGACAATATTTACGCAATGGTTGGTGAACCCTATTTTAAACTGCTGGCCCGAAAAGGACATTACTTTATTTTTGATAAAGAAGCCGGTTCTCTGGTTAACAGTGTAATCTTCCCATGTCCATCTAAAAAAGGCAAAGGGATTCTGGTTGCTCCAACTGTTCATGGAAATCTCTTGATTGGCCCGGATGCCGAACCAGTTTCTTATAAGGGTGACATTGCCACCACCGGTGAACGCCTTGATTATATCAAAGAAAATGCTCTGAAAAATTGTCCTGATCTGCCTTTTAATAAGATCATCCGCTCCTATGCCGGTCTGCGAAACACCCCGGTAAGAGACACCTATACCACAACAGATGGTGACTTCATCATTGAAGAATCACCAGTACGTGGCTTTATCAATGTGGCTGGCTATGAATCACCAGGGCTCACTTCCATTCCGGCTGTAGCTCACCATGTTGTTGAAAATATTGTCAAACCAATGATTCCCCATCTTGAAGAGAATCCTGACTATAACCCTAAAGTCCGCAAACATCTGCGTTTTGATGAAATGACCGAAGATGAAAAAGTCGAAATTATCAAAGAAGATCCGAAATATGGTAAGGTCATCTGTCGCTGCGAAACCATTACCGAAGGTGAAATCATTGATGTTATTCACCGTAGCGCTGGTGCTAGAAGTGTTAAAGCGGTAAAAAAACGGACCCGCGCCGGAATGGGCCGCTGTCAGGGCGGTTTCTGTTCACCCCGGGTTGTTGAAATTCTGGCCAGAGAGCTTAATGTTCCATTGGATGATGTAATGTATGATCAACAGGATTCTGCCTATATCCTTTCCGGTCACACAAAATCTGTTAAGGAGGAAGCATAATCATGATTTATGATGTTGTAATTTTAGGTGGCGGCCCTGCTGGGCTAGCCGCAGCTGTTGAAGCTAAAAATGGTGGAGCAGAAAATGTTCTGATCCTCGAGAGAGACCGGGAACTGGGCGGTATCCTTAACCAATGTATCCATAACGGTTTCGGTTTACATACCTTTAATGAAGAATTAACAGGGCCAGAATACGCTGAACGTTATATTCAGAAAGTCAAAGATCTGAGTATCCCTTATATGCTGGATACCATGGTACTTGATATGCACGACAATGGTGATCTTAAGTCCATCCACGTCATCAATGAAGAAAACGGGTACATGATTATTGAAGCCAAGGCTGTCATCTTAACCATGGGCTGTCGGGAACGAACATCTGGAGCCATTGGAATTCCTGGATACCGTCCTTCTGGCGTCTTCACTGCCGGTACGGCCCAGCGGTTTATAAACATGGAAGGCTTTATGCCCGGTAAAGAAGTGGTTATCCTCGGATCTGGTGATATCGGACTGATTATGGCCCGCCGAATGACCCTGGAAGGTGCCCATGTTCAGGCAGTCTGTGAGCTGATGCCCTACTCCAATGGTTTGGTTCGTAATATTGTTCAGTGTCTGGATGACTATGATATTCCATTAAAATTAAGCCATACCATTACCTTTATCCACGGTAAAGATCGCTTAGAAGGGGTTACCGTTGCCAAGGTTGATGAAAAGCTCAAAGTCATTCCCGGCACCGAAGAGTATATTCCCTGTGATACCCTGTTGCTTTCTGTTGGATTAATCCCCGAGAATGAAATTACCCGTAATGCCGGGGTTGTCATGGATAATCGCACGAATGGTGCCATTGTTGGCGAACTGCGTCAAACCTCTATGCCGGGTGTGTTTGCCTGCGGCAATGTTGTTCATGTTCATGACCTGGTGGATTTTGTCAGCGAAGAAGCGGTTCTTGCCGGTAAGGGTGCCGCAAAATTCATCAAAGGCGAGCTTGATAATGAGATTACCTTCACCACCACCAACGGTGACGGCATCGGCTATGTTGTTCCCCAACAAGTTGCCATGAAAAATGTTGAAGACAAGGTTACCTTCTATATGCGGGTTCGTCAGGTCTTTAAAGATAAGGTCGTTAACGCCTATATCGGTGATCAGTTAATCGCCACCAAAAAAGAAAAGAAATTACTACCCGCTGAAATGGTAAACTTTAAAATTGCCAAAGATGTTTTAGCTCAATATCCTGCCGGAGAAATCCGATTTGTCGTAGAGGAGGCCAAATAATGAAAAAAGAAATGACCTGTATTGTTTGCCCCATCGGGTGCCAAATGACGATTGAAGAAAAAGCTGATGGTACCTACGAGGTCACTGGTAACACCTGTAAACGTGGCCCTAAATATGCCATTAATGAAATGACCAACCCCACCCGGGTAATTCCGACCACCGTGGTCATCAAAAACGCCATGCTGCCCCGTCTGCCGGTTAAGACGGCAGAACCAATCCCTAAAGGCCAGATTTTTGATGCCATGGCTGCAATTAACCAGGTGGTTGTCGAAGCACCTGTTAAAACCGGCGATGTTGTCATCAAGGATCTTTTAGGTCTTGGCATTGATGTGGTCGCCACCAGAACAATGGACAAATGTTAATCCCATTGATTTAAACAGTTAAAAAAGAGTCTGAAGATAATCTCACCCATTATTTTCAGCTCTTTTTTATTTTTTACTCATATTTTCACTCTTTATATTCGTAACAACAAAATATTAATTTGTTACAAAACAGACATTGAATTACAACCATCTTTTATGATAAGTTTAACTATACAAATTCTCTTATCAAAGGTGCCCTTTCATGTACAAAAAACAAACACCCCCTTTTAATAAAAGCCTGGCAGTTTTCATTCTCATTCCTTGTATCATTATTATCGTCGTCCTGCTTATTCATTATCAAAGCGTCGCCCGAGAAAACGCTAAGGTAACTGAAGGAATTCAGGCCCTAGCCACCTTAGAAACCCGTGATCTTTATACCATGGAAGAAAAAATTGATTATATGAAGCGCAAAGCCATCGATTCCGGAGATTATTCCGCTTTGTTTGGTAATGCGGTTGTTTTTGGTGATTCGATTGCTGAAGGTCTTGGTTTATACGGTTTTTTAAGCCCAACTTCGTTGGTAGCGGTGATGGGCAAATCCACCGAAAACAGTCTTGAAGATGTACCAAGTCTGGTTAATCTGGCTCCCCGTAATGTTTTTTTTGAGTTGGGGCTTAATGATATCAGCCATCCCGACAGTACGCTTGATTCCTATCTCAGTCATTATGAAAAAATCATCGACGCAGTGCGTCTGCAATTACCCAACACCCAAATTTATCTTTGCAGCATCTTTCCGGTTACCGATGAAGCCCTGAAAGAGAAGCCAGAATTCAGTCAAATCGAGACCTACAATACTGCCCTGGAGGAAATGGCCAAACGCAAAAATATCCATTATATTGATACCTACACCTTTTTAAAAAATAATCCTCAGTATCACGAGCAGGATGGCATCCATGTCATTCGGGAATTTTACCCTATCTGGATGGATACCCTGGTCAATAACAGTGATCTGAAAAATTTGCTGTAGAATTGGAAGCTTATGAAAAAATTTGCTGTACTGCTTGTTATTTTAATACTGATTCTTCCCTGTTTTGGCTGTCAGACTGCTGACCAGGCGGCCTTATCGCAAGTTGAAGCTGATCTGCTGGCTACATCCCAAAACCTCAACGGAATGACAAAAGGCGATGGAAAAGCCTTAAAACGGTATTATGGTCTCAATATCAACGACTTTCAAGAAGTGTTGATTTACGTTCCGGCAAATTATATGGACGTTTCCGAAATTTTGGTGGTAAAAGTTGCGGACTCGGCCCAGTTGGATCTGGTTGAGACTGCTGTGGATACCCGAAATGCCATCCAACAGGAAAGCTTTGGCGGCTACGGACCTGATCAGGTTGCTCTGCTTGATAATTATGAGCTTAAAATTGTCGGAAACACACTTTTTTATTGCGTGTCACCGGATGCAGCCACACTAAAAGACACCTTTGTCAAAAGCATAAAGAATAGTCAGTAAGGAGCAACCATGGTTTTTAGCAGTATCTTATTTATATTTGCCTTTTTACCCATTGCCTTGGGTCTCTATACCCTTGTCCCCAAACAGGGAAAAAACCTGATCTTGCTTCTGGTCAGTTTGTTTTTTTACGCCTGGGGCGAACCGGTTTATGTATTCTTAATGCTATTCACCATCGTCTTCGACTTTGGGATGGGGATCTTCATGGAAAAAAAGCCCCATCTCGTTCGCAAGCGAATTTTTATTTTTACCGTCATTGTAAATCTGAGTTTTCTGTTCTTTTTTAAATACTGGGGTTTTCTACTTGATACCATTAACCAACTCTTTAGTTTGAGTATCCCCTATACACCGTTGCCCTTGCCGATTGGAATTTCATTTTATACCTTTCAGATACTATCTTATGTGGTCGATATTTATCTGGGTAAGGTTCCGGTTCAAAAAAACATTGTTTCCTTTGGTTTATATGTCACCATGTTTCCCCAGCTGATCGCCGGACCCATCGTCCGCTATAAGGACATTGATGACCAGCTCTCCGATCGGGTGATGAATCAGGAAAAATTTGGAATTGGGGTAGAACGTTTTATCCAGGGACTTGGAAAAAAAGTCCTGTTGGCCAATAACATTGGTTATGTCTGGACACTTATTTCGGCCATGGATGTGGGGGAAATGTCGGTACTCACGGCCTGGATTGGAATTATTGCATTTACCTTTCAAATCTATTTCGACTTCAGCGGCTATTCGGATATGGCCATTGGTCTGGGGAAAATGTTCGGTTTTGAATTTCTGGAAAATTTCAATTACCCCTATATTTCCAGAAACGTGTCTGAATTCTGGCGACGTTGGCATATTTCACTGGGCACCTGGTTTCGCGAATACCTTTATATTCCACTCGGTGGAAATCGTGTTGCCATCCCCCGGTTATTTTTAAACCTTTGTATTGTCTGGTTATTAACTGGGCTCTGGCATGGTGCCAGCTGGAATTTTGTTATCTGGGGCGGCTATTACGGGCTGATTCTTTTTACTGAAAAAGTATTTTTAAACCGTTTACTCGAAAAACTGCCCACATTCATCCAACACACTTACACCCTCCTATTGGTCGTGATTGGCTGGGTCTTATTTGCCAGTCCGGATATGGGATTTGCCCTGTCTTATCTCCAGGTGATGTTTTTTACCGCTGGTGCATCCCCAATTGATACAACCGGCCTTTATTACCTGTATACCAGTCTTATTCTATTTTTAATTTGCGGGATCTGTTCAACCCCCATCGTCCATCAGCGTTATACTAAACTGATTCGTAGTGAGAAAAACTGGGTCATACCATTTGGTCTGGGACTGAACAGCCTGATCATGTTTTTATCCATTGCTTATTTAGTTACCGAAACATACAATCCCTTTTTGTATTTCAGATTTTAGGTGAGGCCTTATGCGAAAACAAGATAACCACCGGGAGCACGATCAATACTCCCATTCACTCTACTATAAAAAATACATCAACTTGTTGGGTCTGCTTTTTATCGGCAGTCTTGTCTTTTTTCCCCTGGCTTCGCTGATTTTACCGGATACTAAACTATCTGCAAATGAAAACCGGATATTAACCCAATTTCCCCGTTTTTCGGCAGATAGCGTAGTCGATGGACGCTATATGAAAAAAATGCAGAAATATACGGCTGATCAGCTAATCGGCCGGAATTTTTGGATTTACACCAAAACCAGCACCGACCGCATCATTGGAAAGAATAGCTCGAATGGGGTATTTTATGGCAAAAATTCTACGCTGATTGAAAACTTCGATCCCTTACCGGCTGATCAAACGGAAGAAACAAAAACTGCACTTAACACCTTCGTCAAAAAACATTCCGATCTGAATCACTTTTTCATGCTGGTTCCCAATGCGATTAGTGTCACTGATGAAAAATTACCGGCTTACGCTCCGGTTTTGAACCAAAACACCTATATAGACAGCTTTACTGCCAGTTTAAGTGACCAGCTAACCATCCTTGATCCCCGACCAATTCTTAAGCAGAATAAGGATCAAGCGTTATATTATAAGACGGATCATCATTGGACTACTCTGGGGGCCTGGCTGTCGTTTCAAGGTGTTGCCAACGCATTGGGAATAAAACCGGACACCGATGCATACACCATCTATCCAGTCAGCCATTCATTTTCTGGAGCGCTTGCATCCAAAAGCGGCTACTTGACCTTTGTTACGGATACCATTGATGTCTACATCCCCAAAAATGAAGATGATTATTCAGTCGTGAATTTTATCGAAGAACAAAAAAAATCGGCATCTCTTTTTGACAGTGAACAACTCAAAGGAAAAGACAAATATGCCGTTTTTCTATCCGGTAACCATCCCCTAATAAAAATCAAAAATCCGGTAGCCAACGGCAAAAATCTGTTGATCATCAAGGATTCTTATGCCAATGCCTTTATCCCCTTCCTAACACCATTTTATAGCGAGATCACCGTTATTGATCCCCGTTATTACTATGATAGCATCGAAGCGTTGATTGCTGACGCTCAGATTACCGATATTCTATACCTCTTTAATGCCAACACTTTTTTCCGGGACACCACCTTGGAACCGGTACTGAATGATGACTAACGTTAAAAGGGTTCCCACCAGTCTGGCGGAAACCCTTTTAACGTTAGTTGCGGTATTCATATTTTAATTTGATTTTGTCACCTCGAAAGACCACTTTTGAATATTCAAAAGGTTTATCTTCCTTATCAAAAAGAATATCTTCCAAAACAAGCAAAGGATAGCCTTGCGGCACTTTTAGCAGTTTGCTTTCTTTTTCAGATGCCGTCACCGATTCGAACGTTTCGATGACACGGCTGGGTTTTAAATTATATTCTTTTTCCAGAAGAATACAAAGTTGTTCTTTTTCAAGCGCCTGATCACTGAGATTCTTACCCAAATCAAAAGGAATCCGGGAATAATGAAGGCTGATCGGCTCGCCTTTTAGAAAACGCAACCGCTCAATTTCGAGTATTGGTGCGCCTTGAGGACATTGCAAACGCTTTGCAACCGAAAAAGAAGCTTCCTTTTCGGTAACATTTAACAACTCGGTGGTGATTTCGTACCCCATTCGTTCCAATTGTTCTCTAAATCCCATATAAGCCAGCGACTCTGTCATGATCTTGGGTTCTGCAACAAAGGTACCTTTACCAGGGACTCGATAGAGAACACCATCCTGTACCAACTGTGAACATGCTGAACGTATTGTCATTCGACTGACACCGTAAATACGGTTCATCTCACTCTCCGATGGTATCGCTGTGTTTGGCTTCCAAATGCCTTCTTCGATGTTATTGCGGATTAACTCTTCCAATTGTATGTACAGTGGTTTTGGGTTTTCTCGCTTTATTTTGTACATATCAATACTTCCTTCCATAAAACTCCTTTGTGCAGCTTATTTAGCAAAATATCTTTTATTTTATCATAGACGCAATCGAATTGAAAGAGTGATCCACTAAAATCGTTTTTTTTCTGTTTATTTTAATTTTGCAAACTGTGAATAGATGCAATTATCATTTAATGCGCTATACAAATTTTTGTAAATGTCATAAATGTCGTTATACTTCTTGACATTTTCAGGTACGGGCTCAATGGTCTCCAGATAACGAACCATTGAATTGACACCTTCGGTAACATTGTTAAACCACCCGGCACCAACCCCTGCTATCACTGCCGCTCCTACAATGGTGGCATCGGGTATCTCCAGCTTACGAATTGGAACTCCAAACATATCTGCAATAATCTGGCGCCATGCTGCAGATTTTGTCGCACCGCCCGTGATCGCAAGTTGCTTTAAAAGCAATCCGGATTTCTTCATGGTTTCATACATGTCCTTACTTTCCAAGGCAATCCCTTCCATAACCGAACGAATCATATCACTCTTAGAATGTGCGAACGTCAGTCCCGCAAAAATCCCTTTCGCTTCAGGATTCCAATACGGATAACCCGATCCGGTCAGGAATGGCATGAAGACAATTCCCTTTGATCCGACTGGACTTTTTTGAATATGATAATCCATTACTTCATATGGATCAAGCCCCGTTTTTTTGCCGAATGCAACTTCAATTTCAGCCAACTCATCCCTTGCCCATCGATAACTGCTGGCAGCACCCAGTTGGATTCCCTCAAGATTGTATAATCCCAATGATGCCGATGAAGTTGCCATGACCCCCGGAACATCTTCCAAGACCAGATTTTTTTGTCCCAACCACCAAAAGTCCGGCGGTACCCAGTGTTAACGATGCATAGCCATCCTCAATTACGCCTGCGCCGATTGCTGCGCATTGTTGATCTCCACTTCCGGCAACAAGTAGTGTACCGACTGCCAGACCCGTTTTTTCCGCCGTGGTAGGTGTCACTTTTCCGACAATATCAACGGGTTTCACTAATTTAGGGAATTTTGTTTTATCAAAACCAAAAGCATCAATAATGTTGTCCGCCCAATCCATTGTATTCGGATTAAGATAGCCAGATGTACAGGCATTGGTCACTTCGCAATAAAAATCATCTGCTCCAAAACAATATTGGATATACTCCGGCATCATCGCCACATACTTGGCTTTTTCATATAATTCGGGTCGTTTCTTTATTAACCATAACAATTTGATAAACGTAAAGGTAGGTGCCATTGGCATACCAGTGCTTCTAAAAAAAGTATCGGGATCCACCAGTGCCATGGCTTCTTCTAAAATCTCAGCACCACGATTATCCTGCCAGCCATAAAAAATGTTATCGATGGCCTGATTATTATTATCGACCAGTGTAAACGTTGCCCGTTGGCAAGAAAATCCAACTGCCTCAATTTCCTTTGGATCAAGGCCTGATGATGTGACTGCTTGTTTACAGGCTTTAAAGGTTTCCTCCACCAGTAAATCCACATCCTGTTCAACCCAGTTGGGACTTGGATAGTTGCAGGGATACTCACCATATCCTTTGCCATAGATTTGGCCTTTTTTGTCAAGAATCATCGCCTTTGTACCAGTTGTTCCCACATCAATACCGATTAAATACTTACCCATATTCAAATTCTCCTTTAATAATAAAAATTAACTTCTAAACCATGAATTAATTTAATATTATGCTTAGTAAAAGGGAATTTTGCTCAGCAATGTGATGAAAATGATCGCTTTGGCTTAGCCATTATACTGGGGTACTAGTCCAATCTCACGCATTTGATCAAAGGCGTCGATTATCGCAACCGCAGCTCGTGTACCGATAAGATCAGCTCCTGCCAAGATAAATACATAGGCATTTTGAGGCCGTGGGAATTTAACCCCGGCAACCTTGAGTTTAACATCCGTTTCCGCCAACGTCTTTTTCATAATCAGAAACTGTTCCATACTGGGTCCTTCAAATTGACCGGTTGAGGTTTTGGCATAATCAATGCCAACTTCTGCAATCAGTTTGCAGGCTGCTGCTATTTCCTCGTCACTTAAAAAACAGGTTTCAATAATGCATTTGGTGATATGACCCTGCGCTGCGGTTTTGAAATCCATCAATTCGCCTTTTATCACATCGTATCGTTTGTCTTTTAACGCCCCAACGTTCATGACCAGATCTAAAACGGTGCAACCCGCTTTTACTGCCTGTTCGGTTTCAAAGGCTTTAACAATCGATGCCGATGCACCAAAGGGAAAATCAAGACCGGTCCCGATATGAATGTCTGTTTCTTTTAGTTCATCCACCACCACAGGCGTCCAATAAGGTGTCGCAGAATAAAATGCGGCACAATTATAGGCTACTGCCTCACGACAACCGGACCGGATATCAGCTTCAGTGGTGTTTTTAGGCAACACCGAGTGATCGAAACACTTTCCCAGGGCTTTTTTATCCATTTTTGATAAATCAACCATAACTACATACCTCCTAGTTTTATTTTATAGAACAACTTCTTTCAGTTCTTCTATACGATCAATAACATAGGTTGGATTTAATGATCTGACGACCTCCGGGGCACCATATCCGAACGTGACCCCACAAACGTCAATACCTGCATTTGTACCAGTGAGATAGTCAGTTTTTGTATCGCCGATCAGAATCGCCTCATTTTTCCGGCAACGATAATAATCGAGAATTGAATGAATACAATCCGGATGCGGCTTTGGATTTTTTACATCATCTGCTGTCACCAGAATATCAAAATAATCATATAATTTTAGCGTTTTTAAAATCTTTTCGGTGGCACTTCTTATCTTAAACGTAGCCACAGATAATGCTTTCCCCTGACTTTTATAGTATGCCAGCACCTCTTCCACACCACTGTAAGCAACGGTTTTTTTATCACAGTTCTCGGTGTAATACTCTACAAATAAGGGTAGTATTTCCTGATCGATCAGATCTTCTTTATCCTCTCCCAGGGATTTAATGAGCACATTTCTTGCTCCCCCACCAATACAGCTCCGAATAAACGCATCTTCTTTTTGTTCAAACTGATAACGATCAATAATGTATTTTATCGTTTCGATGATATCTGGACACGTATCTACCAAGGTTCCATCCAAATCAAAAATAACATACTGATACGCACGCGGTTCCTTGTTTTTAATTATCATGACCAGCCTCCATTTAAGTTTTAACTTCAAAAACCAATCACAGATTTCTTAAATAGTCATTGCTGTTAAAATATTCCAGAGTAACGCCGCACTCACCGATAGTTCTGACATTTTTATCAGTCTTTTTATAGTCAGCATGATAATCTGAACCTCCAGAAATAATCTTGACCCGGTCTGTGTATGCGGCCCGTACCCTGGCGATGATCTCTTCCTTGGTGAACGGTCCATTATAAGTCGTCTTATCATATGTATAACACGCTTCAATGCCATCCAATCCGGCATCAATTAATTTGTCTATGTATTCCTCCCGGGTCATGCTACCATCACGGGTCATTACGGTTTCGTCAATCAGGTATGGGTGCGCCAGAATCGCAATACCGCCACTTTCATGGGCGATTTGAATAATTTCAACCGGGTCTGGTTTTTCGCGTTTCACACTGAATACCGGATTATTTCGGATTAATAATTTCGCTTCGCTCCAGGTTTTGGTGTATCCCTTCTCAGCCATCAGATTAAAAATGACTTTTTTCTGAACATCTTCAGGGTTTCGGGGAATGTCGTTATAATTTAAAACCTCCTCCCAACTGATGTCAATGCCATTATCCGCCAGCACATCCAAAAGCTTTTGGTAGGAGTAGATTTTGCTTTTGACAATCTGCTCATTGATTTCCAGTATTTTCGGATTGGTATAATCACAACCCAGTACCACAATGTGCACATCCTCAACCAGGGTCTCGCAAGAGAATTCAATTCCTGGCAACAGTTTCATCCCTTTTTTCTTTGCATAAAGAACTGGATCAACCATTACACCATTGACCTCGATACGATCTGGGGGAAGAATATCATGATCGGTGATCACAATCACCTTCATTCCCAAAGCTGCTGCATTGCATATAAATTCCTGGGGGGTATCAGCCCCATCAGATCGTGTGGTATGACTGTGTAGGTCTACAATATAGTTGGGTTTTGTCGTCATCATCTTACCTCTCTAATATTTCTGATAAAAAATCGGGTTCATTTTATCACGCTCTTTTAATCTTGTTAAGCAATCCCATTTCAGCGGCTCACTTCTTTTTTATCTCATCATACGTACGTATGATGAGATATGATCACTGCTATATCATTATATCATAATTTATCCAAATTTAATGACAAAACTTTCAATTGTTTTCAGATTTTCAAATCAACCACAACGCCTCCCAAAAGAACAGATATGCCATCATAGAGCCCTCGGTTTTTATCTTAAGAGACTTTTTTGATATTACGGGTACAGACCAGATCAACCCCAGTTCCGGCAATGTTTGAACGGATCACATCCCCGACATGGACTGGTGACTCAATTTCCAGTTCACTGATTTCTTTCATGACTACAAAGATTTTTTCTTTATTCACTGGATCTTTCGTCTTAACCGGCACAAAGGGTAAGTCACCGGCTTTAACCCTGACCGTCGTTGTAATGATGCGTTTCGGTTCAGTAAACTCATTTTTGGCATATTCAAGACCGATTTTACATCCATAATCCGATATTTTTTCAATTGTTTTACCACTGTGTTCGACTGTTAATCCACACCCCTTCGGGCAGCCGATGCAGACTAATTTTGTTACTTCCATTTTTCTGACCTCCATCTTTATTCTGCCTGTTCCCGGGCAATTGAAATGCTGATTGATGAAGTATCCTTAGTTACAAGTTCTCGGGGTAAGTTAAACGTCACCATGGTTCCTGGTTCAACGATGGTTTTTTTTAGATTAAGCAGCACCTGATCAAAATTATCTTTCACCACCAGACGAACGTGTTCGTCTGGATTTTTGACTCTGAGGAAAAATTTGACGGTTTTTTCTTTATTGTTCAGCGCATCAATATGTTGTGGAACAACATAACCAATGTTCTGATCGTGACGGATGACTACATCTTTTTCGACCTCGGCAGCAGCTTGATTAATCAAATCTGCTGCTGCTCTCCCGGCAATCTCGGCTTCCTGGGTTACATTATCGACCAGATCGTGGACATGCAGCACATTGCCACAGGCAAATACCCAGGGAATGTTGGTGATCCGTTTTTCATTTACCACTGGTCCTCTGGTAACCGTATCGATTTCACAGCCCAACTTACTGGACAATTCATTCTCTGGTATTAATCCCACTGACAACAAGAGTGTATCACAGCTGACATACTGTTCTGTCCCCTGGATCGGTTTTAATCGTTGATCAACCCTGGCAATCGTAACCCCTTCCAGTCTGTCCTTCCCATGAACCTCAACTATCGAATGACTCAAAAGCAGCGGGATATTGAAATCATCAAGACACTGAACCTTGTTACGGATCAGCCCCGTTGAATAAGGCATCAACTCAATAACACCTTTGACATTAACCCCTTCTAACGTCAAACGTCTTGCCATAATCAGACCGATGTCCCCAGATCCCAGAATAACCACTTCCTTGCCGGGAATAAAACCTTCAAGATTAACATAACTTTGGGCAGTTCCGGCAGTCATAATTCCAGCCGGACGGCTACCCGGGATGGTAATCGCCCCACGCGTCCGTTCCCGACAGCCCATCGCCAGAATCAAGGCTTTGGTGCCGATTTCAAACATCCCATCTTCACGGTTGACAGCAATAATTTTTTTATCCTCAAGAATTTCCATCACCATTGTTCCAAGTTTCACATCAATGTCCGACTGTTCAACCGCATCAATAAATCGGCTGGCATATTCCGGCCCAGTCAGCTCTTCCTTGAAATATTGCAAGCCAAAACCATTATGAATACACTGCTGCAGAATCCCGCCCAGATAGGGCGCTCTTTCACAAATCAGAATTTTTTGCACACCATTTTTTCTGGCTTCCAATGCAGCTGCCAGACCAGCCGGTCCGCCGCCGATGACAACCAGATCATATTCTAATTTTTTCATTTTTTTGATCTCCTTCTGCTAAAGGTAGTTCTTTGTTTCTGGCAGCCAGCACGAAGGATGCATTGCCTTTTTGGGTCACCTCAAGGGGAGAGATGTTTAACTCCCGGCTGAGAATGTCCAAAACTTTAGGGCCACAGAAACCACCCTGACAGCGTCCCATCCCGGCACGGACACGGCGTTTGATGGCATCCATATTGGTTGCCGGAACCGGCCGATGAATGGCATCTTTAATTTCACCCTTGCTGATTGATTCGCAGCGGCAGATAATTTCACCATAAGCCGGTTCTTTTTCAATCAATGCATTTCTTTCGTCATAAGACAATTCAGCCAGCATCACTGGCGCTTTACGACCTTTTTCATAGTTCGCTTTTGGTGTAAAATCCAGCTCCAGATTCTGCGCTCGTACCAGCTCCTCGACCATGACAGCAATTGCCGGTGCCGAGGTTAAGCCCGGCGACTGAATGCCTGCAACGTTAATCATACCCTTTACGGTTTTCGCCGCTTCAATGATGAAGTCTTCATTGCTGCTGGCTGCTCTCAGACCGGTGAAGGTGGTAATCACATCCCCCATTCTAGGCAGTTCGGGAAACAGGTGTGAAATCGTACTGGTATAGATCTGGTCGAGGGCTTCGGCCGTTGTTCGCAGATCCGTTTTATCCTCGAGGGCTTCGGCATTGGAACCGGCCAGAATATTGCCGTCAATCGTTGGTACCACAATCATCCCCTTGGATACCTTGGTTGGGGCCGAATAAATGGTATAGGTCAAAATATTTCCCCATTTTTTATCATAGAGAAAATACTGTCCTTTTCGGGGTTTTATTTCAAAATCAATGTCTTCAACCATCGCTGCAATTTTATCGGTATATAATCCGGCTGCATTAATAATCACTTTGGCTTCAATATCGCCTTTATTTGTTTTAACACCTTTTACAGTTTTATTTTCAATCATAATATCCAGAACTTCTGTGTCCAGCATCACCTTCGCCCCATTGATTACAGCGTTTTCCGCCAGTGCAACGGTATATTCAAACGGATTGATGATTCCCGTTTCCGGTTCGAATAAACCGTATTTTGCTTCTGGATTCAAGTGGGGTTCCATCTCATGTAATTCTTTCTGATCTAACAGTCTCATCCCCTGAATGCCATTTTTGATGCCATTTTCCATGGTTTTCTTCATTTTTTCCAGATCGGAGTCTTCGAATCCTACCGTAATTGAGCCCAGTGGTTTCACAAGATCGACGTCCAGATCTTGACATAGTTGCTTGACAACTTTATTGGCTGCTAATGCCAGCTTCCCTTTTAATGTGCCACCATCAATATTAAAACCGCTATGAATCATTGCCGAGTTTGCTTTACTCGTTCCCATACACACATCACTAGCCTTTTCCACCAAGATGATATCCAAATTATATTTTGCCAATTGATGTGCAATGGAAGCACCAATTACACCGCCACCAATGATTAAAACCTCTGTTTTCATGGTGTCACCTCCATATTCTTTTTTTATGTTGAGCAACACTTACAATAATGCATGCAAATGTTGCTCAACGTCAGTTTTATCTTGTATTTATTTTAACGATCATTTGCCCAGCAAAGGTTGGAATTGATTGCCCGTTTCCAGCCTTTGTAGAGGTCTGAACGTAAGCCTTCATCCATTTGTGGATGGAATACCTGGTCAACTGTTCGTTTCTGGACGATTTCATCCTGATCTTTCCAGAAACCAACTGCCAAGCCTGCCAGGTAGGCTACTCCGGCTGCAGTTGTTTCGGTATTGTCCGGTCGTTCAATGTCCACATTAACAATGTCGGCCGTAAATTGCATCAACAGGTTGTTGTTGCAGGCTCCACCATCGACTTTAAGGATCGACAGACGTTCGCCCAGATCTTCCGAAAAGGCATCGAACATATCACGGGTTTGATAACCGAGTGATTCAAGTACCGCTCTGATGATATTGTTTTTAGTGGTACCCCGTTCAATCCCAACAATGGCGGCACGTGCATAGGAGTTCCAGTAAGGTGCGCATAAACCAGTGAACGCCGGTACGAAATAAACACCACAGTTACTGACTTTTTTTGTTTTCAATGCAAAATATTCGGAATCAGGAGATTCATCGAGCATGTCCATTTCATCACGAAGCCACTGAATGGCGGATCCAGCGGAAAAAGCCACTGCTTCCAGAAGATATTCAACTTTTCCATTTAATCCCCAGCCGATGGTAGTGGTTAATCCGTTGTTTGAGAGGAAGGGTTTGTCACCAATGTTTACAGTCATAACCCCAGCCGTACCATAGGTGAATTTGGCCATCCCTTTTTGGAAACAGCATTGTCCAAATGTTGCTGCCTGCTGGTCTCCAGCATCTCCGGTAATCGGAATAGCACGTTTAAATATTTTTGACGTTACACCAAAATGGCTACTGCTTTCCTGAACGTTAGGCAGCATACTGGCTGGAACATCAAAGACTTTTAGCAACTCCTCATCCCATTTCAGTTCATTGATATTAAACATCAATGTTCGTGAAGCATTACTATAATCGGTCGCATGAGCTTTTCCGTCCGTCAGCTTCCACATAATCCAGGTGTCAACGTTTCCAAAAAGGAGATCGCCGTTTTCAGCTCTTTCTCTGGCGCCTTCAACATTGTCAAGAATCCATTTTACCTTTGTGGCTGAAAAATAAGAGTCAATCATTAAGCCGGTTTTATTTCGAACAACTGCTTCGATCTCAGGATCATCTGCTTTTAATTGATCACAGTATTCTGCCGTTCTGCGATCCTGCCAGACAATAGCATTGTATACTGGTTCGCCCGTATTTTTATCCCAAACAATGGACGTTTCCCGTTGATTGGTTATGCCGATTGCGACAATTTCTTCTTCTTTAATATTGGATTTAGCCATGGCTTTTTCAATTACTTCCCCGGTAACTGCCCACATTTCCATTGGATCCTGCTCTACCCAGCCTGAATCTGGATAAAACTGTGCAAATTCTTTTGCGTGAACACTGACAATATCGCCGTCATGGTTAAAGAAAATCGCCCGAATACTTGTAGTCCCCTGATCAATACTTAAAATATACTCCTTCATCCGTTTTTACCACCTTTTCATTTATTAAAATGCAGAAGATTGCATTTTTTCGATTTTAATTTTTCCAATCCTTGACAAACACTCACCTGATTTGTCGAGCAAAGCTGGAAACATGAGCACGTATTTTTTGTATGATATTCCCTGGTCTAGTTTTTTAATCCCGAAAGATTTAAAGATCCTCGTGATGACGTGTCATTGTGCCGAATCATTACGAAAATTTTTAACCTTAATACAAAAGAATTTCAAGCAATTCCTGCGGCGTTAAGTTGGTGATGTAATCACTGATTTCACAATAGCTGAGCACCTCCTGCAAATCATCTTTTTTTAACCGTTTCCCGGTTAAGAGTTTTTCCAATTGCCTGATGTTGCCAGACCACAATAAATCCCCGTCAATGGTAATCGAATCGATAATGCCATTTTTTGCGACATTCATCGCAATCGCCAAGCTGCCACCTTCATGGCTGCGGACCTTTTGCATTTTGTAATGCGGGGCCTTGCCATAGGTCCAATCCCAGGTCCGGTATTTTGAATCTCTGAGTGCTTCAATCGCTTTGTAATCCTTTTCATCAAGCTGTAAAAAAACAGCTGTCTCTTTCGCACTGATGCTCGCCATCAGATGGTCACAAAACTGATTGACACTCATTGACTTGGGCAAGTGCTCACTGATATTGGTAACCTGACTTCTAACCGATTTTACCCCGCCCCCCTGAATAACCTCATCTTTTACAGCCAGTACTTTGCGTACAAAATCCAAATCAGAGTCAAAAAGCAGTGTTCCATGATGAAGCATCCGGCCGTTTTTAACCGTCTGTGCAGTTCCTGAAAACTTCCGGCCATTAATGACCAGATCATTGCGATGATTACATTCGGCCTGGACACCAAGCTGTTTAAGGGCATCAAGAATCGGTACCGCAAATTGTTTAAAATCAATGCTATATCTTTTGTCACAATCCTGAATAAATGAATAGTTCAGATTTCCGAGGTCGTGATAAACGGTGCCGCCGCCGGTATTTCGCCGGGCGATACGAGTATTCATTTTACTGGCATAATGTAGATCAATCTCTTTCATTGCATTCTGATTTCGACCAATTACAACTGTGTTGTCGTTCTGCCAGAGCATAAACAACCCCTTGTCCAATTTGACATTCGCAAAAATATATTCTTCCAATGCTAAGTTATAGTAGGGATCTGTGGATTCACTGTAGTATAAATGCATCATCAGCCACCTCAATGGGATTGAATCATTAGTGCAAAGGTTCCGGTACTAAAACCAACTTAACTAGCAATAGTTTTTAGTTTTAAGCGTTAAAATTCAAAACATCGATAAACTCGACACATTCTAAATGAGTTTGCCGGGGATGCTTAGCAGCTTTCATGTCAACTTCTACAGCATCCCCAAAAATTCTTAAACAATAGTCTATTTTATAGAAACTCTAAATGTGGATGGCATGTCCAACCACAGCATGGGCAGCTTCCATGATCGCTTCCGATACCGACGGATGGGGATGCACAACCTGGGCAATGTCATCGGCGGTAAACTCCAGATCGATGTAAGAAGTGGCCGCAGTGATCAGCTCGGTAACATGGGCCCCGATCAAATGAACACCCAGTATTTCATTATATTTAGTATCGGCGACAATTTTGACAAAACCACCGGTCTCATTCATCGCCACTGATTTTCCGTTAGCAGCCAAGGGAAAGATTCCCACTTTAACATCATAGCCGGATTTGCGGGCCTGGTCTTCCGTCAAGCCGACGCTTGCTGCTTCCGGGTAAGTATAGGTACAGCGCGGCATATTCATATAATTGAACTGTTTCACTGGTTCTCCGAGAATCCCATGAACCGCTGCCAGAGCTTGTGCCGAAGCCACATGGGCCAGGGCCAGTTTACCGGTTACATCACCGATGGCATAGACCGATGGGCAGGTTGTCTGCAATTGGTTATTCACCTGCACGTAGCCCCGATCAGTCAGCTTTATACCAGCTTTTTCCAGCCCGATCCCTTCAACATTTGGTCGGATCCCAGCTGACACAAGCAGACGGTCACAAATAATGGTTTCGGTTTTACCTTTTTCATCAATTGTCAGGTTAAGCTTGTTTTTATCTGCCACGACAGCATTAACTTTTGTTTCGACCTTAAATTTGATGCCCCGTTTTTTAAAGGCTTTTTCCATCTCTTTCGAAACATCGGAGTCTTCGTTCGGCAGCAAGTGCGGCAGCATTTCAATCACCGTTACCTCGGCACCATAACTGTCCCAGATGCTGGAAAATTCCATTCCGATGGCACCCGCACCAATGACAACGATTTGATCGCCCGGATTCACCTGGGTCAATTCCAGGGCTTCCCTGGATGTCATAATCTGGGGATTGCTGTAATCAATTCCGGGAATGCGGAAAGCATGGGCACCGGTAGCTAAAATAATGTTTTTCGCTTCCAGTATTTCTCCGGATGGCGCAATTTTCAAGCTGGTTCCGTTGATCAGATTAGCTTCGCCCTGAAAAACGGTCACTTTGTTCTTCTTCATTAAACTCTTGATACCCATGGTCAATTTTCCACTGACTTCCCGGCTGCGCTTCTGCGCCACGGCATAGTCGGCTTTTATGCCACTGCCATTTAGTGCAATGCCATATTTATCGGCTTCCTTGACCATCCGCAGGATCTCGGCATTTTTGGCCAGTGCTTTGGTGGGAATACAGCCCCAGTTCAAGCAAACCCCGCCGAGATCCGCTTTTTCAACCAACGCAGTTTTCAGGCCCTTCTGGGCAGCATAAATCGCTGCCACATAGCCGCCTGGACCACCTCCGATTACAATTAGATCAAACTTATTCATTCTTTATCTCCTGTACTGAATCATCGGGTCATTTGTTAACCTTTTGGCGTATTAGTATTACATCAGAATTTTCATCGGATCTTCCAGCAGTGTCCCGATGTAAGCCACAAACTGAGCTGCATAATCGCCGTCAACGATCCGGTGATCAAAGCTCAGGGTGATGTTCATCATCGGACGGATGACAATTTCATCATCGACGACAACTGGGGTCTTAATGGTTGCTGCCAAAGCCAGAATACCACATTCCGGCGGATTGATCACCGCCCGGAAACTTGCGATTCCCCGGGAACCCAAATTGCTGATGGTGAAGGTTGCTCCAGACAGATCACCCGGAATATTTTCCTGTTCTTTGGTTCGGCTGACCAGACTGGCAAAGTCCCGAGCCAGTTCAACCACGCCTTTAGCCGCCACATTTTTTAACACTGGCACCATCAAACCACGATCGGTATTGACAGCAATACCAATGTTGATATCTTCCATCTCATAAATTTCTGTGCCATCCGCTGCTAATTGAGAATTCATCATCGGGAATTCCTGCAACGCCCGTGAACAGGCCTTGGCCACCATTTCATTAAAGCCTACTTTAATGTCAGCCAAGTCGTTGACCCGTTTTCGCCATTCAATGGCTTTAGTCATATCGACTGCCACAGTCAATGCTGCCCAGGGTTTGGTGACCACACTCTCGGTCATGCGGCTACCAATTTTTCGACGGATCCCTTCATAGGGAATGGTGTTTCGAACACCCGTGGTCGAACTGACAACAGTTGCTGTGACGGGAGCTGTCATTGTTGGCTGTGGTGTTTCTTGATAGGCTAAAATATCTGCCTTGGTAACACGAACCCCACCGTATTTGACATTTGACAGGTCAATGCCCATATCCTTAGCCATTTTCTTGGCTAAAGGTGAGACCGGAACCCGTCCAGTGGGTGATTTTTCTACTGCTTCAGCGGCTTGCGCTGGTGCCGCCGCCGGGGCTACAGAAGCTTCAACCGCAGCTGACGTTGCACCACTACCACTGATTTCAGCCAGCAAGCTGTCAATATTTTCTCCTGGCGTTCCGACGATTGCCAGGGGTTTATGGCATTCCACGTTATCGCCTACCTGGGCAATAATTTTTAAAACAGTCCCCGACTGATCAGCCGGAATGTCCTGAACGTCTTTGTCGGTCTCCGCAGCCAGTGCCATTTCCCCGAATTTGACTTCATCGCCCTCGTTTACATACCATTCCGTGACCGTACCGTCTGTCATGTTAACGCCGATCTTTGGCATATTCATTAGTTTCGCCATTATAAACACTCCTTCACGATTTATTCAAATGTTTTGCGTACTGCTGCAATAATGTCTTCTTTCTTAGGCGTGCACAACGCTTCCAAACCTTCATTATATGCAACCGGGGAGTTTTTGCTGCCGACACGCTGTGGTGGTGCATCCAGCAAATCAAAGCCACGGTCGATGATTTCGCCAACGATCTCGCCAGCAATGGATCCCCGTAATGGCGCCTCTGTTACCACAACAACCCGACTGGTTTTCTTGACTGAATCCATAACGGTTTCATAATCCAGGGGCAGCAGTGACCGCAAATCAATGACTTCACAGCTGATTCCGTCTTTTTCGAGCTCAGCGGCTGCCGCTTCGGCTACATAAGTCATATATGAATAGGCAACAATCGTACAGTCCGTTCCTGGTTTACGAATATTGGCTTTCCCAATTGGAATGGTGTATTCGCCATCGGGAACCTCACCTTTCAGGGAGTAATTCCGTTTGTGTTCAAAGCACATGACCGGATTATTATCCCGGATTGCTGATTTCAGTAGGCCTTTCATGTCATACGGCGTGGACGGAGCGATAACTTTCAGACCGGGTACATGAACAAACCAGTTCTCATTATTCTGAGAATGCTGCGCAGCAACCCCACCGCCCACTCCAAACGGAGCACGAATTACAATCGGGACGTTTGCCTGCCCCCCAAACATATAACTTGTTTTAGCTGCCGTATTGACAATATTATCCATTGGCAGGGTAAGCCAGTCGCAATATAGAATTTCGACTAGCGGACGCATACCGGCAATGGCAGCGCCAACGCCTAAACCTGTGAATGCTGCTTCCGAAATTGGTGTATCAATCACCCGTCTTTCGCCAAATTCTTTCATCAGTCCCTTGGTAATCCCAAAGGGATTACCGCGCAGACCGACGTCACATCCCATGATAAATACATCTTCATCTCGTGCCATTTCTTCACGTAATGCCTGGGTAATCGATTCTCTAAGTGTTATGATTGCCATTATATTTTCTCCTAATCTATTTTAATAATCCCGCTAATCGATTCTGCCTCTATTTGATAACTTCGCCATCTGCGTAAATATAATCGTAGAAAGTATCAAGAGAGGGTTCATGGCATTGCGTATCTGCATAGTCGATGGACGCCTCAACTTGTTTGATCGCCTCTGCTTCAATCGCTTCCAGTTCTTCGGGTGTTGCTATCTTATTTTCGACTAAAAACTCACCCATCCGTTTGATTGGTTCGATCTCCCAATATTTGTCACAAACTGTCATATCCCGGTACCAGCTATCGTCAGTGGCATGGTGGCCCAGCATCCGCATCGTTTTACATTCAATAAAAGATGGTCCTTCACCAGCTCGGGCTCGGGCAATGGCCGTCTTAGCCGTATCCCAAATCTGATAAATGTTATATCCATCGACCCGACAACTGGGAATACCAAAGCCGATGCCGCGTTTGTAGAGATCCTGTTCACCCGTTACCCGGGCAAAATCCGTTGCGATGGCCCATTGATTGTTTTCACAGACAAAAACAACGGGTAGCTTCCAGGCAGCGGCCATATTCATGGCTTCTGAAATCGATCCGGCGTTAGCTCCGCCATCACCGAAAAATACCACGGTCACATCGTCGGTCCCCTTAATCCAGCTTTTTAGCGCACTGCCAACTGCCGGAGCCGTCGCTGCGCCAACAATTCCTGTGGCGCCGAGCATCCCAATACTCATATCGCTGATATGCATCGAACCACCCCGGCCCTTATTATAACCTTCCTCTTTGCCAAACAGCTCGGCCATCATTTTATTGATGTCACCACCCTTGGCAATCAGATGGCCGTGACCACGGTGTGTTGAGCCGACATAATCACTTCTTTTCAACTGTGTGATAATACCAGTTGCGATCGCTTCTTCAGTAATATAGGGATGGTAATAGCCATGGACTTTATTGGCCATCCACAACGGCTTCACTGCTTCTTCAAACTTACGCATTACCCACATAATACTGTACATTCTCAGTTGTTCTTCCCGATCCAGCCCTTCTGGGACATACATCTCTGCATAAGCGTCAAATTCTTTCTTGAGCTCTTCAATGCAATTGGTATTTTTCATGATTGTTCTCCTTGTATTTTTATCATCGTTAATCTGGTATACATGGTAGCTATATTTTTTCATCGCTGCAAAAAAAGTATGATTATCTGTGAAAGTTCAGGGTGATGTCACACACTGAGCTTTCACAGATTCATCGTTAGGTTTTAACCGACTTTTTTACGCAATTTTATTTGTCTTGCCTTCAATCCGATCTTCTTTAATCCAGCAGCGCAAAGAAACGGATATGTTCTGTTACAACTTTCTTGACCTGTTCTTTGGTGAAGGCGTCCAGTTTCAGTGGGTCATTCTGATCCGGATAGTTCCTAGTGTAATCAACCATTCCCTGACAATAAGCAATTTTTATGGCCGTTGAGATATTGACTTTTGAGGCACCTAAAGCAATCAGCCGATGGAACATCTCATCGGTTAACCCGGTTCCCCCATGAAGTACCAGCGGACATGGTGAAAACTGATTGATTGTTTCAAAAAGATTGTAGTCGATATTGATTGCCCCTTTATATACCCCGTGAGCTGTGCCGACTGCTGGAGCAAAGGCATCAATCCCGGTTTCCTTCAGATAAAGGTGACAATCCTCCGGATTGGCGTGAGCGTGGTTTCCCTCCAGCACGACAATATCATCTTCGACTCCGACAATCGCCCCCAGTTCACCTTCAACGGTCACATTTCTGGCTTGGGCGTATGCCACAATTTCACTGGTATTTTTGATGTTCTCCATGAGGGATAACTGTGATCCATCATACATGACTGACGACCAACCGCCATCAATGCAAGCTTTGGTAAAATCAACATCAGTGGAGTGATCAAGATGGATAGCCACATTAACCCTGGCATTTTCAGCAATGGGTTTTAAATAGTTCATCATCTCGCTAATGCCAAACGCTTTGACCGTTTTTACAGAAGTTTGCAAAATAATTGGCTGTTCCAACTCTTCCGCCGCTTCAACTGCAGCTTTTGCTGTCAGATAGTTAACAATATTGAATGCGCCAACCGCATAACGATTCTTTCTAGCATCTTCAAGTATTGTTTTCATGTTAACATAACTCATGATCATCATCTCTTTTCTTTAAAATTTCACGACATCATACATAAATATGATAGGTTATGACCACCTAGAACCAGTATATCACAACTCGATAAAAAAATAAATGATCTCTTAAATCTTTTCTTATTTTTGTCCGTTAGCTGCATTCATAAAGCGGCGTTGATACGACACAACCTGGTTACAGGACGTAAATCGTGCCAAATACTTCGGTTCAGCCGTAACAACCACCCGGTGAACCAGATCTTCAAATTCTTGTTCTACCAACAGTTTATCAATATCCGGATAATTTAGCTCACCTTCCATACTGCAGATAATCAATCTCGTATCATCAAGATTAGTATTTTTGAATAGTCTTAAGTTATGACGTACACTGTCCAGTCCATCGGAACCTTCGACATCACTAAAATGACGATATTTAAGCATCGCTTCGGCAATATTTTTTACTGAAAGCAAATCCATATCGGCCTGATCCATGGCAAGATAGTCCTTTTCCAAAAACATGTTGCGAATCGCCTCAATACACTTAATATTTCCAGTGGCATTAAATTGTTTTAAATTTTGATCCATCAATTCCGACTGCATCAGGCGATGTCGAACAAAACTATTGACAAAATATGGTTTTGCCTGTAATGCCAGGGCGGTCTGGTAAGGCTCAAACATGAGCGTAAAGTTCACTCTAAAGCCATGCTCTTTTAGCATCAATGCCAGATTATGTCCCCGAAAGGCACTTTCAGTGGTAACATCGGTACACGAACGGCTCAGTTTTTTATTCCCGGAAAGTAATTCGGAAACGTTTTCTTTTGTAACTGGACCAGTGTGTGGTACTTTAATGACAACCCGATAATCCGTCAGCATTTCCCTGAATTTTTCTGCTTCTTCCAGTAATTCAGAATCCGATTTGCCAAACGGATCATTAAGCTCCACACTGATGTCTGATCCTGGTCCAAGAATCCGTCCGATTTCTCCCATTACTTCATCCCGGGTTTTAAAATGATTCCCGACATTGGCTTGGGGATTATTGATAAACAAATCATAGATGATGCCAGGGTTACACGTCAGGTTTGCAATCATTTTACTGATCGGGGCAACCTCATAGGGATTTGCTGAATCAGCAGAAAAGAGCACGTTGGTTGGTCTTTTTTTACCATTTTTATCATACGAAATATCCCGGATTAAATCTGTCCGAAGAATCCCGTTGGCTTCCAGGCGGTATGCGATCCGAAAGCCCTCCGGTGTTTCGCAGTCAGGCGTGTTAAAGGTTTTAATAACCTTTTCAAATGCAGCGGTTACACCAATTTTTTTTACATGTTTCTTGAGAAACGCATAGTCTTCCAAAGGTAAATCGAAATCCAGAACCCGGGCCACATCTTTCTTTTGATTCTCAATCACCGATACGTCATCATTTAATAAAGTATTTAATGTACAACTGACCGTTTTCATTTCTATCCCTCCATCTATATCTTAATTCTTTACCACATATAAGATTCGATCAACAATTTTTTCCCAGGTAAGGCCGTAGGCTTCCAGTAATTCCCGATAGGGGCCGGTATTAATGGAGCCATCGGCGATACCTACAATATGAATCGGAGCTTTACCCTTAATTGTCGCCAGAGATTCAACGACTGCACTGCCAAAGCCACCAATTACCGAATGTTCTTCCAAGGTGAACAGATACTTGGCATTCTGATAGGCCTCGTTAAGAATCCCCGTGTCAAGAGGCTTTACAGTTGTAAAGTTAATCACTTTTACTCCAAACCCCATTTCATCCAGAATTTTTGCCGCCATCAGACCATCTATTGTTAATGTACCGGTCACTGCAATGACAATATCATCGCCGGTGTTCATCAGGTATTCGCCCTTGCCAATTTCAAGGTTGCGTTTAGCGGCTTCAACCGGTTCAGCCATTTCATGACGTGGCATTCTGATGTAGACTGGACCTTGATGTGCAACTGCCTCACGCAGGCACATTTCCACTTCATAAACGTCGCCCGGATTCAAAACAACCATATTGGGAATCGCCCGCATTAATGTCAAGTCTTCGATGGCCTGGTGGGTTGAACCCAACGCCGAATGGGATAAGCCACTGCTTGAACCAATTACTTTAACATTCATATTGGCATAACCCAGATCATTTCGAACCTGTTCAAACGCACGCATGGAAATGAAGGGCGCAATTGCAGAGACAACCGGAATAAATCCGCCTTCTGCCAATCCGGCACTGACACCGATGGCATTCTGTTCACTAATGCCGATTTCCAAATACTGCTGGGGTAATTCCTTTTTAAACGGATTCATACCCGATCCTGCCCCGGAATCACAAGACACTGCCATGACGCCGGGATTCTCTCTCCCTAGCTCTAATAATGTTTCACCGAATACATCCCGTGGATTTCGTTTTTTAGCCGTCATATTGCCCATCCTTTTTCTTTTGCATAATGCTCCAATGCTTCTTGTGCCTCTTTTGACTCACAGGAATCTTTACCGGGATTCCAGTGATGATATTTAACATTTCCTTCAGCAAATGGCATCCCTTTACTCTTGATGGTATTGGTAATGACCATGCTGGGTTTCCCTTTTTGAAACGGTAGCGATTGAAACGTATTTAAAAGCTCTTCGATATTATGTCCATCCACCACTTTTACAGACCATCCAAAAGACGCATATTTTTCTCGTAAATCACGGGTATCCAAAACCTCCCGGGTGCTACCATTGATTTGAAGTCCATTTCTATCAATGATGCCAACCAGATTGTCTAAACAGTGATGACTTGCAAACATGGCTGCTTCCCAATTTGATCCTTCACCCTGTTCGCCATCCCCCATGAGCACAAAAACCCGTTGCTTTTCACCTTTTAGTTTTGCACTCAATGCCATCCCGGAACCGATCGGTAAACCGTGACCTAATGCTCCCGAACTAAAATCGACGCCGCCAAATTTCTTCATATCAGGATGGCCTGGCACCTTTGACCCCAGTTTATTGTAGGTATCCATGACATCTGCCACTTCAAATCCCATTTCAATAAGGGTTCCATATAGAGCCAGACATTTGTGTCCGGCACTGAGAACAAAGCGATCACGGTTGGGACATTTTGGTTCATCAACTTTAATATCCATGATTCCAAAATATAAGGTAGCCAAAATATCGGTACATGATAACGATGGACCAGCATGGCCGTCACCATTATTAATTACCGTCTGGACAATGTGTTTGCGAATATTAAATGCTTTCTTTTCGATGGATTCTACTTGCATTGAAGCTCTCCTTAAAATATTTTTTCGATACCTAATTTTTCAACGGATATGCACAACGTTTACAAGACGATTCAATAAAATAACGATATTGATTGCGCAAAATTGCTCGTACTAGCCAAAACCTATGTTTCCCCTTACAACTCAATTAATAAAAAACATTACGTCTCAAATCTAATCTCACTTATGACAGATCATAGGTGGTCATGACCAGTTCTTATATGTAGTATAGCACGAATTGTTTTTTTGTCAATTTATTTTTAAATAATTATGTAAAGTATTGCCAAATCGCGATATAATGACTATAGCAACTTTCAGCATACAAGGAGGGTAAAAGTATGGGCTTACGCTATTCAAGTAAAGTAATCGACGGAAAACTTAATATTAGAAATGATTATATTCAAACCGAGGGCGGTGATTTCCAGAAGTTGACAAAAAACTGGATTATTAAAGCATATGAAAAAGCCAAAGAATTAAATGATACCGAATCCATGGAAAAACTGGAAAATCTGAAAATTGACATTTGGGTTTCAGGCGAAAACAATGAGTTAGGTAAAAATATGACCTGGTGTTTAAAAGACGAATTATAATAAGCTGCGGCGTAACCGCCGCTTATTTTTTGAGGAATCGTTTATTGTTGTATAAATTGGGTATTTAGTCAAAGTATAAATACTTTAAGGAGGATTTTTTTATGAGACAAATTATGGGGATTCAGGTTGGCAACCGCGAAAGCGAAGCATTGAAGGTTCAGGAATTGTTAACTAAAAATGGTTGTATTATTAAGACACGCCTAGGTTTACATGAGTCTTCTGAAGAAATGTGCAGCATCACCGGTTTGATAATTTTAGAGTTTTTACCCAACAAAGAAGCAGATATCGCCGAACTGGAAAAAGAATTAGCCACGCTTGATACAATTGTGGTCCAAAAAATGGTTTTCTAAAATTCAAAATAAAGAGAGTTACTCAATCAGTCTGGCACTATTGAGTAACTCTCTTTTTCCAAGGAGTAAAAAATGATCGACTTTAAAGATTCCCGATTTATTATTACGGATAAAAAAAATACATCCAAGGTTCATAAGAGTATTCAGGGTATGTTGAATGATGAGGAACGGGTCGTTGAATTTTATGTGGCTGATCGCTTTCCTGTTCCATCCGATATACTATTCACCTCAAAACGGATTATTATTTGTACCTATGAAGAGCCTGAATTTCCAATTTTTACTTTCTTACCCTATTCAAAGTTTATTGCTTTCTCAGTAAAGAATTCAAATGACTCCAGTCTTGAAAATGAATTAGAATTGTACAATTATTATGTCAATAAAATTGCCTTTGAGTTCCCCGGAAAATTTAATTTAAGCCTGGTCATTAAATTAATTGGCGGCGCCGTTAACTAGGCATATAGTTGTTTCGCCAAAAACAGGTAACAAATCAGTTTTCTGACTATCCGAAACGTATAGTGTAAATCGAAAGGAGCCGACAATGCAAACCGAATTAACAATCACGATCATAAAAAACGACGATCATCTTGAAATCCTTCAAGATGGCTTGATGGTGGCAAAAAGAGAAGCCATTCAAAACATTCTAATTAATGGTGAAGTTGAAGATTTCTATGACAATTGGGTATACCCCCAGGATCCAGGCGCTCCGGAAAAAATCGGGAAAATTATTCTTGGTTTAATGAATGGTGATTTTGGCAAGGTTGAATAGAACACCACCAATTTTTTCGCTTCTTAATACACAGAATCCGCCAGCCACATACGTGATCGGCGGATTTCTAGTAGTAATTTAAAGATTCTGACAAACAGTCTCTGGTCTAAAAATTTTTGTTTGTCTGGTTAATAAATGATTACTGTGTAGTCGTAAAGGGTGTCACATTCACCAGGACATACAAGTGGCTTATTCTGGATGATGTCTGTAATTATTTAATTTAATCAACAGTCAATAAGTGATTAATAAATTGTTGCGCCGTTCGACCTGAAATACCACCATGCATCATTTCCCACTGATTTGCGGCCATTCGCAGTTCTTCTTCCGGTAAATTCAACCCTTCTTTCCGGGCAAGTTCTTCAACAATTGTAAAAAATTGCTTCTGACTGGGTCGCTCAAAAAATATTGTTACTCCAAAGCGATTTACCAGTGACATTTTTTCCTGCATTGTATCTGAACGGTGAATCTCACCATTTTTCTGCATATCATCCCGATCATTCCAGGTTTCCCTGATCAAATGACGTCGATTCGAAGTCGCATAAATTAAAATATTATCTGGCTTCGTTTCAACGCCGCCTTCAATGACAGCCTTCAGAAATTTATATTCGATTTCGAATTCTTCAAAAGACAGATCATCCATGTATATGATGAAACGGTAATTCCGATTTTTTATTTTGGCAATTACCGCTGATAAATCCCGAAACTGATGCTTGTAGATTTCAATCATCCGTAATCCCTGATCATAAAACTCGTTGATGATTGCTTTAATACTTGTCGATTTTCCGGTTCCACTATCCCCAAACAGCAAGACGTTGTTGGCCTTTTTTCCCTGAACAAAGGCCCGGGTATTATCAAGCAATTTCTGTTTCTGTAATTCATAGCCTACCAGATCCGTCAGCATCACCTTATCCATATTGTTAATAGGCTGAAAGAACAACGTTTTATCCGATTCACCGGCTGAAACCCGGAACGCCTTATTCAAGCCAAACATTCCAACACCATAGCTGGCATAAAAACAGGTTAGCGCTTCAAAAAAATCGTCACCGTTTTTTGCCTGTTCCAGAGTTTGGCATAATTCCCCAACTTTTTGACTGACATTCTGGTTGTACATAAATTCTGGTTTTCGGATCGCCTGGTAATTCGAAATGCGACTAAAGCAATCAATACCCAATGCCGCTTCCAGTGGGGAAAAATCAAAATCAAACAATTCTTTAAAGATTGTACAATCATTTCTGGCAAAAACATTCACACTGCCCGCTTTCTTTCCCATCTTTTCACAAGTCAGCGTGAACGGATTTTCGTTAGTGATCATCTCAAAGGTCAAATATGCATGCCAGAGATTTTGATCAAAACCATAGTCCGTCGCTATTACCAATAGCTTTTTTATCCAACGATAACTTTGTTCGATCAGACAATCTGTGGATTCATTCCCGCTATTAAAGCTCGAATACAATTGTCCTATCTGATTCAGTAAATTGTCTCCATCATTATCCCGAAAAAGAATGAGTTGGGAAATAAGTCGTTTCATTGTTTTCTCCTGTCAATTTTAATTCTTAGGCTGTTTTTTGCTTGTTCTGGATGTTTTTAATTCTCAGTTATAACCATAACATGTTTGGATTGTCAAAACAATCCTAATACATATGATTGTGCAAAAATTCGGTTAGTAGATCATGTAAGGACACTACCCAGGTAAGCAAAAAGATCGTAGTGTCAATAATTTTCACCCGATATAGCACTAAATAATCCCCCAGATCGTGGGTTTTTCGGTTTCTCTAAACTCCCAGCCCAGAAAATCAAAGCCCTCATTGATGTGTGTTATTGCTGTTTTTTCCTCCGACAAAGTTAAGCCTCTTTCTGACATGAAAGCTTCAAGTACTGTCTTTATCTCATAGGCTTTTTCTTTACTGTTGGTGGTCACAACAAAACCATCTGCATATCTCACCAGATTGATCTGATAGGTATTATGATGTTTTTTATCAATTTTACCGTGTTTATTTGTCCAAAAATTTGCAGCAATTATATTTTCCATTCCATCAAGTGTCATATTTGCCAGTGTTGGACTGATAATACCGCCTTGTGGCGTGCCCTGATTATTGGGAAACAGTCTGTTTTTGTAAAGATATCCTGCATTGATTTCGGTCAGCATATAATTGACGATCTTGACGACCTTCGCAAATGTAAGTTTAACCAATTTAACATTGTGAAAAGTGCGACAAAAAGTAGGCTACAAGTACGACAAATAATAGGGGTAAAATAACCAGAAATAGCCAGAGTTTTTTGATTTTTCACAGTAGGTCACACATTTGGTGGAGACATAATTCAAAAAATAAAAAAAGAACCGCTAATTAAAGCCATTCTTTTAACTAAAAATTGTTTTTTACTGGAGCTAGCGGGGGGAATCGAACCCCCGACCTACTGAAATATCAAAGTTTGTTTATTGTTATTTTTAAGCATTCACAAATGCCTATATTATGCGATTTTTTGATTTGTTTTATTTTTTGATTTTTCAAGAATAAGGGGCAAAATAGGGGGCAAAATTACACAAACTGATTAAGATTCAGGTACCAATAGTGTAACAGACTACACTTTTAAACTTCGTCGCCATCTTTGGCTACCTTTTTTTTAATAAAATAGTGACCCTGTTCACGAACAAATTGAACAATTTGATGTGATTTAGATTTTTATTCAAACTTTCATATCACAAAGATCACAACCATTTAAAATGGATATATACCCCCTCTGGTATGACTGACTATTTCTATCCTAATATTTTGGCGCTTAACATTTATATTTTTTTCAGACTATTGAGCCTGCTTTATCTAAATACTCAAGCGCATTTTCTGCATTTATATTACCATTTGCTAAGGCTTGTTTAAAGTATTTTTTAGCATCTTCAAAATATTGTTTATTGCTTTTATCATCCTCCCACCTTTCAGTATATAAATACCCAAGATCATAATATGCTCTTATATCACCTTGTTCAAGTGTATCTTTTAAATATGTTTCAGCTTTACTAAAGCACTGTCCATCGCTTTTATCTTCTTCCCATTTTTCACGATAAATAAACCCTAATTGATAACATGCTCTTATATCACCTTGTTCAAGTGCATCTTTTAAATATGTTTCAGCTTTACTAAAGTATTGTCCATCGCTTTTATCTTCTTCCCATTTTTCACGATAAATAAACCCTAATTCATAACGTGCTCTTTTATCACCTTGTTCAAGTGTATCTTTTAAATATGTTTCAGCTTTACTAAAGTATTGTTCATCGCTTTTATCTTCTTCCCATTTTTCACTATATAAGTATCCTAATGAAAAACTCGCATCATTCTCATCATTTGAATAAAGTTTTTGCGATTCTACAAATTTTTTTTCAGCAGCATAAAACAACTGGTCGTTATTCTTTTCTTTTCTCCACTTTTTGTAATCTACATACCCGCCACAATAGTAAAAATATGCCTCTGCTTTCTTATTTTCAAAACCCAATTCATTCGATATAGTTAGATATTTCTCAGCATTATCTAACAAATATTCCCTATCATCGTCCAACAAATATTTCTCAATGTTTATCGTTGCAAGCATAAGGGCTGATTTATCATAACCACTTTGATACGATTTTATTAAACTCTCCTCTGACAAAGTTAAGTAATTTTCTGTACTTCTCGTTTCTTGATATCGATTGTAATATTCGACACCAGTTTCATAATCATGACTAACATATGTTAGAACAAAAATACAGCAAAAAATAAAAGTAAATATTATGTAGTATAAACGCTTTGCATATTTTATAGAATAAATTATCAAAAATATTAAAACAGACTCAATAACTATAACGTTAAAATACATTCTAAAATAATCAAATATTCGCAGTCTATATACCCTTGATTCATCTATCAAAGTATTCGGGTTTTCACTATTAGAAAAACCAAACATTGTTAAATTTGACTTATTGAAATTCACAACCAAGTAAAACGATATTGCACCTATTAAACACACCCAAAAAAGTATCTTTTCTTTTTTCTTTTCTTCTTTTATTAAATTAGGAAAGACTCCAGCTGAAAAAGCTATTAGAATCGGTATGATTATTTGAGAAATAAATTCCACTTATGCCACCTCTTAACAATAAGTTATGCTGTACTAGCATTATCAGCTTTTAAATATCTTACTACAAAACTCTTTTAGATTATCTTGATAATGATTTAAAATATCTTTAAAAATTATACAGCAAAAAACAAAAAAATGCCACCCTTGAAAAAGTGGCTAACATCACCCCATACCAAAAAAGCCCGCACACCGTAAGGCTCTTTAATATAAGGTCATCTTTTAGTAATTCGTGATTATTACTTCTTTGTATTCTTTATCTTTCCCATCGTACCGCTCAAGCAGAGAATTTCTCCGGCTGACTTCAATCAGGTTAAAGCCCTGGTACAATTTCCGGACAAATTCATCATTGTTATAACTCAGTATAAACTTTCCTTTGATTTCTTTCAAGGCATCTTTTAACCTTTTATGATCTTCATCACCAAATCCGGTTTGATAATATTTTTCTGTACCGTGATAAGGTGGATCAAGATAGAAAAGCGCACCGGGTCGATCATGAACTTTGATGATTCGCTCAAAGTCTCTGTTTTCAATCACCACACCGTTCAGTCGATCACTGATCTCGCTCAGATAGTCTGTGCTTTTCTTGAGGTTCTTCTTAGTCCCTCCAAATGTTTTTCTATCGGCACCGTATGATGTTTTGATGATCATAAAATACCGCCCAGCTCGTTGAATGTCGGTTAGTCCACGCATATCAAGTTGAGACTTGAAATCATCAAAGAACTCCCTTGAATTTAGCACACAGGATATTTCTTTTTTCACCTCATCTGGATGATACTTCACGCACCGGAATAAATTGGCCAGCTGGCCATCATAATCATTATAAATCTCCAGATCGGCATGCTTATCTTTTGCAAAGAGCACCCAACCGGCACCACCAAAGACCTCAATGTATCGATCAAAGTCCTTTGGAAACATTTCAATTATTGTTTTTCTTAACAGGCGTTTCCCGCCAATCCATGGTATAAAACTATTCATTTTTCCTCCTAAATATTAAATATGGCCACCCGAAGGTGGCCGTGAAACTTGCTTGACAAATTTTCGGTCAAGATCATTGTATTTTTAATATCAAAACGTCAAGACCTACATATATCTTAAAACCAATCGTAAATACCTTGAGCAACGACCTCACCAAATGCTGAAGCATTGGTCAGTAATCCGATATCCGGACGAATGCCGCCTGTTTCAAAAATGCAGGCAGTCATACCTGTATCAGCAACCTCCCAATCGTCTCGCTGGATCACGCCCCGGGTACCGAGTCCCAGACGCACTTGAGCTGAAGCAACCAGGCAGTTTGCAATCCGGATGCCGTCGCCACTCCCTGGGTAGACAATTGGTAGCGTTCCAGATGGGGCCTGATTATAATCACAATGCAGCGATACGTAAATATCAGCTCCCCACGAATTCGCTTCGTTGACGCAAACGGCAATGTTTTTATCATTGTCGGTGTCAGCATCCGTCAGGACTGTGAAACCAAGATCACGTAACCTTGCTGCTGCCACCTTCCCAATGGCCAGCATTAAATCCGCTTCGGTATACTGACCATCAACGCACCCACAGTCCCACGATCCGTCACTCGATACGCCATGACCAACAGCCAGATAAATCTTTCCGGACTTATTACCCTGCGCAGATGCCACAGGCGTTGGAGCAGGCACCGGAACAGGAGCGGGCGCTATTACAAACGTAGAACGACGATCATCCACACTAATTGGTTCATCACTTTTTAATAACCGGATCGCTTCAATTCTCAGCCCCCCGCCAGTCGTACCGGCCATTTCTCCATTTCTGGCGAAATCCAACCACCCGACATTCTGTACATGAACCTGATAATTCAGATTTTCGCATTCAATCTCAATTGCTTCGATTCTCAAACCTTGGCCAACTGTACCGGCAATCTCATCTTCCTGAACCCAATCCATCCAGCCGATGTTCTCAACGTGGACGCGGTAACGCTTAACGCCCTGGATTCGAATCGCTTCGATCCGTAGTGACTGGCCGACTGTTCCGGCCAAGCGCCCTTCCTGGACCCAAGCACCCCAGCCTTTATTTTCGACATGTACTTTATACAGTAATGTATTTACCATTATTTCACCAACTCTTCCTGTTCAGCCATCATCTGGCTGGATTTATCCATAATAACCTTAACTGCTGCTTCTTTCAGATTCTGCATCATAATATCCGATTGTTGAGCCGATGCAGTTAGGCTATTATTTTTCCAAGCTGCCCATAAGGCTGCAAAGATGGCCACCACCCCGGACAGTGTGACATACATCTCTGTTTCTGAAATTGCAATGGGGTTTAGCCCGGAAGCGGTCAGGAACTGGTTCACCAGCGCCAACATTAACACTACCAACCGAATCCATACATCTGTTTTTACATTTTTTAAGTTCATCTTGTTTCTCCTTTATTTTTCATGTGATTTTCTGAGCATATACTCATCAATTTCATTAATCGAATCATCAACATTGCCATTACACCGTTTCCCGGACACTGCTTCAAGAGCCGCCTTTTGAGCCCTGAGCAATATCATACGTTCTTCCAAGCTGTCATTAATGCAGTCGTCATGCTCCTGGATTTTTTCCTCGATTTTATCCGCCCGTCGGCAGAATTTATAAACAACACCAAAAAGGGCGCCTATTGTCAATAGCGCCCCTGACCAACTCCCCAATACTGTAATATCAACCATAAACCGTCCCCTTTCAGATTTTTGAGTAATAAAAAACAGCCTTAAGCTGTTACATAATCCAGTCCAGTAATCTCTTTATATTGGTCTGCCGTGATCTTCCCTTTAACTACTGCATTGGCCACCATTTCGGCTGTCCACAGTCCTCTGTCAAAATATAATTTGATCTTTTCAAACGTCAGCATTATAGAAGCCCTCCCATCATCAACGCATAATTTGCCGTAGCCACATCCGCTTCAAGTTGTGCGATCTTTTCCTGATCGGTCAGTTCTCGATCAACATACTCATAAAAAACACTTTTTTCGATCGTAAATTTCAACACATGTGTTTTCCCTTGAATTTCTGTTGGTTCAGGAATCGCATCAACAAAATAACCATCGTGAATTAATTCTTCCTCAGTTTTACCCAGGCCATGAATTGGGTCGAACGGCATATAATGGGTATAATTGACTTTACTTTCTTCATCGGTTTTAATGTAAATCATTTAAAATCTCCTTAATTATCGTATTTCCATGTTAAAACATGTTTTGTAAACAGTTCCCGTTGACGTATTTCTAAAAATGTACTCATTTATTTCATTGCTGAAGAAATTGATGTCGCTATTATCAGGTGATGTAATAAACGAAAAAGGCGCCAATGTGATTGATGACAATGTTTTTTTATCAATCAATACGTTTGTCTTATTACCGCCAACTGATGTTTGGTAAAGAAAAATATTATCTTTATCATAATTGAAAAACATATAAGTTACATCTGACCAAATATCAATCTGAGCAACAACAGAAAACGCAAAGCTTACATCATCATACACTATTTTATATAATATGCCGCCTTGATTCATATAGAACCAATATCCATTCTCTACAAATGAACGCATTGCCGGGAAATAATCGGTATTGTCGTAAAACAATGCATTAATTTCATACCTTGTCATTGTCAATGTGTCAATAATGCAATTATTTCCTGCGTAATAACCATAGCAATACACAAGTCTGTCATCAATAAATGTGTCTGAAAAATTAAATGATGGTAAATTTGTCAATGCTGCGATTAAATTTAAATCAAGGTCTAATTTTCTTAAAGAAATACTAGTTCCATTTGACGAATCATTATACAACGCCGATATATATGTGCCATCTTTGCTTAACCTCATATCAACAATATAATAGCCAGCAGTATACCTCTTTACTTCCGTTAATGTTGCTTTGTCAAGTTTGACAATAAAATTTGACATAGCGCAATAAATATATTGACTATCCTTCTTTATGACAATAGGCCCAATCGTTGATGGACTTAAAGAAAAAGAAGGTGCTAAAACTTGACTAAATGAATCATATCCTCTAGAATCAACGCTTTTTAAATGTTTTCTGACATAAGCAGTCGAACTGTATCTGACAATATCATACATGTAATCTCCATCAAACTTTATATCGCTATATTCGTATGATGTTGTTGCACTTGATAGGCCTACGGTAGGAACAACAGGTAATTTCAAATCTTTTATTGATATCTTATCGCCTGCTCCATATTTTTTTCCGTTACTTCTTTTATCTGGCTTTGGCTTCAAAAACCCGTTAAAACTACCACCCATTTTAATAATCCGCTCCGTGAACGGTGACCTGTAGTCCTGCTGCAATTGTCGTTCCCACCGCCACGTTAATTTTGTATCCTGGTGGCAAATATGGAATTGGAACCATTACCTCAACACCTTTTGTAATTAAAATGTCGTTGTCTGCCAAAGCTGCGACCTCAGACAGTGTTGTCGCTGAAATTGTGACTTCGTGTATCAACGTATTATTAGCTGCAGTCGCATTGTCTGATCCATTATTAATGAAAAATCTGAGAACGGTCGCTACATTCGTTCCCAATGCCCGAACTTTAATTTGATCAATCTTGCTGCCATTCACTCCTGCCGTAAAAACGGGAACCATTGTCCCTGTTCCGTCTTTGGTGATGTTCGCCGTTAGAACCTTTCCCCAACTTATTTTTGGCGTTAATGGGAAAATCGGTGTTGTATTCGCTGCCATTATAAACCACCTCCTAAATTTTTATATGCGTAAACCTTCCCAGCAATCGCTCCGGTACTTGACCCATCAAGTTTTCCATTCCAACTGTCCTTATTATCTGGCGTCACATGAACAATACTATCGTCAATGTGATTATCAATTTTTATTTCAGCTGCAGTCTTCCATGCAATCAGATCATTGATCATATTAAGAAGATTTCCGGCTGTATTCTCATCCAGAATGTCCTGAAGATCCGCAAACCAGGCATTGAAACTGCTTTGGAAAGCTGAAATCATCGTTGACAAATCTGTAGCTGCTTGATTTGTTGTCTCAAGATACCAGGCCTGGTATTGATTGAATAATGTTGTTGTATCGATTTGATTAATTAGAGCAGTAACAACGCCACAATAATTTGAATTAAGCCTTAAGTCAGTGATGCTCGACTGAGAAACACTAACGACCCCATTACCAATAAAAATATCAGCGATCCCCAATTCATAAGCATCGGCATCCCTTTGTAAACTTGGCGCCACAGGGCTGCTGGCGAACGTCCCCTTCTTAACCTTGGCTGCAATCGTCCGATCAATCGTGCTGAACTGCAGCACCACCCGATCTATCCGTTTAAGCACACCATCGGCCACATCAAGACTTAGCGCCATATCAGCCGTATTTTCATAGAATACGCCATTAATCCAGGCTTTTCCTGTCTTAAAAGTCACCGTCATATCATTGTTAGCGATCACCTGACAGCCGGTTGACGGGTTTGGAAAAACACCATTACCAATCAGACTACCAAAGAACCTGGCAAAAAAATCTGCTTTAACCCGCCGGTCACCGTTTCTCGAATTATGAAACCCACTAATTTCTGCCATCAAACCACCCCTTTCATAATAGTTTTATTTTATGTGCAATTGTCCGGGGCATCTCTTTCCCAAAGACAATATTAACTTCCATGCCAGATTCCTCAAAAACCTCTTCAATCTCATTGATCCGGCTGTCAATGGCAATCCCCCATTTTCTGGATAGACACGTCACAATATCACCAAGATCAAAATCCGTTTTATATCGCAAGTTTGAATTTAGATTGATGCCATTCTCAAAGGTCTGAACCTTTTTGGTGTCGGTGAGCGTTTCATTTCCTTTACTGGCTAATAAGGCGTTGTACTCAGCTTCTGTCATTGCCACATTATTAACCATATTCGACAAACCTTTCTGGTCATTAAACGCTTCAAAGCGACCAAGTCCGGTCCCGCTACCAACAGTCACAAGACGCCGATCAGCGTCTTCACCGATACCGCCAACTAATGCGACATTCTTATAATCCATGATGCTGTCGGTATATTCCTGATCGAGGACATTATCAAACTCTTTGGAGAATATGCACTGCGGGTTGACTGTCTGACTTGACGTCCGATCCAGCCCTTGAAAGATCTCAAACTTCAGTTTCTTTAATGACTTGTCAAATCGGACTCTACTTCCAAGCTCCGCTTCCAGGCATAGCGCCTCAATTGTTTTGAGCAAATTCTGGTAGGAAACCTGAAAATTAACATTGCCAGCAAAATTACCAAGATCACCAAGTATCAGTGTTTCAATAATCCGATCTGAATCCGTTGGATTGATACAGTTTTTATCAACCAGCGTCCGCATTGCCAACTCATAGGTCGTGTTGAGAATTTCAGTTCCCCAGATGATGCGCCGGTTTAGATAACCTTCTCCAAGCTTTCCTTTGATAATCAGGTTTTCTTTGCCCTCCTCATCCTTTTTGATGTTTCGGTATTCAATGTAACCAACCTCATCGCTGTCAGTCTTTCTGATAACATTGTCCTGGGCCAACAATAGGATATTTTCGACCGTAAAGGGGCAGTGTAATTCAAATTCGCCACACTCGGAATAACGCCTTACCCACCGAAGGGAACCATAAGTATCCATGACATTCTGCAATGCTAAAGCTTTGTTATAAATGTACAACTCCATTGCTACACCCCAAGATATCGATCATAATGATAAATAGTGACTTCCAGATTATCCAAACCACTCTCAGCGTCATAACGAAATAAATTGTCGCCCTGTGAAAGCTGTAAAAATGTCGAATCTTCATCGATTGAATAAAAAGCATTGGTTTCCACCCCATTCAATCTGCTGATGATCCGCTTATTGCCGAAATAGGTGGATATTGAAATCACTTCCCCTGCGGCCATGGTTTTCTTGATCCTGATAAATTCCCGGGTATTGACATTGAACAACGACGGATTAACCAGCGTGGCTAAAGCCTTAAACTCAATTCGAATGCCGGTTTCAACATCGCCATCGTTTAAACAATTTACAATCAGAGATGGTTCCCGGTGGCCGATATCAATGCCGGTGTCCTCCGGGATTTCCAGATCAAACTCAAAGTCTGCAGCCCACAGCGCAATCTCATCTCTCTTTTCGAGCAAATCCACCCATAACGGCTCATTAGCCGTCAGATTAATCAACCCGGTTCCTTTGCTTTGGGTGATATTTTTCATGAAAGGCACTTTTTCAGGGATACATTTGATTTTTAATTCCTTGATCCCGTCATCATAAACCAGGCAACCTTCTCCCAGCTTCGGGTTAAATACCCGATAGAGCTTTTCTCTGTAGCTTGAATACTGTTCTGTTGTTTTCCCAAGCAGCGCAATGGTCAGATTGATGTCTTTTTCATCAAGGGTGCTTCCGAGATAGGTATTCCCATCCTGACCGACTCCTTTGAAACTGTAATTATTGATGCCCTGACTTTCTTCAAATTTCTGTAAAATAAAAGGGGCTGAATTGCTAAAAAGCAACTCTTCCCCTATGGAATTGATGTATTTTATTTTTCGCATTCCAGCCTCCTAATTCATAAGTAATTCCTGCACTGACCGCTTTAATAGCTTAGCTGTTTTGGACGGTGATAAAGCCGTTGGACTGTTAATGGTAACATTCATGGTTACATTGCCGCTGGCAAGCAGCTCGCTTGTATCGGCATCATAAACTCTTTCGCCACCTTTAAAATTAACCAGCTCTGGGCCTTTTTCGCCAACCCAATGTAAACCTGCAGTAGCATAATTTGTTCCTGAAGCATAGCCCCAGATACTGGCCGGATCAACCTGCTGTCCATCCTTAATGACTGAGAAGTGTAAATGCGGACCGGTGCTGTTCCCGGTATTTCCGGAAAGACCGATCGTCTGCAGCTGAGTTACTAAGTCCCCAACATTTACAAGCACCTCTGAAAGATGTCCATAGAGTGTTTCCAAACCATTTCCATGGTCAATGATGACCGCATTTCCATATCCGCCATACCAACCAGCTTGAGTTACTGTCCCAGCGCCGGCAGCGCCAACCGGAGTCCCTTCTGGCACACCAATGTCAATCCCTTCATGATACTTTGTGCCAACGTCTCCTACATCGTCCCTGTAACCAAACCATGAAGTGATCGGGCCGCCGACTGGAGCAACAAGGCTTCCAAAATCAGATCCACCGATACCGATGCTCTTGAAAAATTCTGCCGCACCACTACCGATGAAATCAATCGCCGCTTTTAAATTAAAATTACCATTGGCAAAAGCAGCTTTAATTTCCTCAACCATGTTGTTGACGAACTTCATCAGATTATCACCATTCAATCCGTTGATCAGACCTTGGACCAGATATTTCCCGATATCAAGCATGACACGTGATGGCGAATGAATCCCAAAACCTTCTTTAAATTTTGTGATTACATCATTGACAAGGGCGGTGACCGCACCATAAACAGTACTGGCGGTTTCCTGTATCCCTTCCACCATTTTATTGAGCATGCCAGTTGCAATGCCTTTAGCATCATCCGGCAAACCCTTAATCGCATCATATATGCGGGTTTTGATCCCATCCCACCAGGTACCAGCATCATTTTTGATACTCAGCCACTTACCCGGGAGTTCGTCAAGTAAGGCTTGGGCTTTGCCAATGATATTGGTGTAAATCTCTCCGGCCTTAGTTGTCAGATCATCCCGGATCTCAGCCCATTGCATTTGTGAGTCAGTCTTTGTATCTGTCCACTTCTGAGAAACTGCATCGAAGGTTTCTTTGACCTTACCACTGACATTGGCATAGATTTCATCCCATTTTTGTTTGAGATCCCCTTTAATGGCATCCCACTTCTGCTGGGTATCAACCTTTGTTTCCTGCCACTTATTGGCAATACTATTCGCCAGCTCGGTGATCTTCCCAATCGTGTTGTCATAAATAAGCTGCCATGCTGTCTGCAGGAAGGTTACAATCCCATTCCAGGTTTCAGTTGTTCGTGTAACAAGTCCAGTCCAGATACCGACTATAAAATCCAGAATGCTCTGGAATATCAGGCTCACCCAATTGTAAAGCCCCTGAAAAACATTAACCAGAAAATCAACGGCATTCTGGCCCATTGCTTGGGCAAACTGCCAAGCTCCGGCCCAATCGCCATTTAATAAGGCGACAACTAAGCCGACAAAATTTCCGATAAAACTGAGCAAGTTCCCGATAGCTGCGATAAACGGCGCAATGGCCACAATGATATTGGCAAAGCCATTGATAAATGATCCAATGAACTGCTCCACCACCGGCACGATATAGGTTCCGATAAAGTCTCCAATCTGCTGCAGCACCGGGGTTAATCCGGTTGCAAATCCCTGGAAGGACTCCATCGCTGGGCCTAATGCCTCGCTGATCCTCCCAAAGGCGTCTTGCGCTGTATTTTTGATGGACTCAAACGCCCCGGAAACTGAATTTCTGAACGTCTCCGAACTTTGATAAGCGCCAACAAGTATCGCCACTAACCCGGCAATAACCGCAACCACAATTGCCACCGGCCCCGTTAACGCTGCGAGGGAAGAACCCATACCCACGGCACCCTCGGCGCCAAGGCCAAAGGCTGCAGACGCTGATCCAAGCGCCCCGTTTAATAGGCCACCGGTGGCAAATAATCCGGCAACGTTGGACACCGCCCCAGCAAGGCCGCCTAAAATCAGCAAAAGCGGCCCAATTGCCGCTGCCACTATCCCTATTTTTACAATAAATTCCTGCTGTCCCTGATCCAGATTACTGAACCATTCACCCAGATCGCTGACCTTTTGCGCTGCCGTTTCCAGCATTGGTGCCAGTACATTCAAGATTGTTTCGCCAAGATCGGCCCCGGCCTGCTGCATTTTCTGAAATGATAACTGAAACTTATCCCCGGCATCCAAAATGGAATTAAAGGTATTGTCCAGCGTCCCATCAGAGCCTTCAATGACAGCCAGAAATTCTTCATATGAAAAACGACCGCCTTTAATAGCGTCTGCCAGATCCGGCCCCGCCTTTTGGCCAAAGACTTCAATGGCCATCGAAGTTGCCGTAGCAATATCCGGTGCTTCACCAATCGTCTGCAGCGTCTTTTTGAATTCTTCCCGGGAGTCTTTCCCTTCTGATGCCCAGTTTGAAATTGCTTTTTTCATCCCGGAAAAAGCGATTTCGGTATTGACGCCCGCCTTTTCCCACCCTGCAAAAATAGCAATGGATTCCTGAGTATCAAACCCAAGGGCTCGCATTGGTGCCCCATACTTGGTCAGGTTTTCGGTCAGGGTTTCAATACTGATGCCCGATGTCTGGCTTGCTTTGGTCAGCTGATCCAATACGCTTTTGTACTGCTCTGCCGGGATACCGGCATCACCCATGGCTCTGGAAACAAGCTGTACCGATGTCGCCACATCTGTTTTGTTCACCCGTGAGAACTTAAGAAAATCCTCACTCATGGATTGCAGCTGATCCCCGGTCACATCGAACCGGGCGCTGACATCCCCGACCGCTGAAGAAATGTTGTCAAAGGTATCCGGAATGGTCTTCCCGACATTTTTATAGACATTCTCAAGGTCTTCAGCCTTGGCGCCCATGGCTCCGGTGGTCGTGATGATTTTATCCATCCCGTCATCCACCGCATTAAAAGCCAAAACACTGGCTGTTCCCAAGGCGGTTAGCGGTGCGGTCACATAGGTAGAAAAGCCTTTGCCCACACTGCTTAAACCGCTGCTTATATTGTCGGCTTTCTTAGCCACATCACCAAATTTTTTCCCCAGGATCTCAGCATTATTTCCAGCCCGATCCATCTCGTTATTGGCTTCACTGGTATCAACGAAAATCGAACCAAACAGTTTAAAGATCTCAAACGCCATCGGTCTCACCCCCTTTCAGGGTTAGATTGATAATCTTTTCAACTTTTTCATTGATTTCGTTGATGGTTTCCTGTTTGCTTTTTGGGGCGGTTCTCGGTTTGATACTTTCACTTAACGCCAGTTTTTTATAAGCATCAAAGGTGATAAAGTTCTCTGGCACCATATTCCGGTAATCAACTAAATAGCGGTCCCACAATTTCGCATCCTCTTCTTTTTCAAAGGCTTTGCGAATAAATGTAAGACCGCTATCAATATCCATATTTAAAATATAGTCGATGTTGTTATATCGTCTTAGGAGCAACTCCTCAATGTCAGTAACATCTACTGAGTTGCTGACTTGAAAAAAGACGCCCACTTCTGAGCATCAGCCACTTCTTTAAGTTTTTCAATTGTATCCATCAGATCATTTTCGGCCACTTCTTCCGGAGTGCATTGGAAGGGCCGGGCAATAAAAGCATAGATTTCTTCTTCAGCGTTTTTATTGGAGAAAATTTCCATCACCGAAAAGGCCATGTCAATTCCAACCTCTGCCTGGGATGGCGCTTCTTGAACAATCAGTTCCGGAGAATTATCATCACCGTCTTCAACAACTTTCAATTGTGGCTTTTTCTCTTTTTTCGGTATATTCTTAGCAACCTTTTTAAGTTCATCCTTAACTCCGGTTCGCTTAACCATCCGCATAAATTCAAACAGATCCGCCGTATTTAGTTTTCGTACATTTTCAATCATTTATTTATTCTCCAATTCTGTAGGTTTCGGTCATGGTCGCACTATCGGCCATGCCGGATTTAATTGCTTTGGCTTTTAAAATCGTATCGGCTGCCACAGTAATTTCAGTGGAGTAAGCCGTATCATCCGTCGTTGGTTCAAAACCGTTGGTGGTGTAATAGATGGTCGCTCCCACAGTCGCACAGCTTAAGCTGACTGTCTGGCTGGTTGCGTAGGTTCCACCCTTCACGCTGGCAACTGGTGTGGCAACATTAGATCCTTTTGGATAATAGATCGCATATGGTGGGGCATCCAGGGTGCCTTCCCCGGTGTCTTGATAATGGCCATAGACAGTAACGGGGATGACTCCTTCTTTTTTATCTTCCACCTTGATGTTTAGCCCATCTGTTGACAAGGCGTTAAAGACCTGGATAATGATCGGCTCCTCACTGCCGGTGATGGTGCCAATGTAGGTAATGTTGCCGATATAATCCGCATCCTCAAAGGTATTTCGCCCGGTGATAATGTCATAGGTGCCATTGGTGGTGGCATCAATATCCGCTGCTCCAAGCGCCATGGCCAGAATATCCGGAGTGGTCTCGATGAAGTTCATGGTCATTGAAACATCGATATAATCAATAATTTCAGTCCCCATACCTTTTCCGGGCAGCCCATCAATTTCAATGTTCCGGATTTCAGCGGCAGCCTTAAACTCACCACCGCCCTGAGTTGCGCCAATGAGTTTCCCCCCAAGTCGGGCCGATTCATAGGTGTCTGTGCCGACAATAAAATTTTTAAAAAACGCCCCGGCACCAGTATGGAGATTCTCCATTGTTTTCGGATTGTAACCTGTTCGTACTTTTCCCATTTTTTATTCTTCCTTTCCAAAATAGCGGATCTCATAAGATTCATTGATCCGCTTAATAATTGTTTCGTCCAACCGTTGCCGGTCGTCATTTTTATAAATCGTGATGCTGTGATTCTCATTTGTGAGCGTATATTTATTCAAAAATTCGTCCACATTATCCGCTAATGTTTCCAGCTCAATAGAGTCCGGTTTGTCCGTCCAATAGTCCAATTCCAGCTTTTTACTGGCCCCAATATCGCTTATTTGAAAGGTTATATAAGGGTAAGGAGTGGTTTTGGTCGTACCAATATAAAAAACGCCCATATGGACGTTTTGAATGATTTTTTTGATCTCTTCAATTAACAGAACGGTTTTACTCATTTTCATCGCCTCCCTGGTAATCTTCTTCATTGATTTTGGCCAAAGCAGCCGCTTCCGACTCCAAAGCACCTAAATATTGAGACTCAATCTCAACAATAGTAGCAATGTTGTCCTGTGTCACTTTGGCCAGCAACCCCAGCGCCGGAGTCTTTGAAGATCCCTTTTCCTGGAATCCGCCATAAAAGGCATTGGGTTTTAACCCCACCTGCAGATTGTTTTCTTTTTTCCTCACCCAATACTGGGTAAACTTGCCAACCTTGCCCCGGCGTTTTTTGAAGTGGCCATAATAGGCCAGGCGAAATTCTTTTGTCAGGTACTTACCAACATCACGTAGCGCTGCCCGGGTTAATTCAGACAGGGTATACTTCACCCGATCCACGTTTGACGTGTAAGTGATGCTAGTTTTACCTTTTTTAACCACCACTTTCGTTACTGACGGCGGCATCCCCATGTTTAATCCCCCTTTCCAGAATCAGTTCGATATCTTCCTTATCCGGCTCATACGTTCGGATCACAGTAAAAACATCCCCTTCAAACATCACGTACCGCTGGGCTTCATAGTCAGCCTGTTTAAGTACCAGCGTCAGCGTGGGTTTAAAATCGGTGACGGCTGCCTGGTAGAATTCAGCCATGCGGATTGATTTCTTGTCACAAAAAACATAATCACCAAAAGTGACCTGTTCAAACTTTTCACCGAGAGAGTTTTCCACATCCTGTTCAACGCCCAAATAACAGATACTTGTCCACATTTACACACCCTCTTCCGGTATAACTATCGGTGCCACATTATAATCTCCGCATAAAGCCAGATGACGTTTGATCGCTTCATAGCTTTCCATGTACTTCTCACCGTCTTTATTATCCAAACCGAAATTTGCTTTAACATAGGTTTTGACCGCCTGCTTAATCAGCGGATCGGTATCCTCAATGATCTTAATGCCGGATATGGAAAGATCCAGCTTGCATGCATTGATCAAATCTGTTATTTCATCATCAAAGACCGTATTTTTAATTCTCAGGGCATTTCTGATTGATTCAAGCATTTTGTTCACCCGTTAAAAGGGGGCATTGCCCCCTGATACCCTTCTATACCTTTTTGATAAGAGCAAAGGCCTTGTTTGTAACCACATCGCCATCAATGATGGAATAGCTCATGTAGGTGGTTGTTCTTGCCTTAATGTGATCTTCCTGATATAAGGTAATATCCTGATTGACGTTCATAGCATAACCTTTGCCATAATTACCAATAAGAATATTACCAGCAGCTGCAGCTTCTTCTTTTACTGGCAACCCAAACATACGACCAACACCAGCACCAGTTGGGTCAGGAACAAAATATGGATTTCCCATTTCATTTAATACATTAGCCAGCTCATTCCAGATCGTAGCGTTGTCTGCGTAAATGGCTGCACCACTTCCCAAATACCCACTTTTAATTTTTGCCAAAGCTGATGTAATCTTTTTGTACGACAGTGGATCGGCGGTAGCAAAAGTGACAACCTGTGGTGTTCCTGCTTCTGCGTTCAGAGCTGTTACAACACCTTTAGGCTGAGCTTTAAAGGTATCTCCTTCACCCGGTTTTCCTTTTCCGGTAAATACAGACTTAGCAATGGCATTCCCCATTTTTTCAGCAATTTTTCTGGCAATATAAGGGATATAATCTGCCATTGACATTTTCTTAATCTTCCATGACACATCAACCGCTTTGGGTAGTTCGCAGCCTGTTAACTCAACAGTTCCAAACCCTACATCATCCCCTTCAGCGGCAGTTGCTTCATCAATCCACTCTGCATCTGTGATACTATCATCATCTTTAATCAGAGTTAGATCCCCAGGGACATTAGTTTTTAGAATATCCTTTAACACAGGATGAGCATCCGCAATTTCCTGCCAAATCATAGCTGTTATCGTTTCTGGAATAACAACCTGATGCTCTGTGGCCGTTTGTACTGCATTTCGATAATCGGTATTGATTCGGTCGAACACCGCTTTTTCTTCCTGGGTTGAAGGTTTGTTTACCAGAAAATTATAAAAAGCTCGCTCATGCAGCTCTGCTTCGGTCGTTGTTTCACCGAAACTTGCAAGCACTTGTCCAAATTCAATCCCCTGGTTAATAACGGATTGTGTTTCAATATTTACAATCGGTGCCCCTCTTAAAGCAGCTGCATTTGCCTGGGCAGTTCGCTCTGCTTCAAACTGGTTATCAAGAGCTTTAACCTCGGCCATTTTTGCGTTGGCATTTTCCACATCACCGCTGTTAATTAATCCATCAACCTCTGCCAACAATTCATTTCTCATTTTCAAATACTGTTCTTTAGTCATTTTTCACATCACCTTTCAGTTTTAAATAATTTAAATAAGCCTTTGCCGATTCAAGATTCTGATCAACAAGGGCTTTTGGTTCATTTTCTGATTTTTCATTTTTCTCCGGAGCATTCTCCCGGGACTCCCGCATTTTTGCAATCACACTAGGGCTTAACCGGGGGATTGCTGCATACATGGCCTTGGCGTTTTCTTTCAGGACGCTGTTAACCTCTGCATTAAGATAGAGGTGGCTTTGAAATGAGCCATCAACATCGGCTTCTTCAAACAACACCTTATCCACAAGCCCCAGCGCCTTGGCATCCTGGGCAGTCATCCACGTGGTATCATCCATCATTTTTAGCGCTGCATCCAAGGCCATGCCAGATTTTACACAATAAGCATTAGCAATGGATCGATTGGCTTTCTTCAAGCTCTCACTGGCTGAATCCATATCCCGGTAATCACCACTCTGACACGTCCACACATTATGGACCATCATTTGAGCCGTTGGACTCATCTCACAATAACCAGCCATCGCAATAACCGATGCCGCACTGGCCGCCAAACCCGTCACCTTGATTTTGACGTTGTTATAATTTTTCAATGCGGTATATATTTCCGACGCAACAAAGATATCACCACCAGGACTATTCACCGAAACTTCCAGCACATCACCGTTAGCCGACCGAATCTTGTTTCTGATATCCGCTGCCGTGGTGCAGGGCTGCTCAAAATAATCATAGATCCACTTATCACCATCTGGGACAATCGTCCCTCTTACTTCAATTTCAACAGGCATTCTTATTCACCTCCACTCTCAACTTTTGTATATTCCTTGACTGGTTGGGTATCCAGTCGCCGGATCGCTTCATCGCCACCGGGCAACGGGGTCAGGTTTCCTAAAATCTTTCGCCATTCGTTTGGTGTCATGGAACCACGATCCACAGCCTGATATAATGCCAGTTTGGTACTCATGCTGGCATACTGCAGATTGGAAGACTCAAACACAATGGAGTTACCAAACCCACGCTGTTTGCGACTGAATAACTTCCGGGTAAATTCTCCGGAAGCCTGCAACGCAAAAGGCTCAATCTCAGCTTCGTAGTAAGCATTCCATTCGTCCTCGTTGTACCGGCTTTGGATGATCTTCTCGTTAGTGCCAAAAAATGAAAAAATACGCTGAGTGGTTTTATCCATCTGTAGCGCATTGGGTACATAATCATGGGGGGTGACCTGAATGGCATCCATCTTGGCATCGGTCGATGCAGCGCCACCAGAGTTTTCGATACTCAAAAATGTATTCGTAAACTGATCTGTCTCTTTCTTGAGATCCTCCGGCCTCAAGGTCGTATTAAATTTAAGCAACCATTTTACAACCGCACTGTTTTTAATCGCTTTGATAATCCCCTGATCGGTGGTGTTGACAATCTCCATCAGAGGAGCCAGCGCCTGTTGCGGGCTTTCCCCGAAAATGTCATTGGTATTAAAATCCTGTCGAAGGTGAATGACATCCACATAAGGAAAAGTAACCAGCTTACCGTTAAGCAAGAAGCAACGTAAAAACAAATCCCCGGCCTTATTATAAACCGCTTCCACGGTTGTCGCCGGGATTGGATAAATCGCCACTGGCACTTCACTGCCATCCCGGACGATATAGGCAAAAGCATTATTATTAAGCTGCAGCTGGGTAGCCAGTTTTTCCTGCAGCATCTGCCCGGTCATGTAGGGGTTTGGTTCTTCCAGCAGGAAGCGCATGTAAACCTCCGGATTCACCTGAAAATCAGATCCAGTTTGCCGGACGTGTTTAGCGGTCAACTTACCAATGGCTTTTACCTTTGGCCGGATGCACGACCTCACCAGGTCAGAATGATAAAGATTACCATTCCAGGCAAAGAACCCATTCCCCTGTTCGGTAATCATTTCCATTCTGGAAACAGTTGGACTCTTATTAAAAAATTGTTTTACTTTTTCAAACAAGACACACCTCCTAAATCATATTTAAATATTCTGCCATTTTATCCCGTAGGATAACCTTGGCAATAATCATGGCCACAGCTCCATCAATTTTTTGTGTCTGGGACACGCCTTTGACCGGTTGAATATTACCGTTGATGTCCACCTTCACTTCCAGATTCTTCAGGCACCATTTATCAATAGGATGGTCATTATAAACCGACTGATTGGCGATCAGCTCGGCCTTAAGCTCCTTCATGGGCATAGATAAGGTATACGACCCCTGCCGGACTGAAATCATCGCATTTTTACCAAAGTGACTATGAAAAGCCTGCAGCAAACTGGCATCCACATGCCAGGGATCATAACCAATCCAGGGAATATAAATGTCATACTCATTTTGAATTTCAACAAACCACTCCAATATCGCATAAGGATTGATCCGGTTTCCCGGACAAACTCTCAGCAATCCCTGTTTTTCCCACAACAGGTAAGGCACCTGATCCAGTAATTCTTTGTTGTTCAAGTTTTCTTCCGGAAGCCAGTACATCGACAGATAATAATCTTTTTCATCGTCCCTTTTTCTGCAGACAACTTTTGCTGCGGCAAGGTCGGTTGTTTCAGCCAAATCAAAGCTGCCAATGCCATACCGGAAACCCATTTCTTTCGCTTCGAATTTCTCCGGGTTATAAAGTTCTTCCCAACGAAGCCATGCAGTGGCTGCATTTTCAGTCGCACAAAAATCTTTGACCATGACCGTTGCTTTAAAGGCCGGATCTTCTTTTGCTTTATTTACAAAGCCCCGGAGAACTTCGGTTTTCTTGATAACACCAAGCCCCGGATTTGCTTTTTGCCAGCATTCTTCTTTATCCCATTCGTCCCGATCATCCAACTCGTAAATAAATGGCAGAAACCTTTGATCAACCATCTTGCCATCCAGCACCTTACAGGCATACTCATACTGACTGTCAAAAATACACTCCCGGACAAAACCATTGGTGGAAATGCAGGTTAAAAGCGGCTGATCTCTGGATGATGTTGATTGGATCATCAGGTCATAGAGATCACGATTCTTAATGGCTGCCAGCTCATCAATAATCACACAGTGGGAATTAAGACCATCAAGGCCGTTGCGGTTACTGGACAACGCTTTGATAAACGAAAAGCTGGGATCAAAATAAAGATCTGATTTCCTCTTCCGGATATACTTTGACAAATCTTTGCTCTGTGCGATCATATTCCAGGCTTCATTAAATCCCTTTTGGGATTGGTCAAGCTTGGTCGCAATAAAATAATTTTCTGCAGCACTCTCGTTATCAGCAATTGTCATATAAATAGCCGTGGCAGCAAGCTCAGTCGTTTTTCCATTTTTCCGGCCCCGGATATCCAAGACCTCACGGTATTGCCGAAGCCTGGTATCCTTATCGACAAAACCAAATATTGCCTGATACTTTGCTTTCTGAAAAAGCATCAGCTTGATTGGCGCCCCCAGCGTTCCCTGGGCCTGCTTGCAAAATGTTTCGATGAAATTAATTGGCAGATTAGCCAGCTCTTCATCAAAGACAAACTGCCCTGGGTACTTCAGGTCATGCATCAGCTTGTTATAAACCTGCTTGATCCGGCGCCCGGCAACAATGTCCCCGGACATGATCGCATCGTAATATTCCTCAATATATTCTGCCCGACTCATTTTTTTACCGCTTCCTTTCCGGATTGGAAAAACTGCAGGAGCTGATCCTGCTCTTCATCCTTCACCTGTACCGGCATCAGATCAATCAGCTGCTTCATAGTATTGGCATACTGCTTCATGAAATTAAGAAACAGTTTGGCTTCCGGTTTTTCCCGCATGAACTCCTGAGATCCATTCTTAAACTTTTCCATCAGCCCTTCTTTGATCAATTTCTCTTTTATTTCTTCAATTGCGATTCTCATAAAAGCAGCATCAGAAACAAGACCTTCCAGAACTTTAATAATCTTTGCATCAAGCTTTATGTCTTTATAAATCTTCAGTATTCTGTTTTTCTCAGCCCTGATCTTCTTTTCTTTTTCCAATTGTTCGGCTATGCCCAAAAATATACCCCCCTCCTTTTTTGAAATTTTCCCGTGGAGGAACAGAATTCTTCAACCTCCGACGGTCCTTTCAGGCCCCACCCCATGTTTTTTAAGGGGGGCTACCCTTTGCGGTTGCGAAAGTACCGGGTGATGATTTGCTTCTGCATCTCCTTGTCTTTTCTGCTATCATCTAGCATTGCTCTACCCAGACAAGTTTCATAATCCACATCAATCGCAATGATGGCTGCTTTTAATCGCTCAGCAATCAGTTCACGCTCGTTCTGCTTGGGAAGCGATGCAATGATCCAGATGTTTCTTGCATCAACCTTCTCTGTCTCAACCAATTGGTAGAGATGATCACGAACACCGGCCACTGTCTTCACCAGATTGTCCGGCAGCCCATCCTTACTCTGCAGACTGAGCGCCTGACCAATCAGATCAAAGTCAATGACCAGATCCCCATGGTCCAAGTGCTCCATCACATAAGTTGTCTTGCCCGATGCCGGAGCACCACAGACCAACCACCGCTTAACCGGCTGAGGATTGCCAGCATCATCAAAGTAAACGCCATTGTTTGTCAGCCTTATCCGACGCTTGAAGTTATCACCCAGCGGGTTAGTCTTTCGATGTTCATCAAAGTGACAGTCCCGGCAGAGCAGCTCAAGGTTATCCTCCCCATAAACTATTTCAGGATCATGGATATTCTCCGGCGTCAGATAAATCTTATGATGGACTTCCTCACCTGGTCTGCCACACCGTTCACAAATTCCAAATCGTTTCTGGAAAATGTAATCTCGTTTTGAGATCCAACGTTTGGAACTGTATATTCTTTTTGCAAATGCACCAGCCATAAATCACCTCAAATCTTAAAATAAAAACCCGAACATTATTTGCTATTTATAGCGTTAATGTTCGGGTTTTTCCGTTTGAATGTTTAATTATCTTAGAGAATCACACATTCAGTTTTTCATCTCTCTACTTACTAGAGTATAAGAAATTCAGACCTTCAATGTTCACCCACTCATTTTTTAAACATTCAACATCAAAAAAATAAAAAAAGCTCACCGTACAAAGTCAGCTAATGCCTTTGTGTACTCGTGATACTTCTCCTGATCCAGTCCTAAATATAGTTTTGTCTCTTCAATGCTTGAGTGTCCCAGCAGCTCTTTCACCGCTACAACATCCTTTCCGCTGTCCATGTAAATTTTATAAGCATAGGTTTTACGCATGCTGTGCGCCGTGATCCCTTTGATCCCAAAGTAAGCAGCGGCATCCTTCAAGATATTGCTGATTGCCTGAACCCCAATGGCTCCACCTTTTCGGGATGGAAACAGCCACTCATAATCACGCTTATCTTTGATGTATAATTTTAACTCTCTGGCTACCTTGGGAATAATCTCCGCCTGCCGGGGTTTCCGGTTCTTCTGTCGGATGTTCTTAGAATTGTATTTCTTCCCTTCCTGAATCAGAAAGTACCCATGCCGAATCGCTTCCCTGGCATCCCTGACCTTTAGGCCAACTAAATCCCCGGCCCGGTAACCGGTCGTGATGCCGATTAAAAATAAAATGTAATTTCGTCTGCCCTCAACCGTTCTGTTGGATGCCGCTTTTAAATAATCTTGCATATCAAGAACGTCCTGGGTTCGCTTGATTGGTTTTGATGGTTGTTTTCTCACTTCATTGTTCATCCTCCATTATTTTCGAGTCACCCTTGAAATCTCTATTTCAATAATCTTTTGTTGAATTTCAAGCTCCTGCAGTTCATAACGGAGCTTTTTAATCTCTTCTGAGGTTTTTGACCTGCTATCGAGAAGCGGATATATGAAAATAAAAATTCCAACTCCACTCAAGAGACCTAGAATTCCACTTGAAATAACATTAAATAATGATATTGACTCTTGATTTAAACCATAGTTTATTACTGCGCCGATTATATAACCAACTATAGCGGAAATAAGTAACACTGATTCAGATATGCTGAAATTGAATTCTTCGTTTAAATCGTCAATTCTATACTTACTTGAGTTAATTCTCCCCGTTAGTTCAATAATTGTATCTTCCAATATTTCAACTGAAAATCGATTTGAATAATATTCTTTATTTCTTTCGATTGATTCAATGTACTTAAATTCATCTAGCTCAACATCAATTTTGCATATACCTTTCTTATTCTTTCTGTACTGATTAGCTAGTCTTCGAACAATTCCTTTAAACTTTTTTTGTTTCATATTCAATCACCTCAGCATCATTTTACATTCTGAGATGATTATAATCAAACAAAAAATAGAAAAGCAACCTTTTCGGCTGCTTAATTCTTGACCTTCTTTTTCACTTTAGATAATATCATGGTTTTAAAAAAATTGCTGTACCCTATTTTGTTCACTATTCGCCTATTATTGATTATTTTTTTCTTCCTTATCCAATTTTGACGATATTTTTCTAATATACCCATATCCATAACCCAGCACTAACGCTATCTCCTGTAAGCTGTATCCAACCTGATCCCTTAGATATTTAACCTTTGTATTCACATTATCAATACTACTTATCTGCTCAAGAATCTGGTTTTTCAAATTAACGAGAACATCAATCTCCCGGTTGTGTTCATTAATTTGTTGCTGCAACTCCATGACCTCCGGTAGAATATCTTCAAAAGCTCTTGACCGGTTACCATGAATGCATGAAGCATCCAGATCATCCCCCAAATTACTTGTTTTAATACCATCCGGAGCAAGCTGGCTCATCAGTCTCCCTTTTCTGCGAACCAGATTGTCCCTACAATTCGTCTCTATATTGATCATGGCCGTAATACTCTTAACCTTTGACATTCGCTTCCCCCCATGTTAAAATAATTCTATGAGCGATTTGGGGCGAAAGCTCCTTTTTTTATGGGCTTTTTCGGAGCATCAACTGATATCCTGAACACTCATTTCATAATTTCGGCACTTATATAAACGATGCGCATTGGCCGAAGCTGAACAATTATTTTTGAAATAATTATTGTAATATTTACACTCCTTCTTTTTACATGCGTTTTTCTTTTTCCCTTTCATACACTCCTCCTAAATATTAAAACTTCTAAAATCAGTCCCTTTTTTCATATGCATATTAATTGCTGCTGGGCGTTGCCATGATCTTGCAAACTTTTCAACTTCTTTTGGATATTCTGTTTTTTTATCCGTGAAGTCCCTGTAAAGCTGAGCAAACGGCATAGCTCCAGCATGCCAGATCTTTTGCAGCCGTTCCTCATTTTTCCTAATGTCGCCATCGATCAGAGCATAGCATTTCAGTTTTTCTCTGCTGAATCCGGCTTTTGCCAATTTCGTGACGGCAATTTCAAGGTTTTTAAATGATCCATCTGTGTCGCATGCAAGCCACAATTCATCAATTTTTAATCCTCGCACATTCTCAATAAAATGGTCGTCGATCAGATCTGATTCCAAACCGCCTTTGAATTGCACCAACTTTTGGGTTTTCAGCATTTCAAAAACTCTATCTTTGTGAGTTCTCGATGTTTGAAGAAAATTATTGTCCTGAATCACATTTCCCTGACAAATCCGTATTTCCTTTAGTTTGCCCTCGATCTTTGGAACTATGCACCATGGGCATTGGTTATTGCATCCCCTGCTTGTAAATGTGATATTCGATTTTAGGTAAAGACCTTGTTCAAAATCCGGTGCTTCACTTTCAAACGCTGGACCTCCAAGCTTCACTGGTTTATCCTGCGTGGATCGGAATTGATAGGCCAATTCTTCACAAAACTTCTTATCCCAAGTAAATGAACAAGAAATATGGATTTCGTCAAATTCTGGAAACAATTCCCACATTGGTGCTTGAGTCAATCCATTCGGATAATAAACAAGCGGATCGGTTGGTGTATAACTTGTCTTCTTTGGAAATACTCTTAGTATTTTCATTTTCTTCTTTTCACAATCCCACTGATCACACCACCAGTAACGCCGCACACCACCGCACTCAGGAAAAATAGTCCGATCAGCGCTGCAGCGATCCCAGACGTAGCTAATGCAAACCAGAAACTCATTGAAGCAATATTTATTAGTATTTCAATCATGCGCTCACCCGCTTCAATGTGATCCGCCCGCCAATAACCATAGTGACTTTCTTGACTTTTGAAGAAAAGAACTCAATGCTCTTTCCCTGTCGACATGGGATATTAATCAGACAGTCCCCTTTCATCACTTCCAGCCCAATTTTCTGGGCCAAACCAGCTCCAGCATAAAAGGCATCGCTGGTACCATCTTGATACAGAATTTCTATAAAACCATAATACTCACTTCCATATTTACTTTTCATAATGTTCCACCATCTCCATTATTTCCTGGGCCAATAATTTGCCCTTTTCCAAATCAACCGCAAAGACACCGTTTTTAGCTGAAGTAATCACCAGGCTATCACCCTTGATAATGTATCTCAAGCCAGTAAATCGGTCACTTTCTACCTCAAACCCTTCTTCTCGATCCCGGCTTTGAGATTTGAAGTTATAAATTCTTTTGATAAATTCCATCTCATTCCGCTTTTCTCTTTTCTAGGACAACCCCATATGCAAATATAAGGCACCTCGTCAATATGCTCACAGCCATCACAGATCCACTTCATTCTTTTGCTCCAGCTCCATACCGCTTAGGTTTAACCGCCCGGATCTCACCCTTAACACTTTCCAGCAGGGCCTTTTCCTGCTCGATGTCCTTGGGATCGGCATCAGGCCGAGTTATGTAATACTGCAGAGCATGTTTTATTGTTTGCAATTTTCTGTATTTATTCATTTTCCACCCCTTCATTTTGGTTCTCATATTCTTCAAGCACCGGCTTAAAATATTTTTCCTCAGCAGCTTTTCGGGCTGCGATAGCGTCATTGATGTCGGCAAACGTACCAAGCGTGTATTTTTTACAACGGAATCCTATATGCGCCACCCATTTCCCGCTTCGCTTCTGCCAACAAACACCCTTTACTCCTGATTTATTGTTAATTGCAAGCTTGCTTTTTAAAAAATTTGGATTTGTGTGGTTAAATTTTTCAACTATCTCCTTTACATTTTGTCCATTATTTTCAACTAAACACCCACAGCTCCGGGTATTCCCACTTCTTAAGTGGCATACGGGTACAATTATTATGTTTCCGCAGTCGCATAAGCACTCCCAACTTCTGTATTTTCCTTTATTTTCAACTCTCTTTGTAACCACCAGCCGCCCAAATCGCTGCCCGATCAAATCAATAGCTTTAGGCATATTCATTCGTCCTCCTGAAATTTATAAATCCTCGCTGGCACCCCATGAAATAACTTTGTTGTCCGTTTCTTCCGGATCACCCGGCAGATCACCGGGATCTCAGCTTTGCAGATCTCAGCCAATTCATTCAGGCTGCCAGCGGTGGCCAATGGCCATTCATATTTGCTGGTATCTGCTATTAAATAAATCATCTGATGACCTCAATGCGCCCAAGTTCAGTATGCCGATGGAACCCCAGCTTGACCGTTGGGAAATGCGGATATAGTTGTCCGTTTGAGCAGCTGCACCGAGCAACGCATTCATGCCCGTCTGGCTCAAGGATGAATAACATTCCACGGCCATGACAAAGCTCGCATTCAACAGGATTCACAACAATCGCTTTATGCATTGTTCTTGCCAGTGATAAAATATCACCCGGTTTCGGCTCCCGGGTTTCTCCAGATTTCAGGTATTTAATATACGCCTTGTGGCAAGTGTCATATGGCACATTGTCCAGGATCTCTTTCCATGTTTCGATGGTCACATCTCTTACGCTAATCCGAGGAAAGCACCCCTGCATTTCCATCAGCAAGTTGGTTGTTTCTGCATGATTCAATTTTCAATTCCTCCTGTCTTTCAAATTGCAGCAGCTTTTCAATTTTTGACGTTTCGATAATCTCAGCTATCGATGGTACATATTTACAAGTTTTTATCAGACTTTTTGTGGCTGGTAATGCAAATCGGTAATCCACATCTTCCAGCAGGTTTTCCCATACCTTCTGAGTAAATTCATTGACTTGAAAATTCTGGTATACAGCAGCCAACGTCGCTAAAATTTTTGCTGTTTCGGTATTAGTCAAAGATTGATCCTCCTTGTTCCAGCTCATATTGGTTTTGAAGGTTTGACAGCGCCCCCTGCAGGTTTCTGGGGATCTGGGTTTTATTGTCGTAATTCCCCTCGAGGATTTTAACAAAGTTCTCCGGCTTCATGATCCAGTCAAAGCTGGCCATCCACCCCCGATCATTGACCCCACAGAGAAAATCACTTTTACCAGCTTTGAAAAAACAAACACTGACCGCTTCCCGCCCATGCTCCTTGATCCGCTGCTGAATGATCCCCCGTCGCTTCGGCGTTAAGGCCGTTACTTTTGGCAGACGTGAAACAACCCGGTTGAATTCCTCCACCACATCATTCAGTATTTTCCGATCCCCTTTTTTCGGGTTTTCTGTTAAAGCGATCTCAGTGGTTTCGGGGTTACTCTCTCTATCTGTGTTTATATTTGTGTTTATATATGTGTTTATATCTGGTATAGGTTCGACATTCTTGTCACTTCTATTTGACAAATCTGGCACTTTCATTTGACAATTATGTAAAATGGAAATGCCATAATCAGTAAATGCATACCACAAAGTTCGATCATACTTCAATTCATTATAATTGCCTTTTATAATTATTCCTTTGCTAATTAAATCGTCCAAAATCTTCCGAATCTGTCGATCTGACCAGAAAGGAAATAGATCTTTCCAAGCCTTGATGCTATTAAAAGTCCAATAACGGCCATCGTGGAAATGCTTATCATTGGCTTCATTCTTTTTAATCCAGAATTGAAGATTTTGAACAACAATGGCAGCGCTGACTCCCAGCTCCTGAGCTATTGCTATGTCAAAATTATAATTCACGCCACATCCTCCAGCTTGTCAACGCCTGCCCATTCCAGGGCAGTTCTCAGATTGGTTGTAAATTTTGTTAGCACCTTAAAATAATGCTTAACACCATCTGATTTCATCTTGATTTCTTTATATCCCGGAGCCGTAAAATGCAGTACCCCATTATTTTTTGATTCTTCTGGCACAAATCCCTTTTTTTCTAAAATTTCAATTACTCTCTGTAATGAATAGCTCATGTTTCTTCCTCCAAATATTCCGGTTCCAGCTTTATACTTTTCCGGAACCGGTTAATCATTTTTCTAAATTTCTCATCGCCTTTTTGACGTTTTGATTCTCTTTCATAGAGAGACATCATTTTCAGATACTGAATCTTATCCTCATCACTTGTTCTATTTTTCTTCATCCCGACCTTTCTCCACTATACAAACGCATTTTTATATGCTAAAATTTACAAAAGAATATTTACCTCGACAGGGTAATAACTTGAGATCGCTGTTCCCGCAGCGGTCTTTTTTCTATTGCGGAGAAAATCAAACTCCACCCGGACATGATGCCCTCCATTAATTCTTTTATAAATGTTTCCGAGGTTTCTATTTCGTGTTCATCAATATGATTATCCAGGATAACTTTTCTCATTTCGCTTTCTAACGGCTGTATATCGCCTATTTCGGCTTGAAACTTTAAAAATGCCAGTGGAAGGTCTGTTAGCTCGATATCCGGGAATATTTCCCTGCCTATTAAAGTATTTTCTTTAAGATGAATTAACGGTAACCATGGTGTACCGTATAGTTTTGCCATGTTCAAAACGATATCTTCCGGGGGCATATGCTTTCCAACATCGATAGAATAAGCTTCATAACTGCCTAGTGCCCGAACCGAAATCCCAAGCTTTGGCGCTGCTTCTTCCTGGGTTAAACCGGAACGATCTCTGCAGATTCTGTAAATACTTTTGTATGATTCTTTCATGTTCTTTTCTAGTCCTTTCGTATAGAATTAAAATATAGAATACAAATTCTCCCAAATCCCTTCAACAACCTCAACATGATCCACGCTTAATTCTTTGATCTTTCTTCAACCCACTTTTCAGCCAATGCTATATTTACATAGTACCGCTGACCAATTTTAAAAGCCGGAAATGTGTCATCGTATAGGTATAATGACCGTATACGATTATAGGGTAACCCCAGCTTCTCAGCCGCTTCCCTTGGCTTAAGTAGCAACGTTTCCGGCTCTGCTTTTGGTTTAGAGGTTTCTGATTTTACTAGCTGCTCAACCATTGCGCCTAGTAATGCTAAAATCTCCGTGTTCTGTGCCTGCATTTTTTCACCTCCTAACTGGCTTTTGAATTTTGCTCTTGTTTCTTTTTCTCCATTCTCCTATAATTGTTTTATAAGTCAGCAGCCTTGGAATAACTTATTTAGGAGAATAAATGGATTATTTAATTACAAACTGGATCGCTTTGTTCGCTCTTGCACTATCAGTCATAAGCATTTCAATTTCTTTACACACTCACTGGAAATCAATAATTAAATTTAAGATAAACACTTCATCAGACAATTATTGTTTTGGCTTTGTTTGGTATGATGAGTATAAAATAGCCGTGATTCATCTATTAATAGAAAACAACTCTAATACCGAGGTTGCAATCAGTCGAATACAATTAAAATTCAACTCAAAAATATATGATGCTACAAGGTGTGATCTCCATGATGACTATAATAAAAATGGAATAACCTTGCTTGACAGCAACAAAACGAATCGTGGACAAGCTTTGAATTTGATGTCAGAAAACATTCTTGATAATCTTCGTATTTCATCAAATGGAACCACTCAAGGCTATGCAATTTTCGACGTTGATCAAATTATCGGAAAACAAGAATTATGTAATTTAATTATCTTCACTCCTGGGAAAAGATTTAATGCAGACATTCTGATAAAACCGCTTCCTGATCATTTAACGCCTATTCACCCATTCACGAATTCAGTAAAAGAGCAATGATTGCTAAAGTTACTCCAATGAGCGAAAGAATATCTGCAAATAACAGAAGCTTTCTATCTTTTGGATTCATCCAACTCACCTCCTAACTGGCTTTTTATTTTTACTCTTGTTTATTTTTACTCCCACTCCTATAATTAAATTATCAGTTCAATGACTGAAATAATTTGTAAGGAGGTACACTCATGTCTGAATACCAAAACATTGATACCGTTAAAGAACTAATTAGCATTGAAGATGTCGACGAGCATCTTAAAAAAGGTTGGCGTATCCTCAAAATGTACACGGTTTGTTCTTCACCTAATCCTGAATCTTCTGGTGACCAAACATTACACTATGTCCTTGGACATAATCGCTATTTGATGGGAATTTATAACTCGGATAGCACAACCCACTAACATTTCCGTCCAAAAATAACCACAAAACTCTGGGTATTGGTATATGAATTGATCAATATCCAGTTTTCATTTAATAACTCTTCTGCTCTTTCCAGATCAGTCACTTCTTCAACAGAATCAACCGGTATTGGTTCAAAAATACAGCTTTGCTTATACTCCTTCACATCTGAGAATTTCTCTTTGAATTCTTTTTCTGTCATCCTTCTCACCTCCTAACTGGCTTTCGGCTCTTTTGCTAACGTTTCGTTGTTTTCATCAGTAAAAAAAATTTCTTCTATAGTAACGTTAAAATAGTCTGCAATTACCTTTGCCATCTCTAAATTTGGTACTCTTTTACCAGTTTCCCACATTCCAACGGCTCCTGATGTCACGTTTAGATCTTCTGCAAGGTCATTCTGCGTCAAGCCTTTCATGGCTCTGTATTTTGAAATATTGTTCACTCTTCACCCCCTCCTTTCCTTGCTAACGTTCTGTTGTCATTATATTACAACGTTTCGTTAGCTATGTCAACATATTTTTAACATTACGTTAGTATTTTTACTAACAGATTGTTGTTTTTAATTGATTTTGATATAATTGACTCCATAAAATAGAGAAGGTGTTATTATGTTTTCAGATCGTCTAAAATATTTACGTTCAACCGAAGATTTAACTCAACGTGATCTTGCCTTTAAGTTAGGCATTACAAGCGGTGCTGTTGGGATGTACGAATCGGGAAAGAGATTTCCTGATAATACTATCTTAAATAAAATAGCCGATTATTTCCACGTCTCCACCGACTACCTTCTTGGTAGAACTGACGACCCACTACCAGTGCGTAACGTTGACCAGGATTTTAACGACGAACTCGATACCGAAAGCAAATGGTTGAATTTTCTTAAAACACTAAGTGGTGATTCCATGTTTTATCAATATGAGAATATTGATGAAGAACAAAAACTGGCCATCATGGATGAATATAAAGAAAAGCTGGAAAAGAAAAAGAAAAAGGTCGAGAAATTTATGGACTTCTCTGATGAAGTTATTGATGAAGCTTTGAATTTTGCGGCGTATAACCAGGAACAGCGAAAAAAGAAATTAGATGATTAGGCAGGCTTATTAAAGTCTGCTTTTTTAATTATTAAATTTTAAAAAAATTTAACATATGTCAATATTTTGAATTGGAGAGTTTAATGGAAAAAAAAGTAATAACGACATCAGAAACAAAAATTACTGTCGATGGTTCGATCATTAATGAATTATCCGAAAAAATCCCATCAAATATAGTTGCTCTTAATGAATTGATTAAAAATGCCTATGATGCTCAGGCTAATAACATCGATATAACTATTGATTTACCAAATAAAAAAATAACAATAGTCGATGATGGCGATGGTATGAGCGAAAATAGTATTGATGAATTATTTCATATCTCACATAGTCAAAAAGAATATGGAACCGAAGTAAACGGTCGAATCATTCAAGGTTCAAAAGGCCTAGGTTTTCTAGCTGTTTTTCGCTTTGGTAAAACAGTTACTTGGAATACTAATACAGGCGATAATGGTTTTCAATTCACAGTAAATCTGGATGAGATCGTTGCTCAAAGAGATATTTCAAACTTCCCGATTGTATTAAATCATGATAGAAACATAAAAAAAGGGACAAAAATAGAAATCTTTATGGATGATTCAAATGTCAAATTATTACAACCTGACTTAAATGATCAAACAAAAATAATGAAAATTGTTAATTCATTCTGTGACAATGTTATGACTATTAAATTAACAATCAATAGTGAAGATCCATTAATCTCCAAAGAGATTAATGCAGCAACAGAACGAATCAACTCACAAATTATGAAGATCTCTTTTGATTCGACAAAAGATAGTAATATTTTATTTGAATATCCATTTAATAAAAAAACTTTTGAATTAGCGAAAATTCAATTTGATACCTTAATAACAGACTTCGATGTAAAAATTGAATTATTTGCGTATCATTTAACCACTAATGAATCAACAAAATTCAACCAATTATTTCAAAAACCTGACGAAGAAACCCCACAAATAACACCACTACTTTATATTAATAACAATTTGTTTAATAATTACAACTTGTTTAATGTTGACATCAACAGACGTAAACAATCTGGACAATCGCTACCTCAATTAATTGGTACTATAAAAGTTTTTTCAAAAAGTAAAGACTTGATTTTCAACTCTGACCGAACACAATTTGTTCAAAATGAACTAACAAATAATATAACCGAATTTCTCAAAAAAATAAATATGACAATACAAGATGAAGGCTCCAAAAGAAAGAAACATTTAAATAATTTCGAGTTTTATAAAAACTGCACCATTGAATACAGAGATGGTGATGATATCGATAAAATCAAAAGTCTATTAAAACAAAACATAGATGAAAAGTTCTATTTTCGGGATGAAGTTTCTATCGATGTAGACTTAAAAAATAACAGCGCAACGTACAGTATATTTGATCATAATATTCAAATCCAACTATCTAAGAAAAAACCGCCAAATAAAAAACAAGCTGAAAAATCATTTGTTACCCCTATTTTAGAATTATACATACCCAACGCTTCGTATCCACTATATGGACCTGCAATTGATTTAAAAAAATTCATAAAAATTGCTACTGACAGTAATGGCAAATCAGTAACTGATATAGTAGAAATTAAAATTAACAACACTAATGAAACTTTTATTGGTTCGCAACAAAATGATACTGAATTTGAAGTAATTTATTCGTTTAATGATTCCGAAACAAAAACCGACCTAATAAAAAAAATATTGATTGTATTTAAACAACAAACTGCTGCAGTAACAGGTAATGCAAATATAAAAGAAGATTTAATAATATACAACGGCTTATGTAACTATATTATTGAATTTAATCCAATAATTTCAAAGTTAGTTACACAAATTAACAGCCTATATGATAATGAAGAAACCTATTTAGAAATTATTGCATGTTCACTTCGATCTATTTATGAATTGAGTATGGATTCAATAAAAAAACATTCAAACATATCTGACAATAATAATGAATTTCAAGCTTTAAAAAACAAAATCACTGCCAACAAATTAAAAGATAATGTAGGATTTGTCATTGATTTTTTTAATAATGCAACAAAAACTACTTCGAAAATTTGCACTAAATTGGACATCTCACGGCATAATACGTCAAATATTCTCCAGAAAGATAAATATAAAGCTGCAATAGAAGACGCCCATTTAGGTGCACATAAATCAACAACAAATGTTACCAAAGATGATGTCAAGAACCTCGGTATACTGACAGGCACCTATTTAGTTTTACTGAATGAACTTTTAAAATAAAAAACCTGGATTTCTATTTCGATTTTTGTTAAAATACAACCGAGGTGAAAAATATGAAATTAGACAATAATTATAGCGATTATCGAAAAAAGAATGATATCCATGGTTCCGTTCTTTATCCAGCGCCAATGATTGCGCCAATGCAAAAGGATATTATCAGGAACATTATCTCTAAAAATAATATTTCTAGTATTTTTGATCCGTTCTGTGGATCAGGTACTGCACTCTATGAGGCTTTTGAATTAGATGAAAATCTTAATCTTTATGGTTGTGATATTAACCCATTGGCGTATTTAATCACAAAAACAAAACTTCATGGAGTTAATGAAAGCATATATTATAACAATGCAACGCTTCGTTTGTTAATTGAAAGTACCTATCCTGATGATTTCTATTTTGATAATATGGAGAAATGGTATCGGGAAGACATTTCAAATTCTTTGAAACGAATCAGAAAATCTATCATTCAAATTGAAGACGCTCAATGCCGTTCTTTTTATTGGTGTATGTTTTCAAATATTGCAAGAAAATACAGTAATTCAAGAAGCTCAACCTATAAATTGCATATACGCACAGATGAACAAATTGAAAGAATGACTAACAATGCAATCGAAGATTTTTTAACCGCTATAACGCTCGAATTGGATAAATACAAAAAGCATTCAGATAGCTTTAATCTTTTTAAATCCGATATTCTAATAAAGATCCTTGACTTTGAAGATCAATTTTTCGACCTCTCAATTACATCACCTCCCTATGGCGAAAATCAAACAACCGTACCATATGGTCAATTTTCTTCATTAGCTTTAAATTGGATTCCGGACGAAGAACTTGCACTTGAAGGTTGGGAAAAAAACAATTATTCTATTATTGATACTCAGAGTCTTGGAGGAATGAATAGTTTAAGCATAATAGATGAACGAGATATAAAATTGATAATGCCCTATCTAAATAAAATATCTGAAAGAAAGCATAGAAAGGTCATTCGCTTTTTTTCAGATTATTTCAGATTTCTAAATGAATTGTGTAGAGTTACTAAGAAGTATATAGTTCTTACTTTAGGTAACAGAACTGTTGATGGAATAAACATTGATTTAACCGATATTAGCTGCCAGTATCTAGAAAATCATAACTTTATCAATGTCGAAAAAAACTCTCGTGATATTCCCTATAAACGAATTCCAAAGACTACATCAAGTGTTGATAATAAAAGTGTACAGTCAATGAATTCGGAGTATGTACTCATTCATAAACGCAAATCTTGATATTTTCCCTTCAATAAAAAAGGACATCTTCATAGATCTTGCAAGATGTCCTTTCTCCTAAATATATATTTCAAATATTTTTAACAATCTGCTTATTTAAAACTTCTTATACTACAAAACAAATTTTTACCCATCCTTTTTTAGAACTTATGTTCTTTTTTGTGTTAAAATAAACAAATGTTCTTTTTTGAGGAGGCTTGTTTATGTTCAACACGCAACGGATGAAATCTATTTTTCTACACCAAAAATATAAAATCTCTACTTTCCCCATACCTATTTGGGAAATCGAACAAATCATTATTGATCGTGGCTATGATGTTTGCATTTCTAATAAATCAAAAGCTTCTTTTATTCTTAGCACTACTGTATTTGTACCAAATTTCAGTGACACCCACAATCGTTTCTGTTTAAGCCATGAATTGGGTCATATTATGTGCAATCATTATGATGTGTATCGTGTTGATAAATACACCAAAAATAAATATGAAGCCCAAGCAGATGCTTTTGCTTTATATTTAATCATGCCTCCTTTTTGCTTTGATCGTGATTTAGAACAGTTTAACGAATGGGATCTTGCTGAAAAATATGGCATTCCGGTTGAATATGTCATAAAACGTGCAGCATTAATAACGGAGCCAAGTAACAAAGAAATGAGGTTATACTAAATGGCAAGAAAAACATATAAGAAAAAAACTAAGAACGGTACTGAATATTATTTCTTCCGGCTGTTTTATAAAGATAATCGGCCAAAAGATATTTATGCAAATAGTGTTACTGAAATGGAAGAAAAGATTGGAAAAGCAAAAAAAGAAATGGATGGGGATCTTTCAACCGATACTCAACCCTTTGGTGAATTTGTCAAATACTGGCTGTATCAGGTCCATTTGGTGGATAAAAAGCCATCCACCAAAGAGTCCTATGATAATAAGTTCAGAAAATATATTGAGCATTCATCAGTTTCCAAGGTTCAACTAAAAAAACTCAACCCAAAGAAAATACAGGATTGGTATAACGACCTCTTTAAATCGGGCGTATCAACCAGCGTTATCAATGGTATTAATAAAATAGTACGACCTGCCATCCGCTTTGCAGCAGAAACCGCCCGGATACCAAATGACTTTTCAAAAATCATTAAGATCCCGGAGGATCGAACCATCATCAAAACGCCTACCCCAACTGTCAGACCGCTAACGATTGCCGAACAAACAGCATTTGAAATTGCGATCAAAGATGATGACTATGAAATGCTCTATCTTACGGCCATGTATACTGGTCTGCGCCCTGGGGAGCTTTCTGCATTAATCTGGGAGGATATTGATTTCAAAGGGAAAACAATTCGAGTGAACAAGGCTTATAAAGTCAGTAAAGACATTGATCTAAATAAATACATCGGAGTCACCGGCCCGCCTAAGACTAAAAACGCCAATCGCCTAGTGCCTATACCCGATGGGATCTTGACCAAATTAAAACAATATCAAATCAATCAAAGAGAAAAGTTCTTAAAATTTGGCGTTGCCGTTGAAGGTGATTTTCTTGTTTTCAGTAATTCAATTGGCACTTACCTGGATCGACAGAATATGAATAAACGGATTAAGAAGATTTATGAATCCTGTGGAATTAAGAATAAACGGTTTTATGATCTCCGGCATACCTATGCCACCCGTTTATTCGAACTGGGAGAAGCTCCAAAGACCGTTCAAATGTTAATGGGCCATGCAGACATCTCCGAGACTTTAAACACCTATACAACCGTTTTGGAGAAACAAAAGGTACTTTCATCAAAAAAACTTGATAAATTCTATAAGGGGCAAATCAAGGGGCAAAATAAAATAGACAAAAATAAAAAGCCCTCAGAAAGGGCTTAATTACTTGATACTGGAGCTAGCGGGGGGAATCGAACCCCCGACCTACTGATTACGAATCAGTTGCGCTACCATCTGTGCCACGCCAGCAGTAAAACTTACTGCACTATCATAACACAAACCCTGGCTCCATTTCAATATTTTTTTACCATTTACCTTTTGAGATATGACCGGCTATTTCTGCTTTGCACATTTCCTTGATGACGTAACAATCGGCTTCGGCTTTCTGAAAAATATGCAGACATCCTGGATCCAGATTGATTTCTGCACCCTTTCTTGACAAATGAACGATTTTTTCAGCCAGTCCAATCACTTCCATATGAATATCGTTGGTAACATAGGAGTCATATACTTTTTTAGCCTCTTCGTCACTTAAAGCTGCAAATTGCTCCCGGGGAGCTCCACATTTAGGACAATTTTCCGGGGCTTCAAGGCCTTCCATCTTATAACCGCAGACACCACATTTCCATAGCTTTTTCATTTATTACCCTCCATTTACTTTTTTTCTTTCAGTTTTTCTTTGACTGATACTATTATATACCCAAAATCACAATAATTACCACTTTGATTAAAAAATAACGATAATTATTTATCCTTGTGTAAACCTTTAACTACATGTTAAAATGATAACAATTAAATACCAGAGTAGACAAGATGCGTAAAGTGTTAAAGGATGGGAAGTTGCCTTTAAACGAAATGTGACCATTGCGGTATCTTGTCGCTTCCGCTGTTACAATGCAGATTGTAGGTTGCGGAAGCATTACTTTAAACTCAAGGAGGTTTTATGAAAAGTAATGCTTTTATTAGTAGTTCCACCCGAACCCGGGTCATGGTGAATTGTGGACTGCTCATTGCCATCAGCATCGTGCTGAAGATTTTGTTTGAGGTATACATCCCTCTTGGAGGTTTTCCTTCATTACGTTTAAACATCACTGCTTTGCCAATTATGCTAAGTGGTATTCTGTTTGGACCGCTAGCAGGTTTCGCCGTAGGTTTTATTTCCGATATCCTCTGCTTTATTATTAAGCCGGGCGGCCCTTTCTTTATCGGATTTACCTTAGCCAGCGGTTTGACTGGTTTGATTCCGGGTTTACTCTTTATGATGTTGCGAAAAAAAGAAGTAAAATATCTGGAATGGTTCAACCTGGTTTTTATCGTTCTGGCCACAATTATTCTGGCTGTTTCCGGCACCTTTGGTTTCGACAATGGTACCATTTATTATGCTGGTGAACCGATCAGTACAATTGTCTTTGTACTCTTTATTGCTTTAATGATCGCGTTTGCGGTCTTCCCCATTATTGTTGTAAAGAGATCAAATCTTGATAGTGAATTTCGTAGCGATCATATCCTGTTTATCGTCAGTGTTTCACAATTGGTCACATCAATATTGTTAAACACCTGGTTTCTGAGTATTCTTTATGGACAGGCGGTTGCTGTACTGCTTCCTGCCCGAATCATTACCAACATTTTCCTGATTCCCTTATATACAATCATGCTCGTTGGTTTATTAAAAGTCCTTCCCAGCTTCATTAAACAACGTTAGTTACAAAATAAGAAAAGAGGCAGCACAATCTGTTGCCTCTTTTACTTTTACTTTCAGCGAACACATCCTTCTTCTTATTATTTCTTTTGTCAAAGCAATGCTTTGATTTTTTCTTTATTTCCATATAGATAAAAATGTAAATACCGATCAAATTTGTTCTGATCGCTTGAGTATTATCACAAAAGATAGTATACTGATACTACTGTCGCTAAATATAAATGTCATATAAAACAACAAGCAAAATAGGATAACACTTAGGAGGTTTTCAAAATGGGATTAGTAACATCAACTGAAATGTTCAAAAAAGCTTATGACGGTGGCTATGCCGTTGGGGCTTTTAATGTTAATAATATGGAAATAATCCAGGGAATCGTAGAAGCAGCTGCTGAAGAACAAGCGCCTCTTATCTTACAAGTATCGGCAGGGGCCAGAAAATATGCCCATCCGGTCTATCTTAAAAAATTGGTCGAAGCAGCCGTCGAAGTCACTGGTTTGGATATCTGCCTCCATTTAGATCACGGCGATGATTTCGAGATTTGCAAAGCCTGTGTCGATGGTGGTTTTACCTCGGTTATGATTGATGGTTCAAAACACTCCTTCACTGAAAATATTGCCTTAACCAGACAAGTGGTCGAATATGCTCATGATCATGGTGTTGTCGTTGAAGCCGAGCTGGGAAAACTGGCTGGTGTTGAAGATGATGTCAACGTCGATACCCGCAATGCAACCTATACTGATCCCGATGAAGCGGTCGAGTTTGTTGAACGAACCGGCTGTGATTCGTTAGCCATTACTATTGGCACCAGCCATGGCGCTTTCAAATTTAAGGGCGAACCGCGTCTGGATTTCGAACGGCTTTACAAAATTTCCGACATGCTCCCCGGCTTTCCTTTGGTACTCCATGGGGCATCTTCGGTTCCCAAAGAATTCGTCAATCTTTGCAATCAATACGGTGGACAAATTCCTGGCGCTCAGGGTGTTCCCGAAGATATGTTGCGAAAAGCTGCGAAATCTGGCGTTTGTAAAATCAATATCGATACCGATCTGCGTCTGGCCATGACCGCCTCGATCCGCCAGGTTTTTGTTGAAAATCCCGGTTGGTTCGATCCCCGTCAATATTTGGGACCGGGTCGATCGGCCATCAAAGCCATGGTTGCCCATAAAATAAAAAATGTCCTGGACTGCAGCCACAAACGATAATTTATTTTATCCTTAACTTGTTTCTCCGTTTTTTGAGCATCTCGCAAGCTAACTTTGATTACTTGGACAGATGCTCTTTTTATTTCTTGTAAAAAAAACGCCCGCCTAATTAACTTTTCCACCTCGACAACCGAAACTTAATTTATTCACGCCACATCCATGGTATAATGACACAAAATACTATTTAAGGATTATCGATGAAAACAATTGTTATTACTGAAAACGAAAGCAACCAGCGACTGGATCGCTTTCTAAAAAAACTGATGCCCCAAGCCTCCACCGGATTTCTCCAGAAGATGCTGCGAAAAAAGCGGATCAAACTAAATGGTCAAAAATCGGAGCCATCCACAGCAATTACCGCTGGCGATGTGGTTTCGATTTACTTCGCAGAAGAAACCATTGCCAATTTCCGGGCTGCTACACCACCAAAAAAATTAGATAAAAACAGTCCTCAACTCGATATTATTTTTGAAAACACTGATCTGCTGGTACTTAATAAACCCGTTGAACTGCTTACTCAGCCAGATAAATCCGAGGAATCGTCACTGATTGACCATGCCGTTAGCTATCTGATAAAAAAAGGTGATTATGACCCTAAAACCAATTTAACCTTCACCCCCGCCTGTGCCAATCGATTGGATAAAAATACGACCGGAATCATCCTGGTTCCCAAGAATTATAAAACCCTTCAAGCGGTCAATTGTGCCATCCGGGAAGATCGCACCGAAAAGATCTACTTCACCATCGTAACCGGAAAACCCAAGGCTACCGATGAAATTATTGGCTATTTAAAAAAAGATGGCGATAAAAACTCTGTTACCTTCTCGACACAGCAAACCGCTCCAACCGATAAAAAGGCCGTCCTGAACTACGAAACTCTGGCTTGTCACGGTGACTATGCCTTGTTAAAAATCATTTTAAAAACCGGCCGTTCCCACCAGATTCGGGTTCAACTTTCAGCCATGGGTTTGCCGATAGTCGGCGATCCCAAATATGGCAATCGTCTGCTTAACAGCCGTTTATATGAAGAATTCGGCCTAAAAAGCCAATTGCTCCACAGCGCCCGGTACACCCTGCCTGACATGAATAAAACCTTTACCGCCCCGCTCCCACCGGTTTTTGAAAAAGCCTTAAAACGCTTTGGCTTTAAAGACCCCTTTCTATCGGAGCAATAAACATGGGTTACTGGAACAGCCGGGGGCTGCGGGGCAGTCAGCTAGAGGAAAACTTAAATATCACCAATAAAATCTATCTGGAGCAGGGGCTGGCGGTCGTTCAAAAAATTCCTACTTCCATCAAACCAGTAGAGTTAGATCCTACTAAAGGAACCATTAAACTGGCCTATTTTGAAGAGAAAAGTACCGTCGACTATCTGGGCAACATCCAGGGAATTCCGGTCTGCTTTGATGCTAAGGAAACCAGCCAGAAGCGATTACCGATTGCCAATATCCATCAGCATCAGATGGAATTTATGGAAGCCTTCGAGAAACAGGAGGGGTTGTCCTTCCTGATTGTCCATTTTAAATTCTGCGACGAAACCTTCCTGCTGCCCTTTGATATTCTAAAAACCTATTGGGATCATGCCCAGCATAGCGGTCGCAAGTCGATTCCCTACGGGGACTTCGACCAGAATCTGCGGATTTATCCCTACCATAATATTCTCCTTCATTATCTGGAGGCTATTAACCATTATCTTACCAGAAAGGAAAAATAACAATGAAAAAAATTGCCAGCTTCACCATCAACCACCTGGATTTACTACGAGGAGTCTATATCTCCCGAAAAGATTATTGCGGCGATCATTGCATCACCACCTTTGACATCCGGATGAAAGAACCCAACCGCGAACCAGTCATTAACAACGGCGAACTCCATGCCATGGAGCACCTGGGCGCAACTTTTCTGCGCAATGACCCGGTACTCAGTGACGAAATTGTCTATTTTGGACCAATGGGCTGCCGCACCGGCTTCTACCTGCTGATGAAAGGCGAACAAACTCCAGCCGATATCATGCCCTTGATTATCAAGTTATTTACCTTTATGGCCGATTACCAGGACGAGATTCCCGGTGCCTCACCCCGGGATTGCGGCAACTATCTGGATATGAATCTCCCCATGGCCCGCTATGAAGCCCGGAAGTTTCTAACTGAAATTCTTGAAAAAATCCAACCAGAAAATATGATTTATCCAGAATAAACCCAAAAAAAAGCCCGGTGGGCTTTTTTTATTTGCGAGCTTTTGAATCTGTTGCCTTTTCTAATTTTTTGTTGTCATTTTTGCCTTTACCAAGCATTTTTTCAAACAATTTTTCCGATCCTGATTTGCGTTCACTCATTTGCTTTTCATGGAGTCGGGTGAATTTATTGATTCTGCCAACCCAAGTTTTTGCATCCGCAATCATCTTGCTGTCATCAGGATTTGGGATAACGGCAGTCCATTCCTGAAACAGCTTGCCGTTTCGGGTTAAGGCTTCATAATTAATCGCCAGGACCTTGTACATTTTTTCACCATTGTCATAATTCTTCAGCTTGGCCTGCGCTTTCGTCCATTTATGAAACCGTCCCATAATATAAGCGCTGTCTTCGTGGATAATCGTGACATAGGGTTTAACCAGGGCCCTATATTTAAAGCTCTGCGGAAAGACAATGGTGAACAATACTGACATGGTAGCAAAGAATCCAAAAAAAACAAATCCCAGCCACTTTGATCCTTCAGACAGCATGATTACCAGCAAAATCGAGATAACCAGTTCGATTCCCAATAAAACCCAGATCTTTTTCTTTTCGGAATTTTTCTGGATCTGGTTTAACTCGCCAATAAATCCCTCATATTGAGCTTCATCGTATTCCCAGACCAACGCCTCGTCTTTTTTTGCCATAAACGCTTCAAACTGGCGATACCGGCGGTAGAAAAAGATGGCATAACCCAGCGAAAAAACAATAATCACCACACCTACATAGGTAAAGTAAAACTGATAGCTTACCACCGCTTTTATCACAAATGGAACAAAAATAATAGCGATCCCTAAAACAGCGACGATTAGAGCAATAATAATATTCTGTTTTTCAGGATTTTTAATTTCCAACATACCTTTTCACGACCTTTTCAATTTTTAGTTTATTTTTATTGGACAAGACGTATATCGATGTCCTAAATGTGTTTGAATTTTTCTCTGACCTCAACGATTTGGCCACAAGTCATACTGCCTTCTGGGCAGGGGCCTTCGACACAGCGGGGTCCGCCATTTTTAAAGAGTAAGGGGGCCACTTTTTTACATTCTTTAAGCATTTGGGTAGCCAGTTCCCGAATTTCCCATTGGGCCCGATTGCAACAACGCTGATTAAAGAAATGCAGCAGTTCCCGGGTATTCATGGTGGTCACAATTTTCGTTTCACAGGCATTGGGCAAAACAAATCGGGCATCTTCGATTCCCTGCTTTTCAGCCGCCATCGCAGCCTGTTTTTCTGAAAGCCCTGCTGCCATCAACTCTATTGTGTATTTTTCAATAAGTCTTTGGGCCAGTGAGTCGTAGGTCTTCTGAGCATTTTCCATTCCTTCCACAAAGATCTTTTCGCCATCCGGCAGAGCTTTAATTTCCGGAGGAATCACATAACTAAACTGACCTTCAGCTACATAGCGTTGCGATTTCTGACTGAAGCTGGCCATCCGATGGCGCACCAACTGATGGGTTAAGGCCCGGCTAACCCCTTCAATGGCAAAGGTAAAGCTGGCATGTTCGATGGGCGATGCGTGGCCCATGTCCATCAAACGGGTTAAGAAGCGCTCCACATTATCATCGGTCAAGTCATCCATGATCTCACCGGCACCGGCTTTGGAATAACATAGTTTGGCCGCTGCCGCCACTAATTTCTCAGGATCCGGGGTGTGTTGAATCAATGTTACACTTAATCTTGTCTCCATAAGATTCTCCTTTCATTTAAAAACACTTCTGATTATTTTCAACATGTTTGGGAACGATAATATCTCATTATAACATTTTTCCAGTGAAAGTACAGTTCATAAACGGCATCTTAAAAATTTGCAAGTTAATCACCAATTCTTTCCCTATGGTGACAACTATTTCTATTCAGATTTAGCTGCTTCTTGGATATAATTGTCAAAATGAATTGTTCAACCAGAAGATGGAGGTACCCCTATGTTTGGCAATCTTGATACCGTCCCTGAATTATTGAAAAATTATCAGTACAAAACTGGTGAAAAACATAAATTTCTGGGTGATTATTATCGCCTGATGATTGAAGAATCCCCCACCACCGGAGTGGTGATCAACAACTATAACATGGTTCTTAATGTCCAGGATGTTTCGTCCCTTTCCCATAAAGAATTTGTTCTGGATATGTGGTACCGGGAGCAGGCCCGGGAAATTTTTGTCGAGGCCATGGCCGCTGCCATCATCAAAGCGGCGCCCTATCAAATCCGTTTTCCCGACCTGAAAATCTATCGGCTGGACAACCGCTGGGGCGCCTGTTCACCTAAAAGTCAGCGGGTGATCCTGAATCTGGAGCTGATTAAGACCCCCAAGGAATGTATTGAATACATTGCTCTCCACGAGATGCTTCACTTCCGTTTTCCCAATCATAATCTTTCCTTCTACGGGGCCCTGGGCACACTGATGTCGGACTGGAAAGAACGGGAAGACATGCTCAACCGCAAATATCGCTTAACTTAAACCAAAACAAGATCTGTCTCGTGCGACAGATCTTGTTTTTTTTACCTTTTAATTTTTAGTGCTCCGTTGCCAGCATCATTTTGTGTTTGGCATTCATCCGTTTGGCAATTAATACCAGAATAATCAGCCGCAATATTAATGCCCAGGGTGATGATAAAGGCCAGGTTATAACTACCACCGCTTTTTTCTACGGCATAGGCCGCAATTTGCGGTCCAATAAAGGCCCCGATTGATAGGCCGGTCATGACCACCCCATAGTTCATACTCAAGTTTTTGATCCCAAAGTTATCAGCCGTAATCGACGGGAATAATCCGAAGACACCGCCATAGCTGGCTGCTATCAAACAGATCCCTACCATAAAAAGCGGTAAGTCTTTGGTAAAATACAAGGCCACCAAGCCAGCACCACTTAAAGCAAACATACACATCAGGGTATTGTAGCGTCCAATTTTGTCCGAAATGGTTCCCCAGACAACCCGTCCGGTGGCATTTGCCAAGCCGATAAAGCCAACCGCAAAAGCCGCCTGTTCAGGCGATAAGCCAACCATCACCTGGCCAATCGGTGACGCCTGACTGATAATCATTAATCCGGAGATACAGCCCAGCACCATCAATCCCCAAATCACATAAAAATCAACCGTTTTTAACATATCCCGGGTGGTGACATCACCACTACTCTGATTTGCTGCCGCAGTGGTCGCCTTGTTATCGATATCCGATACTGGCGGAGGCGGCAATAAAGATCCCCAACACCAGGATCACTCCGGCAAAGATCAAACCCAAGGTCTGGAAGGCCCCCAACACGCCTTGGGCGGCAATAAACTGTACCGCCACCGGAGCAAAAATCAGCGAACCGGCACCAAAACCTCCGGCTGTCAGGCCCCCAGCCAATCCTTTGTGTTCCGGAAACCATTTAACGGTATTGGAAACGGTAATGGAGTAGATCAGTCCAATTCCCGATCCGGCAATTAAGCCATAGGTAATATAGATCTGATAAACGGTGGTGATCATGCCACTTAAGTAAAGGCCCAAACCGAACAGCACCCCACCTAACAAGACGACCACCCGCACCCCGAAACGTTTTACCAGCGGCCCGGCAAAAATCATTGCAATCGGCAAAACAAATAAGTTGATGGTAAAGGCCATTGATGCCTGGGAGGGCGTCCAGCCAAAATCGACCTGTAACGGTTTTGAGAAAACACTCCAGGCGTAAGCAAAGCCAATGCACAAGTTGATCACAATGCTGACAGCCAGGATCAACCATTTTTTATTGTTATTCATATTCTTTCCTCTTTAATCTTTCTAAGTAATTTCGATATGTTCCCATTCGATGATGTTTAAAATTGTCCCTTCGGTGAGTTGCTCAATCTCAGAAACAGTAACCCCTGGTGCCAGTTCTTCCAGATACAAACCGTCTTTATCCACCCGAAACACCGCCTTATCGGTGATGATCATATCCACGACCCCAGCGGCGGTTAAGGGCAGGGTGCATTTTTTTCTGATTTTCGGGTTGCCGTGCTTGTCGGTATGGGTCATCGCCACAATCACGCGTTTGCAACCATACAGCAAATCCATGGCACCACCCATTCCCGTTAACAGCTTCCCGGGAATTTTCCAGCTGGCAATGTTTCCGGCTTCATCAACTTCCAGAGCCCCGACCACCGTCATATCAATATGTCCACCGCGAATCATCGCAAACGAGGTGGCCACATCAAATACCGCACCACCAGGCAGCATGGTAATCGGCTCGGCACCAGCATTGGCAATATCCGGATTGCTTTCACCCCGTTTTGGTTTAGGCCCAAACATCAGGCCGCCATTTTCGGTCTGAAGAAACACCCGGGTTCCTTCTGGAATATAATTGGCCGATTCCGTCGGAATGCCGATTCCCAAATTGACATACATTCCGTCTTTAAATTCTTTAGCGATTCTTCTGGCTATATAATTTCTAGGCATCTTGGAACCTCCTATAATTTATTTGTGGCAATCCACATTTTTTCATAAATCGTCTTACGTGCTTCATAACTGTGTCCCTGAACAATATAGTCCACAAAGATTCCCGGTGTCCCAATTTGTTCACAGGCAATCTCGCCAATCTCGACAATCTCATCCACCTCAGCAATGACAATGTCGGCAGCCGTGGCCATAATCGGATTCGTATTACTCATTCCCTGATATTGCAAATTTCCCAAAGGGTCAGCCCGATAGGCTTTAATTATCGCCACATCAGCCCGGATCGGCTTAAATAACAGGTAAGGTTTTCCATCGACGGTAATTTTTTGTGCCATCGCTTCGACCTCTGTTCCCATCCCCACCGGTGTGACAACAGCACCCAATCCGGCACCACCAGCGCGCACCCGCTCCACAAAGGTGCCCATGGGGCTTAACTCCAGTTCCACTTCTTCACCCACAATTTGTTTGATCAAATTGGGATCAGTTCCCACATGTGATGTCACGTATTTGATAATCTGATGATTCACAACCAATTTGCCGACATCCACACCGCCACCCCGATACCCGGCGCCAATACTGATGACGGTCAGGTCCTTAACGCCAGCTGCTGCTATTTCATCGATCATTTTTAGTGGAACAGCAGCCCCTAAAAATCCTCCGATCATAACAGAAGATTGATCAACAATTTTTTTTACGGCTTCTGCTGTCGTAATTTGTACTGCCATTACAATGACCTCCTTTTGCATGTAATAATTACCCAAATCATTTAAGATGGTTCCTCAATTTAACACGAAACCGCTCAATTGAAACGAGAATTTTTTTGACTGATAAATGGAATTTTTCATACTATTTCTCTAGGGTTAAATCCAATATATTTTAAGCGTGTCTTTGAGATATTAATGTTACCCTTATATTCGTATTTGGAGTGTCTTTAATCCACTTCAAGAACTATCTTATAAGTAAGCATTCGCTGAATAATATCTGTTCATTAAGACTTATTAAGTATTTTAAAGATTTAGTTCGATTGTTTAAAATTTTATGATTTTTTTACAATTTATATAACGATATTTTACTCATGTATGTCTTATTTAGTCAAAAAAAGAAGAAGACTGGATAAAATAGCGATGCTATCTTTTCCAGCCTTCTTTTGGTAAACTCTTTATTTTCACTTATTAAAGTCAACATTAATCACATCAATTGACTGATCCGTTACCGATCATACATGCATTTTCTTTTTTAGCATTCTCCGGGTTTTTTCCGGAATCCGATGATAAATCGTCTGGAGCAGGCCAATGATGCAAAGGCCCGAGACCGCTACAATCAATGACCAGGTTAATTGGACTTCCCCCAGTACATTTAAGCTGACAATTCCATCAATGCCGATTGCCAGTACAATCACAAAAAGAATCAGGTTGGTGGGAATAAAAATGAACTGACTTTTATGCCGGGTGTGTTTCAGAATAAAGCAAAACAGGCTGACATCCAGATAAAGCAGGGTGGCAATCGGAAAGGCATAACTTAAAAACCAGTTGGTTTGGCTTCCACCAATCATATAAACAAACAGGCAGGTAATCACCACGGTAATATAGGCTCCCAGAAAATTATAGTTCGGTTTGAGGTAACCCATGGCAAAAAAGACAATGGCAAAAATGCTGAGATCCGCCAGGGCGATATATTTCAGCAAAACATGATTCCAGGGATAAACCAGATAGATGACGCCAATAATCACCATAATGCTGGCCGCAATAATCGTAATCGAAAAAAACGCCTGATTCTTTTTTCCCAGATGATCTTCTTCATAGGTATTGATCGCCTGAGGATATTTACTGTCCTGAGAAAAAATTCCATCATTGACATCCGGAACGGGAAAGTCGCAAAGCGGACAGTTTTTCACATCATCTTCAACTTCAACACCACATTTTGGGCAATAGGCCATGATTCTCACCTCTTATTCGTTTCAATTTTTACCGGAATTCCCAGCTGTCTGATTTTTCCAAAAAAGATCTTTTCAATGACCGTTTCTCCAGTGGTTTTGCCAAAACACAGGGCCAGCCGATTCTCATAACTGACCGTTACCATCTTTAGTCGGCTTTCAGCGCTGGGGGAAGGAAAGACTTCAAAACTCTTCACATAGGGGCGCAGCTCTTCCGGAACCGTGACCACCCCCAAATTGGATAAACCACTGGTATAGCCCCGCTCGCCATAACGTTTATAGACAAGAGGCATCAGCAGCTTTTTTACCCACAGGGGAATGATCCGAAGAAAGATCAGTTGTTCATTGCGTACATTACGGGAAATATAGCGGTTAATATGCTTCCGATTCATATATAAACCCATATAGCCTTTGATCTGCTCAATAATCTCCGCCCGGGTATAATAGCCCAGGGCCAGATCAATCTCCGGATTAAGACTGATAAAGAAATTTCGCAGTGTAATCGAAGGAAACATCTTTCGCAAATCGACCGGTACATTGATGGCAATCCGTTGGCGCCGCTTTTTTTCTCACTGATTGGCAGCTCCATAATATATTCCTGAATACTTTCAAAGTAAAGAGCCAGAATAAACTGGGTCAGGGTACAGCCATGACGCTTAGCCAGATCCAATAAGGGCGCTACCGGCACAAAGCCTGTCAGCAACAAATACTCCCCCTTATCCAGCAGTTCAAAGGGAAAATGAAAGACCTTTTTACTACCCGGCGGCGGCGGTACATTTTCTTCATAATAGACCTTAAAGGAGTCTTCAAACTCGCCCGGGTCGACATCCGTATCGATATCCATGGCTTTACCCAGGTCTTTTGGGATAATTGCCTTTAGTAACTTAAAATACTCAATGATCAGCGTTTGCAGAAAGGTCAGGCCACCGCTACCATCACAGATGCTGTGATTAAATTCGACATGGAGGTATTTTTTATAATAGAGCACCCGAAAGGGAAAGGTCTTGCCCTGCCGCTGTCGCATTGTTTTACAGGGATAATAGGTTTCTTCCTCTACCCTTGGTATCGCCTCGGTGTGTTCATAGTAGTACCAGAAAAAACCACGTTTTAACGTCACCTGAAAATAGGGAAACCGATGAATAATCTGTTCCAGCGCTTTTTGTAATGTCACTGGTTGTATTTCTTCTGATAATTCCACTGTCATCCGGTATACAGTAGTGATTCGTGATGAGGCAATGGCCGTGTAGAGGACACCCGCGTTATCCAGCGAATAAAAACTCTTCTTGGAATTCTTTTCTTCCATGGTCAACCTCCACCTCGAAGAAAGTTCTTTCGAAAGCTGCGCAAAAAGTCGTCAAACTGATCCTTTTCCACCACCAGGGTAACATCCACTGCCACCAGTGAACAGACCCCAATACTTTCCTGTCGCTCTGGCGACAAGGTTACCTGCCAGCCCGCACCGGTATAGCAATCTTTCCCAATTGTTTCGGCTTTCTTTCTCAGATAACGGTCAAATTCCCATTTGGGAATCCCCCGCATATATAACGTTTTTTTAATAAATTGATCGCCACTTGGCACGTTGGCTGTTAATATATCTGATTCGGTCATCGTTCCACTCATTTCTAACTATATTTTAATTTTCTGATTATTTGGCAGAATTATTTTACCATATCCGGCTTAAGTAAACGATGTAATTCGTAATTCTCTCCACTTTCGGTTGTCAACTTTCGCAACTATCTTTCATCTTTCAGTGACCGACAAGTAAAAATATTGCCAATCGATTACATCAACTGAGCGACTTTGTTAAAAAAATGGTTAAATTTTTTCTCTTTACTTTTTTGTTGATTTCACCAACTTTTTTTGATTTTTTTATCCGCAAATTTCCAGCCAATCGATACTTAGAACGTTTAAGAATACGTTATATTACCCTTGTAACCTGCCCCGTCCCATGTTAAAATACACCCAATTAAATATAACAGAGTAGACAAGATGCGTAAAGTGTTAGAGGATGGGAAGTTGCCTTTAAACGAAATGAACTCATTGCGATATCTTGTTGCTTCCGCTGGACCCCTTAACAACCAATTAAGGGTTGCGGAAGCATTGCTTAAAACATTTTGTTTTATTTAAGTAATGCTTTTTTTATTTGGTTTTAGTAAAAACCATTCCGGATCAAATTGAAGTTGATTCGGCGATAGGAGAAAAATGATTGATCAAAAGAAAATCCAAGAAGCTGTCACAATGATTCTAGAAGCCATCGGCGAAGATCCCACCCGGGAAGGCCTGGTTGAAACCCCTGCCCGGGTTGCCCGGATGTATGCAGAAATTTTTTCAGGTCTGGGCCATACTGCCGAAGTTCACCTGGCCAAAACCTTTGCCGTAAAATCAGATGATATTGTCATTGAACGGGACATTCCCTTTTATTCGATGTGCGAACATCACCTGTTACCCTTTTACGGTAAGGTTCACATTGCCTATATTCCCAATGGTCGAGTTGCCGGGCTGTCTAAACTGGTTAGAACAGTTGATGTCTATGCCAAAAAACCACAGCTTCAGGAAGTATTAACCACCGAAATTGGTGAAGCCGTTATGGAATACCTGCAAGCCCGCGGCGTCATGGTTATCGTTGAAGCCGAACATCTCTGCATGAATATGCGCGGCGTCAAACGTCCCGGCACCCGTACCGTTACTGCGATGCAAGCCGGTATATTTGAGCATAACAAGGAGCTCAAAGACGAAGTCCATAAACTTTTAAGCATCAAATAGGACGTGGTTAATGGATCAGTTAAAAAATACCAACACCCTTTTTCACATGAATGATTATCAGAATTATCTAAAAAAAATAGAAACCTGTGAGGTCAATCGACCGTTTTGTCGTCATGACATCGACCATTTTTTATCAGTCGCCCGCATTGCCAGTATCAAGACTATGGAAGCCGGACTAAACTTCTCCCGGGATCTGATTTATACCACCGCATTGCTCCACGACATTGGTCGTTTTGTTCAATATCAGGACAAAACACCCCATGAAATCGCCTCTCACCAGTTGGCAATTCCCCTGCTGAAAACCCTTGATTATACTGACGATCAAAATAATCTGATCCTGGAGGCAATCCTTAATCATCGTAATCCAAAAGCCCAGGGATTCAGTAAACTAGTTTATCAAAGCGACAAATTATCCCGGGCCTGTTTTTGCTGCCCGGTTGAAACCGAATGTGATTGGTCACGTGAAAAGAAAAACCTGACCATTGTTTATTAAAGGAGTATTCATGCGAATTGGCAATAAAAATTTTGACTTAAGCAATCAGGTCCTCATTATGGGGATCTTAAACGTTACCCCCGATTCATTTTCTGACGGCGGCAAATTCAATAACCTGGATGCCAGCCTGAGGCAGGTAGAAAAAATGATCCTCGATGGTGCTGATATTATTGATCTTGGCGGCGAATCGACCCGTCCCGGTCATACTCAAATCAGTGATGCCGAAGAAATCGAGCGAGTCGTTCCAATGATCGAAGCAATCCGCCAGCGCTTTGACATTCCCATTTCCATTGATACCTACAAGGGGTCTGTTGGGGCAGCGGCCTTAGCGGCTGGTGCCGACATGGTCAATGATATCTGGGGCTTTAAATATGATCCGTCCCTGGCCGAGTTTACTGCCAAATACCAGGTTCCCTGCGTCCTGATGCATAACCGTAATAATCAAACCTACCAACATCTGATGGGCGATATCATCCGCGATCTGCAGGAATCCATTAACATTGCCCTGAAAGCCGGTATCTCCCGGGATGCCATTATCCTCGACCCTGGCATTGGCTTTGCCAAGGATTATGCCCAGAACATGGAAACAATGCACCACCTAGAAGACCTGCAAAGTCTGGGCTATCCGATTCTGCTGGGCACCTCCCGCAAAGGCTTTATCGGCCTGACCCTGGATCTGCCGGTAACCGAACGGGTGGAGGGCACTGTGGCCACCACGGTTATCGGGATTATGAAAGGCGCCTCGATTATTCGAGTTCATGACGTCCTGGAAAATAAACGGGCGGCACAAATGACCGCCAGTATTCTGAAAGGAGCACCATGGACAAACTCTATATAAAAGACTTTGAGGTCTTTGCCTATCACGGGGTTTTCCCCGAAGAAAAAACCCTGGGCCAGAAATTTCTGATTTCTGTAACTCTATCTCTGGATATGCAGGAGGCGGCCCTCACCGGCGATTTGACAAAATCCGTTCATTATGGCGAACTCTGTCATGCCCTGGAGATCGAATTTAAAAAAGAAAGCTACGACCTGATCGAAACCGCTGGCGAAATGCTGGCGACCTATGTTTTAAAACACTACCCGATGGTTAAACATGTCAGCATTACCATTAAAAAACCCTGGGCCCCGATCCTTAAATCGATGGATACCGTCGCCATTGAAATAAACCGTGGTTGGCACCAGGCCTTTATCGGACTGGGCACCAATATGGGCGACCGCAATCTAAATCTAAGCGAAGCCATTACTGCCATAAAAAGTACCCCTGGCATTGAAGGACTGATCCAATCCACAATTATCGAAACCGAGCCCTGGGGCTACACCGACCAGGATGCTTTTCTCAACTGTGTGTTGAAAATTAGAACCACCCTGCCGCCTCCTGTCCTGATGAACCGGCTGCTTGAGATCGAGCTGGAACTTAAACGGGAACGAACGATCCACTGGGGCCCCCGGACTATTGATCTGGATATTTTATTTTACGACAATCTGATCAGTGATGATCCCCATGTGATTCTCCCCCATCCCCGGATTCAGGAACGAACTTTTGTAATGGAATCAATGGCTGAAATTGCGCCGTACTTCGTCCATCCCTTGCTCAATATACGAATGATCGAATTGTTTAACAATTTAAAAAATGCATAAAAAAAGAGGCCATCTAAGGATAACTTAGGGCCTCTTTATACGTTTTATCGATTTAATTGATTAGCCAAAATAAATTGCGTAGGCTGTTCGACTCGGGGTGGTCAGCCCCATCTCAGTGACTGTAACACCAATTTGGTCTTCGACATTTTCAAATAAATCAAATATTTTTTTACCCGATTCCAGACGAAATCCATCTTCACCCGGATAGATACAATCCGTTATCGACACACCATAGCGATTCCTAACATCACGTATCAGCGCTTCTCTGGCAAATTCGCAGGCGAAATTGCAGAGCTCCATGATAATGTACTGATCCAGAACGTTCTCCCGGGAAAGACAATAATTCTCAATTTCCCGACCAGCCGTGACAATATTCGGAAAAACATAGGTAGACTTGGCAATTTTTTCCACTCCAGCTTCACTGACAAATTCGACGCCATCCAGGGTGAAGTGCGTAGCATCAATGATTTTCGCTTCGGATACCCGATAGAGCACCTTTGGCTTCGGAATATTTCTTGCTGACTCAAGAATTCGCTCAATGGGCAGGGCCCGTCTTGATCCTTTTTTCATCCGGATATGTTCATAAAATTCGCCTTCATTCAAGAAAAATCCCAAGTTGGTCATTGCAATGCTGCTCATTTTCACACGCTCATGCTTCCTAATAAGCTCGGGCGAAGTAGGCCATTTTTTGTGCCGGCTTACCACAACAGACACATTTGCCTGCGTACAACACTTCCTGTTCATCTTCAAATGGGATACAACGGATCGATGCGCCAGTTTCTTCTTTTATCTGATCTTCACAGCTTCGCTCACCACACCACATCGCTTTGACAAACCCCGGATTTTCTGATAAATTCTTTTTGAATTCATCAATGTTTTCCGCAGTGGAGGTTTTTTCTTCCCGCATTTTCAGCGCTTTATTAAACAAGTTGGCCTGAATTTCGGCCAACAAGTCATCCACAGCCTGGCTGACATTATCCAAACTGACCTGAATTTTTTCACCCGTATCCCGTCGGGCCAGTACACATTGACCATTTTCAATGTCTCGTGGACCAATTTCCAGGCGAATTGGCACACCCTTCATTTCCCACTGGTTAAACTTCCAGCCAGGAGAATAGCCATCCAGATCATCAACCTTAACTCTGAAATCTTTCCCCAGCGCTTTACTGATTTCCCAGGCTTTATCCAATACCCCTTCTTTATGTTGGGCCACTGGAATGACCACCACCTGAATCGGGGCAATTTTAGGCGGTAGAACCAGACCATTATCATCACCATGAACCATGATAATCCCACCGATTAAGCGGGTCGATACTCCCCAGGAAGTATGGAAAGGAAAAGACTGCTCATTATTGCGATCCAGATAGGTAATTTCAAAGGCCTTGGTAAAATGCTGGCCGAGATTATGAGAAGTGCCTGATTGCAGGGCCTGACCATCGTGCATCAATGCTTCCATGGTATAGGTGGCATCGGCGCCAGCAAATTTTTCCTTATCACTTTTTCGACCAACGACCATCGGCATGGCCAGGTGGCTTTCGGCAATTTCCCGGTAGATCCCCAGCATTTGCATGGTTTCTTCCTGAGCTTCTTCCGGGGTTTCATGGAGAGTATGGCCCTCCTGCCATAAAAACTCAGAGGTTCGCAGGAATGGTCGGGTGGTTTTTTCCCAACGCACAACTGAACACCATTGATTATACAAATAAGGCAGCTGACGATAGGAATTAAGCCATTTTGAGTACATACTGCAAATAATCGTTTCTGATGTCGGGCGTACTGCCAGTTTTTCGGCCAGTTCTTTGCCGCCACCATGGGTAACCCAGGCGACCTCCGGCGCAAATCCTTCGACATGTTCAGCTTCTTTTGTTAAAAGGCTTTCTGGAATCAAAAGCGGAAAATACATGTTCTCATGACCGGTTTCTTTAAAGCGTTTATCGTAAGCACCCTGGATCAGCTCCCAAATCGCATAACCGTAGGGCCGAATCACCATAAATCCTTTTACCGGAGAATAGTCCACCAATTCAGTTTTGGAGATAACATCTGTATACCATTGGGGGAAGTCTACCGCCATGGGGGTGATTTCTTTCACTTGATTTGTCTGTTTTTTTCCCATTGTTCTTCTTTCTCAGACTTCGTCTGTTAAACAAAAAAATCACCTGCGCAAGCAAGTGATTTTTAGTGGTTATCGAGTAATTATTTTACTTCGACGCTTCCGCCAACTTCTTCAATTTTAGCTTTAATATCATCAGCTTCTTCTTTTGTAGCGCCTTCTTTTAATGGTTTTGGAGCTTCGTCAACTAATGCTTTTGCTTCTTTTAAGCCTAAGCCTGTTAATTCACGAACAACTTTGATAACTTTGATTTTTTGATCGCCAGCAGAAGCCAGGATTACATCAAAATCAGTTTTTTCTTCTACTTCTTCAGCAGCACCACCAGCAGCTGGAGCAGCCATCATAGCCATTGGAGCAGCAGCGCTAACGCCGAATTCTTCTTCTAATGCTTTAACCAGTTCAGATAATTCTAATACTGTTAAACCTTTTACGTCTTCAATTAATTGTGTTACTTTTTCACTTGCCATTTTATAAATCCTCCAAATATTCTTTCTTTAATTTAGTTTTTTTCGAATTATGCTTGTTTTTGTTCTGCGATCGCATTTAATGCGACAACCAATCCACGCATGTTTCCGTTAAGTACGTTAACAAAACCTGAAATTGGTGCGTTTAAGCCACCCAGAACCTGGGCAACCAGTACTTCTCGTGGTGGTAATTCAGCTAGATCTGAGACGCCTTTGACGTCTAAAACCTTACCATCTACCATACCTGCTTTAATTTCTAAAGCCTTATGTTTTTTTGCAAACTCGCTGATTAGTTTTGCTGGTGCAACTGGATCTGTATCACAGAAAGCAATTGCAGTAGGTCCAACCAAAACATCAAGTAAACCTTCAAAACCGGTTTCTTTTGCAGCGAACCGCATCATTGAATTTTTATATACCTTGTAGTCGATACCTGCTGCTCTCGCCAGGGAACGTAACTCAGTTACTTCTTCAACATTCAAACCACGATAATCAACGAGAACCGCTGTTTGGGCGTTACGAAGTTTCTGCGCAATTTCCTGGACAATCACTTGTTTTTCTTCAATTTTTGGCATGTATTATCTGCACCTCCTTTATAAAATCGTATCAAAAAAGCTCACTCCACAGCGTGAAGAGAGCTTTATTATTCATAAGCGTTTATCTCTTCAACCTCGGTAGGATTTACAAACCTACTGTCTATGGATGAATGCGTCTTTACAACGACGTTATTGTATCATTTGTCATTTTCTATGTCAAGTCGTTTCAAAGTTTATTATATAAAAAGCAATAAACTTCTAGATTTTTCCTGTATTGACTTTAACTCCAGGACTCATGGTGCTTGCCAAGGTTACACTGCGGAAGTATTGTCCTTTGGCAGCAGCTGGTTTTGCTTTTTTAACAGTTTCCAATAATACCATCATGTTTTCTTTTAAGGCTTCTTCGGTAAACGATGCTTTTCCGATGATCACATGAATAATATTGGTCTTATCCAAACGATACTCAACCTTACCGGCTTTGGTATCGGCTACAGCTTTGGCAATATCCATAGTTACCGTTCCTGATTTAGGATTTGGCATTAACCCTTTAGGTCCCAATACCCGACCTAAACGACCAACCTTACCCATCATGTCTGGAGTAGCAATCATTACATCAAAATCAAACCAGTTTTCTTTTTGAATTTTATCGATCATATCGTCTTCACCAAAGAAATCAGCGCCAGCTTCTTCAGCTTCTTTCAGTTTGTCGCCTTTGGCGATAACCAGAACTTTAACTGATTTACCAGTACCATGTGGCAGAACGATTGCTCCACGAACCTGTTGATCTGCATGACGTGAGTCAACACCCAATTTAACATGCAATTCAATGGTTTCATCAAACTTTGCTGTCGCCAGTTTTTTGACTTGTGCAATTGCTGCATCAATTTCAAAAAGCTCTTGCTTGTCAAAGCTTTTTACCAAATCCTGATATTTTTTTCCTTTTTTCATCTTTGCCTCCTTGTGGTAATAGCGGTTTCCCTCCCACTTAAGGTGTTTCTACCTTCTAAAATTATTCTTCGATTGTGATACCCATGCTACGGGCAGTTCCAGCGATCATTCTCATCGCTGCTTCAACAGATGCTGCGTTTAAGTCAGGCATCTTTAATGTTGCAATTTCTCTTAATTGTTCAGTTGTAACCTTAGCTACCTTGGTTTTGTTAGGTACCCCAGATCCAGACTCAATACCAGCAACTTTCTTTAATAGAACCGCAGCTGGCGGTGTTTTTGTAATAAATGAGTAAGATCGATCCTGATAAACAGTGATTACAACAGGAATAATCATTCCTGCTTCATTTGCAGTTTTTGCGTTGAATTCTTTACAGAATCCCATAATATTAACCCCATGTTGACCTAATGCAGGACCAACTGGTGGTGCTGGTGTTGCTTTACCGGCAGGAATTTGTAATTTAATCATACCAATTACTTTTTTTGCCATGATAACACCTCCTTCATTTTATTATAGTTTTTTTTCTCCTAATTGGAGTAGCATGAAGAATAGTTTTTTCCTTAAGTGTTTATTTTTTCTATTTGTTCAAATCCCAGTTCAGCGAGGGTATCTCGACCAAACATGGAAACATTGACCTTGACCTTTGATTTCTCGGCATGCACTTCTTCAATAACACCGGTGAACCCTTCTAGTGGTCCTTCAATGACCTTCACTTCTTCACCAACATGCATACTGATTTCCACACGCTGCTGACGAATGCCCATACTCTTAAGTTCTGACTTTGAGAGCGGAACAGGTTTTGAGGCAGGACCAACAAACCCGGTTACACCACGGGTATTTCGGACAACATACCATGAATCATCTGTCATGAACATTTTAATCATGACATAACCTGGAAATAGCTTTTTCTCCTTAACGACTTTTTTGCCGTTTTTACTTTCCACTATTTCTTGTACGGGAACCTGAACCTCAAGGATCACGTCCTCCATATTTCTGTTTTCGACGGTGGCTTCAATGCTTGCCTTTACCTTATTCTCATAACCGGAATAGGTATGTGCAACAAACCATTGGGCCTGTTCCTGTTGATTAGTATCCATGGTTCTCCCTTACCTAAATGTTCATAAATAACGCGGCAAGTGCACCTAATCCTGAATCAACAACCCAAACGAGAAAAGTGAATATCCCAACAATTCCGGCAACAACGCCAGATTTCTTTATCAATTCATCTTTAGTTAACCAAGTAACTTTTCGCAGTTCATGATGAACGCCTTTTAAAAAGCCGACCATCTTCTGAAAAATATTCGGTTCCTTACTTTTATCGCTTGACTTCTTTGCTGTTTTTTTCTCATTTTTTGCCGTTGACTGAGGCGCTTTCTTTTCCTCTTTTACGAGGTTTGCAGCCTTATCATCGGTTTTTTGTGCCTGTTGTGGGGTGTTATCTTTTCCTTGTTTACTACTGGCATTTTTACTTTTTTTGTTAGTTGCCATGATATTCCTCTTTATCCATTATTTCGTTTCTTTATGTGGTGTATGCTTCTTGCAAAACTTGCAATATTTATCCACTTCTAAACGATCAGGGTTATTCTTCTTGTTTTTCATGGTATCGTAATTTCTTTGCTTGCATTCTGTACATGCTAAAGTAACTTTTACTCTCATTCCAGCACCTCCTACATCCTTATATCAACACCCGCAGGAACATGCAGGCACACGTTCCCTATTTTCATAGTCACTAACATAGAATACCATAAGACCCTGATTTTTGTCAATGAAAACATTGCTAATCATCCATGATTTTCTTTATCAGTGACTGTCCGATTATTGCTGTTGCGGTTCAAATAAAAAAAGGCATATAGCCTTTTGAACAACATTAAAATTATATCAGCAACGCCGAAAATAATCAAGCAGCATTTACTATTTTTCTATTTTTAATCCCCAATAATCACAGCCGATTAAGTTTCCGTCGATATCAACTGCCTCTGGCATATGCCCCCATAACCGAAACCCATGTTTTTTGACAAGCTTGCGACTGCTGATATTGGTGTCAAATACGACTGCCACCAGGTTTCTGAATCCGATTTCCCGGGCCGCTTCTATCGCTCGCTGCATTAGCATTGAACCAATGCCCTGGCGGTGAAAATGGCTGTCCAGGTAATAACTTATTTCTGAAGTAAAGCGAAACCCCTCTCTGCCAGCGCGAAATTCAGTGAGCGTCACCCAACCAACCACCTTGCCATCGACTTCGGCCACATACATCGGATGTCGTGGCGCCGAATGATGAATGAACCAGTCTTTACGCATCTCCATGGTTGCCGGCGAAAGCTGGGCCGTAAATTTTCGGGCCGCAATGGATTCGTTCAGAATTTCCAGCACTCTGAGGTAATCTCTTTCTTCTACTAATCGTATTTCCAATGTGTCAATTATCTCCTGTATCATTCAGATTGTTTTTTTGTGTTCGGATGATTTTTAAAAACTCGTTATCAACCGTTTATTTGCGACCAATTTTCCCAAACCAGGCAATTATCACCGTTGCGATAAAAATAATGGCAACGACCCCTACCGTTGTAATCAGCGGAGAGAGGATCACACTGATCCAGGCAATAATGACCGGAGAAATGAGCGCAAACAATAGAAGCAGTCCACAGACAATTAAATACTTTTTATAATTTTCCATCAGCACTCCCCCCGCTTTGTGGCATTGCTACCGTTTAATAACTCTAAGAAGTATAAGCCTTGTTGTCACACTTTGCAACCGTTTCTTACTTATTTAATTAATTATTTACATCCATCTGTATTTTAAACGCCGATAGTTAATTCCGCCAATAAAAAAAACGGCCATCGCCGCCACATTCAAATGGTGCACCCGAGAGGATTCGAACCTCCGGCACGCAGTTTAGGAAACTACTGCTCTATCCACCTGAGCTACGGGCGCACAAAATACTTGCTTATTATATCAGACAATTAATTCTTTGAAAATAGTTTTTTATCCGATCTGCCTCAGGAAAAAAACTGAACGCTCACAGAAAGGATACCCTAGGATATCCTTTTGTGCATTTATATTTTTTAACCAGACCCTAATTGGTGCCATAGTATTCTTCCATGGTTTTTCCGCTATTGTAAATCGCCGTCGCCACATCCACACCCAAATAGCGCAAATGCCAGGGCTCGTAGGCGTAACCGGTAATATCGGTTTTACCCTGAGGATAACGGACAATAAACCCGTACTTATGGGCGTTATCCTTAATGAATTGTCCTTCAGGTGTTGCACCAAAGCTCTCTAACAGATCAAAACCGACAGTCGCACTGGTAACATCCATGGCTAAGCCCAATTGATGCTCACTCATTCCCGGTCGGGCGCTGACCAGTTCGGCCCCGTCAACCCCATACGTGTCCACATTCCAGGCATACAGCTCGGACTGGGTTTCGTATGAACGATAACCCGAGCAGCAGTATAATTCTAAACCAGCGCTCTCTGCTGCTTTAAACAGTTTTGTCAACCCGTCAGCAGCGACACTTCTCAGCTGGGTATCCCGGGTTGATGGTAAGTCAACAGTGACCAGATCGCTGGGGATATAGCTGGCTGAAATACTATGCTTTTTATTAACCAGTGTCGTGATACTATCTGTGCCGGTTCCACTTTCTGCGGCGTTGTTTTTTTCTTCTTCTTTTGTTTCGCTCTGTGCCGGTTGTTCGGTTACAGCCGCCTGATTTGTCGTCACCGGATCAGACTCTGTTTTTGCATTCGTTGTTTGCGCCGTTGATGCCTGTGAATTTTTCTGGTTGGTGGTTTCTGACTGGGTTTCGTTCCGATGCCAAAAACCGAGCGTTAAAACTGCAATAGCCAGAATCAAAATAGCCGCCAGACCACCACATGCAACGATAAAACGTTTTTTATCTTTGATTCGCATTTTTAAACCTTCTTCTTTTTTTATAATTTCATTATACACCAACTTTTAAAAGTTCGCATAATTTTTTATGAAAAAATCCCCGGTCGAACATTATATTCTTCCGGGGATTTGTCACATTAACAGGTTTAATTCGATGCCACAATAAAAAAAACAGAACAAAAAGTCCTGCTTTCAAGCATGGCAATAATCATTATGATGCGATTTATTATTCTGTTATTAAAAGCGCATTTTCGCTTCCATAATCTTCTTTTGAGCTTCTCGCATTTTAGCGATCGCTATTAAAATCTCCTGGGACACATTGTCCTTTGATGTTCCCTGCAATTTATCGGCCCATTCCTGATAGCCTGCAATATGGTCTCCGGTGTGATTAATCCAATGAGCAAGAAACACCTTGAAAATATCGGCTTCTTTATCCATATTTAATTTATCATCCATCTATACGTCTCCCAAATTGAGTTCTTTTTTAATCAAGGATACTGCTTCACGAATTTGAAGTAGTAATGGTTTTTCCTCCAGTGAAACAATATGGTGATTTTCCGGTAGAATCGGAATATAGATTTTAAATCCATCACTATTTCCAATGGCTTCAACCATTTTCGGAGTGACTTCTCCCATCATCGAGTTTGGAATGGTCATCGCAATTGAACTGATGATAAAATCAGCTTTTTTCACGGTAACAGCAATGGCATTTTCGCCAGTAGCACCTTTATTGGCGCCTTTTTTTAACATCGCCGCAGTGGCCAGCGCATTGGTTCCCAAACCATATATTTCAATATATGGTGGTATTTCATCTTTTAAAATACCGACAATTCGAGAGCCAATGCCTCCTCCCATGCCGTCTAGCACTACTATGTTCATCGTCTAGACCGTTGTTCCTTCAATAATAATTTTGTGGTTAAGAAGCTTGACTTCTTTTAATTTGCCTTGAACAATTTTTGTACCGCCCAATAAATCCGACAGGGTTAAACTGCCATCTTCATTTGGAACGATATCAACAACGTAGTCCATAATTTTAGTTTCTCCTTCAGGAGTGATCATATAAGCTGAAGATTCACACATGTTCTCAGTCTCCTTTCTTCTAATTGAGGTTATTTTAACATAGTCTGCCCCCTAACACAAGTCAGGGGGCAACTGGTTTATTATAAGTTTTTAGACGACTTTCATCGCTATTCGTATCATCCGCACTGGTCGAGTAATGTGCAAATTTTAGAATTGCTTAACCTAACTCTTTTTTTGCTGCCACCAAATGCTTATCGGCTTCGCTCATCAGTGCAATTGCTTCGATTAAGGACTCGGCAACATCATTTTTACCCAAACGATTCATTTTTTCAACCCAGGTGTTGTATTCCATGGCATGATCCTGATTGTGCGCCACCCAGTGATCGAGTAGCAATCCCAGGATTTCAACATCCTTATTTTCGACATCACCACCATGGCAATAACCGGCGCCGTTTTTATTGTGGTGTCCACAATGACCATCACCGTGAACATGGGGGTGGGGATGATCATGGCCGTGTGTGTGATCGTGTCCATGCGAATGATCATGGCCATGGGCATGGGCCTGACTTTCATGTCCATGTGCGTGCTCATGTTTATGAGGGTGGGGATGGGCGTGATGATGGGTGTGCTCATGCTCATGCTCTTTTGTATGGGTATGTTCACTGCCATGATCATGGTCATCGCTGTGAGGGTGACTATGGGTGTGTCCATGTTCGTGATTATGCTCATGAATGTGTTCATGACCTTCATCCCCGGTATGCGGATGCGAATGTTGATGTTCGTGTTGGGCTCCACCTAAATGCGGATGGCCTTCTTCATGCTCATGATGCTCACCATGGCTGTGTTGTTCTTTATTGCTACACATATTGTTTCCTCCTGTTGATCTGATTTTTTTATAATTATAGCATCCTTTTCTTAATAAATCGATAGCTATTTTGAATTATTCTAAACTGTGTAAGTTTATGCTTTGGGTTAAAAAAAGGCAGAACACGTCTGTGTTCTGCCTTCAGGCATGTCTTTATTTTGACAGGGTCAAAATGTATTACATAATTGGATCCATAGCAAGTGCTGGATGTCCTTTTGATTCTAAGAATTCTAATACTGCTTCAGAATCGCTGGCAATTGTTTCATCACAAACCATGTCTGCGAAGTTTTCAATTCCGGTCATTTCTTTAACTGCTTTATTTAAACGTTCTGCAACATCGTCTTTTAATTCTTTTGGCATCCAAACGATTCGTTGTAAACCGCCTTCTGCTGACATGAATTTTTTAGAACCGATCAGGAATCGACCATGACCCATGAAGCCTGGAGTTTGAACCCCACCACCGGTCATTGAAGCCAATTCACCGAAAGTCATACCAACTGGTGAAGTATCACCGAACTCACGGTTTACAATGATAACACCGTTTGCTTCTGGCATGATACCACAGATACATTCGAAACAACCACATGATGTCATTGGATCTTCAAGGATTGAGTACAGTGTAACTGCTTCAACAGCACCTTGAGAATCTCTGGCTACTACTTCATTTACAGAATCCCAACGTCCTAAACGTTCGTCAATAGCTTCGCCTTTAACGATTGGTTGGTTAGGTCCGGTTGGGTCTAATTCTTTAGTTGCTTTAGCATCTAACCAGGAAACAGCACCACAAAGACCTAAACGTTCTGGTGTTACTACACAAACATGGCTTGGAGCAAATGATTGACATAACAGACAGGTGTAGAATTCATCAACACTTTCATCTGTCAGAGCGCCCATTCGTTCGTCACGTTCAGCATAGATCGGTTTAACCAGTTCTTCGCCAAGACGTTTTACATCTTCTGCATTGGTGTAAATGGTAACTTCACATTTGTCAACAACTTTATCAAAGTCAGAACGCATTTTTGCATATAAAACTTCACCGATGTGTCTTAAACGGAAGCCTTTTTCAAATGCTTCTTTTGTTAAACGGATCCATGCAATATTTCTTTGACCAACATGCATTGCGCCTTCAATATAGTTTGTGAAGTAATGGATACGTCTTTCGAGTACGGTTTCAAAGTCTTTTTGCATTGCTTTGCCACCAACTTTAACAACAACACCCATTGGCAGACGAACAACGTCTTTACCTTCGAACATAGCGTCATCAATGTCAGGTCCTACCACAGTAATTTTGTGGTCTTCCATTTCAGCAACATCACCAGTTGTTACAAGTTCCCAACATTCCGTTTTGTTTCCACCGAATTCAGCAAACATGGTATCTTTACGAACACGTTCACCTTCGAAGGCTGAAGAAACAGCAACTGGACAGTCGATTTCAGTAACTTTGATTTTGATGTTACGGGCTTCTAAAGAAGTCGCAACAACTTTGCTGTTATCTGGTTGGTTTAATAATAAGGTTGGTACTTCGTTGATGTATGTTTCAGTTACAGCTGGGAAGCCTAACTCGATAGCAGCAGCTCCGGCAGCAATAATTTTGTTATCCCATGGTCCAAATACGTTAACAAACGCTTTAACACGGTTTTTGGTATAGGTACGGTGAGCCAGGAAGTCGCCAGGAGGTGTTGCACCAAAGATTAAGCTGGCACGTAACGCTACAGATACAACGTGGATAACAGATTCGATTTCGTATCCCAAAGGAATAACGCGAAGGTCGATACCCATTTTGATTTTTTGTTCGATCGCCTGGTCAATTACTTTACCAACCATGAAGGTCAATAAACCTTTGCCCTGGTAATCTTTAACGATGCTAGCAAGCATTTCAGCATCTTTGCATTCACCGATAATAACAGCAACACCTGGGATGTCGTCAGTAACCAGTGGCACACCGAAGTTACGAACTTCAGCATCAGTGATATGTCCTAAGTAACGAACATCAGTTGTATTTAAATCTTCAACTGCACGACCTGCGTATGGAAGATCTTCATAAACATATTTAACTGCTTCAATGATTTCCGCACACATTGCAGCAGAAGTTCCGGCATCTAAGCCTTGTTGCAGGTAATTTGTACGGTTGATCTTAGCTTTTGCAAGTTCTAAGGCTTCTTCTAATTCACCTACGTTGGTAACTTTTTTACCGGTGATGGCATAGATACAAGGCAGTGCGTAAGCAGTACCGGGGAATTTTACTGGTGTTTCTTTTCCCTTTTCAGCAACGACTTTGGCAACCATTTCTTCAGCACGTTGCTGATACTGGGCTTGACCGTCGTAAACAATATCAAAAAGATTCATATTCATATGGACTTTTTCCTCCTTAGATTCGTTCAATTAACATTAGATTTTTGTTGCTTTATTTAAAACTCGTTATTTCTTTTTTTCCTGTACAATTTCCAGAATCCGCTTACCTAAATTGGCAATGTCTTCTTTCATGACAGGATCGTCATAGGGTGACTTGTTGTTTCGGTCAGACTCTGAAATCGCATCACGGTAGTTTAAGAAACCAATAATGTTTTCAGCTCCGATTTTTTCGGTAAGAAAGGCGATGTCTCCGTCATTCCGGATTTTATTTCCAATAACATAAACTTGTTTAACACCAATATCCGTAGCCATGGATTTAACTTTATGATAAGTTTGAATACTGCGAACACCTGGCTCAACGACAACGATAAAGGCATCGACGGCACCAGCGGTTCCACGACCCAAATGTTCAATGCCAGCTTCCATATCCATGATGACCACATCTTTCTGGTATAAAACCAGATGGCTCATCAGCATTTTTAAAAGCACATGCTCCGGACAGACACAACCGGATCCACCGGTATCGACCGTCCCCATCGTCAGTAATTTAACACCATTAAATTCTTTGGCATAACGGTCGGGGATATCAGCTACCTCTGGATTCATTTTGAACATTGAACCAAAAGAACCGGTATCGGCAGCAGTACGTTCTTCAATCATGTCTTTCATTTCAGAAATAGGAACAATACTGGCAATCATTTCTTCGCTCATGCCTAAGGCAAGACCAAGATTGGCATCGGGGTCAGCATCAACTGTTAACACATTATATCCCTGGTCGGCAAAATATCGGCTCAAACTTGCTGAGATGGTTGTTTTTCCAACCCCGCCTTTTCCTGTTAATGCTATTTTCATTTTATCACCTGTCTATCTTTATATAATTAGATACCTAATGCAACTCGTTTTGCTTCAATATCTTCCATGATCTTATCAACCATGACAATTGGATCTTTTTCGAATACGAAGTGGGCACCGATGAATTCCTGAACATCTTCAGTCATCAGTTTAGTGAAGTTTGGTGAACCCAATACTTGTGGAATAACACCCAGATAAGTATTGATACCAGAACCAACTACGTAGTTAGCGATCGCAACGGCTTTTTCTGACATCCATTCTGGAGCGATACCAACAACTGGTAATAAGGCTGGATCGATTCCTTTTAAATCTGCACACAGGTTTACTAAGTGAAGGATACGGCTGATATCTACACAAGAACCCATGTGAAGTACTGGTGGAATGTTTACACGTTCACAAACTTCTAACAGACCTCGACCACATTTTTCTTTTGCTTCTAATGTTAATAAACCAGCTTTTGCAGCAGCTTGAGCAGCACAACCAGTAACAACACAGATGACGTCACGTTTGATCAGTTCTTCCATAACTGTGATATGTGCATAGTCATGTTGTTGTTTAGGATTGTTACAACCAACAACACCAGCAGCTCCACGGATAACACCGGCATAGATAACGTCAGTAAGTGGTTTAACTGTTCCCAGACCATCTTCTAACTGAGAGTTAACAACTTTGTCCAGATGATCAATGATGGTTTCTACAGAGTAACCAACCATTGTATCTTGTTTAATGTCTGGAATTTCTACTTTGGAAGCATCACGATTCGGGAAGTTATTGATCGCAATTTTTACGATTTCAGCAGCATTTTCTAAGCCAGTTGCTTCAGAGAATTCGATGTACATATCGCCAGCGATTTTTGCTTTTTGTGATGTACTGATGAATCGTGTATGGTAAGTTTTAGCCAGTTCAGGCAGTGCCGGGAAGATACATTGTACGTCAACAACAACCGCTTCCATTGCACCAGTAATGATACACATTTCTTGTTGGTAGAAGTTTCCGGCAATTTTAATACCATGTCGCATGGTCATTTCATTACCAGTACAGCACATCCCAACGATGTTAATGCCTTTAGCACCAACAGATTTAGCCATTTCCACCATAGCCGGATCTTGAGCAGCTAATACAAGCATTTCAGAAAGGTTAGGATCATGACCATGGATCAGGATATTAACCATTTCAGCATCAATAACACCCAGGTTAGATGAAGATGCTCTTGCAGTTGGTGTTCCATAAAGAATATCCGAGAATTCAGTTCCGATCATGGAACCACCCCATCCATCAGACATCCCAGTTCTCATTCCACGTCGGAAAATGCTTTCATAATCTGCAGCACAACCCATATGTGTTGAATGCATTAATGTTACAACTTCCTGATCAATAGCTCGTGGTGCAATATCTTCACGTGCCCAAATTTCCTGACGAGCTTTTGGTGCTCTCTTTAAGAAACGTTGAGTTCCAAATGGTTTACCAAATTCTTCAAGGGCAATTTCAGCCATTTCATGTGCTAATGCGTAAGTTTCTTTGGTATCAGCGTCAACAACATCCCATTCCTTAGCAATTCGACGTAATTTTGCTTCATCACGTACTTTAAATGGACCTTCTGCAGAAGCATGATGCATTGCATGAACGATATCACGAGCATGATCCGAGTGAGCAGATGTACCTGCAGCAACCATTCTGGCAAAGTTTCTGGCTACAATTGTGTCTGCATTCGCTCCACAAATACCTCTTTCAGCACCTTTTCCAGGAACTGGACTGACTCGACATGGACCCATTGCACAAATTCGGCAACATACCCCTGCTTCCCCAAAACCACATTGGGTTTTTTGTGCAGCACGGCGATCCCACATTGTTTCTGCGCCATCTCTCTGAGCTTTCGCAAGGGAAGCTTCAGCGACCTTATCGTAGTTTAAAATTTCATTGCTCATATTTTTTCTACCTCTCTAAATTTTATAATTTATATCAACGCACCCGTTTCGTATAATAGATAATTTTTACGGATTTGCAAAAAGTTTTATCATATCGAAAAAAATAATCAAATTACCCTTTACAAACATTGTTAAATGTTATACAATGTAGGTGAGTGATACATTATACATAGTTGTTTGCTCCTGACTTTCATCGTAACTTGTGCGGCAAGTGATGAATTGTGGTCGGGGGCTTTTTTTTATGAGTATTTTCAAATACCTGTTGTTAATTTATAAAGGTATTTCTAGAACTCAAGTACTGAATCGGCATAAAGGATATTATTTTTGATAATATCGCAAGCTACAATGGTTTCCATTAATCGTTTGTCGCAAGGATTTACGATAGCAGAACTGAATCCACATTGCATTGCCATAGCAACTGTAGCGCTATCTAATAATGGACGGATGTGTTTTGGTGCGCCATTCGATACGTTACTTAAACCACCAGTTGTTAACAGACCCATGTCAGTGATCATTTGAATTGCTTCTAACACATCACCTAATTGATCTTGCATTCCTTTGATAACAATGAATAATGGATCAAACAGTAAATCTGTTGGTTCCATTCCTCGTTCCATACCACGTTCTAATAATTCTGAACAGTATGCAATACGTTCGTCATTGCTTCCTGGTACACCTTCTTTAGAGCAAAGAGCGATAACCATCGCATCATTAGCAGCTGCTAAATCAACGTATTCGATACGATCGCCAGCATCAGCTGAGTTTACGATTGGTTTACCTTTTGATCGGTTATAAACCTGAATACCAGCTTCGATTGCTTTCATGTTGGCTGTATCCAATGCGATTGGCACGTTATCAAAGTTTTCCTGGAGTAATTTTACACCCCATTGCATTAATTCTTCGCCGCCTTTTTCAGCAGGTCCGATGTTTAAATCCAAGTAGTCTGCACCAGCATCTAATTGTTCTTTTGCTCTTAAAAGAATTGGCTCTGGATTTCTATCTGCGAATGCCTGACGAATTGCTGGAGAAATACAGTGAATTCTTTCACCAATAACCATGAATTTTGACATATTGTTCCCCTTTCAAATTGAAAAAAAATATTTTAGGTGTGCCCGAAGTGACTCCGGGCACAGATTGATATTATTTATGCTTGCATGTCTCTTAAGAACTTAGGTAATTGCATTGCTTCGTTTGGTCCAACAATGACTTCCCAATCTGGCAGTTCTTCAGCTAAATCGCCTTGAAGAACAGCAACCTTACCAGGTAAGATTAATTTACGAGAAGTAGTGATGCTGGCAACGTCTGCTTCTTTAATGAAGTTAGCGATAACGCCAGCGCCAAATTTACCAGCAGCCCAAGCAGTAAGTACTGAGTATCCACCAGCATCTGGAATTGCCAGGTAAGCAGGAACTTTAGATCGTTCGATTTCACCAGCAACAACGAAATAAGATAATGCGAAGTCAACGGTAACAAGAACTGGATCGTTGCCTGTTGGTTTGTTGAATTCATATACCTTCGGTTCAACACGCATTGGTTTTTGAGGATCGGTAAAGATGTTTTGTCTTAAACCAAACAGTGGTAAAGCAGCGTTGAAGTCCATTTCGTCCATAACGATGATTGAACCGTAACGAAGAACGAAAGCTGATGCTAAAGCAATTTGCAGGTTAGTATTAGCTGGTGCCAATTTGTTTGCAAATACAACTGAAGGATATCCGAAGGTACGGTCATTGCCTTTGATTGCTGCTGTACGGATATCAACTGCATTTGCGTAAGCTTCTTTGATTGAAGCTTCGCCAACATTTAATACCAGGTTTTTGTAACCCATTTTTTCGATTTCTTCAACTAAATCGTGTAATGCTTCAATACTGTCTGCAGAAACACCAAGAACAGCATCTGCAGCTTTAGCTACGTCTACCATTGCTGCGGCATTATCTTTGGTTGCACCCATGATAATTGCGCCTGCGCCTGCGCCTGCAACCGCTGCTTTTGCTACTTCAGCATCAGTTGTCACGATCATTGGAATTTTGCCACATTCAGCTACTTTTTTAACAAGTGCTGCAAATTTAGCTGCATCAGCTGCAAAACGGACAGCAACTACTTCAACGAACATCATTTCGCCGATACGGTCATAGTTAACTTTCTGTAATGTAGCACAAGCTGCATCGACATCAGCGTCACTCATAGCATCTGATAATTCAACGGCAAACAGGTTTTTGTTAACCAATGTTTTTTCGTGTCTGAATAATACAGTTTCGCCACCAAGAGCTTTTTCAGCATCACCAGAACCAACTTTGATGGTTTTCATTGGAGGAGCTGTAGCTTCTGATAATAATTCTTTAGATTCTTCTGAAATGTATGGACATTTTTCTACAGGTACCCCGCCAGTAGCAGCTTTCATTGAGAAAGCCATACATGTTGGGAAACCACATTCTTTACAGTTTGTTTTTGGTGTGAGTTTAAAGATATCTAAACCTTTTACTGCCATTTGTATTCGCCTTCCTTTCCTAACCTATGATTCCAGCAACTAAAGCTTTAACGGTTTTAGCTGATTCTGGATGTCTTACGATGATAGCGTTTGATCCGCCTACAACACAAGCAGAAGCTGTTGCTACTTCCATACCAATACCACGTGCTTCCTGATCGCCCCATTCTGGTGCATCTTCAATTGTGGAAACCGCTTCTTTTACGCCCCATGCTTCATTAGAAACATTGGTCATAATTGGCATTTGCAGTGATTCATCGTTTTGACCTAAGCCGGCTAAACGAATACGATCCATGGTTGAAGCAACATATTCAAAACCGTAACCGGCTGCTGCTGTTCCAACATCCATGATAATATCTTTGCTCTTAACACCCAGTTGTGTTAATAAGATGTTTAATTGTTTTGCAAGGTTGATATCTACTGCAGATTCAGCTGATACTTTTTGGCCGTAAGCCATTCCGCCAGCAGCACCAATTGTCTTGTAATTGTCTTCTACTGCAGAGAATAAAACGACATTTTTTCCTTCAAGAGCTTTTGCTACTTCTTCTAATAACTTAGCATCTTTTTCGCCGTTTTTACATCCTTCTACTACTAAAGGTACGTCGATTGCAGCTTCTACTGCTACGGCTGTTGCAACACAGCTTTCAACTGATGCATCTGCGCCGTTTGGATCTGCACTTTCAAGTTTAACTAATAGGAAATCAGCACCTGATTTTTCTACTGCTGCTTTTGCTAACGCTGCAGGGTTTTTCAAATCATCTCCGTAAAGTGCTTTGAAGCAATCTGCCCATTCGTCAGTTGTGTCTGAAATTGCGATACCAACCGCAGTTTTAAACCCTTCAGTACCTAAAAATGGTAATGAGTTTTCTCCACCTATGCTGATAGCTGCATCTCCAACACCTATCTCACATACGTTGATCTTGCCACTAAATTTTTGTTCTGCTTTTTTGTATGGCATTCTTTGTTTCCTCCTAACCTGTTACCTTTTTTCAAAATATTTATTTCAAAGTTCAAGACTTTAAAACCAAATTAAAACCATTACATATTCTACAGCTTTTTACCTGTATATATAAGTATACACAGATTGTACTATATTAGTTAAAAGTTTGTCAATTAATTTTCGGCATTTTTCTAAAATTTATCCTAATTTTTTTTAGAGTTTAAAGAGAAAGTAAAGGTTTTCAACGAAATCATCAAAACATCCCCTAAAATTGCCAGATCTTTGATGTTAAAGACGTCTGTTAATTTCTTGTCGAACAAAATTTGAGCTTCAGCTTCGAACTCATCGTCACCAAACCACAAAATCCAGACGATATCCACTCCGGGAGTTACCTTGAACTGCCAGGAAAGATCCCCTTTATTATAGGGAAGCGCTTGCAGTCCATTCATGTATTTTTTTAGTTGCTCCGGCATTTCGTTGCCTATTTGTGCAAAAACTTGAATGCAGCGTTTGTGAAAATTGGAATAATATAAGGGGCCATCCGGAAATTCTTTAAAACTGATCCATTCGTTGGTCGCTTCTTTTCCGTTGGCATTCATTAAATATCTGAGAATAAAAATTTTGATTGAATAATTGTCAAATTCTTCACCGTAAGCGTTTAGCACCACCCCACTGGGATGTTCGACAAAATACGTTTCTCCCAGAACCATTATTTCAAACCGTCCATTTTTCGGATCATAGGGGCAAGAGGCGTTTCTACTCATCTCGCCAGGATCGTGATTTTTAAATAAATCACGATTAATAACATAACTACTCTCCGAAAAATGGGGGTCAATATCCATAAGCTTTGATTGCCTCATTATTTCTTACTGAGTTCTTTAAGTGCCGGAATAAAAATATCGCCCATAACGGCCATATCTTCAGCACTGAAGGCACTGGGGAAGTTGGCATCAAACAAGATTTGTGCTTCAGGCGGGAACTCATCATCCCCAATCCATAAAATTACGGTCATGAACATATTGTTGATGACCTCAAAGCGCCACGAGAGATCCCCAATACTTTGGGGTTCTGCCCCCAGAATCGCCATCGCTTTTTTCAACCCCTCAAGATTGTAATTAAAGGTGAAGGCAAACCGTTTTAAACAACGCCCCTCAAAGCAGGGATAGTAAATGTTTCCTCCGGAAACATCCCGATAGGCAATGTTTTCGCCAGTAGTCTTAATCCCTTTGGCATTGATCAGATAACGCAGTATCATGGTTTTTAGTTTATAGTTATCAAAATCCTGTCCGTCCATATCCGTCACATCACCCTGAGGATAGGCAACCTTATACGGGGTTCCCATCAGCGTAACCGTAAAGAAGCGCCCTTCTTCGTCATAAGGACAGGTGCTGTTTTTGGCAACAGTCTGGGGATCCAGGTCTTTTAACAAGCTCTTGTAGTGTTCGTAGGGTATTTTATCTTTTCTTTTTTCTTCAATTGCGGTTTCATCCCGTAAGGTATTTTCCATTTAAAATCTCCTGTTTCAGTTTTCCAGAGACGGAAATAAATTCATGTTGGTATGCGGAATAAAGCAAGCTGAGATAAACTCATCCATATAGGTCGGGTGGACACTTAATTCCATATAAGTCATATTCTGAGAGATCTCACGAATCTTGTCTTTCCCTTCACTGAGGGTCAGGGCCAGATAACATCCCTGCATTGAACTGTTACCAATATAGAAGTATTTATCGACTGGTATATCTGGCAGCATTCCCAGAGCAATGGCATTGGTGATATCCAGATTAGTGCCGATTCCACCAGCAACATAAATATTTTCCAACACATCAATGGGCATGTCCAAACTTTCCATTAAAATATAAATCGCCGAAAACACGGCTCCTTTGGCCTTGATAAAGCTGTCAATATCAATTTCAGTGATATAAATATCTTTAGAGCCATTATCCAGTTCCTTGGAATAGAGATAATACTGGCCAATTCCGTATTCGTCAAATTTAATGCGCGGGTGATTCAGATCCCGTTCCATTCGACCTTTACCGTTGATAATGCCGGTTCGCTTCATTTCACAAATCAGATCGATAATTCCTGATCCGCAAATTCCCACCGGACTGACATGGCCAATGGTATTATAAAAAGGCCTAAGATCTTCTTCATTGATGGTAACCTGTTCAATCGCTCCCGGTACAGCCCGGGTGCCACAGCTGATTTCGCCGCCTTCAAAAGCCGGACCAGCCGAACAGGCACAGGTCATTAAGAAATCTTTGTTGCCAAAGACAATTTCACCGTTTGTTCCCAGATCCACCAGCATGGTAAAGTCTTCCCGCATCCACACCGGTACTGCAAAGACCCCGGCGGTAATATCGCCGCCAACGTAGCTGGCCACCGATGGAGCCAGATAAATTTTTCCTTCCGGATTAACATTGATTCCCAGTTCAGCGCACTTCATTTCGGGGATATCATTAATCGCCGGGATAAACGGCTCCCGTCTTAAATAGTCGGGATTTAAACCCAACAATAAGTGATTCATAGTGGTGTTACCGGCGGCACAAACCTCATAGATGTCTTCTTTATTGATACCGACGGTTTTAACCATTTTTTCAATAAGACTATTAATACTCTCATCGACAATGGCGTGGCGCAGATTTTCCAGTCCACCGGGTTTTTCCGAATAAACGATCCGGTTAATGACATCTGCCCCGTATTTAACCTGAGCATTCCCCATTGAGGCTTTTGTCAGGATTTCATTGGTGTTCATATCCACCAGACAGGCCGACACGGAAGTTGTTCCAATATCCAAGGCAATGCCGTAAAGCACCGATTTTTCGCCATTTGCCGGTTTAACATCGAGAATTTCGGCCACTTCCCGACGCTTCAGATAAACGACTTCGATTAAAAAATCTTTTTTTCTAAAGGCATCCGGCAATTTTTTCATCACATTCAGACTGATGGTGATGTCTTCATAGCCCAGATTTTGTTGAAAATAAAGTTTAAGCCGATCTTCATCGGCGCTGTTGTCTTCAATGCTGGGGCACGGTAATTGGATGATCTCTGACCAGAGCCGACTGGCATTGGTCATGCCTTCTTTGATCATTTTCTTGCGAACGTATTTAATGTTTTTATTTTCATTGTTTGATAAATCGGTGATCTGCATTTCATTGACAAAAGAAGATGCTAAATCCGGTACTTCCACCTCGATATCTTCAATAATGGTTGCATTGCAGGAAAGAACGATCCCATTGGCCATTTCTTCCTCAGAAATATGTCTGGTTTTTTCTGTTTTAACCTGTCCTGATACAATTTTTACCTTGCATTTGCCACAGGTAGCATTCCCGCTACAGGGCGAATCGATCATGACACCAGCTCTTCTGGCCGCATCCAGCAGATTCTCACCCTCACCGGCCACTAAATCAACAGATCTTTTTCCTTTAATTATAAATCGTACCTTACTCATTTAACAATCTCCCCTTTTCCGCAGTTTCCGTCTAAAAGGGCTGATAAACAGCCCTCTTCATATCTATTTATTTTTGTTGTTTTTGATGATTTCCAATTTGTTGACAATATCTCTTAAAGCCACCTTGGCTGGTGAATCAGCGGGCAGCTGAACCAGTGGTTTGCCATAGGCGTCATATTCAAAAACATTTTGATCCAGTGGTACAACACCAATCAGGTCAAGACCCTGTTTTTCGATTTCTTCGGCTGTGCCTTCGTTTAAGACGCCATCGGGTGCCCGATTGACAATCAATTTGATCACGGGTACTTTCAGTTTGAGTTCCGAAACCAGTTCCTTGATCCGACCAACTGCCTGAATCCCTCGACGGGAGCAGTCACTGACTAAAATCAGCATGTCAATTCTTCCAAGCGTTCCCCGGCTTAAATGCTCCATCCCGGCCTCGTTATCAACGATGATATATTGATAATTACTCGCCAGCATATCAAGCTGGGTTTTTAAGATTCCGTTTACATAACAATAGCAACCAGCGCCCTGGCTACGGCCCATAACCAACAGGTCATAGCCATTTCCTTCAGCAACCGCCTGATTTAATCGGAGTCTTAAAAAGTCGGTTTTGGTCACACCCGGAGGCAGTGGTACGCCTTCCATTTCAGCCCGATTTACTTCTTCTTTAATCTCGCCGATGGAAAGATCAACCTCTTCTCCAAGCACTTCGTTAAGATTGGCATTGGCATCTGCATCCACTGCTAAAATTGGACCCAGACCTTCTGCCACTAAATATTCAATAAGCATACCGGTAAGACTTGTTTTGCCAACGCCACCTTTGCCTGCAACTGCAATATTAAAAGCCATAATGTTTCCTCCATTATCATTTCCCGGTCAATTTTCTTTAAACAGTGTATGTTATTATCACTGTTTTTTCAACAGGAAAAATTCGTATTTTGTCAACTTGTATATATATGTATCGACAGGGCTATCATATCATAATCATTCTGGTTTTACAACATAACTTTATCACTTAAAGCACAAATTAAGGCCTTTGCAAAATATTTCTAAACAATTTTTGCAAAGGTTTACGAAACCATGATAAGACCTGCGTTTTTTTTGCATCAGATCTGACCTTCCATGATCTGAAATTCATTTAATTTCTCATTGCCATGGTCCTTCCTTTGTTTATTCTGATCGAAAAAAAGCCATATCCCCGGAGATTCGGGATATGGCCGTATTTTTTAGGCAATAAATTTGAGGACAAATTTTTATCAGTAGGTCACTTATTGAAAACAAATCCGTGTTCATTCATCGTGAGAGACTTCCACGGCAGCAGAAAAATATCAATCAAATGCTTCATGGATTGTTCTTTTGCCGAAACCACATGGATAATGTCTCCACCCGTTTCTGTAATTCGTTGTTTTTTTACGATGGTATTTTAGACATTTTCCAGCACTTTTCCGTCTGTTGTGACGGTTAGCACCTGCCAGGGAATCATTTTTCCGGAATTCTGAAGAGCCGTGGTCACGGCTGCTGTTATACCACCGCAACAGGGAACTTCCATCCGCACCACTGTCACACTTTTGATGTCATTAAGCTTTATTATTTCCGTCAGCTTGTCAGCATAGTCAACGGCATCCAGTTTTGGACATCCAATCAATGTGATTTTATTTTTAATAAAGCGATTATGGAAATCCGCATAGGCATAGGCGGTACAATCTGCCGCAATCAGCAGATGTGAACCATTGAAATAGGGGGCATTAACCGGTGCTAATTTAATCTGCACTGGCCATTGTCGCAATTGTGACTCCGGAGCAGCCGATTCCGTTGATTCCGGCGCTGTTGCTGACTCTCGAACAATCGCCTTGGACGAGGAGCCCGGACACCCACAGGCCAGTGGTTCCAAACCATCATCCGCTGCTGCACTTTCCCGGACAATCGTTTTTGCATGCGTTCCGGGGCAACCACCAGCTTTTTTCTCGCCACTGTTTTGAGCCATTTCTTTCTTTTTCATATTTTCCAGCACGGCAGCTTCGTCATAGGCAGCTGCTTCCCGTTCCACAAAGGTAATCGCCCCAGTGGGACAGCTGGGCAGGCAATCCCCCAATCCATCGCAGTAGTCATCGCGCAGTAGCTTGGCCACCCCATCCACCATACCAATGGCGCCTTCGTGGCAGGCTTCGGCACATAAGCCACAACCATTACATTTTTGTTCATCTATCGAAATTATTTTTCGGATCATCTTTTTTTCCTCCTTGAAATATCATGTATTGATTTCTTGAGCTAATCATAATATAATCTACCCAAAACTACCGTTGCATATGCAACACAAAGGGAAAATATGGATAAAAATATCGAAGTCTTAAGAAAAGTTAAACTATTTGATGGCATTGATGAAAATCTCGAAGCCATGCTGCAGTGTCTCGGTGGCGAGGTAAAAACCTATGATCGGGGGGAAATCATCCTGCTAACCGGCCAACCAGTTCCCGCAGTCGGGGTTATTCTATCGGGAGAAGTTCAGGTTATTCAAGAGGATTATTATGGCAATCGCTCGATTCTTACCGAACTGAGCCCCAGCCATATTTTCGGCGAAGCCTTTGCCAGTGCCGGGGTTAAAGAAAGCCCCGTAACGGTGCTTGCCAAGACCAACGCCAGTGTTATGTTTCTGGGCATCGAACGGATTATCAATACCTGCCCCAACTCCTGCGTTTTTCACAATCACCTGATCGAAAACCTGCTAAAAATTCTGGCCCGAAAAAACATTCTGCTGAGTAATAAAAATCAGCTGCTATCCCGTCGAACCATTCAGGACAAGGTCCTCTCCTATTTGTCGCTGCAGGCCGAAAAAAAAGGAAACCTCGCTTTTGAGATTCCCTTTAGCCGCAATGAGCTGGCCGATTTTTTATGTGTGGATCGCTCTGCCTTATCCCGGGTGCTTTCCAAGCTTCAGAAAGAAGGCATCATTGAATACACCAATAACCATTTCAAACTGCTGTAACATTTAATTGCACGGTTTCACAACTTTTACACCGAACTGACACGGTTATCTTTTGCCATATTATTTTCGATATCCTGATAAAGCGTGCGGGAAACCACAATCGAATCGCCGCGGTCATAAAGCCGATCCAGATAGTCGAGATAGGCGCCGGGGGTGATGATGCCATTGACCTTGATCAGGTCAATCCCGGTTTTACCGACAATGGTATCGACCAGTTTAACACAATTGGTTCCCAGGGCATAATAGGTTTTAAATTCATTGCCCTGTTTGAATTTATAAAAACTTGCTTTGGCATCATTATAAAGCTGACTGGAAACATCGGAAAAATCTCTCGGCTCGCCTGCTATTTCACCTTTATCGGCCTGTTCTGCTTTGGGTTCCCAGGGCATTGTTTGCGAAAGCAATTTTTCCAGTTGTTCCTGAACCCCACTTTTTTGTTCCGGAGTCAGCGACAAACCATATCCCATTAAAATTTTCTTTTCAACTTTCAGGGCTTGTTTTACATGTTCCTCTTTAGGCATCTCCACCAACACACCATCAGCTAAGAATCCTCCTAATTTCCAGGTGGAATCATCATAATTGCCATAACTGTAAACACACTCCCCAATTGAAGCATCCACATGACCCATTCCCGGAATCAACCCTTCTCTGGTGTGGATAAATATTTCCATATCGGTAGTTCTTTCTATGCTGTGGTCTTCCAATAACAACAGCGCATCCGGTTCTTCTTCAACCAGTTGATTGACCTTTTTTAACATCCGCATCGGTAAAAAAGCCGCAAATACCAGAGGCAGGGTGACCCGCATGTGCTTCTTGGCTTTTTGAGCGCCGCTATTGTGTTTCATTAAACTGACCAGTGCATCACCGAAGATATTAAAAGCGAAGAAAATCAGATATACTCCAAAAATGATGCCAAAAATCCGGCCGGTGGTGGCAAAAAAGGCCATATCAATCCCCAACCCGATATAAACCAGGGCCACCAGCATGGTCCAGCCCCAGGAGGCTCCATCGCTCTTAAGTTTCAAACTACTGATTAAAACAAAACAACCGATAATGATTCCCAGCATACCAATAGCGAAACTAAACGGCACTTTCAAAAATTGCGGGTTGGCGTAGGTAAAAATGCCCCCAAACAGGCACAATAACCCGATTCCCAACTCTTTTAGCTTGCTTTCATCTTTTTTTAAAAAAATGGCTGACAAGTACATCACTCCAACGACGACTAACATAATCGATATGCCGGTGATAATAATATCCCAGGCCAATTTTACGTCCAAAAGCATAATCATGCCGCCAATAAATACGGCAATGGATATCAATAACCAGACGACCGGTGCGGTGTTTTTGAATGCTGACATAAAAAGCCCTCCTTTTGGTTTTTTATTCATTTTATCAGAATTCTTCAAAGGCGACAATCGTATTATTTAGCTCAACGGCAATAAAAAAAACTCTGATTCAACATGCAAACCAGAGCTTTTCTTTTTACGTTAAAGGGATCACGACTTTCTGATTTTGATAGGATTCCACAACCACCGGCACCTGATAGACTGCGCCAATGTTTTCGGAGGTCATTATGTCCAAACCACCGTAACAGAAAATTTCACTGTCTTTTAAGAAGAGAAACCTGTCACAGTATCGCAGCGCCAAATTTAAATCGTGGATGACAATGACCACCGCTATCTCTTTTTCTTTGGTAATATTCTGAATCAGCTTTAGTACCTCCAGCTGGTTCTTTAAATCCAGGCAGCTGGTGGGCTCATCAAGCAGCAGCACTTTCGGTTCCTGGGCCAGAGCCCGGGCAATCATCACCTTTTGCAGTTCACCGCCGCTTAACTCATCGATATAACGCAGTGATAATTGTTCCAATCCCATACTGGCAATAATCGTTTCAACTATTTCGTAATCTTCTTTTTTCGGCGCCAGTTTAATATAGGGTTTGCGCCCTAATAAAATAGCATCATAAGCCGTTATTTGACTCCCTTCACTTTTCTGGGCAACATAGGCAGTATTTTTGGCAATGTCCAGGCGGGTCATCCTGAGAATATCGACCTCATTGACGACGACCCGGCCTTTTTGAGGTGCGATAATCTTATTCAGACACTTTAGCATGGTGCTTTTGCCCGCCCCGTTATTGCCTAGAATCGCGACGCATTCGCCATTAGCAACATCAAATTCAATGCGATCCAGAATTTTTCGGTTGGATCGATAACCAAATTCCAAAGCATCAATTTTCAGCATTGTGACTCACTCCTTTAAATATCAGATATAAGAATAGCGGAGCCCCCAGGAATGAGGTAATGGCTCCGATGGGCAGAATGATCGGTGAAATAATTAACCGGGCAAAGGTATCGCTAATCAATAGCATCAGCGCCCCCATCAGGGCTGATGCCGGCAGCAGATAACGGTAATCATTGCCAACAAAGCGCCGCATGATATGGGGAGCAATCAGACCAATAAAGTTGATAATCCCCACAAAAGATACAATCGTCGCCGCCGTCAGCGAAGCGACCGTCATCCCAATCAGCCGTACCCGGGAGACATTAACCCCCAAGCCGGTGGCGGTATGTTCGCCACATTCCAGGGCGTTGTAGTTCCAGCGGTTAAACATGAAATAAATCAGCGCTCCGGCCGTCACTATTGCCGCCACCTGGATATTTTGCATACTGGCCCGGCCCAGATCGCCAAAAGTCCAAAAGACAATGGCGGCCATCTGAACATCTGAGGAAAAGTACTGCAGTAGCGCCGTAGCACCAGCAAACAAGGAACTGAGGGCCACCCCGGCTAGAATCATAGTTTCAGGAGATGCCTTGCGGGCTTTCGATAAACCCAAAATCACAAAAGTGACAAACATCGAGGTAATAAAAGCGCAGATACTGGTTAAATAGGGGTTGTTGACGGTCACCGCATCGGCAGTGTTCCCCATGACGGTGCCCCCACCCAGGAAGGTAATGGCAATGGCGGCCCCGAAGGAAGCACCCTGGGAGATCCCCAGGGTGGATGCTGATGCCAACGGATTTTTTAAGATACTCTGCATGACACAGCCAGCCGCCGCCAAGCCAATCCCGCCGACAATGGCCATCAGAATCCGGGGCAGACGGATGTTGACGGTAACCAATACATTTTTGGCGGCACCCAATCCGAATAAGGCCTTTAACACTTCGGTAACCGGAATATCAGCCGAACCGGCGGTGATCGCAAAAAGTGCGGTTAGAAATGTCAGTATCACCAGAATCACGATCGTCAGAATCTTACGGTAGATGTATTGATCATAGTTGACGCCGCAGGCTGTCTTTTTGATTAACCATTATTTTCCAATTGTCAGTGGACCAAAGCCCTGTCCCGCTGCCGTATATTTAGCATATAATTTTTCGCCCAGCAGAAACTCAAAAATTTCATCGGCTTTCTTTTCAATATTGACATCTTTAAATTTATCGGGATAAATAATGGTACCGGCATAATAGGCATCGGCCAGGGCAATTTCCATATTGGTGTAGTTATTATTATATGCCAATTGGGTGTAAACCTTGTTATTCTGAACCGCCTGCAAGGAATTAAAGAAATCCGGGTTCTGGGTGTATTGTTCGTTGACCAGATCCATATTTTCCGGATTCAGGAAAATGATCTCCGGATTCCAGGCCAGAACCTGTTCAAGGTCAATGGAGAAGGCCGATTTTTGACCGGTTTGGTCGACCACGTTATTGGCATTGATGGCCACAAAGGGGCCATAATTCCCGCTGGTGCCGTCAAAGCCGTGTTTGCCTTTGAAATTCAGAGCGCCATTATAAACACTGGGTCGACTGGCTTCCGGAATATCTTTGGTGCGGTCATTGAGATCTTTTTGTGCCTGATCCATATACTCATTGACTTCCTTGGCCCGATCTTCTTTGCCCAATACCTGACCAATTAGATCCATGGAGGCACTCATTTTTCCATCAAATAAGCCGGGGCTGGCTACGGCCACCACCGGAATACCGGTTTTTGCCTGCAACTCATCAGACTGGGTATAATCCGACACGACAAAAATGACATCGGGTGCCAACTTAACGATTTCTTCGTCAAAAGGAACAATACCACCGGAACCACCCTGCCCAATTTGCGTTAAACTGGCAAAATTTGGATTAACCAGGGTATAAGGACGGGTTAACACCTGAACATTGTCCATATCAGTTCCACCTTTAACCAGATCAACGGCATCCATGTAGGTTAACAGCCGCATCACCCCAAGGGAACCAACACTGTCAATTTCGGCTGGCACTTCCACCTGACGGCCGAGGCTGTCGGTTACTACCTTTGTGGTGGCCTCTACTTCTTTACTTTCGGTATCATCTGCTTTTGCATTGCTGCAGGCCGCAAAAGATACCATCATCACTAAACTTAACAAAATGATCGCCACTTTTTTTATTCTATTTTTCATTACTTTTCTCCTCTTTCAACTCACTGCATTTCCCACTCAAAAATTAATTAAAAACCTCGGGTATAGGGATTCGAGCAATCAACACAAACTTTCTTGCCGTTTTCCAGCCGGATCATATGCTCGGCCGTTTTTTCACCGCATTCCTCGCAGATCACACTTTGAAAAATCCGGGCCCGTTCCGGCAGGTCATAATCCGGGGTTTTAAAGTCAAAGATCTTGCTGGCGTCGGGCTCATTTAAAATGAACGCTTCCATTTCATCCCGTTCCATTTCCGGCAAAGCTTTTAAAACCAGACGGATTTTTTCGCCACTGTTGCGATTAAAAAAAGTAAAAGCCTGTTTCCCCCGATTTCTAAACAACAGATTGCCTTTTCCCACGCTGCAGCCTAAAATAACCTGCACCCCATCAACACCGCAGGCATCGTTTTCGGTGATACACACCACATCTTCATCTTCTGAAAAAGAGATGTTGAGTGCCTTAATCGCTTCCTGTGAAGCTCTGACGCCAATGGCCAACCCAGGACAATGATGTCCATGAAATTCAACTGATTTTTCCCATAATTCCTGATTCATTTTTCTTTTCTCCTTAAATTTTCAAAAAATAAAAGACCCACATAAGTGAGTCTTCAGACACATAGTTGATATCAATATTAAACTGTTTTTACCAATACTACAAAGACACTTTACTCCTACGACACTTTTCAAAAGTGACAGCCCTTTTTTCAAATCGAGTCTGAGCAATTTCCTTAAGATTCTGTTAATTCGCCTGTGCAAAAAAAGCCAACAAAACACAACTCCTTTCAAGGAGAAAATGCCTCATTGGCTTATTTTTATCACACGATTGAGTTGACGTTAGTTTACCCTAATTATTAACATTTGTCAATAACATATTGTGAAATTAGTATAAAAATCATATCCCTGCCCCAAATCTAAATATCTAAGCCCCAGCAGTACAGATATTACGATGCAGTTGATTTGAGTAAAATAGATGGACCGGTTCATTGTAGAGACGGCTTAACAAATCTTCGGATAAATACTGATCCACCACGCCGATTTCAAAGACCCCCGAGCGATTAAGCACCCCGACTCGACCACCAATAAAAAACACCTGATCCGGATTATGGGTTGTCATAATAATGCCATAGCCGCGATCCGACAATTTTTTAACCAGCTTCATGGTTCTGATCTGATTCCCGAAATCCAGATGGGCGGTGGGTTCATCCAGTAAAATAAAGTCCGGTTCCTGGGCAATGGCTCTGGCAATGGTTACCAGCTGTCGTTCCCCACCGCTTATCTGCGTATAGGCTTTGCTCCTAAGATGGGTGATCCTGACCAGTTCCATGGCTTCTTCAATCATCCGCTGATCCTGATGCCCCAGTTTTTTAAAGGCACTTAAATAGGGGGTTCGGCCCATGGCAACAAATTCTTCAACGGTAAAGGCATAGGTCGGCTGGTGGATCTGGGGCACATAGGCAACCCGCTTAGCAAACTGGCACAGTGTCAAATCTTTAATATTATCCTTTTCTAAAAAGATTCCCCCTTGTGTCGGCTCACTCAGATTGCCGATGCAATTCAGCAAGGTCGATTTTCCAGCACCGTTGGGCCCCAAGATGGTGAATATTTCGCCCTTTTTCAGACTGAAATCAACCTCTGTAAAAATCTGTTTGCCGTTGGGATAGGCAAAGCCCAGTTTAGCGATCCTTAAATTCATGACAGATTCATCCTCTCTTTTTTTAACAGATAAAAATAGAATGGCGCGCCAATCAAACCGGTTAAGATACTCAGCGGCAGTTCGGCGCTGGTGATGGTTCTGGCAATGGTGTCAATCATCAGCAAAAAGATTCCTCCCAAAACGAAAGAAACCGGCAATAATTTCATATTGTTGGGGCCGACCATCAATCGCCCCAGATGCGGCACCACCAGACCAACCCAGCCGATTGTTCCGCTGATACAAACAGAACTGGCCGTTAACAAGGTGGCACCGATAATGACAATCCGTCGGGTGGTTTTCACATTGATCCCCAGGCTTCGGGCTTCCGTCTCGCCTAATGACAACACATTGATTTTCCAACGCAGAATCATGATAATAATGATTGCCACAATCATCGCCGGTGCCACCATCAGGATACTCTTTGGCAACACCTTGGCAATACTGCCCATCTGCCAATAGGTTATTTCAGCCAGTTCGGTTTCCGGATCAGCAATATATTTGATGATCCCCATGATTGAGCTCATCAATCCCCCGACAATAATCCCTGACATCACCAGCATCATATTGGAACTGTTTTTAATCAGCTTCGGTGCCGTTGTTGTCAACGCCACCGCCAGAATACCGCCGACAAAGGCGCCAATCTGAATACCGAAGGTGCCAATCCCGATTAAAATCGCAATGGCGGCTCCGACACAGGCGCCGGAAGACACCCCCAGTAAATCCGGGGAAACCAGGGGGTTTTGAAAAACCCCCTGATACACCGCCCCCGACAAGGCCAATGAACCACCCACCAGAATCGCTGCTACTACCCGGGGGAAACGCAGCGTCATGACCACACTCTCCACATTTGCGTCCCCAACTTGCGGCAGCGGTAAAATGTTAGCCGCCAGCACATGGATGACTTCTGGTATTGAAATGGGAAAGCGTCCCATGCATAATGAAACAATCACCAGGGCTCCTAAAATAACGACTAGCAGCACCAGCAAAGCTGAAAAATTCAAGCGTTTTTCTTTAAGACTGATATTTTTTAACATTTATAACAACTTTCTGATTTTGCGATTGGCCGACTTAATTATTTGCATCGACTTTCAAAATCGTATCAATATTTTCATCGGTCAGATCATAGGAAAAGAACGCTTTATAAAAGGCTTTCAGATCTTTACGGAGATCGTAATCTTTAAATAACTCCGGTTGTTGAATACTTCCCATCCACTTAAGCATCAGTGGTGTTTCCACACAGGGGGCATCATAACGCAAGATTCCGACTGGTGTTTTATAAACCCGGTGATTTTTTACTGCATCGATGTTACTCCAATCCTGACCTTCTATTTTATTTTGATACAGGTCTTCTGGCATTGTTTCATCAAAATTTGACAGATAGATGATTTCCGGATTCCATTCCATAATTTGCTCCATATTCACTTCTGACCATTTTTTATCGAGTCCGGATGCAACATTGACGCCACCGGTTAATTGAAGCAGATAATTATTGATATTTTTTGCCCCGGCCACGCTGAGTTTACTGTTCTGTAAATACAACACTTTCTTTTTTGTCACGGTATCAAGTTTTGCTTTTTTGTCGATAAAATAATTTTCGACTTCGGTATGATAAGCCGTCAGTTTTTCAGCTGCTTCTTCTTTACCCAAGACCTGACCAACCAGCAGCAAATCTTTTTTTAAGTCGTCTAGGTTTTCTGCATAATTCAGCATGACCGGGGTAATCCCAACCGATTTTAATTGTTCCGCTTCGGCTGTCTGATCATTCCAGATAAAGGCGATCTCCGGCTTTAAGTTCATCAAGGCTTCGATATTGATGGCAAAGTCTTTGGTGATTTCAGCGGTTGAAATAGCGGCAAAAGCCGGATCAAGGGTGGGCATGAAGCTGGCCTTATATTGAGCCATTGCGCTGGGATTAATCGATACGATCCGCTCGCTGCCGCCGTCAATGGTCCACATCGCTGACGCCCAGGGAATCGGGGTAATGGCAACCTTGGTGATGGTTTCCGGTAATTGCACCTCATTACCACCTTGATCCACTACCGCTGTCCGTTTTTCGGGTGTTTTACTTTCCGACTCCTTGGTCTGACTGCCACAGCCAGCCATGGCGATACACATAATCAGACTGATACAGATAACCAATAACACTCTTTTTTTCATCTCTTCTACTCCTCAGTATTTTTATTTTATTCTTAATTTAAGCCGTTACTTCATTTACAAAGAAACGCTTTAAATAAGCATAGCCTGTTTGTCCCATGTATTGATACTCCAACTCTATATACGTATTACCGCTGAGGCTGGGATAGGGCATGGGAATAAATTGATATGACATCATGTTGATTCTATTTTGATAAAGCGGATCAGCAATGATGTGGGTAACCGTCATTTGCGATAATTCCTGATCCGTAATTTTGCTTGCCCGAATGGTTGGAATCCCAAAATCATTTGAGATCGCTGTTTCAAGCTGATCCAGGATTTCATTTTCGCCCAGTAGCAGCACTCGAATGTTCGGGAATGGCTGCGGCTCGTTATTTACGTAATAGGATTCCGGGATCGCTGTTTTTAACAATGCGCCAACGGCTTTCAGCCATTGATTAAAACCTTCAAGGCCGATCGGCATCGCAAAATGATAAGGTATTGCAAACATCTCCGCCATCCATTTTGCCAAACTCAGACCGTGCCTGGAAAAAACGAGATTCAACTCAGCTTCTGCTGCCGTTTTAAACGAATCCAGACTCTCGTAACCGAGAAAGCAGACCGTATAGCCCAGGGATGTCAGGCAGGTTTCAATTTCATGAAAGTGTTGCCTTTTGCCAAATAAAAATGGATTATAGCCAATAAGATTGATCCGTTTTTTGCGGGTTTCAACTTGTTTAAGCGTCGCTTTGGCGATTTTTAACAGGGCCTTGGCTACCCCTTCTTCGGCGGTCTGAAAACCGTTGGTCTCAATCCTAGCGGTTGTCGTAAACAGATCACAGCCTTGTAAAGAATGATCATTCATCCCGGTCATATAGGTAACCGGTGTGCCAATGGATAGCAATAATTCACTCTCTTTGGTTTGGTGGTACATTTGAAAGTGCTTTGTAATGGCTTCACCGATGTCATTTGTGCAGCCATAAACCGCCTGCAAGTCATCAAAGCGGGAAAAAATAAACGGATTGTGATTCAATTTATCAATGGAACTGGGACAGTTTGCGCAGCCGGAGCCGGTCATCAAAAACTGACAAACAGCCGGATCATCGGGGAATAAAGAAAGTACTCCCGTATAATCTGCGGCCAGCGGGGCAACTCACAAACCGCTTCATTTTTTGAGAATACCAGCGGCTGGGTCTTAACAAAGTCCGCGATTTTTACTGCAATCTTATCCAAACGTTGGGAGGGGCTGGTTTTTCGTTTCTCCATGGGACCACGTTTGAAAATCTCGACCGGTATCTGCCGGGGATTATCAAGTTCCTGAACCATCCTGTCAAAATCAGTTTGGCAAAGCAGATCGGGGCATGAAACATAGAGAATAATACCCTGATAGCAGGTTTTTTGTAACGCCGCTGCAACAACTCCTTTGATTTTTTCCAGATAATCGCCAAAGGTGTAATCCAATGCACTAATAGGAATGAGTTTGAGCTTGGACAAGTGCCCACATTCCAAAGCCCTGAAGTATAAAATGCGAATACAGGCTGGCGGTCCGATGGCTACTACTAAGGTGTCCGGTATCGCAAAAATTCGTTTGGCCAATTCCATATCACCTAAATTATAGACCGACGCTTCAATGGTAATACTGCTCATCTGCTGATTTCCTGGTTCTTTGCGGAAACAAAATCAAAGAGGGCTTCCATTGCGTCATCATCAAGGGGACGGGAATTACAGGCTGGAACCTCCCAAAACAGATCCTTCCCCAAGGTCTTAATAACCTGTGAAAGGGAAGCCTGAGGATCGGCCTCAATCATGGTATTTCTTTGATACTCGGCCAGCTTAATCGCCTGGTTTTGTTCAATTGAGGCAATCAGACGGCTGTCGGTCATTTGGATAAACTGATCAACCACCTCTTTATCGGTTTGAGACATCCAACGATTATGGATAAAACCGCCAAATAGTTTTTGGGCCGGGGTTTCGTAGTGCGCAATGCCCTTTAAAATATTATTGGCGGCGTACAACGACATAAATTCCGACGAGGTCACAATATAAACCGCATCAACACATTGCCTACGCATCGGAATCGAAAAACCACCACAGACCACATCACCCAGCACATCATAGACAATCAGATCCCAGTCCATCGTAAAGACGTCCAGCTTTTCCAGGGTCTCGATCACCGCCGAAATACCCATCCCGGCACAACCAACCCCTGGTTCCGGGCCGCCGGCTTCAACACAGGTGACACCGTAGACCCCCGTAAACAAAATATCTGCTTGATTCAGCTGCTCCCCTTTTTCCTTGAGTGTTTTCAAGACGGTGGGAATCCGTCGCTTCATCAGAATCCGGGTCGAGTCCGATTTTGGATCACAGCCGATATGGAGGACCTTTTTACCAGCCTTTGACAGCGCTGCCGATACATTGGCAGCAATCGTCGATTTACCAATCCCGCCCTTGCCATAAAATGCGATCCGTTTGTTGTCTAGATTCATTTTCCCTCCAATAAAAAAAACTCTTCTGAATTATTAAACAGAAGAGTTTTATTATAAAAAATAAATTCCTCGCCCAATAATCCGTTAGGCTTGGTTATCACAAAATATAGAAGCATCCTGGCTTAAGATCATCGCCGGCTGTAACAACTTCCCAGAAATTTCTTTCCAGTGTTGATCAATTTACAGCGGCTCACTTTTACAGTGGCGGTACCGCATCGGATTTTAACCGATTTTCATACTACACTTTGTTATTCAATTGAGACGTATTATATCACAAGTAAGAAGCTCAAACAATTAGCCCAGGTCTTCTAATTTCCAATTGCCAGCTATCAATATTTTTGATAGTATAGGAATAAAAAACCGGAGGAACGCGATGATTTCACTACAAAACATGAAATATATGATCGAAATTTCAAGGCATCAGTCGATTTCGGCGGCAGCCAAAGCGCTTTATATTTCCCAATCCACCTTATCGACTGCAATCAAGGAAGTGGAGCTAAGCCTGGGTATTCAATTATTCAAGCGGAACAGTCGCGGCGTTGAATTAACCTATGAAGGTCAGGATTATCTGAACCATGCCCGGGATATCGTCGAACAGGCCGAATATCTGGAACGACGTTACCAGCATCAGAAATCGATCCCGATGCGCTTTTCCGTCTCCACCCAGCGGCTGCCCTTTTCGACCATGTCGTTTATCAAGATCATCGATGAAATCGGCTTGGATCGCTATGATATTGCCATTCGGGAAGGTCCAACCCATGAGGTCATCCACGATGTCGCCACCCTGCCGCAGCGAAATCGGCGTCATGTGCATCAATGATCATTACCTGAATACGATGCAGAAGCTTTTGGATACCAGTAATCTCGCTTTTCATATTCTGGGGAAAATCAAATCCTATGTTTTTCTTAGAAAACTGCATCCCCTCGCCCAAAAAGACTCACTCACTCTTGATGAGCTGAAACCCTACCCCTTTGTAACCTATGATCAGGGCGACGACAATCTGCTTCATTTTTCCGAAGAAATTTTGTTCAATGAAATCCTCGATAAAAATATACATGTGATTGACCGCTGCACCAAAATCGCCCTGGTTCGCGGCACCGATTGTTTCAGTATCGGTCCGGATCTGACCAACAGTGATGGTGACAAGATGCACTCAAAATTAAACGAGATTCAGGCAATCGAGTTTTCAGAACACAATCAGATTTTACACGCTGGTTATATCATGCGCCGTGAACACACATTAAGCACTATTGGGATACGCTATATAGCTACTCTAGAAAATAAAATAAATTGTATGACAATCTAAAAAACTGGATACAAACTGTATCACAGATATAGCTTGTATCCAGGTCATTTTTACAAAAGCAACTTCTAATTCAGACAAAGAAATGTTTTCTAATGGATTACTGTGGTTTATTTCTTTTTCCCGGAAATAATATACATTTCATCCGTATCAACAAGAATGTCAATATCAAATGCGGCTTTAAAGTAATTGGACTCGGTCATCGCATCTTTTAGCGAAGCTGAAACTTTTCGGACTTGATCTCCAGAATGTCTACCATTAATTGTTTCTTTGCTTTCACTGTGAGCAATCATAAAACGACCCTGAGAATTCAAACTCTCAGCAAGATGCCGGACAAACCCTTCCTTATCCCAAAAGTGAGGATATGCACTATAGGCGATTGCAAAATCAAATCCAGTTTGATCGAACTCGTAAAAATTAGCCACTTGAAATCGAACCTGATTGTCATCATGATTTTTTTGCGCCTGTGCGATCATTAATTCTGAAAGATCGATAGCCTTAACTTCAGTAGGTTCCGTCTTTAGTAAATGCGGTATCAGCACCCCAGTCCCGGTAGCAATATCCAGAACACGACTATCTTTCTTAATATTTGCCAAAGTTAGAATTGCCGATATTTTTTCGGAATCATGATGGCACATCGTGTCCCACTTATTTGCAATGCTATTAAAATATTCTTTCGTTGATTGACAATGATTCATTGGAACACTCCTATGCACTTAATTTTATCGGCTGTGTAACAACACGACCTTTTTCCAAAGCAATGACCAATAATGGGACAATGATGATTTGCAGTATAATGCCGGGTATCGACGTCACAAAAGCTCCGGTTAAAAAGAGTTGTAATCCGTATTCTTTTCCCGCCATACCATAAAAAAGAGTCGAAGCAAGACCTGAAACGATGCGCCCTGCCAGCATGGAACCAATTAAAGCAATATAGATATTCAAATTAAATTTCCGGTACAAAAGACCCGTTAAAGCGCCATAAGCCGCAAGTTCAAACATCATCGTTAATCCCACCGGAAAAATGGGCGGCATCCCGGTTAAAATTGAAGACAATAAGGGCGTGATGACCCCACAGATCAAACCATACTGCCACCCAAAGCAAAGACCACAAAGTAAAACGGGAATATGCATAGGTAAAAATACGGTACCAGCTCCAATGGCGTGAAACAACTGAGGAAGTAAGAGCCCTAAGGCCATACAAAGACCTGTTCCTACAAGATTTTTTGTTTTTGAATGATTCATAACAATACCTGCTTTCAATTTTTTCAAAAAAAGCCAACAAAACACAACTTCTTTCAAGAAGTATATGCCTTATTGGCTTATTTTATAACACGATTGAGTTGACGTTAGTTTACCCTAATTAATAACATTTGTCATAATTAGTTTGTTTTTTATGATTTTACAAACGGTTTATTAAACTCGACTCCCCGTCTGAGCTGGGACATCCTGATTGGCAAATTCCGGCACGAACAACGGATCTGATTGTTCACTTTTTTCCAGTGTCTTAACGATCGGATCCAGCCAATTATTCTCAAATAACTCAATCAGCCCTTTATCACAGCCGCCAGCCAGCGAAGAATCAATCGGCATTTTGGCGACAACATCGATGCCATACTGTTTGGCCACTTCTTCAATCCGACTTTCGCCAAATAAGTAGTGCTTTTTGTCGCAGTCCGGACATTCAAAGTAAGACATGTTTTCCACCAGACCAATTACTGGTATGTTCATCATCTTGGCCATGTTGACGGCTTTGGCAACAATCATCGAAACCAACTCCTGGGGTGAGGTGACAATAATAATACCATCCACTGGCAGCGATTGAAATACCGTTAATGGCACATCGCCGGTTCCTGGTGGCATATCGACAAACATATAGTCGACATCGCCCCAGATGACATCGGTCCAGAACTGCTTAACCGTGTTGGCAATAATCGGGCCGCGCCAGACTACCGGATCGGTATCATTTTCCAGCAACAGATTAATTGACATGATTTCAATCCCGGTTTTACTGGTGATCGGAAACAATCCCAATTCTGAAGGCATGGCTTTTTCTTTGATGCCAAAGGCTTTGGGAATCGACGGACCGGTAATATCGGCATCAAGAATGGCGGTATTATAACCCTGTCGCTTCATGCTTACCGCCATCAGCGAGGTTACCATCGATTTACCAACGCCACCCTTGCCACTGACGACACCAATAACTTTTTTTATCTTGCTTAGTTCATGAGGCTGCTCGGAAAAATCAACTTTTCGATCGGCACATTCTTCGCCGCAAGTCCCACAGGATTGACTACACTCTTCACTCATAAAAATTCTCCTCTTTCAATTGTTTGCTTGATCTTTTAAATCTGCGTTTGATCGCAACGGCCATTGCCCCGACGTTTGCGGCAGCGGCTGCAGCCGTAGGTTTCCAAGCCTTCTTCGCACAGCTTGTAATTTCCGCCTTCGATCTTTAAGACATTGCCGTTAACCAACGCATCGGCCAGTTTTTTGCGGGCATCGTTATATATTTTTTGAACCGTTGTTCGTGCCACATGCATACTTTCGGCACATTCTTCCTGAAGCAGCCCTTCCAGGTCAATCAGACGGATGGTTTCATACTCCTCAACCGTCATCGTAATGACACCCTCTTCTGTATTTTTGGCGTTAAGGGGTCCAAATAAATCCGTTTCCGGCAAACAACAGACTTTTTTCCATTTTACAGGTCTGGACATCGCTTAATACTCCTTATCAAAACTGTTTTTATAAGGGCTTAGTGCTGACATTCATGGCCCGCTTCGTGGGCATGACACATTTCGCCAGAATCCATTACAGATCCGGCCAACCAGCTCAATGCCACTTCTTTGACATCCCCGGAACATCCCCGAACCACTTCGATGCCTGAACGACTCAAGACATTGACTGCCCCTTCACCCATATTGCCAGCAAGCAACAGACTGACACCCATTTCGGCCAGCGTCGTGGCAATGTTGGATTTACAACCGCAACCTTGTGGCGAGGCAATGATCTCCTGACTTAAAATCTCTTTGCTGCTGTCATCAATGGTAAACACTGTATAATACTCACAGTGACCAAAATGGCCATCAATATAATTCTCACGCGTTGGTAATGCAATTTTCATAATCTTCCTCCAAATTATCGTTACGGATTGATTCGCATTGTTACTGACATATGCGATTAACAAAAACATTATAATACATTAACAGCATATGTCAATAACGTTCTTAATTTGACCGATACTTTTTAAGGCATTTAAATAAAACGATACCCTATGAATCAATCCAGATTTTGTTGTTTTGGAGGTACTGCAATAATTAACTGACCTATATTATTGACCACACTCGTCATGATGTTGATGCTCATGGCAGACCGAACCGGTAGATTTCAATTCTCCCAACAAATAACGATCAACTAGATCTTCTGCTTTTCCCTGGGCACCGGTAATGACTTCAATATTTTTTTCATTGAAAATATCAACTGCCCCGCCGCCCATGCCGCCGGAAATAATGACATTGACGCCCTGATCATTTAAGAATAGGGGTAAAAACCCTGGTCGATGCCCCGGATTGGGAACTGCTTCAGTTTTTACCACCTTGCCATCTACTGTATCATAAATCATAAAACTCTCACAATGTCCAAAATGTCCTGAAACCATACCATTATCACTTGCTACTGCTATTTTCATTATATCTTCTCCGTTTTCTTTTTAATTTTGTTCAATTTTTTAATAATTTTGCATAAGTATTCACTTATAACACTATTTGCATCGTCTTGTTAAATACTTCCTGGGCAGCCAAGCCCGCATCACATACGATATCCACAATGGTCAAGCCCTGATTGATAGCTTTAACAGCATTTTCATCATAAGGAATGTTACCCATATAGGGAATGCCCTGTTCTTTACAATACGCAATAATCGCTTCAGTTTTTTTCAAATTGGTATCGAATTTGTTGACACAGACAGCGGTTTTCGTATGAAAGGTCTGTGCCGTTTTAATGATCCGTTCCAAATCACTGATCCCGGAAACCGATGGCTCCGCAACAATCAGCACCAAATCCACCCCACTGATCGATGCAATCACCGGACAACCAATTCCCGGTGATCCGTCAATGATGGCCAAGTCAGCACCGACATCAACCGCTTTCATTTGCTTCTTCACTTCGGTGACCAGCATCCCCGATGTCCCGCTGCCCATTTTAAGCAAAGCGGTGGAAAAGAGACTGTCTTTATTGTCATACAGCATCAGTTCACCGGCAATATGGGGTTTTAGAGTGATCGCCCGGACTGGACAAACCATTTCACAGACACCGCAGCCTTCACATGCGAACGAATCAACCCGATAACTGCCATCATTGACTGAAATCGCCTCAAAACGGCAATGTTCCAGGCAGCGATGGCACTTGGCACACAGCGTTGGATTGATTTCGGCCTTTGGCATCCCGAAAAAATCTTTAACCTGGGGCTTTACCGACTGCTTTAAAACCAGATGCAAATTAGGCGCATCGACATCACAATCCGCGTATACTTTTGCCTGGGCCATCTTGATAAATGCACTGGCTAGGGTTGTTTTTCCGGTACCACCTTTACCGCTAAGAATGAGTAACTGTTTCATGTTCCACCTCCTTAACGACTGTTTTTTGCAACTCCGAGAATAAACCATAGTATTTTTCGCTTTTTGCCGCAATTTCCCCATCAGAATTAATTGCTCCCAATTCACTTTCAAAAGGAATCTTACTTAATACCGTGATCTGATTGTCGTTGCAAAACTGTTCAATCAGATTTTCACCGGCCATCCATTTATTGATGACAACACCATGGGGTTTATTAAACAGCTTCACCAGCTGATAAACCAGGGCCAGATTGTGCAGGCCAAATACTGTCGGTTCTGCCACTAAAATACAATAATCAACGTCCCGGATGCTTTCCATCACAATGCAGGCACTGCCAGGCGGACAGTCAATCAATGTCATCTTTTCTTCGGCTGCTATTTTATTCAGCAGTTCTTTGATAATGGGTATTCCCGATGCTTCACCCGTATTTAACATACCGGAAATCACCTTGACCTCTTCGGAAATACCGCTATTTATTTTTCCAATGACCTTGTCCTTTTCGGTCAAAGCGTGGCTCGGACAAAGCATGATGCAACCCCCGCATGAGTGACAAATATCATCAAAAACAATTAACTTGTTGATAATGGCGGCGAGGGCGTTGAATTTACAAAAGTCGACACATTTCCGGCACCCCAGACAAAGATCTTCGTCAACAACAGGTATTTTGATGCTGACCTTTTCCTTCTTTATCTCGACCGGTTTAAAAAACAAATGTCCGTTTGGCTCTTCGACATCACAATCGACATAAACGGAATTGTTCGCCACAGCTGCCAGATTAACCGCTACCAGCGTTTTGCCGGTTCCACCTTTGCCGCTGAGCACTGCTAATTTCATTTACTCATCAACCTACTTTCTATGGCTTTCAAGGCTGCTTCCACTGATGTTACATCACCCAGAATTGCCAGACAAATGATATGTTGTGGACAAACCCCTGAGATTTCAGTGACAACAACGTCAGACGTTTTTTCGGCAATGTCACTGGCTACCAGCATTCTGACCACATCCCCCTGACACAAACCAACCGCCGTAAACTCATTCTGAAGGATTTGCGCAACGATTTTCTTGTCGCCAACTTTGCGTGAAATAATACCAAGGGTTCCCTGGGATACTCCATTAATCAATTGCGTTTTCATAGTTTAGTTTCCGCCAACGCCATGAAACCCTGCGTGAAACTGGTCGAGGACAGCCAGTTTGTTATCCATATACGCATCGATGTTATTCTGAATCGAGCCCAGCGTGCTTTTATAAATTTCCAGTTTCGTCGCTTTAAAAACCTCAGCGGCGTTTTCACCACATCGTGGAGTGATTAAGATATCAGCGTGGCTATCGACAACGATCTGGGCCGCTTTAACCCCCGCCCCGCCAGGACTTCTGGCGGCAGCATTTTCAATGAAATCACCCATTTTTGTCGTGGTCTCATAAATGTAAAAATAGGGAGCTCTTCCGAAAGACATGCATACTTCGCTCGCCAGAACTTTTTCATCTGCAGGTATTGCTATTTTCATTAAATTCTCCTTTTTTATTATTGACATATGTTTTTATCACTTATGATTATACCTCTTTAAAAACATATGTCAATAACTATTTGAATTTAATTACTCGCCTTAAGCTTCCCGATTTTGCTAACCTAAGTAAGTGGTGTCATTCCTGTTGGTGCAATTTTTGTCCTTCAATATATGCTGCCATTATCGCTGCTGCATTCTCCACCAACGCTTCACAGGGCCGATTTTGATAGTATACTGCGGTTCGCTGCTCCGGAACCGGACTATCCTTGCCTGCTCCCAGTCCCAGTAATTCCCGGCAGATGATCGACTGGTTTTTGTCCTCAAATTGTTTGGCTAGCTCCTGAATTCGCTGATAATGGGCGGTTTTTCCGGACTGATCCTGGGGATCGCTGTAGCCGTAAAGCAAACCTGCCACCATAAACATCCCGGTCACTGCACCGCATACCTCTCTAAGTCTTCCCATTCCCGCACCGAAGGATGAGCTAAGCCTGGCGGCCGTTTTAAAGTCCAGGCCACACTCATCGCTAAACGCCAGAAAGACAGCTTGTGAACAATTATATCCTTGTCGGAATAAATCCTTTGCCAACTTGCGATGTCTTGTATTTAAATTTTGATGTGATTTTGCCCCTATCAACTCGGCTTGTTGATTCTCTTTTTCCATTTCAAATTTTTCCTTTCTCGCCTTAACACTGATCTTCGATCAACGCTGTATTCCGCTTTTTATAAGTATTATAGGCTATAATAAACATATGTCAATAACTATCGCCGTGATTTCTCATCATGATAAAATTATTCAACGCTATAGCAAGCCCGCCGCAAAAATGATATGATATGTAATTAATCAGGCTGTCGATTAAAATTATTTTTATTTTGATCAGTATGTTACAATAACCAGAATATTTAGAAATGCCAGGGAGAGTAGCTATGCAAACATGTTTTAGTTGTGGAATTAGTCTTGAAGACGATGATGTTTATGAAGTCAAAGGAAAAATTTTTTGTGATGATTGTGCCATGGGTCAACATAAGGTGACTCAGACCTGCGACCCCAGTGCCGTTCACAGTGCCAAACTCGATCGCAAAAACTCCGGCCAGACCGGCATTGACGGATTAACCGATCTGCAAAAGAATCTCTACTTATTTATGAAAGATTGCGGTGGTGTAACCATGCCGCAATGCGTCGAAAAATTTGGCTTAACGCCGGATGAAATCAGCACCAATATGTCCGTCCTGCGACATCTCGAGCTGGCCAAGGGGCAAAAGCGAGCGGATGGGGTCTATTTTGTTGTTTGGGAAGCCTGATTATTTTAGAGCCCCATCTTTTTGCGGTGCGGATTTCGAATAAGCGATCCGCTGACCGGATTACTCGAAATCCGGCTTTAAAGACAGTAATTAAAGCATCCTTATATGCAGAAAAAACCCTATATTTTAGGGTTTTTTCTGTGATAAGCTATTGTTTAATGGTGATGGTCATGATCGCCACCACAACCATCGGTACCTTCAATGTTTCTGATGAGCTTTAGGTCACGTTTCTTCATTAAACCAAGGGCTTCCATGCCCGTCTTGCCAGACCCCAGAAAACGGGTAATACAGGCATCAGCCAGGATCTCAAAGGCCTGCGGATCACTGATTGCTCCGGTGATGATCCCTTCGCAATTTAGGTCAATTACTTTTTGCGCCAAGCTTTCTGCCGAAAAATCATGGCAGTTTTCAATTGCACTCACACTTAAATTCGTGGTATCGACCACCAATAAATACTTCCCCGTCTCAAACTGCTGTGAAACCTTGCTTTCCAGCGTGTTACCGTCCATCGCCATTGCTAAATACATTTTTACGCCACCCTCCTTTTTCCAGCTCTCATTTTTTGTTGTTATCACTCATTTTTTCGCCATATGGCAGCTCGAAGGCTTCGTTTTGCGGAATTTGCAGATATTTGTACGCTAATTGAGCGGTTGTTCCTACCATTTTCATACAGTGAAGCCGACGGTCTTTTCCATTCCAATCTTCAAACGGCTCACAGATTCCACGACAGGTTGCCCCACCATTGGCTTTGCAGAACTCGCCAACCAGATTGTTATAACGTCGGTAATATTTTTGTCCGACTTCCGGGCCACGTATCTCAGCATCGATGCTCCAGGGATCCTTGCGCCCATAAACCGCACTGTTTGCCATCACGGCAGCTGACAAAGCGCCACAGGTTTCACCGACAAGGCCGATGCCACCACCAAAACCGGTACACATCGCAATCGTTTCCCGGGGAACATCCAGAACCCCCGCACGAAGTAAGGCATCGTAAACACTTTCTGCGCAATTTAAGCCACTCTTGAAATTCTCGATTGCATAATCATTGACCAATTGACTCTTATTTTCTTCCATCTTCATTTCCCCCGCTCTTTCCTTATTTTTTGCATTGCGTAACTGAATTGATCCTGCTATACAATATTATATGCTATAAATAGCATATGTCAATAATGGAATTGATTAAATCGAAGTCCATCCCGTATTGATCACTTAACAAAAAAAGATACAAGTCACCACGCTTGTATCCTGAAATGATGCTATTGATTAATTCTAACTCCAACGTCAATGGGTTTGGCACTGTAGAGACAGGTTGTCACAATACCATTGACCTGGGTGCTGGCATAAGCGGAAATATTCGTCTCATTGATGCCGCCCGCTGCCAGCAACACAACGCCAGGAAATTCACTGCGCAACTGCTTAACCGCTGCGCTCAGATCTTCGACCGTCAGCTTATCAAACTGGATTCCATCTACCCCGGCCTGGCAAAGATCAATTGCCTGGGACAAAGTGGTGGCTTCGACAATAATTTTCTTTTCACAGCATTCCGCTTTGAGCTCCGGCATTTTTTTTAGCAGACCATCAAACCCGCCAATAAAATTCAGATGCTGTTTAAAAATAAGAATCGTTTCCGATAAACCCAACCGATGGGGCATGGCCCCGCCGGACATAATCGACTTGATCGCCAATGCCTTGGTTCCGGGAAATCCCTTCCGGGTTGTCAAGATCGCTGTGTTCGGACTGACACTCTTGGCCATATCCACCATTTTTCGGGTTTTGGTGGCAATTCCCGAACAATTATCAAGAATATTCTGACCCACCTTCCAGGCTTTATGTAAATCTTCGGCCCGTCCCGTGCCGGTAATCAGTTCGTCACCGGCACTGACTTTCTGCCCTGAAGCCACCATCGATTCTGTTTTGATATGTAATCGCTCAAAGACCGAACTGACTTCTTCGGTGCCACAGACAACCGCATCTTCCCGGGTAAAATAAGCAATTTTTCCCGGCTGTTCCCTGACCCCCAAAACCCAGCTGGTCAAATCAATATAGGGAACGTCCTCATTAATTAACTGGTCAATCTCGTTGATTGATATAAATGACATCTTTTTTCCTCCGTTTCAGGTGATTATTTTGAATGCTTTGCCTTCGATTGTTTCGATGCTGTCTTTGATAGTATCGTTGATGATCCGCTGCTCGTCAAATAGAATTGTAACGGACTGATAATCATCGCTGACCTCAACCTGACTGATACCATCCTGTTGTAGTAATACTTCCGTAATTTTCTTGACACATTTGGGGCACATAATTCCGTCTACCGCAAACACTTGCTCTTTCATTCGTGCACGCTCCTTTCATAATTGCTACCCAGAAACTGATTGATTTCTTCATCCTGACACCGCTCGAATAAGTCGGTACTTTTTCTGATAGCTTTTAATTCGCCATTGACCATAATGCCGATTCGGTTGGCCATGCGCTGGGCTTCATTGAAATCGTGGGTCACAAATAGAATCGTACACCCGAAAATGTCATGAATTTTATTAATCTGATCATACATGTTTTCTTTAGTTGCCGGATCCAGAGATGAAAAGGGTTCATCCATCAAAAGCAGCTGCGGGTTTAAAATCAAAGCCCGGGCCAGTGCTGTTCGCTGTCGTTCGCCACCACTTAAGGTTCCGGGATATTGTTTTAGAATATGGCCGATGGATAATATTTCCGCCATTTTATCGACTCTTTCTTTTTGAACGCCTTTGTCTATCTTGCGGATTTTTAAGCCATAGGTAATATTATCAAAAACAGTCATATGGGGAAACAAACCAAAGTCCTGATAGACAAATCCGATATTTCGCTTTTCCAGCGGTACATCGATGACGGGGATCCCCTGAATCATTACTTTTCCGGAAAATTTCCGGTAAAATCCTGCGACCGATTCAAGCAAAACGGTCTTACCCGACCCGGTTCTGCCTAAAACCGCAAAGATCTCTTTCTCACCGATGTTTAAGTTGATCTGATTCAACTTGAATTTTCCCAGTTGGACGGAGTAATTGTTAATTTCAACCATTGCATTTACCATCTATTCACATCCTTCATCCGGCTTTCTTGCTTATTTTTTCGACCGATCCAATTCGTCAGAAACAAAGACAGCAGCGAAATGATCAGAATCACTGTCGCCGAAGCCATTGAGGCTCCGGTATCACCAGTCGCCAGATTCAAATATATCGATGTCGTCAATGTTTCGGTTTTCATCCGCGTCGCACCGACTAGCATCAGGGTCGCGCCAAACTCGCCTAAGGCTCTCGACCATGTCAGAATAATCGTTGAAAGAATACCATTTCGGGCGAGGGGCAGGGTAATGGTGATAAATCGCTCCCACTTTGTCGCTCCCAGACTACCGGAGATAAATTCCAGCCGCTCATCAACTTCTTCAAATGCCGTACGAATAAAACGAATGGCAAACGGTAAATTGACAACTGTCTGGGCGATAATAATCCCGTTTTTATCAAACACGACTTTAAACCCCAGTTCTTTTAAAGCTTTTCCAAAATCCGAGGAGAAAATAATCAATAGACTGAGTCCTAAAACGAGATAGGGCATCGACAGCGGCAGTTCAATTATCATTTGACATGCCCTTTTAAATGGAAATACGGTCCGGGTTAATGCATAAGCAGTCGGTATCGCCAGCAACATACAAATAAGCGTCGCAATACTGGCTGTATATAAGCTTAGCCTGATGGAGAACCGTACTTCCTCTGAATAAAACGCGGCCCCTAAATAAGGGATCCCTTTAAGTACAATTGCCAATATCAACGCCGTCGTAAAGATAATGACAATAAAGGTAATAATAATGGTCAGGATTTCAAAAAAATCAAAGGTTGATATTTTCCCTCTCATACCAACAGTCTAGTTGAGTACTTCGTAACCGTTTTTTTCCCAAATCGTCTTGACCGGATCCGAATCCAGATAGGTCATAAACGCCGCCAGCGCTTCTGTATTGGCACTGCTGCTTAATTTAGCTGCCGGAACTGTTTTTACATACGCATTGAGGTCTGGGGTATTGACAATTTCAGCATTGGCTGGCACATTTTCTTTCCAGACAATAATTGCATTGCATTCGTCCACCGACAGGGCGTTGGCTATTTCCGGGGCTGTTGCAGCCCGGGCAACGACGTTCACATTGTTTAAAATGCCCAGGTCGGTTAAGGCTTTATTGGCGATCTTACCAATCGGTGTCGCTTCACCATCCCCCAATACGACTTCGACCCCGGCCCCGGTTAAGTCGTTTAAGCCAGTGATGCCAAGCGGATTGCCGCTTTTTACCGCTAACACCGGAATGTGTTTAACCAGATCGATGCTTTCGCTCACCTTATCCTGAACCGGTTTGAGCTCATCAGCCGAGCCAGCAATAAACAAATCACCTTCGCCAGTTGTCTGAATCTGATTCTGGCTTTGAGCGGCGTTGGCATAAACCACCTGGATATCACAACCGGTTTCTGCTTTAAACTGATCGGCAATCTCACCAAAGGGTTTGGTCATCCCGGCTCCGCAGTATACAAACAGTGTTTGACCATCAAGGCTTTTTGTCGTATCAGCCTTTTCTTCGGCCTGACTTGAATTGCTGCCACAACCCGACACCAAACCGAGTAGTGTTCCCATTACCAATAAAATCGCTAACCATTTTCCTCTACGTTTCACTCAACTTCTCCTTTTGATTCGCTTAGTATTGTTTTGTTTTGTTATGAATGTTATTATATTGTATACCCTTCTTTTATGTCAAGAAATCATTTCGGTTAAATTCACTTCGCTGTTTAACACTGTTTTGTCTAGCTTAAAATGGGTAAAATTAAAAAGGTAGTATTTAATACCTTGTGGGAAAGGGGGTGTCAAAATGAAATTAAGTGCAAGAAACCAGTTGAAAGGAAAAATTGTTGCAATTGAAGATGGTGCGGTGAGCGGGATCGTGAAAATTGATATTGGAAATGGCAACATTATTTCAGCAACAATTTCCATGGCGGCAATCAAAGATCTTGGATTAGTCGTCGGCGGTGATGCAACTGCGGTCATCAAAGCAACATCGGTTATGGTTATGGTTGACTAGACGAATCTCAATTCAAAACACAGAAGCGGATAGCAATTCCGTTTCTGTGTTTTAGCGTAGCTGATCCCAGGATATTAGGGATATTCGCAAACAAAACATTTCCTTTGTTATCGATCCGTTACCATTTTTTCAAAACTCTTTTAATTTCCGGTAAGGAATTCTCATGATTTGCAAATAAGCTTTAAATTCAGTTATTGTCTCTAATCCAAGGATCTTTACCTTCATCTTGAAAAAAACAATAATAGACTTGATTAACACCCATTTTTAGTTTATTATTGGCATAGAAAAGCATTTACAAAAGGAACGCGGTGAAAATCTGCGACAGTTTCTTTGCTACTGTAAGGAGAATATGGACGTATTCAGTCATTGGGAAAACCGAGAAGGCTGGGTGCAGAAAGTCCCTCCAAGTCAGGATATTTTTGTAAACGCATCATCTGTTTGAAGCTTCAAAGAAGGCTGCAAAATGTGAGCAGAAAACGAAATGACGTTCTCCTTTAATTGATGACGTCACCGAAATAGTCCCGCATTTGTAAACCTTTTTTTGAAAAGGTTTTTTTATTTTTGCAGAAATGAAAAAACTGAACACTCAAGAAAAGAGGAAAAAAATGAAAGACGTTGTTATCAAAAAGATTCCCATTGGAACAGATATTGAAAAATTACTGGGAAAGAAGCCCCTTGAGGCGGATTCCTCTGCCTATGAAGAGTACAGCTATGCTGCGAATATTTTAAGCCAACGGTTTAAACCCCGGGCCATTCTAAAAGAATGTCCGGTCAAAACAACCACCGGCAACACGATTCTGATCGGCGACCACGTATATAAAAGTAAGATCCTGAAACATCTCTTGTCGGACAACCAAAAGGTGTTTTTGTACCTGTTGACCATCGGCGACATGCCAACCAACCTCATTCAGACCGAAAAATATCTGGTAAATTCGCTTAAACTTCCCGTTATGACTTCCGCAATGCGATATCTGAAAAATACGATCCAGCTGGAGCAAAGCTTTGATAAAATCGGAATGGTCAATCCCGGACTACTCCCGGACTGGTCGATTGAGGCCAATCAGATTATCTTCAATACCTTTGGTAACACCACCAAAAGCATCGGTATGGAAATAACCAAATACAGCACCATGCGCCCGCTTTACAGTTCTTCCGGCATTCTTTTTGAAGATTTATTGGATTACTGCGAGTGTCAAACCTGCCCCATCGATGCCTGCATCGGCCGGGAAGCACGTTTTGTCCAATCAGCCTAACGGAGGATTTTTATGGCAAATAATAAAAACCGCATCGCTCTGATCGGTCGGATTGGCAGTGGCAAAACCACCTTATTCCAACGGCTGACCAATGAATTGATCACTTATGGCAAAACTCAGCAGGTCAGTTATTCTGACCATTTTATTGACACTCCCGGCGAATTTGTTGAACTACCCTGTTTTCGACCCCAGGCCATCAATGTGACCTGTGATGCCGGACTGATCGTCCTGATTAATTCCAGTACCGATCATCAAAACTCGGTTCCGCCCAATTTTGTCTGTACCTACAACATCCCGGTGATCGGGGTCATCACCAAGATCGACCACAGGCATAGCGATCTGAAACGCAGTCGTCGTTACCTGACTTATGCAGGTATCCATCCGGATAAGATTCATCCGGTCAGTGCCCTCACCGGTGAAGGGATCACTGAGCTTAAAGCGGTTATTCAGAAATATGTCACTTTTGAAATCTAAGTGAGAAAGCACACAATCACTTGAATGATAAAGCTACCCACTGATATTACCCCAGGCAGACAAAATCCCTATTTGACCAGCCAAATAGTATTTTCTGCCTGAACACAAACGATTCAAAGACACTGATTTCTTGATATCGTTTAAAAAAGCGCGTTAATTTCATTGTGAAAATAACGCGCTTTTTTATAGACGCACGCAAATAAAACCTAATTTAATTTTTCGTTTCTTAAAAGGATCTGCCGCTAAACTGAACCTATTTCGTTTTTTTCTTGCCGGTCTTGCCTTCTTCCTGCTTCTTGCGTTCAACAAAGCGACCCATCACAAAAGCAATAATACCGACACCGATACCGGTTTGGATGCAGAAAAACAAGCTTTCCACTTCGCCGGGGATTTCACCATTAATGGCCGTTTCAAAAATAGGGGTAAACCAGGGTTCATATTCGGTTCCGGTAATCTCTGAAACCACCCCACTACCGGCATCATCCGATCCGCCAAATTCCGCATCCTGCAGGATAAACAGGGGCACCAGAGCAATCAATACCACCAATACTAAAAGACCAATTACCGTTTTTCTTGTTGCTGTCATTATTTTACACCTCCGGTAAGATATCCCAAATCATTAAGTTCTGGTTGCGCATAGGTTTCCAGGCCGATAATGATGACCACGGTCAGAATCCCTTCAATAATCGCCAACGGCAGCTGAGTTGGTGCAAATACTGCCAGAAATTTTACCATTGAGGCCGCAACTCCGCCGCTTTCAGAGGGATAGGCCAAGGCCAACTGGAAAGCGGTGATACAGTAAGTAAACAAATCCCCAATTGCCGCTGCCAGAAAAACCCCGACATGGCGATTGATCTTTATTTTTTTACAAAGAATGAAAATACCATAGGTTACAAATGGTCCGGCAATCGCCATTGAAAAGGTATTGGCTCCCAGCGTCGTCAAACCGCCATGGGCCAGTAAAATGGCCTGAAATAACAGAACAATGATGCCCAGAATGCTAACTGCTGCCGGTCCAAAGAGAATTGCTCCCAGCCCGGTTCCGGTCATATGGGAACAGCTGCCGGTAACAGATGGAATTTTTAACGATGACAACACAAATACATAGGCACCGGCCATGGCCAGCAGGGTGATGGTTTTAGGATTTTCCTTGAGGGTTTTCTTAATTGACAGATAACCGGCAATTAAAAAGGGAATGCAGATTCCCCCCCAGGCGATACTGAAACCAACGGGCAGATACCCTTCCATAATGTGCATGGCACTGGCCACCGGGGTAAATCCGAAAACCAGGGCAATGGCTGCTACCACGGCAACAAATCTTTTTTCTCTAATGTTTAAACGTGTGTTCATAGTTCCTCCTCTTGTTTTACTATATATTAAGGGTTTGCAAAAACCGTTGAGCGCTCATATTAATTTTTGCAAAACCTGCTTAATCTTTAATAATTGTATCCCTTATCGTTACTCGCTAAATCATCGGTACTGATGATTCAGGATAATACAAATTGTTTTCCAGCAAAATCTTCAGTTCCTTGGGGGTGGTGGGATAAGCATCAGTGTTCTTTACCATTTTTTTCTCCACCAGCATTTCATAGACATCCAACATCGTCGGCCGCTTCAGATTGGCCTGTTTAAGAATTTCCCGGTTTTTAAAAATCTCCAGCGGTGTCCCATCGGCGATGATTTTCCCCCGATCAAAAACAATCGCCCGCTCGGCCCAACGGTAGGCAAAATCGACATCATGAGTGGAGATCAGCATCGTCTTGCCTTCTTGCCCCAGCTTGACCAGCACATCTTCCAGCATTTGAGCATTGAGGGGATCCAGGGCTGCGGTCGGTTCATCAAAGATAATCACTTCGGATTTCATGGCAATAATATCGGCAATGGTGACCCGCTTTTTTTCGCCGCCACTCAAATAGTGGGGTGGACGATCCTTAAAATCGAGAATATTCATGTAAGTCAGGGCCTCATCGACCCGATGGATTACTTCTTCCCGGGGCAGTTTTAAATTCATCGGACCAAAGCCAACCTCAGCCATCACTGTGGAGGCAATGATCTGGTTATCGGCATCCTGAAAAACAATGCCAATGTTTTTTCGGAGTTCTTTTAAATTCTTTTTATTAATGACGGTACCCTGATAGCTGATTTCGCCATGATCGGCCTTCAGCACCCCATTGGCATTAAGAAAAAACGTCGATTTTCCGGAGCCGTTGGAGCCAATCACGGCAATCTTTTCGCCTTTGTAAATATCGACACTGACCCCTTTCAGGGCCGGGTTACCGGTTCCATAACTGTAATGAAGATTATTGACTTTAAGTATTGGCTCTCTCATCGATTGACCTTTCAAATTGAATCCTTATTTTGTAACATACCAAAGCAGCAGCAGAAAAAGCATAAACCCGACGGCGTAGATCACCTGACTGATCTGAAACGGTTTTTCATCCTCCAGAAAAACCAGGTCGCCTTCATAGCCTCTGGCTTCCATGGCGGTATAATAGGTATTGGCCTTTTTAAGGGAAAGTACCAGCATATTGCTGGCGACATTGCCAAAGGTTTGGCAGGAGGTCTTAAAATCGCAATAACCCTGCCGGGAATCGGCGGAATTGCGCATGTTGTTAAATACGTCCAACAATATAAAAATATAGCGGTAAATCAAATTCATCAGTTCAATGATCAGCTTGGGTACATGGGCTTTTCGCAGTACTCCGATAATTTCAGAAGTTGGTGTCGATAGGGTCATCATAATCATCGCACTGATCGCCCCAAACACTTTCATCATCAGAAACAACATTTCCTTAAGCTTGGCAATCGACGTATACAGGTAACCAAAGCCGAGATAGAGATTGAACTGGCCAATTGGCTGGCTTGAAAAATCAATGCCGATGGCAACGGTACTCAAAATGATAAAGGTAAGCGGAATCATCAGCACCGACAGATAAGCTCCCAGCGGTAAGCCGCCTTTGACAACTGTTAAATAAGCCATGCTGACAATCACCGCCAGCGAGACCAGCTGGTTATTAAGCACGATGCAAAGCAGCAGGGTCAACCCTGAAAAGGCCACTTTAAAGCTGGGGTTCCAGTCTCTGATTTTTGAGGCATAAGCATAATAATCAATGGCTGATCCTTCGCCGTGTTTGTGACCGATTTGATGATGATGCTTGTAATGATGATGGCTGTTATCGCTTTTTTCATTCGTTCGGACAAAACCAAGCCGTTTGGCTGAACTGTTTTCCATCTGCACCCATCCTTTCTACTACAATATATTTATGGTCATAGTACCTAACAACCAGTTAGGACATTATCCATCTTGTTGCTTAAGCTGTTAGAATGTAAGAGCAATAGGTATATCGTCTGCCTTTCTTGGACTTCGCGTCCGTAAAAAAGACTGATAACCGGCTCCTCATTCGCAGCGTTCGTTTTATGCAGGTTGAACTGCTGTCCTACAGTACGTTCGTGTCACACCACAGTAGATTGAATAGGCAATGAGTAAAACTGGTGTTTATCCATTGCAATAATTTTAAGGAGTGACAAATTTATGAACATGAACGCAGTAGGTATTGATGTTTCCAAGGGCAAAAGCATGATCGCTATTATCCGCCCGTATGGTGAGATTGTTTCTTTGCCTTTTGAGATTCGCCACACTTCCAAAGAAATCCGTTCTCTCATCAACCAGATCCAATCCATTGACGGCGAATCCCGCATCGTTATGGAGCATACGGGTCGTTATTATGAGCCACTGGCACGTGAGCTTTCTCAGGCAAATCTTTTTGTAAGTGCCATAAATCCTAAGCTTATTAAAGATTTCGGTGACAACTCTCTACGTAAAGTCAAATCTGATAAAGCAGATGCTATTAAAATAGCGCGTTATGCTCTTGACAGTTGGAATGATTTGAAACAGTATAATCTTATGGATGAAATACGTAATCAGTTAAAAACAATGAACCGTCAGTTTGGTTTTTACATGAAGCACAAAACGGCTATGAAAAATAATTTTATCGGCATACTTGATCAAACCTATCCAGGTGTCAATACTTACTTCAACAGCCCTGCTCGTGATGATGGCAGCCAGAAATGGGTTGATTTCGCTGCTGCATACTGGCATGTAGACTGTGTTCGTAAAATGTCTCTTCACGCTTTCACCGTCCATTATCAGAAATGGTGTAAGCGAAATAAGTACAACTTCAGTCAATTAAAAGCTGAAGAAATCTATGGAGCAGCAAAGGAACTTGTTCCTGTACTTCCTAAAGATCATTTGACCAAACTCATTGTGAAACAAGCTGTCGATCAATTAAACATTGCTTCCAAAACTGTAGAATCACTTCGTACTCTGATGAATGAAACCGCATCCAAACTTCCTGAATACTCAATCGTCATGGGAATGAAAGGTGTTGGATCATCTCTTGGCCCTCAGTTGATTGCTGAAATCGGCGATGTTACACGGTTTACACATAAGGGTGCTCTTACTGCCTTTGCAGGCGTTGATCCAGGTGTTAACCAGTCTGGAACCTATGAACAAAAAAGTGTCCATACTTCCAAACGAGGTTCTTCGTCTTTGCGTAAAACGCTATTTCAGGTCATGGATGCTCTTATCAAAACCAAGCCACAAGATGATGCTGTTTATCAGTTTCTCGACAAGAAACGTGCTCAGGGTAAACCTTACTATGTTTACATGACTGCAGGCGCTAATAAGTTTCTGCGTATCTACTATGGTAGAGTAAAAGAATACCTGCTGTCTCTTTCGTAACACTTACCACAGATTTCCTAATCTTCAGACCAACGATATTTGCTGGTCTTTTTGTCGTGCTTATTTCTTGAATATACTTTTTTTTACAAAGCTCTCAATTTCCTATTGACTTTTTATTTGCAGGCTTTTTTTGTATGATTGCTGTCTATTTCCAGCGCTACTTAACCGTATCAATACGATCGATACATTTAATCAACGCATCAACCGAACTGAATTTATTACTGCACTGCTCTTCAATGCGATCAACAAGAATGATCTTCATTCCCAGCTTTTTAGCGGCGTTGATCTTATCCACGACGCCACCCATGTTGCCGCTTTCTTTGGTCACCAACACCTCTGCCTGGCAGTATTTAAAGAGTTCCATGTTCAGGGCTTCGTTATAGGGCCCTTTGATGGCAATGATGTTTTTGGGGCTGAACCCCAGGCTTTCACATTTACTTAAAACCTTCCAGTCCGGCAGCACCCGCAGATAGACCCGCTTTGAATAGTCCGGAATTCTTTTGAAAATATCAATTCTATTACTGCCCAAAGTCAACAGAATGTTTCCTTGGCAGTTCATCAGAACATCACAGGCTTCCCCATAGCTCTTAACAACGGTAATATCCGGATCATCTTCGTATTTTACCCGCTCCCGTTCATAACGAATATAGGGCAGATTTTCAAATTTGCAGACATTGATGGCATTTCGGGTTATTTCTGACGAAAAGGGATTGGCCGCATCAACTAAACAGGTTGGTTTTAGGGTTCTAATCAAATGGGTAATGTGATCTTTATTGAGTTTTCCCTGATAAATATCCAGATTCTTAAATTCCTCCAACATCCCGGCACCCAGACGGGTCGTAACGGTTACGGCCGTGTCATGGTTATTTTCTAATAGTCTCGCAATTACAGTCTTGGCATCGGTTGTCCCGGCTATTACTAATACTTTTGACATCTTCCTCCATCACTCTCATTTATATTTTTGCACAAAAAAACCTCATTATCTCTAAACAAGACAATGAGGCCGCAAAAATGCGCACAAAAATAAACCTCCTCCATCTCTCGTAGAGTTTGAGATACACAAACAGGCAGGTCTTCTGGCTTGAGCGTCAACATTGCCTCCTGCCTTCCCATTTCTGGTGGCATTCCTGGAGAAACTCGTCTCTTACAGCGGCGGGACCGCGGGGGATTTTCACCCTCTTCCCTTTTCACCGGCTTATAATACATTGATTACAGCCGACACCTGTTTATTTATTTAATTCTTATATTTTTCTTAATTCAATAGTACTATATCAAATTTTTCCAGTTTTGTCACGTATTTTTTATCCCAGCGATTTTACGCTCTGAATCGTTCCGTTCTTAAACCCAGCTCGGCCAATGACATTCCGGCGATGGAAAACACATAGGCTTCATCAGGGTCAACCAATGTGATGGCTTCTGAATCGATGGACTCAATTGTTTTTAAATCATCCCTCAGACCGGCCCCTGTTTTTTTCATCAAACTTTCTTTTTTAGTCCAGATTTTCGTAAAAGCCAGGGCCTTGTTATCGCTTTTATTAATCAATTTTAATTCCTGCTCGTTACAGACATATTCAGCCAGCTGGCCATCATAGGCCGCCACGGTTTCAATATCGACCCCGACATCACTGGTATGAATGGCACAGATTACTCCATTTTTACAATGGCTGAGATTAAAGTGGATCTGGGGATAGTCGCTTAAATATGGCTTGCCCTTGGCCGAATAACAAAAGCGAAGCTTTTCCGAAATACCATATTCATTTTTTAACCCGTAATTCAGCAAAACATAGCCCAATACCGACAATTTCTGATCAAGCTTTTGCCGATACGCTGTTGCCTTTTGCTGCCGTTCGTCAGGAAGCAACATCAGACTGCGTTTAAAAAGTTCATCTGAAAATTCTTCCATTTGATCAAATAAATAAACTGCCATTTATACTCCTTCACTTTTAACTTTAATAGTAGCACTATCTTAACAATTTTTTTCGTTCTTGACTATTTTTTTCATAAGTAAAGGGCTAAACCATTCTTCAAATGAAGGTAGTCCAGCCCATTTATTTTTTAATACCGTTAATCTGAAATGATTTATTTTAGTATTCTTCCCGGACTCCAAATTCGGCGTCTTCCACCCATTCTTCCGGACGTTCGACCAGGGTAATCAGATTATCAAAGATTTTATAATGATTCTCTTCCTGCTTGACCAGGTAACCAAACAGTTTTTTAGTTTGTTCATCTGCTGATTCCTGATAAAATTTCTGATAGAGTTCGATGCTGTCCTTTTCCATTTGCAGAGCCATCCGATAGACATCCAGCTGATTGGGGATTTTTTCGAATTTGTTTTTAAAATCACCCCGGTCTTTAAAAACATTGTTGGTATCTACCAATGCTTCATTATCAGCTAAATCGTAACTTATTTTTGCCAGCTCATTTTTTAGCAATACGGCGTGACCATTTTCGTCCTCGGCCAATAATAAAAACACCGCATTTAACGGATTGTCCTGATTATTTTTTGCTTGTTCACGGTAATATGCTTCGCCGTCACGTTCCATCTTAATTGCAAATTCAATACTATTCATTTCTTCACCTCTCATCATTTATTAACCTCGTCCTTTGACGATCTTATACTAAACTACTCAAGCAAATTTAAATAAGCGCCATAACCCTGGGCTTCCATTTCCTCGGCTGGAATAAAACGCAGCGCCGCACTGTTAATGCAGTAGCGCAAGCCTCCGGTGGTGATCGGACCATCCTCAAAGACGTGACCCAGGTGGGCGTCACCAGTGACGCTACGAACCTCAGTCCGCTTCATCCGCAGGCTGGTGTCACTGAGTTCTTTGATCACATTGGGATCGATCGGTTTGGAAAAACTGGGCCAGCCACAGCCCGATTCAAATTTATCGCTGGATGAAAAAAGTGGTTCGCCAGTGGTGATATCCACATAAATTCCTTTGCGGTATTCATTGTAGTATTCATTCTGAAACGGTGGTTCGGTGGCATTTTTCTGAGTCACCGCATATTGATCCGGGGTCAAGGTCTTTAATAAGGTCTCCTGATCCTTCTTTTGATAGTTCATTATCGTTCCTGCCTTTCTCGTGATGCTTCTGTTCTACCCCATTTTTCTTGATCTTAATCAGTCTTTTATAATTTTAAGAAAGCTTTCAAGATCATTCACCGGTTGCTCGCAACGATAGTTTTTACAAATATAGGCAGTCGGTTCGCCATGAATCATCTGCTGATTAACGGCAAACTCATTGATCTTTTTGAGATCGGTTTCGCTTTTATTAAACAGTACCACCGAAAACGGCAGAAACTGCTGATTTAAGTGACGGTTCATTTCACGAATCGTCGCATCGGTCTCATAGCCAGCAAAAACCACCTCAGTAGTAGGCTGTTCATGGAATAATTTGGCACAGAGCATCATCGTACTGGCCATCGGTGCCTGATTGAGGTTTCCGGCAAAATAGCCAAATATCCCGTTGACAATATCGATGTATTTCTGCTCTCCGGTTATTTTGCCCAGCTTCAGCAGACAATAAGCAGCCAGGGCGTTTCCCGATGGCTTGGCATTGTCGTATACTTCCTTGGGCCGGGCAATCAGTTGCTCAGTATCATTGCCGTAGAGAAAAAAGCCAGCAGTGCCAAATTCATCGCCAAAGAGGTTGATCATATCCACCGCCCGGACAATCGCTTTTTCAAGATACTCGGTTTTAAAACTGGCCTGATACAATTCCAGATACCCCCAGATGACACTGGCATAATCATCCAGATAGCCGAGAATTTTGGACTCTCCCTTGCGGTACCGGGCGTAGAGCCGGCCACTCAGCCGGGCCATGTTGTTTTCAATAAAGGCCATGGCCTCTTCCGCCTGTCGGACATAGACGGTTTTGTTAAAGATCCGTCCCGCCATCGCCAGAGCGGCAATCATCAGCCCATTCCAGGAGGTTAGGATCTTATCATCTTTATGGGGATGCACCCGCTTTTCCCGCTGAGAAAAGAGATCGGCTGTCATCTCATCGAGCGCTTTTTCCAACTCGGGATTAGCTTCAATCAGATCGAGATCAGTATCGATCATATTAACAATGTTCTTGCCCTCAAAATTACCTTTTTTTGACATCGGATAAAACTTAAAAAAGACCTCGGCCCGCTTCTGGCCCAGTATTTTTTCCACCTTATCCATCGACCAGACATAAAATTTGCCTTCTTCCCCTTCCGAGTCGGCATCTTGCGCGCAATAGAAGGCCCCTTCCGGGGAACGCAGATCGCGGTTGACATAGGTAATGGTTTTTTCGGCAATTTTTTTGTAGAGTATGTTGCCAGTAGCCTGGTAGGTTTCAGCATAAACCATAATCAGCAGGGCATTGTCGTAGAGCATCTTTTCAAAGTGGGGAACCAGCCACTGTTCATCGGTTGAATAGCGGGAAAACCCAAAACCGATATGATCAAAGATCCCGCCTTTATACATTTGCTGCAGGGTTTTTTCCACCATTACCAGGGCATCGGGCTGCTTAAAGGCCTGATAGCAGCGCAACAGGTAAAAAAGATGATGGGGGGCGGGGAATTTGGGAGCCTTGCCAAAACCACCATAGCGGTCATCAAAGCTTTCATCAAAAAAATCATAGGCATCAAAAAAGATCGTTCGCTTTAGTTCCTCTTCCCCTTTTCGCACCTCCAGATTATTGAGCAGTCCGGTCATCCGATTGGCAGAATCAATAATGTCTTCATTATTTTTTCGCCACTGGCTTTCAATACCCAACAATACATCAATCAAGCCAGGGTTTCCAAGCCGAGAGTATTTGGGCAGATAGGTGGTGGCATAAAAAGGTTTGCGGTCAGCGGTCAGAAAAACATTAAGGGGCCAACCGCCCTGACCGGTACTGACCTGGGCAAAGGTCATATATATCTGATCAATGTCTGGCCGCTCTTCCCGATCGACCTTGATGCTGATAAAATATTTGTTCAGGATTTCGGCCACGGCTTCATCCTCAAAGGATTCTTTTTCCATCACATGACACCAGTGACAGGTGCTGTAGCCAATTGAAAGGAAAACCGGTTTGTCCTGTCGCTTGGCCAGATTAAAGGCCTCGTCCGACCAGGGATACCAGTTTACCGGATTATAGGCATGCTGTAATAAATAAGGACTCATTTCATGAACAAGTCGGTTTGCTTTCTTCTTTACGTCGTCAAGAGCCATTGTGTCAACTCCTTTTTATAGTTTTCGTTACTTGCTATTATGCCCCTTAACCATTAACCTGGGCTTTAATTACCTTCAAAATTCAAAAATTCCGCTTCCAGGCGACGGCTGATCACCTGGTAAAAAACCACACTGAGAATTGCGCTGATCAGGGCAAATACTCCGTAACCCAAAATTGGATTGACAAAATACCCCAGCAAACCACTGATCCCAATTAACAGCCCGGTATAGGCCATCCCCACAAAAAGCGTGATCACCACATTCATATTGTTTTTAATGGCCTTTTGGGGGTTATCCCAATTGAGCAGCGGTCGGTTCATGTCCATAAATAATCCAAACAACAAAATCGGCAGTGACCCCAGTATCCCCAGAACGATGGTTATCACAAGGGTGGACAAGGGTAAGGGGAAAATGAATTGCACCGCAATGATGGTAAAGACGATCCCCAGGCTTTGAATAAACATCGCCACCCCGGTTCGCCCCACAATCTGATCTCTGGCAGTCACCGGAATCATCCGGGTCAGCCAGGAGGCTTTTCCTTCCCGGGAAAAGGTCGAGGCGGTAGTGGCTGAGGTACCTCCAAAAAAGATAAAAAAGGCAATCAGTAAAAAGTTGATCAAAATCGGCATGGCTCTGAAAAATTCCTGCATCCCCTGTAAATCTTCCGGGGGAATTTCAATAAATGAAACACTGAGGAGAATGCAAAGCGGCGCAATAATCACCACGCTGACATTATTAAAAAAGTATACCGGGGTCCGCAACAATAGCCGCAAATCCATGGTAAATATTGCCATCGCTCCGTGACTCTTTTTCCCCAGCACTTTGCTGCGCTGGGCCCCGCTTAATGGTTTACCCTTTTTGATTATTTTGCCGCTGACAATGCTCTTAAGATAAACCCGATTGCCGACTGTAACCATCAGAGCACAGGATAACAGCGTGATTCCCAGCAGTGTTGCAACCCAGCCCAACGACATCAGGGTGATTTTATTAAGCGCCCAGGCCATTAAAAAACTAGTCGGCATCAGGTAGCCGATGCTGTTCAATAAGCCTTCATTATTGGTCAGAATCGTATTCATCAACAGCTGAAAATCCGCCTCATCACCGCTTCCCAATTGGCTGGTAAACCAGATCTGAACCGTGAAAATGACGGCAATCCCGATAAAGACAAAAACAATCTGCAGCATATCCTTGCGTACTTTGAGGGAAGCCGATTGCATAATCAGCATGATCACGGCGGTCATTAATGAGAGCGGCAGCACCGGGACAGTTAAAAAAACCAAAAACGACAGCAGCCCATAAAGCAGCCCCATGCCCTGACCGACACCATAAATAATCAAAATCGGAATAAAAATAAAGGCCGCAAAAATATATTCAAACACCAGAATGCTTAAGAATTTTGCAATGATCAGTTTTCGTTGACTGATTGGCAGCGGGATCAGTTCTTCAATGTTATCAGAGAAATAGAATTCTGAAAGAATGTACATGACCCCAAAAACAAGGATCAGCACCGTTGCCATAATATAACCAATGCTTAAAAAAACCGAGGTCTGATTAATCAGTGTCAGTCCAAAATAGGTGGCCGACATGAGTGAAACATACATAAAAAAGGCCGGGATCAACGCTACTGGCACAATAATCAGGGTAAATAACTGTTTGTAAAATTCTTTTTTATTAAACTTCTGATTGTAGAAGAACAACGAAAATCCCAATGATTCGTTGATAAATAATTTGGTTAACGAGATAATTTCTTTCATTATTCGGTCAACTCCAAAAAATATTCTCAAGTGACTCCTGACTCCCGGCTTTTTCACGAATTTCAGCCATGGTGCCCACCTCAATGAGCTTGCCCTTCTTAATAATGGCAATCCGGTCACAAATTTTTTCGGCCACATCCAATACATGGGTGGAAAAGAAAACCGATCGGCCCCGGTCGCAATGTTCCCGCATGATTTTTTTAAGCTCAAAGGATGCTTTGGGATCCAAACCGACCATTGGTTCGTCCAGAATAAAAACCTGCGGATCATGAATCAGTGCTCCCACCAGGGCCAGCTTCTGCTTCATCCCATGGGAAAAGGATCCAATCGGATCATTGACAGCATTTTTGATTTCAAAAATATCCAGATATCGTTCAATCCGTTCCTGTCGGTCAGAAGCGGGCACCTGATAAACGTCGGCCATGAATTTTAGATACTCAATGCCCTTAATCTTTTCAAACAGCTCTGGACTATCGGGTACATAGCTGAACTGTTTTTTTGCTCCCAAAATGTCCGTCTGATTATCGATGCCGTTGATCCTTATCTTCCCGCTGTTGGGTGCCAGCAAACTGACAATCATTTTGATGGTAGTGGTTTTTCCCGCTCCATTGGGCCCGACAAATCCGAAAATTTCTCCAGGATGTACTTCAAAGCTGACATCATCGACAGCTTTTTCGTTTTTATTGCCATAGGTTTTTGAGATATGTTCAAGTATCAGCATAGTCGCTCCTTTTTTCTTGGTGATTCTGTTTATTTTAACACAACTCTAGCCGTTTGCGACGATAAAATTTAATATTGTTTTTAGAAATAAGGCATACAATAGAGACAATACATATCAGCATTCAAAACGGATAACTGGTCGGCGGCGAAAAATTTTTTTCATTTGCGACCACTTATTTTTTTGAATTGCCTCACACCTTTAGGAAAGCAGGTAATTGCGTGATCACAAAAAACGAAATTGCAGAATTGAAAGCCCAGGGGATCTTAGCCCAGCAACAGGAAGGATATTTTTCGATTCGGGTTTTAAGCCGGGCCGGAAATTTGACCTCAGCTGAATTAAAGACCCTGGCCGAAATTGCCGAAACATACGGCCGGGGCTATCTGGGCGAAACCACTCGCTTAGCCATTGAAATTCCCTGGATCTCTTATGAAAACCTGGATGCCGTTAAATCTGCCCTCACTGCCGGTGGACTGGTTTTCGGCGGCACCGGAAAAAAAGTCCGGCCCCTGGTAGCCTGTAAGGGCACGGTTTGTCAGCATGGCCTTTATGACACCCAGAAACTGTGCGGCATCTGCCATGACCAATTTTTTGGCCGGGATCTTCATGCTAAAACAAAAATCACCTTTGTGGGCTGCCCCAACAATTGTGCCAAGGCCAACACCAATGATATCGGCCTGGTAGGACAGGCTTACATCCAGTTTGATTGGGATGCCTGCCTGAACTGCGGTAAATGCACCAAAGTCTGTCGAACCCAGTCGCTGACAATGCTCAATCAAAAACTACTTTGGAATGAACGCCAGTGCGTTAATTGTGGAAAATGCGCCCAGGCCTGCACCACTGGTGCCATCACCGAGGAGGTTCGCGGCATTGCCGTCTATCTGGGTGGCCGAATGGGTCGGGGGTACCGGTTTGGTGACCGTTTAACCGACCTTTATGCAGCCGAAGAGATTCCCAATCTGATTGATAAAATTCTGGAAACCTATCTGGAGCTCGGTAAAGACGGGGAACGGATTTGTGGCGTACTCGACCGAATCGGGATCAGTGCCTTCGAAGATGCCTTGCAGGAACGGCTGGAAGACTAATTACCGAACGTTTACAAAATGATACCGAACATACAAAAGGGCTGATTTCTCAGCCCCCTTTTTGTTTTCAATACGCACCTTAAATCAATTCGTTAAGTGGTGTCTTTCAAAATGGTTCTTTCTAAAACTCTTTTTTTGTATAAATCTTAAGTGAGATCAGATAAGAAAGGATCACACCAGCGACAGAAAGGCCGATTAACAAGAATAAATAAATCCACGGATTTCCGGTGGTTGGCAGGGGGACATTGAACTGTTCCAGCAATAGAATCAGGGCCGTTGGAATCAGGGCACAGAGAAAGAGCATCAATCGAGCTTTTTCAGTGCCAAATTTATAAATCAAGGGAATAATCACCGAACCAAAGATTAAGGCCACCAGATAGATTACCCCAACAATAGCCAGGATTTCCAGATCAAAGCTTTTGCCCATGATAATGTTGCCAACTATTCCAACAGTCAGTGACAAAACCGCCCCCAGGGTGTTTAAGATGACCATCACCAGATATTTACTGAGCACCATTTCGGCTCGGGTCAACGGCATGGTTAACGCATAGGCGTCCCACTTGGCCAGATCATCATAGCTAATCGTGGTCACTACCATCATCGCAAACATCAATATAATCATCCCAAAGATAAAACCATTTCCTTGAGGCAAGAAAACAACGGCGAAAAAGACCATCATCACACCCAACATTTTAAATGTGCTTTTTAAGTTAAGCAGATCTTTTAAGATCAGTCCCTTCATTATTGTTGCCCCCTTACATAAAATAACATAATTTCTTCAATGGTTACCCCATCCACAACCGCCTCCGGATATTTTTTACGGATAGCCGCCTTATCTGTCACCAGCACCTCAAAACTGAACTGATTCTTGCGATAACGGATAAACTCACTGCCCTCGAGTTTGCGGAAGTCTGCTTCGCCGCATTTCAAAATCCCCATTTGGGAAAGCAGGGTCTCTTTTTCTTCGTCAAGCAGAATTTCGCCCTGGTGAATAAAGACAATATAGTCCGCAATCTTATCAAGATCACTGGTAATATGTGACGATATCAAAATGGCATGTTTTTCATCCTGGATAAATTCCATAAAAACATCAAGAATTTCCTCCCGGACAATCGGATCCAGTCCGCTGGTGGCTTCGTCCAGAATCAGCAACTCCGCTTCGTGGGACAACGCCACGGCAATCTGCAGCTTCATTTTCATCCCCCGGGAAAATTCTTTGATGATTTTATTATCTGGCAGCTTGAATTCTTTCAGATAGTGCTGAAACATTTGCTGATTCCAGTTTTTATAGATACTCTTCATCATTTTTGAAATATCACCGGTCTTTAAATTGTCGTGAAAGTTGCACCCGTCCATCACAACCCCGACAGACTCTTTGATTTTTTTCTCATCGGTTAAGCTATCCATGCCCAGTAGCTCGATGGTTCCCTCATCGCGACTAACCAGATTCAGGATCGCTTTAATGGTCGTGGTTTTACCAGCGCCATTCTCACCGATAAAGCCGACAATACTGCCTCTGGGCACTTTAAAACTGACATCTTTGAGTTGAAAATCCTGATAGTTTTTGTTTAAATTTCTAATTTCAATGGCATTCGTCATGTTATTCTCCCTTATACAATAGTTCTAACAATTCACTGAGTTCGGCCCAGGAAATATCGCTGCTTCTGGCAATATCCACCGCTTTCTGCAAAAACTCCTCGGCCAGCCGCAGTTGCTCTTCCCGGATAAATGATAAATTCTGGTTGGCCACAAAACTGCCTTTACCGGTGACGGTTTCAATAAAGCCATCCCGTTCCAGATCCGAGTAGGCCCGCTTGGTGGTAATCACACTGATTCGTAGCTCCTTGGCCAGAAAGCGCATACTTGGCAAGGTGTCCCCGGGACTCAGTTCACCGCTGATAATCATCTTCTTGATTTGCTGGGCAATCTGTTCATAAATCGGTTTGTCACTGGAATTGCTAATGACAATATTCAACTTACCACCTCATTTCGCTTGTCTTAGTGTATATATACTATATATACACTATAAACTCTTTTCCCTTACCTGTCAAGTTTTTAATCAAAAAAAATAAGCGAGATGATCTCGCTTATTCCCAGCACTGAACGCTTAGTTTTTTCTGGAGGAGTTTCAGCTTTTCCCGTTCCGATTTGTAATTGGGGAGTACCTGCTCAACGATTCGCCAGAAGTTGGGGGAATGATTCATTTCAATCAGATGGGCCAGCTCGTGGACGACCACATAGCGAATGGTGGCCTCTTCGGCCATCACCAGATACCAGGAAAAATTGAGATTACCGGCTCTGGAGCAGGAACCCCAACGAGTGCGGGCACCGTTTATTTTGACAGCCTTGGGCTCTAATCCCATATGTTTGGCCAGATCTTTTACCATATCGCCGAGCACCTTTTTTGCCAGCGTTCGGTAGACACCCACCAGACTGGTTCTTAATTCCTCGGCCGACATCTGGGCATAAGCATAAAAGTGCTGGCCATCAAAACCGAAAGCTGGTTTTTCGACTGGCTCCAGAGGAAATTCGTGGCCCAGGAATAGGAGCTTGGCCCCAAACCGCAATGCAAAATTCTCCCGCTCTGTCACCTGTTGGGCCACCGCCCCGTGGTGGGTGTCAATCCAATGTTGGTGCTGGGCTACAAAATCCGCTACGACCTTCTGCGGGGTTCCATTGGGAACCCGCACCTCAATTTCAGCGTTCTTAGTGATATAGAGTCCCATCGTTTTTCGTTTTGAATACTTGATTGTATAATCCCTTGTCATTGTTGTCCTTTTATATTTTAATCCATTTATTTTTCAATTCGCACCTTGCTGCCACCAACTCCGGCTTCGCCGGGGGTAATCAGCAATTTAACCGGCATCCGGTTCTTGATCGATTCCACATGGCTGATGATCCCCACCTTCAGGCGATCGTTATGCAGCATTTCGATGGAATTCATCACCACCTCCAGGGCATCTTCATGTAGCGAACCAAAACCCTCATCGAGAAAGAAAAATTCCAGCGGGGCCCGTCCTTTTAACTGGATTTCGGCGGACAGCGCCAGCGCCAATGCTAATGAGGCCAGAAAGGTTTCCCCACCGGACAGGGTTGAGGCGTCCCGAGGCACTGGCCGCCATTTTTGTAGTCCCGGATAATGAATTTCCCCTCATCGTCAGCTTCCAGTCCGTAATTACCGTTGCTGATCTCAGTGAGCCGTTTGGATGCCGCAATGGAGATGTACTTAAGTCGGGAAACGGCCACAAATTCGACAAATCGCTTGCCCGAAAACAATTTTTCCAGATCAGCTATCAGGCCCAGCCGGTGATCCACCTGTTCCTTTTGCTCTAAATAGTTCGCCAATTCAGCCAGTCGCTTTTCCAGCTCATCAACACTGGTTTTTAAGCGGATATCCAGAACTTTCTGTGTTTCGATATCTGCTTCCAGGCGCTGATGAACCGAGCAAATCTCAGCATAGGCGACATCGGTCATTTCCCGGCCATTAATTTTCTGGTTCAGATCTTCCAGCCTGCCCGCTAATTTGGTGTGACTCTGACGATAACCCTCTATTTCCATTTCCAGATTTTTAATGGTTTGATCCGGGATACAGGCGTTTAAAGCGGCGATCAAATCAAGAAAGCCATGCGCCATCAGTTGTTTTTTTAACCCTGCCGCGGTGATATCGTATTGGCTTTCCAGCGTTGTCAGATTTGCTTTTTGAATGGTTACCATTTCCTGTGTTTTCTCGTAGGCTTCCCGCGCCGCATCCAGCTTTGTTCTGGCCGTATTCCAGGCGTTTTCGATCCATTTTATATTACCTTGAAACTTATTTTTCAGTTCATCCAGCTCAGGCAATGGGTAGTCTTTTCCCAGTTTTTCCTCAATGGCACTTTTCTTTTCCTTAAACTGCTGAGCCTTTTGGCCGATCAGCAGCAAAAATTCCTGAACCTGTCGGTTGACCCCATGAATGACTTCACTCTGTTTTTCCAGCTGTTGCTGTTGGTCATTAACGGCCGTTTCCAGTTTTTCAAGATGATCCATCAATTCGCTGCGACGCTGATCGAGCTTTTTTATGGTTTCATTGGCGGCGTAAAAATCATAAGCTTTATTAACCTTGAGCTGCTTTCTTAATTCCGCCCCTTCTGTCTCCAGCTCTGCACAAGCTGTTTCTTTTTTGCTTTTAAGCACTTCCAATTCCCGGGTCTGAAGCAGTAGCGCTTCCCGACTTGCGTTTTTTTCTTTAAGATCCCCTTCCAGCTTCAGTAACTGGTTTTTGGCCTCCTGATTTCGGGCTTCCAGCTTTTTTAAACGTTCTTCCCAAACTTCCAGTTCCTGACTCCGCTTCGTATTGGCAGCCACCAGCAATTCCGGCTGTCCTTCGGGTATCGCTTCACCAAGACTGGCAATTTCAGTTTTTAGCTGCTTCTGATTTTCAACCAAGGTGGTGAAACTGCCGGTTAGCTGGGCAATTTCAGCAGTCAGTTCGCTTAATTCCTGCTCCTGTTGCTGGTGGGCTTTTTTTATCACCGCCTTGCGAATGGCGTCATCCGATTCATCCCGATCCTCGGCGAAAGGATGTTTTGTTGCGCCGCAAACCGGGCAGGGTTTTCCATCCTTTAACAATTCTCTTAGTTTAAGGCCGAAATTCTTGTTTTCCAGCTGGATCAGTTCTTCTTCCACTGCTGCCATCTTTTCTTTTAAAAGCTTTTCCGCCGCCTTTTTTGTCCCAATGGTCTGAATCAGGGCATCGATCTGACTTTCCAACGCAATCATACTTGCATTTGCCTGTTGTTGTTTAAGAAAAAGATTCTGGCAGTGAAGCGCCGCTTCCTTTTCCTTTCCGATACTATCCCAGCTCGCTGGCCGGGCCTTTTCGAGAGCAATAAGCTCCTGCTCAACAACTGCTTGCTCGGCTTCTTTTACCTGCTTCTGCGCTTCCAGGTTCTTCTCGCTTTCAAGCAATGTATTGATCTCAGTCTGGTTTTTATTAAGGCGTATTTGATCGTCCGCTATTTCATTTTTTAATCGGATTATTTCTTCGGTAACGGCCATCCCCCGGGTGATTTTTTGGCGATAGTCCGGTTCGATCCGACATTGTTTTTCTTCCCGTCGCTGGGCAATCAGTTGTTTTTTTTCTTTTTCCAGTTCTTCCTGCAACCTGGTCTTGTCATTTTCCAGGTTGATTTTTTGATGATTCGCCTCATCCATTTTTTTATTCATCTCACGAATTTCTTTATCCAGGGCCAGCTGAGCTTGTTTCCAGCCAATGGCATCATCCACCTTTTCCAGCTTGCTCTGAAATTTGAAGAGGTTTTCGGTTTTATAGGTATCGGTTTGATTAAAGCTTTTTTCACATGTCTCTTTTTCATCAAACAATTGGGACAGCTTTTCTTCGCTGTCAGCCAAGCTGCGCCGACCCCTTTCAACCTGGGTTTTTAGCGTTTCAAAGGCTTCCAGAAAGGGACGCACCTCTAATGCCTTTTTTCCCAGCCGCAGTTGCTGTTCCTTGCTTTTTATTTCAGCACTTCTCGCTTCCAGGTCCGTAAGTGCTGCTTTGGTATCTTTTTGCTCTGCCAGCAAGGCCATTAATTTTTTTGCTTCTAACAACTGGATATCGAGCGTATTAAACTTTTCCCGGTTTGTTTGAAGCTGGCGCTGATTTTCTTCATAACTGTGCTTTTTTTCGGCCAGCGCTTCCGGAGTAACACCCTCATAGGTATTCATGCTGCCGAGGATTTGGTTTTGCTTTTCCACTTCCCTGATCCGCTCGGACTTGAGCCGATTGGCAAGATCATCCCCATATTTGGACAAATTAAACAGCCGCTCCAGCATATCCCGGCGGGGCTTGCCCTCCAGCTTCAGAAAATCGCTGAATTTACCCTGGGGCAGCACCACGGTTCGGGTAAAATCGGTCAGACCCAGGCCAATGATTTCCTCGCAGGCATTGGTCACCTCGGTGGTTTTATCCGCCAACACCAGCGGCCCTTGCGGTCTTAATTCCAATAACTGGCATTTTCCCTGATTGATGCCTTCGTTTTTATTGCGCTTAAACTCCCGACTGACCTGATAGGTTTTTTCCTCCGCACCGTCGATGACAAACTCATAGACGACACTGGCCTTGTCGTCGTTGACATTGATGTAATTGGAGCTGTTGCGGGACAGCTTGCCATAAAGCGCCAGGGTAATGCCATCGAGAATCGTCGATTTACCGCTACCGGTAGGGCCAAAAATGCCAAAAATACCCGCCTCGGTCAGGGTTTCAAAATCAATTTGCTGTTCGTCCTGAAAACTGTTAATGCCTTTAATTTTTAGCCTTATCGGTCTCATTGTTTATCCTCCTCAACAACCAGCGACAGCAGCAGTTCCAGCACCTCATCATCGGCTTCGGTGCCCCGTTCCCGGCGGTAAAATTCTTTAAAGACATCGCCAAAGGATTTCTCTGTCAAGGCTTCCAGGCTAGCCTCAGTTTCTAAAGTGGTCAGCCGGGGGATTACTTCCAGAATATCATTCTTATGGGCCTTCATTTTTTTGATTTCATCTTCCCGGATATAATGATCCGTCTCAATTTCCAGATAAACCCAGCAGGATCGATCCGCATTGGCCGCGCATCGGGCGATGGCATCATCGACATTGTCACATTTCCAGACTTCGATGGGCTTGTATACTTTCAGATCTATTTCACTGATTTCATTTTTGACTGTAACGCCATTGCTAACAACAATTTCAGCGATTATGCATTTTTTCCCGTAGGCAATTTCCCGGCGGTTAAAATGAATCGGTGACCCGGCATAGCGGCCCCGGCCATTGGTACCGGGAATTACCTGTGGTTTATGAATGTGTCCCAATGCGATATAATGGGCTTTTTCGGGAAAGCACTGGCCATCGACAATATAGGTGCCGCCCAGCTGAATGGTTCGCTCTGAACCGGCTTCCTCGCTGCCCATGGCAAAGATGTGAGTGGTCACCAGATTGATGGTATCGTCTCTGAAATGGCACTCCAGTTGCGAAAAATAGCTGTGAATCCGATCACTGTAGGACTTTTGATTTTCGTCTTCGGCGGTGGTCAGATCATATAAAACCTCATTGAGCCGTTTTTCACTGGGATAGGGCAAGAGCAGAATCACGGCCCGCTCGCTGTTGATCTCCAGTTCCACATAACCTTCTCCCGCTGCCACCACCTGATGCTGGCCGTAAGCCCCGGTGGGGATGATCGTTTTGGGTACTCCGGCCATCAGAATACCATGATCCCGGGCCAACGGTCCCGGCGCTTCAAGCCGCTGGGGATTGTCGTGATTGCCAGCAATCACCAGAATCAGCCGTTTGCCACCGTCGGACAATTGCTTTAGGGTCTCATAAAACAATTCTTCGGCCCGGGCTGGTGGATTATAGCTGTCATAAACATCCCCGGCGATGATCAGCAGATCTATTTTTTCGTCCTTGACGATTTTAACAAAGTCCGCCAGAAAGCAGGCCTGCTCATCCATCCGGCTATGACCTTCAATATTTTTGCCTAAATGCCAATCGGCGGTATGTAATATTCTCATTTGGGTGTCCTCACTCGTATCCGTTTTGTTTATTATCCCACAGCCGCTTTTTTTGTATAGACTAAAAAAAGATCCGGCAAATGCCGGAGCTAGAAGTACTTGCGTGCTTGTATTATTTTTTGTTCAGGGGTTTTATTCGGTAATCCAAGTCAGCTGATTTCAATTTCTTTTACGGTAAGCGAGCCTTCAAACATAAAGAAGCCAGATAAAATCGGGATCAGACACATTAACTGGGTCATAAGTTTTTCGCTATAAATCGTTGGTATTGACACATTGAAGTTTATGATAGTTAAAATCATTCAGGCCCAGCTTAAGCACTTCTTTATTTTTCATATGGACAACTAGAGAATATATATCCAACGTTTTTTTCTTCATCTCGTACCGGTCAATATCCTTGATATCAATAACCCTTGAAAAATTGTAGATTAAATAATTGTTACAGATATAAGCCGTATTGTGGAAGATCGATAGATACCAGATTACGGGAATAAAACCGTAGATAATTAAATGATGCGGCTTATCAAAATCCGCATTTGTAAGACTTAATAGGCCAATGATGTACAACAGCTTTCCCAACAGAATTTGAAAATAGCCGGAATAATTGCCAATACTTAGCTTACCCTCATAGGGATATTTAAAGATAATTCTAAATCTTAGATTGATATAGGTGAATATGACGGCAAAGCCAATCAAAATTATGGTGTCAATAGGATTATCAACCTGAAACAATAAGTAAACCGATAATCCCAGGATTATGATTAGTAGTCCCAAATCCAGATAATATTGTTTTTTCATTTTCAAGTACCTCCGCGATTAAAATTTCCAGTATGAGCGTGTCTCTTTATTTCGAATTTTTGCATTCGCCGGAATTTTGGTCAAAATCCCATAAAATGACAGGACATCCATACTCGATAAAACCATATTCATTATAACAATTTTTGACAAAAGAGGATTATTTATAGTTGAGATCATTAAAAATAGAACGGGTATAACCGTTAAAATAATGACCGGAAATATCAGCAGTAATAACAGCCTTTCCTTTTTTATATCGCCAAAAAATGATCGATAAATCGACCCTTTATAACCACCAATAAATTCTGTAAACAAAATCCGATCCGGATAAAGTATTACATGCAGCATTTCGTGAATTGGGATCAAAACTACGAACAAAAAAACGTCTCGCCAACTGTTTGTCATATTCAAATGATAATCCGCTCCCAGCCGGATCTTTAACATCAGCCCAATAATAAACATGGAAATGAGAATAACTGGAATTGACATCAAACAAAGCTTTAAAAAACTCGGCTCATTAATGGCATGATAACCCTCATTCTCAGGATCAAAGTCGTTGTTTTCGGGAAATTTTTCAAATAGAAATCTCATGATGCTGGCTCCTTTTATATTTTTTACTGGCCTAAATCTACCACACATTTTCATAGGGTAAAAACTCTTTTTCTGGGCTATCCAGCAATTATAGGTCAGGAGATGTCGTTGGTTTCTGAATAACGGTGGTTTCTTAGCTACCACTCATAGCATCATTATAACTTATTTTTAAGATTTTGTGTCCAACCTGATGTGTACATCATACCACTTTCAACGAATTAGAAATCAACTTATCTTTATTTAGAGCTGTTACTCTGAAAAGAAAGCTTCAAACATAAAAAACCCAGGGAAAATCGGAACAAAAGAATAGAGTTGAGCCATTAAATATCCATTACCATAGATCATCATTGGAACTGGTATAAGTGTTAAGCGAATCAATAAACAGATCACTAGACTTGCAAGGGCAATCCCAAGGTAACTGATGTCAATGTTAAATTTTGTTTTTTTAATATTACTCATAAAATTTAACAGAAAGCCGAGAACAAACCATTTGAAAAATGAAATAAACGTCACCAACCAATAGCGATCGACGTAAAAACCGTCGCTCAGTAGTTCCGTCGTATAGAAGCTATTCTGTATTGATACAATCCAAAAATCCATCAGTATAAAAAATAGTAGATACCCGATCATAAAAGCAACTTTTATCATTCTTTCCTTCATATCTTCATTCTCCTTGTCTAAGCAACACCATCTGCCACCTCTAAAATCGGGCGGAGCAGACTTTTCTCCCATTTTATATTTTTATCAGGTGCAGTTCTTATTACTCGATCAGCATATTTTTTTATGGTAATTAGAATCATTGAAACTCAGCTTCAGTGCTTTTGGGCTTTTCATATGAAAAATTAAAACATATGCTCAAATAATAATAGTGGATTTGGTCCATTGTAACCAGAACAGAATAATTGAAACGAAATACCGAAAGCATTGGTACGAAATTGGTTCTTCCGCATTTTAACATTTTTTCAAATATCAACTCAACAAGACCACATTACAACTGGGATCTAATTCGACAAAAGTTGGAAAACCGGAAATTTGCGTTTGAGCCACGAATTTACGGTTCAGTTGGTAAATCGCAACAGAAATTCTCATGAAGTATCCCGAAACCGTAGCCGATATTTAAAGATTAAAAACGCACGGTCATAAACGGGCAATTATTTCCATCGTCCGTTTATGACCGCTATTTATAAGTTCCTGCGAAAAAATAACCATACAATGCTGTGCTTTATAAAAAACTGATGTCCCTAATAGTTAATTGTGAAATCACGGATGAGCTAACGATTGCCTTAGCTCAATGTTACCAGATTCTAGCTGGCCACTTGATCATTCTCAGATGCTGTTTTCAACCATCCTTTGTGGGAGGTCGCTATGGTCTGTATTAGGCTTGCCTAATAATTAATATATATCCGACTTCGATTGCTTTTTTTATCTATAAATCAATAAGAGTCATATAGTACAAATGACCAAGAACTTGTACTACGAGCTAAAGTACCAGCAAAAACAGCTCTTTTAATGAACCACTCCCCAGTAATTTTAACATATGGACTGGGATAATAATAGTCTCTATTACATGTTCTTGCAGCATTGTTTATTAGCCAACTGTGTGCAAAATTTAAATTGTTACGATTGTCGGCTCTAACACCCTCCATTTGATAACCGACTTCTGCCTTTGTAAACCAAGCTTGAGGATCAGACACATTATAATCTACATGTACTCCTTCAACTCTAAAAGTTGTAAACCCATCTTGTTGTCCTTGAGTGAAATACATACCTAGCCTAACCGAAACAGAATAGGTTTGTGGATCTACTTGATAGTCTCCTAAAAAAGAGCCAGTTACATTGTTAGTCGTCATGTCTAATACTTCTATTGGAATACTTATTTCAGTTTCTTTATAATACTTTGATTCATCGGTTTCTGCATTATACGAAATTAAATTTAAATCTTCTGTCGATGCTAATGCGGATTTAATTGAAATGGTCCTATGTCAAGATTTAGTACAAATTAAAATGAGAATTTGACACCCACATTTTAACCTGCTATTTGTAAATTTTCATTTTGTGTTTTAGTAAAAAGTTTTTCAAAATTATTCGGCGACATATAATTACAATGACTGTGGATTCGAGTTGTATTATAAAAGGTTTCCAGATACTCAAAGATCAGCCGGTAAGCATGGTTATAATCAAGGATTTTAAAGCGATTGAGCCATTCACGTTTAATAATGGCATGAAAGGATTCAATGCAGGCATTATCCCAGGGATATGCCTTTTTAGAATAACTTCGCTGCATTTTTGCCGTTGCCTTCTGGTATTCTTTTGAAACGAACTGACTGCCGCGGTCACTGTGAATGATCAATGGCGCATCGAGATTTCGACGGCTTTTAGCTTTATTAACAGTGTCGATTACACAGGAAACTTCCATTGTTTTTGACAGCGTCCAGGCAATGATTTTTCGAGAATACAAATCCATGATACTGGTTAGATAAAAAAATCCGTCCATTGTCCAAATATAGGTAATATCGCTGCACCAGACAGCATTGGGGCGTTCGGGATTAAATTGTTCGTCAAGAATATTTCTGAGTTTTTTACTGAAGTCAGAATCTTTAGTCGTGATCGTATAAGGTTTGATCCATTGAGCTTTGATACCCATTTGTTTCATGTATTTGCCGACAGTCCGCTCAGCAATTATTTCACCGCTCTGTTTCAATTTTTCGGTGATTTTCGGAGCTCCATAATTTTGCTTTGAGTCGTTATAAATGGTCTCAATTTTGGTTTTAAGAACTTCCTGTCGTTTTTGGGTATTCGATGGTTTTCTGTTAATCCATGATCGATACCCGGTTCGTGATACACCCAGTTTTTGCAGCATTCCGGAGACGGAAACCCGGCGCTTCTCGTGATGAGCAGCTTCCGCCTTTTTAGCAATCTCAACATAAATCGCTTCGGTTATTTTCCCAGAATGCCGATGGCCTTTTTTAGGACATCCAATGCATCTTGGGTATCACGCAACTCGCGTTTTAAACGCGCGATTTCTTTACTTTCATCCGATGCATAATTACCTGAACCACGACATTCAATACTGCCGCTGTCCTGAAGTTCCTTGCTCCATTTTCCCAGCGTGCTGTAACCAACGCCGAGATTTTCAGCGCATCCACGCAGACCGAGTTCCTTGTGTTCTTCATAGTACCGGACTGCATCCAGTTTGAATTGTTTATCATGTTGTTTTGCCATAATGAGATCCTCCTTCAGTACGATTCTTTTATCGTACCATGTTTTTATTAATTTTGGATTTTCTCATTTCGATTTGTACTATTTTTATTCTAGCACCAAGCGTCTCTTTCCCCTTTTTCAACCAATGCATAGATAACCGATAAGTGATTACGCAGATCATGCCGCATTGCTTTCGTTGTTTTTAAGGATGACTCCATTAGTTCGAATTGTTTTTGGTAGTATTTGTTTTGCTGGCCAAGCAAAATTTTATCCATTTTATCGACCATCGAAGCTGAAATGACATCATACAAATAAAACGTTGTAAAATTAACAAGTAATATCAGTACCACGCCAATTAAAATCTGCTCCCAGGAAAGACCCGTTGCTTGAAATAAGGTTAGAATAATATATAGAGATGAAATCGGGATTATAATAATTGCTGCCCAATTAGCAAGCGGGATTATTTCTCCTTTTCTGATATTCTTATAATTGTTTAGGATGCGTATGACCAGATATAGCAAAATTTGAAAAATGAACAGTCCATATACTGACGAATAGTTGTTAACGGTTATTAAAGAATAATTAAAATAACCACTCAGCAAGGCAACAATCACCTCAATACACATTCCAATTAAATAAATCATCAATACCGACAAAAGACGCCTTTTAATCCCAGCTTTATAGTTAAATGACAAACCAAAATAAGCAACGATATTACCGATCATCGTAACGACCGGTATATTAATCGTTAAATATACCAGTGCAATAAATATGTAATATCCCACATAGGATAAGAATTCTATCTTATGATTGACTTCTTTGGTCTCAAAGAAAATATGCATAAATTTATAAACGATATAGGTTCCAAAAATATTGGTTAACAGATATACCATTTCATAGGTGCTTAACGCCATTAAAGAAACCTCTCTTGTTCGTATTTCATCTGCAGTCCTCTGACTTCTTTTCGTTTTAACTGACTGATTGGCAGACAAGCCGCATTTGACATCACAACCTCGTCATACTTAAAATTGGTAACCTGTTCATAATTGATGATATAGGATTTGTGAATGGTAATAAACCGGTATTTGGCCACTTGCCGAAACACCTCCTGAATTTTGCCATAAAATAATTCTTCCCCGGTTGTGGTTACAATTTTAATTTCTCGGTTCACACTCTGAAAATAGATGATGTTTTTTATGGCTAGCTTATGTGTCTCCGATCCTTTTTTGTAACTGAAAACACCGCCTAAACGGTTTGCTAATTTCATGGCCAGTTCGACGTCTTTGATTACCTGATCCGGCTCCACCGGTTTTGACAGAAAATGCATTGGCCGAACCTCAAACAAATCTTTATAGTAGCTATCTTTACCCGAAACATAGACAATCTGGGTGACCTGGTTGTCCATTTCTTCGCGAATTTTGCGACCCAGATCAAGACCATTTAAACCCTTCATTTCAATGTCCAGAAAGATTAAATCAAAATTATGTTCATGTTCCATATAAATACCGAGTTTTTCAGCCGAATAAAACACTTCGATTTGTATTTCCTGCCGGGTCGATTTTTTATATTCTAAAATAATACTTTCAATTTCCGAACAGATTCCACGCTGATCATCACAGATTGCAATACTAAACATTCAAGGCACCTTCTCTTTATGGTTTATAAAATCATTTTACATGACAATAAAACAACTGTCCAGTTTAATGTCGCTATTTAATCCGCTAAAGATGTATTTATTTCTTAATCCGCAATAAAAAAACGCCACCGTTAATACGATAGCGTCTAATAAACACATTCCGTTTGATTTTTAAGTTCCAGCACCATCATTGGTACTGTTAATTTTTAGTCGTTTATTACTTTATGGCATCCACAGCCGTCATCAACTCCGAAATCGAGCTGTACCAGTTTTTTATCATATGGCGCATCAGCCCCACCTGTTCAGCTTTGGCCAGCAGCCCAAAGATTGGAATTTTGGAGCCGTAAGCCGCACCAATTTCAGCCCAGGCATCACAGCCGGATGGACCGACGTAGATAATCAGGTCGGCACTGGTAACCGATGCGATGCAAAAGTCAAAAACCCGTGTTCCTTCAGCTGACTCAATAAAATGCGTCAGCTCTTTTTGCGAAAGAAAGGCTTCTTCCGGCCGCCCTTCCCGGATCCAGGACAGGATTGTGTGGCCCCGGCTTTCCAATAAATCAGTCAGCATTTCAACCGCATGCTGATGCTTCCATGATGCAGCAATATATATTCTCATGATTCCTCCACTTTGCGAATAAGATAAGCTCTTTGTTTATTATAACCGGCTCTGCTCTTATTCACAAGTAGCGCTTGTCTTTCCGATCGGGAATACCGTGCTGCTTCAAGTCAAATTATCATTGGATAATTTATTTTATCACACTGCCGGCAACTTTGACTTTTTTCTTCTGGGGTTTAGCTTTACTGCCATTGCCGCTAAGCATGATGTACCCCTTACCCACGGATAGCCCTTGCACCACGGTGGTAAACAGTACAATGGCATAGGTCGCTACCAAAAACAGGTTATAGGTTGGGGTCGTCAGCGAGATACTGGTGCCCATAATCAAAGCCAGGCAGAGGCCGCCTTTTAATCCGGCCCAGGTCATAAAGGCAATAAATCTATGGTTTGGCATGCCCTTGCTCTTTGGCGGATTTTTATTAAAGATCATTGATGCATAGACTCCCGCCAGTCTGGCGATGGTATTGAAAACAATCGATCCAATGGCAATGGTGAAGATCATCCCCACTGACAGGGTATTGATGTTTTTGATGTTAAGTAATAATACCCCGACTAGCAAAAATAAGATCCCGTTTAGCAGATTATCGACCACTGACCAGAAGGAATAGAATAAATCACGTAATTCCTCGGTCATACAGATATGATTATTTCGCTGCAGTCCGGCAATGGCAGTGGCATAGTAAAGGCCACAGATCACGGCGGCGATGGGACCCGAGAACGAAAAGTATTCACAAACCAGGTAAGACAGCATTACCGTTAAAATACTGGTAAAGATTTTGATAAAGTTATCATTTGACTGCTTAAACACTTCAAACAACAGAAAAGAGATGATAAAACCGACTGCTACGGCCCCCAAAATTTCGGTAGCCAGACCCCAGGTAAAACTCATCACGGAGACACTGTTGCTCGAAAGTTTTAAAGCCGTCAGCAGGGTTGCAAAAATCGCTACGGCCACCCCGTCATTGAACAAGGCTTCACCTTCAATGATCAGGCCAATGCGTTTGGGTAAACCCGCCTTGGCCAGAATACTCATCGCCGAAATCGGATCGGTTGGCGCCACAATCGCTCCCAGAATACAGGCTTCCAGAAAGGTAATGTTGACATGAATCAGATAGCCCAAACCAAAGAACAAGAGTCCATACACCACTGTTGAGACCAGGGTTCCGATTATTGCCATACTGGCAATTAAAAACTTGTCAGCCTTGAAATCGCCAAATTCAATTCGCGAGGCTCCACTAAAGAGCATAAAGCACAGTACACCTTTAAATAAGAAATCCGTAAAGTCAAATTCGCGGTAGAGATTTAAAAACTCGATCGGGATATGAACCAGATTCAGGTTTCGGCCAATAATATAAAGCACGACAAAGATAAAACCAAAAACAACCAGTCCAATTTCGTAGGGTAGTTTGATTGTTTTTTCATTAATAAAACTAAACACAACGACTAAAAAAAGCAGGGCGCTGAACAGGATGAGCAACTGATCAAAGTTATACATTTCTTTCTCCTTTTGATTCATCAAAAAAATTTGCGCAAAAAAAGGCGACAACAAAATAGGCTCACCTTGTTATCACCTTTGATACGTCCGAGTCTAAACAACAGTATACTAACTGATTATTGATGTTAACCTAGTATACTTATGAAACTTCCTGAAGTATAGCACTTTGAAATTGATGTGTCAATGGCTTTTTATAATAATTTTACGTGATTTTTTATGTAAACGAGACGCTGTTTTTTCGTTATTTTTCTATCAAACTTTGTCCTGTTTTCGTAGTATATCCATCGGTTTAACTGGTGCGCACATCTGTAGATAATAACGCATTTTAGGGTGGGGCGTCGACTCAATGGTTGTACCCTCGACATCTGTCATCATCGTAATCGTTTGGCTGATAAAACCTTTTCCGGGAATCATAATCTCGACCGTATCACCAATTGACACCTTGTTGCGCTGTTCAATCAGGGCCATGCCGGTGCGCTCATTATATTCCAGCACCAGACCGACAAAATCATAAGCACGGGTATAACTGCCAGTTCCGTAATTCTGGTCAGCCGCTGTCGTTTTGCCACTATAAAACCCCTTCGTGTAATTACGGTGACTGACCTTGGTAAGCTCCTCATAATAGCTCGCATCAAGCTCAGTTACGCCGGGGTGATCAAGACAATAATCGATGGCCTTACGATAGGCTGACACCACCGTCGCCACATAATAAAGACTTTTCATCCGTCCTTCGATTTTAAAGCTATCGACCCCGGCTTTCATCAGATCGGGAATTTCATCAATCAGACATAAATCCTTGGAGTTGAAAATAAACGAACCGCTGGCATCCTCTTCAATCGAAAACGCTTCATCGGGCCGGGTTTCTTCAATCAAGTGATACTTCCACCGACAGGGATGGGCACAGTCGCCCTGATTGGAATTTCGACCAGTCATGTAATGACTGAGCAGACAACGTCCCGAATAGGAGATACACATCGCACCGTGTACAAATATTTCAATTTCCATTTCCGGCGCCACCTGTTCCCGGATTTCCCGGATTTCACGAAGGCCCAGCTCCCGGGCCAGGACAATCCGTCTGGCGCCCTGGGCATGCCAGAATGCCACACTCCGCCAATTGGTATTGTTGGCTTGGGTGCTCACCGATATTTTTAAGTCCGGCGCCACTTCCCGAACCACCGAAAAAACCCCGGGATCAGCCACGATTACGCCATCAATTCCGAGACTCTGCAGTTCACTGACATAGTCGGGCAGACCTACCAGGTCGTCATTGTGGGGAATCATGTTCAAGGTGACATAAATTTTTTTATTCTGTTCATGAACATACGCAACAGCCTCTGCCAGTTCTTCATTGTCAAAGTTGTCCGCCTTAGCGCGGAGCCCAAATTTCTTGCCGGCGCAATAGACTGCATCGGCACCGTAATGGAGGGCATACTTCAATTTTTCAAAATTTCCTGCCGGTGCTAATAGTTCCGGTTTTTTCATATGTTTCTCCGTTCTTTAACTCTTGTTTAAATTCTCTTCCTATTAATAATAACTAAATCGTTTCAATATTCTTTTTCCAGCTGATTGCCAACCCGTCTCCTAAGGGCAGGATGCTAGTTATCAATTGGGGGTGATTCGAGATGGTTTCCAGATACACCCGCATCCGTTTAACGATAGTTATTTTCCGGCGAATAACCAGCTCATTGGTGGCAATCATACCTTTAAACAGCACATTGTCAGAAATCAATAGTCCACCAGGTTTTAAGCACCGCAAACAATCATCCAGCAAGTGGATATAGTGACCTTTGGCGCCATCTAAAAAAATCATATCATAGGTTTTCTCCAATTTGGCCAGTTTTTCCTGAGCATCCCCGACCATCAGATTAATCTGATTTTTCAGTCCCAGACTGGTAATATTTTCGTCGGCTTGAACCACCATATTTAAATTTCGTTCAATGGTATCCACCTGTCCCAAAGAACCCATGGCTTGGGCAAAAATTGATGCCGAAAACCCGACGGCTGTACCAACTTCCAGAATGGTTCGAATTTTTTGAGCCGCGATCAATAGTTCAATGTGTTTTTGCACTTCTTTATGGATGATCGGAATCGCATCATCCATGGCTCTTTTGCGGAATTCTTCAATTTGGGGACGATCTGCCGGAATTAATCCTCTCAGATAGTCTTCAATATAATCTTGTACAATTTCACTCACTGTTTTTCCTTCAATCTTCTAAAATAATGGCCCCTTTACGGGGCCATCTGGTTGTTTCATTATTGACTAATTCCCCATGTATTTTTCCACATCCTGAAGATGTTCTTCATAGGTTTCATTAAAATATATTTTTCCCGAATTCATATCAGCGACAAAGTATAAATAGTTGGTTTCAGCCGGGTACAAAGCCGCTTCCAGGGATGTTTCGCCAAAAGAGCAAATCGGTCCATAGGGTAATCCGGTATTGATATAGGTATTATAGGGCGATGGAAATTGGGTTTGTTCAGTGGTTAAAACGGCTGTTTTTTCACCCCGGGCATAATCCACCGTGATATCAGACTGCAGCGGCATATTGGCAGCAATCCGGTTGTAAAAGACACTGGCGGCATTGGCTTTATCTTCAACCAGTTTGGTTTCCAATTCCACAATCGACGCCATAATGACAATCTCATCCACGGTTTTACCCATTTCTTTGGTTCGTTTTAAATAGTCCTGATCATAAACCTCCACAAAACGATCCAACATGGCGGTTACAACTTCTGATGGCTCAGTATCCGGTGAAAAGCTATAGGTATCAGGAAAGAGGTAGCCCTCCAGAGTGCGGCTCACCCCATCTTTTTCAGTCAGGGGAATGCTACTGAGGATCGGATAATTTTTTTGATATTCGGCAACTTTCTTTGTTTCTTCAATAAAGGCATCGGCATCGCAGACATTCTTTTCTTCTAAAATTTCGGCGAATTCAGAAATATTGCGGCCTTCCGGAATGGTCACGGTAGCATCAGCGACATCACCGCTGACCAGACGGTCTAAAATCTGTTGAGCGGATTCGGTGGGACTGAAGGCATAATAGCCCGATTGGATCTGGTTGGCGGTATTTTCTTTCTTGGCCAGCATTTCAAAGGCAAAAGCATCCCGGATCAGGTTATTTTCTGCCAATGTCTCGGCGACATCACTGATCACGGCCCCATCGTCAATTTGAACATAGGCAAGCTCCCCTTCGCCTACTGGTTCTAACATTTGACCAATAAAATAATTAAAACTGAATATCCCAGTTGCGCCAAAAACGACTAATAATAACAGTATAATGGCAATAAGTTTTCCCGTTTTACGGGACGAGGGTCTGGTTTGATTGCTTCGATTACGCATCGTTCACCTGCTTTCATTTCTAAAACCATAAAAAGAATATAGGACCGCGATAGAGGTGGGCACCTATATTCTTTTTAAAATTGTTTCTATTTGAATGGTTGTTTAAGCGCCACAGCCTTCTTCTTCGGAATCAAACAGATGCATCCCCAGATCGACAGCCTTTGCCATAATATCGGTAATGTCCTGAAAAATCACGGAAAAATACATTTGCGCCTGAAAAAAATCGGCAATTTCCGGAATGCCCATAATGGTATTGGCTAAGGTGTTATACGCCGTGATCTGCTCTTCGGATAATTCATTGCCCAGCATTTGAAAGGACTGAATTTCCATCTGTCTGCGCATATAATCCTTGGCCATTTCAAATTTTTCCGGATCCTGTTCCAGTGTTTCTTTTGCCGCTACAAAATTCTTGTATTCGGTGCATTCTTTCAGGGCTCGTGCCAAATTGTTGGCTTCATCATATACATTCATACCTTACTCCTCATTTAAAATTATAGTGGTAACTGTTATCAAATTTTTTAAACAATCACCCGATTCAATTTATACTTCCATCAAGATAGGCAATATCATCGGTTTTCTTTGGGTTTTTTCGTAGAGATATTTAAACAGGCTTTCCCGAATCACATTTTTGATGGAATTCCAGTCAATAATACCCTTTTCTTCACAAGATATCAAGGCTTTCTTGACCTCTTCCCGGGCATTATTGATCAGTTCTTCTGATTCTCTTACATAAACAAAGCCCCGGGAGATAATATCCGGTCCTGAAACCGCTTTGCCTTTATGCATCGTGCACACTACAATGAAAAGACCATCTTCTGACAATCGCTTCCGGTCATTAAGAACAATATTACCGATATCACCAACACCCAGTCCATCAACCAGAATCGGCTCCGCCTGAGTTTTGCCGACAACCTGGACACTCCGTTTATCAATTTCCAGAATATTGCCGTTTTCAGCAATAAAGGTTCTTTCTTTATTCATTCCCACATTTTGGGCCAGCTCAGCATGCTGCATCAGCATCCGACTTTCACCATGGACAGGAAGAAAGTGTTTGGGCTTGACCAGGGTAATCATCAGTTTTAATTCTTCCTGACGGGCATGACCAGAAACGTGGATTTCAGCAAAGCGTCCGTAAACAACATCCGATCCCAGTTCCACCAGTTTATTAATCACTTCAGAAACCATTTTCTCGTTTCCCGGTACCGGTGATGCGGAAATAATAACCATATCTTCTTTTTTTATGGTCAGGTGACGGTGCTCACCCAATGCCATTCTTCCCAGTGCTGCCATCGGCTCGCCCTGGCTGCCAGTGGTAATGATAACCAGTTCTTTGTCTTTATAGTTTTTGATATCTTTTAGTTGAACCAATACGTTGGGTGGTATTTTCATGTATCCCAAATCCATGGCCACTTCGGTGACGTTTTCCATACTTCGGCCACAAATAATGACTTTTCGATTATATTCAACCGCAGCGTCAATTACCTGTTGCAGCCGATGGACATTGGAGGCAAAGGTAGTTACGATAATTCTCCCTTTAGCCCCTCGAAACAAATTATACAAGGTTGGTCCCACGGTACTTTCTGAGGGCGTAAACCCGGCCCCTTCAACATTGGTACTGTCTGACATCAGCAGATCCACACCCTGGGAACCAATTTTGGCAAATCGCTGCAAGTCGATTATTTCGCCGCCAATGGGATGATAATCAATTTTAAAATCACCGGTATGGACAACGGTTGCTGCTGCACATTTAATACAAAGTCCCACAGCATCGGCGATACTGTGGTTGACCCGGATAAACTCAACATTAAATTCGCCAATATCAATCCGATCTTTGGGCTTAACAATAATTCGGGTAGTTTTTGTTAATAAGCCATGTTCCTTCAGCTTTTTATCGATCAGGCCCACAGTGAATTTGGTCGCATAAATGGGGATATTGATCTTTTTCAAGAGATAAACCAGCCCCCCAATATGATCCTCATGGCCATGGGTGATAACGACCCCTTTAATCTTTTCCTGATTTTCGATCAGGTAGTTAAAATCCGGTAGGACGATATCAATTCCGAACATATCATCGTCGGGAAACTTGAGACCGCAATCGACAAGAATGATGTCATCCTTGTACTCAAATACGTTTAAGTTCTTCCCGATTTCACCTAGGCCTCCTAGTGGTATTAATCTCAGCTTATCTTTGTTTTTCTGAGCCTGAGGTTTTCGTCTGGATCGTGAACGACCTTCCAGTCGTTGGGCCCCCGTTGTTATTAAGTTTTTGTTTTCAGTCAAATTGTTCTCCTTTCGTTATTCCATAACAATCCGAACAGTATCCGTACACCTTAAGTTCGTGATTGATTATAATAAACTCCTTCTTTTCTTCGATTTCTTTTTCCAGAACTTCCAGGAAATCGTCTTGCATTTCGATAACCTTTCCGCACTTTAAACAAATTAAATGATGATGCCAGTGTTTTTCATCCAACTCACAGAGTTCGTACCGAGCAAAGCCATCATCAAAGTTCCGTTTGGTAATGAGTCCCATTTCTTCTAATATTTGCACCGTTCGATAAATGGTCGACATTCCCACATCAGGATTACGCTGTTTAACACCCTGAAATAATTCTTCAACACTAAAGTGCTGCTCCCTGAAGGTCATCAAAACCTCAATGGTAACCAGACGCTGAGGGGTTACTTTATTCCCTCTTTTTCTGAGCGCATCCACAATTTGTTTTTGGTTATTCATGGTTGTCACACCTCTTTTACAGTCTCTTCTGAAAAAACAGTTACAGGCAACTCGCTGATCATTTCTATATTTACTCCATCAATATCACAGGAAAGCGCACGGATCTCTATTCCCAGACTATGACATTGACCCAATAAACGTGAAAATTTGGGATCCATTTTTTTGTTCGGTTGAAACGATTTCGCATCATTGCGTTGCACAACAAAAATAACCCCAGTATGGTAACCCTCCTGGTGAGCCCTGAGTAATTCGGCAAGGTGTTTAGCTCCCCGCTCCGTTGGTGCATCGGGAAACATGGCAATCTGATCCACCACCAGATTGACGCTTTTGACCTCGTAATAGGCGTATTCGCCACCTTTAAGACAGGCCAGGTCAAACCGACTGTTGCCGTAGGTTACTTCTTGCTTGAGTTCTGAAACATCTGCTTGAGCGTTTAAAAATTCGTAGGCAATCTGGTTAGCCAACATCGAATTGACCGAGACCCAATGGCCGTCTTTTTCGACCAGCAACAGGGTATAGTCGGTTTTACGATGCGGCGCCGGATTCCATGCCAAAATGGCCCGTACCCCAGAAACAAGAAGCTCGCTCATGCGACCGGTATTGGGCACATGAGCGACGATCTCTTCCTGATTAATCATTACCTTGGCAATAAACCGATTGGGTCGGCTAAGAAATATCCCACTTACAAGGGGATATTTACTCAACTTCACCTTCATCTTCGTCTTCCTCAAAATCTTCGTATTCTTCGTCCATAATGCGATCATATTCCGCTTCAATTAAAGCAAATTCTGCTTCATCTTCAACCGGAACCAGAATTTCTCCTTCTTCGTCTTCATCGATAAAGAAAGCAAAAACATCATCACTTTCTTCACCTTCGGTTAACAGCACATAGGTCTTTTCGCCGAGCGGAAATGAAATCTCTAAATCAAACTCTCTTGCAACGCCATTTTCATCTTCTAAAATAATTTTTTCTTCCATATCAACTTCTCTTTCAACTTTATTTTTTTCGTTCATAATCTTGTAATTATACCTTTTTATGCTTAAACAATCCATTATTTATGAACTATTTAACGGCCCGATCCATATAGGATTGGAGGATCATCTGGGCAGCCAGCATATCAATGTAGTCTTTGCGGTTCTCCCGGGAAACGTTACCTTCGATCAGCACTTTTTCAGACCAGGATGAGGTTAATCGTTCATCAATGTAGATGATTTCAATCTTCAGCCGTTTCTTGATAAACTGACAAAAGTTTATTGTTTTTCGGGTTTGAGCCGATTCTGAACCATCCATATTCAGGGGCAGTCCGGCTACTACTTTTTTGATCTCATATCTGGCAATGAGGTCACGAAACGCTTCTAAATCATCATCCCGGGTCTTTCGCTTAAGGGTCATCACCCCCTGGGCAGTAATCTGTAAGGGGTCCGTCACAGCCACCCCAATCCGTTTGTCGCCGACATCAATTCCTAAAATTCTTTCCATTCATAATCCCATCTGTTTATTTTGGCTGTTTAAATCACCTTAATACAAAAATCACTGCAGGCAGCACTGCAATAGCAACAAAGCACACATTTCTTTTGATCCACCCGAGCTTTGCCATCCGCTACGCTCAGGGCCTGCTGGTTACAACGCCGCACACATTCCCCGCAACCGCTGCACCAGTCACTGATATGCAGTTTTTTGGGAGCACTGGCAACCGCACTCTCCAACCCTTCGGGTATCACTTCACCGTTAAATTTTTTTACATTATACTGCACTTCGTCAACTGATTGAACCCCAATGGCAATGGCATCCAGATCGCTTAAATTTAAAACAAACTCAAAACTGGCCTGTTTTTGAGAAAGCAGATTCCCGCCACCTAATGGCTTCATCCCATAAATGCCCTTCCCCAGGATTTTGGCCTGATGAATGGCGGCGACCATTTCATCCGTCGTTCCATCTTCAATACCGATGCCAGTCAAATTGATCAGTGGATGAATCACCTCCAATTCGGGAAAAAGACTGGCCCCAGAAACACCTTCCACCCGATGGGTGGAAATCCCAATGGCTCTGACTTTTCCCGCCTGTCTTGCAGCAATCAACGCCTCGATGGCTTCCCAATGACCTTCGATGGTTTTGCGACTTTCCTGCTCATGGAGCAGGTAAAGATCAATATAATCGCGACCCAACTCAGTCAGGGCCCGATGAAGACTTTTCTGGACCCCAACTGCTGTATAGTCATAGGACTTTGTAGCAATCACCACCTCATGCTGCATCTGAATTGCCTGCCGCAAGTGATCATAATTATTATAGAGATCGGCGGTATCAAAGAAATTCACGCCACCATCTAAGGCGGCAGCGATGATTTCCCGACTCTCCCGAAGGGGTTTGTTCTTCTGAAGGGGACCTATGGTCAAGCTACCAAAGCACATTCGCGATACCATAATGCCGGTATTACCAAGCGTATTCATTTTCATCTGCAAATCGTTTCCTAACCACAAGCTTAATGTTTGTGCGCCTTTGTTTTCCTTAACCTAAGCAAAACAAAATAGGACTGCCTCGGTTGAGACAGCCCCAAATTTTCAGCCTACTAAATACTTTTTAAGTAACGTCGTACAAGTTCTTCGAGTAACTCATCCCGCTCAATTTTCTGTATGGCATTTCGCGCTTCTCTGTGACTTGTGATATAGGTCGGATCTCCTGACATGACATAACCTACAATTTGATTGACGGGGTTATACCCTTTTTCAACTAGAGCCTTATGTACATTGCGCATCACTTCGTCGATCTTCTGAGACTTTTCGCTATCGACCTCAAACATAATGGTTCCTCGATCAATCACCGTATTTTCTCCCATTGTCATCTGACCTCCTTCACAATCAATTTATATCATTTTAACCCAAAGCAAAAGAAAAGACAAGTCATATGACGTAATTTTTCTTATTCTTAATAAATTAGTTTAATTGCTCGCGAATGCATGTCTCTCCCTTTGCCAGGGATTCTGCCAGTTTTTCTGGAAGTTTCCCCCCAGCTTGCGCCATATCCGGACGTCCGCCACCACCTCCGCCAGCTACTGCCGCCACTTCTTTAATGACTTTGCCGGCATGGAAGCCGCGTTTGACAATATCCGGAGTTGCTGTTGCCACAAAATTAACCTTGCCATCCAGAGCACTGCCTAACAGCACCACCCCAGAACCCATCCGGTCTTTGAGTAAGTCGCCGATCGTTCGCAGCTCTTCCATCGGCATTTTTTCTACTTCCGCGATGGTAACCTGAACGCCACTGATGACGATCATTTTCTGGTGGATGTCCATAATCGCATTACCGGCTGATTTCTGTTTCAGTTCAGCAATGGTGCGTTCTTTCTGTTTGTTGATTTCCGTCAATTCTGTTACCTTTTCAAGTAATTGATCGGGATTTGTTTTCATCAGATTGGAGACCTCAATGAGCGTATCATCCATTTTTTCGACCAGATGCCAGGCATTAAAACCGGTTGCGGCTTCAATCCGACGGACACCGGCAGCAACGCCGCCTTCGCTGATGATCTTAAACATCCCCACCTTGGCTGAATTACTGATATGACAGCCGCCACAAAGCTCGGTGCTGAAGTCGCCAACTTTAACTACCCGGACGATTTCGCCGTATTTCTCCCCAAATAGAGCTGTTGCTCCCAGTTCTTTGGCCTTATCGATATTGGTTTCAAAAATAGACACATCATAGGCAGCCAGGATCGCTGCATTGACAATATCCTCAACCTGACGTTTCTCATCCCGGGTCATCGCCTGGAAATGGTTGAAGTCAAAACGTAACCGATCCGGCGAGACAAATGATCCGGCCTGTTCGACATGGTCACCTAACACCTGTTTCAGGGCTTTTTGCAGCAAATGGGTTGAGGTATGGTTCCGTTGGACCGCATCGCGCAAATCTTTGTTCACTTCAGTCATCACACTTTCGCCGACCTTAAAGGTTCCTGACTTAACGATACCCGAATGAATATGTCGGCTCAGACTGCCTTTTTTGCAATCCCGGATTTCGATCAAGCCATCACCTTTTTGAATAACGCCGCGATCACCGGTTTGACCCCCGCTCTCAGCATAAAACGAAGTCTGATCCAGAAGGACGAGCACCTCATCGCCGGCTTTGGCTTCTTCCACCAGGGTTTCATTGACATAAAGCCCGATGATAGACCCTTCCGTTTCCAGGTTGTCATAGCCCACAAAGGTATTGACTGCATCCGGCCCCAGAGGATTAAAGGGATCATCGGCCCACACTGCTAAATCGCTATTGAGACGATCCTGTCGAGCCCGTTCCCGCTGGGCCTGCATTTCTTTTTCAAATTCTTCGGCGATAATCGTCAGGCCCCGTTCTTCAACAATTTCTTTCGTCAGATCATAGGGAAAACCATAGGTATCGTAAAGTTTAAAGGCGCCACCGCCGGGGAAGACGGTTTCTTCCATTTCAATAATTTTATCCAGTTCTTTATTGAGCAATGCCAGACCCTGATCGATGGTTTCTTTAAACCGTTCTTCTTCAATACGAATCAGTTTTTGAATAAAATCCTGCTTTTCTTTGAGTTCGGGATAAGCACCTTCTGAAACCCGGATGGCTTCTTTGGCTACATCATAAAGGAAAAGATCCTTGATTCCCAATAATTTTCCGTGTCGCACAGCCCGGCGAAGCAGTCGCCGCAAGACATAGCCACGGCCTTCATTTCCCGGCATGACGCCATCAGCAATCATAAAGGTGACACTGCGGATATGATCGGTGATAACCCGGATGGAAATATCATCCTGTGGGTCATCGCCATAGGTTACTCCAGCTTTTTTACAGATATAGTTGAGCACATGGCCAACCGTATCTATTTCAAAAATCGTTCCGACCCCCTGCATCACGACGGCCAAACGTTCCAACCCCATCCCGGTATCAATATTGGGTTTAGGCAAGGGATTATAGTTGCCCGCTTCATCTTTATCAAACTGGGTGAAGACCAGGTTCCAGAACTCAACATAGCGGTCGCAATCACAGCCAACCCCACAGGTGGGACTGTCACAGCCAAATTCTTCGCCACGATCAAAATAAAGCTCGGAACAGGGACCACAGGGTCCTAAACCATGCTCCCAGAAATTATCCTCTTTTCCCATCCGGACAATCTTATCTTTGGGAATACCGACGTCCTCATTCCAGATTTTAAAGGCTTCATCATCATCCAAATAAATAGTAATCCAGATCTTATCTTCCGGTATTTCCATCACCTTGGTGCAAAATTCCCAAGCCCAGGGAATCGCTTCTTTTTTAAAATAATCGCCGAAAGAAAAGTTTCCCAGCATTTCAAAAAAAGTACCATGTCTTGCCGTTTTTCCGACATTTTCAATATCCGGGGTACGAATACACTTCTGACAGGTGGTAACCCGATTACGAGGCGGAATTTCGTCGCCGGTAAAATAGGGTTTCAGCGGTGCCATCCCCGAGTTGATCAGTAACAGGCTCTTGTCATTAATGGGCACTAACGGAAAACTGTTTAACCGCAGATGCCCCTTTTCTTCAAAAAATGCCAGATATTTTTCTCTAATTTCATTTAATCCTAATGGTTTCATTTTTTCTCCTATTCAAATTTTGATTTTCTAATTTAAAAGCTTTTAATGCCTTCCGGTGTTTGTAAAAACAAAAAAATCCCCTGCAAGTCTGCAAGGGACGGTTTAATCCGCGGTACCACCCAAATTAGCTGCAAAATCATTGGCAACTCACTTTATTAAATAACGGTTTCCCGACTGAAAATACTGATCGAATATGGGATTACGACTTTCTTCTTCAGCTGCTCAAACGGGGCAACCCTAAACCAACGATAAAAGACTTTCAGCCGCGTCTCTCTCTCTGCAATGGTTGTATTTAGAGCCTTCGTTCTCAATGCATTTTAATATTAACCTGTAAGGATGATTATATTAATTCCATATTTAAATGTCAATCCTTTTTTAGATCCGTGACGTCTTTTGAGGCAAATAAGGAAATAATATAACCACCAATTACCTTAATCGTACCCATTATCGGCACTGCCATAATCATCCCGACACCGCCAAACATGGCGCCGAAAAAGAAGATTGAGAAAATAATAAAGACCGGATGAAGCCCCACATTGCCGGACATCAGGGCTGGTGCCAAAAAATTGCCGCACACTACCTGAACCACGCCAATCACAATCAACATTGGAATCATCAGCATTGGATTGGTGAATAGTACCAGCAGCATAATCACAATGGTACCCACCGCTGGTCCAAAATAAGGCACCATCGTGGTAACCCCGGCGATTACGCCGATAATACTGGCATAGGGGAGTCCCAGAAAAAAAGCTCCAATCCCGGTGGCAATCCCAGCGATCAGCGAAGTCAAACCCTGTCCCTTGATAAAACCGCCAATGACCAGATCAATATCACAACACATTTTTAGCATACTATTACGATACTGTAGTGGAACCAGATACATAATCCCCTTAATAAAGAATTCTTTATCGATCATCAGAAAAATGGTCACCAGTGGAACAATGATAATGTTCATCAGCTGCCCACTGTTCTGAATCAGCGCATTCGAAATCCCCTGAAGTGCTGTTGCAAATCCCTGCAGGACATTTCCCAACACTTGCTCCAGATTGAAAAACTGAGTAATATCATATCCAGTAAAATTTGAAATATAGTCCGATAGATTGGTTATGTAGGTCTGCGTCTGCGTTACAAAGCTTGGAATGCTCTTGATCATACTGGCTATATTGGTAATCAGACTGGGAATAAAACTCATGAAAGCGCCAATCACCAGTGCCAGAACCGCAAAAAACACGATCAATACCGAACTGCCCCGGCTTAACCCTTTATTTTCAAGAATCCTGACCAGTGGATTAAGCAGATAAGCCAACACAATCGCAAAAAAGAAGGGTGCGAACATTCCGGCCAGCGTTGGCCAGATAAAAAAGCACAGCGCCGCAATTAAAACGACGACAATAAGGTTAAGAAATAACAATCTCTTTTTGTTTGATGAATCTTCCATTATTTAACCCCCAGCAATTTATTGGCGATGCCTGTCCCCTGATTTTTAAACCCGATATCAAACATCTCTTTTTCGTAATATAAGACCTGATCCTTATAGACCAGATCAGCGGCCGGAATGATCGCAAAGCCATGATCGATGTCATCAAAAAAACTTCGGGAAATTTCATATTCAGTAATAGCAAATGTATCATCTTCAATGGTCGCATTGACCACGTGCCCAAAAGCCTCCCCGTTTATATCCACGACCTGATAATCCATCAGTGGAAAAGCCTCTTCCAGATACGCTTTCACTTTTTTGCCGTTGACTTTAATAATGTCTTTTTCGTTTCCGATCACCATCCGTTTGTAATTAACGTCGACAATATTTTCAGGTTTGAAAAACTGAGCCTTGGAGAGAATACCGCCGGGATTGATCACCAGATATTTCACAACGTGATCCACCACCACCAGACTCTTGACCAGTCCATGACGTCGGCCATTATTTTGAGAAATAACCACCACATTGAGTAAAATGTTCGCTTTCATTTTGTGTTCCTTTCTTTTTTGTCATTGTGTTTATTTTACCCTATTATTGTTTATCTTACCCTATTATTTTTTTTATGGCAATGTCGATTTTTCTTTTTTTGTAAACAAAAGGACGCTCTAATGCAACTTCTATTTAATAATCGCCAATTCATCTTTAACATTAAAGGCTACATTGAGATGCCTGGCGCTAAAATGATTGACATGGCCGCCGATTTTTTTATCATCAGAGATAAAATGAAAGTGCCACCCCACCACGTTTATACCCTGCGCCGAGGCCGGGCAAAAAAATCCCTACCAGGCAACCGTTAATGTTTTTTAAAACCACCACCGATTGGTCACTGACAATTCTATCCAGCGCTTCATAGGGCTTTTTCTGGGGCCACACTCCATGAATCTCAATACTCTCAAATTCCCCTGAAATTCTGGCCAATATCGGGTTTTCAGGATGGGCAATAGCGTGATTAAGCTTTTCACCCGCACAAATCATATCGCCGTTTATTGCCAATATCTGACCCTCACATTTCCCCAAAGCACCCAGGGTTGCAAAAGGTGTTGTGTCTGCCAAACCCGCCACTTCAATGGAGCAATCTCCTAACGCACGATATACCACGCCATCGACAACAATCATTTCGCCATTGAGTTTATCAAACGTGCCAAATCCGGTGTCGCCAAAGGTTAACATCTTTTTTATCGAGATTATTCCATCATACCCTTTGTTTTTAAAAGCCGTCAGCGTTGAAACCTGAAATAGTTTATTATTCCTCATGCGAAGTCCTCCATATTTTCAAAAGAAAGACGCAGTCTCCAGTAACAGAAACTGCGTCTTTGCCGTCTATATGACTATTGTTGTGCTTTTTTATTGTGATAGTCTTCAATCGCAGCCTGAATCGCTTCCGCTGCCAGCACTGAACAGTGAATTTTTTCAGCAGGCAATCCGCCTAAGGCATCAACGACATCCGAGTTTTTAAATTTTCCCGCTTCTTCAATACTCTTACCGATAATCATATCGGTAGCCATGCTACTACTGGCTACTGCAGCCCCGCAGCCAAAGGTTTTAAAGGACGCATCCTCGATGATACCGTCATCGTTAATCTTCAGGAAGATTTTCATAATATCACCACAAGCAGGGCTGCCAACCTGACCAATACCGTTTGCTCCTTCAATCTCACCCACGTGTTTGGGACAGGTAAAATTCTCCATTACTACATCTGTATATTCCATTTTATTTTCTCCTTATTTATAGTTTAGTTTATTTTTAATGATGGTGGTGGTCGGCTTTATCAAAAACCGCATCATCAATCGGACAATCGGCATTGATTGGGGACATTTTTCGCAAACGCTCAATAATCTGGATCAGATTGTCAACTACATAGTTAATATCTTCTGCTGTTGTGTGTTTGCCAATCGTAAGTCGCAGTGATCCGTGGGCAACTCCCGCCGGTAAGCCAATCGCCAGCAACACATGGGATGGATCCAGCGACCCTGATGTACAGGCCGACCCACTGGATCCAGCCACGCCGATGATATCCAAACTGAGTAGAATCGATTCCCCCTCAATATAATCAAAACAGAAATTCACATTTCCGGGCAACCGTTTTTCCGGATGACCGTTTAAACGAACCTGCGGGATATTATCCATGACCCCTTTAATCAGCAAATCTCGTAATTTCTTCATATGAGCAGCATTTTCTTCAAGCTGTTCCGTGGCCATTTCGGCGGCCTTACCAAAAGCCACTATTTCGGCGGTATTTTCTGTCCCAGCCCGTTTTTTTCGCTCCTGAGCGCCACCATGGATTAAATTATCAATGGGTACCCCTTTTCGAATAAATAAAGCACCGATCCCTTTCGGGCCGTATATTTTATGCGCCGATACCGACAATAAATCAACGTTTAAATCCTTTACATCAACCGGGATATTCCCCAGGGCCTGAACCGCATCGGTGTGAAAAATAATTCCTTTTTCCTTGACAATCTCGCCAATTTCTTTGATCGGTTCAATGGTTCCGATCTCATTGTTGGCAAACATGATTGTCACCAGAATCGTGTCTTTGCGGATGGCATTTCGTAAATCATCCAACGAGATCAAGCCATATTCGTCAACCGGCAGATAGGTTACTTCAAAGCCCTGCTTTTCCAGATATTCACAGGTGTGAAGCACCGCATGATGCTCGATGGTAGAAGTGATAATGTGTTTTCCCTTAGCCTGATTTTTCATGGCAATGCCTTTAATGGCCCAGTTATCGGCTTCTGATCCACTTCCGGTAAAATAAATTTCCCGGGGATCGGCGTTGATGGCTTTAGCAATCTGGAGCCGGGCTGCCTCAATGCTTTTTTTAACGCCCCGGCCTTCGGTGTAAACGGAAGAAGGATTTCCGAAATATTCGGTAAAAAATGGCAACATGGTTTCAACAACGGCTGGATCAACTGGCGTTGTTGCGGCATGATCTAAATATATTCGTTTCATAACAATTACCTCTTTCTTGATTATTTACTTAATAAGTCCTGTAATGTGCGATTGTCAATGACATTACTGATACTGTCGCTAATATCTTTCCAAAGCCCTCTGGTCACGCACTCCGGTGATTTGACACAGGTAAGCTTCCCACCGCCATCAATACATTCTGCTAATTCGATCGGACCTTCAAGTGCTCTGATAATTTCGCCAACAGTAATATCACCAGGCTCCCGAGCTAACACATAGCCACCCCGGGCACCTCTAATGCTTTTGACCAGACCGGCGTTTTTTAAGGTTGAAAAAAGCTGTTCCATGTAAGAATCCGAAAAATTTTGCTTTTCGGCGATTTCCTTAATTGAAACCGGACCATCTCCAAATTGAAGCGCCAATTCCACCATGGCAAGCACACCATATCGTCCTTTTGTTGAAAGTCTCAATTGCAACACCTCCCTGGATTATTTCCGAGTATTCCACCGGGATTTAATGTCATTATAGCACGAATTTTAAATTTTTCAAGAGGTAAATAAAAAAAGTTTCAAAAAAAGACCCAAGCTCCGGAAAACCAGAGCATGGATCTTTTAATTAATGCATTCTTATTTTTCGTCTTCGCTATCTCCGAAAAGACCATCGAATAAGTTACCGAATGAATCCCCAAGAGTTACATTAGCGGTTTCTTCATAAACTGTTTTATTCCGATTGTTGCTGCTATGGTTTTGTTGCGGTCTACGATTTCTATCACCGCCACCATAGTTGCTGGATCTTTCGCGATCACCTGAGCTGGCATTGCCGCTGTTACTGCTTCGTGGTGTAGGAGCCGGACGTGCAGGCGCTTCTTCAGTTGCTTTTTTACTTAAGCTGATTTTTTCTTTTTCAGGATTAATGCCGATGATTTTTACTTTTAAGACATCACCAGTATTTAAAACTGAAGCAACCGATTCAACCCGGTTGTAGCTGATTTCAGAAACGTGAATTAAACCTTCAACACCTGGAATCACTTCAGCAAAGGCACCAAAATCTAAAATGTTCGTGATGGTAACTTCTACTTCATCATCAACATTATATTTAGCAATGAAATCATCCCAGGGACGATCCATTAATGCTTTAACGCTTAATTTGATTTTTTTGTCTTCATCATTTTTAGCGATTACCTTGGCTTCAATTTCCTGGCCTTTTTCAACAATATCTTTCGGCTCATTAATTTTTTCCCAAGTCAGATCGGAGCGATGAACAAACCCATCGATACCGTCAAGATCGACAAAGATTCCGAAGTTCGTAATGGTTTTAACCACACCCTTGACGACATCATCCACGTTTAATTCGTCAAAACGCTTGTCTTTCATTTCTTTGACTTGTTCCCGACGTTCTTTCATATCTTTTTCCAGAATAATTTTTTGAGAAAGAATCGCACGACGTCGTTTAGGATTGTAATCAATGATGATCCCTTTAACTTTTTCGCCGATCAGGGTGTTCAAATCTTTAACGTAACGAACATGATATTGTGAAGCTGGCATATAAATATCGGTAAATCCGATATCAACAATTAAACCATTTCCAGAAATATCTTTGATTGTTCCTTCTAAGATCGTTTTATTATCAAAGGCGTCACTTAACTGTTTCTGTACGAGACGGTTATCATATTTGATTTTTGAAAGTTTTACATTTCCTGAACCCTCATTTAAATCCGTTACGATACACCAAACCTTGTCTCCTAATTGTACAAGTTCAGATAATACCTCATCGCTTCTCCATGTGAAATCATTCTTTTTGATGATACCATCTGCTTTGTAGCCAATGTTTAAGATTACTTCATCTTCGGCAATGTGGATAACTTCACCTTCGATTTCAGCACCCCGACGAATTGTTTTTAATGATTCTTCAATTTCAGCAGCGAAATCGAAATTAGCATCATCATACTCGTCTTTTTCAATGGTTTCCACCACTTCCTCAACTACAACAGGTGGCTGTTCTTCAGTCGCCACTTCTACGACCACGTTTTCCTCAGCAATTTTGTTTTGCTCTTCCATACCTTCCAATACCTCCTTAACGATCCAATCCGGTGTTGACGCTCCTGCCGTAATACCAATTTTTTGGTATTTCATTACCTCAGAGAGATCTAAATCCCGGATGGTTTCTATGTGACAAGTTTTTTCGCAATGGGATTTACAGATATCCACCAATTTTTGGGTGTTCGAACTGTGGTATCCACCGATTACGATCATATATTCTACTTCTTTTGCAGTTTTTGCTGCCGCTGCTTGTCTTTCAGCGGTGGCACTGCAAATAGTATTAAATATAACAACTTCTTTGACTCTTGACCGGATCGCATCACAAATTTCATTGAATCTGGATTCGATGATGGTGGTCTGAGCCACGATACATATTCTATCATATCTTTCAATATTTTCCAACTGATTTATATCATTAATTATTAAAGCTTTTTCCCTACACCAGCCGTTAGCTCCAATTACCTCCGGATGATCCTTGTTTCCCACAATAACGATCTGATATCCGGCCGCATCATGGCTTTCAACTTTTTTTGAACCGCCCGAACAAAAGGACAGGTGGCATTGATGATAGGAAGTCCTTTTTCCCTGATCGCTTCAATAATATTCTTGCCAACCCCATGTGAGCGCAGAATGATACAGCCGCTATCAATGTTTACAATATCCTCGTCTGCAATAATTGTTACGCCCTGATCAGCCAAACGGTTGGTTTCCTGACGGTTATGGCTGATGGGTCCCAATGTATATATTTTTTCCGGACCGGACTCAAGTGTATCCTGAACCATTTTCATGGCGTTTTCGATTCCAAAACAATAACCCGCCTTGTCGGCTATAATTATTTCCATATTAACCTCAAGTCAATTCCAATCCATAAACTGTATCCATAATTTTCTCACTGAGCTGCCGGGTTTCTTCATCTGTCAGTTTTTTTCCATAGTATTCTTCCAGATAAACGGGCTTGCCAATAATAATTTCGATTTTACTTCTAAACCGGTAGTGTCCTTTGATCCGCACCGGAACAATCGGCGATTTTGTCTTGATCGCAAAGACGACAAAACCACTGGCCGGTGGGGTTCGATCTTCCGGGTTAACCCGATGCCCTTCCGGAAAAATCCCCAGAACCTTGTCTTCCTTGAGAATTTTTAAGGATGTCTTAATGGTTTCCACCCCGACCTTTTCGCGATTAACCGGAAAGGCATTGACCTTTTTGAAAAACCAGCTCAACAAGGGATTTTTAAACAGCTCCGCCTTGGCCATATAGTGGATTTCCCGGGGGGTTGTAAAGGAAATGACGACCGGATCAATATTACTGATGTGATTGGGGCAGATCAGTGCACCACCGCTCTTTGGAATGTTCTCCTTGCCGGTAATGGTGATTCGAAAAAGAATCAAACTAAGCAGATAAGTTAAAAATCGGCCAATTTTATAAATCATCGGCAAACCTCATCAATATAGGTTTTCATTTCCTGGTATACTTCTTCGATGCTTTTCCCGGTGGTGTCAACGACAATGGCATCGGCAACCTTCACCAATGGACCTTCTGAGCGATTGCGATCATTCGTGTCGCGCTTCTCGATGTCGTTTTTGATTTCTGCCAGCGCTTTACCGTTGCCTTTTTCATCCAATTCAATTTTTCTGCGTTTTGCCCGTTCCAGAACATCGGCATCCAGAAAAAACTTCACTTGCGCATCCGGTAAAACCACTGAACCAATGTCTCTACCATCCATGACCACCTCATGATCTTTGGCATATTCCCGTTGTTGAGCAACCATCAGATCCCGAACCGCTTTGATCCTGGCCACATCGGAAGTATGCCGGGAAACCAGGGGCGTCCTAATTTCCTGGGTAACATCTTTTTCATTACAAAATACCTGATTCCCCTCAAAGCGGATCACAGTCGACTGGGCAATTTTTATAATATCATCCTCGTTATCAAAACGATCACCGATCTGATTTAAAACGCAATGGGCAATACACCGATACATGGCACCCGTGTCCAGATAAGTCATGTTATAGGCGGGCTATATTTTTTGCGATCGTACTTTTTCCTGCGCCAGCAGGTCCGTCAATGGCAATTTGCATCTTACTCTCCCTCTTCCAATTCTTTACAAAAAACTATTTAACTGCGTTTCCAGCCAGCCATCCAGTGGAAACAGCAATTTGAATATTATAACCACCGGTCAGAGCATCGACATCGAGCATCTCTCCAGCGATATAAAGATTTTTAATCTTTTTTGATTCCATCGTTCCCGGATCCACCTCTTTAACATTCACACCGCCAACGGTAATAATGGCTTCATTAAAATCCCGCAAACCGGCAATGCCGATTCTTAACTGTTTAAAGCACGCCACCAGCTTTTGTCGCTGTTCTCTGGTGATCTGGTTAACCTTAACCGCCGGATCGATCCCCGACAGGGCTACCATCACGGGAATCATTTTCGATGGCAACAAATCCCCCAAAGCATTTCCAAAATCCTTGTTCTGATATTTAAGAAAATCCCGTTGAATCCGGGCATCCATTTGATCAATACTTAAAGCCGGTTTTAAATCCAATTCCAGACTATAATCTTTGGTATTCCCCATCAGATAAGAACTCAGTGATAAAACCAGCGGCCCCGATATCCCAAAATGAGTGAACAGCATCTCACCCAGCATTGACTTGACCTTTTTTTGTCCCTTTGGTGTTTTTTTATAGAGGGTAAGAGCCACGTTTTTTAGTGCCAGCCCCTGTAGATCTCGGGGCCAATCTTCTTTGCTATTAATTGGCACCAATCCTGGGGACAACGGTGTGATCTGATGCCCGCTTTTTTCCAAGATTTGAAAAAAATTACCATCCGAACCGGTGGATGGGTAACTCTTGCCACCAGTTGCCAGAATTACTGCATCATAACTCCGGGTTTCGCCGTTTTCCAACACAATTCCATTGACGGTATTATTGACAATTAACAGATCAATTATTCTGGTATTTAAATAAATCTGGCAACGGTTGTGTTTTAATGCCGTCTTAAAGCCGTTGATGACATCACTGGATTTATCCGAAACCGGAAAAACCCGATCTCCCCGCTCAATTTTTAAGGGTACCCCATTTTTCTCAAGAAAGGTCATGAAATCCACATTGGTATATGAATATAAGGCACTATACATAAAGTTGTGATTGTGAACAATGCTATCAAAATAGTCGCCGATGTCAACAGCATTCGTCAGATTACAGCGACCTTTTCCGGTGATATAGAGTTTTTTTCCCAGTTTTTCGTTGCTATCATACAAATCAACCTGATGCCCTTTTTCGGCCGCTGTCACCGCCGCCATCATGCCGCCGGGACCTCCGCCAATTACTGCTATCCTACTCATTGATTATTTTTTCCTTTCCTGAACTATTTTTCCAATTCATCGCCGGTGTAAATATAATGCTCTCGCCAAATTTCTTCAAGTTCATTAAAGGTCTCTCTGGTTTTGCCAATATTTCGAAGCCCTACCGAAATCACCAGGGCATTGATCAGCGATAGCGGTGCCACCAGTGAGTCAACAAAGGAGTAAACATTGCTTTTGGCAATCAAACGGTGTTGGGTAAATACATTGATCGGTGCATTCTCATTATCTGAAATCGTAATGATTTTTACCCCTTTGTTTTTTAAAAATTCAACCGCCTCGTAAGTTTTTTGGGCATAGCGGGGAAAACTGATGGCAATAACCACATCTTCTTCATTAACCCGGATCAAATGCTCATAGATATCGGACACCCCATAATTGACCACGCGCACATTATCAAGAATCAGATTAAGATAATAACCCAGATGCTCAGTTAGCAGGGTCGTCGTCCGAAAGCCGATAATAATCACTTTTCGGGCACCGAGAATCAGATCAATGCAGGACTTGAAAATCTCATAGTCAAACTCCTCAAAGGTGGCATTGATATTTGATAGATCTGACTTTAAAACATTTTGCACGGTTTCCTGCAAGGCTTTTTCTTTTTGTTCATTTCGCAGGGTCATGTCAATCCGCTCGATGGTTGTCAGCTTGCTGTTGATTTCATTTTTTATCGCCCGACGAAATTCGGGGTAACCTTCATATCCCAAGGTTACCGAAAAACGCACCACCGTTGCTTCACTGACGCCGACACTTTTTGCCACTGACACCGCCGACATTTCAGCCGCATTTTCATAATGACTGAGCATAAAATCAGCAATTAATTTATGGGATTTACTGAGCTTTGGATAGCGCTTCTTAATTGCTGAAAAAATATCCCGGCTTTCTTTTACACTTGAAACATCTTTCATTTCTACCTCGTTCTCTGGATGATGACTAATGTCGGGGGGGATTTTCGATTTAATGTTTGAAAATGATGGGCCACAAAAGGAGCTTCCAGCATTTCACCCCAGGCAATCACTGCCTGCGCTTCTTCAGCTCCCCCGGGATGCCCCGGATAGAGACAGATGGTCATCATTCCTCCAGTCGATAATAGTCGCAATGCGCTATTAAGTGCTTTGATCGTTGTTTCACCTTCTGTAATAATAGCTGGATCACCGCCGGGGAAATAGCCAAGATTAAACATGACTGCTTTAACAGCCTGCTCGCCTACCCCGGCATCAGCTAGTCGTATTCTTATAAATTCGTGACTATCACATATCAGCGTTACGTTATCTGCAGATTTGCTATTATCCAGCAAACATTTAGTCTGTTGCAACGCAACCGCCTGAATATCAAAAGCAAAAACCCGGCCGCTTTCACCCACACATTGCCTCAGGAACAGCGTATCCTGACCGGTTCCAGCGGTGGCATCAACTACAGTGTCTCCCGGTTTCAGTACCGGTCGCAAAAATTCCCAAGCCAGATCAGTGACCCGCAATGGCTTATTTATCACTGCAACCGGCACAGGGTTTGAAAAACTCACCGACAAAATCCCGATGGATCAGCATTTCCCCTTCTTCTGTTAATTCATGATCTTTAAAGTATGTGGCAAATTCGCCAGTGGCCCCCTGTACCGATAGGGTTGTACAGCCTTCTTCAGCCATTTTATAAAGCAAGGTTCGAATAATGCCATCAAATACCGCCATCGCCTGATCCCCCTGATAGGTCATAATCATCTCGTAAATATCAACCTGTTCTTCACCATAAAAAAAGCGCACGGCTCCCAAAACTTCAGACTTGGCTGTGTCCTCTGCCACGATATACAGATCCCGTTCTTTTTCTTTTTCTGGAAACAACGCCTGAATTTGACTAAAGGCTCTTGGAAATCCTATTTTTATCATTGCTTTTCTCCTTTTAAATAAGTAATTTCGTCATGATTTAAATACCGCCATTCCCCAGGCTTTAGCTTTCCCAAGGTCAGCTCACCAACGGCTACCCGCTTTAAGTCAATGACCGGGTGACCGATCGCTGCGCACATTTTGCGGATCTGTCGTTTTTTTCCTTCGTGAATCCGCATTTCCAGCAGACTGGTTTGTCGGTTTACTTTGAGTACCTTGATGGCAGCCGGGGCAGTGTGGTAATCCTCAATATCGATGCCGTGACGGAAGGCTTCCAGACAGCTGTTGTCAGGACAGCCCTTGACCAGGCCAATATAAGTCTTGACGAACTCATGACTAGGGTGAGTCAGCCGGAAGGTCAGATCGCCGTCATTCGTCAGCAGCAGCAGACCTTCGGTATCCATGTCCAGGCGTCCGACAGTGTAAAGCCGTTCTTTTATCGGCACCAGATCCAGCACCCGCTGACGACCATGAGTATCCTCTGAAGTTGATAAGACCCCTTTGGGTTTATTGACCATAAGATAGATTTTTTCCGAGGTATTGAGTCTTTTTCCGGCAACGATAATGTCATCTTGTTCCGGCTCAACCGGGAAACCCGGCTCATGAATCGTAATCCCATTGACCTGAACCAGGCCCTTCTGGATCAATTCTTCAGACTTTCTCCGGGATGCCACCCCGCATTGCGCCATGTATTTTTGAATTCTCACTGGGCTGCCTCCAAAATCCGGGCATCACCCATGGTTTTTTCCAGCATCCCAGCTAGCAACGCTTCACTGGAATCTGCTGAATCTTGCGTTTTGGTCTTGAGTAGTGCCAGATCAAAGCTTTCCTGTTTACCCTGGGAAAAAACCTCAAATTCCGGCATTTCTTTTAAACTGCTTAAGCCCATGGTTTTTAAAAAGGCGTTGGTCGTTTTATAAAGAATCGGTCGACCCGGTGCTTCCAGACGGCCACCATCACAAATCAACCCCCGATCCAACAATCGCTGAATGGCACTGCTGGAGCTGACTCCCCTGAGTTCATCAACGGCCAGCCGGGTAACCGGCTGACGGTAGGCAATAATCGCCAGGGTTTCCAAAGCAGCCCGGGATAAACCGGTTTTTTCCTGCTGGCGGGTAATTTCTTTGATGTACGTATAGTATTCCGGTTTTGTGGAAAGCTGGTAGGTATCCTTTGTTTGAACCAGACGAATACCTCTGGCTTGTGATTGATAATCCTGTCTAAGAATCTCCATCGCAAATTGCACTTCCGCTACCGGTTTGTCCAGACATCGACACAGTTCCGACACCGACACCCCATCACCAGCACCAAACAGAATCCCTTCGATGACGCCAGCCAGTTCATCACTGTTCACTTTTCTCCACCTCCCTATGTATTTGAAAATCAATAAACACCCGATTTTGAAGCAATCTAAGCCCGCTGGTTTTAACCATCTCCAACAACGACAGCAGGGTTACCACCACTTCCTCCCGGGATATATTCGGATGCAGCAGCTCTGAAAAGCTGACTCCGTCATCGCCGGCCTGAACCAGAACCTCCGTTATTTCGGCAATTTTTTCTTCAATACTGAATAATTCCCGGATGATCTTCTGCGGCGGAGCAATCGCCTCATTCTCCTCTTCCTTCTGAAACAAGAGTCGTTTAAAGCACTGTTCCAGGGCGTAGGGATCAATAATCAGTGGCGCCGCTTCCGTATTTTGTGGAATGTACTCCGGATCGCGATAAATGGCACAAAGCTCCTCTTGCTCCCTGGACGCAAAATAACGACTGATCTCTTTAAAGACCTTATATTCCACCAGTTGACGAACCAATCTGGCCTGAAGATCTTCGGCGTCTTCCTGCTCGGTCTCGGTTTTTGGCAGTAATGCCTTGGCCTTGATCTCCAGCAGTCTGGCCGCCATGACAATGAACTCACTAGCCACATCCATATCCATGTCCTGCCAGCTGCGAATCTGCAATAAATACTGGTTGGTGATGTCAGCGATGGAAATGTCACAAATATCGATCTTGTTTTTCTGGATCAGATTGATTAACAGATCCAGAGGCCCTTCAAACGTCTCCAAACTAACTGCATATGCCATAATCAGGACCAGATCAGATTAAAAATTGGCAGTAATATCGCAAAAAACAGGCTCGATATCCCATTAATAACCGGATTGATAATGAGTCCCAATAACCCGGTAAATGCCAGAACAAAAATTGCAATCATGCCGTAGCGCTGATATTTATAGTAAGTCATCAATGCTTTTGGCGGTAAAAATAAAACCAGAATCTGGGATCCGTCCAGCGGTGGAATCGGAATAATATTAAAGACCGCAAACATAATATTGTAAATATAAATATACTGCAGCACCAGCATCAATACTTCATTGTTAAGCGGAACCACTGCCAGATAGGCAGCCATTCCTAAAAATGCCAAAATCAGATTGGTGAGCACCCCAGACAGCGATACCACAATCATGCCTTTCTTGCGATCTTTGAAATTTCCGGGATTGACTGGTACCGGTTTCGCCCAACCAAAGCGAAACAGCAGCATTGAGATGAATCCCAGGGGATCGATGTGTTTCAGCGGGTTTAAGGTTAATCGCCCGGCATTTTTAGGGGTTGGATCCCCCATTGAATCAGCGGCATAGCCGTGAGCCATTTCATGAAAACTGATGGCAATCAGTATTCCCGGAAGGCTCAAGATTAGATTATAAAAATAGTCTGGTGTAAAATTAAACATTATCCTTACCTCGTAATTTGACATTGCATCTTTGATTTATTCAAACCGCATTTCCATTGAAGCTGCCACTTGATCAAACCAATTTTACTTTTTTGTAGCTCCTTCGCTTAGGTGTTTATCAGATAAGTCGAAGCGATGATGTATAATACAAAATAGATGATTTATTCTAATGCTCTGCATCGAAATAAACCATCTATCCTCATTGAACATTATTATTATTCTACTATCAGTCTTCTGGCGGCAATGGTGAAATAGTAACCCAGAGCTGCCACGGTTTTACCGTCAATGAACTGTCCGTTGATAAACAGGGTTCGCACCGTCCGTACGGGGATTTTAACAACTCGGATAAATTCATCGGGATCTTCATCCAGAGGATCCCAAACAAACTCCGTAGAACAAAATAGGGTAATTTTTTCCGTACAATAACCCGGCGTCGGAATAAACTCACCCAGCTTAAAAAGATTGAGTGGCCGATAGCCAATTTCCTCCCGACATTCCCGAATCGCCGCTGCTTCCGGATCTTCGCCGCTTTCCAGCAGTCCGGCCGGTATTTCGGTCAACAGCTGCTGACTGGCAATCCGGTATTGTTTCACAAAAAGCATCTGTCCATCTTTAACCGCCAAAACAGCTACTGCCCCCTGATGGTCTACAATCTCTCGCTTTGACAAGCTACCATCAGGAAGTTCAACCTGATCAACTCTAAGCTTAACAATCCGACCCTCATAAATTACGTCGCTCTTTATGGTTTTTTCAAACTGTTTCATGTCCACCCTCGGTCTGTTTTTCGGAAATTAATCGTTCCAGTTCATCCATAAATGATGCAACATCCTTAAATTGTCGATATACTGACGCAAAACGGACATAGGCGACCTGATCCATACTCTTTAAGGCAACCATCACCTGTTCTCCAATCAGTGAGGATGGCACTTCTTTCATTTCGCTTTGGTACAGACTCCGTTCCAGATCATCAACCACTGTTTTAATCGCATCAATGGGCACCGGTCGTTTTTCACAGGCCTTAATCATCCCATTAAATATCTTATTTTTATCGAAGGCTGTTCGCTGACCACCCTTTTTAACAACGATCAGGGGAATATTCTCGACCCGTTCGTAGGTGGTAAACCGTTTATTACAGCGGTTGCATTCCCGACGACGGCGAATCATTGTTCCTTCTTCAGATGGACGGGAATCGACCACCTTACTGTCATCAAACGCACAATACGGACATTTCATCGGGATTATTCTTGAGTCAGAAAATCTGGAATTGAAAATTCACCAACGGAATCATTGGCGCTCTTGACAACTTTTTTAATAACGGCCTTCTTTTCTTTTTCACCGCCGGATAAAAAACCGGTAGCGATAACGGTAATCTTGATTTCATCGCCAAGCGATTCATCAATGGTGGCCCCAAAAATAACGTTGGCATCTGGATCTGACGCTTCTCTGGCGATGCTGGCAGCCTTATCCACTTCAAATAATGACAGGTCTTCACCAGCAGTGATATTAAGCAGTACACCGGTTGCGCCATCAATCTGGGTTTCCAGTAAGGGACTGAGAATCGCCTGTTTAGCAGCCTCTTCAGCACGGTTATCGCCGGTCGCCCGGCCAACACCCATATGAGCGAGTCCAGTATCTTTCATGATTGTTTTAACATCGGCAAAATCAAGGCTGATCAGACCTGGCATAGCGATGAGATCCGAAATACTCTTAACCCCCTGGAGTAACACATCATCGGCCAATTTAAAGGCATCCTTTAGCGAGGTTGATTTATCGGCCATTCGTAATAAACGGTCATTTGGAATTGTTACCAGCGAATCGACATTTTCCTGTAAAAATTCACTGGCAATCTGAGCATTACGCATCCGCACCCGGCCTTCAAAAGAGAACGGCTTAGTGACCACACCAATGGTTAAAATGCCCATGTCTTTGGCAATTTTTGCAATAATCGGAGCAGCTCCAGAGCCAGTTCCGCCGCCCATTCCTGCTGTTAAAAACAGGAGATCAGTGTCTTTGATCATATCGGCAATGGCATCTTTGCTTTCTTCAGCAGCTTTCTGTCCAATCTCAGGATTTCCTCCAGAACCTAGCCCTTGAGTGATTTTTTCCCCGATTTGAAGCTTCTTTTCAGACAAAGCTAAGGCCAGGGCTTGCTTATCGGTATTGATCGCAATAAAATCCACGCCCTTCATTCCGGCTTCAATCATGCGATTAATGGCGTTATTTCCGCCACCACCAACACCTATAACCCGAATTTTTGCAAAATTATCGTAATTCCCATCTAATTCAAACACTTTTATTCCTCCTCTTACTAAACAGCTTTCCCTACTAAATTGATATTACTTGTATCTTTTTTTCTGAAACACTTAGCTAATTTCAGTTGCTTTTAATCGTTTAAAACATCGCTTTCCCCCATTCGGGCTTAAAGAAATGTTCACCCCTTTATATTAACCTTTATTGACAAATTTTTCAACTATTGAATAATAAATTAAGTAAAATAACGTTAATATTTTATTGTTCACAATAATGTCTTGCCGAAATGCCGGGATGTAGCAGAATCTTTAGCGGGGTTTAATGACTGGTTTTGTCCCTGCGACCAGATTAATAATCATGTTACTGGTGTTTTTATCCAGATTGGTTTGAATGTAAGCCTTATTATCGAGATAATTATTATAATCCCAAAGAATAATGACGGTTCCATTTTTAGTGACAATTTCGTAAGTGTTCACATCCGTCATCCGCACTTCGGAAATCTTTGCCAAGTTACCATCACTTTTCAAATCTTTCAGAATATTCATAACGGTATCAAAGCGCCAGTAGGGCTCAACCACCACTTCCTTACCGATCTCCGATATCGATACCGCATCACTGCCAAAAATTAATGGGATATCCGTTTTTCTTAAATACTCCCCGTCTTCAATCAGTTTTTTGTCTTCAGTGAGATAATAAACCTTGTTATCATAATTGACTGCACAAATCGGTACCGACTCAACCATGCGGATCAGAATCTTATTGGGCATGATCTTTGAAATTTCCAATTCATCCAGATTCATCAGGGCATTAATATTGTAATTTGCCTGATTGACATCGATCAAAAAAATACTTTCGCCCACGTTGATGCCTGATGCTTTTACAACGGTCTCAGTATCAACAATCTCATTTCCAACCACTTCTATTTCAGCAACATTAAATATTCCCAGATTAACAGCCTGATAAGCGCCAAAACTGATCGCACCAATTACCCCTAAAATAACCAGAATGGTAGTCAGCCCTTTCATGATCCGTTTTCGCTTATTGGCCTTTCGTTGCCGACGCCGTTGCTCCCGAAGTTCCTGCTTTGTCGGCTCGTGGTTTTGCGGTTTATTGATGATTTTTTCTTTGGGTTTCTTCTTCTTTGATCGTTTCATTAATTCTCCATTAATTTCTTGATTTCATCATAAATCCGATCTCCGGCATTATTTATACTGAGCGCTTTGGTAATTTGACCCATAGTCTGACGTTTTTTTTCGTCATCCAACAGCGTTTCAACCGTTTGAATCAGTAGCGCTCCAGTCAGATCTTTGTCTTTAATCAGAACCCCGCCGCCCGGATCCGTAATCACCCTGGCATTGAATTCCTGATGGTTTCCGGCGGCCATTGGGTAAGGTACCAGAATTGAAGGTACTCCCACCGCTTGAATTTCCGCCACTGACATGGCACCCGAACGGCTGATCACCAGATCCGCCGCCCCTAAAAGACGATGCACCTCATTACTGTAAGCTTCAACGAAAATATGACCGGATGGGAAAAGCCCCAGGTTTTGAACTTCTTTTTTGATCAACTGGTACTGATCTTTCCCGGTCAAATGATAAATGACCCGATCCTCCCGATTCTGATATGATGCAATCAGCGATAGCGCACTCTGATTGATGGAGCCAGCACCCTGGCTCCCACCCATAATCAGCACCATTTTTTGAGCATCAGAAAGGTTTAAGTGCTTTCGCAATTCGCAGCGGTTGATCTGATAATATTCTGCCCGCACCGGGTTTCCGGCCAGAAAGGTGCCTTCTCCGGGAAAGTATTGTTTTGCCTCATTAAAACTGATGGCAATTCGGTCGACCCGTTTGCCCAGCATCAAATTTGTTTTCCCGGGGTAGGCATTCTGTTCATGAATCATCGTTTTGATCTTTCGACGACTGGCAATTAAAAGCAGGGGTCCAGCGGTAAAGCCGCCAGTACCAATCACCAGGTCGGGCTGATGTTTGGCAATTATTTTTTTGGCATCGCTGAGTCCGTCAAAAATTCCTTTAATCGCTGCCAGAGTTTCCAGGGAAGCTTTTCGTTCAAAGCCCCTGACCCGAATATACTCAATCGGATAGCCATACTGGGGAATTATATTTTTTTCCATCCCAACCAGTGATCCAATAAAAATAATCTCGGCGCCGGGATTTTCTGTTTTTATCTTTTCAGCAATGGCCAGTCCCGGATAAATATGTCCCCCGGTTCCGCCAGCTGCAATCAGTACTTTCACCGTCTACCTCACAATCTTTTTCTTTTTCGCCGCTGGTTTTCTGGTCAGCTCCAATTTCTTGCCAAGATCAACATTTCTGGAAATATTCAGAATCGGCCCCATCATCCCGAATAGAATAACCATCGAGGACCCACCGGCACTGATAAAAGGCAGGGCCATCCCGGTTACCGGGATAATGGCTGAAGCCACCCCAATATTAACCAATACCTGAAATGCCAGTAGCAGCATAACACTGCTGGTATACAGATAGGCGAAGGTGTCCTGAGATTTTTGGGCAATCTGAAAGCCCCGCCAGATGACAAAGGCATACAGCCCCAAAACCAGCAAACAGCCAATAAAACCGAATTCTTCGGCGATGTTGGCAAAGATAAAATCATTCTGTAACTCCGGTAAAAACAGATACTTCTGTTTGCCATTACCCAAGCCCCGGCCAAAAATTCCACCCGTCCCAATCGCTAACAGCGACTGGGAGATCTGGTAATCATACCCACCTTTGCCCAAAAAAACATTGAAACGATCGAGTCGCCAGGGTTCGGCGATCATTAAACCGACCACCGCCAATAATCCAAAGCCCAGATAGGGGTAGAAAAGTTTAAATTTTATCCCGCCAAAATAAAGCACCCCACCGGCGGCCAGAGCAATGGCCATGGCTGCACTTAGCGATGGTTCAATGGCCGTCAGCCCGCAGATCAGCCCCAGCGGCAGCATGCAATTTAATAAAAATGGCATGTTTTCTTTAATAATACCGGGTTTTCGGGAAATAATGGTGCTGAAATAAAGTATTACAGCAACCTTGGCTAATTCTGATGGCTGGAAGGTGGTCACTTTAAAATCGATCCACCGCCTGGCATCATTTACCTTCAGCCCGATTCCCGGGATTAAAACAATAATCAATAGAAAAACGGAAATCACAATGCCCACCAGATAGTATTTTTTATAAATCCGGTAATCGATCCTGCTCATAATCCCCATGACAGTCACACCCAAAATGACAAAAACCAGTTGTTTCAAGAACAGGGCGTAGCCTTTTTCACCACTGATTGTGGATGAGTACATGCTGGCACTGAATACCATAATCACCCCAATACCCGCTAATATCATCAAAGCAATCAAAAAGGGGCGATCTATTTTTCCATTCTTCATGGTTTACTCCTCGGTTTCTTATTGATTTTCGGTCACCAATCGCTTGAATACCCGACCGCGGATCTCATAATTGTCAAACATATCCCAGCTGGCACAGGCAGGCGATAACAAGACGGTATCGCCGGACTCTGCTTGTGCTTTGGCACAGGCAACCGCTTCCTCGTAATTGTCCACCTTGGTGATGGCTAAAACGCCCTTGGCCTTAGCCGCTTTAATCAGGTCATCGGCAGTCACGCCTAAGACAATCAGCAGTTTAACTCGTTTTGCTACCAGTTCCATCAGCTCAGAATAATCTTCTTTTTTATCATAGCCTCCGGCCAGCAGAATAATCGGTTCTTTTACCGCATTGAGCGCCGTGATGGTGGCATTGGTGTTGGTCCCTTTAGAATCGTTGATATAGGTCACCCCTGCAAAACAGCCAACCATTTCCAACCGATGTTCCACGCCTTTAAAGCTTCTCAGCACCTCGACAATAACATCCAACTGAACGTCTGAAAAATAAGCCAGAGTCAGTGCTGCCAGAGCATTCATGGTGTTGTGGGGCCCGATGATGCCCAGCTCATCTTCCCGACAAACAAAGATCTTTTCCTGGCCGTCATTGATATAGATTTCGCCATTTAAACACCAGGCACCATAAGCAACCGTTTTTTGATAACTGAACACTGCTTTTTTAGAAACTGCCTTTTCGCCCAATTGGCAGACTAAGGGGTCATCGCCATTGAGTACCAGCAGATCTTCACTGGTTTGATTTTCAAAGATTCGTCCCTTGGCATTCACATAGTTCTCCATCGTCAGGTGACGATCCAGATGATCAGGGGTCAGATTGAGAATCGCTGCCGCCCGGGGCCTAAAGGTATGAATGGTCTCCAGTTGAAAGCTGCTGATCTCGGTCACAAAGACTTCATCGGCGGTAGCGCTGTCGACATAGTTGGTAATCGGATCGCCGATATTTCCCACCACATAGGTTCCCCGGCCGGAAGCTTTGAATAGTTCGCCCAGCAGCGTTGTGGTGGTGGTTTTTCCATTGGTTCCAGTTACCGCAATAAAAGGTGTTCTTGTCAATCGATAGGCCGCTTCAACCTCTCCAGTGACAGGAATACCCTGTTCGTAGGCCGCTTGAATAATTGGGATGATCAGAGGAACTCCCGGACTGACCACCACTTCATCAATTACCTTTAAAATCTCCAGGCCTGGTTGCATTCCAAAAATCGATTCAAAATTGGGGTTTTTTTCATAATCCAGAATCTGGGGAAACTCTTTTAAAACAATTCCTGCTGCCCGGGTGTCCGTTAACACCACTGCTTCACCGTGTTTTAACAATAATTCGGTGACAGCAACCCCACTCCGTGCGGCTCCGATCACCAGAGTCCTTTTTCTCATAATGCGTTCTCCTATCCTAAACAAATAAATGCAATGGTTACAAAAATAGCGGTGGCGACCCAAAAAACGGTGACAACCCGGGTTTCGCTCCAGCCTGACAATTCAAAATGATGATGAATCGGAGCCATCTTAAAAAATCGCTTTCCCCCGGTGGATTTAAAATAGCCCACCTGAATGACAACCGATAAGGCCTCGATGACAAACAGTGCTCCAGCAATCAGCAAAAAAATCTGCAACTGGGTGATAATGGCCATCACCACCACCGCTCCGCCTAATGCCATGGAACCGGTGTCTCCCATAAAAATGTCCGCCGGATTGGAATTATGTCTTAAAAAGCCCAAACAGCCACCAATGATGGCACCAATAAAAATACTGGTATTGGCCTGGGGCAAAATCAGTGAACCCACAAAAAAGAATATGGCAACAATCAGGGTAACGCCTGACGCCAATCCGTCCAAACCATCGGTTAAATTAACCGCATTGACAATTGATACCACGGCAAAAAAAGTAAAAGGTACATACCAGATTCCAAAATCAACAGTCCGATTCAGCAAGGGTATCACCAGTTCCGAACCAATGGCTGGTGAATAATAGGCATAGAGGGCAATGACCAGCGCACCAATACATTGCAGTGCCATTTTCTGCCAGGCCCGCAGTCCCAGATTATGTTTTTTTGCGACCTTAATATAATCATCAATAAATCCGACACAACCAAAATAGAGCATCACCAGAATCGGAAAAAAATCCCAGCTTCCAATCAACGCCGATAAAACAATAAACGCCACCAGAACGCCCAATTGAATCACCAGGCCCCCCATGGTTGGCGTCCCCGATTTTTCCAGATGGCTTTGCGGGCCTTCTTCCCGGATCGCCTGCCCGAATTTCAGGCGTTTAAGCATCGGGATAAAGCGGGGTGTCACAAAATAGACAACCAAAAAGGAAATCAGTAGACTAATCAACCCTGTTTGCAAACTTGTCATTTCCATTCTTTTCCACCTTCCTTGATAAAATCAATCACCCGTTCCAATCGCATACCCCGGGATGCTTTGATCAGAATAATATCGCCCGGCTCAATAAGCTCTTTTAAACAGGCCCCGGCCGCCAGTGCATCGGCAACCTGATAGACGCTTCCGGCATGATCATAACCCTGACAAATCGCCTGTCCCAGCTGGCCAACACCAATCAGAAGCTCTGCTTTATCCCTGGCATAGTTTCCTACTTCAACATGGGCTGCCGGTCCATGTTCGCCCATTTCCAGCATGTCCCCCAGAACGGCAATCTTTCGCTGGTAGTCACTCCCCAGCGCCGCTAAAACATCCAGCGAGGCTTTCATGGCATCCGGATTGGCATTGTATGAGTCATTTATCACCTTAATTGAGCCCATCGTGAAAATATCCATCCGATTGCCGCTGGGAACAAAAGCGTCCAGCCCGCTTTGAATTTCTGCTTGAGTCATTCCATAAAAATACCCCAAACCGATCGCTACCAGGCAATTATAAACATTATGTTTGCCAGGGTAGTTAAATGTATAGACTTCTTTGCGTTCTTCCCAGGCCACCTGGATTTTCAGGCCCGCTTGAGTTGATGTATAGTGGGTGGCTTTAACAGCATGTTCCCCATCAATACCAAAGGTTCTAACCTGGTAAGGACGCTTCTCTGTTTTTATTTTCTTCAAAAAATCATCATCACCATTTACATAGGCTACACCATCAGCAGTTAAGGTTTGAAGAATTTCTTTTTTGGCCAGGAAAATATTATCCTGGGTTCCCAAGCGTTCAATATGGCTCAGACCAACATTGGTGATCACACTGATTGATGGATCCACCAACTCGATTGATTTTTTTATATCTCCCAGATGATCCATGCCCATTTCGATCACGGCGATTTGATGATTTGGTCCCAAATTAAATAAGGTCTGGGGAATACCGTACTCATTATTGAAGTTTCCTTCTGTTTTTAACGTATTGAACTTTTGCGACAGCACTGCGGCCACCAGGTCTTTGGTGGTTGTCTTGCCACTACTGCCAGTTATGGCAATCACTGGCAGATTGTAACGATGCCGGTTAAAGCTGGCCAATGCTTTCATCGCCGCCAGGGTGGAGTCCACATAAATGACCGTCATTTTCGCTGGGAAGGAGCGGTTTCGCTCCTGAGTCAGACAAACCATCGAACCATTTGAAAAGGCCTGACTGATGTAATCATGACCGTTATTGGTTTCCCCGATAATGGGGATATATAATGCATTATTATTAATTTTACGGCTGTCGATGGCCACATTTGTAATCGACATTGCGGGATTACCCTGGAGCAATCCTCCCCGGGTTATCTGAAGTATTTCATCAATACTGATACTTTCCATGGATACTACCTGAACTTTCTTTCGTATTTGAGTCCGTTCATCGGCGTTGTGCCGTCCTTACCAACAAAACACGTTGCCCAAAAAGACCTAGATATTATATCAAACTTTAAACATAAAGAAAAGCAAGGATTTCCCCCTCGCTTTTCTTTTCATCTTTTATGGGGTAAATGTTACGCTGACGTCACTGCCCTTTTCCACAACCGTTGTTGCAGCTGGTGTCTGACTTGATGCAAAACCATTCCCGGTTATCTTAAGCTTAAGTCCTAATCCCGTGAGGATTTCATTGGCACTTTGAATCGATAACCCTTTTAAGTCAGGAACAATGACCGTTCCAGCTGCCGTACTGTCATCATTTCCCAAAGCCAGGATCAATTCACTATTCGGATCGTAAACCGAATTGGTGGGTAAGCTTTGACTGACCACTGTAGAACCGCTGGTGGCTGGATCAACGACATATTTTATTCCCTTTTCATTAAGAATACTGGCGGCAAAATCAATGTTCTGTCCGACCAGGTCGGGCACCGTGATGGTTCCTTTTTGAATTTCTTCAGTTGCTGCGCCACTGAGGGTGGTATCTGCCGAGTTATAATTCAAAGCCTGTTTAATCAGACTGATGGCAGTTGGCGCTGCACTGGTGCTTCCATAGGCCCCTGCCGCCGGCTCATCCAATACGACGTACACCGAATACTTGGGATCTTCCACCGGGGAAAAGCAATAAAAGGAAGTAACATACTTGGAACTGGAATACTCACCATCGATAAACTTTTCAGCCGTCCCGGTTTTCCCGCCAATGCTGTAACCTTCTGAGAGTGCAGTCATATCGGCATCATAACCCACCACCTTGCGCATGATTTCTCTGGTGGCAGCCGATGTTTCTTTTGAAATAATCTGTTTCGGGGACTCACTTGCCTGTCCCTTGGTTTCACTGGAAATAATGGTCGGTTTGACATAATAGCCATTATTGACAACACAGTTCAAGGCACTGACGATTTGAATTGGCGTTACTGCCAAACCCTGCCCAAATGAAAAGGTCGCATAATCGACTTCGTTGACACCACCATTTGCGGTGGACAAACGATTGACAATCCCGGCTTCCTCACCATCCAACTCAATACCAGTGGTTTCACCCAGTCCAAAATTATAGACATACTGATAGAAAACATCGGGGTTCAATTTTTCAATAATCTGTACCAGTCCGGGATTACAGGAATGGGCAATGGCATCCGATACGGTAACACTGCCATGGGGCCCAGTCGCGCAGTTGATTACAGCATCACCAATTTGAATCGATCCCCCACAATAAACCACCGTATCTGGGGTAACTACCCCTTCTTCCAGAGCAGCCGCCCCGGTCAGGGCTTTAAAGGTCGAACCGGGTTCGTAGATAAAACTGACGGCCTGATTTTTATACATCTCAGCCAGTTTTTCCTGCTCGGTTTTGCCCGTCAAATCCGCTGCATGGGTAGCTGCAAAATTGGCATCCAGGGTAAACGGATCGTTAAGGTTATAATCCGGAGTGGTGGCCATGGCCACCACTTCACCGGTTTTTGTTTCCATCACGATCGCCGTTACACTCTTTGTTTTCCAGGTTGCTGCCGCTTCTTCCACCGCCTTTTCAGCCATCAGCTGAATATTACTGTCGATGGTTAAGACAATATCTTCCCCCTGAACCGGTTCTTTTAATATTTTGGTTTGGGATGGAATCTGGTTGCCATCAGCATCTTTCTGAAAATAAACAACCCCGTCTTCACCACTTAAGACATCTTCATAAGTTGCTTCGACACCATAGAGTCCACTATAATCGGTACCGGTAAAACCGAGAATATAGGAGGCGAAGTTCCCGTTGGTATAATACCGCCGGTAATCATCCAGCAGTTCAATGCCATTGTAACTCTCGATTTCGCCATCTTCATCCTTAATCGCTTCCGATTCTTTGATTTCCAGTGCCAGGGCGTTGTCCACCTTCCCTAAAATCAGCACCGGCTGGTTTTCTTTTCGGGTGGCTTTGTCATAGAGCGTTTCATAATTATAATCCAGATCTTTAGCAATTGCCGATGCTACTGCCTCGGGATCTTTTATATTAATCGGTTCAAAATACAAGGTACCATCTTCAACCGTCACCCCGGCAAAGTTATGACTGAGCACAATGACCGCCGCACCCTGGCTGATCCCAGTTTTTACCTCAACAATATCATTCTCCAGAACGGAGATCTTTTTCTGAATTTCTTCAATCTTCAAGCCCAATTTGCTACTAAGTGTTTTGGCCAGACGTTCCGGGTCTTCGACCTCATATGGAATGACGTTAACTGCCGTAGCCGAAGAATCCTTGGCCAGCACATTTTTGTTTCGGTCATAAATGTCGCCCCGGGATGCCTTGATTGGCACTTCTTCAACAAGCTGATCAACTTGCCGTTCATATTTTCCGGTTGAGTTTACAATTTGCAGGGAAAATAATTTCCCAATAACAATAATTAAGCACAATGAAAGTACAACCATGGCAATCATAATGCGATTCTGCTTGCCGACCGGTCCAATCTCTCGTTGTGCCTTCTTTTTTATATTCACATTTTTTCTCCACATTTTTATTTAGCTAAGCTTACCTGATTCAGCTTAAATAAACCCTAACTAAAACAAATTTTCAAACCAGCTTCTGACAATTTGTGAGTCTGTCATCAGTGATTCGTCTGCTTTTTCAGTTACCAGCTCCCGCCGGTATTGCTCCTGAACCGGCTCAGTCATCCCATAACCTCTGGCCTGGGCCTCAATCGATTGAAGGTTCATGTTGGTGACCAGCTGACCTTCTTTGCTGTCATTAACCTGTACGGCATCCTCCAGTGTTTTCTGAAGCTCCCGGATCTCCGTGTTTTTTTCGGTTATGACGGCATGTTGAAACAAGATGCCGATCATCGCCACAAACGCTAACAGGCCAATGATCATCACATATGAACTTGTGGTCATCCGCTTCCTGTTTTGTTTCGGCATTTTAACTCTTTTTTGCGTAGTTGCCATGGAACACTCCTTTGTTTAACTTTCTGTTCCCAGCTTTTCGACAATCCGCAGCTTAGCACTACGCGAACGTCGGTTTTCTTCCAGCTCATCAGCCCCTGGGACCATTGGTTTTCTGGAAATAAGTTTTACCACCGGCAATTTTCCACAAACACATTGGGGAAAATCTGCAGGGCAGGTACAGGGGTTGGCTTTATCTTTAAACAGTTGCTTGACTACCCGATCCTCCAGGGAATGAAAGGTGATCACGCACATTCTGCCGCCTGGTTTGAGGGCTTCCAGCCCCTGGTTCAAGGCATCTTCCAATATCTTTAGTTCCCCATTGACTTCCAGTCGAATAGCTTGGAAGGTTTTACGTGAGGGATGTTTTTCTTTAAAACGTTCCTTGGGCGGATATGCATTTTTAACTATTTCACTTAATTCCAGCGTGGTAGTGATCCGTTTAAGCGTTCTGGCTTTAACGATGGATTTTACAATTTGACTGGCAAATTTTTCTTCGCCATAAAGAAATAGTATTTTTTTTAGTTCTCCGGGAGCGTAGTCATTTACCACCATTTCGGCGGTTAAATCTGCCGACTGGTTCATCCGCATATCCAGCGGACCATCGTTATGATAAGAAAAGCCTCGGGTATCGTCATCCAGTTGAAATGACGAAACCCCGAGGTCATATAGAATACCGTCGATCCCAAAGAGATGGAGGCCCTTTAGAACCTTGGCTAAACTGGCAAAATTACTTTTTACAAAATGTCGCTGACAGGCAAAGGCCGCCAAGCGATTCTTCGCATACTCCAAAGCAAAATCATCCTGATCGATGCCAACCAAAATGCCGCTTTCATCGAGTGACTCACAAATCCATTGAGAATGGCCACCACCACCCAGAGTGCAATCCACATAGATGCCTTTTGGTTTGATGTCCAGACCGTCAATGGATTCCCGCAATAATACAGTGGTATGTGAAAATGTTTGTGGTTTCATTTATATTCCCAGCATTGCCATGTTATTGGCAATGTCCTCATAGTTTAAGTCTTCATTATCGTTATAGTCCGTCCACAGTTGACTGTCCCATATTTCCAGGCGATTTGACACCCCGATAATGGTTACCTCTTTGGTAATTTTTGCATATTTTCGCAAAGAAAGTGGTATGCTGGCTCGACCCTGTCGATCCAATTCGCAGTCAGCAGCACCAGCAAAGAAAAATCGGGTAAACGCCCGGGCATCTTTATCCGATACCGGCAGTGCTTTTAATTTACTTTCAAAATTACCCCACTCTTCCATGGAAAAAACAAACAGGCAGCAATCCAGTCCTTTTGTTAGAACAAATTCTCCGCCCAGAGATTCTCTGAATTTTGAAGGAATGATCAATCGTCCCTTGTCGTCGATATTATGTTCATACTCTCCAAAAAACATTCAGATCCTCCTCCTTCTTACTTTACTCTTCCATTTTCTTCCACATTATACCACACTCCACCACCCTTCACAAGTTACGAAAGCGGCTATTAAGCAAAAAACAAAGATTTATTTTGTTAAAAATTCCCTACATTTGTATTGATTTTACATCAAATAGCTTAAAAATAAATTCGCCTGTTACTGATTGTTCTTAATTTCTACATTAAAACTTGTGATTGTATCCGTTTTGGTTTAAACTAATAAAATAATGAAAATTAAGGAGTTATTTTAAATGAGAGCAGTAGTTACGGTTATTGGAAAAGACCGCACCGGAATAATTTATAATGTATCTAAAATTCTGGCTGAAAATGAAGTCAATATCGAAGACATCAGCCAGACGGTTATGCATGATTTTTTCACCATGATCATGCTGGTGGACATGTCAAATATGTCTGTCGATTTTAATGTCCTGAAAAACGCCCTGGAAACCGTTGGCGAAGACATCGGGATGTCAATCCGCATTCAGCATGAAGATCTTTTCAATGCCATGCACACCATTTAGGCGGCCTGATTATGGCAATGTTTAAAGACGTCCTTGAGACGGTAAGAATGATTGAAAAAGAGCGATTGGACATCCGTACCATCACCATGGGAATTTCATTGCTGGATTGCATTGATTCCTCCGGAGCCAAAAGCCGCCAGAAAATTTATGATAAGATCACGCGCTTAGCCGAAAACCTGGTTAAAGAAGGGGAGCGGATTGAAAATGAATTGGGCATCCCGATTGTCAATAAACGCATCTCGGTGACCCCGATATCACTCATCGCTGGTAGCAGTGATGATCTTAACTATGTTGAATACGCCAAAATCCTCGATGCCGCTGCCGCAACCGTCGGGATTAACTTTATCGGCGGTTTTTCAGCCCTGGTTCCCAAGGGTTTCACAAAAGGCGACCGGATTCTGATCGACTCCATTCCTGAAGCTCTGGCAACCACCAATTGCGTCTGTTCATCGGTTAATCTTGGTTCTTCAAAAGCCGGTATTAACATGGACGCTGTTAAACGGCTGGGCGAGGTGATTAAAGAAACCGCATACCTGACCCGGAATGCTGATTCGATCGGCTGTGCCAAGTTTGTGGCCTTTGCCAATGCCGTCGAAGACAATCCCTTTATGGCTGGCGCCTTTCACGGCGTCGGCGAAGCGGAATCGGTTCTCAATGTCGGGGTCAGCGGCCCCGGGGTTGTCAAACGAGCTCTGGAAAAAGCCCAGGATGCCTCCTTTGGCGAAATGGCTGAAATTATTAAGAAAACTGCCTTCAAAATTACCCGAGCCGGTCATCTGGTTGGCACAACGGTCGCTGAACGCCTGAATGTCCCCTTTGGTATTTTAGATTTATCCCTGGCACCAACTCCCGAAATCGGCGACAGCGTGGCTCGAATTCTGGAAGAAATGGGCCTGGAACATTGTGGTACCCATGGGACTACCGCAGCACTGGCGATGCTTAATGATGCCGTTAAAAAAGGTGGTATTATGGCATCCACCTCGGTGGGTGGCTTCAGTGGCGCCTTTATCCCGGTCAGTGAAGACGAAGGGATGATTGAAGCAGTCGAATGCGGCGCTCTGACCTTTGATAAACTGGAAGCCATGACCAGCGTCTGTTCAGTTGGGATCGATATGGTCGCCATCCCGGGTGACACCCCAGCTTCCACCATTTCTGGTATTTTAGCTGATGAAGCCGCCATCGGCGTCATCAACAATAAAACCACCGGGGTTCGGGTAATTCCCGTTTATGGCAAAGACGTCGGCGATACTGCCGAATTTGGTGGACTTCTAGGACGAGCTCCGATTATGCCCATCAATAAAAATGACTGTTCAGTTTTTGTAAATCGTGGCGGTCAGATCCCAGCCCCGATTCACAGCTTTAAAAACTAACAACGGATCAACCCAGGAGGCCTGCAACAGCAGGTCTCCTGTTTTATACAAGGAGTAACTAAATGAATCAAGAATTATGGGAAAAATGTGTAACCTATCACGGACATCACTGTCCGGGCCTGGCGATTGGCGTCCGGGCTTCGCTGGAAGCGATCAAAGCGCTTTCGCTCGATATGAGCAGCAATGACAAAATTGTCTGTGTCGCCGAGAATGAATCCTGCAGTGTTGATGGAATCCGGGTGGTGCTGGAATGCACTGGCCAAAAAGGCAATCTGTTTTTCATTCAAGGTGGAAAACAGGCTTTTTCGGTTTTTAATCAAACCACCGGTGCGAGTGTCCGGTTGATTTTAAAAGAGCTGCCAGCAATGGAGCGTGATGAAATGGAAGACTTCCTGCTGAATGAACCTGATGCATCAAATTTATTTGATTTTGAAAAACCCCATTTTGAATTGCCTGAACAGGCTTAATTCCCTCGATGTTTTTAATAACACCGTCAAGCTCAGTCTCTAATCACTGTGGTGGCGGTGTTTTTTAATCGCTATGTGATCACCGATTTATGATACCAGCTGGCGACGCTGATATGGTATACTATAGGCAACCAATAAACCTATAATTATCGAACGAGGTATACCGATGTTTACTCTGCCAACTTACACAGCTCCTGATTTTACAGAAAGCTTTTTTGTTAAAGCCCCCAGTGTTCGAACCATGCCAGCTCCCATGGATGGGGTGGTTCCGGAAAACTTTTATGCCACCACTATCTTCCCCGAATATTTTAAAATTCATGATAGCTGGCAGCTAATGGCTGAAAGTCGGATGGACTGCGTGGTCGTGATCGCCGATGATCGGCCCCATGCCATTGAATTCAGAAACGTCAAGAAAGGCGATGCGGTTGTGGTTGGACGTCATGAAGACGGCGAAAACGGTGTTTATGTCGATCATTTTGCTTTCAGAAAAAAACAGGAAAACGGCGATAACTTCTCGTTTCGAACGTCAAACTCCCGGGAAACCGCTTACTCCCGGGACTATGACCGACTTTATGAATTACTCGAGTTTGAACGAGAGAACGGCTATATTTTGTGGGTTCTCGGCCCGGCGGTTACCTTTGATCAGGACTCCCGCAATGCCATGACCCATCTGATCGAGATGGGCTATATCGATGCCCTCTTTGCAGGTAACGCACTGGCAACCCACGATTTGGAATCCCACTTTTTTAACACCGCTTTGGGTCAGGACATTTACTCCAAAGAAAATAAGTCCCTGGGTCACTATCATCATATTGAAACCATCAATCGGGCCAGGAGCTGCGGTTCCCTGAAAAACCTGATCGAAAAATATAAAATTACGGATGGTATCGTCAGTTCCTGTATTACCAATAATATTCCCCTGGTTTTAGCCGGTTCGATTCGGGATGATGGCCCCTTACCGGGCGTCTATGCTGATGTTTACAGCGCCCAGGATGCGCTGCGGGTACACACCAGAAAAGCCACCACGATCATCTGTCTGGCAACCCAACTCCATACCATTGCCACTGGCAATATGACCCCCTCCTACCAGGTCATTGATGGCGCAGTGCGACCGGTTTATTTTTATACTGTTGATATCTCCGAGTTTGTGGTAAATAAACTCAAAGATCGGGGCAGCCTCAGCTCCAAATCAATTATCACCAATATCCAGGATTTTGTCGTCAACTTGCAACGCAATTTATCGTTAAAGTAATGTACGTACGCAAAAAAAGACCTCTGCCGAAGCAAAAGTCTCTACCACTCGATGATAAACTACATAATAGATGGCAAAATTAATGGTAGTACGGAAAAATTAATCAATTGCAGCACCCAGATCGTACAGGCTGGCGGGTCAATGTGACTATCTGCATAACTGTTAAAGGTTAACCCGGCAAACTCTCCGATTAAAGCACCCAAAACCCCAGTGATGGCGGCAGCAATAATCGCTGCCAATGGGCTTAATGTACCCGAGAATACAACAATCGCGGTGGATGCTGCTGGCAATACGATATGATGACAGCCATAGAAAGGTAGTCCCATGCAGGCAAAAATCAGACCAAATGCGGCGATCCCAAAGGCAAAACCACCCATCTGTGAGAAAATATATGCGGCTTCTTCAGAACCGGCCAACGCCATGTTTCCAAAAGCTACCACGATTCCGCCAACCAGAATCCCAAATCCGGCACCGATCACCAGGGTGAAAATCATGTCTGAACCCTGAGGCAGATAATGCCGGGTCACACCGGCTGGCGTTTTTCCGGTTAAACCAGAATTTGTGAAAAGCAAACGCACCAGAATCGCTGAAATAACCACGCTTAAGGCAACCGTATCGGTCCACGCTGCTGATCCAAATACATTAGCTCCGATTAAGGTGCCGATGGTAAAGTTTAATAAGTAACCAATAATACCAAAGATTCCACCAACCAGCAGTACTGAAGCGTCTTTTAAGCCAGCAAGCGGTGTGATAATATCGCCGCCGACTTCCAATTTACCAATTTTTTTAGCATAACCGGCAGCTGCTACTGCACCAGCAAAAGCAATACATGGCGAGAACCATGATCCAAAGCTGACGATACCAATCGCTGGCGCTCCGAAATCTCCGGCAAGAATTGCGGCAACAACTGTTAACCCGGTAAAAATAAATGATGGCACACCGCCGATGGCAGCTGCAAACAGCCCGCCGCCAAACGCAGCAATTAATAATGTTAAGTCCATTTCTTTTCTCCTTTTAATTGTATTAAGATTATCGTAAACACATTAACGTTCATCGAGTGGCTCTGATAATGTTTACAAGATCAGTTTAACAAGAAGAACAAAATTTTGCTATGGTCATCATTGCCAAAATATCTATTCATCTTTGTGCATTAATCACAAGTCAAACGATTAGCATCATGGGCAATCAATAATATCCATCAAACTGTTTTATGATCTAACACTTATTCTTCGCAAAATAAAAAAAGAGCCTGAGCTCTCTTAAATTAAGGGGTTTAGTATAAACTTTACGCCATGCTAAACAGGGGTCACAATCCCTATGTGCTATCATATCCTATTTTTTAGTTAAAATCATCAGCCCTTGGTTACAAAACAGCATGGTTAATCTGTGCATTCTGCACAGATAATTGCTCAATTCATTATACACTTTTAATACTTTTCGGTTTATCATCCCATTTTTATCACAACACTTATTGATGTCTTAGAAATTCTAAAATCCGAAAAGAGTAGGCCAGATCAAATTGAACCTTTGGATCAGCAAGATCCAGCTGAGTAAGGGCCTTAATCCGCTCCATGCGATAGCTGAGCGTATTGCGATGGATGTGGAGATTTGCGCAGGTTTCTTTGTAATTACATCCATGATCAACCAGTGTATTTAACGTATAAAACAATTCTGATTGATGCTGACGGTCATATTTCTCAAGGATCAGCAAGCTGCTTTGCACAAAGTCCTTAAGATTATTTCTTGTGTCACCATGAATCTTTTCAATCAGATGAAAAAATTTGTAATCCCCATAATGGTAGAATCGCTTTTTTTGATGAACAGACACACCGATTCGGATAGCTGCCCCCGCCTGTAAATAATAGTACTGAAAATTTTCAATCCCATTAAAAAAATCACTCATACCAATTCGTAGGCCGTGTTTTTCCATAAAACTCTTCAGACGTCTGATTCCTTTTTCGGTTTTTTCTTTTTCCAGGTCGGTACATAAAACAACCATTTGATTGCCATAAAAAATTGCATGGGATTTCGGAAAAACATGATAAAAATCATCTCGTAATGAATCTTTGATCCCTTCCTGATACAGACCATCGTCATTTTGCTCCGAAACCAGTACACACAGATTGTTACTGCTGTTTAGCTCCGATTCCAGAACCCATGATTTAAAATCAGCGTTTTCCTTATCTCGGCCTTCAATCAAATCCATCAAAATACCCTCATTCATGTTGCCACGAATATATTTATATTGGGGAATTTTTAGAATAATCTCTGTTAACACCTCGTTGGCCAAAAGCAACAACTCTAGATGCTGATTTGTCACTTCTGCATCTTGAAAAAACATCACCATGGCACCAGCATATTTTTCCCGGATAATCACCGGAGACACCAATACCTTCGACTCACTTTCCAGACCAACTATATAAGGTGTTCGTTCCTTGGGAAAACGTTTGACTTCTTCAATGTTGACAATTTCAAATATAAACTCATGGCTGCAAAAGCCTTTGGCGATGGCTAAATTCCAGGAGGGATCGGTGATCTCATTGGTTCGGCTGACGCCGCGAATGGAAAAGTTGATATCAATAAAAACCACCGGTTTTTCCATCAGATAACTGATGGTTTCCACCACCTCTTCGACTGTGTGATTATCCAGTAATAGACTTAATAAGCGATTGCTCTGTCGGTATCTCAGTTCAGTTTGACTTTCCATCGTTGTGCTTTATTTTTTACTCCATTTCAATTGTTTAAATACCTTGCCTATGCTATCGTTGATGACAAGGTTCGCCCGTGAATCCATCGGGGTTGAGGATTTATTGACCAGAACCAGATTTCTACCCCGATAATAATCGATCAAACCTGCCGCCGGGTAAACGCCCAGCGACGTTCCGCCAATAATCAACACATCAGCATTACTGATGGCCGCAACCGACTGATTCATCACATCGCTATCGAGCCCTTCCCCATATAAAACCACATCTGGCTTGATGGTTCCGCCACAACTGCATTTAGGTACTCCCTGACTTTCCTCGATCATATTAACCGGATAAAACTGATGACAGCGCATACAGTAATTGCGATGAACCGATCCATGCAACTCAAGCACCCGTTTACTACCGGCCAATTGATGGAGTCCATCAATATTCTGAGTAATGACTGCTGACAACAGCTGTTGTTTCTCCAGCTCTGCCAGTTTTTGATGGGCATCATTGGGTTTTGCCTGCAGATAGAGCATTTTATTCCGGTAAAAATGATAGAATTCTTCTGTGTTATTTATAAAAAATTCATGGGAAAGAATCGTTTCCGGCGGATAACGATAGGTTTGATTGTAGAGCCCATCGACACTTCTAAAATCAGGAATACCACTTTCTGTGGATACGCCAGCGCCACCAAAAAACACAATATTTCCAGCCTTGGAAATCATTTCTTGTAACATTTCGATCTCGTTCATGATTTGACCTCTTTTTTAATATTTTTTGTTAATCTATTTTTCTCAGGAAGCTTTTTACCATATCCAGTCCCTTATTTCCTGACTGTTCACAATAATAATCCCCATATCGATCAGCAAATCCATGACATCCTGATAACACAAAAGTATCAACCGTTTCCTTCTGCTTAAGTCGAGGAATGATTGACCGCACCTCAAAGGATGCCTCCTGCTCCGAAAAAATCAGCAGGCAGGGACAGACTGGGCTGACATCAAGATAGTCTCTGATTCGTGACCCGTAAAATCCGATCATTCCATCACAATATGGATTTTCTGTCAAACGCCAGGCGATGGTTGCTCCCACACTTGAACCAAAAACAATAATTTTATTATAAAACTTCTTTAATTCTTCAATGTCGGTAGCAATTTCACGATATCGTTCAAAGCTGTTATTCTCTACAAACGCCTGGTAAGCTTCATTGCTTTGAGCGTATTGATAAACACGTTCTTCCGGACTTAAATCCACACAAAAAATGTCATAATCCTGCACTCTAAAAAACTCTGCCCAGTCATGAATATACTGATTCATCCCATAAATTTCCGGAATGATTATAACCGCTCGTTCTGCTTCTGAGTCCTGCCGGGACATTTTTTTCAACACCATTTCTTTTAAAACCGCTGCATGTCATCGTATCTTTACGATAATTGCATCCTCCCATATAAATTCGTTAAAAACCGTCATCCCCATAAAAAAGCCACTGCAAAAATTATTCTTGCAGCGACTTCTATAACAGATAAAAATAGTATCCATCGTCATTTAATCTTCGGCGATTACAATCAAACCATCCATTTCTCCCAAGCTAACCATCGTTGATTTACTGGGATTAATATAAATACCGTAATCCTTTTTAGCATCCTTTTGTTCTGCCGCAATCACATAACCAATAACGATTTCGTTCTTCCTTTTTGCTGCTTCAACCAGCGTATAATAATTAACTGCTTTATCTGGCTGAATGTATTTTGACGCCCTTTTTATATAAAGCTCCGAACCATCTGCATCAAACAGATCTTCAAAGACAGTATTAATCATTCTGTTTTCCGAAACCTGAGTTAGCATTAAACTGATCAGTTTTTCACTGACAATAAAGTCGTTGACTCTGGTTACTTCGGCCAGTTTCTTATTTCTAAAATCCAGCATTTCACTGACAACTGAAAAACGACAGTTCAGTTTTTCGGAAATATCTCGAAGCTGAAGCAGAACGACCAGCGTATTGGCATCTGACTCCTGCACATCGAGTTCCGAATTATTTGACAGGATGATGACATGATCGTAATTTTTGACCATCAGTTCGTCTAAAATCCGGCGATCTTTTGGATCTCCTTTCAATAATTCGATTTGCTGATTCACTACCTGACTAAGAGCAATTTGAAACTCTTCGTCTTCAACACAATCTGATACAACAGTCAAAAGCGAACCTTGCGGTACATAATTGTCAATTTCCTGAATAATTAAGTGGGCATTGTCATTCCAACCTAGGATCAGCGTCTTTTCGGGTCGGTCCGGTTGCGATGATGCGTTTTGACGAATTGCTTCAACATCAACCGAAGATTGCTGATCTGATTTTACTCGAATCGTATCATCATCTTCTGAAATGGCAATAATTTGGTCTCCCGGTTTTAGTACCGTGTCCATCGGCGGGTTCAAATATGTTTTCCCCTGGGACTGAACGCCGATCACCGTTGATTTCTCAAACAAAAACAGGGTCTCGCCAAATGTTTTTCCAATTATTTCTGCGCAATCACTGAAATAAATTTCATCACCGCCAAAATCCAGTAGTTCAGTGTAAACTGTCGAAAGACCTGGCTGACGGCAGGTTTGAGCAATTATGCGGGAGATGAGTGTATCACTGAGAATTATTTCCGCCTGATTGTTTCCGGCAATTCGGGCCACTTGAACGTTCTCAGGATCTCGCAAGACGGTAACAATATTATAAGGCTCACTGCGCTTATTCGGATTATTGGTAATAGCCAGAATCGTCTTTATTACTCGGGTATCATCCTCCGGAATGATGATAATTGATCGGGACGTATTTAAACTGACGATTTCCAGATCATCAATATCGATTGGATTTCCCTGACGGGTGACGATTCGGGTCGTTTTTAGATCGGTGATCCGCTCACGAATGGCGTCATCCATTTCGGACTTATCATGATTTCCCATCACAACAATACAAGCATGTTTACGATTGCTGTTCGCTTCAATCAATTCTTCAATAATTGTAAAAATTTGCTCAGACCATCCCAGAATAATGGTTTGATCCTTTTCAATCACTCGGGATCTTCCTTTTCTTAGCGATTCCAATTTTGCTTCAATCCCAGTTGTTAAAATCCCAATCAGGATACTGAGGATAAAGATACCGCCAAGCGTAGTGACAAACATTAAAAAGATATAACCAGCACTACCGGTATCTCCACTGACCGTTCCAGAATCAATGGCACGCATTAATCCCATCCACAGCAGCTCAGTAAAACTTGAGGTTGGCCCGGATTGGGTAATCCAGACGATCAAGGAAATCACAGCAATCATAATTGCCGTCGCACTGGCTAATGACAATAATAGTATACCCGTTCCTTTTGACATCAGATTGTCAAATTTGTACCTAAGTTTTTCTAAAAATCCAACTTCATCCATCTTACACCTCTTTAAAGTTATTAGTTTTAGCCGATTGTCTCGTCTAATGATAATTATTTGAAGGAGTCTATTCTATTTCATTTATAATTTTTACATTTTATCACATTCAGCCATTCGCTTCAATCACTGTTGACACCCTTTTTTTGCAATTGACGATTTCGAATCTTTTTTCCTACACGTCAGAATCTTTATCTTTCTTTTTTTGAAAAGATTGCCCAAATACATTCCCATTAATGATAAACACCCATATATGCAACCATATATAACTACTTTCATATATATCATCGAGAATACAAGCGGGAGAAAAATGATGCTTATAAAAACCGGATAAAACCAGACGATACCATTTTTAAATCCATATACAAACCCAGCTATTAAACAATATCCGGGAATAATCAAGAGCATAAAGAACAAAAAATATTTTGAATCCGGCTCCAGCATCGGCAAGATAAAAAAGATCACGGCTGTCATTACCAGATATGGTAATACCGGCAATAATAATGGTAAGTTTTTTTTCATTATCGGCTCCCATGACATTTACTACTGAAATTATATTAGTGCATTCCTTTATTATAACATGAATCTCTCATGTTATCGATATTTTATAGTATACATCCGTTTCAGATTGCTCCTAAAATTACTGTCGTTAAATGAAGCTGCAACTCCGCTCCGTTTCACTGCGCCTGCGTTTGGGGCCTCGCCCCATAAAAAAATAGATTCATAATGACAGATATTAAGTATCCTTATATCTTTCTCATAACTTTACTGCCGTTTACTCGCTCATGCGGCACTTCGGCGTAGCTAGCGCTGTGCCTTCGTCGCGTCAGTCGCCAGATGGCTCCTTCCTTAAAAATATAAAAAGAGCCTTCGTCTCAAACGTCTCCTAAAGTTACTGCCGTCTAATGAATCCGTGCAACTCCGTCGCAGCTATCGCTGCGCCTCCGTTTGGGGCTTCGCCCCATAAAAAAATACAGACATAAACATTGATTTCCAAGTGAACTTGAATCAGGCTCATAACTTTACTGCCGTTTACTCGCTCATGCGGCACTTCGACTCCGCTGCGCTGCGCCTCAGTCGCGTCAGTCGCCAGATGGCTCCTTCCTTAAAATATAAAAAATAGAGACCAAAAAACAAATAAAATTTGCTCTTTGGTCTCTATTTTTTATATTTTCGCCGCATGGCTCGTTGTTTCACGCAAAAAAATCCCGCAACGTCCTATCCTCCCAGGCAGTTGCCCACCAAGTACTTTCGGCGCTGGAAGACTTTACTTCTGTGTTCGGTATGGGAACAGGTGTGGCCCTTCCGCCATCGTCGCGAGATTAGAAAAACTATTTAACTGTGATCGTTACGATCACTGGAAACAGCACAGTGTATAAATTCTTGGATCAAGACCTCGGTCGATTAGTACTGGTCAGCTCCATATGTTGCCATACTTCCACATCCAGCCTATCTACCTGATCGTCTATCAGGGACCTTAACCTTTCGGTGAGATATCTTATCTTGAGGGGGGCTTCGTGCTTAGATGCCTTCAGCACTTATCCCTTCCAAACTTAGCTACCCAGCTATGCTCCTGGCGGAACAACTGGTGCACCAGTGGTTTGTCCGTTCCGGTCCTCTCGTACTAGGAACAGCTCCTCTCAAATATCTGACGCCCACGACGGATAGGGACCGAACTGTCTCACGACGTTCTGAACCCAGCTCGCGTGCCTCTTTAATGGGCGAACAGCCCAACCCTTGGGACCTGCTTCAGCCCCAGGATGAGACGAGCCGACATCGAGGTGCCAAACCTCCCCGTCGATGTGGACTCTTGGGGGAGATAAGCCTGTTATCCCCGAGGTAGCTTTTATCCGTTGAGCGATGGCCCTTCCACTCGGAACCACCGGATCACTAAGCCCGACTTTCGTCTCTGCTCGAGATGTCTCTCTCGCAGTCAATCACCCTTTTGCCTTTGCACTCTAAAAGATGGTTTCCAACCATCCTGAGGGTAACTTTGGGCGCCTCCGATACTTTTTAGGAGGCGACCGCCCCAGTCAAACTGCCCGTCTGACACTGTCCGATGACCGGATTACGGCCACTCGTTAGAATTCCAATAGTACAAGGGTGGTATCCCAAGGATGGCTCCTTCGAAACTAGCGTCCCAAATTCTTTGCCTCCCACCTATCCTGTACGTGTACTACCAAAACTCAATGCCAGATTGCAGTAAAGCTCTACGGGGTCTTTCCGTCCTGTCGCGGGTAACTCGCATCTTCACGAGTACTACAATTTCACCGGGTGTGTTGTCGAGACAGCGCTCAAATCGTTACGCCTTTCGTGCGGGTCAGAACTTACCTGACAAGGAATTTCGCTACCTTAGGACCGTTATAGTTACGGCCGCCGTTTACTGGGGCTTAAATTCGCACCTTCGCTTGCGCTAAGCACTCCTCTTAACCTTCCAGCACCGGGCAGGCGTCAGCCCCTATACATCATCTTTCGATTTAGCAGAGACCTATGTTTTTGCTAAACAGTCGCTTGAGCCTCTTCTCTGCGGCCCCCCTTAAGGGGCACTCCTTCTCCCGAAGTTACGGAGTCATTTTGCCGAGTTCCTTAACAACACTTCTCCCGCTCATCTTAGGATTCTCTCCTCGCCTACCTGTGTCGGTTTACGGTACGGGCACCCTCTCTCTCAATAGAAGCTTTTCTTGACAGCGTGAAATCAGCGACTTCCCTACTTATTTTTCGTTCCCCGTCACGCCTTGGCCTTAAGATCAAGGGGATTTGCCTCCCTGATCAGCCTTGACGCTTGGCCCAGCTTTTCCAACCGCTGGGTTCGCTTATCCTTCTGTGTCACTCCATCTCTCAAACAATTAAAGGTGGTACAGGAATTTCAACCTGTTGTCCATCGCCTACGCTGCTCGCCTCGGCTTAGGCCCCGACTTACCCTGAGCGGACGAACCTTCCTCAGGAAACCTTGGGCTTTCGATGGTGAAGATTCTCACTTCACTTTCGCTACTCATGCCAACATTCTCTCTTGTCTTGTGTCCACCGTTCCTTACGAAACAGCTTCGCCCTCAAGACATTGCTCCCCTACCACTATGGTAGTACCATAATCCATCGCTTCGGTGCCAGATTTTAGCCCCGTTCATCTTCGGCGCACAACCACTCGACCAGTGAGCTATTACGCACTCTTTAAATGTATGGCTGCTTCTAAGCCAACATCCTGGTTGTTTGTGCAGTTGCACATCCTTTCCCACTTAATCTGGACTTGGGGACCTTAGCGGATGGTCTGGGCTGTTTCCCTTTTGACTATGAGACTTATCTCACACAGTCTGACTGCTGTATATAAGTGTATGGCATTCGGAGTTTGATAAGGTTCAGTAAGCTTTACGCCCCCTAGCCGATTCAGTGCTCTACCTCCATCACTCTAACTACAACGCTAGCCCTAAAGCTATTTCGGGGAGAACCAGCTATCTCCGTGTTCGATTGGAATTTCACCCCTATCCACAACTCATCCAAGCCTTTTTCAACAGACACTGGTTCGGACCTCCACTTGGTTTTACCCAAGCTTCATCCTGGTCATGGATAGATCACACGGTTTCGGGTCTACAGCATGCAACTAGTCGCCCTGTTCAGACTCGGTTTCCCTGCGGCTCCGTACCTGAAGTACTTAACCTTGCTACATACCGTAACTCGTTGGCCCGTTCTACAAAAAGCACACCGTCACTTGCGCTCCGGCTGCTTGTAAGCACAGGGTTTCAGTTTCTATTTCACTCCCCTTCCGGGGTTCTTTTCACCTTTCCCTCACGGTACTTTCCGCTATCGGTCAATCAGTAGTATTTAGCCTTGGGGGGTGGGCCCCCCATCTTCCCACAGGGTTTCACGTGTCCCGTGGTACTCGTCGATTACCCATCTACTCTATTTTCGCTTACGGGGATCTCACCCTCTGCGTCCGGCCTTCCCATGCCGTTCAGCTAATAAAGCAAATTTGATGTAATCCGGGCTCTTCCTCTTTCGCTCGCCGCTACTCAAGGAATCGATGTTTCTTTCTTTTCCTCCGGGTACTAAGATGTTTCAGTTCCCCGGGTTCCCTCCATAACGCTATTGATTCACGTTACAGTGACTGGTCTTCTACCAGCCGGGTTTCCCCATTCGGATATCTGCGTATCAACGGTCATGTGCACCTCCACGCAGCTTTTCGCAGCTTGTCGCGTCCTTCGTCGGCTCTGATTGCCAAGGCATTCACCCTGTGCTCTTTTCTTCTTGATCCTAAAATTACGTTTCTAATGTTGTTAACATTTTGAAATTGTATTTCATTTATTTATACACTATGCTGTTTTCAATGATCGTTTGGACGCCTACCACTGTTTGGGTATTTATCCCGCTAAAAAATGCATCCAAGGATGCCTTCTTAAGCTTTTTTGTATGAACCAGTCATACAAAAGAAAATAGTACCATGACTTCCTGTATTCCCTAGAAAGGAGGTGATCCAGCCGCACCTTCCGATACGGCTACCTTGTTACGACTTCACCCCAATTACTGACCCCACCTTCGGCAGCTGGCTCCTTGCGGTTGCCTCACTGACTTCGGGTGTTGCCAACTCTCGTGGTGTGACGGGCGGTGTGTACAAGACCCGGGAACGCATTCACCGCAGCATTCTGATCTGCGATTACTAGCAACTCCAACTTCATGCAGGCGAGTTGCAGCCTGCAATCCGAACTGAGATCTGTTTTAAGGGATTAGCTTCACCTCGCGGTTTCGCAGCCCTCTGTTCAGACCATTGTAGCACGTGTGTAGCCCAGGTCATAAGGGGCATGATGATTTGACGTCGTCCCCACCTTCCTCCGTGTTATCCACGGCAGTCTGCTTAGAGTGCCCAACTAAATGATGGCAACTAACCACAGGGGTTGCGCTCGTTGCGGGACTTAACCCAACATCTCACGACACGAGCTGACGACAACCATGCACCACCTGTCTCTCTGTCCCCGAAGGGAAAGTCTGATCTCTCAGATTGTCAGAGGATGTCAAGACCTGGTAAGGTTCTTCGCGTTGCTTCGAATTAAACCACATGCTCCGCTGCTTGTGCGGGTCCCCGTCAATTCCTTTGAGTTTCAACCTTGCGGTCGTACTCCCCAGGCGGAGTGCTTATTGCGTTAGCTGCGGCACTGAGTCTCCCCAACACCTAGCACTCATCGTTTACGGCGTGGACTACCAGGGTATCTAATCCTGTTTGCTCCCCACGCTTTCGCACCTCAGCGTCAGTATTTGTCCAGCAAGCCGCCTTCGCCACCGGTGTTCCTCCTAATATCTACGCATTTCACCGCTACACTAGGAATTCCACTTGCCTCTCCAATACTCAAGTCTTTCAGTTTCAAATGCATGTCACCGGTTGAGCCGGTACCTTTCACATCTGACTTAAAAAACCGCCTGCGTGCCCTTTACGCCCAGTAAATCCGGACAACGCTTGTCCCCTACGTATTACCGCGGCTGCTGGCACGTAGTTAGCCGGGACTTTCTTCTTGGGTACCGTCTTTTTTCTTCCCCAATAACAGAGCTTTACGATCCGAAAACCTTCTTCACTCACGCGGTATTGCTGCGTCAGGGTTGCCCCCATTGCGCAATATTCCCCACTGCTGCCTCCCGTAGGAGTCTGGACCGTGTCTCAGTTCCAGTGTGACCGTTCGCCCTCTCAGACCGGTTACCCATCGTCGCCTTGGTGGGCTGTTATCTCACCAACTAGCTAATGGGACGCGGGTCCATCCTATGGCACCGGAGCGTTTAACAGCAAAGCCATGCGACTTCACTGTATTATAAGGCATTACTCCCAGTTTCCCGAGGCTATTCCTTTCCATAGGGCAGGTTACCCACGCGTTACTCACCCGTTCGCCACTTTCTAAGATTTCATTCCCCCGAAGGGTCATTCCATCTCGTCTCGTTCGACTTGCATGTGTTAAGCATACCGCCAGCGTTCGTCCTGAGCCAGGATCAAACTCTCAATAAAAAGTTTGTATTTAAAGCCGTTAAGCTTTTAAATGCTGTCTCATTTTGAATAAAGCGTATTTTATACTCTACCGAGTTAATGTTTTATAGAGTTCATCTCTCTGTTTCTATTTAGCCGCATTCACCCTCGCGGATGTTTTGGCTGTTTTACAGGTTTTATGGTACTATTCTCTTTTCTATGACCGTTGCCGCTCCGTCGTTTTTTCAGTGTTTCCGACTGAAGAAGCTTTTCTATTATATCGTCGTTTCTTGTGATTGTCAAGCTGTTTTTTGAAATTCTTTTTTGTTCATTTCAATGTTTCAGCTGTGTCCGCTGCCTCACTCGAGACAACTTCATTAGTATACGCTCTTTTCACCATCCTGTCAACTGGTTTTTGAAAGTTTTTTAAAACTTTCTTCCGCCACCTCCTAAATTCGCTATTATCGGCTTATCGGCAGGTTTCAAGTGTGCTTAATTAACTGTTTTTCTGGGACGTCTTGTTTATTTACCCTTATATTTATAATATAAACGCAAAAATCAAATATTTTATTATTTTATTTATTCTTCTTTTCAAAATAAAGGAGCTTAAAACACTAAGCCTTAAGCTCCTTCTACATTTAATGATCAGTCAATGGGTTTCATTGTCGGGAAAAGAATAACATCTCTGATACTATGTTGATTGGTGAATAACATAACCAATCGATCAATTCCAATCCCTAAACCGCCAGTAGGTGGCAGACCGACTTCCAGGGCATTAATAAAGTCGGCATCAAAAGGATGCGCTTCATCGTCACCGTCGGTTTTCTTCTGAACCTGGGACATAAACCGTTCTTTCTGATCAATGGGGTCATTGAGTTCAGAAAATGCATTAGCACATTCGGCGCCGTTAATGTAAAGTTCAAATCGTTCGGTGTAGCGTGGGTCTTTGGGGTCTTTCTTGGCCAGTGGCGAAATTTCGACCGGATGCATGGTTACAAAGGTTGGTTGGATCAGTTTATCTTCCACGAATTCGTCAAAGACTTCAGCCATAATTTCACCAACACTGTTTTTTCCATCCACATCCACATGCAGTTCTTTGGCAGCGGCTAGGGCCACTTCAACATCAGTCATCACATCAAAGTCCACATTGGTGTGCTCCTTAACTAAGTCAACCATTCGTGCCCGTTTAAACGGTGCTGCTAAACTGATTTCCTTATCGCCGTAAATAACAGTTTCTGATTGATTAACTTCTTTAGCCAAAAAACTGTAAAGTTCTTCAATCATTTTCATGAGATCATCATAATTGGCATATGCCTCATAAGATTCCAGCAGTGTGAATTCCGGGTTGTGGGTGGCATCCATGCCTTCGTTTCTAAAAACCCGACTCATTTCATAAACCTTATCAAAACCGCCTACGATTAGTCGTTTAAGTGGCAACTCCAGGGCAATCCGACAATATAACGTGATATCCAGAGCATTGTGGTGGGTAATAAAGGGTCTGGCGTTGGCCCCGCCAGCCAGATTGGAAAGAACCGGTGTTTCCACTTCAATGAAATCACGGGAGTCATAAAATTCTCGAATCTTTCGCATAATCAGCGAACGTTTCTGAAATACATCCTTAACTTCCGGATTTACAATCAGATCCACATAACGCTGGCGGTAACGCAGTTCCATATCTTTGAGACCGTGATATTTTTCCGGCAGAATCTGTAGTGATTTGCTCAGCAGTGTCAGTTCGGAAACCCTTACCGAAATCTGACCCATTTTTGTTTTGAAAATTTCGCCTTTAACACCAACAATGTCGCCAATGTCATATGTTTTAATTTCGTCATAAATGTCTGGCAGGGCGTCTTTTTTCAGAAATAACTGAATTCTCCCGGTAGAGTCCTGAAGATCATAAAAAGACACTTTTCCCTGGCCCCGTTTGGACATGATCCGTCCTGCCATGGTTACTTCTTTTTCTTCATAGTCATCATATGCGGCTTCTACTTTTTTAGCATGAGCACTCACATTAAAACTGGTTTGTTCAAAGGGATTCTTCCCGGCATCCTGTAAGTTTTTTAATTTATCTCTTCTTATTTCCAGAAGTTCACTTAGGTTTTCTGTTGTCAATGTCTACTCCTCTATCTTCGTATTTCTAAAATCTGATATGCTGCTTCGCCGTCAGGAATCTGAACCTTTACGGTATCGCCAACCTTTGCTCCCAGCAGTGCCGAACCGATCGGAGACTCATTTGAAATACGGTTGTTTTTAGGATCGGACTCTGCTGATCCAACAATTTTATATTCTGCGACAAAGTCCAATAACGGATTTTTAATTTTTACGATACTTCCAACACCAACATCTTCGGTATGAATATCCTTATCGTCAATGACTACCGCAATTTTAAGCTTGTGCTCCAGTTCTGAAATTCGGCCTTCTACAAAACCCTGTTCATTTTTCGCTTCATCATATTCGGCATTTTCACTTAAATCTCCGAACTCTCGGGCTGTTTTAATTCGGTCTGCGACTTCATGACGCTTTACCGTTTTTAGATATTCCAATTCCTTCTTTATGTTGTTAAAACCATCCTCGGTGATAACTAACTCTTTTGCATTCATACTCATTATTTCCTCCATCTGACACGATCTTTATTCTCAATCACAAGTGTCATTTATTTTTTAATTTTTATCTAAATTAACTTTTACTTACTTGCCAATTACCGTTTTTCCCCACATATAATGAACAAGTTTTTCGGGAACCATAACCGAACCATCAGCCTGCTGGTAATTTTCTAAAATAGCGGCAAAGGTTCTCCCCACAGCCAATCCTGAACCATTAAGGGTATGTAAAAAGCGGGTTTTCCTGGTTTCGCCATCTCTAAAGCGTATGTTTGCCCGCCGGGCCTGGTAGTCTTCAAAATTTGAACAGGAGCTAATTTCGACATAACGGTTATAACTTGGCATCCACACTTCAATATCATAGGTTTTTGCCGAGCTGAAGCCCAGATCGCCAGTGCATAGTTCAACTACCCGATAAGGGATCTCCAGTAATTGCAAAATCCGTTCAGCATTATTTGTTAATGATTCCAGTTCTTCATAGGAGCGATCTGGATGAACAAATTTAACCATTTCCACCTTATCAAACTGATGATTACGGATTAACCCCCGGGTATCACGACCGGCTGATCCCGCTTCTTGTCTGAAACAAGGGGTGTAGGCGGTAAAATACTTGGGCAGTTCTTCTTCTGTCAGAATTTCATCACGATAGATATTGGTTACCGGCACCTCTGCGGTTGGCACCAGAAAAAAGTCCTTACTTGGCAAATGAAAAGCATCCTCTTCAAACTTGGGCAGCTGTCCAGTCCCGGTCATACTTTCCCGATTTACCATAAATGGTGGGGAAATTTCAGTATAATGATGCTCATCACAGTGGGTGTGCAGCATAAAGTTAATCAGCGCTCGTTGCAATCGTGCCCCATCACCTTTGAACATACTGAAACGAGCACCGGTAATTTTGACCGCCCGTTCAAAATCCAGAATGTCCAGATCCACTCCAATGTCCCAATGCGCTTTGATCTCAAAATCAAATGTTCGGGGTTCGCCCCATTTTCTGATTTCCAGATTATCGGTATCATCCTTCCCAACCTTAACTTGCGGGTTGGGAATATTGGGGAAATTCAGCAACTGCATTTTGATTTCATCATCAATTGTTTTGACGGCTGCATCCAAATCTTTAATCGCATTGGAAAGCTCCTTCATCTCGGCGAAGATCTCGGTACAATCCTTGTTTTCTTTCTTGAGTATCGGAATTTGTTTGGACACCACATTCTGGCGGCTCTTCATTTCTTCAACCTGGCCCAATGTCTCCCGACGCTTTTCGTCCAAAGTGGTAATCACACTGAGATCATATTGACCTCGTTTGTCCAGACCTGCCTGGACTTCTTCCTTGTTTTCTCTGATGCGCTTTATATCGAGCATTTTTTCCTCCTGCTTTTAATTTCTTATGATCTTATCCTACTGAGTTGCCCCAGAAAGTTGCGAAAGTTGAGCCAGAACCTGTTCCAACTCATTTATTTTTTGTCCATATCCCGCCCAATTACCAGCCTTTTGAGCTTCTTGAGCTTCTTTAAACAAAGCATTTGCTTTGGTAATTAATTCTGCTGTGGTTGCTGTACTACCCGTACTTTGCGTTGGTATTGCGGTGCTAAGCAGTTCCTGTATGTCAAAAACCTGGGCCAGCGCCAACTCCAGCGAGTCTGCCATAACAATTTCATTCTGGTATGAGACCACAACTTTTTTTAATTCTGGCAGATTGTTTTCACCACCAACCGCTTGAATGTAAATCGGTTCCACATAGATAATTGCATTTTCAATGGGAATCGACATCAGATTTCCCCGTAGAACCCGGGATCCCTGTTGGCCCAGTAAGGTTAATTGCGGCGAAATGATCGTATCCTGATCGATCCGCTGTTCAATTTGCATTGGGCCATAAATCAGCTGTTGTTTGGGGAACTCATATAAAATCAACTGCCCATAACCCGGCCCGTCTGATACTCCGGCCAACCAGGCAATCATGTTATCCTTATCCTTGGGTGTAAAGGGAACGGTCAGCATGAATTCAGGCTGACGATCCGGAAGCTCCATGATGGTGTAAGCCGATTCGACCGGAACCTCTGCTTTCTCGGTTTCATAAAACTGAGTCGCCGTTTCCCATTGATCTTCCTTGTTATAGAAGACCCTGGCGTTTGACATATGGTAGGTTTTGTAAATATCCGATTGAATGTCAAACATCGTTTTTGAATAGCGCAGGTGTTGTTTAATGCCCTCCGGCATTTCTGATAGATCTTTCAAAAATCCCGGAAATATTTTACTGTAAGTTTCCAACACTGGTTCATCATCAACTTTATAGAAGGTCACATCGCCATTATAAGCGTCAACAACGACCTTCACAGAGTTACGGACATAATTATTGCCAGCACCATCATAGGGTTGCGAATAGGGATAGCGATCGCTGGTGGTGAAGGCATCGACGATCCAATAGAGTCGGCCTTCGGAGATTACCATATAGGGATCATGTTCATAGCTTAAAAATGGCGCAATTGTTGCGACACGTTCTGAAATATTGCGGTGGATCAGCATCTTACTGTCGCCCGTAATTTCATTTGCCAAAAGCAATTCTGACGAACCATGATAGAGGGCAAATGCCAACTTATTGAAAAAGGTCATTGGTATGCCCGCCGTCCCGGTATAGGTAACTTCCTGGTTATTATCACCCTGGGGATAATCAAACTCGGCAGTGGTACAGTTGGTGACGACATAGCCGTAGTCATTTTCACCAAAATAAATCCGCGGTTCCTCTATTACCAGTTCACTGACATCCGTCACCGGCGGAATATCTTTAACAATCAGATCCGGTTGTCCAACATTGTTGGTTTTGTTGACCGGAGATACCGCCACGCCAAAGCCGTGGGTATACTTCAAATGCTGATTGACCCAAGTCTTCGCTTCTGCAGGGAGTAACGTATTATTCATTTCCCGAGCACCCAGGAATACCTGAGTATAAACCCCATTAACAAAATAACGATCCACATCGACATCATAAAACTGATAGTAGTTTCGGATTCCCTGGAGGGAATTATACATCTCCTGGGTCGGTATTTGATCGTTGATGGTTATATTATCGATGGTAATCTTGTTTTCTTTAATATCTTTGGCCGTTATTTCCTGCGTTCCTGAAAACTCACGGGTTTCAACATTGGCTAAATCATAGGCCTGCTGGGTATATTCAATGTTATTGGTAATATACGCTTCTTCTTTTGTAAACTGATTTGGAATAACAATCAGTGATTCATAAATCCCCTGGGCCGCACCGCCAAGAATAACCACCACCGCGAACAGAACCGGACCAGCCCCCATGACAAGATATTTTTTCTGATACCCGGCAACAATGGAAGTCACTGCCAATACCAGGCATAAAACTGCTTTAATAATGATGACCTTCAGTCCGACATCAATATCTGCCGCACCGGCTCCAAAGACAATTCCTGAGGTTGAATACAGCAGTTGAAATGCTTCTAACAGGCTACCAATCGACAGGATTAAAAAAAGCACTCCTAAAAAAATGCCAATCTGTTTCGATGCAATCTCGAGATAGGATTTGAATATCCCCTTTGCATTGACTTTAATGGATTCAAGATCTTGTTCGCGGTTAAACTCAATTTTTTTTCCCTGATAAAGAATATAGGCCGTATATAAAAATGTCAAGACGACAATGACCGCAAAGAAACCGATAAAAATAGCAAAAACTTCCTGATATAATGGCAATCCAAAAAATAAAGAGCCAGATCCTGATTGAAAATAGGATCGGTCAAATTAAATTGGGTCTGATTAATAAATTCGAGTATTTGGTACCATAAGCGGTCTGAGATTAGAATGGTCAGAAAAAAAGCAACCACACCACTCACACTAATGGCGACGATATTTTGCTTTTTCGTCGCTTTCTGAACACTCCCTAAGTACTTTGCTGAAATGCGGTTAAGCAACTTTAAATAAAAAAACAAAACCAATACCAAACCAATAAAGATCGGAATGCCAATTTGTGTTTTCGTCACCAGTTCCTTAAAGAAAATCTCAGTATACCCCATCTCCACAAACCAAAGATAATCAATATAAAATTGGTTCAGCGATAATAAAACGGCGAAAATAACTAATAACACCCCTAATCCAATCAAGAGTGTTTTATTTCTTTTTCTCATTTTTTTCTTCTTTCCTGATCGTATCATATTTTTATCTAATTTTATTATTATATCACATTTCTTATAGTTTTCATTAATAAAATGCACTATTTCCAGCTAATAAAGCACCTTTAATAGTTTGAACCGCATAATTGATAATTCTTCAAAACATCAGCCTTGAATCGGAAAGTCGAAATAGGTTTCAGGATACGGTTCGTCAGTTAAGGTAAAATGCCACCACTCCTGCTGCATCGGTTCAAATCCTTCTGAACGCATCAGATAACGAAGCTGAACCCGATTTTTACTTTGCTCCAGGGTCAGATGGTCATAATCGCTGTAGGAGACTTCCGAGAAGAAATCAAAAATTCCTCCCATATCAATTTCAACCCCTGTTTCAATATTGACCACTGTCAGATCCACGGTGCTGCCCCGGGTATGAGAAGATTCTGCGGCGATAAATCCACCCTCAAAAACTTCCTGCCGGGTTTTTTGGGGGTAATAAGTGTTTTTCGTTTTATTATCCTCTTCCATTTTTCCCCAGCGAACAAAATGATCCACTGCCCGTTTGGGTCGATATCCATCAAACACTTTTAATCCAAATCCTTCTTCCAGCAGTTGTTTCTGAACCCGCCCCAGTGCGACTACGGCTTTTTCAGTCAATAAAATGATTGGTGCTTCATAACCGTCAATTCTTTCACCCACGAAGTTATCGCCGGTATAATATTTTACGTCCGTCATAATTCCGGGAATTTCCATTGAAATATCCACAAAGTCATTGGGCCGAACAATCATAATTTTCTTCATTGATTCTCCCCTACTTTAAGCGCAAAATGTCTATCTTCCTATTTTATACGATGACTGACATGATTACCAGTAATAATTAACAAAATCAATGAACACGTTAATAATCCTCACTCTTCCAATTACTCCTGACAAATCCAGAATACTCCGATCATTTGACAATGTCCAATGAAATACGGCCATCCAGAATTTCGACAATGCGGTCTGCTTTTTCAGCAACCCGTCGATCATGGGTGATAATAATGAAGGTGGTTCCCAGTTCCTGGTTGATTTTCCGAAAAAGTTGATAAATGCTGTCGGTTGTCTGGGAATCCAGGTTTCCAGTGGGTTCATCGGCCAGAATAATTTTCGGCTGATTCATCAGCGCTCTTGCAATGGCCGTCCGTTGCTGCTGACCTCCTGACATATTGGTTGCCAGATTATTTTCCACCTTTTCAAGTCCCACCAGATTCAGTATTTCCCGGGCTCTATCCCGACTCTTTTTACCCGCCTTTCCATTGGCAATCCGATAGGGCATCAGCACATTTTCCAGAGCGGTAAACTCCGGCAGCAGATAATGAAACTGGAAAACAAAACCCAGGGTTTCATTGCGCAAATCACTCAAACGTCCTTTAGACATGTTTTTGGTGGATACCCCATTGATAATTACATCTCCTTTAGTCGGGCGATCCAGGGTCCCCAAAATATTGAGAAGGGTGCTTTTACCACTGCCTGACTCGCCAATAATGGCATTAAACGACCCCGTTTTAAAACCCAGATTCAATTCGTGTAATGCCACCGTTTTAATTGTTTTGCCATAAACTTTATTTACACCTTTGACTTCAACCACATAATTATCCATTTTTAATTACCTCCATGGGATCAAGTTTGGATACGCGAATAGCTGGAATCAAGGCTGCCAGAGTGGAAGCTGCGACAGCAATCCCCGCTGAAATTCCAATGAAATTCCAGTCAATAAAAAAGGGCACCAGGGATGACCCATCGGGATTGGTAACAAAGGTGGCAAAAGACCAGCTTAGGCCAATTCCCAGACCAACGCCCACAAGCGCTCCCAGAACACCAAGCAAAAATCCTTGAAACAAAAAAACCAGGCTGGCTTTCGGATTATGCATTCCCATTGCCTTTAAGATCCCAATCTGCTTGGATTTTTGAACCACACTGATTGCCAATACACTGGCGATTCCCAAAACAACCGAAATCATCACAAAAACCTGGATCATCAGACTTGACGCGGTTTGCCCAGAAAGACCGGATAATAAAGCAGCATTTTCTTCTTTCCAGTTTGTCACCACTAAGGTGTCTTCATTTAAGCGTTTCTCAATCTCTCCGGCCACTTCATCGGCAGCAAATACATCGTTTACCTGCATTTCGATCTGTGAAACACCTTCGCCCGTTTCCAGAAATGCCTGAACCGCACGATCATTACTCAAAATCCATGATTCATTTAACGATTTTACCTGCAAATCAAATATTCCTGTGATCAGAAATTTACCGGTTTTTCTGGCGGGGGTGATCAATTCAATTGTATCTCCGACGCTCAAATTCAAATTTTTTGCAAAATCCTCTCCAATTATGATTTCATTGTCATTGGTCGCCAGCTCCCCTTTGACAATCCGATCTGATATTTTATAGATTCCCTGAGCTGCTTTCCAGTCAAACCCACGGAGGAGAATCGTAGCAGACTCATCGGCTGTGTTTAGAATAGCTGGCCCCTGCGTAACTGCCACCAGATTTTTTATTTCTTCAGGATTAGTAGCTTTGATGGTTTTCGCTTCTGCCTGAGAATCCAAAATATAAGCGCCATCTTCCTGTGGTGAAACGGTAATTTGAGGAGCACTGCCCACCGTTTTGTCGACCAGGCTTTTTTGGAGGCCGGTGATCAACGAACCAATAAATATCTGAACCGACACTCCAATGGCGATGCCCAATACAATTAGTGCCGTCTGTCCCTTACTGGATTTCAAAAATCGAAGGGCGATATCAAATGCCAGTTTCATAATTTTCCCACCCTTCTGAGATCCTTACCACAGCGTCATAGCCATCGACATAATAATTCCCACCGATTTCTTTTACCACCGTCAAATTATCTTTAAATGCCGCACCGCCTAAAATAATGGCGGTTTCACTTCCCATGATTTTTCGGACATCTTCGATGGTACGTTTGGCAGCTACCAGATTGAAATAATTACTAACACCCATGGCTATAACCTCAGGTCGCAGTCGCACCATTGCCTGCAGGAGCGCTACTGGCGGTGTATTACCGCCCAAAAAATAAACCTGATGACCACATAAGATAAAATAATCGGCAATCATTCGGGCCCCAATATCATGGTATTCCTCTGCTGGACAAAAAACCACAATTTTTTTTCGACCACTTTTGAAACTGTTTCGCATTCCTTCATTCACGACCCGGGGATAGCAATATTCAATGACCGTTCGAACCACCGAAGTTCTAAAATGTTCTTTCCAGATCGCTACCGATTCTCTTCGCTCTTCCAATTCCATTTTGTTTTGAGCCGGAATTAACAACTCCGTGTACAGCTCGACAATTCCCACCTTACCGGTTTCCAGAGCGTCGAGGGCAACCCGTACCGCATTGGGTTTATCATCATTTTCCAGACACTCCACAAATTTTTCGTATAACATATGCACACCACCCAAATTTAAATAGATTATCATACATTTATACCCTGATATTTTTTTAAAAAACATCCTCTATCGCTTAATTTGTATTAACTCAAAAAAAAGAATCCCTGTAAATAAAATTTTCAGGAATTCTCTTAAGCTCATTCACAATTAGAGGTCAATAACCCATTTTCCAATGTTTTCCAGTTTTTCTTTGGTCAATCCACAGTCAATTAAGTAAGCAAGCTCATCTAACGTGCCTTGTCCCAGGGGAACTAACGTCGCTCCTGAGTCACTACCTAATGCAATGTTCACACCCATTGCATCCGCTTTTCTTACCATCAACTGATGTTGTCTAAAATATGCTTCCGATACTTTTTGATATTTTTTCATCGGGCTACTTTCGTTGCATCTGGCGATATTGGCAAAAGGTGCCAAAGTCGGCACCCAGATTGTACCACTTTCACGCATGGCATGAAGGCAGTCATCATTAATTCCATAGCCGTGCTCAATGGTATCCGCCCCCGATGTCAAAGCGATCATAATACCCTCTGGGGTGTTGGCGTGAACCATGACCGATAAACCCTGTTGATGGGCATGATCAATCATTTCCGAACATTCACTTTTAGAAAACCCCACCGGACCTGAGGCACCAAGATCGGTAAAACTCATGATGCCGGTTAAAATAATTTTAATAAAATCTGGTTTCTTTTTGATGAGACGATTCATCTTTTTGATACCATCTTTTACATTATCCACGGAGTCGCCTAAAAAGTCACCATAATGGCCCTTTTTATACAATGCATGGATGGGGGTCTTAAAAATAAGACCGGAATCTTTTGAAATATCTCTGAAAATTATTCCAATTCCCGAACCATCCCCGCCATCACGGATTGCCTGTACCCCTTTACTCTGATAGCTTTTAATTAGTCCTTTTATCGCCTCAACTGAGACTTCATCAGCTACATCAGATTTTTTCAAACCTTTTAATTGACCGAGCCCAACATGAACATGACAATCAATTAACATGCTTTTTGTTTACGTACACGTCGCAACGCATATTCGTAGCTTCAGATTTAGCTGCCGCTATTGCAATTGCTGCTATTTTCAATTTTTCACCAACCTGTAAACCTACCGGTATCATAAATTTTGATACCGCTACAACCAAAATAAAAGCTCCTCCATCAGTTGAACAGTCTATTTGAATAAACCGTTCTCCTTAAAATGAGCAGTTTACTTAGATAAACCGCCCACCTTAAGAGGAGCATTTTAGAAACTCCGGCATGGCCGGTATTCCGTTTTAATTTGTTCTTAAACGACTGGAGTGATTGGTGCAATACCAGCTAAGTCAAGAATTTCTGGAATTCTATTTTCCCAACCTAATGACATGATATGAACACCTTGAGCATAGTCTTTACATTCTCTGATCAGACGGGCACAGATTTCAACACCAGTATCACCAGCTTTGGTTTTTTCTTTATCTGCCTGTAATTCAGCAATCATTTCATCAGGAACATGAACACCAGCTACATTAGCATTCATATATCGGCACATACCGACATTTTTAGGAATGATCAGACCCAATTGTACAGGTACACCAAATTGTTTTGCTTGTTCCATAAATTTGATGAATTTTTCTGGCTCATAAACACCCTGAGTTTGGAAATATTCACATCCAGCTTTTACTTTTGCTTCCATTTTTGCCAACTGAACATCGACTGAATCACTACATGGTGATACAACGGCACCTTTGGCAAATTTTGGAGGAGCCCCATCAACCGCATTTCCAGCGATATCAAAACCTTCTTCCAATCTTTTTACTGCATGAATCAATGACACGGAATCTAAATCAAAAACCGGTTTTGCCTGAGGATGATCACCCAATGTTGTGTAATCTCCAGTTAATAGCAGTAAATTTTCAATACCCAGTAATGCTGCACTTAAGATATCAGACTGCAGGGCAATACGATTTCGATCTCGACAAGTTACCTGGAAGATAGGCAATAGCCCTTCATCCTTCAGAACTCGACAGGTTGCCAGTGAACCAGTTCTCATGACTGAGGATTGGTTATCTGTTACGTTCAATGCATGAACCCGGGTTTTTAAATATTCATGGGCATCTTTAATTAAATGGTCAAGTTCAACCCCTTTTGGAGGTCCTACTTCCGCAGTTAATACAAACTCGCCACGTTCAAACAGCTCAGTTATTCTCATTTATAATTACTCCTACTCTTTTTAAATTATTGGTTATTCTGCGTTTGGATTGTTATAGTTGCGCACTTTGGGTGCGTCATATTTCATGTTATCCAGTTTGTCCAGTTTCTCCAATTTTCTGTAAATTCGTTCCCAGCCGCATTCCATGTTCTTATCAACTTCACACTTACCTTCTTTGGCACCGCCACATTGGCCGTTGATCAGACTCTTTGAGCATGCAGTAATTGGACAGATTCCACCAGTACCATTGAGGTAGCACTCACCACATTGTCCGCAATCGACATTCAGTGGTGTTACGCCCTGGAATCCTGGCAATGGATAGGTATCACAGCAGGAATAGACTTTTTTGCCTTCAAATAGTGCAGCAACAGTCTGGATCCCAACACCACAGGAGAATACCAAAATGGTATCAGCCGCATTGATGACATCAGTATGTTTTTTTAATTGCAGCTTCAGATTATCCGGATTACAGATGTAATCGGTGGTGATGATCTGAGTTACTTCTTTGTTGGCTGACAGTTCTTTTTGAAATGCATCCGCTTCATGTTCTGCAAAATAGACTTCCTTACAGCCATGACAGTTGATGATTACCGTTTTTCCCTGAGCCAGCGCTTCGATTGCTTCTTGTGATTTTAGTTGGGTAATCAGCATATTATTTACCCTCCCTTATGGCAGTTTTTCCGATTTTAATACGTTCAACAATTGGAATCTTTGATGAACAGATATATTCACAACATCCACATTCAATACAATCCATGGTATTTTGTGCTTTCATGCCTTCCCAGTTTTCTTCTAAAGCGAATTTTGTGAAATACAGTGGGCGCAATTCCATTGGACAGACATCCATACAACGACCACATTTGATACACTCAACTGCTTCTTTAACAATTGTTTCAACGGCAATAATTCCGTTAGAACATTTCAGCATCGGCACATTGAGATCCGCCTGGGCGAAGCCCATCATTGGACCACCGATTTTAACAGTAACATCATCGCCTTTGACATCGCCGCAATAGTTGACGATATCTTTGACAGAAGTACCAATCTTGACTAAGTAGTTACCTGGTTTGTTCATCCGGTTCCCGCTGACAGTAACAACCCGTTCAACCAGAGGCATTCCTAACTGAATTGCATCTGAAACGGCTTTAGCGGTGCTGACGTTACATACGATTGCTCCAACATCCATTGGTAGCCCACCACTTGGAACTTGCTTGCCCATAACCCGTTTGATGAGCATTTTTTCAGCCCCTTGTGGGTATTTGGTTTTAGCAACAACAATTTCGATGTTTTCAATATCAGCAGTTTTGGCCTGCATCAATTCAACGGCATCCAATTTATTGTCTTCAATGGCAATCACACCTTTTGGAGCGCCAGAAGCTTTCATCATCGCTTTTAAACCATAAATCACTTCATCAGCATATTCGAGCAGAACCCGGTGATCGGCGGTTAAAATTGGTTCGCATTCACAGGCATTGAGTAATACCAGTTCAATCGGTTTTGGCGATTTAAGTTTAACGGCAGTTGGGAATCCAGCTCCCCCCATACCGACAATTCCTTTGTCACGGACAATTTCAATAATTTCATCAGCAGATAAACTGTCAATATCGCCAGCTGGTTTTACTGATTCATCCAGAGTATTTTTACCATCTGATTGAATCACAATCGCCAATGAATCCAGTCCGCTAACAGGGTGGCGTCGTGGTTCAACCGCTACAACGGTACCGCTGACGCTTGCGTGAATGGCGCTACTGACAACACCAGCAGCCTGAGCAATTTTCTGACCCATTTTGACCTGATCGCCAACTTTTACAATCGGCTCAGCTGGAGCTCCAGCATGCTGTGACATGGGAATAACCACATTAACTGGATCTGGGAATGGTACCAGTCCGATATGTTCACTCAGCTCTTTGAATTCAGTTGGGTGAATACCACCGTAGTAACCTTCATATCGTTCTTCACGAACTGATTTTACATATTCGCTGACAAACTTATGATTAACTTTGGTATAATCCCGAAGTTCCACTGGTTTATCCAACAGTTCCTGCAAACGTCCCTGTTTTTCTAGGCGATCATAAATGAGCTGCCATCCGCAATCCATTTCTTTGTCAACTTCACATTTGCCATTTTTAGCACCGCCACATTGGCCATTGAGTAAGCTCTTAGAACAGTCTACAACTGGGCAGATCCCACCGGTCATGTTCAAATAACACTGACCACATGCTTCACATAAGGTCGTTGTTAATGCCATTCCATGGTAACCATCAACAGTTACAGTGTCGCTACCGGCATAAACCGGAATATCAAGCAATCCTGCCATGGTCTGGATACCCAAACCACATGAAATAACAAATACATTTTTGGCGTCTTGGGGAATAAGATCCTGGAAGGCCTTCGATGTTAATGGTTCGTTGCACAGAAAATCAATTTGTGCCGAGCCAACGATATTTTTGCCCTGTTCTTTGGCAATCTCTTCAAAAAGACCGCATTCAGGTTCATCAAAACTATCGAGTTCTTTGAAACATTTGTTACAGGCTACAACAAACAAGTCATTCTTGTCTGCCAAAACCGCATCGAGCTCTTCCTTTCTTTTCAGTTTAAACTTCGTGTAATCCTCCAATTGTATACCTCCTTTGTTTTTTCAGATTTTATAGTAATCCGCTTTGCATTTTACAAGCTTTGATAACGTGTTTAGCCAGTAAAGCTGTTGTAATTGGGCCTGTTCCACCGCCACATCCTGGTGTTGCCGAAGTAATCATGGCAACCTTGTCCAGACAGTCAACATGAGCATCCCCAGCTCGGATTTTCTTGCCTTCTTCGTTTAATACAAATTCTTTGTTTTCGTCTTTCATCTGAGACATTGCAACGTCGATTAAAATACAATCTTCGCTTAACATATCAGCACGAACCAGACCATAAATACCACAAGCAGTAACGACAATATCAGCAGTTTTTGTGAAGGAAGCTGTCGATTTTGTATGAACATGACACATGGTAACGGTCGCAAATTCGTTTGTTAACATAATTGTCAGTGGTTTTCCCAACACGTTAGAGTTATTGATAACAACAACGTCTTTACCCTTAACATCGATATTATAGAATTTGAACATTTCCATAACACCTTCAGCTGTACATGGGAAGAATCCTCGTTCGTCTGCGATCATCAGTTTACCTAAGTTTGTTGGATTAAGGGCATCTGGATCTTTTTCAGGGCTTAACAGATATTTGATTTTTTCAGCATCAATTTGATCTGGAAGCGGCTGGAAGATTAACACAGAGTGAATATTTTTGTCTTCGTTGATTGCCTGAAGTTTGGCAATGAAATCAGCTTCGGTTACATCGATTGGGAATTGAACAGATTCAACTTCGATATTTGATTTTCCCATTCTGGTAATGATGCTCTTTTCATAAGAAATAGAACCTGGATCTTCGCCAACTCGCATGATTGCCATTTTTACCTGAATGCCTTTTTCTTTTAGTTCGTTGGCATCTTTCAGTACTTCAGCCAGCATTGACTCGCTAACTTCTTTTCCGCTTAATAATTTTGCTGCCATAATTATAATTCTCCTCTTTGTTCAAAATTTTTAATTAATTTTTATGAAAGTTGTTTTTCAACATCTGCATAAACACGATCACAGATTTCAACGCCTTTGTCCAGCATCGGTTTGACTCGATTATTAACATCAGCTACATAATCTGCGTCTTTGATTGTTTTAATATTAATTAAAACATTCACCCAACCGCTGATCATGGCCGCTCTTAAACACTGAACACCGCAGGCAACATCACTGATTGCCAGCGCTGAACCTTTTCCTACCAGTTCTTCCTGTAATAAAACTGCCTTGTAACATACCTCAACAATTTCAAGCGGAATACTGCAGGCAACCTTTGTACATTCTTCTAAGGTTTTTTCTTTGTAAGCCTTTTCTTCTTCGGTTTCTTTGGGAAGACCATAAGCCTTTGATAGCGGTAAAAAGTTTTTTGCGTCTTCATCAATCATCGCTAAGAGACGATCCTGAAGCACTTGCGCTTCTTTCAAAATACGCTGAATATCGTCTTCGAATTCTGCATATTTTTTCTTTCCCGTAGTAAGGTTTCCAACCATTCCGGCCAGCGCCGTTCCGACTGCACCGACTAATGCGGCTGCACCACCACCACCTGGAACCGCTGCCTTGCTGTACAGGGCTTCAACAAATTCCGTGCATTTTTTTCCGAGATAGAACCAAGGTCAGTTCCTACTGCATCAAATTCCATTTACTAACTCCACTTCAATTTTTATTGTTATTTTTTACATTCTCTTATAAAGAGGGTTCTTAAGAACCCTCTTTATACAGAAAGTGATTATTTCTAGAATAAACCAGCAATTACGCCGTTTTCATCAACATCAATTTTTTCTGCTGCTGGTACTTTTGGCAGACCAGGCATTTTCATGATTTCTCCGGTCAGCGCGACAATAAAGCCAGCTCCGGCTGAGATATTAACCTGACGTACTGTGATTCTAAAACCAGTTGGACGACCCAGTTTGGTCTGGTCATCGGTTAAAGAATATTGGGTTTTAGCCATACAGATTGGCACCTTGTCAAAGCCAAGGGATGTCAGTCTTTCGATTTCTTTGGCTGCGGTCGGAGTAAAGTCTACGCCGTCTGCGCCGTAAATACGGGTGGCAATGGCTTCGATCTTAGCTTTGATTGGCATATCCAGTTCGTAACAGTATTCGAAGGTGCCTTCGCTTTCGTCAATTAAACGAACCACTTCTTTGGCCAATGCTTCCCCGCCTTCGCCGCCTTTTGCCCATACCTGGGAAATGGCCACGTTAACGCCCAGCTTCTGGCATTCTTCTTTAACCAGCGCCAGTTCAGCTTCGGTATCCAGTGGGAATTCGTTGATGGCAACAACCGCTGGCAGTTTAAAGACCTGGGTGATGTTTTCAACATGTTTTAACAGATTTGGCAGACCGGCTTTTAAAGCGTCCAGGTTTTCATTGTTCAGGTCAGCTTTGGCAACGCCGCCATTGTATTTAAGGGCTCGTACGGTAGCAACAATGATTACGGCATCCGGTTTTAAACCAGCCATCCGACATTTGATATCGAGGAATTTTTCAGCGCCAAGGTCGGCTCCGAATCCACCTTCGGTAACTACGTAGTCAGCAAAATGCATGGCCATACGGGTTGCGATTACTGAGTTACAGCCGTGAGCGATATTAGCGAATGGTCCACCGTGGATAAAGGCGGGTGTGCCTTCCAGGGTTTGTACCAGGTTTGGTTTCAAGGCATCTTTAAGCAGAGCTGCCATGGCGCCGTTGGCTTTTAACTGTTCAGCGGTGATGGGTTCTCCGGCAACGCTGTAACCAACGATGATGCGTCCCAGTCGGGCTTTTAAATCAGAGATATCACTGGCCAGACAGAAGGCGGCCATAACTTCAGAAGCTACTGTGATGTCAAATCCATCTTCACGGACAACGCCGTCTCCGGATCCACCTAAACCATCAACGACGTTTCGCAGTTGACGGTCATTCATATCAATACATCGTCTCCAGGTAATTTTCTTGGCGTCGATTTTCAGTTCATTTCCTTGTTTGATGTGGTTATCCAGCATTGCTGCCAGTAAATTGTTGGCAGCTCCGATGGCATGGAAGTCACCGGTAAAGTGAAGGTTGATATCTTCCATTGGCACAACCTGAGCGTATCCGCCACCTGCGGCTCCACCTTTGACACCAAATACTGGTCCTAAGGATGGTTCTCTCAAGGCTACCAGGGTATTTTTTCCAATTCGTGATAATCCATCAGCAACCCCGATTGTGGTGGTCGTTTTTCCTTCACCGGCTGGTGTTGGATTGATGGCAGTGGTCAGGATTAACCGGGCTTTTTTTCCGGTTGTTTTCTTTAACAGGTTATAGTCTACCTTTGCTTTATACTTCCCGTATAAATCCAGATCGTCTTCTGTTAAACCCAATTTCTTTGCTATCTCACGAATATCCTGTGGTGTAGCTTCTTGTGCAATCTCAATGTCTGATTTAAAACCCATACTATTTCCTCCAATACTTTGATAAATTTTTAACATCTGCATTTATGATATATGATTTCAATCTAAAAATCAAATAATAAATGTGACAATTTTTTACTGAAAAAATACGAATAACGTTTACATTTACGGGGTTTACATCAATAATCTGAACAATATTTTACTCTGCGACACAAAACTTCTGTGCAATTCAACATTAGATTGCATTTTAATTCTATATAGTTTTTTAAAGCCGCTTTTAAAATGAATTCTATGACATATTTTTACAAATCATCATAGAAAATCATCCATTTTTGTAATTTTTGATGCTTTTCCATTTTTGTACCATGAATTTTATTAATCCCTTGACAGACAACTCCAGCATTCCGATGTTCAATAAGTGACTAACCTACAACTTCACCTCCAAACTTGTTTTTGAATCATATTTATCCCAAATCATGCTATTCTAATTGCCCTATTAAGTCCGCTTTATAAATACTGATACCGGGCAGGTTGTCCACTATTTACTTGTATATACAAATTTAATTCAGATTACCACCAATTTTAAAGAATGTCAAATTATTTCTAGTTTAATTCAATTTATTTTCTTTTATCGTTTGTTAAATCTCAAACAATAAAAATAGGGGTAATATATCTCCCTAAATTGATGGTCAGATCGTTTAGATTTGATTAAATGTCGTTTTTATATTGTAAAATTTTACTGTGCTTGCTAGTAGGGTATTTTCGGGAAAAATTACTGGCTTCGGTCCATCTTGTATTGCCGTTCCGATTCAGCTGTCTTAAAAAAGGATTAGTCTGGTTAACACTGCATTTCACTTCCAATCGCTCTCAACAACTTCATTGATATAAACGAATCACCTGACCTTCATTCAAAAACCGCAATGGGCTGATTTTATTCATAAACCAGCCCTCAGAAAAATAAGCCTCAGACAAATTTTTCATTATCATTCGCTGCGTATTGAAAATCTCGTATTTTACGGGTATAATAAAATCAGTTTAGAAAATATTTTACAGGTCCCCCCAATTTATAACTGAGAAAGGACAATTTTATGTCATCTTTGAAGACTATTCGCATTTTTTTCCCATTGCTGGATAAAAGTATCCTGGTTGAAACTGGAACTACCGTTGCTGCCGCCTGTGCTCAGGTTGGTTTTCCTCAAAATCTAGTTTGCGGAGGCAAGGGAACGTGTAAGAAATGCCTTGTGACCATTCGTGAAAACGATTTAGTTTCAGAAGTCCTTGGTTGCCAGCATCCCGTGTCCAACGATATGGCTATTCTCATTTCAAAAGAAGCCGCCGTATCACAAATACTGGAAACCACCGAAAATGAGACACTGAGTTTTAACCCCAAAACCAGGGTTGTGACCACCCCAATGGCACACTTGAAAACGGAGATGTGTTCCTACGATCTTGAAGCCATCCGCAACGCCCTCGATATGCCGATCAAGATGTCTTCTATTAAAGTATTGCAGAAATCTGCTGAAATCTTTCATCAGAAAAGCCTTCCTTTGATGAATTTTGTGCTCTATAATGATGAAGTGATTGATCTAATCCCCAGCAGTGAATCGCTAAACGCCTATGGTGTTGCCTTTGACATTGGGACGACCTCGGTTGTCGGCTACCTTTATGATCTCACCAGTGGAGTTCTGATTCATCAGTATTCCTCTTTGAATAAGCAAATATCTTTTGGCGGTGATGTAATCAGCCGTATCGATTATGCATCCACCTCGCCTGAAAATTTGAAGGCGATCCAACATGCTATTATTGAAACGGTCAACAACATCCTTTCAAACCTTTTCTATGAATCAAAGATCGCTGCAGAAGCTGTTTATGAGTGTGTATTCTGCGGTAACAGTACCATGGCCCATCTTTTTCTGGGCTTAAATCCCCTGCATTTGGGTCTTTCCCCATTTACCGGGATCACCCGGGATATGGTGGTTGCCGATGCCGAAGAATTTACCATCAATATTAACCCCAACGGTAAAATAACCTTTCTGCCCTTATTGGGAGGGTTTGTTGGCGCCGATACAACAGCAGTATTGCTGGGTCTGCCAAAGGATGACGAATACCGCTTGATGATTGACTTGGGTACAAATGGCGAAATAGCTGTCGGCAACCGGAACCGCTACTTTGTCGCTTCCACGGCCTGCGGTCCTGCACTTGAAGGAGCCGGTATCCACATGGGGATGCGTGGCACCACTGGAGCCATCGAAAAAATCGAACTGATTGACAATGAAATCAAATGTCATGTTATTGGCGATGCTGCGCCCCTGGGATTTTGTGGCTCGGGGATTATCGATGCCATTGCCTTCCTGTTTCGGGAAAGACTGATTTATGATCGCGGTAATTTTATTAAAGGCGAGGATCTTGATAATCACCCCTTTAAAGATCGGTTCAAAACCGACGAGAACAATCAACGCTATTTTGTTTTTGTCCGTCATCAGGATAACCCCAATGGCAAAGAAATGATCATCACCCAGAAAGATGTTCGGGCAGTACAATTGGCCAAGGCCGCCATCTTTACCGGCTGCTGCCTGCTAACTGAAAAGTACGGCATCAAAGCCACGGATCTCAAAGAAATAACTCTGGCAGGTGCGTTTGGCAATTACATCGATATCGAAAATGCTCAGTTTATTGGTTTACTTCCAGAAATTTCTGGCGTACCGATCCGCTCCATAGGTAATGGAGCCGGAACCGGTTCCCAACTTTTTCTCTTATCTCAGGATGAAGCCAAACGCTGCGAAACAATCCCCAAAGTCACCACTCACATCGAGTTAGCCACTGATCCTGATTTTTCGAACCGGTACATGCAAAACACCTTTCTTGGTCGTAATGAAATGGCCTAATTGTCTTTCTCCTTTTGATCTGGTCATTAAAAAGCAAACACATTTCTGCTGTTTGCTTTTTTTATTCCCCTGCTCCTGATTAGATGCTATAATTATTCTAAATTACCGAAAGGATGCTCAGCTATGGAAAAAATACCCAGAATTTTATTAGTATTAACCGGCGGAACCATCGGCAGCGCTGTCAATGATGGCTGTATCGATGTTGATTCCCGTCGCAGTGACGACTTACTCGCCATCTACAACGAACAAAGCAACTGTCAAGTCGAATTTGAGGTCGTCCGTCCCTTTAACATCCTCAGTGAAAACGCCGAACCAAAACACTGGCTGCAAATAATAGAAACCCTGCAATCCCATCGTCTTTGCGACTATGATGGTGTCATTATTGCCCACGGATCGGATACCCTGCCCTATACCGGGGCCGCCCTTTCCTATGGTCTTGACAGTCCTCTGATTCCGATCGTTTTAGTGGCTGCCAACTACGCCATCGGCCAACCAAACAGCAATGCCATCGCCAATTTTTCAGCGGCAGTGGCATTTATCATTAATATGAAACTGCCTGGTTTTTATACCCTTTATGAAAATAGCGATCATATTATTTATGTTCACCTGGCCACCCGGCTTCAGGAAGCGGATTGGCTACGGGATGACTTTACCAGTTTCGGAGATCCTTTAGGCGTTTTTGATCATCGGGGACTGTGCTGTGTCCCCAGTCCTAAAAATCCGTCCATGCTCAAGCTTTATAATCCGGCTCCTGACTGTGTCCCAACCATTGCCGAATTTCGTAATGAAGTATTGGCGCTGCGAGCCTATCCCGGTTTAAACTATGAGGTGATCAACCTGCATAACCGTCCAATCCGGGCTGTCCTTCACTCCTTATACCACTGTGGCAGCGGTAATGTTACAGGGGAAAACGGAACGTCGCTCCTGTCCTTTATCAAAAATAATCCCCAGGTCGATCATTATCTGATTTCCTACAAAAATATACAGGGCGATCTTTATGCGTCCTGTCGGGAACTGATTGCCGCTGGCGGCATCCCTCTGGAAAATATTTCCTTTGAGGCTGCTGTCACCAAATTGAATTTTGCCTACAACCAGCAGGAATATGCCCCGCTAAACTATGTAAAACGGGAATTTTTCTATGAATTTCTGCGAGATGCCAAGGAAAATGGGTATGTAATCTAAGCATTCGATTGCTAAAAATCTAATGATACTGAAGGAGACTGCTATGTATGATGTTGCTATAATCGGCGCCGGTATTATCGGAACCTCGATCGCCCGAGCGTTAAGCCGTTACAAATTATCTGTTGTTGTTTTTGATAAGGAAGATGATGTGTCGATGGGGGCCACTAAAGCCAATTCAGCCATTGTCCATGGAGGCTTTGCCGAATCCCACACCAAAGTAAAAGGAGGTCTGTGCTACAAGGGCCGCAAGCAATTCGATCAGCTAAACGAGGAGCTTAACTTTGGCTTTGAAAAAATCGGATCGCTGGTATTGGCCTTTGAAGAAGAGCAATTGGCAAAACTCCAGGAATTATATGAAAACGGCCTGGCCAATGGTGTCGACGATCTGGAAATTCTTAATCATGACCAGATTATGGCCATGGAACCAAATGTCAACCCAGCTGTCAAATACGCCCTGTACTGTAAAGGGGCCGGCATCTGCTCACCCTACGAAATGGCCATAGCACTGGCCGAAAACGCCGTTGCCAATGGTGTTAAGCTGTTGTTGAACACCGAAATTACCAGCATCCAAAAAAACACTGACGGCTTTTCCCTGACTGACCAAAATGGCCAACAGTACCAGTCGCATTATGTGATTAACGCTGGCGGTGTATCCTCAGACGCCGTCTCAAAAATGGTTGGTGTTGATTATTTCACCATTACCCCCCGCACCGGTGAGTACATCCTGATGGTACGGGGCTCTGCCAGCATCATCAATACGGTCTTATTCCAAATGCCCACAAAAATGGGCAAAGGAATCCTTGTCACCCCAACCTATTTCGGCAACCTGCTGATCGGTCCGGATGCGGTCAATGAAGATACAGTTGACAAATCCACCCATGCCGAACGGCTCCTGAAAATTTTTAATGAAGCCAAACACACCACCGACAAATTAAACATAAAACAGTTCATCCGTAGTTTTACCGGCGTTCGGGCAGTCAGCTCCACCGACGACTTTATTATTGAAGCCACCCCCGTGACCGGATTTATTAATTGCGCCGGTATTCAATCTCCGGGTCTGACGTCTTCACCAGCTATTGCCGAGATAGTTCTGGGCCTTTTAAAAGAGCTGAACTGTCCCTTTGAAGAAGACCCCAGCTTCAATCCTTATCGGGCTCCGATTATTACCCGCACTGAATTAAAACCAGTGAAAGAAATCCAGCCGCTGGTGGACATGGCCTCCAGCCCGGAAAGAATAATCTGCCGCTGCGAACAAGTCAATGAAGCGACTATTATTGATGCCATGAACCGGGGTATTCCCGTAACCACCGTTGACGGCATCAAACGACGTACCCGGGCAGGCTGCGGCTGGTGTCAAGGAACCTTCTGCCGTCCCCGGGTCGCTGAAGTAATGGAAAAGGTGCTTGGTCATGCGATTGATGCCGGGTTTGACGTGGAACACAGTGGCGTCAATCGGGTGGGAAAAAACGAAATCGTTGACTATATAAAAAAACATAGCGATTGACCGATTCTGCCCTTGTCCTTCGTCGTCGGGACGATAACGCACGTATCGGTGTGAACAGACTAAAAAAGAGCTGCAGTCTTATATAAAACTGCGGCTCTTTTTCGTGTCCACCTGTGATTGAGCTTATTTTACTGGCTTATTGAGGTGATTTATTGCTCATTCTTTAAGAAAAACGATAACTCCGACACTTTTACAAAAATTTTCGTTGACAAAATACCTGCAACCGTTTATAATCACAGTAAATGAAAGAATATTTACTAAAATAATAGTAAATAAAATATCATATACTAAAAAATCGGTTTTAAATCTGTTCGCTCATTTGATCGTTATTTTTATTGTAATCGCAGTCAAAATATGTAATTATCAGCAACGATGCTAAAACTGATCAATGATTTATTCCAGATAAACTAAGGAGGCTATACACTATGTTAACTGTAAAAGAGAATTTAAAAGAAGTCATGACCGGTGGAAATCCAGATCGTTTTGTCAAACAATATGAATTTCTGGAAATGATTATGAGCGTACCATCTGGTCGTATCAAACCCCAAATCGGTGGCGAAGTAATCAATGAATGGGGTATTACCATCCGTTGGCCCGAAGGTCAACTTGCCTCTTTCCCAGTACACGATGAACAACATGTTGTTCTTAAAGATGTTACTGAATGGAAAGAATACGTTAAAGCTCCAAGCATGGAACGACCTGCAGGGGCGTGGGATCAGGCCATTGCTGACGCTAAGGCCGTTGATCGTGATAATAAATATGTTGCGGCCTTCATCGCTCCCGGTTTATTTGAAATGACCCATTATCTGATGGGTATGGAAAATGCCCTCATGAGTTTCTACGAAGAACCCGAAGCCATGCATGAATTGATCGATTATTTAACCGAGTATGAGCTGGATTATGCTAAAGCGTTGGTTGAAAATCTGCACCCTGATGCAATTTTACACCATGACGACTGGGGCAGCCAGATTTCCACCTTCCTTTCGCCAGCAATGTTTGAAGAATTCTTTTTAGAATCCTACAAAAAAATCTATGGTTTTTACAAAGCTAACGGTGTTGAACTGATTGTTCACCATAGCGACAGCTATGCCGCAACCTTAGTTCCATATATGATTGAAATGGGTATTGATATCTGGCAGGGTGTTATGACAACCAATGACATTCCTAAAATGATCAAAGAATACGGCGGACAAATCACCTTTATGGGTGGTGTTCACAGTGGTGTCATCGATCATCCTGAATGGACAAAAGAACAAATTGATGCCGAATTTGCCCGAGCCTGCCGTGAATCTGGAAAACTGTACTTCATCCCAGGCGCTTGTCAGGGGCTGCCCGTTTCTTCCTTCCCGGGCGTTTACGAAGCCTGTGATGAAGCCATCGAAAAAATGACCAAAGAACTATTCTAGTCCAAAGCAATTTAACAATCCATACTCTGAAAGAGTGGTAAAATTAATATCCAGAGGAGAGATAAAATGATAATTATCGGAGAAAAAATTAACGGTGCGATTCCTTCCACTGCCAAAGCCATCGCTGCCAAAGATGGCGAATTTATCAAAAATCTGGCCAAGATCCAGGCCGAAGCTGGCGTCGATTATATCGATGTTTGTGCTTCTGTTGATGATGATATCGAACTGGAAACCATGAAATGGCTTATTGATCTGGTTCAGGAAGTCACCGATATCCCCATTGCTGTGGATAGCCCCAATGTCTATACCTGTATCGAATCGATGAAATACTGTAACAAACCAGGTTTGTTCAACTCCGTATCCCTTGAAGGCGATAAAGTCGATGCTGCATTTAAAGCCATTGCTGATACCAAATGGGAATGTGTGGCGCTGCTTAACAGCGATAAGGGCATTCCTAAAACCGCTAAAGACCGTCTGGATGTCTTTGCTGATTTAATGGCCAAAGTCAAAGAATACGGCATTGATCCGTCAAGAATGCACATCGATCCATTGGTTGAAATGCTCTGTACATCCGAAGATGGCATTGCTATGGTTGTGGAAGTAATCAAAAGTATTAAAGAACAATACCCCACCATTCATGTGACCGGCGCCGTCAGCAACATCTCATTCAACCTGCCTGCCCGAAAAATGGTCAACATGGGCTTTACCGTTCTGGCCATGAATGCTGGACTGGACAGTGCCATCCTTGATCCGACCAATGGTGACCTGATGGGAATCATCTATGCCACTGAAGCGCTGCTGGGCGAAGATGACTACTGTATGGAATATATCGGCGCTTACCGTGAAGGAATTTTCGGTCAGAAAAAATAGTCGCTTGTAACGAAGCCTCATTATAAAACTGTCAAACAAATTCTGTCAGCTGATCACACAATCAGCTGACAGACACTAATATTTATTATAATTACTGAATAGGAGAAAGAAATGTCAAAAATTCAAGAAGTTAAAGAAAAAGTAGAAATTGGTAAAACGAAACTGGTTCCTGGACTGGTTCAGGAAGCATTAGATGAAGGTAGCTCTGCAGCTGATATCCTGCAAGCCATGGTTGACTCGATGGGTGTTGTCGGGGAAAAATTCTCATCTGGAGAGATCTTTGTTCCAGAAATGCTAATCGCTGCTAAAGCCATGGCCAAAGGTGTTGATGTGTTACGTCCGCTGTTAGCTGGTGATACTTCAAACTCATTAGGAACCTGTATTATTGGAACCGTTGCTGGCGACTTACATGATATCGGTAAAAACCTGGTTTCAATGATGATCGAAAGTGCCGGCTTTACCATGGTTGACCTGGGTGTGGATGTTCCTGCTGAACGTTTTGTTGAAGCCATCAAAGAAAACGAAAATGTTACCCTGGTAGCCTGCTCCGGTCTGTTAACAACCACTATGCCAGCTCTGAAAGAAGCCGTACAAACCATTAAAGCCAGCGGATTGGACGTAAAAGTCATCGTTGGTGGTGCACCTGTAACTCCTGAATATGCAGCTGAAATTGGTGCCGATGGATTTGCTCCTGATGCTGGTAGCGCCGCTGTTAAAGCTAAAGAAATGGTTGCATAAGCGACAAACAATTAATTAGCCCCTTAATTTAATAACGCTATAAAAAAAGAGAAACCACACGGTTTCTCTTTTTTTGTGCTTGAAATGTCCCTATTTATTACAAAAAAACTTTTTTATGCCAATCCTACCAGTTTTCCGGCGATTGGCAACCATAATGTAGCCAGACAAACAAAAGCAATTTGAAGCCAGATTGCGGCCTTAGGCATATCCGTCATTTTGTAATAGCCAGCAGTATAGGTAATGAGTGGTATGGTGTCAATGGGGAATAAATAACAGTTACCGGCACATAAGCCAAGCGCAATGATCAGTAAAGCTGGATTGATTCCGGTGGTGGCTGCCAAACTGATAATAACTGGCGTCAACACCCCAATTAAAGCTGGAGCCACAGGAACAATTAGCATGATCACAAAGCACATGACTGAGACAAAGAAAACCCCACCCATTAGTGAGAATGATAAAGACGATGGTAATACATAGTTGACAAACCATTCGCTGACACCGTTTGCAACGATGGTATTGGCAATACATAAAACTGTTCCGATCAGAATAAATGAAATCCAGCTGACCGCTTTCATATAGCGATCCCAAGTGAGGACGCGAATTCCCGGCAAAAAGAAAGAGACACAGCCAAACAGGGCTACCACAGTTACTTCAATAAACGGATAGAACGAGCTGAGCAGCCAGAAGAAAATCATGATCAAACCAATCACAATGACTTTCAATTCCCGACTATCCACTTTTTCTTTAACCTCGATCTCCTCCAGGTAGCTCGCAATCTCCATTTTATCAATCTCTGCCGGAGGAAATATTTTCGTCAAGATGAACCAGGTCAAGGGCACCATCACGATTACAATCGGAATACCACAGGCCATCCACTGAAGAAATGTTATCTGAATTCCCGCCTGGCTTTGCAACAATCCAATTGTCAAGATGTTAATGCCGCTACCGGCTGGAGTCATCAGTCCCCCCAGCATCACGGCAATTGGAATCCCCATCATCAGTGATTTTGCAGTCTGGGCACGATCATTTTCATTAACAAAGAGTTTGAGAAAACTGGCGCCGATACCCATAAACACCACCACCGATGGTACGTCTGTCACGATGGAGGATACCAGGGCTCCAGCCACCATAATTGCCAGGACGCAGGTCCTAACGTCTCTGCCAAATTTTTTAAGCAGGGCATGCAAGATCCGTTGAACAATCGGCGTCGAGGTCACCGCCTCCGCCAGACCGAATGATGCCAATACAAAAAATAAGATCGTGTTGGTAAAGCCGCTTAATCCAGCAGTCAGATTCTTTGTAACTCCCAGGGTTGGCAATAGCGCCAGACACAGAAAACAAATAACCCCAACCGGCAGTGCTTCAGTAATCAGCATGATTAAAAAGAACAGCAACAGCCCGATGGTAATCAGTCCCTTATCTGTCAAACCCATTGGTATGGGTAGAAAAAAAACGGCGATCAGCACGGCAATGCTTATGATCAATCCGATTATCTGTTTTTTATTCATAATCCACCTCTGTCGTATTTTTAAACGCTAGCTATTCTGTTGTCCCCCAACATATCGCTATTCGCTCTATGAAACAAATAAGAAGCCAATCAATTGATTTGAATATGGCTTCTTATTTTTCTGTAATTATTTTACTGTCATCATTTTAACGTCTATTATTCTGCGATTTGTTTTCTGGCGTTGATTTCAGCCTGATATTGAGTCACTTTATCTTTGGTTAAACGGTATCCAAAGGTTAACAGAACCGCGCCAGCCAGAACTGTGCAACCAGGAATGGTACAGAATAAGGTTGTAATACCAGCTTTTAATTCAGGTGTGGCAGTTGCTGGATCCATTTTGGCAACGAAACCGACTGAAGCCAGCATGGCTGGAATGATTAAACCTTTGAAAAAGATCGCCAGTTTCAGTGGTAAATTCGATAATCCCATGACCCAGCTTGATGCTGCTTTTCCTGTTTTCCATTCACTGTAGATTGATGCATCACCATATAGTGCCACCATCAATGCGTACAGGAATCCTAAGAAGAACTGTGCACAGGAAAGGACTACCAGAACCATGGTGATGTTACCAACAACGAATTGAGTAACAATTAAGAATACACCTAAACCGTAACAGCCAATCAATGCGGCTGTTCGTGTTGATACTTTTGCGGCAACATATTTACTTAAATAGGAGCCAATTACCGCCATAATATTAGCAACCAGCAAGTAGACGCTAAACATTGCAACATCGTTTGCTACATAGGTAAAGAAGTAAACTGCTGAACCGGCACAAACAAAGTTAACTATCCAACGGGCGACATCTGCTAACAGTAATACTAACAAATGTGGGTTCTGAACCAATGATCGAGCCATATCGCCAATGGAAATTTTTTCTTTTTTTGCAGTGTTTGTATTTGCTGTTCCATCTTCAATTGTTGCTTCATATCCACTTGTCAGTTTGAAGTGGATGAAATAGCCTAACCAGTAAACACATGCCATGGCAAATGCCGAAATCGTGAACCCAAGTACTGGGTTTTTAACTAATTCGCCAACCCATAAAATAGTGGCTAAGCCCATTGCTGAGAAAATAATTTTCCCAACATTTGCATAAGCGCCTCGTGTTGCCGATAATTGTGTTCGATCATCAGGTGTCGTTGAAATTGTTGGAATAAGTGCTATATTTGCAACGTAAGAAAAGTTCCAAGCCACGTGTGAAGTAATGAATGCGACACAGATGATAACCATTGGTACGATTCCAGTGCCAATAACCGTAAACATCAATGTGTAGAGAACGACGACCATTGGTGGGATTACCAGTAAATATGATCGGTATTTTCCCCATTTCATTGGTTTAAGAGCATCAATAAATCCACCATAGAACGGTGATAACACCATATCCACTGTACTTGTTAAGGTCATAATTATTGCAGTTGTACCCAAATCAAATTTTGCAATATTTGTTAAAAAATATGCAAAATAAAACACTTCGACATTCGACATCAGAGTAAATCCAAGATCCCCAACACCGAAGAATCTCTTAAGCCCTGAACTCAAGGGTTTTTTTTCCATAAAAGAGCCTCCTCAAAATTTTTAAATGATCGACCAGAGTAAAATTTCCGGAGTATTACCCTCGCCTTTTTTGATCTTTTCAGTAATATTACTAAGACTTACTAAATAGTAACCCTTTACATCAGATTTGTCAAGTATTTTTTATTAAATAATTATCGTTTTACTGTTTTTTTAGTAATTTGCATTATATTATTTTTTTATTTCATACTTTTACGGTTTTTCCTTGTTAATTTTCTCACTTAATGCTAAAATTGCTATGCCACATTGCTTATAAGGAGAATACCAATGCGAAAAATGACCAAGGGCGAGATGACAAAAGAACGCATCTACACGAGTGCCAAAGAACTATTTTATAATCAGGGCTATAATGCCACCACCATTCAACAAATCGCTGATCATTCTGATACTACTTTAGGTTCGATGACCTATCATTTTGCGACCAAAGATACCTTTATCGCTAAAATATTTGATGATTATCTGGATTCGATCCATGAACTGCTCAATCAGAAACTGATCGGATATAAACCCATTAACGCATTTGAAAAACACTTCTACTTAACCATGGTTTGGTATCATTATTTACTGAGTGATCCGCGCGTTAACCATTTTTATTATGAGATCTCTCAAAATGATTCCCTCTATCCATTTCTTCATGGAAAAATGGGTGAAATCTATCATAATTTTGTCAGCGACTATAATTTGCGGATCCGTCCAATTGAATTTGATGCCCTGTTGATTGCCGATTTTGGCGCCAGACGTGAGCTTACCCGGGCTTTTTGTGAGACCCGCATAAAAATGCCAGTGGAAGATTTTTCGATTCTAATTATCACCAATACAGCTCGCTGTCTTGGAATTCCCCAAAAATCGATCTACCGTGTTTCTTATGAAGCGCTTCTGTTTTTCCGGGAAAATGATTTTTCCGAAATTAAATTACTGATTTAAAAAAGGTCTATTCAGAAAATTTCTGAATAGACCTTTTTTTTATTTTGCTTTAAAGGTAATAATCACCCCTTCGGTGACGCTGTTGGCCCAGCTACCATCGCTGGAAAAAACGATGTGCTGTCCTTGAACAATGGGTACGATTGATGCCAGCTCATAGCCTTTCTCATCGTATTGATTACAGAGATCCTCAATCTCCTGGGCTAATTCTTCTGTTTTACATTTTCTAAAGCCCTTGTTATAGTCATTTCCGACTGACTCCACTTTATCACAAATGGTTACACTGATATACTTTTTCATTAACTTTCCCCCAACACTATTTATGACTCTATTGTATCACAAATGCCGCTGAAGATCGAACGGAGTTTTTTATCCCCCCTTTGGCAAATAAAAAGCCGCCTCTCAAGAGAGGCGGCAAGATTGACCAAAAATATTCGTATTTACCTGACGCTATCGAACTGATCAAACAGCACCGCTAAAATATTTTTGGTATTATTATATGTTTAAGGTTTTTATTACAGCTTTTTCAAGAATCCTATCCATACAAGGACATTCGTCTCAAAATCTGCATTTGCTCTGTTTTAAGCTATTAGTCTTCCAACATTTTGGCAACAACACCAGAACCAACAGTACGGCCACCTTCACGAATCGCAAAACGTAAACCTTCTTCGATCGCAATTGGAGTGATCAGGGTGATTTCCATTTGAACGTTATCGCCAGGCATTACCATTTCAACGCCTTCTGGTAATTTGATGACACCCGTTACGTCAGTTGTTCTGAAGTAGAACTGTGGACGGTAGCCGTCGAAGAATGGCGTATGACGTCCACCTTCTTCTTTGGTTAAGACATAGACTTCTGACATGTAGTGGGTATGTGGTTTGATTGAACCTGGTTTAGCCAGTACCTGACCACGTTCGATCTGAGTACGGTCAACACCACGCAGTAACGCCCCTACGTTGTCGCCTGAACGACCTTCGTCCAGTAATTTACGGAACATTTCGATTCCGGTTACTACTGTTTTACGGCTGTCGTGAATACCGACGATTTCAACTTCTTCACCAACTTTAACAACCCCACGTTCGATACGTCCGGTTGCAACAGTTCCTCGACCAGTGATTGAGAAAACATCTTCTACTGGCATCAGGAATGGTTTGTCGGTATCACGTTCTGGATCGGGGATCCAGTTGTCAACAGCTGTCATCAGTTCAACAATTTTGTCGCCCCATTCTCCGTCTGGATCTTCTAACGCTTTTAAAGCAGATCCGGGAATGATTGGGGTATCATCGCCTGGGAATTCGTATTCGTCAAGCAGTTCACGAACTTCCATTTCAACTAATTCCAGTAATTCTTCGTCATCGACCATATCCACTTTGTTTAAGAAAACAACGATGTATGGTACACCTACCTGACGGCTTAACAGGATATGTTCACGCGTCTGTGGCATTGGACCATCGGCAGCACTAACAACCAGGATGGCACCATCCATTTGGGCAGCACCAGTGATCATGTTTTTAACATAATCGGCATGGCCCGGGCAGTCAACGTGTGCGTAATGACGGTTAGCTGTTTCATATTCAACGTGAGCTGTAGAAATGGTGATTCCACGCTCTCTTTCTTCTGGGGCTTTATCGATGTTTTCGAATGCTACGGCTTCACCGGTTCCAAATCGCTTGTTTAATACAGATGTGATGGCCGCTGTTAATGTGGTTTTACCGTGGTCAACGTGACCAATTGTTCCAACATTTACGTGGGGCTTATTTCTTTCAAATTTTGACTTTGCCATTTGTTCTTCTCCTTAAAATTTATTTTATTGATTTATTATTGTTTACGACCTTCTATGATCTGCTCAGAAATTGACTTCGGCACAGCTTCATAGTGTGAGAACTGCATGGTGTAAACGCCACGTCCCTGGGTCTTGCTTCGAAGGGTGGTTGCATAGCCGAACATTTCAGCCAATGGCACCATCCCCTTAATAATCTGGGCACCGCCACGCATTTCCATTCCTTCAACACGACCACGTCGGGAGTTAATATCCCCCATAACGTCACCCATGTATTCTTCCGGAATAACAACTTCCAGTTTGAAAACTGGTTCTAAGATAACCGGATCGGCTTTTCGCATCCCGTTTTTGAATGCCATCGATCCAGCCACTTTAAAGGCCATTTCGGATGAATCCACGTCATGGTAAGAACCATCATAAACGGTAACCTTAAGATCAAGTACCGGATATCCAGCTAACACACCATTACGCATGGCTTCTTCAATCCCCTGATTAATTGGGTTGATGAATTCTTTAGGAATTGATCCCCCAACGGTTTTGTTTTCGAAGATGTATCCAGTACCTGGTTCAACAGGCTCCATGCGGATGAGACAATGACCGTATTGACCACGTCCACCGGATTGACGCGCAAATTTACCTTCAGCGTCAACAGCTTTGGTAATGGATTCTTTGTAAGCAACCTGTGGTGCCCCAACATTAGCTTCAACTTTAAACTCTCGCAGCATTCGGTCAATGATGATGTCAAGGTGAAGCTCACCCATTCCAGAGATGATGGTTTGACCGGTTTCTTCGTCAGTATGAGTTCTGAAAGTTGGATCTTCTTCTGCCAATTTGGCTAAAGCGGTACTCATTTTTTCCTGGCCAGCTTTTGTTTTTGGTTCAATCGCAACATGGATTACCGGTTCCGGGAATTCCATCGACTCCAGAATAATGGGTGCTTTGTCAGAACACAGGGTATCCCCAGTTGAGGTGTCTTTCAAACCAACTGCCGCAGCGATATCCCCGGTATAAACCGTGGTAATCTCTTCACGATGATTGGCGTGCATTTGCAGAATTCGGCCCAGACGTTCTCTTTTTCGTTTTGACGAGTTGAAAACATAGGAACCGGAGTCAATCGTTCCGGAATAGACCCGGAAGAATGCCAGTTTTCCAACAAAGGGGTCAGTCATGATCTTAAATGCCAGTGCTGAGAATGGCTCGTCATCACTTGCTTTACGGCTGTCTTCTTCTTCAGTATCTGGATTGATCCCGGTAATCGCCGGTACATCCAATGGAGATGGCATATAATCCACAACTGCATCCAGTACCAGCTGAACACCTTTGTTTTTATAGGAAGAGCCACAAACAACCGGAATAATATCAACATTCAATGTTGCTTTTCGAATGGCTGTTTTTAACTCATCAATACCGATGTCTTCGCCTTCCAGGAATTTTTCCATGATAGCTTCATCGTGATCAGCGATAGATTCAATCAGTTTTTCACGATATTCTTCAGCCAGTTCTGTCATATCTTCAGGAATATCGACGATATCGATTTTTTCACCTAAGTCATCTTGATAAATCATCGCCTTCATATTCAGAAGGTCAATGATCCCTACAAAATCACTTTCTTTGCCAATAGGTAATTGAATTGGAACAGGATTTGCGTTTAAACGGTCTTCCATCATTTTCAGTACGTTATAAAAATCAGCTCCGGTAATGTCCATCTTGTTGATGTAAGCCATTCGGGGAACATGATATTTATCTGCTTGACGCCATACTGTCTCTGATTGCGGTTCAACGCCACCCTTTGCACAAAAAACAGCGACCGATCCGTCGAGAACGCGCAATGATCGTTCAACTTCTACGGTAAAATCAACGTGTCCTGGTGTATCAATGATATTGATCCGGTTGTCTTTCCAAAAACACGTGGTTGCTGCCGAGGTAATGGTAATACCTCTTTCTTGTTCCTGTTCCATCCAGTCCATTTGGGAAACCCCATCATGGGTTTCTCCAATTTTATGGATTTTTCCGGAATAGAACAGGATTCTTTCTGTGGTAGTGGTTTTTCCTGCATCAATATGTGCCATAATACCTATATTTCTTGTTTTTGCTAAACTATACTCTCTTGACACAGATGCTTTCCTCTCTTATTTCTAAATCTAAACAAATTACCAACGGTAATGTGCAAAAGCTTTATTCGCTTCAGCCATAGCGTGGGTATCATCTTTTTTCTTAACAGCTGCACCACTATTATTGAGTGCATCCATAATTTCACCAGCTAAACGATCCTTCATGGTTTTTTCAGATCTTTTTCTGGAGTAATTAACTAACCAACGAAGCCCCAAAGCCTGCTTACGCTCAGCACGGATTTCCATTGGCACTTGATAGGTTGCACCACCAACACGGCGAGCTTTTACTTCTAAAACAGGTGTGATATTGGCAAGGGCTTCCTGGAATGCTTCCAGCGCATCTTTGCCAGTTTTTTCAGTAACTTTTTCAAATGCATCGTAAACGATTTTTTGGGCAACACCTTTTTTCCCATCTAACATGATGTTGTTGATTAATTTGGTTACAACAATACTTCCATAGATTGGATCAGGTAAAACTTCTCTTTTTGGAACAGGTCCTTTTCTAGGCACTTTACTTCCCTCCTTAACATTTTTATGTTCATCGGTACTCGACATCCAACGTTTCGTTGTTGTGCGTATAGCGTCTCTAACATATATTTGGTCTCGATCAATTTAAATAACGAGCGCTTGAATATGCAGCACTATGCACTACTACTTTTTAGGCTTCTTAGCCCCGTATTTGGATCGAGCTTGTCTACGAGCGTCAACACCAGCGGTATCAAGCGCACCACGGATAATTTTGTAACGAACCCCTGGTAAATCCTTAACACGTCCGCCTTTTACCAGAACAATACTATGTTCCTGCAGATTGTGTCCAATACCTGGGATATAAGCGGTTACTTCCATTCCGTTAACGAGACGAACTCTGGCGATTTTTCGAAGCGCCGAGTTTGGTTTCTTTGGTGTGGATGTTCTAACTGCTGTACATACGCCTCTTTTTTGAGGGTTTGCTTTCAAAGCTGGAGTTTTGGTTTTTTCATCCAGACTTTTTCTTCCTTTTTTTACAAGCTGATTAATGGTAGGCATTTAGTCCTGCACCTCCTTTTAATAATAATATATCAATAATCGAAACGATTATTAATGACTGCTTTAGAACCAGGGTTATCATTAAGACAACCCTGGCTGGTATTATTTGATAATCGCAATGACGGCTGCAGCCCGATCAATCCCGCCAGCTTTTCCGAGTCCCACCTTGGTTTCAACCCGTTCCACCGCAATCTGATGGCTGTTGCAGCATTCGACGATGCTTTTTTTGATACTTTCATCGGTATCTTCTGCCAAAATAACTTTAAGTGCTTTTCCTTCTTTTACAGCCTTGAGAGTTTGTTTCATTCCAATCACTTTTGAAACATCAACAAATTGATTCATCGGTTCCTCCTTCTTGCTGTCTGCGTGTTTCGCTAAACACACCTAATAACTATACCTGTTTGAGCCTCAAATGTCAAGAATTATTCTTTTGTTAAGAAATCCAGATCGAAGATGTCGAGATCGGTAATAATGGCGTCTTCGGTTTCTTCCTGCTCTTCTTCAACATAAGCGTTCAGGATATCATCATCAAAAACAATATCCAGGGATTCCGTGCTGCTGTCTTCTTCAAGCATGTCTTCGTAGACGTCGTCTTCTTCCCGTTCATAAACCAGATCAACATCACCATACATCTTAACACCAGTACCTGCTGGCACCAATTGACCAATGATAACATTTTCTTTCAGACCGATCAGCGGGTCAACCTTGCCTTTAATGGCGGCGTCGGTTAATACCCGAGTGGTTTCCTGGAAGGATGCGGCTGACAAGAAGGAATCGGTTGCCAGTGAGGCTTTGGTAATCCCCAACAGTTCCCGGCTGGCAGTGGCTTCTTCGCCCCCTTCTTCCCGGGCGGCTTTATTTTCTTCTTCAAAACTGAAGATATCGACTAAGCTGCCAGCCAAAAGATTCGTATCACCAGGGTTTTCAATCTTCACTTTCCGAAGCATCTGGCGAATGATGACTTCCAGATGCTTGTCACCAATGTGTACCCCTTGCATTCGGTAAACTTTCTGAACTTCCTGTAGCAGGTATTGCTGAACATGGTCAATCCCCTGAATTCTTAAAATGTCACTGGGATTGATGGAACCTTCGGTGATTTCATCTCCGGCAGTTAATTGATCGCCAGTGTGAACCCGCAGTCGCGAGCCGTAAGGAATCAGGTAGACCTTCATTTCACCGTCTGCGCCGGTAACCACCGCTTCGGTTTTTTTCTGGTTATCCTGAATTTCAACGCGACCATCAATTTCTGAAATAATGGCCTGACCTTTTGGTTTTCGGGCTTCAAAAAGCTCTTCGATACGAGGGAGACCCTGGGTGATATCGTCAGCTGAAGCAACCCCACCAGTATGGAAGGTACGCATGGTCAGCTGGGTTCCCGGTTCACCAATTGACTGGGCGGCGATAATCCCCACCGCTTCACCGATTTCTACCGGTCGCCAGGTCGTTAAATCAACACCGTAACATTTTTTACATACCCCATATTTGGATTGACAATTAAAAGCTGCACGAATTAATACTTTTTCGATGCCAGCTTTGTCAATGTTCTGAGCCATTTCGGTGGAAATAATCTCACCAGCTGGTGCCAGGACTTCGCCGGTTTGCGGGTGAACCACATCTTCAAAGGCATAGCGGCCAACTAAACGTTCCTGCAGGGTTTCGATAATTTCGCCGTGATCATTGATGGTGGATACTTCATAGCCCCGGGTTGTACCGCAGTCATCTTCTCGAACAATGACATCCTGGCTGACATCAACCAAACGTCTGGTCAGGTAACCGGAATCGGCGGTTCTAAGGGCGGTATCGGCCAGACCTTTTCGGGCCCCATGGGTGGAGGAGAAGAATTCCAGTACATTTAACCCTTCACGGAAGTTGGAGCGGATTGGCAGTTCGATGATGCGACCACTTGGGTTGGCCATTAAACCACGCATCCCGGCTAGCTGCCGAATCTGGTTCTTACTACCTCGGGCTCCGGAGTCGGCCATCATGTTGATCGGGTTCAGATCTTCGAGGTGATCAAGCAGGGCATCGGTAACCTCATCGGTGGCTCTGTTCCAGATCTCAACAACGTTGTTGTAACGTTCTTCATCGCTGATAAAACCTTGACGATAAAGCGTCATATTTTCGGTGATCTTATCATCGGCCCGGGACAGGATTTCCTCTTTATTTTTCGGAACTTCCATATCACTGACACCAACGGTGATGGCACCACGGGTCGAGAATTTAAAGCCTAAGCGTTTAATTTCATCCAACACCTCGGATGTTTTGGTGGGTCCGAAGGTTTTGTAGCAGCGCTCAACGATTTCTGACAAGACTTTCTTATTTACTTGGCGGTCAATTTCCAGTTTAAATTGATCTTCGATTGTTTCCCGTTTCACAAAACCCAATTCCTGGGGAATAATGGTATTAAAAATGAATCGTCCCACCGTCGCTTCGACCAGACGGGTCATGATTTCGCCATCGATCTCTTTGGAAATTCGTACCTTAACCAGGGAGTGCAGATCGACATCCTTATTGAAGTAAGCCATTTCCATTTCGTCCAGATCTCTAAAGATACTGCCGGTTCCCTTACCATCCTGTTTGTAGATGGTCATGTAGTAGGTTCCCAGAATCATATCCTGGGTTGGTGCAACAACCGGGGTTCCGTCCTGTGGCTTAAGAATATTATTGGATGCCAGCATCAGGAAGCGGGCTTCGGCCTGGGCTTCTACCGATAAAGGTACATGGACAGCCATCTGATCCCCATCAAAGTCGGCATTGTAGGCCGTACAAACCAATGGATGTAGTTTGATCGCTTTTCCTTCAACCAGAATCGGTTCAAAGGCCTGAATCCCCAGACGATGGAGGGTCGGGGCCCGATTAAGCAGTACTGGATGTTCCTGAATGACATCTTCCAACACATCCCAGACAATCGGATCGAGCTTTTCGACCATTTTTTTGGCACTTTTAATATTCTGGGAAAGATTTCGGCCCACCAGCTCCCGCATGACAAAGGGTTTAAAGAGTTCAATGGCCATTTCTTTAGGGAGACCACATTGGAACATTTTCAGATCCGGTCCGACAACAATAACCGAACGACCGGAGTAGTCAACCCGTTTCCCCAAAAGGTTCTGACGGAATCGACCCTGTTTCCCTTTAAGCATATCACTGAGGGATTTAAATGGACGGTTACCCGGTCCGGTAACGGCCCGACCACGACGACCATTGTCAATCAGGGCATCAACCGCTTCCTGAAGCATTCGTTTTTCATTTTGAACAATGATATCCGGCGCATCCAGTTCCAGCAGCTTTAACAGTCGGTTGTTACGGTTAATCACCCGACGATACAGATCATTTAAGTCCGAAGTGGCAAAACGGCCCCCATCGAGCTGCACCATTGGCCGCAGTTCCGGTGGAATAACCGGAATGGTTTCGAGAATCATCCATTCCGGACGGTTATTGGAATTCCGAAACGCTTCAACAGCTTCCAGTCGTCGGGCAACCCGGATTTTTTTCTGACCGGAGCTGCCTTTGAGTTCTTCTTTGAGCACCGCTGATTCCTGATCGAGATCTACCAGTTTCAAGAGTTCCTGAATCGCTTCAGCACCAATGCTGGCGGTAAACTTATTGCCGAATTGACTTTTAGCTTCTTTGTATTCCGCTTCGGTTAAAATCTGTTTGAAATCAAAATTACTTTCACCGGGATCAGTGACCACATAGGCAGCAAAATAAATAATTTTTTCCAGATTTCGGGGCGACATTTCCAGGATCAATCCCATTCGACTGGGGATGCCTTTAAAATACCAGATATGTGATACCGGAGAAGCCAATTCAATATGACCCATCCGCTCACGTCTGACCTTCGCCTTAGTTACTTCAACCCCACAGTTTTCACAGACAATGCCCTTATGGCGAATACGCTTGTACTTACCACAATTACACTCCCAGTCTTTCTGCGGTCCAAAAATTTTCTCACAAAACAACCCCTCTTTTTCCGGTTTCAGGGTTCTATAATTAATGGTTTCCGGTTTTTTTACTTCTCCACGTGACCACTCTCTGATTTTTTCAGGTGAGGCCAATCCGATCTGTAAGGATTTGAAGGTGAATTCCTCGTTTAACAAATGGCTTCGCTCCCTTCTATTATAAATTTATTGTTATTAATATAAGTCGTCTTCGTCATCATCAATGCTCTTAATCTGGAAGCTGTCTTCCAATTTTACGTCATCGCCAATTTCGGAAAGTTCCGTGCTGCCGATTTCGATAGCCAGTTCTTCGAGCGGATCCCGCTCGTCCATTTCGTCATCCAGAATCTTGACAACTTCCTGGTCATTTAGGATATTGACATCCAGACCCAAACTCTGGAATTCTTTCATCAGTACTTTGAAGGATTCCGGAATCCCTGGTTTGGGAATGTTTTCGCCTTTGACAATGGCTTCATAGGCTTTAACCCGGCCGACGACATCATCGGACTTAATCGTTAAAATTTCCTGCAGGGTATGGGCGGCGCCGTAGGCTTCGAGCGCCCAAACTTCCATTTCTCCAAAACGCTGGCCCCCGAATTGAGCTTTACCACCCAACGGTTGCTGGGTCACTAAAGAGTAGGGTCCGGTTGAACGGGCATGCATCTTGTCATCAACCAAATGGTGAAGTTTAAGAATATACATGTAACCGACGGTTACCTTATTATCAAAGGGTTCCCCGCTACGGCCATCATAAAGCTGGATCTTACCATCTTCCGGCAAGCCTGCCTGAGTAAGCAGATCCATAATGTCCTGTTCATTGGCCGGGTCAAAAACCGGGGTGGCAATATGCCAGCCGATTGATCGCATGGCCAGTCCCAGATGGACTTCCAATACCTGACCGATATTCATTCGCGAAGGTACCCCCAGCGGATTAAGCACAATTTCCAGAGCGGTTCCGTCTGGCATAAACGGCATATCTTCTTCCGGCAAAATTCGGGAAATAACCCCTTTGTTACCATGGCGACCCGCCATTTTATCCCCAACTGAGATTTTTCGTTTAACGGCAATCAGAACCCGCACCAGGGTATTAACCCCCGGTTTTAAATCTTCATCTTTATTTTCTCTTGAGAAGACCTTAACATCCAGAACAATCCCGGATTCTCCATGGGGAACTTTCAGTGAGGTATCCCGGATTTCCCGGGCTTTTTCACCAAAGATAGCCCGCAGCAGTTTTTCTTCGGCAGACAGATCGGTTTCACCTTTAGGTGTGACCTTCCCGACCAGGATATCATCGGATTTAACCTCCGCGCCGACAAAGATAATTCCCCGTTCATCGAGGTTCTTCAGCGCATCTTCACTGACATTGGGAATATCCCGGGTAATTTCTTCCGGTCCCAGTTTGGTTTCCCGGGCTTCGGCTTCAAATTCTTCGATATGGATCGAGGTAAAGACATCTTCTTTTAACAGTTTTTCATTAATCAGGATGGCATCCTCGTAGTTGTAACCTTCCCAGGTCATAAAGCCCATCAGAATGTTTCGACCCAGGGCCAGTTCGCCCATTTCGGTGGACGGACCATCGGCAATGATTTCGCCAGCCTGAACAACTTGACCTTTGTTGACCAGAGGTTTATGGTTCATACAGGTGCCCTGATTGGAGCGTTTAAATTTAAGTAAGGTATATTTATCCAGTTCACCGTTTTCGGTGCGGATGTGAATGGCTGAGGCCTCTACCCGTTCGATGGTACCGGCTCGTTTGGCAATCACACAAACACCCGAGTCTTTGGCGGCCTTATGTTCCATCCCGGTACCAATAACTGGTGCTTTGGGAATCAGCAGTGGCACCGCCTGACGTTGCATGTTGGCACCCATCAGAGCCCGGTTGGCATCATCATTTTCAAGGAAGGGAATCAGCGATGTCGCCACCGAAACAATCTGTTTTGGCGAAATATCCATGTAATCGACCCGATCCGGGGGAATCAGTACGAAATCCCGTTTGCTGCCAGCACGACCCGTAACCTGTTTGCGGATAAAGCGATTGTTTTCATCCAATGGTTCATTGGCCTGGGCAATGGTGTAACGGCCTTCTTCATCGGCGACCAGATAATGAATTTCATCGGAAACTACGCCATCATAAACCTTTCGATAGGGGGCTTCGATAAAACCATACTCATTGACCCGGGCATAGGTACTAAGGGAACCGATTAGTCCAATGTTGGGACCTTCAGGAGTTTCAATTGGACACATCCGACCGTAATGACTATGGTGGACGTCTCGAACCTCAAAACCGGCCCGCTCACGGCTTAACCCGCCAGGACCCAATGCTGATAAACGACGCTTATGGGTCAGTTCGGCCAATGGGTTGGTTTGATCCATAAACTGGGACAACTGGGAGCTACCGAAAAATTCTTTTAAGGCGGCATTAACCGGACGGGTGTTGATTAAACCCTGAGGGGTTAAAATCTCATCATCCTGAACTGACATTCTCTCCCGTACCACCCGTTCCATTCGGGACAAACCGATTCTAAACTGATTTTGCAGCAGTTCGCCGACCGAACGCAAACGACGGTTGCCCAAATGGTCAATATCATCAATAGCGCCGATGTCATAATCCAAACCAATAATATAAGAGATCGAGGCATGGAGATCGGAGATCAGCACATGCTTGGGAACCAGCTCATCCATCCGCTTTTTAAGGGATTTTTTCTTTTCGTCATCCGTCATATCTGATTCTAAAATCTCTTTTAGCACTTCATAACAGACATATTCTTTAATGTCCAGATCACTGATGTCAAAGGGTAAGTCCTGGGCGTTGATGTCGACAAAGCCGTTACCGATAACCCGAACCGCCTTATCATCCACCCGGACATCAACCACGTTAATCCCGGAATTTTGGATATCGGTGGCAATATCATTAGAGATAATTTCGCCTTCTTCGACATAAACTTCCCCGGTTTCCGGATTAACGACGGCCTGGGCGGCTCGCTGACCGGCAATTCGGGTAGCCAGGGCTAATTTCTTATTGTATTTGTGACGGCCGACCTTGGCCAGGTCATAGCGGCGATCATCAAAAAACATGGAGTTAAGCAGGGATTGGGCACTTTCCACAGTTGGCGGCTCACCGGGACGCAGTCTTTTATAGATTTCAATCAGACCATCCCGGGTTGATTTCATATTGTTATTTTCATCTTTTTTGATCGTTTCAATTAATCGATAGTCATCGCCGTAAAAATCAAGAATTTCCTGATTGGTTCCCAATCCCAGAGCCCGAATCAGTGCTGTGATCGGTAATTTACGGGTTCGGTCGATTTTAACGTACATGATGTCATTGGAATCTGTTTCGTATTCCAACCAGGCCCCACGATTCGGAATGACCTGGGCTGAAAACAGTTTTTTCCCCAGTTTATCACGGCTCAAGGAAAAATAGGCGCCTGGTGACCTGACCAGCTGGCTGACAATAACCCGTTCCGCTCCATTGACAATGAAGGTTCCGGTTTCGGTCATTTTATGCAAATCGGCCATATAAACCTTTTGCTCTTTAACTTCGTTCTTTTCTTTATTAATTAAACGAACTGTTACTTTTAATGGTATAAAGTAGGTTTGATCCCTTTCTTTACACTCCTCCACTGAATACTTCGGTTTTCCCTCAATGGAATAATCCACGAATTCTAAAACCAGATTTCCCGTGTAGTCTTCGATTTTATCAATATCGTCAAAAACCTCTTTGAGTCCTTTTTCGATAAACCAGTTGTATGAATCTTTCTGAACCTCGATCAGGTTCGGCATTTCAATAACTTCTTTGATTTTAGAAAAGCTTTGGCGTGTTCTTAAACCATCTTTTTCAGGATGCAACATTACCATCCAATATCACCCCTCGCAAAAATACTCAGCAACGGATTACCCCAAAACGACTCGCGTCGAGCCTGTAGGTATCCCAAATTTGCCTGTTGTGTTTCATCTCGCCTTGTGTTATGATTAGACCGTAATCAATTTCATATCCGCTGACTCCGACATGTTTCCCCTTTGATCAGTTATTCATGACCGAGTCGCAAATGCTTCCGTTGATGCCGCTAAAATTGACGACAAGGATGCATTCTAACCTTATTTTAAAAGATACCAATGCAATTTTATATGCTATCACAAAATTTTATTTTTGTCAAATCTATTTTTGCATTCAAAAAGCCTTCCGGCTCACTGACGGAAGGCTTTTTTTCGGACTTTTTACAATTGGCTCAACAATATTTTTTGAGCCGGTATTTTTGGGGGCTTTCTTTTTCTGATCGCGCAGGATGCTGCTTAAAAATGCCTGGGTGCGTTTTTCTTTGGGATGGATAAAAATATCTTCCGGGGTCCCCTCTTCAAGGATTGTTCCCGAATCCATAAAGACCACCTTGTTGGCGACTTCCCGGGCAAAACCCATTTCGTGAGTCACCACCACCATCGTCATGTGCTCGTTGGCCAGGCTTTGCATAACGCTTAATACTTCGCCAGTCAGTTCCGGATCCAGAGCCGAGGTCGGTTCATCAAAAAGCAGAATATCGGGGTTCATCATCAACGCCCGGGCAATGGCCACCCGTTGTTTTTCTCCACCGGACAGGGTCGAGGGCATGGCATCAATCCGATCCAATAGGCCGACCTTATTAAGATAGGCTTCAGCACGGGTATTCATCGCAACCACTTCTTCTTTTTTGACGACCTTGGGCGCCAGTTCCAGATTCTGGCGAACGGTGAGGTGGGGAAACAGATTAAAGTGCTGAAAGACCATCCCCATTTTCATGATAATGGTGCGGATCTCCGGGGCACTGGGGTAGACGCCATCTTTTAGCAGCGGCTTCCCCTCCATGATGATGTCCCCGCTGTCAGCCTTCTCGAGATCAATCAGGCAACGCAACAGTGTCGATTTACCCGATCCGGATGACCCGATGATGGCCATCACATCGCCCTTATTGACGGTAAACGAGATGTCTTTTAAGACGTGATTGTTCCCAAAACTTTTATTGAGTTGATTGACTTTTATAATTTCCATCGTTTTCCTCTAGAACTCGTATTTGTTTTCAAGCTTTTTAAACACCATCGTGATCACAAAATTGATCAGCAGATACAGGGCTCCTGCCACCAGAAAAGCAAAGGTGTCACCATCGCGATTGACTGAGGTTTTGGCATAGTGAAGAATCTCCGCTACCCCAATAACCGTGACCAGGGCGGTGTCTTTGACCAGCGTGATGGTTTCATTACTGATCGCCGGCAAGCAGACCCGAATCATCTGGGGGATCACCACCCGGGTCATCGTTTCTATTTTGGTCAGCCCCAGCACTTTAGCCGCTTCGTACTGTCCCTTATCAATGGCCAGCAGACCGCCCCGGAAGATTTCTGCGAAATAAGCCGCATAGTTCATACAAAAGGCGATGCAGGCCGCAGTAAAGCGTTCAAACACAAGGTAGTCTCCCACCACCGGCAGCAGCGGCAGGCCAAAATAAACAAACATGATCTGGAGCAAGAGCGGTGTCCCCCGGACCACATAAATATAACCCTTGGCAAATGATTTAACCGGCGCTATCCGACTTCGGGCCATCAGGGTAAACATAAAACCCAGCGGTAGCGAACAGACAATGGTGACCGCAAAAACACTGAGCGTAATCACCATCCCCTGCAACATCGGCACGGTGATATTTGATAAATAAATATAAAAATCTGACATTTTTTTCTCCTGAGGAATGAATTAAAGTTATGGTATCACCAGTCATAAAAAAATCGGATCGAAACGATCCGATTTCTAAAAACTGATTGTTTTCTGTTAGTTTGCTTTGTAGATAATGTCTTCACCAAACCATTTGGTCGAAATGGTGGCGGCGGTGCCATCAGCAATCATCGCATCCAGAGCATCCTGAACCTGAGTCAGTAGCTCGGTGTTGCCTTTTTTAATCCCGACACCGTACAGTTCGGGTGATAAGCTTTCGCTTAAGATGACAAACTCGGCATTTTCAGAGGTAATGTAGTAGCGGGCGACAATGGAGTCTACCACAACAGCATCGATTCGGCCAATGCCCAGATCGCTCAGGGCCGATACATTTTCCGGGTATTCATTTAAGGCTGCTGCCTCTTTGCTGATCGGGTCAGCTGTAAAGGCATCATAAGCTGAAGAACCTTTTTGAACCCCAACATTTTTACCGGCTAAATCGGCTTTGGTTTTAATCGGAGAATCTTTTTTGACCACAATCACCTGATCATTTTCCAGGTAGGGCGCAGTGAAATCCATGGCTTGCTTGCGTTCGTCGGTAATGGTTAAACCATTCCAGATGACATCGATATTACCGGAATCCAGTTCCAGTTCCTTGGTGTCCCAGTTGATCGGCTGCAGAACCACTTCCATACCCATTCGCTTACCAACTTCTTTGGCCAGATCGACATCAAAACCAACAATTTCGTTTTTGTCATCTCTAAAGCCCATTGGTGGGAAAGAGTCATCCAAGCCGACCACAAAGGTCTTGTCGTCATTGTTCGCATTGTCTTCCGTTTTTTTAGCAGTGCTGCTGCAACCGGCAAATAATCCGGCAACCAGAACGACTACCAGCATCAGGCCAAGTATACTTCTTTTTTTCATTCCTTTTAGTCCTCTTTTCCTAATATAATCTGAGGCTATTATACACTTTATCACTGTGCATTGCTAGTCCTTTACATCAAAATTTTTAGGATAATGCCAGAAATCATCCCTGGATTATTTTAGCCAACCGGCTGACCGGTTCACGGCTTTATCCCAGAATCCGCATAATTCCTGACGTTTGGAATCATTGATTTGCGGTTCAAAACGTTTTTCAATTTTCCAGAATTGGCCGATTTCTTCAAAGCTGTCCCAGTAGCCCACTGCCAATCCGGCGGCGTAGACGGCTCCCAGGGTGGTAGTTTCGGTGATTACCGGCCGCTCTACTGGAACCCCCAAAATATTTGCCTGAAACTGCAGCAAAAAATCACTTTTGGCACCACCGCCGTCAGCTCTTAGTCTGGTCAGTTTAAAGCCGGACTTCTTTTCCATCACATTAAAGGCATCCTTGACCTGGAAGGCCATCGACTCCAGAGCCGCCCGGGCAATGTGCTGTTTGGTGGTTCCCCGGGAGATCCCGATAATGGTGCCTCGGGCATAGGAATCATAATAGGGTGCCCCTAAACCGACAAAGGCCGGGACGAAATAAACCCCCATACTGTCCTCAACCTGCCGGGCTAATTCCTCAGCCTCTTTGGCATCGTCAATAATCCCCAGGCCGTCCCGCAACCATTGGAGGACCGCCCCGGAAACATCGGCCATTCCTTCCAGACCGTAATCGGTTCGGCCCTTGGCACTCCACAAAACCGGAGAGAAAACGCCGTCTGATGGGGGAACATATTTATCACCGGTATTCATCACCATGAAGGAACCGGTGCCGTAGGTGTTTTTGGCCATTGCCTTTTCCAGACAGCCCTGACCAAAGGCCGCCGCCTGCTGATCGCCCAGGATTCCCGCCACCGGCACGGCAACACCAAAGAAAACCTCCGGATCAGTCAGGCCATAAACCTCACTGGATGTTCGCAGCTCCGGTAGAATTTCCCGGGGAATCGCCAGTTCCTTTAAAATCCACTCATCATAGTCCAGGGTTCGGGCGTTTTGCAGCAGGGTCACGGAGGCATTAGAATAATCGGTGACGTGAGCCTGGCCACCGGTCAGCTTCCAGACCAGCCAGGTATCGATAGTGCCATACAGCAGTTCCCCCTTATCAACGCCGGTTCTGACCTTTTGGTCGTGATCCAGCAGCCAGCGGATTTTGGTGGCCGCATCATTGGGGACAATGATCATCCCGGTGCGATCGACAATCCCAGCCCCGTCTTTGGCTTCCAGGCCTTCGCAGATATCCAGGGTGCGGCGATCCTGCCAGACGATCGCCCGACAAACCGGCTGTCCGGTTCTTTTTTCCCAGAACACGGTGGTTTCCCGCTGGTTGGTAATCCCAATCGCTTCAATTTGTTGAGGTTTGATGTTCCCCTTTTGCAGGGCTTCGTCCACCATTTTTAGGGTAACCGCCCAGATTTCATTGGCATCATGTTCAACCCAGCCAGACTGGGGAAAGTGTTGGGTGAATTCCGAGTAAGCTTGCGAAATGATATTGACCGCTTTGTCAAAAATCATGACCTTTACGCCGGTGGTGCCTTCATCAATTCCTAAAATATATTTCATTGTCTTTCTCCAATCTTTATTTTTGATACACGATCTTACCCTTAAAAATCGTCATCGCCACGTCAATCTCTTTAATCGTTTCCGGTGCGACCGCCAGTGGATTTTGATTGAGCACCGTAATATCCCCGGCTTTGCCAGCCCTCAAGCTGCCCCGGATTTTTTCTTCTTTGGCCGTATAGGCGCCATCAATCGTAAAGAGTCGCAGCGCCTCGGCGGGACTGATGGCGTTCCCGGAATAGGGCGGGTTGACCGCCGCATGGATGCCCAACAGCGGATTGATGGGGGTGACATTGGAATCGGAGCCGCCATTGACCACCAAACCGGCATCCAGCAGTTCCCGCAGGGGATAAGCCCGACGATTGCGTTTTGGCCCCACCCGTTCTTCATAAATACTGTCGGGGCCGCCCCGCAAATAGGTAAAGGCTGGCTGGGTGGAAATCACGGCACCCAGGGGTACCGCCCGTTTTATGTCGCATTCATCAGGAAAGCCGAAGTGTTCAATCCGGAAACGGTGATCCGGCATCGGAAACTTAGCAAGAGCCTGTTCCAGACAATTCAATACCTGCGTGATGGCCCGCTGGCCGATGGCATGAAAGCCGGTCTGCAATCCAGCCCGGTGGGCGGCTTCGATGTAGCTAGTGACCCATTCATCGGAGAAAAAAAGCTCGCCCACCGAGGTGGGATCATCACAATAGGCTTCTTTAAAAGCTGCCGTTCGGGAACCAATTGAGCCATCCAGAAGAATATCGGTGCCAATGATTTTAAGATTTTGGGCGACAACATCCGCCACTCGAGTGCTGCACCAATGGAGCACCACATGAATGGGCAGTTCGTCGATGATCTTTAAAAACACCGGAATGTCGTAATCCGAAGACAGATCGCCACCTTCCATGGCATGAATGGTGGTCACCCCCATGGCCACGGCGATTTGCGCCGTATGGCGGATGGCCGTTTCCCGCTGGGCCCAGCTCATCTTGTCAAAAAAATACTTCCGGGCATGGCTGTTGGCCTGACTGTGCAGCCGACCTGATAAATTTCCGGCGGCATCCCGACCGAGTCCGTCTTCGGCTTCACCAATGGCCATCAATTCCATGGCGATGGTATTGACCTGGGTATAGTGCAGACCCCGATCCACCAGATATACTGGTCGCTCTTTAAAACAGCTATCCAGCTCGGCAGCAGTGGGCGGCCTTTTTTCGACCAGCCGGGATTCATCCAATCCATAGCCAAAAATCCATTCGCCGGGATCACCGGTTTTTTCCTTTACCAGGGTTTCCAGTACCTCTTTAACCGACCGGCAATGATAGAGGTTAATCCCAATCGCTGACAAACCGGTGCTCATCATATGCACGTGGCAGTCGTGAAGCCCCGGTATAAAGGTTTTGCCACCCAGATCGATAATCTGCGCGCCTTCACCTGCTGCCAGATTTTTTATGACCGGGGTCGACCCGATTTTCTCGATGACGCCATCCTTTATATAAATGCCCTGGCACGACGGCTGATTCGCATCCATGGTCACCCCAATCCCGTTTATCAGGGCCAGTTTGTTTTCCATAGCAGCCTCCTTTCCCCTATAACATCATGGTTTAATCCCGAATGGCGGCATCGCTGCCGCCATTTTTCTTTACCCCAGGATCTTTTTAACTTCGGCGGCAACTGCTTTGCCGAGGGCGGCATGACCATCGGCGCCGAGATGAAGACCGTCGATCGCACTGACCTTGGCCACCGTGGCGGCATCAAAGAAAGGTACGCCCCGGCTTTCCGCTACACCCTGATAAAACTTGGCCATCTCGATTGATTTTTCCCGGTTTCCGGCAAACATCACGCTAAAGATGCCATCTTCAATGGGACCCAGAGGCGGTGGCGCAATAAAGAGAACCTTGGGGCCATCGGGGCCAAAAGCGCCGACCTGGGCCAAAGTTTTATCGAGAATCAGACTGGCACCATTGGCAATATCCTGAGCCGTCACGGTATAACGGCATTTTAAATCATTGGTACCGATCATAATAATCACCAGATCCAGTGGTGCATGACTGTCCAGCAAGGGAATAATATGCTGCTTGCCACAGCGGTATTCTTCAATCGGATCATCCCAGACAGTGGTTCGGCCATTTAATCCTTCGGGAATCACCTTGTAATCACTGCCCAGTTCCTGCTGCAGGACACCAGCCCAGCGAACCTCATCCGGCCAGCGTTTAATCACGTCAACCAGATCATTGGATGGGTCCCATCCCCAGGTGTTTGAATCGCCAAAAATCATTACGTTCTTCATGAATTTTCCTCCATTTATATAAATTTTTGATACCAATAGAAAGCCTCAGGTTTCCAGATTCCATAAATCCGGATTGCTGGTAGCGACGGCTGCCACGCCAATGGCCATGGCTCCGGCGATTTGTTCGGCGGTTGTCATTAAACCGCCCAGGATGATGGGTGTTGTGGCTTCACTTTTTATCTCCCGGACAAGCTGCCGGGGGATGGTTCCCGGCATCAGAATAACCACATCCGGCTGTTGTTCTTTGATATTCGCTAAACCACTACGGCAGGCATCGGAATCAATGACAAAAAATCCGAAAGCGGCAAACATACCGGCCTCTTTGATATATTTCACACAGGGTGCCTTCATTGTAATGACGCAGTCAACACCGCAGTTTGCCATATACTGGATACCCATTTTATCCCGGGCAATTCCTTTAATCGAATCCTGGTGAACCATCACCTTTTTCCCAAAACGATGAATATGCCCCACCAGTTGTGGCAGGGTGTTGACATCGCCCAATTTAAGCATGATCCAATCCGCCCCGGTTTCTGCCATGGCATAAAGCAGTTCTTTGCGCTGATGAACCGAGGGGATCACCGGTTTGCTTTTAAATGGCTTGTTTGTATTTTTTGTTTCCACAGGCATTCCTTTCTCAGTACTCACTTCCCGATGTTCCACGCCCCGTTGCCTGATCGCTTTTTTTGCTCCTTGGGCTTTTGCCGCCCTCCGGCGATTGTCCCGGTTTTTTCCGGTACTTATTTCAAACGTGAAAAAAGTCCGCATCATACTGGGGCACAGCCGGACATTCCGGCGTGACGCACCACAGTATCATACGGACATCTCTTAAACTCTTGCCCTGTTGGTATTCTTTTGTAATGGTTTACTATCTTTTATTTTATGCTTATTCCGCGATATTGTCAAGGTCGATTTGCTATATTTACACGAAGCAGCTGTAAGGATTATGGCATGTGTTTATAGAAAACTTCCAACATCGCCGCACTGGAGGCTGATCCCGGATCCCGATGACCGATGGCCCGTTCACCTAAACGCATGGCCCGACCTTTTTTGGCAACCAGTGGCACTGTTGAGTCGGATCCCTGAGCCCCAACTTCCATGGCTATTTTCATCGCTTCTTTGGGGGAGCACCCGTCATCGTGATAGGCTTTTTTCATGGCATCAACCGCCGGACGCAGGGTATCGACCATGGTTGCATCACCCACCACTGCTTTGCCACGCTTTTCGATGATGGCCACACCAGACTCCATCATCTCAATGAATTCATCGAAGGTCACCTCATCTTTGCCCTTGACCGGTAGACCAAACTTCATAAAAAAGCCCCCATACAATGGACCAGCGGCTCCGCCAACCTTGTCCAGCAAGGCTGTCCCGGCATTTTTAAAGATGGTGTTGATATCTTCTGATTTCCATTCTTCCAGATTTTTACTGACTTCACGAAAACCAATGCTTAAATTCATGCCGTGATCGCCGTCGCCGATGGCGGAATCCAATTGAATGAAGTATTCCTTTTTTTCTTCTGCCATTTCAATAAGGTCTTCAATGACTGCAATAAAATAGTCTTTATTTAAGATATAATCGCTCATATTCTTTCTCCTGACAATGGATTAATGGGCAGTCTTCTGACCGCCCATTTGGTTTGTTATTAAGATTTAGGGTTATGTTATTAAGAAATTGTTATTTAAGAATAGATTTTGATCGTTTATTTTTCTGGGATTCGGGCTTAAAACTGTTTAAAATAAGGAGTATCGCAGGGATAATCCAATAATTCTTTGATCTCGTCGTCCAGCTTGACAAGGGTGACCGACATGCCAGCCATATCCATCGAGGAAGCATAGGAACCGATCAGGGATTTGTAGATGGTAATACCCTTTTCTGCCAGGATCTCGGCAACCCGACGGAAGCAGATATGAAGATCCATCAGCGGCGTGGCGCCGAGGCTATTGACCAGGACGTATACTTCATCGCCAGCTGTATAAGGGAGATCCGCCAGAATTGGTGCCATAATTTGGTCAATGACCTTGTCCGCTGGTTCAATTTTGCCCCGACGAACCCCAGGTTCACCATGGATACCCATGCCGATTTCCATGTCACCGTCTTCCATTTCAAAAATCGGGCCGCCTTTAGATGGCAGGGTGGCTGAGGACATCGCCACACCCATCGTGCGGGTAACATCGTTGCACTTTTTAGCAACAGCGACCACTTCATCTAAATCACCGCCCATTTCCGCCTTGGCTCCAGCTACTTTAAAGACAAAGAAATCTCCGGCAATCCCCCGACGATCTTCAATGTTCTCTGAAGAAATAACATCATCAGTAATCAATACGGTTTCGACCCGGATGCCGTCTTCTTCGTCGGCTTTTTCAGCACCCATATCAAAGTTCATGACATCACCGGCATAGTTCCCGTAAAGATAGATGCAACCCTTTCCGGTATCCACCGCTCTAACCGATGCATAGCAAGGATCAGGCGATGGAGAGGTATTAATGTTACCAATAACCGCCGCATCAGCAAAGCCTTTGCCCACATACCCCAAAAACAACGGTTCATGACCGGAGCCACCACCGATGATCACGCCAACCTTATCTTTTTGCTTGGCGCTTTTGCTGACGACCACTCGGCCCTGGGCTTCTGATGCCTGATCCAAAACCACATGATCTTTGTGGGCCGTTACGTAACCGGCCAGCATTTCTTCTACTACATCATAGGGATCATTGATTAATCGTTTCATTTCATCCTCCTGAAAAAATAATTTGTATACGTTTTCTTAAAAGCAAGAACCATGCCAAAATAAATACTCGTTACCTAGCCATTTGACACTATTTCATTGCCGGACTCCGGGGATTTTCTGCCCGCCCGGGTATTATTTACCCATTTTTTGTTTTTTTTAACACACTTTTCTGAGGGTCGCCCCTTCTTTCGCGGTTGCAATGATCTGTTCCAGATCATTGCAGATGGTTGCCTGAACCACCCCGCCAATAACCCCTTCAACCAACGGGGCATCAACAATATGAACCTTTTCCTGGATCGCATCATCCAGCATTTCGATGGCCGTTTCGCTACACAAAACGGCACTGCCCAAATCGACAAAAATAAGAATATGATCACATTTGGTAAGTGATTCAATCGCCGCTTTGATTTTTAATGTATTGGTGCCAATCCGACCACCGTCAGCGCCACCAGCTGCGATGACATCGACGCTGCCGTCATTCATTTCCATCACAATATCACGCAGCCCTTCGGCCAGCTTTTCGCTATGGGACACAATAATTACGCCTGTCATCTTTCTTCCTCCTTTCGCTTATTTACCCATTCCATTGTCACGTGGCAAATTTCTCTTTGTAACCAGAATTATCTATCAGCTCTCTGTTTTAATGCCACGGTGAATCGTGTTATCAGGTATTCTGAAAGCTAGTAATAGCAAATAACGTGCCAATTCTATTTGAGTTGATATTTATCCGCTTTTTTAGAAATTGTTTTATGATCCAAACCCAGTGCCTGACCGGCTTTGCGGAAACTGCCATGTTTTTTCAGGGCCTGTTCGATCAACCACCGTTCCATTTCCGCAAAGGTGGGGAGATCATCCCCATCCGATGAAAACGTCTTCTCCCGACAGTTTAGGTCACTTCCCTGATCACACAGATAGGCGGGCAAATCCGCAATGGTGATCCACTCGTTATTTGACAGGGTCATACCCCCTTCAATCAGATTTTCCAGTTCCCGAACATTTCCCGGGAAGTGATAGTTTTCCAGGGCGGTCAGGGCATCTTTTCTGATGGCGCATTTGGGCAGATCATATTTTTTGCTGATTTTCTCGGTAAAATATTCCACCAGCAGGGGAATGTCGCCCTTCCGTTGCCTTAGCGGCGGCAGCATTACGGTAATGACATTGAGGCGATAATAGAGATCCCGTCTGAAGCTGCCTTCCTGCATCATCGCTTCCAGGGGGCTGTTGGTGGCGGCAATCACCCGGACATCGATTCTGATCGGCTTAACCCCACCAATGCGTTCGATTTCCTGCTCCTGGAGCACCCGCAGCAGCTTGGCCTGCATGGCCTTGTCCATATCACCGATTTCATCAAGAAAGATCGTACCGCCGCTGGCAATTTCAAACTTGCCCCGTTTTTCTTTATAAGCGCCGGTAAAGGCCCCCTTTTCATAGCCGAACAATTCGCTTTCCAGTAAATTGGAGGGGATGGCGGCGCAATTCATCCCCACAAAGGGCTTGTCACTCCGGGCGCCAGCCCGGTGAATGGCCCGGGCCACCAGTTCTTTACCAGTGCCGCTTTCGCCCCGGATCAGCACCGCCGCATCGGTCCGGGCGGCCTTTGAGGCCACTGTCAGGCTCTCAATCAGGGCGCCACTCTTGCCAATGATGTTATCGAAGGATTGATTGAGGCCCTCTTTTTTGGCCAGTTCTTCCTGAAGATACTGGGTTTTCTGAGACAGCAGTTCAATCCGGTCGGCCAGCTTGGCAATTTCGGTCAACTCCCGGGCGACCACCACATTGCCTCTGAATTTGGCATCAATCATAATCGGACGGGCATGCATGATAAACTCCCGGCCGTCGGTGGTGGAAAGAATGATCTCCTCTTTTCCGGCAAAAAACGGATCGCCGAATTTTTCTTTGGGAAAGAGTTCCTGAATCTTTCTGGTTAGAACCCGGGTCCCTTCCTTCTTGAACATTTTGACAAAGGGGTGGTTCACATAAGTAATTTCCCGACAGCGGTTAATCATGCAGATGCCATCGTCGACGGTTTCAAGAATGTTATTGAATTTTTCTTTTAATTCTTTGACACTGTGGAGTTCCCAGGACAGCTCCTCAAGCTGGGAAATATCCTGAAACACCACCACCCCGCCAACCACCTCTTCATCAACAATGATGGGACTCTTGTTGGTAATGACCCACTTGTTGCCGATCTTGTGTTTCAAGCCGAGATTTTCACACTTGGAATGGAGCAGGTCGTTGAGATTAAAGTTGGGCACCCATTCATCACCCTTTTTTCCGATAATATCCTTGGCCTTGATGCCGGTGATTTCCTCGGCTGCCCGGTTGAAAATATTGATGATGCCATTGCTGTCCATGGCGATCAGACCGTTATTGATGCTTTCAAAAATCTTTTCACTGGCCAGGGTATTTTCCTGGAGGATGCTGTCAATGGCTTCGGTTTCCGGTATTTCCAGCTCGGGCGTCTGGCCCAGAAACGACGCCAGCCGGAACACCGCCTCCTCACTGCCACTGTCACTGCTATACACTTCCACCATCTCGCCATTTTTAACTTTCAGGGAAACCAGTGGCAACACACTGTTGCAGGGCACCCCCTCCTGAGAATTAATCCGCCGCAAATAGAGCTGGCAGTCCCAGATCTTTTCAAACTTCTGGGACTGCCGGGCAACCATCGCCGCCACCCGGGTATGCAAGCCATTTTTATTTTTTATGATAATCCGCTGGGTCTTTTCCATCAAAACCTCCCTGTCTTTTCATGGGCCGACATTCTGTCATATTTTCCATTCACTTTTACTTAATTTCTATTTCGCGCAAATGATTCTATACTTTACAAACCCAAAACTCTGTGCAATAATGATAACGTATCCAAAAACGAATTACCTTAAGGGAAAGACATTTTTACATAATGTAAAATATCTTTTTCAAAAACAAAACCGAGGAGGTTCATCATGAAAATTGCTGTTGATTGTGACGACGCTGCCATTGATTTTAAAAATGAGATTTTTAACTACCTGAAAAAGGCTGGTTACGATGTCACCGATTTAGCCTATTCTGCAACTCACGATTGTGATTATCCGGAAATTGCCTTTAACCTGGCCGAAACCATCAAAAACAAAGAATATGACCGGGGCTTTATTTTCTGTGGCACCGGTTTGGGGGTAGCCATGATGGCCAACAAGGTTCCCGGGGTTTTTGCCGGCACCTGTCATGATGTCTTTTCAGCCGAGCGGCTGGCTAAAAGCAACGATGCCAATGTATTAACCATGGGTGCCCGGGTAATCGGCGTGGAACTGGCCAAAATGATCGCCGAAGCCTGGTTAAAAAGCGAATTCCAGGGCGGCGGTTCAACCAAAAAAGTTGAAAAAATGCGGGCTCTGGAAAAAACCTATCTGAAGTAGGCCGACCATGAAAAAGTTTTTACTGGGAACCAACTGGAAAATGAATAAAACTCTGGCTGAGGCCACCGACTATACCCTAGCCGTTTCCGAAATTATTACCAAATACCCGCAGTTTGAGTTTTTTATCATTCCCCCACACACCCACCTGTGGAAGTTAAAGGAACTGCTTGATTTAAACAAAAGCACCCTCAAACTGGGGGCTCAAAATATGCACTATGAGGATGCCGGTCAGTTCACCGGTGAAATTTCGCCTGTGATGCTGGCCGAAATCGGCCTGGATCTTGTCGAGCTGGGCCACTGCGAGCGACGCCAGTATTTTAATGAAACCGACGAAACCGTCAACCTGAAAGCCCTGGCCGCCCTCAAACACCAGCTACTGCCACTGATCTGCATTGGCGAAAAAATGAGTGACCGCAACTATGGCATTTCTCGGGAAATGTTGGCCAAACAGCTGAAGGTGGCCCTGAAGGACATTTCTGCCGATCAGATCGGCACATTCTGGATTGCCTACGAGCCGATCTGGGCCATTGGCGTCAACGGGATTCCCGCCGAAACGCCCTATGTCAACGAGATCCACGACTTTTTGCGCTCCGTGCTGCTTTCCTTGTATGGCCCCGCCGGAAACGATGTGCCGCTTTTATACGGTGGCAGCGTTAATATTAACAACGCCAGTGAATACGCCCAGCTTGACAATGTCGATGGCCTCTTCATCGGCCGCAGCGCCTGGGAACCGGATCTTTTTGAAGCACTGATGGCATCGGTAAGCAATACTCTGCGCTAAGCCTTTTTACAAACGAATCCTGATTTTTAAGATACCCGAAGGGGTATCTTTTATTTTTTCAGAAAATGCTGGATTTTACAAATCATCCGTGGTATATTTTAAACATGTTTAATGTTTGTGCAAACGCCAGTGACGTTTGCACCGGAGCAAAACATAACCACAGTAGCGCTGCAATCGTTTACTGATTACTAATGATGCGAGGAGAATTTTTTGATGAATCCAAGAGAAAACGTGATGGCCGTGTATCGTGGCCAACAACCCGATTACTACGGCGATTTGATGGCAGCGGTCGAGTTTATTCCTGATCCTTTCTTTGTTCGGGATGCCCTGCTCCCTCAGGATGGTAAGGAATATCGGGATTCCTGGGGCACCGTACGGGTTTTCCTGCCGGGTGCACCAGGCCCCCATCCCCATATCACCCGGGATAATGTGGTCATTACGGATATTGAAAAATGGGAAGAACAACTGACTGTCCCCTCACTTTCGGATCTGGACTGGAGCACGGCCCGGGCAGCAGCCGCCCAAATCGACCGAAATGAAAAACTGGCCTGCTTCTTCTACCCGGGCGGCCTTTTTGAACGCAGTCATTTTCTGTTGGGGATGGAAGATGCCTTGATGGCTTATCTGGAGTATCCCGACGAAATGAAAGCCCTGCTTCGGGTGATTGCCGATCATAAGATGGCCTATATCCGCAAAGTGGCCGAAGAAACCCAACCGGATATCATTTTTTATCATGATGATTGGGGCACCAAACAGAATCTGTTTCTACCCCCGAGGGTCTGGCGGGAAATTATCAAACCGCTGCAGCAGGAAATCGCCGACACCATCCATGACTGCGGAATGATCTATATGCATCATGCCGACTGTATTCTGGAACCGATTGTCAGCGATCTGGTGGAGATAGGCGTTGACATCTGGCAGGGCGTCATTGCCCAGAACGATATCGTCAAAATCCAGGCCATCACCGAGGGCAAACTGGCCATGGTCGGCGGCATTGACGGGCCCAAGATCGATGTCGAAAACATCACAGAAGAGCAGATCCGGGCCGAAGTGCGTCGAGCGGTTGACAGCTACTGTCCTGGCGGCCGTTTCTATCCGTCGATCCCCAATGGCATCTGCTTCCGGGAATGGAACAACGGCATTGTTATGGACGAGCTGGCAAACTACGGCCGGGAATACGCCCGAAATAACCCCGTCGCTTAACCGAAAGCCAGGCAAGCGACAGCGCAATCGGCAGCGCTTTTTTATCAGGCCGGAGCGTGCACAATACCCTACCTCGTTGTGCACCGCCGGCTGTTTTTACGGCAGCCCTCACTTTGACACGACACAGTTTCGGCCCTGTTGTTTTGCTTCGTAAAGGGCTTTATCAGCCCGGTCAATAAAAGCTTCCGGCGACTCGCCCGGTTTATAGGTGGTTACGCCAAAACTGGCGGTCTGTCTGAGTCCCTGGGTAAACAAGGTCTTTTCGACAACAGTCCGTAACCGTTCCGCCACATATGTTGCCCCTTGTGCATCAATTTGCGGCATAATAAGCAGAAATTCCTCGCCGCCCCAACGACTCAACACATCAACGGTTCTGATTTCCCGGGTCAGTATTTTTACCAGCTGAATCAGAACCGCATCGCCAATATTATGGCCGTAGGTATCGTTGACATTTTTAAAGAAATCGACATCTATCATCATAATGGCACATTCCTGACCATAGCGATTGCACCGGGCTATTTCACGTTGCAACAATTCATGGCCTTTCAATCGATTGTAGACCTGGGTGAGATAATCCCGCTCAGCCAGCAGTCTGGCCTCCTGGTTGGCCTGCTCCAATTCCGCTGTGACCACCTTAATAAAATTAACGAGTTGGGAAATAATGCGATTGTTCTGGCGGTTAAAAGGATCGACCATGGTTTCAGCGCTCAGCTTTTCACCCCCATTTTCAGCCGCTTTGCGGACTGCGCCAGCGTTGCCCCCGCTGAAAAAATTGACCAGTCGGGCAATCATCCGATTATCCCGGCGGTTACAGGGTTGGCCGTTTCGTGGTTCCGCTGGCCCTGTTTCAAGCGCCGCTTCAGACGGTTTGCCCGTCGCTTCTTTCATACTCACCGTCACCATGGTGGCATTAAGCAACATCACTGTTTCTTCGTGGGAGACAATCTCGCCATGGGTATAAAAACCGGCTGACGGGGCAATGGTTTGAAATGCTTTGGTTTCCAGCTCCACCTCATTCTGAAGCAGAAAGCGACGACAGGTACAGGAATAGATAAAAATCCCTTCCGGATTAAAGGCCTGCACCCGATCCTGAATATCTCTGGCATTTTTAATGATCAATGCCGGATTCCCATAGCCAATCCGGGCCGATTCGCCCTGTTTGATATCGGCAATAAATTTTATGTCGTGATGATCCTTGACTTCATTCGGCGTTTTGGCGTAGACAACTCCATTTCTTTCGACCAGCAGGGGAAACTCCAGCACATTCAAAAAGAAGTTTTCATCATCTTCAATGTTCAGATACCGATGGTACACCTCAAAAGCTGGCTGATTATCAATTGTTTTTAACCACAAGCCATCCGTCTCGGTCAGTGTCAGTTCTTTACTCAGAGGTTCCCATCCTAAATAAGTATGCACCACAATATCAATGTCATCACCCGTAAAAACCACTGCAACGACCCCGCTTGACGAGAATTGCTGATTCAAGGTGACGATGGGTTTCTGCTCGCCTTCGTAAACGCCGGCACCGGCCCCAAAAACCGGATAGGTTCCCCTTCTGCCCGCAGAAAAACCTTTGAGAAAATGAGAAGCATCCATTGACGACGAGGTAGCCAGCAGCAAAACCCCGGCAATCTTCTGACATTGGCTTTCAATTTTTTCCGATAAGTTTTTTCCCACAAGGGCTTCATCCTGGTTTTTAGTGTCAACTAAAAAACCCTGCACACCAGTCTTTTCAAAAAAAACAAAGGAAATGACAGAGGTGTTGGTGAGTAACCGCCCCTCGCTAATTTCCCCCATGGTCGAGCTCCCGACAATTACCGCCAGCGGTGCAACAACCCGAATCGCCGCTTCGATTTCTGTCAGCCATTGGGGCTCACTCCGGGCTGAAAATATCTGTACGAACACGGCCATCGACCGCTTTGTCTGGTTTTTTATTTCTTCTGTTTGAAGCCATTTCTTCAGGGTTTCAATCTGATTGATCGAAATGATTCTGCTAATCATTTATAACCAGCCTCTTTTCTTGTTGATGTTAATGGTTGCTTATTTTCTTCTCGCAACCCCAGTCTTCCTGGTTGATCTGTTTTGTGTCAGCATGTCCTCTGTCGGAAATACGGTAAATCCCGCTATGATGGCCTTAACAACTGACTCGGCGCAAAAATGTATAGTCTATCATATCAAAATACGGGATCGTTTGCAATGCCTTCAAAATCGGGTTTTTGTTCTGGCCTTACGCCGGGCTCGTTTTAGTTTTCCGCTGAACGCATCATGCAGTAACAGGTCAGGCCGATATCATCTGATCGATGCGATTCCATCAACTGAAATCCAAAGTGTTCATAAATCGGCAGGTTGTCAGGATTGAAGGTCTCCAGTACCATCGGTTCCTGATTGGCCGCACATTTTTTTAGCACTGGTGTCAGCAGTTTTCTGAAGGCCCCGCTGCCTCGTGCGGACTTGTCCGTGGCGATGACCAGCAGATGATAAACGTCTGTGGCACCATAGGCGAGATGCCAATTCGACGGGATGATCTGGGCCTGACAGACCGCCCGATCGGAAAGCAGCTGCAATTCCTCCGAATTCACGACCGCCAGCAGTTGTTGGGCGGATTGCTGCATCACCTGGGTCAGCCGTTCTTCGGGCCATTCCCGGGTTGCGTAACCAATCAGCAGCCCCTGGCCATCAGGCAGTACCTGGACGGCATTTTCTACCATGAAAGCCTGAATCTGCCCTGCAAACTGGGCTTCAATCAACAGGTCGGCCCGATCAAGACCATTGACCTGAAAGATCACCCCCGGATCTTCCATAAACCGGGTTTTCATCAGTTGGGTATAGGTTTTTAGTTCATTTTCATTTAACATTTGCATTCCTCCGTATTTTTGTTTGACAGGAGTTAAGTACTCCGGGTACTATTTTATCTGTTCCAGCAGGGTTTTTCGGGGATAAAAGCCAAAGCGCTCATAAAAGCTGAAGGCTTTTTCGTTGCCGACGGCCACCGACACGGACTTGGTATGGGCCCCCATCTCATCCATCCAGGCAATGGCATTGCCAAGCAAGGTCTCACCAAGGCCGAGCCCCCGATAATCGTCCTGGACATATAAGGATTCCATCTCCGCATCACCGGAGCATTCAACCCGGGAAATGCAGTAGCCGACATTTTGAGTAGTTTTGGGATCAACTGCAATTTCGATTCGCAGCCGCCCATTTTGGGCCTTCGTGAGCAGATTTTTTTGCGCATCGCAAACGTAAAGGCTTCATAGTGTGATTTAAAATTCACGGCGGCATTGCGGTGATGCCGGTTCAGCGCTTCCCACAACTCCTTAATGTCATCCAGCAGCGATTCATCGCCGCTGCGATAGGTAATCGGTGTGATTGCGGGGTTTTTGCCTTGGATCGGGCTTTTTTCCTGACTTTGCCCCCCGATATCATCCTGGGCGGCAAACGGATCACTGTCATCTGCGACTTCCTGAATGATCACAATCGGATCAGAGATCAATCCATAGTGTTCATCCTCAGGATAGGTCACGGCAATCAATGGTTCCTGCCCGGCATAGGCAATCATGCTGGCCATTGAATCCCACTTTGTGCAGAGAAAAAAATGAGCAAAATCCCCCTGCTCGACGATTTTCAAAAAAGCACCCCGATTGCCCGGGATGGCCAGGGACTCTTTAACACCGGTTTGATATTCATATTGTTCAAACGCCGCCCGCATTTTAAGCGGCACAATTCCATGCCAGGTTCGTGAAAACATGATAACTCCTTTTATCCTATAATTAGTTTAACTTAAATGGCATTCAACAGCGCCATATACACGTGTTACAGGTCGCATTCGATGTTGGTGCTTACCGTCCCATTCTGTGGTGTCGTTTTGTGCGTAAGTTAAGTGTTCCTGACACCCAGCGGATGCTGTGGCAGCTAGCGCCTGTGCGTCTTCAGCCCGGGAAGATCATTGAATCGATCTGTTCATCAATCAAATTTTTTGCTGCGCAGTGGCCCATTTTTCCGCCAACAAAGGCATAGGTTCCAATGACCTGCCCGTTTTGTTTTTTAACCGCTGCGGCAATATTCTCATGAACCTTGTCGCTGTTTCTCAGATCGGTAAATTGCTGAAAGGTGATGATGGTCACCCGTTTCCCTGAAAAATCGGCCTGCTTAAGAAAGGCGTTCATCGCCGGTACGGCATTACTTGCCCAAATCGGCTGCATTAAATAAACGTCCTGCGCCGTTACGATTTCCTGCCAGGGCTCGCCTTGCAGTTTGGAGCCTTTTTTAAAAAGCGCCTGCAGGAAGTTGCCTTTTTTTGTTCCCGCAGTTCGATTATTCTGCCGCTGAGCCGCTCATTTAAGCGCATTGCGCCGCTTCGGGTATTCCCATCTTTTGAAAAATAGACGATGACGGTGTGATTCTCGTTTCCCATAGCATTCCTCCATTTTTTACTTTGTATTTCTTTTTCAACCGTTATTTATTCTCCGTTGGTTCGACATTACGTGACGAGACCGGCATCAGGGGAATGGGTGCCTGTCTATCGGGTACCCCAATTCTGCAGTTCCACAATGTTGCCTTCCGGATCGGTGGCATAAACAAAGGTGGCCACCACCTGATTGGGATAGTCTGCGACAATCCGCTCGCCAATCTGACCCCCTCCGGCAGCCAGCACTTTTTTGAGCATTTTATCGAGATCGTCGACTTCAAAGGCAAGATGCCCCAAACCCGTCCGATTAATTTGTGGTAATCCCCCATCGACCCAATCGTCGTAGGAAAATATTTCCAGCGTCGGCAAGCTGTTTTCATAGCCCGGTAAACAAAGATGCTCGCCCCGGATATGCGCCCCCCGGATTCCCGTCAGCTGATCGATCCAATCTCCCTGCAGATCTCGTTTTGGCGGGACGGGCACACATTCAAAAACTTCCTGGTAAAACCACGACAGCTTTTCCCAGTCTCTGGCAATAATATTGGTATGGGTAAATTTAATCTTCATGATTCTCCTTCGTCGCCATGCCGCATGAACAACGGCTTCAAAAACATCCACCTTTGCGGAACTGGCCAAATGAAGCGGTTGTCCCTTACTCTCAGCAGCAGGGGGAGCTTGGGGGGGGAGCTTGGTCACCAGCTACCATGAACAAGGGGATAATCGTCCGGAACACATCCCCCTCGGTAAAAATGGGTGCGGTGCCGGAATAGATTTTGCAGTATTTATAGGTATTGCGGATACCCGATCCCAGTTCGTCCACCAGTCCGATTTCCTTAAAGAATCGGGCAATGGTAGGATTCTTGAGGATCAGAATCGGTTTCTTAAACTAAAACGTTAAGGGCATGCGCCAAAGGCTCTAACGGCTTTCTCCCTGATTGTACCGATGATGAACTGATCCAGTTGGGACTCGGTCTGGCGGCTGGTCAGATGGATGATCGGCAACTGCTTGACTGAATTATTGATCATGTCTGATGCCATCCGGGTGGATCTTGTTTTATAGTGCACAAAACCTTCGTCCCCTTGAACTCTGATGTCTCCCTTTTTTCGTTATTGACGCTATTTTAAAGCTCTGACTGAGCTAATTGATAAAATCGACCTCTGCTTTTTCCAACGGCCTCGATAATTTGTTTTTGCTGTAATGAAACAAACACCCGTCTTACCTGGGCCGGTGATAACCCGGTTAATGAACTTGCCTCCTGATTGACTATTTTTTTATTTTTTATCAGGTATTCAACGATTAATTTTTCATTCGGGTTTAATTCGCTCATTATCCGCTCATATTCGCTCATTATCCGCTCATTATCCGCTCGTTTCTGCACATCACTGAAATCTTCATTCTCATCACCTGTTTGTTTTTTCATGACCACAAAAAAATTGGATTGATTTGAAAAAAATTCTACCCGACTTTCGTCATCAAATGATTCTTTGATTCGCTTCAGCCCACTTCCCCGTCGCTCCATATAATCCAGCCGATTAAAAATATCAGCCAGAATCGGATTGCGCCGAATTGAAGCAATGCGGTTGATGTCGACTTCCTGAATGTTTTTCCCATCATACATGCCACCCGGGGACACAATTTCCAGATGATCATCATAAATATCGATATGAATTTCTGATCCGATAATGTTATAATCCCGATGAATCAGTGCATTGACTAGTGCCTCTCTAACCGCATCTTCAGGATAATCAATATATTCAATGCGTTTTGCACCTTCGATTTTCCATGCTTTTTGCGAATTGTTTTTTACAAAAGAAATACCTTCTTTTAAAAGCATAATAATATTACCACTGTATTCTTTATCGTCAATCGCATCAATTGCCCGTTTGCCCTTGCTTTTTCCCATCCATCGGGTACAGAATATACGTGACTGCAACAAATTGCAGTCATCCGCCAATAGCAAGCCTGCGTAAGTCAGATAATCAGACTGATCAATCATTCCAAAGGATATGTAATCTTTCCGGCCCTCAATTCTTTTACCGGTGGCTTTATAAAAATTGGATTTAAACAGGGTAAAGCTGGCGTCGCTGAACTTTTCATTGGTTGACAGTGCATCAAAGGAAAGCCGCTGGCCTTTTAACATCAGCTCATGAATGATATACGCCGGTGCAACGACACTTTCATTACCAATTCGCACGTATGCGGTTCTTGTCCCTTCATTGACATAATAGTAAGGGGTCATTTTCCCGGCTGCAATCTCCAGAACCAGAATGTCCTTGTTTTCCATGGTGACCGGCTTCAGTGAAAACATAATGAGTGGATCAACCTTGGTTTTTATGAGGTTGCTTATTTTTTCGGCATCCGCCTGAACATGGTCCAAGCCGATAATTTGGCGATCATCATCCACGCCAAACAGAATGCTACCGCCAATGCCGTTTGCAAAAGCAACAACCGTTTTCAACCAGCTCTTCGGTTTTGCCTTTTCCAATGAAACTTTAAAATCGACATCGGTTGATTCTGCCGTTAGTAGTTTCTTTAGCTCTGTTTTCATCGTTCACCTCATTTATATTTTCATTAGTTAAGTGGTGCCTGGCCCCGGGGCCACTTTATGCGACAACGTTTTATCTTGAAGCGATTTCAAAACGGCTATCTGTGTGCCTGTTAAATCGACTTGGTGCTTTACTTGGTGCTTGTCCTGTTCGACGATGGTATCTAAAACAGCGGATAGCGTGAATTCAATAAACACGCCGGAATCATTCGATTTTCTTGCCGCTTCGATTGTATCATAGTATTGCGGTCGCTTCGAAACTTTCCAGATTCCTCAACCAAGCCCTGTGTCATTAACTCGTGGACTTTCAAAAAGTCTTTTACGTCATTGGGGTTGAAGTTTATAATTTCGTCATAGGCTTCGTATGCATTTTTAGTATAAGTTGGTTACAGGCACGTCTTCTGCTTTTGATCATGTCTGACACTATCCGGGTGGATCTTGTTTTAAAGTGCACAAAACCGCCGTCCCCTGATGTTTTCCTTCCCTTGTGATCCCTTCAGAGGTTTCATAAGTACCGTCGACCGTTAAAAAGGATAAAAAAATAGAGCGATATCATCGTTTCCGACAATACCACTCCGCAAAAATGACTAATCATTTTTTCTATGTGCTAGTATTCTAAACGATTGGATACCAATTGTCAACGATTGTTTTTAAAAATCCGAAGTTTGTTGTTACCATTTCATTATTTCTATAATACTCGATGTGCTTATACATTCTCGTGATGGTCTCATTCAAAACTTCACTTTGATGATTAATGACACCATCACTTTAATAATTCTTTTATGGGTGTACAGCAAAGTAACGATTTGCTGAATTCTCGCATTGCTCATTTTTTTACTATGGGCCTCATTTGATATGCCGATTTTGCTCAACTCATGAATTAAGCCATAGTTTGTCTATGATTGCTGGTTCGGGGTGATAAATTATTAATGAGACAATTATTATGTGCTGTTGCGTTACGTAAATCTTTTATTGACAGCAGCAGAAAGTAATTATCCCTGAGCTTTTTATCGTTTATTGTTTCAGCACAGAAACGATAGACATTTATAAAACGTCCAAACGGGATTACTTCCATAAAAGCCCAAATTGGATAGTTATCTTTATATTTAGCAATAATATCACCGCAATAAGGATTATTCATATTTCGATTGAGTTCGTCATTCAGGATTTTCAGCCGCACCTCATCAAGGCTCTTGATATAATCTTCGACTAGATCATATGCGTCAATATCGGAATTTTCAATAACCTTCAATAACTCTACTTTTGCGAAATGTTCAATATCAAGTGTCATATGCAGAAGTGTCTAACGTAGTCGCATATCAATAATCGCAAGATCTTTAAGCATTTGAAAATCTAAACCAATGTATTGCCCTTTAAATTTTCCAGCGGGATGTTTTTGAAAATTCTTTCGATACGCCGTCAGTTTGAAATAGTTATTGTGCTTTGTTAAATAATCGGTGGCTTCTTCTCTTGAAATCAGAACAAATTTCACACCCTTTTTCTCCAGATGCTCAATCTGCTCTTTCGTCGAAAGTTTGGGTTTTATGGTTCTGTACATCGTAATTGTTCACCTCTTTCTTTTTTGACTTGAATCAGATCATTGAAAATTTACAAAAGCGAGGTTTTTCTGGTCTTATTGATATTAACGATAACCTTGAATACATCCACAGGATAAGAAAAATGCAGGGAAGAATCTCATCTCATAAGTTGAGTGTGCCTGGCACTGGTACCGAAACCGCCGTCCCCTTGTGTCCCTAGCATTTTTTCTCCTTCTTCCGCTCTCAGCCTGAATGATTTTTTTGTTTTTTTAGCAATTCTGTTTGGATTTCGACAACGATTAAATTAAGTGTGTCTTTATGGATATGTTTTTAGGTTTTATTTATCCTAAAATTATAGTACAATGGTATAAAAACTAGGAGGTGCTTGTAATGCAAATCAATACCAAAAATTTAGTTTCCATTTCCGAAGCCAACCAGAATTTTTCCAAGGTTGCCCGACTTGTGGATGAAAACGGCGCTGCCATCATTTTAAAAAACAATACCCCCCGCTATGTCCTGATTGAGTTCAGCCAGTTTCAAACCGAAGAAACCATTGGCGATGAAGAAGTGGAAATCATAGCCAAACGGATTTTGAAAAAACATCAGGCCGCCTTTGAGGAATTAGCCAAATGAAGCGACTGACCCGTCATCAGGTGCTACGGCTTCACACCATGCTGATTAACGAAACCGGCGGCTGTGATGGCCTCCGGGATGAAGGGCTGCTGGATTCCGCTCTAAATGCGCCCTTTCAAAGTTTTGACGGTGAAGATCTGTACCAAACCGTTCCGGCCAAAGCCGCTCGTCTGGGTTTTTCACTGATCAATAACCATGCATTTATCGATGGCAATAAACGGATCGGTATTCTGGTTATGCTGACATTTCTGGAAATGAACGGCTTTACACCTGATTGTACCGATGATGAACTGATCCAGTTGGGTCTCCAGCTGGCAGCTGGTCAGATGGATGATCGGCAACTGCTTGACTGGATTATTGATCATGTCTGATGCCATCCAGTGGATCTTGGTTTATAGTGCACAAAACCTCCGTCCCCTAGTGCTCATCCAGCCACATCGCCGTCGAACACGCCGACACCGCCACTTCAAAACTTTCCAGATTCATCTTCCAGGCCCTGTGTCATTAACTCATGGGCTTTCAAAAAGTCTTTTACGTCATTGGGGTTGAAGTTTATAATTTTGTAATGGTAAAGAAGGTATCTGCAGTCCAAGTTAAGTGTGCCTGATATAGGCTGCTGGTTCTCACCGAAGTCTGGCACCGGAGCCATACTTATGACATACTGTTTTTTCCACATACCAAATCAAGCTTTGAAATAAAATAGTTAAAACTTGGTGAACTGTTATTCAAAATATTTAATTTTTGGCCGATTTGCTCTGCCCATCTTCCCTTTTCGAGTCCTTTTTCATAATAAGACGTTAGTTCACGTTCCATTTTTTTATGCCCACCAGGATATACCACATCAGCCAGCAATTCCCAAGTCCCGATAATGCTATCAGGTATATAGGCATTGAATACTTGTCGTTTATAATTCGGGTACGCTTGCTGCAAGGCATATTCATCTCCAAGCAACCAGGCTTCCATTTCTTCAATTGCTAAGCAAAAATGCACATTTATATCTATGCCATGCTTCTGTTTCAATGAAACTAGAGATTTTTTTAGTTCAGCGCAGTCCTGCTGATCTGTATCCATAATAACAAAAATAGCTTTTTCACCATTATAATTCGCAAGTGACTTTCCTATTCCTTTAAGATATAATGGTAGATCATTCAATATTTTACCGGTTTTTACATGACTTTTTGCTTTTACCTTCTCCGGAATTTTACCAAGTCCTTTAAAAAACTTAATCTTAAACTCAATTTCGTGGTCTGGATTTAATTTTTTGTATGCTCTCATAATTTCTGTAACTAAAATCGAACCTGATTGATCTTCAATCAGAAATTCTATATATACATAATTCTGCATCATTCGCTCCCATTATCCGAAATAATCGCTGTACCAAAGATTACCAAGCTCAATTCCTTCATCACTGAGTTCCTTAACATATTCGTACTCAGTAGCTCTTTTTATCTTTGAAAATCCATCTTCCGTCTTTTCCAGTACCCAAACTTCCTCCGGTGACAATGCGTTAACAAAAAAAGGACTGTGTGTTGTGACAAATAGTTGCTTTGAATAGCCTTTGCCAACACTTTTTTTCATTTCGACTGCTAACTCAGTCAAATATTTGTGATATAAACCATTTTCTGGCTCTTCAATAAAAACTAATGGACGTGGATCCTTTTCATGGAGCAATAAATAATATGCAAACAGTTTTAGCGTCCCGTCAGACATTTTTTGAGAATAGAAGGGCTCGTCAAAGCCTGTTTCGTAAAATTCTAACACCAATTGACCATTCGGCATTCGAACGGGTTCGATTTTATAAATCCCCGGTAATTTTGATTGTATATCTTCCAGTATTTTCGCAAATGCTCTTTTATCCTCTCGATGCATGTATTGTGCAACATTATTAAGGTTACTTCCAACTTGATTTAAATACTTCTGTGGCCCTGCATTCGGTATTTCTCTAGCTGAAGATGGTGTGAAATAACACAAGTACCAATTTTTTAAAAAATTTTTGAAATTAACAATACGGGGATGTTCTTTTAATTCGCCCAAAGTCACAATACCCAGCTGACGGGGATCAGCCAACTCTATACTAATTTTATCCCCAATTTCTTCTGAGTACTCTTCATCAAAACCGGTTTCTAATCCTTTAAACGCATCACCTTTACCAAAGTTTAGATTTAGAAAAGATAATGGCCGTCCTACAGCTTGGCCTTTTCGCCGCTGTCTCAAACGTTCTTTCTCAACAATCGGTCTTCCCTGACTATCCAAACAGATCGACAATTCATATGTAATTGGTGATGAATTACTAGTTTCTCGATAGTAGATTTCGAATTCAATCGAAGATGAAGAGCTTTGGGAAATTAGCTTGTCAAAACCACCTCTCCTATTTAGATCACAAGCAACTTCAACTCCTTTATCGAGACTATCTGCCAAAAACCAAAAGCATCAGCAATTGTACTTTTCCCAGCGCCACTCTCACCAATAATCGCATTAATATTGGTAAGTTCTGGTGTTCCTTTTTTATCAAACAACAACTTTCCAAGTTGAACATCCTTTAAAGAACCGTAATTCTTAATTCGAATACCTGCAATTCTACCCAATCTGAAAGCCTCCTTTTTCAATTAAATGTTACGACACTTATACTCTAATTTTTACAAACCTTAAACAACTGTTAACAATAATGATCGCTTGATTATCTGTAACTGATGGACTGGTTATTGAACATATCTGACACCAACCGATTTTGTCCCGTTTCAATAGGGCTGGCTCACTGATGTAAAGGGCTGGCTCACTGATGTAAATGAGCCACTCCATGAAGACCGCGTTCTAGTAATTCACCAAGTTGGAAAATAAGTTACAGTGCCCAGCACTTGTACTTCTTCGTTCTTAATCCTACTAGCCTCACTTTCTTGAGTTTTTTACTTCATTAATTATTTCTTTTGGATTTACTCCAATTAACATTTCTAACTCATCTTTAAAAGATATTTTTGGTGTATATAAAGCAATATATGCATTACCTATTGCACCATAAAACAAATTCATCTCAGGATTATTATTACTGCCAAAATTTAATATATGATTCTGTGAAATTCCTGGATAGGGATCAATATAATAAATCTTCTTGATACCTAATTGATACGCCTTTTTTGCACATAATTCGCATGGACTCGCAGTTGTGAATAAGAAACCATCTTTTACACCTATCCCCCCATATTTTGATATTTGTAGAAAGGCATTCTCTTCAGCATGAAGTGCCCTTGTATAAACTTGGTTTTTTTGACACTTCATACCATTATATATATCTTTAAAACAATATGGATATTTTCGACCATTTAACTTGTTATAGTCAATTTTCTCATATACCATTTCAATTGTTTTTGAAAACTCACAATCAGTTATTTCGTAATTGCTATAAGATTCTTTGTCTTTATTTTCTAAATACTGTTTAATATCTCTTAAATTGCATGATACTTGTCCTTTCGGAACTTCATTCCAACCAACTGATTTTATAGAATAATCATCGCCTGTTACAACTGCACCAACTTGTCTCGAAAGGCACCCTGAATTAAATTTTACATTGTAAGCAATTTGCATACATCTTTCTATGTGAGTAGGCGTAATTAATCCAGGATGTCGCATTAAAACAACATATTTTAATAATTGTACAGTCAAAAAATAATAATCGCAGTTTTCTATATCAGGATTGTAAACATGAATATCTGATATTTCTAAACAGGCTAAAATATTTTGATTATAAAATTTTTCTTCACGTTCTAACTTTTGGGGATACTCTGTTTTATCCAGACTTTGAATTTCATCTGAACTTAATTTAGATAATCTCTTTCGCCTTGATACATCATCGGTGTTTACAGAAATCAAATAAAAAGCACTGTAACGTTCTTTGAAAAATACTGCTTCAAAAGGATTTCTTATCGCATCAATACAAATTAGAGTATGTTTGTTCTTTGCTTTATTATTTTTTCGTATTGCTTTTATTAAAGTATTTGTACGTTCTGCTAAAGCAAATATTTTTTCAGGATTAAATTCAGATTTAAAAGGATCGCCCGATGCTCTTATATTATTGCCTATCTTCTGAAATATATATGTATATAATTGAGCATCCTTTCCATTATCTTTTATATTGTAATCTGTTAGAATATTTTTCAATCGTGAAGCCATAGGAGGAATTTTATTAGCGTATGTATCGTATAATTTAAAATCATCTGAATTCTCAGAATGAACGGAATCAAGATCCCCTTTTATTTGATTTATGTCTGTTTTTAAATCCGAAAGACTTGTTAATATCTTTTCTTTAGCATCTGCTTTTTCCATAAAATCTGATAAGTATTTTTCAAACTCATCGTATCCTTTTTCAAATATGTAAGATGCAATAATACTACTGATTGAAATAATTTGAAATGGTCTCCATTTATTTTCGGGTTTATTTACATATTCATACAATATTGAATATTTTATTTCCTCGCTATCTTTAAAATCATAGTTCTTCGGCTTCCTTAATTTTAATTTTTTGAATTCCGGCTCTTTTAAAATATCTGCAACTGTTGTGCAACCTGAACCTGTTCTTCCTGTTAAACCAATAATAACAAAATCTTCTCTGTCTTCAAAAATTTTATTAATCGCCTCACACGCATTCAAAATAATATTTCTCCTTCCATTTTTTTTAATTTTAGAACTTTTTTAAACATTTCTCTAGTTTCTTCAATTTTCATTATTGAAACTCTGAATATTCTTATGCGCTGAAATCGCAATTTCGGAAATTGAAAAATTAAGTTAGTGTGACTGGCATCAGTGCTTTATTTTTTACAAAGCCGTTAAGCTAGTCTAGCATTAGTCGCATTTACTAACTTCTCTGTATTAATTGTATAGTTTTTACCAATTGACTTTAACCTGTTAAAAAAGCAGCTAATAACTCTACCGCACTCTCTTCCCCCGCCACATTCGTCCCCAGTTCTCCCCGGAAGGCTTTGCCGAGGATGGTTTTTTTGATGGTGTCAATCTGATCAATCTGGTCGCAGAGGTCTTTGGCGGCCTGTTCTTTTGCGAAGAGGTCGTCTAGGATACAAACTACTTGATTTTGCTCTACAAATGGTAGCATCATTATTTTCATCTCTTTTATAACTTTTAAGCTCAAAAAAGGTTGCGCTCCACCTTTGCTTATTTCTGCTAATGTCTTCTCTTTTGTATATTGTAGATAGTAATTTACATAATATGGATTAACATCCTCTTTCAATTTTAATATTGCCGAATTTTTAAATGAAAATTCGAAATCTACATCAATAACGGCTGAAGTACCAGAACCTGCTCCAATATTTACAAGTAAAATATCACCCTTTTTAGGATGCGCTTTATTATATAATTCTCTATGATTTTTTTCATCCATAAATAAACCACTGTTGAAATTAATACCTGTTTCTTTTACATTACCTGCCATAACATATGGATAACCTATATTTTGAGGACTTGGAGAATTATGAAAGCCATCTGTAATCTTTGTCGTGATATCAATCAGCTTTTTGTATTCTAAATGTTTCTGAATAATATGTTCTTCCCGCCACTTTTTTGTGAGGGCACCGGTGAAGGCCTGGTGGAGGATGGCGGCTTTGCGGGTTTCGAAGCTGTCCAGGGCCTCCTGGATCAGGGCTTTGGCCTGGTCCAGCTGGTCAAAGAGGCTTTCGATGCGGTCAACGATGCGCTGCTGTTCGGCCAGGGGTGGGAGGGGGAATTTGCATTCAAGAATTGTCTCTCTAGAAATCCCCGGAATTAAACCATTAGCCGATTCTTTAAAATAATTTATTTGGTTAAACAAGAAATATTCTAAATATTTATTATGACTTGCTTCTGATGCTCTCAATGCCATAATTTGTCTGCTAATATTAATTTCATCTTCATTTTGTAAATATATTTTTCCGACTGTTCCCTTAACAGAAATTAACAAATCATTCTTTTTTGAAACAACCACTGGTTTTTCAATCCAGCGTTCAATATTGAATTTATCATCATTAATATTACTTGCGCCTAGAATATACGGTATACCAATTTGTTTATCATTACATAAATTTGTAGCAACATCTCTGCCGGAAATTAGTGTTATCACACTCCCCAACCTCGTCCATACCCAATTCCCCGGTACCTTATAAGGCTGCTCATCCTCCCTCACCAGCGCTTCCGCCAGCTTTTCCTCAACCGTCAACTCCTGTTTCTTCTTGGCCATATCCTAGGCCTCCAACGAGCGGAGTTCTTTTAAGACGCTCTGAATCAGATCGACGGCTTCTTCCAGTTTGGCTACGACATCTTCGCCGCTTTCAATCGGGTCGGGCATGTCCTCATAGTCGATAATGCTGTCATCCCGGATCAGGCCGAGATCGAGGCTGTCGTTTTTATCTTTTATCTGCATCCGGCTAAAGCACGAGAAGCGTTCGTCGTCAACCGCACTGCGGTCGGCAGCCGTATAGGCAGCGATAAAGCCGTCAAAATGGGCTTCGGTGAGGGGGCTGGTTTTGCCAAAATTTTTCATGTTGGTGCGCAGGTCATAAAACCAGACTTCTTTGGTATTATCTTTTTCGCTCTGGCCCCGGCTAAAGAAAAGCACATTGGTTTTAACCCCCTGGGCGTAGAAAATCCCGGTGGGCAGCCGCAGAATCGTATGGAGGTTACACTTGTGCATCAGATCGGCTCGAATCGACGCCCCATCACCGTCGGCAAAGAGGACATTATCCGGCAGCACCACGGCGGCCCGGGCTTTGCCGTCAGCTTTTAAACTGCGATAAATGTGCTGCAGAAAATTAAGCTGCTTGTTTGAGGAAGGAAAGGTGAGGTCGTCCCGGGTAGAGCGCTCGCCGCCTTTCTTGGTGCCAAAGGGCGGATTGGTCAGCACCACATCGAAATTCTTCATCGCCTTGCCGGCGCTCGACAGAGTATCCCCCAGCAGAATTTCCCCTTCAATGTCGTGGAGCATGGCGTTCATCAAGGCCAGGCGGTGGGTATCATGAACCAGCTCGCAGCCGGAAAACGCCTGATACTTCTGAAAATCCTGCAACTCGGGTATATCAAAATATTCATCAGTGGCATCCTTAACAAACCGGTCGGCGGCGATCATAAAGCCAAAGGTGCCGCAGGCGGGATCGTTGCAGCGTTCCCCGGGCTGGGGGGCAATCAGCCGGGTCATCACATTGATCAGCACCCGGGGGGTGAAATACTGGCCGGCGCCGGATTTCTTTTCGTTGGCGTTTTTCTCCAGCAGCCCTTCATAAAGGTTGCCCAGGCCTTCTTCCTTGGCGGAGTACCAGTCCAGGGCGTCAATATTTAAAATAATCTTCTCGAGATTTTTGGGTTCGTCAATGTTGGACCGGGCCCCGGCGTAAATCTCCAGAATCCGGCCGCTGGTTTCCTCGCCCAGGTGGGTCAGCAGTTGGTTATAGAAGCGTTTCAGTTCAATCCCCTGTTTTTTGACCAGCTCCTCCCAGCGGTAGGCTGCCGGAATGGCGCCGTCGGTGCCGGTTTCTTTGGCCATTTTCAGAAACAAGATATAAGTCAGCTCGGTCACGTACTGGTGATAGGTAATGCCGTCATCTCTGAGCACGTTACAGAGATTCCAGAGTTTGGATACAATTTCCTGATTATTCATGATGCTGCGTTTCCTCCATCGTCATATAAATACTGATTCAGTTCGGTAATGATCTGACCCAGCTGGTTTTTAAACACCTTGTTGATTTTGTCAAAGCCGCCGTGATCTTTAAAAGCCCCGGTGTTAAAGGTGTCCGGCTCCAGAATGGTTTCGGCCAACAGGTTCTTTTCAATCCGGGCCAGCCAGTTTTCTTCCATTTTACTGAAATGATGCTGCTTTTTAAGGCGGGCCATGGCGTTTTTAATCCGGTCCTCGTGGCTGACTAACGCCGAACCCAGGGCCTGCTGGCGGATCAGGCTGATGATGTCAGCGGCAATGTCCTCATTGGTGACGGCCTTTAAGGCGCTGTTTAACTGGGCTTCGGTAAACTGATGGCGATCCAGTTCCAGTTTCAGGCTTTTTAAGCTCTCCCGGGTCATTTCTCCGGGGCTGGTGCAGACAATCTTCAAGGCCATGATCTTGTTTTTATTGTCGTTGATAAAGACCTTAAAGGCGTCCAGATAATCCTCGGGTCGGCTGCCGGCGCCGTAGCCCCGGGTGTGGCCAAGCAGTTCGTCCGCCGCATCGGAAATCACCACCGGACGGCTCCCCGCTTTGCTGTTTTGCTTCAGGATGGCAAAGAGATCGGCGGCCCCCTGCAGCTTGGCTTTGGCTTCCGCCACCGGCAGCTTTCTGATGGTTTTTATAAACTGCTCCGGAGAGTCCCCGCCGCAAAGGCTCGCAAACTGGGCCCGGGCGGTTTCATCCAGGCTGCCTTTGCCCCGCTGGAGCTTGGCCAGGATCATCTCGATCTGGTTTTTCTGCTGGGCTTCGGTGGGCAGTACCGCCAGCCCCGCCAGCAGATCCTCAAAACTGGTGCTGGGGTTTTTCACCACCGGTTTCATGGTGTTGTAGGGTTCTAGGGCTTCATAGACCCCCACCGGGTCATAAATATCAAAGTGGGTTTTGCCAATGGCAGGGCAAAGCCGGGTGGCCCGGCCCAGCATCTGTTCAAAGAGAATCCGGGATTTGACCCGACGCATAAAGATCAGGGTGGTAATTTCCGGCACGTCAATGCCGGTGGTCAGCAGATCCACCGTCACGGCAATGTTGGGGTATTTTTCGTTCTTGAAGTGCTTGATGGCTTCCAGCACTTTTTTCTTGTTGCCGCCGCCAACGCTGCCGGTAATTTTTAGGATGGCGTCATTATCCACCCCCATCGGCTCGTAAAGCTCTTTTAAAATTTTAACAATCAGATCGGCATGGTTGTCATCCACCGCAAAGACCAAGGTTTTGCCCTCGCCTTCGGGGTCGAGATCGTTGGCGATTTCGGCCAGCACCGTACGGTTGAAGCTTTCGGTGATGACCTGGCGGTTGAACTGTTCCACCTCAAACTTCAGCTCGTCTTCCAGCTGGTCGCTGTTGACGATGTCCCCGGTGACCGGATCGTAGATCACCAGGGTATCCCCGGGGTGATAGACAATGCCCCCGGTGGATAGTTTCGTGGTCAGGGTGTGGGGGGCATCGTGATCCACCAGATAGCCCTCAATGACCGCTTCCCGGTAGCTGTAGGAAAACACCGGCGGCCCGAAAATTTCGCTGGTGTGCAGCGCCGGGGTGGCAGTCATGGCCACCTTGACGGCATCGAAATAGTCGATGACAGCCCGGTATTTGCTGATGAAATCGTCCTGGCTGCGATAGAGGATTTCATCCTCTCCCAGCTCTTTGTCGAGGATATAGCCCCGATGGGCCTCATCCACCACAATCAGATCGTAGTCCGACACCGCCGGGATGGTGTCCTCTTCGTTGTAGAGAATCCGCTTGACCAGGCTTTGAACCGTGGCCACGTGGATTCGGGTTTCCTTATCGATGGACCGGTCTTCGAGATTTTTAATGTTGTAAATGGCATCCAGGGTCAGCAGGTCTTCCAGTCTCACTTCCCGAAAGACATCCTGGGCCTGTTCCCCCAGGGCGGAACGATCCACCAGAAAGAGAATCCGCTTGAAGCGGCCGGATTTGAGAAAGCGGTAGATCAGTCCGAGGATGGTCCGGGTTTTGCCGGTGCCGGTGGCCATCGACAAAAGTACCTTATCCCGTCCTTCCCGGACGGCGGTTTCGGCGGCGACAATGGCCTCAATCTGATAGGGGCGCAGATTCAGGCCATTTTTGTCCGACAGAAAATCCCGGGACATGGCAGCCAGCGCCCCATTGGCCGCATCAAGATCCCGCTCCAGCAGCTCCATGATCCCCTCGGGGCTCATCCAGCCCTGGAGGGCCCTGGGGATATTGGCATCATTGCGGACATCCCGGAACCAGATGCCGGATTTGGTTTCCAGCTGTTTTAGGTATTTGCGGCCGTTGGTGGCAAAGAGAAAGGGGGCCTTGTAGCCATGCCAGTTGCCGATCAGGTAGGGGGCGTCGGCTTCCCGGATGGTTTGGGCGTAGGACTTGCACTGGTAGTCAATCACCCCGGGGATATCAAGGGCAGAGCGCTTGGCCTCAATGATCCCGACCAGCTTTTCGCCGACAAACAGGGCGTAGTCGGCATAGCCGCTGGTGCTGACATGGAAGTCGGTGGGCCATTCGGCAATGGCCTGATTTTTACCCATTTGGGGGCGGGCGCCACTGGCGTAGGTGAGGTTGACGGTATCGGCGTCCCAGCCGACTTTTTGCAGCTGAATGTCAATTAAATAGCGGGTTTCGGCTTCGCTTAAGGTTAGCTGACTGGCGGCACTTTGGGCCTGTTTGGCCCGCTGGGGACGGGTCGCCGGGGTCAATTGATCAGTTTTTGCGGCCTGTTGTTTAAGGGCTTCAATCTGGGCCTCTTTTTCGGCCAGGCTTTTTTTCAGGGCTTGGGCTTCAGCTTTTTGCTGATTTTGCCAGGCCTTCAGGGCCGCTTTGGCCTTTGCCGGATAAAGCTGTTCTTTACCGGCTCCCACCGGCGGCGGCAGCACAAAGGGTTGTGGCTGGTAGGCCCAGTCGCCATAAACCTGCATAAACCAGACGCCCAGCTTAAAGCCCATCTCCAACAGCATGGCCGCCTCAGCAAAGCTGCCATAACCTTCATGGACGGCCCGGTTCCGGGCTTTGCGCAGGCCATAAAGCAGATCGTCGAGTTCCGGGGTCAGCAGGCCCTCACGTTTTAGGGCTTTGATCCGGTTGGCATGGGTGTTGTCAGTCTCTGGTGGCGCTACCCCATCAAACTCCATCATCCGGTTGACGATGGTTTCGCCAAAAAGCCCCAGCTTGATGATACAGCTGTTGCTGTCACTATGGAGGTAGTCTTCGGCCAGACTGCCGATGGTGGCCAGTTCCGGAAAATGATCCGTTAAAAAAGCGTAGTTGGACTTCATAAAACATCCCCTTCTGTATTGAATTCAATCGATTCCAATTTTCTCACTGCTTAATATTATACGCCCCCACCCCTCAAAAACCAGTAAAATCACCGTTTTTCGCCACGTTCCTTCCCCCTATTCACTTTATTTAGCAAATGTCAAATTTTTAAGCGCCGCCGCCGATTTCAGCTCACAAAACTGCACCCCCTGATAAAGAAAGGCCAGCTCCAGGGGGTAGTCCCGGGCGGCCCACCAAGCCCTGCCATCCCTGCATCATCCCAGCCCTGCCCTCACTAAAAAAAGTGCCACAACTAAAAGCGGTGGCACTTTTTTGATAAGCTGAAATTGTTAAGCCTTATCTGATCCTTGATCGTCGCTAAAAATTCAAGATAAAGGTACTGAGATCGCTTCCCCCGGGACCGGCAAAAGTGACACTGAGCATTGAAGCCAAGCCCGGTTTAATCCAATAGCGCTCGGTTGTAATGGCCCCACCAGCACCTTCGGCCTCACTCACCACGATCCCGTCTTGTCCCAGGATACTTTTAACCTCGTCGTAGGTCATCCCTTCGATAATCTTTTCGGCTTGCTCCTCGGTTATCCGTTGATCATCCGTCGCTGCGATGATATATTTTTCGGTCCCGATCAACTTTTTAGATAAAGCAACCTTGGGACTGCCATCGCCGAGACTCCGTTCCATAAAAATGACGGTCACCCCATTACCATTTTCATCCACATAATCAAACGCCCCTTCCACCGGGGATGTCGGGGTGACACCCAATGCCGCATCGACTTCCGCTTTGGTCTGGCCGATTTGCACCTTGTTGAAAAAATCACTGACATTTTCGCCAGCCTGATCCGTGCTCTCTTTTTCCGTCGTCTGTCCAGCCACTTGATCAGAGCTGTCTTTTTCCCCCGCCGGCTGACCGCAGCCGGTTAGTAGAACCAGTGAACAAAGCAACACAAACCCGATCAAACCCCAGTTTTTAGCACTAACCTTCATCATCGTGCACCTCCTGTAAAATTAGTTTATGGTGTTTATGTTATACCCCGTTTCCAGCTGATTAATCATCACCACCCCACCCATTCAAGCTGATTTTTTACCCAAGGCTACCTACCTGTGCTATAATCAGATTAACATCCGCAACCGTTAAGGATTCCTTTACGGTGATTATCCGGGTGGTTCAGAAGAACCATCCCTGGCCTGTCAAAATTTATTTATGCGGCCCAGAGGATGGCTTCCCCTTCCTCCCGCTGATGAAAGGTGGTAATATGTTAGCTAAACTGGAATCGCTTCTGCGCGACAATTCCCTCTGTGTTTTATGTACCGAAGCCGCGGGCAACCCCTATTGCTCGTTGATGACCTATCTGCCCAGCGACGATCTGGGGACACTTTATCTGGTCTCCACCCGGGAGTCGCGCAAATTTAAGAATCTGCTGGCCAATCCCCGGGTCAGTATCCTGGTCGATAGCCGCCAGCACCAAGGCCAGGGAGCCAACATCGTCTCAGTGACCTTTGCCGGTCTATTTACGCCCCTGACCGAGGCTGAAGTCCTGCCGATCAAGACCACGTTCGCCGAAAAACATCCGGAACTGGCCGAAATCCTCAGTCATCCCGACAGCCTTGTCTTTGCGATTAAGTTACAGTCCTATCTGCTGCTGGATGGCCCGGTGACCGCTGAGCAGGGTGAATTATAAGGTTTACCGCTTTATAAAAATAGCGAGGTCTAAGCTTAACCGCTTAAACCTCGCTATTTTTTAATCCTGATAATGCCCTTTGCGGGAAATTATGCCATCATTCACTTGTAAAGCCTGCGCTTTCAGATTTTAGAAAGGGGCCCTTATTTCACAATCGTTTTCTCTTTGGGTACAATCGCCAATGTATACCCCAGCGGGTCAAGAAGCTTAAACAGGGTATCAATTTTGGGAATGGCTTTGAGATTCTCCAGACGTGCGATGGCCGGTTGTTTTAATCCAGTCAGATCAGCGAGTTGTTTTTGTGACATTCCACACTGCTCACGGGCTTCGATCAGTTTGCCGATCAGCGCTACCTCAAATTCAATTTCTGCCCTTTCTGAATCGCTCAAGAAATCAGAGTCATTATAAAGATCATTGAATTCTGTAAATTCTTCATTGCCAATTTTAATACTCATTGCTGGCACACCCTTTCTTTAAAATCATTCATATTATTGATTGCTTTTTCAATTTCCTTTCGCGGTATCTTTTGCGACTTCTTATGGAAATAGTGAAGCAAAACAAACGTATCATCTTGCCAATAAAAGAAAAATATCCGATCTGATAAGGGCCGGAGTTCCCAGATATCGCCATCAATATGCTTAACGGTGGGATTGCCAATTCTTGTGCCATATTCCTGTAACGATCGTATGTAACTAGTGATTTTTATAAATTTAACACGATTTTGCTTACTGCTACTGGCTTTGGTTTTTAAACTGGTGAGGTATTCCCTGATCGGCTCATTACCCTTTGCGTCTTTATAAAAAATTACTTCATACATTCCGTCCCCTTCATTGATTCAATTATAACATATTTGTTATATCTTTGCAATCATCCCTTTATAAGCTTCTCCTTTAATGCTTCGTTCAATAAAACCGCGCAAACAAAAAAAGGTATGGCATCAGCCATACCTCATTCTACTATTCCACAATCACCGCCACCCCATCGGGGATCACCGTGACGGTGGCCGCTTCATTGTTCAGATATTCCCGGGCTAAGCTCAACGCTTCATTGACATCCTTAGCCGGAGTCATCTGGAATTCTTTAATCATCTCATCCGGGGCAGCCGATATATAAATGACCTTGGCTTTTAAAAGAATCCGAGCCAGGATCTGGGCTTCCCACTGATCGGGGATGGTTTCGTTGCGGGGGGTGTTGACGAAACCGGCCAGCATCCGTTCGAGATTTTTTTCATCCCGGAAGGTATTGAAAAAGGCGGCGCCACCATGACCATCGTTGGATTTGGCCAGCATGATAATCACCCCGCTAGGCTTGACGGCGGCTTCAGCAGCGGTCATTCCTTTCACGGCCTGATAGATGTTCTGATCCAGCGGGTAGCCGCCGTTGCTGGTAATGACGATATCGCTGGGGGTTGCCTTGACCTTGCAGAGTTTTTCCAGAAAGGTCCGGCCCTTGATGTGGGCGGCATCGCAATCTCCGGCGACGGCATAGATCACCTCTTTTTCGGAATTGATCACGACATTGACCACAAAGGCCAGCTTGGCGGTGCGGGCAGCGTAGAGCATATCGATATGGAGGGGGTTGCCCTCAATCACCCCGGTCCGGGCCTTGGGATGGGCAATGAATTCACCGCAATGATTGGCCAGCACACTGACCCGGCTGGCAATGCCCGGCAGCACGCTCTTCCGGCCGCCGGAAAAACCGGCAAAGAAATGGGGCTCAATAAAGCCTTCCGAAACCAGCAGATCAGCCTCCGCTGCTAACTTGTTGATGATCAGCGCCCCGCCGGAGGGCAAGGTGCCGATTTCCACCAGGCTGCTGTCATCACCGGAATCATGGACGACAATCCGCTCCTGATCGACGATGGTTTCGCCAAATTTGGCGACCAGTTCCTCCCGGGTAGTCAGGCGGTGAAAACCGGTGGCAATCAAGATGGTGATCTCCGCATCCGGATTGCCCCGACGGATTTCTTTTAGCATCTGCGGCATAATAATTTTACTGGGCACCGGCCGGGTATGGTCACTGGCAATAATTACGATCTTTTGTTTGCCCACGGCCAGCTGACAAAGCTTATCTGAGCCCTCGGGGTTGGCAATGGCTGCTGCCACCAGCTCGCTCTCAGTTTGCTCGGGATGATAGTCTTCAATCTGAGAGAGCAACACGCCATTTAGGCACGCCTCATCAAGCACCAACGCTTGTTTTTCTTTTCCATAAGGTATTTTGATTTCCATAAACGTATCCTTTCTGATTAGACGAAAGACATTAACAGAATTCTAATTTCTGCTAATGTCTTAACTTTCAAAGATGACTTCTCTTTATTTAATTTTTCTTTTATTTGATATCAGTTGAATTTAAGTACGTCATCGATTCATATGGCATTTGAGCAGTGACGGGCGATCAAGGATCGCCCCTACATTGCACTATTTCATTCAAATGATACGTTACTTTTTTCATTTGACATACGAATTATCCAAAGGTGCTCAACAGCCCGACAATCAGCGGTGCTCCGAAATAGACCACCAGTCCGATGATGATGACATAGACGGCGCAAACCTTCATGGTGGCCTGGAGAATCTTGCCCTCGCTGCCAATAATCCCGGTGGCGGCGGTGGCCACGGCAATACTCTGGGGGGAGATCATCTTACCGGCGGTAGCGCCAGCAGTGTTGGCGGCCAGCCAGTAGGGACTCATGCCGATGGCGTTGGCGGCCTCGACCTGAAGCCCGCCAAAGAGGACGTTGGCCGAGGTGTCACTGCCGGTAACAAAGGTCCCCAGGGCACCGATCAACGGCGCAATCAGGGGGTAGAAATCGCCGGTGACCAGCACCAGAATCTGGGCAATGACACCAATCATGCCGCTGTAACCCATCACCTTGGCCAGAGCCACAATCGACATGATCGTAATCGCCGATTTAAACATCTGCTTGACGGTTTTACCAAGAATCGTGGAAATCGCCCCGAACTTGACGCCTTGAATCAGGCCGCCCAGATAGGTGGCGATGATAATCAGGGTTCCCGGGGTGGCCAGCCAATAGAAGGTCATCGGCTTGCCGTGGGGGCCGGTGTAAATCTGCACCGTGGTGCTGACTTGTTTGAGCAGCCCGTTGATGGCCGGGAACAGCGACGAACAGAGAATAATAATGGCAAAAACCAGAATAAAGGGAAGCCAGGCCATAACGGCGGTCTTGAGCGGAATCTTTTCGATATTTTTAGCAGCGGTATCCTTATAAAAGACCTTGGCCATGGTAATCACCACCGCCATACAGATGACCGAGCCGACAATCGCTGGCAGTTCGGCGCCTAAATACTTGGCGACAAAAATCTGCGGTAAGCCGAAGGATAAACCGGCCATTAGGGTAATCAGGAAGACCCCTTTGATGGCTTTGACACTTTTGCCGGTAATGCTGACCAGGATGAAAGGAATAATCACGATCATCACAAACAACTGGATGGCAATGGTAAAGGACAAATCGTTTACATTGAGGCCCGTCACCGAGGCCAGGGTGCTGACCGGCAAGCCAATGGCCCCGAACGCCGTCGGAGTGGTGTTGGCAATCAGACAGATTATGGCAGCAAAGACCGGGTTAAAGCCCAGTGCAGCCAGAATGCTGGCGGGAATCGCCACGGCGGTACCAAAACCGGCAATGGCTTCCAGAAAACCACCAAAACCCCAGGCCAGAATTAAAACCAGAATCCGCTGATCGGTGGAGACCGAGCTCATCATTTTTTTAATGGTTTCCATGCCGCCGGTGTGGGTGACCAGGTTATAGGTAAAAACGGCCGCAATAATGACCAGAAAGATCGGCCAGATCGCCATCGCCGCCCCTTCCAGGGCAGCCGTCAGGCTATCGAGTACCGGCATCTGCCAGACCAGAATACTGAGTCCAATGGTCATCGCCAGGGCAATTGGACAGGCCTTCTGGCCGGGGATCTTTAAGACCCCCAGCGAGACAATCAGCCAGATCACCGGGATCAGGGCGATAAAGAAGAGTAACAGGTTATCCATATGCCCTCCTACATCTGACAGACTTTTTTAGGATTTAAAAGGTTTTTCGGATCAAAGGTTTGTTTAATGCCAGCCATCAGGGCCAGATGTTCTGTGCCAAAATCGTTGAGCAGATATTGTCGTTTGGCATAGCCGATGCCGTGTTCGCCGGAAACCAGTCCGTTAAAAGTCAGGGCCTTGGCATACATCCGGTCCATCGCTTCGTTAAGCTTGGCTTCCCATGCCTGTTGGTCAAGCTGGTCCCGACAGACATAGATATGCAGGTTGCCGTCACCGGCATGGCCAAAGCTGGGAATCCGAACATTCATTTCGGCAGCCAGTTCATGGGTAAACTCAATAAACTCGGCAATCCGGTTTCGCGGTACCACCACGTCGCACTCATCCATTTCGGTGGTGGAGGCTTTAATCGCTTCCAAAAAAGCGCCCCGGGCTGACCAGACCGATTCTTTCCGCTCGGCGGTATCGACAATATAGACATCTTTGGCGCCTTCGGCCAGACAAAGGTTTGCCACCACTTCGTATTCGGCTTCCACCTGTTCCCTGGAGTTGCCATCAAAGGTCAAGAGGATGTAGGCATTGCTGGAAGAATCCGGGAATTTTTTACCGAGAAAATCTTCAGCAAAGAGAATCGTCTGGCGTTCCATAAATTCGATGGCCGTCGGGATCGCCTTGGATTTGATGATCTTGGGCACAATTCCGGCAGCATCGCTGATATTATCAAAGGGAATCAAGAGGCTTAAGGTCATCTTGGGCAGCGGCAGCAGTTTTAAGATCGCCTTGGTGATCACACAAAGGGTTCCTTCGGAGCCGACGACCAGATCTTTTAAGCTGTAACCGGAGCTGTTTTTAACGATTTTTCCGCCCAACTCGATGATTTCACCGTTTGACAGAACCACCGTTAGACCCCGGACATAGTCCCGGGTGACGCCGTATTTGACAGCCCGCATCCCACCGGCGTTGGTGCTGATATTACCGGCAATGGTCGCCGATTTTTCACCGGGGATCGGGGGGTAAAAAAGATCGTGCTCTTCCACAAATTTCGACAGTTCCATTAAGAGGACGCCGGGTTCGACGGTAACGGTCAGGTTTTCTGAGTCCAGCTCAAGAATATTATTCATCAGCGTGGTTTCTAACATGATCCCGCCAAACAGTGGCACACAGGCCCCCACCAGGCCGGTACCGGACCCCCGGACGACGACTGGGATATTATGATCATAGGAATATTTCATGATTTTAGAAACTTCTTCGGTGGTGGTGACTTTGATCAGCACTTCCGGATAGGAATGAATGCTACCCAGCTCATCATGACTAAAATCTTCACCGATCTGATCGCCAACAAAAATCCGTTCGGCAGGAATCAGGGCCTTTAAAAAATCGATATCGTTTGTTTCCACTTTTTTGTAATTCATCTTAGCCAACCATCCTTTCTGGTGTTTCCATGGCTTCCGGCATTGCCACGGTTTTCCCGGCGGCAGCACTTTCCGGATCGGCAATCATTTTTAACAGTTCCGGAATCACTTCATAGAGATCGCCGACCATGCCGCAATGGGCAATGTTAAAGATCGGTGCTTTAGGATCATTGTTCACGGCAATGATATATTCTGAATTCTGCATCCCGGCGGCAAACTGAACGGCCCCGGAAATCCCCAGTGCGATGATCAGTTTCGGTTTAACGGTTCGGCCGCTGAGGCCAATCTGCAGGCGGGCATCAAACCAGCCAGCTTCGATACCAGGCCGGGTACAGGCCACGGTGGCGCCGATTTTTTCAGCAAACTCATGGATCATCTCCAAATCCTTTTCGCATTTCACGCCCCGGCCAACGGCCACAATGGTTTCAGCTTCCGACAGGTCAATCCCTTTTTCTTTTTTAATGACTTCCAGCACCGAAATGGCGGATACCAGCTTGTCTTTGCCAATTTCCATCACTTCCACGCTGCCCCAGGGATTGGCGACCCGTTCCGGAGCCGAGAAGACTTTATAACGGACGGTACAAAACTGAGGACGGGTGTTTTCAGTAACAATCTGGGCCATGATATTGCCGCCGAAGGCTGGCCGGATCTGAACCAGATCGGTATTGTCTTTCATTTCCAGAATGGTGCAGTCGGCGGTCAGGCCAGTGCGGTAACGGGCAGCCACCCGGGGGGCCAGCGACCGGCCGACGTTGGTAGCACCCACTAAAATCGAAGACGGTTTAACCTTTTCGATAAAGTCTTCCAGGACGTTGGCATAGGGCTCAATCACAAAATGCTTTAGCTCCGGCTGATCATAGACAAAGACTTTATCAACCCCGTAGCTAAGCAACTCACTGGCTTCGGCCGTGATGTTGGTGCCCATAAACAGGGCGTAAACCGGATGACCGATGACGGCCAGTTCCCGGGCCTTGCCAATCAGTTCAAAGGTAACCGGATGAATCACTCCTTCAATGTGATCGACATAGACGGTAATACCCTTGTAGAGGCTTTTGTCGATACTGATTTTTTCGTCTTCTTCGAGTTCAAGCACCCCGGCGGGGCCGTTTTTTAAACACATCTTGCACATTTTACAGGCGGCGGTGACTTCCAGACGAGCGTTTACATATGAAAAGGCATCAAAGGGGCAAATCTCTGCCAGTGCCTCAAAGGTTTTCTGATCGACGTTTTCGGTAATTATTTTAATTCCTGCCATGATTTTATTCCTTTCCTGCCTAATTATCTTTACTCAGATATTTTTTTTCAGTCAAAATGCCATGAAGTGCCTGGGCCAGCACGGTTCCATCGCCCTCAAAGCTTACTTTTTCAACATTACTTTCCGGTGGGAAGATCCGCTCCACCTGGGTCGGCGACCCGCTGAGACCATATTTTTTGGCATCGGTGTCGTACATATCCTTCAGGGTCAAAACGGTAATTTCGGGATTTTCGGAAATTTCCAGTTTTCGTTTATAAGAAGGTAAGCGCGGGGTGTAAATGTCCTTATCAACCGTGATCAGACAGGGGTATGGGACCCGTTGGATTTCTAAGGATTCTTCCATATTCATTTGCAGGGTCAGGCCCGCTTCATCGGCCACCAGAATTTTAATGACGTTGGTGACGTGGGGAATCCCCAAAAATTCGGCCATTTCCGGACCGACCTGGGCAGTGTCGCCATCAGTGGTCTGCTTGCCGCAGATGATCAGATCAAAGTCGCCCAGTTTTTTGGCGCCCTGAGCCAGGGTATAGCTGGTGGCAACGACATCGGCACCGCCAAATTTTCGGTCTGATAATAAACAGCCAGAGTCGGCGCCCATATAGAAGGATTCGAGTAGCACCTCTTTACTTTGCATCGGCCCCATCGACAAGGTCGTAATGGTGCCGCCCAACTCTTCTTTTAAACGGAATGCCGTTTCCAGACCATATAAATCATAGGGATTGAGCTTCGATTCAACCCCATCCCGAATCAGAACCCCTGTTTCCGGATCCACTTCGACGTTGGACGTGCCGGGAACCTGCTTGATACATACCAGTATTTTCATACTCACCCTCCATAAAATAAATTTTTTGATTATTGCGAGCTGCCGTGAGCTTTGGGCCCAGTTTGACAAACGCCTGATTCTACTAATCATTGTTTAAGTGAAGACCGCTGCGAAATTTCTTTTGCTGTCCGTTTTGGCACAGACAGCAAGGACTTCACTCCTGGTGGACAAATTTCGCCGTCAACCGAATTTTCCGTTGACAAAAACTGTTAAACCCTCTTAAACCCATTCATAAACCACTTGACAAAATTCTGATAAAATTCTACTATTGGTCTGGTGGTCAGACCTCTAACCTGTTGCCATTATATGTCTTTCGTAAATCTTTGTCAAGTAATAAAATAACGTTTTCAGGAAATATTTATTTACCAACTCTTGATCTTTTTGAATTTTAAAAGCGGCTGTGGTAAAATGGTGTATTATTATGTTTATAAAAAATCGAATGAAATGAAGTGACTTTGAGATGTTTAAAGAAATAGCCCATACGAAAATCTATTTGCAGATCCTCGAGCAGATTAAAGAAAATATTATCCGGGGAAATTTAAAAAGCGGCGACCGCCTGCCCTCGGAACGGCAATGGGCGGAGCAGCTGGGGGTATCCCGGGCGACGATCCGGGAGGCGATCCGGGCGCTGGAGATGATCGGTCTGGTGGTCTGTCAGCAGGGTGAAGGCAATTTTATTGCCGAAAATTTTGAAGATACCCTGACCCAGCCGCTGACGATTATGTTCTGGCTCAGCAACGGTCAACTCAGCGAAGTGCAAGAGCTGCGGCAGGGCCCTGGAAACGGAGGCGGCCAAGCTGGCGGCGAAAAAAATGACGCCGGAACGGTTTGCCAGTCTGGAAAAAATTTGTGATGCCATCGAAACCGAAACCGACGAAACGGTTCGGGCCGAACTGGACAAGCGCTTCCACTACGAAATCGCCCTGGCTTCGGAAAACCGGATGATCCGCAATGTTCTGCAGTCCTCGGCAACCCTGATTGAAGCCCTGATCAAGGATATCCGGATTGCCATTCTCGATGATCCCGACCGGGGACCGGTGATTGACACTCAGCACCGCCATATCTTAAACGCCCTGAAAGCAAAGGAGCCCTTAAACGCCGCCTTTGCCATGTCCCAGCATATGGATCTGATTGACGGCTTTGTGGCCGGGCTGGAAATTGATGAACACTGATTTAATGGTCTAAACGAAAAAAAAGCCGGATGTGGTTTGCCATCCGGCTTTTTTATCGTTTTTTTGACTATACCAATGCTTCAAATTTGTGCAGAAAGTCGCGCAGGACCGTTTCAATGACCGCGCAACCACCCACTGTATCGGATTCGATGTTCAGTGGCATAATCGGGTCATGGAGGGACATCCGCAGCAGGCACCAGCCGTTTCCGGCGGCCTCGTCACAGCTGACCCGGACCCCTTCATAGTTGGGATCGACCGCCGTCCAGCCGGGCTGGCTGGCGGCGAAGGCGGCAAACTCCGTCAACACGTTTTCGCCATAGGCTTTAAAATCATCCGTCGTAATTTTTAAGCGGATTTCCTTAGCTTCCACCGGTTCTTTTAAACCAGCCAGAAACGAACTGATTGGTTGGCCAGCCTTAAACAACTGGGCAAACTTGATCAGCGCCATGGTCACCAGATAGGCCCCGTCATCAAGAAAATAGTTTTCTTTAATAGCCCCGTGGCCACTGGTTTCCATGGCCAGATGGGTTTCGATCCCCTCGTTATTTAAGCGGATGGCTTCATTAATGACGTTTTTATAGCCCCGCTTAAAGCGATGATGGTGGCCACCATGGCTTTCAATAAAGGCCGTTAGCCCGGTGGAGGTAATCGAATCGGTAACAATTGTCGAGCCGGGATAGTCGGATAAAAGCATGCTGGCAATAAAGGCGATAAAGCCATTACGGTTGATAGCGTTACCTTTTTCATCAATAATCGCCGCCCGATCGACATCGGTATCAAAGATGATCCCCAGATCGGCCTGATTATCCAGCACTGCTTTGGTGATATGGGCAATGGCTACGGCATCCTCGGGGTTGGGCACGTGGTTGGGGAAATGGCCATCAGGCTCCAGATACTGGCTGCCAGTGGTGTCAGCGCCCAGCGGCTTAAGCACCTGGCTGGCAAAAAATCCGCCCGCCCCGTTACCGGCATCAACCACAATTTTGGCGCCTGCCAGGGGCTGCTCGCTGCCAGTTTTGGCCCGGATGATGTTTAAAATATTCTGGGAATAGGATGGCAGAAAATCATAATCCCGGGCCTGTCCGCCGGGGGTAAACGATGTTTCAACGGTCTCAGCCAGCGTCAGAATGGCTGTGATATCTTCTTTATTGAGGCCGCCCTCTTTGGTGAAAAACTTCAGTCCGTTGCGGTTAAAGGGCAGATGACTGGCGGTGACCATTACCGCCCCATCGGCCTCGATAACCGGATCGAGGGTGGTCATAAACATCGCCGGGGTGGTACTGATGCCGCATTGATAGACCTGGTGTCCCCGACTGACCAGCCCCAATGCCACCGCCTGGGCGATGTGAGGCCCGGACAGTCGGCTGTCACGGCCAACGGCAAAGGTCAGCAGGGTTTTCCCCAGCTTTTGCTCAAGCCAGGTGGCAAAAGCAAAGGCTATTTTCATGGCCATGTCCTGGGTAAAATTAACGGCCTCGCCGGGAATCCCCTCCAGGGCCACCCCCCTGACGTCAGAGCCATTTTGTAATTTTTTAATATCTTTAATTTCCATGTTGTTCTCCTGGTTATCAATCACCCGTATCAATCGGGCCTTTTAGCCAACCAAAGAGGCGCACATGACGGCTTTGATGGTATGCATCCGATTCTCGGCCTCATCAAAAACCTTGGAATGCTTGCTGCGGAAGACCTCATCGGTGACTTCCATTTCAGCCAGCCCAAACTTCTCTTTAACTTCCCGGGCGACCGATGTTTCCTGGTCATGGAAGGCCGGTAAACAATGCAGGAAGATCACTTCGTCATTGCCGGTGGCCTTAATCATTTCCATGTTCACCTGGTAGGGCGACAACAGTTTGATCCGCTCGGCCATCTGATCTTCTTCGCCCATGGAGACCCAGACATCGGTATAGATGGCGTCAGCGCCCTTCACACCGGTGCTTATATCAGCGGTCAGGGTGATGGTTCCCCCAGTTTCTTCACAAAGGGTCTTCATTTCAGCGACCAAGGCTTCTTCCGGAAATAATGATTCGGGCGCTACCGCCACAAAATGCATTCCCAGTTTGGCACAACCGATCATCAGGGCGTTACCCATGTTGTTTCGGGCATCGCCGACATAGACCAGACGTTTGTCTTTAACACTGCCGAAATTTTCCTGAATGGTCAGCATATCGGCCAGCACCTGAGTGGGGTGATCCAGATCAGTTAAGCCGTTCCAGACTGGGACGCCGGAATGTTTGGCCAGCATTTCAACCGTCTCTTGTTCAAAGCCCCGGAACTCAATGCCATCATAAAAACGACCCAGCACGATGGCGGTATCCTCAATCGATTCCTTTTTACCCATCTGACTATTGGTCAAAAAGGTGACATTGGCCCCTTCATCAAAAGCGGCCACTTCAAAGGCGCAACGGGTTCTTGTTGAGGTTTTTTCAAATAGCAGCACGATGTTCTTGCCTTTAAGCAGTTCGCCCACCACCCCTGATTTTTTCTTGGCTTTGAGTTCGGCGGCGTAGTCAATCAGATACTGGATCTCCGCCGGGCTAAAATCTTTTAATGTCAATAAATGACGTCCTTTTAAATTCATCATGTTTCCTCCGTTTATCGCTTGTTAAGCTTATTTTATAAATTAATTTTCGAAATCAAAACCCGTCCCGATACAAGGGCATGGTCATGCAGCGGGGGCCGCCCCGGCCACGAACCAGCTCAGAGGCTTCAATCCCAATCACTTCAATGCCATTTTGGGTGAGCACCTCATTGGAGCGCTCATTTCGGGCGTAGGCCACGATCACCCCCGGGGCAATCGCCAGGGTGTTGGTGCTGTCGTTCCATTGTTCCCGGGCAGCAGCCACCGGGTTGCCGCCGCCACTTTCAATCAGGTTAATGGCTGGTAAACCAAGCACTGCTTTGAGGGCTTCTTTGAGACTGTTCTGCTTTTGATACTGCAGATAGCCGTCTTTTCCCGGCGTCATAATGACGGTTTCGACCTGTTCCAGAATCCCCGGGTAAACAATGAATTTATCGACGTCCACCATTGTAAAGACGGTATCCAGATGCATAAAGGCTCGGTTGCTGGGAATTTTTACGGCCAGCACCTTTGTGATCCCAAGCTCGGCAGCAAAGAGGTTTTTGGCCAGTTCTTCCACCCCCTGAACCTCGGTCCGTTCACTGCAGCCCACCGCCACTACCGTCGGGCTTAAAATCAGGATGTCGCCGCCTTCCACCGAAAAGAAGTTGGTATCCTGGTAAAAGGTTTTATTGTCACAGTTTTTAAACAGCGGATGATGCTCATAAATCGCTGCCAGATAGCGACTTTCCCGTTTGCGGGTGCGGGTGGCCATGGCCGAAATCACCATTCCGTCATGAATGGTCACCGCCGGGTCGCGCATGAAATATAAATTCGGCAGCGGGTTTAAATAAAAGGCATAAGGTTCCGGGCCTTTTAAATAATCGGTCAAGACCAGATGCCGTTCCAGATGATCAAGCTGCTTTTGCAGCACTCCCGCAATCAACGCATCGCCCAGAGCATTGCTGTCGAGAGACATCAGGTATTCATTTAAAAACCCATCGATATAGTTGCCCGATGAGGGATTTTTATCAATCACTTCAGCTATGATGCTTTCCCGGACTGAGGTGTCTTTTAGTATATCTTTTAGCAGATCCTCAACATAGAAGACTTCGGACCCCCGTTTTCTTAAGATAGCCGCAAAGGCATCGTGTTCCTCCTGCATCCGGGCCAGCCAAGGGATATCTTCAAATAAAAGTTCTTTTAGCGAATCCGGGACAATCCGTTCCAGTTCTTTACCTGGCCGATGGAGCAACACCTTTTTGAGCTTGCCAATTTCCGATTCGATTTTCAGGTTCTTATCATTCATTTTTTTATCTCCAAAATTTTCAATACCCGGTTATTATACCATCGGTTTGCTAAAAAACCTACTAGAATTACGCAAGATTGTCGCAACAAAAAAAGAAGAACCGGAGTTCTTCCCTTTATGTGAATCGTTTATCTTGTCGTTATGAAACCAACAGTGCCCCATCCGCTTCATTCTCATCTAGTAATACAATTTTCACACTCTGAGTTAAGAGATCGGAATAACTAAACGATAATTTCTGTTCTTTCCGTTGATCTTCTTGAACCCGGACGGTAAAAATACTGGGATAAGTGCTTTCAATTACCCCTTCTTTTTGGTAGAGTTTTTTCTTGCTTTTATGTGCTTCAAGTTTGACTCGTCTGCCCAGATAATTTTCCACCTCGCGTCTAATGTCCATAATCGTAGCTTTTGGCATGAACTTCACCTCTCTGTGGTTTTCTCTACGTTAGTATACCACAGATTAAAGCAAAAGTAAAATTTTTTATTATAACAAGACCTGGTTTTATTGTCAATATGTAAATTTGATTTTCGTTTACATGTTGTTTAACGTTTACATTTTTTCATTGCTAAATTTTTTCCCGGGCCTTAGCGATGTTTTTTCTTCTGGGCATCGGGGTTGGGGTCCGGGTGTTCATTAAATACCGAGTACATTTCCCGACCGTAACGCAGGGCATCGACAATCCGCATCGGGTTATGGAGCCAAATGGCATCTTCCAGCTTGGTCAGAACTTCAAAAGATTCAAAGCCCCAGGTACATAAAACCGGCAGCATTTCGGCTCTGATCGCGGTTTCATAATCGACAGTGGAATCCCCGACGTAAAGACATTGCTGGGGTGTCAGCCCCATTTTGGCCACCAACTCCAGGGACACCGCCGGATTGGGTTTTCGCAGGGCATCTTTGGTAAAGCCCCGGACATCCACATAATCATACTGCCCTAGCAGGGCTTTAACCAATGTTTTGGCCTCAAGATCAGGCTTGTTGGTACAAACCGCCCAGGGGATATCATTGGCCTTAAGATAATCAAGCAGTTTGGTAATCCCCGGGTAGGGTTTGGTTTTTTTTAAATAGTTGGCGGAATACTCCGACCGTACCATCTCCGTCAACTTGTCAACAAAGGCTTCATCATCCCGATACTTTTCCGGCAAGGCATCCCGGGTCAGATTTCTAAGCCCTCTGCCAATAAACCGTTTTCCCACTTCATAGGAATGGGTGGGAAATTGATGATATTTCATAATCCCATTGACCGAATCGATCAGATCCTCCAGTGAATTGACCAGGGTACCGTCTAAATCAAAAACAATTCCTTTATACTTATGCATGACGTCCTCCTCTTCTGCGATTGCATGTTTTTTAATATTATACCCCATTTTAACAATAAATTTTGTTTTTTTAACAGCTTTGGATTATAATAAGATTATTCTTATCTCTGGAGGTAATATTTTGGGTTATAAGGAAGAGAATTATCAAAATCTCAGTAAATCTTTAATCAAAAAACTTGAAAAACGAAATTTTGAAGGCTACTATTGCCAAACTGCCAGTGAGGCCCTGGAACTGGCCCTGTCACTGATTCCAGAAGGTGCCAGCGTCACCCATGGCGGTTCCGAATCGATCAAGGAAATTGGCTTACTCGATGCGATTAAAAATGGCAACTATCAATATATTGACCGCAGCCTGGCTAAAACCCACCAGGAAAAAAGAGAGGTGGTGGCCCAGGGCGTACTGGCCCACACCTTTCTGACCGGTACCAATGCCATCACTATGTCTGGTGAACTGGTTAATATCGACGGACTCAGCAACCGGGTGGCCCTGATGTGCTTTGGCCCGGAACAGGTGATTGTTATCGCTGGCATCAACAAAGTGGTGGCCAATGTCGACGCCGCCATTTATCGGGCCCAGAACGTGGCGGCACCAATCAACGCCATCCGATTAAACGCCAAAACCCCCTGTTATGAGACCGGCAACTGTGCCAATTGCCATAGTGATGACTGCATGTGTGTCAATATCGTGACTACCCGTCACAGCCGCATTCCCGGCCGGATCAAGGTGATTCTGGTGGGCCAGAACTTGGGCTACTGAGATGCAGCATCAAGCCAATCCCATTGTTTGTTTAAATGAGGCCTTTGCGGTCTATCCCCATACCTTAAAAAAAGAACCGCGGGTGGCTTATGCCGGTACCCGGGGTTCTTATGGTGAAGAAGCCAGCCTGTCTTTCTTTAAACATGACTGTGAACTGTTTGCCTACAAGACCTTTGAAGATGTGTTTGTCGCTCTCAGCCAGGGGTCCATTGATTACGGGGTGCTACCAATTGAAAACTCCTCCACCGGATCAATTGCAGCCGTTTATGATCTGCTGTCCCGCTACCAGTATTATATCGTCGGCGAGCAGGAAATTAAGGCCAGGCACTGTCTACTGGCCCCCAAGGGCGCCAGTCTGGAGCGCATTAGCGAGGTTTATTCCCACCCCCAGGGTTTTTCCCAATCCGAGGAATTCTTAAAGGATTATCCCGACTGGAAATGCATTCCTTATTTCAATACCGCCATTGCCGCCGAGTACGTGGCCAGCCAGAACGACCCGACAATGGCAGCCATTGCCAGCAAACGGGCCGGGGAAATCTATAATCTATCGATTTTGGCGGAGAATATCAACTTTTCCCAGACCAACGTCACCCGGTTTGTGATAATTTCACGGCAGATTGAACTGTTTGAAAACCCCACCCGGGTCAGCATCGCCTTTCATCTGCCCCATCGTCCCGGGGCGCTCTATGAAATCATCGGGATCTTTTCGGTGTTTTCACTCAACCTCTGTAAGATCGAATCCCGGCCACTGTTAAAAGAGAACTGGGAATACCTGTTTTTTGTCGATTTCACCGGCAATATCTCCCAAAACACTCTGGTCAACCTGCTGCCGATTATTCAGGAAAAGGCCGAATATTTTCAGTTTCTGGGCTATTATCCCCAGTATGAAGAAAAATAGGATTATTTCATTGCAAAAACAACAAACCCCGATCAAGCATCACACCTGTTTGATCGGGGTTTATTTTATTTCTTTGTCAGTTCAATCCCGGTATCATGGCCATTGAGATTAAACACTTCACCAACACCGGCCTTAACCGTAATCGTATCAGCCAGGGTTTCAGTTTTAATAAAATCAGTATAGATTTCAATCGCCCGATCCATGGCTTCGTCACTGCTGTAGGTAATGTCAATCCGATCCATCACTTCGTAGCCGTTGGCTTTTCGCAGCTGCTGAATCCGGGAGACAAACTCCCGGGCACAGCCTTCATCGAGTAGCTCCTGTGTGAGGCTGGTATCAAGAATAATAAACTTATTGTTAAACATCTGGACATTGAAGCCTTCTTTGGCAGAAATCCGGATATCGATGAAATCTTTGCGCAGTTCGAGGCTTTCGCCATCCAGCTCAATCACAAAGCTGCCATCAGCTTCCAGCTTGGCCACCACCTCACTGGCTTCCACTGAAGCCAGGGCCTTGCCCAGCAGCTTGACATTCTGACCGAGAATCGGGCCAGCGACCTTAAAGTCGGGTTTTAAGGCATAGTTCATGAAGTCACCCAGATTATCTTCAAAGACGACGTTTTTAATATTTAGTTCCTCTTCAATCAGGACGCAAAGATCGCCCAGGGTTTCCCGGTACTTGCCATCGACAATGATCTTGGATAGCGGTTGGCGAACCTTGATCTGGGCTTCTTCCCGGGCACCACGACCGAGGCTGACCAGTTCCCGTACCAGATCCATCGGTTCTTCGATGGCATCCTGAATCAGCGCTTCATTGACGGTCGGGTAATCCGCCAGATGGACGGATACGCCATCGGTCAGCTTCTGATACAGTTCTTCGGTGATGTATGGCGCAAAGGGCGCACACAGCCGAACCACCCCTTCCAGCACTTCCCAGGTGGTGTTGTAAACGGCTTTTTTATCCTCCGTCAGTTCGGTTCCCCAGAACCGGCGACGGTTGCGGCGGATATACCAGTTGGATAAATCTTCGTTAACAAAATTCTGGATTTTTTTGACCGCTTTGGTCAGGTCAAAGACGTCCATTTCTTCCCGGACTTCTTTAACCAGACGGTTGTATTTAGAAAGAATCCAGGCATCAATTTCGGGACGATTGGCATAGGGCACAAAGAATTCTCTTGGATCGATGCTATCGGTATTGGCATACAGGGCAAAGAAATGGTAGGTATTTTTTAAGGTATTAAAAAATTTACTTTGCACCTCTTTAATCCCCTTGACATCAAAACGAGTTGGCGTCCAGGCTGGCGAGACATAAAGCAGATACCAACGCAGCGCATCCGCCCCATATTCAGAAAACATTTCAAAGGGATCAACCGTATTGCCCCGGGATTTGGACATTTTCTGGCCGTCGGCATCGAGGATCAGGTCATTGACCAGCACTTTTTTATAGGGCGCTTTACCGGTGACAAAGGAAGAAATCGCCAGTAATGAATAGAACCAACCCCGGGTCTGGTCAATCCCTTCACAGATAAAATCAGCCGGGAATTGTTCTTCCCACAGTTCTTTGTTTTCAAAGGGATAGTGATGTTGGGCAAAAGGCATCGAGCCGGAATCAAACCAGCAGTCGATAACGTCTTTGACCCGGGTCATCGTTTTGCCGCAATCCGGGCAGGTGAAATGAACATCATCCACATAAGGGCGGTGCAGCTCAATGCTTTCGTCAATCCCCTCAATGGCCCGTTCCACCAGTTCTTTTCGGGAACCGACGGTTTCCAGCTTACCGCACGCATCACAGCGCCACACCGGCAGCGGCGTTCCCCAGTAGCGACTTCTTGAGATCGCCCAGTCATTGAGGTTTTCCAGCCAGTTGCCAAAACGTTTTTCGCCGACAAAATCCGGGTACCACTCGACGCCATTATTATTTGCGATCAGGGTATCTTTGATCTTGGTCATTTCGATATACCAGCTCGGTTTGGCATAATATAAAAGCGGAGTTTTACAGCGCCAGCAATGGGGATAATTATGGAGCACCTTTTCTTTTTTGAACAGCTTGCCTTCGGCTTTTAACCATTTGATGATATCGAGATCGGCATCGATGACAAATTGTCCCTTCCAGGGGGTGTCGGTATATTTGCCGTCCTCGGCCACCGGCTGCAGCACCGGCAGATGGTAGGCACGGCCAACCTTGTAGTCATCTTCCCCAAAAGCCGGGGCGATATGAACAATCCCGGTACCGTCTTCGGTGGTGACATAGTCGGCACAGGTGACAAAAAAAGCTTTTTTATCGGGCGTCACAAAGGGCATCAGCTGATCATACTCAACGTACTCCAAGTCTTTTCCCTTCATTTCTTCAATGATTTCGTAGTCATCGCCCAGGAGTTTGGGCGCCAGCACCTTGGCGCAAATATACACGTCATCATTGCTGCGGGCTTTGATGTAATCGGCCTCGGGATGAACGGCCAGTGCCACATTGGCCGCCAGCGTCCAGGGGGTAGTGGTCCAGACTAAAAAGTATTCGTTGGCATCCTTGCGTTTAAAGGCCGCAACAACTGTGTTGCTTTTGATTTCCTGATAGCCCTGAGCGACCTCATGGGAGGCCAGACCAGTACCACAGCGGGGGCAATAGGGCATGATCTTATGCCCTTCATAGAGAAACCCTTCTTTATTGAATTTATCGAGAATCCACCAGACCGATTCAATATAATTGTTATCCAGGGTGATGTAAGGGTTTTCCATGTCAATGAAATAACCCATTTTGCGGCTCATTTCCTTCCATTGACCTTCGTAATTAAAGACCGACTCCTTACATTTTTCGTTGAACTTATCGATGCCATAGGCTTCAATTTCCGGTTTGCTGGACAGCCCCAGCTGTTTTTCCACTTCGATTTCCACCGGCAGACCATGGGTATCCCAGCCGCCTTTACGCAGCACCCGATAGCCATCCATGACCTTATATTTACAGACCGTATCTTTCAGTGTCCGGGCCAGCACGTGGTGGATTCCGGGACGGCCGTTAGCCGTTGGGGGACCCTCATAAAAAACAAAGTCCTGTTTCCCCGCCCGGTTATCAATACTCTGCTGCAACAGATTCATCGCTTCCCATTGTTTTGAGATTGCATCTTCTCTGTCGCCAATTTTTCCTTCTATTAATGTTTTAAACTGCGCCATATTTCTACCTCCATTAAGTCTCTCTTAGTTTACATAACTGCATTGCTTAATCTGTGTTTATTTTCTGCTCTTAAGTAATACGCTTTAGGATCACGCAATCCGTAATCGCACCAAGACTCGCCAAACACAAAAAACGCCCCCTGAAAAATCCAAGGGACGAAAAATCGCGGTACCACCCAAGTTGGCAGCAAACTGCCCACTCCATGAAGTTAACGATTCCCCGGGATTTCCTAAGCTTAATTAACCAATGGCCAACTTAAGTCTTCAGAAATCCTGTTCAAAGGTGATCTCTCTGAGGTATCTTTCGACAATCTTTCACCGAATTGATTATCTCTCTGTTAAAGCATTCCCCACAGCGTCCTTATCCTGACATTTATTTTTTTAGTTAGTTGAATACAATAGTTAATAACGATTTAAAAGTAAAAAGGTCTGTTTTATATTCTATCCAATATCCTTAATAAAATCAAGTTTTTTGAAATGTTTATTCAAAAAATTAAGAATATGGGTTATAATAAGGGCGAACTATTCATTCGTTACACAGATCGTTGGGAAACAAAACGATTTGACTACCGCCGTTTCCAATTGATCTGTCCATTTCCAAAAAGGAGTCATTATGAAAACACGTTATATTATTCTTTCGGTTGTCCTAATTGGGGTTCTGATTGCTGGCGCCGTCTTTATGATCCCAAAGCTGATGAATGACGAAAAAACGACCGATCAAAAAACAACCGCTGAAGAAACAACAACGACCAAACAACCTGACCAAATTAAAAATAATCTGCCGGATACCACCGCTACCACTGCGATTGTGGTGCCCCAGGACATGCAAACGGTCATTTCCGAAAATCAGGCCGATCTCTATGTTGATGAAGCCGGTCTACTGGCGGGCAATTATCCCATCCAGATGGTTCCGCTGTATGGCGTAACCAGCGTTTCCGAATCGAACCAGATCACCACCGCCGCAGGCAAACCAGGCTGGAAAGCGGCCTATGTTTCGGATTTTTCCACTGATGAAATCCTTAGTTTTTACCAGAGTCTGCTGGCTGTCGCCCCGGATTATAGCGAGGAAACCGTTTCTGAATCCACCAATCTGAAGGGAACTGTCAGCGGCTATACCATCAGCCTGACCATTTCCCCCAACAATCCGGATAAAACTGACCTTCCCGGCGTGAGTGCTGTCAGTATCTTTATTGAGCAGGTTTGATGGGTTCAGATTTTTAAAAAAATCAGGTCATTCAAACCCTTGTATTCTAAAAATAATATGGGATAATTCTATACTAAGCCAAGGGTTTTCTGCGGCTTAGTATTTTTTATCGGCAATTGCAAAAACACCTGGCCGCTGTGGCCTGTTTTCACCCATCATGATTGCGCAATCTTGATCCATTTTGCAAATGCCTGGCATTTTTTAGAAAACGAGGAAAGAAAATGAACGAACAAACCAGAAAAATCACCTACACTGCCCTGATGATGGCCCTGACTTTCATCATGACCTCCCTGATCAAGATTCCCCTGCCGACCGGTTACATCCATCCCGGCGATGGGGCGGTACTGTTATCTGCCTATATCCTGGGGCCCTGGGGCGGTCTGATTGCTGCCGCCATCGGCTCGGCCAGCGCTGACTATTTTGGCGGTTACGGCGCCTATGTGCTGCCGACTTTTATTGCCAAAGGCTCAATGGCCTTTATTTTTGGCTATCTGATGAAGCGTTTCCCTGACAAAAATATCCTCCTTGGGATGTTCCCGGCAGTGATTGCCATGACGGCCGTTTACTACGTTTCTGAAGTGATTATGTACGGCAATATTGCCGGTCCGCTGGTCAACGTCCCGTTTAGCCTGTTGCAGAGCGTATTTGGGGTTGTCCTGGTCACCATTTTACACAAACCACTGGAACGCTTTCGCCTGACCCCGGTCAAGTTTTAACCATCTAAAAAAGACCCCTTGGGTCTTTTTTTATTTGCTCAGAGTTAGCAGACGGTTTACATATAACCCTTCATGGTATCCAGATATTCTTCGGCATTGTCCCGGATGCTCTGGATTTCTTCCGGCTTCAGTTCCCGAACCACCTTAGCTGGGCTGCCCATAATCAGCGAGTTGGGCGGAAAGACCTTGCCTTGAGTCACCAGTGAACCGGCACCGACAATGGAGTTATCGCCGATTTTGGATCCGTTAAGAATAATCGCCCCCATCCCCACTAAGACATTATCCCCGATTTCGCAGCCGTGAATAATGGCATTGTGACCAATGCTCACGCCAGCACCGATGACTGTGGGATAACCTGGAGCCACGTGCACCACCGTACCATCCTGAATATTGGTGCGATCGCCAATGGTAATACTGTCCACATCCCCCCGGATGACTGCCTGAAACCACACCGAGATAAAATTACCCAGCTTTACTTTACCCACTACATCGGCACTTTTTGCAATAAAAACGGTTTTACCCAACATCATTCTGTTCACCCCACCTTAATCTACTTCGAATTATTATGACTACATGATACTATTTTCAGGACTTTTTGTAAAGTTTTTCCAAGATCCCCCAATTTATGATAAAATATCAGCAAAACAAAAACACAAAGGACGAGTCAATGAATATAGCCAGTATTGAGAACTTAAAAAAAACCTATGGGGTCAAAACCCTTTTTCATGATATTTCTTTTTCCATCGCCGACACTGACAAGATCGGGGTGATTGGGGTCAACGGCTCAGGTAAAACCTCGCTGCTTAAGATTATTGGAAGCCTCGACAGCCCCGACGCTGGTGCAGTTAAATTTTTTGGCACCAAGCGGGTCGAAATCCTGCCCCAGGATCCCGATCTTAACCCGGATACCACGGTGCTTTCCCAGGTCTTTTGCGCCAACTCGCCGGAAATGAACCTGGTCCGGGATTATGAGTCCACCCTGGCCGCCCTGGAAGATTCCCCGGAAGATGCCCCCCTGCAAAAGCGGCTGCTGTCGTTATCTCAGCGTATTGATGACGAAAACCTCTGGAATCTAAAATCCCAGGTCGAAACAATCCTCTCCCAGCTGGGTATTCACGACTACCATAAAAAAATCAAGCAGCTTTCCGGTGGCCAGCGCAAACGGGTGGCGATGGCCTCGGCCCTGCTGACACCTTGTGATTTGCTGATTCTCGATGAGCCGACCAATCACCTCGACAATGACACCATTGCCTGGCTGGAAAACTACCTGTTAAACCGCAAAGGGGCGCTGCTGATGGTAACTCATGACCGTTATTTTCTGGATCGGGTGGTGACCCGAACAATCGAATTGGATAAGGGCCAGCTCTATGAGTATACCGGCAATTATTCAGACTTTTTAGAACAGAAAGCGAACCGCCGGGAAGCTCAAAACGCCATTGAAGCCAAACGTCAAAACCTCTACCGCCGGGAACTGGCCTGGATCCGCCGGGGGGCCCGGGCCCGAACCACCAAACAGAAAGCCCGAATTCAACGGTTTGAAGAAATTAAAGACCAGGCCACCGATCTGTCCGAAAATCAAATGGAAATCTCGGTGGGCTTTTCCCGGCTGGGTAAAAAAGTCATTGAAATCGAGCATTTATGCAAATCCTTTGGCCCCCAGAAAATTATCGCCGATTTTTCGATGATTCTGGGTCCCAGTGAACGGATTGGGATCATCGGTAAAAACGGATATGGCAAATCGACCCTGCTCAATCTTTTGGCCGGAAAACTTAAGCCGGATAGCGGCACCATCACCCTGGGGGATACCGTTAAACTCGGTTATTTTTCCCAGGAATCCGAGGATATGGATCTGAGCCTCCGGGCCATTGATTATATCCGGGAAAAAGCCGAAGTCATGGAAAATTCCCGGGGTGAAACGGTCACCGCCGCTCAAATGATGGAGCTTTTTCTGTTTGATAAAAACAGCCAATGGGTGTATATCTCCGAACTCTCCGGCGGCGAACGACGGCGGCTCTATCTGCTGGGCATCCTGATGATGGCTCCCAATGTATTGCTGTTTGATGAACCCACTAACGATCTGGACATTGACACCCTGACGATTCTGGAAGCCTACCTGGACGAGTTTCAGGGCTCGGTACTGACCGTTTCCCATGACCGTTATTTTCTGGATCGTACCTGTGAACAGATTTTATCTTTTGACGGTAAAGGCCAGATCACCAGCCAAACCGGGAATTATTCGGACTATATCAAAAAACATCCCCTGACTGGCCTGGGTACCAAAGACAATAGCCCGGAACAGCCGGAGAAAAAAACCGCCGCCCCGGCCAGTGAAAAACCGAAAACCCGCAAGCCCGGCCTGACCTATAAGGAAAAACGGGAGCAGGAAGCCCTGCTGCTGGATCTCGAAGCCAAGGATCAACGACTGGATTTTGTCACTCAGAAGCTGTCAGAAACCACCAGGGATTACACCGTCTTAGAGGAACTGGCCAACGAAAAGGCCGTACTGGAAGACGAATTGCTGGCCATCATGGATCGGCTGGAAACCCTGGAAACCCTGGAAAAATAACAAAAGCGCCTCATGGGCGCTTTTTGCTTGTCTTTTTACTATTTATCGGACTTCCCTTTCAACCGGGCAACGGCTTCCCGGGCGGTGTCCCATTCGTTATAATAGAGGGTTTCGTCTTTCATAATCTCCTGTTTTTCATGGCCTTTTCCAGTCAGCACCAACACATCTCCCGGACCGCACAGGGTAGCACCATAATAGATCCCTTCCTGCCGGACTTCAACCGTGGCAACCTGATCGGTTTTCTCCCGAACCCCCGCCACCACCGCATTGATAATATCCATCGGGTTTTCACTGGCAGGGTTGTCCGAGGTGACCACCACCATATCGGCATAGGCGCCAGCGATCCGGCCCATGATTGGCCGTTTTTCCTTGTCCCGGTCGCCATTGCAGCCAAAGACCAGAACAATCCGACCAGGAAATATTTTTCGCACCGACTGGAGCAATTTCTCCAGCGAATCGGGCGAATGGGCGTAATCAATGACCACATCAAAGGGGGCTTCCACATCGAGAATTTCCATCCGGCCGGAAACCCCCGGCATCGTCGCCAGGGCCTCCCGAATCACGCTCATCGGCACCGCTTCTTCCACAGCAACAATGATCGCCGCCAGGGCATTATAAACCATGAACTCACCGGGAATATTTAAAAACAGTTTTTCCTCTGCCACTGGAGTAACCAGTGTAAACGCCGTTCCCGTCGTTCCCAAAACCAGATCTTTGGCATAATAATCACTCCCTGGTTTTAAGCCATAGGTAATCACTGGCGTCGCCGATTTTTGTGCCAGCAGTTCGCAGAGCTTCTGCCCCCATGGATCATCGCCATTGACAATGCTGGCCTTGTTTTGCTTAAAAAAAAGTTTGGCTTTCGCCTCAAAATAATTTTCAAAGGTCTTATGATAATCCAGATGATCCTGGGTCAGATTGGTAAAAATACCGTAATCAAAATCCACCCCATTGACCCGATCCAGAGCCAGTCCATGGGAAGAAACTTCCATAAACAGGTGACTGCAGCCGCCATCCTTCATTTCCTTGATGATCTCCTGGACTTCCAGCGATTCCGGGGTCGTCCGGCCTCGATTATCAACCACCTGGTCGCCAATCAGATTATGGATGGTGCCAATCAAACCGCATTTCTTACCTTCGCTTTCAAAAATATGCTTAAGCATATAGGTCAGTGAGGTTTTGCCATTGGTTCCGGTAATCCCGGTCACCAGCATCGACTGCGATGGCTTCCCGTAAAAGCAGCTTCCCAGGCTTCCCAGCGCATAGCGGGAATCGGCGACTTTAATGTAGCAGACCTCCGGCTGATACTCGGGCAGATCATTTTGATAAACCACGGCAACCGCACCGCCATCGATGGCATTACCGATATAGCGATGACCATCTGTGACGTAGCCGGGAATGGCCACAAACAGACTGCCGGGGACGACTTCCCGGGAATTATAGCAAATTTTTTCTATCTCACAGTCCGGTAGACTGTTTCTTACTTCGATTATTTTTAGTTCGTTTAACAATAGTTCCAGTTTCATTGGTTTTCCTCTCTTGTTTATCATCCGTAAAACTCATTTATTATTATACTGTTTTCCCTTTTGTCTGTCTACACCTGTATGACTAGCAGAAGTCAACCCTTTGGCGCAACATCTACAACAGCACAAAATAAAAAGAGAGACACGTTTTTCGTATCTCCCGAGTAAGTCAATCAAATCCGCATTTTTACATTTTAAACATATTGGCACAGGATGCCACGACACATTCCACTCCAAAATCGTCCTTAGTCACTTCCTGTCCCGGCTCGATCACGGCCACCCGGTGATCCCATTTAAGCGACAGAAACATTTCCAGGATTTCCACATCACCCTGGGTGATTACAAAATCCAGTTTCAGCACCTGGCTTAGGTGGCGGGCACAATGAATCCACTCATCCAGATCATAGGCACCTGAATCAATCATCATCAGGGACTTGTAGTTTTTAAACATAATTTCCATGATCATTTCAGCCCGCTTGGGCCCATATTTGTTGATGGCATAATGATATTCTTCTTTTAAAGACTTTTTCCCCATCATCCAACCGCGGGTGATAAAGTAGGTTTCACCCCGGATCGATTTGAGTTTCTCCTTATTATGAAGCAGAATCTGGATACAATCCTCAGAGCGCAACAGCGCCAATCTGGCATGGTCACTACGCAATCCGATCAGGGCTTTGCCGCAATTCCCGTAGCTGAGCAGAATGGTGTCGTATTCCTGATGATTGTTAATCTCTTTCTGCAGTTCCTGATTTAGCATATCCGGGTTGTTATGAAGTTCTGCACTCATCCAAATGGTGTCATAATTGATGCCGGTATTTTTCATCGCCAAGCTCATCTCGTCCTGAATCATTCCACACGCAATTAATAAGATACTTTCTTTCATCCCATACCTCAGTTATTCATAACTAATCGAAGGAAGCGACTGCCTCCAACCCTGAATCGTCACCGGTAAAGTACATAAGACCCCATCCAATGGGGTGATCTTTTTCATCCATCAGCTTCTGTTCCACCACCAGCACCGGATCACCTTCCATGATATCCAGCACCTGACTAACTTCGCCGGTTGCTGCCATGGCCCGAATCTTCAGCTTTTTGGTCATCGCAAAAATGGAGTTCTTTTTGGCCACCATTTCGGGAAAGGTCGCATAGCGAATTTCTTTCTCGACAATCGGAATGCCCCGGTAATACGGAATATACTTAACATCAAAGGCCTTTACCACCCCATCGCTGACAAATACCCGTTTGACCACGATGACATGTTTGTTTTCGGGGATTTCCAGGTTAAAGCCCACTTCATAGCTGGGCTTCACGACGTTGACTTCAATCAGTCGGATTTCCTCACCTTTTTTTTCAGTCGTCATCATTTCATCAAAATGAAGGGTGTACGAATCCAGATTCGGCTCACAGACATAGTTTCCTTTACCTGGTATGGAGTAAATATACCCTTCATTGACAAGTACAGCCAACCCTTTTCTGACCGTCATGCGACTGACATTAAATTCTTCACAGAGAAGATTCTCAGATTGTATGGCATCACCCGGTTTAATTTCTTCACTGGTTATTCTATTTTTTATTGCATCGACTATTTTTAAATATTCGGGGGATCCCATTTCTCTACCACCTTGGTCTATTTTCTATTTATTGTTTTTTCCGGTTTTTTCAATCATCCATAATTTGCATTTCTCGACCCCAGTCATCACATCTTTAGTGGCAAAATCGGCACCAACTATCTGAGCTGCCTTTTCATCAATGACAGCACCACCGATAATGACCCGGTAATCATCCCGGATGCCCCGGTTAACCAATTCACAGACTACCGCCCGCATTTCATAAATGGTTTCCTGCTGCATACCACTCATGCCGATGATATCCGGTTTGACGGTTTCAATAGCTTCGATGACCTGATACAACGATACATCCGTCCCTAAATCAATGAGTTCGAATCCGGCAGTTCTGGCAAAGGAACCAAAAATATTTTTGCCAATATCGTGACAATCTCCAAACACCGAAAAAAGCAATAGTCGCCCGATCTTATTTTTAGGGGTTACCTTAGTAACTTCTTTTAATTCTTCCAGCTCCATCACTTCCTGAAAAATGATCCCGGCAAAAATCAAATCCGCAATAAAATAATCACTGGTTTCGTATAATTTACCAACCCGTTCCATTCCGGTTTGGAGCCAATTAAAAATGTCAATTGGTTTAAACCCTTTTCGAATAGCAATCCGTACCAGTTCCAGGGTTCGATCCTCATATAATCCTTCGATGGATCTTACAATGCTATGTTTCATAATTTAAGTTCCACTCCCTTAAAGGTGTAAATTGAATACCACCACCACGTTTATCAACCTGGCTTTATCTAAATGATCACACCTGGAATTTCTAGTTTAATATTTTTCAAAGTTCTTTTAATTATAACCTAAATTATTTTTTTGATAATGGTATAATTGATATTTATCATACAAATTTTTATTTCTTTAAGTTTAGAGGCCTTTGCTCTTCTCTTAATGAAGAGCAAAAGTTACTAAACTGTCAACTTTTATGCCGCTGATTTTTTAGCATAGGTAAAATGATAGCAAGCAGGAATGATAACGGCCCCACCAATAATATTTCCCAAGGTTACTGGAAGAATATTGTTCAGAAAAGCCTGAGCCCAGGTTACATCTGCGCCGCAGAAGATCCCCATGGGAATAAAAAACATGTTGGCCACACTATGCTCAAAACCAGACAAAACGAAGAGCATGATGGGGAACCAGATCGCAAAGATCTTACCGATGATATCTTTGGCCCCGGATTGCATCCAGACCGCCAGGCAAACCAGCATATTACAGAAAATCGCCCGGATGATCACTGGCATTAAAGGAATCGCGCATTTCGCTTCGGCAATCCCGATGGCTTTGGCCGTCATGGCCTCACCATAAAGACCACTTTGGGACATCAACCAGGCCAATAAAACCGACCCGATCAGGTTGGCCATCCAGACCACCCCCCAATTACGGAGCATTGCACCAACCGTAATTTCTTTTTGAAAAGTGATAAGGTCATCAGGTTGTTTCCAGTAAACAGTTCTGCACCACAAATAACCACCAGCATCAAGCCCACCGGGAAAACCCCAGCCCCAATATACTTGGCAAAGGTCGCTTCAAAACCAGTACCGGCACCCGATGTAATAACCGTAAAACCATAAGCCCCAAAACCAATAAAGACACCAGCAAAAATACCCAAAACGAGCATTTTACTGATTGGTAGCTTGGCTTTATTATTACATCCGTTCACCATGTTCTCGCAGATTTCTGCGGGACTAAAAAAATTATTCACCCTCTCCTCCTAAACATAAAGTTTTCCGATTTTGATGAAATCGTTTGTCGAAATTATACCATACTTATATCGACCTGTATATACAAATATCTACAAATCTTATAAATTTAGCGCTAATAAAGATGTCTCTATTTGATCAAAAGTCATCCTATTTCTCTTCCGTGTAAATAAAAAAAGGATAAAGATCCGAGCTAACGCTCCCCTTTATCCTCGTATTTTTATTTTATTTTGGGGTTATTAAGGCTTAGACCCATCCCTGACAGATTTTAACGCCTTCTGCTGCATTGGTGGTAAATTGATCAGCACCCACATATTCACAGGATTCTTTCGTAACCGGATTTCCGCCAATGATCACTTTAGCATCGATGCCAGCAGCTTTGAGCGCATCGACCGTTTCTTTCATCGAATCGATCGCTAATGTTAAGACTCCACTCATACCAATGATCGCCGGATTGCAATCTTTGGCTTTTTCGACAAAGATTTCTGGAGCCACATCAATCCCCAGGTCAATCACTTCAAATCCTGCCGCTTCCGACATACTCTTAAAGATATTTTTTCCGATATCGTGTAAGTCACCATGAACCGTTCCGATAACGATCGTTCCAGCAACTGCTGAATCATCACCGCCTAAAACCGGTTTTAGCACATTGATAGCTTCGGTTAACAATTCGCCAGCAAAGATCAGATCGCCAACAAAATATTCGCCTTTTTCAAACAGATCACCAACCAGTGCCATACCACCCTGACAGGCAGCAACGGCTTCCTGTGCTTCTGCTTCAGAAGGATTCGTCGCCACAAAATCATTGAGCAGATCCATTACATCTTCTTCTTCTAAATCTCCAACTGCCTGTGTTAATACCTTTAAATCCAGCATTTTAATACCCCTTCTTTAAAAAAATCATCTCATAAAAAACTTGTGTGACATGTGTGTACATGTTTAGTCGTATGATACACCTTTAACATCCGATTGTCAAGTAAACGCTTCCAATTCTGACGGGTAAATTTTAACCAAAAAAAATCGCCGATAAACAGCGATTTTTCATTTTTTCTATTTTGTTTTCTGCCAGCTTCCCCGATAACGGAGAATCCGGGTGGTATTTAAAATAGTCAGGATGGCGGCACCAACATCGGCAAAAATTGCCAGATACATCTCACCCATGCCAAAGAAGGTCAAAGTCAGTACCGCAATTTTAATCCCCAGAGCCAGAACAATATTCTGAATCATAATCCGGCGAGTATATTTGGCAACGTCCACCGACTTGACAATATCCATGGGATCATCCTTCATCAGAATGATGTCGGCTGCCTCAATGGCGGCGTCTGAACCCAGGGCCCCCATGGCGATCCCCGCATCAGCCATCGCCAGCACCGGGGCATCGTTCATGCCGTCGCCGACAAAGATGGTTTTACCCTCCGGATTGTCAGCCTTGATTCGCTCAAAGGCCGTCACCTTATCCTGGGGCAGGCAATCGCCCATCACTTCATCAAGCTGCAGCTGCTGACCGATCTGGTTGGCAACCTGGGCATTATCCCCACTGAGCATCACGGTTTTTTTGACGCCCAGTTTTTTGAGCTGTTGCAAGGTGGCAAAGGTATTATCTTTGACTTTGTCCCCCAATACCAGGTACCCAGCCAGTTGCTTATTGATGGCAATATAGACAATGGTACCCGCCTCATCATTTTCGGCCAGTTCAATCTGATGATCGATCAGAAGACTCTTATTTCCGGCCAGGATTACCTGATTGTCCACTTCCACCCGGGTACCTTTGCCGGGAATTTCGGCATAATTTTTTAACCGGGTTTCATCAACAATAATTTGGGCATGGGCCGTAATTGCCTTCCCAATGGGGTGGTTGGAATAGTGTTCCCCGGCAGCTGCGGTACCGCTAACACTTCTGCTTCGCTAAAGCCTGGAGCCGCTACAGTTTTGATGACCTTGAATTCACCCTGAGTCAGGGTTCCGGTTTTGTCAAAGACAAAGACATCCGCTTGATAAAGAACATCCAGATAATTTCCACCCTTAATCAGAACCCCTTCCTTGGAAGCCCGGCCAATCCCACCAAAATAACTGATCGGAATCGATAATACCAGGGCACAGGGACAAGACACCACCAGAAAGATCAGGCTCTGGTAAAACCAGGTTTCCCAGGACGCACCAGGAATCAGAAGCGGCGGAATAATGGCCATAGCAATTGCTGAAAAGACCACAATCGGGGTATAATAATGAGAAAACCGGGTGATGAATTTTTCGGTTTTACCTTTTTTATCACTGGCTTCTTCAATCAGGTGCATAATTTTCATGGCCGTGGAGTTTTCGTAGTCTTTCTTCACCCGCATCTTCAGCACCGCATTACCATTGATCATCCCGCTGAGGATTTCATCCCCCTTTTCGACCTTCCGGGGATAGGATTCACCCGTCAGCGGCGAGGTATCCAAATGGGAAATCCCATCCATGATGATCCCATCGGCAGGGATTTTTTCGCCGGGTTTGATCACCAGCACATCACCCACCTTTACTCGTTTGGCATCAATAACTACCTCCCCTTCGGGGCCAACCCGATTGGCAGTAATGGCATTAAAGCTGATCGTTTCGGCAATCGAACGGCGGGCATTGTCGACAGCCCGATCCTGGAAATATTCGCCGATACCAAAAAAGATCATAACCCCGGCAGCTTCCGGCCATTCGGTTAAAACCAGGGCCCCAAAGGTGGCGATGGTCATCAGAAAATTTTCATCAAAGATCTGACCCTGTCCGATATTACGAAAGGCCAGTAGAATCACCCGATACCCGGCTAATAAATAGGCCCCCAGAAAAATCCCAATCGTGACGACTTCCAGATTTGCGGGCAGAAACGCCTGAAACACAAAACCCAGAATAAACAATCCAATGGCCGTAATCAGTTCCAGTTTCTGCCGTTTATCCATATCGCCCAGAGCTCCTGCGTGGGAATGCCCTGCGGATTGAGATATCTCACCCGGATGATGGGTATGTTCGTGACCATGCCCATCACAACCACAGGGCTCGGCTGCTGCCGTTGATTTGCGATTTTTGGAAACCACAACATGGGGCTCCAGCGAATGCACCAGTTTGACAATGGCATCATAGGTTTCGTCCTGAGCAAATCCCTCCCCTTCATCAATCACCAATGATCCGGTGGCCAGAGACAGACTGGCTGCCTGAACATTTGGCATTTTACCAACCAATTTTTCAATTTTTCCGGCACAATTGGCACAGTTAAGTCCTTCTAAAAATAGCTTCATGCTGATAACCTCTTTTCAATACTCCTAATGATGGCTTAAATGGGTGATGGTTAAGAGGACAATCACTTCCACGTGCGCATCATCCAGATGATAAAATTTCATTTGACCTTCTTTTCGATAACTAATGATCCGTTTGTCTTTAAGAATTCGCAATTGATGAGATACCGCCGTTCGGGTGACATCCACCAGGTTGACAATATCATTCACACACAACTCGCCATTTTCAAACAGCGCCGAGACGATTTTTATGCGGGTTGGATCACCCAGTACCTTAAAAAATTCAGCCACCTCAAACAAGGTTTCCTCGGTATGATCGTTTTTCAAAACTTTACTCATTGTATCTCCTTAATATGTGAACACTTGCTCACTTATTAACATCATAATAGCACATTTTGGTGCCCGAATCAAGCCTTATTTTCAAACACTTTTCGTCTCAATAAAGATTGACAATTGTCAAAAATAATGATAATTTGAACACATACAATATTTCAGCTGATTTCAACGCAAAAGGATAAAGGTCGCAATAAATGAGTGATGCCAAAGGATTATTGGACGAACGATTGATCCGTATTGAAAAAGCCGTAAATCTGGAAAAACCAGACCGGATCCCTATTTTTGCCTTAAACAGCCCGGAAGTGGCGGTAGACTATTGTGGTCAGCACCTTAAAACAGCCACCTGGAATCTTGAGATTCTCCGGGAATGTCTGCCCGTTTACTATCAGGATATGAAGGTCGATGCCGCCTTTGCGGCTTTTTTGCGCTGTCCGGGAATGTACACCATCATCGAATCTCAGAATTTCGTGCCCAATAAGGATGGCTTTATGCAGCATCCTGAAGTCTGCGGAATGCTGCCCAGTGAGTATGAAGAGCTGATCAAGGATCCCTTTAAAACCCTGGTAGAAAAGGTTCTGCCCCGGCAGTACAAAGCCTTTGCAAAACCCGGAATGCTGGGCGGACTCAACCTGGCCAAAGGCGCCCTTAGTTATCTGCGCCACAGCCAAATTCTAAAGGAAATTGATGCCCATTGCCGTGATACAGCGGAAGTTCCAATTATTTCTGACAATATGATCGAAGCCCCCTTTGATTTTCTGGCCGATCAGCTCCGCAGTTTTATGGGCATTTCGGTGGATATGCACCGCTGCCCCGAACTGGTGGAGCAGGCCTGTGAAGCTCTGCTGCCGCTGATGCTACGCTGGGGGGTGACCAGCTATTCCGGTCCGCCAAAAAGAATCCCTGCTATTTTTATGCCCTTGCACATGCCCGCTTTTTTAAGTCCCCAGCAGTTTGAGCGTTTTTACTGGCCGACCTTCTCCCGATTGGTCAATACCCTCACTGGGATGGGTTATACCGTCGCCTTATTTATTGAGGGGAATTGGTCGAAGTTTTATGATCACCTGGCCAGTCTCCCCCCCCATGTGATCGGAATTTTTGAATACGGCGACATGCAGACGATTAAAGAAAAGGTCGGTAAAACCATGTGCGTCATGGGCAATTATCCCATTGAAGTCCTGAAATCCCACTCCACCGCAGAATGTATCGATATTGCAAAAAAGATGATCGATGCCGGTGCACCCGGCGGCGGCTATATCTTTACCACCGGTAAAGCAATTATCCGGGGCAAAGGCCTGGATCTTAAGAAACTCCAGGCGGTTCATCAATATGTAGTCGATCACGGAAAGTACTAGCGAGGTATGATATGGAAACCATTGACTCTGAATATCTGAACTATTTTAAAACCCATATGGCCCAACATCCAGAATTAACCGAAGCGGATGAAAGCATTATGGCGGATCCCTGGGACATTAATGAAGATGTCCTGTTGGGTTATGTATTATCCCTATTGATCTAACTCGATACGAATCAGAGCGCCAGTTAAGGATTTGCTCCAGACAACAAAAAAGCAGAGATGAGTCAGCCATCCCTGCTTTTTTTGTGATACACCGAACTTTCCCCCGGATCTAAAAAGATCGGAGCAATTCGATTTCTTTTTGATAATCCTGCGCCACTTCCTGGGGCGTTTCCAGAAAAAAAGGCAGGTCTTTTAGTTGGGGGTGGATGACAATCTGCTTAAAGGCATTAATCCCCAGGGTTCCCAAACCAATTTTTTGATGACGGTCTTTGTTGCTGTTAAACGGCATCATGCTATCATTTAAATGCAGACATTTGAGATAGTTCAAGCCAATGATCCGCTCAAAATCTTCCAGCACCCCCTCCAGATTTCCGACCACATCATATCCTCCTGAGTAAACATGACAGGTATCCAGACAGACCCCCATTTTATCTTTTAATGCCACCTGATCGATGATCATTTTCAATTCCTCAAAGCTTCGGCCAATTTCGGTGCCTTTGCCGGACATGGTTTCCAACACCACGGTGGCCTTCTGCTCGGGCCACATTTCCTCATTGAGAATCTGGGTGATCCAGCTAATGCCTTGCTCCACCCCCTGTCCGGTGTGGCTGCCGGGGTGAAAATTATAAAGCTCACAGGGCAGCTCTTCCAGTCGCAGCAAATCTTCTTTAAATACCATCCGGGCAAATTCCCGGGTCTTCGGAGTTGCCGAACACATATTTAAAGTGTAGGGTGCATGAGCCAATAGATCACCAAACTGGTGCGCTGCCATAATCTGCCGGAGTCCGGCCACATCCTCCGGGTCGAGTGCTTTGGCCTTACCACCCCGGGGATTTCGGGTAAAAAACTGGAAGGTATTGGCATTAATTTTTACGGCTTCCTGACCCGCCTTCGTAAATCCACCCGCAATTGACAGATGGGGTCCGATTATTAACATTTTTTCTCCTCGTTCGCTGGTCTCAATTTAACTGCCAGTCTTAAATTTTATCCCAAAGCCACATCCAGTATCATCATCAGGGTGAAACCAAACATGACGCCGATGGTAGCAATATCGCCTTCATGACCCAGCCGAGCTTCCGGAATCAACTCTTCTGCCACCACATAGATCATGGCACCGGCGGCAAAGGCCAGGGCAAAGGGCAGCATCGGGGCGATAAAGACTACTGCGGCTGCCCCAATCACCGCTGCAACGGGCTCCACCATACCAGAGAATTGACCAATCAAAAAGGCCTTGCGTCGACTCATGTTTTCTCTCCGCAGGGGAATCGATACCGCTGCTCCTTCCGGGAAATTCTGCAGACCGATCCCCAAAGCCAGCGATACGGCCCCGGCCAGGGTCATTGCCGGAGAACCGGAAGCCAGACCACCAAAAGCCACCCCCACCGCCAGACCTTCGGGAATATTATGGAAAGTAATTGCTAAAACCAGCAATACACTGCGTTGCCAGGAGGTTTTAATCCCCTCCCGGTGATTGGTACCAGGATGAACATGAGGCAGCAGGCGATCCACCAGCCAAAGGAAAAAACCGCCCCCCAGAAAACCCAGAGACACAATCACATAAGCTGGCAAGGGACTTCCCTCGGCCATCTCAATGGCTGGGGCCAACAGCGACCAGAAGCTGGCAGCAATCATCACCCCGGCGGCAAAACCCAACATGGCATTTAATACCTTAATGTTAATTTCTTTGAAAAAGAAGACCAGAGATGCCCCTAAAGCGGTGACAAACCAGGTGAACAATCCGGCAAATAGAGCCAGCAAAACTGGCGGATATTCCAATAAAAAGTCCATTTACTCGCTTCACTTCCTTTCGTTACAGTGGATAATTTAAATCATTCTAATTTATTATCAAGTATACTATAAAATGGCGTCAAAAATCCATTCTTTCTTTTAAAACGGTTTCGCCCAAATTTCTTGTCTGGTTTTGCAAATAAACCTTGTTTATTTGGCTTCCCGCTCCTATAATTAATTTATCAGTCGGCACCGGCTGAAATAACGCTGAAGAAGGTAATAACAATGAAAAAAAGTGAATTAATTACAGTCTTTAACACGGTTCAGGAAAAGTTTGAAGATGCCATTACCGAAGAATTTTTTCTGCAACGACTCAAACCGTATGCTGATGAAGATGGTTTTGTCGATTACCACAAACTGGCAATGTTCGCCCACAACGAATCGCTGGCTTCTGCAAAAGGTTTCTTTTTTGAAGTCCTTTCAGAAATTTTAGTCGACGACGATGATGTGGTGCTCGAAGAAGATCTTGACGAAATCACCAGCGACACCCCCGAAGTAACTCCAGAATAAGAACTGAGTAATTTTCTACTGCAGTCTTTATCCGCAGTTATTAAATTATCCTGATTTCCCTTAATGCCCAGGCAGAAATACTTTTCTGTCCGGGCATTTTTTTACTAAACACGAATCACCTTGGCAGTGATCCCCGGTCATTCGCCGAAGGATACCCCCAGACTTTTGGCCACCTGAATCAACTCCGAATCAACGCCCACTTGTTTATTGTTGCCGATCACCTCTTCCAACGGGGCACTGGTCATCTTGCCATCCTGGAGCGCCACCATATTTCCAAACTTACCCTCAGCAATCAGCTCCACCGCTGCCACCCCATAACGGGTCGACAGGAGTCGATCATAAGCCGAGGTAATGCCCCCCCGCTGAAGATGACCCAAAACCGTACTGCGAATTTCGTGATCAGTGATTCGTGCTTCCAGCGCTATGGCCAGCTTATTGCCAATGCCTCCGAGACGCACCGGATCCGGAGAGTCACTGACAATTTTGGCAACCGTCAGCTCCCCACCCTTTTCCATGGCCCCTTCGGACACCACAATGATGCTAAAGGGCAGGCCCCGCTGGCTGCGCTCATTCATTTTTGTGACAATGGCATCCAGCGAAAAGGGTATTTCCGGTATCAGAATCACATCGGCAGAACCGGCAATCCCGGCATGGAGGGCAATCCAGCCGGCATTTCGACCCATTACTTCCAGAACCATAATCCGATGGTGGGACTCTGCTGTTGTATGCAGCTTATCCAGGGCATCCACCACCACATCAACCGCTGAATTAAAGCCAAAGGTCACATCCGTTTTAGATAAATCATTATCGATGGTTTTAGGCACCCCAATAACCTTGACTCCTTTCCTGGCAAAATCCCGGGCACTGGTCAGGGTCCCGTCCCCGCCGAGAACCACCAGGACATCCACCCCTTCTTTCTTCATATTTTCTACCGCCACATCGGACACATCTTTTCTAACACACTGGCCATTTTCTTCCACCTGGTAGTCAAAAAGATTATCCTTATTTGAGCTATAAAGGATGGTTCCTCCTTTGTGGAGAATTCCTGATACGCTATGGGCATCCAATTTGATAAAGTCATTATTGTATAACCCCCGGTACCCAAACTTATAACCAATCACCTCGTAACCGTAATTGGCGATCGCCGCTTTGGTTACTGCCCGAATTACGGCATTCAAACCGGGACAGTCGCCACCACCTGTTAGAATTCCAATTTTTTTTACCTGATTGTTCATTGTTTTGCTCCATTTCCTGGGTAAATAAATTTAATCTGCCCAAACCAGCCGTCTTTCGTTGCCATCAACCAGCCCGATGCATGATCGGGATCTTTATGCAACTCTAAAATAGCATTGATCCCTTCGATTGTTATCATCTCATACTGATATTATATCGGAGCAACCAAAAAATTACAAAGATTATCGGGAATAATTGCATAATTTTTGTTCCATGCTAAACAAAAAACCATCCACTGATTGGGATGGTTTTTTATGTAAATTCAACGGGCAAAAATTCTGCAAATTAGACTGATACCAAAAGCAATCAAAGAAAAAATGACGGCAATCATTAAAAATGAGGTCATCAGAACATTGTATCTCAGTATATCAACAGCCAGTATGGATTGAAACAAACCAATGGCATTGAGAATCAGCAAGACCAAAAATATAAAAACCAGGCCCTTGAAGGCACCCTTGATATCCGCCGGACTCAGGGAGATATGGGAAGAGATACAAATCGCTAAAAACAAAAACAGGTAAAAGCGACCGTTTTTAAAATTCTCGCTGGAGAAAATTAACTTCAGCAATTCCCCATAAGCACTGAACAGGTCACTAAATGAGGCCACGCTCAAGGTTTCAACCGCCAGACTCTGGGTCACCACTCCCATAAAACTTTCCAGCACCTGGGGTAGCAACAGCGCCAGCAATGCCATGATTACCAGCAGTCCACCAAAAATCGGGGCAATACCAATAAAAAAATTCCCCACCTGATGGTAGATATTTTTAGGATTATAGGCATGATTCACATACCCCATCACCCCATCCCGATCCGGTCGCTGAAACAATTTGATGGCGGTGATTTTATGACCAAAAAGCAGCGCCATCAGGGCGTGGCTGAGCTCGTGAACAGGGGTTCCAACAATCCCGGTGACCATGATGGCATTTCTGCCCAAGCCCTTGTGAAAATTGCGGTTGGATTGTGTTTCCAATATTCCCAGCAGTAGTCCGGCGAGGATAATGACCCCAGTAAAATAAAGGGTTTCCAGACCGGTTTTAGAAAACAGATCAATAATAAACATCGTTTTTCCTTTTGATTATGATTTTTTTGCCCCCGTCCCTTTACCAGGCAGACGGAGATTTTAACCATTATACCGAAAAAAGATTTAGAATTTCATTAGACGTATCCCTCATCGGCTTTTCTGGAATTTTACTAAGTTAGTGATTATCCCTGTCTTTCTGGGGTACACAATCTGTTAAGAGAAACCGGCCTGTCAATCACGGTTTTCAATCAAAGAAAAGAAGGAGACTATCATGGCAAAACTAAATTTTGGCAATCTTGTGCAGGGAGCAATGGGAAATGCGATGGAAGTCAGTGCTGAGGAACTGACAAATGAGTATTCAAAATTTTTGTTTGAAGGTGAAACCATTCAAAGTGGATTCAAGCTGATTCGAGATGTAATTATCTTCACCGATATCCGAATTATTCTGGTGGATAAACAAGGAACATCGGGCAAAAAAACAGCGATTCAATCGATTTATTTATCTCACATCATTAATGTGGATATGGAAACCGCAGGTGGCGGTCTGGATGACAGCGAAATCACTGTCACCTATCTGGAAAACGTGAATCGCATCAGCAATAATGAAATTTTCGGATCTCAGAAGTTTGAATTCGGAAAGAAAATGGATATTACCCCACTTTACCGTATGTTAGGCACACTGGCACTTAAAAATCGGCACGAAATCAACAATAAATGAAATGGTACTTCGATTTTAACATCACCAAAAAAATCGCCATTTATGTAAAACAACTCAAAATGAAAGAAAGGACTGCGTAAACAAATGAAAAATCATAAAGTAATTCTAGTTTTTTTTATTATAATGTCGGCCTTGCTTCTTGCCGGTTGCAGTGGTAGCAATGAGAGCACCAAAACCGATGAAAGTCAAAGCAACGGCGAAAAAAGCGCTACCCTCGATGAAAGCCTCAGTGGCGCAGCGCTCCTCAAAAGCTTGAATTTTAGCTATCCAGACTCTCTTAAGATGACCACAAAAACAGTTATGACCGATAATCTCAGTACCACCTCCACCACCTATACCAAAGGGGACAATTTCCGGATGGAAATGGAAATGCCGGAGATCGGCAAACAGATCACCATCTATAATGCCGCAGAAGGGATAACCTACCAGTATACCGAAGGACAGACAACGGGATTTTCATTTAAGGATCAGGAAATGACCACTGATCTGGGCGATCTGAACCTGGATGAAGGCGTCACCAGCATTGACGACATCACCGACATTTTCCCGGATAACGTGGTAGCCCGGGTAGAAACCCTGGACGGTGAAAAAGTGATCTATATTGAAACCACCGAAAACGACCCTGAAAACGGGGTAATGGATATGCATATGTGGTTTTCAACTAAATATGGCGTACCGCTGAAAACCGAAATTCTCAGCAATGGCACGGTGGTTATGAGCTCGATCGTCACCGATATTTCCGCCGATAACATTGCCGACAGTCAGTTTACCCCGCCATCAAACGTTGTCTTCACTGATTTTTCATCGATGAACCTGGATGATCTCACGACTATCCCCGAACCCTGATCGAGACTGTATCCATCACACCGCAAAAGGCCTGGGCACATGCTCAGGCCTTTATTCGTCTAACGATCAGGGACAGCGAATAAAATATCGAACCCACAAACAGTCTGAACAGAAGAGGTTATTGAAATAACAGTCGTATTTGGTATCTTCCACCAGACTACAACCACTGCGGAGATCGCAGTCAATGCAGGAAGGATACTGATTGTTGTAAACCGTGTTCCAGAAGTTCATTGTGAAGTTCTTTTTAAAAAAAGCTTTACTTTTTGTAAGGATTCAGGTAAAATGATCAAGCAGTAAAAAGTGATCTCGTAGCTCAGCTGGCAGAGCACTACCTTGACATGGTAGGGGTCGTTGGTTCAAGTCCAATCGGGATCACCATATTTCGCATATTAACGCCGTTTGCAGGTTTACTGCAGACGGTTTTTTTATGGAATTAACCAAATGGGATGATGTTTAGCTTTCTGTCATTATCATTATCTTCGTCATAAATGGAATCAATTAAGGTGGCAGTTTGTTTTTTTGCTGTTCCAGCACGTGGGTATAGGTACCCAATGTCTGACTTACGTTGCTGTGGCCCAGCAATTCCTGCACCGTTTTCGCCGGCTCTCCCAGTTCAAATAAGCGGGTTGCATAGGTATGCCGCAAATCATGAAAAGTCTTGTCAGTAATACCAATACTGGCATAGACTTTTTTTAGTTCCTGTAAAACGTTGGAAGAATCAAGCGGTGTATTCACAGGCGTTTTTAAAACTTCACAGAAAATATTATTAAATTGGGAGTTTTGAAAACAAATTTTGAGAGTGTGTTTAATTTTAAGCAGTTTTATCATACTCCATAATGGTCAGCTCACTGGCCAGTGCTTCAGCTTTATCGACGAGAATATCCAATTTTTCAGCGACAGAAGATGAAAAGTATTCTTCACCACACTGATCGCATTTATAACAGGGAACATTCTTAATAATGATGATGCAGTTTTTTAGGTTGGCAAAATAGGTGGTGGTCGCTGTTTCCATTGTGCCATTTTTACAGGTTAAACATTTCATTGTTCGAACTCCTTTCTTGTCTTCATATCCGACATCCATTTATCCGGATCTGGATAATAGGCCGTTACGATTTTTGCAGATTCCCCATTACTGGCAATTACGATATGCAGTGGGGTGTCTGGTGCAATGTAACCTAAGATTAAACAGCTTGGTGTCGGGAAATCATCTGGATAGTCTTCAATAATTGAACCTGACATAACGGCAATCCGTATATGCTTTGGTCGGATATTGCGCTGTTTGCATCGTTCAATAACGTGTTGAGTAAAAAAGACAACGTCTTTTTCATATAGTCCTCTTAAATCTTCAATTTTCATATTGTTACAACCTTATATCTGCTAATTGAAAAATATCATTTTCAGCTTCTGAAGTCTGCAATATCATCTTAAATTTCATAAATTTTGAGCTTCTCCCTGATTTTTTTAATGGAATCGATTAAAAAAATCGTTTGTCCCAATTCCATTTCATCAATTCCTTTATCAAGTGCCTTAAACAGTTCTTGTTCAAATAAATTTTGTTTGGGTTCTTTTACTGGTGAGGTCATACAAATTAACGCCTTTCCATTGTTTACCTGGCCAGCAAAATGCCCCCTGCCAGGAAATGTATCTCGTTTTAAACTAACGCATTATCACCAACGCGATTAAAAAGTCGTTTCTGCTGTCAGGGTAAAGTAATTCCGTTTAATATAAAATTCATTATAGCTGATGGGCATGTTATCTTCCATGGAAATGATATTTTGAGATACCAGAAAACAACAGTCGTCATGATCAAGCTGCAGGTTTTCCCGAACTTCCAGAGGGGGGTGAACGATATCGATGTTGAGAATTTTTTTATGCTGGAACTGCAGTTTCCCCTTTTCCATCAGCCCATGAAAATTAGCAAAGTTGATCACGTCTTCCACAATCGGATTTCCCTTCTGATAGGGTAGAAAAATGGACGCATATTGGATCACCTCTTCTTTTATTTTGGTGGCTTTCTGAATTTTAATGACCTTTTCAAAGGAGCCGATCTTCAGTTCCCGCATCAGTTTGCGACCCGGGGTAATAACGCCCACACTGACCAGTTTGACTTCTTCCACTTCCCCCTTCAGGCTGTCGATTTCATCAAAATAGAACTGGTACTGATTGGCCGTGGGTTCACATACATAGTTCCCCTTGCCGGGAATGGTGTAGATATATTTTTCATTTACCAACAAGGCCAGACTTTTGCGCAGAGTGGTTCGGCTGACATCAAACTGCTCAGCCATTTCGTTTTCCGATGGTAATAGATCTCCGGGTTTTAAGATACCTTTTTCAATTTTTCCTTTGATATCATTGACAATATCAAGATATAGAATTTTTCTCATTGCCCATCACCCATTCACTTCAAAAGCCATTGCTTGCAGATACTGACCCCTTCGATGGCATCGCTGGAGTAGTCATCGGCACCTACATATTTGGCATAATCAGTTCCCGCCAGAGCACCTCCTAAAATGATTTTCAGATCTTCCCGGAGCCCCTGGACAACGATTTCATCAATGACTTCCTTGATATTCTCTACTACTGAGGTGAGAATTCCGCTGATTCCCAGAATAGCGGGCTTTTCTTTACGGATAATTTCGATAAACCGTTCCGTGGAAACATCAGTTCCCATGTCAATGACTTCAAACCCTTCAGCTCGGAGCATACTGATAAAGATGTTTTTTCCAACATCGTGGATGTCGTCAAAAACCGTACCCACCACGATTTTTCCCAGACTCTTGCCATTAATGAGCTGGGTACTGTCCATGCCCATCATGCTCAGCAGGTTGGATACCAGTTCCCCGGCCATAATCAGATCGGCGATATAGTACTCCCCTTCTTCATAACGAACCGCCACCCGCTGCAGAGCAAAATTCAGTTGATTGGCAATTGCTTTTTTGTCTTTTCCGCTCTCCAGTTCTGCAGCCACCAGGGCCATCGCCCGTTTCTCGTCAATTGCTTCTACTGCGGCAATAATTTTTGTCTCCATTTTTCCCACCTGTATATTAAAACTAAAATTTGTGATCGTTTACCCGGTCTTTTTCAGACTGGCCTGCTATTTCATGTGTCTCATTTTATCACGGAATCTGACTTTTGTCTTTAGCTGACCTTGATATTTTTTAATGGCTTTTTAATGGTTTCAAGTGTATAATCAGGACGAAAACATTTACATCATAATTTGAATTTTAAAGATAGAGGTCGATATGAACGGTTATACAAAAACGCAATTACAAGAAAATCAAAAATATCTGGAGCTGTTGTCTCAAAATTTTCCTAATATTACCAGTGCCGTAGGCGAGGTAGTCAATCTCAAAGCGATCCTCAACCTGCCCAAGGGAACCGAACATTTTCTTACCGATATTCATGGTGAACACGAAGCCTTCAATCACGTCATGCAAAACGCTTCCGGTGCCATTAAGCGCAAAGTTCATCAGGAACTGGGCAACACCATTGCCTTTGAAGAACTGGAAGAGCTATCTACCCTGATTTACTATCCCGAAGAAAAAATTGATCTGATAAAAAAAGAACGGAGCCGGGAATCTCTGGATAATTGGTATAAACTGACCATTTACCGGCTGGTAAAGGTGTGTCGGGCAGCCGCTTCAAAATATACCCGTTCCAAGGTTCGCAAAGCCCTCCCCAAAGATTTTGCCTATATCATGGAAGAACTGCTTCAGGAGGACGAACACCGTTTTAATAAACGGGAGTATTACCATGAGATTATTGAGAGCCTGGTTAATCTGGAACGAGCCCAACACTTTATCGTGGAGATTTCCGGGGTGATCAAACGGCTGACCATTGATCACCTTCATATTATTGGCGATATTTATGACCGGGGGGCCGGTCCTGACGAGGTCATGGATACCCTGATGCGCCATCATTCACTGGATATGCAGTGGGGCAACCACGACATTCTATGGATGGGCGCTGCCGCCGGCAACGCAGCCTGTATCGCCAACGCCGTCCGAATCGCCCTGCGCTATGCCAACATGGATGTGCTGGAAAACGGCTATGGCATTAACCTGTTACCGCTGGCTTCATTTGCCAACCGGGTTTATGGTGACGATCCCTGTACCAAGTTTACTCCCAAAATTTCTGACAGCCACACCGTCTCCGATCAGGAAACAGCGCTGATGTCCAAAATGCACAAGGCCATTGCCATGATCCAATTCAAACTGGAAGAAACCATGATCGACAACCACCCTGAGTACAACATGGCCAAACGGCAACTGTTACGCCGCATTAACTTTGACAATGGCACCGTCGATGTCGAAGGTATTGTTTACCAGCTTAATGACACAAACTTCCCCACCCTGAATCCGTCCGACCCCTGTACCCTGACTGAAGAAGAAACACTGGTAATGGATCGTCTTGTTTATGCTTTTTTACACAGTGAAAAGCTTCAGAAACATATCCGGTTTATGTATGCCAAGGGCAGTATGTACAAGGTCTTTAATGATAACCTGCTTTTTCACGCCTGCGTCTTGCTAAATGAAGACGGCAGTTTTAAAGCCAAAGAGATCGCCGGGAAAACCTATGTCGGCAAAAGTCTGATGGACAAGTTCGACCAGATGGCTCGGGAAGCCTATTTCGGTAAAACTGACCAGGATGAAAACCCCACCCGCACCGACTTTTTGTGGTTCTTATGGTGCCATGAGGATTCACCCCTCTTCGGCAAAGACAAAATGGCCACCTTTGAGCGTTATTTCATTGATGACAAGGTGCCCCATAAAGAACATCATGCCCCCTTCTACCTGTTAATTGACGACGATGAAGAACTGGCCCGAAAAATTCTGATCGAATTTGGGGTTGACCCGGATCATGGTCACCTGATCAACGGCCATATTCCGGTGAAAGCCACCTCTGGCGAAAGCCCGATCCGGGCCAAAGGGAAACAACTGGTCATCGATGGTGGTTTTGCCCGGGCCTACCAGAAAACCACCGGCATCGCCGGCTATACCCTGACCTACAATTCCTATGGGCTGATTCTGATCAGCCACGATCCTTTTGAATCCGTGGAAAAGGCCATTTCTGACGGGGTTGATATCAAATCCACCCTAATGGTAGTGGAAAAAACCACCGAACGAAAACGGGTTCGCGACACCGATACCGGCAAAGCCATCATGGCTCAAGTGGAAGATCTGGAAATGCTAATCACTGCCTACCGCAAAGGCCTGATTAAGGAAAAACAATACTAAAAGTGAACCCCTAAAAAAAGAATCTCCACCAGACTTTGGCAGAGATTCTTTTTCTATTTTCAGCCTTAATTAAGCTGCTTTTTTAGCATAAGTAAAATGATAGCAAACAGGGATGATAATAGCTCCGCCAATAATATTTCCCAGGGTTACCGGAATAATATTGTTGAGGAATGCCTGAGCCCAAGTCACGTCTGCGCCACATAAAATGCCCATGGGAATAAAGAACATGTTGGCCACGCTATGTTCAAAACCGGACAAAACGAAGAGCATGATGGGGAACCAGATCGCAAAGATCTTACCGATGATATCTTTGGCTCCGGATTGCATCCAGACTGCCAAACAAACCAGCATGTTACAGAAAATCGCCCGGATAATCACTGGCATTAAGGGAATGGCACATTTAGCTTCGGCAATACCGATAGCTTTTGCTGTCATCGCTTCACCATACAGGCCGCTCTGGGACATCAACCAGGCCAGTAATACCGAACCGATCAGGTTGGCCATCCAGACCACGCCCCAGTTACGCAGCATTGCGCCGACGGTAATTTCTTTTTTGAAAAGTGATAACGTCATCAGGTTGTTACCGGTAAACAGCTCGGCACCACAAATTACTACCAACATCAGGCCAACCGGGAAAACCCCCGCACCGATGTATTTGGCAAAGGTCGCTTCAAAACCGGTACCAGCACCAGACGTAATAACTGTAAAGCCATAGGCCCCAAATCCGATAAAAACGCCGGCAAAAATGCCCAGTACAATCATTTTACCAATTGATAGTTTGGCTTTATTATTACAGCCTTTTACCATATTATCGCAGATTTCTGCGGGACTAAAAAAATTCATATTCGTTCTCCTCTTTCAATCAATAAAGTTTTAAGGATTTGTTCAAGATTAGTTTATTCTTTCACACTGACCTGTTTATGAATAATGAATTAAGAGGAATCCCGAAGGATCCCTCGATTTTCTGCTGAATTTTAGCTGTTTCTAGAATAAACCAGCAATTACGCCGTTTTCATCAACATCAATTTTTTCTGCTGCTGGTACTTTTGGCAGACCAGGCATTTTCATGATTTCTCCGGTCAGCGCGACAATAAAGCCAGCTCCGGCTGAGATATTAACCTGACGTACTGTGATTCTAAAACCAGTTGGACGACCCAGTTTGGTCTGGTCATCGGTTAAAGAATATTGGGTTTTAGCCATACAGATTGGCACCTTGTCAAAGCCAAGGGATGTCAGTCTTTCGATTTCTTTGGCTGCGGTCGGAGTAAAGTCTACGCCGTCTGCTCCGTAAATACGGGTGGCAATGGCTTCGATTTTAGCTTTGATTGGCATATCCAGTTCGTAACAGTATTCGAAGGTGCCTTCGCTTTCGTCAATTAAACGAACCACTTCTTTGGCCAATGCTTCCCCGCCTTCGCCGCCTTTTGCCCATACCTGGGAAATGGCCACGTTAACGCCCAGCTTCTGGCATTCTTCTTTAACCAGTGCCAGTTCAGCTTCGGTATCCAGTGGGAATTCGTTGATGGCAACAACCGCTGGCAGTTTAAAGACCTGGGTGATGTTTTCAACATGTTTTAACAGGTTTGGCAGACCGGCTTTTAAAGCGTCCAGGTTTTCGTTGTTCAGGTCAGCTTTGGCAACGCCGCCATTGTATTTAAGGGCTCGTACGGTAGCAACAATGATTACGGCATCCGGTTTTAAACCAGCCATCCGACATTTGATATCGAGGAATTTTTCAGCGCCAAGGTCGGCTCCGAATCCACCTTCGGTAACTACGTAGTCAGCAAAATGCATGGCCATACGGGTTGCGATTACTGAGTTACAGCCGTGAGCGATATTGGCGAATGGTCCACCGTGGATAAAGGCGGGTGTGCCTTCCAGGGTTTGTACCAGGTTTGGTTTTAAAGCATCTTTTAACAGGGCTGCCATGGCGCCGTTGGCTTTTAACTGTTCAGCGGTGATGGGTTCTCCGGCAACGCTGTAACCAACGATGATGCGTCCCAGTCGGGCTTTTAAATCAGAGATATCACTGGCCAGACAGAAGGCTGCCATAACTTCAGAAGCTACTGTGATGTCAAATCCATCTTCACGGACAACGCCGTCTCCGGATCCACCTAAACCATCAACGACGTTTCGCAGTTGACGGTCATTCATATCAATACATCGTCTCCAGGTAATTTTCTTGGCGTCGATTTTCAGTTCATTTCCTTGTTTGATGTGGTTATCCAGCATTGCTGCCAGTAAATTGTTGGCAGCTCCGATGGCATGGAAGTCACCGGTAAAGTGAAGGTTGATATCTTCCATTGGCACAACCTGAGCGTATCCGCCACCTGCGGCTCCACCTTTGACACCAAATACTGGTCCTAAGGATGGTTCTCTCAAGGCTACCAGGGTATTTTTTCCAATTCGTGATAATCCATCAGCAACCCCGATTGTGGTGGTCGTTTTTCCTTCACCGGCTGGTGTTGGATTGATGGCAGTGGTCAGGATTAACCGGGCTTTTTTTCCGGTTGTTTTCTTTAACAGGTTATAGTCTACCTTTGCTTTATACTTCCCGTATAAATCCAGATCGTCTTCTGTTAAACCCAATTTCTTTGCTATCTCACGAATATCCTGTGGTGTAGCTTCTTGTGCAATCTCAATGTCTGATTTAAATCCCATTTTTTCTCCTCCAATACTTTGATAAATATTTAACAACTACTATAAGTTTAACCGATTCGATAATAAAAATCAAACAATAGTTATGATAAAATTTTACTATAATTTCATCTGCAATCCCTGTTTCAATTGTTAATTTTGTATCATTTTTTACTCTAGATGCTTTTGGCTCATTATTTTCTTTAAATCTGTGTATTTATTCTCTATTATTAAATTTTATTTTCATTTTTATATCAATTTTTTTACAAATACACCATTTTATAATCTTTGAAAGCGTTTTATTATTGTTTTTGTAAATAGCATTAATCTTACAACTTTTAATCTTCCTATCCTTTCCGGGTAAAAGAAAAGCCGCCACCAGATCATAAAAAAATCCGATGAAGGCGGTTCATTTACTTAAGCATCAGCTGCAGTTGACACAAAATGATATCGTCCTGATTAACAATATCAATCCGATACTGGTTTTCCCCCAATTTCTCACCGAGCGCCCGGATCTGATCGCCGTAAAAGCATTGGGCCTTATAAATCATTTTTGCTTCAGCCAGGACCTTGCTTTTAACCACCTCCAGGGGCAGAACCTCAATGGCCCAAGCCAGATATTTGACATGGTTGACATGCTGATTAAAATCAATATCGAGAAACCGTACCGAGAAACACTTTTCGAGATCGACTTGATTGATTTTTGAAAGCTTCTTGAAGATCGGTTCCCCTTTATCAAAACACTCATAGGCATCCATCTCCGGATGTTCGTCAATACGCTCCATTTTTTCGGTCTCCCGGTTAATCAGCAACCACTGAGTATCGGCGGTAACCTTAACTACGCCACTTGCATCCTCGACGGTGAACCGTCTTGTGGCACAGAATTTCTCCATCCCGGTCGCCCGGGTCGTCACCATCACCTCATCCTGGTAGCGAGGATAATCGTAGAAGCGGATCGCATATTTGACCAGAAACCAGGCCAGATTGTTTTCCTTTAAGTAATCCCCACCCAAACCCAACTGATTGCCCTGGTTGGTGGAGGCTTCCTGAAAATAGTTCATGGCAGTGGTGGGCAGCATTTTCTCGGTGGAATCCGATTCGTAACAGGCCACCCGCTTTTTTTCCTGATAGACAAGGCTCATAAGCTGCTCCTATAAAAAACTACGGCGATACAGACTGATTCCGTCAAGGCTCCAATTGGCTTCAGTGAAGCTTCCCGGCTCCACCCGGTTGAGGGCCTGTTCCATGGTATACATCCGGGCATCGATCATGTCAATGTGATGGAGGAGTTCTGCTTCCGGAAACATTGGCCGTTTGGGACTGCCAAATTCCGGCTGGTAATGATGGGAAAGAATCATGTGTTTAAGCATCATCAGAACCTCCGGATCGGCGCCCAGAGACTGACCGACCAGCTCCAGTTCGACAATTTCCTGGGTGATGTGCCCCAGCAGTTTGCCCTCAGGGGTATAATCGGATACCGATCCGTTTTCATCCGAAACCATCTCATTGATTTTTCCGATATCGTGGAGGATGATGCCAGCATACAGCAGATCCCGGTTGATCAAGGGATAAATTCCCGCCAGACTCTTGCCGATACGGAGCATCGAATAAATATGATAAAGCAGTCCGCCCTTTATGGCATGATGATGCTTTTTGGCGGCTGGAAAATAGCTCAGAATCTCGGTTTGATCACTAAAGATTTTACTGGTGATGGCAGCAATGTCAGCATTGGTAAAATCATCAATGGTATCATTGATATAACCCAGCATTTCATCAATATCCACCGGTACGGTTTCAATAAAATCATTGATACTTACCTCATCTGATTCATCGACCAATCGCATTTTTTCGACGATCAGCTGTAGCCGGTTGTTGAATTCCTGAACCTTGCCCTTTATTTTTACCAGTTTGCCATTGGTGAAGATTTCCTCTTCCTCTGGTTTTACGTCCCATTTCTTCCCATCGATTTCGTCAAAATCGGCATCATTCAAGACCATATTAAAATAGCGACTGCCATTGGTAGCGGTTTTGGTCATCTGCGACTTTATAAAGAGAAAGCCCAGATAATTTTGCCCCTTCTGTACTGACTTGATTTTCAATTTATTCTCCTCTTGTTTTTTTATTTACACTGCTCTGGAAAAGCTTTTTCATACGTAGACAGACCATGCTTTAATACTTCCATACTCTTTTTCATATCCTCGCCATTAAGCACATAGGCAATCCGAACCTCATCAGCACCGTCCTGGGGGTTTAAATAAAAATCATTGGCCGGGGATAACAGCACTGTTTCACCCTGATAATCAAAATCAGTGATCAGCCACTCGATAAAATGACTGGCTTCTTTGATTGGCAACTTGGCCATAAAGTAAAAAGCCCCCCGGGGTTCTTTGCAGATAACCCCAGGAATTTCCTGAAGAGCAGCGTAAACAATCTCCCGGCGACAGGTATATTCCTTTAAAACCCCATCAAAAAAATCCCCATCCAGCTTCAGCAACGAAACCGCTCCAATCTGATCGATTGTCGAAACCGACAGCCGCATCTGAACCAATTTTTTAAGCTGATTCATCAGGGTTTTATTTTTGGAGACAATAAAACCGATCCGGGCCCCACAGGCGCTGTAGCGTTTGGAAATACTGTCAATCAGAATAAAATGCTGGGCCAGTTCGTCATACTGGGCCGGACTCAGATAGTCCTGACTGTCATAGACAAACTCCCGGTAAACCTCATCAGAAATCAGATAGAGATTGTGTTTGATGGCCAGTTTCACCATCACCTCAATTTCTTCCCGGGAAAAAACCTTACCGGTGGGATTCCCGGGATTGGTCATCAACAGCGCCTTGGTTCGGGGTGTAATGGCTGCTTCAATCACCGCAGCCGCTGGCAGGGCAAAGCCGTCTTCAGCGTAGGTTTTAAAACCAACCAGATTAACATCGGTGGCCGCCGCCATTTCCTTATAAATGCTATAGAGCGGTTCGGCGGTGAGGATTTCATCCCCGGCATTGCAGATTCCGATAAAGGTAAACAGCAAGGCTTCGCTGCCGCCGTTGGTGACAAAAAGATCCCCAACATCGTAATGAAGACCCAGCCGCCGGTAATAATCGCAAGCTGCTTGCCGAAGCTCGATGATCCCCTCCGGAGCCTGGTAGGATAAGACTTCCTGATCAATACAGTTAACACTGTCTAAAAAACCGGCCGGGGTTTTGATATCCGGCTGACCGATGTTTAAAAAATAAACTTTCTTGCCCTTTTTCTGGGCCTCACTAACCAGTGGATAATATTTTAAAAGGGCAGGTTCTCCCATTTTTTGGATACGCTGAGATGTTTTCATTTTTACTCCTGTTTTTTTGTATAATCACAATGACTCTTAAAAAATTATAAGCTTTATCGCTGAAAATTGCAAATATCTGAAGCCCATTTAATTGTGCAGTTTTAAAAATCGTGTTAAACTGATCATAATATACTATACTACCGGAGGCTTTATGAAACGATCAACACCAAACATTCCTCCTGTTCTGGAGTTCACCGAGGATTTTTTCTCCCTGCTGGCCTGGGCCCGGGATGAAGAAGAGGATATTGAAGGCCAGCATTTTAAAGATTTAACATTTAATAATGAGGATTTTTCCCAGCTCTCATTTCGGGAATCACTTTTTGAAAACTGTGACTTTTCGGACTGCAATTTTGAAAAAATCGACGGCCGGGATCTGCGTTTTAAGTCCTGCAGCCTGTCCAACAGCAGTTTTGCCGAGGGTTATTTCAATCGCTGTGAGTTTTTTGCCTGTAAACTGGTGGGTGCTGATTTTTTTCAAGCTCAGCTGGAAAATTTTCTGGCCACGGACTCCAGTTTTCAATATGCCAATTTTAGCAAGGCCAAACTCAAGGCCCTGGAAATTTCCCAATGTGATTTTAGCGAAGCCACCATTTCCGAGTGCAAACTCACTCAGATCAAACTGGATGATGTCAATTTCAGCCAAACCAGTTTTTTTAAAACGCCGCTGAAAGGACTGGACTTCACCAGCTGCCAGATTGACGGCCTGATCGTCTCTATCGAAGCATTAAGCGGGGCTGTTGTCACCACCTTCCAGGCCGCCGAATTGGCTAAGCTAATGGGTTTGATTGTCCGCTAATAACGCACTAACGAAAGGTCGCTTATGGAAACCATCCCGGCTAAAAATATGCTGACCCGAACCAAAAATAATTTCTGGTTCGGCACCGACTATAACATGAATATCTACCGGGGCTGCTCCCATGGCTGTATTTACTGCGACAGCCGCAGCGACTGCTATGGGATCAACGCCTTCGACCAGGTTCGGGCCAAAGAAAAAGCCCTGACCATTCTGGAGGATAACCTGCGCCGCAAAACTTTAAAGGGCGTGGTAGGTACCGGCGCCATGAGCGACCCCTATAATCCCATGGAAAAGAAACATCAGCTCACCCGTCAGGCCCTGGAGCTGTTTAAACGCTATGGTTATGGGGTGGCCATCGCCACCAAAAGCCCCCTTGTTACCCGGGATAAAGATCTGCTTGCCGCGATTCAGAAGCGATCACCGGTGCTGGTCAAAATCACCATTACCTGTGCTGATGACCCGCTGGCTAAACTCATCGAACCCCACGTAGCCCCCAGCAGTGCCCGCTTTGCGGCAGATAAAGAATTGTCGGACAGTGGCATCTTTGCCGGAGTCCTGCTAATGCCGATTCTCCCCTTTATCAATGATACCCCGGCAAATATTAAGGCCATTGTGACTGCTGCAGCCGAGCAGGGCGCCCGGTTTATTTATCCTGCCTTCGGGGTGACTCTGCGGGATTCCCAACGCCTTTATTATTACGATCAGCTGGATGCCCATTTTCCCGGCATCAAAAAAGAGTACCTCCGCCGTTTTGGCAATGCCTACAGCTGCGCCAGCCCTCAGGCCAAAAGTCTCTGGACGATCTTTACCAGGGAATGCCAGCATTATGGGCTACTCTACAAAATGGAGGACATTGTCGGCCATTATAAACTGGAGCACGGTAGCCAGCAGTTGTCATTTTTTGATTAGGTTCCTTGTACCGCAATTAAAAATTGATTGCTGCGTACCAGCCTCAAAAGGCCCTTTTCACAACCAGCAGACAATCACAGTCTGCTTTTTTTATACGACATAATGCAATATATATTTGACTTTTTGTTTTTTATAGTATACTATAAATCATGTCAGGAGTGATTAGATGAAAAATATAAAATTGAAGGTAGCCCGGGTTGAAAAAGATATCTCCCAGGCAGAACTGGCCACACGGGTTGGCGTCACCCGCCAAACCATCGGTATGATTGAAACCGGTAAATTCAACCCCTCTTTACAATTATGCATCGCCATCTGTAAAGCGCTGGGAAAAACGTTGAACGATTTATTCTGGGAGGAAAACGACAATGAAAAAATTTAAAAAAGTAGTTGATGAGCGTCAGGAACTGGAATTGTATAAAATCGAACATGTTTGTTTCTGGATTGTTTTCTGGCTGTTGCTTGGCAGTATTATCGTCCAGTCGATGTTTCTCAATGCCCCTTTTAGCCAATGGGGATTTGAGTGGGCCATCTTTATGATCTGCTGTGGCGGGGTCATGGTCGGCTGTTATAAAAAGGGTCAATGGGATTTCTACAGTAAACCCACCACCAAAAACTACCTGATCTACAGCCTGATCGGCTCCGGTTCTTTTGCCGTCATTTATGCCATTACGATGTATCTAAATCACGCTTATTTAAAAGACAATTTGCTGGCCCTGGGCGCTCTGACGGCCTTTATCTTTGCGATGTTGTTTGCCCTGATCTTTGTCGCCCTGTTTATTACCGGCACCCTGGTAAAAAAACGCCAGAAAAAACTGGAAAACCAGTTCAGCGATGATGATCTAAACTAGTCTATTCCCTAACCAACACCCTTTGACTGCACAAGGGGTGTTTTTCTTTCTGCTTTTTACCGTTTACTAAAAAATCAAACTTTACTTAAGTCCCAAATTTCTGCAATCGTTTTTCACCGGATTTCGTGTTAATTGCGTTTCGCTTTTTTATTTCTGTGCTATACTACAACTAATTTACACTGGATTTCGTATTATAAGATTTAATCGTAAGAGGTAAACAAATGAAAGAAAATTTAAACCTGATGGCGGTCTTTTGTGATGACAACGGCCAACTGGCCCGCTTTGATGAGATGTCGAATTTTGTCTTCTTTTCCAAAGAAGCAGCCCACTGGAGTCCATCCGAGCGGATTCCTTTTTCATGTGATCTATCGGGTGGTTTGGCTTCGATCCGGGAAAACATCAGCCAGATGCTGGGTGCCTTCAATGACTGCCGGATTATTATTGCCAAATCAATCAGCGGCGTCCCCTATCAGATTTTTGACCGTTCCGGCTTTGTTATCTGTGAATCTGAAGATTTTGATCCCGAACTTTTGGACGCCATCCAGGCCGATCTCATCAGCCAGAATGAGGACGCACAGGCCGATGCTATTTTATTATCCCGGACACCGGTAGAAACCGAGATCCCCGGATATTACCATTTTGATTTAACCGAGGTACAGAGAAAACACCCGGAGCTCAGTTCAAAAGCAGCGCTGTTGCCGTTTTTAAAAGAAACGCCATTTTATGCCCTTAAGCTGGTTTGTGATCATATCCCGCCATGGTTTGAACACCAGTTACCGGCAATGCAGATGCAATACCGGGTCGAAAATAAAAACAATTCCGCTACGCATGTGGTGATTACCCATGTCGTCTGTGAATAGAAGGAGCTTATTATGCCAACCTGCCAAACTGAAAACTATGGCCCCCTCGCCGGGGTCACCTATTTAGAAACCTATACCGACGGCTCACCCAAAGGCTGTGCCTTCGACGAACCCAATACCATCAATACCCCAGTCGGGATGCTGATTCCCCACTATGGTCCGGCCAACCTGAGAAATCGGGAGGGGCTGGCCCTGGAATTTTTTAAAAGCGGCCAGATTAAAAGTATCGATCTGGAAAATGCGACTGAGGTGATCACCTCTCTGGGAAACCTGTCCGCCGAACGAATCAGCTTTTATGAAAATGGCCGGATCCACCGTTTGTTCCCCTTAAACGGTCGGATTAACGGCTACTGGACCGAGCATGACGAATATACCCTGGCCAAACCAATGGCCTTTGATCTGGCGGTGGGAGCCTTTTCCGCCAAGGTCGTGAGCCTCTGCTTTTATGAAAGCGGGGCACTGAAGAGTCTGACCATGTGGCCTCAGGAAACCATCGAAATCAATAGTCCCGATGGGCTGGTGAAGGTGCGCTACGGTTTCTCCTTATATGAAAACGGCATACTGAAAAGTTTTGAACCCGCCCTGCCCGAACCCATTGTCACCCCGATCGGGATTGTGATCGCCTATGACAGCAACGCTCATGGCATTAATTGCGACGAAAATTCAGTGAACTATTCCCCCGCCGGGAAGGTCCGCTCCCTGATTACCGGCAACAACGGTTTGATGATCACCGCCCCGGAAGGCAAGCAGTTCGTCCAGCCGCTGATGAAACCGGGTACTCTGGATCCGGAGGTACTTGTTCCCGAACCGATGACCATTGTTTTTAGTGATGGCAAAATGGAAATCATTCAGGATAATATTGTAACAGTTGATTTAAAAACCGCCACCGTCCGGTCCATACTGGTTCATGATCCAATGAAAAAATCCTGCGGCGACTGTTCTTCCTGCTCCAGCTGTGGCTGATCGTTTGGGTGATATTTAAGGATCTCTTAAGTTTTATTTAAGCAAGAATTTGTCAATTGATTCAAAATACATTAGCAACCCGTGAAAATGATTTCATCCTATCTGACAGTTATTAAACGCATCAACAAACTAAAGTACAATCCCGGTTTGGGCTCAAAAAAAACACTCGCACTGCCAGCCAATTCTTAAACCCATTTCACTTTGAAAAGGGTTTACAAGCGAAGCAGCTTGACTTATCCCTTAATTCCATGGATAATAAGCCCATAGAAAACAATGCAATACGGATTTGACAAAGACAATGTGGTCTCAGCTCCTTACAATTGGGTAAGTGCTGAGACCTTTTTGTTACCCTCACATCTATCCCTATTTAGACAAAGAGGTCTTAATTTGGTGCTCAATCAGGGCGGCCGATTAAGACCTTTTCGTTTATGCAAAACAAAATAAGTTTTTTAGACAAGGAAGTCTTACCATTTACACTGTTGTGAAAGGCCAGGACTTCTTTTATTTTTGCTCAAAAACTTGCATTGGATCTTAAATTTTTCACACTCAGGAGGAACAGATTATGAGACAAATCGCTATTTATGGAAAAGGTGGTATTGGTAAATCAACCACAACCCAGAACCTGACAGCCGGACTTGGCTTAATGGACAAAAACATTATGGTAGTCGGATGTGATCCAAAGGCGGATTCAACCCGGTTGTTGCTTGGTGGTCTGGCACAAAAAACCGTTTTGGATACCCTTCGTGAAGAAGGCGAAGAAATCGAACTGGAAGCGATCTTAAAACCAGGATTCCGGGGCATTCAATGTGTGGAATCAGGTGGACCGGAACCCGGTGTTGGCTGTGCTGGCCGGGGAATTATTACTTCCATCGGGATGCTGGAACAACTCGGTGCCTACACCGACGATCTGGATTATGTCTTCTACGATGTATTAGGTGACGTTGTCTGTGGTGGTTTTGCCATGCCGATCCGTGAAGGTAAAGCGCAGGAAATCTACATCGTCGCATCGGGTGAAATGATGGCCTTATATGCTGCCAACAATATCGCAAAAGGGGTTCAGAAATATGCTTCAAGTGGCGGCGTTCGACTTGGTGGGATCATCTGTAACAGTCGTAATGTTGATGGCGAAAAAGAACTGGTTGATGCCTTTGCAAAAGAGCTGGGCAGCCAGATGATCTACTTTGTACCCCGTGATAACATGGTTCAACGGGCCGAAATCAATAAAAAAACCGTTCTGGAATTTGATGACACTGCCAACCAGGCTCAGGAATACCGTAATTTGGCTGCTGCTGTCGACAGTAATGAAATGTTTGTAGTGCCTACCCCAATGCATCAGGATCGTTTGGAAGAACTGTTGATGGAACACGGCTTGATGGACATTTAGTCGGTACATTAAGATTAATGCTTTAAGAGCGAAAGGAAGGTTTTACATATGTTAATGGTACGCGCAATTATCAGACCTGAAAAAACAGGCGTTGTTTTATCCGAAATGTTGTCCGCTGGATTCTCAGCTGTAACAAAACTGGATGTATATGGACGAGGAAAACAAAAAGGTATTAAAGTTGGGGACGTTTATTATGATGAAATCCCCAAAGTCATGCTGCTTTGTATTGTCAAAGACGAAGACAAAGATGATGTTGTAAAAATAATTATGAAATATGCAAAAACTGGCAAGGAAGGTACTTTTGGAGATGGTCGTATTTTCATTTCTCCCGTAGAAGAAGCGTATACAATCAGTACTGGAACAGCCGGCCTGTAAAAGGAGGAATTGATATGAAAGAAGTTATGGCGATTATCAGGCAAAATAAAGTAAACCAGACCAAAGAAGCCCTTGTCAACGAAGGCTATCCTGCTTTTACCTGTTTAAAGGTGCTTGGTCGTGGCAAGAAAAGTATTGATTTATCGATCATTCAGGATATTGTTGACGCTGGTGAGATGCCCGTCTCATCCATGGGTGAAGCATTAACCGAATCCTCCCGTTTAATTCCGAAACGATTTTTCACCGTGATTTGTGAAGACGAGGATGTCAGCAAGGTTGTTTCCATTATTATTGACAACAATCAAACCGGGAACCCCGGTGATGGTAAAATTTTTGTCATCCCAATTGAAGAGTCCATTCGGGTACGAAGTGGCGAAAAAAATGCGGATGCATTTTAGAAAGAGGTGATTTGAATGGATTCTAGAGATAAAGTACTCGATAAATACAGCTCTAAAATATATAAAAACCGAAAAGAACATGTCATAGAAATTGAAAGCGGTGAACCGCAAGTCATCGCTGCCGATACCCGAGCGATTCCCGGGATTATGACCAATCGTGGCTGCTGCTACGCTGGATGTAAAGGGGTTGTTATCGGCCCATTAAAAGATGTTGTCAACATCGTTCACGGCCCCATCGGTTGTGCCTACTACACCTGGGGAACAAGACGAAACAAAGCCAAGGGTGATGAAAACACCAAAGACTTTACTCAATACAGTTTTTCCACTGACATGCAGGAAACCGACATCGTCTTCGGCGGTGAAAAAAAATTACGCCAGGCCATCAAAGAAGCGGTTGAAATTTTCAACCCGGAATGTATCATGATCAGCTCCACCTGTCCGGTTGGATTAATTGGTGATGACATCCATGCGGTGGCTGCAGAATCTGAAAAACTGTACGGCATCAAGGTTTTAGCCTTCAGTTGTGAAGGGTATAAGGGCGTCAGCCAATCCGGCGGTCACCATATTGCCAACAACGGTTTGATGAAATACATTATCGGTACCGGTGATGCCGAACCTCAGAAATACTCGGTTAACCTTTTAGGTGAATACAACATCGGTGGTGACGGCTGGGAAGTTGAGCGGATCTTAAAGCGCATCGGTTACAACGTGGTCTCTGTCATGACTGGTGACGGCAGCTATGATCATCTTAAAAATGCCCATACCGCCGATCTGAACCTGGTTCAATGCCATCGTTCAATCAACTATATTGCCGAAATGATGAAAACCAAATACGGCATGGACTGGATCAAGGTTAATTTCATCGGTGTCGATGGGATTAAAAAGTCTTTAATGGATATTGCTCTGTATTTTGATGATCCCGAATTACTGGCTCGTACCGAAGCAGTTATTGCTGAAGAACTCGATGAAATTTCCGAAGCAATGTCTTATTATAAATCAAAACTGGATGGTAAAAAAGCCGCTGTTTACGTTGGCGGATCACGAACCCACCACTATATCAATCTGTTAAAATCGTTGGGAGTGGAAGTTATCCTGGCTGGTTACGAGTTTGGACATCGTGACGACTACGAAGGTCGTGATGTGATTCCGACGATTAAAATGGATGCCGATTCCAAAAACATTGAAAGTATTACGGTCACTAAAGACGAAGCAAATTACAAAACCTTCCATACGCCCGAAAAACTTGAAGCTTTGAAAGCCGCCGGTGTTCCGCTGGAAAAATATGATGGCTTATGGTCTGATATTTCCGAAGGTGCCATCATTACCGATGACTTTAACCATTTTGAAACAGAAGAATTTTTAAAACTATTAAAACCTGATATTTTCTTCTCGGGAATTAAAGACAAATTTATTATTCAAAAATCAGGAGTTCCCTCACGACAACTACATTCCTATGATTACAGCGGTCCCTACGCTGGATTCAGAGGAGCACTCAATTTCGCCAAAGACATTACAATGGCCACTTATACCCCGGTTTGGAATATGGTTCAAGCCCCATGGAAAAGTGAACCCACGTTAGTTGGCAGCTTAGGAGGTATGGAATAATGTTAGAATTAACCCCAAAAAAATTATCGGACCGATCCACCCTACGAATCAATCCGATAAAAACATGTCAACCAGTCGGTGCGATGTACGCAGCCCTGGGCGTCCACCAATGTATGCCCCACAGCCATGGCTCTCAGGGATGCTGTTCATTTCATCGGATGTTTTTAACCCGACACTTTAAAGATCCAGCTATTGCATCTTCCAGTTCATTTACTGAAGGAGCATCCGTATTCGGCGGTGGCTCCAACTTAAAAACGGCGATTAAAAACATTTTTGATATTTACGACCCTGAGATCATTGCAGTGCATACCACTTGTCTGAGTGAAACCATCGGTGATGACCTGAGTGGTTACATCCAGGATGCCAAAGTACCTGAAGGCAAATTGGTCGTTCACACCAATACGCCAAGCTATGTTGGTTCACATATTACCGGTTATTATAACATGATCTCCGGATTTATTAAATATCTATCTGAATCAACTGGCGAAAAAAATGGCAAACTGGCCCTCTTCCCCGGCTTTGTCAACCCTGGCGACATGCGGGAAATGAAACGGCTGATGAAGCTGATGGGTACCGAGTTCATTATGCTGCCCGATACCAGCGGCGTTTTAGATGCCCCAATGACCGGCAATTACACCATGTATCCCAAAGGCGGCACCACTATTGCTGATATCCGGGATCTGGGCAACTGTGAAATGAGTCTGGGCTTAGGCGAACTGACCTCTGAATTTGCCGCTGACACCCTGGAGAAAAAATGCAAGGTGCCTTACAAAACCCTGCCACTGCCAATTGGTGTCGAAAATACCGATGCCTTCATTATGGCTTTGAACCAGTTCTCTAAAAATGAAGTGCCTTATGAAATTGAAGAAGAACGGGGCCAGTTAATGGATATCCTCTTGGATTCTCATCAATACACCCACAACAAAACCGTGGCTATTTTCGGCGATCCGGACACTGTTTTGGGGATGGCTCAGATCGTTCTGGAAATGGGCATGATCCCCAAGTACATGGTAACCGGTACCCCCGGCGCTGCGTTTGATCGAAAAGCGTACGCTTTACTGGAAAAATTCGGCGTTGAAGGCTGTACTGCCAAGCAAGCCGGTGACCTGTTTGAACTGCACCAATGGATTAAAAATGATCCCGTTGACCTATTAATCGGCGGTACCCATGGCAAGCAAGTCGCCCGGGCCGAAGACATCCCGCTGGTTCGGGTTGGTTTCCCGATCATCGACCGTTATGTTCACTCTTACATGCCGATCGTTGGTTACAAAGGTGCCATCCGACTGGCTGAACTGATCCTCAATGCGCTCATGGACCGTCAAGACCGTGACTGTGAAGATGAAGATCTGGAAATGGTAATGTAACAATTGTCGGTACTGGGTTATCTCATTATCTACAACTGGGGTTAATCTTATATATACCCCCAGATAGCAAACAGAAGTAAGTCCGGAGACAATCATAAATCAGGTGTCTGCATCAAGGCGAACAGGCGCGCCTGTCCGATCTTGTAGCAGACAACGATTTGGTGATTGTCTCCAGGACGATTCTTAGAAACAAACACCAGGGGGGATTTTCTTCCCCTTATTTGAAAGGAGGCTGTACAATGAAAAATGATGCGGCAATTTTACCAGAAAGAGCCCAGTCGATCCGTTTTTCGGAATGCAGCGGCGACGGCATCAAGTGTGAGTCCGCCAGTGTCTCTGGGGCTGTCAGTCAACGGGCCTGTGTTTACTGTGGCGCCCGGGTCGTTTTAAACCCCATCACCGATGCCTTCCATCTTGTTCATGGCCCGATTGGATGTGCCAGCTACACCTGGGATATCCGCGGCAGTCTATCCAGCGGCGAAGAAGGCTATCGCAACTCGTATTCCACTGATCTGCGGGAAACAGACGTCATTTTCGGCGGCGAAAAGAAATTGGTGGCCGCCATTGATGAAATCATGGCCAGTCATGCCCCAAAAGTCATTTTTATTTACGCCACCTGTATTGTCGGCGTCATCGGTGACGATATCGACGCCGTCTGTCGCAACGCCGAAGCAAAGTACGGCATCCGGGTCATCGCTGTTAAATCCCCAGGATTCTCCGGAACCAAGAAAACCGGCTATAAAATGGCCTGTAATGCCATCATGAGCCTGGTTACCCCAGACGTTTTACCCGAAAAAACATGTGGGGTCAACATACTCGGCGACTTTAACCTGGCCGGGGAAATGTGGATCATCAAAAATTATTTAAGACGGATCGGCGTGGAAGTCGTTGCCAATATTACCGGCGACGCCAAAGTCGAGGATTTAAAACAAGCCCCTACAGCCCAACTCAATCTGGTTCAATGTGCCGGTTCAATGACCTATCTGGCCAAACAGATGGAAGAAGCCTTTTCAATTCCTTTTATTAAAGTCAGCTTTTTCGGCGTCACCGACACCTCCGATTCACTGATGCGGATTGCCTATGCGGTCGGTGATAAAGACGTGATCAAGCGCGCTAAAACCTTTATTGAAGAAGAAAAAAATAGAGTCATTCCTCTTTTAAATAAATATCGCAAAAATCTTGAAGGAAAAAAAGCCGCTATCTATGTCGGTGGCGGCTTTAAAGCAATCTCTCTGATCCGCCAGTTTCACGAATTTGGCATGAACACCGTGATGGTCGGCACCCAAACCGGGAGCAAGGATGATTACGAAGTTATCTCGCATCTGGTCGACGAGGATGCCGTCATTTTAGACGATGCCAATCCAGCCGAACTGGAAGCCTTTATGAAGGAAATGGGAGCCGATATATTAGTCGGCGGCGTCAAGGAACGGCCGCTGGCCTATAAACTGGGGGTAGCCTTCTGTGACCACAACCATGAACGGAAGCATCCTCTGGCGGGCTACGAAGGAACCCTGAACTTCGCCTCAGAAATCAACCTGTCGATGAACAGTCCGGTCTGGGAAATCATAGGAGGTATCAACAATGTCTAAAAATTTAGTCAACCTAAATATTAATCCCTGTAAAATGTGCATGCCGATGGGAACCGCCAATGCTTTTTATGGCATTCAAAAATGTATGAATATCCTCCATGGATCCCAGGGCTGCAGCACCTATATCCGCCGCCATATGGCCACCCATTACAATGAGCCGGTGGACATCGCCTCCTCTTCCCTGACTGAAGAAGGGACCGTTTACGGCGGTGAAAAAAATCTGATCATCGGCCTGGAAAATCTGATCAAACTTTATCAACCCGAAGTCATCGGCGTTTCGACAACCTGTCTGGCCGAAACCATCGGCGAAGACATTGAGTTTATCATCAAAAATTTCTACGCTTCTCATCCTGATGAGACGGTAAAAATAATTCCGGTCAAATCAGCGGGTTACGGCGGCACCCAATTTGAAGGCTTCACCCGGGCGCTCCAGGCGATTGTCTCCCATGTCGAGATGGACACTGCCAAACATAATAAGATCAACATCGTCACGACCATGATTTCCCCGGCAGATACCCGTTATTTAAAAGATGTGCTGGATCAGTTTGGACTGGAGTATATCCTCCTTCCAGATCTTTCCGAAAATCTCGACGGTGTCCACCAGAGTTCTTATTATCGGCTGCCGATGCATGGCACCCCTATTTCAGAAATCCAGAAAATGGCCGGAGCCCGGGCTACCATCGAACTGTCCGACACCATCAAGCCTGACGAATCCCCGGGGGTTTATCTCTACGAAAACTATGGCGTGCCCTACAAACGGCTGAACCTGCCAATGGGACTCCGGGATACCGATGCCTTAATGGACCTCTTGTCCGAACTGTCGAAAAAGAGCATTCCTGAAAAAATCGTTAAAGCAAGAGGGCGTTATCTTGATGGTATGGTCGACTCCCATAAATACAATGCCCTGGGTCGCATTGCCATCTTCGGCGAACCCGATTTTGTCGTTTCGGCGGTTCGGCTCTGTTGTGAAAATGGCGTGATGCCCGTGATCGCCGCCACTGGTTCTGCTTGTCCCCAGCTTAAAGAAAAGATTGAAGCCGAGCTTTCCAAACTGGCTGATGTGCTTTTTGTTGACAACTACGTGATCTTAAATGATGTTGACTTTGAAACCATTGAAGAAGAGGCCCTGCGACTCGGTGCCAACCTGATGCTGGGGAATTCCGATGGCCGCCGGATTGAAGAAAAACATGGGATTCCCTTGATCCGCTGTGCCTTTCCGATCCATGACCGCATCGGCGGCCAGCGGGTTCGGACCTTGGGCTATGAAGGCTCTCAGGTTCTCCTGGATCAGATAACCAACACCATTCTTAAAACAGTGGAAGGGGGATTCCGGGAAACCCTATACAACACCTATTATAATGAAGGGCCCAAATCCAAATACGGATTAGAGCCGGAAACGGAGGCACAAATGAAAGTTCTGGAATACAAAAAAACTACTGACCCACTAACCCCGCAGGCTCAGACCATTGAGGAAAAAACCGCCAACCATCCCTGCTATAGCTGTGGTGCCTCCCAGAAAAACGCCCGGATGCACCTCCCCATTGCCCCTAAATGTAATATTCAGTGTAATTACTGTGTCCGCAAATTTGATTGCCCCAACGAGAGCCGTCCCGGCGTGACCACCGACATTCTTTCCCCCGAGGCCGCTTTTGAAAAATATAAACTGGTTAAAGAAAAGGTGCCCAACCTCACCGTTGTCGGCATAGCCGGCCCCGGAGATGCGCTGGCAAACTTTGAACAAACCCGAAAAGCCCTGACATTAATCCATGAGCATGACCCCAATGTTACCTTCTGCGTATCCACCAACGGCTTAATGCTCCCCTACTATGCCAAAGAGCTGGCCAAACTGGGGGTATCCCATGTTACCGTTACCGTCAATGCGGTTGATCCGGCTATCGGTGCCAAAATCTACAAACATGTGGATTTTATGGGAAACCGCTACCATGGCGAAGCCGCTGCTTCAATTCTTCTGGCCAACCAGCTTTCCGGGATCAAGCTCCTGATTGATGAAGGGGGGATTGTCAAAATCAATACGGTCACCCTGATGGGAATCAATGATACCCACATCGAAGAAGTGGTCAAAACGGTCAAAGACATGGGCTGTTTTATCTCCAATGTGATGCCCCTGATTCCCGTGAAAGGCTCCGCCTTTGAAGGTTTAAAAATCGCCACCAACCGCGAAATCAATGCGATTCGTGATAAGTGCGGTGTTCATCTAAAACAAATGTATCACTGCAAACAATGCCGGGCTGATGCCATCGGCAAGCTGGACAGCGACATCTCCCTGGATTTCCGGGAAAATGAAGCCAGAAGTGAATCAAAGACCATAGTGTCCCCAAAGGGATTGCGCTTTGCGATCACCTCCAAAGGCGGGATGCTGGTGGATCAGCATTTCGGCCAGGCCTCTGAACTGTATATCTATGACTACCTTGACGACGAGGTTCAGTTTAAAGAAAAACGGGTGATCGGCAAGTATTGCAGCGGCGAAGAAGAATGTGACGAAAAGGAAGATAAGATCGGCACCATTCTAAAAGCCCTAAATGATTGCGACGGTACCATCACCATGCGTATCGGTGATCTACCCACCAAACGGTTAGAAAGCAAGGGTATCAAGGTCTTCACAACCTACGACCGGATTGAAGATGCTGTTAAAACCGCCGCCCAGGAAATCTTAAAGTCCGAACTGCGCACGGCCGGTAATTTCTAGCATTGCTCTATCGTACCGACCAATTATTAATCTGTTGTTTGCTGCGGAATCGGACAGGTTTATCAACCTGTTCGCTCCGATGCAAACAACATGATGTAATAATTGTCGGTACTGGGTTAACTTTTAGACAGACTTTCCGTCGGTAAAGTTGACAATTATTATCATTTAAAACTATTTATAAACGTATCAGGAGGAATTTAAAAATGGTTAGTCCTAAACATCATATTTTTATCTGCACCAGCTGCCGGATCAACGGCACCCAACAGGGGTATTGTTTTCAACAGGATTCAGTCAAAATCCTGCAGACCTTTCTTGAAGAAATCGACGAGCGGGAATTATCCGGTGATGTCATGTTAAACAACACCGGCTGTTTCGGCATCTGCGACAAGGGCCCCATCGTGGTTGTTTATCCCGAAGGCGTCTGGTATGGCAAGGTGACCGTCGACGATGTGGAACGGATTATGGACGAACACATCGAAGGCGGCAAGGTGGTCGAAGACCTGATTATTTAGCTCTCTTGGGGTAGTGCCATACTACCGTACCGACCAATTGTTAATCTGTTGAATGCGCACAATTCGTACAGTTGCGAATGCAAGAATGCCACCCTATTATGTTATAGCTCCGCAACTGTTCGCCTTGAGGCACACAACATGATATAACAATTGTCGGTACTGGGCTAATCTTTTATTTTATACTACACCAATTGATGCTGCCCTAACATTGGCAGCATCAATTTTAAATTAAAACAAACGAAAGCGGGGTACACAAATGGTTACTATTATTGATCGAACCTTGACAACCTTTAATACGTCCGGGATGACCAGCCAGGATCTTAACCATTTCTGTGACCTGCTTTTTACCTGTGGCGTCACCAAAATCGAATTGATCCCGGAGCTGGTTGACCGGCTTAATTTTCCGGTCACTGCTGCCGGTTTAAAACAATGGTTGGGGCAGCGACGTTTTTTTCTAACCCGGATTCTTCCCGAATCGCTCGCTTCGGCTGGCCCAGGGACGAAAGAACCGAAAGCCCTCTGGAAACTGGAGCCAAATGAGCTGGCGGAAAAAAATATTCCCGTTGGCAAATTACATTCCTGTCACCATCAAAAGATCCGGATCACCGGGCTGGAAGACCTGATGACCCGTGATTATTCAGAAGTTTTTAAGGCCCTGCTGGACAGCGGTATTGACACTCTGGATCTCTGCCCCGGCAATCACCACCATTGTGCCACTGCCATCGCTCTGGAATGGCTATTGGCTGGCGGGCAGAGTATCAGCTGCGGTTTTGCCAACCATCATAACTTCCCACCGCTGGAAGAAGTGCTGATGGGGCTAAAACTAAGTCAACCTGATTTGTTTACCGGTGACTTATCGGTTTTAAGTGAGCTGCGTGACCTTTATGAAAAACTGTCCGGCCAGCCGGTTGGCAAAATGAAGGCGATCATCGGAACCGATATTTTCAAGGTCGAATCCGGTATTCATGTGGATGGGGTATTAAAAAACCCCAATACCTATGAACCCTTTAGTCCCCAAAGCGTTGGTAACCAGCGAGAAATTGTCCTGGGCAAACACTCCGGCCGCCAAAGCCTGTTGTATAAACTAAACGATTCGCAATTATCTGAGTCAGCCGCCCATAGCATTTTAAAACATATCAAATCCCACTGCACTCAGTTAGGCCGAAACCTGTCCGATCGGGAACTGCGAACCCTTGCCAGAGAGGTGCAAAATGACAAACAGATATATTGTTGATACGACCTTAAGAGACGGCGAGCAAAGCCCCGGGATCGCCTTCTCTGTCCGCGAAAAAGTCACCATCGCCAAAGCTCTGGATACCCTGGGGGTTGCCCGGATCGAAGCCGGTACCCCGGCCATGGGCAGAGAGGAATGCCGGGCCTTTGAAAAAATCAAGCTGGCCTGTCAGAAAGCGCAGATTATTGGTTGGAACCGGATGAACCGCTCTGATATCAGCCAGTCCATCGGCTGCGGCGCCGACATTATTCATGTTTGTGTCCCGGCTTCAGATCTGCTGATTCGCGAGAAGCTGCGCACCACCCGAGGCCGGGTGCTGGAAACCCTAAGTGCCTGCGCCGCGGCTATCCACGATGAGAAAAGAGAACTAACCATCGGTTTGGAGGATGCCTCCCGGGCCGACTGGAATTTCGTCGTTTTACTGATTGAAACCGCCCGGGATCTGGGAGCTACCACCCTGCGTTTCTCCGATACCGTGGGGATCATGTCGCCCAGCCTCTGCAAGGCAACGATCAGCCGGATTCCCGACAACATCGACATTGAGGTACACATGCACAACGACCTGGGCATGGCCGTGCCCAACTCCATCCAGGGACTCCGCTCCGGCGCCAAATATGCCGATACCACCCTCTTCGGCATCGGTGAGCGGGCCGGCAACTGCAATTTGGAACATCTCCTGATCGCCACCCAGGGTCAACTGGACTTCGGTATCAACCTGGACGAACTGCAGTGGCGTCAAGCCGATCTAAAATCGATTATTTACAAAAATAACCCGGGGCGTATACCTGATCGAATATCCGCCCACTAAAAAAAACACCTCACGGTGTTTTTTTTACGTCTTATAATAATTACACTTCACCAAAACCACTGCCGACGAGTGCCACCAGGGTTTCCACGGCCAGCATTTCATCTTCACCGGTGGCAAAAATTTCAACCACATCGCCCTGCCCAATCCCCGTTGCCATAATACTCAAGAGCGATTTGGCATCACCCTCTTTGGAATCGTCGCCCAGTTTTTTAATGCGGATATCTGCTCTGAATTCTCCGGCCTTCTGACAAAACTCCGCCGCTGGCCGGGCGTGTAAACCGCTGGGATTAATAATCGTAACTGTTTTGCTATGCATACTTCTTACCTGTTAATGAATCTTTCATTCCTTTCCGTTTATTCATTTATTCGTTCCCGTCATCAACATGTTCGATTCGTCTTCTTATTATCTTCCCCTTTTTGACTAAAATAAACAGGCTTATAGATAGTTGATCATTTCTTTCAGCGAGTCAAAAACACAATCCGGAACCACTGCTGAATTCGCGACATCCGCCATTTTTGTCTCTCCAGTCAGCACCAGAAAACCCTTACCGCCGTTATTGACGCCAGTGGCCACATCGGTATAGATACGATCGCCGACAAAGGCCACGTCCTCTTTTTTATGCCCGGTAATGGCTAAAATCATCTCCATGGTTTCGGGAAAGGGCTTACCTAAATATTTTGGTTCCACTCCGGTGGATTTGGTAATTAAAGCACACATCGAACCGCAATCGGGGATAAAACCAGTTTCGGTGGGACAGACCAAATCCAGATGGGTGGATAAAAAGACTGCGCCATTGTTAATAAAGGTGCAGATTTTTTTGAGCTTTTCGTAGGTCAGGGTGGTATCAAAGCTGGCGACTGCCACATCTGGCTGCTCCTGGACCAGGTTGATGCCATGTTCCCGGAAGCGCTCCTCCAATAGCGGCGTGCCCATCAGATAGACCGATTGTCCGGGATAATAGGTTTTTAAATAGTTTATGGTCACATCCCCGGAGGTAATAATCTGGTCGGCTTCCACAAAGCAGCCCATTTTTTTTAGTTTCTCCTGATAAAAGCTGGATCCCCGGGATGAATTATTGGTGATAAAAATAAAATCTTTTTGATGGCTTCTGAGCGCTTCGATAAAATCCAGTGCCCCATCAATTAAACCGTTTCCCAGATAAAATGTTCCATCCATATCCAGAGCAAATAATTTAACATCTCTTAAGGCTTCCTCTTTTGACAATATCATTTTCAGTCGGCCCTCTTTATTTCTGGAGTCCCGAATCCAATTTTTTCCACGTGTTCAAAAACGTCATCGAATTCCAGCAATTTTTTTCCGCACTCCACGTCAGTAACCAGGACATTAATGAAACCGCCTTTGATGGCCCCCTGGATCGCCCGGGCTTTTTCAGAACCACTGGCAACACCAATGGAATGGGGAACCCGCCGAAGTTTCTTGATGTCAACCCCAATCACACAATTATCAGACTCAAAGGCTTCAGTGCTGCCATTGATATCAAAAAATTGCATACAGACATCACCCACCACATTTTTTTTGCGCATGGTTTCCATGTCTTTTTCATCGTAATAGCCGGTAGACATAATCGCCGATCCGCGATTGGGCACGCCGATCCCAACCACCGCTACGTCGAGCCCATCGCCCATTTTAATGATCCGCTTAATATCCGGCTCCTTCATTAATTCTTCTTTGATCTTGATTCCAGACACTCGGGCCGGGGCGTGGAGCAAATAAGAAACGCCGCCAAAAGCCTTTGCCAAAGCTTCGACAATGGTATTGGAGTGCAGCTCCATACCCAGATGTCCGATCCCACCGATGAGGGGAATGAAGGTCACCCGCTTTGAGGTTCCCTTTGAGATAAAACGATAGATCTGGCCAATGGAAGAACCCATCGAAACCCCGATAATCGTATCATCTTTAATTAACCGCTCGAGATAATTGGCAGTCGCTTTAGCCAACTCATCCTTCTGATCCCGGCTGTCCTGTTTCATATCCACAATGAAAACTTCTTTCAAGCCATAGCGACTCTCCAGCTTTTTTTCCAGATCCACATAGTTGTTACCAAAAATAGGATCGATAATAATTTTGACAATCCCTCGCTCCTTGGCGTTCTGAAGAATCCGGGACACCGTTGGACGGGAAAGACCCAACTCTTTGGCAATCAACTTTTGATTGATATCCTGGTTATAGTACATCTCACAGATTTTCACCATCAGACGTTCATCATCCACTACTTTTTTCATTCCCTCACCTCGCTATCTGTACTTTTTTTTATATTCATTTCTGAAATTTTGCAACTATTCCTTAATTATAGTATTATCGATGAAAATGTCAATCCTTTCATTTGTTTTTGTAAACGAGCAAACATAAAAGAGCCCCCCATATTTACCAATGCAAATATAGAGAGCTTCATTAAAACGATTAGACCCCATTTTTTACAATGCGATATCGCCTCGTTCTCCGGTTCTAATCCGGATACATTCCTCGACTGACTTAATAAAGATTTTGCCATCGCCAATTTCCCCGGTTCGCACCACACTCATAATCAACTGAATTATTTCTTCAACCTTGTCGTCAGCTACTACAATTTTTATTTCAATTTTGGGAATCATGTTCATCATTACCGAGGTGCCACGGTTATGAGCTACCCAACCATACTGGTTACCACATCCCAGTACTTGCCGGATATTCATGCCATTGACCTTTGCTGCCAAAAAAGCATCCTTGAGCGGTTCCAGCTTTTCCGGACGAATAATCGCTTCGATCTGTTTCATTTCTTTATCCTTTCGTTTTAGAATTACTGTCTTCTGGTATTTTAGTCGATCAGCCACTATTGGTCAATTCCAGAAAAAGCGGGATAACCTTCTTCACTATGTTCACTGATATCCAGACCCAGGGCTTCGGCTTCGGGAGCGACCCGGATTGCCATGACCTTTTTGAGGATTAGCATAATCACTGCCGTCATTGTTCCCGAATAAAGCACCGCAATCAGCAGCGCAATAAGCTGAACCACAAATAACTGGGTGTCACCAAAGAACAACCCATTCCATTGTGCTACCGGATTGATGGCTGTCTGAGCAAACAGCCCGGTGGCAATAACCCCCCAGATCCCACTGATACCATGACAACCAAACGCATCCAGGGTATCATCATAGCCGAATTTAACCTTCACCTTTGTTAAAAAGAAAAAGCAGATTGGACTCACCACAGCGCCGATAAACAAAGCCGCTTCGGTCGGTACAAAACCAGCTCCGGGCGTAATGGAAACCAAGCCGACGATCGAACCGGTAATGGCACCCATGACCGTCACTTTTTTATAAGCGACCATTTCAACCAGCATCCAGGTTAGCATCGCTGCTGCCGATGCCAGCAGGGTGGTCACCACTGCGTGAACCGCTAAACCGTTGGCAGCCAGGGCAGAACCGCCATTAAAGGCAAACCAGCCAACCCATAAAATCGCCCCACCGATGACAAACAGCGGAATATTATGGGGATGATAGGACTTAATGCCATATCCTTTTCGGGATCCCAAAATAATACAAGCCACCAGGCCAGAAATCCCCGAACTTATTTCGATGACAAAACCGCCGGCAAAATCAACCGCACCGAAACCGGCAATCAAACCACCCTGACCCCAAACCATATGAGCCATTGGATAATAAACCAGCAGCATCCAAAACGTTACAAAAATAAACAATGCCGAAAACCGCATTCTTCCCGACAGCGAACCGACCACAATCGCTGGCGTAACCATACAGAATACCAGTTGAAAAATAGCAAATAGCTGACCCGGGATACTACCCGCATAGGGGCCTGGCGCCGATGCACTAATGCCCCTGAAAAACACATTGCTTAAATCACCAATCACACCAAACCCGCCAAAATCCGGACCAAAAGCCAGGGAATATCCCACCATATACCACATCACCGTTGCCAGTCCGCAGCAAAACACCACTGACATGATCGTATTAAGCACATTTTTCCGTCGCACCATCCCGGCATAGAATAGTGCCAGTCCTGGGGTCATAAAAAAAACCAGCATGGTACAAATCAGAATAAATGTTACATCTCCTGAATTAATCATAATTTCCTCCATAATTCTCTTTTTTCGTTATTTATGCCAATCACTAAATCGGGTTCAGTGATTATCTGATCAACCCACTTTAAAACCTGCACGTATGGCCGGCCGCTATGCTTATCGCCTTTGATAAGTTGATTGAATTATCTGATAAATCAGTAATTCAGACGCTCAACGCAAAAAAAGACGACAACAAAAAAACTGTTATCGCCTTTGATCATCGCAATTCAGATCCGGTTCATCGCTGGGTCGATCCTCTTCATTGACAATCGACTGAACCTTTTCGCTATTATTTAAGGTTGATGCTACTATTTAATTTTAGCTGACCCATTTCCGACTCAGCAAGTCGAATTATAGCATTACTCAACCCGGGAGTCAATCCTAGAATTTCAAGAATCACAAAGCTGACAGTTATTTAAAATACGCCACAAAAAAAAGACGATTATATTTAAATATAATCGTCTCAGTCCTCAATCACTAACTTTTAAAGTGCAATATCGCCCCGCTCTCCGGTTCGAATCCGAATACACTCCTCCACCGGTTTGATAAAAATTTTACCATCACCAATTTCACCAGTTCGGACGGTATCCATAATCAGTTGGACAGTTTCCTCAACCTTATCATCGGCAACCACAATCTTTATTTCGATTTTAGGTAGCATATTCATCATGACCGAGGTTCCCCGATTATGGGCTACCCATCCAAATTGGTTCCCGCATCCGAGTATCTGACGGACGTTCATACCATTGACCTTTGCTTCTAAAAATGCGTCCTTTAAAGGTTCCAACTTTTCCGGACGGATAATTGCTTCAATCAGTTTCATAAGTTTTTTCCTTTCTTTACTGATTGCGAAGCCATGATGGCATGACTCCTCAACCACATTTCAATATCGTTCTATTGATCAATTCCCGAGAAAGCCGGGTAACCTTGTTCGCTGTGTTCGCTGATATCCAGACCCAATGCCTCTGCCTCCGGCGAAACACGGATAGTCATGACTTTTTTAAGCACCAGCATTATGACTGTGGTCATCGCAGCTGAATAGATAACAGAAATTCCTACGGCCATCAATTGTGCCACAAATAATTCGGTTGCCCCGAAAAACAAACCGTCCCACTGCGCAATCGGGTTTATGGCTGACTGAGCAAACAGACCAGTCGCTATACCACCCCAGATTCCGCCAATTCCGTGGCAACCAAAGGCATCCAGTGAATCATCATAGCCAAACTTCTGTTTGACCTTGGTCATAAAAAATAAGCAGATGGGGCTAACCAGAGCGCCAATCACCAGTGCCGCACTAAATGGTACAAATCCTGAACCCGGAGTAATGGCCACCAAACCGATAACAGCACCAGTCACCGCCCCCAGAACCGTCACTTTTTTATAAAGAATTGATTCCATCAGCATCCAGCTTAACATTGCAGCAGCCGATGCGATCATTGTATTACCCATCGCCTGAACCGCCAATCCATTAGCGGCCAGCGCTGATGCCCCATTGAAGGCGAACCAACCAACCCAAAGAATCGCGCCCCCGGTGAAAACCATTGGAATGTTATGCGGATGATACGCTAAAATACCATAACCTTTTCTTTTACCAAGGATGATACAGGCAATCAAACCAGAAACTCCGGAACTAATATGAATAACATTTCCGCCAGCAAAATCGACCGCTCCCAATCCGGCGATAAAGCCGCCTAAGCCCCAAACCATATGAGCCAATGGGTAATAGACTAGCAATAACCAGAAGGCAATAAAAATAAACATTGCAGAAAATTTCATTCGGCCTTCTAAGGCTCCCACCAGAATAGCTGGTGTAATAATACAAAACATCAGCTGGAAAATCGCAAACAGGGCACCCGGTATATTGGCCGCATAAGGTCCGGCTTCTGTGGCACTGACCCCACTAAAAAAAGCATTGCTCAAATTTCCGACAACACCCAGACCGCCAACATCTTCTCCAAATGAGATTGAATAACCGATGGCAAACCACATAACGGTCGCCAGTCCACAACAAAACAATACCGACATTAATGTATTAATGACGTTCTTTCGCCGAACCATCCCTCCATAAAATAATCCCAGGCCGGGGGTCATAAAGAATACCAGCATTGAACCGATCAGAACAAATGCGACATCACCAGAATTAATCATCTTAACTTCCTCTTTTCTTAATTATTTTGATTCAATCATTTAAATATGATAATCTTAAACCATTTAGTCATCTTCTTATGCAATTTATAATTTCAGTCTTTTGGGGAATTCGCCTAATGTTCTTAGTTCACTGGCAATTCATTGTCTTATTCTCATTCAAACAATAGTCAAAGACAAATCCTTCAAAAAAAGGCGATAACATTCATGACTGTTATCGCCTTTGATAAATTAATTTGCCTATTTTAGTTTGAAAAAAAGGTGATAACAGAAACTTCTGTTATCACCTTTGATAAGCGTCTTAAATCCCAGGTATCATCTTAATAGTCCGGTCTTCTTTGACTTCTATTAAGCTTACCTTAAGATATTTTTGATTATAACACCATAAAAATCGACTGTCAATGTGATTTTCATAAATTTTCAATGCAAACGGTTTTCTCTTTATTGCCCCGCCGTCACAACCACATCTTTTGTCTGACTTTGCCCATTCCGTTCAAAGGTCACACTGACCTTATCACCAGCATTAACTGCATAGAGAATTTCTTTCATTTTCAGCATGGTATTGGTTTTGACACCATTGATCTCTTTAATGATGTCCCCGGCAGCCAAACCTGCATTGGCGGCCCCACCGCCTTGTTGTACCGAAGCAATATAAATCCCTTCGTTAAAATTGACATCACTGTCAGTCAGATAATAATCAGCAATCGCCCGATCATAAGCGGTAATACCCATCACGGTGGAATCAAATTTACCGGTTGCGACAATTTCATTGAGAATCGGTTTTAAAATATTGATTGGAATGGCAAAGCCCATACCTTCCCCAGTGGTTAGTTTATAGGTATTAATCCCGATTACCTCACCGTTTTTGTTAACTAACGGGCCCCCACTATTTCCTGAATTGATTGACGCATCGGTTTGAATCAGATCTTCTGCCAGCCCGTTTTCCAATGGGATGCTCCGATTAAGAGCGGATATGATTCCTGCCGTAACGGTTCGCTCAAAATTAAGTCCCATCGGATTTCCAACCGCTACTGCCAGTTCTCCAACAACCACATTATCCGAATCTCCCAATTCCAATACCGGTAAATCCTTGGCATCGATTTTGATAATGGCCATATCCAGGGTCGCATCCGACCAGACCAGTTTGGCATCATAGGTATTCCCATCGGCCAGCGAAACCTTTAATGCCGATACATCATCCGATGCCACATGCTGGTTGGTCGCAATATAGCCATCACTGGTTAGGATGAATCCCGAACCCACGCCACTCGCCTCCTGAGGTCCATAAACAGTCATAGACACTCCGGTTGTTTCAATCCCCACCACTGATGGTGGCACGGTTTGGGCAATGGCTTCAACTACCGTGTCCGCCGAACCCTGATTGACAATAATTTCGTTCTTGGCACCTTGGATTACACTATTACTGTCGAAAAAAAAGTTGACACCTAGAAGCAGTACCCCAACAATTACGCCACCAATAATGGCTCCGATCATGCCGATGATCAGGGAGTTCGGTTTTTTTTCTTTTTTCAGATCGTCGTTCATCGTTTCACCTCAATCTTAGTTGAAGTTCTTTATAGATTAATTGCCTCACTCACACAGCTTCGCTTTGCCACCGAAAGTTTCACATCTCCATCCAATACCACACCGGAACCAGTAAGAATCCGGGCAGTGGTTTCATAGGCCAACAATGGATAGTTATTTTCCTGACTAAGGTGGGCCAGCACCAGTTTCCGGGTCCCTTCCTGTACCAATGCCAAGGCCAGATCTCCGGCTGTTTCATTGGATAGATGACCAAAATCACTTTTTATCCGCTGTTTGAGGTAGAAAGGATACGATCCGGCTTCCAGCATTGAAACATCATGATTGGACTCCAGCACGACCAGATCACAGCCGCACAATGCACTGCGCATTTCTGGCGTAATAATCCCTGAGTCGGTGGCGATTCCCAACCGGCTTTTGCCGTCAGATATGACAAAACCGGCTGAATCCGCTGCATCATGAGATGTTTTAAAGGCTTCAATTTGAAGATCCTGAATAATAAAAGGCTCTTCAAAATCAAAGATCTTTACATTATGCTCGGCAATTTTTCCCAAGTCCTTTTTCATTGCTGCCCAAGTTTTTTCATTGGCATAAATCGGCAGGTCAAAACGCCGGGACAAGACCCCAACCCCATGAATATGATCACTATGTTCATGGGTCACCATGATGCCACCGATTTCCCGGGGATCTTCTTCAATGGCGTCCATGGCAGACTGGATTCGTTTTCCGCTGAAGCCAGCATCAATGAGTATTTTGGTGCTGTTGTTTGAGACAAATAAACTATTTCCTGAACTTCCACTATATAAACTGCAAAATTTCAATCCTTGCTCCCTTGTTCATTTTAATATCTTGTAAAATTATTCCATTTAAATGCGCCAAGGACCAGCTGAATTGTTAGGATTATCCTAGCGAATGATGCTTAAACCTGACTTAACCTAACTTTACGGGATTTAAGATAGTCATCGTATCGTGCCCCTAAAAACCTCTAAAGGCAAGCTGGATCTTTCTCGGAAACCCGACGAATAACCGCCCCAAGATTTCGCAGATTTTCCTGAAGATTTTCGTAACCCCGGTCAATATGGACAATTTCAGTGATCTTTGTTTCGCCATCAGCAATTAAACCAGCAATCACCATGGCCGCCCCGGCCCGCAGATCCGTGGTTCGGATTTTGGTGGCAGATAAGGACTTTACCCCGGTAATACTGGCGGTTCGACTATTAATGGAAATATTGGCCCCCATCCGTCGTAATTCGTCCACGTATTTAAATCGGCTTTCAAAAATACTCTCGGTGATGGTGCTGGTGCCCTGGGCAATCGTCATTAAAACCGCCATCGGTTGTTGTAGATCGGTGGGAAAACCCGGATAAGGCATGGTCTTGACGTTGACTGCCTTTAATGGATGTTTTCCAATAACCCGAATTCCGTCGTCCTCTTCCAGAACGATGACCCCCATTTCGCTGAGCTTAGCCGTGATCGCCTCCATATGCTTGGGAATGACATTTTTAATTAAGATATCCCCTTCGGTGGCTGCTGCGGCCATCATATAGGTACCCGTGGTAATCTGATCCGGGATCACCGAATACTCGCAGCCGTGCATTTCTTCAACGCCGACAATCTTAATAACGTCTGTTCCCGCACCCTTGATGTTTGCTCCCATCAAATTCAAAAAGTTAGCCACATCAACGATGTGGGGTTCTTTAGCGGCATTTTCGATAATTGTTTTGCCATCAGCCCGAACGGCTGCCAACATAATATTGATGGTGGCGCCAACGCTGACAACATCAAGAAAAATATGGGCTCCTCTCAGTTCCGGAGCTTCCATTTTTACCTGGCCATGTTCAATCACCACGGTTGCACCCAAGGCCTGAAAGCCTTTGATATGCTGGTCAATCGGGCGATCCCCGATGTTGCAACCGCCGGGCAGGGGCACAATCGCTTTGCGGTATCTTCCCAGCAGCGCTCCCAGCAGATAATAAGAGGCCCGCATCTGGCCGGTTTCCTCTTCATAGTCTGACACATCATAAGAGATCGGTTTTTCGGTATTGATGATTAAGGTATCTTTTTCTCTATATATTTCAGCTCCCAGTTTTTCCAGAATAACAATCATTTTGTTAACATCTTTAATATCGGGAACATTATCTATTTTACTTGAGCAGGCACACAGTACTGCCGCCGGAATAATCCCCAGCACCGCATTTTTCGCCCCGGAGATCGCAACCTCGCCTTGTAGGGGGTTACCTCCTTCTATAATAAAAGCATCCATATTTATTCCTTTCAGTGCAAATGTATATGCAATATCCAATTGGTTATTATATCATAAGTTTCAGTTTTATCAAGAAAAGTATCGATTTTATGCCGTTTTTTTATCAACAAAGCCGTTTTTCTTATACTCTTTAAGAATTCTTTTCCCAGCTTAATGAAAGCAGGAATTCCTCACAAATTATTTTCAATGTGATATAATAGCTTAACACACTATTTATCAAAACTAAAGATTTTTAGTCGTGAGAAAGTATATTAATCCATAACTTGAGGTAACAAATGAATCGTTTTGAATTAGTTTCCAGCCATGATGACTTGGGTGTGACCCCACTCGAAAATATTTTTATTAATCACTATATGCCAACAGCCCGGGGAGACTACGTGAAGGTCTATCTTTACGGCTTAAAGCGATGCTTTAACCAGGGCCTGACCCCCATCAGCAACGAAGATATCGCCAAAGATCTGAATCTATTGGAAACCGATGTGAAAAAAGCCTGGGACTATTGGGCCGCCGAAAAAATCATCGCCATTGAATACACCGGCACCCGGGATGCCCTGGTCCGTTTTTATAATATCACCGGTACCATTCTTTATAAAAATGAGGCGATCCCCGAGACGACCGTACCTAAAAATATCCAGTCTTCCAATAGCATGGAAGACCGGATTCAACGGATGTACACCACCATCCAGGATATGTACGAAAGCCGGACGATCACAAAAAAAGAAACGTTGCTGTTTAAGCGCTGGCTGGATGACTATAATTTTACTCCGGAAGCGGTAATTCTGATTGTCGAATATTCCATTAACATGATCAATAAAAAAGATCGCACCTTTACCCCGACCCAGGTCGTCTCGTATCTGGAAACCGTAGCCAGAAGTTTTTATACGGCTGAGGTTCGTGATCATATCGAAGCCGAAGCCTATATCAAAAACTCAGCGCATCAACGAACGGCCTATTATCAGATTTTCAAATATCTGGGTATCCAGCGAAATCCGATGGTTTCTGAGCGGCAGATGATGGATACCTGGTTTAATGACTATGGTTTTTCAATGGAAATCATTGTCCAGGCCTTATCCCGCACCAACAAACCCAATATGAAATATATTGACGGCATTCTGAAGAATTGGCACGAACAAGGCTTTAAAACCCTGGAAGATATCAAAAATGACAAGCCAAAACAAAAATTTGCTCATAAAGAGTCCCTTGAACCGATGAGCGATGCCCGAAAACAGGCTTACCTGGATATGGAAGTTGATTATGCCGAGGATTTATGGCCGGAACTGGAGATAAACAATGAAGACCTATAATGAAGCCTATGCCCTGCTGCAAGAAAAGCAGCAAGCCTACCAATTTAAACAGCGACAGAAAAAAGCCATTCTTTATAACCAGATTCCCGAGCTTTCTGAACTGGATAATGAAATCAACCGCTTGGGGGTTGCCCTGACCCGAGCCACCATCGCCAAAGAAGTCAATAAAACCGCTCCTATCCGCCAGCAGATGAGTGCGCTTGAAGACAGAAAAAAAACTCTGGCCGGAGCAAAAGCCGCCCTGCTTGACCACTCGTATTACTGCTCCCTTTGTCGTGACTCAGGGATTCTCCCCGAGGGAATCTGTGCCTGCCTGAATCAGTGTCTGGCTGAACTCAGTTTTTCCAGCTATGATTTAAAAACCCGGGCCCAGCGGGAAACCTTTGAGAGCTTTAACCCTGACTATTATTCCCAACAGCCGATTGGTTCGGGATCAGCCAGTCATCGTTCCAACGCTCTTAGTATTAAACAGAATATGCTGAAATATTGTCAGAATTTTGAAAACATCGAAGACCAGCTGCTTTTTACCGGTCCGCCCGGAGTCGGCAAAACCTTTATGTCCAATTGCATCGTCAATAAACTCACCGAAAAAGGTTATGGGATTGTCTATGTCACTGCTGCCCACCTGGTGGCCAGCATTCAGGATCAGCTGTTCCGGGAGAAGAAGACCTCAACTGAGATTTATGAACCGCTGCTGCTCTGTGATCTTTTGATTATCGATGATTTAGGAGCTGAGTTTTCTTCAGAATACAGTCAAAAACAGCTCTACGAGGTGATTGACAGTCGCCTCAATGCCGAAAAAAAGATGATCATTTCCTCTAATCTGTCGGTTCTAAAAATCAAGGAGCTTTATGACGAACGACTTTCCTCCCGGATCTGTGGCCATTTTAAAACCATCCCCTTTCTGGGGGAAGACATTCGTATTCTCAAGGCCCGACGGGGCCGTTCATAAAAGAAGGTGTCCGGATCTTAATTCTGGACACCTTTTTTATTGGCAGCGTTTCTGATAAATTTGGGCATTTGAGACCACCGCTTCAAACTGATCGGCTAATTCGGCTGGCAACTTTTGCGTTTGCTCCATGGCCAGATAGCCCCCATCCATCAGCGAATCATGAAACATCCGTAGCACATCAATGCGTTCCTGTTCATTAAAGTGCAGCAGAACATTTTTGCAAACGATCAGGTCAAAATCATTGCCAATGCTTCTCAGGGTCAACAGGTTATGCTTCTGAAAACTTACCGCCCCCCGGATCTCATCGTTGAGCCGATAAAAATCCCGGTTATCGACCTTGATAAAATATTTTTCAAAAATTTCAGCGGGGATCCGCTGCACCTGCTCCCGGGGATACTCAGCCTGACAAATAATCTGATCAAACAGGTCACTGCCATCAATATCGGTTGCTTGGATCTTCACTCTTTCAAAACCACCCTGATCCAACCGCTCCCGCAGCAACATCGCCAGGGTGTAAGGCTCTGGCCCCATAGCGCAACCGGCATCCCAGATCTTAATCGTCGGCTTCGACCAAAGTTCCGGGATAGCATGGTTGCAGATCAGCTCCAGGGTATGTAAATCTCTAAAAAAATATGTAAATGCCATCGATTCCTCCCGCTTTTTTTCTGGGTGTCAAAAGTCATGAGCACTGGTCTATTCCCACCGCTACCGAAATTAAATCGTTTGACTATTCCGGCTTTTTCATCCCATATATATCATAAATTTCCTGGGTATATGCACCATCTTGCTGATAAACAATCAGGGGGGCATCGGTTTTTAACCCTGGCTTCCCACTTTTTCGCCCCTCAATCAAAACCAGATTCGCCTCTTTTTTTATTGAAGGATATACAAATTGCAGCTGCTTGACCTCGATTTTATAGAGTCGCATCAATGAAATAATGTCGCCTAACCGTTCCGGCCGGTGAACCAGAAACAGACGCCCCCGATCTTTTAACATGCGTTTACTGAAAATGAGAATATCTTCGATGCTGCATAGAATTTCATGTCGGGAAATTGTTTTTGTTTCGCAATTGTTCTTGAGTCCATCCTTGGCCCGCATATAAGGCGGATTACTCACCACGACATCATACGTGTTTGGTAGTATCTTATCATCTGGCGCTTTAATATCGCCTTGGATAATCTGGATCTGCTCTGATAAATCATTAAGTGCCATACTCCGCCTGGCCATTTCTACCAGCGGTTCTTGTATTTCCAGACCGGTGATCGAAGCCGCTCTGGTTTTGCCATAAAGCAACAAAGGAATAATCCCCGTACCAGATCCCAGATCGATGATATGAGGAGATCCTTTTATCCGACGCGAAACGAACCAGGATAATAAAACCGCATCCATTCCAAAACAAAAAAATTCAGGATTTTGGATTATTTTCAAATTATTTAATCCTAAGTCTTCGATTCGTTCCCCTTTTTTTAAAAAGTTATCCACAATTAACTCCTCCTAATCGTCGTCATTTCAGTATTTGGCGGGGTAATCAACAAGTTTATCCACAATTCCGCCAATTATATCCACTGTTTGTGGATAACTTTTGAAATTTTCCCACCTTTTCCCTGTAACTCCCTAAATTGCGGGATTTTTTTGACCCATCATTTTACAATCCGTTTGTTGATTGTTTTTTTGAAACTTATCCACATATACACAGCTAAAAGTTGAAACAACTCATCCCCTGATCAAAATCCCAATAAATAGCGGTTTTCAACTTTCAGCTTGAGAATTAAACTGGTCAATCACTGTTGATAAAAAATATTTTTTTGTATTTACTGGCTTTTTTCGATTTTCCCTTTAATGTAAGTAAAATCTTTGCTATAATGTGTAGTTGTAGAGGACTATTTCAAATTTATTGTAATGATTCGCCCTCCTCTAAAAGCTCCTTTATCATCCACGATTATGGTGATAAAGTCAATAACCAAAAAATATTGCATTGAAATTATTAGCGAAAGCGATGGATACTTATGAATAATGACAAAATCCAACCCAACAAATTGGATATTATTCTCGAAAAAAAACAGCTTCTGGATGCCACCATTCAGGAATGTGAAATACGAATTGATGCGAAGCTTGCTTCGCTGACTGATGACGGTTTCATTTCCCGTGAAGTCAGCTCCGATGTTTTTGAAGCATCCATCCAGAATCCCTACCACCCCGGAGAACATTTTCTTTCCGGGGTGGATATTTCAGATGATGACGCTCTCGATCAGGCCGTACTCAATTCCCGTCCTTTTGAAACACGTACCAACAGACTGGCCTTTGATGGTGAACACCTTACGAATCCATCCCCCCCCCTAAACCAATGGGTGGCTTTTCGACACCCATTGGGGAAATCGAGGATGATGACGAACTGCCCACCCTGTCAAAAATACTGGGTCGCACCACACCATACGCTTTCGAATCGGAACGGACAACTGCGATCCCCAAGGCATCCGTGGAGCCAACCACAACCGAGCTACCGCAGCCAAATACTGTCGATGCCATTCTCAATGCCAGATTTTCGGAAACTGAGCATGCATCACCTCCTGCTGGATCTGTTTTGGATGCCCAAATCCCTACCCAGACGCCCGAACCGGAATTTACCCAACCAATTGCTCCGGAACAACCCGTTTTAGCAACCGAAACGCCAGCTCATAAAAAACCGCCACCCCTTCCCAAGAAAACTGAAACGACTCAAGCGAAAACGAGCAAAGAAAAAAAGATTAAACCTGAAAAAAAAGCAAACCAATCCCCCCTCAAAAAGCCCAGCCTAACCGACATGGTTCCGCCGCTTGTTTTTTTCTTTATGGGATTAATGGTTTTTGGTACTTTTCTGATTTTCACCGCTTCCGAGTTTACTTTCATTGATTATTGTGTCGTATTTATTTTGTTCACCTGTCTGATCTTTACCATCGCCATGCCGTATGGAGCCAGTATCTTTTTTATGATTCTACTCCTTTGCAGTTATGTGGTTCTGTCACTAATTTCGGTTTTCTACCTGGAGATTCCTTTTGAATTCTATCAGATTGGTTGGCTGCTTGTAATCCCGATGGTATTATTGAGCAGTGCCTTGTTAATCCGAAAGATACGAGAATTGTTCCGTTTTAAAAAAATCTCGAACAGCAGCTTGCTTCCTATGATAATCTGGAAGAAAGTCCCGGACTGACCATTGAAAAAGCTTATTACAAGGATCTGAAATATGCCATGGAACGGGCTTCCCGGGGCGAAACCATCCTGACTCTGGAAATGATCACGATTCGCCATCTGGATGAACTCAAAACCATGAATGGCCCAAGACTTTGGGATGAAATTCTCTATAAAACCTTAAAGATCATCAAAACCCATTGCTACAGCACGCACCTGATTTATATCCTTGATGGCAGTGTTTTCAGCATTCTGATGGAAAACACATCGGTCAAAAATCAATTGCTGATCAATCAGGAAATCACCGATGCTTTTAATACCCTGATTTTGGATTATGAAAGCATTGAACCTGAAGTGACGCTCAACATCGCTTCGATTCCCTACACCCGGGATATCGCAAATCCCTTTGACTACCGTGCCCAGGTTCTCAGACATCTAAAAAAATAAAGCAGAAACCGTGTGATCGGCTTCTGCTTTTTTAATTCCCCAAAATGATGAAACAAAAAAGGGATGTGCCACGGCACATCCTTTTTTATTTAATAAACGATATAGGCTTCCAGATTCTGACGACCAAACTGAATACAGGCATCATAGGAATCCATATAAATATCAACGATTCCTTCGGTAACTGCACCACCCCGGTCTTCCACTGTATAGGTAGTGCCCATGGCCGGGATATAGATCTTGGTTCCGAAAGGCAGACCACTCCAGGCTGCTACGGTATGATTAGCTGTTGGCATCACGCCTGATGCCGTGGCATTTCCGGTTGCCGTATAAGCCGTACACTGGATCGTCATTTTTACCGCCCCTTCAGGAATGGTATTCGTGGCGGTTGACGGTGTCGCCGCTGGCGTCTGAACCGCTGGTGCCGGTGTTACTGGCGCTGGCGTCACCGGTGTTTCCACTACTGGGGTTTCCACCACGGCTGGCGTTTCCACCACTGGAGCGGGAGTTGCCGCAGCTGCCTTTGTCCCTATTTCGACAATTTCGGGAATCGGCGCTGTGACAATTTCATCGTAAATCACTTCCCGTTTGACTTCCACCCCGTTTTCGTAAAGAACCCGCTCAACCTGGCTCGATTCGCCATTAACACCAACCTGAACCACCTTTGTTTTACCTACTTCCATTTCTGGATTATCTTTGTTCTGGATCGTATAGGCAATGACCTGTCGACTCGGCAACTCATCTACCTGAACTCGGATGACCTTAACTTCTTCAACATTTTCCAAGGCGGTTGATTGTCCCGGGACCACCCGATCCAGGTCGCCCAGTTCAATATGATACTCTCTAAGTAAATCACCGACAGTTTTTGCTTCAGACTGATAAATAATGGTTTTTCCATCAAATGACAATTCACCGCTGGCTTTACTCTTCACTTCGACCGTGTCAACGGTAAACAGCACCGAGTTGGTATCCACATTGACCGTATATTGATCACCCAATTCAATGCCGTTATCCTCCAGCACTTCCCCGACATTCTGGAACATTCCACCGCTGAGCACGCGTTCCTGGTCATCAACGGTTACCTTGATCTCCTTGGCAAAAACAAAGGAACTGGCCGTTCCCACCACACAGGTGATGATCACGCTGGCCATTCCGATTTTTAAGATTGACTTTTTTCTTTTATGCGGGCTTTTATTCGCTTTTTCTATCATAAAACCTCCCTATCCATTTCAATCGACAGATTGAAACTCCGTTTCGTTACAATTTCTTTACAAATTGATTGTACTTCATTTCCGAATAATTGTCAAGATTAGAATTTACTGATTGACTTTTCTTAATTTTTCATTTAGAATATATCTAATTAAATTAATATAAACCGTTGATGCGGAGATAACGTTGGAAAATGCCCTTACAGAGAGCGAGGTAAGCTGAGAGCCTTGCAGAACGCAATCCTTCAAATGGACCGCTGAGGGCATGGTCAAAGGCTTAGGCCGAGTATTCCATGACGTGACAACTACGTCAGTGTTGAGGAATATGTTGGTATTCTGCAGAGGCAGGTTTGATCCTGCGAAAAAAGGTGGCACCACGAGTCGTTATACTCGTCCTTTACGTTTAGTAGAGGACGAGTTTTTTGTATTTACAGACCCCCTGTCTGTAATGAGTTAATCGCAGTAAGAAAGGAAAATACCATGGAAAAGATACCTTATAAGATTTATTTAAGTGAAGATGAGATGCCCAAATACTGGTTCAATCTTCGGGCCAAAATGAAAGAACTGCCGGAGCCTTTTGTCAATCCCGGTACCGGTGAGTACTGCACCAAAGACGAACTGCTGCCGGTCTTCTGTGAAGAACTGGTTGATCAGGAACTCAACACCACTGATGCCTACATTGAAATCCCCGAAGAAATCCGTGATTTCTACAAAATGTACCGGCCTTCACCGCTGGTTCGGGCTTATTGTCTGGAAAAAGAATTGGATACCCCAGCTGAAATCTACTATAAATATGAGGGCACCAATACCTCCGGATCGCATAAGTTAAACTCCGCCGCCGCTCAGGCCTATTATGCCAAAAAGCAGGGACTCACCTCCTTAACCACTGAAACCGGTGCTGGCCAGTGGGGGACGGCGCTTTCGATGGCCTGTGCCTACTTTAATCTGGATCTGTCCGTCTATATGGTTAAGGTTTCCGCCGAACAGAAACCCCATCGTCGGGCCGTCATGGAAACCTATGGGGCCAAGGTCATTGCTTCGCCTTCTGATACCACGAACGCCGGACGAAAAATTCTGGCAGAAACCCCGGACACCAACGGATCGCTGGGCTGTGCCATCAGCGAAGCCATTGAGGTAGCCGTCACCACCGACAACTGCAAGTATGTGTTGGGCAGTGTCTTAAACCATGTCGGTCTGCACCAGTCGATTATCGGTTTAGAAACCAAGGCTGCCTGTGACAAATATGACATTAAACCGGATATTATCATCGGCTGTGCCGGTGGCGGTTCCAATTTACTGGGACTGATTGCGCCATTTATGGCTGACAAAATTGAAGGCAAAAATGACATTGATTTTGTTGCCGTTGAGCCAGCTTCCTGCCCCTCATTAACCCGGGGCCGTTATGCCCTGGATTTTGGCGACACCGGGAAAACCACCCCGCTGATTCGGATGTACACCCTGGGCAGCGGCTTCATGCCATCTCCCAATCATGCTGGCGGGCTGCGCTACCATGGCATGAGCCCGATTATTTCCAAGCTTTACCACGACGGCTATATCCGGGCTAAAGCCTATACCCAGAATGAAGTCTTTGAAGCGGCCACCCAGTTTGCCCGGGTTGAGGGGATTCTGCCCGCCCCGGAATCCTCACATGCCATTAAAGCAGCAATTGATGAAGCCCTGGCCTGCAAGGCCTCCGGCGAAAAGAAAGTTATTGTCTTTGGTTTAACGGGAACCGGCTACTTTGATATGACCGCTTACATGAACTATAATGCCGGTAACATGACCGACTACGTCCCCACCGATGAAGATCTCCAGAAAGGCTTCGACAGTCTGCCCGAAATTGAACAAAAATAATTTTCGACCAATAAAGGCCGCCCGGCAATGGATGCTTTCCATTACCGGACGGCCTGTTTTTTTAAGATTATCGCAGGCGCCCCTGTTTTCTCAGGGCCGCTTTAACAGTGGGATAGAGATCAAAATCAGTATGCGGTAAAAAACGGGAGGCGTACATCCGGGAGATAAAGTCGGTGGCGGCACCAAATTCCAGATACTCGATCCGTTCCTGGAGCCTCGCAACAGCATCCATTTTTTCCCCATTGATCAACAGAGCATAAGCGCCCTCCAGGGAACTGTTCCCCAAAAACACAAAGCGTTCCCGGGGTAAATCCGGGTAAAGACCGATGGTAATGGCCGATTCCAGATTGATATAGGTTCCAAAAGCACCCGACACATACAATCGTTCAACATCCATCGGCGCCACCCCCAGTCGTTCCAGCAAATAAGCAACCATCGTGCTGGCGGCAGCCTTGGTGTCAATAAACTGACTCATATCCCGTTGGGTAAACAGCAGTTCTTGACCATTTCCGGATTCATCCTGACTGGCGTAGAGCACCCCGAATTCTCCATCACGGCTGACAATCCGCCGGGATTTTTCGGGATTAAAGCGGCCGGAAAAATCGATCCAGCCATTTAACAGCATTTGGGCAATCAAATCAACAATCCCTGATCCGCAAATGCCCAGCGGCCGGTGTCCGCCGATGGTCGTCAGAACAAGCTCATTCTCGGCAATCACAACCGAATCCACCGCACCGGCGGTGGCCTTCATGCCATTTTTGCTGATGCCGCCCTCCAGTGCCGGTCCGGCGGCCCCAGCGCCAGCTACCAGAAAATGCCGATTTCCCAGCACCATTTCGCCGTTGGTGCCAATATCAATAAACAGACCCAATTCTTCCTTCTCGTGCAGTCCAGCCACCAGCAAGCCGCTGACGGTATCGCCACCTAAATAGTTAGCCACCGAGGGCATACAATACAGATAACCACCGGCGTTAATACCCAGCTCCCGGGCCTCCAGATACCCGGTATGGTTAAACACCGGTGCAAAGGGATACTCAAAAATCGGCCAGGGATCAATCCCCAACAAAAAGTGAATCATTGTGGTATTGCCGGAAACAACCATGATAAAGGATTCCTGAGCCGTGATCCCAGTGGTTGTTTCCAGCCGCTGTAACAGTTCATTAAAGGTATTGACGGTTGCCTGCTGGACGGCGATGAGATGATCGGGTTTATTCTTGGCATAAAAGATCCGACTGAGAATATCATCACCATACTGGATCTGATGGTTTAAGCTGCTCTCCTCGCCCAATACCTTGCCGGTATTCAAATCAACCAATTTCATAGCGACCGAGGTGCTGCCCAGATCAACTGCTAACCCAAAATGCCGTTCACACTGATCACCAGCTTCCAGTTGTATCAGCTCCCAGCTTATCCCGTTATTTACCAGGGTCAGGGTGATTTCCCAATTGGCCTCCCGGCAGAGCGGATATACTTTTTTGAGCAGGCCACGGGAAAAACGCACTGTCCCAAATTCCTGGGTCAATGCGCTAAGAATCCGTTCCTGATCACCGATAATGTCGCCATTCCCCGGTGGCGACAGTTTAAGAAATACTTTCCTGGTTAATGCCTTAATCTTTTGTTCTCCCATACCCACCTCATTTAAGTTTTTATTTAGTGGCTTCCACTGACGGTTTCATATCGCCAACCATTGATGCCACCCAGATTATAGACGTTCTGATACCCCATTTTGACCATCTGGCTGGCTGCCCCCTGGGATCTGCCACCGCTTAAACAATAAACAAAGACGGTGGTGTTTTTTTCCGGTATGATTTCTTCCACCCGCTGAACCTGACTTAATGGCAGATTAATGCTGCCGGGAATATGCGCATTGGCATATTCAGCTGCTTCTCTGACATCGAGCAGCACAATTGCTTGATTGGTCTCCAATTGTTGCTTCGCTTCATCCGGGGATATTTTCTTAACTGAATGCCGTGATTCTGATTTTCTTAATAATAAGTTTAACATAATAATACCTTCCTTGCATAATTTATTGGTGTAAATTTTAACGCTTCTTGCTATGACTAGTTTACCTTCTTTCCCAATTTGTATCTGTGATAATGTCACACAAGGAAAATTTTTCAGCCATTAATCAGCGCCCGTTCACGTAATAAACACTTAGCAATATTATTCTGTTTATATTATAATGAGCAAAAGAGGTGAAGAGGATGTATAAGATATTAATAACCGATGATGAAGAAAAAATCAGAGCACTGATTAAAAAATATGCCATTTTCGAAGGTCATACGGCCGTGGAGGCCGCCAACGGCATGGAAGCGGTGGAGCTGTGCCGCAAAGAAACCTTTGACATTATTATTATGGATATTATGATGCCGGAACTGGATGGTTTTTCGGCTGTCAAAGAAATTCGAAAAAACCAGAACATTCCGGTATTGATGCTGTCAGCCCGGGGCGAAGAATACGATAAAATTCACGGTTTTGAGCTGGGCATTGATGATTATGTGGTGAAGCCCTTTTCGCCGAAAGAATTGATGATGCGAATTGATGCCATTATGAAACGAGCCGGCCGGGACCAGTCCCAGGAACACGACATCTTTGTGAAGGACGGCCTGACTGCTGACTTTACTGCCCGAAGAATCCTCATTGATAACGAAAATATTGACATGTCGCCCAAGGAATTTGACCTGATTTTTTATATGATCCGCAACAAAAACATTGCCCTGACCCGGGAAAAACTGATTACCGAAGTATGGGGTTATGATTTTTACGGGGATGACCGAACCCTCGATACCCACATTAAATTGCTCCGCAAAAGCCTTGGCGACTATGCCAGCCTGATCACCACGCTCCGGGGCGTGGGCTACCGGTTTGAAGGCTAGACCATTGAAAACAGCCAGGACATCATCCCCAAAGAAAAACAGCCCCCTTCAGATCAGCGTCAAATGGAAAATCTTTCTCTTCCTGCTTGGCTTTTGCGGCGTATTGCTGATGCTTCTGTGGTTTTTTCAGGTTGTTTTTTTGAATAGTTTTTACAAAGGTATCAAAATCAATGAAATCAAGGCTACTGCCAGCACCATTGAAAAGAGCATTAATGACGAAAATATAGAAACCATCATTTCGACGGTTTCAGAAAACAATGATATTTGCATCAAGGTGTTATCCTCTTCCGGAGAGACAATCTATTCTTCTCATGTTGTCAAGGGCTGTATTATCCACAGTAAACCGGACTTTGATGAAAAAGTCCTGCATACCCAAGTGACTGACAACAATGGTGAATTGTTTCAATACTACAACCACGATGGCTATAATAAAGAGACCCTACCGGAAGCGGCTCCCGATTCAGATCCGGCGCTTTCTGAAAACTCTGACGTTCAGACCAAACCGCCAGCCGAGGAAAAAGAAAAAGAAAAGGATACGCTTATTTATTCTAAAACCATCATAGACAATAACAATCAGGAATTAACCCTGGTACTGAACTCAATGATTTCCCCGGTAAATGCGACAGTAAATACGCTACGGGTGCAATTATATTATATTACCGGTTTCATGATTCTGTTCTCAGTAATCCTGGCTCTGGTAATCGCCAGATTAATTTCCCGGCCCATCGAAGCCATCAATAACAGTGCCAAAATGCTGGCTACCGGCGATTATTCAACCCGGTTCAAAGGTACCGGCTATAAAGAAATTGCCGAACTCTCGGATACCCTCAACTACACTGCCCGAGAGCTTTCCAAGGTTGAACTGCTGCGTCAGGAGCTGATTGCCAATATCTCTCATGATCTGCGCACCCCGCTCACTCTAATCAGCGGCTATGCCGAAGCAATGCGCGATTTACCGGATGAAAACAATGCCGAAAATGCCCAGATTATCGTCGATGAAACTAAACGCTTAACCACCCTGGTTAACGATGTGATGGATATCTCCAAGCTGCAAACCGGCAATCTCAGCATTCATCCTGCACCTTACAACTTGACTACCAGCCTCGGCGACTCGATAAACCGGATGAACAAACTAATGGAAATGGAAGGCTATACCATCGAATTTATCGCCGACCAGGAGGTCAATCTCGTAGCCGATGAAACCCGCATCTCCCAGGCCTTTTATAACCTGCTGACCAATGCCATCAACTATACCGGCGAGGATAAAAAAATTACCGTTACCCAATCCATCTTCCCAAATCCGGCTGATGATCTAACCGACTGGGTTAAGATTGAAGTGTGTGATACCGGCGAAGGGATCGCCGAAGAAGACCTCCCCTATATTTGGGATCGCTATTACAAAGTCGATAAAACCCACAAACGGGCAGTCACTGGCACCGGTCTGGGCCTGTCGATCGTCAAATCGATTCTGGATATGCACCATGGTGATTACGGCGTCACCTCCAAACTCAATGAAGGCTCGGTTTTCTGGTTTACCCTTAAAATTTAATCCCGAAAGAAGCTCCCCCAGTACCGACAATTGTTACATCATGTTGTACGCATCGGAGCGGACATGGCATCGCCTGTCCGATTCCGCAGCGAACAACAGATTAACAATTGGTCGGTACGGTAGTATATCGACAACCTTGAAGATGCACCTTTGGTGTGTCTTTTTTTATTTTCAGAACGTTCACAAAAAAAACACAAAGTTAACAAACGCTTAACAAACTGCTGGCGTATACTTTAGAAAAGCAGCGATAACGCAGAGAAATAACTATAAACGTTACGGAGGTAATACCATGATCACCAAAACATTTAAACGCTATGAAAATAAATATCAATTGAATGAAACTAAGCTCAAACAGCTGATGCCAGTTCTGCTGACGCAGATGAAACCCGACGCCTACACATCCCAAAATGGCAGCTATTCCATTTACAATATTTATTATGATACCGATAACTACGACATTATCCGTCACTCTCTTTCCAAGCCCTATTACAAAGAAAAACTCCGTCTGAGAAGTTATTCCATTCCCAACTCCCCGGAAGATCAGGTTTTTCTGGAGCTGAAAAAGAAAATCGGCGGGGTTGTTAATAAACGGCGGGCTACCCTCAGTCTCAACGAAGCTTCCCGTTTTATTTCAAAGCTCCAATACCCCCGGGAAATCAACACCATGAATCAACTGGTGTTGGAGGAGATTGAGTATTTCCTGAAAAATCATCCGGTCACCCCCAAAGCCTACATCGGCTATGAACGGATTGCCTTTGTCGGAAAAAACGACCCCGAACTCCGGGTGACCTTTGACTACAACTTAAAAAGCCGCCAGCATTGTCTCTCTCTGGAAAAAGGTGATTTTGGCAATTTGCTCATCCCCGCCGATCAATACTTGATGGAGATTAAGATCCTTGGAGCCATCCCCCTCTGGCTGACTCACGCTTTAACCGAACTTGATGTTTACAGCAGCAGTTTTTCAAAATACGGAAAAGCCTATAAGGATTATCGCAAACAGAGTATCGGTAAGCTGATTCCGCTACCCATTTATACCACCAATCAATTGACACCCTGTGTTAATAACTAAAAGGAGACTTACATGATTGAATCACTTTTTTCTACTACCCTGACCGAAACCCTGACCATCCAAACGGCTCTAAGCGTTATTTTTGCAGCATTGGCCATGGGCTTGTTTATCAGCTTTGTCTACACCCGCACCCGGGGCAAAGACGGGTATTCCCCTGGTTTTGTGGTTACCCTGATTATGCTACCGATGATTATTGCCATTATCATTTTGTTAGTCGGCAACAATGTTGCCCGGGCCTTCAGTCTGGCCGGTGCCTTCAGCCTGATCCGCTTTCGTAGTGCCCCTGGCGACCCTATTGATATTTCCTATGTATTTTTTACCCTGGCCGTCGGCCTCGCCTGTGGCATGGGCTATATCCTCTATGGCGCCATCTTTGCCGTGATTCTCTGTACCGTCATGGTCATCCTAAACATCACCAAATATGGCAAACCCAAGGTCAAGAACATGCAGTTAAAAATCACGATTCCTGAAGATATTGACTTTCAGGATTGTTTTGATGACATTCTTAAACACTATACCGTCAGTCATAAAATTCAACGGGTCAAAACCAGCGATTTTGGCGCATTATTTGAAATCATCTATTGCATCTGTCTGAAGGACGATGTCAATCAGAAAGAATTTATTGATAAATTACGCTGCCGTAATGGCAACCTGAGCATTGTCCTCAATACCGAAATCATAGATGAAAAAGTTTATATTTAATACTTCAAATTTGATTCAAATCGAAAACGACAGAAAGCGATATTTAAATCATTTTCTCGTCGTTTTCGTTTTTTATTCCAATCATTGAGAGGTCACTGGCAGATCAGCGCAATTGTTCACGTTATCATTCGTAATAAGGTGTACTCTATTGACTTTATTCCCGTTTGATTTATAATGGTAAAGTAAGTTTTTTTATCAGTTCATCTGGATAGGGTTGTTTTCAATGGCGAGAACAACCGTTACGTTATGCCTGCTGCCTGATAAAGATAAAACTAATTTTCAAGGGGGAAAATTTATGAATCTTCAACAACCGAATGGCAATGATGCCACAGGTACTTTCAACCGATCTAAAAGTGTTGTCCCATGCTCCGGACTCTGTTCACGCTGTGTGGACGGCTGTCGCGGAAATTGCGAAGTTTTCAAGGCCACTTTCCGAGGCCGGGAGCTGATTTATCCAGGTCCCTTCGGCGATGTCACCGCCGGTGGTGATAAGGATTATCCGGTCGATTATTCTCATTTAAATATTCAGGGTTATGCCCTGGGTGCCAAAGGCTTACCCAACGGCGAAGTGGGGACACCCGACAATACCCGCTTCCCCAACGTCAGCACTGAATGTGCCTATGGTTGGGACTCTAAAGTGGCCATGAATGTTCCAATCTTTACCGGTGCTTTGGGATCAACTGAAATTGCCCGGAAAAACTGGGATCATTTTGCTGTGGGTGCGGCCGTTTCTGGCGTAACCATTGTATGTGGCGAAAACGTCTGTGGGATTGACCCACGTCTGGTTCTTGATAAAAACAACATGGTTATTGAAGCACCCGACATGGATCGCCGAATTGAAGCCTACAAACGATATCACAATGGCAAGGGTGAAATCCTGATCCAGATGAACGTCGAAGATACCCGTCTTGGTGTTGCAGAATACATCATCAACAAACACCAGATTGAAACCATTGAGCTGAAATGGGGCCAGGGTGCCAAATGTATCGGTGGTGAAATCAAGGTTAATACGATCGAACGCGCGATGGAGCTGCAGCGACGTGGTTACATTGTCACCCCTGATCCAATGGATCCCGTGATTCAGGCCGCCTTTAATGACGGCGCGATTCACGAATTTGAACGCCACAGCCGTCTGGGCTTTATCAGCGAAGAAAGCTTTATGGCCGAAGTTGAGCGTTTAAGAGCCTTAGGTTATAAACGAATTACTTTAAAAACCGGCGCTTACGGTTTAAGAGAACTGGCGATGGCAATCAAATGGTCTTCAAAAGCTAAAATCGATTTGTTAACCATTGACGGTGCTCCTGGCGGAACCGGAATGAGCCCATGGCGAATGATGGAAGAATGGGGGATGCCTTCTATTTACCTGCATTCAGCCGCCGTTGAGTTTGCTCAAATTCTGGAAGCTCAGGGCGAGCGCGTTCCTGATCTCGCTTTTGCTGGCGGATTCAGCAGTGAAGACGGTGTTTTCAAAGCATTAGCACTTGGTGCGCCTTATGTCAAAGCCGTTTGTATGGGCCGGGCACTGATGATTCCGGGAATGGTTGGTAAAAACATCGAGCAATGGATGAAAGAAAACAACCTGCCCAAAACAGTCAGCGAATTCGGTTCCACAGCAGAAGAAATTTTTGTCTGCTACGAAGCTGTCAAAGAAATCGTCGGGGCCAAAGAAATTAAGAACATTCCTCTGGGCGCCATTGGGATCTACAGCTACTCTGACAAAATCCGGGTTGGTTTACAGCAGTTAATGGCTGGGGCCCGATGCTTCAATACCGACAGCATCACCCGCAACGAACTGATGTCCTTAACAGAAGAATGTGCCAAGGTCACCAAAATTCCATACCTGATGGACTGTGGTCGCGAAGAAGCGCTTTCGATTTTAAAAGGCTAAAAAGCATTAACTGAATGGCTTTATCAGCCGTCTGAATTTTTCTTAAGAAAAATTCAGACGGCTGTTTTAATTTGCTATTTTACTCCTTCACGGGTAAAATAAAATTAATTCTTTATAATGAAAAAGGAGATCACTCATGGGATTAAAAGATCTATTTAAAGATGTTACCGATCTGGCCAAGGAAAGTATTGATTCAATTCAAGCCGATTTAGCCCTTAAGAAAGAAGAACAGGAACGGTTAAGAGCAGAAATGGACCAACGGATTAAAAGCTATACCGATACCCTGGTGGAACAACTTATTAGTTCGACTGATACTTCGGCCCAGCCCCTGATCAATGCCGATGATGATGCGCTACTCAGCTTTACCAAAAATTTTAGCGAGAAACTGTTAATGCCTGTAAACAGTCCGGTGTCAACAAAAATCAATCTCCACCCCGATGAAGAAAAAGCCCTGAAGAATGTAACCAAAACCTTCCCCGGTTATAACATTCAGGAAAAGTTCCTGTTTCAATTCAAAGATGGCAAGGGACAAACCCTGCTACTGACCACCAGTAACCTTTATTTTAAAATTCTTTTCCCTGAAAACCCGTCCTTTTTTGCGGTGGGCTCAATCCCCCAAGAAAAACTCTTTTGCATCACCATCAATCAGGGCGATGCCCACTGCACCCTGCTGGTTAACGGCATTACCTTGATCACCACTCCAGTGGAAGAAATTAAAACCATCGACATCCTCACCCTTACAGAATACTTAAAGCGCCTGGGCAGTAACGATTTTGTGATTGATGACAATCAGATTGATGCCTTCATCACTGCCAAGCTCGATCCCACGACCCGGGAAATTGTTGCGGGTTTTCTGGAACCGGAGGAAAAGCTGGTCTATTTTGCCTGGGGACTGGGTAGCCTGGTTGCCAAAAAGTTCATCACCTGCACCAGCCAAAAAATTGTTCTTTATGATCGGGAATCAAGTTCCAAAAAAAGTTTTCCCTACGACCAGATCGTGTCACTGACCACCCAGCCCAGTACGGTTTCTTTTCTGGACTTGTCACTGACCCTGGGCATGAACCCCAATGACACCGAGATCAAAACCATTGATGCCATCGAAACCATCAGCATCCTTTATGCCCGGGAAGCCGAGCGGGTCATCCAGATTTATCAGTCCCATAAGCCAGACGCTGCCACTGCAGCAGCCCCAGAGCAGGCCCCAACTGAACCAGGCCAAACCGAAACCACCGAGCCGACAGCCGAAGACCCGATTGTGATGATCGAAAAACTGGCCGGTTTAAAAGAAAAAGGCATTATCAGCGAGGAAGAGTTCAATCAGAAAAAGCAGGAATTGTTGGCTAAATTATAAGCTCGTCTCCGCTTTATATTGATGCCACCTAAAAAACCGAGAACCGCACTTTTACGTGCGGCTCTCGGTTTTTTTGATTTTTAAACTATTTCGGTTAACATCGTCAAGCAACCATTCCCAATAACAGTTTGCAGGCTAATTACAGACCAATGTTGATTTTTACCGCTTAGTACTTATCCATTTCCATCGCATCCAGTATAATCTGGGGTTGATTCGATTCTACTTTGGTACTGTTATTGATACCAGTAGTGCGTTCTTTTGGGCGCTGGGACTGTTCCTTAAGCTTAAAGGCTCCAACCATGGCCTTAAGCATTTCGGCCTGACCGGTTAATTCTTCACTGGCGGCAGCACTTTCTTCTGCTGTTGCCGAATTGGTTTGCACCACCTGAGAAACCTGTTCAATCCCCTGAGTGATCTGGGCAATTTCTGAGGCCTGATCATTGGACGCCTGGGCAATATTGCCCACCAGGCCGGTTACCTTCTCAATTTCATTTAATATTTCTCGCAGGCTTTCCGCCGTTTCATCAGCAATCCTTGTCCCAACCTCGACCCGTTCCATCGAACCTTCAATCAGTCCGGTGGTTTCCTTGGCAGCTTCGGCACTGCGGGCCGCCAGAGTTCTGACTTCTTCGGCAACAACCGCAAAGCCTTTGCCATGTTGTCCGGCCCGGGCCGCTTCGACGGCCGCATTCAAGGCCAGGATATTGGTCTGGAAGGCAATATCATCAATAACCTTGATGATTTTTGAAATATTGTTTGATGATTCATCAATGTCACCCATAGCCGAGATCATTTTGCTCATCTGTCCATTCCCCACCTCGGCATTTTTACGAACTCGCACCGCCAGCTCGTTGGCCTCATTAGCCCGGCTGGCGTTTTGTTTGGTTTCACCAGCCACTTCTTCGATGGAGGCAGTCAGTTCCTGGATCGAGCTGGCCTGCTCGGTGGTTCCCTGGGCCAGCGCCTGACCACCATCAGAAATCTGTCGGGCGCCAATCTCCACCTGGGCAGCAGCCACATCGATATCGGACATGGTGCTACTCAAGCTGGCACTGATGCCATTTAGGGCTTCCTTAATCACCAGAAAATCCCCGGAATAGGTGGAGGTGATCTCCTGATCCAGATTTCCCCGGCTCATTTCTGCCAGCGTAATGGCAATCTCATCGACATAACGTTTCAGATTCGCAATGGTCTGATTCATCGCTTCTTTAATGATGGCATGGTCTCCCTGATAATCGCCGCTCATTTGAGTATTGAGATTTCCGGCTGCCAATTCTTTGAGCGTTTCGGAGGCCTCGTTGATGGGATGAATCACGGCATCCAGGGTCTGGTTAAAGCCAGCAATGACTTTTTCGTACTCCCCATTAAATTTTGTCTGATCCCCTCTAAAACTCAGATCTCCCTTAACGGCAGTGACCGCCATTTTTTGAGTTTCAGCCACCAGTAGAACAATGTTCTCCATCATTCCAATCAGACTCGGTATCAGGGTATCCTTATCACTTCGTTTACCGATGGCTTTTAGTTGCTGTAAGTCACTGAGTTCACCGGCCTCAATATGGTTGGCAATCGCAACAATTCGAACCAGCTGATCATGAACGGCATTAATGCCATTTCCGATCTCACCATAAATCCCCAGGTACTGATTCTCAATTTTTTGACTGAGATCATTCTGGCTCATCAATCCCAGGATCCGGTTGCCCTCCTGAAGTGCTCCCAGTCCCTCAATGCAGGCGTTGATGCTTTGTTTCAGCTTATCAAAATCACCCTGATAGGCTTTATTGATTTTTTCGGGAATTTCACCCTGACCAATACGGTTGACATATTCAGCAGCAATGTTTAAGGGTCCCACAACCGCATCCAGGGTGGCATTCACCCCTTTTACAATATCCCGAAAGCCCCCGGCAAATGCTTCGGCATTGCCTCTGGTTTCCAGTTTTCCCGCCACGGCTGCCTGAGACAATCGGGTTGCCTCGACGATCAAGTCGCGAATCGTCTTAATGGTTTGTTTCAGGGCTGGGGTGATTTCATCCAGATCATCTTTTTCTTCCAGATCAGCCGACACATCCCCAGCTGAGATCTGGTTCATGGTGCCAATCACAACGTTCTGAAGATCATCGGCAAACTCATCCATGGCCATTGCCATTTCGCCAATTTCATCCTCGGATTCCAGATTCAGGCGAATCCCCAGATGCCCCTTACCCATTTCTTTAATCATATGGTTGACACTGGCAATCGGTTTTGTGATGGACGTCGACAGTTTGTATAAAATAAATCCCAAGACCAGAAAGACAAACAATCCCGCCAGGGCGATCAACAGAATATTTTTGGTGATGGCGGCTTGAACACTGGCCATGGAATAACCGATGTTCAAGGCCCCCTGGAGTTCGCCATTGATGACAACCGGATACACCACATTATAAACATTGGCGTTTTCCGTTTCATTAAATAATTCCTGCGCAATCATTTCACCATCAAGAGCGACCGTTTTTATAACTTCATCATCCTGATAGCTTTTGCCTATATTGTCTTTGTTGCTGTCTGCCACCCCGACTAAATCTTTATCAATAAAACTGGCATAAACAATGTTTTCATCCGCTACCAATTCATCAATCAACGCCTGGTAGCCGAATTTTTCGGTCAGTTCCAGCACCCGATCGGCTGATACCCCAGCCTGCACAAATTCGCCGGTATTGCTCCTCACATAACCATACTTAAATAAGTTTCCCGTTTCGCTGTCGGCCCGGATTTCTTCCATCAGTTCCGGAGCCCCGCTGACCATAAACTCATGGATGGGATGATCTGCCGGTACAGTCCAGCCCAGATATTCACCATAGGCGGCCGTAAAAATGGTTCCTGCCGGATTATAGAGGTAAATGGGATTAATCCCGGTTTGCTGGGATAACTGGGTTAAGTATTCGTCGTTGACCCGATCACGGTTGGCAAAAATAATATTTCCGACACTGCGAAGCTGCGCCTCCAGCATTTCATTCATGGTTTTAACAGCTTCAGTATTATCCTCGATCCGACTGACAAAACGCTGGGATGACGAAAAACCATTTTCCCGCATCTCCGCCAGTAAGCTCTCCCGGGTCAGATACGACGAAATCGCCCCAATCATTAAGACCCCTACAAGCACGCAGATCAGCGGCACAAACAGCAGTTTTACTTTAATCGACTTTCTTTTCTGGTTACTTCTTTCTTCCATCTCCAATTACCTTCTTCCCCTTTTATTTGATTATTTCATCCGATCATTGATCGTTTCGGGACACAATTTAATTGTTTTTCTCGCTGGCAAATGCCTTGTAGATGGCCACACACATCATGATAATAATCAGTAAAAACGGCAGGGCCATAATGATTGAGGTATTTCGCATGGCAACCAGGCCACCACTAAAGAGTAGCACGATCGCCATCAGGGAGAGCAGCGTCCCCCAGATAATTTTAATGCGGGTATCCGGATTCAAATCACCATTTCGGGAAAACATCCCAATAACAAAGGTAGCCGAATCGGCCGAGGTCACAAAAAAAGTAATAATCAGAATTGTTGCCACAACGGAGATGATGCTCCCCAGCGGCAAATGGGCCAGGGTCGCAAACAAGCCGATTGTCACATCACTCGTCACTTTGGCGACTAAATCAACTCCGTCAAAAATTTCAAAATACAAGGCAGTTCCGCCAAAAACCGTAAACCAGATACAGCAAAAAATCGCTGGTAGAATAATGACGCCCAGGACAAATTCTTTCACTGTCCGACCCTTCGATATTCTGGCGATAAAGGTTCCCACAAAGGGACCCCAGGACAGCCACCAAGCCCAATAAAAAATTGTCCAGGTACCAATCCAGGGATCTTTTTCAAAGGGTGATAAGGCCAGACTCATGGGCAGCAGGTTCTGCAGATAGCCGCTGAGACTGACAAAAAAAGTATCAAGAATAAACACGGTGGGGCCAAAGATAAAAACAAACAGCAAAAGCAACACGGCAATAATGATATTGGTGTTGCTGAGTATTTTTATTCCCTTGTCCAGGCCGGTGGTTGCTGAAATCAAAAACATAATGGTGATCACAATAATAATAACAACCTGGGTCGTGATATTGTTGGGGATATTAAATAAGGTGTTTAAACCGCCGTTAACCTGCAGGGCACCCATTCCCAGCGACGTTGCCACCCCGATGACGGTTAATATCAGCGCCAGGATATCGATTACATGACCAATCGGCCCCTTGCTTTTTTCTCCTAAGAGGGGGTAGAGGGTGGAACTGATCAGGCAGGGCATTTTTTTTCGGAAGGTGACATAGGCCAGAGCCAGTCCGACAATCGCATAGATCGCCCAGGGATGAAGTCCCCAATGCAAAAAGCGTAGCGAAACGCCATCATCGCCGACTGATTTGAAGACGGTTCGATCCCCATCGGTGGTTGGGCATAATGAAAAACCGGTTCGGCGACGCCCCAGAAAACCAGGCCAATCCCCATCCCAGCGCTAAAGAGCATGGCAAACCAGGAAAAGTTGGAATACTCGGGACGGGCATCGTCATCCCCCAAACGGATTTTTCCAAAGCGGCTAAAGGCCAGATAAAGTGAAAAAGCCAGAATTCCCAGCACCGTTACCAGGTAAAACCAACCCAGATCATTGGTAATCACTCCAAACAACTGACTGGTGGCTCCCAACAGCTGTTCCGGGAATAAAAAACCAAAAATGAGAAACAACAGAATTAGTATAATTGAAACGTAGAATACCATCGTGTTCACTTCCTTTGATGCCAGAAAGGTGCCAAAATTAAAATCATTTTGGCACCTGTTCGGCAATGTTAAATTATTTTATCATCGTTTCAGATAATAGTCTAGGCTAATAATTGTTTACACAGTTCAACCGCTTCATCAGCTGTTTCGGCCCAGCCATCAGCGCCAATGTCTTCGCCCCATTTAGCACTGGTCGGGCCACCGCCGATAATAATTTTGTACTTGTCACGAAGATTATTATCATTGAGGTACTCAACCAATGTTTTTTGCGATTTCATGGTGGTGGTCAGCAGGGCGCTGGCAGCGATAATTTTTGCTCCCACTTCGTCCGCTTTAGCCACAAAATCTTCGGCTTTCTGATCGATCCCGATATCGTAAACTTTAAAGCCAGCCGAGGTCAGCAGGGCTCCGACAATATTCTTGCCGATGTCATGAATGTCCCCTTCAACGGTTCCCAGTACAATTTTACCCTTGTCTTCATAACCGCCTTCGCCTTCACCGGCAGCCAGCACTTCTTCAAGAACATCCATCCCGGCTTTCATGGCATCTGCCGCCATCATAACATCTGGTAGGAACGCTTCGCCATTTGTCCAGGCTTTACCCACTTCTTCAATCCCCCCGATAAAGCCCAGCTGAACGGCCTGTACCGGGTCTACTTTTTCAGCGATGACTCGTTCAGCCAACTCAACCGCTAAATCTTCATCACCATCCACAATTGCATCTTTAATTTCATCAAAAATTGTACTCATTATTCTTCTCCTTTTTACCTTTATTATTGTTATTTAATCAATTCTTTGGTTCGTTTTTCAATAAATGCTTCAATTTTGGCTTTCACGTCAGCATCCAGTTCTGGAGCAGTGTAATTTGCCAACACTTCCTGCCATCGGGCTTTGGCTCGCTGGTTGGTATCCAACCCATCTTTGGCCCACGCATCAAATGACTGTCTGTCACTTAAGGCTGGTCGGAAGAATTCGGTTTTAAAATTCTTACGCGTATGTTTCTGAGTCAGGAAATGTCCGCCTGGTCCTACAGTCTTAATGACGTCAAAGGCCATTTTTTCATCGCTATCACAATCAAAACCTTTTAGGTAGCGCAATACCATACCGGCGATTTCATCATCTACCATGAACTTTTCATAAGACATGGCCATGTAATATTGCAGAATCCCGGCTGTATGTAACACAAAGTTGACGCCGGTGGTGCTGGCTGCAAAGAGAACCATCATCGATTCATAACCGGCCTGGGCATCAACGGTTTTAGCATCACTCAAACCGCCGCCCCCACGACACGGAACACCATAGAACCGTGATAACTGGGCACTGGCTGATGCGAACAAGGCATTTTCCGGATTACCAATTGATAATGAACCGGTTGACATATCTGAGGCGGTAGAAGTTGATCCATAAACAACTGGAGTCCCGGGGTTGATACACTGAGCCAGGGTAATTCCTGCCAGAACTTCCGCATTCTGTAATGATAGCGCCCCTGCCATGGTAGCTGGTCCGGTTGATCCGGCCATTACCAATGAAGCAATAACCATTGGCTGTCCCGTTTCAGCGTAGGCCATTAAACCACCCAGCATTCGATCGTCATATTTAAGCGGTGTCACCGAGTTGATCAGGCAGATCAGAGCCGGTTTTTCTTTGATCACATCCAGTCCCCCATGAAGAATGGCGGTCATCTCGATGGAGTCTCTGGCAAATTCATAGCCAGATGAGCTACCCATAAAGCACTTGTCCGAATTGGTGATATGGCTGTAAGCCATTTTAAGATGACGGATGTCATCGGGCACATCAGTCGGTTCAACAACTGTCCCGCCGGTCATATGGATATTTTTGCTGGCACCAGCCAGTTTTACAAAATTATCATAGTCGGCCATGGTCGCATCGCGTTTACCACCATCTGCATCATAAATAAAGGGAGCGCCATAACCAGGCATGTAAATGGTATTACCATCGCCACAAACCAGATTGTGTTCAGGATTACGGGCATGCAGGGTAAACTGAGCTGGGGCCTTTTCAACCATTTCTTCGACAAAGTCCGGTTCCAGAAAAACGCGGTGTCCTTCGACCCGTTGACCATGTTTTTTGAAAATTTCGATGACCGGATCATACGAAAACTCAATCCCAATTTCCTTTAGAATTCTCATACTGTTCTTGTGAATCTTATTAATTTGTTCATCCGTTAATACATCAAATTTTGGTAACATCTAAAATACCTCTTTCTTTATTTATTCTTGACCTTCCACAGCCTGCTGTGCACTGCCAATGTTGTTTAACTCTTTACTGTTTATCAGTCCCTGGCTTTCATTGTAGTCGGCTTTCAGGGCTTTTAATATACTGACGCACATGACCAGCATGACCAGCATATAAGGGAAGGCGGCAACAATTGAAGCGGTTTGTAAAACTTTTAAAGCTGATGTTCCACCAACCAGGATCAGTACGATGGTAATGAGACCCTGGGCAATCCCCCAGCCGCCGCGAAGCTTTTTATCCGGATCCATATCGCCGCCGGAAGTCAACATTGCCAACACGTAAGTGGCTGAATTGGCTGCGCCAACAAAACAGACGACAATCAGGAAGATCGCCAGAATTGAGGTGATCCCATATGCTGGCAGCTGTTGCAGCAGTGCATAGAGTCCAGTCGTATAATCTGCGCCAACGGCAGCTTCAATGGCACCATTGCTTATTGCGTTTAGATTAAAGGCGGCACCACCATAAATGGCAATCCATATTAATGAAAAACCGGAAGGCAGTAAGGATACAGCAATAACAAATTCTCTGATCGTACGGCCTTTCGAAACCCGGGCGACAAACTGTCCTACAAACGGTGCCCAGGCAATCCACCATGCCCAATAGAAGACGGTCCAGCCGTTAACCCATTCAACATTTCCCATCCAGAAGGTTTGTCCCACCAGGTTTTGCAGGTAGGCGCCCAATGAATTGGTAAAATTATTTAAAATGTAAACACTGCCACCAAAAACAAAGATAAACACCATAAAGGCGATTGATAGCCAGATTTTAATATCTGCCGCCAACTGCATGGCTTTATGCAAACCGGAAACAGTCGCCAATGTAAAGATGGCTGTCATAATTGCAATGATAATCGAAATGGTCATTGGTGTCGCTTCAATGCCCCAGATGTAGTTAAGTCCAGTAGCAATCTGGCTTGATCCAAAACCAAGGCTGGTTGCGACCCCAAAAATAGTGGCAAAAACAGCCAGAATATCAATTGTTTTACCAATCGGCCCTTTTACCTTATCACCAATCAAGGGATAAAAGGCCGAACTGATCAGAAATGGCATGCCTTTTCTGAATTGGAAATAAGCCAGACCTAAACCACCGATGGCAAAAATGACCCAGGGGTGTAATCCCCAGTGAAAGAAAACGATTCGCATCGCCAGCTCCTGAGCCGCCTGCGTTCCGCCTTCACCCATTGGCGGGGTCAGATAATGCATGATCGGTTCTGACACCGACCAGAAAACCAGACCAATCCCCATTCCGCCTCCGAACAGCATCGAAAACCATTGAAAATTCGAAAACTCCGGTTTGTCGTCATCTTTTCCCAGTTTGATTTTTCCAAAGGGACTGACCACTAAACCGATGGCAAAAACGATAAAAATCCCCACCGCAACTAAATATAACCATCCAAAATTCGTTGTAATGATTGCAAACAGCTGATTAAAAACAGCGCTTGTGCCTTCAGTAAAAAGCAAGCTTAATAATACAAATACTAATGCAATCCCCGCTGAAACATAGAATACGGTTTTATCCTTCATCTTGGCAGCTGGTTTTTTTTCTTCCATCACACGTAATCCTCCTTCTAAATTTGTTTTTAGAATTTTTTTAGAATATTTTCATTAGTGGTGTTTCCAAAGTACCCAGTTTTGTGCCGGTAATTTTGTTGCAATAAGCCATCATGGCATCGGTTGTCGCAGTTGCCTGATATACCCAGCCTGCATTTGCCATTGGTCCATAAAGAATGAAATCAGCACCATGAGTAACTGGGAAAGTAAATACTGAGGCCCCTGCCGCTTCAAAATATGGGCTTCCTTTGGATCGCATTTTTTTCCAGAGGTATAAAGCATTTGACGCTGCACAGCCACCTGGTAAACCATATTGTTCCTTGATATCGCGAATCGCCATCGCTGTCCAACTGCTGCTGGCAACATCGAGCACGCCGGGGTCAATCAGGAATTGTTCCACGCCAGCTCTTTTTGCTTTGGTCAGCAGGCCCTCATGCTTTTCATCACCGACTAGCAGTTTAACCCGTTTGGCCGGTTGTAGATGCTTTTTACTAAACGCCAGAATAACGGCGGTCTTCACGCCGCAGGCCTGCATCACTTCAAGCTCATGCTCGGTACAGCTTTCTTCGAGTGAATTGTAGATGATGCGACTCATCGCTTCCGGGTCATTGGCAAAGTGCTTTAAGGTGTCAATTCGCACCTCAGGGCTGGGGCTGTCAAGCAAAATCGGCGACGTGGTATGCTTCAGAACAAACTCCACATGTTTGGTCAATGCCACCTCGGTGTCGCCAAGGACATCCACAATTCTAGGATTGCCAGTTTCTGCTGACAATTCCGCTTCAGCATCCAGTAAGACTTTGGCTGCATCTTCATCAAAGACACCTTTTTCTGAATCCTTAATAATTTTATGCCCCCGATAAAAAATACTGCCAATTAAAACCGTCGGATACTCCCCCGGTTGTCCACCAATTTTGGTGCCATTAATGTCGTAAACAAATTGATCTGTAGTAAATCTAAACATTTTGTACTCCTTCTAAAATAGAACTTAATAATTGCGAAACTCACAAACAAAAAACAAACTGCCCTTCTCCTCTAATCATCAGACCTTATGCGATGGCTTCTGTTTTTCTTTCTCGTAGTCGTATCGATTACAACTGCTTTTTTCTCCTTTCTTATATATTTACGAGATGTCGTGTTTGATCTGCCAATATGTATCGCAATTATCGTGCCAAAACAGCAAAATACCTTATATTCTATTTATAGCCATTTTTGACCATTCGTAACGAATTATTTTTTTCAGAAATGAAAAGCGACCCGTTTATTTTTCACTTTTGAAAAATCACGATTATTTTCTTTTTCACTTGAATAACAGACGATTTTGATTTATCATCAGTTCATTGATGAAAACGATTTGTATCTGGCGGTGTTTTCCCAGCTATGATGAAATCACACTAAATAATAAGGAGAACATATCTTAGGATATGTGATATGAAAATAATGATTACCAATGCCTTTAATCACAGTCCGGAATATCAGGCGTATCTGAAGACCCTCTCCAGCGAATTTTTTCTGGATATTCTGGAGAATAGTTTTATAGAGGTGACCGTTACCGATAAGGATGGCAAGGTTCTCTATGCCAATCCGGCCTGTCTGGAATACCATGGCATTTCTGCCGAAAAAATGTGGAAGTTAAATTTCTTAACCTCCTTCCAGGGCTTCTGGACTCCCCCTTCGACGGCAACTGCCATCAAAAAAAACACACCATTATCTCCCGCCAGCGGTCTCTGCTTACCGATGAGGAACACATCACCATCACCACTCCACTTTATAATCCCGATCACGAGTTGGTGATGCTGGTTTACAATACCTTAAAACGGGAGTCGTTTGTGGAGTTTGACCTGGACTATCTGAATCCTGAAAAAGAAACCGATGACGATGACGAACTCAAAGCCCACAAAGGTTCCCGTGAGGAACGAACCAAGGCCAGCAACAACATTGTTGGCCGCAGCTACATTCTCTACCAGACCCTGCATAAACTGAAGAAAGCGGCCAAATCCGATATCCCGATTCTGCTATTGGGTGAAAGCGGGGTTGGTAAGAGTCTGGTGGCCAAGTTTATTCATGATTGCAGCCCCCGGAAAGCCAACCCGTTTATTTCGATTAACTGCGCTTCCATTCCCGATAACCTGATTGAAAGCGAGCTCTTCGGCTATGTCCCCTATGCCTTCACCGGTGCCAGTCCCAAAGGAAAAAAGGGCCTGGTGGAAATGGCTGATAACGGCACCCTCTTTCTCGATGAAATCGGCGAATTGCAGCCCAATATCCAGGTTAAACTGTTGGATTTTCTGGAAAACAAACGCTTCACTTCGGTCGGTGGCTTGGAATCCAAAACCGTCAATACCCGGATTGTCACCGCCACCAACAAGAATCTGGAGGATCTGGTCGCTAAAAACAGCTTCCGGGAAGATCTCTACTGGCGAATTAACGGCATCACCCAAACCATCCCCTCCCTTCGGGAACGGCGGGACGATATTTTTCCGATTGCCCAGTATTATTTGAAGGAATACAATAAAAAATATAATCAGAATAAGGTTTTCTCAAATCCGGTAATCGAATCTCTGATTCAATACGACTGGCCGGGAAATGTCCGGCAATTGAAAAACGCCGTGGAGCAGATGGCAGTAATGAGTCTTGGCAGTGTTATCGGCATTGATAAACTGCCCGAACAACTGAGTTCCTTTTTCGCCAATGAGGGAATTAAAAAAAGACAGGTCATTTTTGATGACCTGGTTGAGAATTACAAACGGGGACTGATTGAAGATTATTTTGAGATCTACGGCAACATCAATGACCTGGCCGATTCTCTGGGGTTAAGCCAGACGACAGCTTATCGCCTGGTGAATAAGTACATCAAAAAATAACAACACCATAAACAGGGGGCTGAAAAGCTCCTTTTTTGGTGTTGTATTTAAGTGGGCCGATCCCACCAAGTCACGGTTTAATATGCTGTTTAAAATACCAGGGAACGATCCTTTGACCAGAACGATTTCTTATCCCAACTAAACTCGACATCGGCATGAATCTCGGTAAAATAATTCTGGATCAACCCATTCAAAACATCCAGGTTATCAAACCGATTATCTTTATCCATCGATTCAATCCACATGCTCTGCCCGCCGCAGGCATCACTCAAGTGCACCTTATACGCCAAATCCCGTTCTGTAATACGCCTATTTATCTCACTGATATTATCCCAGGTAATAATCATCTCCTGACACTCCTTTCATTAACGATTTCTCATTAGTTCTTGTACCCCAATAAGCTAATTTTATTCACTAATTTTTTATTATTTCTTTTTTAGCTGACAAACGGCCGACTGGTCGATCCGGGTGCCGCCGCACCTTTAGGGACAATGCGAATTTCGATCGCCTCCAGTCGCAGCGACTTTCCCTGAGTTCCGGAGCTACCGCCATTTTTGGCCCAATCCAACCAGCCGTAATTCTGGCTGTGAACCCGATAATAGACATCATAGCTGGTTGCCGCAGCGCCGGTCAAACGAATTTGAATCGCCTCCAACCGCAGGGATTGGCCAAAGGTTCCACTGGTTTGACCATCTCGCTTAAAACCCTGCCAACCAATGTTCTGAACATGGGTCTGATACTCAATCCCGAGATCATTGCCCAGATTATTCATTTTTATCTCAATTCCCTCCAATCGCAGGGATTGGCCTGATGTACCACTGCTCTGACCGTCACTTTTCCAGTCCTGCCAGCCGATATTCTGGACGTGGGTACGATAGGTCGACCCCACTGTGTCACTTGAATGAATGGCTGCCACCGCCAAACCCAACTGAATCAACCCACTACCATAGTAAGGATCGCTACCGGTTGTTCCCAGATCCAGGGCTGTACTTTTTAGAAGCGTTTCAACCGCTTCGGCATCGAGACTGGCATCCGCTGCCATCAATACTGCACAGGCGCCAGCCACAATCGGACTGGAAAAAGACGTACCACTGGCATATTCGTAGCCGCCACTTCTGGCGGTGGTTAAAACGGATTGGCCTGGGGCCACCAAATCCACCCGATCATTATACTGAGAAAAGGAAGCCCGGTTGTTATCCTTGTTTGTAGCACCTACCGATATAACATGGTCATAAGATGCCGGATAGGCATATTGTCCCACCCGGGAATTCCAGGACTCACCTTCGTTACCTGATGATGCCACCACTATTTTACCGGCGCTGACCGCCTCACTAACTGCTACCGCCAGTGAAGAAAAGGTTCCGTATCCGCCAAAACTCATATTGATGACCTTTACCTCCGGTCGCTCTGCAGCCGAAAGAATGGCAGCGCAAATATAGGCCACATCCAGCTGAGTATCCCCGCTATACATCCCCCCGGTACGGTAAGGGGCAATTTTAATATTGGCCAAACCGGAAATTCCCGCTGTGCCAATTCCATTATTGGTAACCTGCCGCAATACACCCACTGACAGCAGTACCGTGGCCAGCCAGATCCACCACGTTTGTCTTGCCGGTCACAAAATCATACCCGGCCACGGTGTTGCCAATCAGATCCGGATGATTGACATTTAATCCAGTATCAATCACAGCCACTACCACCGGGTCGGCATTGGATATCTGGTTCCAGATCTGATCGGCACCGATTCGTTGAAACTGCCAGGCCGAACCATTGGTCACATAAGGATCATTGGGCAATGATGTCACTTGAATTTTGTCGTTTTTATCCACCGTCAGGACATTGGGATTCTGGGCCAGATCAGCCATCAGCACATCCACATTTGTTTTATCACTGACTTCGATCAGATCAACCCGGTTCGATAGCTGCTCTCCAGAAGCCACCTCCTCGGTAGTCAATGCCAGCTCTTTAACATTGTCTTCACCACTTTTGGCGTAAACAATAATGATTTGCTGCTCCAGATTTTCGTTGGTATTCACTTCCGGCAGCTGTTCCATGGTTTCAATCTCGGTAGGTTCTCCATCACCGGATTCCGCCCCGTCACCCCCTGGCGCACTCATTTCCACTGGCGTTGTCGTCATAATAGACTGAACTGCCGGATTAACTGAATCTTCTGCGTGGCTCGTCGCTGGAAACAACAAACAAAAAACGGTCATGATTGCCAATCCTCGTTTTAATATGCCAAATCTCTTATTCATGATGTCCTCCTGCGCTGTTTCTGGCGTTGGTTTTGTTTACATTATCATTCATGATGTAATCCTTTACTCTTCTAATACTCATGCCATTTAGGATATATTACTATAACATAAATACTTTATTTTCTGCATCATTTCAGACAATGCTTAAAGATTTTAATATTATATTTGCTTAAACGGAACGATTTCTTTTGTAAATCAAACATCATAAAATTATTCCATATATTTTTAACATCACTTACTCTTAATACTGTCTTAAAGCGCCTCACATTATTGAAAGGGTCGCCAAAAAAAGAATCTACATCCATAGACTTTTCTTCATATCATTTTGTTTCTTAATATCTAATAACCAGCTTTATGTCAGCCTCACAATAATCCGATGCAGTACATCCACCGTTTCTTCCAGGTTTGTTGAAGCATCTTTGATATGATGATAAACTTCCCGTTTCTTTAGAGCCTCCATGGGGTCGGTTCCAGCAAATACAAACACCATGCCATCCATATAGAGTTTTTCGATTTCCCGGTGGGTCGCTCTCATTTTGCCCACCGCTTCCTCAGATTTGCCATGGTTCTTTTTAAGATCTTGAACCGCCTCAGCAAAAATTTCCACGCCTAAGTTTAACTGTTCCACCATACTGATGATGGTTTCATTGGCTTTGACATCAAAGGTTTTCATGGAAATCAGCGTTGACTGCGCGTATTTAAGAACCCGGTTCATCCCTACCGATATGGAGTAGATATCCCCCCGGTCAAAAGGCGTTGCAAATGCTTCCGTCAGATTTTTTTCCATTTCCATCCGGATTTCATCCGCTTCCTTTACATATCGGGTCAATGCTTCACAATCCGATTCTGCTGAGCTTTTCAACCAATCATATAATGCACCTACCCCCAATGCATTGCTTTGGGCCTGCATAAACAGCATCTGATGAAAATGATATTTTATTGGAAAAATCCGATCAATTATATTTCTTTTCTCCATTATGTTTTTCTCACTTTCTAAATCACATTAAAAATAACTGTTGTTATGGTATAAATAAAGGCGGATACCAAAGCCGACAAGGGAATGGTAATACACCACGCTACCAGAATTTCTTTAACGATACCCCAATGAACCATTTTATATTCATCGCCAGCACCTACTCCCATAATCCCACCAACGACAACATGCGTTGTTGAAACCGGTGCCCCAACCAGGTTTGCCCCTAAAATCGAACTTACCGAGGATAATTGCGAATTTAAGCTATGCAGCGGTTTAATATCAAAAATGCCCCGTCCCAGCGTCTTCATGATACTCCATCCACCCAGCAAGGTGCCCATGAACATGACAATTCCACCACTGACCCGAGCCCATAGCGGTGCCGAATGAACAACCGTGCCGCTCCAGGCGACCAGAGCCAATGTGAATAGCCCAATAATCTTTTGGGTATCATTGGACCCATGGCTGTAAGCAAGACCCGCCACGATGAACCACTGAATTTTATTGATCCGCTTATTGATGGAAACCCTGGCATTACGCAACAGCAGCTTTGTCATTTTTTCCAGAAAAAAGGCAATCGCAAAACCAATAACCGGAGACAAAAACAAGGCCATAATCACTTTTACAATACCGGTGATTTGGTGGCTGTCACCAATCAGCTCTGCCCAGCCCCATAAAATATGTTCATAACCAGAAGATACAATCACAGCACCAATGATTCCGCCGATGAGTGCATGGGTGGAACTGGAAGGCAACCCCAATTTCCAGGTTATTAAATTCCATAAGGTCGCTCCGAAAACTGCCGCAAAAAGAATCGTCAATAAAGCAGCATCGGTTGGCAGATCAATCAGCTCTGATATCGCATCAGCCACCAGATTCCCGCCGACTACCGCCCCAATCAGACCAAAGATAGAGGCGACCGCAATGGCTTGTTTCGGGCTGGCGGCTCCACAATTGATAAAGGTTGCCACCACCGAACTGGCATCGTGAAGCCCATTTGTCAATGCAAAAACAAGGCCGATTATAATGACTAAAACTAATATGATTGTGGCACTTACTGATATCATTTCTCCACTCCTGAAATCTTGCGAATATTCAACCTAATTTTATTTTTATTACCATATCAGCAGCCGGATAAGATGCCATAGTAATTACCCGATAAAAAATATCTCAAGCTGCCAAAAGACAGTTTGAGATATTGTTCTCATTAATCGAAAAACATCACATTACTGGTGGTTCCATCCGTTAGAAAGACAGCCTGAAGCATGGTTCCATCCTGGTTAACCCAAACCCTTATATAGCTAACCTTATTATCTTCAAAGGGAATCTGCGTTGCACTGGTTTCGGTCCCATCGCCGCCGAGGATATTTTTAACTTCGTCGTACGTTGCTCCATCGGGAATACTCTCTGCCTGCGCCTCGGTTACCGGCTTTGTTGTTAAAAAAGCCAGATCTTCGGTCATCGGATAAAACAAGGTTTTACTGGTAGCCAATCCATTTTCGTCAAACAAAACACTCACCCCAAAACCGGTGTTATCATTCACATATGCAAAGCTGTTTTTCATTTGGGCACTTTCGGTCGGAAGCACACCCAATTCGGCATCGACCTGTTCCTTGTTCTGATCTAATTGCACCTTATCATAAAACTCATACACGGTATCTCTCGAAACATTAGATTGACCGGTAGCACTGCCACTAGTTGTATTTCCGCCGCATCCTACCAGAACAGACACCAATATCATCACAACACCCGACACAAGCAATAACTTCAGTCTATTCATTCCATAACCCTTGCCTTTCTTAATTTCAGGATTGAATCAGCTTCAAAATTTCGGCTGTTATTTAATTATATAATTTTTACCCGAATATGTACATCTTAAATCTTAATTCGCTTCTTTTTATCTTTTTGTCTTGTTATAATTTCAATAACTTAGCACAGTCTCCATACAAATAAATTAGACATGGACGACGTTTCATTTTTTATGCTATTATATCCTTATACTACAAAAGAATGAGGACAGCCACCATGAATACCAGAGATAAAATCTATAATACTGCCAAACGGCTATACCTGGAAAACGGTTACGCCAACACACCAAACACCATGATCGCCAAAGAAGCTGGAGTCAATCTGGGTTTGGTCACCTATTATTTTAAAACCAAAGACATTATCGCCAGTGATATGCTCAATTACAATTATGAGACGCTCTATTCGCATTTGCTTAAGTATCTCCCCACGGATGATGAATTGTTACAGTTAATCACCTTTTTTAAATTACATTTTAAGCTGACCGGAATTGACCCGCACTATGACCGCTTTATTTACGAAATGAATAAATTCGATTTACTTGAAAAAGCCACCCGGGATGGCAATCTTTATGAACTATATAAAACATTGGTTGCCCAGAACAATCAAATTGCCAGCTCCGACAAAGGTCTCACCCTGGATTGTGCTGTAACTGCCTCTTTTGGAGTAATTCGGGCCTTAACCATGAAGCAGTACGAAAAGGAAATCCAAATTTCAAAAGAAGAAATTTTCGATCTCTGTATCAATCAGATGTTTTACTCGCTAAAAATTGATTCGAATCATTTGCTAATTAAGTCTCTAATCAGCTCAGCCAACTGTACCATTGATCGATTGCTCGAAGAATATCCCCAATTAACGCAAGTAAAAAATTATTTGTATATCGAAGATGCCGCTATTGTTCGCAAACAATAGCGGCATCTTTTATTTTTGTTTTATTGAGATATTAATCGTTTTCTTAAGGCTTTTTTTGGTTGTTTATTTTTATTTTACGAATTTAGTTGACTTTTTGCGATCGATCATATATATTGTAATTGCTCGCAAGCAATTACAATATTGGTTGTAAACGTGTTCGTTTTACTCATCACTTTAATGTATTTGACGATTCGCTTACGCACACACGTAAGCATCGCTAATAAAAACACCACACAAGGAGGAAAATATGTCAAAAATTCAAGAAGTCAAAGCAAAGGTCGAAGCTGGAAAATCAAAACTGGTCCCCGGACTGGTACAGGAAGCACTCGACGAAGGCAGCTCACCTGCAGAAATTCTCCAGGCCATGGTTGATTCCATGGGCATCGTTGGGGACAAATTCTCATCCGGCGAAATTTTTGTCCCGGAAATGCTAATTGCTGCCAAAGCCATGTCAAAAGGCGTGGAAGTATTAAAGCCACTGATGGCTGGCGATGGTTCCACCTCGCTGGGCACCTGCATCATCGGTACGGTTGCCGGTGACCTTCACGATATCGGTAAAAACCTGGTTTCGATGATGATTGAAAGTGCTGGTTTTGATATGGTTGATTTGGGCGTTGATGTCCCTGCTGATACCTTTGTTCAGGCGGTTAAAGACAATGCCAATGTCAAACTGGTGGCCTGTTCCGGTCTATTGACCACCACCATGCCAGCCTTAAAAGAAGCAGTACAGACCATTAAAGCCGCTCATCCGGAGATGAAAGTGATTGTTGGCGGCGCCCCGGTCACCCCAGAATATGCTGCTGAAGTCGGTGCTGATGGTTATGCCCCTGATGCCGGTAGCGCTGCCGTTAAAGCGAAAGAGCTGGTTACCGCTTAAATTCATCCTTCTTAAAAAATTAATTACAACAATTCCAAAAACCTAACATTTCCACCATTCTATTAAACATACCAAAATTTCAGGAGGTATTATTATGTTAACAAAACGACAAAACTTAATGGAAACCATCAAAGGCGGAAACCCCGATCGCTTTGTCAATCAATACGAGTTTATGGATCTGATCATGGAGGCTCCCATGGATTTACCGCTGGCACCTGCTCCTGGTACACGAGTAAAAAACAAATGGGGCATCACCTTCGATTGGCCTGCCGATCAAATCGGTTCATTTCCCATGCATGATGACGAACACAAGGCCTTAAAAGATATCACCGATTGGAAGAACCAAGTCAAAGCTCCGGCCATTGAAACCTCAGAAGAAGCCTGGGCTGCTGCCGTTGCCCATGCCAATTCAGTTGACCGCAACGACAAATTTGTCACCGCATTTTGTGCTCCTGGTATTTTTGAAATGACCCACCATCTGATGAGCATGGAAGATGCTCTGATGGCTTTGTACGAAGAACCCGAAGCCATGAAAGAACTGATCGATTATGTTGTTGAGTATGAATTGGCTTATGCCAATGAATATCTCAAACATATTCAACCCGATGCTTTATTCCATCATGACGATTGGGGCAGCCAAATCTCTACATTTATCTCTCCGGCAATGTTTGATGAGTTCATTCTGCCTGCCTACAAGAAAGTCTACGGCTTCTGGAAAGCCAATGGTGTTGAACTGATTGTTCACCACAGTGACTCCTATGCTGCGACGCTCGTTCCAGAAATGATCGAAATGGGTGTTGATATCTGGCAGGGCGTTATGACAACGAACAACGTGCCAGAATTGATCAAAAAATACGGTGGTCAAATTTCGTTTATGGGCGACATTGATAGCGGCCGGGTTGATTTCCCTGGCTGGACCCGTGAAAAAATTTATGAAGATGCGAAAAAAGCCTGCGAGGAATGTGGCAAACTCTATTTTATACCAAATTTAAGTCAAGGATTAAATATCAGCTCGTTCCCTGGGGTTTATGAAGCTACCAGCGAAGTGATCGACCAACTCAGTAAAGAAATGTTTTAAATCTTAATAGAAAAAATCAATTAGCTCTATCGGAAGCAAACTCAATGGGTTCTGTTTCATGATAGAGCTATTATTATTGAATAAAATCTTAAAAAAACATTTAGCCCGAACCCATACATCGTTGAGATTTAATCAACGTAATCTGTAAATGAATACAGGGCTTAACTGTGCGGTTTTGGCATACAATTGAACGCCATTCAAAAACACTGATTGCATTAATTTGCAAAATACATTATAAAAAAAGCGCCATTTATTCGATTCGATCAATAAATTTTTGTGGTAATTATCTGTCTTTATAGTATAATTATAAGACTCCATCTTGTCTATAACAATCGGGGATTTTTTAAGCTTAATATTTTACTAATATTTCTTTCGCTGACGATGGATACTTATAATATATATAGAAGGAAATAATAAATTCCCGTTTTATAATAATAAATACTATTGAATGTTTACTCAACCAATAGTATTCTGGTCATAACAAAAGATTTTTCTGAGGAAGGTTAAAATGCGTATGAAACACACTAGTTTACCACCAAAGCAGGGACTTTATGATCCCGCTTTCGAACATGATGCCTGTGGTATTGGAGCGATTGTCCATATCAAAGGAAAAAAATCCCATGATATTGTAAAGCAGGCCTTAACAACACTTGTTAATTTACAACACCGTGGCGGTCGGGGCTCCGAACAGAACACTGGCGATGGTGCCGGAATTCTGATCCAGATCCCCCACCAGTTTATGGAAAAAGCTTCGATTAAAGAAGGCTTTACTCTGCCCCAACCTGGCGACTATGGTTTGGGGATGTTATTTATGCCCACCGATGTCAATGAAAGAAACCAATGCGAAAGAATTCTGGAAGACATTATCATCGAAGAGGGTCAAACCCTGCTGGGCTGGCGTGATGTTCCGGTGGATCTTTGTGATCTGGGAAAAACCGCCGTTGACAGTATGCCTTTCCTCAAACAGGTGTTTATTCAAAAAGATGCGGCTTTAACCGATACCATGGATTTCGAGCGCAAGCTTTACACCATTCGAAAACAGGCTGAAAAGAAAACAAAAAAAGCCGGACTATCCTTTTACGCTGCCAGTTTTTCATCCCGTACCATCGTCTATAAAGGGATGCTAACCGAAGATCAGGTCGGTCAGTTTTATCTGGATTTACAGGATCCCGATGTGACCACTGCCATTGCCATGGTTCATTCCCGTTTCAGTACCAATACCTTCCCCAGCTGGGAAAGAGCGCACCCCAACCGCTATGTGATCCATAACGGTGAAATTAATACCCTTCGAGGCAACGTCAACTGGATGTACGCCCGTCAATCCCTGCTCCAGAGCGAGCTTTTTGGCAATGAGCTGGAAAAGACCTTCCCGGTTGTTGATGTCGATGGTAGTGACTCGTCCATCTTTGATAACACCTTTGAATTTTTGAGTCTGACCGGACGTTCTCTGGCTCACAGTGCCATGATGATGATCCCTGAACCCTGGGCCAAGCACCAAACCATGAGTCCTGAGAAAAAAGCCTTCTATAATTACCACGCCAGAATGCTGGAACCTTGGGACGGACCTGCCGCCATTGCGTTCACCGACGGTGTTCGCCTGGGTGCCGTTCTTGACCGTAACGGCCTCCGTCCTTCCCGCTACTATGTGACCAAGGACGACATGGTTATTCTTTCCTCAGAAGTCGGTGTTTTAGACATTCCCCCTGAAAACATTCTTTGCAAGGAGCGTTTAAAACCAGGACGAATGTTGATGATTGACACTGAAAAAGGTGAAATCATCAACGATGAAGATCTGAAACACGCCGTTGCATCGCAACAGCCTTACGCCGAATGGCTTGAAAAACATAACATCCCGATCACCAAATTACCAGAACCAAAGACAAAGTATGTCACTGATAAGGCAACCCTGATTCAGCGTCAAAAAACTTTCGGCTACACTTATGAAGATTTAAAAGCATTGATTATCCCAATGGCTAAAGACGGTGTTGATCCGATTGGTGCAATGGGTAACGATATTCCACTGGCCGTTTTGTCCGATAAATCCCAGGTTCTGTTTAATTACTTCAAGCAGATGTTCGCTCAGGTAACCAACCCGCCAATTGATGCCCTGCGGGAGGAATTGATCACCGGAACGGAAGTCTATCTCGGCGGCGAAGGTAACCTGATTAATCCATTGCCTGAAAGCTGCCATCAGATCAGTCTGGATATGCCTATTCTTAGCAATGAAGATCTGGAAAAAATCCGGGAGCTTAATGATCCCCGAATTAAAACCATTACCTTATCCACCTTGTTTGAAAGCAATACCGGTGGTGACGGTCTGGAAAAAGCCCTGAACGACATTTTTGCTGCCGCTGATCAGGCAATTGCTGACGGCAATACGATCATCGTCCTTTCTGACCGGGGCGTCAATGAAAAAATGGTTCCCATCCCATCGGCACTGGCGATTGCTGGTCTCCATCATCATTTGGTCAATAATTTGACCCGAACCCGAGTCAGTTTAGTTGTCGAGTCCGGCGAACCCCGGGAGGTTCATCATTTTGCCGTACTGATCGGCTATGGCGCCACCGCTGTTAATCCCTATCTGGCTTTCGAAAGCGTTGCTGATCTGATTGATCGTGGCATGTTAACCGATGTAGCCTATGAAAAAGCGGTCAAAACCTATATCAAAACCGTCAGTAAAGGGGTCATCAAGGTTCTGTCAAAAATGGGTATCTCAACCATTCTGAGTTATCATGGTGCCCAAATTTTTGAAGCCGTGGGGATCAACTCCGAAGTTATTGATAAATACTTCACTCGAACCCCTTCGCGAATCGAAGGGATTGGCATCAACGAAATCGCCCGGGAATCACAAATGCGTCATGATGAGGCCTACCGTAATCCCTTTGGCGATGCCAATGCACTGGAATCCGGCGGTAATTTTCAATGGCGGGCCGATGGTGAATATCACACCTATAACCCCGAAGCTGTTTATAAACTGCAAACTGCCTGCCGTAACGGTGATTATCAGACCTATCAGGAATACACGGCTCTGATTAACGAACAAAGTCAACGAACCTGTACGTTAAGAGGCATGATGACTTTTAAAGATCTTGCGCCGATTTCCATTGATGAAGTTGAATCCGTCGAAAGCATTTGTACCCGCTTTAAAACCGGAGCGATGTCCTACGGTTCGTTAAGCAGCGAAGCCCATGAATGTCTGGCCATTGCCATGAACCGGATTGGTGGCAAGAGTAATACCGGTGAAGGCGGTGAAGATCCCGAAAGACACATTCCTCTGCACAATGGCGATTCCCGACTCAGTGCCATTAAACAGGTGGCGTCCGGTCGCTTTGGAGTGACTAGCCACTATCTGTCCAGTGCCCAGGAAATTCAGATCAAAATGGCCCAGGGTGCAAAACCAGGGGAAGGTGGACAATTGCCTGGACGTAAAGTTTATCCCTGGGTTGCCAAGACCCGATATTCAACACCTGGTGTCGGTTTGATTTCACCACCGCCACACCATGATATTTATTCCATCGAGGATTTAGCCGAGCTGATTCATGACTTGAAAAATGCCAACCGTGAAGCCAGTATCAATGTCAAACTGGTTTCTGAAGTTGGTGTTGGAACCATTGCCGCTGGTGTTGCCAAAGCAAAAGCCGATGTGATTCTAATCAGTGGTTACGATGGCGGTACTGGCGCCTCACCGCGAACCAGTATCCGACACGCCGGTTTACCCTGGGAACTTGGACTGGCGGAAACCCATCAGACGCTGGTACTCAATAACCTGAGAACCCGGGTAAAAGTTGAAACGGACGGTAAACTGCTTACGGGTAAAGATTTAGCGGTGGCAACCTTACTGGGCGCTGAGGAATACGGCTTTGCGACTGCACCACTGGTTATTCTTGGTTGTGTTATGATGCGGGTCTGCCATCTGGATACCTGCCCGGTTGGGGTGGCAACACAAAACCCTGAGCTACGCAAGCGATTCACGGGTGATCCTGGTCATGTTGTTAACTTTATGAAATTTATCGCCCAGGAACTGCGGGAAATCATGGCCGAACTCGGTTTTCGAACCATTGATGAAATGGTTGGCCGTTCCGATAAACTGGAAATGAACAAAGCCATTGATCATTGGAAAACCAAAGGGCTGGATTTCTCCAGTATTTTATACCAACCAGCCATTCCAGAAGGCGGCGGTTTATATTGTCAAATCAAGCAAAACCACAATATCGAAAAATCCAAGGATCTAACCGAACTCCTGGCACTCTGCCAACCTGCTTTGGAAAAAGCTGAAAAAGTGGTCATTAACACCACAATTAAAAATGTCAACCGGGTTGTCGGTACCATCGTCGGAAATGAAGTTACCAAACGCTATGGTGAAGCTGGTCTTCCTGAAGACACCATCACCATTAACCTCAAAGGTTCTTCCGGACAAAGTCTTGGTGCCTTTATGCCCAAAGGCATGACCATCAAGCTGGAAGGTGATGCCAACGACTATTTCGGTAAAGGCTTATCCGGTGGAAAAATGGTCATTTATCCACCTAAAGAAGCGACCTTTGTTCCAGAAGAAAACATCATCGTTGGAAATGTCGCCTTTTATGGCGCCACCGAAGGCGAGGCTTTTATTCGAGGTGCCGCCGGTGAACGTTTCTGTGTAAGAAACAGCGGTGTTACTGCCGTTGTTGAAGCAGTGGGCGATCATGGTTGTGAATACATGACCGGCGGAAAGGTCGTCATTCTGGGAAAAACCGGGCGAAATTTTGCCGCCGGAATGTCCGGTGGAATTGCTTATGTGCTGGACTTGGATGAAAACTTCTGTGAATCCTGCAATGCTGAAATGGTTGATCTGGTAAAAATCACCGATGCGGTCGAATTGGCTGAGCTTAAAGAGTTGATCATCAAACACCATGATTATACCAACAGCTCACTGGCTCAAAAAATCCTGGAGGACTTTGATCACTACGCAAAACAATTCACCAAGGTTTTACCTCGAGATTATAAACGGATGCTGGATGCCATGGAACGGGTTAAAGCCCTCGGTCTTACCGGCGATGAGGCCTTAATGGCGGCTTTCGAAGAAAATAACCGGGATCTGTCCCGGGTAAGTGGAAACTAGAGAGGAGGTAAACAATTATGGGAAAATCAACAGGATTTTTAGAATATAACCGGGAAGTGCCCAAGGATCGGGAACCTCTTGAACGGATTAAAGACTGGCAGGAATTTCATTTAGAGCTGCCGGAAGAAAAACAACGTCTTCAGGGCGCCCGCTGTATGGATTGCGGCGTACCCTATTGCCACTCTGGCATGATGATTGCTGGCGGTGCCTCTGGCTGCCCAATTCATAATTTAATCCCTGAATGGAATGATATGATTTACAAGGGGTTGTGGAAAGAAGCCCTGATTCGACTGCTTAACACCAATAATTTCCCTGAATTCACTGGCCGGGTTTGCCCGGCTCCCTGTGAAGGGGCCTGCACCGTCGGCTTAAACCAACCACAGGTAACCATCAAAACCAATGAGTGCACCATTATCGATCATGCTTTTAAAGAAGGCTGGATTACGCCAAACCCGCCAAAACTGCGAACCGATAAAAAAATCGCCGTGGTGGGCTCCGGACCAGCTGGCCTGGCCTGTGCGACGGAACTCAATAAAGCTGGCCATAATGTTACGGTTTATGAGCGGGCCGACCGGATTGGGGGACTGCTGATGTATGGTATCCCCAACATGAAGCTGGATAAGATTAATGTCGTTCAGCGTCGGGTTGACTTGATGACCGCCGAAGGAATCAACTTTGTCACCAGTACCGAGGTCGGTAAAGACTACGCCATTGCCGATTTAAAAGCCGATTACGATGCGGTGGTTTTATGTGGTGGCGCCACCAAACCCCGGGATCTGCCAGTGGAAGGCCGAAATCTTAAAGGCGTTGATTTCGCAATCAACTTTTTATCAGCCAACACCAAAAGCCTGCTGGACTCCAACCTGACCGATGGTAATTTTACCTCTGCAAAAGACAAGCATGTGGTCATCATCGGGGGTGGTGATACTGGTACCGACTGTGTTGCCACCTCGATTCGTCATGGCTGTAAAAGTGTGCTGCAATTGGAAATCATGCCCAAACCCCCAGTTAATCGAGCTGAAAATAATCCCTGGCCGGAATGGCCCAAAACCTACAAGCTGGATTATGGTCAGGAAGAAGCAGTGGCCCTGTATGGCAGTGATCCCCGCCAGTACTGTACCACCACTAAAAAAATTGTCGGCGATGCCGAAGGCCATGTTATAGAAGTCCATACCGTGGAAATTGAGTGGATTGCTGATGAAAACGGACGAATGACCATGAAGGAAATCCCCGGAACTGAAAAAATTCTGCCAGCAGATCTGGTTTTACTGGCGATGGGCTTTCTGGGACCGGATGACCTGCTGGTTGACCAACTGGGTCTGGAACGAGATCCCCGCTCCAATGTCAAAGCCGATTACGGTGTTTACCAAACCAGTGTGGACAATATCTTTGCTGCCGGTGATATCCGTCGGGGCCAAAGTCTGGTGGTCTGGGCCATCAATGAAGGCCGTGAAGCCGCCCGAGCCTGTCACAATTATTTAACTAAAAAATAAATTGCTCCATAACGCATCTAAAACAGCCACAAAATCCGCACTGGATCGTGTGACTGTTTTTTTAGGTTCATCTTAATCTTTGGGTGAGTGTTTTAGACAATCACAATCTCACCTTCCAATATGCCGGCACTGTTCTCTTTTTCAAAATAGTTAAAGAGGGTCGTTCGGATGTCCTGAACCACTTCCAGGGTATAGCCTTCCAATCCATAGTCGGCCATATTTGTTGTGATCCGGTCAATCTGATCTGGGCTATAAACTTCCCCAATCAAATCCAGTCGCAGATTTTTTCTTTCCGGGTCAATGGTTGCTCGCATGGTGGTGGTTGTCGATGAATTGACTTCCGCATTGACAAAAGTTTCAACCTTGCTGGTCAAATTATTATCAATAATCGAATCTATTGCCACATAAGCAGCCGAAACGGCGGCCGGAATGGTGATTAGAATCATCCCGAGAATGAACCCCCGCTTTAAAATTTTATTGAAGCGCTCTTTAACCACCGCAGCTTGCTTGAGCTGCAGCAGCTTACAAAAAGCAAAGGTTGCCAGCATAATAAAAAAAGCATTAATCAGAAATAAATAAGCCGCCGGGAAAATATAATCCGGGTTGCTGTTGGCGATGCCATAGCCAACGGTACACATTGGTGGCATGAGTGCAGTGGCAATGGCAACACCGGGAATGACATTGGTTTTTTCTTTTCTAGTTATTCCGATGACCCCGGCGGTTCCACCAAAGAAGGCAATCAGCATGTCAAAAAAAGAGGGCCCGGTTCTGGCGATCAATTCACTGGTAGCCTCATGAATCGGGGTCAGCGAGAAATAAATGGAAGCGCCAATCAGGGCAATAATAATCTGAATCATAAAATTAAGGGCGGCGTTTCGTAGCAATAACCCGTCATAGGTCGCCAGACTATAGCCCATGGCAATGATCGGATTCATCAGCGGTGATATGAGCATCGCTCCAATAATAACCGCCGTTGAATTGGTGTTTAAACCAACCGAAGCGACAATAATGGCACAGAAAAGAATAATCAACGGGGCACCCTTTAGCTTCACACCAGCTACAATACTTTCGTGGATAGCATCGGCACCCATCTGATCGGATCGGATATCAAATAAACCATTTTTAAGATAATCAATCATGCTAAATCTCCCAATCTCATTTGCTTATTGTCTTTTATTACCCAATCGAGCATTAAACAAACCTCACTTTTTTATGATTATCAAAAAACTGACTTCTAAACTCCACCCATTTTCTGGCGCTCATTTTTATAGATCCGTCCAACCACAAAAAAGCTGAAAGCCGATTCCACAATTAATTCTGTAGAATCGGCCTCAGCTTACAATCTCAGTTGTCATTTTTTGGGACTCACCCCTTTCTGCTTATCAAAAATCTTCCGCTTCGCATTTCCAATGTAAATAGTTCACTTGCTCCAGGGATTATCTTACTTTTTATTTCGCTTTTACGATCCTTTTCTGCCGTTTTTGCATTGGGGATTTTTTATGAAATAAATTTCTGAACAATCTGTTCTCTCGTCCAAATTTCTCCCGTTTGTTACGCTGAATTTCAATTGAAAATCATCTTCTCTTCTCACGTTGATTACCTATTCTTGATCTATTATTTTTATTATGAACACATCGTTTTAAATGTGCTAATCATAATGTCAATACCGATCGCCAATAAATCTGACTGTGTTTAACGATGTACTCCTCAATTCTTATGACTTTAAGAATTTTTCCACCGTAGAGTCCATGATCGATAAAATCAATTCCTTGAAGTTTATCTCTGATCTTCTTTCAATCTGATAAGCTTCTCCCTGATTTTTTCATTCAGTTAAGTGATTCTTTACTTTTCTATGACCCTGTCATTTTATTGGAAAAGGATTTGGTTGATCCTTGATTCAATTATATTGTATCATGTTTATGGCAAAAGTAAACAACTGTGCTGTAAACGTTTGTAACTCTTTTGTAAAGAATCAATCTGGCTTTATTATGCCATTTTTAAAAATAATGCTTTGATCTTTTTTTTAATATTTATCGCCTTTTGTTAATAAATTCCTTCATTATGGGTATTAAATAAATGGCTATTCTTTCAAAGAGAGGTGTTGTAATGGTAAAAGTTGAAGACATTAGTATGAGCTACCGAGTTTATGGATCCGGATACCCTCTGCTTTTAATAATGGGTTATGGTGGAACCATGAACCTGTGGGAGGAACGGTTTTTACGTTCGCTGTCAAAAAAATACAAGGTGATTGTCTTTGACAACCGTGGCATGGGTGAAACCAGTTCAGGTCATAAGCCTTTTACAATTGAACAGTTTGCTGAAGACACCTATGAAATGCTGGTTGCATTAAAGATAGAAAGTGCCCATGTGCTGGGATGGTCCATGGGGGCATCAATTGCTCAGGAGTTAGCCTTAAGGCATCCTGAAATTGTTAACAAACTGATTCTATACGCTTCACTTTGTCATCCGGAAATCTTTCCTCCTGAACCAAAGGTTCTTTTCCGGCTTGAAAACACACTGGGAATTCCCTCTGAAAAAGGTTATGAGTGGCTGCGACTGATCTTCCCTCCTGAGTGGATAAAAAATAATCCGGATCGCATTCGGGAAATATTTCATCGCCCGCTGGGGGTTATGAATCCTGATTCGATCCTGAAACAAGCTGATGCGATCAACAAGTGGGAAGGTTCCTGTAATCGCATTCCTTTTCTAAAACACGAAACTCTGGTTATTGATGGTAAAGACGATTTGATTCTCCCTTCCGAAAATGCCGAATATCTGGCCAGTCGATTGCCGAACTCCAAGCTCATTTTGATCCCCGAAGCAGGACATGGCTTAATGTTTCAAAAACCGGATAAATTCACGTTAATCATTAATCTATTTCTTGACTGATACAACCGGTTCGTCCTTTAAATTTTGCAAACTCACAGCAACGCTGTTCCATAATAGATAATTCATTGCATGACTTGAGGCTGGTTTCTAAACGAAGAGACCAGCCTTACTTATATATCATTTTTTCTGGCTATCGGTTTATGCTAAAGATTTCCTCACAGACCGGATTTTTCTGCATAATTTCAACAAATAACGAAACAATATCGGGATCAAACTGTGAACCCGCATTTTTCTGAATTTCAGCTAAGGCATTTTGGCAATTTGTTGCTTTTTGGTAGATTCGGTTCTCAGTCATTGCATCATAGGCATCTGTGATTGCGATAATCCGTGACAACAGCGGAATCTCTTCTCCGACTAGGCCTTTCGGGTAACCACTACCATCCCAATGCTCGTGATGGCAAAGAATATACTCAGCGATCGATACCAGCTCTGGTGAAGCGCAAGCAATACGATAGCCAATTTCTGGGTGCTTTTTCATTTCAATCCATTCTTTTTCAGTCAGTTTTCCAGGTTTTACCAGAATCCGATCATCAATTCCGACCTTGCCAATATCATGAAGTGTCGCCAGTAATTCCAGATTGTCCAGTTCGATTTGGGAAAGATTGAGGGCTTGACCAATCATTCGCGACAAAGCCGCCAAGCGTTCAGAATGCTCCTCGGTTTCATGGCTTTTTTCATACATCGTCGCTTTGATTGAAGCAATAATAGCGCTATGTGAGCTGCGTTGCTCCAGTAGTTTGCGCTGGTTCATGTATAATTCAGCTCTTTTGATGGTTTCCTTCAAATCGCCATGGGGTTCTTCTTTTGTTCCCGAACCCAAGGCCACATTAATATGAAATGCCTCATTCAAAATCCGCCGATTATGTTCAGCAAAACTTTGCTTTATTTCTTCCATCTGTTTCAGCGCCGCTTCCCGGGATGTTTTTGGCATCAGGATGCTAAATTCATCACCTCCGGTTCTGGCAACTATTTCACCCTTCTGACAACTGTTTTTCATGATCCGGGATGTTTCAATGATCATCCGATCTCCAGCTTCATGGCCAAAGGCATCATTCATCAGTTTAATCCCATTGATGTCACCAATTATAATTGAAATCGGCAACTGTTCATTGATGTTAATCCGCTTTTGCTCTTCCTCCCAAAAGAGACGATTGTACAACCCCGTCAGATGGTCATGATAACTTAAATATCGGTATTTTTGCTCACTGGCTTCCAGACTTTTTTGGGATCTGATGATGATTTTTGCTTGTTTCTCAAGCCCCTCATAAATGATTTGGATAACAAATAACAAACCAATTCCCAGGATCTGACTGCTGATGGCAACGATCGGCCATCTTGATCCGTAATCAGCAATGGCAAATTCATTGAAAAAACTGCTGAACAACAGCACTGTAATAACCAGAAAAGCAAACAGATTAAAAGCAATAAATTTCAAAACCCATTTTTTATCCAGCAGCGACCCGGATAACACCAGCACCACTGTCACACATACCATTCCGGCTCCCATGGGTCCAGCCACAATCAGCACCAGCACACTGGCAAAATAGCCGGTCAGCAGGAAAAAGAGTTTTTTGATTCGCAGATTGATCTTATGATTAAGCAGAACAAAGACGGAGACAAAATACAGTAAAAACTCCATAACCGATACCACATACTTGCCTTCCTCATAAAACAGATAGGCACCGTAAAAGAACAGAATCGGCCCCAACAGAATAAAATAGAAGGTAATATCATAAAATAAATGATTCTTTAGATAATTGAGATCCCGATCTCGATTCCCCTCTCCGTTGTTTTTTATATTATAAGTAATGGCTCTCAGGTTTTTTAACCGCATTTTTATGAAGCCCATCATAACAGCAATCTTTTGTCTGATTATCTGATTCATCCTTCATAACCCTTTCAACACATACTGGAACTGTCATATTTCTATAGATATAAATGCTTAGTAATTTGATACCCCCTGTTTATACGTTTAGTCACCTGCCTTTTTAAATATCCCATTTCTGATCGTTTTTAAGCATTAAAAAACCGCCAATTGTTCATTGACAGACAATTGACGGTTTTTTATTTACTATACTTTTTCAGCAATGGTTCGAATTAACTCTTCTGAAGCTTTCCATCCCAGGCAGGAATCAGTAATGGATTTGCCATATACCCCACCATCGACTGGCTGGTTCCCTTCTTCAATGTAACTTTCAATCATCAGACCCTTCACATACTTTTTCAAGCTGGCGTCATAATGACGATTACGCAGGATTTCCCTGGCAATTCGGGGCTGTTCACCAAAACGCTTGTTGGAGTTGGCATGATTCAAGTCAATGATAACGGCAGGGCAGGAAAAATCCCGCTTTTCATATAACTTAATCAGATGCATAATATCTTCATAATGATAGTTGGGATAGTTGCGTCCATGCTGATCCACCGATCCGCGCATAATCGCATGGGTCAGCGGATTTCCATTTGTTTTTACTTCCCAACCCCGGTAGATAAAGGTGTGTCCTGCCTGAGCGGCCTGAATGGAATTCAGCATTACTGTAATATCACCACTCGTCGGGTTTTTCATTCCCACCGGAATTTCCAGACCCGAGACCGTTAACCGATGTTTCTGATTTTCCACCGATCGGGCCCCGATCGCCACATAACTGAGCAAATCTTCCAGGTAGGCATAGTTTTCGGGATATAACATTTCATCCGCACAGGACAAACCTGTTTCTTCAATGGAACGGATATGCAATTGGCGAATGGCTTTAATCCCTTCAACCATGTTTGCCTCTTTGTTTGCATCCGGTTGATGAAGCATCCCCTTATACCCTTCGCCGGTGGTTCGTGGTTTATTGGTATATATTCGCGGAATGATGATAATCTTATCGGCCACTTCCTTCTGAATTGCACTTAAACGATTCACATAATCAATCACGGCTGTTTCATTATCTGCTGAACAAGGCCCAATGATTAAGATGAAGCGATCGTCCTTTCCTTCAAACACATCTCGGATCATCTGATCCCGCTGGGTTTTTATTTTTTTGCCCGTTTCAGATAAAGGCATCATTTTCAAAATTTCACTGGGTGAGGGGATTTCCTGGATCAACTCAAAACTCATTTGTTACTCCCTTTTTCACAATTTTTCGCCAAAATTTACCCCGATCTGACCGCTGCCGGTAATTCTGACCGTTGTATCGACACTTTTAGTTTGTATTTATTATAGTGATTAATGTTCCAACTGACAAGGATTATTATTGATTCCCCGGCCATCCCAGATCGATAGACGATCCGGAGCCATTGTCCGGCTAGTATTGGACAGTACAACCGCCACGCTAAAGATCTGATCATCTGCTTCAAATCGAGCTTCGCCGTCATATTTTTGAGCGATGGCGGTCACCGACGCAATCCCAATACCAGATGACTGCTCTCTTTTCTGGGAAAGGTAGACGCCATTTTTCATTGAGATTTTCCCACTAAAACGATTGTCCACCGTAATATATAACTTGTTGCCAATAAACTGGGATGCCAGTTTAATCATCTTTTCCCCTGAGGTGATTCGCCGGTTGGCTTCCAGGGCATTTTCCAGAACATTTCCAAAAACCACACATAAATCCGTTTCATCAATTTTTAAATCCTGGGGCACCATTGCTTCAATGGTAAAATCAATCGCTTCCAGTTTACAAATATTGGCGTAATAGCCTAATATGGCATTAACAGCATCATTTTTGCAATACATAATATCGGCGATACTCAAGCGGTTCCCCAGCAATTCGGCGATGTAGCTTTCTGCCTTGTCCCCATTCTTCTGTTGGATCAATCCCAGTACTGCGTTTAAATGATGCCTCAGGTCATGTTCACCTTTGCGGGTCTCTTCAATACAGATCCCAAATTTCTTATAATACTCCGACTGAAATAGCAATTGTTGTTTAATAACCTCGTTGCTTTCGGCCAAAAGGATGTTTTTCTGAGTTTGTTCCAGCATTTCAATGACTACATAATAAATCAGGTAAAAGCCTAAAAAAGAAACCAAATTAAACACCAGAAACTGCCATTGTGCAATCAGGGCCGCATTCAGAGCGCCAAAGGCCAGACTGATAATATAGTAAACCATCGGGATAATCCAGAGGTAGCTCCAGGCCTTGTTGCGGGTCGCCATCACTTGACTAATTTTCTTTCTGAAAAAAATCCATACCAGGGGATACGTCAACGCCAGGATTACGCATTGAAACAGGTTAAAGTAGAAAGAATAGGAGGTTTGAACATAAACCCGATGCAATCCATACGTCAGATAAGCAATCTCCAGAAATTTGGCCATGGTAACAATAAACTCGGCATAGCTTTTAACCAGCAGTCCAACAAACAAAAGTTTAGCAGGCGTTCCCCGAACCATTGCGGTATAAACCCCCAGGTAGAGCAATAAAAAAAAGACGCTGTGAAAAGCACGCAAACTGTTCCAATTCGGAACCCATTCAATGATCATGATCACTGAAATGATGTTTAATACCATACACAAGGTACCCGCAGCGATTACCGTTTTTTTTGAATACCGGAGCTGCTTCCAGACCGGTATAAAGGCTAGAATAAAATAGGGGCCTATTGATAAAGCAATCCCCCAAACGATGTTCAGATTACTGCTTAGCACTGACTTCACCTCTGACTTTTGTAAACATAAAATCCAAATACCTTTGGCGAACTGCGACACTGTTACTACGGGGGATTCCCACCCGATCACCATTGTCCATGATAAAATCAGTGACCGTATAATTTGCAACGTGATTCATATTAATGATGCTGCAACGATGGCAGCGCAAAAAGGGTCTACCGCCTAGCATATTTTCTAGCTGAGATAAGGGCAGATAGGTCTTGATTTCTTCATTTTCCGTATGGATTACCGAGATCTTATTAAACACTTCCACATAAATAATATCTTTCAATCGAACGGCTACTTCCAGTTTTCCATTGGGAACCCGGATCACCTGAAGCTCCTTAGACAAAACTACCAGACAACGATCTAATGCTTCAAATATTTTTTCTTTCGTGATCGGTTTGATGATGTAGTGCTGGGCTTTTAACTCAAAGCCTTCGATGGCAAAATCCCTGCTTGATGTAATAAAAACCATTTGGCAGTCTTCACCTGAATTTCGCAGCCTTTTCCCAATTTCGATGCCATTGCCCTCTTCCAAATATATATCTAAAAAGACGATACAAAATGATTCGGGCTGATAATGGGCCCAAAAATCCACCGCCGTCGAAAAAAAAGAGATTTCGAAATCACAGCAATTAATGGCACTGTATTCTTTTAAATACCACTCAATTCTTTCCTGGTGTTCCTGTTCATCTTCACAAACTGCTATATAAACCATGCTGTCCTCCATCTGACCGTTGATTCATTAACTGTTTTTTGATAATTTTATCATATTCAATCCGATTTCACAATTTATTTGCAACTTTCCAGACAGCGTGAAACGGCTATTTTCACCGTGAATTTGAATTGTTATCACATTTGTTTGCTGTTATGATTGTCTTATGTTAAATTTATTTATGAGGTGAAAAGTATGAAAAAAATGAAATTTTTCAGTATCCTAATGGTTTTTGCTCTGTCGCTGTTTATTTTTACCGGCTGTAGCGGTTCATCATCTTCTGATGATTCCGATGATGCCACCGTTTATTCTCAGGATTTTACCATTGTTAATGACACCGGGATCGAGATTTACGCAATCTATGTTTCTCCCACTGGTGAAGCCAGCTGGGGTGATGATCTCCTGACTACTGATACGTTGCCAAGCGGAAGTTCAACGGACATCGTTTTTGATACCGAGGTTGAAGAACAATACTGGGATTTGATGGTTGCCGATTCGGCAGGTACCACCGTTGAGTGGTCGAACATTGATTTGTTCTCAGTTTCCGAAATTACCTTAAAAATTGAGAACGGCAATCCCACGGCTACCTTTAAGTAAAATTCAAAACCCGCTGAGAATCAATAAAAATTCTCAGCGGGTTTTTTAGTTCTATTTTTGAGTCGTTTTTCTTAAAACATTAAGGCGCTCATTTTATCAATGGCTTCATCGTTTGATTCATAAACACCTGGGAAGCAGCCAAAATTCAAACCATGGCTGGCCCCCGGAATAAAGTAGAGTTTACCACATCGTTCGCAGGCTTCCTTTGTTTTTTCAAAGACAATCTCCGGTGTCCAACCTGGGAAGTCAATGACACCACTGTCAATATCACCCATAAACGAAATTTGACCACCATATTTTTTGATCAGTTCGGGTACGTTATTGGTTGTCATGACCCCCTGCCAAATGTCGATTCCCATTTCAATCATCGCTGGAACCAGGTTGGCGGCATAGGAATCGCTATGATGAACAATCAACTCTACCCCGTTATCCTTGTAAAAACCATAGATTTTTTTATAAGCCGGAACAAAGAACTCCTCAAACATTTCCGGTGATACAAACGAAGAACGTTGGCTACCCCAGTCATCATGATGGAAAATACAATCGGGATGGAGGCGGCTAACCATTTCTTTGGCATAAGCCAGTTCATACTCAACCAGATAATCAATCAGATCATGCATCGCTTCGGGTTCTTCATACAGGGCCATCAAGGCATCTTCCATGCTCATCAGATGATGGGTCATTTCGAAGATTCCCGGCGCTACAAAGGCAGTTACAAATTCTTCATTGCGATCGACGGCATTCGCATGAGCAACCGCTGCTGCCCAGGCTTCATCTGACGTTTCCACCGCTGGTGCTTTTACCTGACTGCGCCAATCGGTGATATCTTTTAAAACCTTGTGCGCATCATCATGAATCGGAAAACCACCCAATTGACCTTCCGGCCAGGTAAAGGTAATTCCCCAGCCATTTTTTATTGTCTGTCCCGGCCCGCACATGGCTCCGATGGGCGCTTCCATAATCAAATTCATAAACTCATATTGTTTTACAAAGCGATCGGGATTTCCACCTTTAATGGTTTCCAGTAAATTCTGTCTTTTTGTCAGCATTCTAATACCTCCTAAAATTATATGGATCGTTGTGAACCTGCCTTGAGCAACGCCCGCTTGTTCTTTTAAACCGATACTGTTATGCGGTTACCAATTCTTTGGCTTTAACTGCCGCACTTCCGGCATCAGGAGCATAGCCATCAGCACCAACTTCAGTTGCGTACTCTGGCGTAACTGGCGCCCCACCAACGATTACTTTTAAATCCGGATACGCCATTTTAATCGTCTGAACCGCTTCTTTCAAGGCTGGCATGGTCGTCGTCAACAGACCGGAACAGGCTACCAGCTTGACATTTGCATTATCCTTTACTGCTTGAACAAAGGTATCAGCCGGGACGTCAACGCCCAGATCGACCATATCAAAACCGGCACTTTCAATCATCATCGAAACCAGGTTTTTACCGATATCATGAAGATCACCAGCCACCGTTCCGATAACACAAGTACCCAGCGAAGCTGAACCGTCACCAGCCATCAGCGGTTTTAACACTTCTACACCTTTAGACATGGCTTTAGCGGCAATCAGCATTTCCGGTACAAAGATTTCCCCGGATGAGAATTTATCCCCGACCACACCCATTGAATCCACCATGGCCTGAAGAATTTCTGCCGGTGCACTGCCTTCATCTAGGGCTTCCTGAACCAATACCGGAACCAGCTTTGACTTTCCAGCTTCAACCTTTGCTTTTACTTCTTCGATTTTTGACATTTTTTCCTCCAATTTTAAAATCGATTTATGATATCTGGATGATATCGGTTATATTAACGATTCCACGTGTGTGCGTGTAATCCCTAATTTCTGATACGATGACGTAACGACTGATGCTAGTTTTACAACTGTTAAGTTCTCAAATAGCCGTTATCTCGGGAATGTGATAGCGATTACATCGCTTGACTGGATCACTTTTGTGCCATTCTTTTTTACAGCACTCGTTGGCTGCCTGATTTAATCACTTTCGCAACTGAGACAATTTTAAATCAATTTAATGTTTATGTCAACAGTTATTTATAAAATCAATCGCTTTTACTAATTAGGAAATCATGGCTATTTACAAATCAAATCAGTCTCCATTTTTTCCGACTATTAAGTTAATATAAAAAATCTCCCTTTCCGGGTTGGCGCTTACAGCCAGACGGAAAGGGAGATCATATTTGCTATCTGTTAAAAGGGTTCCGTGGCAAACTGACTAGTTAAATAATACACACCCAACATAGGTTAGGGTATTAGGGCCATAGTAATATTCAAGCTGATTTAGTTTACACAAGTCACTAACAAGAATTCCAAAGGCTTCCATGGATGAGAAGGCTTTCTCGGGAAAGCGGCAGGCATCTTCTGGATAGGTACATTTTTGACACAGTGAACAACATCCATCGCCCAGTGGAAGCATATCCGCTTTTTTTTCAAACAGGGCTTCAACCAGCCGATCAAAGCTGGCATTGTGCTTGTTCTTGATCTCTTCCATCCCTTCAAAATCAAAACTGTCTTCTAATTCGCCGGTGGTTTGAACAATCACGCCATGCTTGTAATTTTTTACCTTTGTTCCACATTCTTCCAATGTTCCGCATCCCGGTGGACATGCCCAATTGGTATCATAGATCTGACACTTATTATCGGCACACATTTGTCTGACTTCGGGGTTTAAATCAATGGTGGAAACCTCAAGTTTGGCTGCTCTCGTAAATCCACTTTTATCGGCCAGATCCAATACTTCTGCTAATTCGATCATTTCGTTTTCTCCGCTTTCCTGTGATAACTATTTTTAGTTTTCACTAAATTAATGATAATTCTAGCACATTTTTTCGTATAAATATAGCCTTTTCTTGAACAACCATACAATAACAAACTCTTACTCGCATTTAATTTCAAAGCTTGAAGAAAGATTATCGGGAATCTGTACCGATCGTTCACATTAACAGAAATGCGATCATTGGAATCGTAACAACCGAAGCCAGGGTCGTGATAAAAACGCCTTTTGTAGCCAGCGCAACATTGTTTTCGTAGCGATTGGCAAAAAGTACCGAAGATGTTGCCACCGGCATCGCAATGATGATAATCACAATTCCCAGTAAATAGGGATTTATGATCACATTTCTTAAAATCACCCAGGCCAATAAGGGCAACAAGACCTGCTTAATAATCACGTAGGGATACAGTCTGAACTCGGCAAAAACGCTCCGAACTGAAATCCCTGATAAAGCAATGCCGATTACAATCATGGCCAGGGGCGTCGTCGTCGACCCGACGGTTTTTAACGTATCGTTAAGAAGCTCCGGAAATTTAAAATGGCAGGCAAACATAATAACTGCAATAATCGATGACACCATCCCCGGGGATAAAAACTTTCTTACATCCAGCGCATTTCGGCCCTCTTTTGACATCAGCATAATCCCCAGGGTAAAGTTGCTGACATTAAAAATTAGATTAAAGATCGTTGCATAAAAAATAGCGCTTTCCCCAAAAATCGATGCGATCACAGGAAAACCCATAAAGCCAACATTAGACCAAATGGTCATATACATGTATAAGTAACGGTCTTCTTTTGGCACCATCAGGATTCGGACAATCAAATAAGCAATAAACGGCATCACCACATAAAAAAGAATGGAAATTATAAACATCATAATGACATCCGAATTATTGGTATCCGCTGGCATGGTTGCCACCGAGGCCAGCATCATACATGGCAGCGTAATACTTAAAATAAAATTCGAAAGCTGTGATCCGAAATTTCCACTGACAACTTTTTTCTTTGCTGCAATATATCCAAAAGCCAAAATCAAAAATAATTCCAACATCTGGCTGATCACCACCATTATATCCATCGGCCTGCTCCTCAAATAAAAATAGCCTATCACAAGCTCGGTTTAAATTCAACCCAATTGCCAAAAGGAGCTCAAACTTGAAACCGTTTAAAGGTTTTGACCGATTCTCTTAAGCCTTGTCTAATGCTGCAGTAATCGCTCTTTGCGGTAACAATGTGAATTCAATATTTTTTTTAAAAAAACAAGAAATAAATTACACATTTAGTTGGTTTTCTGCTACAATCAACTTTAGACGGGTTAGCCTCGGCGAGACTGCCCGATGTTCTGATTTTAAAACAATAGAGGTAGCGATGAGAAAGAAAACCACCCCAAAATTACGAATCAAAAATTTACCCCGTTTCCTGATTTTTTCGGCAATGAGTCTGATTATTCTCGTTATCATTACCATGTCTTTGTTTTTTTTAATGAATAAAATGGCCGAAGCCTTTAATACCCAAAAACAGATCCTTCAGACTTCATCTGCCAATTCGTCCGACCCCAATGCTGCCAAAACAGAAACCGTAATCAGTAATAATCAGCAGAATGCCAAAACGGAAACCAAACCCCAGGTGACGGATGATGATCCCCTGGCCGATATAAAAGCTCGACTTCGGAGTGGAGACACTGCCGGGATCAAGGTTGTTTTTCTGACCTTCGATGATGGCCCCAGCGAAAATACCGGAGCACTTCTTGATATACTCAATGAATATGATGCCAAGGGCACCTTTTTTACCACCCTCCATGACAATGACAATGCCAAAGCCATGTATCGCCGGATTGTTGATGAAGGCCATACCCTGGCTAATCATACCAGCAGCCACGATTACGGCCTTTACAGCAATCCGGAAGCCTTTTTTGCCGATGTTGAGGAGCTGGATCAGTTCCAAAAATCAATAACGGGTCAAAAAGAAACCAGCCACGTTTTTCGTTTTCCAGGTGGTTCAACAAACTCCAATGAGGCCTGTGTTCAGGGCATCGTTAGTCGGGGCTTTAATTACAGCGACTGGAATGTTTCTTCCGGAGACGGCTGCTCTGATCCACCGCCAAGTGATGTCATTGCCCAAATGATTATTGAAGGATGTCGGGAAAACGATGTATCGGTTGTTTTATGCCATGCTGAACTCAAAGAATCCAGCCGAAATGCCATTCCCATCGTTATTGAAACGCTCCAGGCTGAAGGTTATGTCTTTTTACCGATGGAGAAGGACTATACCTATCCCCGCCATTTAGAAGTTTAACCGGCCGTTTTTACCCGGAATAACCAATAGACCCAAATAGTAAACCCACCGTTTTTGCGGTGGGTTTACTATTTGGGTCTGGGTCGTATTGCCGTACTTTCATATTGCTTATGACGGTACATATCATCTTCCGCCCGTTTAAATATTTCTTCGATATCTTCTGCCTCGTTATTTTTTGTTTCGTAGCCAAAAGAAATGGATACCGCCAATCCACCGACTTTTTCCGCTGCCGCTAGGCTTTTGATCTTATTGATCATCATTTCGATGACCGAACCCGCTGTTCGTGGTAAGATCACAATAAATTCATCCCCGCCCAGTCTAGCAACAATATCGTCCTTGCGACAGACCTGGCTGATAATGCTGGCCGTTTTGATTAACAGCTCATCCCCCATCAAGTGTCCCAACGTATCGTTGACGAATTTTAAGCCATTAACATCTCCCAGCAGAAGGGTCAATGGTAAATTTTCTTTTTTATCCAGTCTCGCCAATTCCTGTTCATAATACCGGCGATTATAAAGCCCCGTTAAATAATCATGATAGCTGAGATAGAGAATCTCTTTTTCATTTTGCCGTTTTTCATTAATAAAGCGGGCTTGAAGCAGATTCTGGAAGGCCATATTTGACAGCTGATTGGCAATGGTATGGAGTAATTTTGCAATTTTTTCAAACCGTTGGATGGACATCCGGGGCACTTCTCTAAATGCCCGCAAGACATCATCTTCATCGGCACCGATTTCCCGGGCATAAGCGACTAATTGGGACTCTTTGATGTTTTCATCCCGGACCTGACCGATCAGCCAATTGGCTACGTGTTTACCACCCACTGTAATCGCCGCCCCGGCATCCCACAGACCACCACTTAAACATCTTTTAATGATGGGCCCGTCGACTGAATAGGCACCAATTGCCGCATCCGATTTATAACAATTCTGACAGCCACGTACAGTCTTGCGAATAATATCCCGACAAAGCCTGGTGAAGTTGGAGGGTTCGGTTATTGGGGTGCCATCGGTCAGGGTGATCACTGAAGCAACACCGGTTGCCTCAGAAAACTGATCCTGCAATCGCTGAATGGTCTCCAGATCGATTAATTCAGAAAAGTCAATTGTGCTGGTATCTTCAGCTGGTCTGGTCAACTCCAGCATCCGCCTTTCTAATCGCTGTTCGATTTTTTTGCGATCCGTAATATCCCGGGCAGCCGCATAAACCAACTTTCCCTGGGGCCGGGAAGACCATTCAATCCAATGATATGTTCCATCTTTGGCCCGGTAACGATTGGTAAAGTTAACCACCGGGTTCTGTTCATTAAGACGATTCATCACCTCCCGGGTTACCTGAACATCATCCGGATGGACAAAATCCAGATACTTTGTCCGGATCAATTCTTCGCAACTGTACCCCAACACCTCTTCCCACGCCCTGTTTGTTTTGACAAAATATCCATCCATATCAGCAATGCACAAAAAATCCAGGCTCAATTCAAAGAAATTGTTCAATTCCTCCAATTGTGTCTTTTCCTTCGTGATATCGATAAAATGGGTAATAAAAAAACCTTTTTTCGGGGCATATGCAAGGACCCGACACCAAATGTTAAGGGCCGCCGTATATTGATCAAACTCTTTTTTGCCACCATTTAAAGCAATGTCACCATAGAAACGGATCCAATCAAAGCTGTCATTAACAATTTCTGGCAAAACCTCTGTGATTCGTTTCCCAAGTATTTTAGCCCCAAAGAGCCCTGTCAGTTTTTCAAAAGCCGGATTGACTTCAATAAACTCATAATCACACGGCTTACCGGCTTCATCACAGACAATTTTGTGATAAGCATAACCCATCGGGGCATGTTCCAGAATCGATTGATACATAGCGTCATTCATGCGGCTTCACCCTTTCAGCTAACTTTTATGAACCATAACAATTCTTATATACCCCAATGCTGGCGATTTATGCCTGGATCTTCTGCCAATCACTTCATTTTCTTCAAATTTTATCCGTTTCTGCATCTGTTCAACTTTGATCCCATTCATTGAAAAAGAGGATCTATCCCGGTTCGGACAAATCCTCTTAACTTATTATCGTGTCTATTTTCTGCTTATCTCAATCAGGCGATTTCCATACCCAAAATTAAAATGCTGCCTTGTAAATGGCAATCACATCATCTTTGGTTGGGCATTTGGGATTTCCACCGGTACAGATATCAGCCAGAGCCAGGTCAGCCAATTCGCTGAAATCTTCTTCTTTAACGCCGATTTCTGCCAGTCCAGAGGGAATGCCAACATCTTTAGACAATTGTTTGATGGCTTCAATGGCCAGTTCGTTAATTGCTTCTTTGCTTTTGTGCGCTGTATCAACGCCCATTGCTTCTGCCACCGCTTTTAAACGATCACCCACCGCATCGGCATTGAAGGCTGCAACATGAGGCAGTAGAATGGCATTGCAGACACCGTGAGGCAGATCATAAAAACCACCCAGCTGGTGAGCCATGGAATGGACGATTCCCAAGCCGCCGTTTGAAAAGCCCATACCGGTGACAAATTGTCCATATGCCATCTCATCCCGAGCCGCCACATTTTCTCCGTTGGCAACCGCTTCTCTTAAACTACCAGCGATCGCTTTGATCGCTTCTAAGTTGAATAAATCAGTAAACCGGGAAGCTCCGGCGGTGGTATAGCCTTCAACGGCATGGGTCAAGGCATCCATCCCGGTGGCTGCTGTTAATGATTTTGGCATTTTTACCATTAAATTGGGGTCATTAACCGCCACTGTGGCCAGGCAGTTTGGATCGACAATAACCATTTTCAGTTTACGATCTTCATCAGTGATAACATAATTAATCGTTGCTTCACTGGCGGTTCCCGCCGTTGTATTGATCGCTACGATTGGTAATGATTTATTGGCGGTTTTGCCAACACCTTCATAATCCCGCAGATCCCCGGGATTAGTAGCTAAAATGGCAATTCCCTTGGCCGTATCCTGGGGTGATCCGCCACCGATGCTGATTACAAAATCGCATTCGTTATCTTGCAAGGCCTGAAGACCGGCGTTGACATTGGTAACTGTCGGGTTTGGTTTAACATCAGAAAACATGGCATATGCCACTTCAGCATTATCTAACACATTGAGTACTTCCTGGACAATTCCAGCATCGATGAGCACCTGATCGGTTACAACTAATGCTTTTTTGACATTCATCCGTTTGATTTCCGGGGCAATGAGTTCGATTGCGCCGGGTTCCATAATTACGACTGGTGGAAAATAATAGGTTCTTGCCATTTTGGGTACCTCCAAATTTTTTCGACTGTAAACAGTTACATTTCTTTATCATTTTATCAAATTTTTGATGTGATTCAATTGACATAGCTCTCTAACTGTCACATAAGTGACAGTTAATAAAATGTGTCACTTTTCTGCGGCAAAAAAATAATCGTTATCTGATGACAGGGCAGCTGTTATCAAATAACGATTGTCATAAAAAATATTAACCTACAAAAACAATAAGTAGTGTCTGAGCTTTTCCGGAATTGCCTCAATCAGTAATTTAGCAAATTCAGCTGGCTCCATGACCATCCCCTCGGTCACCCATTTAAAGGTCATATCCATGGATCCCTGACAATACATGTCCAGTAGGAATTGATCATCTTTTTCCAGGGGCTTTCCGGTTTTTTGGACAATCCGATTCGTATAATAATCCGTTATCAGCTTTAAATCGTAATCAAAAATCGAATTGCAGTCACTGGATTTAAATGCCGCTGTAAAAAAATCTTTCTCCGCCCGGACAAAGGCAAATTTACGGGTTAGGCCTTCTTCCAGCGTGAGACTGACCCCCATCTGCTTAATTGATTGTTGCGCCAATTTATCAAAATACCAATTAACTAAGTCATATTTATCCTGAAAATAACGATAAAACGTCTGTCTTGTTAATTCACATTGATCAACAATTTCTTTAACGGTTATTTTATCTAAAGGCTTTGTAACCATTAGCGTTTTAATCCCCTGAGCCAACCGTTCTTTTGTTCGATCATTTGCATCCATTGATAACCCTCTTAACTAAATATTTAAATTTTTTACAAATTTATCACCAGTTTCTCTTATTAATCTTATCGACCTCGGTAATCGATGTCAATGAAATATTTTATCAACTCACATAAAATAATCTCGATTGCGCTCTTTTTAGATGGATCACTTAAAAAGAACTCCTTTTATTGACCGTTTCGCGATGCGTCGGTCAGTAATCGGAGTTCATTTTTAACAACCAGTAAAGTCAGCTAAAACCAATGGTTTTCGTCTACTGTACTGCTTTTTTGTGAATAGTGTGTGTATTTATGCTTTGATTTCTTTTTTGCTGATCAGATAAGCCATACCCATCAGTGCCAATAAGCCCATTGTAGCCATTAATGCATCCTGACCCATATCCTGAGTACCAGTTTTGGGGTTAGAAGATTTGCAATGTTTCCAATGGTGACAGCAATTAGGTTCCAGATATAGACAGGATGCGGTCAGATCGACATCACCGTAGCAAGGACTGATCCAAACACCTTCGCCGCCATAGATAGCTAACGGATTAACACCACCAGAGGTACAAAGATCCAGAATACCATCTCGGATTACAACCCAGCTAGCTGCATATAATGCAGTTGCTACACCAGTTTCGGTGGTTGATTTAACAGTTGTGTATCCGCCTTTAACGATGGCGTCATCGCCAGCGCCAATACCCATGCTCTGGCCACTAACTGAATCAGTAATGACATCGACATCGCCGCCGTTGATTACCAGGTCATTGTCTGCCCAGAGACCATAGGCTCCGCCGGTTCCAGTATGGACTGCCGTTGCATCAAGCCATCCGTCATTGATGATTAAATCGCCATTGTCAACAAGTATACCATAGGCATTATGGGTATTGTCACTTGTTAAAGCGGTTAATTCATAATCACCATCATTAAGCACGAGATCGCCGTCCATGACATGAATTGCTGAATATTCGCCGACTGCCGTCAGTTCGCCAGGTCCGCCCATGGTCAGGTTTCCGACAACTTCAACTGCGCAGCCATCCGGATTCACAACAAGGTTTTCACCTTTGAGGATCATGGCAAAATTGCTACCCATATCAGCTGCAACAACCTGTTTGCCAACAAAACCGTTTAAGGTTAAAGCATTGGTTATCGCATCATAAGAGTAGTCAGCACCAACGGTGTTCAGGAGTACATCAATAAAAGTTGTTGCATCTCTCCATAAACCGAGTGCGGGAACTGCTTTTACCTCAATGGTTCCTTCATCTGCTGCAGTTTCGATTACTGGTGCTTCTGCAACGGCTACAACCGGTGCATCAGCAGCTGGGGTTTCAGCAGCTGGCGTTTCCACTGCCGGCGCTGCTGCCACTGGTTCAACCATGCCGCTGGCGTTTCCACTGCAGGCGTTTCTGCTGCTGGCGTTTCTACTGCGGTATTTAGCACCTCATCAACTGGTGCTCCCTCAACTTCCAGAACCACGAGTGTTGGTTCTTCAACAACTTCTTCTGCGGCAAATGTTGATACCGGTATTAACATTAACACCATCATCACAACCAGCAACAAAGCCATCAATTTCGACATTTTTTTCACTTCACTATTCCTCCTTTCAATGGAATTGTTTTCTGTGTACATCACACCCCAACTGGTGTGAAATTACACAGTTATCACTACGATATTGTTTTTACCCTCTTTTATCATAAATAACAAAAATATTTAAAAAAAATAAATTATTTGAAATCTTTTTTTGTTAGCCGTTGGCATTCAAGTCCAGCATTTCACCAAAGTCTTTTTTTGACTTAGTTTTGTTAATTCAAGCTGCTGGCAAACGGTACAACGGTGGCTCCCGGGGCCGCCGAACCACTTGGCACAACGATGATCTGAATGCCTTCCAACCGCAGTGCCATCCCTTCGGTACCGGCACTAGCACCGTTTTTAGCCCAGTCCAACCAGCCATAATTCTGGGCATGGACACGATAATAAACATCATATTTACCCACATCGACACCATCGAGCTCAATCCGGATTCCTTCCAGACGCAGACTAAGACCGGTTGTTCCACTAAGGTCACCGTTGCTGACCATTGGTTGCCAACCGATATTCTGAACATGGGTCTGATACTGAATGGCCACATTGACTTCGCTGTTATCCACCAGAATTTTGATTCCTTCCAGGCGCAGGCCCTGGCCAACCGTCCCACTGATTTCACCATTTTTTTTGGCACTCTGCCAGCCGACATTCTGAACATGCGTGGAATAGTACACATCCACATAGGAAGCAGGCAGGCTGATAAAGGGTCGCATATTTGCATACGCATACGATTCTGCGGTCGATTCGGCATAACCATAGATGGTAAGATGGGGAATGGTTCCGAACACCTGTCCATCAAAAGTCAGGGTACTGTTAAAAATAGTAATTTTAGTCAGGGCATTGCAATTGGCAAAGGCCGCATAACCAATGGTCGTAACGGAACTGGGGATAATGATGCTGTTCAGCGCCTGGGCACCCCAGAACGAACCATTTCCGATGGTTGTTAAACCGTTTCCTAAAAAGACCGAATCCAGATTGGGACAATTGTAAAACGAACGCATCCCCAAACTTGTCACACTGTTAGGCAGGTTCACACCCGTTAAGCTGGTGTTTCCGTTAAATACATCGCTGCCTATTTCCAGCACACTTTTGCCATCAAGTGTAGCTGGGATATCGACATTACCACCGCTTCCCGTATAGGCAACAATCCTGATCCCCCCGACGATCGTATCATACCAGTAATCCCCGGCATGAATGCTGTTAAGCGAAATTTCTGACCGTTGTGTTCCTTCATTTAAGCTCTGGTTTTCATCACTGGCTTCCAAATCCAGGTTTTTGATTAATTCAGTATCATGATTCTGTTCTTTAGCTATAATACCGATTGGAAACACACAGATACCAGCAATGATCAGCCCACAAAAAACTTGTTTTACTAACCCGTTCATTTTTGGCCTCCTTTTTTAAAAATACGCATTCGTGCTTGCGAAACTAAAAACACCGCTTACGGTACTTTCGCAATTGTCTAAATTAATTCTTTACCATGTTCTTCAATGAACTAATCTGATCGCGATCTGTTCATCGTCTTCTGTAAAACCTTTGCTTATATGATCATCTTACCCTGAACTCATGGATTTAAACGATGGGTGTCGTTTTACTGATGCCATAAAAAAAGATCCGCTACCAGGTAACGCATCTTTTTTTGGTATAATATCACTATCCAAGCTTTCTTAATACAATTCAGGTCTCCGATCTTTAAAAACGGTCATGCTCTTTCTGGTTTGATCCAGTTCAGCCACGTCCACATCGGCGATAATCAATTTTTCTTCCGGATCAGCTCCAGCATCTGCCAGCAGCTTGCCCAGAGGATCAATGATCATCGAGTTGCCAGCGTTTTGTTGATCCTTTACTGCCGCACCACAGCCATTAACGGCGACCACAAAAAACTGGTTTTCGATGGCCCGGGCCTGATTCAGAACCCGCCAATGACGAACCCGGGGTAAGGGCCATTCAGCCGGGACAAAAAGCACCTTTGTACCAGCCAGCGCCTGTTTTCTGGCCCATTCGGGGAAACGGATCTCATAACAGATGATGATCCCGCAGGGAATGCCGTCAAGGTCAAAGGTAACCAACTGCTGGCCCGCCCCAAAACGCTTGTCTTCACCAGCATAACTAAACAGGTGGGCCTTGTCATAATCGGCAATAATTACTCCCTGCCGATTCACCACGTAGCCGGTATTATAAAACTGGCTGCCTTTTTTAGTGGCCACCGAACCACCGACAATGTTTATCTGCAATTCCCCGGCCAGTTGGCTTAAAAACGCTTTCGCCCGTTGTCCATCGACATCCGCCAACCGCTCATCCAGATCATCGGTAACAAATCCACCGCTCCACATTTCCGGCAACACCGCTACATCTGCCCCAGCGGCTGCAGCCTGACGAATTAAGCCCTCAGCATTACGATAATTAAGGTCGATCTGTTTTAGGATCACCTGCATTTGAATTGCACATATTTTCATTTGATATCCTTTCAATTACATCAAGGGTGCCATAATTCTTAAAACTGCCTGCCCCACTTTTGTTAAAAATGCGGTTTGCTCCCAATCCGAATAATGCACTTCCCGACTCGCATTGATACAATCCAGCAAGTCCGCCTTGATTTCCTGCACTGTTGGCGAGCTGCAAACCCAGGTACCGCATTCGTAATTCCAGGTCAGGCTGCGATAGTCCATATTGATGGAGCCAACGATAGCAACCTGATCGTCGGTGACCAGTACCTTGCCATGAATAAAGCCCGGGGTGTATTCATAAATCCGCACCCCTTCAGCCAGCAGATCGCCGTAAAATGCCCGGGTGGTGGCATAAACCAGTTTTTTATCGGGAATACCCGGGGTAATGATGCGCACATCCACTCCGCTACGGGCTGCCAGCAAAATACAGTTCGTCAGATCCGTATCCAGAATCAGATAAGGGGTCGTCAAATAAAGATACTCTTTAGCATTGGCAAAAATTGTCATATAGGTGTTGGCCGCCGGATTTCGGGGGTTCATCGGCCCATCACAAAACGGCATCACCAATTCATTGCCTGTTTCCGGGGCGGCTGTCCCCTTAAAAGCGTCCAGTTGCGAAATCGCCCCGGTGGAATAGTCCCACATATTAATAAACATGGTGGTGAGGCTAAAAACCGCCGCCCCTTCGAGCCGAATGGCCATATCCTTCCAATGGCCGAAACGCACCTTTTGATTGATGTATTCATCACCGATATTAATGCCACCGGTGATGGCCACCCGGCCATCAACTATGGTCATCTTGCGGTGATCCCGAAAGCTGATAAACTTAAACAGTGATGGCGAAAAAGGGTTATACGGAATACTCTTTATCCCGTGTGCCGCACAGCTTTGATAAAAATCTTTGGGCAGGGTCGACAGACTTCCCATCTCGTCCACCAACATCCGGATTTCTACCCCAGCAGCCGCTCTTTCATAGAGGGCGGCCATCAGTTCATCGTACATTTTACCACCGGTAACAATAAAATATTCCAGAAAAATAAATTTTTCAGCCGTTTTAATGGCTGCCAGGTTCGCCCGATGCATGTCCTCGCCCAGCTTCAAATAGGTCGTTCGGGTATTTTGCCAAACCGGCAGATCACTCAGCCGATGAACCAGCTCCACCTGTTTTCTGATGCTCTTGTCATCAATCGATTCCAACACAGCCTGGTTCTGTTCCAATCTTAAAAAGGTACGCTGATTCACTTCATCCCAGCGTTTTTTTGATTTTTTGGGAACCCGCTGCCGTCCCCAGATAAAATAAATAACAATCCCGACGGCTGGAAATGCCAACACAAAAATGATCCATGAAATTTTATAGGCGGCCGTCTTTTTGCGATAGACAATATTAAGCACCACAAAAACAGCCACCCCTTCAATGATCCAATAGGCAACCACTGCATCTTCAGAAAACTGCAGGATAACCAATCCGATGATTCCTAATTGCAAAGCAATTAAAACCACATTGACGATCAACCTGAACCTGTTTTGATAATGGTTCGACGAACTTCTCATTGCAACCTCTCTCCCACTCATTTCATAAAAAATCGGATCTCCCCGATTTCGCTGACTACTTTTTTTGTATTTTTATGCTTTTTTAATTATATGCTATGTTTAAGTCAGACACAACCAGCTAACGGCGTTTTTAGCGGATTAACAAAACCTATTGACTAAGCAGCTTTTATCGGTAAGCTCTGCCTTACTTGTCTCACTTACATATTTTGAATTTATTTAATAATCGCAGTCACCATCAATCGATTTTTTTTAACCGAGAAGCTTTTACTTGCTGACCAGTTCACATATTTTTTAGGTATTGCATCATTTTATTATGATATCAGGACAACTATCGTTTATGAAAACGATATTATAGTAAATTTATTTATTATTACAAATGTGTTGACAAAACCGTATTTGAATATTAAACTTGTTTATAATTCAACCATTAAGGAGGACAAGCATGACAGCTCATTTAACTCAGAAGGAAAATTTTTTACGGGTAGCCCGGGGCGAAATGCCGGAATATGTGCCGGTTTCATCTTATTTCGGTCCTAATGCACCGCTTCTTACCATGGCCGACCCCTGTATTTTAGGCAGTTTTCGGGGGCCTGGGGGCGGTGTCGACCCTTGGGGCGTCACCTTTGTAACCGGTGAAGAAATTAATTTTGCCGCCCTGCCAAAACCCAATGACTTTATTTTGACCGATGTGACTAAATGGCGGGATGTGATCAAAGCTCCGGACTATACCGGCTTTGACTGGGAAGCAGCAGCACGGGATGACCGTAAAAAATACGTTCAGGATCCTGACCAAACAGCCTTTGTTCTCAGTGGATTTGCTGACTTATTTCAGCAGTTCATCGGGTTTATGGGCTTTACTGAGGGGCTTTGCGCCATCTATGAAGAACAGGAAGAAGTTGAAGAGCTGCTTGACTACATGCTGGAACACTCCCTCTATATCACCAAAAATCTGCTTCACTTTTATAAACCGGAAGGCTATTACCTGCTCGATGATACCGCTTCAAAACTCAACCCCTTTATTTCGCCCAAATTATTTGAAGAGATCTTTGTACCCCGTTATAAAAAATGTCTGGATCTGGTCAGAGACGAAAATATTCCAATTTTTTACCATAATTGCGGTCGCTGCGAAGATTTGATCCCCTCAATGGTGGACATCGGGGTCAACGTTTGGGATCCGGCTCAGGTTGAAAATGATCTGGTGGGAGTAAAACAAAAATATGGCGCCAAGCTGGCAATCAACGGCGGTTTTGAATTTAGAATGCCCAGCACCTGGCCAGTGGTCGATGAAGAAGAAGTCCGGGAAGCGGTTCGGAACACCTTTGATCGACTTGCACCCAACGGCGGTTTTATCTTCAATGGGATGCTGACCTCGCTGGATTATTTTGACCCCAAGGTTCAGGAAGTCAACGGCTGGATCGTCGATGAAGCAAATCGTCTGAGCAAAACAGTTTACAATTAATATGAACATTATTATCTTAGGGGGATTTCTGGGTTCCGGAAAAACCAGCGTTTTATTGCAGCTGGCTGGCCATCTGATCGGGAATCAGCCTTCCAATACGACCCGGGTGGTCATTCTGGAAAATGAAATCGGTGAGGTCAGTGTTGATGACAGCTTACTCAAAAAAAACGGCTACCAGGTAACCAATCTATTTTCCGGCTGCGTCTGCTGTACCATGTCCGGAGAACTGATTCTGAATCTGCATCGGATCAGAACCGATTTCAATCCCGAGCTGATAATCATGGAAACGACTGGCGTGGCCTTTCCCGATAACATCCGCCAGACCATCAACCAGTCGCTGCCAGAACTTACGGTTCAGGTCACCTGTATCACCGATGCCAAACGCTGGTTGCGGCTGCTGCAGCCTATGGAGATGCTCCTGGAAGGGCAACTGGAAGCTGCTGATGTGATTCTGATCAATAAGATCGATCTGGTCGACGACCAGACCTTGTCCGAAGTGGAGACTTCCATCCGATCCTTTAACGACCACGCCAAATGCTTCAGAATCAGCGCCGCCCAGCCGATTGACCCGGTCATTTGGGGAACCATCTTGAATACCGAACAGGAGGCACCAATCAATGAATAGCCACCAACCTCACCATCGTCATGACGAAAATTGTGGTTGTCATGGTGACCATCACCATGCTGCGCCCGCCCATCAACCTGAGCGCCATCAACACAACCCTCAAGCGATTACGGTAAAAACCCATGATGCCAGCCTGGTTGGCTCATATCGCTTAACGATTGAGTTGAGCTTTGAAGAAGCAGTAACCACCCTGGATGCGGCGCTTAAAAAAATCGCCGCCCAAATTACTGAACGGGGGGGGATCATCGGCCATATCAAGGCCAATCTGACTACCGAAGGTCAAAGCTGTATGATTTCCCTCACCGAAGAAAAACCCGATTGGCATTACAACGACAGCCGTCGCTGTCAGGTAGAAGGAGTGGCGATTGTCTTCGGTATTTTACCTGAGCAGTTGACTGCGATTCTCAACACCGTTCTGGGCCCTTACCGCTTGGCCTAATGCCGTATCTAAACGAACTTGAAAAATACCTGTTACCGCATTATTATATGCTGCGTAACAGGTATTTTTGTTATTTTAGTAATTCCCGGATCACCCTGGGAATATCGGTGTTATTGATATAGGCACCCCGAACCGGGTCGGAACCCACAGCATATTTTCTAAACAAATCGGAACCCGGCCCTTTGGCAAAAATAGGCACCAGCTGATTCGTATGGCTTTGGCTGTTCCAGACCATCGTCGGCATGACCCCTTTTCCATTATTGACCACCTCATTATAAATACCACTACTGCCTGTTAAATAGCCGGTTTCGTGATCACTGGTGACAATCACCAGGGTTTCTGACCAACTGCTGTTACCTTCCACCCAGTCACACACCGCGGCAACGGCCTGGTTAAACGCAGTTTCTTCTTCAATCATTCGACCACTCTGATTCTTACTGGCGGCCCAATCAACAGCGCCGCCTTCAATCATCAGGAAAAATCCCTCCTCGTTATTGTCCAGTACATTAAGGGAAGCCCGGGCCATTGTCGCCAGCGAGGGCACCTGATTATTCAACGCAACCGCAAAAGGCTGGGCATTAACATCGCCAGTCCGGCCATACTGCAGGGTCGTATAAACCGGTGGCACGCCGATCACCCGATCCGGTGCGGCTCCGCTCTGGAGGGCTTCAAAATCGGCCTTGGTCTGGATCAGCCGCCATGAGTCAGGATCGCCATCACCATCAGCATCATTGCCCAAGGCTCCCGCCTCCAGAGCCTCCCAGGTTTCCTGACCTCCAACAAATTGATAATGCTCGGCTTCAATGCTGCTACGTTTAACGCTGTCATCATTATATAAAGGATTTCCAGCGCCCATGATCACATCAATCCTACTATCTCTGATCATTTCATTGGCAATCCCACTGTAATTACTGCGATCCGTGTCATGCGCCACAAAAGCTGCCGGGGTGGCATGACTGAGTTCCACTGAGGTGACCACTCCGGTGGATTTTCCGTTTGCTTCAAAATCTTCAGTCAGATTCCGTAAATTATTCTGATTGGGATCGACTCCGACCGCGCCATTATAGGTTTTAGTACCGGTGGCCATGGCGGTGGCAGAAGCGGCGGAATCCGTCGGCCTGTTTTTCAACTCATCAAAACTGCTCCAAATCGTGGCTGGATCATAGGTATAACGGGCATCATCTGCAGATTCGATTTTTCCGGTCGAGTAGGTGCTCATAAAATACTGGGTTGGAAAGTTCTCATATACCTGGATTCCGCCCTGACCACCGGTGAAATAGTCGGTAGCAAGAATATGGTTGGCACCGCATCCATCTGAAATCAGCACGATTACGTTTTTAAAAGCAGTTGTGTCGTCCGGCGGGGCTGCTCCTTTGGGGGTGATCACCATCCGGATCGCTTCCATCCGATAGGAAAGCCCTTCGGTTCCTGCTAACTCACCGTTTTTAACCCATTGTTGCCAGCCCTGATTCTGAACATGCGCCTGATAATACACGTCAAATTTCTCCGCTTCAGAACCAGTGAGTTTGATGCGGACTGCTTCCATCCGTAATGACCGGCCTGTCGTCCCAGCCTCGGCACCGTCATCAACCCAGTTCTGCCAGCCGATATTCTGAACATGGGTTTGGTAGGTAATTCCTAAATTAGGGTGATCGTTGATTTTTAATCTGATCCCTTCCAGGCGCAGTGAGCGGCCGGTCGTTCCGCTGACACCAGCATCCGACTGCCATTCCTGCCAGCCGACATTCTGGATATGGGTTTGGTAACTGCTCTGGAAAGTCACAGCCTGCGGCTTTGTTTCCACTGCGTTGACACAAACCGACAAGGAAATCATTAGCATCAATCCGAGCAGCATCATCCACATTCCAGTTCTTATCTTTTTCATGGTTTCATCTTCTTTCATCGTAAAGAGATTATCCCCAACATCAGCGATGGCTTTTTTTGCTTTTAACTGCTAAAACCTCAGTTCAGGTTTTTGTAGAAAAAGATGGCCAACTGAGTCCGATCCCGGAGATTCAGTTTTTCCAAAATCACGCTAATGCGGTTTCGCACGGTTCCTTCACTTAAATACAGGCTCTCGGCAATTTCCCGGTTACTAAGCCCCTGGGCCACCCGGTCGAGCAGTTCCCGTTCCTTCTCACTCAGATCAAAATAATCTACCGACCGGGGTTCTTGCTGATTAATCAGTCCCGGAATCTTGGTCACAATATCCTGGCCAAAGACACTTTGACCGATCTCTACTGCTCTTAGGGCAGGTACAATGCTTTCAAAATCCTGTTTGATGATATACCCTTTTGCTCCCAGTTTAAGCGCTTTGATAATATATTCATCATCTAAAAAAGTAGTTAAAAATAAAATTCGGGCCGTTTGATCAATGGCCAGGATGGCCGCAGCGGCTTCCAGCCCGGTCATCACCTCCATCCGGATATCCATCAGCAGCACATCCGGTTTAAGCTTACGGTATAAGGCAATCGCTTCTTCGCCATTGTGCCCGATTCCAATCACTTCAATATCCCCCTGAGCTTCAATAATGGTTTTTAGCGATGCACAGACCAGCCGGTCATCATCGACAACAAGTATTTTCATGGTTCCCCCTCTATTTTATACTTTAGGCAATTTAACAAACTGCCACGAGCTTCGCTGCCGGTTTACGCTAAACAACCAGAAGAAATCGCAAAGCGAATTTCTTCTTTGTCGCGGGCAGTCGCCAACTACAAGCAAGCTTGTGATTGGCTCATTGCCTTCGCGAATTTCTACACTGTACGGCGGACAGTCTATCGACTGTTCGCCTGCACGTTACTAAATTGTTTGCAAAAACCAACATCAAAGCAAATTCCGTTTGATGTTTTAAATTATAAATTCATTATTACTCGTCATTTTTAGGCACGGAGATAAAGATCCGAAATCCCCGCTCCGTGGTGATATGAACGTTGCCATTCAGGGCAGCCACCCGGTCACCGATATTTTTTAGCCCGATACCATCGCCATTAAGATTTCCGCTGCCGCTGCCGTTATCCTGTACCACCAGCTGGATCAATCCCGGATGTTCCCGAACCACCAGTTCGACCTCATTAGCCTGAGAATGACGGATCGTATTGGAGAAGGCTTCCTTGACCACCGCGATAAAACAATATTTCACTTCTTTATCCAAGGGTGATTCCACATCATAGTCAAATTTAACCGGACAAAATTCAAAATTCTTAATCAGTTTCTGCAGTTCCAGCTGCAAATCCAGAGATTCATCGTGGAGATCGTGGACGCTGTTTCGAATGCTATCCATGGCTTCTGAAAGGGTTTCTTTGATCTGAATTAACCCTTCCCGGGTTTTTGCTTCTTCACTGATTGCCAACAGTGCCCCGGTTTGCAAAATACTCCGGGACAGCATATGACCAACATTATCATGAATATCCCGGGCGATCCGGTTGCGTTCAGTCAGAGTGGCCAGATTCAGTTCATAATCCTGCTTTTCCAGTAGCATCTGATTCTTTTTTTCCAGCTGCAGGGCCGTTTCCCGGGTGGTATCCCGAAGGGCCTTATAATCGTGTCTTAATTTTTCCAGCGAAAGCGAACGCATTTTAAGAAAATAGGCCACCAGCATAAAGATTGGTATCAGCACCACCGCAGTGCCACTCAGCGCTGTAAAACCGGTTGCGGCTGGCAGCAGCGCCAGCGTCCACAACCATTTATAGCGGGAAATCAAAATGTCATAGCCGATCAGTGGCACAAATAAAAGATAAACCGGCTCAAAAAAACAGATTAGCAGATAGCCGCCAAACAATCCCACCGTCACCGGCCCTTCCGTTAAATAACTGGAGGCCGCTGCAAAAATCACCGCCACCAGTACCGGAGCAATCAGCAGCACATTATCCACCGTGGTTAGATACAAGGCCAGACAGAATCCAAAAACAATTACCTTATCAATCAGCTTATTCATTTTTACCTGCCTTTATCAGAATCGTATCGTTATCAGCACTACAATTTTATCACTACTTTAACATAAATGGTGACATTTGTCATACCCGATCGGGAGGCTTATCACTATTAAAGCGTGTGCCAATGGCGTAAAATAAAAGCATCAACCAATATAAAACTGTTTGCGCTGCTGCTTAAGCAGGCATACCGATAAAGGAGAAAGAAAATGGTCATTAATGTCAAAAATCTGGTAAAACGTTACGGCGATCTGATCGCTCTCGATCACTTCAATCTGGCGGTACAGGAAGGGGAAGTCCTCGGGCTGCTGGGCCCCAACGGTTCAGGAAAAACCACCGCCATCAACTGTATTTTATCGCTCTTAAAATACGATAAGGGAACAATTGATATCTTCGATCAACCGATGTCTCCGGATGCCTACCATCTTAAGCGGGACATCGGGATTGTCATGCAGAATGTCGCTGTTTTTAATGAACTGACGGTGTATGAAAATATCGACTACTTTTGCGGTCTGTACATTTCTGATAAACAGACCCGCAAAAAACTGGTGGCCGAGGCCATTGATTTTGTCGGTCTCAACGATTTTAAAAAATTCTACCCCAAAAAACTCAGCGGTGGTCTCCTGCGGCGTCTGAACATCGCCTGTGGAATTGCCCATAAACCGAAACTGATTATTCTGGACGAACCGACGGTAGCCGTCGATCCTCAGAGTCGTAACAATATTCTGGAAGGGATCCAGAAGTTGAATCAGCAGGGCGCTACGATTATTTACACCTCGCATTATATGGAAGAGGTGGAGCAGATCGCCAGCCGCATCGCCATCATGGATAAGGGTAAGATCATTGCCATGGGCACCAACGAAGAGCTTAAGAAAATGATTAAGTCCGGAGAACACATCAACCTTGAACTGCTCAACCCCGAAGATCTCGACCTGGCCGGAATTAACGCCCTACCCCATATCATTTCAGCCGAACGCCGTGACCACCAGTTGGTGATCAAGTCTGAGCGTGGTAAGAATAATCTGATCCCCATTCTGGATCACCTGAAAGATCAACAGATTGCCATTGGAAAAATCTATTCCGAGCCACCGACACTTAACGATGTCTTTCTGGAAATCACCGGCAAAGAGCTGCGAGATTAGGAGGAGTCATGTTTTTATTTAATTATCGCTATCGCCTCAAGTGCATTCTTCGGGATCGGGAATTGATGTTCTGGACCCTGATGTTTCCAATTCTTTTGGCCACCCTGTTCAATCTGGCCTTTTCCAATATTACCAGCGCCGAAGAATTTGTTAAAGTCAAGGTAGCCGTCGTAAAAAATGAAGAGCTGGCTGCCAACCCGGCTTTTACCGCTGCTCTGGACGACACCGGTAATATTTTTGAGGCGATCTACACCACCCGAACAGAAGCAGAGGCACTGCTCACCGACAATCAGATTGACGGGTATATCATTTTCGACCCGGATCTCAACCTGGTAGTCAACCGATCTGGTCTTAATCAGACCATTATCCGGAGCTTTCTGGATGATTTTTTACAATCTTCGGCTACCATCGTCACCGTCATCACCAAAAATCCCGCTGCCCTGGATCAAGGCATCCTGGCCGGGATTGCCAATCGCATCGAATACTTGCGGGCTGTTTCGGCCAGCAACTCCAACCCCGATCCTGTTGTCAATTACTTTTATGCGTTAATTGCAATGACCTGTTTATACGGCGGCTTTCTGGGCGTCAAAGAAGTGGTGGCTATCCAGGCTGATCTTTCGGATGTCGGGGCCCGAATCAATCTGGCTCCAACCAATAAGCTAAGTGTCTTTATCTCTTCAATGCTGGCGGCTACCACTGTTCAACTGGCAGAACTGCTGATTCTGCTGGCCTTTGTGATCGGCGTGTTGGGAATCAGCTTCGGCAATCAGCTGGGCTACATCGCTCTGACCTGTGTCGTCGGAAGCCTCACCGGAGTAACCTTCGGGGCCTGCGTCGGTGTCATCGTCAAAAAAGGTGAGGGACTAAAAACAGGAATCCTAATCGGTTCCACCATGACGATGTGCTTTCTGGCCGGAATGATGTTTGCCGACATGAAGTATATTGTCGCCACCAAAGTCCCGATTCTTGGCTACCTCAACCCGGCCAACCTGATCACCGACAGTTTTTATGCCCTCTATTACTATAATACCCACACCCAGTTTTTCACCGATATTCTGTTGTTGTGTGGATTCACCGTTTTATTCAGTGCAATCACGTACTTTGTGTTAAGGAGACAGAAATATGCAAGTTTATAAAGCTTTTTTTCGAATTATCCAGAAAAATCGTGGCCAGATCCTCATCTATCTGGTGGTCTTTATGGTGCTGGCACTGCTATTGACCAACGCCTACAACCCACCCCAGGATACTGATTTTACCAAAACCCGGGTCAATATTGCCTTTATTAGTGACGATGTTGATTCCCAGCTGGTGGCAGGACTTAAAAGCTATCTGGGCGAATACGCCAACCTGGTGGATCTTCCTGATGATTCCCAAAAACTTCAGGATGCGCTTTTTTTCCGGCAGGTGGTATACATCCTGCGGGTGCCGGAAGGCTTCACCACAGCGATGCTAAACGGCCAGGATGTCCAACTGGAAAAAAACATCGTCCCTGATTCCCCCAGTAACATTTATATGGATCTGCTGATCAACAAATACTTGAATACTGCAAAAACCTATATCACTTATCTACCCGAACTAACCCAGACCGAACTGGTCAGCTACCTGAAAACAGATCTGACCAAAGAAACCGAGGTCACGGTGATCTCGAGTGTACGCCACTCGGACAACGCCGAAAAATCCGGCTACTATTTTAACTATCTTTCCTATTCGCTGTTTGCCATTCTGATTCTGGGGGTCTGTTCGGTGATGCTGGTCTTTAATGATACCGATCTAAAACGGCGCAACCTCTGTTCGCCGATGCGCGCAGCAACAATGAACGTTCAGATGATTCTCGGCAACCTCAGTTATGCGGTGCTGACCTGGTTGGTGCTGATCTCCGCCAGCTTTGTGATGTATGGCAGCTACATGTTCACCACTAATGGCCTGCTGCTGTTGCTTAATTCCTTTGTCTTTACCCTGGCAGCACTTTCAATCAGCTATCTGATCGGTAATCTGGTTAAAAGCCGGGGCGCCATGTCAGCAGTGGCCAATGTCTTCGCCCTGGGCACCAGCTTTCTCAGCGGTGTCTTTGTCCCCCAGGAGCTGCTCGGCCCCAATGTCCTTGCGATTGCCAGCTTTACCCCAACCTACTGGTATGTTAAGGCCAATAATGAAATCGCAGCTGCCGCCAATTTCAATACCGACACGCTCCAGTCGATTTTTACCAGCATGGTACTGGTGCTGGCCTTTGGGGTAGCGGTCCTGGGGGTAACCCTGGTGCTGATTAAGCAGCGTCGAGTGGAAGGGTGATTGGTTGGATCGATACATAGAAAGTAAAAAACAGGTTCGGGACAACGGCGAGGTTGTCCTGGACCTGTTTTGTATTGTGGAATAATTGGCAGTTTGTCTGACCTGATAGTAGTTAAACCGCTACTACACGTTTACGAGCAAACATCCGTTAAAATTATAAGCGACCTGAATTTTTCTGATTGCGTCAGGATTTCCTCATGTTTTCAATCATTATTTTTTTCTAACCCCATTATCGCATTATGGTATAATGACAACAACAATAGCCGAAAACTATTAGTATGATCCACACCAAAATAAAGGAGCCCCGATGAAACCACCGATTACCATCATCCCCGGCTTGGGCCGGAGCCATCACTTTAATCAAGGTTTAACCCCCATGTTATCCCCAAGCGTCGTGGCCGCAGTCCGCCGCTTTCATCAATCATTGCCTCAGTATCAGCCGACGCCGTTGATGGCTCTGCCCGATTTGGCCGAGAAATTAGGCGTTCGCAATATTTTTGTTAAGGATGAATCCCACCGCTTCGGACTCAACGCCTTCAAAGGCCTGGGGGCAGCCTACGCCATGGCTACCATCATTGCCGGACAGATCCAGGCCGATATGGCCGACCTTACTTTTCCGGTACTGAGCTCTGCGGCCATTCGCCAGCAGATTAAGAATCTGGTTTTTATCACCGCCACCGATGGCAACCACGGCAAGGGGGTGGCCTGGGCCGCTGCTCTTTTTGGCTGCCAGGCGATGGTGCTGATGCCTAAGGGCACAAAGCCCAGCCGGGCGGCGGCGATCCGGGCCATCAATGATACCCCGGTTGAGATCACAGAACTGAACTACGACGAGTGCGTACGCCGGGCGGCCCAACTGGCAAAGGAGAAGGGTTACATCCTCATTCAGGACACCGGCTTTGACGGCTACGAGGCCATCCCCAACGCCATCACCCAGGGCTATACCACCATGGCTGGCGAAGCTCTGGAGCAATTGCAGGAATGCGGCATCGCCAGACCCAGCCATGTTTTTCTCCAGGCCGGGGTCGGCTCGATGGCCGGAGGCGTACTGGCTTATCTGAGCCAGTATTACAATCAGGATCCACCGATCACCACCATTGTTGAGCCGGACACCGTTGCCTGCATTTTCAAGTCGGTGCAGCAGGGACAGCCAGTGGCGATTGGCGGTCACCCGGAAACGATTATGGCCGGTTTAAACTGCGGCGAACCGAACCCTCTGACCTGGCCGATTCTTAGAGACTTAGCCAGCTTTTATGCCAGCTGCCCGGATTGGGTCACTAAACTGGGGATGCAAACCCTGGCCCATCCCGGAGGCACTGACCCGGCAATTATCTCCGGCGAATCCGGAGCCGTCGGTCTGGGGCTGCTGATTTCTTTGTGTACCGACCAAAGTCTTACCGCCCTGAAACAATCGCTTAATCTTGATCGCAACTCCACCATCTTACTGTTCAGTACCGAAGGCAATACCGATCCCGAAGGGTATCAGGCCATTGTCAAGGGGCCTGTTTAAGCTGTCCATCGAACCGTAAATAAACATCAAAAGGTGCACCCGCTCTCCGGTCGTTATCTCAACCGGATCCAAGCGGACGCACCTTTTTTGCTTTTTTTAGACCCGTCCCGCCTCCCGGTTGACCAGCCAGATCCCCACACTGACACAAGCCAGGGAAACAAGAATCCGCAGGCTGAGAAATGCCTCACCCAGAAAAAGCCCCGATAAGATTACCCCAAAAACCGGAATCATAAAGCCATAAATGGCCACTACTCCAACTGGGTTGTGCTTTAATAGGATCGTCCAGATGGTAAAAGCGGCAGCTGACAAGGCTGCCAGATAGCCAAGTAAAAGCAGTCCCGGGACGGTAACCTGCGTGATCGATCCCCCCATCAATAACCCGATCATCACCAGCACCACCCCGCCGATCATCAGCTGATAGGCGGTCAGAATCATTGAATCGCTTTTTTGCGTATAGATTCGGGTCATCACTGCCCCCAGCGCCGAGGCGATGCAGACCAGAAAGAGAAAACCATCCCCCAGCAGCGAAAAACTGCTGTCGATCCGGCCACCCTTGAGCTGAATAATGATCACCCCGACCATCCCCAAAATGCAGCCAATGATCTTGGCCCGGGTCATCTTCTCGTTTTTCAGAATCAGATGGGCAAAAAGAATCGCAAAAAAGGTGGAGGTGGCATTGATAATCGATGCCTTTACCCCGGTGGTATTGGCCAGGCCGATGTAAAAGAAAATATACTGGAGGGTCGTCTGCACCAACCCCAAGCTGATCATCCGGCCCCACTCATCTCTTTGCGGCAGCGCAATTTTCTTTACATAAAGGCTGGTGATGATCCATGTCAGTATTCCTGCCAGAGTAAAACGATAACCGGCAAACAAAACCTGAGCTCCGGTAGTGGTGATTCCAAAAAGTGCATAGCCAATTTTAACCGCCGGATAGGCGCTGCCCCAGAGCAGGCAGCAAAGGGTTGCCAGGGCCAAAACCACGCCCTTGTTTTGCAGTCGATCTTTCAAATTTCTCTCCTGTTAATATATTATCTCTTGCTAAACTAAAGCTGAAGTTCTGCTTCTTACTCCAGTATCAATTTCTATTTTCGGCCTACCTTTTTCGATCAATTTGATTAAACTCTCCCGGCCACTTCATTGGCCGCACCGATAGCCGCCCGAATATTTTTTACCGCCTGACTATCACCAAGCTGATAAACCTGAGGATAGTTATGCCGCAGTTCTTTAAATAAAGAAGGCGCAGGTTCAAAACCCACGGCAATCATCACGTGATGAACCGGGATCAGCCGTTCCTGACCATTGGCTTCAATCATGGCACCATCTTCTGTGACTGCTTTGAGTCTGGCACTGGTGATGATTTCGCTGCGATAAAAGGCCAGCAGATCCCTTAGCATCTGTTTGTTGGCTGGAGCCAGGGGAATCCCGGCGGACAGAATATCCGGAGATGAGTCCACAATGATCATCTTATGGCGATGCATCGCCAGATGGAGGGCCGCCTCACATCCGGACAGACCTCCACCAATGGCAATGCAACGGGGCCCAACATAGGTTTTGTCGGTAATCACATCAAGGGCGTTGGTCACTTTGTCGCTGTCGTTCCCCGGGAATGTAACCTGTCGGGCTTCTGCACCCTGAGCAATAAAGAGGATGTCAGGATTGATGGCAGCAATCTTTTCCGGGATAGCCAGCTCATCAAGGCAGATCTCAACCTTTAATTTTTCCAGCTGGATTTCATACCAGCGGATCAGCTCATCATCAGCGGTTTTTAAAATCCGCTTGCTGCTGTATTTAAGCTTGCCCCCCAGCCGATAGCTTTTTTCAAAGAGGGTGACCTGATGACCCCGCACCGCACTGACCCGGGCCGCTTCCATACCGGCCGGACCGCCGCCAATTACCACCACTTTTTGGGGGATTTGTGACTGTTTTGAACATCGGCTTCAGCTCCCGGTTGCAGTCCGGATTAACGGTACAGGATGCTTCATGCCCGGCAATTAACTGGGCCAGACAACCGTCATTACAACCCAGACAGGGCCGGATATCTTTGCTCTGGTCGTTTTTTAACTTGTCTGGCAGCTCGGGATCGGCCAGCAAAGGCCGACCCAGGCCGACCATATCCAACCGACCAGTTTTTAGCGCCTCGGTTGCCAGCTCGGGGTCAGCCATTTTTCCAGCGACCAATACCGGTACCGCCACCACTTTTTTTAGAACCTCACAGAGTTCCAGATAAACCCCTTTACCAAAATAAACCGGTGGATATTTCCAATAAGAAGCGCTCTCAAACATGCTGATGCCAGCTGTCACATCAAAGCCATCACAGCCCGCCGCAACCAGCAACACTGCTGCAGCCAGGGCTTCTTCCCGATCCCGTCCCTGTTCCACAAAGGTTTCATCCGGCAGGGCCTGATGCCCTCCTTCTTTGAGATAGCTTTTCATCACAAATCGCAGAATCACTGGAAAACTACTGCCGCAAACAGTTTTAATGACAGATATAATTTCACACACAATCCGGAAGCGGTTTTGCAGCACCCCACCGTAGCCGTCGCAGCGCTGATTTAAATGGGCCAGCGTTAAACCATCCAGCAACTCCCCGGTCTCAATTTCGACGCCATCAAAACCGGCGGCCTGGACAATTTTAGCTGAATCAGCAAAGGCTGCCACCAACCCCTGAATTTGAGCCGTGGTCATCGCATTGCACCCTTTATACTGTTCAGCCAGAGAGCCCCAACTGGCAGCCAGCTGCACAAAAATTTTTGTGCCCTGCTCATGAATGGCCCGGGTCAGCTCCAGACCGGCAGAAGTATAAGCTTCGGGATTAGCCAATGGTGTCGGAAAAGAACAAACCGTCTTTTTACCAGCCAAACCGGCCACCTGATTGGCGCCAGTAATGATCAACCCAACCCCACCACGAGCCCGGGCCCCATAAAAGGCGATGGCAGCTTTCGTATAGGCCCCATTTTCATCGGCGGTGACAATTCCCATCGCTGGCATAAAAAGCCGGTTTTTCAGTTCCAGCTGATTGATTTTAACCGGTTTAAATAAATCTCCGATCTTCTTATCCATCATTTTACGGCGTCTCCGAACTTCCTGATATGCTCCACCAGTTCCTGATACGTAGTCTTCATCAAGTCCGGCGGCAATTCATAGAGTTCAATGCTGTGGCGCAGCTTGACCATGCCGTTAGCAATAATTTCGTCATCGGTAGTGATCACAAAATCAGCTTCGTAAACGACCTTGCAATCGATACTGGCGCCGAATTTACTGGCCAGTGAGCCCAGCAGCAATTGCGCCAGCTGATATTGCCCGTCAATCACATAAAAATCGACATAGCTTTCCGGGCAATGATCATCCCGTTCGTCTTCAACCAGAAAGCCCTGGCAGGCACTCATCGAAAAGAATACCGGAATAGCATTAATGGCATCAACCAGCTCCCGAATCCCATCATCGATATCCTCGGGATTCCGTAAATAAGTTGCTTTGTCTGCCTGGGTAAAAACGGTGATGGGATTGGCTTCAATCCCTAAAAATGATAAATCCATCGTGCACCTACTTTCTTCGTATAATCAATACCTTCTAAATCGGCAAATTATTGCTGATAATGTTATTTAAAAAAAGATCATCCCAAACCAGGTAATTACATTGTATCCATTTAAAAATGACAGATTGTACTTTTCGCAGAGATCCGTCACCGAGATGGCATGACTTTCCACACAGGGATACATTTTTTCCTGATGCTTGCAGGCTTGTTCGGGATAGCCACATTCCTCACAGATGGCGCAGGATTCGGCCGTCAGAATCAGCTTGTTCTGATACATATCAAAAACATTGTCCTTAATTGCCTCGACGATTTCAATATGTTCACAGCGGGTTGCCAGCATTTCGTCCATATTGAGAATATCACTGACCTCCGAGATCGTGCTAAAAATAAAGGCGTGTTCATAGCCCAGACACCGGGCTTTGCATTCTTCCAGGGTTCCGACCGCTGGCGGGCAGGACCAGGAGTTCCCGTATTGCGGACATTCCAACTTACAAATGGTCCGCACCGCCTCATAAAAATTGATTTCTGATGGATCAAAAAACGCATATTCGAATATCGGATATTCAGTAATTTTCGTTTCAATATTTGCTCTTGTCATTGTTTTCCTCATAATTTAGTATTTTATCCTAATCGGATCAAATTGTCCTGATCATTACTCAAAATCTTATTTGACTGAATTGATTGTCCCATTGTATAATGAAATAAACCTAAACGCAATACATCGGGACATTAAAGCATGACCTCTGATTATCTGAATTTGAAAAACCCTTCACCATTGGAGGCGTGATCATCACGTCTCCATCTGACTTTTAGGCCAATTAAAACACTCTCGCTTTGGCCCTCGGAAAGGAGCCCTCATGATCAAACGCAGTATCGTCTTATCGATTATTTTTTTGATGTTTTTTTTGCTGGGGGGCTGTTCCGCACAACCAACTGAGATCGAGAAAAAGGCTGACAACGGTCGTCTTGATTTAACCCAATACGATCTCAATAATCAGATCATTGCTCTCGATGGCGACTGGGCTTTTTACTGGAACCAGCTACTGGAACCAGCCAGTATCGACCAAGGTACGCTCAGCGCTTATGTCCCCTTTCCTTCCTCATGGAATAAATATCAAATCGACGACGAAAAAATACCCGGATCCGGGTATGCTACCTATCGACTGAAATTTACTGCTGCCGACAATCAAATCCTGGCGCTGAAGATTCCCAAGGTTCGCACCGCATACAAGCTTTTTATCAATGGTGAGCCGATTACCACCGTCGGTACCATCGGTACCACCCGGGAAACCATGGTTCCCAAATATCAGCCCCAGGTCGTCGCTTTTAATGCCGTGTCGGGAGAAAACGAGATTGTCCTGGAAGTATCCAATTTCTACCGCCCCAGTGGCGGTCTGCTCAATAGCATTCAACTGGGCGGAGAAAGCCAACTCCTTACTATTCGCTACTTCGGCCTGACCTATGAATTGTTCCTTTTTGGTGCCCTGATGATGATGGGGGTTTATCACCTGGCCTTATTCTGTTTTAGAAGAAAAGACCGGGCTCCACTGTATTTTGGGCTGTTTTGCACGCTGGTGGCTATCAGAACATTGTTTATCGGCGAAGCCTTCTTATTCTCATTTTTTCAAAATCTGAATTTTGAGATTATTTATAAAGTGCAGACTCTGTCATTCTATTTAGGGGTTCCATTGATTCTGATGTTTTTTCGATCGATTTTACCACAGTATTTCAATCAACTCATTGTCCGAACCACACAGATAATTGCTGGTGCCTATACCCTCGTCGTTCTTTTTACCCCAACTTGGATCGCCGCCATCATCAATCCTCTTTATCAGATATGGACAGTTTTGATGATTGTCTATCTTTTTGCGATGCTGATTAAAATTGCGCTTCATCGGGAAAAAAACAGCGGCCTGATCATACTCGGTGGTCTGTTTCTGATTGCGACCTGTCTGATGGACATCATTACCCTTAGTCCCTGGATCAGCGACAACTGGCTATCGTTCCTTCAATCAATCTTTCAGGGCGATGCTAACTCTTCTACCGGCCAACTGATCTTTGCGGTCCTCTATTCGCTGTTACTGGCTAAAACCTTTACCGAGTCGCTGGAGCAACGCACCGTCATGAGTGAACAGCTGGCCGAGATGAACGACCATCTCGATGAACTGGTGGCCCAGCGTACCCGGGAGCTAACCGCCTCCAATGACCGGATTGAACAACAGAATTATGAACTGGAATTGATCAACCATGAGTTACAGCGTCTTTCCCTCCGGGATCCGCTGACCGAACTGTGGAACCGCCGGAAATATGATGAAACCATTGTCATGGAATGGAACCGCTGTTTAAGACAGCACCGTCCGATCTCGCTGCTTTTTATTGATGTCGATTATTTTAAAAACTATAACGATTTGTATGGCCACGTGGCTGGAGATGCCACCCTGATTAAAATCGGGAATACCCTGCGAACCGCTTTGTCCCGCCCCACCGATATGGTGGTTCGTTATGGAGGTGAAGAATTTATCGTTCTCCTTGCCGAAACCGACAAAGAAGAAGCTCTGAGTAATGCCCATCGCCTGCTAAAAAAAGTCGAAGCTCTGGCCATTCCCCATGAGGGATCGGTGGTTAAAAATTGTATTACCGTCAGTATTGGGGTTGCCACCCTGCTACCCGATCATCATTCCCGTCATGAAGACCTTGTTAAAATGGCTGACGAGGCGCTCTATCAGGCTAAATCCAATGGTCGCAACCAGGTTGTCACTCTGAATCAATAACAAACAACAAGACCCAGCCGACAAAACAGCTGGGTCTTGTTAATTTAATGAATAAAACCGGATGGTCCTTTATTTCCGGTATCCTCGCCATGAACGAGTAGCTTCGCCGCATCCAGTTCTTTGATCGCCTGGTTAAAATCATTGATAAATTGGGTTGCAATTTGCATATTGAAGTCCTGCCTTACAACCACCCGTTGAATGATGCAATCCGCCATATTTTCCGGTAATGGGTAGGCCGGAACCTGCCACCCGTTCATTCTCACCCGATCTGCCAAGTCATACAGACTCCAGGGTTTATTTGCCGTCTCCCTGAGCGTCCAACAGACAATGGGGATATTTTTCCCATCGTTGTAGATTTCAAAGAGACCCGTTTTCTCAATTTCGGCAGCGATATAAACCGCCACATCCCGGGTTCGCTGATGGATGCTGATATACCCCTGTCGGCCATAGCGCAGGAAATTATAATACTGGCCAATGATCTGACTGGCCGAACGGGAAAAATTAATGGCCATGGTCGGCATGCTCCCTCCCAGATAGCTGACGTTAAAAATCAGCTCGGTCGGCAAATATTGTTTATCCTTCCACAGAATCCAACCGACCCCAGGATAAACCAGGCCATATTTATGCCCCGAGGTATTAATGGAAACAACGTTTTTGAGTCTAAAATCCCACTTTAAATCGGGATAGATAAATGTCGCAAACATTCCTCCCGATGCCCCGTCGACATGGATATAGACCGGAAGATCATGGCTGTTGTTATATTCCTCCAGAAGGTTATTCAGACCTTCCACATCATCATATTTACCGGTATAGGTAATCCCCATTATAGCGACAACACCAATGGTATAATCATCGACGAATTCTAACACCCGGCCCAGATTAAGGCTCATGTGATTTTTATCCAGGGGCACCAGGCGCATTTCAATATCCCAATAGACACAAAATTTTTCCCAGCAAACCTGGTAACCTGAAGATATAACCAAATTCGGCTTCCGAGCCTGAATATCCAGCCCTTTTTCTGCGGCCCGCTTGCGCCAGGCAAACTTCAGGGCCATCCCACCAAGCATACAAGCCTCCGATGAACCCACCGTTGAGGTTCCGATAAAATCATCCTGATCGGCAGCATGCCACAGATCGGCAATAATATTAACACAACGATTCTCCAGATCGGCGGTTTGGGGGTATTCCGATTTGTCGATAGCGTTCTTTTCCAGCGTCTCCGCCATTAGTTTCACCGCTTCCGGTTCCATATAGGACTGACAAAATGTTGCCAGATTCTGGCGGGCGTTACCTTCATCGATCAGGTCATCTTTAATCAAGCGATAGGCGATTTCCGGCGCCAATGGATTTTCCGGCAGCGTATACTGGGGAATCGGTTCATCACTGGCCACCGAGCCCATCACCGGGGTCGCGTAAACATTTTGCAGTTGTTCTTCCTGACATTTTCTTGATACTAACATTCTTTCCTCCTTTTGATGCGGTCTATAACGATTGTTTTTTATATACCCATAATCGCCGCTGGAACATAGCATTTGCAAAGTCGTTTTTTCTGCCGGTTCTCAGAAAAAAATTATAATGACCTTGTCAAAGACCATTTAAAATTTTACATGCGCTAATTCCCACTCGACCGTTTAAACAGATCCAATTGATTCATTGATCTTATTATTTCGATACTTTCCCAAACGACGACTTTATTTTTTAATGAATATTGACTAATTATTTCTCCAATTAACTGTTCATCATTTTCGGTATTTCGATACTTGTCATTTTTGCTGATATCCTGGCAGATATTTTTATAATCTTTGATGCAGTTTTTATTTGCCAGCAACCAGCGGTATTCGTTATAGATATTAAGGATCAATGCATGTCTGACGCCAATAAAAGACGTGATCATTTCCGCATTTGAAACTTTTATCAACGCCGATAATTTATCCTCAATCATGCCGGTAAAAAGCATAAAATTCATTATCTTATGTTTAAAATCATCCGTATAATTCTGCGCACTTCCAATATCATTGAAAAAGCCAACAATAATCTCATCATACATTTTCTTCAAATCTTTTTCTGCGTCAGATTCTTGATAGGGTAAAACGAGTTTACTCAATAACACGGCACACGCGCCCCCAATAATAACATAGATAATTCTGTCAAGGCTCAGATTCGTTGAATTCTCCACTAACACAAACGAACTGATTGCCGTTATTGTTGAAAAAATCATTGAATAGGTGTAATTATCCATAAAGAAAATTGTCAAAAATAAGGTGATTACCATCACGATTATTCCTGCATCTCTTAGTTGTAAAAACGAAAAGAGTATAATAACAATAATTCCGCCAATTATTGTACCGAAAATTCGTTTTCCCGTTCTTTGCCTTGAGATTTCATAGAATGGATAGGTTAGTGAAGAAATTGTGAACAGAATCCAATTGCCATGTTGAAGGTTAAAATAGTTTACGATAAATGCAAATACAGAAATTGCAAAGGCCAATCGAAACGCATATGACCGACTTAATGGATCGATCGAAAGTTTTACCTTAAATTTTTTTGTTGACTTAAAATTATTTGTTCGTTGTTCATTTTTTGTAATCTCTTTTTTATTAATTTGATCCGACTTCTTCATTTTATTTAAATAATCGCTTAAGCACTGCAACTGATAAACCAATTTCATCATCACTAGATCTTTTGTATTATCGAGATTATATTTTTGAAAAAAGGCATCAAACAACGGATCTAAATGATTTGTTTGATTGACATCGCAATCTTTTACAGATCGTTTAAAACTATTTATTAAAGCCACTGCCTCATCAAGGAAAGCGTCCGCTTCGCTGTCTTTTTTAAGGCGACTTAACAGGTCATTTATATTTTCCAAAGCAATCAGAACATTAAATTTGATTTCACTTTCATTATTAAAATAATAGTTGTCCTTTCTCGATTCATAAATCACTTGTTTCAGACGACTGATATATGCTTTTATTTTACAATCAACCAATTCATCATTCAGATTATTTTTGACATTGCTGATCTTATTTTCGAGACCACTGCAAATTTCTGGAATTATAATTTTGCTTTGTTTTTTAACACTGTCCTTGTTTACCACTAATTGCACAAACATGATGCAAACAGCGCTCGCTGCTAAAGCAGCCAGTCGCAGTGGCATTTCTTCCAAACTAACTGGAAATGAAATTAAAAACACATACTGTAAACTAAACGGGGTAGACATTGGTGAACTAATGGTGTAGCTTAGTGCGCTTGCAATCATGAACAGAGTTAAAAAATCAATCGGAATGGCCAAAAAAATATTAATCGAAGAAATATATGCAACAATGCCCATGACAACATTAAATGTTACCAATCTTATAAGATTTTTTATCGGATTCGCAGTCATATTTTTCGACAAGTATATCAGTATTGCAAAGACGGTACTAATTGCAATGACAAGATTCGCACTCCCGAACACCATTGCGAAAAGTGCAATAAATGTTACGATACTGATAAATAAAACTGCTGTTTTAATAAGTTTCTTTTTCATCTTCACGTCCTTATCTCTGTCTTTTTTGATAAAACCTACTTTCTATCGGCGCAGTGTCTGGGATGTGGGGATCACTTAATTTGGGTTAATTCCATATAATATGCTTTCTACCTCCATTTTCTGTCATAACTCATATAGCCATTTCCATCGATTTTAAACAGCTCGCAATATACATCACCTTCAAAAAGCAGTTGATCAATGACACCAAACATGACTGGATAAACAATACTGCATGACAACTATCAGAATAATCCTAAAAATTAGCTTATTGACAGAATACCTTTAATTGAGATAGAACACCCCATTATTATTAAATTCAGATGCACCCTTTATGACTAAGCCAAAGCGCGTGTAGATCGTACCTGATTCATCCATGTCAATCCAACGGTTTTCGAGATCACTCTGAGACATCAGGCAATAACCAACGCAGGCTGGATCATTAAAATAGAATTGATATCCATCATTTGTCTTTTGATAGCCCACACAAATCACCCAGTGACCATCGGAAAGATAGGCGTGGTCTGATGCATTGGGATCGGTTGTGTTATATTTATCACTCCAGGCTTGAATACACATCATCACCGGATCGCCAGCATCAATCAATGAAACCAGTTCTTCAATTGAAATATTTTCTTTTTTCTCAACATTAACCCCTTGGGATTTAAAATAATTGTAAATCTGCTGAGGCGTCGTACCATTCTCAGGCGTGGTTCCCAGATCATGTTCGTAGGTTGACAGATTCTTATCCCCAATCTGTGGATATAGATAATTCATCAGCATCTGCACACAGGTGGTACCGCAGGTATAATCGCCATATTGGCGGAGATTCGGGACATCAATGAATTGATCGGCATCGGTTGTGTAACTAACATAAATACCACTTTTTTCATTCGCTGACTTTTCTTTGATTTGAGTACTGCAAGCCGCGAGTGTGACAACCATACATAACACCAGAAGCACTGCCAATTTCTTTTTCATAAATAATACCTCGTACTGTTTTATTTTTAATTATATCGTCACATCAAACAAAATACCAGATAATCGCCAAAAGTAAGAATAGCATTTCTTTTTTCCAAATAAAAAACCTGCTACAATCGTAACAGATTCTATCTAACATCAATTTTGATGCGTAGTTCATGGTGGCGGAGAAGGTCATACTCAAAATCAAAAACCGCTTCAAAATTAGTCGTTTTTATACAACTAAATCTCTTAACACGCATCTGCTACATCTATAATTTAATCCGTAAAAATACCATAATGCTAGGATACCTATACCTTGTATTCTTGGCATTCCTTCTGATATCAACTGACATGACCTATGAATAACCGTATTCACATTCAATCAAACCAACTTGCCAAACCGGGCATTTACCTTATTAATGTGCTTAATGAATATATCATATTTTTCTTGACCTCACCCTAAGAGTGAGGTTTATAATGTTTTTAAGGAGGACGAGTGTGATGAGCGATATAACAATTGGAGAATTTGCAAAACTGACAAGATGTACAAGTAAGACCATTTTGTATTATCATAAAATCGGACTGTTACAAACACCAAGGCGATCAACAAATGGGTATCGTATCTATGGGGCAGAAGAGATGGCAAGGATGAGTATGATTCAGCATTTAAAGGGGTTTGGTTTGGATTTGACAAAAATCAAAGAAATTTTGGGTGATGCAGGAGAACCGCATAATCTAGGAGAATTTCTTTCTTCTTGGAAACAGGAGCTAATAAGAGAAAAGGTAAGAATTGAAATGCAGTTATTGAAGGTGGATGAGTTGCTAAGAGACACACTTATTCCAATAGAGCAGGCCACTTTTCACTCTGATACTTTCCAAGAGATAACTAAGATACTTGAGCCCATACAAGAGGCTTATAAAATTCGGGAAAGTCCAGAAGCAATTCAACAGCATCATAAAGCCTTTGGGATCATAGAGGATTTTCAGTGGGGCGACCAGTTTAAGGAGAATTTACACGGTATTGCGCAATATTTCAAAGAACATCCCAATGACTATCAGAGAGCGGTGGCATTTGGGGAACGTTTAGCTGCTTTACGTACAATGGCAGAGAATGATCCAGAAGTGGAGCGTCTTGCCAGAGAAGGAAGCGAATTTATTAAGGCCGTGCCAGAACTGAAAGAAATGCTTTATGGTCAGATTGGATTGGGTGAGTCCAAAGAACAACTGATGGATGATATGGCAAAGCAAGTGCTATCACCAGCACAAATGCGTCACAAGGCACTTATTCAAAAATATTTAAATTATAAAGGAACGGAGGATTATTTATGAAAGAAAAAAAGATTCTAGTTCCATTAATACTGACTATATTATTGTGGGTAATCTTTTTTCTGCCAGCAGGAAGTCTGCATTTTTGGGAGGCTTGGATGGTATGGGGTGGTTTCACTCTGATTACACTTGGAATCACTCTTTATTTTTCAAAAAAAGCACCTGAATTTCTAGAGCGAAGATCAACGGTTCAAAAAAAAGATAAAACCAATCAATCGCCAGCTATATTTAAATTATTCTATCTCGGATTTATTTTACCAGGACTTGATTATCGTTTTCACTGGTCAGTAGTGCCACTATGGCTTATCCTTACATCAGCTGTCTTGGCACTTTTGGGATATCTTTTTATATTTATTGTCTTTCGGGAAAATATGTTTGCGTCCGCAGTTATCCGGGTGGAAAGAGAACAGAAAGTGATAGAATCAGGGCCGTATGCACTGGTGCGACATCCGATGTATACGGGAATGATTGTAATATCCCTATTTCTTCCGTTGGCTTTGGGCTCTTACGTTGCGATTGTACCGATGCTTTTAATTGTACCAATGTTAGTGCTTCGCATCCAAAAAGAAGAAGCTTTGCTAAAAGATGAGCTAAAGGGATATGATGCGTATTGCAAAAAGGTAAGATATCGATTGTTGCCGTTGGTTTGGTAACTGTTGTTAAGCGCTTACGAAAGAAGTTAATGAACGGGAGAAGCAAAAACAGAATTCCCGAGAACACGTAACGAGGAATTTCGAAACCCCTTTAAATCAAAGGTTTTGAGAGGAGATATCTTGAAATGAAATATTTCTATAATTATTTGGTGTTGGCATAAAAATTCTTCTTCTGATTATAAATAAGCCCAAATCTCTTATAATCGAGATTTGGGCTATTATTTTTTGATCGTATCGGCTTTCATAACCTGAACCTGAAACGACCCTGGGAGCATTTCAAATATCTATTGGGGGGGCCACTCATATATAGAACCAACTCTATCTAGGAATTCAATCGGCAGTGCCTAATCACTTTGCAAGCACTGTACTATAACTAGTTTCAAACTGAAACCGATAGTTGGGTTAAACCAACATACTGGCTTTGAAATTCAATCAAAGTCAAGGCTTTGATTTTTTTACAAATTTATTTCCATAAATCGTCTAGGGTACTTGCTTCGATCAACTTTGCATATGATGTATATCTAGGCGCCTGAGGAGCTTTCCCTTTTGTTGCTCCAGATAGAAGTACCTTTTTTATTTGTTTTGCATCGTCTTTAAAGTATAGTATATATTTATCCGTATCCTTATATTTTTCTATCCGTTCAACCTCAGCAACATAGGTTATTGCCGATATCGGGGCGACCTGATAGACTGCAATATATTTGATTTTGTCCAGCATAGCCGCTGAAATCCTGATTTGATACCAGCATTTTTCAGCAATGAAGACTTCTTTAAATCCATCTTCTTTTGCCGGAACCACTATAGTATCCAATTCATCCAAATCCGTAGATGGAAGTACAGCCTCCAATACATCTTCTTGGAACGGAGTAAACCGATGTAACATTTTCCCGTTAGCAATAAAGCTTTGAGCCTCAATTATATCTGCTGAAATTTTAATTTTTGACAGAACTCTTGTCAGCTGCTCACTTGTTTCATTAATGACGATAATTACAGCGACATCTTTATCAAATATCAGTCTATCCAGCAATTCATTAATGTTGCTGAACTTTGAGGACACCTTCAAAAAGTCTTCTATCTTTTTACTCTTAGCAGGATCTTTATCTATATCGTCAATCAAAATGGTTTTAATCTTATGCTTGCTCATTTCAGAAGAAATAGCAAAGCGCAATACCTGCTCACCTATATGACCATAGACATCATGGTCACTCAGTTCTATTTCAACAAAATACAAAACCGGTTCATCGTGAAATTTCAAGTCCAGATAATAACCATCTGGAATAGCAGCGCCTTCCTTTGACTTTCCAATTTTCTTTTTTATATCAAAATATATGCCCTGTGACCCAAAAATTAATTCTGAATTGACAACTACCATTTTTTCGTATTCTGCTTCATATGCATATTGATATTCGCTAAATAAAACGCCATTTTCATCAATTATTTTGTACATCCGCACTTCCTCCACATCTTATATAAAACGTTTATTTGAGTATTCAATCGCAAATTTCTCAAACATCTTTCGCTTTAAACACTTATCTGGATATTCTATAAATTCAACTTTCCGCTTGGAAACTCACAACCGCCCTCAGTTTTTTTCTTTCGGAGCTCCTTAAACAATTAATGTCGCCTGTCTAATCCCGGTTAAGTTTCACAGACAAATTTTTGGCATTGAACTTTTGGATCACTTTATTATCGAACCGAACAAGACCTTCTTTAGCATACGATAAAATGAAAAAATAATGAGTTTTTATGTTCTAAAATAAACTATCAGCGTAGCTATAATCTCGAATACTATATGTTTAGGTGTTTTTTTATTTTATTCATATGTCTTTTCGTCCCACGATCAATCGGTTCATTTTGACCGAATTCTTTTTTCGCTCTATCAACATAGGTAATAAAATTACCTATGTGTCCCTTCTTTTACATAAGCGCCCTTCCTCGAATATTTCAAATATATTTTTTTACAACTAACTCTTTTCCCGTTCTTAATTTGTCTGACTGTAGCTTTTGTTTTTCTGTATAAACGATAGTAATATTTGCTTACTGTTTTATCTCTAATTGTTATTTCTGAACCATTAAAGGTAAATCCTAGATAACTTAAACTTACCTTTTCCGAATTAGTTTTTTCATTTCCTGAGGATGTTTCCAAATTCAGATTCTGTAACTCACCATTTTATTTAATTCTGGTAACATATTCCCCCCCAAAAATAATTGTACTCTAAAAAAAACCTGCTACAATCGTAACAGGTTCTATCATCATATTTGATGCGTAGTTCATGGTGGCGGAGAAGGTCATACTCAAAATCAAAAATCGCTTCAAAATTTAGCCGTTGTTTTGCATAAAAGTATATTTTTGTCACGGTAAAAAATCGCAAGTCTTATACTATTCAGGGTGATTATCAAGACCTTTAGAATCCGTGGTAACGAAATAAACAATTTATATGACGACATACCCAAAAACGTCAAACATGATATCAAATAAATCAGCTTCTCGGCTGAAGCTATAACTCCAAAACGGTAGAGTTCTGTCAAAAATATAAGAGCGGACTCCTGTTGTATTAATTATCACTTATCACTCACTAAAGTTCTATTTGATAGGGTTTCGCAGGTTTATTTTTTTCTAGAATAATCGAATCTTCGTCATACTCGTTTATCTCATCGACATGACGATAAAAAAGTTCCTTTTTGTGAATTTTATATTGCATGAGAGGTTTTATTTTGTTTGAGCTTTCATCAATAATAGCTGGAATAAGATAATACTCTCCAAATTTTTGATATTTCTGTTTGAAAATATTAAAAAATGCAAAATTATCTGTTGGATTGGCTCTAATAAGGCGCGTAAAATTAAGCAATAGCATTTCATCCATAGGAACACCTTGTCTTTCTGCTCTTTTTGCAGCGGTTTTCAGATTTGACCCAATCACAATATAATATCCGGCCTCTTCGTTAGGAATATCACCTTCAATTAGGGCAATCCTGATATCATCACTTTTATCGTCAACTCCAACGTCAGAAATCCAATCTTTGAAAATTTTTACTGCATATTCTTCATGAATAAATAGCAATAACAAAATCGGCAAATCAGTATTAACAATGAACCCAGCTCCGCGCCATACAGCTTTATCCCAAGTTTCTAAATCTATCATTGATGTAATAAACAAAGTTTTACGTTCTTTTTCTGGCAACGGACGTAATTTACCCAATGGCGGTTTTTGCTTTGTCTTTATTCCTCGCAATCGCCAGTATAAATCGTCAAATCCTTTTTGTGTGCTGACGTCATAATATGTGCTCCCTTGAATTGGAGTAGGAATATAGTCTATATCAGCTCTGCTAAAAATCACAGGAATATATTTCTTATTTATTGAATCTGCCATATATAATTTCTGGTATATAATATGGCCTTCCCATTTTGCACCCCTACCAATACCAGCTTCAACTGTCCCTGCTATTTTATTTTGATATCCTATTGACCCAACAACCAAGACGTAATCTGCAATATCGATACTTTTTTCCATCCACCGGGGCCATCCCTCAGGGGGTGACTCCTCGTATTGGTCTAAAATAGTATCTATTCCGTCGCTACGTAATTTATTAGAAAATTCCAAAACTTTATCAGCAAAGGAAATACTATCTTGAGAATAACTAATAAAAACTTTAGGACTATACTGATTTTCCATAAAAACACCTCTACACAACTTTTTATCCGATTTAATTATATCATGAAAAGAGATGATTGGAATAAAAATCAACATAACTTTGCCAAATACGGGAGCGCGATAGCTTACATTGGCTGTCGTATCCTTGTATTCATTTGTGATTTAATTGACTGTCAATATTTTTCATGGGCTAATTTCCAATAAGCTGCTAGATTTAGATATCCTAATGACGAGTGTATTCGAATATTGTTATTACAATTGAAATAATCCAAAAGCTTCAGATTTAAATTTTCAAGTATGTCAAAGCTGTATTGATTAGAAAATTCGGTCATGAAGACTTTAAAGCACTTTATGCAATAGCAGTAATTTTCATAATACCTTCCGTACATGCTACCATGTTTGACCTTGTGAATAATAATTAAACAAAAACAACTTGCACCGCTTTACTTTTTAATATTAGCAATAAAACGATAGATTTTTTAGCTAAAAATAATAAAACATTTATTTTTATAACTCATTCTCACAACTTTATTTCATCTATGTTTTGTTTCATCAGCTCAGTATGCAAAATTCTTTGAATAATTATCGAATTTTTATTTACCTCAGTATTTAAAAAGTTTTAAATTTATCTGCCCTATCTGCCCTTTTTTCTCCACAATTTTGAAAAAAAAGAGCTGCCTTAAACAGCTCCTCATTCGATCACCAATGACCACTTTCTCATATCGCTTCTCCGATATCATACCAACATTCGCAAAGACTTCCCCGTGATAATATTTTCTTAAACCGATAGGTAGCACTTTTTCTGGTTCCAAAAGAAAAAGCCACGTTTAACGTGACTTCGACTGTCTCTTTAAAGACGACAACTTTATGAACATACTTATCAATGAATCGACGAACTTCAGGAATGTTTTTCGTTCGAACCCATTCCCGGCTTTTATCCAGAATACTCTGGACTTCATTTGTGGTTAGCTCAACGGTTTCCTCAACCCGAGAAGCTTCTGATAGCTTTCCTTCCAGCCTTTCTCGCTCTTTCTCCAGTTCTTTAATCCGATCGAACATAGCTGCATTGCTGACCCCCTGGGCAATCGCATCGACTAAATTTTTTACTTTAATCTCATTGGCTGTAATCTGCTTTTTGACCGTCTGAAGATCGGAATCAAGATTTAACATCAATGCTTTGCGATGAGTATTCAACTCATTGGTGATCGTTTCTACGTCATCGTATAAATACTTGTAAAGCAGCTCCAGAACAGCATCGTCAATACTTGTCTGTTCAATCCCTTTATTGCTGCAGTGGTGATCTTTATGGCTGCTCTTATACCCGCAATGATAGGAAGAATATGCCTTATGACCTGGCCTTTCCTTTCGATAGCAACTGACGTAAGAATAACCGCATTCACATTCAATCAGACCTGTCAGCAGGACTGGATGCTTTAATCTGAAACGTCCATTTGTTTTTTTATTTGTAGCCATGATTTTCTGAACTGCCTCAAATGTGTCTTTGTCAATAATCTGGGGAATCCCTCCCTCAATTCGGATCATATCTTCTTCCGGTTTAAAGAGATGTCCATTCCGGCCATTAGCTCCTTTTGCTGACAATCGATCATAAATATAAACACCTGTGTATCGCTCATTATGCAGCATCCAGTTAATTGCAGATTTGGAAAGTGTGTTTCCTTTTTTTGACTTGTTCAACCCTTTTGCTTCAAGCGCACGAATAATTTCAGCATAACCGTAGTTTTCCTTTTTCATTTGGAAAATCAATTGAACCGTCTTCATTTCATCTTCATTTTTGGCCAGAATAAATTTCTGCGTTTCAGGATCAACATCATAGCCCAGTGGGAGGTTTCCGCCTGTATACAAGCAATCCCTGGCTTTTTGAAGCAGCCCTTTTCGCACTTCTCTGGCCAAATTTCGTGAATAGTATTCTGCCATCGCTTCAGTCAAGCCCTCCAGCAATACACTTTCCGGTTCACTGCCAAAACATTCGGTTACTGAAATAAACTCGATCTTATTTTTAGCCAATATTTCTTTATAGGTCGATGACAGATTTCGTGATCTGGCAAACCGGTCTCCCTTATGAACCATCACCGCCTCAAATTCGCCCTTCTTACTGTCTTCAATCATTTGCTGAAACTGGGGTCGCTGATCGGTTGTTCCGGATATTCCAAAATCAATGTAGGTATTGATCAGACAGTAGCCATGTTTTTCACAATATTCTTTAATCCCATAAATCTGAGCATCAATCGATGACTCATTTTGCATATCTGTTGATACTCTGGCGTAACCAACAGCCCGTTTAATTGTTCCTTTTTTTGACATTTTTTCCTCCAGTCCTCTATCTGAAATATATTTTCATATATATAATATGCGTTTATGCTATTTTCTGATTTTTGCTTTTTATGAGGAAAAGTCTTCATGATTTAAGACCTTTCCCCCTTTATTTCATTAGCCAGTGCTGATTATTCTGCTTCGTTTAAAATACAATCCAGTAATTTGACCAGTTCACAATAGAACCGATTGTCATCAGTATTGCAGTTTTCTTCAATTTTTTCGTTAAGAATATTAACATTTCTGTCTTTAATTGATTTTCGATCAAGGGTGTAGTATGTTAAGAACGACATTGCTTCCATCTCCTCCCGTCTCAGTTTTAAAATCATTTTTTTCCTTGAAACCGGACAAATAACGAACCCCATTACTTTTGGGTAGTGAGTATGCAATTTTTTTATTCTTCCATTCCGTTTTTAAAGTTCTCCAGAAAGTCTGTACATTGACCGGCTCTTTTCCTTCCACCTTTGACCAGTGTTTATACTGATCATACAAATCAGTTTTTAGTATGCGATTTCCTTCGCAGAATTCATATGTCTCTGTGAAAAATTGCCAGGCCGGTTTTTGTGCCATCTCATATTTCAGCGTTTCCTTTTCAACCGCTTCGCAATAACTGAATTTATAATCATTAGCTTCCAGATTTTTCAACGCTTCCAGTGCCAAATTCAGGATTCCCGGTAATTCACTTTCGAGTTTTTCTTGCATGTTAATATCAATGTCGGCCCCTTCAAATTTGGCATTGAAAGGAATAACCATGACGCGTCTCCAGAATCCATAGGATAAATCGGCAACCTCCGGCAAATTGTTTAACACCTGTACCAGCTTGATTGGAAATCTCATTTGAAGTGCAGCTTTGTATTTTCTCTGGACATCAAAAACATCACCAGTCACAAACTTCTTTAAATTTTCAGTGTTTAATTTGCCTTGAAACTCATTTTCAGCTGCTATATTTACATATTTTCCAATCAATCCTTCCAATACAAACTTATTGCCCGTTGATGACAGATCCGTCAAACTGATTGCAGCAACATTATGAGCTCCAACCAGACTGGTCAGGCAATTAACAAGGACCGATTTTCCATTGGAACCGCCTCCCAAAAAGAAGAACATTTTTTCCGCTTTAATAATTTTCGTCAAGCAGTACCCGATTATTTCCAGAATAACTTTGACCAGTTCCAGATCGTAACAACAAATATCCTTGAGAAATTTTATAAAGAACGGCGCCTCTGCTTTCGGATCATAAACGGCATCGACCTGACCCAGGCATAAATACTTCGGATCATGCGGTATGAGTTTTCCCGTCTTCAAATCATAAATTCCATTTTTCAAATTGATAACCTCATCTGTATCAAAGGCGATTACCATCTCATTCATTATTCGTTTGTACGCATCAATCACCTTTCGTTCATTAACACTTGACCAGAAGCAATAACCACATTGGGTCATCAGATACATGCAGATCTTGCCAAGAATCAGATCCGTTGCAGGCTTATAATAACCATGCTTCTTCAGATACAACACAATGTCTCCCGTTTCCAAAAGCTTTGCGGTTATGCATTTCTTTAGGTATTCCGCAAATTTGGTCGGGATTACCGTAAAGCATAATTTTTCGTCTTTTTCTTCTGTTTCAACACCAATTTTCTTAAATTTTGCAGTCAGATTTAATCCATGCATCTGATTGCATAACATCTGACTTTCGTCAATAAAATCCAGTGGGTTAAATTCATATTCTACTTCTGCTTGTTTCATCTTTTTCTCCTCGTTTCTTTTTTTCCCGGAATAGCTTCACACTATCCCGGGTTATCTGCTTATGCACTTACAATAATTTCTTCATCAAATTCAGGGATATAGTTTGTTACTCGGGAAATTTCCCAGCCACTTGTTTCTTTTTGGCTCTCTACCGTAATCCTGCCGATGGTTCCTACCATCTCATCTAGCCTAATATGTTTATCTCTGGCAAAAGAACGAAGGCCATCAAGAAAGTTTGGCTCATCAGATTGAAACCATTGTTCCAACGGAATCATCTGATAATTGATAACGGGATGGTCATGCTTAAGAAAAATACTGAACTCAGCAAGCACGTCATGAATGCAGCCATCTACTTCGACGAAAACCATATTGTTAAATTCACCATAATACTTGCCATCCGGAATTCTTTGATCTTCTGACTTCTGTACAACCTCATCCAGGTCACTGGTTCTTTTAATTAGTTTCATCGTTATTTCCCGCCTGTTCTCTGTAGAATAAACTCAATTCCTTGACCCATTCTTCCTTATCCATCGGTATGAAATTGACAATATTTGAGAACGCTGCGCCTTTTGCATCATTTTCAATTGTTACGATACCTGTTTGTCCGATCATCTCATTAAAAGCATAGCCTGAATGAGCATTCTTATTCATTCCAAAATTATAGAAAAATCGATCGAACATACTCTCAGGATTACCGGACATATAAAACATCTGCGACTTTAATTCTACTCGATCTTGCAAGTAAATTTTATAAATCAGCCAAATTTTTGTTGTTTCGTCATGGCGGGGATTTACAAAAATGTCCGTTAGGATTGCCAGAAAATGACCGTTTGGCAGATTTCCTTTATTTAAACCAAAGTAATGATAGTTGATTTCTTTTGCCATTTTTATTATTTTCATTTGTTTTCACCTCATTTATTTTTTTTGCTGGTTTGATGACAGGCCTTATTGATTCAACAATGAAAAAGACCGACTTTAATTGTCTTTTTGTTCGTCTCACTGCTGTTATCAGCGCAGCCTGTCATCAGCCAGCCCTATGACAGAATTTATCGCATAGTAGTTGTTACAAAATCTGAAATTATTAGCGCCAATTCACCCTCAACCTTTTCTGTCATCAGGGTAATTTTTCCTTTCATCCCGATCATATCCGAAGCATAAATAGGGTCAAAACCGAAACTCAGGCTCAGTTCTGCCATGAATTGCTGGTATTCCGTCCCAACTTCATTCGACACTAACAATGGCTTTATTATTTCCAAGCCGATATCGTCCAGCTTAAACTTGATCAGCATTTCGTGTTTTTCGAAAGTTCTAAACTTATAGCGTCGTATTTCGATGCTTTCAATTTTGCCGTCAAATTCCTTGCTGTGACTTTTGGTGCTGTAAATGTATCGGATGAATTCATCCATTGTTACTATTTCGTTGTTATTATTTTTTTTCATCTGCTTATCTCCTGTTTCAATACTTCCAGTTGCTGCTGATCCGGTGTGAATGCCAGAATTTCCATCTTTTCTCGGCCATCGACAACCTTAGTTTCTAAGGTCAAAATCCCCTCTAGCAACACCAGTTTGTCAAGGTCGATTTCAGTTGTCCCCAAATACTTGACTATCGGCTCCATAAAAGCATCGTATTCTTTACCTGGAAACGAGAAAAATTTTGTGATCTCAAAATCAAGCCCCGCTGAAACTTCGAATTCTAACTCGACCTGTTCCTGCTCAAATGTCAGTCCACAGCATTTTTCTTTACGGACACGTACAATGCTGGCTTCATAATCCCCGTCTTCGCATGGTTCGAAACAGCTGTACGCTAAGAATTTATTGGGTTCGATTAATGAATACGCCGAATTGGCTGATACATTATGACCGGCTTCCATATATGTTGCCGGCACGATTTTATTCAGATTAATTTTTTCTTTGTTTTTGGTCATGTTATTTTCTCCTGACTGGTCATGGCTGCAGTCCACACCGCCTGAATTACGCGTTTTCCAAAAGCTTTATTTGATATGACCATTTTATATGATCGACACTCTAATGTCATCGGAAGCACTTCCTTTGAAAATAAAGAAAAAATTTCCGTTGACTTATTCTGATATTTATGATTTTTTTGCAAAAAAAACAGCCGATTTCACGACTGATTTTTTCCCTGATAAATCTCTTCCAATTTATATGATTTTCATGCTTTGCCTTAGTAAGTTTTTTGATTCCTGATCAGCTGCTTTCTTAACGTTCTCCAACACATTTACAATTTCGTCAGTTGCTCTCGAATATGCCGACTCATCTTTTTTCAATTCTAATCGCTGCTTATAAAATTTATCACTTGAACTTTTCCCTAAAACTTCATGGATATTTTTAAATGGCTCTTCAGTAAAATCTAAAAGAAATACTATTGCTATTTTATCATCGGAGCGAACATCTAAATGACAAACTATTTCATTTATTTTATCCATACTATTCTTATATACAACTTCCGAATAAATTCTTAACATTCTGTCTGCCATGATCAACAACTCACGAACTTTTCTGTCTTCATCTCTTTTTTCGTTTACAATATCCAAATATATTCTTTTGAAATCTTCGATCTCATTTTTCACAATTTTCGCATCCAAATTTATTTCCTGTGGTTCTTTATTGATTTCCTTTCCTTCAACTTTCCGTTTTTCGATAAGATAATGGCCTTTTTCAAAAATAATCTTATAATTAAATTTCGGGATTTCCTTCATATTCCTTTCATTTTTTTCGGTGGTAAGATTAAAAAAATATTTTAAATTTTCTACCACCCTAAATATAAAATAATTATATTCTTCTCCTTTTATAATTTTCGAATGAAGCAAAAATTTTTGTATTGTTTCGTTAGCATTATCTGGAGATACTGCAATCATCTGAGTTGGACTTAATGATCCATATTTTTTAAGATCAGCAATTGCTGCAAAGGTCGCTGCAACAATTACAGGAATCTGCTTTGATTTTTCATAATAAATTAATGGCGATTTTAAAATTTCCAATACCTTACGTACATCTTTTCTTGCTTTGTCTTTGAATTTCTCATAGCGCACACGAGCTTCTTCTTCCGTTTCTAGTTTTTTCTTATATTTTACTTGCTGAGCACCTTCATTTGAATCACCAAATTCATCATTAAAACCCAAATCTTCCCAAACTTTACCAAAGTAATAATTCCCCTCATATTTATCTTCATCCTTTAATTTCTCGTATTCCGTTTCGGTTAAGGGAATTTTATTCTTATTATAAATTTGCCACACCTGTTCGAAAATAATCCCTTTATCAATCAGTGTATTATATAAAATTTGGTCGACATTTTTATAATGCATGTCATCACCTCCATTTTCTTATTAATTTGATTATAACCAGCGAATTAAACAGCTTCAATAAAAATATATTATTTCTTTAATGTAGATAAATTAAAAAACGAAAGTGCTAATTTTTCACTAAAACGCTTAAAAGGGCAGATGGGGCGGAGGTTTTACAAAAATTCTTAAATTATTATCTGTGATCCTTTTGTGCGTTACGACGTTTCTCTACATTAATATAGCTAAAAAGGAGGCATTTTATGTACCAGTTAATCAATGCGGTAGATCACTTGAACGAAGCCTGTGTTCCATTTTGTTCACTACCCAACGAAGTCCAAATTTTTATCAATAACGTTCTGGCTGTACTTGACGAAAATTATCATTCAACACGAGACCCGATAAAGGATCTTGGGGGATATGTGATTGGTATCGAAACCACAGATGACTTAAACCGTGTCACACAAATGACAGGCATCAGTTTCGACACCGATGTTTGTGAACTTGTGGATTTTATCAACGGCTATTATTGCTGTCTGGTTCTTCTCGGCAGTGACTATGGTTTGTATTTTATCATCCCTGAACACCTCGCCCCTGCAAATATCAGAGATCAGCAAAATCAAACCTGAGTTAACCTGTTGTCGGACTTTACAATCCCTATCCCAAATATTCAGGAGGTTTACCCATGCCATTTAACAATCCATGTTACATGACCCGGGGATTTCAAGCTGAAATTCCGATTGAAACGCAGCAGATGATTTTCACCTTAATGAACAAAGCCAAGCAGACCTTGCCAGCGATGGATTATCTCCAGGTTTTTAAGCTGGCCAAGGTTTCTTCAAATGGTTCATATCTCCAGCGCCTAACCCACACCCAGGAGATCCCGCCTTTTGAGGAAACTGTTTTTCTTGTATTACCTGAAGATCAAATCATCACAACTAAGATTTTTGTCATCGATGATGGTGATCATCATACATTTTTACTGGCATCCGAGTATTAAATTTGATTCAAATCTAAAAGGAGGATTTTCCTATGTGGTATATTGTTGGATTTTTCGGCACCTTAAGCATTGTTGTCGGCATTGATCAGTACATGCGCACGAGAACGGCTTAACGGTGCATATTATTTAAAACAGGATTTCGGGTTGCCTTGATTAACCCCAATCATTCAATAGAGGAGTTTTGTGATGTTTATGTTTGCAACAACGATCGCTGCTTTTAGTGCAGCTGAATTTTTTGAAGGAGCAATGGCAGCCATTGCTTTGTATGTGGCTACTAAGCCAGCTGTCCGGTCTCCTAAAAGACCGACTAAAAAATAACTGGAGGAAAATAAATTGAAATCAGAAAAAATTGTTATCAAAGCGGAATCGCTGTTTTCTGATGATGGTGATCATCGCTATACGCTCAGGAAAGAATGGGACAAGTCTTTGCCGACTGCAACCGTCATTTCCATTTCACCAAGCGGACTTTCCAATGTATCAGCTGATTTAACTACCCAGCTGATTACCAATAACATTGAAGCGTTGGGATTTGGTTCATTTGAATTATTAAATCTCTATTCCAAGGTTGGGGTGGATGTGAAGAAAATTAAAGATCCTGTTGGATTGTGGGATGAAACAACGGATGCCTGCATTAAAGCCAGCTGTGACAAAACGTTTAAGGACGAAGGCGGAAAGATCATCTTTGCCTGGGGGAAACTGACTGAAAACAATAAGAAGCATGCTGAGCGTGAAAAACAGGTACTCGCTCTGTTATCCATCTATTTCGACAAGGTATACTGCATTAAGGATTATGGAATCCGGCACTTTCTCCACCCCTTAACCCCGAGTGTTCGAAATGAATGGGTTCTGGAATCCTGGAAGGATTACCGCGGATATAAATCAGCAGAACTAAAAGCCATTGATGAACGGGAGAAGCAAAAACTGATGACTAACCCTGTATAAACCGTTTCGACTCTGTTATTCTTCACCAATCAAAAATTAAGCCATAATCTCAAACGTCTGCGAGATTATGGCTTTTTATGATTCAAAATGAAAGGACTATTCTTATGTTAAAAGAAACACCCGCTAAACGGGTTAATATCGTGTCCCTGAAAATGGTTAAAGAAGGGCATATCCTGTATGACGTGCGAAAACTGTCATCACCTTCGGACGCTGCCGGACTGGGCCGTAAGTTCCTTGATGAGGCAGATCGGGAGCAGGTCATTGTTTGCTGTCTGGATAATAAGAACCAGCCCGTATCCGTTAATATTGTCAGCATGGGAACAGTGAACAGCTCCCTGGTTCATCCCAGGGAAGTTTTCAAAACGGCCGTTCTTTCCAATGCTGCCAGTATTATTCTTTTCCACAACCATCCATCGGGTGATCCTGAACCTTCTCAGGAAGATATCAATATCACTGAACGAATTAAAGAAGCTGGGAAAATCCTCGGTATTGAGCTTCTGGATCACATTATTATTGGTTCAGAGAACCAGTTTATCAGTTTTAAAGAAAAAAATATGATCTGACTTATTTCACAAAAATAATCGGAACAAAATTAACAAAAGGACAATTTCTGTCTAGGAGGTTCTTATATACTATGATTATTCACTCTGATTGTATTTGTGGCTCTTCGGCCAAGTCATTTAAGGCATATTCACAGCACTGGACAATCAATTGATTCAGGGATATATCTTTCTGACTGGCAATGGTTTCCAATCGTTTAAGCAATTCTTCGGGCAAACGTATCGTTTTATTGACGGTTACCGGTTTTTTAACGACAAACATTCTGGCAACCTCCTTTATTTCTTTTGAGAACATTGTACGTTTAAATTGCCTTTGCTGATATACGTCATATTTGCATTATTTTTTGCACTTTATTTTTAGTTGCATTTTGCATTTCGCTGCTATATAATGTCGTTATATTGCTTTTTATCTTCAACTTCATTCGCAACTTGAACAACCGTTAATAAAAATCCAAAATCTATGGAGCCGCTTTTTAGCTCTATGATTAATAAATTTTTAGGAGAAAAAACATGACCTTAACTAAAAGCCACTATTGTTTACTTTTTGGTTTTATGGTTCTGCTGTTCCAACTGATTCATGACTGGTTTACTAATTTTGGAGACTGGGGATTTATTACAACACTTGTGTTTTCAGCTTCTTCCATCGCTGTCGGCATTCTTGCCTTTAAAGCGCTTTCAGAAAATGCCAATGATTACAAATCAGCTCTTGGTCTAGCCATGGTTTTGGCTGCAATCATTACACATATTTAGAAAGGAGACGATAAATGGAAAATTTAATTCTAAAATATTTCGGTTCTTTTTCACTTGGTTACGGTGTTATCGCATTATTACTGCGATTTCTATTATTTTTTGATATCGGCAGTCGTTCCCCGATTTATATGATCCTGTATGTCTTATATCTAACTGCCTTAATTCTATGTCTCTCCAATGGAAAAAATGAGTGGTCGGCAAATAACCAAACACTTCAAACAAAAATCGGCCTTGGAATTGGAGTTGTTCTGGGGATTTACCAGATCATTAAATTCTTGTTGGTGCTAATCATGCCTTGATTGACAACTTTTTTATAATTGCAATTTTAGTTTAAATATCACTTTTAATATTCTGATCTTTAATTCAATAAATTAATTGCCTTAAATTAATATTTGCATTTTTTAAATTCACCGCTATATAATTAGTTGTAGTGAATTTATTTCTTCTCAATAATCATTTAACTGCTCTTTACAAGTTAAATGATCAACATTTTAAAAGATGTGTTTTTGAAATCGTTTCCTTTTATGGCTTAGTTTCAAAAATATCATCTATTAATATATATATTAAAAACACAGAGAGAGGTTTAAAATGAAAAGAAAATTAAAAAATAGTATCACGATCTTATTTTGTCTGATTCTTTTTTCTGCTTTGTTTACAACGTCAGCGCTGGCTGAAAACAAAACAGATACAAATTCAATTTCATCAGTTGAAAACAACATCGATGTTAAAACAACTAGTGTCAATGTTGAATATACTTCTGATTTCAAAGACGGATTTAAAGTGAATTCTCTGACCGCTGAACGCTCTGGCGATTATATTGTTTTTACTGTAAATTATGAAAGCTTAGACGATGGTGGTTTTGCCTTCTTTGACTCGCCAAGTGGGGCTACCATCATGAAAATTGATAATAGCGGTATCAAATCTGGTACAAATACTTCCGAACTTGATTTGACTTCAGATGAATTTGCAAAAGTATTATCTGTTGATACCATTTCAATGAATTTCAAATGTAATGGCATCTCCAGTTATATCAGCTTTAAAACCGAACAGCTTCAATCCCTTTCAAATACCAGTTTTAATGGCAATGTCGATTTTTCCAGCCAGTATCAAGAAGGTTTCAAAGCCAGCTCACTTACTGCTAAACGTACTGGCGATAACATTGCTTTCACAGTAAGTTATGAGAGTCCCAAAAATGGTGGCTTGAGCTTGTTTGATCCACCCAATGGAAGCACCGTATCAAAGATGAATGAATCTGGAATTAAAGTCGGATCAAATTCTGCTACTTTAGAGTTATCACTAGCCGATTTTAAGAAGGCTTTAACTTGCGATAACCTCACTATTTCTTTCTGGTCTGATAATACTTCTCTGGGTTGGATTAACTTTAAGACCGCTCAGCTTCAATCTCTTTTAAACGCTGATCCTGACAGTGAAAAAATATCTCCAACAAACATCGCTTTAAACAAAACCACGTCCAGTATAGCTGTAAATGGAAGTGAAAAGCTCACGGCCACACTCAGTCCGTCCAATGTCACTGAAACTACTATCACCTGGAGTTCCAGTGATCCAACCATTGCAACCGTTGACTCAAATGGAAATGTTACTGGCATTAAAGCCGGAACTGCGACCATTACCGCAACAACCGTCAACAGTCTTTCAGCAACATGTCAAATAACGGTTACTGCCAATACAACTGAAAAAAGCATCTCTTATCAAACCCATGTTGAAAATGTTGGCTGGCAGGATTGGAAAATCAATGGAAATATGAGTGGCACTTCTGGCCAATCTTTACGTTTAGAAGGAATCAAGATCAAGTTAAACAATTACGAAAACCTTGGTGTTACGTATCAAACCCATATCCAGAATATCGGATGGGAAGCGGATACAAACAGAGGTTGGAAGAGTAGCGGAGAAATGAGTGGAACCCAGGGACTTTCCTATCGTTTGGAAGCCATTCAGATTAAACTAACCGGTTCCAATTCAGATAATTATGATATTTATTATCACGTTCATGCTCAAAACGTCGGTTGGATGGGTTGGGCTAAAAACGGAGAAAGCGCAGGTACCGCCGGTTATGGTTATCGGCTGGAAGGAATTGAAATCAAAGTTGTCCCCAAAGGCGATTCTGCTCCGAGTAACAATGTAACTTATGCAAATCCGTTCAAAGAAAATACAAATGATAAATTAATAAATTCAATTGTCGGACAATGGACAGATGGGAAAAATCATATCTATTTCCAAGCTGTCGATAAATCCTCTCTAAGTGGTAAATTCCAATTTAAAGACATACGCGATGGTGTGACAGGAAAATATAAAATATTAAGTGTCAATGACAATGTTATAAACATTCTTCTTTATGATCAAATAAACGGTGGCATAACCATTACTAATACAAATTTTTCAATCGATACTGGAACACAAGGAGATGGCATTATGAATTTCTGGGGTAAAACTTGGACTTATGTCAGCGATTCTCCAATATTTAGCGGGCAGTAATCAAATTGATCTGAGCATGACACTTATCAAATCTCCAGAGAAAGTTTGTAATTGTCGAATTTCCCGTTTAATAAACAAACAGCTGTTGCAAATTAACCATTGCAACAGCTCTCTCCTTTTCTTGAATATTAGCCAACATCATTTAACTGATAATACACCATCCCATCCGGAAATTTAATATTTGGTATCCATAGTTTCTTCCCGTCCCATCCTTTTTTGCCTGTTACTTTGTAAAGAGTTAAAACAATTTGGTCATTAAACTGTTTTCCAAGTTGCCTGTCATTTGGAGACAATAATGTTCCTGTATCTTTAGAAATATTTCGATCTCTACGCACCATTATTATTCCCTGGGCAAGCGGATTTTCTGCAATATATGCCTTAATGAAGGAAATAAAAGCAGTATTGGACCAATCATCATTCTCTGAAACAGTCTGTTCTAAGATTTTTATCATCATGTTTAAATTGATTGAATTGTATTCATCATTGAATGGTTCAAGCATGCTGTCTAACTCAAAAATAGAAATGTTCGATGGCGCTATCGGAAAATAATTCACACCTCCGGAAATCAAAGCAACACTCTTTTTTGAGATTACATTTGCCCTCGTTGGTTTAAGACCTATTGGATAATACATTTTAACTGATTCAAGGCTATGATATTTTTCAATTTGTGCTATTAGAATATTATTGGTTTCATTGATATTAGCGAATAGTTTCGCAATCATTTTGGGCATGAAGACTCTTACTAATCCCTGATCTCGATCATACCCAAACATGCGGGAGTGCTGCCACATTGTATCAGCTTGGGGATTTTTTGCCACACGACAATAGTATATTGTCTGCAGTTTTGGAAAAGTAATTCCCCTTCCCAAGCTGTTTCCCCCAATTATGATGTTTATTCCTTCACTGTATTGCGTATTTTCTTTATAAGAGCTTTTAGAATTAATCAGCAAAATATTAACTTTATCAGTTTCCAGTTTTTCTTTGACCAACCGATGAATTTCTTTAAAGTCACTCAAATCATTTTTTGTTTGCTTTAAATGATTATAGTTATTCTTCAAAGATTCGATTGCTAACGGGTTGTTGATGTTAATACTTAATTCATTGAGATAATCCCCAATTTTTTCGGCAAATTTTACGTGTAAGTCTGTCTTCATACTAGGATGAACTAGAAAATTACAAACATCTCCGCCTTTTAGCAGTATGTCTGCCGAAGATATCAAATGCATTATCAAGGCGTTTTTTAATCCATTTTCCGGATTCTCATCATCTTCAAGAAAGTTATCCGCTTCATCATTATCCGTAATAATTAAATGATCATTTTTCTCTCTAAAAAAGAAATCCCCTCCGATATAATTTCTTCCTGGTTTAAAATAGTAAATATATTGGGGTTTCCAACCGCTTATTGTTGTTTGAAGCAAAATCGATTGGGGGGTTGCCGTTACCTGCATATAAATACTGCAAGATGTGGTTCTTTTTATTTCATCAAGATTTTTGTTGATTGTGCTTTGTCTTTTTTTATTGACTAGTGTATTTAAACTTGCAGCATCAGCCTCATCATCCATAATAAACAATGGATTTCCTATACAAAATTGTGTGGATGCGAAATTATTCTTCCATTTTTTTAATACATTGCCATTTTTTTTCAATACAATGAGCGTTGGCTTTCGCAAATTATTATTACTAAATTTTATATAATCATCCTCATCACAAATACAAAAATTTAAAAGCTCGGCTTTTGCTCTCTCAAAAGTTTGTTGTTGAAGAAGTACATTGTCTGTAGTCAATAAAAGAAAAATACCAAAACCTTCATCAGCAGCTGCACTTATTACGCCAAACATATGACTTGTTTTTCCACTTTGAACATTTCCAACCAATAACGAGACACTATGTTCGCGGTAATTAAACTTTTTTAATGTGTTACTTGAAACCGCATCGGTTGTGTCTTTTATGGCCAGAGCTAAGTCAATATTCGCAGTCCTTACTCGATTTAGATACTCTTCTAAATAAATCATCTGTCTACACCAAAATCAAGAAACCAGAGTCCATTTTCTTTTGTTTTTGTTAAAGAAAAATTGTCTCTTCCATATTTTTTGAAGACTTCTGGCGTTACCAATTCACCTACTTTAAGTGCTCCGGCATTTTCAAGACGCCCTTTAATCCATTTTCCTAAAATTTTCAGATCATCCGCCGATCTAAAATTTTTGCTGAAATCTCCGCTGACTTTGCATTTAAATCTCCAACCGTCATCAGTCACTACGTCAAATTCTGCGGAATCTGTTTTACTTTTCGGATATTCAGATTTACATGTCAATTCTTTTGGAACAATTAGCTCAACTTCATACCAATGGCGTGGCTTAATTAATCCATTTCGCGCTTCGCGGCCTTTGCCGAAAAAAACATTCAAATTTGACCGAAGCGTACTCTTTAATGGTATCGTAAAAGTTATTGAAGTCAAATTATTTTTGATACTCTCTATTCCTGCTGGCGGAACTCCAAAGACATTCTCGTGATTTTCCAATAATGGATTTTTTTTCTCTTTGAAATCACAAATATCTAAACAATCAATTTCTTCTGTTGCTTCCTTATCTAATTCATTAATAAAATGAATTAATTCGCAAACATCTTGCTGATCTTTAAATAAAACTGAGGCTTCGTAAACTCTACTACTGTTCCCAATAATACTGCTTAAATTATTAGATCCAATAACGCCTGCGTAAGGAATTCCGTTTCTTTCATAAGCATAAAGTTTTCCATGAAACCTAAATGGAGTTACTAATTTCACAGAACCTCGACTAGAATTTTTTAAAAAAGAATTTAGTTCCATTGCTGAATGGTATTCCTGTTCAGTAAACTTATCTAAAAAGTGCATACCAATGATCAACCTTAGTCGTGATAATTTATCATTCATTTCAACCGTCTTTTTAAGTTCAGCTAGTGAATCGGCAGTTACGTAACCCACCGCGATATCTAAAGCGTCCGATTCAGAGAGCAATAAATAAAATTCGTCACTAAAAGAATGCTTCGTTGTCTTCAGAGGGGGAAAATTAGAATATAAAAAATCCATATTTACTCCATTTCATCATTTACTGCTTTTAATCTTTCTTTTACTGTCATTTTATGATATCGTTCAAATTCTTTAACTAAATCTATTTTATCATACTCCCCCGTAAAGAGAGGAAACAAACGTTTTGCAAGAGCATGTACCCCTTTGGGCGGGACTGCATTCCCTATCTGTCTTCTCGCCTCTGTATTTGAGCCTTCAAACACGAAATTATCTGGAAATGTCTGCAGTCGGGCTCTTTCTCGATTTGTCAAAGCTCTAGGCTCTGGATAATGATAACCCCAAGTCCCGCCACCGCCGGCTGCGATAATTGTTTTGGCCGGTTCATCTCTCTTAATTCTTCGATACACATGACTAATCATTCCTTTAACATAGTAAGGACTGTCTTTTGGAATATCCGTGAAATTTCCACCTTCTGGAATCAGCTCCAACATCTTCGTTGTCTTTTCCTTCTGATTGATTTGTTGATTGTTGTGCGGTACTAACTCGGCACCAGCTATAGCTTCTCCCGCCGTTACATAAGGTAATTTCCCGTTTGGACCATGAGTTGGTTTCGGGTGGACAAAATTAAAACCAGTATCAACACGAATCCCAACAATTAAAACTCTCTCTCTAAACTGGGGAACGCCATAATCAGCAAAATTATATAAATGAGGTTTAATTAAATAGCCAGGGGCTATATTTTCAAAATCACTTATTATAGTTTCGATTGCCTTACTTTTATTTGCAGTCAAAAGGCCTTTTACATTTTCAGCTACAAAAGCTTTCGGTCTTTTAGCCGCTACGAATTCAAGAAAATTCTTATACAATCCTCCACGCTCTCCACTTAATCCTGGCTGTTTCCAAATTATTGAAAAATCCTGGCACGGGAAACCGCCTAATACCAAATCACAATCAGGAATCGATTTATCGGTATAAGGATCAATTTTTGTTATATCTCCATGAACAATTACATTACCCAAATTTCTACGGAAAGTTTCCACTGCCCATTCAGAAAAATCATTAGCCCATACAGTTTGATATCCACAATCGTGAAATCCTAAGTCCAAACCACCACAGCCTGAAAATGTTGAAACTATTGTTGGACTATACTTTTTTTCATTTTTTTCCTTACTCACAAATACTCCACTTCCCTGCATTATTTTAATATTTTATCTTAATTGTTATCAGCAATTCACTAAATCTAGGCCCCAATATTTTGATCAGTTATTATATCATATCACATAAATTTATCTCTTAATGACAGAAATTCAACTAGCTTATTCAGTGTTTCACTCTGCTTTTCTTTCTTCAATTCGCATTCCCAAATAATATACACATTCCATCCTTGCTCTTGAAGCAACTCTATGTTCTTTTTATCTCTTTCACTGTTTCTTCTTAATTTCTCTTCCCAGTATTCAATGTTTGACAATGGTATTTTTGCGTATTTGCAATTTTCATGCATATGCCAGAAACAGCCATTTATAAAAATGATAGTATTATATTTTTTCATTACAATATCTGGTTTTCCAGGCAGATTTTTTTGATTTAAACGATATCTATATCCTTTTGAAAACAAGTATTTTCTAACAATCATTTCAGGTTTAGTATCTTTCGAATGAATTTTTGACATATTAAGACTTCGGTCTTCTTTACTTTTTGTATCCATATTCTATCCAGCTTTATAATTCTAAAATTTCACACTTCAAATAACAAGACTCTTTAACTTTTGTCCCTATTTGAGTATTTAGGACTTGCTCTTCTTTGCAAGGATAACCATTCTACCTTTTACAAGCTCTGTCCTTCCTAGATCAATGTATTAGTAATTATAGCGACTATCCCCTGAAACAAGTTCCAAATTGGTACTAAATACCTCCAGAAAAGTTGTTATTTTTCTGACCAAAATAATTGCTACATTAATAATGACAATGTTTGAACCAAATTTGAAGTTTTAGACTAAACCGCTATATGGATTTAATTGCTTGAACCGTGGCATTTTTAATAAGGTATGCGACCTGATATTCATTTATTTCAAGACGATCAAATAAATCGTGATATTCAAAATAAAGAAATATATGAACATCTTCTTTAGGAAAAATATTAAAAAAAACTGACCACATAATTTCAGTTTTAGAAAGAATATCTATTTCTCTTGTTTCGGGGGAATAATATGTCTTTACAGCGCATTTATTCGTGTTTATTTTTACTTTACTCAACTTAAATCCCTTAGCGATATTTTCAGTGGAATTCTTTAATTCAAAATCTAATCTAAAATAATTACGTATTTCCTCCCCTGCAGGCAAGACATCTTCAATTTTTGAGTATAAATCAGATTTTTGCATAGCTCTGATAACATCAGATTGATGATATAATTCTACTGTTGGATTTCTAAACTCGATTACCGGCTTGAATTTCATCTCTTCAATTAAAAGAAGTCTTTCATTTACTTTGCCAAATTGCTTATTTTGATAAAAAGCCAACAGTCCTAAACCCAATGTTGCAAATACTGGGAGCAATTCTACATAAATCTTCAAATATTCTATATTAAAAATTATTGCAAAAATGATTTTTATAAATAACCACTGATGAAATCCTAAAATTCCAAACATATTCTCCTCCCTTCTAGAATTTTCAAACTATTTCTTTCCTTTCAAACATGACGACAAAAAAATTATTCTTTTCCTAAATTAAATTAGTTCAATTTCTCACCTTATTCATTGATACCTAACCTTAATTGTATCAAAAATTCTTAATAATGATAGCTTTTTATTTAGAAAAAAAAACCTGCTACTTACGTAACAGGTTCTATCTAACATCAATCTTGATGCGTAGTTCATGGTGGCGGAGAAGGTGGGATTTGAACCCACGCACCGCGTTAACGGCCTATACCCTTAGCAGGGGCACCTCTTATAGCCACTTGAGTACTTCTCCAAAGGTAATAATGCAAATGTGATTATTTACTTTTCAAGCATTTGATGGCCGAGAGGGTGGGATTCGAACCCACGTGGGCTTGCACCCTAACGGTTTTCAAGACCGCCCCGTTATGACCACTTCGGTACCTCTCGTAATTCAAAATGCAAGACTAATATTACCAGTGAAAACGCCTATTGTCAAGTGTTTTAACAAACTTTTTTAAATTTTTAATTTTTATAATTTAACAATCCAGTTCAGCGGATCTTCCTTGTTGCCGGTTTGGACATCATAGAGGGTATCATATATTTTTTGCGAGTATTCGCCGATTTTACCGTCGTTAAAGGTCATCTCCACATCTTTCCACCCTAATGTGCCAATCGGCGCAATAACGGCCGCTGTGCCGGTGGCAAAGGCTTCGGTGATTTTTCCCTGCTGATAGGCCTGATATAATTCGTCGATGGTGATCCGACGTTCTTCCACGGTTTCGCCCCAGTGCTTTAATAGTTCGATCACACTTTTTCGGGTAATGCCGTTTAAGATCGTTCCCTCCAGTGACGGGGTAACAAAAACGCCATCGATTAAAAAGAAGACATTACTGGTGCCCACTTCTTCGATGTACTGTCTTTTTTCGCCATCCAGCCAGAGAATCTGTTCAAAACCCATTTCATGAACTTTCTGCTGAGCCGCCAGACCACCAGCGTAATTACCACCGCATTTGGCTTCACCGGTACCACCACGAACCGTTCGGGCAAATTCTGACTCCACATAAATGCGACTGGGAACCATCCCACCTTTATAATAAGATCCCACTGGCGACATGATAATCATAAATTTGTAGCGTTTGGAAACCCGCACCCCGATAAACGGATCGGTGGCAAAAACAAATGGCCGGATATAAAGCGATGTTCCCGGGGATTTAGGAATCCAGCTTTCATCCATCTTAACCAAGGCTTTTAAGGCTTCCAGCAAAAAATTCTCATCGATTTGCGGAATACACATCCGGGCATTGGAGCGGTTCATTCGTTTGAAGTTTTCATCTGGTCGGAACAGCTGAATCTCACCAGCTGGCGTTTTATATGCTTTTAAGCCTTCAAAAACTTCCTGGGCATAGTGAAGCACCATGGCTGAAGGCATGATCTCAATGGGGCCGTAGGGCTTAATGACGGCATCATGCCAGCCAATCCCTTCAGTATAGTCCATCTCAAACATATAGTCCGTAAATTCGACACCGAAGATCAACGAGTCCTCTTCTGGTTTTTCCTTGGGGTTTGCTGTTTTAACAATTTTAATTTCCATGTCTTCCTCCGAGTTCCATAGCAAAACAACACGCTATTTCGTATATAGGAGTAGTATAACAAGCATTGTATACAAAGTACAAGTGTATTTTTTTAGAATAATGTTTTTTCTGAGTACAAAAACGATACCTCTATTTTTTCCCAACATCACCTTTTTCGGTCCGCCATTTTACATTTGCCTCCAAACCACCATTGCTCCGCTAAAAATCGGCAAACAAAAAGACGATGAAAATCATCGTCTTTTTTACTACTCAACAAAGTATATTTCAATGTTTTGTCGGCCCCAGGCTTCGCATTCAGCTTCGCTATCCATATAAATATCGATAATCCCATAGCCGACTGCGCCACCCCGATCTTCAACGGTATAAATACCGCCAAGCGCCGGGATGTAAACTTTGGTTCCGAAAGGAATTCCTCCCCAAGTGGCAATCGTTCGGCCTGACTGTGGCACAGTTCCCGAAGCAGTGTTATTGCCAGTGGCGGTGTAAGCAGTGGCACTGACCACCATACTCCCTTTAAAACCACTTTCCTGATTTATGCTTGTACTGCCGTCACCGGTAGCACTTTTTTCGACATTGACATTCCCAATAACCGAAGATACTTCTACCGCCTCCGGCATTGTTATGGTTGTCGAGGGACCCACTTCAATAATTTCTTCCACCGCTGGCATAATGACTTCACAGGTAATCACTTCCCGACTGACTTCGACACCATTTTCGTAGCGGATCTTTTCTTTCTTGTTGGCTTTGCCGTTTTGTCCAACCTGAACAACAATTCGGGTGCCCATCGGCAACTCAGGATTTTCTCTGATGGTGGCCTTCATCGGCACATCTTTAATGCCAGTTGATTCCACGTAGGATATCCGGGTTACTTTGATTGTTCCGGTTTTCTCAGTTAATGGGGTATTTAATCCCGGTTCAACCTTGTCATCCTCATCCGGCTTGACCCCGTTCTCTTCAAGAACATCACCAACAGTGGCGCCGCCTGACAAGTAGGCAATGGTTTTTCCATCAACTTGGATATTTCCGGAAATCTTCTTTTCAATTGTTACATCAATGACATCTTTAAACAAGGTTGTCAACGGCACGCTATATTTATATTCGTCACTGACCGGAAGTTCATTGGCAATCAGAACTTCTTCCAGGGATTCGAGTAGTTTTCCATTGGCAGTGTATACCTTGCCTTCGAAGTTGACCGAAACTTCTTTTTCAACGGTAAAAGCACTGGAAACACCCACGACCAGAAGCAGAATCAAAGCAATGATTCCGATCTTGACGCCGGGATATTTCTTGAGAAAACCACCGGTTTCTCTCTCTCTATTCATAAATAAAACCTTTCATTTTGTCAAAATTGCATAAATAAAAGTTACACGTTTGTTACAGCAAGTTTACCATCCTACCCATTTTATGTCAAGTTTTTTGTGGCGTTTACGGGTCTAAATGGTGACCCCATCCCAATTACAAACCGTGTTTTCGCCCATTCTAATGCCATAATGGGGGATGGGGTAAATTCTTGTCCTGGCCTTTCGGGGCTGTTTGACACCGGACAAGATAGTTTTTAGGAAACTGTTCTATACTACATCTTGTGCCTTATTTTATACTTTGAAATGAATGAACTTTAACGAACGGAGACCAAATGCTCGATATCAAAATAAATCAGCAGCAAATTGAAATGTTACAGACCGATCTACTTAAATGGTTTCAAAAAGCGAAGCGGGATCTGCCCTTTCGCCAAACCCGGAACCCCTATTATATCTGGATCTCGGAAATTATGGCGCAGCAAACCCAGATTGATACATTAATACCCTATTATAACCGATTTATAGCAACGTTCCCCACTGTTTTTTCCCTGGCGCAAGCCTCGGTCGATGAGGTCATTAAGACCTGGGAGGGGTTGGGTTATTATTCCCGGGCCCGCAACCTCCATCAGGCGGCCCAGATTATTGTCTCTGACTATGAGGGTAACATGCCCGAAACCTTTGCCAAACTGCTTAAGCTCCCGGGCATTGGCCCTTATACCGGTGGTGCCATCGCCAGCATTGCCTTTAATGAGAAGGTTAGTGCCGTGGACGGCAATGTTCTCCGAGTAATCAGCCGTTATGGCAACAGCTTTGATGATATTGGTGATGCCAAAACGAAAAAGCGGATGACTGCCTTTATTGAAGGCATTCTACCGGATGCCGCCGGCGATTTTAATGAAGCACTGATGGAGCTGGGCGCCGTGATCTGCACTCCCCAAAGTCCCAAATGCCTGATCTGCCCGATCCGCAGTGGCTGTCAGAGTCATGCCGCCGGAACCACCGAACAGCTTCCGGTCAAAAAGAAAAAAACGAAGCAGCTCACTAAAAAAATGGAAGTTGGCATCGTCAAACAAAACAGTTGCCTATTTTTTGTGCGCCGGCCAGATTCTGGTCTGTTATCCGGTCTGTGGTCCTTTCCGATTACCGAAACCGTGGCTGGTCATGGCCAGGACATCAAAAAAAGCTCGCAGAAAATTTCCACGAGCTAAATGAACCTATCTTTATCGGCACCAACCGCCATGTTTTTTCCCATATTGTCTGGGAGATGTCCATCTATGGTTTTGATTTGGACAATGCAATCCGGGAACCAGTGTCAACTTCCCACCTCGTCTCCAACCAGGCGCACACACGCACAGACTATCAGTTTAAGGCGCTGTCCGAGATCGATGACCTGGCCTTACCGGTTGCCTTTTCAAAACTTTTAGATCAATTGACCAATTTTTAATGCTTACTGATGCCGGATCACTTGAAAGCGCTGCAAAATCACATCGCTGTCACTTTCAGCGATACCGGCTTTTCGTTTGGCAATGGCAATCTGTTCTTCCGGCGTGTTGACCCCTTCCAGATCAGGCAGCAGCAAACCCCGGTGGAGATCCTTCTCAACAATAACCCCATACTTTTTGGCATCCAGTTCAGCCAAACTGTTTACCACTTCGGGCACACCCAGGACATCCACCTTGATTTCCAGCTCCATCAGTTCCTGCTCTTCCACCGGCATAAACCGGGGATCATAGGTGCATGCCTCAATGGCATTGCGGATAATTTCCTGAGCGATACTTTCGGTCACCGGACCGGTGGTGCCGATGCAGCCCCGCAGTTCACCATGCTTATGCAGCGAGACAAAAACCCCGGCCTGATTGTTTTCCAGTTCACCCAGAACATCGGCTTCGATTTCAACCTGACTTTTGTAATGATCAAAATTCAGCTTCCGGCCCCGTTGTACCCAGGTATTGATGGTCGCCCTGGCCAATGCTACCAGGGGGCTTTCGTTTAAACGCCGTTCTTTATAGGAAAGCACTTTATCTTCTTCATAACGACTAAGCAGACTGGGGATTTTTTTATCGGTCAAATCGATAAAGGCCGACATATAACCAACCCCAAAAGGTCCTTCATAAGAAAAGACCGTGGCTTCGGTATCCAGACCATCAGTGGCGCCCAATCCCATCACGATCGGTTTTAACCCGCATTGACCGGCTGGTTCATAGACCTGGTGGGGAACGGTTAGAATCGAGTAGTAATTCTTGGTTTTGATGCCATTAACAATATTTTCATCAAACAACGGCCCCATCGGATTAAAGGCATATGGCCCCTCATCTTTAAGACAGTGCGAAAGATCAGCCGAAACCAGAATCATCGCTTCTTTGCCCCGGGCTTCGATGGCTTCTCTTATTACTGTCCCCATTTTATAAAGCTCAATCAAACTCAGATCACCAATGGTTACATGGACAATCTTATAGCTTCGATAGTATTTTTCGATAAAATAAAGTGGTATCAACACCCCATGATCAAGCTCCAGACCAATTTTATACTCTTTGGCAATTTTATGATTCAAAAAAATGGTGTGGCAGTTATTTTTGGCAAAACCCACATTCAGCTCATCCAGTAGCCCCATATCGCAGTCTTTTGTCAGGCTGATCTCCGGATATCCAAAATTTCGCAAATCACCACTGATCTGATTTTCATAAACCACTGCTGCGCCATCGCGAAATACATTGCCGTGGGGCGTAATACAAACAATCACCTCCGGTTTAATTTCGGCCACCTTCAGCGCCAGATCCCGTAATCCCCGGATCGTTTTTTGTGCTTCATTTTCTCGGCCTTGCCCAACCTCCGGGATCAACACCGGCGGATGACAGGCAATACCCAATCCTTTTAAATACATTGTTTCACTTCCTTATTTGTGTTTTCTTTATTTGATATTATAAAACGCATCTTTCCCAGCGTAGTCACCCAGCAGACCCAGCTGTTCTTCAATCCGCATCAGCTGATTATATTTGGCCACCCGGTCAGTTCGGGATGGTGCCCCGGTTTTAATCTGTCCGGCATTGACGGCCACCACCAGGTCGGCAATGGTAACATCCTCGGTTTCACCGGAGCGATGGGAAACCACCACGGTATAACCGGCCCGTTTAGCCATTTCAATGGTATCCAGGGTTTCCGTCAGGGTGCCGATCTGATTAACCTTAACCAGAATTGAATTGGCCACCCCAGTGTCAATGCCCCGTTTAAGCCGCCCGGTATTGGTGACAAAAATATCGTCCCCAACCAGCTGCACCTTTTTTCCCAGCCGCTCGGTCATGATTTTCCAGCCATCCCAGTCCTCTTCGTCCAGACCGTCCTCAATTGAAATAATCGGATACTTGTCAATTAACATTTCATAAAACGCAATCATTTCCTCGGCAGTTTTTTCAACCCCTTCACCAGCCAAAAAATATTTTTTGGTTTCTTCATTATACATTTCCGAAGCTGCTACGTCCATCGCCAGTTGGACATCTTCACCCGGAAGATAGCCAGCGCCTTCAATGGCCTCTACAATCAACTGCAGCGCTTCTTCATTGGATTTGAGATTCGGGGCAAAACCGCCTTCATCGCCCACTGAGGTGGCCATCCCTTTTTCGCCAAGCACTTTTTTGAGCTGATGAAAGATTTCTGAGCCCATCCGCACCGCTTCCCGAAAGTCCCGGGCACCCACCGGCATAATCAGAAACTCCTGAATATCAACATTGTTGTCGGCATGTTCCCCGCCGTTTAAAATGTTCATCATCGGGGTCGGCAGCAGTTTGGCATTAACGCCACCCAGATATTTATAAAAGGGCAACCCTAATGATTTGGCCGCCGCATGGGCCGTAGCCATGGAAATCCCCAAAATCGCATTGGCACCCAGCTTACTTTTGTTTTCAGTGCCATCCAGAGAAATCAGCACTCCATCAACGGCTATCTGATCGGAAGCATCCATGCCCACCAGAAACTCCTGGGCATAAGCCACGCTGTCGACCGCCTTTAATACCCCTTTACCCTGATAGCGACTGCAATCTTTGTCCCGTAGTTCCACCGCTTCAAAGGCCCCGGTGGAGGCCCCTGATGGGACAATGCTGCGGCCCATGGTGCCATCTTCCAGTATCACATCCACTTCAATGGTTGGGTTTCCCCGGGAATCCAGTATTTCTCTGGCAAAAATATCTTCAATATAAGTATTCATTTTTTCCTCCATTTTTTTATTCTGGTCTCTGCCAAACACTTCGGTGCTAAATTCTTGGGTTCAATTTTTTATATCCTTTTTTGTTTATACACCTATTTTATGGAAATAAACTTTTACCGGAAATAAAATGCATACAAAAACCCTGAAAAAGAAAATCTCTTTCAGGGTCTGGGTATTTTATTTTTCAGGGGCAACTAAAGGTTCACCTTCTTCATCAATCAGTACCGTGAGTCCGCCGCCAAATTCATCAAAATGATATAAGTAATTAATTCCTGTTTCGGTATCTTCAATGATCTTACACCCGGAACTCTCGCCAGTGGGTTCGTTGAGAACGATTTTGAATCGGTTTTTCTTTTGTTTTTTTGTTTTCATTTTTTTCTCCTCTTAAATCAAGGTGGCCGAATTCATTATACCCAATTCCGGATAAAAAATCAATTTTTCTGGTAACTTTTTAGAAAGACGGCTTTTCGAAACGATCTGATCCCCGGGGTTGTCTACTTAACTGAAACGACGATCAATGATCCGGATGCTTTTTTTCTCGGATCGGGGCAAGGAGCCAATCGAGCTGGCCTGAGGAATGACACTTAAGCCCACCCTGGATTTAAACTGACGTTTGACCTCCTCTTCGATTGCTTTTTGATCAATGCCGTTTAAGACTTCAAACGCCAGAACAACCCGGTCTTTACCGTCCTGATGATCGACCGTGGCCAGATATTCACTGCTGACCCCCGCCACCGTTTTTAAGAGCTCGTCAATCTGGCCAGGGTAAATGTTGACCCCCTTGACCTTGACCATGTCGTCAGTGCGGCCAATAATCCGGTCATGGCGGGGAAAAACGGAGCCACAGGCACAGGGGCCGGGAATAAAGCGGGTGATATCATGGGTGCGGTAGCGCAATAGCGGTGCCCCCTCCTTTCGAAAGGTAGTGATCACCAGTTCGCCGTACTCGCCTTCCGGCACCGGTTTTAGGGTTTCCTGGTCAAGAATTTCAAAATACAGATAATCCGACCAGTAGTGGAGCCCGTCGTGTTCGCTGCAGTCAATGGAAATGCCCGGACCATAGATTTCGGTCAGGCCATAAATATCAAACAGCTCAATTCCCAGCTCTTCGGCAATCCGGCTGCGCATCTTGTCGCCCCAGCGTTCCGAACCGATGACACCCCGTTTTAAATGAATCTGATCGCCCAGATTCTGGTTGGCCACCTCTTCGGCCAGCAACAGAGCATAGGATGAGGTCGAGGCCAGCACCGTAGCTTTTAAATCGACCATCATCTGCAATTGTTTCTGGGTGTTCCCCGGCCCCATCGGAATCGCCATGGCGCCCATTTTCTCGGCCCCGGCCTGAAAGCCGATCCCGGCAGTCCAGAGCCCATAGCCTGGGGTAATCTGAATCCGGTCTTCATCGGTCATCCCGGCATAGTGATAACAACGGGCGAACATTTCCGCCCAATCAGCTACATCGCTGGCGGTATAGGGAATGATCACCGGCTGGCCGGTGGTTCCCGATGAAGAATGAATCCGTACCACCTCACTGTCCGGTACCGCCTGCAAACCGAGGGGATAGGCATTGCGGAGATCACCCTTATCAGTAAAAGGCAGCTGCTCAAAATCAGCCATGGTGTTAATATCATCCGCCACAATGCCAGCGGCTTTAAACCGTTGCTGATAAAAAGGACTCTTCTCTTCCAGTCGCTTGACCAGCGCTTGTAAATTTTTTAATGTTTCCATTGTTCTTTTCCTCTTTCCTGTAATAAAAAAAGACCCATCCCATTATTGTCTGCAACAATAAAAGGATGAGTCAAAATAACCCACGGTACCACCTTTATTCACAGGCTAATCTAACCTGTGCACTTGATCTGCAAATGCCATCACATCTGCCATCCCTTAACGTGGATGAAACGTTGTGAAATACTCAGGCCCTGCCCTTTCCTCACACCCTCAGGTGCCCATTATGCCAGTCCGCTTCCTGTTTGGCTCTCACCATCCCCAACTCGCTTTAAATGCGCTGCTGACTTTACTCCACCATCACCGGTTTGTTTTTTCTGAGTATAGCCCTAATTTATATTTTTGTCAAGAAAACATTGCTGATTTGACGATTTACAACAGCTGTACCAGTAACGACAAATCATGTTGTATGCATCAGAGCGGACATGACGATAGCCTGTCCGAGTCTGCAGCATACAACAGATTAACAATTGACCGGTACGGCAGTTTGCCACAACCTGATTAAATACAACCCATCATTTAATCACACCGTTTTCCAGGCAGACAGCCAGATTCATTTTCTTTTCCCCGGCGCTCTCAAAATGGATACTGGCAATATTGCCGTTACGGGTCAGAATGGTACCGGCCCCAAAACGCTGATGGATCACTACCCGACCCTGCTGATAAGCCTGTAGATCGACGGTGGCGCCGCTGGCCGCACCGGTATGATAATCTTGCCATTTACCCTGCTGACGGCCAAAACTCTCACGATGCCGAAGCCCCGGTTTTTCGGTTGGCGATTTTTTTCGGGGCAGGCCATCAATTAAATAAGAAATAAATGGCGATGGTTTGATGTCCTTGTCCCGGTGTTTGACACAGAGAAATATCAGCTCCTGTTTGGCCCGGGTGGCGCCGACATAAAAGAGCCGGACTTCTTCGGCGTAGGCCTTGGCATCTTCCGGGGTATTGGAGACATTGGGAATCTGCCCTTCGGTGGCATCAATGATAAAGACCTTTTCAAATTCCAGCCCTTTGCTGGAATGGAGGGTCGACAGGGTCACTCGGGGTGTTTTCGCTTTTCTGGTTTGAGGCTCCTGCAGCTTTTCAGACAGCATTTCCAACTTAGCAAAAAAGTCCGGAAAATTGTTAACCCGACCCCCGAGAATTTTAAGCACCGTCAGCTTCTGCTCTATACTTTCTTCTGATTGCCCGGAACTGATCCTGAAATTGAGATAAGAGCGGTACCCCAGGCTATCCAGAATCATCACAATTCCCCGCTGCGGCGGCACCGTCTGTAGTTTTTCAAACCCGTCCTTAAGCTCTTTGAGCCGTTTAACCTGCCAGGCCCGGTCGCCACTAATCTTGATCAGGGTGTCAAGGACATTTTCGCCAGGTTTATGTCGCCGCTCCAGCTGGTTGATGGTTTCCCGGGAGATGGCCGTATCCATCTTATAGTAAACCTGGGTGAATAAATTGATATCATCCGGATTAATTGCAAACTCATAAAAAAGCCGGATATCCTTAATTAGAAAATGACCGAAAAACTGTGGACTATGTTCCTTGATCTGATAAGTGATTCCAGCCACATCGAAGAGATCCACCAGGGGAATAGCCGACTCATTGTTGCGATAGAGCACCGCGATTTCCTTGCCTTCCCGGCGGATTGCTTCAATGATCAGCTGATACTGAGCTTCGCTGGACGTCACCCATTCCCGGGCAATTGGCACCCCAGTAAACGACCTGTCCCCAGGCACCACCATTTCTTTTTGGTAGCGCTCATGGTTTAGCTTGATAAAGGCATTGGCCTTGTCAACTATCTGCCGGGTGCTGCGGTAATTGGTTTCCATCAGCAAGACCTCGCCCTGGGGCCAGGTCTCTTTAAAGGTCAGTAAAGCCTCAGGAAAAGCGCCCCGAAAACCATAAATACTCTGATCCTCATCCCCCACCATAAAAAGATTCCCGTTTTTCCCGGTTAATAGTTCAATGATTTTAAACTGAATCTTTGACGTATCCTGGGCTTCGTCCAAATGGATATAGGTATACTTATTCTGAAAAAAGGCCAGCATTTCGGGGTACTTTTTTAATAGTCCCCAGGCATATTTTAATATGTCATCAAAATCCATCAGTTGTTCCTGGCGTTTATAGCTTTCATAGGCTTCATAGATTGCCAGAAAATCAACCTCCAGTGGTGGCAGCAGTTTTATTTCTGCCTCGGTCAGCATCATGTTTTTACAAAATCCGATCCGTTGACAAATTTCGCCCAGTTCAACTTCCCCCGGATGCTCCTGAAAAAGCTGCCGGTATAACTCCCGGATCACCGGCGTGATATTCCCCAGTACCGTATGGGCCCGGCGCCGGTAGCTCCGCTCATAATGACGGATAACCCCCAAAGCAAAGCTGTGGATGGTGCTGAAATGGAGGGTTTTTGCCTGGGATTCGCCAAACAGTTTGGTATATCTAGCTTTTAAATCCCGGGCCCCCATCCGGCTGAAAGTCAGGGTCAGAATTTCCCCCGGATCGATTTGTAAAACCTCCAGCAAATAGGCGATCCGGCAGATAATCACTGTCGTTTTACCACTGCCCGGCACCGCCAGCAAGAGTCTCTGACCTCGGGTTCGCACCACCGCCTGTTCCTGCTGGAGATTTAGTTTTATTTGATAGGACTGTTTAAAGGTTTCAAAATTTTTCATGACCCCATTATAGCTGAAATATATTTTTTTATCCAGTCTATCAGCAGTCAGGCTATCACAATGTCTGCGTCAGCGCGCTAAAAAAAACCACATCGTTTCATTTCCCGACCACTAAAATTTGTTAAATCTTGATTTTCTAATAAATTACTCGTTTACAGCTATTCTTTTCGGGTATAATAAACTCAGAAACAATTTTGAAATAGGGAAGGAGTATGATTATGAGTTTTGAAGATGGAATGAAGGGGTTTACCTTTGGCATTATTTCTTTAATTTGTATTGGTGTCAATATCATTTTGACAACGATCGGTCTGAGTACCATCGCCTCAATTGTCAGCCTGGCTGGTCTAGTCACTGCCATCATGGCTTTTGTCTACGGCAAAAAAGAGTATGCCGCTGATCCGGATAATAAAAAAGCCAAGACCGGTAAAACCATTGGTCTGGTGCTGATTATTATCAACATCGTCTTTGCGGTTATTGCCATTGTGGCAATGATTGCACTGTTTGGCTTGGCAGCTTCACTGAGTTAAATTTTTCAAATCCACCATTAAATCAAAAGACACCTTCATCAATGAAAGGGTGTCTTTTTTATGTGGTGCTGCCACCGTTAGCTATTGATTCATCTTGCGGGCCAACTCATAGATCTGCCGCTCATCCGCATCGGTGAGAATTCTTTCCATACTATAGGCAATCACCAATACCCCGATAACATCCATCACCAAACGGATCAGGGTAAACTGCCAGCCCATCGCCGCCACTTCAAAAAGCAGCAAGGGTATTTTCATCGATGCCCAGGCCCCGACGATAATAAAAACATTGGCCAACCGACTGCCTTTGTTTAAGAATACCCCAGCCACCGGAAAGGCCCCGTAAAGCGGACCGGCGGCGGCAGCTCCCAGAAAGAATCCCAATAATACCCCAATAATCCCCGAATCTTTGCCCATGTATTTGACCATTGTTTCTTTTTTTACCCAGACATCCAATAGACCAATTAAAATAAAGATCGGCGGCAGTACCCCCAGCATTTCTAACACACTGCTGATTGCCAGGCTGTAGACCTGAACCCCCATGGCTGGTCTGACAGCCAGTATAACCAGGGTGACCGCAATCATTATCCCAAAAAAGCGATACCGCTTGACCAATTCGACGCTCTTCTTTTTCATGACAAAATCCCTCCAATGACCAGCGCAACCAATATCGAAAAGACTAACCCCATGCCATTTCTTAACAATGTGGCCTTTTTCCCGAAATACAGAAATTCAACCGGCATGGTCACAATTCCCACCATCATCAAACTGGATACAAAAGCGCCAATTTGCATATATCCTGCGCCGTTTTGAAGTAGTGCCGCTGCCAGGGGAAAGGCCAGAAAACCCGGTATTAATGTAATTGAGCCAATCACTGTGGCAATGACCACCCCCACCCATCCTGAGTTTTCTCCGATAAGTTGGGAAATTTGCTGCGGTGACAATAGGCTGAGGATCACCCCAATCAGCAACACAATCCCCAAAAATTGGGGCAAAATATTCTCAAAGGCTTTTAAAGCCTTCATCAAGGCCATTTTTGTTTTTTCCCGGCTTTTGACCAAGGAAAAAACGAGCCCAATGGCCGCCAATCCATAAAAAACAATCGTCATCATATTTAATCCTCTTTTCCTTTTCTGCATTCGATCCGGCTATTTCATCCCAATAAAAAATATCCGCTTAAATTCAAACAGAATCTTTCCGTCTTTCTGAACAGTATACCCCTTTTTTATCTCATTCAATACTTTACTATAGAATTCAGCCTTTTGATTCTCTGCGAATCGATTGGCATAAGGCCTTAAGCCGGTACTCATACAAAATTCTAAAATATCTTCATGGCCATTCATCTGATGAAAATAGTTTGTTTGCCATAATTCGATTTTACAAAAATGATTGGTCAATATATCGTAATAAAATCCCGGTGCATAAGACCGGTGTAAGTCTTTTTCAATTCCCTTGAATATATCTGGATCATATGTCTGCACGGCTTTCTTAATACAATCAGCAATCATCATCGCCGAAAAATAGGGGATTTGAACCGCTAATAATCCTCTTGGCAGCAACATGCCACTTAAGTTTTTTATCACCTTTGCCTGATTTTCAAACCATTGCAGGGCAGCGTTTGAAAAAATCAGATCAAACTGTCCTAAATCATCCATCGGTTTGCTGCAGTCTCTTTCCAGCCAGGTTACATCTTCCACCGTTTCTTTTGCTTGAGTTAACATTGATGGTGACGAATCTGCTCCGAAAATTTCAGCTTCTTTAAAGCGATTTCGCAATGGCAACGTACTCATTCCCGATCCGCACCCAATATCGATGATCCGTTTAAAGGAATCGCCTTCGATTCTATTTACCAGATCGATTGACGGTTGTGCCCGCTCTTTTTCAAATTGACGATATAGTGTTACATTCCAATCTTCCATCTTTGATCCTCCCGGGAATTCTTTTTTGGATTGATTGTTTAATTATAATTGATGTTGTATAATTTGTGAAATAGATCTTATCGATCTTATTAATTCGAATTATTGATCAAGGAGTTCTTATGGATACCCAGCATTTAAAAACATTTATCCAATTGTCATCCACCAAGAATTTTACGCAGACTGCCAAATTGCTTTTTGTGGCCCAATCCACCGTTACCAACCGGATAGCTGAGCTGGAAAAATCCCTGGGAAAACCACTCTTTATTCGGGATAAAAAACAGGTTGTCCTGACGCCCGAGGGGAAACTATTTTTAGGCTATGCCAAGCGTCTTCTGGAATTGGAAGAAAGTGCCATCGAACAAATCAATGCCTCTAATTTTAGCCGCAAAGTACTACGTTTTGGAACCACCAACTCGATTTACGAAAATTATTTGTATCCCCTGATCCGTTCGGTGCTGACCAACGATCTGAATATGTCTACCAAAATCATTATTAATCATTCCTTTGAAATACTTTCATTTCTTCAGGACGGTTTAATCGACATCGCTTTTACCTATATTCCTTTTACCAAAAACGGCTATATTTGTACACCCTTCAAAGAAGATGAGCTGATTCTAGTAACCGCCAAAAGCAATGCCGATTTTGCTGGCGGCATTGTTCAGAAAGATCTGATTGCTCTTGATTATCTTTTCTGTAATTTTGCCCTCCAGAAAGTCGGGCTATTCATCCGTGAATTATTTCCACCCCACCATCAATTCAAATTCGAAATTGACAATAGTAGTAAACTGATTCCCTTCTTATTAGATGGTATTGGCTATAGTTTTTTGCCTAAAAGTCTGATTTCTCATTACTTAGAAAACCACTCGCTGATTTCAATCCCGTTATTGGATTTTAATACCCCTACTATTAAAAGTTACTATACCTATAAAGATGATGACGCCGTTGTTTTATCTAAAATCATTCCCTTGATTAAAGCCTAGTGGGTTATCGAAATAACCCCCTCAAGCAAAAACACCCGGTTAAAGACAAAGGTCTTTAACCGGGTGTTTTTTGCTTGATACTTTTTGGGCAATTTATTTAGAATCCATAATAGGCCTGATCCATAACGCCTCCCAGTTTTTCTCTGGTCACTTCCACCGGGTTGGTCGTCGTGCAGATATCAGCCATCGCCTTATTAAGCATTTCTTCCCGGGCGTCCAGATAATCCGCTTCCGAAACCCCTGAGGCTTTTAGCGAAGCTGGAATATTCAATGAAGCACTGAGCGCTACCACACTGTTAAAAAGGGTTTCAGTGGCGTTACCGGAGACATTCAAAATACCAGAACCACTTAACAACCGGGCATACTGATGCTGAACCTTTTCATCCTGACCGTTAAATTTGATCACATAGGGCAGAACAATGGCATTTGCCAATCCGTGGGGCAGATGGAACATCGCACCAAAGGCATGGGCAATACTGTGGGTAATACCCAGACCGGCACTGTTAAAAGCAATCCCGGCCATACAGGAGGCAATCTGCATGCTGCCCTTGGCTTCCAGATCGGAGCCATTCACATAACTGGGATAGAGGCTGCGAAAAACCAGTTCCACGGCCTTATTGGCATAACACCGGGCAAAGGGATTGTTCTGGGTGGAAATAAAAGCTTCAATGGCATGGGTCATGACATCCATTCCGGTTGCGGCGGTGGCCCCGGCTGGGACGCTTTCAATCAGCTGCGGATCAAGAATCGCCTCATCCGGCATCATCAGGATATCGGTCAAGGGAATTTTGGTATTCTTCTGTTTGTCGGTGATGACTGCATATTCGGTGACCTCAGAGCCGGTTCCGGCGGTGGTCGGAATAGCAATAAAGGTTGGTTTATGAACATAACGGTCTTCGAAAAAGATCCGTTTGAAATTGACACAGTAAAAGATAATCGCCTTGGCGGCATCAATGACCGATCCACCACCAATGGCTATCAGCGCGTCGGGTTTATTCATGATTATATGCATCAGACCCTTTTCGACGATTTCGGTGGAAGGGTCGGATTCGATATCAGCAAAAACATGATAGCTAATCCCTTTGGCATCCAGTTCATCGGTCAGTTTTTTTAGCAAGCCAAACTTGACCATGCCCTGGTCAGTGGCAATGCAGACATTTTTAAAATTATGTTTCTCAATTTGTTTCAGGGAACCTTCCCCATAATAAATTGCTGGCTTCACTTGAAAAAATCGCATGGGTTTTTCCTCACATTCTTAATTTAAACTTTCGTTACGGTTCTTTCTGCCACAGCGGTATCCGATTCTGGTCAGATTGAACTTTTTTCATTATAGCAAGAATGCTTGTTAAAATATAGATTATCCCTAATTTTTATTCCATGATGACCATTAAGTATCATGATTCTGCCGCAACGCAAAAAGTCTATCGGATACCAAACTCTGTTTGACATTCAATAGACTTTTTTGTCGTGCACCCCACTTCGACTACCAATTTCCAAGCGTTACACAGGTAGTTGGCTCAAATCAGATAATCCTCCGGCACATAGAAGATCCTACTTACCGCTGCTTCATTCCTGACCTGACGGGGTTCATAAGTTTCTATTGCGAAGGGTCCAACTCTCAACGCCACTTTCCTCTGGCAGACCTCAAACCCTGGCGCCTCGATGGGGAATTCAACCCTGCTACAGCGGATTGCAGGTTACAAAGCACCGCTAACTCTCCATCTAGCACGACCTGTATATTATAGCCTATTAATTTGTAATTGACAAGACAAAATAAATCACTTAAGAAAGTCTCAGGATGCCTTGCTCAGATAATTAGCAATCCGCTGGGTGACGTTTTCCTGGAGGTTGCGATAAAAGAACTGGTAATCGTAAAGATGGTACACGCCATCCGAAAAAATATCCAGCACCGGGGGATAATCGGCCACTGCGACATCGGTAACCCGAAGTGTACCCCGGGCGGGATCCAGATAGGCCCCAGTCAGGTTGGGAATCTCTTTGATGATGGCCCCGGTGTAGTCGGTAAAGACGGCCCCCCGATTTTCTGCAGCCGTTGCCGGGGTACTGTCGGTTTTCCAGTTCAAGGGATTAATCCCCAGGGTTTGGTCGGGAACAATTAGCGACGTTTCAACCCCCACCGCCTCGGAATTAAAGCTGACAATCACCCCGGTATCACCGGCCTGCTGGGCCATTTTCAGATGCGGATACTGAGCCAGATCCGCCGGCGTCACCCGCCAGCCAATTAAGTAGGCGGCCACCAGTTGCTCGCTTAAGGCCGGATCGGAAAATTTCTCTTCCAGCAACCGCAACAGCATTTCTGATCCCTGACTGAACCCAGCCAGCACAAAGGGGCGGCCCTGATTGTAATCTTCCATGTAAATATCAAAAGCTTGAGCGACATCGGCATAGGCCAGATCAAAATACGGCTCGGCTTTATCCGGATCCATAGTATAGGCATTCAGTCCGGCCTGGCGGTAATAGGGGGCAAAAAAATTGGCTGACCCGTCATACAGTCCCTTTTCCATAGTGGTAGCCCCCAAAAACTGGGCTTTGGTAGTTTCGTCGGTCAGATCCATGGAATGAACCTCAGCCGTACCCAGATAAACAGTCGGCGCCACAAAAAATACATCGCACGCCTTGATACGGTCGCTTTCAATCGGCAAATAGGCCCAGTTCTCCGGCTTGCTGTAATCCACCGACACTGCTGACTGGACACAACCTCCCAGAAGCATCCCCATGAGAATCAGAACCGATAAAACTGCAAGCGATCGCTGGCGCTTTGTTTGTGTTGACATAATTTTCCCCCTTTTATTTCGAATTCATTGCTACTGCCTATTCTATCTTTTTTGATCAGCCAAATCAAAACTTTTTAGCCATCCTGAATTAAAATGCAAGAAAATCAGAATCATTCTTTTAGAACTCCAATAATTGGGTAATCAGTAACAAAGCCTATTTTCTTTTGGGCTATTATCTTTGAATGGAGGGTTTTGTATGTATAACATACTTTTTAGGCATGCCGCTGGCGATGGCATTGAAACAATGTCCGCAATTTTTGAAAAAATGCTGAAACAATCGGGTTGTCATCTTTTTACAATCCGTGATTTTATGTCCCGGGTCCGAGGTGGCCACAATTTCACCCAGATCCGCTTTGGTAATCAACCCTTTCACGCCCATCGGGACACCTTGAACGGAATCTTTGCCATCGATGAGACCACCTATTTGGAACACCAGTCCCGATTATCCTATGATGGCTTTATTTTATGCGATGAATCGTTAGCAATTGATGATTTCAGGGCCATTAAATGCCCCCTGAAAAAGACTGCTGCCAACCTTGGCAATCCCAAGGTTATCAACAGCGTGGCTACCGGGGCCCTGCTGAAACTTTTTGATATTCCCCTTGATCAAGCCGCCGGTACTTTAAAAGCAAGTCTCCGGGCTGACCTGGTTGAGGTCAACCTGTCTGCCATCAAAATGGGTTATGCTTTGTTAAACACCACTCATCATTTATCGCCGGTTGTAACGTCAGAACAGCTTTTACTGTCCGGCAATACCGCCATTGGCCTGGGGGCTGTAGCCGCCGGAATCCGGTTTTACTCGGCCTATCCGATGTCACCATCGACCAGTCTGCTTGATTTCTTTAATGCTCAAAGTAGCTCCATGGCCATTGCCGTCGAACAGGCTGAAGACGAAATTGCCGCCATCAACATGGCCATTGGAGCCGCCTATGCCGGAGCCACTGCCATGACTGGCACCTCCGGCGGAGGCTTTTCGCTGATGGTGGAAGCCCTGGGCTTTGCCGGTATTGCTGAAATCCCGCTGGTGGCAGTTGATGTCCAACGTCCCGGACCGGGCACCGGTTTTCCCACCCGAACTGAACAAAGTGATCTGAAATTTGTCATCTCGGCCTCCCAGGGGGAATTCCCCCGGATGGTCATCGCTCTTCGGGATCATGCCGATTGTTTCTATCAGACTGCCCGGAGTCTGGCTTTGGCCAAGAAATACCAGATTCCGGTCATTCTCTTAAGCGACCAGTATCTGGCCGATTCCACCACCACCGTCCCGCTTTTTGATGTCAACAAAATTGTCCGCTTTGACCAACCAGACCCGGCGGTTCCGGCAACGGACGATCCGCCATATCAACGCTACGCCCTCACCGAAAACGGCATCTCACCACTGGCCATCCCGGGGAAAAGCCCAGCCCTGGTCCGGGTGGACAGTGATGAACATGATCCCTGGGGACAGATTACCGAATCGGCAACCATCCGCAATCAGATGGTTGACAAACGGCAAAATAAATTAAAAGCCTTAAAAGAAGAACTGATCGAACCGGAATTCTGGGGCTCCCATCAATGCCAGTCACTGCTGGTAGGATTTGGTTCCACCAGTGGGGCCATTAAAGAAGCCGTTGACATTCTCAATCAAAACGAAAATAACTATGGGGCCCTGATTTTCGGCGATATTTATCCCCTGCCAACCGAACGGCTTCGTCATTTTGCCGCCCAGGTGGTCGAAATAATCAATGTCGAACAAAACGCCACTGGCCAACTGGCATCGTTAATCCGGGAAGAAGCACTGATCAGCTGCGACCACAGCATTCTCAAATATGATGGCCGCCAGTTATCTGTAGACGATATTCTCAATGGTATTAAAAATCTTAAAGGAGGCTTTTGACATGAACAAACCAGCATTTACCACCTACGATACCGCCTGGTGCCCTGGCTGCGGCAACTTCGCCATTCTCGAAACCCTCACCGGAGTGTTGAATCAGCTGGCTACCCCACCCCATCAGGTAGTTCTGGTCGGAGGGATCGGTCAAGCCGCCAAAACCAACCAGTACATTACCGCCAATGGCTTTAGTGGGCTTCATGGCCGTTCTCTGCCAGCAGCAGCCGCCATTAAAATTGCCAACAATGATCTGACCGTTATTGTCAATACCGGTGATGGTGATTCCTACGGCGAAGGGGGTAATCACTTTCTTCATAACATTCGCCGTAACGTCGATATTACTCATTTTGTCCACGACAATCAGATCTATGGCCTGACCAAGGGCCAGCCCTCGCCCACCTCCGACCCCTGCGATCCGCTTCATAAAGCGGCTGCCTGTAACATGGGCGCAACCTTTAATCCACTGTTGGTTGCCCTGGCCGCAGGCGCCACCTTTGTGGCCCGTTCCTTTTCCGGCGACAAAAAACATCTGGCCGACATGATGGCCGCCGCAATTAAGCATCCCGGCTACGCTTTGGTCGATATCCTCCAGCCCTGTGTCAGCTTTAATAAAATCAACACCTTTGCCTACTACAAGCAACGGGTGAACCCCCTGGATGATCGCCATGATCCAACCAATAAACTGGCCGCCATCGAAAAGGCAATGGAATTCGGTGACACCATTCCGATTGGCATCCTTTATCAACAAGCCACCCCCACCTACGCCGATAAGCGCCCGGAACTTTTTGATAACATTCCCCTTGTTGATAAACACGTTCCCCAGAGCGCTATCGAGACCTTGATTAAAAGCTATATCTAAAATCAAGAAGAAAGAGGTAATCGTATGGATCCCAAGTTATTTTACCAATGCAACGACTGCAACGCCGTGCTGTTGGAACTAAACGGCACCCTGACTCAATACTGCAATCACTCGCAGACGCTACTGGCCCCCAATACCGTTGATGCCGCCAAAGAAAAACACCTTCCAGTGCTTGTTTTTTCGGACCACCAGCTTCAGGTTAAGGTAGGAAGCATTCCCCATCCGATGACAACCGATCACTCCATTTTATGGATCTTTGTTCAAACCCGAAACGGTGGCCAATATGTGCAATTGACCCCCGAACATCCGCCGGAAGCCTTCTTCACCGTCGAATCACTGGATGTTATCCGGGTTTATGCCTATTGTGATGTTCATGGCCTCTGGATGGTCAACAATGCCGAGCTGGATTATGAAGAAATTGTCTGCTCCCCTGAGTTCCCCCAGGGCTGTATTGAATAATAACCCGCCTTTTTTGGTGTCGTTACTGGTTTACTTAAGCCTTTATGATGACCTGTCATCACCGGGTTCCGGGTCGAAACCGACCCGATCCCGGATTTATCCCAAAAATGTCAAAATTCTTTATAAAAACTTAAGTTTCAACCATTTAATTTCTTTATTTTTCGTTGTGATATAATGAATAACATATTTAAGCCAAGGGATGATTCCTGAACGATAATAAACTTGACCTTGTGCTTTCGATCCCTAAAGCTCTAATCAATGCTACCGTAACAAAATGGAGGTTATCTGATGCAAAGAGTACTTAAGACCATTCAAAATGCTCCTTACCGCAGTTCTCAGTTAGTCATGAAGCAATTCGCCCAGGTGTTGCCCCTGCCGATTCCTCCGGTCCTCCAGGGCCCTGGCATGGTTCGCCGTTTTCCCGAAATCATTTTGATTTCCGGGGTGAATAAAGTTCTGGTTGTCACCGACAAACCCCTGTATAAAATGGGTTTGCTGGATTCCTTTTTATGTGCTCTGGAAACCAATGGCATCGACGCCATCGTTTTTGACAAGGTTCAACCCAATCCCACTTTCGAAAATGTCGAGGACGGTCTGGCTCTGTATTACAGTTCCAACTGCCAGGGTGTAGTCGCCTTTGGCGGTGGTTCTCCCATCGACTGCGCCAAGATTATTGCCGCCAAAGTCACCAACCGCAAAAGTATTGAAAAAATGCGGGGGCTGTTTAAGTTGACTCGGAGATTGCCGCCTTTTTTTGCCATCCCCACCACTGCCGGTACCGGTTCTGAGGCAACCATCTGTGCCGTAATCACCGATGTTAAAAATCATGAGAAATTTGTAATTAGCGATCCCAAACTGGTTCCCCTGGCTACGGTTTTTGATCCGGAGCTCAGTGTCGGTCTGCCCCCTTCCCTGACAGCCACGACCGGAATGGATGCCCTAACCCACGCAGTGGAAGCCTACATCGGAAAATACGACACTGCTTTTGTTAAAGAAAAAGCTCTGAATGCCACTGAAATTATTATCAATAATCTTGAAGATACCTATCATAATGGCCAGGATTTGGAGCTCCGTCTGAAAATGGCTCAGGCTTCCTTTGATGCTGGATTGGCTTTCACCCGGGCCTATGTGGGCTATGTCCACGCCATTGCCCATGCCATGGGTGGCTTTTACGGGGTTCCCCACGGTTTAGCCAATGCCATTATTTTGCCCTACATTCTTGAGTTTTCCAAAAAAGCCGCTGAAAAAAAACTGGCCGAACTGGCTTTCTATGCCGGTCTGGGCGAAGCCATGTATGATGACGAAACCCTGGCGGAACTCTTCATTGAAAAAATCAAATCGATGAACATCCATATGGGTATCCCCACCACCATTTACGCTCTGAAGGAAAAGGATATTCCCGAACTGGCCAAGCGGATTCTAAAAGAAGGTAATCCCACCTACCCGGTTCCCCGGATCATGAATTATCAGGAATGCTGCGACATCCTGAGACTGCTTTGCCCGGAAAGAACTCCCGAGGCTTAAATGAAAGTCCAGGTCTTTCCCCCACCCCTTGCCAGCCTGACCCATCTGGATGAGGATGGTATGATGACATTACCCCCAGGCGCTCGATTATTGACTGTTTACCGCCGGCTGAAAATTCCCCTGGTGCTGCAGCCGCTGCTGATCTGCCATGTCAATTACCAACGAGTCAAATTAAGCACCCCGTTAAAACACGGCGATGTGATCAGTTTTATACTGCCCCTGGCGGGAGGATGAGAGGTATTTTTTGAAAGGTTATTGCGGAACAATCCTGATGGTGGATCTCTCAAATTCCACCTTTGACGAAATCAAAATTCCCGATACGGTATATGAACATTTTCTTTCCGGGGTCGGTCTGGGGGCCTATATTTTATACAAATATATACCTAGCGGAGCTGATCCCCTGGGGCCTGACAATATTCTCGGCTTTGTCAGTGGCCTCCTCACTGGCACTGGCTGTTTTATGACTGGCCGCTGGCTGGCAGTCTGCAAATCGCCACTTACCGGGGGCTTCGGTGATGCCAATTGTGGTGGCACCTTTTCGCCAGCCATTAAACAATGCGGTTATGATGGCATCTTTTTTAAAGGCCAGGCTCCCAAACCGATGCTGCTCTATATTGATAACACCGGCCCCCAGCTCATGGATGCCGGTATGCTCTGGGGGCTGGATACCGTCGCCACCGAAGCGGCCATCAATCAGATGATTACCGCCAACAAAAAGCTGGCAATTGCCACCATTGGCCCGGCTGGTGAACACCAATCGCAAATCGCCGGGATTTCCAACGATGGCGGCCGGATGGCAGCCCGTTCCGGGGTGGGTACGGTGATGGGTTCTAAAAAACTGAAAGCCGTTGTTCTGGCAGGTTCAAAGATGATCCGTTCTGAGAATCCGGAAACCCTCAGAGCCATCAGCCAGGACTATGCCCGAAAAATCAAAGCTTCCAACTTACCACCACTGACGACCGGGGCAATCTTACCTTTGATGGGCAAATCCATGGTTGCCACGGATAAAGCAATCCCCATCGACGGTATGTTATCCACGGCTATCATCAAAAAATGGGGAACTGGTTTTACCAATACCATGGGGATGACCATGGGTGACACGCCTGTAAAGAATTGGAAGGGTTCGATCACCGATTTCCCTTATCGCAAGTATCGTCAAATGAATCCGGATCTGATTCAAAAACATGAAATGCAGAAATATCACTGTTATTCCTGCGTCATCGGCTGTGGGGGCCTGTGCGATATCAGCGCGGTAAGCAAAGGTCGCTTCACCCATACCCACAAGCCCGAATATGAAACAGTCGCCGCCTTCGGTGCCCTGCTTCTCAATAAAGACCGGGATTCCATCTTTACGATCAATGAGCTCCTCAATCGGGGTGGGATGGACAGCATCTCTGCGGGAAACACCATCGCCTTTGCTATGGAGTGTTATGAAAAAGGCTGGTTAAGTCCGAAAGTCACCGGCGGCCTGGATCTCTCCTGGGGCAATGCCGCTGCCATTATTACCCTGGTTGAACAGATGATTGCCGGAACCGGTTTCGGGGCAATTTTACAGCACGGTGTTAAAAAAGCCAGTGAAATTTTAGGTGTCGAATCAGCGCCCCTGGCCGTCCATGCTGGTGGTCAGGAACCCGGTATGCATGATCCCCGGCTCGATCCAATCCTCGGTATTCATTATTCCTGCGACCCCACTCCCGGCCGCCACACCATCGGTGCTGGCAGTTATTACACCTATATGCGAATCTGGGAGGATGTCACCTGGGCGCCCAAGGTCAAACTGGGGGAGGATAAAAATAGCGAATACGAGGCGACCAATCAGGTCGGCCTGAAATCGATGATTAATGCCTGCATCAAACAAATTCTGGATGGCTCCGGTGGTTGTTTTTTTGCGCTGGTCAGCGGACTGAATCACTTTAAACTATTTAACTATCTCAATGCTGCTACCGGCTGGAATAAGACCCCCAACGAATACATGACCATCGGTCTGCGGATGCAAACCCTGCGCCAGGCCTTTAACGTCCGGGAGGGGATCAATCCCCGGGATTTTAAAATGAATGACCGTCTCAGCGGCAAACCGCCCTTGACTGAAGGACCATTAAAAGGTAAGCAGTTTAACATGGATGAAATGATGGGCATTCACTACCAGTTTATGGGTTGGGACAAAAAAACCGGCATCCCCACCAAAACAACCCTGGAGGATCTGGACTTTTGCGATCTGGAAATGGAGGGCATAACCCATGGCTGATAAGAAAAAACCGGTTATCAACTATGAACTCTGTATGGCCTGCGGGATCTGCTCCGGCGATTGCCCTTTAAGCTGCATTGTCCTACGAAAAACCGACATCGACAGCTACCAGAAAGCCTATCCGGTGCTGGATGAATACTATCGCTGTACCGGCTGCACCCGTTGCGCCAAAGCCTGCCCGATGGAAGCGATACAAATGATCTAATCAAAAAGATGCTGAATGATTTTTACCTCATCCAGCATCTTTTTGCCATTTTATTATTCTATTTATTTAATCAGGGCATACATGCAATAGTCAGTGATCTTACCGTTTTTGAATATCGCTTTCTTACAGATTCCTTCCAGCTGGAAGCCTGCCTTTTCCAGCGCTCTTCGGGAACCGATATTATCAACGAAAGGACGACTATAGATTCTAAAAATATCAAAATTGGCAAAACCATTTTCACAGGTTTGCATAATCGCTTTGGTCATAATCCCTTTTCCCCAGAAAGGTTCGCCCAACCAATACCCCAATTCGGCCGTCTTGCAGCTGACATCATCCTGCAGCAGCAATCCTACCGAACCAATCGGTTCATTGTCAATGACAATGGCTTTAATTGACTGTTTGGTCTGGTCACGGTGCATACACTGGTCAATAAACATATGGGCATCATCCAACGTGTAGGGTGATGGAAACGAGTTTCGCAAGAAGCAGGCAACCTTGGGGTTATTGGCATAGCGAACCAAATTTTCCGCATCATCCAGTTTCCAATCTCTTAATTCAAATTTCATCTTTCTTCCTCCTGTATAGAATTAGTCATGCTATGTCAAACCAATGCCCTGGTAAAAAAAAGAGCTTTTGTCTGGCAAAAACATGCGAGTTGACATTTTTTGACAGATCAGTTTACCCTTTGTAAAACTGATCACTCATTCTTTAATCGGCATTACAATTTTAGTGAGCCATTCACTTTCCGGAAACGCGGGATCATTATAATAATATTCGTAGGCAATTCCTTCCGGTTGACAGTGATTGGTCTCAAACCATTGTGCCATCTCCCCATAAACCGGTTCCATTTCAGCGTAAGGCCCCCGATACATACAAAAGATGATTTTTCCTTCCGGAATCAGGCCCGGTTTGACATCGCCCTGTCCGGGAAATGGTTTGGCGACCGGAAATCCGATTTCTACATCAAGTTGCTGCATATCCATGTTATGATAAGCAACAAATGGTACATCAGTCATCAATTCCCCGATCTCGTTGAGATAGGCAACAATCTTTCCGTAGCTCTCACCGATTAACTGCGGCAATTCTTCGACCCTGGTAATCGTTCGAATAACCAGAGTGGGCTGTTCCCTCTGTTTGATCGTTTCAATATTTGACATTTTCGGCATGTCTGACCCTCCTTAAAATTTTTTAACTAAACTCAAATTGCGCTTTTTAAATATTGTTACCCTCTTTTTGCCTAAATATTGAAATAATTTTATATTAAAAAACACCCCTGTTCTTTAAATTTCATTCATTAAGAAACTTAAAGAACAGGGGTGTCTTGTCGTTTATGACCACAACTGAAAAGACTTTCAATTGTCTAAACAGGTTATTCTGATTTTTTATTCGTGGTGACTAACATCAACTTTACCATCTTACAGGCTGGGTAAGGTTCCCGAAATCACGGCTGGCTCCAGCGCATTGATAACAGCCTGCATAATTCCCGTTGAGGTGTAGGTTGCCCCGGAAACGGTATCAACCAGCGGAGTCTGGGCGGCAATGATGGCGGCCGGTACCGCATCAATGGCCTTGCCATAATATTTGACATTGTTTTCATTATGAGAAACCACCGACACATCAGTAATCACATTTTCAGCCACCGTCACACTAACGGTCAGCTCCGGTCCGTAACCTTCGGCCACCCCGGTATAGGTGCCATCCTGCAAATCGACGCTGCCCAAAAATAGATTGGCTTTGGTCACCACCGTATCGGTCACCGAGGCATCCGGTGTCGTTACCGGGGTGCTTTTCATTGTCGACGAACTGGAATTTTCTGTGGTTACGGAATTGCCCTGATCAGCGGCTGTCGCCGAAACCGTTTTTGTGCCATATAATTTTTCCACCGAAGCCTCCACTTCCTTTAACGAACTGTTAAAAAAAGCTTCTGGGCCCATGATTCCGCCAACCTCCCAAAGATGAACCCCCAGAAAAACAATCAGTACCACGGTTAACCAGCGGTGCGGTTTAATCCAGGCACACTTACCCCGCAGCATTTTTCTGAGAAAATAGGTTAGTCCCAACAGAACTCCCATGACCATACAGAGGGTTCCAAAGTTAAATGACAGAATTGCTCCCGAGGAAAAGAACCCATGAACACAGGCGGTGATCACAAAAGCGATTCCCATGGTTTTATGTGAATTTCTCAAATTTCGATTGATTTTTGCGATGAATTCATTTTTTCTGGTGCCCTTATTGACAATTCGCAATAAGTAGATGATGGCCAACAAAGCGGCAAAAATGACGCTTAGCCAGGCCGTTAATACATTAATGATAACAGTCATCTCAATTCCTCCTTTTTTATTTATCATAGCAGGCGATTATGACATCTTTGTGTCAATTTCATTAATATATCATGCTTTTGTGATGTTTCTGTGATCATCACACCCTTTTAATTATTCCTTAAGTCATTTCTGCCAAAATCGCATCGGCGTTTTTGACAAAAAATAAGATCTACTGCATAGCAGTAGATCTCGGTACCTAATAAAACATCGGCACTACCCCAAAAACAACATCCCCAAGGCCGCAGAGATCAGAATCAGTTTGATCGGATGGAGTTTGTAGCGGAAATAGACAAAGACACCAATACTAAAAATAATAATTTCCAGATATTGGAGACTGGCAAAGAAATCGCTGACCGAGTGAATTTTGGCCTCATGACCAATAAACCCACTGGACATCAGCAGCAATACTGCCGAGGCAATCAACCCGATTACCACCGGTCGCATTCCATAAAGAGCGCCCTGCACCCATTTGTTCTGCTGAAAGTTGGTAAACGCTTTGGCAATCAGCAAAATAATGATAAATGAAGGCAACACCACCGCCGTGGTGGTGGTCAGTGCTCCCGGAAGCCCCCCCATTTCCATGCCCACAAAGGTGGCAATATTTACCGCAAAGGGCCCCGGGGTCGATTCCGCCACGGCAATAAAATCAGTCAGCTCCAATAGCGTCAGCCATCCGTGAGCCACCACTTCCTGCTGAATCAAGGGAATCATCGCATAACCGCCGCCGATGGTAAACAATCCGATTTTGAAAAAGGTGATAAATAAATCGAGATACATCATTTTTTCACCTCATCACGTTTATCATCCGCTTGTTTTCGGTTTAACCAGACCTGATAAAAAAGCCCCGTTACAGCACCACCCAGTAACAGGTAAATGACACTGATGTCAGTAAAGGAAGCTAGACAAAAGGCCAGCATCAAAATCAGCACCGTCAGGGGTGTGTACTCCCCCTTTTTGCCCATTTTAACCACCGCCCCCAGAATTAACACAATAACCCCGGCCCGAATCCCTTTAAAGGCATACCCTACCCATTCCAGGCTTTGAAACTCCTGGAAGAACAGAGCAATTACACTGATAATTGTAAAGGACGGAATCACCACCCCAAGGGTTGCCAAAAACGAACCCCAAAAACCAGCCACTTTGTAACCAACAAAGGTTGCCGTATTGATGGCAATGACTCCGGGGGTGGCTTCGGCGATGGCAAAAATATCCAGAATATCCTCGCTTTTTATCCACCGATGCCGTTCGACTGTTTCGTATTCGATCAGTGGGATCATCGCATAACCGCCACCAAAGGTGAACAGACCGATTTTAAAAAAGGTAATGAACAGGGTTTGCAGTTTTTCCTTTTGATTTGTTGATATTCCCATTAATTCGCTCCTATAATGTGATCCATTCCAGACACTCCTGAAAAGCACCTGTATCCGTGACAGCCCAGATAACATAACCTTCCAGCTCCGGATAATTTTTAATCACCACGGATATTCTATCCCCTTCAAAGATGCTAGCCGTTGCGGCGGTTATTGCCGTTTCCCGGTGACAATCGATCGCAAAAGTATGTAGCGGTAAAGCAAAGCCCTTGCCAGTGTATTTCATATACGCTTCTTTTAGCGCCCAGAGATCATAAAAACCCTGCTGCTGTTTTTCCTGTGGCAAAGTCAGGAGCCAGTCTACTTCACTCGGGGCAAAAAAACGTTTAGCCAGCCTTAGTTTCGGCTGAGCCATTTTTTGAATGTCCACCCCCACCGGTCGGGAACCCAGACCGCAGACCACATAATCGCAGGAATGGGAGAGATTAAAGCAAATCTCCGGATAATCAACCAGCCATGGTTTACCAGCTGCTCCGGCCGAAAGCATAAGTGGTCCATCGATACCATAACTCTGCGCTAAAGCCTTTTGCAATAATATTTCAGCACCCACCGATAGCGCCTTGGCTGCCGGGGTTTTTAACCGCCGGGCTTTTTTCTGCCGTTCTGTTGATACCGCCCTCAGGGCTGCTGCTAAACGGTGGGGTTTAGATAAGCTGCGGACATCGGCGATAAAAATCCGGTTTTTTTGGTTTTCCATTTCTTCTCCCTCGCTGACCTGATTCTTTCGTTGGGCAATCCCGCTTACCACAGGTCAATCTTCATCAGGCGAGTCGGGATCATTTCTTTGTAGCGATATTTAGATTATACTAAAAAAGATAAGAGCGGGCAAACAATGCTGATTGTCTGCCCGCTCTTTAGTCTCTGGTTACATCCATGAGTGTCTGAATTTCCTGGCGGTTTTTTTCATACTGGTCACCTCTAAGGGCTGAACAGCCGCCAATGTTCTTTTTACCCTGCAGCAGTTTTTCAGCAAAGGCCATACAGTTATTTTCACCACAATTTTTACAGTTGGTATGCGGCAAATACTCATAAATATCAAAAGCGCTGATTTTCTGATCCGTCATCTTGTTCTCCTGATTATTACTTTGTGCAACGGGTCTTTCCAGCTGCACAGATATAACAAAACCTGCTTTTTAAGGTATCTTAAAAAGCAGGTTAGCTTTCATTTGGCAGAGGTAGCAGGATTCGAACCTGCGAGTGATGGAGTCAGCCCATAACAAATTTCTACCAAAAGCACCGCTAATCAATGCGAGTATTATACCATTCCAAATATTCAATGGCAATAGATAAACATCCGCAAATTTGCCCCTTGTGGGAAACTTTTGGGGAACTTTTAGTCAAAAGTATGGCTTTGTTATGCAATTCAAAGGAGAAAAGACAATGAACAAGAAAGAGCTTTTAGCCATTTATGTCCAAGAAAACGAGATCGTCCGTGATAAAAATACCGACGCAAAGATACTGGGTGCTGCTGAGTATGCCTACCTGATCGGCGTGATCGATGATCAGGAATATGAGTTTTATAAAATGAAGTATCGGAAATCAGCCGTCTTTTGATGGCTCTTTTCTTTGCAAATAAAAAAACCGGCGGTTATGCCGGTCTCCAAATCATTCTTCTTTATAACCTTCTGAAAAATCAATAAATGGCAAATTCAATACTGGATACCTTGAACTATTTGTAATGTTTGAAACTATTGGTCTCATGTATGACATTAGCAGTGAAGACATGTTTATTTCAAGAAAAGCTCTTATTTCACTGTCATCACAATCCGCCCATTTGCAATCCGCGGACATTGTTATTTCGATATAAAATGGATAATCTTCGCACTTACTTCCTAATTTCAAAGTCAAACTTGCAATAGCCTCATCGATATTTACTCTATCAATTTTCAACTCAGACCCAATGTCTCCAAGCCTGTCAAAATTGTTCGAGTCAAAGTCGTCGTTAATTTTAAATACTAAATTTGTAAGCACCGGTGACCTAAATTGAAATTTACTAGTTTTTAATTCCATAAACAACCCACCTACGCCGCCTTATCCGTTCGGATATCCATTCCCTCATTTTTTTTGCTTTCCAAATTATAACTAAGTGTGGTTTTGCTTTCCAAGGTACCAAAAGGAATTCTTATTTTTTTGCAGATCGGCGCTTGATCATCTGTAGAAAAAGGAAACACTAATTCAATATCTTCTACACAATCGTAATTTACACTTTCCATCTTCAAAAAATCATTTTTTATTTCATTTAATTTCTCTGAGGAAAAATTATTTATTTCTTCCATTGCTTTTCTTAAAATATCACTACTCATTTTACACCTCAATAATTTCTTCACTAAATTCAAATAAACATTTTTCAGTTTTCGCATTATATATAATCTTGTTCTCTGTGGTTACTTCGCAAAAATTATTTTTATTACCATCAAAATGATATTCAAACAAATTACTTTTCGGAGTTTTAGGATATCTCGCTGCACACTTTATCACTTCATAATTTAATTTATACGTTTCAATATGTAAAAAAATTAAATTCAATTTCTTCCCAGATTCAGCCTTATTCAAGCTGTTTTCGAGCTCCGGATGATCTTTGATTAGTTTATTTTTTAAAAAATCCCAAAGCAAACTAACAGATTTACATATGTCTAAATCAGTAAGATCTAACATATTTTCGATAATTAGGTTTCCCTTTAATATTTTGAATTCTTCAGCCTTGCTGTCTTTTTTTATTCGAATACCAATATTTAGCATTTGAAAGATTGTCCCAAAAGTACATTCCGCTACCCAACCATCTTCCTTCTTCATGAGATATTATCATTTCATCCGTATTTAGAAGAAATTTTTCGCATCTTACTTTGTCGTTGCAGTGGTATACTTTCACATTTTGTTGCATACAAAACCCCGTGTTATCAAAATACATAATGTAAAATCAAATATAAATCACTTTTGAGACTTGTATTAAGTAATATAAGAACTCATATTGAATGAAATAATCTTTTCTCATGACAAAAGCAGAATAATTTGTCAATGCCCGAATTGTAATACAAAAAATACTATTTGACAAGTTTTTTAAACAGTAAAATATGTTCTCGATAAAAATGTCAATACTAAATTTAGTATAAATTTTTGCTTTCATGAGAATTTTACCCTATTAAGCTTTATTTATTCAAAAAATAAAAAAAGACCACCCGAAGGTGGCCTCGAATTTACGCTGCTTGATTTGCGTAATTGCAAATGCCTTTTGCAATTGCATTTCCGTAATTCTGAACATCTTGCAGCGTTTTGATATCCTCTCTGATCGATCCGGTTTCGAATATACAGGCAATCATGTTTGTATCAGCAACTTCCCAGTCATCACGCTGGATAATACCGCGTGTTTTTAAACCGTATTCCTGGCATGCTGCAATCATGAAGTTTGCAAGCTGAACGCCCTGAGTGCTGCCAGGATAGGCGATCGGCAACGTTCCGGACGGCGCCTGGTTATAATCACAATGAAGCGAAATATATGCATCCGCCCCCCAGTTATTTGCTTCAGCCACACAAGCAGCGATGTTTTTATTGTTATCGTGATCCGCATCTGTAAGGACAGTGAAGCCCATGGTGCGAAGATCTGCAACAACAACTTTTCCAAGTTCCAGCATCAGAGCTGCTTCAGTGTATGGCCCATCAACGCAGCCGGAGTCCCAGCTTCCATCCTGGCTAATGCCGTGCCCAATAGCAAGATATAGCTTAAACGCTTTTAGCAGTCGCAGTTGATCTATTGCAACAACTTTCGGCGGATCTGGAACAACTACCGGGGCAGGGGCGGGTTTAAATGTTTCGGCACTATCTACCTTAATCGGTTCTGGTGATCTCAGCAAGCGGATTGCTTCAATTCGCAATGACTGCGCTTCTGATCCGGCCGTCTCTCCATCTCTGGCAAAATCTAACCATCCATCGTTCTGAATATGAACCTGGTAATTGATATTTTCGCCTTCAATCTCGATCGCTTCAATGCGCAGCGCCTTGTCAATTGTTCCGGCAACTTCGCCCTCATTAACCCAATCCATCCACCCAATGTTCTGAACATGGACCCGGTACCGCTTTACACCTTTGATCCGGATCGCTTCCATTCGCAAGCTTTGTCCGATTATCCCAGCAAGGCGGCCCTCCTGGACCCAACCTTGCCAACCGAAGTTTTCCATATACACTTGGTAAAGAAGGGTGTTTAAGATAGCTTCCATCACTGCACCGCCTTTTCGGCAGCAGCATTGACCGCTTCTTCCTGTTCAGCTAACAGTCGATTTGATTGATCTAATATAATTTTGACTGCTGCTTCTTTCAGATTCTGCATCATAATATCCGATTGTTGAGCCGATGCAGTTAGGCTATTATTTTTCCAAGCTGCCCATAAGGCTGCAAAGATGGCCACCACCCCGGACAGTGTGACATACATCTCTGTTTCTGAAATTGCAATGGGGTTTAGCCCGGAAGCGGTCAGGAACTGGTTCACCAGCGCCAACATTAACACTACCAACCGGATCCATACGTCTGTTTTTACATCTTTTAGATTCATTTTATTTCTCCTTCCAAACTATCAATACGCTTATGCGCCTGTTTTGCCGATGCTTCCACGTCACAGACCCTTTCAAGCAGCTCTATGTGCTTGTCGGCCTGCTTTTCCAGCTTCTTATCAATCCCGTCTACGCTTGATTTTATATAACCCATATCGGACGTGATTGTCGCAATGCTGGCCCCCTCGGCCTTGTCATCTTTGGTCTTATTCCTGCCGAATACTAACCACGCGAGCACAAAACCACCAACCGTACAGACTAGGCTTGTCACAACTGTAATGTCTACATTCATAAACCGTCCCCTTTCAAATAAATAGGGACGGTTCCCCGTCCCTGAGCAATAGGAAAATAGCCTATTAGACTGTTTTACGGCTTTCAATTTCTGCCGTGACTCTTACCCGGTATACTGCCGGAACCATAGGGCATCCCCACGCTGTTGCGTCCGCTTCGGTAAGAGCTCGAAGTTCGAGCGCTACCAAATCTGCATACATTTTTACGATCATGCTATTCCACCTCCTCCCGCAATAATTTCAATCAATTCAGCCATGGCAAGTTTAGTGTTGAGAAGTTCCGTCTCAATTTTTGTGATTTTATCTTCCGGCGATATATACGGTACATAACTCTCATTTTTCACAAACCCACCGGCTTTGGTATATTTATAGGCTTGTGAAGTAACGACCTCTGGAACCGTCACGTTTTCAAAAACATTGTATAAACTTGCGTTCCCGAAAATCGTAGAATTGTCAACTAAAATTCCATTGCTTACCGTTTCGGTCGTGTTTGCGATGTAGACAACTACATCATCTTCTTTTCGTGTTAATATATTCATTTGCTTTCTCCTTTATTCTGATAATGTAAAAGCTTTTATAGTTTCACTTTCAATACCTTTGGTCTTAGCAACACCACAAATATTATTTTGCAACAATGCTGCCTTGACATATTTTGCAATGCCAACAAAAACACTACCAGCTTTTAATGTTGAATTATTCCTAAAAAGTTCTAATATTCTTCCGCTGTTTAGTTTCACCGAAATACCAAAGTTTTGAGCCGTTGCATAAAAAACATAGGTTGAATCATATGTTATAAATTCAGCATTGTATATTCGGGCCATAATTGCACACCCATAGTACCCTACCGTAAGAGAATAACTTATTAGAACTCTTGATTGAGATAGTAAACTCAATGAAAATGTATTGATGGCGGATGATGTATCTCCCGCAAAAATTCTTGATGGCCCTGCTACCAATGCGGTACCACTTATAGTAACAACGACACCATAACCAGATCCATTTGTGCTAAATCCCACAAACATACTCGTGGAGTTAAGTTTAATAGACTCAATTATATTAGTTGCCATTGTCGTTGCTAATAATGTTATGGCTGTCCCATAAGTAAAGGAATCTACACTGACTGTTAGTACGACAGCTTTAACATTAGCTGAGTTAAGACTGAATGCTAGAAAAACTCTGCTTTCATCAATAGCAACCGCTGATACCGCCTGAACTATTGATGAAGAATATAGCAAATCTGCACTTTTGCTTATTGCTGTCCCATTTAACGTTAATATAACACCATAAAGGCCTCCTGTACCACGCCGATATAGAACAATCGCTCTTGTATCTGTTAGTCTGACAACAGAATGCTCAGTTGAGGTTAAACCCATAGTTGTATAATCAATAGCTGTACCTGCCGTTATAATGTTTCCATTTATTGATAACACAATTGCTTGTTGATACTGCGATGAATTATTCCTAAAAACAATTAATATTGATGTTTCACTCATTTTAACTGATTTTAAAACGCTAATTGCTAGTGATCTAAAAATAACTGGCGTGCCTAATGTAATTGCATCGCCACTGATGGTTATTATTACCGCTTCGCCATAACCTGTTGTGTTATCAGTATAGGCAACAAAAACACTTGTCTCACTTAATGCAATAGCTGTAATATACGTCGTTTGTTTATCAATATAGAGATTAACATCTGTATTAGTAAATGAATAAACAAAATCGACAAAATCACCGGCCGAAATGGTTGATCCTGCTTGGACAATGTACTCCTCGACGATGCCGTTTATTTTCGCACCGCCGCTTTGCCCATTCAATATTCCTCTCATATCACACCCCCACGATCTGCAATGGAATATCCACGGTCAGCTTGTCTTCTAAACAGGTGAATGTGATCGTTCCGGACCCGGTGTCATAATGACTAATCATGCAATATGCTTCTCTTTGCGAAATCGCCGTTGCCGTTGTCGCTGAATATTGCGGTATGATCTTATCCGGCAATCGTCCGGCGGTTATGCCGGTGACCGCTACGGTCTGGGTGTAGGGCGCTGAAGCAGACCACCCGGCGGCGGTGAGGGTGACGGCGTTGAGGATTTCTTTGTTGTCTAGGCGGGTATCGATGGTGGCGATATTATCAGCATTTTCTTTCAGTTCGGAATCAATAATATCCATATTGTCACTATTTATCGTCTCGGAATAAAACTCATCCTCATCCTGTTTTCGTAATCCGTAATTTGGCGTTAATGTCTCCATTACGATATCACCTCATTTCTTAATTGATTGTTTGTATACGCCGATAATTGGGCGTTTGTGAATGGGTGGAGGGTTTTGTTTTGGTTGTAAAGCAGGCTCAAATCAACCACCATGTTTGCCGGCCTGATTCGCAATAACAGATTTTCTATTTCATCGTACATCCCCTTGGCCGTTAATGCCACTCTTACCGCTATTTCACGAGCCGCATAATCAACTGAAAAGCTATAGCCATCAGCCCCGCAAAGCGTCTCTAATTGCTGATCAATGATATTAAACGAATAAGGTAACTGCTCATTATTCTTTGCCGCAATCCTGAATCGCCGCACCTCCAAAGAGTCCGTAGCCTTAACCTTAAGACCCATGATCCCCTCGTTTCTGGCAGCTCCAGCGGCGGTCAGCGACTCAATAAATAGATCGTTTCGGATATTGTCACATCCTTCCCACAAATCTTCTATTTCAGGGGTCTCCATTCCAACGACTACTGCAAATTGTTTATCATCCTGGAATTTATCCAGAACGTATTTTGTCAAATCCCTAGCCACTGATCGTACCTCGAACTGCAATTGAATCAACGCCCAGTGTCAAATTTGCAGCCACACCGTTGATGGTTGTCCCGCCAATGTCTAAAATCCCCGTTATGTTTAATAACCGGGTTTCAATTTGCGAAATCCTCACAATTAAACCGGTGTTTGTGGAGAATGTCTTGGTGCTTTGCCATGTCTGGTTTAATTCAAGCAAATAGGCGTCAATCGCCGCATTTATGGATGGTTCAACCGCGGCAAAGTTCCAGCCGTCCTCGTAGGTGATGGTAGTTACGATATCGATATCGGTATCCGTCACGCCGGTTATCGTAACGGTGTGATCGATCGGCGCAGTTCCGGCTCCCAGCCCCGCCAATGGCACCGGGTCAACGGCCAGTTGCACCGCTGCAATCAGTTCCGCTGACGGAACGCCATAACTGGAATTAATAATCGTGCATTTCACCGTACCGCCACCAGCCCAAACTGGGTACACTTTAACGCCGCCAACTCCTGTGATGGCGTTCACTTTCTCGATGTATTCTGCCACGTTGCCACCAAACGAATTAGAGTTAAAAGACGCCTTATATCTCGCCCGGAAAACCTCGGTATCTTCCACATCTTCCCCGGGGATCAAAACCTCTGTCAATTGACAGGTCGCCAATCCGGGGACGTTTAGAACTGGTACCAGGTCGCCCAGATATTGGTTTCCAGCAACCCCGCCTGTTTCACACTCAAGCTTATACAGTCCGGCGCTTATTTCTTCGGTTATGGCATAATTCAGGGTGGCACCCCTAAACCGTGTACCGATGGTAATTTCCAGCGTATCGGGTGTAAACAGCCCTTTTAGAATTGCTTTGGTTGGTTCTGCAGGAGTGGGATATATCCCTCGTTCAGCTGCCCGCTTAATCAGATATTCTCTAGGCGCGGTGTCAGCAAAGGCGATATTTAAAACCGTGTCCAGCTCAATGTAAAGCTGGGCTTGCTCCGCAGCATCGATAGCAGACGTCAGGTAAATTAAAGAGCCTGTTCTGGTATCCACCGTGGGGTCGATCTCCTTTGCCTTTGCCAGTTTTCGGGCCATTATAACCTCGAGGGTTTGATCTTCATACATTTATAAACTCACCTCTGTTTCTCTTGTAAAGTCGCCGTATATCGTCACAACGCGGTAGGACGCCAATAAGGCCCCGCCGTTTTCTGTAAATTCAAAATCAACCACATCAGTTATGCGGTCATCCTGTTTCAGTGCTTCTTTAATATATCGCTCCGACTCAATGGCCGCAAAGTCCATCGGTTCACCGATCAGGTTCCGCATTTCATTACCGAAACTCCATGGTAGTATTGGCGACTCAAAACGATTGACATCGAGAATGATATCGACTGCTTGTTTTACTGCTTCCAGATTGTCAATCATCCCGGCGTTTTCATCAATCGAAAAAGTCTTGGAGGGCAAAACCTCAGTATCTATTGTTACTGCATTATTATATTCAGGTAGCATTATTTCACGTCCTATCTATCACGGTATATTTTTGGCCGCCCTGGTCCCGAACCATAAAAACAGATTCCCCGACCTTTAAGGCACTAGCAACCGAAACGGTCACTAAGCCAACCCCCGGTATAGCCATATCAGTAGTGTGGTCTTTGACTGCATTGGTCAACCTCAGCATTGATTCCAGCAGCGTTGTTTTTTGGTCAATTTGAATTTTTAACGGATCAGCGGAAACCACCACCCCCGTTGCACTAATTACCGGATTTAAGGTCGCCCCTGTATCAGCCGATAATTGTCTTAAAGCCTCAACCAGATCAGCCATGTTCAAATCCTCCTTCCAGATCGAGATCCATTACATGGAACCCGGTTTTAAATCGATGAGTTACTTTCGTAACCATCATCCAACCATGGTAGGTTATACCGTTATAGGCAAACCCCATATTGGCGTAAGTATCCAGATTGATTACCACACTTGATCCGCCCCTGACTCTGGCATCACCGAAGCAATCAATCATCCTCAGGGTTATCTTGTTCCATTCTTTTTGCTTTAGCAAAATCTCTGCTTTGTTATCGCCGTTTTCTTCGTCGGTCAGGGTGTCGCTATACTGCAACAGCCCCCACTGTTTTATCCTCGCGGGATTCGATTTTACAAACACTTCACGGGTACCGTCGTCTTTTTCCCTAAAAAGCTTAATCTGGTTATAGGTATCATCATCGATGTTTGTTTCAAAATCAAAATCCCCGGCGGTATCATTTCCGATCACCATCGGTACTTTATGAAATTCTGTATCGTGAAGGGCCACCTCCCCGAAATTATCCCAAAGAATGTATTCTTTCCCGGCATTTTGCTGTGTTAGTTGAATACCCGACACAACCATGTCAAGATACGCTTTTTGTTCTTCGATCCGGGAAGGGATCACATAACCGGTTGCCATAATGTCAGCGCCCGCCTTGATCTGGCAATCGCCACAAATCATTCTTAATAGTTCTGTTAGGGTCTTATTTTCATAAACATAGGTATCTGTGTTTTTTAGGTACCTGATCTGATCGTAAGCCGTCACGCTGATAAAACCGTTCTTATCGGGCCTGAGCCGAAATATAAAACCTTTAAAAAGATTGTGAATTTCTCCTTTTGGCTCAATTTCATCCGATGTGAAGGTAACAAGATTCCCTTCAACTATTTCAAGGTTTTTCTTGTCGGATAGCAGTTTGAATTCCAACACAGACACACTGTTTTTCTCCCGGGTGAGTGTGATATCGCCCTGAACAACCGGTAAATACACCCGATCGCCGCTTTGTATTCTTAATTCAGTAGACATGTCAGAACCCCGTCAAATCAATCACTTGGCCAACCGATATATGGTTTGGCTCAGCGATGTTATTTTTTCGCGCCACATCCCAGCATAACCCGCCATTACCTAATTGAGTCGCGCAAATAGCCCACAACGAATCGCCCGACTGCACAGTGTACGTTCGGCGTTGGTTCGGCAAAACAACCAAATCAGGCTCCACTGGACGGTCCGGTTCTTCGGGTGTCACCACCTCTTTTTCAATCTTAAAAGTCTTGGTGCCATAATCAGGATGTGCTTTTAACACAATGCTCATCACGATATCAAAACCGTTGTCGGCACTTTCTTTTTGCTGTAGGTCTTCAATTGCGACTTTAATGTTTGTGCTGAAGGAGGTGTTAATCCTTCCTTTTTGCTCATCACTTACGAAAACCGCCCGGGACAGAATAAATTGAAAGGGTGTTTTTTTAGCCCTCAGGTCGCTGAATTTTTTAATGTAATATTCCGCGGTTTGAAATCGGTTCTTTTGGTACACCGCGAATGGGTACCGCGTTTGAGGTAACATAAAATCAAAGGTTATTTCTTCCAGCCCCGGGGCCCTCAGGATATTAACCTCAGAGCCGTCAATTAATTCAAAGGTTTCATTTTTTCCCGGAGCGTGAATACTGATCTCGCCCGGGGTGACAGGGAGCAAAATTTTATTAAGATATACTAGATATGACATTCTACCCCTCCTATGCCACGCTTGCGCGCGTTCTCATTTTTTCAACAATCAGCGAACCCAAACGATCCGCTACCACTTCGATATCCATATCGTTTGATATTTTGACGCCGTTCATATTAACATGTACCGTTACGCCGCCAGAACTCGCAGCAATACTATTCGGCCCCCGTCTTCCGGACTCAAATAACTTTGTTTTCTTGGAATTGAGGACTGTTTCACCGCCACCAAATCCGATAAGTTCTGGCCCGTTTTCACCGACTCTGGCAATCCCTGCCCTGGCTGACATCGTCCCGGATGAGTAGCCCCAAAGAGCGCTTGGGTCAATCGCTTGACCGTCCTGGTATAGCCCAAAGTGAAGATGGGCGCCGGTTGAATTTCCGGTAGAACCGACGTAACCGATTGTTTGGCCGGCTGAGACAGTCTGGCCCAGTGAGGCCGCAATGCTTTCCATATGCGCATAAAGTGACGTTAACCCGTTGCCGTGGTCAATTTCGACCATGTTACCGTAGCCGCCATTCCATCCTGCAAAGATTACGGTACCCGCCCCAGCAGCTCCAATCGGTGTGCCGAAGCCTGCGCCGATATCAATTCCCGGGTGCCAACCGCTCGACAACTGGCCGCTATCTGTCATGAATTGTTCACGAGAACCAAAACCTGATGTCACATCACCCGCTAAAGGTGTAATTAATTGGCCCAGTGATGCACCGCCTATCCCGATGGATTTGAAAAACTCAGCAGCACCGCCGCCAAGGTACTCAATCCCCGCCTGAAGGTTAAAGTTTCCAGACTCAAAGGCGGCTTTCATATCTGCTACAATACCTTCGCAGAAAGTCATCAGTTCCGTAGACGACAGGCCTTCTATCAATCCGTCAATTGCATAGTAACCAAAACCTCTAAATACAGTTGATGGCGAGTTAATGCCCATTGCCGTTTTGAAACTGTCCTTTAATGCCGTTGCTGCGGAATCCCCGCCTGCTGCGATTGAGGCCTCTCTCTCTGCTAGGCCTTTGATCAGACCGTCACCGGTGTAATTCCCCATAGTTTGAAACACTTTTGACGGTGAATTGACGTCAAGTGTTGAGCTTGACGCATCGATCAGCGCTTGGGCTGACGTTTCACCCGCTTTCGTAACCCCGCCTATATTGCCCAAAGTACCTTTTATAAAACCTGCGGTTGTCTCTTGCCCGGCTTGTTCGCTAGCGTAAGGCAGAGCCGCAAATCCCGCTTGAAAACCGGTTGACATACCGGAGCTGACGCTACTTCCAACACCAAGACCGATTGTATTTCCGGCCGCTGTTGCGTTGGTTGTCAGTTCAGTCAATGGCGTGGTAACTGACGTTACCATGTTTGCGGTGGCAGTATCCACTAATCCACGATTCGCTTCCATCCCGCTCGCTAAAACGGAGGCGGGATTAGGCGCTTCACCAGATGCCTTAGCGATGTTTTCGCTCATCCTGATTAAGTCTTGATCAAACTGAATAGCTGCTTCTTTGAATTCGTCAGGACCCTGCCAAAAGGCGGTCTTCATATTCTGAACGTTTGTCATGATGGTGCCTAAATTAGTAAACATTGAAATCATCGAGCTTATTTTGTCGATCTCAAAATCCATCGCTGAAACAAGGCCGTCCTGCCAGTCGACGCCCTTCAGGGCTTCGTTATCTGCGGTGATACGATCATAAAATAAAGTCCATGAACTTTTTGCATGATCTACTGATTGAATCATTTCTGGTGATTTTTCTTTTATTTTTTCGGTAATCTGATCAATGTTGGTTTTAAACATCGATGACGCAGCACTGAAACCCGTGCCGATATCCGTTGCCAAACTCTGAACTTCAGGGATGCTGAAAACAGCACCGATGCCACTGCCGATTGAGGTTAAGGCGCTTGCGGCCATCCCGACGCCCCCAGCCAGCCCATCGAGAAAAACACTTAGCTCATCACTGTTGGCCAATTGACCCATCTGGGTAAACACACCCTGAAAAGCCCGTCCTGATTTATTCTGAAGGATTGTCCAGGCTTGGCCAAACGTCATCCCCATGGCTTCAAACTTGGCGTCTGTAGCGTTTGCGGCCTTAAACATCGAGTTTTTAATAATATCCGCGGTGATCTCGCCTTCGGACGCCATGTTCCGGATCTCACCGATCGGCACGCCTAAATAATCCGCAATAGTCTGAATCAAAGTTGGGGAGTTTTCAAAAATACTGTTAAGCTCATCGCCCCTTAAGACCCCGGATGCCATGGCCTGTGTTAATTGAAGCATAGCATTACTGGTTTCCCCAGCGCTGGCCCCTGAAATAACAAACTGTTTACTGACCTGTTCAGCAAAATCTACAATCTCATCATTGTTTGAAAAGGCGTCGCCTGCCATCAGGCCCAGCTTGGAAACCATATCAGACATTGACTGGTAGCTGGCATGGGAATCATTGGCAGCATTAAATATATCCGTCTGTAATTCAGCCGTGGTCTGCAATCCGTCATTCATCAGCCCCAGCCTTGCTGTGGTCTGAGAGTAGGTATCCGACATATCCATAACGCCCTGAATAGCCTGCAGTGACATATAACCGGCAGCCAAGGCCCCGACTTTAGTAATCAGGCCGCCCATGGATGCTGTCGAAGCTTTAGCAGTATTATTGAAAGTTTTCTGACTATTCTCCGCTTCATTGACTGCTTTTTCAAATTGCTGGAAGGCCGCCTCCGGCTTTTGCCATTTCGGTTCGGGCCATCGCCATGCTTTTGGTATCGATGGCCCCGGCACTGGCGGTCTCCATGCGTTCGAAACCAGCGATCATGCTGTTCATGCCGGTCATCATAGACTTAATGGCCGGTGTCATTTGGTCGGATAACCGGATACTGCTGGAAATTGAACTCATCGCTTACCTCCTTTCTGGCGTTTTTTTGCTTCTTTTGCGGCTTTTTTACGCTGCTTAGTTATAATATCTGCTGCCGCCATGATATAGGCTTTTTCCCATACGTCCATCGCCATAAATTCAGCGGGACGGATATGGTACTCATTCAAAACAAAAAAAGCGTAATTTGCGTCTGGGTCGCCACCCTCAATTAGTTTTTTGCTTCTTTGACCTTCTTATCGATATTGACTTTAAAACCGTTAATTTCCTGAATCTTGTCAACTAGCTGCTTATATTCGTTAATATTCAGCATCGCATTGACCAAGTCTCCGGGTTCTTTTACCTTGTAAAAATCCTGCAATTCCGCATTGTTCAGGTTTGGAAAAATCACCGACTCAACGATCAGGTTTTTTCGATACAGGCTCTCTTTAAATTTCATGATCGGATTGCCTTTTGCATCAAAATCAGCAATCATTGAATCACCGACAAGCTGGTCATTCGTCTCAGGTGGGACTGGTCTGAGTACCCATTCCATTGGTTCGCCTTTTTCGTCTACAAAATCCACCGAAGCTGGATATTTAGTCGGTTCCTTAATTGCTCTATTTTTCACCATAAATGCTTTTAAATTATCTGCCATGTTGTTTACTTCCTTTCAAATTAAAAAGAGACGCATTAAGCGCCCCTTATAGCATCCCGTCAAGTAGGGAAAATTCTTCTGGCATTTCCACACTCTCGAATGTGAAATCAAGTGTTTCCGTCAAGTATGTGGAATCTGCATCAAACTGGGCCATCGTTGCTGAATCGAGGTTGCAGTCCTTCAGGATAACAGTTTGTCGGCCGACTGAAGATGTCGGGTCTTCATTTGTTACCTGAATATCAAAATAAAAATCCTCGCCTGTCTTAGCATATCGGATCATTAATTTTCGCAACATAGAAGTGTTGTAATGCACCTCCATGCTCCCCGAGCCTTTGCCACCGGTTGCTTTATTACCTTTTGTCTGTCTTCCAAGAATTGGAATTTCTTCTTTTGTTTTTTCAAAAGTCGATTCCAGGCTCAGAGCGTGCATGAAATTGTATCGGTTGCCGTCGACGGTCACATAACACTTTGCGTTGGACCCGGAAATCGAATCCTGCACCCGCATGATCGCATCAGCGAATAATTGTAGGTTCATTGATTTCTTCATTTTTCAACCCTCCTTAATTAACCACAATGGTCTGGTATAACTGACGCATTGCTTTATTCGGCGTGATGGCATCGGAGACATACACCTGATCACCAGCGTCATTACCAGTGACTACAATATCAGCAGGGTCAAAGTTCTTAATAGCCTTCCCCATGGACTCATGCTGTTTTACAATGTCGTTCCACAGGCTAACCCGCCCGTCTTCATCACCATCAATTTTGCCCAAATATTTCGCATTAAAGATCAGCGAACCGACTTCAATTGCGACCTGATCCAAAACCCTGATAACCTGGTTTTCTGAAAAACTCTTACCTTTTTCCTCTGTGAATGAAACAAAGCTGTTAATATCATCCAGCACCGATACAACGGCGCCGGTTCGGTGGTAGGCATAAACACCGCCGGTAATAAATGCCGCCAATTCTGTCTGCGTATAGTCGGTATTAATCGTATACTCGCCGGTATAGGTCGAATTAAGCAAACTGTCAGTAATCGCGCAATTGGCCTGAGCGCCGGTAGTATAAAACACCAACTCATAACCAGTGGCGCCCGCATCAGTTACGGTATTTGCGATTTGAATCACACCCTCGTAATCGATGGCTGTTGCTGATTTTGGTCGGATCGTCTGGAATTTAACCCCCATATCATCCCGCAGTCGTTTGGTGTAATTATCAAACAAGGCGTGAATAGCGGCATCCGCTGACGGGCAACCCAAAGCGTTAAACGAATACTGCTCCAATTTCGCCAAAAATGTCGAAAAGATTTCGCCAGTGATGGTGGTTACATTGGTACCGCCGGTTAAAGCAAGCCCCGCATTTGCTGCCAGCGTTGCACCTGTTTTGAAATCAACAAATGCATTACTGACAAGAGCCGTGGCTGCTGCAACAGTTTGCGTTTCATAAACAACGTCATCAATCAATGTTTTGACATCGAATTTAGTTTCGTCATCAACATTTACTGCTATTGCAATTTTAAAATCATTGCCCCGAATCCCCGCATATTTTGCCGTCGCAAAAGTGTTTTCAGCCTTAACGCCACCGCCATTTAAGCGGTAACAATAAACCTTAACTGCATTTGCAAATAACTCCCGTAAGTTTTTCATATTTGCGTGAGTGTTTGCATACCCGAAAATCTGAGCACATTCAGTCACAGACAAAAACTGTTCCTGACTTACCTCGAATACATCGCCACTTTGCCCCCAGTCCAAAAGTAACGGCATTGCTGCAACACCTCTGGATGACGCCCCCGCAGCTGCTCGCTTTCCGCTAATATTATTAATGTATGCCCCAGGGAGCTTTTTGTTATAGGCTGTAAAAGTTCCGCCTCCTAATGCCATTACTTCACCTTACCTTTCAAGAATTTATCAACCAATTTATCAACCTCACTGGTCGAATAGGTTTCAGAATCCAATAAAACAGCCCCCAAAACATCAGCTTTAGGGGCATATTTCTTAGACTTTATCAATTGTTCTTTTGTAAATCTATTTTCAGTCGTTTCAGCGACCGATTCTTTTGTAGCCATTTATTTTATCCTTTCCGTAATTTCAATTGTTTGCATTTTTGCCACTGATGGTCCTTGAATATAGAGGGTGGCGTCATAGGTCACAAAGATATGACCTTCCCCATCAATCGGCTTTCCGTTGATCTCGATTCCTCTGATCTTTGTACCGTCAGGAAGCGTCAAGAGCCTTAATGCCGGGGTTAGTGTTTGGATGGTCGTATAGATATCGGCCAGCCCATTTAACGGGAAATAGACCACCTCAAAAGGCATAGACTGCCTGAACCGACCGGCTATCAGATCGGATTGATCCACATTAATACAGTGTATATAAAACGCTGGCTCAACTAAGCCCTGTTCAACTGGTTCTGTATAGACCGTGCAATCCGGATAGAGCCCGGCTATTGTCGTGGCTATTCCTGTGATAATCTGATCGATCATTTAAACGCCTCCTTCATATACTCCATTAGTCGCTTTTCAAGTAGAGCCGGAGCCAGAGCATTGACTTCATTCTCGCTGATGGTCAGAAAAAACTGGCCATCCACCCAGCCGTCATGGCTCGGTGTCCGGTGGCCATACTCGACATAGCTGGCATATAAAACCGGGTTAAAAATAGCACAGCGATATTCGCCATTGTGGTACACCACATTAATCTGTGATGCCGCTTGGCCGCTTTTACCACCGACTCCTATAACGCCGCCTTTATCACTCACGTTCTCATTTCCACCAGTCCAGCCACGCCTTAAAGTCCCGCCGTCTTCTTTTCCAACAGGGGTTCTCTTAATCACCCTAGATAATAACCGGGCGGCCAACTCTTTGGCGCAGTCTTCCATAAACTTCTGCCTTGAATCATCGCTTAAGGTCTTTTCCAGCTTCTTTTTGAATTGTTCAAACTGTTTGTAGTCAACATTCTTTCCCATTATCCGTACTTATCGAAAATGACTAACGATATCTCCTGATGTGATGGGTAGACGGCGGGAAGACCTGACCGTTTAAAATCAGCCGTTCGGCCATCCTGGGTAATTGTTACTTTAGAACCGGGCTTAATATCAAGATCCGGGGAGATCAGCAGTTTGATCGATTGCGACTGTACCGCCACTCCATTTACAACGGTTGTGGTATCGGAGGACTTGTGCGTCATTCTGCAGGGTTGGTCAGCCAGGACAACCTTCGGTGTCTGTTTCAAGATGTTCGTGCCCGGTTCTTTGACACCCTGCATTTCTGTTACGGTACATTTACCGGTATAACGGCTTTCAACCGCTGTTCTCATATCCATGACAGCACCCTGTAGCGATTAAGCTGAGAATAGTAATTCTTAAGCAAAGACTTTGTGAAGGTCTCGTTAACCCGGAAACTAACAGAAGTATCACCCTCTGATTGACTAGCAATTAAGCCGCCGTCAGGGGCCACAGAACCAAAGTTTTCACCCCGGTAAAGATCCATGGCCATTCGGTAAGCCGTGTTTTCAAGCCCCGCTGGCAGTTCTTCCAGGTTGCAATAGTTAAGAATCGCCTCGGTAGTATTGCTTAAGCAAAATTGCAAGGCGAAATTCTTATCATCGCTAGTAATCCCCAGTATTTCTTTTAATTTTTCAATATCCATAACTTAACCTCTCGTTAAAAAAGAGGCTGTTATTAGCCTCTTGAAAGAATTCGTGCAATTGGGATCGCTTTGTGGTCGAAATAGGTTCCAGCACCATCGTTCACCAGTTCCCAGTTAGCGCCGTTTTCAAATTCGGCATTTGTTGGGGATAGTGTGGCCTGTACTGCTTTTTTATACGAGAACCCATAAGGAGCCAGGCATTTTCGTTGACGGCTGTATAGCGTATCCTCGCCACCATTAACTTTAGGATCTCGGTCCATTTCATAGGCTACTTTTGCGCCGATATCTTCATAATCGAACGCTCCTAAACCCATGGTGTAGGTCGTGTACTCGGTGTAGGCAGCAGCAGCAGCGACAGCAGCAACAGCGGTTACGCCTTCGGTTGTTTCAGTGATGGTTGCTACCAGGGTTCCGTCAGTATCGTTTTTATTAACGATCAGAGTTGGTACATCTTCAGCCAATGCGACCTTTTGGGTAATAGTAATAGATCCGCCAGTGCCACCAAAGGTGTATTGCGGGAAGTCCACGGCCAGTAAGGCTTTCAAGGCGGTGGCATCGGCTGTAACGTTGGCCCCGGCATCCCAACCGTCGGTTGTTCCGCAAACATAGGTTTTTTCACCCAGTGTTAAGGCGTCGCCTGCGATTGCTTTAGTAGTAACCGCCAGTGTGTACACTCCGGGAACGCCAGTAACAGCGGATACAGCATCAACTGCAGGAACTTCACGAACTGGCATGGAATCGTCAACTAAGACGGTCCGGCCATTCCAGGTCGCAATGTTGAGTGATCGCTGAATCCCATTAGCGTCGGTATACTTCATGTACTCTAACAATCCCAAGTTTTCCAGATTAGTCGCTACAACAGAGTGCATCAATACGATCTGGAATTTATCTTTGTTCTGGCCACAGGCTTTCTGGATCGCTGAGTTAAGCGTTGAAGCGCCAACAGCTGTTGCGATTTCGTAGGTGTGGTTAGTTGAGAAAACAGCACTCCCGGGATCAGTTGTGGCATAAATCCCTTTGATCATGGAAAGCAATACTTCCTGGTCCACTTCTTCCCAGTAACCAGCTACCTGATTCCCGACATTCGACATGAATTTCACGCCACCGGTGATGTCTTCGGAAAAGTCTTTTTCGGTCCATGCTTTTGCTCGACCAAAGACAACAACGCCACGCTCAAAAGTCGCGGTGCTGGTTGACGTAATGTCGGTCTGGCCGTCATAGTTCAGGGCCTCGCCGCCAAGGTTGCCAAACATGGGAATAATCCCGTAAGCGGTGGTTGTTTGGGAATTAAACAGGGCTCTGATCTCAGCATTGGGTGTCAATGCTCTGGATTTCAGCAGCTCGTTTCGTTTCAGATTAGGGACTTTTTCAACATACTTCCCAAATGCTTGGGGGTTGAATGATTTAGAATCAAATTTTGACATAAGTTAAATCTCCTTTTAATTTTTTATTCTTATTCTTTGGGCAAGATGGCGCATAATTCCTCGTAGGAAGGATTTGCCGGGTTGCCTAAGTTCTTCGGTGTTCCGTCTCCACCTTCGGCGGGGTTAATCCCCCTAAAGTTGGGCTTCGGGTCTTCTGCAGCATCAAACAAAAACTTAGAATCCTCGCCGGTGGTCAGTGCTGTGATCTGGTCGTCAAGTCCTTTGAGGTTATCCCCGTCAAGCTCGACCTTTTCCATATCCAGCAGGGCTTTTACCGCTCTGAGGTTCTTTGCTTTCGCGCCGGATAACGCTTTTTCAATCGCATTATTCAGCTTGATCTGTTTGATTTCTTCCTGGTACTTCGCTTCTGCTTTGGTGTTTTCCTGTGCCATCGTTTCGATAGTCGTCTTCAGGGTTTCAATATCACCAGCAGAGTCTTTCAACTCTTGCAGCTGGGTGTCTCTGGTTGCGATGTCTTTTTTAGCCTGTTTCAGGTCGTTGCTGACAGCGTTAAAGGTTTCCTTTGGTACTGCCTGTTTCGGGAACTCTGCGCTAATCTGGGCCATTAATCCATCTATATCAAGAACACCGTCATTAATCTTTGCTGCTTCTAATAATTTCTTTAGCCATTCCATCTGTATCCTCCATAGCTTTTTATGCTGGTCGCTGCCAGCTGGATTTGGTTGTTCTTTATGCCCTGCAACGTATAAAAGGGCAGTGGAGCCGTAACCCCGGCTCAGAGGGAGATATTTTTCACCCCATTTCGATTAAGATTTTGGGTATAAAAAAAGCACCGTTAAGGTGCGGTGCTAGATTTTACTGGTGCCTTCAACGCCTCGGGCTTCTCGGTCAAGAGTTCTTTTTCTTAACCACATCAATGCTTCTTCAAGTTTTGTGATTGCGACGGCATTTTCTCTGCAAGAATATTCGCTGCCCTGGAAAGATTGAAGTCTTGTTAAAACCATCAATATTAAATCCTCATTGCAAACACCGTTGATTCCGTTTTCTTTTATTGGGCCTTCTTGAAAATTAACCGTCTCGATGACTTCAAGTGTTTCTGCATTGGCTACCTCGAAATGATGAGGTGCATTGAACTTTTGCAATTCTTTATCTTCACAACCTACTTTTGTGTATTTTTGAGTACACAATCCGTTAATTATTTCCATTTTATTTTTCTCCTTCTCTCTGGCAAATACCATTCTCTTTATACTTGCAATCCCACCGATCAATACAAAACTTACAGTTTTCATCTCTGGGATAGTCTGAAAAATTTACCCCAACATACAACAGGCAGCCGGTTTGCTTATAGGGATCTTTTAACGCCGGATCAAGGCAGGCGCCGGATCGGTTGTGCGGGCACATTGAGTGAATGCAGTCGTTCATGGGATCACTATTTTTCGTTGAAACAAGCAAAAACACCAGTTAAACAAATTAATCTGAATCCATGAAACGGCATAATGAATGCCGTCTTCCCAATATTTTGTAATGTAGTGATGCATGGTTTTACTCTCCTTTCAAATTCCGGGCATTAAAAAACCACCTAACTTTTTACAGTTGGTGGTTTTTAAACTTAAATTATGTTTTCGCTCGCTAGTAAAGCTTCTATGTTTTTTGTTGTGTATGGTATTCTGATTAATTTTATTCCGTTTTCTTTGCAATAATTATTTTTAATCGAGTCCCTATACTGTGTTCTTTTAAAGCCTTCTTCGCCGCCAAAAAACTCATTTGCTTTAAAATGCTGAACGCCGTCGTATTCTATACATACGTTTTTACTTGGTAAATAAAAATCAAACGGCAATGCTCTTTTCAACCTGCAATTATCAAATTTAAACTCACGTTTATAATTAATTGAGTGTGTTTTCAAAATCTTTGATATTTTCTTTTCTCCGTGGCTTTCTTTGCAAACTGCACAACCAAACCCAATTAATAAGCTATATGGTGCGGAATACCATTCATGTCCGCATACTTTGCATTTACACTTTAATTTATCTCTGGCCCTCGTGTATTCACCCAATACAATCACATTGGGATTTATTTTGGCCAGTTCATTTTTGAAATCTTCTGTTGTTCTTCTGGTTTTGCCTGAACATTTTGGGCATTTTGAATCTGTTGATATTAATGCGTGTGGGGTTCCGCTCCATTCGTAACCGCAAACCTTACATCGCAATTCTATTTTTTCTCCACTGTGGGTGTACTCGCCCACAACTTCTATTGATGGCTTTATTTCGAGTAAATCTTTTCTAAATTGTTGAGTTGTTTTGGTGCTTCTAATAACTTGCTTTGTTATTCTGCAAGACGGGCATCCTGATCCATGAAGTATTGCGTCTGCGGTGGGACTCCATTCATGCCCACAAATATGACAGCGGCATTTAATTTTCGTTCTGTTGTTTTTATATTCGCCTATTATTTCTATACTTGGGTTAATCAACTGCATTTCGGCAATTAAAGTATCTTTAGATTTTCTTATCCTCGACGCTGCTTTATTCGCAGAACATCTTTTACAACCGACCCCTGAGCTTGTGATGCCCCTTGGTAATGTCTCCCACTCAAGTCCACAAACGTTACATCTCAATAATATTTTTGTATTGTTGTTTATGTACTTTCCAATAACCACCAAATTAGGCTGCTTTTCAGACACTTCTTTTTCAAATTGCTCTTGTGTCTTCTTGTTTTTTCGCATTAAAAATAACCCTCCCTAGGTTCAATTATTTCCCAATATTAAATTGTCGGTATGCAGGAAGGTACTTGGGAAAATACTTTTCGCAAAGGGTAATTAATCCTTTGCTATCCTGCCCCTATATTATATCATTTTTGCCACTATTTTACAAACTTCTTTTCCCATTCCCTATAGGTCATGCTGGCAGGAACGGTTATCGTTTTTCCGTTTTCGTCCCTTGCCGCTCTCATCTCAGGAACGCCGAAATCATCGTCAAATGAGGGTGATTGAAATGTCCTGCAACGGCCGTGAAAGGGACTTGCGGTAACGCCCGGCTCAAAATCTTTTAAGTCGAACACCCGCTGATTCATATCTCGACAAATAGAACTTGTTTTAGAATCTAAGGTGGCCACAATCTCATACTTTTCAACCCCTAAATTAGAGAAACTGTCTCTTTGCGAAACACTTGAGAAAAAAGCTGACTCCGTAATGACCAGATTCTTAGCCTGCGATTTTGAGACGTTGAACCGTTCGGCCAATAGCTTAGACGTCTTTGCGTATCCATCGCCCCTGATCGTCGCCTGAGTGAGAATAGAGGGCATCTCTGTCATGAGCTTATTCTTGTCTCGCCAGATCCTGGACGAAAAGTTTTGACCGTCAGGTGCCCATGGTTTTGATATCAGCTTAGCAATCTTATTATCATCCAGCTTCATAACATCGAAACCGACGCCGAAACCTTTCTGAAACTCAAACATTGTTTTGTAATACCCTGCTTTGTATTGATTGGCAATGAACTGATCAAAAGTGTCGAGCTCATAGCCGTACATGACCTCGATCTGCTGTTGCATCTGTAATTGTAGGGCTTCAAGTCTGGTCACATGAAATTTAGCAGATGCCCGTTCCAGTTCTTTTGTCCATTGGTCAGAGTAGGGAAGTGTTTTGCCCTTCTTGATATAGTCATCAACAGACATTTTAAAGGCGCTCAGTTCGCCTTTGGTCAGGACCTGTTTCGCTTCAGCAAAGGTAATACCTTCGTTTTTAGCAAACCGGGTATACCAGGCGGCAAGTTCTTTGTCTACATTGCGTGCCGCTCTGCTGAACTCATCTTCCAGGGTAGAATAGTAATCCAGGGCTTTTTGATTTTGAGCTTCTTCTAATTGTGTGAACCGGTTCTTCCAGTAATCAGCCTGTTTCATCGGTATTTACCTGGTCGCCTTGCTGTTCCAACGGGAAAGCCCCATAAGAATCAATGGCGTCAGCTTTTTCCTGCTTAAGTTCGTCTTGTTCTTTTTCCACGTCATCTACAAAAGGGTGATTGGTTAAGATTGTTTTATTACTCACGATTCCGGTTGATTTTTGGCAATTATCAATCAATTCACCGGTGTTAATTAAAACGTTCCGGTTGAATGTGATATCAAAATCAACAACCGAGTAATCTTTCCCCTGGGTATTGTTAATGTGGGCGTCAATGAAAAAAGCAAGCTCTTCCAGGCTTGCTTGATACTCGGTTTCCATATCGTCAGCATCCAGATCGATATCTGAATACATGCTTTGAATATTCATTTGATTCGGATTCCCGCTCATGCGGTCGTCTTTGGCATCGTACCCCCTGGCGTTCTCAATTAAAGCTTTTTTAAACAGTTCTAGAATCGCTTTGAAGTTATCTGCTGTAAATGCAATATTTAGGGTGGATACTCCGCCCTTGCTGGCAGCATCGGTTCTAACCTTTATCGCACCGAATTGAGCGAGGTTCTGTCTGAAGTCGCTGAGGTCGGCGCCATCGTAGTTTTCCAGCACGATGATCGTGTTCCAAGCATCCTCCTGCATTCGATTCTCAAAATCAGATAACATGATGTTTATGCCATCCTGAAGACTTTTAACCCGCTTAATCAATGGCATTTCCTTGTTGTTGGCCTTGAAGGCGATCAGAGGGATCTTTTCCCAATTGTAATTTTCAGCGACCTCATTAGCATGAATTTGAATGTAATCACTATGCGGGTTTTCAGTATCAGACATTAACCTGCCATCATCCAGGGTATAGTGGTCAATCCCCTGCTTAGTGTAAACCTCAACCTTTTCAACAATTTCTCTATTTTCTTTATTTGTGTAAGCATCCACTTCATAAAGCCGAACAGCATATTCCAAATCAGTGTGATCCTTGTCGTTCCAAAATGGCAGGATTTCATAAGCTTCAAACCGCTTAAATTTAAGTTTTCCATCGACCCCGTAAAAAGGGTGCACCCATCCTTTACCCTGGTTAAATGCGTCCTCTGTGACGTTTTTAAGCATACGCATGAATGATTTATCAAAGACATTTTTTAAAATATCTGCATAACCTTTATCATCACTGGTAACTGTGAATGGTTTACCAACCAGGTAATTCTTTTTCTGGTCTACCATTTTTGCATACTGATTATCAATGACCTTATTATTTGTTAGATTCTCAAGCTCTATAAGCTCGCCATTTTTCCCAATCATCGTTCGCTTTCGAAATAGGATATCATGCTCATTTGAGTAGTATTCCTCACCACAAATTTGCAGATTACGTTCTGGGCTGGTCTTCCATCGGGAAATTTCCAATTCTAGAAATCTCAAATCACTAATGACATTTTGAGCGCCTTCGGTCACAATTGCGTTGATCCTTGATGTTTCTGTTATTAACAAATTACCGCCTCCTTTCTGTGTAAAAAAATAACACCATGAGGTGTTTAATCGAAACTGAATATTGGACCAACAGTATAAGATTCTAGTCCATACCGCATAGCATCCATGAGGTGATTGAAATCATCTATTGGCCTATTTAACTTACTTCCAAATTTATCAGTATCCCATGAATAATTGTTAATCTCAGTTATAAAATTGACGCATCTGGGATGAATTATTATTTTGTAATTTTGAATAAATTGAATCCCGTTATTAATGCTGTCTTTACCTTTTCTTGCTCCTTTGACTCGATATAATCCATGATCTCTTAATTCTTGTATCGATTTAGGCTCTGCGCTATCAGCAATAATCTTTTCTTTGATGTAACCCAATATATTGATTTCATCAAATATCATTTTGTTGGTGAGGCCTGTTTTATAAAGCTCGTCAAACACATAGATTATTTCTTCTTTTTGGTCAATTAACCCGCAAAACAAAGCTGTTGGATCATTAGTGTACCCAAAATCCAAACCAAAGACAGCCTTTATATCGTCTCGGTCTTTGATGATCTCTTTATAATTAAAATGTTCTTCCACAAAGTTTTCATAGACGAGGCCTTCTACAACTCCCCAATTGCCAAGCCCAGCAACATGATATCGGCGGGGGTTATTGGCTTTCATTCGCTCAAACAAAGCTAAATCTGATTCATCCAGCCATTCATTGCATCGGTAATCAGTGGTCAAAGACATAATATCTAAATCATCCAATGCGTCAAAGAAACGTGATTTTATCCAGTGTTTCTCATTCCATGGATTTAGCGTTAATGTGATTCGTTTAAAATAACCGGGCGGTAATTGACCCCTAATACCTTCATCCAACTTGTCAAAGTCTTCTTCTTTTGTAATCTCATAAGCCTCATCAATCCAAACAAAGTTAAGAACGCCTTTTGGGACTGATATAGATGTGATCTTGTAACCATCATCCAGGCCTCGGAATAATATCTTTTGCCCGGTGGGAGTGTACACCAGCTCAAGGGGATGTGTTGTTGCTTTCCAGTAAGGCTCAATTCCAAGTCGATGGATCGCCCAAAGTAAATCAGAATAACAACTATCTTTCAGTGTGCGTTCTGTTTTTCTTATTACCAGAGTATTCGATTCAGGATACTTAATCATCTGGACAATATGCCATAGTGCTGCTGTTTTAGATTTCTTAGATGCTCGAGAACCCTTAACAACGCAATAGCGGCCTTTGAAATTCCAGAATTTCTTATACCCTTTTCCGATAATTGTGGGAAGTGATATAATTTTATTCTTCAAGTAAATCCTCACCGCCGATCACGATAACCTGGCTAGATCCGGAATGTTCAATATCCCGCTTATCCCTAAATTCGTTCGGCTTCCGGTTCTTTAACCAAAAAATTTGGGCTGTTGTGTCGGGGGCAACCATCTTAGTGACTACTTTAGTAACGACAAGCCGATCTGATCCGCCTTTTCGGAAAAGATTCTGACCGTGAACTATCACAAAATTCAAATAACTGTGGATTTTACTCATTCTGTACTGATCGTAAAAACTTGTTGCTTGATACCAGCTCATCATTTCTTTATCTTTTTTTGATGAGTTACAGGATTGGCACGCTGGGAGTACATTATCAAAAGTCAATTTCCCGTCATCCTGCAACGGCTTTACATGATCCTTAGTCAATTTACTGGTAATTGTTCCGCAGTAACAACACTCATGGTTAAAGTATTTTTTTGCAAATTCCCATTCTTCCTGCGTTAACTCCTGCCATTCATCATGTCGCTGGGCTTGTCCAGTATCAACGATCCGTTCTTTGGTCACTTCTTCATACTCAAAACCAAGGGCTCTTTTTAATAAAGCATTCTCGACTTGACGGTCAATGACTTCTTTGCCCTTTTTTAGGGCGTTAGAAATGTTAGGATACTTGTTCTTCCAAGCATATAAAGTTTCTCGTCTTATGTCTAAATTTTCAGCAATCTGTTCATCTGTCAGTCCGTCCCGAGCCCAACCTTCAAGCAAGGTGAGGCCATCTTCAGTTAACCAATATTCATATTTTCCTTTGGCCACTGGCCTCACCTCCTTTTCTGGGCATTAAAAAAGACACCGGTTTCCCGATGCCTCAACGTTTTTATTTCATGCTACCATAATACCACGATCATAGGGCTCATTGTGGCTCATGTTTCAAAATTGCTATTGCTTCGTTGTGCAATCTCTTAGCGTGCTGATAAGAATACTTCATTTTGCAACATATTTCTTCAAGATACAATCCGTCCACGTACTTGTAATAAAGCACCAACTGTAATTTATCGTCAGGGACTCCGTCAATGGCCTTTCCTATATCCGACCTAACTTTTGTCGACTGTGAGATTTTCTCTTTGATTTGGCACTGTATGTCTGAAATTTCAGCTATGCAGTCGTCGATTCCTAACCCACTTGACCCACGGACCACAACCGGCATCATGTTGTTTCGTCTCAACTCTTGCCGTGTCATTGCAGCAAGAAATTTCTGATCGTTTTTATTGTTGCTGTCATAATACTTAAAATGTACCGGGGCGGGTACTGTATTCGCCGCCCGGGACCGCCACCGTTCGGCTTCAGCTTCCAGGCGCTTAATCTGATTTTCCAAGATCCGGTACCGGCTTAACCATTTTACTTTTGCTTGTCTTTCTTCTGGTGTCATACTTCCTCCATAAAATTTTCTTCAAGATGCTCATTCGTAATCTCAATCCAACCAAAATCGACACAACCGCTTATGCAAACCAGATGGACTTCTCCACCAAGAAGATTAGACTCGCTTACCTCCCATATTGACCCAGCAGGTACATTGCGATAATCATTATCTATCATGAAACAATCGTCATCGCACATTTGTATCTCAAATTCATTTATGCATTTATATTTCATTCGTCACCTCCATACTTCAAACTAATCCAGTGATAAACTAAAATTGTGGCCATCAATGAGATCCAGGTCAAAAGACCACAAATATCGTGAATTGTTTCGGGTGTCATTCAGTAGCCCTCAGCTTTCTTCCGCACATCGGGCAATAATGAACCTCACCAATATCAAACGATGCTTCATTTTGAGAGTCAGCGTAGTATATTATTATTTTGTCATCTTTTACTCCTGCACAAATGAATAAGTCCCGGCTTTCAACAATTGCATTGTCATTAAAGTTTTGTATATTACAAAACTCGCACCCACTTTCAATCCCGTTCCATTCCCAATTTGAATAATTTGGTTGTGCTCGATGTAACGTGCAATCTTTGCAGACGCCGTCAATGCCAATCTTATAATTTTTACAGGTCTGGCAGTTTCTCATTAATATTTTTTCACTCATACTTCCTCCATCTCAATCAAAAACGCAATATTGCAAGCGCAATGCCAAATATGTGGCAACCCACTCTCTGGATCGTTAACCTCACCCTCCAGGTAAGCCAACCAATGCCGGTATAAAGCGTCCTGGTATCGTTGTGGTTCAACCTTTCGCCAGTTCTCGGGGTCATGGTATTTCTGGCATCCATACTCACGAATCGCTGTCACGGCCCGGATTAGTGACGGTGGTACTAATGTTGGCCGTGGCTTGCCGTTGTCTGCCTTAGCGGAATAATCGATCACATTCAAATCAACTTCGGCAGGGTGCCAATAGTAACCACCCCTACAACCAACGCAGGTTGTGTGATATTCGCCGCCATTCCAGTACTGGCAGTCTTCACATATTCTGTCTTCTTCCCACGGCATAATCATCTCAACCCTAACCTTTCCAGCCCCTGAAGCTGCCCGTAACTTAGGCCCTGGGATCTGGCCCGTTCGTTGTATTCGACGTAAGTTATTTTGGCCCGTTTCTGCTTGGTTTTTGCTTTCTTTTTTTCACTATACCGTTTATTAATCCCCCACGGTCTACCGGTGTAATACTCTGAACACTCACTACTGCAATGGTGCTGGTTTGATGATCTCTGAACGTACTGTTTACAACATTCGCAGGCGCTATAGATAATATATTGCTCGCACACATCGCCCAACACTGTTGTTAATTTCTTTGCTGTTTGGGGGCTGTATTCGTTATGTCGTCTAATTTTCGAAATGTGATTCGGGTGTACCCCGGATCGCTTCGACATTTCTGCACCTGATAAACAATATTTTTCCATGTGCTTGTTTAGCATTTCTTGTAGGGTCATGACCGCACCACCTGGTACCCGGCCGGTTCTCCTATCCTGATCGGCAAGATCAGTCCCAGCAGATCGTCACCATACCAGATATAGATTGGCGACACAGAGCTGTGTTGGGTATATCGGTAATTGGTATAGTCGTCCAGGATGTCCAGATACTTCTGCTGACAAGGGACCTCGACGCCGTCTTGATTCAGGAATATCCGGGCATCGTATTTATCTGTTTGATAGATGTATGGCGTCACCTCCAGAGGTTTAGCGTCCCTGTAATCTTTCTCGATGATCTTTGAAAACGGGAAGGCTGTTGGTTCTTCAAGGTTGTTGCGAATATAAACGGACTCGGTTTTATAAAAAGCATCCGTCAGAACTGATTCCATTGCCGGGCTTTTGGTGGTATACATGGCGTAACCATCAACGATCCAACCTTCTTTTTTATCAAAGGCCAATACATATTTTTTACCGTCTGCGATAAACTTTTTCAGTTTTGATTTGTTGAACATTTCCTCAATTCCTCCAATACTCTATTATCTTCAGCAATTAGCTTTCCAATCAGATCATTGATCTGAATCACTTCACCAGACCGGGTTAGTTTCTTTATGTTTAGATCCCGGTATTTCTTCAGCGCACTCTGAATAGTTTTGTGGTAAGAAATGACTTTCCAATTCTCTTTACCTTCCTTTGTTACTTTTCGTTCGTACAATGTATAACAGATATCATCGTTATCAACTTTATACTCATCATTTATCATTATCATAGATTTTTTCCTCCAAATTCCCGAAACCAGGGTGTAACCATTTGGTGTAACCTTTTTTTGACAAAAATAGCCTCACAAACGGCTTTCTTATGTAATGTAACCTGTAACCATTTAAAATGCCAAAAAACTTTTTATATACTATAAACCCATTTACGTTTATATATACTTTTATTACTATAAAAGAGGTTACAAGGTTACACCCCTTAAGAAACGGGATACGCTAGCCGTTTAAAGGCGTAACCTTTTTGTAACTTTTTCTGATTTTGTAACCTAAATTTGGTTACACCCCTTGTCTTTTTCCACATAAATCTTAGCGGGCTTACCCTGAATCCGTTTCAACTTCACCTCAAGTTTTTTCAAATCTCGCAATGTCTCACCAAACAATCTGGCACTTTGAACATTCATTCCATTTTCTTCGGCCCAGGTTTTATATAGTTCATAGACCTCTGGTGGCCGTTTACCAATCACGCTTTTAAGATCCAGATCATCAACATAAACAATAGCACTGTTGTTTTCTTCGTGGTATATCTGGTTAAATTCCGTCACCTTGTCCGACTCTGTAAATTTCTGGTTCTTATAGAGCCTCATATAACCCTCAACAATAAACCGCACCCAATATTTCAGCGCTTTTTCTTCGGTCAGCATGGTTATAAAATTCTTTTGCTTACTCTTGGGCTTTCCATACATCGGCAACCAATCGACCCGGCGCTTATAGGATTCACCTTTTTCAAATGTCTTCAGCACATGATTACTGGTGAAAATCAGCGTCGGCGTCAGCTCCACGCTGTTGGCATTCTTATAAAGTTTCCGGATCTCGACAAAATCACAGGTGCTGATATTTTTAAGCATTTTCATCTGTTCATTGTTGATCGGTTCGTCCTGGATGTCGTCGCCCAGGTTTGATAACTTCCCTTGCAGCACATTGAGATACCGTTCGTCAGTTAGATTTCGGATACTCAACCCCGAACAGTTCTTTGAGTTGAGTATCGCCCGGATCACCGCCAACAATGTCCCTTTACCGTTTCCACCGTCGCCCACAAATATAAAAAACTTACCCATCAACCGTTTAAACTCTTTATTGACAATCAGGCAATGGCCCAATACTTCCATCAATCGTAGTCTGTAATTATCATCATGATCGGTCAAATGCCCCAGATAATCATCAACCATCGCCACCGGTTCGGCTGCTGGGTCATATTCAATATCAATCGAATATGGTGTGAAGTCCGTATAATCAACCTCAATAAACTCACCATTTCTCAAGATCCCGTTTTTAAACTTAATATCAAAAGTCTTTCCGGGGTGAATAATCTTGGCCCGGTACTCCATTTGTTTAATGACTTCATCCACATAATTGGTTTTCATCCCTGGGCAATAAGTAAACACCAGGCGTTTAATCAGATCATCATCACCCAAATATTCACCGTTCTCATAAAAATAAAGCTGTTGGGAATACTTAACCACCCTTTTCTCACTCATGATCAGATCAGCAACAATGGCTTCACCATCTTTGACGGCATCCATTGACATTTCCCTGCAGATGGTTTCAAGTTCTTTTTCCGGTAATGGCTCTGAAAAAACGTGACTATTAATAAAATTAACGATCAACCGCCAATTATGAAATGCGCCTAATTGCTTTCGATGTTTGAACAGCGCAGCGTTCCGACCATCGCTCTCACCTAAACCCAACAACTCCGAATAAGCATTCTTTCCGGACGCCGGTGTCAGGAAGTTTGGCAAGGGTAATAAAACTCCCTCGTTATCCGTTTTCCTTTCAACCCCGTTCTGCTTAACCGTCACCGCATAGGTGTTTTTCTTGTGTTTATACTCAACCTCAAACCCCAGTGGCGTCATTCCTTTGGCTCTGGTGAACCCCGGTGGTTTAACAAAATACATATGACATCCGCGGGTCGTCCAAACGGTCTTTGTCTGCAACCCAAAACAGTCAATCATCGCTTTGATCTGATCCTGACTTAATTTGTCAAAATCGACCACCACCTCGTCATCAGACAGAACATAACCGGCATCGTCAAATGTATCCAGTGAATCAGATGTTTCAGGGTTTTTACCCCCGTGTTTTTGTCCAGCTATGAATTCCGCATACATTCAATCACTCCCAACGTTGCAAAACTTTATTGATCAACTCATAATAAAAATTAATATCCACCGTTTTTCTAAAATCTTTTAACTCCTCACAATCGTCATTCCATACCAACATCTGCGCCGGCGAATCTGGGAAGTTAACCATCCCGCCATCGGCCCTTTTTTTATAAAGTTTCACGCCGTTTTTCTTAACCGGAAATACTCGATTGATCTTGTTATATTTCACATCATGTTCGTCAAATGTCCCCTGATAAGTGCTACCGGCCTGTAATATGATCTGAAACAACCGTGGGTTATCAAGATTCTCTTGAATGGTTTCCAGAACATCTTTGTCATAAATCAGCTTATTCACCACCGCAATATCAACGATCCGCATACTGTTATTTCTGAACCAGGTATCGCCACCATATCTCCCAACGTCGCCGCCCTTGCACTTGATCTGATCACCAACAGTGGCGACATAATTATTTACATCCTTTTGAATGAATAGATCAAACCGATCTTCTTCGAGAACAAAACCATAATCACTTTCCCACTCGTGCCAGACATTAATGTATTCGTCGCTATTGGTCGTAAATGCCACGCCATCGGTATTTATATTAATCAGTTTACAAGTGGGTGCCAATCTTTTACAGAGGTCATACAGGATGATCTGGCCGTAAATACAGACACTCTTTGCCGCCTTGGGGTTGAACAGCACCGAATACTGATTGTTCAACAACCCATAACAGCTATTGATAACCAGTTTCAGCGCATCCGACAATGTTTTATCACTATGTTTCACCGACAACCGCTTTTCAACGATCCCCCGGTAAGTTTCCGTTGCCTGACCAAGTCCATTGAGTTTCATAATAATATTAGGATAAAGTGAAGCCACATCCAGCAGCTTCACATTCTCAAACCGTTTTTGTCCGTTGCTGGGAACCCCATGAAGCCCTCCAAAAGCAAACTCAATATCACAACCAAATTCTTTATGAGTATATTTTCCTTTATCTTTGTTAAGCCACAACTCAACCGCTTCAGGTGGTGCTTTTTTCAGTATCTCAAAGTTTCCATCATTGTCCAGTTCTCCCAGTCTCACATCGGCCCATTTCGGCATCGGTTTGCGTGTCAGAACATTGGCTGAAATTGTCGTCGTGTTCCATCGCTGGGCCTTGTCTTTTTGATCGTCTCCCAGTAGATCCACAATTGACCGTTTCGGTGTAAAATATGATTTCTCCCTGATTTTGAAAATATCAATAGTCGAGTCAACATCATAGGAACAATAAGCAATTGTTTCTTCCAGTTCTTCGGGGGTTAATTTTCGATCAATGTTAAAATCAATACTCGACTCAACAATTGACTTTCCAAAGTTACCCTCAATCTTTTTAAGACCCGGCATCGACACGTCGATCTGTTGGAAGCAGTCCAAGGAATTGATATCTTTGTGAATTTTATAGCACCTTTGGCCACTGATGATCCGGTCATTTAATTCCTTGATCTGGAAAACACTGTGTCCATTGATCATGGCTGTCAATATGAAATCATCATAGTAATAACCGTTGTAAGAGATCAGGGTTTTACCCCTGATCAGCTCACCAACGCCATTGAAGTCATTGTGGAAGATCCCCACGGTGTTTTTGTCAAGATCCTTAAAAACCACCAGTGCATCTTCTTTAAAGATTTCTATATCGTAGGCTAGATATTCCATATCCAGCACCTTATTTCTTTTTCGGCAATGGTTTAATATCTGCGTAAACGAATTTCCCAAAGGCAGCTTTGACCTCAACCATGATTTCCTGTCCGGTCAAGCATCCGGTTTCGATAGCTTCAGCGACCCCAACATGAAACTTTTCTTCAAACTTCTTGTACTGTTTGGCCTGTTTTTGGGGGTTTTTAAACCACTTTTTGAGGTTCTCCATGTACTCTGAGTAACTCATATTTGATTGATAGGTTTCGTCCTCATAGTCGAATTTAATGTGAATACCAACGCCGTCGTCGGTGATTTCTTTGATTTCTGTCTGGATGATCTGTCCGACCATATCCTTATCAAATTTCTTAATTTGTTCAGATTCCCAGAGACTGTTGAAGGTGTCATAAGCGTACACATCTTTTCGGGTACCGATGGCTTGGCTCAACTTATCAAAAGTCAGGTTGAAATATTCCTGGCACCATTCTTCTACTTTGGCGGCCTTATCGGCGTCTGGAATGAATTTTCCAGAACCTTCGTCATATACATTTTTATTAAAATTTACTTCCCGGATCTCCCCACGTTCTTCATGCAAAAATGTCAGTGTCGCTTTTCCGTCGTTTGTTGTTACTTCCACTAATTCCAAGTTTTTTAACAGTTCCATATATTATTTACCTACTCTTTCAAATTTAATTTTTGTGTCGTTCATGAATGCTTCTATGATCATGCTATCTTTTTTATCGAATATTTTGTAAATGAAAACCTTAACATCGGCCACCACTTCACCAACCTTGCTGTTCAACGCTTTTCGATCACTGACCGTTTTAATCGCCTGATTCAGATCTTTACAGGTTACGTATTCCGTCATAACTTCTTTGCTGTCCGGGATGATCTGAATGGTGGTCATATCCCCCTGGATCTTTTCCAACCACTCAACCAGTTCCTTTTCAACGGTTTCAATGCTGACCGTCTTATTCAGGTGCCGATTCTCTAGGAAATCCTCAAAGATAAAGATTTCTGAAAAAGTGTATTGCTTAATTCTCCGGTTAAACAGGTGTTCGATATCCTCCCTTTTATGATCCCGTTCGATTTCTTCCAGGTCTTTGATCTGATCCCGGACCAACGTATCGGCCTCCTTGACAATCCCGACGATCTCCTTGATCTGACTCTCAAAACCGGTATAAGGTTCCAATAATTCCTTCTTAACTCTGATCCGTTCATCTTCCAGCGTCTTGATTGATTTGTTGACAGCGGCGACCAGTTTCTTATTGGCTTTGACGGTGTCGTCGGTGGCTTCCACTGTTGACAGGTAATCATAAACCTTTTGGGCATCCTCCTTTAATTCGTCGTATTGGGGGAATTTGATGTTTCCTTTAGTGACAATTATCTGGTTTATTTCGTTTATTTTGATTTCGTTCATGTGATATCCTTTCCTACATATATCCCTTTTTGACAATCTTTTATGTACTTTGGAGATTTTACACAACATTCCCACGTTGCGCTCCCTCGGCTGTATTTTTTATCAATATGCTCCGTGTTATGAATACATTTCTTTAATTCACAATATTCACTTCTAGAGCATTTAATATCTGGATAAAAAGGTGTTCCCATTTAGTTTCCTTTCTAATAGAACCTGGAAGAACGGTGTAATTCTATCCATTCACTATCTTTGTGTCGTCGATTTATGTAATAAAATGCTTTACTCTTTTGGGTGCTAAGGTGTCTTAAACTGCTTCGATACACGTTATATCCATATTTTCTGATCTGTTTTCTTACCAGCGCCAACTTTGTTTCATCGTGGTTCGATTCCAGAAACAAATAATCGTATGGCCCCGGTGGCGCATTGTCCAGGTTCGATAAATCAGTAGCGTAAATGATCCGCTGCGATTCATGTTCCCATACATAACCATGACATAAAACATCGTGATCCCCCAGAAAAGGGGTGAACACTGTTTGACCGACGCCGGTGTCAAAACCTTCATTGGTGATAAGATCAACCCCGTATTCCTGGTGAACTTCATAGTTACCCAATATCGTTATCCGGGGGAACTCTTTTTTTATTTTCGTCAGTGTTCCGCTGTTGATGTGATCACCGTGAGTGTGGGTCAATAACAGGGTTTTAATGTCGTATAGGTAATCTTTGATAATCTTATAAGACACCCCGCAATCGACCATCACATCGCCAATAATCACACAATTTCCGCTACTGCCTGATGCTACGATCTCGTAATTAATCATCTTCCTCGACCCATTTCAGGCAGTCGTGAGCGTATTCAACCAGTAACGACACAGTTCGTTGGATTGACATATCTGTCTGAGCGCTTATTTCAACAACTTTGTTATAGGCTTCTGCACTAATCTTTACTGTTTCAGCTTTTGTTGCCCGCCCTGTTCTTTTTTTCTTACTAAAACCAGTGGCTGAATTTCTTGATTCATAGTTTATTCACCCTTTCCAAAACCATCGGCCAATGCTTCGGCTTTTTTATAATCAGCCAATTCACTTTCAATTTCTTCCAACTTTTCGTCCTTATATTTGATCGCCCATTCAAGGGTTTCAATTTTTTCGAGTAGTATTTCAACCAGTTTACTGTCCATATCGCTCCTTTTCTACCCGGGCATTGTGTTCCCGGACTTCAATTTCTTCCTGTAACTCTGCAATCTTTTCTTCCAAAACTTTGACCTGTGACTGAATATAATCCCAGATCTCCGGCTCCAAATGATCCTTCAGGTCTTCCAGGGTGAACACCGTTACCGGCTTACCCTTGATCATGAGCATTTCTTTTATTACACTCATCTCGCCCCCGATCGCTCCAACGCCTTATCTAATCTCGTCAGCATCCAGCCATTTGTCCGGAACAGATGCCCGCCGGCAAAACCTTCAACAATCTTGATATCGTGACAGCCGGGCTTAGAGTAAATAAGGCCCCTATCATTTTTTCCGTTATAGCCGTTTGATTCCAGGATCTCCTTGATCCGTTCAGTAGATAAAGTGTAATCAATCGCTTGATCTGCACAGATTTCCATTAATTGACCCCCTCAAAATACTCCGGGCGCTGGTTTTTTAAGAAGTTAGTCGCGTCAAGGGCCGTCATGTCACCAATTTTAATGCCGTCTTTTAAGATCATTTTGCGACCCTGATACGGGGCTTTTTCGGTTGTGTATCCTAGATCTGTCAGCATTTGCGTTGTGGTTTTTTCCGCTGATTTATTCAATTTGCAATTTCTCCTTTTCCGTTGTATAATTTTGATAAGTTATTTCCACGATCCCCTGATAACAGTTCCCGCTGTTTTGGGGATTTTTTTTAACTACAGACATATACTTCATCCCATAAATCGTGTAAATCAATACCAGAATCCATAACCTCGATAATTTCCTCATTTCCAAAATCATCATCCATCATTTGCTGAGCGATACTTTTGCCTCTTGTACAGGAGCAACCAGCGCTTTTCTTATGCCAGATTTCAGAATATTGCTTTCCGGCAATGTCTAAAGAGATTTTCATTTCTCTTGATAATTCAACTGTAAGTTTTACCATTTTCGTTTCTCCTTTCATTTAACTCCGCATTTCTTTTTATATACTGTGTATCCTCCGACGGCTACATCATGGTCGCCAACATCATGTGGTTTACGTTCCTTGTCAAAGCAATCCCAAAACTGAACATCTGTAATAGTGGTAAATTCACATCCGTCAACCGACATCAATTTCACATTAAGCTCTTTGCAATATCCCCCATAAAGAAAATTAGGACAAAACTTATAATCAGCATTGCAGTATTTACCTTTAGGAGGTATCATCAGCGTCTGGATCTCTGGAACATAGGGCGCATATTTTTTAGCGGCCTGTTCAAGACGGTACTTGACGTGCTCATGTTCTTCAAGCATCCGACTGTCCATATTTCCCCTTACACCTTTCCAGCTTTTTCTGAGCTTTGCAATTATTCGGCTCCTGTAATCTCACCCGGAATTCACGGTTATCGATCATATACGGGCTGTCAGCCACATAAGGAACGTCAGCAATGTGTTCTAATTGCTCTCTGGTCATCTCAATTAACTCATTTTTTCGACAATCACGATATAGCTTAACTGAATACGCCATCTGCCGATCTGGTATCATCTCACACCTCCCCAATAAATAGGCCGACTCATAGCTTGCTGGTCAAGTGCGATTCAGTCAGACAATTGCTTTCTCGGTCTTATTTTCTGCCCGATTGCTCTTTGAATCTCACGGTCGGCGCTTTGCACTCGTTTAGCCTTCTTCTGGTCCTGGTAGTCTTTGCATCTCATTTATCGTTCCCTCCGCTTAATTACAATAATCTGACCGGCAAACACGCCTAGTACAAATCCGACAATAACACTTGTAATGATTGTAGAAATCATCCCCTCACCCCTCTCAAGGCATCCAACCCACTCTGGGTAATACGGGTCTCTCCACAGCAGTTGATCATGAACCTGATCAACCCTGCCATGATAGCGACCTCGACACTTTCAACCGGCACGCCGACGATCAGGGCCGCCTGGTGGATGGTGTAGTTTAACTCTGGCTTCACTGCTACACCCCTAACTGTTCTTGCAGGGCGATAATGTCATCCTGTAATCCCGCAATCTTACCCTGAAGCCGCACATTTAAGTCACACTCTCGGGTATTTTGCTCTTTTAGGACTTCCAGCGTCTTCCGGTACTCAGCGTAATCCGCTGCCCAATCGGCCTGTAGGTCATTCAGGTCGTCCAGCAGCTCGTTAATCTCACAATTCAACTCAGGGATTTCGTGACAACAACAGTCTTTCATTGTCTTTATCGCCTTCTCAAAATACTCCTGATTTTCCTTTTCGAGTAATCGGATATAGTTATCTTTATTCATTGTTTGTTTCTCCCTTCTTTGTCCCATATTTGTAAAAAATCCCACAACAGGTCTGCATTAATGACCCATTTTCTGCCGATCCGCACACCCGGGAATTCAGGGTGCTTCGAAAACTGTTCAATTCGCTGTGGGCTGAGGTGTAAGATTTTACAGGCCTCTGCTTTAGTTACGATGTTCGGCATTTTGGTTGCCTCCTTTTCATGACATTATTTGTTGTTTTCATGACATCACCGTGGTTTCTTTTTGTTCATACTCCTATACTTAGGTTATCAGCGTCCTACCGCTGGTAAATCTGCGAAAGGAGGTGAATGTTATGAACATGCAACCAGTTTCTTCATCGAATATTAGTAGCATCGGTTATGAAAATGGAATTTTGTATATCCGGTTTCACGCGGGCGGCTTATATTCTTATTCAGGCGTTCCTGAATCGGTTTACAATTCGTTGATGTCAGCTTCATCCCATGGTGGATATTTAGCGGCTCACATTAAAGGAGTTTACCCGTATACAAAAATTGGTTAGTCGGTAACTACTAGAATAATTGCCGGACCATTTTGTTTTATGATTACATCTTGATATGGTTCGGCAATTATTTGTTTAACACCCTCACGTTTCAATAATTCCTCTACTAAATCTTTAGTAGGTACTTGGTTTAGATTCTGCATGCTATTTACTCCTTTCTATTCTTCCACTAATTCAATCCGTTCCATTGCGAAATCGACCATCTGCTTTAGGATCGGGCCCATGGCCACACCGGTTTCATTTTTGAGGTTATTAAGCACCTCCCACGTCGCCAGGTCGATTGTTACCAACTTACCGATGTTTTGACGCCGTGGGCATTTGAGAATAAATTTGTCATTCAATTTTTTACACCTCATTTCTCTTGTTTCTTTTTGTTCAACCTCTTATACTTAAACTATCAGCGTCACACCGCTGAAATTCAAAGAAAGGAGATAATAAAATGGATTTTCAAATATTTTGCGGATTTGCTAACGATACAGTGACGATTGATTACAAGGAAACTGTAATAAAAACGACGCGTCCTGCAAGCGTAGGCAACAAACCATTTCCCGTAAAGAAAACTGTCGAAACCTGTTCGCATGGCGATGACTGCAATATCGGTTACAAAGATTGCCCAGCGACTTATGAAGTTTTAAAACAATGATTCTATTGTCGGCGGGTCTTTTGTGACTCGTCGACAATTTCAATGTAACAGTCATTGTTTTCATTTATGAATTCGTCAACGCCGCTTGACGTTTCAATTGTGACAAGATCCCCTCGAACAACCTCCACCCCGTTATCATTTTTACGTGTGACAACTTCGTTGGGGGCCTGCGGTCTTATGGTGATCTTGCATACATCATCCTCAACCCTTATTGGGATCTTATTATTTTCTTCAGGTCTTGAGCTGTAGAAGGTTACTTTCAAATTGTTTTCCTTTCTGTGCCCTCTCGATCTGATATAATTGAATATCAGGAAGGAGGTGAATGGTTGTGGATATAAAACACATTACCAAATCTTATTCTGATCATTGTCCTCACGCTGATGTCGATTACGAAATTGAAGTGGATATCAACTGTATCAAGCAGCTTGGCAATGATCACGAAGACCGCTACATTGTCGGCTATTCATGCGATAATAGTGATAATTGCACTTACCACCATCGGGACGAATGTCCGGTAATCGCTTCAGCAAAAGAAAATTTAATTCTTTAGCCCTAGCAGTTTAAGAGTTGCCTCTGTCACTTGCTTGACGGAGGTAATTTTTTCTCCCAATCCTAACCCGAATACCAGTTGATTCAATAGCAGGTTTCATATTTTCATGCCATTCACCTGGGCGGCAAGTGTTGCCAACATATAACAATGGGCAGAACGTGCACGCAGTGACGCACCAACTTTGAGGGAAGCAATCAACGTCCCGACTCGCTTCAACGTGTCTTAGGAGACAGACCAGAGTTTTATAGCTGACTTCAATCTTTTCATCCGGATCTCTTTTTTCCGCCGCTTCAATCTGCTCGTTTAAGATTTTGAGCATGATCTCTAATTCCTTGTCGGGTATTTCGACATGAGATTTGCGGGCATCTTCAATTGTTAGTTTTTTCAATATTGTTGCTCCTTTCTTAAATGTTACTTAAACGCTTAAAGCGTTATTTTTCGGTAAAAAAATTATGTCGTCATATTTAACGCCATAAACCTTTTCGATTTTTTTGATCATTAACGCATCTGGGTATGACTTTCCTCGCTCCCAGTTGCTGACCGTATCTTCTGTAACTCCCAGTATTTCAGCCGCCTGTAATTGGGTGAGCGACTTATTAACCCTTGCGGCTTTTAATGTCATTTTCACTCTCATCACCTCGCTTTCATGCTCTTATTGTATTACGCTTTAAGCGTCTTGTCAATGCCTAAAGCGTAATTTTTTTAGAATTTAATTGATTTATTTACGCTTTTAACATATAATCAGCTTAATTAAAATTTGAAAGGGTGTTGAGAAATGAGTGATTTAGGAAACAAACAGGTATTGGCTGAAAATTTAAGACATTATATGGATTTACACGGCAAATCGCGAAACGACCTGTGCTCTGCGCTTGACTTAAGCTACACTACTGTGGCCGACTGGGTCAATGGGAAAAAATACCCCCGCATCGATAAGATCGAATTAATGGCAAATTATTTCGGCATACAAAAATCCGATCTCATAGAATCGAAAGGCAAGCATTCTGACATTTCCAACATCACCCCCATCACCATCCCCACAGACACCATCACCATCAAAGTATATGGATCGGTTCCAGCAGGTCAACCGATTGAAGCTGTTGAGGACGTGATCGGTTATGAAGAAATTCCCGCTGCATGGACTCGTTTCGGCAAAGAATTCATCGCTCTGATCGTCAAAGGTGACAGCATGTACCCAAAATATTTTGAAGGTGATGTCGTAATCATTGAAGTTACACCCGACTGCAATAACGGTCAGGACGCTGTCGTTTATGTCAATGGTTACGATGCCACCCTCAAAGAAGTTCACAAGAATGATGATGGATCTGTTACTCTAAAGCCTTTCAACCCGGAATACCCTCCTAAAACATATCAGCCCGGTAAAGATGGTGTTACGATCCTCGGAGTGGTCAAAGAGTTAAGACGAAAAATGTAAATCCATTGCAATGCTTTTCAGTATGATCTATAATAAACTTATCTTATTTAGGAGGTAAGTTGTTATGAAATTTTGTTCAGAATGCGGCGCAAGTGTCGAGGGAAAGAAGTTTTGTTCCGAGTGCGGAGCGCCTGTTGTACAAGCAGCACCAGTACAAGAAGCCCCAAAAGTAACCACGCAACCGACAGATGTCAAAGAAGAAACGAAACGAAAAATAAGACGGAATAATTGGATCACATTAGGCATTGTTTTGGTTGTCGTACTATTCGCATCGATGTGGGCCAATATCATGAATACTCCGGCCAGCGGTTCGTCGCCAAAATCACAAACTACTCAACAAACGGCAGTCAAAGAGATTTCCGAACCTGATTTCAAAGCCGCTTGCGTCGCCCAACCTTATGATGATCTAGCCAGAACTCCCGACAGTTATAATAATATGAAACTTGTTATCACTGGTAAAGTCGTCCAGGTAATGGAAAAATCAAACGGTGCTCAATATAGAATAGCCATTGACGATAATTATGATCAGATGTTTTACGTTGATTATACGGGCGCATTCGGTCAAGGTAGAATACTGGAAGAAGACACCGTTACGCTTTGGGGCACTTATGACGGCCTGATGTCCTATAATTCAACTCTCGGCGGCAAAATAACAATACCGTCATTGATTGCTAAATATTATCAAATTACACAATAAATATAAAAAAACCGCCCGGGTATTACCAGTACCCGAACGGCTTTACATATACCGGGATATAAATCACAGTATACACACACCAATATTATACTTTATATCCCGGATTTTTACAACATCCGGGTATTTTTATGCCCAAAATTCAGGAGGTATAATAAATGAAGTATGACAAGAAGGTCGTGAAAGGCCACACCTATTTCAGGCATCGCCTTTATGATCCAGTAACCCAGAAAACAAAAGACATCACCGCCAAAACACTAAAGGAATTAAAAGAGAAGGTCCGTATTGCTGAAGAAAAGACCAGATTCGGAATTGTGGAAGACAAAGTCACTTTCGGCGCTTATTTTGACGATTGGCTTACAAATGTTCACCTGATCGATAAGAAGCCAGCAACCGTAGAGCGCTATAAATCATGCCATAGAAACCACATCAAAGGTTACCGGATCGAGTTAATCAAATTGAAGGACCTCAAAATCAACGACGTTCAGGATCATTACAATACGATCTTCGAAAAAAAGAAATCCAGTAAGACGGTGGAGACCATGCACCGGATCATCAAGCCTTGCATTCGTTATGCCTATGAGACCCAGCGGATCTTAAAGGACTTCTCAGGAGCACTTAAGATCCCTGTTGACAGCGCCACACTGATTGATAAAAAATCAAAGGTCAATCCATTATCTCTGGAAGAACAGTTTGACTTTATTAAGCGAACCAATGATCATAAATTGCATGCACTATTCAATACAGCCCTGGACACCGGGATGCGAATGGGCGAACTGTTTGCTTTAAATTGGGATGATGTGGACTTTGACAAAATGGAAATCCGGGTCACAAAGACTTTGTCTTTCATCAAGGACCAGGAGGCCAACAAATGGAAGCAGGATATCTCCACCACCAAAACAGTGTACTCCCGCCGGGTTATCCCCCTGCCGTTGCGAACAAAGGGCATTTTATTGGAGCACCAGATTAAGCAGAAAAAAGAAATGAAGCGAATGGGTTTTGATCAGGATAATGAGACCCTGGTATTCTGCACACCGATCGGCACGGGGTATGAACGAGGGAATGTTTTAAAGCGAATTAAAAAGGTGTATACTGACATGGGAATACCAGAAAAGACCTTCCATGACCTCAGGCATACATACGCCACCCGCCTATTTGAAATGGGCGAAAACCCAAAGACGGTCCAGGTGCTTCTTGGTCATGCCAATGTTTCGACCACATTAGGAACTTATATCCATGTTTTGGAATCGCTAAAAGTCCAGGCGGTACCGCCAAAATTGACGGGCTATATGCACCAAAAAAGACAAAGAAAAAAGCCAACCGTAAAATCTTGTGGGAAACTTCTGGGAAACCGTTAAGGTTAGTGAAGTGACCACAGTTTACAGATGGCTGTTTCAATACAAATTGGCAGAGGTAGCAGGATTCGAACCTGCGAGTGATGGAGTCAGAGTCCATTGCCTTACCGCTTGGCGATACCCCTTAATTCATTTTCTGTCCCGAAGGTACGCTAAACATTTTATCTGAATTTACATTGATTGTCAAGGAAAATGAATAATTGATTTGCTTTTTTTATTTATTTCGTCTTTTCACTGATACCAAACACTCTTTTGGCATTACAGGTGGTAATTTCGGCCACCTCTTCCACCGCCATCCCCCGGATCCGGGCAATTTCGGCCGCCACCAAACCCACATAGGCTGGCTCATTCCGTTTGCCGCGATGGGGGGTGGGTGTCAGATAGGGACTGTCGGTTTCGATCAGTAACCGCTCCAAGGGCATCATGGCGACGACTTCCGGCAGTTTCCGGGCGTTGCCAAAGGTCAGTGGCCCGGAAATCGATAGATGAAAGCCCATCTCCAGAAAGACCTTGGCCATTTCCACCGAGCCACTGTAGCTGTGCATGATGCCACCGTACTCCGGCGCAAAATATTCCTTTAAGATCCTAATCATATCCTCCATCGATTCCCGGTTATGAATCACAATCGGCAGCGCCACCGCTTTGGCGATGATCAGCTGGCGGATAAAGACCTCCTGCTGGACATCCCGGGGGGAATAGTCATAGTGGTAGTCCAGACCAATTTCGCCAATCGCCACCACCTTTTCTTTTTTTGCCCATTCCCTTAACAGGGCATCATGTTTTTGGGCATCGTAATCCTTGGCGTCATGCGGATGAATCCCCACAGTGGCATAAACCATCGGATATTTTTCACTCATTGCCACGGCCCGGAAGCTGGAGGCTTCATCAGCACCGGGATTAATGATCAGCTCCACTCCGGCAGCCCGGGCATTTTCCAGCACCGCTTCCCGGTCCTCGTTAAATTTCTGATCGTCAATATGGGCATGGCTGTCAATTAGCATTTGTGTATCTCCTTTGCTTTTTCAATTAAAACTTCTTTTTCATTTTGATAAACTTCATCCATGACACCGGCCAGCAGTTGATTAAGAATCCAACCGATTTCGGCCCCGTTGGTGATCCCCAGGTCAATCAGATCATGACCGTTGACAGCCAGATCTTTTAGTGAAAAGCAGGCCGCTTCGGCAATCACCTGATCCAGCAGCACTTCCAGTCTTTGCAGCGATGCCAACCGGTCACGATACTCTGGCGCCTGGGCCAGGTTATCAGCCCGCTTAATTGCAATCAGATCCCGAAACAGGGGCTCCGACAAACGGTTCAGCCAGCGCTTGACACTCTTTTTATCAGACTCAATCAGGGTATCGTGGTATTTTATCAGCAGACAGACCGAATCAATAATACTTTTACGGATCCGCAGAGCAGTTAATCGCGCCCGGGCCATCGCTTCCGATACCTTGCTATGACCTTTAAAATGACCAACACCAGCTTCATCCCGGGTAAAGGTTGCAGGTTTTCCCAGATCGTGAAACAACATCGCCCAGCGCAACCGGGGCACCGGCGCCAAGGTTTCCATGGCCACCGCCGTATGGGTCAGGACATCATAGCAGTGGTGGGGATTCATCTGATCAAAGTTTTTAGCTGGCAACAGCTCCGGGATCACCACCCCCAGCACGGCGGTTTCGGCCAGGATGATTGCTTTGACATTTTTTCCACAGATCAGTTTATCCAGTTCAGCGGCAATCCGCTCGGCCGAAATATGACAAAGTTGTCCACAATTCTGCCGGATTGCCATGCCGGTTTCCATTTCCAGGGTAAAGCCCAGAACTGCGGCAAAACGCAGGCCCCGCAGAATCCGCAGGGCGTCCTCGGCCAGTCTCTGGTGCGGATCGCCAACACAGCGGATCATTTTATTCTTAATATCCTGACTGCCCGCAAACAGATCAATTAGACCTTTTTTAGGATGATAGGCCATCGCATTGATGGTAAAATCCCGCCGGGCCAGGTCATCGGCCAGATTTCGGGTAAATACTACCGTATCCGGACGGCGATTGTCCGAATAATCACCTTCAATCCGATGGGTGGTTATTTCAATCGCCATTCCTTCAATCATGACGGTTACGGTACCGTGGCGGATGCCTGTTTCAACGACCCGATGGTCAGAAAAACAGGCGATAATTTCATCTGGGGTGGCGTCGGTGGTCATATCAAAGTCCGTCGGCGGGGTGCCCAGCAGAAAATCCCGGACACAGCCGCCCACCAGATATCCACAGAATCCACAGCTTTCCAGTTGTTTAAAGGCCTTTTCTACCGCAACCGGAAGATTAAGCTTCATTACTTCCCAGGCCGATCTCATCGGCCACGGCCCGCATACCCAGAATCGTTTCCTGCATCAGCTCATCCAGCGAATAACCGGCCATTTCGGCGCCTTTGGTAACCACCTCACGATTAACCCCGGCGGCAAAACTGGCAGTTTTAAATTTCTTTTTCACCGATTTCAGTTCCAGATCATTAACGCTTTTGGATGGCCGCATATAGGCACAGGCAGTAATCAGTCCGGCCAGCTCATCGGTGGCATAGAGAATTTTTTCCATCTGGTGGGTGGGCTCGACGTCGGCGCAGAGACCAAAGCCATGACTGACCACACTATTGATAAAGGCGCGCTCGTAATCGTTCGCTTCCAGAATTTCGACCACTTTAACACAGTGCTGATCGGGGTACTTTTCATAATCCAGATCATGCAGCAGTCCGACAATGCCCCAGTACTCCGGATCTTCCCCTTCCAGTCTGGCAAAATGTTCCATCACCCCCGAAACCGCCAGGCCATGATTAACCAGAGATTCACTTTCATTATATTCTTTTAATAATGCCAGTGCTTTTTCACGATCCAATTGTGTACTCATTTTATCACCTCATGCTTTTTAAAATTAATTGATAACTTGCCATTTTCCAATGCCAAAACAACCATTGCCTTGGTTTTGCTATTTACTTCGCTTATTAAAGGTATTTTAACACAGTTTGCGTCCAATCGACAAAAGCGGTCACAAATTATTACGCTTTTTATCATCAACAAAAAGCCCTGCCACGAATTTTTCTCTCCATAGCAAGGCTGGTGCTTAATTTTGTTGATTAATAATTCAAACTATGCCACCTCTTAACGCTGCCCCCAGGCTTGTTGAAATAACCCATCGATCCGGGCCGTCAGGGTTTCTGGGCCAACCCCGTAACATCGTTTATCGAGCTGCTTCACCGGCATGATTTCCATCAGCGAATTGGTGATAAAAACTTCATCCGCTGCCAGCAAGCAATCACTGCTGTAGTACCCCTCTGCGATTGGGATCTGATTGGTTTTTAGCAAGTCAATTACCCGGTTGCGGACAATCCCGGCCAGCAGCCCGCAATCCCTTGCCGGGGTGCCGACTTGGCCGTTTTTGATTAAAAAGATATTGGTCATACACCCCTCAGCCAGATGGCCCTGGGTGTTATAAAAAACCGCTTCGCTAAAGCCTAGGGCTTTGGCTTCATTTAATATCAGCAGGTTCTCCAGATAATTGTTGGACTTAATACTCACTAACCGGGATTTTTCATTGCGGATCGTATCAGCGGTGCAAATTTTCACACCCTGCTCAAACATCCGACGGTCATAATGGTTTTCCCGGGCCGTGATCAGCAGGTTATCAGCGGTTAGTCCCTTACTGAGAGTAACCCTTAGGCCACCCCGAATCATCGCATTTTTGTCAATAATCTGCTGACACTCGCTTCGGATCTGATCAGGATGAATGGTCAACTTCAGGCCCAACACCAGGGCACTCTGTTTGAACCGTTCCATGTGATCCTCAAAGAAAACCAGCTTGCCCTGGGCCACGTTGATGGTTTCGAACACCCCATAGCCATAAAGAAAGCCCTGATCCAGCGGCATCTGCGGTTTTTTTAAAATTTCCCCGTTATAACTGACGTAGTCCATTTTAATACCGTTTCAATGCATCCATCAGGGCTCGCCCCTTATCAAAGGTTTCCTGATACTCGGACTCGTTGTCGGAATCCCAGACGATCCCGCCGCCAACCTGAAAATAGCCTTTGCCATCCTTGCAGACAATCGTGCGGATGACGATGTTCAGATCCAGATCACCGTTAAAACCAATATAGCCAATCGAACCGGTATAAATGTTTCGCTGGGTCGGCTCCAGTTCATCAATAATCTCCATCGCCCGAATCTTTGGTGCCCCGGTAATTGAACCGCCAGGGAAGGTCGCCTTAACACAGTCAATGGCATCCAATTCGTCCTTCAGTTCGGCCGTCACTGTGGAGACCAGGTGAAAAACGGTCTGATATTCTTCCAGCTTAAACAATTCCGGTACCTTGACGGTGCCGGTTTTGGCAATTTTACCGAGATCATTCCGTTCCAGATCGACAATCATCAATAGCTCGGCTTTGTCCTTTTCACTGTTGACCAGGGTCTCACGATTGGCCGCATCTTCTGCCGGAGTTTTGCCCCGGGGCATGGTGCCCTTGATCGGTCGGGTTTCAATGTTTTTTCCCTGAACCAGAATAAAACGCTCCGGCGAACTGGAGACAATCTGACCGACCCCAAAATCAATATAGCTGGCAAAGGGAGCCGGGTTGATTTTTCTAAGTTCACTGTATAATTCCAATGGGCTTAACTGTAAATCAGCATTAAAGCGCTGAGTCAGATTGGTCTGGTAAATATCTCCAGCTAAAATATATTCATGCACCGCATCCAGGGCTTTTAGATATTCCGGTTTGGTAAAATTACCCCGGAATTCCAGATTTTCATTGATTTTAAAGTCCGAACGAATGGCGACCTTGGGATCACCGGCAAATCGAGCGGCTAAGCGGCTGACAATATCGGCTTCGTTTTCTTCAATCCCCAGAGCCGCCGCATAGGTTTTTTCTTCTTTATGATCGATAATCACAATGCCATCGTAAAAGCCCATAAAACAATCCGGGACATTAACATCATCCACTGCCGTCCGGGGGAAGGCTTCCAGATGATGACAAAGATCATAGCCAAAATAACCGACCGCCCCGCCAATAAACGGAAACGGCGATGAATAATCCATTTTATACTGTTTTAATAGTTTTTGCAGTTCATCAAAAGGATCGCCAGTAACCGTTTTCGTCTCCGTCTTGGTTTTAATGGTGATGTCATTATCCTTGCTGGTAAAGACCAGCAGCGGATCCCCGCCGATAAATGAATAACGTCCCAAGCTGTCCGGGTCTCTCCCGCTGTCGAGGAAGAAACTGTAGGGCTCATCCTTAAATAAAAGATAGCTTTCAAAACTTGTTAGGTCGGTTTTTATTTCTTGTATTAGCATCGCACACCATTTTCTTTTGTCGCTTGAAAAAAGTTATCCAGTAATTCCATGCCCATTTCGGTGAGAATCGCTTCAGGATGAAACTGCACCCCTTCGATATGATAATCCTTATGGCGCATCCCCATAATCTCATTTTGATCGGTTCTGGCGGTAATCTCAAAAAAATCGGGAATATCCCGGTTTTCCACCACCAGAGAATGGTAGCGCGTCACCTTCAGGGGATTATTAAGACCGTCAAAGACTCCGACATTGTCATGGGCAATGGCATGAACCTTGCCATGCACTGGCTCCAGCGCTTTGGTAATCGTACAGCCAAAGGCCTGACCAATGATCTGATGTCCCAGACAAATTCCCAGAATCGGGATTTGTCCCTTAAAACGGTGAACCACATCCAGACAGATGCCGGATTCGTTGGGGGTACATGGCCCCGGCGATAAAACAATCATCGACGGTGCCATCGCAGCAATCTCGTCGAGAGTGATTTTATCATTTCTTTTTACGATCACCGTTTCATTGAGTCCCTCCAGATACTGGACTAAATTATAGGTGAAAGAATCATAGTTGTCGATCATTAGAATCAATTTTTATACCTCATAGTATTAATCATTTTGAGCTGTATTGTATCATACTCCAAGGGTTTTAGACAATGAATTATAGCTGGAATATTTGGCGATAATTTTCGGTTGGTCCGGTTTTTTCGGGTTTGATTTACACCAGAATTTACCCCCAATCCCGAAATTCTTAATTCCCGCTTTGCTTTTTTGCTTGTACTGATTATTAGTCCCGGTCAATTTTAATTTGACAAGCCAATCCCGGATATGCTATTATGCTTCCATGTAAATAAAGCTTTTTTGGTGCCTTGTAAAAGGAGAATAGGGAAACAGGTTAAAATCCTGTAGGGACCCACCACTGTATCGTTGGAGCACTTGTCATCACCACCTCACGGGAAGGGACAAGATGCGATGAAACGGACTCAGGAGACCTGCCAAAAATGATTCCATTTGGACGACGGTAAAGTTCACATCTGTATTGGATGTGGGCTTTTTTGTTTGGCACCGGAATCGGTTCGTCTTTTCTTTGGCCATCAAATGCTTTATAATAAAAATCAAGGAGTTCGTTATGAAAATCAACACCCGACAATTAGTTTTTATGGCACTTTTAATTGCCCTTTCTTTTGTAGGCGCCCAGTTAAAAGTTTTTGGCACCATTGCCTTTGATTCACTACCGGCTTTTTTAGGCACCCTGCTGATGGGCCCTGTGGCGGGCGCAATTATTGCGATTATTGGTCATCTTTTAACCGCCCTTACCTCGGGATTCCCGATGACCCTACCGGTTCACCTGGCCATTGGCCTGGGAATGGGGTTAATCATGGTAGCCACTTGGTATACTTATGTTTTTGTTAAAAAGGCCAGTAGCGAAATTGTCGCTCTGATTGTCAGCGTTATCGTTGCCGCCGTCTGTAACGGCCCGATCCTTTTGTTACTGTGTTCGCCGCTACTGATTCCAATGTTAACCTGGCCTGGAGTTATCGCAATGATGTTTCCCCTGGCGCTGGTCGGCGGCATCAACGCTCTGATTGCCGCTCTGATCTTTAAAGCCTTACCACTGTCAGTTAAAAATCAGGTCGCTTCGGTAACCTCAACCCAGGTTTAACTGGCTAGTGTTTACCCTACTGCCGCTATTACCAAATGACTCACCAAGCCCAGGACACTTTCACTATTAGCAAACCAATCCCCCAAAGGAGGATCTGATGAAAACTTATCAATATCGTGACCTGTCGGTCCTTGAGCTTCCCGATACCCTCCTGGTCACGGCCTGTGACAGCAGTGGTGGTGTCGGAGAGAAGCCCGGGGACGAATTGTGTGTTCCTACAAAATATATTTCGATTTTTGCCGCCCGGGTCTGTCTTTTTGAGCTGCTATCCTGCGGCACCGAGATTATCAGTCTTTCCAACACCATCGTCGGTGAAATGGAGCCCACTGGCGCTGCCCTGATCCAGGGAATTAAGGAAGAACTGGCGCGGGCTGGCATCGGGGAACTACCCATTAACGGTTCAACTGAAGAAAATTTCAAAACCTGTATGACCGGCTTTGGCATTTTTGTTGTGGGCATCGCCAAGCGATTACGAATCACCCCCTCTGCACCCGGGGATTTAGTGATCTGCATTGGCAAACCCAAATTCGGGGCCGCTCTTGTTCTCGAAGGTGATCCGGAAATCGCCGATTATCAGGATCTTAAAACCTTAACCGAAAATCCCGCTGTTAATGAGATTGTCCCCTGCGGCTCCAAGGGAATTTTATACGAAGCCACCAATCTTGCCGCCATTCATCAGTACCAATTTGAAGCGATGCCCAATAATCTGAATGTAGTGGATTCTGCCGGTCCGGCCACCACCGTAATTGCCAGTATCAAACCTTTTGCCTTACCCGAACTGGCGGCGGTCTTCAACGCAAAACTGACGGTAATCGGTCATCTTAAATAATTTTTTTTACTAAAAAAAGACCACCTGGTATTCGGGTGGTCTCTTTTTTAAGGGGAGGGGTAATTATATTTTAGTTTGTCCAGACGTCACAAAAATCCAGAATAAACGTAAAACCTATGGTTTGAATAGCATATACAAAAAACTTGATACTTTAAACTTCTGATGGTCATTACCCGGTTTTTCTGCCTCGGTGACCAGCTCTTTTTCTGTTTCTGATCCCTCATCAGCTGACTTTTCGTCGCATTCCGGAACCTTGATAAAACGATTGATTAAAAACGCCACAATGATCCCAAATGCTGTTTCCAGCAGCCTTAACATTGCCAGCATGTAGCTGCCAGCGTCCTGGGGATAGGTGGTCATGACACTGAGAAACATCACACAGGTAATAACAATGGCACCTGCTTTATGAAAATTATTACATAGATAGATCAGTAACATAATACCCAGCGGAATAATAGCCACATAGGCAAATTCATAAGGAATTAAGTTAGCGGCAAAAATGCCCAGCAGTCCCGCTGCTCCACCAAAGATGGTTCCCAATATCCGATTCCAACCAGTTTCGATGGAATTTTCAATGCTCGGCCCCATGGTAAGCACCGCTGCAATTGCAGCAAACAGTGGATTAAACTCCGGTCCCATTATTGCAAATACCACCACACAGATGAATACTGCCAGCACCGTTTTTATGTTTCTCATACCAAGGGATGGCAGATGACATAATTTCATGATCTTTTTGCTCCAATTATTTATTTAACTTTTACCCTCTTCGTTTTGTTCCCACTAAAAATTATGATTTCAAATGTTTCTTTACCTAGAGTATACTCCCATATTTAATTAAGTCAATAGCGTAATCATTTTCAGGCTGATGTAATAGTTTTCACAGCGCATCTCTTAAGCAAACTCACAGATTTTTTAAGCTTTTCGCCGCCCGAATCTCCCCCATGGCAATGCGTTTTTCCCGTACTGATTGAAGTCGATCAATCAATTCTTCCTTTTCATCCAAACGGATCATGTCTTTCATGGCAGCCAGGCTGGTCTCAAATTTCTCAATCTGATCAAGCAAATTTTTACGGTTGCACATAAACAATTCCGTCCACATGGGGGCATTGATCATGGCAATCCGGGTCAGATCACCAAAGCTGCCGCCCTCAAAATCAGTAATCGACAGATCATCATCACAATCAACCAGGGCCGCCGCAATCACATGGCAAAGCTGGGAGGTGAAGGCTATTTTCTGGTCGTGAATTTCGGTGGTGGTTTCAACAATATGATTAAAACCCAGATCCGTAACAATGTCCCGGATCAACCCAATATTCTCCGGCTGATTGGAGGGTAAGGGGGTCAAAATATAATTCCGGTTCTTAAAGATCCGATCATCGGCCCCGCCGAAGCCTTCTTTTTCACTGCCCGCCATCGGGTGTCCGGGAATATAATCGATATCTTTGCGCAATAGATTGCCGAGGTTTTTAAAGACCACTTCTTTGACCCCGATAATATCCGTGACAATCGCCCCCGGCTTGAAGTCTTCCATGTACAGGGCTAAAAAAGCCAGGGTGTCCATTGGGGTCAGGCAGATAAACACCAGATCGCATTGGGGCAGCATTTTTTGAAGCCCCGCTGAGTCCCAGACCCCTTGATCAATCACGCCCTGATCCAAGGCCTTTTTAATCACCGACGGGTTTAAATCATGAGCCCAGATTTCTCGGGGCCCCTGCTTCCTGAGTCCCATGGCCAAAGCCCCACCCATCAGACCCAGGCCGATAAAGCCAACGATGGAATCTTCACGTTTTTTCATTACATCACCTTGTTCTCAAATTCGGCGTATTTTTTGACCGTGATCATAATTTTATGGAATTGTTCCGGGGTAATCGACTGTTCGCCGTCACACAGGGCTTCTTCCGGATTGTTATGAACCTCAATCATCACCCCATCGGCACCGGCAGCGATGGCGGCCTTGGTCAATGCTTCAACCGTCCAGGACAGCCCGGTGGCATGACTGGGGTCAATAATAATCGGTAAGTGACTCTTTTGCTTGAGCACCGGAATACAGCTGATGTCCAGGGTATTTCGGGTGGCGGTTTCAAAGGTGCGAATGCCCCGTTCGCAGAGAATTACCTTATCATTGCCCTCCTTCATGATGTATTCAGCCGACATCAGGAATTCCTGCATCGTCGATGACATCCCCCGTTTAAGTAAGATCGGCTTGTCAATTTTTCCCAATTCCCGGAGCAAATCAAAATTCTGCATGTTTCTGGCACCTACCTGAATAATATCGACATCTTCAAAAGCTTGCAAATGCTCCAGCGACATCAGTTCGCTAACAATTGGCAATCCGGTTTCTTTTCTGGCGATCTTAAGTAACTCCAATCCTTCATATCCCAAGCCCTGAAACGCATAGGGTGAGGTTCGTGGCTTGAAAGCTCCGCCCCGCAAAAAGGTTGCTCCGGAAGCTTTGACACTTCTGGCAATCGCTACAACCTGTTCTTCGCTCTCCACCGAACAGGGGCCAGCCATCACACTGATTGTCCCTTCACCGATTTTTCGGCCCTTGACGTTAATGATGGTATCATCGGGATGAAAGAGACGATTGGCTTTTTTATAGGGTTCCTGAACTCTAAGTACATTTTCTACAATACGGTTTGAACGGATTTTTTCCACATCTGCCAAGGTTGTATCCCCTACTATTCCTAGAATGGTGTGATCCACACCTTTTGAGTAATGAATGTTTAATCCCTGTGTTTCAATCATCTTGATTAACCTCTGAATATCTTCTTCTTTGGTGTTGGGTTTAACAACTATTATCATTTTCTTCCTCCATTAATTTACGAACTGATCACTCGGCCCCATTTTTATCTTCTGTGCACCGAAGACCACCAGAAAGCGCCTTACTGATTTCTGGTGATTCGCAGTCAGCATCCAAATTGCCAGCATGATCTTTGGCCTTTGACTTGCGAAAAAAAAGGAGACTTCCTAAGAAGCCTCCTAAAAATCAACTTTTATTCAATACACCGGTATCGCTAAAAATTTCTCATGGGTTGGGATTCTCAAAGGAACTTAATTGATTGTACGCAAAATAACCAAAGCTAAAAAACCAATAGCTTTGGGTGTTAACGTAATAATATTCATTTAAGTTTCTTCTTAACTCTGCCATGATATTCCTCTCAGGACACCTTACAACAAAGAAAATGAACTTTTCCACAACCTTGTTGACCTGTAACGTGTATTTTGGTTTATTATAGACCTAATTTTTATCAATGTCAAATAAATAGTGATTAAAAACGTGTTAATTTTTCATTCTTTGCTTTACATATTGACAAGATCTGGTTATTTATGTTATATTGCTTATAATTCCTACTGGAATGATATGTAATTTATTAATAATGATATAAGGAGATACGATTATGAAGGATACCCGAAAATTTGAAACGCTCCAACTCCATGGCGGTCAAAGCCCTGATCCCACCACCCATGCGGTGGCGGTTCCCATTTATCAGACCACCTCTTATGTTTTTGACAACAGCGAACACGCCCAAAGGCTATTTGGCCTGGAAGAACCGGGCAATATTTATACCCGGATTATGAATCCCACCACCAGTGTTCTAGAAGAACGGATGGCGCTTTTAGAAGGCGGCGTCGGTGCCCTGGCCTTTGCTTCCGGCTCGGCAGCCATTACTGCCACCATTCTCAATATCGCCGGTAGCGGAGATGAACTGGTGGCCGCATCCACCCTTTATGGTGGTACCTACAATCTCTTAAGCGCCACCCTGCCCCGGCTCGGCATTACAACGACCTTTGTTAACCCGGATGACCCTGAGAATTTCCGCACTGCCATCAATGAAAATACTAAGGCCATCTATATCGAATCACTGGGGAATCCGGCTATTAATATTGTTGATGTCAAAGCCGTGGCCCAAATCGCCCACGATAACGGGTTGCCACTGATTGTTGACAACACCTTTGCCACCCCCTACTTATTTAGGCCACTGAATTTTGGTGCCGACATCGTAGTTTATTCGGCTACCAAATTTATCGGCGGACACGGCACCACCATCGGCGGCATCATCGTTGACGGCGGCAGCTTTGACTGGGCTGGCAGCGTACCGCTTCCCGCTGTTTACCACCCCGATGCCAGCTATCACGGCATTACCTACGCCACCGACATTGGTGCCGCAGCCTTTATTGTCAAAGCCCGGGTTCAGTTGCTCCGGGATACCGGTGCCTGCATCAGTCCCTTTAATGCCTTTCTACTGTTACAGGGTCTGGAAACCCTGTCGTTGCGCCTGGATCGGCATCTTGAAAACACTCAGAAAGTGGTCTCTTACTTGACCAACCACCCTCAGGTTTCCTGGGTTAACTATCCGTCACTTTCTGATAATCCATATAAGTCTCTTTCTGACGAATACTTTAAAAAAGGCCCTGGTTCGATCTTCACCTTTGGCATCAAAGGCGGCATCGCCGCCGCCCGTAAATTTATTGACAGCCTGACCCTGTTTACCCATCTGGCCAACGTTGCCGATGCCAAATCGCTGGTGATTCATCCCGCCACCACCACGCATCAGCAATTGTCTGGTGATGACCTGATTGCTGCCGGTGTTACTGAAGATATGATCCGATTGTCGATTGGACTGGAACACAGTGACGACATTCTGGCTGATCTCGATCAGGCCTTTTCTCAGGCGCTTTAGTTTTTAATCAATCACCCGGAGGTGAACCAATGCCGATAAAAATACCCACTAATCTGCCCGCCAGTCAGATTCTGACCAATGAAAACATCTTTGTGATGGATGCTGACCGGGCCAGTCATCAGGATATCCGGCCCTTAAAAATTGCCATTCTCAATCTGATGCCGACTAAAATCACCACTGAAACCCAGCTGTTGCGGCTTTTAGGAAATACACCGCTGCAAATTGAGGTAACCCTACTGCAAACAAAAACCTATGAAAGTAAAAACACCCCGTCCGAACATCTAGGCTCTTTCTATTGTTATTTTGAAGATATCAAAGCGCAACGGTTTGATGGCCTGATTATTACCGGCGCCCCGATTGAAACCCTGGAATTTGAAGCGGTAGACTACTGGGACGAGCTCACCGAGATTATGGACTGGAGCAAAACCAATGTCTTTTCCACCCTGCATATCTGTTGGGGTGCCCAGGCCGGACTCTATTATCATTATGGAATTGAGAAGTATTTGTTGCCCGAAAAAGCCTTTGGTGTTTTTGAACACCACCTGGAACAGGCCTATGTCAAACTCTTTCGGGGCTTTGACGATACCTTCTATGTGCCCCATTCCCGACACACCGGAATCCGCCGGGAACTACTTGAGGCCCATCCCGATCTGGAAATCATGGCGGCATCCCCTGAATCCGGGGTCTATATTGTCATGGCCCAAAACGGTCGCCAGATTTTTGTCACCGGCCACAGCGAATACGACCCCCTAACCCTAAAGGGTGAATATGACCGTGATGTTTCCCAGGGTAAACCAATCAATATTCCCATCAACTACTACCCCAATGACGACCCGACTCAGCCACCGGTGGTGCGCTGGCGGGGCCATGCCAACCTGCTGTTTAGCAACTGGCTGAATTATTATGTTTATCAGGAAACGCCGTTTGAATTATCTAACGCAGCCTTTTAAGGGCATTATAAAAGCGCAGGCGACCTGCGCTTTTATTTTTTTACTTAACCGTAAATTCAGTAACCGTATCGGGATCTTCCCGGTCATCAATATAAATTTCAACGGCATAGTTGCCTGGTGTGGTAACCAGCTCAGCTGGCAGAATGCCCCACAGCGGTGCATCACTGACATCACCGTTATTGATGGTCACAGAATCGACTACCTGATCTTCCAGATACCAGATAAAGGTAATATCGGTATCATCCGGGGCGTTGTGGAGTTCCGCTGCTACATAAACGTCGGTATTGACTGGAAATGAAGTGACTTCATCAATCGGCAATGAACTGTCATCTACCCCGGTTGTCATCACTGCATTGCTGACGTTGGCTGATGTTGCGCTGCAGCTGGCCCCCATCAAAAGAACCGAAACCATCATAATCGTTATGGCCACAAGATAAAGTGTTAATTTATTTTTTTTCATGACTTTTTCCTCCTGAATGATAATTTTACGCGAATAGCTGGAATCCCCTTTCTGCCTGTTATCCTAAATTCTTAACTGCAGCTTGACCGGCTAATTTACTTGCAACCGATTTCAGACATGCTTTCAGTTACTCATCCGGCTTTTTATAACCCCTTGTTTCTTTTAGCCCTCCTTTTTTATAAAAAAGATTTCCGTTCGTTCCAACCTATTTTCGTATTCTTATTCTACCACATTTCCGTAAAAATAAACATTCCCCTGCCGACATTTCAGCAAACAAAAAACTCAAGCCAAAAATCGCTTGAGTTTATGATTCCTTCTAATTTGCCTGGCCGCTTTTACTGCGGTTCTTTAACGCCTTCATCACATCAAAATAGCGGTAGGTTATGGTTTCGATTAAGGAAATGATGTCTTCTACCGATTCCATTTCTTCCCGTTTCATAACCAACGCATCAGCAATCAGCAACGACAGACGTCTTGCACAGTTGCGGCTGACCGGGTTTTTAATCACATCAAAATCCGGCAGTGGCACAATGTTACCGACCCGACTGATAATCTGGCAACCAGCGAAACCGCAGACCTCTTTGATGTAGGTACGTAACAGCTCATCGCGATATTCGGTATACTCACGATACATTGGTTTAGCATCCTGATCCCAGCTTGCACAGTAAACCCGCTGATACTCGCTGATGAAATCGCGGATGTAGCCCAGTATTTCCTGACGATAGGCTTTCCGAGACGATTTGGTTCCTTCATCATGGTGGAACCAGGCAATATATTCATAGATCAGGTTCCCCAACAGATAGCCGCTATCAGATGAGGACGGCCCCATGAAGGGATATTCCATGTCAATGATCTTCATTTCATTTTCGTCAATCATAATGTTGGAGGTATGCAGATCGCCATGCACCAGACACTCACTCTTTTTCATGAAAATGCCCCGCAGCTTCAGGAGCTCAACCCGCAATTCCCGTTTTTCCCAGAGCAGATCACTCATCACCAGATGATTGGGATCTCCCGGCGGTAAATCGACTTCCCCCTCAATAAAAGATTCCCGCAGGAACAAAATGGTTTCCATAATCACCCGCATTTCCGGGTTCATAAATTTACATGCCAGTACCTTGTGGGCAACCTGATCCAGATAGATCTCAGAGGTATAAAAATTCGATTTGGCCAAAAATTCACCCATCTGTTGGGGGAATTTAGGAAACCGTTTCCCCTTGGTCAATTCAAAACGCATAATTTTCAGGCGTCCGCAGTCTTCATAAATAAAAAGATTATTGTCTGGATCAAGGTGATACATTTCCGGCAGATATTCCGGAGTGATAGCCGTTCTTAACTTGATCATTTCCGATTCCAGCTGGTTGCGCTTGGCCGTCAGCGGAGCCCCTTCGCCAAATAGTTTCAGGTAAGGTTTGGCCTGTTTAAGAATAACCGATCGCCCGCTTTCATCCCATACCCGATAGATGTGATTGACAAAACCATCGCCGTCGTCTTCGCCGCCGCCAACTTCATAAACTTCAAGTTTGGCCGCAGCTGGAAAAATATCCGTATTTACTTTGATGTATTCAATGACGGTACTGGGTGTTAAATCTTTATAGGACATCTGCTACCTCGCATTTTTAAACGAATTCAATATTCTATAGTTTACCACGTTGCGAGGGCGAAATAAATGAACTAATTATTTGACTAATGGGAATTTTTTGCATCGATTCTACCGGATTAACCGATCATAGTCATCAAAGGCCTGCTTCCGGGTTAATAAAATCGAGAAATGAATGCCGAAATAACGGGAAATCAGAATCGCACCCATGATCACAATCTGGTAGACAATGGCTGTCATCGGCATCGAACCGCCAAGAATCTGGCCCGTCATCATGCCGGGCAGGGATACCAGACCAATAGTTTCGGTGGAAGCAATGATGGGGTTCATACAGGCAATGACGGCTTCTTTATACCAGGGCAGGGTGGCTTCCCACTGATTGGCGGCTAAAGCCAGCCGATACTGATAGAGTCGTTCATTTTGCCTTAAGCCATTGTAAAAAGTATTGATGCCGATAATGTTGCCGCTGAGGCTGTTGCCCAGCAGCATTCCCATCAGGGGAATATAATACTGGGCGTCAAAGATGTTGTCCAGGCCGATGACAAATTGATTGATAAAGAGAATCATCCCCAGGTTGGGCAGACCAAAGCCGATGACAATCGGTAATAACTGTTTTTTGACGGTTAATCCACAGGTTTTAACGGTGGATAAACCGGCCGCCCCAATCATAAATAAAACATAAGCCGAGTTTACCCAGAGGTTGTTGAACAAGAAGATGTACTGCAGAAAAAAGCCCACCAGCACCAGCTGGATGGTCATCCGGAAGAGGGCATAAATCGTCCGTTTATTAAGGCCGATTCCCAGTTTAAAATTGATAATGGCCATCGGCAGCACAAAAATCAGCAGATAAAAAGGGGTATAAAAGGGTATTTCCTGAACGCCCATTACCAGCTCACCTCCCGGAGTCTCTGATTTTTATAAATATCGTCGTGGGAGACCACTAAAATGGTTTTGTCGTAGCTTAAAAGCAGCTCCACCATTTTTTTCTTCAGCTCCTGATCCAGACCGGTGGTAATTTCATCAAGAATCCAGATCTCCCGATCCAGCAGAATCCCCAGAACCAGGGCCAGCCGTTGCCGTTCGCCGCCGGAAAGAGCATCGATGTTTTTCTCGAGGGTATCTTCCGGCAGGGACATGGTTTTAAGCCAGTCCCGTAAAACCGTTTCCTGATAACTTAAATGACGGTTGACCGGAAAATTAAAAACGCTCGCGAAAACTTCACTGACTATTCCCCTGGGAATATCAGCATCCTGACTCACATAAGCAACTTTGCGGCGAATGTCATTAACCGTTTTCCCGGTCAGCCGCATCCCGTCAACCAGGATTTCCCCGGCTTCCGGTACCACAAAACCCAGCAGCATTTTAACCAGACTGGTCTTGCCCCGGCCGGACGGCGCACAGAGCAGAACCTTTTCCTGACGCTCAATTTCCAGATTAAAACCGGAAAAGATCGTCCGCTGATCATAGTTTAAGAAAATATTCCGAAATTCCAGATAGGCCATCTTTTACCTCATTTTAAACGCTGTTTCACTCCGGCTGATCGCCTTATCGCCAGGATACTACCGGCTTCTTTCGGGGCACGGTGCGCTGATAAGAGACCTTGGGATAGCCCATCACCTGACAGGCAATCACTTGTTTGTTGGTCTCTTCAAGCCCCAGAAAACGTCTTATTTTTTCGCTGTTGGCCGCAGCCCGGACAAAAAAGCCACTGTAGAACATTCCCAGTCCTTGGGCATGGGTCATCAGTTCCATCGACGATGCAGCCAGGCCACCATCAATGGGTGATTCCGAGACGATAATCACAACGGCTTGGGCATTAAAAAACAAATCGGTGGTTTTTTGCGGATTTGCCAGATAGCCTTCATACATCTGCAGCCACCGCTCCGCATAATAGGCAATCAGCGGTGGGGTCTTTTCCCTATCGGCCAGCAGCACTTTTCCCAGATTGTTAAGGCTTTCCAGGGCCAGTCCGGTCAACTCTGAAAGTTGATCCTGAACCACCACAAAAGACACCGGCTGACGGTTTCCGCCAGTTGGGGTAAATCGGCCAGCCTCAATAATCGCCTCCAGTTTTTCTTTTTCGATGGGCTGATCAGTAAACTGTCGAACCGACCGTCTGAATTTAATAAAATTCAGCAGTTTTTCCGGTTCAATATCAAAACTTGTAGCGTCGTATTCCTTCACTTCGTTCATATCGTAGTCGGTGATGCTGACGGCATTTACCGGACAGATGGCGATACAATGGCCGCATTTAATACAGGTTTTGTTAAGGACTATGGCCTTGTACGCTTCAATCACCAGATCCCGGGTAAAGCAATCTTCAACACATGCGCCACAACCAATACATTTTTCCTGATCAATCTTAATCATTTTTTCTTCCTTTCAACATCAAATGCCATTTCAAATTATCCTAATTACCGGTGATAAAGAAATAGAACAACACGATGACACCCAGTACAATGCGGTACCAGCCGAAAATTTTAAAATCATGCTTTTTAATATAGGTCATCAGAAATTTAATGGCCAATATGGAAGTAATAAAGGCCGAGATCATTCCTACTAATAATATTACCACTTCCCAAAGGGTAAAGGCAAAACCAAATTTAATCAGTTTTAATAAACTGATCCCGAACATGACCGGAACGGCCATAAAAAAGGTAAATTCGGCAGCCACCGTTCGGGATGTCCCCAAAATCATCCCCCCCAGAATGGTTACCCCGGATCGAGATGTCCCCGGTACAATCGATAAAGCCTGAAAGGCACCAATCTGCAGGGCCCGTTTATAACTGAGTTCCGATAACTTGACAATCTCCGGTTTACGCTTTTTGTTGTAATTTTCAATCACAATAAAAAGAATCCCATAGAGAATCAGCATCGCTGCCACAACGATTGAATTCATAAAATAGGTATCGAAGAGACTATCCAGCAGCAAATAGGCCAGGATTCCCGGAATACAAGCCACCGCAATTTTTGACCAGAGGATGACCGTGTTTTTACGGATCATTATTTTTTTATCTTTAAATGAAAACGGCACCAGTTTATGCCAATAGATATAAACCACTGCCAGAATGGCGCCCAACTGAACGACGTATAAAAACATTTCAATGAACGGGTCGGACATATTCAGTTTTATAAAATCATCCACTAATATCATATGCCCAGTGCTGCTGATTGGCAGCCACTCGGTTACACCTTCCACAATCCCCAGAAAGATTGCCTTTAAAATTTCTACAAACCCCATTTTTTCCTCTCTCTTGCCTGTAATTTTAAGTCGCTTTGTCTCGAAGACCGATCCGATTGCGATCACATCTCCTTGAAACAAAAAATAAACTCATATCATTTAGTTTACTTTTTTATGCCCGAAATTACAATGTTTTTATGGAATAATGCTGAAAACAGACCGGAATCTTAAATAAAACCAAAGAAAAAAAACCGGTGCTATCAGTCATAATAACACCGGAATTAATTATTATTTACTTGGGTCAAACACCGTTCCCATAAAAACAATGGCTCCGGTTTTGCTGTCCTGAATGACATAGAAAAATGGTCGGTCGAATTTAAGTTCAAAATCATAGGCAGGCATGCTGGTAACGCTGATTTCCACCGATGTCACGGCGGCGGCTTCGGTACCGGCCTCATCTACCTGAACAAAGGTCTTGTGCTTAACATCGCTGATATAAATATCAGCTGCGGTGTCGGTTGCTGCCATTCCCGAAAAATCCGCTTTTCCCGGTTGGAAAGCAACTCCCATCCCCAGATCCGTTAAGGCCTGGTTCAATGAATTTTCATATTCCAAAGTAAACCTCGGCAGCATCAGGCTGCCCTCTTTTTTTCAAAAAAGACTCATCCAGTTTGACCAGTTATCCTGATTGAGCTGCTGCTGGAAGTCACTCAGGCTGGAATCTTCGTTGGGTAAAAATAACACCATGGCCATCTGCTCATTTTCACCATAGGGAAGCCGCAAGGCCTGAAAACTGGCTGTTTTTAAATAGTCAAAGGAACCGGTCTGGTACATTGTCGGCACCGTCACGCTCTGTCCATCAGCCAGAGTAAAACTCTGATCGCTGGTAAGATCCTTTTCAAAAGGACTGCTCCAGGCTCCTTTAAAATAGACGGCATTTATCAAAAACATGATCGTTTCCGGGTCAATGGGCGGGGTAACAATCTGATCAATATTGCCCTGAGTTTCATCTTTAACCCATTTGTTAATGACATCGGCCGACTTGGGATCAGCAAAATCCAATTTTTGGGCATCCGCCTGATAATCTTGCTTCACGGTTTTGACAAACGCTTCTGAAAATTTAAAGTCTTCCCTCATCCAGATCGAATTGGCAATATTTAAGGTCAGCTTGGGGTCTGTCGAGGTTAAAAAATACAACAGGGCCTGATTGTTTTCGTTTAGACGGTCACCATCAATGCCCTGAATATTTAAGGCTTTTGCCATCGCCTCCCGGGTTTCTCCGGTTGCGCCATTATAGGCCATTTCCATGGCCAGGGAGATGCCAACAGGTGAGATCATGCTGTTTTTCTTTTCCGTTGCCAGCTTTTTATAGAGATTGAATCCAAAGTCATTGGTCTTTTCAACCAAGGATGTGTCAAACGAATTCAACACCTCTGTCGATGGTTTTGATATCTCGTTTTTTTTGCAACCAGAGCCCATAAATAACAGAGCCGCCATTCCAAACACGCCCATCAGTATTAGCAGTTTTCGTTTCATCTTGGTCTCCTTTTTCTTTAACCCCACTGGCACACCATAACTACGTTTTACTTTAAGCGATTACCCGAAAAACTCCACGACTCCCGATTCCAGATTGTATTTTGCACCCAAAACCCTGACCTCGCCCGCATTGATTCGTTCATTAATGGCCTCACTTTGAAGAATTCTCTTAATGCTATTATCAATGTTAAGGTTTTCACATGTAGCAACATTTTCCTCGCCTACAATGGCTGGTTGTATTTCTTCCACAATCGATGTAATATACCCGTGACCATGCCCCTGCATGGCGGCAGCCACTGCCCCACAGTGATTATGCCCCAGCACCAACACTACGGATGTCCCCAAATGACCAACGGCATATTCAATACTGCCCAGTTCAAAATCACCAATCACATTGCCAGCCGTTCGAATCACAAACAACTCACCGATTCCAGCCGAAAAAATATGTTCCGGCGGCACCCGGGAATCCGAACAGGTCACAACTACCGCATCGGGTTTCTGACCCGCTTCCACATTTTTGCTTCGTACCTTTGGAGAAACATCACCAGGGTTTTTTTCCGCTGTCACAAAGACCTGATTCCCCTGTTGTAACTTCTTTATTACCGCTTCAATGACATCCTGTTTTTTTTCACACATAGCAAACCTCTTTTCAAATTTAGTCGTGATTTATATATTTCATTGAGTGATCTACTCAATGGAGGTTATCGACGCACTTGCTTAAAACCCTGCCTGGAGTTTTATCGTATCAACAATCGCCATTGAGTATTTTTTAATCAATCACTTGGGCGGGATACTCATTTAAAACTTTTTCGATAAAGACATTGGCGACTTCCGGATCAAACTGACTGCCAGCACATTTTTTTATTTCAGCCACCGCCTCATGAACACTCAACCCTTTACGATAAGCCCGGTCACAGGTCATCGCATCAAAGGCATCCGCCACCCCGATAATCCGAGCCTGGATTGAGATTTCTTCCCCCATCAGTTGTTTCGGGTAACCTTTTCCATCCCAGCGTTCCTGATGCTCCAGTACGTATCTGGCCAACTCTGAAAATTCGCTGGATGAACTTAAAATCCGATAGCCAATTTCAGGATGTCGTTGGATTTTTTTCCATTCGTCCGGATTCAGTCCCCCAGGTTTATTGAGTATTTTTTCATCGATCCCCATTTTTCCAATGTCATGAATTAATCCGGCGGCCTTTACCTGACTGATATCATCCTGATCAAAATTCATTTTTGCTGCGATTTTTTCGCAGATTTCACTGACTCGCTGAGAATGCAGCATTTCACGGCTGCTTTTTTCATAAAGCGTATTCATAATCAAATCGATGGTTCTGTTTTTAATGCTGGCACTTTCATAGAGTTTGTGACGATACATGTTATCTTCAGCGTTCTTTAGCACCTCCTGAATAGTCTGGTGACTTTCGGTTTTGGTTTCATAGCCAAACGAAATCGAGAAATCAATGTTTCCAACGGATTGTTCCAGTGCTGCGACTTTCATCCGTTTGACAATTTTTGCCGTTTGATCCTCATCCGTCTGGGGTAGCAGTACAATGAATTCATCCCCACTAAGCCGGGCCACCACGTCCTGATTCCGGCACTCTGCCTGGATGATCCCGGCCACTTTTTTTAGCAACTCATCACCCAAGGCATGCCCAAACGATTCATTAACCAGCTTTAAACCATTGACATCAGAAATAACCAGACTCAGCGGCAGATTTTCATCCCGATCAATGTTAATCAGGGCTTCTTCATAATAGCGGCGATTGTAAACCCCGGTGAGATAATCATGATTGCTTAAGTAGCGGATCTTTTCTTCGGTCTGTTTTCTTTCGGTAATGTCGGAAATAATCACCGCCACCTGCTGGGGCTCTGGGGAATAAGCCACCACTTCAAAGTATTTTGCAAACTGCTCAAAATACATTTCATAGCGCATTGATGCGCCTGTTTTGATTAGTTGCGCATATTTTTCAACCAGAAAATTCGTTGAATCGGGCATGATTTCTGATAGGGTTTTCCCCAGAATATCCTGACTTTTTAATCCGGTCAGCCGTTCAAAGCTGGGGTTAACATACAAAAAGTTGCAATCTGCTGGTTTCCCATTATGATCGACCAGAACCTCATGTACGGCCAGGCCCTGCTCCATCTGAGTAATCAGTCGGCGGTTTCTTTCTTCACTGATTTTAAGGCTGTTAAGCAGTTCCATGGTCTTGATATGGGCGGCCTTCAGGGCCGCCGTTTTTTCTTCCACCATCTGGGTCAAGCGGCCTTGTTCGTCCTGCTTTTGACGGTTGGCGGCTTTTATTTTGACCATCGCCCGGAGTTGGGCAGTCAATTCTGATTCATCGATGGGTTTGGCTAAAAATGCTTCCGCACCAGACTCAAGCGCCAGAATACGATGCTCCCGATCCCCTTTAATGGCGGTGACAAAAACAACTGGAATTTCTTTTGTCTGAGGATCGCTCTTAAGTCTTTGACATACTTCAAAGCCATCCATTTCCGGCATCACAATGTCCAGTAGAATGACATCGGGATCTTCTGCCCCGGCAATCGCAATCCCCTCGATTCCGGTGGTGGCTGTCAGCACCCTGGCTTCGGAAAAGGCTTCCCGGATCAGTGCCCGCATGGTGATCAGATTATCCTGATTATCATCAATTGCTAAAAATTTCAATTGTCTATCAGCCATAGAGTACCTCCCGTATTACTTTTAAAAACTCCCGTTCAATGATCGGTTTTGGGATAAAGGCATCAAAGCCCTGGGCTAAAATTCCTTCCCGATCCTGGGTCATGGCACTGGCGGTTAACGCAATGATCGGGATCTTCTCCAATCCCGGCACGGCCCGAATCGCTTTAAAGGCCTGGACCCCATCAATTCCCGGTAGGGCAATATCCATCAAAATCAGATCGGGAACAAACTGTTTGGCCATCTCAATACTCTCCTGACCATCGGCTGCTTCCAACACCCGAAAATGATCGCTTAGCAAAGCTTTCACCGTGATCATATTGTCCGGGTTATCTTCCACCGCCAGCACCAATGGCTTACGCTGATCCGTCCGGGGTTTCCGGGGCTTAATCTCTTTTTTATGCGTTACCGGATAAAGCATGGAATCGATGGCTTTTTTGAGTTCATCCCGGTTGACATCACCTTTTTGAATCAATTGATGAATGTTATTTCTAGTCAGACAGTTGAGCTCATCCTGGGTAATATGCTTAGCAGTCAGAATCAGCACCGGTACATGCGCTGTCGCTTCAGCTTCCCGGAGGGTCTGAAGCAGTTCAAATCCATCAATTCCCGGCATCATCAAATCCAGAACCATGGCATCCGGAATCACTTCTTCCATGATTTCAAACGCTTCTTGGGCATTCCGGGCTACCTTAATCGTATGGCCGCTTTCAGCCAGCAAATCTCTAATCTGAATCACCGCCGGTTCGCTATCCTCAACCATCAACAGGGTTTTGCTTGAGGGATCTGCTGAAGGTTTTCCGGACAATTGGGGTGCTGATATACTCGTTGCTGATTGACCGCTCCCCCGTTGTCCTTGATAGGCGGGTTCTCCTACCTTTTTATCCGGTGCGTAATTCATCGGTAGTGACAAAATAAATTCAGATCCCTCATTGACCACGCTTTTCACACGAACGGTTCCCCCTAACAGGTGGGCATATTTTTGTGCAATGGCCAACCCCAGCCCGGTGCCCCCAAACTTACGGGAAGTACTACCATCTCCCTGTCTGAACTCATCAAAAATATAGGGCAGATAGTTTTCATCAATTCCGATGCCGGTGTCAGTAACCCGAATCTCTATGTTTTCGTCATCTTGACCAATGAATAACTCGACCTGACCCTGCTCGGTGAATTTAACCGCATTGCCAGCCAGGTTTTCCAGAATATGACGGCACTTATCGCTGTCACTGTTAATATAAACGGCCGTGTTGCCCGATCCGTTACGACAGATCACATTTTTCTCACGGGCCTGAGGTGCCAGCATTTCCACCACCTCATCGATCAATTGGTTAATATTAAAGGTGGTGATTTCAACCTCTTCACGACCCGCCTCGATCCGGGAAATGTCCAGAATATCATTTATCAGTGCCAACAGATTTTTACCATTCCGTTCGATGACTTCAAGATAGCTGTATTCTTCTTCGGGAATCTCATTTTTAAGGCGCCGGTTTAAAATTCCGGATAGGGCAATGACCGAGTTAAGCGGTGTCCGCAATTCATGACTCATATTGGATAAAAAGTTCGTTTTAAGTTGGTTCGCCTCATTGAGTTCTTTTTTCTGCATTTCCAACTCGATGTTCTGATGAATGAGTTCCACCGACTGTTCTTCCATTTCATTCTTCTGCGCATCCAGCTCCCGATTCTGATGTTCCAACTTCTGGGAAAAGGCTTTGATGGTACGATAGGCTAAAATCCCTTCAATTCGGGCACTCATGGTGCTAATGGTCTTTTCGATAAAATCAATGGCTTTTTGATTGTATTTTCCGATGGCGGCCAGGGACACCACAGCAATAACCTCACCGCCAAAAATAATCGGAATGGTGATAATTTCCCGGGGCATAAACTTCCCACTGACCGTATAAAAGACAAATCGAGAATCCTCCGGGATATCCTTGATATGGGTGTAATGACCACTGGCAAGCGATGCTCCGAATTCTCCTTCCAGGGTGTCTCCGGCAAACGCCACCCGGCCTATTTCATCCAATCCGATTGATTCAAAATGCTCAAATTGATTCGTATCGGCGTTTCTCAGATAAACCGCCGCCACCTGGGAATCGGTATAGCGGGACAGGGTATTGAGGGTCTTTCTAAAGAAAATTTGGGCATCTTCTTCAGCTAGCATAATTTTAATAAAATTGGCTGTTCGTTCATTCAGCTCCAGGTTTTTTTGAATGTCATCAGCCAGCGTATTAAAAGAAGCCGATAGGATCCCAAATTCATTCGTGTAAGCATAAACACTTCGGGCATTGTGATTTCCGTTTTGAAATTCATCCGTTGTTCGGGTGAGCTCATTTAACGGTTCCTGAATATTTCGAAGTAAAAGAACGCTTATCAATACGGATAACACCATAATGATTAATACAATCATGGCTAATTGCAGTTTTATTCGGCTATATAAGTCCGTTGTGCCCTGATAGAGTTCATCGGCTTTATTACTGGCGAAATTTTCTACCACTGACATTTTTTCAGTTAAGGTCTCCCGATAGACTCCCACCTTTTCACCCGGCAGCAGACTTTTTCGGGCGGTTTCCAGGTCTCCGGCCAGAGCATTTGCCACGATATCGGCCCGGGCCGTTTCCCAGTTGATGTACGCATTATAGGCCGCATCCACATCCTGTTTGGGCCCTAGATAAAGCTCCCGCAAAATATCAAATTGGATCTGGATATCAGCATCATATTGCTGCATCGCTTCAATGGCGCTATTACGTTCTTCCTGGGTATTGGCCAAGAGCAGATCTCTAACGCCCACCCGCATACTCAAAATGTCCGCATCCAGCCGATCAATTGCCCGGGTAACCTTAAAGGGGTGGTCATACATGGTTTCGGCCTGATTTACAATGGTATTGGTTTGCATATAAACCAAAATCCCCAATAAAATAACAAAAAATATGATAATCACAAAACCAATCGCAAGCTGAGTCTTTACTTTTAAATTTTTAATGTTCATCTTTTCTCCCGGAACCATGACTATGAGGTGCAACAATTTTGACAACACCGCACAATGGTAGTTAGTCTTTCTTTTGTGCAAAAGAGTTTTGGTATTATATTCTGTTCATCCCATTACCGACTGATCTGAAAAATAGGCACACTGGAAGACAGCATCTTTAAATCCTGATCTTTTGCCATAAAGATGGATTCAGCCTCGCCCGTGACCAAATAACCGCCTTTGGCCAGAGAGCGTTTTAGTTTTCTGATTATTGACCGTCTCACATCAGTGCTATAATAAAAAAGCAGATTACAACAAAATATGATGTCAAAATCACCAAAAATGCTATCTGGAGGATTGCTCGAATGGGAATCCAATAAATCATACTCCGAAAAATCGATTTTTTCTTTTAGTTCCGATCCAATGGCGTAAGCATCACCCTGTTTTTCGAAATAATTTTTCAGCTGTTTCATACGAATATTTGCAATGTCATCACCATCATAAAGGCCCGTTCTGGCGACGCTTAAGGCTTCCGATGAAAGATCGGTGGCAAAAATTCGAAATCGCCTCGGCTTTGACACAGACTTGATCCCCTCATCTAGCAAAATTCCGATTGAATAAGCTTCCTGGCCAGTGGAACAACCTGCCGACCATACTCTGATTTCACCGTTATCCGGTTTATGACTGAAGAGTTGCGGCAAAATCAGCTTTTCGAGCACCGCAAAGGTCAATGCGTTTCTAAAGAACTGGCTGTAAGTGATCTGAAAAGATGCCATTAATAAATCGGCTTCCAAGCGATTTTGCTGTAAATACAAGGGGTATTCCGCAGCACTAAGCTTAATGCCTGCCATCCGCCGCTCCAGTGATTTAATCAGAAAAGCATCATCATAAATAGTCAGATCTTTTTTATAAATCTCTTTCATAATCCGAATCAGCTCAAAAATGGTTTTATTTGCCTGTGTTCCCATCCGTATCCCCCTAGTATCCTACCTGATGTCCAAATCAGCAGGTGTCGCTAACGAATCATTTCCGAATGCACAACTTCAACCAGCATTTTGGCCACCAGGGGATCAAAATGGGTTCCGGCACAGCGTTTGATTTCCGTAATGGCCTCATCATAAGCCAGTGCTTTGCGATAGGCCCGATCACTGGTCATGGCATCAAAGGAATCGGCCACCGCCACAATTCTTCCCTGCAGCGAGATTTCTTCCCCCTTTAAACCTTTTGGATATCCATGCCCATCCCAGCGTTCATGATGTTCCAGGATACAATTGGCCATTTCCGAAAACTCATTTGCCGAGCTGAGAATCCGATAACCAATTTCAGGATGTCGCTTAATTTCCTGCCACTCTTCATCGCTCAGAGCGCCAGTTTTATTCAGGATTTTTTCATCAATTCCCATTTTTCCGATATCATGGATCAGTCCTGCTGTCCGGATCTGATTGATTTCATCCTGATCCAGTTTCATTCGCAAACCAATTTTTTCACAAATGTGACCAACCCGGCTTGAATGCATCATTTCCCGATTGCTTTTTTCATAAAGGGTGTTCATAATCAATTCGATGGTTTTACTGCGCATGCTGGCACTTTCGTAGAGCTTATGACGATACATATCATCTTCGGCATTTTTTAATATCTGCTGGATATTCTCTTCTTTTCTGGTTTTCGTGCGGCTACCAAAAGCAATGGAAAGTTTCAATCCGCGAATTTTTTCCCGGGCTGCCAACACTTCCAGTCTTTTGATAATCAGGGCCGCTGTTTCAGCATCCGTTTTAGTTAAAATAATAACAAATTCGTCACCACCCAGTCGGGCAATCACATCGTTCTCACGACAGCCGTTTTTGATGACATTGGACGCTTTCTGGAGCAATTCATCCCCAACAGCGTGGCCAAAGGAATCATTGATCATCTTTAAGCCATTGACATCGGCCATAACCAGGGTTAATGGGTAATTATTTTCCGTATCCAGTTTTATCAGGACTTCTTCATAAAAGCGCCGATTGAAGAGACCGGTCAGATAATCATGGTAACTCAAATACCTGATTTCTTCCTCCGTTTTTCTGATTCGGGTAATATCCTGAACGGTTCCAAAATTTCCAATATGGTTTTTCTCTTCGTCAAACTGGGGAATCATCCGCATATTGATAATTCGCTCTTCGCCATCCTGACGAAAGATCCGGAAAATAAAATCAGCCGTTGATTTTTCGACCATAACCTTATTGATATTTTCAAGAATAACAGGGATCTCTTCCGGCTGGGCAAACCGGAGAAATTGCTCTTTGGTATTTAATTCATCAACGGAAGCAACCCCAAAGATATTCAACACTTCTTCCGAACAATTGATTTTGTCATTTTTGAAATCAAACTCATAACTTCCCAGATGCGCCAGTTTTTGCGCTTCTACCAGCGCTTTCTCACTTTTTTTCCGGGCTTCATTTTCTTTTTCCAGCGATTTCAGCAGTTTGAGGGTTCGGGCATGGGCGGCCTTTAGGGCCACATTCTGCTTTCTGACCCGGTTGTTAAGCCGCTCTTTTTCATTGCGTTTTTGAAGATTGGCCCAGCGGATTTTTGCCATTGCCCGAAGCTGAGAAAGCAGTTCCTGTTCATCAATCGGCTTTGATATAAAACCTTCACCGCCGCATTCCAGCGCCAAAATCCGATGTTCCCGATCGCCTCGGGCAGCGGTCACAAAGACCACCGGAATATCGGCCAGATCGGGGCTGGCTTTTAATTGACGACACACCTCAAAACCATCCATCTCCGGCATGATAATATCCATGAGAATAATATCCGGGTCTTCCGACACCGCCATTTCAAACCCCGTTCGCCCAGTAAAAGCCATCAAAACAGTAGCATCTGAAAACACATCACGAATCATGGCTTTTAAGACAATCACATTATCCTGGTTGTCATCAATCACTAAAATCTTTAATTGTCTTGTTTCCACAGGTCACCTCGTCCATGATTTTTTATATTATTGATCACTACTGATATTCCACCCTGTTTTGCCCCTTCTCTTTCGCCCGGTTTCGGGCTGTATGGGCTCGCGAAATCAAGGTTGCCGGCAGTAAGTCTTTGCGATAGGCGGAAACCCCAAAACTGGCGGTAAGCTTGCCAACGGTATTGAAACGAGTATTTTCAAGTATTGTCCGGATTTTTTCTGCCAGTGTAACGGCACCTTTTTCATCGGTGTCGGGAAGGATCACTAAAAATTCCTCCCCGCTCCAGCGGCCCACAATATCCGTCACCCGAACGTTGTCCTTAAGCATTGCGGCCACTGCCACCAGCATCTCATCCCCAACCTGATGCCCGTAAGTCTCGTTGATCGTACGGAGCGAGTCCACATCAACTAACATCACCGCAAAAGGCATTCTTGTCCGCTCGGAGCGTTCCAGTTCAAATTGCAAAAATTCATCGAGTTTTTGACGATTAAACACCTGGGTCAGTTTGTCCTTAATCGACAGCTTTTTGATTTCCTCTTCCAGTCTTTTGATTTCAGTAATGTCCCTGATGACACTCAAGATGTGCGCTTCACCCTCAATGCTGATGGCCTGGGCTGATACTAGTCCGACAAACATTTCACCATTGACATCATTTACCATGATTTCCATGTTCTCACTGACACCGGTTCGCTTCAATTCTTCAATTAGCTGATCCCGTTTATCCAATTCAAAGTATAAATCATGAATATTCGTCACACCAGTCATGATATTTTTCCCTCTGGTTGTTATCAATTTATGGAAGGCCCGGTTATAGGACACTAATTTTCCATCTTCCATGGTGGTGATAATGGTTGGGTCAGGAAATAAGTCAAAAATCATCTCAAAATGCTTTTTACAGGCACTGCGAATACCCCCGATCATCTCATTGAGCTCAATAAAATCCGGATCATTTCCGTATTTTTCTAAAACATCATTGTCCGGTTTTTCCTCCGCAACGATGCTTTTCAGGTATTTAATCAATTCTCTGATTTCAGCATTTAACATGATCTTCCCTTCATAACTTTCTGACTCATCATCGAAACGTTTTTTTGCCAATCTGTTCCCATTCATTTTATTCAGATAATAACATAGTAATACGAATCCAACAGGTAGGTTTGCTCATACTTAACCGTCATTTTCCACAGATTTTTCTTCACCTTTTTAATGGAGGCTTCCCCTTTTTCGTATTGATCCAGCAGTTTTAGAAAATACTTCTTCTCACTGGGCAAGGCAATCGTTCTGAAATACCCCCAGATATGTTGCGCCACATTAATTGAGTTGCCCATAGTGGTTTCTTTTTGAAAAGATGCTTCAATCAGATTATAAAACTCCATGCAGGGATAGCTGTCCTTATTGTTCAGCAGTTTTCGAATCTCCAGATAATCAAGGGGAGATCTTTCCAATACTGCATATTTATATTTACTCCACTCATGTTCCAAGCGATTAATTTCTTTCTTTGTGGTTATGCAATTAATGCACTTCATCGCCGATAAATTCTTGTCTTTCACTTCCAGCATGATATCCAGATCTCTGCCATCCAGCTCCTGATGAAAGGCCATAAATTCGTTTATTCCGATGGTCTTGGAATGCGAACCCGGTTTTTTATCGGGATGCTGCTGGGAGTAATGGATTTTTTGCTTACCATCCTGACTTTTCCAGGTAGTTTTGCAAATATCAATCCAATATGTATCCGGCTGCTTTTCATCACACGGATTCACCTGGTGATGCAGGTTGTCAAAAATCACCGGAATGTCCAGGGCTTTTCCAATGATTAAAACATCACTGATGGTGTATGATTTATCGTCGTTTTCAATTACCAATCGTTTTTTAACCGTTTCACTCAACCGCTGGTAATTTTTTAGAAAGCGTTTAATTGCCTGTTTTTTATCATTATATATTCCCCCGACGTGGAGGATAATCTTATTTTCCGGACCCAGTCCCAGGCTATCCATGACACAGGCATGATAGTCCAAATCGGCAATGGCATTCGCCACAATATTTTCGTCCGCCGAGTTTAACACAGTATACTGTCCCGGGTGCATGGAAACGCGCATGCCACTTTTGGCAATTTTCTTGCTGATTTTTTTAAACTGTTTTTCAAAAACTTCCCACCAGACAATCCGGTTGACTGGATTTGATCCAAACGGAATCAGTGATGAGCTGATGCGAAACAACTCAATCTGATTTTCGATATTATAGTCAATCATCTTTTCCAGGGCGTTCAAATTGTGCTTAATCAATTCAGTCAATTTTTCTTCGGACGCATTTTTCAGCAAGCACGTTTTCAATTCCGTATTAAGCACACCCACCGTTAAACATGCATATCCTATCCTCATCATAACCTTCTTTCCTATCCGTTCCCACTACTTTAATCGCTTTTTACTTTCAAAGTGATTATTAAAGCCTAAAAAATAACCATTATCAAAAATCTCCATCCAACAGCCACTTATGTCGCATAAATAAACCCGTTCGATCCGATATCCCCAATGATTTCGTTCATTATATCAGAAATGATTGCGAAACTGAAGTGAAATGGTCGTTAAATCAATGATATTTCATTTATTTTCGACCTAAAAAAGAGCCAGATTTCAGGCTCTTTTTGCTTTTTTGTAGACAGGTAACTTTTACCTGCCGTTCTTTTTCTAATTCGGTATCCGTGATTTGCCAACAAATTATCATTTTTTAGTCAGCACTTTTTCAATAAAGATCCGTGTCACTTCCGGATCAAACTGCGTACCGGCATGCTTTTTTAGTTCATGAATGGCATCGGCCTGACTCAATCCGCTACGATAGGAGCGATCACAGGTCATGGCATCATAGGCATCCGCCACCCCAATAATTCTTGCCTGCATCGATATTTCTTCCTGCTTCAATTTTTTTGGGTAGCCTTTCCCATCCCAGCGTTCATGATGTTCATAGACATACCTTGCCATTTCGGAAAATTCACTGGAAGAACTCAAAATCCGATAACCAATTTCAGGATGCCGCTGCATTTCCTGCCACTCCTCGAAATTCAAATGGCCGACCTTGTTGAGGATTTTTTCATCAATCCCCATTTTGCCAATATCGTGCATCAGCCCAGCCGCCCCAATTTGGTTAACCGCATCCTTACTCAGGTTCATCTCGATCGCAATGGCTTTACAGATCTCGCTGACTCTCCGGGAATGAAGCATTTCCCGACAACTCTTTTCATAAAGAGTATTCATAATCAGTTCGATGGTTTTATTTTTGATGCTGGCACTTTCATAGAGCTTATGCCGATACATGTCATCTTCAGCCCGCTTATATATCTCCTGAATGTCCTGGTTTTCGCTTTCCTTTATTTCGCAACCAAATGAGATCGAAATATCAAAGGCGTCGATTTTTTCATTTGAGGTCTTTGCTTTCAGGTCATTGATCACCTCAACGGCCTGAAAAATATCCGTCTGTGGTAAAATCACAATAAATTCATCGCCCCCCAGTCTGGCAACAATACTGTTCTTTGGAACTGCTTTTGTAATCAATTGGGCGGATTTTTTTAACAACTCGTCTCCCATCGCATGACCAAAGGAGTCGTTTATCAGTTTAAGACCGTTGACATCGGCCATGATCATCGTAATAGGCAGATTATCCGGAACATCCAGCCGCTCCAGTTCCTCTTCATAAAACCGCCGGTTATGGAGACCCGTGAGATAATCATGGTAACTCAAATAGCGGATTTCCTGTTCAGCCTGTTTGCGCTCCGTAACATCTGTAATAATCACCGCAAATTGCTTGAATCGGGGTGAATAGGCAACAACTTCAAAATATTTACCCACAAACTGGTCATAAAACTCAAACCGCACTGGCTGACCGGTCATGGCTACCTGACCGTATTTTAAGATCCACTGCTTATCCATAGCCGGTGCCACTTCCAGGGCAGTCTTGCCGATAATCTCCTTCCGTTTCATACCAACCAGCTTTTCATAGCTTTCATTGGCATCCAGATATCTAAAATCCACAGGATTGCCGGTCTGATCAAAAATAACTTCGTGCACCGCCAGTCCCTGGGCCATTTGGGTGATCAGTAGCCGGTGTTTTTCTTCACTTTCTTTTAAAGCTATTTCTGCCTGATGACGATCGCTAAAATCCACCAGCATATAGCTGACCAGCTTTCGCTTAAGATCGAAATCATTTTTATTTACATAAAACCAGCGGATGGTTTCATCCGTTCTGATCTTTACCGGTGTGCGTTTATGATCCCCCCGATTTAGAATTCTCAGTATTTCAGAAACACTTTCCTTGTTTCCCGCAAAAAAAGCCTGGCAGCGGGATTCATACAAATAATCTCCGCATCACCATTGATCAGAAAGGCGACCTCGCCGATATTCCAGAAGGTTTGTTTCCAACGATTGATTTCCAATTCAAATAAATCATTTTTTACTTCGTTTAAACCAATCATGGCTGAAATGTACAAAATCACCACTGGCGTCGGATCGACATATTTATCACCCCCCATCAGGATCACCAGTACCGCAAGCCATGACACCTGTATTGACACAAGGATGAAACGATAACTTTTTTTCAAACTTGGGGAATTCGTTTTTTGATATGCTTTGATCAATGTGACTATTAAAAACAGCAGAAAAACAATGTAGTAGGCAAGAATCAGATAATAGCCAATGTTTTTGGAGGTACTGGCAACCGAAAAACCATTAACTTTGATCAATTCCACCCAGTTAAACGCCAGATGATGAATCGGATTGGTAATATATAGTATCCAGAGTCCCCCTGAGAGAGTTACCAGCAAATATTTAATTGGCTGGGAAATTTTGACTTTTGCAAATTGGGAAACAAATAAGATTCCAAACGTTGGAATAAATATCACGCCCAGATTCGCAAGATCCCGGGCCAGGATCATCATTTCAATGTTTTGCGAGTTGAGCGACAGAAAGTACCCCAATGCATAAATTGCCGAAGAAAACATCAGGGCCGAAAAATAATTAAACTGGCCCTCGACTTTTTGCTTTAAGAGTTTTATTCCCACAACACTATAGCCGGCCGCAATGATCGGTAATGCATATACGATTAAATTTAAGAATACCTTTTGTAAATCCATCCACTTCCTCATTCCAGAACGCGTCCGAAAATTCTGCTGTTACCAATCAGCTGATAAAAAGCAGCATTATCAATCTTGACTGAACCTGTATAATACCAGACAAAGGTTAAACGAACCTTTGTCTGGTATCATTTTTTACATAAAATATACCAAGTTTTACACCTGGTCATCCAGATATTTTATATGAATGTGGGTCGCATCACAAAAGGGCTTATTGACCGATTCGCCACAGCGACACAATACCAGCCGATTGCGCTTTTCATATAGGCTGCCATCTGCCGATTGAAGGGGAATCCCCCCCTTAACAAAAATACCACAACTGGCCCCCCGCTCCGGATCCTGAAGAATCACAATTTCGGGTTCATATTCCGGTTCAATGAATGCGCCACTTTTTTCTACTGCCACTAACCGCCCGGCCGGACACTCGCTGGCGGCTTTAATGGCTTCATTTTTGAGGGTGGGATTATCGGACTGCCTGATCAGCTCCCATGCGGTACCATCATTGCGGTGACAGAATCTGGCAAATGCACAGCGGTGGTCATCGAGCATATCCAGATCAGCCCCGGTAAGGACTTCAGCCCGATCGACAAAATCGGCTTTTGATGCGGTTTCATCACCATGAAAATCACATTTTGAATGGGCGCCATCACAAAAAGGCGGATTCTTTGACTTTCCGCAGCGGCACAGGGTATAGGTCTTCGCCTGCGGCAACTCCCGCCCCTCCCGATAAACATAGCCTTTTCCCTGGGACGTAATTATTTTCTCTGACAGTTTTATATTTCCGGTAACCACATAAGGCCCGTCTTTTAAAATTTTAATTTTTCCAGTCATTCCATTCTCCACGATCAACCTCCGTGCTTAAATCAAATTTACGGTTTCTTAAAAGGTCGCAGCACCTTGATCAAACCTTCCATTCAAGAATTTTATTTAAAAAATTTTGCAGTTCCTCGGTTTGCGGATTTTTGAATATCCGGGAACTGTTGCCGCTTTCAATGATTTGTTTATTTGCTAAAAAAACAACTTTCTCACAGGCATTTTTTGCAAAACCCATTTCGTAGGTGACGATAATCGTTTTAAGCCCCTCATTTTGCAATTCTCCCAGCATATTCAATACCTCTGCTGTATATTCAGGATCCAGGGCTGAGGTTGGCTCATCCAGCAGCAACAGTTTAGGCTTAACCGCCACCGCTCTGGCAATGGCAATTCGCTGTTGCTGACCGCCCGAAAGTTGAAAGGGATACTTACTCTTTTCATCAGTCAAGCCAAACCGCTCAAAAAGTTTACTGCTGATCTCCAGCGCCTGAGATTTACCCATCCCAAATGTGTGTACCAACGGTAATATGATGTTTTCAAGCGCAGTAAGATGTTCAAACAACCCTTTGGACTGAAAAACGAACCCGATATTGCGACGATAGCTTTGCAGATATTTATTGCTGAACCCGATGATCTCTCCATCGATTTTCAAGCTGCCGGAATCGGGCGCCAAAAGCCCCCCGATGATCCTGAGCAAGGTCGATTTACCACCCCCGGATGGTCCGATCACAGCAATGGAATGAATATCAAAGGAACCACATACATCCTGTAAGACCAGTTCATCCTGAAAGGTTTTACAGATATTGATTAACTCGATATTCATGGTTATACCTCCTTTCCAACACCCCGGAAAACAGCGAAACACCGAAGGTCAGAATAAAGTATAAGGCCCCGACAAAAAGGTAGTTTTCAAACATTCTAAAATTATCTGCCGAAATCTCCTGAACTGTTTGGGTGAGTTCGATGACCGCGATCACCGACAATAATGAAGAATCCTTGATAATCGAGGCAAACTGACCCGCCAGGGCGGGAAGAATCCGCGCCATTAATATCGGAACAGTAACCAGCTGAAGGGTTTTTACCGGTGTCAGCCCAATCGACCTGGCCACCTCATATTGTTGACGGTCAATACTTGCCAGGCCCCCGCGGATGATTTCGGAAATATAAGCGCCTTCAAAAATCGATAAGATCACCACGCCGGCCACATAGCGGTTGTCCACACCCCAGGCAGTGCCAATGATATAGTAAAAAAAATAAATCTGCACCAGTAATGGCGTTCCCCGAATAATCTGAACATAGGCCCGGCAAAAATAACTGATAATCAGGATTCTCGAATTTTGTCCCATGGCAGTGAGTGAACCAATAACCAGACTGACAAACAAGCTGGCTATCGAAATAATTACCGTCATCAAAAAACCTTCCCAAAGTCGCTGCCGATATTGGTAAAGCGTAGAAAAATCCAGTTCCAGTCCAATCGAATTCACTGAAAACCAGAGAAATCCAATCAAAACGACGGCCACAAAAATAGCACTGACCACCTTATTTGCTAATGAAGGTTCTTTATTAACTGTCTGTTTCATCGATCACCTTAATCAAAAAACCATGGAAAGCCAAGTGCATCAAAGGTTTGTTTTTCTTCCTTCAGGTATTTATCGGTCAATTCTACAAAGCCCCCCTGAGCTTTGAATTCTTCAATAAAACTGTCTATTTGTATCAAAAGTTCTTCATTCCCCTTATTCACCGCAATTCCCCAGCTTTCACTGTCCTGAAAGGGAATCAGAATGGCTTTAGTGGTATCCGGATTGGCTTTATTTTGGCGGTAAATAGTCAGCTGATCATAAATAAAGGCATCCGCTTTTCCCTGGGTTACTTCAGTGACACAGGCAGTTTCAGATGAAAGCGCATTAACTGTGGCATTGGTTAGATTCTTTGTAGCATAAATATTTCCGGTGGTTCCTTTTTTAACATCCACAACTTTGCCTGGCTGATTCAAATCTTCGGCCTGATTGATATTGGCATTTTTATTAACCAGCAGCGCCAGATAGGACTTGGCATAAGGCACCGAAAAATCCACCACGTCTTTTCGTTCATCGGTGATGGTCATTGACGAAATAACCACATCTACCTTGCCCGTCTGCAGTGATGGAATCAGTCCATCCCAATTGGTATTTTCAATCTGAACCGGCCGGCCCAGATATTCACCCAGTGCATAGGCCAAATCAACACTGATCCCGCTGGGATTGCCCTGCTCATCCTTTGTTTCAAAGGGTGGGTAAGCCAGTTCCATCCCAACGGTCAACATTTTTTTTCACTTTCCGTTCCTTTGCTGGCGGTGCTGCATCCCATCAGCAGTGATCCGGCAATAGCAAGTACCATTATCATTAAGCCTAGTTTCTTCATCATTTATGCTCCTTCTTTGCAAACCTAATAAAACACGCATAACCAGATACAGGGCGGATCGGCTGAGGTGTAGGCGACCCGATGCTTCTGGTGGGGCGGGATTAACAGGGTGTCCCCTTTTACCAGGACGACTGTCTTGTTGCCTTCAAATACCAGTTGAGCCCGTCCCTCCAATAAAATCACATATTCGGTTTCCGCCTGATCGTACCAGTCAGACGTTTGGCCGGTACTGACAATCCGTTCAATCCGGACCACATCGTTCTGCGCCAGAACCGATGTCACTTCGTTTTCCATGGGAAATCCGGGCATTTCATAAATATTCATTATTACCTCATTATCCAATCATATCATAAAATTGAGCTGGAAAACAATTCCCTTTATTTCCTGATCAGATCTTCCATTTTTCCCGAATCACTGATATCCATCAGTTCTTCCGGAAACGGGGCCCAGATGGTCTGCTCCAGAAGATAGGGATCGTTATATTTAATGACATAAGACTTAAGGACATTGATCGGTACACTGAGGGGAATTTTCCCGCTCTTATATTTTTCAAAACTATCCAATACAAAGTTTTTTTCGCCACTGGAAAGGTATTCTGAAAAATAACCAAAAATATGCAGCATCACATTAATATAATTACTATACCGGGGAATTCTCAAAAAAGCAATGCCAAGATGGGCTTTATAGCTACTAAAGACCTGTTCGAGTGGTAGCTTATCATGATTGGCAACAATTCGGCCCAATTCTTTCTGCTCTTTCTGACTATAAGCCATCAGCAAATATTTGTTTTGGGCCTGAAATTTAACCAGCGCCGCCATTGTTTTGGCTTTTTCCACCTGGCGATAACGGCACAGCGTATAGAGTTTAGCCAGAAAATGCTCTCTAATTCTAAAATTAGTTAACCGGCCCTCTTCTTCGATGGCCAGATAAGGATAGCGTTTAAATACCTGACCCGCAAAAATGCCCTGACCTTTAATCGAACCCGTGGTCTTAGCTTTACCCAGATAAACTTTGACGTCTTTGGTACCGCAGGATGGTGAACGCCCTTTTAAAATGAAACCGTCCACGGCCTTCAGGCTGTCAAAAAAAGCATCACTAAAGGCAATCATTTCTCCGGTATATTCGGTATCCGAGGCTGGTTGATACAAAACAAGCTGCTCGTTTTCCATCACCAGGCGAACCGGGTTGCGGGGCACCCCCAGGCCAATTTCCACCTCGGCGCAAACCGGATGATAGTCCACATAGTCTTTTAGTTTTTCGACAAACTTATCCGGCAGTGTTTGTCCATTATATCGGCAGGCATCAAAGCCCATGCATTTACTGACCACAACCTGGGGTCTTAATTCCTTTTCCATTTTGGTCACCTCGTTTCTTTATCTCAAACCCTATTTACCCATTTGCCAAAAGCTTCAATCATCAAAGCTCTCAGTCCTGTTGCCGAAAAAAAACAGACACGCTCTGCGCATCTGTTTTTGGACTGCCCGGTTTAACTCAACAGGTAATTACTACCCGGTTTTTTCTTGCATTTCTTTTTAATTTTTGCGGCTGTTTCGGCCAGTTCAAAAATCGTTTTGCTGTGATCGCTGGCCACACCGGCAATTGAAACTGACAAAAAGGGGAAATTCTCCTCCACATCCTTGCGATCTTTGGAGGTGATATAGCCTTTGTCAATGTCTTCCTTACTGTAATATTTAATCACGGCCTCGTTAAAGGCATGCATGATACTGATACACAGCTGCTCGGTTTTCTTTTTGGGGACAATGGCAATAAAGTCATCCCCACCAATATGACCAATAAAACACTCGCTTGGAATCCGGGTTTTTAAGATCTCAGCAAATTCCTTTAACACCCGATCGCCATTTTCAAAACCATACAAATCATTATAAGCCTTAAAATTATCCAGATCAAAATATAGAATCGTTTTTTTGTCCTTGGATTTAAGGGCCTTTTCCAGCTGTTGTTCAATCATCAGGTTTCCCGGAAGTTCAGTCAGCGGATTCAGGTGTTTCGCATAGACAAACTCAATTTCGATCAGTTTTTCCATCAGGTCTTTAACCGTCACAATGCCCTGAAACTGATTATCCCGGGTTACCACAATAAAATCATAAATTTTATCAAAATCCCGCTGCATCGCATTTTTCCCGACAACATCAATGGTGGCCAGGCAATCCACGTCCATAAAATCGGTATCCATGATATTGCGAACCGGTTTATTGGCATAAAGAATGTAGCCGTATTGACCGCTAATCCGTTTATAAAGGGCGTTTCGGGTAATCACCCCGATCGGAAGCTGATCTTCAACCACACAAAAGCCGGAGCGGGTTTCATTTTCTTTAAACATTTCATGAACCTGTGAAACGAGGATATCCGGCGATATGGTTTTCTCCTGCTTACAGATGCTCTCAATCCGATCATCAAGAACCCGATTATCCAACAACTTTCTTTTCCTGGCATTCTCTTTCATAACAATTTCAAGCACATCCTTTGAGATTGAATTTAGAATTCCATTGGGCTTTTGAATAAAATAACCTTGTCCATACGAAACCCCAATTTCGATGAGTGTCAGCAGTTCTTCCTTCGTCTCGATCCCCTCGGCAATCAGTGCCGTTTCAGTATATTCTGAAAACTCATTCAGACATCTTACCAGAGATTGTTTTGTCATGTCTTTGTCGATATCCCGGATCAGTTTCATATCCAGCTTAATATAATTGGGATGAATATCCGAGATCAAATTCAATCCCGAATACCCGGCCCCGGCATCATCGATGGCAATCCGATAATCCTGCTCTTTATAATTGTCAATGGTTTTAATAAAATCCGCCAGGTGATTAATGGCCTCGCTTTCGGTAATCTCGAAAATAATACGCTTGGGATCAATATCAAATTTTTCCAGATACTCCCGGGTAAATCCTTTTCTGAATTGGACATCCTGCATAATATTAGGGTTCACATTTAAAAAAAGTTTGAACTCGCTTTCGATTTTAAAGGCCGCTTCAAAGGCTTTTGACCGACACAAAAATTCCAGCTCCCAAAGCTTATTGAATTTCTGGGCACATTTGAACAGCATATCCGGATTATGAAGCAACGAAGCAACCGGCCCCCGACTCAGCGCCTCGTAACCATGGACGGTTCCGTCTTGCAATGACACAATGGGCTGAAAAACGGTGCTGATTTTCTTCTGATAGAGTATTTCCAAGAGCTCTCCTCTCAACCGCTCTTCTTCTTTATTCTGATTGATATCCAAACACATTCCTCCCCATTGTTGATGTCACAAATTATAACCATGGGAGTTGGTCATTAATGTTATCATCCGGTTAAATTTACGTTAATTTTTATCGGATGCGGGTACCTATAATAGATAAACCTTTCTTTGATAATGATATTTTACATCAGCGAAATGTTTACAGAAAGAATTCCAACTGTTATACTTAAGTAACAGATTTTCAGACGAGAATGAGAGGTTATTGTTATGGCTGAAACCCTACTGGAACTAAGAAAATTTGTGATCCCGGAAATAATCATCGGTGTCGATGCCCGTTTGTTGATTGGTCGTTACATATCTCATTTTAATGCCAAAAAACCGCTGATTGTAACCGATAAAAATATTCATGACTTTGACTGGTATCACGAAACCATCGATCAGATCCGGCCCCATGTTGAAAAACTGTGTGTTTTCGATGAAACCACCCCTAATCCTAAGGATATCGAAGCGATGATCGGAGCAAAGCTTTTTTTATCGCTGGGTTGCGACCTGATCATTGCCATTGGCGGTGGCAGTGCCATCGATTGCGCAAAGTGCATCAGTATTGTGGCTACCAACGGCGGCAATGTCCTGGATTATGAAGGGGTCGATGAAGTTCAGATGCCCGGACCACCGCTGATCTGTATTCCCACCACTGCCGGATCCTCAGCCGATGTTTCTCAGTTTGCCATTATCAAGGATACTGCTGCCAATATTAAACGGGCGATCATCAGTAAAAAGGTGGTTCCCGATCTGGCCCTGATCGATCCGGTTCCGTTGATGTCCATGGATCCCTATTTAACTGCCTGTACTGCCATGGATGCCTTGACCCATGCCATCGAAGCCTATGTATCCAATACCCATTCAGCCCTGACTGACGTTCATGCTCTGGAGTCGATTGGTCTGATTAATCAAGCCGTCGAACAATCCGTTACCCCTACACGAAGCATTGAAACGATGTTTCAGCTGATGCTGGGTTCTCTCCAGGCCGGATTGGCCTTTTCCAATGCCAGTCTCGGTGCTGTCCATGCCATGTCCCATTCCATGGGCGGGCTTCTGGATTTACCCCATGGCGAATGTAACAGCATTCTGCTTGAGCACATTATCCGCATTAATTTTGAAACTGTACCTGACCGCTATCGGGATATCGCCAGACAACTTGGTCTGCTGGTAGATAATGTCAGTGATTATTTACTGCTTGAAATGATTACGACCCGGATCGCTTCGATGCGGCAAAACCTAAGTATTCCTGCCAGTATTATGGTGCCAAATCTCAAAGAAAGCACCCTTGACTATCTGGTAGAAAACGCTCTCAATGATCCCTGCATGGTGACCAATCCCAGAGTCTTGACAAAAGAAGAGGTGAGAATGATTTATGGACGAGTCTTGGAATCACAAAAATAAAAAAGAGATCACCCGGGAAACGATAATCGGCCTGGGGGAAAACTCTTTTAAAAAGAATTACTACTCTGAACTCCAAACAAAACTGCTGGATCTGGAACGAATCAACAGCCGAACCCGAGCTTTAATCGCCACCATCCCCGATATTCTGCTGATCAGCAATGGCGAAGGACAGATTACACCCCTTAATCCTTCGTTGAATACCGGATCGTATGCCCTTCTGGAAATCATGCGCAATCCGATTCTGATGGCCGATTTAAAGCAGGTGATTGACCTGGTTATGCGAACCCGGGTTTTATCGGATTATTATTTTTCGATGACCTTTAAAGATTCCCTTCATTATTTTGAAGTCCGGGTTCAGATTTCCAGCTTTGATGAAGTTCTGATTATGATCCGGGATATGACCGAACGGGTCATCATGGAAAAGAAACTCCGGGATCTGGTGGATAAAGATACCCTGACCCATATCGCTAACCGCCGCTTCTTTGAGGCTGAATTGGAACAGCTCAACAACCGGGACATCAAAAATTTAACCATTTTATTGCTGGATATAGACGGCCTCAAATTTGTCAATGATACACTGGGACATTTGCTGGGCGATCAGGTGATTGTCTCGGCCAGTCAGGTCATTGGCCGGTGTTTTCAACCATTGGGAATTGTATCCCGAATTGGTGGTGATGAATTCGGGGTCATTGTCAAAAATCAGCACTCGGATACCATTGAATCCGCACTGGAAAAAATGAATGCCCATTTAAAGTGCTTAAATGAACTGCCGGATGCAACCTTTAAAATATCCCTTTCCTACGGTTATTCCTATCACCCTTGCGGCCTGGTTAATACCAACTTTCTCTTTCAGGAAGCCGACAACAATATGTATCAGAACAAGCTGCTAAAAGAATCCAGCACCCGAAACAATCTGGTTAAAACACTGATGAAGGCCCTGGAAGCCAAAGATTATGTCACCGAAGGCCATACCAGTCGCATGGATACTCTTGCCACCCTTATCGGACAAGCGCTTCGTTTACCCCAGAATGTCATGGATCGGATTCAGTTGCTGACCAAATTCCATGATATCGGCAAGGTCGGCATTCCCGACAGTATCTTAAAAAAACCCGGTGCTTTAACCCCTGACGAATGGAAGGTGATGAAAACCCATTGCGCCATCGGCGAGCGGATTGCCAATGAGTCCTCGGAACTAAAAGAAATATCCCATCTGATTTTAAAACATCAGGAAAAATGGGATGGTAGCGGCTACCCCCTGGGCCTCGCCGGTGAAGATATTCCGATTGAATGTCGAGTTTTATCAATTGTCGATTCCTACGACGCCATGACCAATGACCGCCCCTACCGGAGTGCCCTTTCCCCTGAAACAGCCATCCACGAGATTATCTCCTGTGCCGGATCCCAATTTGATCCCGGCATGGTAAAAATTTTCTGCAAAGTTATTGAACAACATTTAAGACCTCAGCAATGATATATTACTGAGGCCTTTTTGTACCCTTAGCGGGTTATTTTAGTTGTATAAGTTCGCTCGTCACGAATCACTTTTTCCAGGGCCGCAACAACCTCCGGATCATAATGGGTCCCTACATTCCGTTTCATTTCCTCCAGTGCATCATCGATGCTGATCGCTGGTCGATAGTCCGTTTCCGCTGTCATATCATCAAATCGTTCTCCGACTGCAATAATCCGGGCCAGCTTGGGTATTTCTTGACCCATGAGCCCCTGGGGATAGCCGCTTCCATCCCAACGTTCATGATGTCCCAAAACAATATTGGCCAAATCGACGGTATGATCAAAGGCATTGAGAATCCGAAAGCCAACCACCGGATGCATTTTCATCTCTTTATAGGTGTCATCAATCACATATTCATTTTTTCTGGCGATCTCTTTATCCAAGGCCACTTTTCCAATATCATGAAGATACGCAGCCTTTGACACCTTGTTAATCTCAGCTTCAGACAAATTCATTTTGCGGGCAATTTTTTTGCAAATTTCACTGGTTCTCCGGGCATGCTCAGCTTCGGCCGGCAATTCACCATACAGCTTATCGAGAATATTATTAAAGGTATCTTCCTTCTTTTTCCCCCGATTTATGGTTTTTTTCATATACATGTTGTCTTCAGCGCTGGCAATAATGACTTCAATATTTTCTTCCGGCTCATATTTTGTCGCAACACCCAGGGACACATTTCCCTGGATCGACTTAATTTTTTCTTTGCTGAAATTATCTTTAACTCGATCCGAAAGCCTTTGGGCATCTTTTTTTTCGGTTTGCGGCAGCAAAATGGCAAATTCGTCTCCGCCCCAGCGGGCAATAATATCATCGGCCCGACAGACCTTTTTAAATATTTCCGAAACCTTTTTGATCAATTCATCGCCAGCATCATGGCCAAAAATATCATTCGTTAGTTTTAACCCGTCCACATCACCAATAATAACTGACAGGGGCAGATTTCTTTCGGTATTGAGGCGAATCAGTTCTTCTTCAAAAAAGCGTCGATTATATAAACCGGTGAGGGCATCATGAAAACTGTTATACTCAATGGCCGCTCTTTTTTCTTTCTTTTCGGTAACATCTCTAAAGATGACAATGGCTCCGTCAATATGGCCCTCTTCGTCACTGATGGGGGCAACACTGTCTTCCAGGTGATATTTTCTTCCATCCCGGGAAACCAGCAGCACATGGGTGTCGAATTCTTTCATGGCGTTATCTCGAAAGGCTTCTGCAATATGATCCGGCACGAGATCCGCCTGTTTTTCGTCCTCCAGGACGAAAACCAGAGAATAGTGTTTCCCCAGCGCTTCTCTGACCGGCCATCCGGTCATTTCCTCCGCCGTGTTATTAAGCATCTCAATCTTACCCAGGGGATCAACAATCATAACCCCATCACTGATTGACATCAATGTTTTTAGGTATTTTTCCCGATTCTTCTCCGACGCCGAGCGGATATAGGCCCCAACCCCAAACTTGCCGTTTAGCAGATCCACTGGAAATTTGGTGGTTTTAAAAATCTTACCCTTCCATAACATCTCATCGGTCACAAAGGTTTTGGTCGCTAAAACCTTTTTATCGGTTTCTCGCTCTTTGATCGCCATCTTTTCTTCCAGGATTTCGAAATCACCCTGACCAATAATATCTTCGGAGTTGATCCCATAAAAATCTTCCATGGCCAGGTTGATAAAAATATAGTTTAATTGATCATCTTTTAGGGATACCGGAATCTCCTCAGACTCGATGAAGGTCTGAACCAGCTCATTAAACCGACGTATCTCCCGTTCTTTTTTTCTTTTTCTGCCTCTTTTAAGAATAAAATACAGCCCCAGACCAAATAAAAAAAGAATAATCAGGATAACTGCAATATTCAATACTGTTATATTCATATTTTTCCTTCTTCAATCATCAGGTTAACGTTTAACCGTGGTGATTTCTTCCTGTTATCTCTAATTTTATGAAAAGGTATGCTTTTGCGCAGAATATTTTACGATAATTAAATATTATATCAGTTTTACATTATGATCTGTTTAAAGAAATGGTTTTTCTTAATTATTTTCGATTTTTGACGCAATCCAATTAGTTCTAGTATGCCATTTTTAGGCAATGATCGTCAATAGAATTAATAAAAATCAAGTTACCTAAACGCTAGTTTATCTACCTCAGACAACTAAAGACAAAAAACAGGTGCCGTTTCTTTAACAGCACCTGTTTTGTATTAATAATTATTGATTTATCCAATCATTCGTGGTATCATCTAATGAATGAACAAAATAACCCATTTTATTATTTTATGAACTTATCTTATCATATTTCGACACCTTTGTCAACAGTTAATTTATTTTTTTGTAAGCCCGGGAGGTAACCATATGTCGTTTGAACTGATGCTGTTTGATAATTTTCTGATTGAAAAACAGGCCGTTTCGGAAGTGTTGCTATGTAATAAAATTACGGCCGACTATTCACTGGTCTTGTCTGAAGAGCAGGCGCTGGAACTGGTTGAAACCCGCTCCTATTCGCTGAAGAATGTTGGCCGGGTCGAATTTGGCGATGGAATTATTGAAAAAGTCATTCTGACCTTTGCCGACAGCCCCTATATCGCCCAATATCGCTATGCAGAAATCATAAATGAGCTGGTTGAAATCTTTTATTATTTCAAGAATGAAACCCTGGATTTAATGAGCGATGATGATCTGATTGGCTATATGAAAAAATACTATGATGGGGTCTGTCAGGGTTCTCTGGATCAACTTAAATATCGGGAACTGGAACGAATGGCTAAAAATGTCCGGCTGGGACTTGATCCTGATTATAACGATCTTTATGATAGTGAAAAATTGATGGAAGATGAGGATGAAGATGAAGAATAAGATCAAAAAACAGTCTATGATCGATGGCGACAAGCTCAGTGGCGAATTTTATTTTCAGTCACTGCTCCAGGAGGCCTATGTCAAGGGTGTCCTAAGTTCTAAAGAATCCGAACGTATTCAACTGGAGTGTCTTAAACTGCTGGCCGACAGTACTGAGCGGTTTACCCGGGGCCAAAGCAGCTCGATCCGGGTTGAAATCGCTCAGGGCATTATGGCTTCCAACCTCTTTACCATCGGCATCTACCTTAAATCACTGCCCGATCTAGACACCACCATCTTTCATATCCAAAATGAACCGCTTGAAAAACTCTATGAATATGGTTTAGCGGTACTGAAGCGAAAAATAAATGTGGCCCATTATTTTTATAACCGGGTTTGCAAAAGCAAGCTAAAAACCGCAAATCAAGCCTACAATCTCACCATTGACCAGGGTTTTAAGCCCTTTTTTGAAAGCTATGAAATCAATTTTCATGCCCATGAAATCCCCAGTGACATCGACTATCAACTGATCCATCCAGTCACGGATCTGGCCGGGGTTGAGTTCGTCATCAAGTATCTGGAAAGCCTCTATTATGAAAATCTATTTTGTTCCTATTTTGATGCCGATACTATCCATGAAGTGATGAGCGGTTATGATCCGTCCTACAAATATCTCCTCGATAATATCTGTGCCCAGGTTTTGCAAAATGCCCTGGGTTGTCAGTTATTGACTGCGCCCCCAGACCGGCTGGATTTCAGCCCGGCCGATCTCAATGCGCTGGATAAAAAATTAAAAAATCACAGTCAGGCTGAGCTCCAAACGCAGTTGGAAACAGCGACCCGGGAACTTATTACCGATCTGAAACTAACCAATCGGTCTCTGAAAAAGTACCTGCTAACCAGCCTCCCGAAAATCACCCCCACTGTTTTTCAGGGTCTGGCCACCCACTCTCTTAATAAGGTTTTTGTGCCCCGGTATAATCCTAATATCAAGTCCATTGTCCATTACAATATGGGCATTAAAATGGATGACAAGGCTTATCGGGAAATGATTATGGAGTTTTTGTCCTGCCGTTTTTTCGACGACAAGCTGGCCATCATTAAAGAACAGATTAAAACCCTGGCCGATATGGAAGACCTGCTCATCGCCGGCGAACTGGAGCCCACCGAAGCAGCCATGATCTTTGATCTGCTGGAGGACATTGAGCTGGCGGTGCTGACCAAACGTCATCCCCTCCATCCGGCCATTGACGCCATTGATTTTTCCGCTTCCGAAATCCGGATGCAGCAAAATCTGGATGCCTATCTTAGGACACTGCCCCGGGAGCGGTTGGCTAAAATTCTCAGTATGACCACCACCATTGAGGTCGTCTAAATTTAAAAGGGCTTCGTCCCACTTAACCAGCCCTGGGCTTCCCAGTGGTTGCGATCGGTGGGATTCCAGTCGTTCTTTTTCATCATATCTTTCATCAACACAAACATGATTTTTCGAAACAGGGGCGCAGCGCTGTGTTCGATATTAGCCACCGCTGCGGTGGCTTTTTGGGCCAACTGGGCCATGTCTTTTTCAATTTGACTACGCTTTTTGTCGGATATCTCACGCCAATTCATGGCGGCCACTGCCTGCTTACTGGCAAACCGTTTTTTTACCCCCCAGAATTTCAGACTGTTCTGCATCGTTTTGGTGGTGTGGGAAAGACCCGCACCGGCCGTGGTGGCAAAACTGATACCCACCTTATTAAACATCTTCGGATTGGGTCGGTGGCTGAGCCACATAAAGCAGAGATGATCCAGTAAAGCTTTTAACTGACCGCTAACATCCAATCCATAAACCGAAGAGGTCAGAATCACCAGATCGGCCTCTTCCAAAGCGGTAACAATGGGCCGGATCTGATCGGCGTGGGGGCAGGTGTCTTCCCCCTTTAAGAAGCAGGAAAAACAACCGCTGCAAAAATTGGACATGTCTTTGGGCAGATAAAACTCCGTTATCTCAGTAACTACCTGTTTTGAAATATTCTGAACCAGCAACTCTTTACAATTCCAGGTGCTGCCATGACGCATGGTGCCATTGATTACGGTTATTTTCATCTTCTTTTCCTTTCCTGAACTTAGCTTAGCTTCAAATTTTCGAACCGGGTATTAGTTTTTGCTAAAGCCGGTAGCCGTGAATTTGGCAACCAGCACCGCATTGTCTTCATCAAAAATATCCACTGTATAGTTGCAAAGACTTCGGCCAGAAGATGTTTGGCTGGCTTTAGCCAGCAGTGTTTTCCCTTTGGCCGGTTTGAAATAGTTAATATTGGCATTAATGCCGACGGTTACTTTTCCGCTAGCATTGGCTGCCGCCGCAAAGGCAAAATCAGCCAGGGTAAAGATGGCACCGCCCTGGACAATCCCAACCCCATTAAGGTGCTTTTCCTGAATCGCCATTCTGACTTCGGCATAGCCCAGTTCCACTTTGACCAGTTCCAGCCCGACCAGTTTGGCAAACTGGTCGTTTTCGATGATCACAATTTTCTCTTTATCCATCTTTTTTCCTTTCTGATGTCTTAACTGTTAGGTAATTACATAACTGCCGTGAGTATTGTGTTCATTTTACAATTACCTGGTCTTCACTGTTCTTCACTGTTCTTCACCAGCACCAGGCCATAGAAATTTTCAGTGAAAGACTGGGTTTTCTGGCAATAAAAGCCAATTTCTTCCAGCATCGCAATGACGTCATCTTTGTCAATGCGGTGATCAATCGGTGGTCCCATTTCGGTTTGGGCTTTTTCCCAATCAATAATCGCCAGCTTACCACCAGGTTTTAAAATCCGGCTAATTTCTTCCAGAAACTGATTCTTATCAACAATTTCGTGGATCACATTGACCAGTAGTGCAAAAGAGACCGCTTCATCAGGAATCAGCAGATCCAGTTCTTCGGATTTTACGGTTTTTATATTGTTCAAACCCGCTGCCTCGCTACGCTGAACAACCTCTGCCAGCATTTCCGGGGAGGTATCCAGGGCATAGGCAATGTTATCAGCAATCATCTTAGCGGCCGGAATGGTAAAATAACCAATCCCACAACCAATATCCGCCACACTGTCGCTTGCTTTTAATCCTAATTTTTCTAGGGTTTCAACTGGCGGCAGGTTTTCCCGGCGCCACTCATTATCCAGTTTCGTTTTATTGTCGGGGTTAAATTTATGTACCATCTCTTTCTCCTGTTCATACATTCATCTCGATAAAATAATTCTAATTTGAGCCATTATACCATAAAGATGCCCGGGTATAGTAACTAAATTTCCCATAAAAAAACCGCCTGCTCTTTATGACAAGCGGTTTTTAAAATCAGTATAGCCAAATTGTTTGACCATCTGAATGGTTTTTTCTCTGGTAAAAATAGCGATTGCTGGGAGATTCATGCCGTTAAAGGTATTGTTTTTAACCATCGAATAAATGGCCATATCACAGAAGATCAGGCGATCACCAATTTCAAGTGGCTTATCAAAGCTGTAATCGCCGATAATATCCCCAGCCAGACAGGTCGGTCCGCCCAGCCGATAGGTAAATGGTTTTTGATCTGGTTGGGCGGCCCCGATAATGTTGGGTCGATAGGGCATTTCCAGCACATCCGGCATATGACAAGCCGCAGAGGTGTCAAGGATGGCGTTGTGAATGCCATTCTCGACGAGATCCAGCACCGTCGCCACCAGAAAGCCGGTGTTCAGCGCCACCGCTTCCCCGGGCTCTAGATAGACCTTCAGCCCGTATCTCTCCTGAATCCGCCTGATACAGGCAATCAGTTTTTCAATGTCATAATCAGCCCGGGTAATGTGATGGCCACCGCCAAAGTTGAGCCATTTCATTTCTGGTAAAAATTCGCCGAATTTTTCTTCCACCGCTTTCAGGGTTTCCTCCAAAGCGTCGGCATTCTGCTCACAGAGGGTGTGAAAATGCAAACCGCTGATACCTTCCAGCAATTCCGGTTTAAACTGAGCCCGGGTGACCCCCATCCGGGACCCGGGTGAACAGGGATCATAAATGGCGTGATCCTGGGTAGACCACTCCGGATTGATCCGAATCCCACACTCCCGGCCGGCCCTTAAGGCCTGATCCTTGTATTTCTGCCACTGATTAAAGGAGTTAAAAACGATATGGTCGCAGAGTCCGACGATTTCGTCAAACTCATCGTCACGATAGGCGGTGGCAAAGACGTGGGTTTCTCCGCCCATTTCCTGATGGCCCAGCCGTGCTTCAAAGAGTCCGCTGGCCGTGGTGCCGGCCAGATAGCGGCCGATCAGGGGGTAGAGCGAAAACATCGAAAACGCCTTTTGAGCCAGCAGAATCCGACACCCGGTGGCTTGCTGGACCCGATCCAGAATTTTTAAGTTTTTAATCAGCAGGCTTTCATCAACCAGATAACAGGGCGTCGGCAGTTCCTTGAAAGCGTCCGTTAATTCCATTTGTGCCATGCTTAATCAACCAGCTCCGGTTCAAAACTTTCCTGCCAGGGCAGGCCCCATTTGTTCAGGGCTTCCATAAAGGGATCGGGATCGAACTCTTCAATGTTGTAAACCCCCGGTTTTTGCCACTGGCCGGTCATTACCAGCATTGCGCCGATCATCGCCGGAACCCCGGTGGTATAGGAGATCGCCTGGGAACCGACTTCTTTGTAGCATTCTTCGTGATCACAGACGTTGTAGAGGTAGTAGGTTTTATCCTGGCCGTCTTTTTTGCCCTGAAAGATGCAACCGATATTGGTTTTTCCTTTGGTGCGGGGGCCGAGGGTTGACGGATCGGGTAAGACAGCAGCTAAAAACTGTAGCGGAACGATCATTTTGCCCTCATATTCAATCGGCTCAATCGACGTCATGCCGACGTTTTCCAGACATTTCAGGTGGGTCAGATAGCTTTGTCCAAAGGTCATAAAGAAACGAATCCGTTTGATCCCCTTGATATTTTGACCCAGTGATTCCAGTTCTTCATGATGGAGCAGATACATATCTTTAGGGCCAATTTCCGGGAAATTATAAACCCGCTTGATTTCCATCGGCTCGGTTTCAATCCACTGTCCGTCTTCCCAGTAGCTACCGTTAGCGGTAACTTCACGAATATTGATTTCGGGATTGAAGTTGGTGGCAAAGGGATAGCCGTGATCACCGGCGTTGGCATCGAGAATATCGATATAATTGATCTCATCAAACTGGTGCTTCATGGCATAGGCTGAAAAAACACCGGTCACACCGGGGTCAAAGCCACTGCCCAGCAGGGCGGTAATCCCGGCTTTTTCAAACCGTTCCCGATATTCCCACTGCCATTTGTATTCAAATTTAGCAGTATCTTCCGGCTCATAATTGGCCGTATCAACATAATGGGTTTTCGTGGCCAGACAGGCATCCATAATGGTCAGATCCTGATACGGCAGGGCCAGGTTCAAAACCACATCCGGCTTTTCCTTTTCAATCAGCGCAATCAGCTCATCAACATTGTCGGCGTCAACCTGGGCGGTGGTGATTTTGGTGGCTCCGCCATCCAGTTTCTCTTTTAAGACATCGCACTTGCTTTTGGTTCGGCTGGCAATGCAGATTTCGGTAAACACATCGCTGTTTTGACAGCATTTATGAATGGCCACACTGGCAACACCGCCGCAACCGATAATTAATGCTTTTCCCATAATTTGTTCCTCCTTAATATTTTCTCTAACTACTTAGATTATCGGGTAATTGCAAAACTGCCGTGAGCTTTGCGCCCAGTTTCGCACGAAACAATTTCTACACTGTACGGCGGACAGTTCCCTGAACTGTTCGCCTACACGTTACGTAATTGTTTGTGGAAACTGTACTCAAAGCAACAATTGTTCGACTTTTTTCATTTCGTAATTACCTAAATTATGTTATCTCTCAATTACCGTACCGACCCATCGTTAATCTGATCTCGGTACTGCGTTCTGATTCTATTTTCATTTGTAATTTTCTAACTTTATTAGGCCATCGCCAATAAGAGTTCCCGCAGTATCTTGCAGGCGACAGCGGTGGAAGCGCCGCTCTGGTCATAGACTGGCGAAAGTTCGTTGATGTCACAGCCGACCAGATTCAGCTGGCTGACTTTCCGGATCGCTTCAAGCAGCTCCATAAAGCTGACGCCGCCGGATTCCGGAGTCCCGGTACCGGGGAAGACGGATGGGTCTAATACATCCAGATCCAGGGTGAAATAGACCGGCTGGCCCTGGAGTTTTTCGACCACTTCAGCCAGGCCCTCAAAATTAAATTTCTGAGTGCTGACGTGCTCTTTCGCCCACTGAAACTCACTGCGTTCGCCGGAGCGGATCCCGAATTGATAGATCCGGCCATCCCCTATGATATCCCAAACCCGGTGCAGCACCGTGGCATGGGACAAGGGGGCCCCCAGATAGTCATCCCGCAAATCGGCATGGGCGTCAAAATGGATCACCTTGAGTTCCGGATATTTCCGGGCCACCGCCCGGACTGCCCCCAGGGTCACCAGATGCTCGCCGCCAATCATCACCGGCCGCTTATTATCTCTTAATACCCGGGTGGTATAGCTTTCAATCGCTGCCAGGGCTTTTTCGGTATCGCCAAAACAAAGTTCCAGATCACCGCCATCAAAAATGGAATAATCTTCCAGGTCTTTATCCTGGTAGGGGCTGTAGGTTTCCAGTCCGTAGGATTCGCCCCGCATCGTGCGGCTGGCAAAGCGGGCGCCGGGACGAAAGGAGGTAGTGGAGTCAAAGGGTGCTCCAAAAACAACAATCCCGGACTCGCCATATTCGTTGTCACAACCTAAAAAAGTCTCAATATTTTTATTCAACATCTTTTAACAACTCCTCCACATAGTTTGGCAGGGCAAAGGCGCCAATATGCAATTGGGTATTATAGTAGCGGGTTTTAAAACCCATGGCATTCCACTTCACCGCCTTTAAATCCTCAAGCGGATGGTATTTCTTCGAGGCAAAGCCAAACAGCCAGTGTCCCGAGGGATAGGTGGGGATATGGGCCTGATAGACCCGGCTGATCGGAAAAGACTCGACAATCCGTTTGTGAGCCCGCTGCATGGCTACCGCATCATCCAGATAAAAAGCACTTTCATGCTGATTGACCATGATTCCGTCTTCTTTTAAGGCCTTATAGCAATTACCATAGAACTCTTTGGTAAACAGGCCTTCGCCAGGGCCAAAGGGATCGGTGGAATCAACAATGATCAGATCGTATTCATTTTCGCAACGGCGAATAAATTTCAGACCATCCTGATAGTGGACGGTGACCCGCTCATCGGCAAAACAGCAGGCCGTTTGGGGCAGATGCTTTTTACAGACTTCCACCACCAACTCATCAATTTCGACCAGATCAATCTGTTCAACCAGCGGATAGCGCACCAGCTCACGGATGGCACCGCCATCACCACCGCCGATAATCAGCACTTTTTTGGCGGCTGGATGAACGGCCATGGGAATATGGACCATCATCTCATGATAGATGAACTCGTCTTTTTCAGTCAGCATCATGTAACCATCCAGAGTTAAAAAACGGCCAAATTCTTTGGAATCAAAGATATCGATCCGCTGAAATTCACTTTGTCCACAGTAAAGCTGGCGATCCACCTGAATGGAAAATTTGACGCTAGGTGTATGTTTTTCGGAAAACCATAATTCCATCTTTAATCCTCCTTCAGCACGTTAAGTTTTTTGATTTCCATGTCTTCGGGGCCAGTTAAAAAACAGCCTTTGTCCTTGACGTATTCAATCGAATCAAGAATTTCTTTGGTAATCATTTCACCGGGAGCCAGAATTGGAATCCCCGGCGGATAGCACATCACAAATTCGCTGCAAATCCGGCTGCCGCTTTTTTCCAGTGGCAGGGCTTCCTTATCGGCATAAAAGGCTTTTTGTGGGGCCACTGCCACCGCCGGGTTAATGTATTCATATTGCAGCATACCGGCCTTATCTTTTTTATAAATCCGACGGATTTCGGCCAGTGCCGAAACCAGCCGTTCCAGATTGCGTTGACTGTCGCCCACTGAAATGTAAGCCAGAATATTGCCTACATCCCCAAATTCCACCTGAATGTCGTATTCGTCCCGGAGAATATTGTAGACTTCAATTCCCGCCAACCCGACGTTTAAGGTATTAATCGACAGCTTGGTGGCATCAAAATCAAAAATTGTATCACCATTAATCAGCTCTTTTGAATAGGCGTAATAGTCGCCGATCTGATTGATTTCATCCCGGGCGTATTGAGCCATTTCAGTCACTTTTTTAAAGATCTCCTTCCCGTTAACCGCCAGATTTTTGCGGGAAATATCGAGACTGGAAAGTAACAGATAAGAGCCACTGGTGGTCTGGGTCAGATTGATAATCTGGCGGACATAGCCGGGGTTCATCCCGGCCCCCACCAATAAAAAAGAGCTTTGCGTCAGCGAGCCGCCGGATTTATGCATACTGACCGAGGCCATATCCGCTCCCGCTGCCATCCCACTGATCGGCATGTTTTCGCCAAAATAGAAATGGGTGCCATGGGCCTCATCGGCCAGCACCAGCATCCCCGCAGCGTGCGCCAATTCAACGATCGCTTTCAGGTTGGAACAGACCCCGTAATAAGTGGGATTATTGACTAAAATCGCTTTAGCATCGGGGTTTTCCCGGATCGCTTTGGCGACGGCAGACAGCGTCATCCCCAAGGAAATACCGATTTCATGGTTGGTTTCAGGATTGACATAAACCGGAATGGCACCGCCCAGGATCATGGCGTTAATGACACTACGGTGGACATTGCGGGGCAGGATAATCTTCTCCCCTTTTTTACAGGCTGACAATACCATGGTTTGAACCGCCGAAGTCGTGCCGTTGACCATAAAAAAGGCTTGCTTAGCGCCAAAGGCATCGGCTGCCAGTTCCTCGGCTTCTTTGATCACCGAAACTGGATGGCAGAGATTATCCAGCGGCTTCATCGAATTGACATCCAGGGTCATACATCGTTCCCCTAAAAATTCCGTTAATTCCGGATTCCCCTTGCCCCGTTTATGGCCGGGTACATCAAAGGGCACCAACCGATTCCGCTTAAACTCATTGAGTGCCGCCATAATCGGCATTCGTTGTTGATTTAATTTTGGCACGTTTTTTTCCTTCCCAAATTTGAATACATCATCTAAACTGATGTAACTTTTTAAAGAGTTATTGTACTTTTGCTATACACAGAGATATTCGTAGTACCGACAATTGTTATATCGTGTTGTGTGCATCAGAGCGGACACGGCGATAGCCTGCGTGAAGGCAACGAGCCAATCACAAGCTGGCTTGTAGTTGGCGACTGCCCACGACTCATGAGAAATGTTTCATTTCTTATGAGTGTCCGAGCTGTAAGCACACAACTGATTAACAATTGGTCGGTACGGTATCCCCAGACAACCCCAAAAGTTGTTAATAGACATTACTGCCGCTGAAGATTTCGATCATTTCGCGGCGCAGGTTTTCAGTGATCTGCAGCCGGGTGCGGGGCGGCAGCTCATAGGCATCGGTATTGAACAGATAATTCTGGAGGGTAATTTCCTTTAACAACATCTTGGTGTGAAAAAGATTGGACTGATAAACGTTGATATCAATGGCATCATACTCCTTAAGGGTTTTATCATCGATATAATCCTGAATCGAGGTGATTTTATGATCCATAAACAGTTTTTTGCCACTGACGTCCCGGGTAAAGCCCCGAACCCGATAATCCATGGTAATAATGTCCGAGTCAAAGCTGCCAATCAAAAAATCCAGGGTGCTCAGCGGCGTTATTTCACCGCAGGTCGCCACATCAATGTCGACCCGAAAGGTGGCAATGGAGGTGTCCGGATGGTATTCCGGATAGGTGTGCACCGTCACATGGCTCTTATCCAGATGAGCCACCACCGTATCGCCCTGAAAATTATTTTTTTCAATATTTTCTTCCCGGTATTCCCGCAAAAACGTTTCTTCGGCAATCAAAAAAGTAACGCTGGCCCCCTGGGGATCATAATCCTGCTTGGACACATTGAGTACCCGGGCCCCGATCATCTCAGTAACGTGATATAAAATATTTGTCAAGCGATCCGAGTTATACTGCTCGTCAATATAAGCAATATAGTCCCGCTGCTCCCGCTCGCTCTTGGCATAGCATACATCATAAATGTTAAAACTCAACGATTTTGTCAAATTATTAAAACCATTCAACTTCAATTTATTATCCATAATCCACCCCGTTTCCTGTTTTTATCGTGATTGTGCGGTAAGTTTAAAAAACAAAAAACTCAAGTGATCCTTCAGCATCTGCTGTTCATCCACTTGAGTTTATTTCTACTGATTCGTTATTGACACCGGCACAAACTGCACCGTCTATCCATGATCCCAAACGTAGAAATTAGAGTCTATATAGCAAGAACTTACTTTTACTACTCTTATTGATTGTTTCACAAGTGTGATGTGCAAAAAGCACACGGTTTTAAGTAACCAACTTATAAAATTTGAGCGGTTGCTCAATCAATAAGGCAACGAAAGTTGCCAATCGGCATTTGACCTAGCTGTCCGTATGGCATTCAATTTCTTTTCCCGGGTTAAACCGATCAAGAAATGGTCAAAAGAATTCTTTGCTGTATCTATAAAATCTGCTTATAAATACGCCAAATAGACCTTATATCTATTTCTATCATTCGTTTCGAATTGTACTATAAAAGGTTATGAAAATCAAGAAATATTTGTAAATTTAACCAGTTTCCAACATAATCCTTAGTCACTTTAAAGGCTTTTAAAAAATTCCTGAAGTACTGCCGAAGACGATCGCAATGTTTCCAGGGCTTCCCGATAATCAAATTCATGAATCTGTCGTTCCAGTTCAAAGCCAGCATTTCCCAGAGCAGGAATCAGTTGGTCTTTGTGTTCTTCAAATAAGTCATAGGCCTCTGTATCGTTATTTTCAAGCAAAACCGCCAACTGGCTCAGAATCCCATTGACCTGATCCCTATTATCAACACCTTCTTTAATCCTTTCAGGCGCATAACCTGCTTTTGGCAGAGCCTCGACAAAACTGCTTAACGCATTAACAAAGTTATCAATTTGTTTTTCGAACTGCGCTTTTCCTGATCCAATCCGGACTGCCTGCTCCAGATCAGCGGCCAGCTCCTGAATTTTGATGGCACCCAGATTTCCGGCCACCCCCTTGATTGAGTGAACCGTCTGCAAAATACTCGGGTAGTTTTCGGCGGCATTCTGACTTACAATATAATCGGTATCGGCCTGACACTTCTGCGCAAACTGTTGGATCAGCCGCAAATAAACGGAGGCATCACCGCCAAGAATTCGCAATCCGGTTTCCACATTCAATCCATCTACCTGCCGCAGAATTTTTAACTGATTTTGTATATCCGGCGACACAATTGCTTGCCTGACCAGGTCTTTTTCCGTATGACTTCGGGGTTTATCTTTATGCTCCGATTGAACGCTTCGAACTGGTAACCACTTGATCAGACTCTTGTATAGAATCTCCGGTTCCACCGGTTTGACCAGATGATCATTCATCCCTGCTTCAATACATTTTTTCCGGTCTTCTTCAAAGGCATTGGCGGTCATCGCCAAAATGGGGACCGCTTCCCAACCCGGCAAACTTCTGATCTTTGTTGTTGCCGACAAACCATCCATAACCGGCATCTGAACATCCATCAGGATTAAATCAAACTTTTTCTGAGTAATCCGATCAATTGCCTCCTGGCCATTTTCAGCCAGTTCGATTTTGAAGTTAAAGGGCTCAAAAAGCTGCCTGACAATTTCCTGATTAATCTGGTTGTCTTCAACAATCAGGATATGTGCGGGTTGATAGTGCTTTAAACGCGTCTCCAGATCATTGAGGGATGAAGGTATTTGAGCATCCAGATTGTCATCCAGCAATTCCATTAATGCGTCATTGAGCGTTGAGGGTGTCATTGGTTTGACAAGAATCCGGCTGATTCCGGCCCGCCGAGCTTCTTCAGCAGAAATCTGGTTGCCATATCCGGTGATCAGATAGACCTCTGGGCGGGTCTTCAGTTCCAGTGATTGCAGCATCAGCGCCGTGTCAATCCCATCCATCTCCGGCATTTTCAAATCCATCAATACCAGACGATAGGGCACCGTCATCTGGTCAGCTTTCTTCACCGCTGCCAGCCCTTCATTTCCCGAATTAACCGCATCACACTGAATTCCAAAATCAGCAAGCATACTAATCACCAACTCCCGGGCCTCCTGCATATCATCAATTACCAGAACCCGCATTGTTTCTGAAGACGCGATATTGATTCTATTTTTAGGAAGTGCCGTTGATTTTTCAAATGGCAACTCAAACCAAAACCGGCTTCCCAACCCCAGTTCACTATGAACCCCAATGTCACCACCTAAAAAGTTCACCAACCGGGAACTGATTGCCAGTCCCAGGCCAGTTCCCCCATAGAGACGGGTCATCGATTCATCTGCCTGGACAAAATCCTGAAAAAGTTTATTGATCTGATTTTTTGACATCCCGATTCCGGTATCACAAACCTCAAAGCGCAAGCGAATTTGTTTGTGATCCTGATTAATGATTCGAGCCACAATTTTGATGCTTCCTTTTTCGGTAAACTTCACGGCATTGCTCATTAAATTAAGTAGTATTTGGCCAAAACGAACTGAATCGCCTTGTAAAACCGTCGGAATATGATCCACATCCACCAGTATATTCAGATTTTTTTTGCCGCTTCATCCGCTAAAAGATTACAAACCCGGTCAATTTCCCGGGTGGGTTCAAAATCATGGGCGTCCAGCTGCATCTTTCCGGCTTCTATTTTCGAAAGATCCAGCACATCATTTATGATATGAAGCAAGTGATTCGCCGCTTCTGTCAGCTTATCAAGCTGTTCCTCCTGGCGCATGGTCAGTGGATCCCGTCGGATCAGATGGGAAAGACCAATGATCGCATTCATGGGGGTTCGAATTTCATGGCTCATATTGGACAAGAATGCGCTTTTGGCCTGGTTAGCGGCTTCTGCATCGAGCTTTGCTTTTTCCAAATCAGTGGTTCTGGAAATAACCATTTCCTCAAGATGCTTTTGGTAATTCTCAAGTTCTTTTAGGTAGTTCATCTTTTCAGTCACATCTGCAACGGTACCCCAACTGGCAACCGGATTTCCCTGCTGATCATGCTCAAATTCCGATCGTTCTTCCACCCAACGAATTTGATCACCAGCAACAATCCGATGAAGCACAGTAAATGGTTGACCCTCCACCGATTTTTTCGTCCAGTTCTCAATAATATTTTTGCGATCATCCGGATAAACAAACCCCATATATGATTCGAACGTTTGTGGTGTTCCTATTTCGACACCAAAAATTCGATAGGTTTCATCAGACCAGGTCAGACAATTTGTTTCAATATCAAAATGCCAATGACCTGTTTTTGAAACCTGCTGAGCCCGATTTAAAAACGCTTCATTTTTCCGCAATGCTTGGGTTATCGCCATTCGCTCCCGGTTTAAAAAGGCCGTTCCGATTTGATCGGCGATATGACAGCCGAATGTGATTTCATCACTTCCCCACTCGTGTTTTCGATTGACATACATAAATCCAATGGAGCCAATCGCCTTTCCATTACATAAAATACTGCAAACCAGTAGTGTCGTTCCCCCCAAGGGTTTCATATACGCCTGCCAATAATCCTTCTCCTGGGGTTCAACCGACTTGTTATCAATAATCATGTATCTGTTTTTAATCAGATACTCAAAGGTCAGGGGTTGATCGGCTCGATTCATGGTCATTTTTTTGCTGTGGGTTTGCTCTTTTTTTACATAAAGATCGAGACATTCCATCATTGTCATTTCATTATTATATTGCCAGATTGACACCCGATCCGCTTCCAGTCGATTGCCCAAAAGTTCCGTTATTTCTTCTGAAAAACCTTCAATATCGCCATTGATCCCTGACTCCATCTGGCTGATTTCCCTAATCAGTTCCGTATGGAGATACAATTGATCAATAATTTTCTCTCGTTGATCCAACCCGGTATTTGCTTGATCTGCCATCTGACTCCCCCCTTCTGGTTCCGCCGTACTTCTATTATTCTCTCGGCTGTCCCTGGCTCATAACCTGTATAAAAGACTCAACTTCGGCTTCAAAAGCTTCTACCACATCCGGATCAAACTGCAAGCCTTTTTGTTCCAGAATATAGTCAACCACCGCATCCACACGCCAGGCTTTTTTATATGGCCGTACCGTGGTGAGGGCATCAAAAACATCAGCCAAAGCCATAATCCGGGCAGACAGCGGGATTTCATCACCATACAATTCTTCCGGATAACCTTTTCCATCCCAGCGTTCATGATGATAATTCATGATTTTTTCAGCCTCTTCCAGAAAGGATAAAGCGGTTACTTCGCCCAGTTTGTTTTTTGCCTGGTTACCTGACAGAGTTTTATTGATTGCCAGCCGAATGGCATTGCCACCGATTTTACAGTGATTTTTCATCACCTCATATTCCTCATTGTTAAGTTTACCCGGTTTTAATAAAATGGCGTCGGGAATCCCGATCTTGCCAATATCGTGGAGGGGCGCTGCCTTAACAATCCGTTCGATGACTTCTGCACTTAAGTGATTTTCAAACCGTTCATACTTCTGCAATCGCTCAGCGATAATCCTAACGTAATTCTGGGTTCGCATAACATGATTGGCTGTATCATTGTCCCGGGTTTCAACCAATTCCGCAAAGACATTCAAGGTCGTATCCTGGATCAGCTGATTTTCCACCATCCGTCGCTTAACCTCGGCCTCCAGCCATTCATTCTGGTTTTTAAGCCGATCTCTGGCATGTTTGAGTTCCAGATGCGCATTGACTCTGGCTAACACAATCCCCGGACGAAAGGGCTTGGTGATGTAATCAACCGCACCCAAATAAAACCCCTTTTCTTCGTCAATCAGACTATCCAGGGCAGTAATATAAATGACCGGAATTCCCTGATTATCTGGGTCTTTGCGTAATTCCGAAAGGGTCTCGTAGCCGTCCATTCCTGGCATAATGATATCCATCAGAATTAAATCTGGCTGAATTCCCTTTTTAACCGAATCAAGCAACTCCGCTCCAGATTTATAAGCCCGAATCAAAAAAGAGGGACTCAGTAGTTTTTTTAAGATCATTAAATTGATGGGTTCATCATCGACAATTGCGATTTCATCCTTTTTCATACTTCCCTCTCAAAATTTATCATTAACCAATCGGTTTTTGTATGTTTGTACCCCCAATGATCAAAATAAATCAAAAAAACCTGATACAACACCCGAATAAATCACCCAACTTCAATGTGCTACCAAAAGGACGTCACCGTTTTAGTGGTCTGGTCCTAAAATTTTGGCCAGATCCTGAAGATCCGCCGCATGAATGATTGCCAACACCTCATCAGCAGGTAATAGCCGGGTATCCCCATGAGGAATCAGCAACTGACCGTTTCTGATAATGGCCACCAACACCGATTCGGTGGGCAAACCAAGCTCCCTAACCATCTTTCCCACTGCCCGGGATGACGGATGAACCTTTTCTTCAACCAACGAAAACTGTCCCTGGTTGAGTTTAAGTAAGGTCATCATATCCCCCACTGACATTTCTTCAGCCACCAGCGTCGCCATCAGCTCAGCCTGGTTCAACGCCACATCCACGCCCATTTCCGGAGTGAACAGCCAGGCATTTTTGGGATTTTTGATCCGGGCCAGAATCCTTGGCACCTGATATTCCAGTCGGGCAATAGTGGCCGCCACCAGATTGATCTCATCGGCGCCGGTTACCACTGCCAGCACATCCGCCGAACGGATTCCAGCGGCTTCCAGCACCTCGGGGTCGGTGCCACTTCCTGATATCAGCACTTCTTTGGGCAGATCACATGCCAGCCGTTCCAATTGATGGGTTCTGATTTCGATCAGCTTAACCTGATGACCGCCGCCTTGCAACAGTGAAGTCAGATAAGCCCCCACCTTTCCACCACCTACGATTATTACGTTCATGATCGGCTCCTCTTTTCTATCCTAATCCCAACAGCGATTTTAGCCGTTCGCCGGATGCCGTGGCCACTGCCAGATGGACCAGATCCCGGTCTTCAAACACCGTACTAATCACCGGAATAATCGAGCGATTGCCGCGACTGATTGAAACCACGCTGACTTCGCCAGGAATTGTCAGCTCACCAACCCGACGTCCGACCAACAAGGCCGGGATCTCGATTTCCATTATATCCACATCTCCATTGCCGATGCTCATCGCCACATTAACCGGGGCGAAGCTCAGCAGATCCGCCACCCGATTGACGCCCCAGGACATAGGATCGAAGACCTGCAGTCCCAAACGCCGATAAATTTCGGCTTTCCGGGGTTCATGAAGCGCTGAAACCACTCGCGGAACCCCAAAAATCTGACTGGCGATTCGGGCGGTGAGCGCATTGGCCTCGTCGTTGGAAGTGACAGCAGCCAGCGAGTCCGTCCGCTTTATCCCGGCGGTAAGCAGCACCTCCCGATCAAACCCCACGCCAGCGATAGTTTTTCCTTTGAATCCGGTGCTCAGATGTTTAAACGTCAGCGGCTCCTGATCGATCACAATGATCTCATTGTCACCTTGACTTAACTTCATGGCTAAACCGGAACCGATTCGGCCGCAGCCGACGATAATGATTTTCATTTAGCTCTCCCCTTTCATAACTTCTGTTTTTTTCTGTAACCGGCGCCGATCCCAATATCTCAGGAATGCTTTGCGCAGTTCATCAATCAGAATCACTATCGGTACCCACATAAACAAATATGCCCACTCAATCAGACCGATTGGAGCGGTATTAAAGATCGCATGCAAAAATGGGGTATAGACCAGAATCGAAAAGACCGTCAGTTCACAAACAATCCCAATTAAAATCATATGGTTACTGAACAGCCCCACCTTAAAGACCGAAGCCCGTTCGGTTCGGCAATTAAAGACAATTCCGATTTGCGTTACCACAATGGCTCCCAAGGTCATGGTGGTGGCCATCCGGTAAATCTCCCCTGAATCTGCCATTGGTACCCCCGGCCAACCATTTTGCCAATACAGAAAGAAAAAGGCTGACATCGCAATGGCTCCTTCCATAATCCCATAGAATAAAAATGCCCGAATCAGTAGGGGGCGATTGAGCAAATGTTCTTTTCGGGAGCGTGGTGGCCGCTGCATGACGCCTTCCTCGGGGAGTTCAACCCCCAGAGCAATCGCCGGAATCATATCAGTGCCCAGATCCACCGCCAGAATCTGCATAACCGTCAATGGCAGCGGGATCTGACCTTTAGCGAATAAAAATACAATAAACGGTACCGCCTCCGGTACATTACTGTTTAAAATATAGGTCGCAAATTTGCGGATATTATTATAGACCCCCCGACCTTCTTCCACCGCATTGACAATCGAGGCGAAATTATCGTCGGTGAGAATCATATCGGCGGCTTCCTTTGCCACATCGGTTCCGGAAATCCCCATGGCAATACCAATGTCGGCTTTTTTAAGGGCTGGCGAATCATTGACCCCATCCCCAGTGACTGCCACCACATTGCCCATTTCCTGAAGGGCGGAAACAACCCGCAGTTTTTGTTCTGGGGCCACCCGGGCAAAAATAATTTCCTCGGACAAGGCCTTTTTAAGATCGGCGTCATTGATTTCATCCAACTCAACACCGGTGACAATCCGGGGCTGTGCGCCATGAATAATGCCAATCCGCCGGGCAATGCTTTCGGCCGTCAAGCCATAATCCCCGGTAATCATAATAATTTTTATCCCGGCCTGATGACATTTTTTTACTGCTGCTGCCACTTCCACCCGAGGTGGATCAGCCATCACAGTCAGGCCTAAAAAAGTCATATTATTTTCAATCAGCTCCGGAGTATAATCACTAAGGCGCTCCGGCAAACCCATGTCCTTGGTTAACCTTCGCATTGCCACCGCCAAGACCCGGAGTCCTTTGCGGGCATAGTCGTCATTGGCTGCCATGATTTTTTTGCGGATCTCCCCATCCATTGCCACCGCTTCGCCATCGTTAAGATAGTGGCTACACAAATCCAGCACTTCTTTGGGTGCCCCCTTGATATAGGCCAGCTTTTCCAGACCTGAACGATCTCCAGCAACCTTGTGGATCGTCGTCATCCGCTTGCGCTGGGATTCAAAGGGCAGCTCCCGGAGCCGAGGGCTAAATTTCAGTTCCTGATCCAGATCAATTTTCCCCTTCCGGGCGGCCACCACCAGTGCCGCCTCGGTGGGATCCCCCAGAATATTCCAATGATTGATTTCCGGGGATGGCGGTAATAAGCGGGAATTATTACAAAAACTGGCCGCTACCAATAAGGTGCGCATGTCGCTGTTTTCGGCCAGCGAAATCGGAACATCGCCTGAGAGCATTTCACCTTCCGGGGCATAGCCAACCCCGGTTACCTTCATCTGTTGATTGACCATCCAGCAGTCGCTGACCGTCATTTCATTCTGGGTCAGGGTTCCGGTTTTATCGGTGCAGATCACTGTGGTGCAGCCCAGCGTTTCAACAGCCGATAGGCGCTTGATCAGGGCATTGCGTTTGGCCATCCGTTTGACGCCCATGGCCAGGGATAAGGTCACGGTTGGCAGCAGTCCCTCGGGGATAAAGGCGACAATCATCCCCATGGCAAAAATAAAGCTTTCGGTCACATTGACATGGGCCAACAACACTGCCAGCACAAAAAAGATGACCCCCATACTGATCGCCATGGCTGAAACCAGTCGGGTAATCCGTCCCATTTCAATCTGCAGCGGACTGGGTACCTCAACCATGTTCTGGGTCAAATCGGCAATTTTTCCGAACTCGGTAGTCATACCAGTAGCAAAAACCACTGCCTTACAAGCCCCTGAAGCGGCATTGGTTCCGGCAAAAATCAGATTGGGCTGCTCCGCACGCCCCAAGTCGGTACGATGGCCAACATCCCTGGTTTTGTGGGCAGGATGTGATTCCCCGGTCAGAATCGATTGATCGGCTCTAAAGTCATTGTCCTCCACCAGACGACTGTCGGCTGAAATCCGGTCACCCTCAGCCAGAATAATCAGATCCCCGGGAACCAGCTCCTCCGCCAGAATTTTGACTTCTTTGCCGTCCCGGATTACCCGGGCATAGGTCGGCAACAGTTGACCCAGGGCTTCCACCGCTTTTTCTGCCTGAAACTCCTGCCAGAAGCTGAACAGTCCATTAATCAGATTGACCAGCCAAATCGCAATGGCCAATTGGGGCAACTGGGCAACCAGAGCAACCACGCCGCCAATCCATAAAAGAATGGCCATCAGGTGCGTAAAATTGGCCAGAAATTTCCAGATCAGCGGCTTGCCCTTCTTTTTTGAATGCTGTTCTCACCATAATGGGCCAGTCGTGCGGTACCGCTTCGTCAGAGCTCAAGCCTTGTCCACTTGTTTTTAGTGCAACGTACACATCCGCAACGGATAAGCTCTCAATGGGTTTTTCTGGAACCGCTCCCATCGATTCGTAATCAGTCTGCTGCATCGTCAATCACCCTCTTTTTAATTATATTCGACAATTTCTCTCGGGAAAAATCGGTCTTTATTTTTGTATACCCATGCCTCCGGCTATCCAATCAATTTTTCGTATTTTCATTATGATGCTACCATTTTTATATTTGTTGATTCCTGCTATGATATCAGTATTGCATGACCGTCAGTTAACTAAACATTAGTCAATCAAGAAAACAATGTGGCGATATGGTACTTACTCGTTATAACACAGAAAAAACCGGTAGTGCGTAATGGCATTACCGGTTCGTTTTTTCAGACTATTTATTTTTTTTAAATCAATCCTTGAATTCGAGTGCTTCATTTGGGGAGAGCTCATTATCGAATCACGCCTATTATCCTTTAAGCAGTGGGCTCGGTTGACCTTCCCACAGCAGATACAACCGATGCAGGGCCCGGGTACAGCTGATATAAAGCAGCCGCTGGTCTGCCTCACTCTGATAATTGGCCTGGTTGACATCACAAATAAACACCGCATCAAACTCCAACCCTTTGGACAGATACACCGGCATGATCGAGACCTCCTCAATCTCCGCCACCGTTTCATGGCGAATCAGATTGACTTGCATTTTTTTTGATAAGGCATCAAAAAGCACAGTGGTGTTTTTCTGGGTTTTTAAAATCAGCCCGATTGATTGGTAGCCTTCTTGTTTGCACTGATCGATCGCTTCCGTAAGCCGGTCAACCAGCTCCACAAAATTGGGCACCCCCAGCAACACCGGTTCTGCGCCACTACGGTTAAAACTCTCCACCGGAATCTCATCATCAATAAATTTCTTACTAAAACGCAAAATTTCGCTGGTACAGCGATAACTTTTGTTCATTGTCACCAGGGCATTTTTCTTGCGGTTTAAACGCTTTGTGATCTGCTGATAAAAGCTGAGATCTTCACTTTTTTGCAGAGTCTGGTTGATATCTCCCAAAATAGTGAGCTTGGATTTTAAAAACAAGCGGTTAATAATTTCATAATGAAGGGGATAATAATCCTGGCCTTCATCGATGATCACCTGTTTGATGGTGCTGTATTCTTTGGCCCCAAATAACCGTAAGCTTAAGTAACCCAAGGCTAAGGCATCATCATAGTTCAGGTTTTTATGAGCCAGATTGCGTTTGGTTCCCGCCAGAATTTTATTGATGCCGTCCGGCAGCTTAATCCCGGTAGCCAGTTTAAAAAAGTTGCGCTCGCTTTCATAAAGCTGTTGATACAGATAAAATGTGTCAATTTCGGTAAAGCGCATCATTTCACTGCGCAGCGAACTTTTAAGGGGACGGCGCCATTTTTGATAGACTTTTTCATTAATGGCTTCTTCCAGATAACCCAGTTTGATTTTTAAGGGCGTATCCGGATTGATTTGCAGGCGGCTGATTATTTCAGTTCGGGTAAAAATCGTTTCACCTTTATAGCTTATATCCCGGATGTTCATAAAACGCTCGGGGATTTCGGCGATAAAGCGATCAAGAATTGTGATAAAATCGGCTGAGCCTTTAAAGGTCATCGCATCCCTTTTTAACCCACTCTGCGAACCATTTGATAAGACCCGTTCCAGAAAGATATTTTTGGTTTCAAATTTTCTGTCGATCAGATCTTTGAGAATTTGGTCAAAGATAACCGTTCGAACATTTTCTTCACCCAGTTCGGGAATCACATTCGCGATGTACTGCTCAAAGAGTTTATGCGGCGAAATGATCAAAATTTCCCGACCCTCCAGCCGGTCTGACAATCCCTGATACATCAGATAGGCCGCCCGATGCAGGGCAATCGACGTTTTACCACTGCCCGCCACGCCTTGAACAATCAACAGGTCATTTTCCATATCCCGAATAACCAGATCCTGATCCCGCTGGATCGATTCCACAATGGTTTTCATTTTGGGCGAGGTATTGTGCGATAACAGTTTTCGGAGAAAATCATCAAAAACCTGCAGATCCGCATCAAAAAAGTACTCCAGTTGGCCATCCTTTATTTCAAATTGTCGTTTTAACAGCAGTTTGCCCTCAATCCGGCCAACCGGTGCATCATAATGGGCATTTCCCGGGGCAAAACGGTAAAAAACGCTGGCAACCGGTGACCGCCAATCATGGATAAGCAGTTTATAAACATTTTCTTTTTTAAGCGAATGGTGGCCAATATAGATTTGCTCGGTATGATCCCCCTCACTGAAGCAAAAGTCAATGCGGGCAAAATAGGGTGATTCCATAATATTCTGGAGTTTTTTAATCTTGACTTCAGTAAATTCATAAATGGCCGTTCGTTCGGTCACCGGATTCATCGCCTGACTTAGCTCAACCAGTGCTTCAAAGCCATCAGAGCCCCAGAGATTACCAATACTATGGGAGGTGTTTTCACGTATTTCTTTTTTTGCCGCCTGAATCATTTCCCGGTTTTTATCATTCGCATTGATCGCATCATCCAACTGAAGTCTGGCCTCTGCCATGGTTTCCTCCAGTTTTTCTTCTTCAATAGACCAATCTTTTTGTTTTTCGTTCATCTCAATACCCCTTTTTCATGAATCGGCAATGCTCATGCAGCAGCTTCGATTGGTAGTTTACCATAATTGGGCTATTTAGAACAGTCTTGTAGTTTTTGGGGTTCCATGCTATCATATAAGTGAAGAAAAGTTGTCTACTGAGAAAGTGCCGTAGACTTTTCTCGATCACAGTCCCAAGCGATGGTGGCAAGCCTGTTGGTTTTGCCAAGCCAACATTGAGTGAAAAAATTAACCCCTGGATCGCCAATCTAAATACGATCCAGGGGTTTTTATACGCTTATTTAAAACTCTTCCTTGCTCATTTCATCGATGCATTCATCGATGTAAGCAATCACGCCTTCAAAGTTTTCGATTGGCAGTCCAGAGGTCTGGCAGGGAATGAAGTATTTATGGCCGTTGGCTTTACAGGTTTCTTCCACCTGTTTTTTAACCACTTCTTTTTCCCAGCCAGGATAATCAACGGTACCGCTATGAAGACCGCCCATAAAGGTGATCTTTTCGCCGTATTTTTCAATCAGTTCAGGAATATTATTGGTGTTCATGACCCCCTGCCAGATATCAATACCCACTTCGATCATATAAGGCACTAAATTAGCTGCGTAAGAGTCACTGTGGTGGATAATCAGTTCCACCCCATTGTCTTTATAGAACTGATAGATTTTTTTGTACGATGGTACAAAGAATTCTTCAAACATTTCTGGTGAGATGAATGATGAAATCTGGCTACCCCAGTCATCATGATGGAGGATTGCTTCTGGCTTTAATTTTTCCATCATGACGGCAGCAAATTCCAGTTCATATTCAGTCAGATAGTCAATCAGTTCCTGCATCGCTTCAGGCTCTTCGTAAAGCGCCATCAGGGCATTTTCCATACCCATTAAATGATGGGTCATTTCAAAAATTCCTGGTGCAAAGAATGCTGTGGCAAATTTTTCTTTACGGTCAACGGCATTGGCATGGGCAATGGCTGGCGCCCAGGCTTCGTCGGAGGTGGCAATTGCTGGTTTTTTAACCACACTTTTCCATTCGGTAATATCCTGAATGACTGCCAGGCCATCATGGTGAACTGGGAACATTCCCAATTGTCCTTCTGGCCATTGCCAGGTAATCCCCCAATGATCCTTCCATGTCTGACCATAGTTAAATTCCAGACCCAGTGGTACTTCCATGATCAGATCAATGAATTCGTATTGCTTGACAAAACGATCCGGGTTACCACCCTTCATTGTTTCTAGTAAATTTTCTCTGATTGTTAACATTATTTCTCCTTTATATGCTATATTCAGCAAATCCTAAATAAATGTGTGTTTTAATTAAGCGCCAATTAGTTCTTTGGCTTTAGCTGCGGAGCTGCCAGCATCTGGAGCATAACCATCAGCACCGATTTCATCCGCGTATTCCTGAGTAACTGGCGCACCACCAACGATAACCTTCATGTCCGGATAAGCTGCTTTAATGGTTTGGACTGCCTCTTTTAAAGCAGGCATGGTCGTTGTTAACAAACCGGAACAAGCAACCAGAACCACGTTGTTATTTTCTTTTACGGCTTCAACAAACTTATCTGCTGGCACATCAACGCCCAGATCAACCATATCAAATCCGGCACTTTCCAACATCATCACAACCAGGTTTTTGCCGATATCGTGAAGGTCTCCAGCAACGGTTCCCATAATGCAGGTCCCCAGTGAGCTGGATCCATCTCCGGCCATAACCGGTTTTAATACTTCTACGCCTTTTGACATCGCTTTAGCAGCAATTAACATTTCCGGAACAAAAATTTCGCCGGATGAGAATTTATCGCCAACTACACCCATGGAAGCGATCATCGCATCCAGAATATCCTGTGCTTTATCACCAGCATCCAGGGCTTCCTGAACGGCTGCAGCAACTTTTTTTGATTTACCAGTTTCGACCAATACTTTTACATCTTCAATTTTTGACATCTTCAATTTCTCCTTTGATTTTTGATTTAATTTATTTACTTTTATTTAAACCACCCGGAACCTGTGTGAGTGCCGGATTTTTTGTTAACTTATCTAAATAACCGCTTATTGCTTTGCTATCGGTTTACGAAATTGTTTGGCGTAAACCGGAGCAAGTCAACGGCTGTTTTTATTTTACGAAAATACCTTCCCGGAAGGCACCAATATATTCCATGCAATATTCATCTTCGCCCATCATCGCTTCAGTGGCAAAGAGCATTCCCATCATGTCCTTGTTCAGGGGATCGAGAATAAAGCTGTCCATGCCAGCACTCATAGCCAGAACAGCAAAGGCCTGATTGGCAATCCGACGGGCTGGTAAATTGAAGGAAATATTGCTGACAGCGCCGGTGACATGAATGGTTGGATATTGCTTTTTAATTTCCCGGATGACTTCAGTAACCATGGTAATACCATCTTCCGAAGTACACAGCATTTCAATCAAGGGATCAATATGCATGCGAGAAGGGTCAATGTTATATTCCTTACATTTTGCCATTAAGTCGGTGAACACTTCCAGCCGATCCTTGGCGGTTTTCGGGATACCCTTGTCACTGTTTAAAAGCGCAACGCATTCCCACTTGGTATCGGCCAACACCTTAAAGGCCACATCGACTTTGTCACCTTCTAATGATACTGAGTTGAACAGTCCTGGCTTATTGCAGTATTTCATCGATTCAATGCAAGTATAGACATTGGGGCTGTCCACCGCAATCGGTGTATCCACAGCATCCTGCACGATGTCGATTAACCATTTCATCGTTTCCAGTTCGATGTCATCATCCACCGAAGCACAGACATCGATAAAATCAGCTCCGGCTTCCGCCTGCTTGATGGCCAGATTCCGGATGAACTCAGCATCTTTTTCCGCAATTGCCTTCCCGGTTGAGGGAATGGCGCCGTTAATTTTTTCGCCAATAATAATCATTTTTTACTCCTTCTTTAACGTGCTGGTTTTTCGTAATCCGAAACCGATTTCACACGTTCTTAAAATTTCCCGGGTGATCAACGTTTACAACCCTATTATGATGCTTACCCTCTGCACGCTCACTGTCTGCTTTATTTTGCACCATTTCTTTTTTGATCCGTTTGAATTTAACCGGTAAAGTAATTGCAGTATAGTCTTATTTTTACGAATTGTCAATCATTATTTTACCGGTAAAGTTTTTTTCTTCACTTCTTAGTTTTGCCTTGATCTCCCCATGATTAAAGGCTACAATAAACGCATCAAGAAAAGAGAGACGCCGATGAAAAATCAAAAAGAAAACATCCTCCAGACTGCCACCAAACTTTTCTATGAGCAAGGCTATACGGCAACCTATCTGGATCAAATTGCAGATATCTGCAAAATTACCAAACCCTTAATTACTTATTATTTTAAATCAAAATCGAATTTAGCCCGGGAAGTGACTGAGAAATTTCTGATTGAGCATAAAAACAATGTGGCATTAAAACTTTATTTGGAATATTTTCGAGAAAGAGAAACCGATTTACAGGTGAGTACCGCAGTGGAAATTCGCTTATATGATCGGCTCCACCTATGTGACCCTAATGTCATGCGCTTTGTTAAGGAGCACGCCGATGAAAAGCATGACGATACCTTTTCCCGAAGTGCTGTTCATCTTTATAAAATCCACGACCGCCACTATGGCTTGAAACTAAAACGCTGTCCCGATGAAATATCAATGATTGCCCGATCGGCCATGGCTTCCTCCTTAGCGGTTAAATTAGCTTATGCCAACGGTGAGTTTAACTGCTCCCTGGAAGAATGCCTGGATTACCTGACCAGCCTTCATTTTGTGCTAATGCACATTGAGGAAAACCGCATTGATGAAATCATTGCTGAAAGCAAACACATTTTACAATTAATCCCTTTTGAGATTAAACCTTATTTTCGGGTTGTCTAATTGGTTATTTATATCTCCCGCAAATAAAAAAAACTTAGCCATGGCTGCTAGTAGCAGAACGGCTAAGTTTTTTGTGCAATTTAATAACATTTATCCGGTAACTTTAATGCAAATGCCGATGATGCACATCCGGCAGATGGCAATGACTGTGAACCGTATTATTGTGGGTATGCTCATGACAATGCTCACCCTTAACCGGCGGATGATCGGCATGAAGATGGTGTTCATCATCATGGTTATGGCTGTGATCATGGGTCTCTTCAAGATGAGTGTGGGCATGTTCGTGATCTTCTGACAAAGCCAGCCAGGTTCCCAGAAGCATGATGGCCAGGGCCATTAAAAACGAAACCGTGATCGGTTCCTTAAGTACCAGCCAGGATATCAGAACCCCCATAAACGGAGCAGCCGCATAGTAGGCACTGGTTCTGGATGCTCCCAGCCCCCGCTGGGCTTTGACATAGAAAAAAATACTCAAACCATAAGCGACAAAGCCTAAGGCCATGGCCAGAATGATATCAATCAGTGAACCTGACAGGTCGCCCCAGATTGCGGCAATCAACAGCGCACCCAGCCCTGATCCAAAGCCTTTAAGGACAACCACCTGAACCGGATCTTTGATTGATAAATTCCGGGTGCAGTTATTCTCGAAACCCCAACAGATACACGCAAGAATTACAAAAACAGCCCCAATCGATAAGTTAATCGTCATCGCATCACTAATCGTCAGGATGATACTGGCCAGTGAAATAAAGCCAATGGCCATCCACATCCGTTTACCAATGGCTTCTTTAAAGAAAATCATGGCTATCACTGAGGTTGCGACAATCTCAAAATTGCCTAGCAAAGCAGCGGTGCTGGAATTGGTCAGATTGATTCCCAGTAATAGAAAAATCGGCGCTGCGATATCCAGTAAAATCATCAGCACCACTGAAGGCATTTCTTTTTTGGTAAGTCTGGCTTCTGCAGTTGCCGTCCGTCGGGTTTTATTTAGCAGAGTCAACACGGTCATTCCCAGCCCAGCCCCTAGATATAAAAGCGCTGCCAGAAACAAAGGATCAATTTCATTGAGCAGCAGCTTGGAAAAGGGCGCATTCATCCCAAACAGCAGCGCTGCCAAGATTGCATACACCACTGCAGTATTTTTCTTCATAAATGACCAAACCTCCGCTTCTGAGTTTTAGTGTTGTTTACCTTATTTTACCATAAAAATTTTACCCACTTCTAATTAATTTTCTAATCCTCAGATAAGCTTAATTCAAAACGGTTTCCTGCCCCCGCTCTGCTTTTATCTCAATCTGATCCAACCGCAGAACAATGGTTTCAAGTTCATTGTTATCCAGTTTCTCAACTTTTCCCGTCACCCGAATCCAGTCGTTTGGTACCGGTTTATCGCCTTCAAATAGAATCTCAAAACCGACTATCCCATCGTTAGCGCAGCACCCTGGACCATTGCGAATGACATAGGTGTGAACCTGATTGGTTTTCGGATCAGTATACTCGTAGTACATCCCTTCCAGAACAATGGTCTTGTTCGTATATTCATCTGTGTTGATATACACATCGTTGCATTGCGTAATAAACATCCGCTCACTGATCTCAACCACTTCAGTAGCCTTGTCAGTAGCGCACCCGGTCAACAGGCTTGCAAGGATTACCAGCATTAATAACCATCCGCTTTTTTTCAACCGCTGAACCTCCTAATACTTTTTCTTCAATAAACCAATGGCTGAAAAAATGCCAAACATCAGCAAATTGATCACGACCACGCTGGCCCCGGTGGGAAAAGAGAAAATAAAGGACAGGACAATTCCCGCCACAAAACAGATCACCGATAAAATGGCCGAGCTGATTACCACCTGCTTAAAGGTTTTAAACAAGCGCATTGACGTCAGGGCCGGAAAAATTATCAGACTGGAAATCAGCAGCGCTCCCATCATCCGCATCCCCACCACAATGGTCATCGCCGTTAACAGAGCTATCAGGGTGTTGTAGCGGCTGGCATTGGTACCGGTCGCCCGGGTAAAATTCTCATCGAAGGTAACGGCAAAAATTTTGTTATAAAACAACACATACAACACGATCACCACAATCGAAACCGCTACACTGAGAATAACATCGCTTTTGCTCATCGCCAGGATACTTCCAAACATATAATTGCAGGTATCGGTGTTCATTCCCGATGTATAGGAGATGATAATCACGCCAATGGCCAGCGAACTGCTGGAAATCAGGGCAATCGCCGCATCGCCTTTGATCCGGCTGTTTTCACTGATCCGTAACAGCACAAAGGCGGCCACCGCCACCACCGGAATGGCCACTTCCAGCGGCGACAGGTTTAACGCCATCGCCAGGGCCAGGGCCCCAAAACCGACATGAGACAAGCCATCTCCGATCATCGAATAGCGTTTTAAGACCAGACTGACACCCAGCAGGGCGGCACACAGAGAGACTAGAACCCCAACGATCAGGGCTCTGACCACAAAGGTGTACGATAGTAATTCAGTCAGCAATTCAATCATATCTTAGCCCCCATCATCCGCTGACACATCTCTGTTTTCAGGTAATCGGCGGTTGAACCAAAGAAGGCCGTTTCGGTTTTCATGTGCAGAATTTTGTTGCCATATTTGATGGCACTTTCCAGATCATGTGAAACCATCAAGACCGTAATCCCCTGGGTTTGATTAAGCCTTGCTACCAATTGATACAAATCGGCGGTCATCACCGGATCCAGACCGGAAACCGGCTCATCCAGCAGCAACAGTTTTTCGGTGGCACAGAGGGCCCGGGCCAGCAACACCCGCTGCTGCTGGCCTCCCGACAAGTCCCGATAGGATTTCTTTTGAATATCAGTGATATTAAGCTGCTTCATCTTATCAGCGGCCCGATCTTTTTCTGCCCGGGAATAAAACGGCAACAGCCCGCGCCGATTAAGGCAGCCGGAGATCACCACCTCGCCAACGCTGGCTGGAAAGTCCCGCTGAATCACTGTCTGTTGCGGTAGATAGCCGATTTCATTTGGCGCAATGCCGTTAAAGGTGATGCTGCCCTCCTGAGGTTTAATCAGTCCCAACAGACCTTTGACCAGGGTACTTTTTCCTGAACCGTTTTCGCCCACAATACAAAGATAGTCACCCTGCTCCAGATCAAAGCTGACCTTGTTCACGGCCCGTTGTCCATCATATCCGATGGTGACCCCTTCACAGGAAATTAGTTTCATTTGTTGGCCAACCCCTTTCGCAGGTTTTCGACATTTTGCTGCATAATTGAAACATAGGTTGCGCCAGCATCAAAATCGTCCTTTGTCACATTATGAACCGAATGAAGTTGCAGCAGCCCGGCTCCGGTTTGTTCGCTGATGGCTTTGGCAATATTTTGATTGCTGAGTTCGATATAATAAACATACTTAATATTATTCTCTTTGATGGTGTTCATCAGATAAGCCAAAGTGCCCGCACTGGCCTCGGTATCGGTGCTACAGCCCGGAAATGCGGCTTTATAGTCAAGCCCAAATTCGTCAACAAAGTACCGAAACGGAAAGCGATCACCAAAGACCAGCAGCTTATTGGGAGCGGCTGCCACAATCCCGGCAATTTCATCATCCACGGCCTGAATCTGAGCCGTATAGTCAGCGGCATTCTGAGTATAGACAGCAGCATTTTGGGGATCAATTTCAGCCAATGCCGCAGCGATTTCATTGACCATTAAGATGGCATTTTTAGGTGAGGTCCAGATATGTTCGTCATACTCGATTTCTTCCTCAGCCGGTTCGGTTTTATTTTGAGTCGTTTCAGGGGCCACTTCCTCTTCTTCAGCCTCCATCCCTTCCACCGTTTCCTCTTCAACCGGTTTAACCGCATCCATCAGCCGAATAATTTTCTTATTGCTGGTATCCATGGATTCCAGAATGGTGCTGACCCAGGCATCATTCTCGCCGCCAATGTAGATAAATACATCCGCTTCCTGAATTTTTATTATATCTGCCGGTGAAGGATCATAGGAATGAACTTCAGCAGCTGGTTTTACCAGCATCGTCAACTCAGCCTGACCCCCGGCAATCGCTCTGGCAAAATCATAGACGGGAAAAATAGTCGTGACAATGCTGATCTTTCCTGCACTCTCGGCGTTTTTTGCCGCTGTATTCTGGGCACAGCCGGTTACACCCACTGCCAAAACCAGTAGAACCATAAAAACAACAATCTTTTTTCGCATCATAATGCCTCCGTATGGTTTTTTTTATCTGAACAGCCTTTACATAAACCATAAAAAACTGTTTTGAATGAATTAATATCAAAGGCGTGGTGTTTCAACACATGGGTGTAGAGATCATTCATGTAGCCACATTCCAGATGAATCAGGGTTCCGCAATTTTCGCACTTCAGATGAAAATGCTCATGGCAATGGGCTTCATCGCCGATATACTGAAAACAGGCACTGGTTACTCCATCGATGATATATTTTTGCAGTTCGCCCTGTTCCACCAACTTGTCAAGATGTCGATAAATGGTTGTTACGCCCACCGGTGTGCCCTGCTTTTCTAAAAATTCAGCAATCATCGTGACAGTAATGTGCTGATTTTTTTGGAAATCAAATACTTCAGGATTGTATCCTGTTGCTTTGTTTTGTAGTAAGACGGTTTTCCCATTTTTTCCCCCGCTTAAAATGAATTTGAAAATCATTTTCATATTACATCAAAATCCCACCGCTGTCAAAGCAATTTGAAAATCATTTTCATATTAGTATTTTTTAACGATCGCTGTTTCTTTTTATCAAATCGGGATATAATAATCATAAATAATCCTTTTTTAGAATGCGGGCATCTGTTGTTACACGTTATCCGTCTTCATCCGATGAGAGGCAACTATGAATATCGATCTGGCTACCATTGCCCTGATTTTAGTAATTTCCAGCGTCTTTCAGGCAATCTTTATCTTTTTTTTGTCGTCCAAATATCCCGGCGTTGATCACTTTGGAGCCAGCTGCTCCTTTTTTGCCCTGGGGTTTCTTTTTGTGATGCTTCAGGGCAGTAGCGATAACGGCCTGGTCACGGTTGTGATTGGAAACGCTTTGCTCCTACTGGCACTGATTTTTCAGTATCTGGGCTTGGTGAATTATTTAGATCTGCCGGAAAATAAATGGCTTCCATCCATTGTTTTCGGATTTTGTCTGGTCCTGCTTATCTATTTCGAGTTTGTATTTAACAGCATTTCGCTGCGCATCTTTTTTGTCTATTTATCCTTTGCTACGATTGCTCTGCTGATTGCCACCACCCTTTTTAATATCCGAAAGCCCCCCTTCCCCCGCCAAATTCCGCTGCTCTTTATGATGTATGCTGTCATGAGTGTTTTTTCCGGTTTTAGAGCCATTTTTGCTTTGTTTTCCGCTCCGATAAGTAATGCCCTGACGCCAACTATTTTTCAAATTTTTTCTTTTTCCGGCGCCTTTATCTTCAACATCATTGTGACCTTCACTTTTATTGTCATGAACAATGAACGGATGAGTGCCGATATTCGCACTGCCAAGGAGCAGTTTGAGCAAATCTTTAACCTCAGTCCCGATGCCAGTCTGATCACCAATCTGCCCAACGGCAAAATTATCAATTTCAATCTTGGCTTTTTAAATTTTACTGGCTTCTCCCGGGAAGAAGTTGAAAACAAGAGTTTATTGGAGCTGAATCTTTACGAACAGCCCGCCGATCGGGAAAAGCTGCTCAAAGCCATCACCGACAATCAGTCTGTTGATGACTACGAATTGAATTTTCGCACCAAAAATAATGATATCCGCATCTGTTCCGTTTCTGCTAAAATTATCATCATGAACAACACCCCTCACATCATCAGCATTATTAACGATATCACTGAACGGAAGAAAGCTGAACTGGCCCTGATTAAAAGCGAAGAAAAATACCGTTTCCTGACTGAATTTGCCTCTGATGTTATTTGGCTTTTCAATCTTACCCATAACACATTTACCTACATGAGCCCCTCAATTTTTCAGTTGCGGGGTCTCACGCCCGAAGAAGCGATGGCCGAAAATCTGGCCGACTCGATGACGGCCGATTCCCTACAGCGGGTTCGGGCAAACCTCAAAAAAAATGTCCAAACCTTTATTGCCAACCCCAAAGCTCCCAATACCTACCTGATTGAAATCCAGCAGCCCTGCAAAGATGGCCGCCTGATCTGGGTTGAGGTTTCCACCAAATACCGCTACCATGCCAGTGGTGATATTGAGTTGGTGGGAGTCAGCCGCAATATTGACAAACGCAAAAAAGCCGAAGAAAAAGTGCTTTATTTAAGCTATCATGATCAGTTAACCGGACTCTACAATCGTCGTTTTTATGAAGAAGAGCTCCTCCGTCTGGATACCCTGCGAAACCTGCCAATTGCCCTGATTATGGCAGATGTCAACGGGCTCAAGCTGATTAATGATGCCTATGGCCACCAAATGGGGGACAAGATTTTAAAAGAATTTGCCCAGATCTTAAAAAGTGAATGCCGCCACGATGAAATTGCCTCACGGGTGGGCGGCGATGAGTTTGTGATCCTCTTTTCAAAAACTGACCGCAACAGTGTCGAAAATATTGTTAAGCGACTCAATGCTGCGATCAGCAAGGTCCGAATTGACAACATCATCCTATCTGTTTCGATGGGCTTTGCCATTAAAACCGATCCTCATGACGACCTGACCGATGTTTTTAAACGCGCCGAAGATGCCATGTATCAACATAAACTGACTATCAGTCCCAGTATTAAAAAAGCCACCATCGAATTAATTGTCAATTCCATTTACGAACGGAACCACCAGGAAGTGATTCATTCCCAATTAGTCTGTGATTACTGCCAGGCCATTGGCCGAGAACTGGGCTTGGAAACAGAAGCGCTCAATCAGCTCGGCCTGGCTGGATTGCGTCATGATATTGGCGAAATTGCCATCGACGCTGCCATTTTAAACAAGTCTGAAAAACTCAGCGATGCCGAATGGGCCGAAATCAAGCGCCACCCTGAAATCGGCTACCACATTCTCCGTTCCGTCACTGAATTGGCTGAAATTGCCAAATTTGTGCTGGAGCACCATGAGCGCTGGGATGGTAAGGGCTATCCCAAAGGTCTGAAAGCCAATGAAATAACCTTACAGGGTCGGATCATTGCCATTGCCGATGCCTACTGCACAATGACCACCGAGCGGCCTTATTGCCGGGCCTTGACTGATGAAGAGGCGATCATCGAAATTAAAAAATGCGCCGGTCAGCAATTTGACGAACAGCTGGCCCGGACTTTTGTCGAAAAAGTGCTTAAGAAAGAATGGCCAAAAGCATAAAAAGCCAATAACTTACCATCAAACAACGCATCAAGATGGCTAAGTAATCGGCTTTTATTTATTTGCAGATGGTTTTGAAAAAAAGCGCCGGGATTTTTTTACGGCTCCCAAATCATCCAAAAACCATGATCCAGAGGGCCGCTGCCTGCTCCCAAATCGAGGTTGGCCGCCAGTGCTCCGGAGACATAGTCTTTGGCTTTTTTTACGGCCTCTTCTAAGTCCTCGCCAGCGGCCAGATTACAGGCAATTGCCGTGGAAAGGGTGCAACCGGTGCCGTGAGAATTGGGATTCTTTATTCTTTCCCCAGGCAACCAGATTTCAGCTCGTTGATCACCATTCTGAAGCAACAAAAAATCATCAGCAGATTCAACCAGATGACCACCCTTGATCAGAATGTTACCAGCGTAGATTGTGGCAATTTTTTTTGCGGCGCTAACCATCTCGGCTTTTGAGCGAATGTCAAAGCCACATAAGCATTGGGCCTCGGGAATATTCGGCGTGATGAGATCCGCCAGCGGCATCAGCTCGGTTTTTAATGCTTCAATGGCATCATTACTCAACAGTTTTCCCCCACTGGTGGCCACCATCACCGGATCAAGAACAACATTTCTGGCCTGATGTTGCGTTAGTTTTCTGGCAATGCTTCTGATGATTTCGGCACGATAAACCATTCCAATTTTAACGGCATCCGGAAAAATATCAGTAAAGATACAATCCAGTTGTTGTTCGACAAATTCACTGGCCACTTCGGCGATCCCATAGACTCCAGTGGTATTTTGGGCGGTCAACACAGTGATTGCGGTCATGGCATAACTACCATGAGCCATGATCGTTTTGATATCGGCCTGGATGCCAGCACCACCACTGCAATCCGACCCGGCGATGGATAAGACTTTTTTTCTCACAGCAACTCCTTAAAACTCATAATACTCAAATCCGAAAGCTTCTGAATCTCATCCCAATCATTTTTGGAGGCTTCATCATAAACCCCCACCAGCTGACAGCCGGTCGCTCTGGCAGCCCGGATACAATACAGGGCATCTTCAAAAATGGTAATCTGCTGGGCCGGTATTTGTAGCTGGGACACCGCCCGATGGTAAATCTCCGGCTGACTTTTGGGTAAACCAGTCATCCCGGACGTCAGAATAAAATCAAAATGATCCAGCAGACCAAAGCGCTCTAAAATTAGTTCTGTCAAGGACTTGTGTGTAGCGGTTAAAATTCCCATTTTGATGCCCTGATTAAAATACCGATTAAGCACTTCCCGGACAAAGGGTTTTAGTTCGATGTGTCTGGCATAATTATCCCGGATCATCCCATTAATTTCATCCCCCACCTGTTCTTCGGTCATGGCGATCCCATAAACTTCAATAAAATACCGGGCCGATTCAGCAAAACTCATGGTTTTGATGGTCTCATTTAAATCATCCGGGGGAGCAATCCCGTGTTTTCTTAAAAAATCACTGCCAATGTTTTCCCAGGCTGACATCGAGTCAATCAAGGTACCGTCCAGATCAAAGATGATCCCCTCCGTGTTTATACTTATCGGATTCATGCCCTGGTCATCGCCTCAGATAATTGTCGAAGTTTCCGGGTTGCTTTGCGAATATCGGCTTTTGAAAAAATCGCCGATACCAGGGCAACCCCGTCCACTCCCATGCCTGCTAAGCAATGAATATTGGTTTCGTTAAGCCCGCCGATGGCCACCACCGGAATCGATACTGCCTGACAGATCGCCGCAATCGTTTCAAAAGCCACCACCGTGGCATCGGCTTTGGTATCCGTGGCATAGATGGCCCCAACCCCGATATAGTCGGCACCATCGGCTTCGGCTTTTAATGCCAGCTCCACCGTATCCGCCGAAACACCGATGATTTTATCCCCGATCCGTTTTCGAAGCTCTCTGGCATCCATATCGTCCTGACCAACATGTACCCCATCGGCATCCACTGCCAGAGCCACCTCAACGGCATCATTAATAACAAAGGGAACTTTGTAGGCATCGGTCAGTTTTTTAATGGCCCGGGCTTCCCGGATAAAGTCCTCAATTTCCAGCTCCTTTTCCCGCAACTGAATAAAAGTGGCCCCACCTTTTAAGGTTTCTTCCACCTGCTCCACCAGGGTTTGATCACCCAGCCAACTGCGGTCAGTAACCGCATAAAGCAACATTGCTTGCTTATCGAGTTTCAATCTTGATTCCTCCTGCTAATGTTTGAGCATCCATTCGGCTCATGGCGTCAATCAGGTAGGTACGGAAGGATGCCGTTCCGGCCTGCTCAGCCGCAACCCTGGCAAAGGCCAGCTCACCGCACAGGCCCATGCAACTGACGGCAGCGGCGGTAGCCAGCAGCAGATCATCGGGATTGGCGCCACAATAACTGCCAATCACCGTGGTCAGCATACAGCCGGTGCCGGTAATCCGGGACATCATCGGGTGACCGTTGCGAATCAACAGGGCTTTCTGGCTGTCGGCGACAATGTCGATGGCGCCGGTGATGGCAATAACCGCCCCGGTTTTTTGGCTGAGGGCTTTGGCAAAAGCAACCATCCCGTCCAGATTATCTTCAGTGATGGCATCGCTGATATCGGCATCGACCCCTTTGGTTCTGCCACTGCCTGAAGCGATGGTTTTGATTTCCGAGACATTGCCCCGGATCACGCTAAACTGCACTTCCTTTAACAGCTTAAAGACGGTCTCTGTTCGCAGTGTCGAAGCCCCGGCACCGACCGGATCGAGAATTACCGGCCGACCGAGACGGTTGGCTTCTTTCCCAGCCTTAATCATTGATGCCACCGTCCGTTCGTTAAGGGTGCCGATATTAATGACCAGGGCATTGCAAATGGCAATAATTTCTTCGACCTCATTGATATCGTCAGCCATAATCGGAGCCCCTCCGCAGGCCAACACGATGTTGGCGCAGTCATTCACGGTCACATAGTTGGTGATGGAATGAACCAGCGGCGGCTGATTCCTGACATTTTCCAGGATTTTTCTTAACATAAGCTTACCTCTTTCCACTAATAAAATTCTCTTTCCTGATCGTGACACTCCTGATTTAAACAAAAAAAACTGTACACGAATGCACAGCAGCTTGACATAATTTCCCTACGCCGGCATTATCCGTATCAGGTGCATGGGTCGAAACAGCGATTTGCTTCCTCTCAGCCTAAATGCATAAGCTCCCCAACTCTTTAATTGTGATAAAGGTTATCATATCACCAGATTTTTGTCAACGGGGTTCCCGTTTGATTTGACTGTTTGAATCGGCCATTCAATTCTTAATTTAACTTAAACTTAACCTCTTTCAAAGTTTGGCTAAAGGTTCAAGGCCTAAGATAAACACAAGAGATAAACATCTCCTCTTTTTCTTTTCATTCCTAATATAAAAAAACAGCACGGTCATTCGGACCGGCTGTTTTTTTTGCAACTTTTTACTTTCTCAAATCAAAAATTGCTCCGGTTGGACATTTTTCCAGACAGGTTGGATTGCTGCATTTTTCCAGACAAATTTTCGGATCAACCACCGCCAGATTATTTTCAACTGTGATGGCATCGTACAGACAGCTTTTTGTACACAGTCCACAGCCCAGACAATCCACCGAACACAGTTTACGGGCTATTACGCCCTTGTCCCGGGAATTACAGAGCACCGCCACCGGAGCCCCAATAGCCGTCATATGAATAATCGCCTTGGGACAAACAGTGGCACACTTGCCACAACCGGTACACTTCTTTTCATCCACCAACGGCAGATGATCTGTACCCATGGTCATCGCCCCAAAAGGGCAACTATGAACACAGGTCCCGAAACCAACGCACCCATATTTGCAGCCCTTGGGTCCGCCCTGAATCAGGCTGGCGGCAATGCAATCTTCCACCCCAGCATAATTGTATTTTTTGATGGCATGGGTAATGGTATTTTTACAGCGCACCTGGGCAATCTGCGGTTCAATTTCCGGCGCCGACTTTCCGGTTAATTCCGCCACCAAATCAGCCACTGGCTTTTTCCCGGGGATACATAAATTGGGGGTCACCTCCGGGTTTAACACCACGGCCTCGGCATAAGCCAGACAGCCAGCATAACCGCAGCTACCACACTGACCTTTGGGCAAAATGTCATCGACAATGTGAATCAGCGGATTCACCTCAATTGAGAATTTTTTGTCGGCAAATGCCAGAATCAGACCGAAAATCAATCCGATTGCAGACATCACAATGACAACTAATAATGCTGTTTCCATCTCTGTCACTCCTCTACAATGTGATCATCCCGGAAAAACCGGTAAACGCCAGGGCCAGCATCCCCGCCAGAATAAAGGCAATGCCCAGTCCTTCCAGTGGTTTGGGGACATCGGCCAGCCGCAGTTTTTCTCTTAAGCTGGCCATTAAAATAATCGCCAGCGCAAAACCCAGGCCCGAACCCACCGCATAAACTACACTTTTTAAGAACGAAAAACTGGATTCGGCATTAAGCAGCGGCACCGCCAAAACAACGCAGTTGGTAGCAATCAGGAGAAGATAAATGCCCCACATATTATAAAGGGCTGGTGCCTGTTTTTTAATAACCATTTCCAGCAACTGAACAAAGCTGGCAATCAGCAAGACAAACACCGCTGTTGTCATAAAGGTCAGATTCAGTGGTACCAGCACAAAATTGTATACCACCCAGGCCAGCATTGAACTCAGCGTCATTACCGAAGTGACCGCCATCCCCATCCCAATCGACGCACTTAAGTTTTTTGAGACGCCAAAAAAGATACATAATCCCAGAAATTTTGTTAAGACAAAATTATTAACAATTACCGCACTAATAAATAAAGTAACGTATTCCATTATCGGTCACCCTTTTTTGTTTCTGCTTTCTCCATATATTCAGTCAGCATTTTAAAACCACCCACCAGATAACCAATTAAGATAAAACCACCAGCTGGTAAAATCATAATTAAGGCCGGATCATACCAATCACCAATCACCGGGATCCCAAAAATCGACCCGGCCCCCAACAGTTCCCGGATGCAGCCAATCAGCAGCAGCGCCAGGGTAAAACCGGCCCCCATTCCCAGGCCATCAAAAAACGACGGGATCACCGAGTTCTTCGATGCAAACACTTCTGCCCGGGCCAGAATAATGGCAAACACCACAATAAGCGCCAAATAAATCCCCAAGGCCTTGTAAAGCTCCGGCGCAAAGGCCTGGAGCAACAGCTGCACCAGCGTAACGATGGTGGCAATCGAGGTAATATACACCGGTACCCGAACTTTGGGGTTGACCAGCTTGCGGGTCAGTGAGACTACCACATTATTGGCGGTAATCACAAACATCACTGACAGCCCCATAGTTAAAGCGGTGATCGCCGAGGCAGTGACTGCCAACGCCGGACACAAACTAAGTGCCAGCACAAAAATCGGATTTTCGACAATCAGACCTTTTTTAAAAATATCCCATAAATTTTTCATCTCAGTTCTGTGCCTCCAAGTATTCCATAACTTCTGTCTCGGCTGTCTTCACCCCAGCGGTTACAGCCCGGGACGAAATGGTAGCACCGGTGATAGCCTGGATATTCTCGGTATTGGCTGGATCTTTGGTCACAACCATGGCCGCCGCTGTTTTTCCGTGGAATTGCTTCTTAAACTCATCTTTCGCAACGCCATCGCCCAGTCCCGGGGTTTCGTTGGCCGACAAGATCTGATAGTCAATCTCCTTGCCTTCCGGCGAAACTGCCACCAGCATTTTAATGGTGCCACCATACCCCTTGGTATCGGCCGGGATAACATAGGCGATCGCCGCACCGTTTTTGTTGGCAATAAACCAATCGGTTTTTCCTTCCACCGGGATGAATTTATCCGAATCGGCCACCAGCTGCTGCATCATTTCGGTTTTAGTATTTTCGGTATTCTGCCGGGTGATCGGGGCCGTGAAATAATACGTTATTGCAATAATTGATCCCGAAATAAAGCAAGCAATGGCCAGATTGATAGCGATCTTAAAAATAGAATCGTGTTTGCTTCCATGTTCTACTGTCATTTTGCTTCCCCCCTCAGTCCAAATCGGACTGGCTGAACAAATCGATCTATCAGCGGTGTGATGCTGTTCATTAATAAAATCGAATAGCAAACGCCTTCCGGATAGCCACCCTTTAAGCGAATCAGGACGGTGAGAATCCCGGCCCCTAAGGCAAAAATCACCTGACCTTTAATGGTAATCGGGATGGTTACCATATCGGTGGCCATAAAAAAGGCACCGATGATCAGTCCCCCGGCCATCATATGAAAAAGCGGATCGCCGGTAAAGAGTCCGGCCGGACCAAAGACCCAGGTCAGAATTCCCACCGTTCCCACCATCACCACCGGCACTTGCCAGTTAATGTATTTTTTATAGATTAAAAAGCCTCCGCCCAGTAGCAGCAATACCGTTGACGTTTCGCCAATGCTGCCGTTTCTGGTGCCCAGGAATAAGGCCTGATACATGTCCGGGGCGGAACCAAAGGTCTCAATCAGTTTCTGATAGCCCTGCTGTTTTAAAATATTAAGGGGCGTCGCCGTCGACACCACATCCACCCCGGTGGTCATCTTACTCCACGTTGTCATCGCCACCGGCCAGGAGATCATTAAGGCCGCCCGCCCGATATGGGCCGGATTAAAGATATTAAAACCCAGGCCGCCCATGGCGTGTTTGGCGATGACAATAGCAATAAATGAACCCACAGCTGGCATATAAAAGGGAATCGTCGGCGGCAGACACATGGCCAGCAGCAGTCCGGTTAAACAGGCACTGCCGTCACCGATGGTGATGGTCTTTTTTCTGATTTTCTGGGTCAGATATTCAAATAAAACCGCTGATCCCATCCCAATTAACAGCACAATCAGAACCCGATATCCGAAATTAAAGGCGCTAAACAGGGCTGCCGGCGTCAATGCAATGATCACCGTCCACATTATTTTAGCAATGGACTGATTATCCCGAATATGGGGGGACATCGAAACATTAAATATTTTATCATTCATTGTTGTATCGACCATGATGCTTAACCTCGATTTTCTTTCAATTTTGCAGCTGCATTCTGCGCTTTGCTGTATTTAACATACTGGACAATATTCCGTTTGGCTGGACAGGCAAAAACACAGCTGCCACATTCGGCACAATCAAAAAGTCCGTAATCTGCTTTGGCCTCTTCATAAAGTCCCCGCTCACTTAAAATACTGAGCATACTGGGATTAAGTCCCATCGGACAGGCATTGACGCAGCGGCCACAACGGATGCATGAGGCCTCTTTACCGGTATTGGCTTCTCCTTTGGCAATCGCCAGAATTCCGGATACACCTTTAATAATGGGAATATCAATACTGGGTTCGGCCATCCCCATCATCGGTCCGCCCATGATTATTTTTTCCGGACGGGTTAAGAATCCATCACAAAATTCAATTGCTTCCCGAAACGGAGTGCCGATCCGAACCCTGATGTTTTTCGGATCTTTGATACTGCCGCCGCTGACTGTGGTGACCCGCTCAATCAGCGGAATTCCCTGGGTTACGGCATCACAGATGGCTGCCACCGTGCCGACATTCTGAACCACCACACCGACATCCATCGGCAATCCACCGGAAGGAATAATTCTTCCCGAAACGGCATTGATCAGCATTTTTTCAGCTCCCTGGGGATATTTCGTCGGCAGCGCCACTACTTCCACCGGTAAACCGGAAAAGGCATCAGTCATTTTTTTAATGGCATCTTTTTTATTATCCTCAATTCCCACCAGACATCTTTCCACCCCCAGAACTTTCATGGCGATTTTTACGCCAGTGACAATCCGGGGCCCTTCTTCCAGCATCATCCGATGATCGGCGGTTAAATAGGGTTCGCATTCGGCGGCATTCAAAATCAGTAGATCGACATGCTTGTCTTTTTGCAGGGTTGATTTTACGTGGGTTGGAAAGGTTGCGCCTCCCATCCCGACAATTCCGGCATCACTGATTATTTTTAATAATTGGGCAGCATCCAGTTCTTCCCAATTGCGTGTTAGCGGGAGCCCTTCTTGCCACTTATCTTTGCCATCACTGCTGATGACAACCGCCTCGCATTTTCCAAAGATGGGATGGGGATGACTGCCCACATCGATGACCTGTCCCGATATGGAGGCATGGACATTGCTTGAGACAAAGCCATCGGCTTCGCCAATCACCTGTCCTTTTTTAACCAGATCGCCCTTTTTTACAATCGGCACACTGGCGGCACCAATATGCTGCCGCATCGGAATCACCGCTACCTCCGGTAACGGCGCCGTTTCAATTGGTTTTCCCGCCGTAGCGGATTTGTTGTCTTTGGGATGAACCCCGCCGCGAAATGATTTAATCATTTTTCCACCTCTTTTTTCCTTTGCTACTTTTATTTATGCTACTTTTGGTTTGTCAGACCCGGTTTAACTAATACAGGATTTTGGTGATCACTGGCAGCAGCTTGTCATTCTTTTTTACTGCCTGATCGTAGCGTTTCAGATAGATCACTGCGACAGTGAAGAACACACTTCCGCCGACGATCTGAAACGCCAGCACTGGCTGTCCCAAATTCGTCCCGAGAATGCCACCACCAAGAGCTCCGACAAAAAGTGCCAGCAGTGGTAGCAAATAAACCACAAACGCTGCCCATAACATGTTTGCTTCCTGGATTTCGAAAGCCACCCGTTGACCAACTTTGGCACCAATCAAGTTTTGAGCCTCGACAACCATGGCATTATCGCCGGGGCAAACCCCACAGTTTTCACAATCACCATGGCGACTGGCCTTAACCTTAGCCTTATTTTCACTGGTTTCGATGACAATTCCGGTCTCTTCTCTGCGCATTTCGGTTCACTCCAACATTCTACTCGATTTATTATGAATCCTCGCCAGTTCATTGCATTTAATTCACTTAACAAGCTATTAATAAAACTATTTATTCGAACTTCGGTAAGTGATTCTGCTTTTTTGATCAACTTTCTTCTTATTAAATAAGGCATTCTGGTTTTGCCTTTTTCGGGGCCTCAAATCGAACTTAATTATACATTTAAAAAATTGAATTACAAGGGAAAATATGGAATTTATCCGAGGTTGTCTTTTCCTGTTCACTCCCGGGATCATCGAGTAATAATTAACCATTTTTCACTGCTTTACGAAAATTCATTAAAACGTTTTCTTTAAATCCCGCAATTAAACCAATCATTTAAAATCTGTTCATTTCGGCTTTTTTCTGCGATAGTATAAATATTAACAATCGACTTTTTTCGTAATCATCACCCAGCTGGCTTTGAACGAATTTTTACCCTCAGTATTTCACCTGGTTAATCAAAGCGAAAAAAAGTTTGCGGTTCTTTGGGAAATTTTCGATTTAATTTCGTCATTTATTTAACAAATCATTCCTTTTATTAAGTCATTCGATCCTATTTTTACTAAAACAGCTTTTATTCTTAAGACTTAATTGTCATAATATCGCTAATGTGATCTGGTTACGGAGAAAAAAATAAACTTTTGTTATAATAAAAAAATCATAATTGTTCAATTTTAATTAAAGTTCGCTGATCCCAATCCTTAAAAGGAGGTTTCATGGATTATTTTATTGCCTTTCTGGAAGGCATCATTACCTTTATCTCTCCCTGTCTTTTGCCGATGCTGCCCATTTATATCTCCTATTTTGCTGGCCAAACCCCGGGTGATACTAAGCGTGCCGTTATCATTAATGCCCTGGGCTTTGTACTCGGCTTTACGGTTATTTTTGTTTTGCTCGGTGCTTTTGCCGGAAAGCTTGGCAGTATCCTGATTGAATACAGCACCGTTATTAATGTGGCTGGCGGTATTATCATCATCCTGTTTGGCCTGAATTTTATGGATCTGCTGAACATACCGTTTCTGAACACCAACCGTCAGATGAACCTCAATCATTCGCATCCCGGGTTCTTTTCGGCCCTGCTTTTTGGGATCGTCTTTTCCATCGGATGGACGCCCTGTGTTGGTGCGTTTCTGGGATCGGCCCTGATGATGGCCGCCTCCAGCGGTGATACACTACACGGTATTTTGATGCTGTTTTCGTTTTCCCTTGGCCTGGGGATTCCCTTTATGGTTTCAGCTATTTTGATTGATCGGATGAAATCAACCTTTGATTTTATCAAGCGGCATTATGAGGTCATCTATCGGATTTCCGGCGGGCTGCTGGTTGTCATCGGACTACTGATGGCCACCGGACTGTTGGGAACTTTTCTGTCACTCTTAACCTTTTAAGGAGCTTATTATGACTAAACAAACTAAAACGCTTATCGCCATCGTCGTCTTTGGGGCCTTTCTGGCCATCGTTTATTGGGGTTACACGGCCTTATCACAAAACTTTAAGCCGCAAACACCGGCCGCTAACAGCAACGACACCGGTCAAACCGAAGAACTTCAGACAGCTCCGGATTTTACCGTCTTTGATCAGGATGGCAATCCGGTCAAGCTGTCCGATTTTTCCGGAAAGCCGGTGGTGCTCAACTTCTGGGCCTCCTGGTGCCCACCCTGTAAAAGCGAAATGCCTCATTTCAACACCGTCTATCAGGATCAAAAAGATGCAGTTATCTTTCTGATGATTGATCAGACTGATGGGCAGCGGGAAACAAAAGAAAAGGGACTTCAATACGTCGCCGATCAGGGCTTCGCCTTCCCCGTTTATTTTGATACCAAACTGGAAGCCAGTTCTGCCTATGGCATCTCATCAATTCCCACCACCTTGTTTATTAACCCCGAGGGCAAAATTGTCACCGGTTATCGTGGTGCCATCGATGAAGCGACCCTGCGCTCCGGAATTGAAGCAATCAAAAAAAACGATTGATGCTCATATCAACCGTTTTTTTTATTTAGATATAATCGGAGAAATAAATTTTCTCATTGGCGATGACACTCTCCAGGATCGCCACTGTTTTTTTACTGGCCTCAATCCGTTCAATCTGCTGCAGGTAGGTGGGTCGCTTATAACCCAGCAGCATGCAGGTTAAAATCCCGATTTCTAACTTGACCCGGTTTTCTGAAGGTTCATCAACTAAAACCGGAGCCTGACCGGGGCTGAACTTGACGGTAAAACTGCGATTATTCCATTCCAATACGGTGTCAATAACCTCAAAGGTCACCGCTTCATTGATATCGGTATTGGAAAAGTGATACTGCCTGAAAAAGCCTTCGAAATCCACAATCCGAGCCATAATATAAGGGCGAATGGTTTCTTTCATATCGCTGTCACCAAACAGAAACGAAATGGTATGGTTGTTGTAATTGCTGCCAACCACCTCGTTGATCATCGATTCATGAGCCGCAATATAACCCCACAGCCCTTTGCGGGCCTCCTGATTTAAATAAACCATTTCTTTGACATGGAAGACATCATTTTCGATCAGGTAGACCAGATAGCCCAACGGACGATCATCTTCGCCATAATAAATCGCTACCGTAACATCTTCCACATCCCAGCGCCAGTATTCCTCCCAGACCAGTTCATTGCGAACCAGACAACCGTGGGTCTGCCGGGCAAAGGTGTCATGAAGGGCAATCAGATCGGGGCTGTTTTCACTGACCCGCTTCACCCGTCCCGGTACATCAATATCCCGAGGCAACTGGTGGTCACGGATCTGATAAGTCATCTTATCCGAGACCACCTCCCAGCCTTTATGCCGATAGAGAGGATGGGAATAGGGATATAAAAAGGATATGCACTGGTTGCGTTCATACATCGTTTCCAGACTTTTTTTCATCAGCCCGGACATTAACCCCAGGCCCATGTATTCCGGATAAGTGGCCACGCCGGTAATATAACCCATCTCATAAATGCTGCCACTGATATTGACCTGCAGCGGGTAAACAGCGATCTGGGCCGCCAACCGCTCATCCTCAAACCAGCCGATGACCTCGGCTTTTTCCAGAATCGGAAATTTTGACCGCTTAATCTCATCGTGCTTCCAACCGACTTTTAGCAGCTGTTCATCCGTCACCTGAAAGGCATACCTCAAAATATCATTAAACTGCGTTAAATCCTTGGCTTCCAGCTGCTTTAGATGCAAATCTCTTTTTATCGCTTTATTCATTTGACGCTCCTTAGTGTTATTATTTTATTTTATACCCGAAATATTAAATTAGACTCAATGTCAACTTATGGTATACTAGAAAATATTCGATTAAGCGAGGTATCAATATGCTAAAAGAAAACGATCAGACATTTCTTCAATCCGTTCTGACTTTTTGGGATCATTTAACGCCACAGCAACAGTCACAACTGACTGATAATGCTATCCCCATAAAATACCGCCGGGGTGAAAACATCCATCGTGGCGAAAACGATTGTGTCGGCGTGCTCCTGATTAAAAGCGGTGAATTGCGCACCTATATTTTATCCGAAGACGGCCGGGATATTACCCTTTACCGTCTGGGCCCGGATGAGGTCTGTATCTTATCGGCTTCCTGTGTCCTTGAAAATATCACCTTTGATGTGCATATTGATGCCGAAACGGATTGTGAAGTCCTCCTGATTAAATCCTCGATCTTCCAGCGTATTTGTAATGAAAACATCCATGCCGAGAATTTTTCCTATAAATCGATGATTGACCGTTTTTCGGACGTGATGTGGGCGATGCAGCAGATTCTCTTTATGAGTTTCGATAAGCGGCTGACCATCTTCCTGCTGGATGAGGTGGCCCGTACCGGTTCTACTACCATTGTGATGACCCATGAGCAAATTGCCAAATATGTCGGTTCTGCCCGGGAAGTGGTCTCCCGGATGCTGAAATATTTTGAAAACGAGGGTTATGTGCACCTGTCCCGGGGTAAAATTGAAGTGATTGATAAGGTGCAGTTAAAGGAAATTATTTAACGTCCAAAAAATTAAAAGAGCAACCAATTTCTCGGTTGCTCTTTTTGGGGCTATTGAGCCACTAAATCTAAAATATCCGCTTTGGATTTTGCTCCCACAGATTTCTTCACTACTACCCCACCCTTGACCACTGCCAGGGTCGGGATGCTCATGACCTTAAATTCAGCGGCCAGTTCCTGTTGTTCATCAACGTTTATTTTTCCGACCTTTAAAGTAAAGACCTCATCGGCGATTTCGTCGATGATCGGCGAAACCATCTTGCAGGGGCCACACCAGGGTGCCCAAAAATCGAGTAACACCGGTTTATCGGAATTGATGACTTCCTGTTGAAAATTATCTTTAGTGATTATTACTGCGCTCATATCTTTAATCTCCTTAATCGTTAATTGGTATGTCTTTATTATAACCATTTTAGATTAATACTCCGTAACTTGATCACAGAGTTACAAATTTCTTAAAGTTACTTACGCAAACCCCTGATTAATGCCCCCGATGTTTCTGCTTCTTCTTTTCCTGCCGCAGATCAAATTGGCGTTGCTTTTCTTCCTCGGTTTTCTGGCGGTTAAACGCTTTTCGGATCATCTTCTTATTTTCCTGCTCTTCTTTTAATGCCTGCTGCGCCTTGGTTCCAATGCTTTTTGCGGCCATTTGACGATTGATATCCCGCCTCATCCGCTTGGGATTGATCCGCTTCTCGGGCGCTTTTTCATCAGCAATCGGCTGACTAAATTGGAGCCGGTTATAATTTTTAAGCAGAAATTCATAGATTTCCCCGTCTTTGGGTTCCGCTCCGAACGTCACCTTGGCCACTTTCAGAGTTTCGCCATCTGCGCTTTCAAAGACGCCCACCCAGAAGGGGTCGTCAAAAAAAACCGTCAACTTGCCAGTTACTTTGTCCATATTCAATTCCTCCTAGAAAATAGTGACAAAGAACGGACAACCTTAGGAGGCAGGTTACTGACAGGATGATCCTGCGTCTGGACTACCAACCAGAACTGTGTTTTTATCTTTGCTTTTATTATAACACGATGACCGGATTGATCAAGTTATCTCATCTGTTAATTTAAGATCAAATTCCATCCACAATGTTTCTATCACTCAAACTGCGCCTGATACATCTGCCAATAATGCCCCTGCCGTTTCATCAGTTCTTCATGGGTGCCCTGTTCCACCACATCGCCTTGATCCACCACCAGAATCAGATCAGCGTTCTGGATGGTGGAGAGCCGGTGGGCGATGACAAAACAGGTTTTATCTTTCATCAGCTGACGCATGGCTTCCTGAATCTTTTTTTCGGTACGGGTATCAACGTTGGAGGTGGCCTCATCGAGGATCAGCATCTTGGCGTCCAGCAACATCGCCCGGGCGATGGTTAAAAGCTGTTTCTGACCCTTGGAAATATTGGTACCGTCATCACTTAAAATGGTATCGTAACCCTGAGGCAGATGTGCAATGAACGAATGAATACGGGCCGCTTTGGCCGCCTGGATTACCTCTGCCATGGTGGCATTTTCTTTGCCGTAGGTCAGGTTTTCATAGATCGTGCCATGAAAAAGCCAGGTATCCTGAAGCACCATGGCAAAGGATTTTCGCAGGCTGTCCCGGGTCAGCTCCTGAACCGCATTGCCATCCACATAGATATTACCGGCTTGGGTATCGTAAAAGCGCATCAGCAGATTGATAATCGTGGTTTTCCCGGCCCCGGTGGGGCCGACAATGGCAATCAGCTTGCCCGCTTCGGCCTGCAGACTTAAGTTTCTGATGATCACCTGATTGGCATCATAGCTGAAGCGGACATCCTTAAGCACAATATCACCCTTGACACTGGTTAGGTCGATCATCGTATCGGTATCCCTGGCCTCAGACAGTTCATTTAACAAGGCAAAAACCCGCTCGGTCAGCCGCTAACGATGACTGCAGGTCATTCATGATGTTGGCCATTTCATTTATCGGCCCGGAAAATTTGCGGGAGTACAACACAAAGGACGAAATCTGCCCAATCGACATCGATCCCGCCAGATATAACAGCGCCCCAAAGACACTGATACAGGCCAGCGAGACATTATTGATAAAATTAATGGTCGGATAAATCATGCTGCCATAATATTCGGCGTTATAATAGGCATCCACCGCCTGTTTGTTTTTGATGTTGAATTTCTCAATGGTATGCTCTTCCTGATCATAAATCTTTAAGGTCTTCTGACCCGATACCATTTCCTCCACAAAGCCATTAAGCTCCCCCAGCTTGCGGGAACGTCTGCTAAACAGCGGCCGGGTCTTTTTAACCAGATAACGGGACATCAAGATTGACGCCGGTACCGTAAAAGCAAAAATCAGCACCAGTTGGGGAGAAATCGCCAGCATCATCAAAAAGGAGCCCAACACGGTGATCACCGCTGAGGATACCTGAATCAGATCACTGGAAATGGAGCTGTTGACCGTATCAATGTCATAGGTGATCCGGCTGATGACATCCCCAGTCTGATGGACATCAAAATAACCCACCGGCAGATCCATCAGCTTATTAAAGACATCCTTGCGCATGGCAAAGGTTACCTGACGACTGATCCGGATCATCAGCACTTCCAGAACATAGGTCAGTCCGGCTGAGCCGATATAAAAAACCACCATCCAGCCAGCGTAGTAAAATACCTGACTAAAATCAACCCGACCCGTACCCAGCTCAATGGCATCAATGGCGTAACCAGAAAGTAGCGGCCCCACCAACGCCAGTAGATTACTGCCGATGGTTAAGACGATGGCCGCCAGCAGTTGCCATTTATAGCGCATCAGATAGCCCCCCAACTGGATCAGGGTACCCTTACGGTTTTGCGGTTTTTCAAATTTTTGTGATCGTCGCATCTCAGGACACCCCCATCTGGGAATGGCTGATTTCCCGATAAATTTCGCAGCTCTTCATTAAATGCTTATGCTTACCATAGCCAATGGCCACACCATCTTCCAGCACCAGAATGTGATCGGCGTGTTTAATGGAGCTGATCCGCTGCGCGACAATAATAATGGTGGTGTCGTCAAAGTTTTCTTTTATCGCCTTGCGAAAAGCGGCATCGGTTTGATAATCCAGGGCGCTTGATGCGTCATCCAGCACCAATATTTCCGGGCTGGCTGCCAGCGCCCGGGCAATCAGAATCCGCTGTTTCTGACCACCGCTGAGATTGGCCCCTTTAATGGTTAACTGCTCGCCGGATTTATCCGCTTTTTCATCCACAAATGCTTTGGCACCGGCGCAGACGATTGCCTTTTTTATGGCTTCTTTTGAGAGATTGCGGCCCAGATCGATGTTCTCCTCAATGGTGGCTTCAAAAATCATATCATTCTGAAAGACCACCCCGAATTTTTGATGTAATTCCCGGGGATCGATGGACCGGATATCCCGACCAGCTATTGAGATTTTTCCCTCATCCACATCATAAAGCCGCATCAGCAGATTTAACAGGGTCGTTTTTCCAGCCCCGGTTTCACCAATGATTCCCAGGGTTTCGCCCTTTTTCAGGGTAAACGAAATATTGGTCAGATTGGGTTCTTCTTTGTTGTAGGAAAAGGTGACATTTTGAAATGCCACAAAGGCATCATCTTTTACAGTTTCCCCATCTTCGGTCACTTCCTGAACTGCCAAAATATCCACACTATCCAGGGCCTGGGTGATCCGGTCGGCTGAAGCCGTAGCCTTTGGCCACATCTCAAACAATTTGGAAAGCGCCAAAACAGCATGCAGAATAATCGTGAAATAGGTCATAAAGGCCAGGATGATACCCACTTCCGAGGTGCCGTTATTGACGCCATAGGCTCCCACCACCACCACCGATACCAAACCCAAATTGAGACAGATATTCATGGCCGGAGAAATCACCGCCACCGTCATCCGGGCTTTTTTCTCCCGGTTCACCACATCGGTATTAATGGTATCAAAGCGGTTTTTCTCATAGTCGGTTTTGGACAGTGCTTTGATGACCCGGATCCCGTTGATGTCTTCTCTGACCACTCGGACAAAGCCATCCAAGGCCTGTTGCAGTCCGGCAAACAGTGGCATGCTTTTTCGGGAAACCAGGATGATAATCAGCATCATGACCGGCATAATCCCGATTAGTACCATTGCCAGCCCGGGATCCAGGGTCATTGTGATGATGATGCCGCCGACTAGCATAATCGGGGCCCGCACCCCCAACCGCTGAATCCGGATGATCATCTGATGAACAATGTAGGTATCGGCGGTTAACCTGGAAATCACCGACGGCTTCGTCAGGCTATCCATCTGATGATTGGAAAAATAGATCACCCGGGCAAACAGGTCGTGACGGATTATTTCGGTGGCATCACTGGCCACCCGGGCGGCCATCCGATTGGCAATGATGTTAAAGACCATTCCAATGATGGCACAGACCACCATTACCCCACCCCAATAAAAAATCGGAGCTTTTTGATTTAAGGGAATGACCTGGTCAATAATCAAGGCCAGAATTGAGGGAATAATCAGATCCATGATCGATCCGGTAAATTTAAAAAATACGCCAATCGCCATCCGGCCATAGAAAGGTCTTAAATATTCGGTGATAATTTTTTTCACAAGGCACCCCCTTCCGTTGTCATCATTTGTCTGCTGTGGTTTTTAAAAAATTAACTCTCTTTAATTTTACCGTTTTTTTCTGATTTATCCAGTCCTTTTTATCTTTATCAACGACCGCTCTCATAAAAAAAGCAACCTCCGCTTAAGAGATTGCTTCCTGTTTTGCTATTTCATCTGATTTTCCAGCGTCAACAATTTTTGTTTAATATCCAGTCCGCCGCCATAGCCCACCAGACTGCCATTGGCCCCAATGACCCGGTGACAGGGAATGATGATGGCAATGGGGTTCTTGTTGTTGGCCCCCCCCACCGCCCGGCAGGCTTTGTCATTGCCGATGGCCCGGGCAATCTGCTGGTAACTACAGACTTCGCCGTAGGGAATATCCTGAAGAGCTTTCCAGACCTTTTGCTGAAAGTCGGTACCCTGCGGACAAAGCGGCAAATCAAAGCTTTGGCGTTTCCCCTGCAGATACTGCGCCACTTGCTGGCTGGCTTCTTTTAGCAATGGTGTCTCCTGATGATTGACCTGGTCCGGCAACGCTTTTTCAAAACTTAAGCCGGTAATGGCTTGGCCGTTTTCAATGATTACGATTTTCCCCAAGGGGGTTTGATAACAAAAACCATTTTCCATCACGTTCACCTTTTGCCTCAATCATCCTATTCATTTAATTCAATTGCCGGTATTGCTGTTTTTGCATCATTTCCCAGACCTTTGGTTCTTTGGCATCAAGATCTTCATTAAACAGGCAGGCCCGGCCGATCTGGTTATTGTCGTAGGTTTTGAAATAATAGGTGCCGGTATTACAGACCATGCAGGCCGTATACTGGGTAAAATCGATGCCCTCATCGGTGATCACACTACCCTTGGGAATATCGACTGATGCCAAAATGTGAAAAGCGGCGTTAATACACTCTTCTTCGGTTTCGATGGGATTAATGGCCTCCCGACCAAACAGGGCCCGTAAAAACCGCGATGGCGGGGTGTAATCTCCCGGCAGACCAACACTTCCGGAACCACCGCCAAAGGGACTAAAGGTCAGGCCATTTAACTGAATCGAACCGGTTTTATTGGGCGAAACCCCAATATAATTGCGGATATTGGTTAAATGCCAATTAAAATCCGGACTGTTGGTCATCACCCCCAGGGGGTTGTCATGGATCACAATGCCCTCTTTCATCGGTTCAATCACCAGGGTTCGACCGGTTTTATCGGTAATGATCCAGTGTAACGGGGTAATGACGTTCATCATCTTAAGGGGTGTACTGACAATATTGAGCTGCGGAATCGCCGCCTTGACTTCTTCAAGGGTTGCGAAGTTGGTCAGCAGCCAGCCGACAATTTCGTGAGGCGCCAGATTAATGCGACCCGGAATGACCGCATCGCTATACTCGGCATAGCCCGGGAAATATAAGCTGGCGCAGGCCAGTCCGGCTTCATTGAGGCCATCGGCAAAAAGATAGGTGCCCAAATTTCGACCGATACCCATCATCGCATACTTGACCGCTCTTGGGGTTTGATCCACCTCCGATTCAAGCAAAAACTTCCTCGGCACACAGATCAGCTCCGGATCCAGTAAAAAAGCAAAATCCATGGTTCTGGCCAACGTATTAATCTGGTTTGTTGTCATCAGAGTAAGGCTTGTACACATTAAGAATTACCTTCTTTCTACTTTTTAACCATTATATCTGTTTTTTTAGAAATAGTAAATCATTAAGAAAGCTAATTAATAAAGGTCACCGCTTCGCCTAAAACCGCTGTTGTGGCTGTGATGGTATTTAGTATTTTATCAAGCCCATGGCCTCCAAAATTGAACTGATCAGAATTGCAACAATACAAAGTGGGGCGATATATTTAACCATAACAATAAACAACTTTTCCCGTTTAAAGGGTGAGGACAGCTTGACCTCGTCGGTGATGATCTTTGTTTCCAGCACATGACCCACCAGGATACAGGTGAAAAAGGCCCCAATCGGCATCAGTACGGAGTTCGTAATGAAATCGAAAAAGTCCAGAAAATTAAAGCCAAAAATGAGCACCTCGCTCCAGACTCCCTGTCCCAAAGAAGAGGGTATCCCAATCAGGATTGCCAGCACCGTAACTATCAGCACCCCTTTTTTGCGTTCCCACTTAAACTGATCACAGACTGTTGCCACCACGGCTTCCATTAAAGAAATCGAAGAGGTCAGCGCCGCAAACAATACCAGCAGAAAGAAAACGCCGCCCATCACATTGCCAAAGCCCATCGTTTCAAATACCTTGGGCAGGGTGACAAACATTAAACCGGGGCCCTTATTAAGCGCTGTCGGATCACCACCGGAGAAAGCAAAAACCGCCGGAATGATCATAAAGCCCGCCAGAATGGCAATCCCGGCATCAAACAGCTCAATTTGCTTAACCGATGTTTCCAGGTCATCTTTTTTGCTGAGATAGGAACCATAGGTGACCATAATCCCCATGGCCAGCGACAGCGAGTAAAACATTTGGCCCATGGCGGCCAAGACTGCCTGAAAACTGAAATTAGCCAAGTCCGGATACAGAAAATACCAGACCCCGGCCATCGCCCCAGGCTGCATGATTGAATAAATTGATAAAAAAACCGATAAGACAATCAATATTGGCATTAAGATCTTACTGGCTTTCTCGATGCCATCCTTAACCCCGCGGATCACCACAAAGGTGGTGGCCAGAACAAAAATAGCCTGCCAGATAATCGGCTCAAATGGCCTGGCGATATAGCTTGAAAAATAATCGGCGCCGGTGGTGGTCATTCCGCCACCGGTTACAAAAACTAAAAAATATTTGATTACCCAGCCCCCGATTACACTGTAATAAGGCAAAATCAAAAATGCCACCAGAGAGGCAATCACCCCCACAAAACCAAACCGTTTATCCAGGGCCCGATAAGCACCCATGGGGCTCAGCTGCGCTTTACGGCCAATTGCCAACTCAGCCGTCATGATTGTAAAACCCAGGGTCAAGACAAAAATCAGGTAGATGACCAGAAACAGACCACCCCCATATTTGGCCGCCAAATATGGAAACCGCCAGATATTCCCCAGCCCCACTGCCGAGCCGGCAGCTGCCAGCACAAAACCTATTTTACTTGAAAACTCACTTCGTTTATCCACACAATTCCTCCAACCGTTTCGATCGCAAATTTATTTTTGCTTCTTTACGCTTTTTTGTCCGCTATTCCCGAACAAATTCGCACCTTTACTATTTTAACCGTTTTGACATTTTTTGCCACTACTTTTTGTAAACATCTCAAAAAAACTCTTTTTGAACATCCTAAGCAATGGTAAATCTCCACCATCAATACGATCGTAGCTTGCCGATCATCCCATTAAAAATTTATCGCTCGGTATCCTTTACATAAGTAAAGATGTTCAATATTCAATCTCTATTGAGTTCAATTTTTCAAAAAGCAAAAATAATGTGGCACACAAAACGCCACACGTTGTTTTGAATTAAATACTATGTTAACATGCTTTCAATCACTTACTTCAGGAAAAAAGACATAAAATCAAAATAAATTACAATGAAGGAGGTTAATTAAGTAAGCCTATCAAAAATTATGTGTATCAGACAGAATTGGCACTCAAGTTTGTTATCCACTCCAATAATCTGAAATGTGAAAGGACAATTGTGAAAAAACGATGGAAAAGAAATTAAAGCGTAAAATTACTTCAGGAATGTTAATATTGGTAATGATTCTATTAATTTTTTTCTCCACTGGTGTGTTCGCTGCCAACGAGGAGGCAGACAATACCACCACGGAGGAAATTGGGGTAGCCTATCGGGGCCATGTCCAAAACCAGGGAAATACGCCTAAACCTGAGGGCACCATGGTATCCGGGCCAGAAGCCTTGGGAACCAGAGGTCAGAGTCTCCGGGTCGAAGGTTTCTGGATTGAGCTCACCGGCAATGTGCCAGAGGGGGCCAATATTGTTTACGAGGTTCATGTCCAGAATGAAGGTTGGATGACCCCGGTCAAGAACGGTACTTTTGCCGGTACCACCGGCAAAAGCCAGCGAGTCGAATCCATCAAAATTCATCTTGAGAATTTACCCGGTTATGATGTCTATTACCGTGGTCATGTCCAAAATGTGGGAAATATTCCCATGGCTGACAGCGAATGGGGTTGGCAGAAAAATGGCGAAGAACTTGGCACCACCGGCTCAAGTCTCCGCCTGGAAGAACTCCAGGTAAAACTCGTCAAGCAGCCCAGCACGACCACAACCTATGAAAAGGCTGGTACCTTCGGACCAGAAATGGGAGTCGATATCATTGAGAACGATGTCACCATTAACACTCCCGATGTCGTCTTACAAAACCTGCATATTAAAGGGAACCTGACCATCGGCGAAGGTGTTGGCGAAGGTGATGTGACCTTGAACAACATTATCGTCGATGGAGAAACCTATATCCGGGGTGGTGGCAAGAACAGCATCCATATTAATGGTGGTGAATACAATAAAATCACCATACAGCAAACATCCAGTGGGCAGGTGCGCATTGTCGCTACCGATGCAACCGGTCTGGAGGTTGTTGTGTCGGAAGATGCCACCGGTGAAGACATCATCCTGGAAGGTGCCTTTGAGAATGTCCAGATCGATGCTCCAGATGTGAAGATTTCCACTCAGGGTGATACATCCATAAAAGAAATGGTGGTCGCTGAAAAAGCGAAAGGCTCCGAGATTACCTTAGACGAAAAAACCACGGTAGCCAATCTTGATCTAAACGCCAGCGTTGAGATGAAAGGCGAAGGAACCATTGAAAAGGCCAATGTCAATTCAGATAATGTTACCTTCGAACAAAAACCTAAAGAAGAAGTGATTGCCCCGGAAGTAAAGATCCCGCCAGTGGTGACCCCACCGGAACCGCCAAAACCAACACCAACGCCCTCCGGACCTTCGGCTGAGGATCTGCTGGTAGCCGAATATAACAATGCGAAAAGCATCAATGCCATTGTGATGCTACTCTATGATAATCGTTTGGGCCTTGATCTTAAAGGATATACCAACCTTGACTTCCAGGAACAATGTGTTGTCGGGCAGACCCTTCTTGACAAGAATGGTTTTGTAAATAAAGCGGCCCTTCAGGCGGCAGTAACCGGGGGAATCAAGCTTGCCCAAGATGATGCTCAGGCCAACGCTTATATGAAAGCGGTATTTTCCTATACACCTGAATTGAGTGTCCAAGACCAAACCTGGACCATTTCGTATCCCGAACAGTTAACCAATACTCAACAAAGCCTTTTGAGCGGCTTATATGCAGATTTGATCATTATTCTTGATAAGCCTTTGACCGACGGTGAAGCCCTTGATTTAGCGGTAAACGGCACGACCAAACAATTAACAAACAAAAATCTTGTCGGCCAGGAAATCCAGCTGTCGAAACTGCTGGGGCGTAACCTGGGTGCTGAGGATCTGGTTCAAAATCAGAAGTCGACAGTTACCGTTACCGTCAAAGACGTCAGCACAAAAATCGAACGGTCCATTTCCATTTGCCCAATCACCACCAAAAATGGCGAGGAGTATTTTAAGAATTTTACCAACGCCTGCGCAATTCAGCTATCACCTTTCTGGTTAAAGGCTTATGCCGATTCGGTCGTAATTGATTGCCAGGATTCTGAATTCCTCTTTAACTATTCTGGTAATTTAACCGAAATCCAAAAACAAGCCCTGTCTGATTATTATGCTGATACGATTATTCAACTTAATCGTCCGTTAGGCACAAACGAATCCATCAAAGTATCCGCTCTGGGAAAAGAAGCGACTTTAACCAGCAATACCATTATGGATAATGAATGGAAAACCGAAATCCGCTTATCTAAATTACTTGGCATCCGTTTCGACTCAACCAATCTGGCTATTAATCAAAAGGGTACCCAGCAGGTTAGTTTAACCGATCTCAACTTAACTCAAAGCAATGGCATATCCGTTAATGCCGTTCTGGCCAAAACCACTGGTAGTCCCCTCTACACTGGCAGAGGCTACGGTTGTTCGCTTTATCCAAACTGGATGGACGAATACATGAGCTCGGTTTCGACGTCCACTGAAAACTCAAAAATAGTTGTCAGTTATGACGGAAATTTATCGTCTTCAACAAAGACCAGCTTAAAGGATTATAAAGCCGATGTTATGCTCAGTCTTAGCCGTGACCTTGAAGAAGGCGAAACCGTTACGGTTTCAGCTTTGAATAAGACCGTGACCCTGACGAATGAAAATTATAACCACCTACTATCCGAACTAACCGGCGTCACCCAGGAAGCTGCAAACAAATCTGGTGATGATCCCATTGAGTTTACGGCTGTTGGTTTAAAGCACAATCTCAACATTTATGCCAACCCGGTTCTCGTTAACAGCAATGAAACAGTCTATCTCAATAACGGGACCACTTTGCCGCTTTATCAGCCAAGCTTTAAAGCCTACAGTGACAGCATCGCTTTAATCTCCACCGACAATAAATTTTTAGTGACTTACAAAGGCGGCCTTTCTGCCGATGACCTGAAAACACTGGATGGCTATTATGCTGATGCGATGATTTATCTGGACAGAGCCCTCGGGGAAAATGAAACAGTAACCATCACGGCTTTTTCCCGAGAAATTGTCATCTCCAAAGCATCCCCGGCAGAAGACAGCTATAAACAATCCTATCGATTGTCAAAACTTCTGGAACTTGAATTGGGTGATGCCAATCTGGCGGCAAAGCAGACGGGCTCATTTGAGGTTGCCATCATCGAAAATACCCTTGAAAAACAGCTCACTGTATCAGCCGACGCCATTCTCGTAAAGAATAATACGGTTGAATCTTTAAATAACAGTATCGGCATGACAATTACCCCACCCAGTTTTACATCCTATGAAAACTCCGTAATGATCAATTCAGACAATACTGAAAGCTTTACCATTAGCCATCAAGGGGGCTTGTCTCCGGATGATGCCAAAAATCTGGCTGGTCTTTACGGCGATACGGTGATTATGTTCCAACGAACCATGCAATTTGGTGAGTCAATCAAGATTAGTGCTTACGGCAAAGAAGCTGTCATCACCAGTACGACACTTAGAAAATGGTCTGATTCCCGTATTGGTTTAACTGAATTATTGGGTATTGCCCCTGATCAGGCGCCGCTGGCCACATCACAAGGAAATGACATCAAAATCAGTTTTTCTGAAGCAAACCTAAAATCACCAATGAGTGTTTCGGCCTTTAATGGCCTGATTAAAGCCGATGGTACCTGGTTGTACCGTGCCAGTAGTGGGATTGGTTTTAATATTTGTCCACCATTTATGGAGGCCTACACCAACAATATCAACCTGGAAAGTGATGCAAATAAAATCTCGGTCACTTACCTGGATAAATTGACTCAAAACGATAAACTGGCACTCGACGGCTATTATTCCGACGCGATGATTAACCTGAGTCGACCACTGGTTGACGATGAAGCCGTAACCATCAATGCTTTTGGAAGCCCTGTAACCGTAGACCGATCAAAAATTACCGATAACAACGGCACCCAAATCAGATTGTCTGACTTGCTGGGTCTCACCCTTGGTGCAAATCAATTGGCGGCTAATCAAACCGGCGGATTTGAAATTAGCGTAACCAACAATAGCCTGAAATCGAATTTAACGATTACCGCTGAGGCTATTCTTACAAAGAATGATGACCTTCATTATATGAAAAAATATGCCACCCTTGAACTTCAATCTGAGATTTTTGAAACCGCCGTTGCTGCTTATAGCAAGTCATTGTCGGTAACCACTGTGGACAATCAATTTAAAGTTACTTATGAGGGAAATCTAAGCGAAGTTGATAAGGCTGGTCTCAATGGTTTTTATGCGAATGCCTTTATTTATCTGAACCGTTCATTGGTTGCCGGGGAAGAGGTCACTGTTAACGCTTTTGGTCAAAACTTGACCGTCAACAGCAGCATGATCAAAGAATCCGAAGGTAATCGAATCAGACTGTCTCAACTGCTGGGCCTAACTCTCGGTGAGGATCAGTTAGCAGCTAATCAAAAAGGAGGATTTGACATCACGGTTACCGACAAAAGCCTGAAATCAGAACTTATCGTAACCGCAGAAAGCATCCTGGTGAAAGGCGATGAGATTCGGGGTCTCCAGGAAAAAATGGTTTCAATGCTTATCAACTCACAGGCTTTTGAAAATGCTGTTGCCTCATATACGGAATCCATCAAAGTGGAGGCCGCCGATACCACTTTCAAAGTCTCTTATGCCGGAAATTTAAGTGAAGCCGACAAAAACGGCTTGAACGGTTATTACGCCAACGCCTGGATTTGTTTATCACGACCTTTACAAACGGGTGAAGAAATCCTTGTACATGCCTTTGATCGAGACATTCCGGTAAACTGCAGCACCTTTATCGATGAAACCGGGCAATACATTAATTTGTCGAACCTGCTTGGCATCAATCTGGATGACGCCCAATTGGCGGCAAATCAGCAAGGAACCTTTGAAATCAAAGTGACTGATCAAAGCCTGAAATCGGAGGTATCGATTAGCGCTTTTGCCTGCCTGACAAAAGGTGATGCCCGGCGCATGCTTGCCGGCTCACAAACTGCGGCAGCCATCACTTTAGGTGCCAGCCAATCACCTGCAATTATTGAACCATAACTAAGCAACCTATAATAACAGCAAAAGAGTCGGTTATTCTAACAGAATCTCGACTCTTTTTTTTATAGGCATTCTCTCCGTTGGCAGAGTTGATCATAAACCGTCTTCCCCTGCTAATGCTTCATCTAACACAAACCGTTTCGATCGCAAATTTCTTTTTGCATCTTTTACGCTTTTTTGTCCGCCATCCCGAACAAATTCGCGCCTTTACTATTTTAGCCGTTTTGATATTTTTTGCCACTACTTTTTGTCGCCACTGCAAAAAAACCTTGGTATAACACTTTTTGATCCACAAACCCAGCGAATCGGCCGATTTTAATTGCTCTGACTAACTGGTTGTATTATACTAATCTTATAATCGTTTTAGTCAGTCTTTTTGCCACATCAAAGCACTTCATATAGAAAACAGTTGTTTTTTTAGCGATTGAAAGGATGAACCGATGACAAACTTCAGAAAAATTTTTAAGTTTATTTTAAAGGGACTTTATTTTGCTCAGCTGCTTATTTTTTTTGCTGCTGTTGTACTGGGTATTTACCTTTTTGTCGACACTGACCATGTTGTTGAAGCGTTTGCCAAATATCTGGTGGTTGAAAAAAACATTCAGCCCGCCGATGTGATCATCGTCACCAGCGGTGAAGAAGATACCCTGCGAATCGCCGAGGGTATCCGGCTTTTTCAAGAAGGCTATAGCAACTTTATCATCTTTTCCGGATATTCTAAAGATAACCCGATGATTCAAAAGGCCATGACTGCCGCTGGCCTCCCTGATACGTGCTACACCATTGATGATAAAGCAACATCAACCATCGAAAACGCCACCTGCCAGCAGGCCTATGTTAACGAACACCAGGTTCAGTCAATGCTGGTTGTTTTTTCGCCACCCCAATCAAGAAGAGGGCTGTTGGCCTTTCGCCACACCTTTAACGATCTACCCGTCTATGTCAGCTACTCCGACCGCTCCAGCTACCAACCGGATGCGCTTTTTAGCAGTAAGGAAACCCGGGAAATGTTCACTGCACAGGCACCCAAGTTTGTGTATTATTTCTTCCGATACGTGTAAAGTTCTTATCTCAGATAAAAAAATAAAAAATCACTTGACAAATCGAGGTTGATGCATTAATATTACTTTAATAGAATATTTTTGGCAAACTTATCGAAAGATAGGGACGCAAAGCTTTAGGGGCCTAACCGTATGGAAAGCCAGCCAGTTGCAAAATGCATTTAAAAGATGATCTTATAGCAACGTGCCTGTGCGTTGCTTTTTTTATTCTGAATTATTCTTTTCTAAGATTTAATATTTGGCAAACTTGTCGAAAGATAAGGACGCAAAGCTTTAGGGGCCTAACCGTATGGAAAGCCAGCCAGTTGCGATCAATCATAAGATGATCTTATAAGCAACGTGTCTGCGCGTTGCTTTTTTTATTTCAAACTGTTCTTTCTTAAGATTCAATATTGGGCAAACTCATCGAAAGATGAGGACGCAAAGCTTTAGGGGCCTAACCGTATGGAAAGCCAGCCAGCTGCATTAAGACCGTACAAAAAATGTGCGACGTGCTGATGCGTTGCACATTTTTTTATTGAAACTAAAAATTTAATATTTGGCAAACTCACCGAAAAGTGAGGACGCAAAACTTTAGGGCCTAAGTAGTTTTATATGGCAGCCAGTTGCAAACCAGTCTTTATTTTGAGGACATTCTGAGCAACGTGGCAAACGTTGCTTTTTTTTATTTAAAGCAAACGGTTAAAAAAGACAAAATGAATGTGACTGCTTTTCGTGATTTAGTCACCAAACATACGTGATTTGGTTACAGATAATTAGAACGATTCTAAATAAAATAGTATCAAGAAACGTTGATCTATTGATCTGAAAGGGGAAAATAAAATGAAAGCAATTAAGAAATTAACAAGTATACTAATTAGCGCCACATTTATTCTGAGCAATCTTTCAACCGGTTTAGTTTATGCCGCAAATAACGATAAATATCCGAACGACCCTTACCTGGGTACTTCCTGGCAGTATGCTAAGGCCGGAATTGATAAAACCTGGAACGCCGTTGATACCGAGAACGAAATTGTCGTAGCTGTTCTGGACACCGGATTGGATGTCAATCTGGCTGATTTAGAAGGTCGGATCACAAACGGCTATGATTTTATAAACGACACTTCCAATATGACTGATACCCAAGGACATGGCACGATGGTGAGCAGCACCATCGCCGCAGTGGCTGATAACGGAATCGGAATTGCCGGAGCAGCCGGACTGGCCAATGTCAAAATTGCCCCTTATCGTATTGGTGATAAAAGCCTTAATAACAATGCAATCACAGCAGCCATTATGGATGCTGCAAACCGGGAAGACATTCGCATTATCAATTTAAGCGTTGGTTCCTACGAATATAACCAGAGTCATGCCGATGCAATTGCCTACGCCATCAGCAAGGGCAAGATCATCATTGCCGCAGCCGGAAATCATGGTGCCGAACAGGAAGGCGACGATCCTTACTATTATCCAGCATCTTATCCCGGGGTTATCTCAGTCGGTTCGATTGGTTTAAACGGAAAAGTTGCCTCTTTTTCGCAGTATAATGACGAGGTCGATTTATATGCACCCGGCGAAAGCCTGGTTGTGCTGCAACCTAACAACAGCTCCGGCTGGCAGGATGGAACATCTTTTTCAGCAGGGATTGTATCCGGTATTAGTGCCACTTTACTGGCTCAGGATCCTTCCTTGACACCAGCTGAAGTTGAAGCTCTCCTACGAGATACCGCACAAAGTTTAAGTGAAACCGACCAAGTATACGGTTCTGGTTTGGTACAGGGAGATAAAGCACTGGAAGCATTGAAGAGTCAAACCCCTTCGGAACAGGCTCAAGAACCGACTAATCTAGCAATGAGCCTAGGAAGTTTTTTAACAATGAGTTTTAGATAGAGCTATCATTCTTTGAAAAATTGGTTTGTGTAGATTATTAGGGAGCGTTTCAAGTTTTGTGTATTTGCGAAAAACTGATGCATCATAGAAAATTTATTTAAGAGACAATGGCTTTGAAACACTCCCCTACCTTTTTATCAAAGCATCGCAACGACCATCACCAAGACCACTCCGAACATTGGCAAAAAGTATTGGTGTACTTCCCCAAAATGCTTACCTTTGAGAAAGAGATAAATCCCATATCCTAGAAGCATTCCGATCATATTGTGAAAAATATCATCCCACTCTAGCAATCCTGTTTTAGTAAAAAACTGGAGAAATTCGACGGTTAGTGATACAATTAAACCAAATTGAAGCACCGTATTTCTTTTTTTCGTCTCATCCTCGTGCAAAATGTTTTCATACGCCCAAGGCACGAGTATTCCAACAGGTATGAACATCAGACAATTCAACAGCACTTCAAAAACGATTCTCAATTCATGAGTCAATACGATATGTTGATATGACCAAAATGGCATCACGTTAATGTCATAGCCATTTTTTCCGGTTCTCCCCAAAAACGCGTATACAAAAATCAGATACAAATAGAACCAAAAAGCTGTCCTAGACCACTTTTCCCGGGTTGTCCACTTTTCTCTATTGATGATTAGCAAAGAAATTAGGATCAGCATCACCAGAAATGTGATCACAAACGTCTTCCGGTTGGATAATTGGTCCTATGTCAAGATTTAGTACAAATTAAAATGAGAATTTGACACCCACATTTTAACCTGCTATTTGTAAATTTTCATTTTGTGTTTTAGTAAAAAGTTTTTCAAAATTATTCGGCGACATATAATTACAATGACTGTGGATTCGAGTTGTATTATAAAAGGTTTCCAGATACTCAAAGATCAGCCGGTAAGCATGGTTATAATCAAGGATTTTAAAGCGATTGAGCCATTCACGTTTAATAATGGCATGAAAGGATTCAATGCAGGCATTATCCCAGGGATATGCCTTTTTAGAATAACTTCGCTGCATTTTTGCCGTTGCCTTCTGGTATTCTTTTGAAACGAACTGACTGCCGCGGTCACTGTGAATGATCAATGGCGCATCGAGATTTCGACGGCTTTTAGCTTTATTAACAGTGTCGATTACACAGGAAACTTCCATTGTTTTTGACAGCGTCCAGGCAATGATTTTTCGAGAATACAAATCCATGATACTGGTTAGATAAAAAAATCCGTCCATTGTCCAAATATAGGTAATATCGCTGCACCAGACAGCATTGGGGCGTTCGGGATTAAATTGTTCGTCAAGAATATTTCTGAGTTTTTTACTGAAGTCAGAATCTTTAGTCGTGATCGTATAAGGTTTGATCCATTGAGCTTTGATACCCATTTGTTTCATGTATTTGCCGACAGTCCGCTCAGCAATTATTTCACCGCTCTGTTTCAATTTTTCGGTGATTTTCGGAGCTCCATAATTTTGCTTTGAGTCGTTATAAATGGTCTCAATTTTGGTTTTAAGAACTTCCTGTCGTTTTTGGGTATTCGATGGTTTTCTGTTAATCCATGATCGATACCCGGTTCGTGATACACCCAGTTTTTGCAGCATTCCGGAGACGGAAACCCGGCGCTTCTCGTGATGAGCAGCTTCCGCCTTTTTAGCAATCTCAACATAAATCGCTTCGGTTATTTTCCCAGAATGCCGATGGCCTTTTTTAGGACATCCAATGCATCTTGGGTATCACGCAACTCGCGTTTTAAACGCGCGATTTCTTTACTTTCATCCGATGCATAATTACCTGAACCACGACATTCAATACTGCCGCTGTCCTGAAGTTCCTTGCTCCATTTTCCCAGCGTGCTGTAACCAACGCCGAGATTTTCAGCGCATCCACGCAGACCGAGTTCCTTGTGTTCTTCATAGTACCGGACTGCATCCAGTTTGAATTGTTTATCATGTTGTTTTGCCATAATGAGATCCTCCTTCAGTACGATTCTTTTATCGTACCATGTTTTTATTAATTTTGGATTTTCTCATTTCGATTTGTACTATTTTTATTCTAGCACCAAATGGCCCATTATTCATAAAGAAACTAACATAAATCCATAACTCATTCATCTGATTGTTTCCATCGAAATTTACCTACCATTCGTCCTTCCCCGCTTTAGAAAAATAAACGCATCCAAAGTCGCCTTTTAATCCAAAGAGACACCATGAATCCTAACACTTTATTAAAGCCAACCTATTTAAAGACGAACCACTCGAATCTATTTTTTTCTCCACACCATCTTATTCACAACTTCAGTATAACTTTGAATAATCTTTACGACCTTAGAAGAAACATTTTCTTCGAGATAATCTGGCACCGGTACTCCATAGTCTTTGTTTTGATTCATCTGTACAGCAGTATCCACCGCTTGTAGCAATGATTCCTCATCAATTCCTGCTAACACAAAACAAGCCTTCTCCAAAGCTTCTGGTCGTTCTGTTGATGTCCGAATACAGATCGCAGGGAAAGGATACCCCTGCGATGTAAAAAAACTACTTTCCTCCGGCAATGTACCAGAATCAGATACAACGGCAAACGCATTCATTTGCAAACAATTATAATCATGAAAACCAAGAGGTTCATGCTGAATTATGCGCTTATCAAGTTTGAAATTTGATAATTTCAAACGAATTCTGCTGCGCGGATGACAAGAATAAAGAATTGGCATATCGTACTTTTCTGCCATCTTATTAATTGCAGTAAAAAGTGAGATAAAATTTTGCTCAGTATCAATATTCTCTTCTCGATGCGCTGAAAGCAAAATATATTTTCCTTTTTCAAGACCCAACTTTTTATGTATATCACACTTCTCAATTTTCACCAAATTATTATGCAAGACTTCTGCCATAGGGCTGCCGATAACAAATGTACGCTCTTTTGGTAATCCACAATCTGCAAGATATCGCCGTGCATGCTCTGTATAAGCCATATTGACATCACTGATTATATCAACAATACGACGATTCGTCTCTTCTGGGAGACACTCATCTTTACATCTATTTCCAGCTTCCATATGAAAAATTGGAATATGAAGCCTCTTTGCACCGATGACAGAAAGACAGCTATTGGTATCGCCCAATACAAGTACTGCATCTGGTTTTATCTCCGCCATAAGCTGATATGATAAAGCAATAATATTACCCATTGTCTCTCCGAGATCATTTCCTACTGTATTTAAATATACATCTGGATCTTCCAGTTCCAAGTCGTGAAAAAAGACTCCATTTAAATTATAATCATAGTTTTGCCCGGTGTGTGCAAGTATTGTATCAAAATATATTCTGCATTTTTTTATCACTGCTGCCAATCGAATAATCTCTGGTCGTGTACCAACAATGATTAACAATTTTAACTTTCCATTATTTTTAAACATAAATTCTTTTTTTTTCATATGTCTTCCTCATATTAATTCATTTTTATATGGCATAAGTACGTAAGGCAACAACCTCACCTGCCTCAACCTTTTTACAGCTTAGTATTCTGTTTTCACCCTTAACAATCGCTCCCAAACAAATGTGAACTCCGTCTTCTATTATGCAATCATGATCTATAATAGCACCACAATTAATAATACACCCTTGACCTATATAACAATTTGTGTTTACAATAGCACCCGGAAGGACAATCGTTCCGTTCCCAATGGTTGCTGTTACACTTACATATGCTCTTTTATGTATTAGAGTCGGAACTGCAATACCTTCACTGAATAACTTTTCAACCCAAATTAAGCGACTTGTGTTATTTCCAAATGCTGGATATATCTCTGTGTTTGCATCTTTGAACTTAATATAATCAGAACACTTTCCACTTGTATATGATAGATTCTCATCATCATCTAAAAATAATATAGACTCATATTTTTCACTTTGTTTTGCAATATCTGCAATTGTCTGACCATATCCACCTGCACCAATAATTATCAAACGCATCATTATTTCACAACCTTTTCAAAATAGGTATCCGGATTACCCTTATCAAACTCTTCATTTGCCCACATTACGGTCACTAAATTTTCAGTTTCTGAAAGATTAATGATATTATGTGTATAACCTGGAAGCATATGAATCGCTTCAATTCTATCTCCAGTAACTTCAAATTCAATAATCTCATCGGAATCAATTTTACGTTCTCTAATCAGACCATGACCAGCAACCACTATAAAAAATTCCCACTTACTATGGTGCCAATGCTCACCTTTAGTGATTCCTGGTTTTGAAATATTCACCGAAAATTGACCGCAGTTCTGGGTTTTCAATAATTCAGTAAAACTTCCTCTGTCATCACTGTTCGTCTTCAATGCAAACTTTATCTTATTCTCCGGTAAATACGACAGATATGTAGAATATAATTTCTTTACAAATGAATTGTTGGGGATTTCCGGCATGAGCAGTGATTTTGGCTGATTATTAAATGAATTCAACAATGTTACAATCTCACCTAGTGTTACACAGTGTGTCGCAGGCACATAACAATACCGTCCATCGACACGATCAACCGCAACCGTTTCTTCGAATTCACAGTGATGTTCTTTCCCTTCCAGGGCATCAATCAACTCTGTTACAAGATCATCAATATATAAAAGTTCTAATTCAACTGCCGGATCGTTGACTTGAATCGGAAGACCATTTGCTATATTATTGCAGAATGTTGCAACTGCAGAATTATAATTTGGACGACACCATTTTCCAAACAAATTTGGAAAACGATAGATCAAAACCTTTGCACCCGTTTCTTTGTTGTAATTTAAGAATAATTCTTCCCCTGCCAACTTCGACTGTCCGTAAATAGAACCGGCATAACGCCCAAACAACGTTGCCTGTACTGAAGAAGATAACATAACCGTTGCCTTATTATTATATTTTTTTAATGTATCCAACAAAGTAGATGCAAACCCAAAATTTCCTTTCATGAATTCATCATCATCTTTCGGACGATTGACTCCTGCTAAATTAAACACAAAATCTGCCTTTTCACAATAATAATCTAATAGTGTTGGCTCCGTATCAACATCAAACTCGTATATTTCCCCCACTTGAAGTTTTGTCCTTGTGTTGTCTTTTTTTTCTAGTAAATTTTTTAAAGAAGCAACAAGGTTTTTGCCAACAAAACCTGCCGAACCAGTTACTAGTATTTTCATGGGTAACTTCCTCCATCAAAAATTCAGAATTTTTTTTCCCACTCCTTTAATGCTTCTCTCACATAATCTGTAGTCATAAGCTTCTCAACAGTGCCTTCAACGTTCAGTCTGTGTGTATTATGACTGGTGTATGCCTCATTTGCCATCGTTTGTACTTGACCTTCTACAAAGAATTTATCATAATTTAAATCGCGTCCATCCGGAAGTACTCTGTAGTAATTTCCCATATCAATACTTCTTGTACACTCTTCATTCGTCATTAATGTCTCATACAATTTCTCACCGTGTCTTGTCCCAATTATTTTTGTACCGGTATCCCCAAATAGTTTTTGTGCTGCTTTCGCTAAATCTCCAATTGTGCTTGCATCTGACTTCTGTATAAATAAATCTCCAGGCTCACCATGTTCAAAAGCAAACATTACCAAAGCAACTGCTTCGTCTAAATTCATTAAGAATCTTGTCATTTCTGGATCAGTAATTGTAATTTCTTTACCCGCCTTAATTTGATCTATAAATAGCGGAATAACAGAACCACGGCTGCACATGACATTGCCATATCTGGTACAGCAAATAGTTGTTTTACCTGCCGCCACACGCGCATTTGCACCAATTACTTTTTCCATCATTGCTTTTGAAATTCCCATAGCATTAATTGGATAAGCTGCTTTATCGGTTGACAGGCATACAATACGCTCTACGCCTGCTGCCACTGCCGCATGCAACACATTATCGGTTCCCTCAACATTTGTACGAACTGCTTCCATTGGGAAGAATTCACAAGAAGGAACCTGTTTTAGTGCTGCTGCATTGAAAATGTAATCAACTCCTTGAACTGCGTCTTCTACAGATCTCATATTTCTGACATCGCCGATATAAAATTTGACTTTTCCTGCTAAATCGGGATATTTTACCTGTAACTTGTGTCTCATATCATCCTGCTTCTTCTCATCTCGAGAAAAGATACGGATTTCTCTTAAATCTGAATCAAGAAAATGCTTTAATACTGTAGTCCCGAATGAGCCTGTTCCACCAGTAATCATCAATGTTTTGTTGTTAAAAAATTTTGTCGTATTCACTTCATATTCTCCTTGTTTAGTTTTCAACTATGGACCTTTGTCGAGAGCTTGAATAAATTAAAATGAGAGACTTAACAACCATATTTAAACCTACAATTGGCAACTTTAAACGTGTTAACCATCATTATTTTTTCAATACCGAAATCGAATATGTCACTTCTCCCCCCCGTATCAGTTTCATTGTTATGAGCATTCGTTTAATTATATGCTTCCAATACTCTTTGGGGTAAGTGTTTAAAAAGGCTTTTTTGAAATTTTTATTATCACACACATACTCAATAAATTTTTTTCTCTGCTCAGGCATCTGCGAAGGATGCTGTAGTTGCTGATTAGCAGCTATCGATTGTTCAATATCCACATCTTCTAATTTCAGACCACTTTTTTTTACAAGTTCAAGCCCCTTATCAGATTGACACATCACCAAAGAGATCCCTTTTTTCTTTTCCTCATCGGTAAGTCTAGACCCCCACGAATCGCCTAATGTAACATCGGATACACGATCTGTTTTTGCATATTTACAACTATAACAGTTTTCGGTATAACAAACTTCGTTTAAAAACGTAAAGGAATATAGATCCTGCATTCCTTCTGGTACAATACTTATATGATTATTAAATCCATATCCACTCCTATGTAGCTGAAAGTTTGCTTTTTTTCTGAATCGAATGTCTTGTAACTGAGTCAAAGAACAACCTTCGCTTTTAAGATATAACTCCAAAATTTTAGGGGATGGGCTCCCATGACAAATCAGATCTACGAGATATAATGTATCTTCATATTTTTCACCAACATAGTTTTTCATGGCTGCCACTTGGCATGGTAGACCAATGAACAACACTTTTTTTCCGGTTTGTAGAAAACAAAGTACTTTCTTATAAGCTCCAACCGGATTGCTTTTTACATATTTAGACCCCGATAATCTTGGCAAATCATCTATTGTATTGACCATTTCAAATCCGAAAATCCCATCACTAAATACACACCCACAAACACACCCATGATTTTCAATAATGTATCTTGAAAGTTCAGTTGCTGCTCCTCCTGAAGAAGTTATCTCTCTTATTTCTTTAGAGCTGGACCACCCTTGAAACCATCTCTGCGTTTTAATAAATTCTGGTGTATTATTGTGCTGACACACCTTATTACACAAATTGCAATTTATGCATTTTTCTTCGTCTATGATTGCATTATACGCTACGCAAGCATCTTCGATGATTATCGCAGCTTTCGGGCACTTATCATAACAAGCCATACAACCAGAACATTTATCAATCTCACAAACTGTTTTCACAGCTCTTTCCCTGTTTAATGTATTTTGTTGATCCCATTACTTTTCCTTTCTTTGTTTATATTAATTTGGTTTGTCAATACAACCAGGACAGTTGAATAAGTGTGACTACTTTTGTAATTTTAGAGATTTTAAAATCACAATATTTCCCCAATTTATTTGTCTTTCACTTATTCCTAATCCTATTTTTGAGTCTTCGATATTTATCACGCCATAATGGAACACACGATTTTTTTAATAATTCCTTAAAGCTTATTTCATCAATTTGGCCGACAATTTCATTCCTTTTGACAGGTCTTAATGATGATTTCAGTACTGTAGGATTGTTGAATAAAGCCTTTTCTTTTGTCGTTTGGTAGCATTTCATTTTTTTGTTAACATGATCAAATAACAACCTTCCTTTTTCTGTATTTACAAAAACCAAGGATAACCCTTTATCGTCATCCAACTCGGGAAAAGCATACTTTATTTCCCAAAAATCAGAAAGTGTTATATCACTAGGCTTATCCAAATTTTTAAATTTGCAATCATAGCACGATTCTCTCAAAAAATAATTGCTCAAAAAAAGTCGCATATACGGTTCTTCTGCAACTTTTTTCTTATATTCCTTACTATCTGTAAATTTTAAATGCATGTTATATGAAAGCCAACCCGTAGTTTTTTCCCGAAAATTTGCATATTGGATTTCTGACTTGAATTTATTTTCTTGATATTGTAAGTATTTTCTCCATAATTTTGGCATCGGCACGCCATGGCAAATTAAATCAACAAGGAATAAATTATCGTAACTTTTATTCAAATAATTTCGCAGACCTTCTATCTGACAGGATGTCCCAGAAAATAGAACGAATCGACCATCTTCAAGCAATATTCTCGTCTGTACAAAGGTCTTCAACAAGTCACTTTGCACATATTTGCTACCTTGAAGATGGTGTATGTCCTTTTTTTCTTCAATAATAATATGAACAACATCTAAAGTCTCAGAAAACGAAGCTCCTGCTACAGCACCTCTATTGTCTATAATATATTCCGCCAACAATGTAAACACCCCTCCAGATGAACTGTTAAACACGACAGCTTCATTCGAAGCTTGTGCAGCAAAAAACAATGGATAATTTCCCCTACATTTATTCTTGCTGGCTGTAACAACTACACAATTTTTTTCGCATATTCGGCATTCAATACATGCATTACTATCTACCACTGGATATTTAAAACCTTCTCTATCTGTTTGCATTGATATGCAATGAATTGGACAAACCAATTCACAGGTGCCACAACCGCAGCAATTTTGTTTGTATTTTAATATGCTCATAGCGTTCCTTTACAAACCCAAGATATATTTCTCCAAATTGCTTTTTCAGGTAATTCAACTAACCGAATGATTTTTGAAGAAACTCATTTCCCTTCTTCTGCTCTTCCCGAATAATTTCATAAGTATGGCAATAACTATGTTTCATAAACTGATTTGTCTGAACAACATTGCTGTAACGTCTATCTTCAAGATCAAACAAATGCAGCATATTATCCAGTCTTGTGTTCATAGAGACATATTCATCTTTTCTTTCCATTACCACAAGCGGCCGATCAAACACTATTGCAAATATAGAACCATGGAAAGAATCTGTAATCATCAACTTACAATTATCAATTAAGTACAGAAAACCAGCTGGATCTGTGGTGTAATAATCGAAATAAGAATTATCCATTAGATTAATTACATTACTGTCATATTGCTTTGCGAGATCATTAACCCAATCATTCATATATTGCATACCAAGTGTGTAACAAAGAATGTAATTGCCATCTTTCAACCATGCTGGTTTTTGGGCAATTATTCTCCATGTATCTTTATCAATCATTAGTGTCGGGTCAATAGTAACCTCTGCTTCCTTTCCTGTAAGTGTTTTTACAATTTCAGTTCCCGATACTTCCCGAACACTTACATACTTAAATGTATTTAAGCACTCTCTAAATTCTTTTTCTCTCTCCTTAGGAAAATCAGTTACACCAAACGAAGGAGCCATAGTTACTTTCTTAGTCGAAGTTGCAAACATTGCAAAGTTATTTGAACCAAAATTATAAGTGCTCGGATTCCAAATTTGATCACTACCGCATACAAAATAATCATATTGAGAATCTAATAATTCTCTATGTTTTTTATTATTTAACCAGTATTTAGAATATTTAATAAACCGCACATCAAATTTATTAAATGCTCTTTCTCTACACACTTGCGATTGATACTTTTTTTTGCAATTAACATCTTAAATTTGTTCTTCATTTGATGTTTCAACTCAGAATAATTGGGATCAAATGGATTATGCAATGTCTCCACATCGTATCCCATCTTCTCTAATATCATTTGTGTCGCTAAATTTTGTAGCCGATTCCCATAGTTTGCACCAGTAAGTGTTACTATCGCAACTTTTTTCTTATCAATCATAATATCACCGCTTCCTTGCAATAATTTTTCAGGCGTTCTATGAAATCTTTGAATTCTGGCGTTTTAAAATACACTATCAAGAATACCATATTAGGAACGATGCAACAAATCACGCTCGTAATAATCAAACCTACAATTCCATCAAACGGATTTAAACTGCTAACATAATATGTTAGGCAAGCTGTTATTATAGTCACCAATGCATAACTATAATACTTTAAACAGTATTCTTTTAATCCTCCTTGAAACATATTTGTAAACAACACTTTAGTTTCCCATGGGAAATAAATGACAACCATGACTATGATTGTAGAAATAACAACTCCTTCAATACCAATCGTCTTTACCAAGACAATATTTATAACAAGATTTACTACCGAACCAATATAAGGTTTCCAAAAATCCTCTTGCCATAGTCCCGCTGCATCTTTATATGTAAGCCCAATTCTTCTAGACAGCCAAGCATAGAAATAAATAGCAAACAAAATTACCATATGGAAAGGCAACATCAAATTCTCCCCCATCCATATCTTCATGAACGGCTGATATAGACATACAAGACAAATTGCGAACCATCCAACGAGCCAATTATTCAAAAAATTAAATGTTTTAAAGTCTTTAAAATTCTTCTGTTCATCTGCTTTAATCAAACTATTTCCAATACTGGCGGTAGTTGACATATAAAAAATAGCAACCAAACTAATCAGCGAACTTAAAATAAAATAGTAATTGCCATAGATTGCTAAAATATTCAGACCTAGAAAAGCAGATATTACAATATTATCAGCAGAAGTGATAATTGTCGTTCCGATGCGATGACCAATCAATGCCCTAACATTTTTATAGATGGCATGAATATGCTCTTTGTCCACATTCCCTTTACATATAATATCCGGGTACATTTTATTAACCGTATGATTTCGCAACAAATTAATTACCAACGTACTCAGAGGCATGAAAATAATAAAAATGTAATAATTGCTCGTAATTAACAAAGCTAAAATCTGACATACGTACATAATAATACTAACAATCGTGTTAATTTTGCTTTCAATGCTATTCTGCTGACTGGCTTCAAGTAACGACTTCTTGTATGCAAAAAGAAAATAGCTAAGTACCGTATTTATCAAGTAGATAAGATACAAAAGATAAAGATTAATATCTTCAGGGTAAGCACCGTTGATCAGTTGTTTTATAAACGGCATAACAACTAAACCTATACCGAAGATAATCGCACCAATAATATAATAGAACTTTCTATACAGTTTTAATAAAGCCTGAAGTGTTTTCTTGTCATTTTCTGCCATAGGTTTATACATGCTATAAACCATAGCAGTTCCTATGCCAAGTTCAGACAAATTGAGCACCTGAAGGATTGACATAAACAAGTTATTTAATCCAAGATATCCAGCGCCAAGTTTACTTATTAATAGGCTTTTTATTACAAAAGGAAAAAACATCAGGACAACACGGTTTCCCATACCAAAAACAATGTTCTCTAAGGATTTCTTTGTTCTTCCGCTTGCTATCATACTACAACTCGCCACCTTTAGAGCAAGCAAGAATACAATTTTCAAGATATTCTTTGCTTCTTTTACGCTCTTCATCTAATCGAAAATCAACAGTTTCATAATCAATATCAGCATTCAAAATTATCTCTAAATCATCCAGATTTGATACAAATCGTTGTGTCAAATTAAATGCTTTTAGAACACCCTGTATCTTAAATTCATTGCTCTTTCTCTGCAATACTGCAAATTTAGAATGATTGATCATCGAGAAAACTATACCATGGAATGTGTCCGTTATAACATATTCAGTATAACGAAAGTAATCGAGCATATCAAAAGGCGACAATGCCACAAATTCATCAGCCCACAATTGCTGCCCACCAATACAAATAATCTTTAAGCCATTTTTTTTAGCAAATTTCCTTATCGCTTTAATTTCCTCAAAATTTGATATTCGCTCAGCATAAGCATAAACGATCATATATGGCCCTTGTTCTATTCTTTTATGTACCCTTTTGCGCAAATTTCCTACTAGAACGGGATCCACATGCTTTTCAATATCACCATCATAAATATTTGAAATATACTCCTTAGTGTGATCATCCCTGACAGACATAAACCTAAAATTTTTCAAAGAATTTCTTACTACGGGGATGTCATCGTTTGAAATATTATTAAACTGTGCCATGCCTGCCGCTGCTGCATAAGAAACAATTGCTTTTGCATTATTTATTTTGCCATATAGCTGCATGCATATGTATTTAGATGCAACGAACACCTCGTCACTCCCCACAAAAACCAAATCATAGGTTTGTCTATTATATTTTTCCTGTAAGTCTAATTCCTTGCACTGGAATTCTTTGATCTTTTTTGTGTAATTGTTTTTTTTGATTTTATTAATAAGTTTTCTTGGTACTAACCATGGCGCATTCTTCAAACTGTAGCCGTTTTTACTATAATCTTCGACAGTAGAAACTGTTCCTGAGACCAGTAATTTATCAGAATTATCTATATCAATAAAATAGACCTTTTCATTTGTAATTTCTTCAATCATTCTTTTTAACGAGTATGCTTGAAGAACAGAACCATAATTTATAACCTTTTGCATTGATAAGATTGCTATATTCATTTCATGTCTCCATTTCTGTTATTTTCTCTTGTTTCATTCCTATATGACAGAGCTACCGGAATTAGAATAAATGAATACTGAATACAAAACATGGACATCGCATTTCCAACAAAATATGTCGTAAATAAATAAACATTGAATGCCATTATTAGTCTTCCAACAGTAATCCCATATCTTTTTAATATTCTTTTAGGCACACGTATCAAATAGTGGTATAACCAAATTAAATATGGAATGAACCCAAGTTCAACATACATACGAACCATATCAGAATGCGCTGCTAAACCCATTCTCTCTTCAAACAGTTTATTAATATAACCATATCCTGTCCCTAAAAATGTAGGCCATAACGAATAATATTTTCTCAGTGCATTATAGATTGTCAACCTTCCTGAAAAATCCAAACCAATATAGTTAGCAATTAAATGCAATAAATCAATCTTAATTATAATAATATAAACAAAGCCTAAAACACCTATCATTATTCCTACTATATTTATTATTTTTTCAAACTTATCCACTCTTTTTTTTAGTAGAAACAACAATAAAAATACCACTAGTATTCCTACAAACACAACACGTTTGAAACCCACATATGCACAAAATACTAAACCGAGAATATAAAGCCACTTCTTTTTTGTTTTGTCTGGACAGAAAAACAAATAGTAAATTAAGAAAAATCCGCAAGCTAATGTTGCGTCATGAACTTCGAGCATTTGTGAAATTCGAAAGGTCGGTCTCATAACATCAAAGTCAGTAACAATAAAAGCTGATTTGAGGAATTGAGCAAAAATTGGCACCCCATAAACTTGTAAAGCTCTAACAATGTTTACTGCTGTACTTATAAAGATCGCATATAGTGATAGTTCTATAGCTTTTGCCTTAAAAATATTGCATGCAGCGATAGCACTCAGGACCGCCAAAAGCAAACATAAACTATTACTTACGCTTCTACTAATATAAGTCAAGTCAAAAACCTCAGGTCTATTTATAACCCAAACAATGAATGTCCATAACATAATCAAGAAAATAGGGACACAGTATTGTTTAATATAAAAAAGACTAGCTCCTTTAAGTAAACCATCTCTTCTAAAAACAAAAAATATCCAAATTCCAATCCAAGCCAATGCAATATAATACTTCAACCAAAAGCTAACCAGAATACCATCATATTTATATGTAAATGCTACTGCCATGCTTAGTACATAAATGATCTCAAGCATTATTTTCGTCTCCCATGATTTTATGATATTTGTTTGATAATATCTTCAAATCTTTTCAAATAGTTACTCATATTAAATTCTTTTGCCTTTTCTTGTGCCACTATTCCCATTGAAGTTATATTGCCTCTCTCATTCCTCTGCCTTAGAATTTCTAGAGCCAAAGACCTTTCCAGTCGCTCATCATTCTTTACAAAGTAAGTGCTTTCGCTAGCAGTATATTCTTTTATTCCTCCAGTTCCAGTCGTAATTATTGGTTTGCCCGCCGCCATTGCTTCGACTACTACTAAACCTGCCGCTTCTTCACAGGTACTAGGTACAACAGCAATATCAGCAACCGAATAATATTTATACAATTCGTCATTTTTTACATAGCCCGTAAAAATTACTCTAGCAGCTGTCTTCTTTACTTCTTCAACTACTAATTTTTCATATGGCGTCGCAGAACAATCCGCAAATTTTGCACTTCCGATTACAATTATTTTAACAGTATTGTCACTTATGTAATTAAGGGATTTAATTAACTCTAGTACACCTTTTTCGGGAATGATCCTTCCAATAAATATAGCAACAAAATCACTTTCGTCTAAACCAAGCTTTTGCCTTAGTATATATTGTTCGTCTTTTTTAAGAGTTCTGTTGAAATTTTCGATTTTAATGCAATTTTTCCATGTTAGATATGTATCCAGAGGGCGTTTGCTTTTTGATTTCCAGTAATCCGCTACAAACTCACTGATAGGCAAATAATAAGAAAAGTATGAGTCAATTTCTGGTATAGGCGTGATCATTCCGTGTGCATGTACCAGTACTTTTTTTGAAGGCAGGTATTTTGAAAACCTTTTTAAACAAAAAACCTCACCAGCTTCATACAAAATCCAGTCATAATTCTGTTTAGCAATCTCTTTAACTAGTTTTTTTCGGACAATCCGATCAGTGATTGAGATTTTAAATAATTTCTTTAAAACCCTATATAAATAGTTATGGATTTTCTCGATTTTTTCATTAGTTTTTATATATACAAAATCGGTATACTGATAATACTGACTTTTTTTTACCGCCTCAAAATCCCAGGCAGAATAAACAGTAAATCTAAATATAGGATTTCTTTCATTTTCATTCACTAAGTTTTCTATAATACTTTCAACCGCACCACCACGCACTGCCGGAACAGGCAATAATGCTGGTAAAAGTATCGCAATCTTCTTCATAAAACCACCTTTATCTGACTTTATTCGCAAAAAGAGCGAGAATAAATAGCATAGCACCCCATTTATGCGAAATTGCTGTATTAAAAATTCTATGCTTTATCGGATTCATATGATATGGATATTGACGGATTACCTCCACGACCAAATCATCCCTGCAGACTCTATGGATTTCTTTTAACTTATTCTTTTGATTTGTTGATGTTATTGAAACAACACGTCCTCTAACACCCGCTAAGAATATTCTCTGTTCCCGATATAGATATTTTTCTTCTGGCAAAAAATCAGACAGTCTTTTAATAATTTCTGTATACAAAACCTTTTGCCTTTCAAATCTATTTCTATCATACTTTTTTGAAAGCGAATTAGGATTTTCTCTATAAAAATATAAACAGTCTTTTATATAGGCAACTCTTTTGCTTTTTTGCAAGTAATCAATATGATAGATAATGTCCTCTGATATTAACTTCCGCTCAGAAGGAAATCTTATCTCATTTTCTTCGATAATCTTCGTTGAATATATCGCATGCCAGACAGACATAAAAACAACGTTGTCTACCTTTTCGCTCGGTAATGTTCCTACCATTTCTAACAGAACTTTGTCTATAATATCTTCCGCTAAAAATACTTCCGAATCATAGCAACCCGGTATTTCAACAATAGACCCATTAGAACAAACTCTGCTTAATCCACAAAAGACTGTATCAGAATTCGTTTCTAGTAATACGCTAAATAGTCTTTCCACCATATTAGCGGAGATATAATCGTCCGAGTCAATATACATTACATACATGCCAGTCGCTTTTTCTAATCCAGTATTTCTGGCATGACCTAAGCCTTCGTTTTCTTTATGGAAAACTCTTATTCTTTCATCTTTTTTCTCCCATTCATCACAAATTTGACCGCTACTGTCTGTAGAACCATCATCAATCAAAATAATTTCAATGTTTTGATATGTCTGTTTAATGATGCTCTCAATGCATTTTTCTAAAAACTTTTCGACATTAAATACTGGAACAATTATTGAAATTTTATCGCTGTCATTCATTGCTTACCGCTTCCTTTACTCAGATTTTTTCAATTAAGAAAGTATTTACCAAAAACCTCAAATAAGAACACATCCAGCGCCTATTTCACAATTATCACCGATCCATGAAATTATTATAACTAGTTTCATTTACTTCTACTCAAGTATTATCACCTATATGAATAGCTCCAACTTCAAAGCTTCCAGATTTGCGTCTATAATCGTGATCATAATCTACTATTACTAGATTATTTCCAAAAGTACATTTGTTTCCAATTTCTATACAACCTAACGAAGTAATTGAAGCATTCACGTTGAAAAAACAATATGAACCTAATTTTATTTTTCCTCCTTGACAAATAATATACATAGTGCCGCGATTTTGGTTGTGTGTTCCAAGAAATAAACTTCCATTTTCAGAAATACGTATATGTACTTTTTCGAATAATGGTAATAAACTTCCAGAAAAGCGTTTCCTATATTTGATCTTTGTCCATGCAACAAATATAACACTTATAACTACTTGAAATACCCGTGCCATCATTATCACCGTTTTTTATCATATACTTCAATTACCTTTTGTATATGCGCTTCTAGCGAATAACCATTTCGTACAATGTTTATACTTCCATTACCAAGAAATTTCCTGTATTCATCATTCGAAAGAATTTTTATAATTGCTTTAGCAAATCCCTCTATATCTCCTGGTCCAAAAACAAATCCATTTTCACCATTGTGAACAATTTTCTCAATTCCACCAACCGAGGTACTCACAATCGGCAAACCATATCCCATCGCATCTAAAATTGCCATGGGCATCCCTTCATTGTAGGATGGAAGAAAGAATAGACTGGCCTGACTGAGCAACTCTTCTTTTTCCCTTCCTCTAACCCATCCAGGAAATTCACAATAAGCGGATATATCGTAACGTTCAATATACCTTTTGATTAAATTCATATCTTCTTTATCACCAGACCCAGCTAATACAAATTTAACATCTGTAATACTTTGTCGTACCCGGTATATAACTTCTGGTATATCGAAGCATCCTTTTCTTTCACATAAAAACCCTAAAAATAATACACGCTTTTCTTCCCTATCAAATTTTATGTTATGTTGTAAGATACTATAGTTTTCAATAATCTCAATTTTTTCTTTCTCAACAATTTTTGAAAGATTTTCTTTCCATTCGTCACTCAATGCTATAGTAACATCGCACTTTTTGTACAGGCTTTCTATTCTCTTTTTACGGTTTTTATTTACATTAACAAAAAACTCATTAAAATCAGCACCGTGAACATGATTAATTATGAATAAATTGACTTTCGAAGCTAAAAAAACAAATGGCGCTTTTCGATAAAAACTAGCACCAAAAGAAGAATGTATGTGAACAATGTCAGGTTTCTTAAATAAAATTATAAACAAAAAACAAAAATATGCTTTGAGAGCTTTTAAAATTTTCTGGAATCTCCATCCATCGCAATATGTTTCAATATATGATATATCATATTTGTCATTTAACTTTGATTCCAAATAACCGTTAGCCACTGATGTTATTCCACCTTTTGCTGTAAAGCTTGGAATAACCATACAAACTTTTTTTTCATTGTTTTAACCTTTTTTATCTTTAGCTAAATACCAAATAAATTTAGTGTTCGTAACAAAATACCTTTTAAACAATCTTTTCGGTTCTTTCGAGAAACGATAAAGCCACTCTAAACCATGATCCTGCAACCACTGAGGCGCTCTAGGAATAATACCAGAAATAACATTGAAAGCGCCTCCCACCGCAATCCAGACCGCATTGGTCATACCACTTAATTTCTCGCAAAATATTTCCTGCCTAGGAGCACCTAAGGCTACCCAAACAAAATCTGCTTTTGATTTATTAATTCGTTCGATTAGTTCTTTTTCTTCATTATTAGAAAGAGGCCTAAAGACAGACGGTTCTACACCGACCACACTCAAATTCGGATAATAATTTGTTAAATGAGACACAAAAGCATCCAAATTCTCTTGGGTTGTTCCGTAAAAATAGTGTTTAAAATCACTGTGTTCAGTTTTTTTTATAATTGCTTCCATAAAATCTGGCCCAGTAACTCTATCCATATCATCTTCGCCACGTTTTCTTCCAACCACGGATAACGGCTTCCCATCGGGCAAAGTCAAAAAAGACTTGTTTTGTACACGTTTGTAGCTTTCATCTTCATTGGCCGTTACAGTTGTATGGACATTTGCTGCACAGATATAATTTCCCCGTGCTCTCTCAATATTATTAAACAAATACGCTAATGCCGTATTCATATTTACAGCAGATATTCCAACATCTATAATTTTTACTCTTTTTACCATTTTCATTCTCTCAACCCCGCACTAATCCTTTGATCACACCTTTTTACAGCAACTCTAGAGCAAACTTCATCTATCCAGGAATCAAACAAACATTCACCTAAACCATTTGGTATACGATGGTACCAGAGTGTACGCAGTTTTGTACAAATAATAATTATATCGAGTCGGAGTATCCTATTCTTTCAGTGATGGTCGTTGGATTATATTTTTAGTAAAGCTACAATTCACCCACCTCGACAAACAAATCTAACTGAAGTCTATATAGTGTATAATCAACTGTTTATTTGCATCTGCTTCATAAAGAAACAGCTCATTTTGACCAATCTAATTGTCCAAAGCAGAAAAGTCTTGCTGCAATGCATGATGGTGATAAACTTGACATTCCTCAACTGCCTAACTAATGTCATTTTGTAAAACTCGCATCTTACTCCTATTGGGTAGCGTACATAATATGACGTTCTTCACAATAACCACCATGTTGCACTATAGAGGTTATAATTGTCAGATTTTAACCTTTCTGATAAAAACCAGTTCAAACCGCCCCACTTCTCCCAATCACCACCATCACCGTCTTAAACAATATCTTAACATCCGACATCATCCGCCAATTACTTATATACTGATTGTCAAGGGCCACGACATCTTCGAAATTTGTCACTTCACTTCGTCCACTTATCTGCCATAAGCCGGTAATGCCAGGTTTCATCGCCAGTCTGGACTTATGGTGAAAATTATAGGCTTTGAATTCGTCAATCGTTGGCGGCCGGGTGCCCACCAGCGACATATCACCCTTTAGCACATTCCACATCTGCGGTAGTTCATCAATGCTGCTAGAGCGGATAAAATGCCCAATCCCCTTAATGATCCGGGGGTCATTATCCATCTTAAACATCAGCCCGTCCATTTTATTCTGGGCCATCAGCTCCGCTTTGCGCTTTTCGGCATCGGGGTACATCGACCGGAACTTATAAATTTTAAACGGACGTCCATTGGCCCCCACCCGGGTTTGAGCGTAAAAAATCGGCCCTGGGCTTTGAAAATAAATCATCGGGGCGACAAAGAGAAAACAGATCCCCGTAATCAAAAGCCCCACCAGGCTGCCGCAAATATCAATCAAACGTTTCACAAACAATTGTCGGGCGTTAATAACATTAATCCCACTGGTCACAATTTTATAGGGGCCAAACTCTTCAATAATTTCCTTTTTGGGATATTTTGTCTTCCGTTCACCCAGTACATAATGAACCACTACCCCCATTGAAATACAGGTTTCTTCAATTTCATAAATTAACTCGTTGTAATGATTGGCAAAGATCAGCACATCATCAACCACGTTTCGTTGGATATATTTAAACGCCGCTTCTTTTGAAGACAATCTCGGAATTTTGCATTCGATTGCATCGGGGTTATCCAGCACCACCACCCATTTAAAGTTGTAAACCTTACAATCATTTTCCTGAACTGTTGTTATAATATTGTCCAGTTCGTCTAGTCGGTCACTGAAGGTAAAGATCACACCTTTTCTGACATCCTCTCTGTTTTTCAGCCGCTTTTTTCCGATAGACCGAAAAACGCACCGCATCAGGCAACTCAAAGCGAGTGTTAGTAGATACATCAAGACCAGATTCAGCCGGGAATACATCGCCGTTGTTTTTAAAACAAAGGTAAATAAAATTACCCAGCCATAAATACTGCTAACCATAAACAACACCGCCTTTATTTCCTGCAAACAGCTCCGGCAGTAAATGTTTTTGTAGGCATCATTTAACAGAATATAAAAATAGAAACATACGCCAATCATCAAGGCTAGCTGCAAATAAGTGCCATAGTTGTTCTTGGTCATCGTGCCACTGGCAAACGGCAGCAAGAAAGGAATATACAGACAGAAGAAATCGCCGATTGCAAACTTATAATATTTTAAAAAATTTTCTTTGTAGACCTTATACATCTGGTTTCCTCATTTCATAAAACATAAAGCCTGAAAATGTCTAATTCACGTCAATCCCATCCGGATCGCCTGCCGGTCTTTCTATCACTTATTCCGATTCGGCTGGCTTGTAAAAAAGCTCCACCGTTAATTGGGCCAGCTTATCCTGATCCGGATAAAACTCAACAAACTCACGGCCTAACCGGGCTTCGCCGGCAATGGTATAGATGCCAGCCTCCGGGTAGGTTTTAATATAGTTTTGAAACTCATTTAACTGCGCATAATCACAATCGGTTGTCATATAATTTTCCACAGCGCCAAAGGCCTTGACTAAAAAATTGCCATTGCCGACAATGTTTGCTCTTAAATTGTTATAGAACCCGTTAATATACTGTTCCTGTCTGCGAATTCGTGACAGGTTTGTCCCGTCGGAGATGTCCATTCGTCGGCGTACAAACTGCAGGGCCAGATCTCCCTTTAACGTGACGGTGGAAGCTGCCAAAAAGCTCGGATCAATCTGGGGCAGATCTTCAGTCAGTGTTACATTGACCCCCCCCACCATATCGTTTAAAATCGGGATCGCATCCATTTTCATGATCGCATAGTTATCCACCGTAATCCCTCCCAGCAGATTTTCAACAGCGTTGACAGTGTTTTCGGCACTGTCTTTCAGACCCGACCCATAAGTATGGGACAGGGCGATCTGTTGATAGGCGGTTCCGGCACTTTTACCACCTAACCCCAGTACCGGAACTTCCATCATCGTATCCCGATTGATCATTAGAATGCGACATGAATTTTTGTTCTTATCATAGGCAATCAGGGCCAGAAAGTCGATCTGCTCATTATTCAAATACGAATCACTTTCGGTGACCTCACCAAATTTATCCACCCCACCAAGTAGAAAAGTATACACATCCGGATCAGGCAGATACTTTTGTCCGTTGATATAAATGGCTTTTGTCTCTTCGTAATTCGTCAGGGTTTGCCCGGCATTGGCAATTTCTTCTTTTCCAAATACTTTTTTCAAATCTTGTCCAAATAATGTCACCATTAAGCAGGCCGCAACAATTATGACCGTGCCAAGAATCAACATAACAATACGAAAATCAATATTACTGCGACCTCTATTATTTATTTTCATCGGGTCCAGTTAATTATGCGGTTTTTTTCTTCTTAAGGATCAAGAATACCACTGCTGCAACAATCAAAACACCCAAACCAACCAGCAACAAGGTTAATGTATTGCTACCGCCTTCTTCGGCAGGAACCACTGATGCTGTTTCAGCCCCCTGGTCATAAACAAGGATGGCCGCCGGACATAAATGCGGGAATTTAACTGTGATTGTTCCATCGGCATTGACTTTTACATCGCTGGTCTCGATAAAATCCCATTTTCCGGTGTCCTTGTTAAAAATTGTCACAATCACCGGGTCACCTTCTTTATAACTGCCGCTTAGGGTCAATTCCAGTTTTTGTCCATTGTCAAATGATAATTCCTGCGAATAGTCAATTTCAAAGATCTCTCGTACTACAATGTTCTCGGCCGGAATCCCCGGATAATTTTCAGTCATAAACGCTGCCAATTCATCGGCAAATTCCGATTCAGGATCCATCAACAATGCTTTTGCTTCGTCGTATACTGCTTTTTGTTCTGGGCTCAATGTCCCCGTTTTAGCATCAGGCGTGATAATAATCTTTGCTGCATCAATAACCGTTGCATTGCCCTCGGCATCAATATAGGTCGCTGTCCCCACTACCTCCGGTCCTGCTTTTTGGGCGACACTCGGGGTGACTGCTGCAAAGACCTGCCCCGCTGTCAGCATTAAAAGCGCTGCTGTCATCAGCATTATCCGGTTCCAATTCTTTTTACCTTTCATAAATCTGTCCTCCTTCTAAAAATTTTTTCTGTTTATCTTTAAAAGCACGCATGCTTTTGATGCCTATTTTTTTTTCAATTGTTTGATAGGCCTCTCCCATATTCGGCGGTCGGGAGGTCATATTATGACAATCCGAACCGACAAAATCAACAGTGCCCTCTTTAACCAGCTTTAGTGCTTTTCGCTGAGTCCAGCGGTTACAAAAATGATCGGCATTAACCTGAATAAGAAAGGTCTCACAAACATAATCAAAATGATCACTTTTTTTAAAAACGGAACATACCGTTCCAAATGAGCCAATACAACTTTAAGTCGGGTTCTTTTTTCAATGGTATGCAGTGCCTCAAGCATCCGCCTGCTCCAGATTGTCATCGGCATTTCGATCAATATGAAATCCGTATCGTCAATACTCAGTCTTTCGATCTCTTCCGAGTAATCGATGCCATCATAGTACGCGACTTCTGCCCCAGCCCGAATCGTTGAAGAAAATTGCGGCAACGCTTTGATGGCGCTGTCTCTTCTTGCTAAAAAGTCTTCCGGTTTTTCCTGCCAGGGGAAAAAGTGCGGTGTTGCGACAATTGTTTCAACCCCCTGCGCAATCGATGCTTCCAGCATTTTTATCGACTCTTCAACACTCCTGCTCCCATCATCCATCCCCGGTAAAACATGCGAATGAAAATCAATCATCCGATCACCCCTATATCAGCGGAGCATTGTTATTTTCATACTCTGCTTCGTAATAACCCTTGTAACGTTTATAATCATTGTGCGCATATTTTTTATAGTAGCCAGACTTTTCATGATTGTATCCATTAAATACAAATCCCAGGATTTTTGTATTTGAGAACTTCAACTGCCGGATTGTTTCAGTAAGCGATTTTTGATCACTGCGATCCTGTCTCACCACCACTACCATGCCATCAATATATTTAGAGGCAATCACCGCATCAGCTACGATTGTAACCGGGGGTAAATCAATCAAAATATAATCATAAATTTCAGCACAGCTTTCCAGAAAGACTTTCATCTTATTCGAATCCAGCAATTCCGCCGGATTAGGTGGAACTCTTCCCGCCTGTGCCAGGTCAAACTGACTGTTTTGTGATAACTCTACCTTTACCAGCATATCACTTAGCAATACATGGGGATCAACCAGCAGGTCGGTTAATCCAACGTTTTGTTTCATGCCGAGTTTGGCAGCGATGGTCGGTTTTCGAAAATCAGATTCAATGAGAAGCACCTTTTTTTCGTTGGTGGCAATGGCATACGCAACATTGATGGCAGTCAGGCTTTTTCCTTCAGCACTGACGGCACTGGTAATGCCAATCACCCTGCACTTTTTTTCATCCGCAAAGGAAAACTCCAAATTGGTTCTCAGCAGTTTATAGGCTTCAGCCGCCTGAAAATTCAGGTTGGTGCCAATTTTTTTTGCTCGTTGATCAGATCAAACTCACTCCCTTTAGCGGAAGTCTTTTTCTTTTTCCACCACATGGTCCTCCTCCTCTCTACGGCTTCACTTGTAGCCGTTATAATAATAATCGTTTTTGTTTGTCGTATTATCCAAATCCGGAACGATGGCCAGCAGTGGAATATCACCATAGTTTGTGATCAGGTAATTATCATCACGGATGACGGTGTCACTCAGTTCCCTGAAGATAATCATCCCCGAGGCTAACACAAAACCAATCAAGGCTCCGATTAACGCATTTTTACGTAGGCTGGGACCGCTTTTCGCCGCCGGAACAACGGCATAGTCAACAATCTTCACCGAGCTGCCTTCGACAATATTGCTGATTTTTTCAGGCAGAATGCCAGCAATGATATTGGCAATTTTTTCGGCCCGATAGGGGTCGGTATCGGTTACCACTACTTCGAACACCTCGGTTGAACTGACTGGGGCAGCTGTGATCATCCCAACCAGTTCCTCATAGGTCAAATCGAGTTGGCCTTTTCTGATGATCTCTTCAAGCACCTGTCGAGATTTAAGGATGACAATATAAGTCGCTACTAAACTTTTAGCGGCCGTAATATCGCCGCTGGTAATATTCAACGCCGTGGAATCAAAAGACAGTGAACTGTTATTGACATACATCTGTGCCTTTGATTCATAAAGCGGATCGACATAAAAATAGGTATAGCCAAGTACCAGGCTGCCGCAAAAAACAGCAGCTAGAATAATTAACCATGCCTTACGCCAGAGTGCTTTGACCAGTTTAAGTAAATCTATTTCTAAATCTTCTTCTAATTGATGTGTCGTATTTGCCATCTATTCTCCCCTAAATTAAATAGTATACGGTTTAATATAAATCCCTTGACTTTTCATGCCTATTCATTCTATCACGTTTCCTTTTTCATAACAACGTGTGGCAACCTGTGTGACAGGATATTTACGCTTTTTTTCGTTTTTATTTTATGTTGCTTTTTGCGACTTTTTTACATATGTCAATATTTTTGATGAAATTTAAGTTTATTTAATAAATGTTCATGTCTCATCATAAGCGACACAACAGCACTTAAAAAATGACCCGCCGGGACAATACCAACGTCTTGGACCAAAAAAACTATGGATATAAATAATAATCTCTGTATAAAAAAAACACCGATCATTAACGATCAGTGTTTTTTGTCCACATATTCTTAATTAATTTTACTCAATATCAGTTTACTTTTTAGCCGTGACTGGTTCACATCAATAATCCGCTGATTCTGCGAGCCCCGGAATTTCAGCAACAAGCTTTTTTGTTCCGCTTCAAATCTTCCATCCACCAGCAGATCAGTATACCTGAGCAGTCGTAGCCACCGCTGATCCTTTTTTGCCGTCAGCGTTTCATAAGTATAACCGGTATAGGTCATCACATGATAGCCGGCTGCCTGGGCACATCTGGCCAGTTCAGAAAAGCCCGCAGACTGTAAAAAGGGTTCTGCCGCTTAAGGTAATACCATCCAACAGTGGGTTCTTTTTCATTTCGGCGATAATGGTGTCTATCGCCACCAGGTGACCGCCGCTTAAATCATGGGTGGCCGGGTTGTGACAGCCCTCGCACTGATGGGGGCAGCCCTGAGCAAACACCACCAAGCGAATGCCTGGTCCATCCACAATCGATTCCTTAACCACCCCGGCGATTCTTATTTGGGAGGTCACTGCAATTGCTCCAACCGTTCCCCACCAGCCATTTGACCAGCCGCATTAAAATGATTGATCCGATCTCTTACTTCCGCTTTTTTGGCATCATTGAAACGATCCAGGGTCCCTACCAGATAACCGGTGATCCGGCGTATCCGTTCAAAGGGAACATCGTCTTCGCTTCGTCCACAATTGGGGCACGCGTCGCCGATGATGCCGGTATAGCCGCAGACCGGGTCGCGATCCACCGGATGATTGATGGAACCATAGCCGATGCCAGCTTCCTTCATCGCCCGAACCACCTTCTCAAAGGCTTCCAGATTGTCGAGGGGATCGCCGTCCATTTCCACATAGGTGATGTGTCCAGCGTTGGTCAACTCATGATAGGGCGCTTCCAGGGTGATTTTTTCATAGGCACTGGTGGGGTAGTAAACCGGAATATGGAACGAATTGGTATAATACTCCCGATCCGTTACCCCGGGAATTTCCCCAAATACCTGTTTATCCAGCTTGACAAAGCGTCCGGCGGTACCTTCGGCTGGGGTGCCCAGCAGGGTAAAGTTCATGCCATAGACCTGACTGGTTTCATCCATCCGCTTGCGCATGTGGCCAATAATGGCAAGCCCCAGTTCCTGTACGTCGGCCGCTTCGCCATGGTGTTTGCCGGTTAAAACCGTCAGGCATTCCGCCAGGCCGATAAAGCCCATACTCAGGGTGCCGTGTTTCAGTACTTCCCGGATTTCCATCTCGTCGGTCAGATCTGCAGAATCAATCCAAACGCCCTGGCCCATTAGGAAAGGAAAGTTTTTAACTTTTTTATGGGCCTGAATTTCAAACCGTTCCAGCAACTGCTCAATCACCAGATCAATTTTCTGATCCAGCTCAGCAAAAAACACGTCCTGGTTGCCCTTGCTGTTTAGGGCAATCCGGGGCAGATTGATGGTGGTAAAACTTAAGTTTCCGCGGCCATAGGTAATTTCCCGACTGGGATCGTGGACATTGCCGATCACCCGGGTACGACAGCCCATGTAGGCAATTTCAGTTTCCGGCTGACCAGCTTTGTAATATTTCAGGTTATAGGGCGCATCCAAAAATGAAAAATTGGGAAACAGGCGCTTGGCGCTGACCCGACAGGCTAATTTAAACAAATCATAATTGGGGTCCCAGGGATTATAATTGACCCCTTCCTTAACCTTGAAAATATGGATTGGGAAAATCGGGGTTTCGCCATTTCCCAATCCGGCCTCCGTTGCCAAAAGCAGATTTTTTATGACCAGACGCCCCTCAATTGAGGTATCCATCCCGTAGTTGATGGAACTAAACGGGATCTGAGCTCCGGCCCGGCTATGCATGGTGTTGAGATTGTGAACAAAGGCCTCCATGGATTGATAAACACTGCGGTCAATTTCCCGTTCGGCATTTTCCATGGCAAAATTCTGAGCCCGGCTGATGCTGTTGGCATCCGCTATCCATAACGCCAAACTCCGGGCTTCGGCTTCCAGATAATTCTTCGGTTGATTTAGCTCGGGCTTTAACCCCAGTTTCTTTTCGATATCTTCACTGATGGCCTTTACCTTGGCTAAAGCATTTTTGGTATCGGTCAATAAGGTCAGGGCCTTGGCCAAATTCTCCCGATAGAGCCGGATAAAAGTTTTTTTCACCCCCGGCACCATGGCATAGTCAAAGTTGGGAATACTCTGTCCGCCATGCTGATCATTCTGGTTGGACTGAATGGCAATGCAGGCCAGCGCCGAATAACTCTGAATATCGTTGGGTTCCCGGAGATGGCCGTGACCAGTCGAAAACCCATCTTTAAATAAGCGTTCTAAATCAATCTGACAGCAGGTAGTGGTCAGGGTTAAAAAATCCATATCGTGAATGTGGATTTCACCGGCTTTATGAGCGGTTGAATGCTCGGGATTGAGGACAAACATTTCATAAAACTGTTTAGCGCCCTCTGATCCATACTTCAGCATCGTGCCCATGGCGGTGTCGCCGTCAATGTTGGCATTTTCCCGTTTAACATCGTTGTCCTTGGCTTCTTTAAAGGTCAGATCCTCATATATTTTCATCAACCGGGTATCCATTTCCCGGATTCGGGTTCGCTCGGCCCGGTAGAGAATATATTTCTTTGCGGTTTTTGCATGTCCGGTTTCGATCAGAATTTTTTCCACCGCATCCTGAATTTCTTCCACCGTCGGGGTATTGGTGTTCATTTCCTGTTCGATATAGATGGCCACTTTTTCAGATAGCTCCATGGCGGTCTGATAATTCTGGCCGCCGATTTCACTGGCGGCCTTAAAAATGGCATTGGCAATTTTTTCAATATTAAAAGGGGCTTCTCGTCCATCTCTTTTTTTGATCTTCGTAATCATCCTGGTTTGTTTTCCTACTTTCCTGCGAGTCTTTTTTGTTGTTTCGGGCATTGAAAAACCTCTCGACGGCGTGGGTCAAGAGGTCTAAGATTGCTTGGCTCAAACACCCTCTATCACGCGTAGAGTCTGGTGTGACAAATAACGGTGGGTAATCTGACTTAGGCTTGATCTTTTTAAAAAAATCTCCCCCTTACAGCGGCGGGACCGTGCCGGATTTGCACCGGCTTCCCCCATGCTGCACCGGTTGGCACAGCACCGTTATCTTCATATTTGGTTGTTTTAATTTTATCATATACAAGATGTGGTGTCAAACCCCTTGTCACCTGCAAACGGTTATCATTATTTAAAGCTCCCCGGTTTGGCATAAAAATGGCGACTGATGGTCTTGACCACTGCATCATCGTCATTCGCTCCTATCTGCGGCCAGCCCATTTCTTTTAGTTCGATGGATGCATTTTCAACCACATAGGCAAAATCGGCGGCTTCCAGCATCGCTGCATTCCTGATGTCATTGCCAAACGCAATCACTTTATCGGTAGCATATCGGGCTTTCATATCCATGATGGCATTTTTCACCGAGGCTTCCCGGCTGGTTATTTCGAGAAAGTAATAGCCCGGATGTTGATCATCCGGATAGCACTCAACATTAACCGCTGACGCAATTTCCAGCTTCATGATGGCCGCTTTAACCTGGACGATCGTCGCCTTCTGATCCACTGCCATAATCGATAAAACGCTTTGATCATTTGGCACCTCGCCGCACACATAGCTCTGTTCCGGGAGTCGCTTTTTGGAATGATAGATTTTTTCCTCCACCGGATTAATAAGCCTGGTGTAATAAACATGGAGAACATCATTGATGATGGTGTGGGTAAAACAATTCAGCTCCCGTTTTTCAAAAACATCAATCAGTTGCTTGGCCACTTCCGGATTCATTTTCTTGCAGCTTAAATAACTTCGTTTTTGCAGATCATACCAAACCGCCCCATTCATCATGATAACGGGAACCTTTATTTCTACGCCTTCCAGCAGGGGCAGCAGGGTTTCGGCACTTCTGGTCGTGGCAATGGTAATCAAAGCGCCCTGGCGGATCATGGTGTTTAGTTTTATTCTGGAGTAACTGCTGATTTCAACCTGGGAATTCAACAAGGAACCATCCAGATTGGTGACAAAGAGCGTTTTTCTGTTTCTGCGCCGGGGCAAGTGAAAAGCATTGACTCCCAATGACACAAAGATTCCGATAAGGGTGTCCACGATCCGGTCAATGGTAAAGATCAGCGGATTCACATCGGCCCCATGGGTCACTGTAATGCTTAAAAAAACCACACAGGTAATATAAGATGCCGTTGGTTTTTTGATGGCGACTGTAAAATAAATGAGCGGGATAACGCACAAGGATACCACCAGATATTGCAGCATCGGCATATCCACCGGGATGAAGCTCCGCTCAAAAATAAGCAATCCCAACCCCATCGCCCCACCGATAAAGGTACCCAGGGTTCGATTCATGGCTACCTTAAAGCTATTGGAAACATAGGGCTGCATGCATAAAATCGCCGCAATCGCCGAATAGAAGGGGGAGCCTTGCTCGCCTCTTAATAAATAGATTAAGAAGCAGAGATAAACCGCTATAAATGTTTTAAAAATTCGCATTCCTACTTTTGGCATAACCTTCTCCTCTTTCTGATGCCTGTCTATAATAACACACATTTGAAATTTTCTGCCGCTTAAATTTCTGCAAACCCTTTCAAATACAGATACCCCTTAACTTTTTTCAGAAACAGATTAATTTTTCTAAAAAGTATTGACAGATAAAAAAAGGTAATGTATTATCAATTAAGGTAATGTATTACCTTAATTGATAAGTGGAGGTTATATTTTGGACAATATGGATTCAATGCCCGATCAAAAATTCATCTTTGGCGGTGTCCAAGTCGTCGCCAACCAGATGGACACCCTGTTGGAACGGGAACTGAAAGAATACAACTTGACAACCAAGCAATGGCTGCTGACCATTGTGGTGCAGAATATTTTTGATCACGACCCAACCCTTAAGGAAGTAGCAAAAAGCATGGGCAGTTCCCATCAGAATGTCAAACAGGTGGCGCTTAAACTGGAACAAAAAGGCTTTGTTGTGATGGAAAAAGATCCCCATGACGCCCGGATCACCCGGATTAAGCTAACCGATGCGGTTGATTCGTTTGGCACAGAAAGTCAGCAGAAATCAGAAATCTTTACCGAAAAATTATTTGATGGTATATCTGACGAAGAACTGGCAATGACCCGGTCGGTTATTGAAAAATTGCTGGCCAACCTGGAAAAAATGGACCAGGAATCAAAATAACAGGAGGAAAAGCAGATGAAAAAAGCAATAATTATTATTCTCAGTATTCTGGGAGTATTGGTACTGGTCGGCGCCGGTGGCGTTTTTTACATCACCAACGGCCTGGAAGCTGGGGAAAATCTGGCGATTAACCCCGTCGATCTGAAGGGAATTGAAGACGGCACCTATACCGGTGTTTATAAGGCCGGGCGCTGGAGCAATGAGGTCGCCGTCAGCGTGGCTGATCACCAGATTTCAAACATTGCGGTGGTCAAAACCGTCACCATGGAAAAGCCCGAGGTGACTGACGCCCTTATCCATGCGGTGATCGAAAAACAGAACACCACCGTCGACACCATCAGCGGTGCCACGGTGTCCAGCAAAGCCTATCTCAAGTCGATTGAAAATGCCTTATCCCAGTGATGCCGTTAAAGTTGTCTGATTTTATAAACGTTCTAAAGAAACGAAACAGCCTGTTGTCTTTTAATCGGCAACAGGCTGTTTCGTTTCTGTATCCTACTGATTTATCTCTTCCAGGGTGATCCCCATCGTTTCCTTACCAAACACCGCTACCACAATGGCCACCGCTGCAAACACCAGCGTCAGAGTAATAAATACATTGGTATAGCCGATTTCGGTGCCATAGTAATTATAGATCACCGGCACAATAAAGGGAGCCGAAAAAGCGCCAATCCGTCCAAATGCGGCCCAGCCAGAACCGGTCGCTCTGAAAAAGGTCGGATAAACTTCTGGCGTATAGGCATAAACACAGCCCCAGGCACCCAGACTGAAAAAATAAAGCATTGAACCATAGATCAGAATCTGTTCCACACTGCCAGCATGGCCAAATAGCCAGGCCGCCAGTGCCGTTCCGGCAAAATAAATGGCCAGCACTTTTTTTCGGCCAACTTTCTCAATCAGATACGCCGCACTGAAATATCCCGGCAACTGGGCCAGACACATGATCAGCGTAAATTCAAAACTTTTTGTCAGGGTGAAGCCTTTTGCCACCAATAGTGACGGCGTCCACAAAACAAAACCATAGTAACCAAAATTGATCCCAAACCAGATCACCCATAATACAATGGTAGATTTTATATAGGGCTTGGACCATAAATCTAAAAATGATGCCTTGATATGACTAAGTTTATCAACTTCAGTAGACTCAACCTGACTGGTAATATTGGCCTGTTTTTCCATGGTTACCAGCAATGCTTCGGCTTCAGCGGTTTTTCCCACTGATTCCAGATACCGGGGCGATTCCGGCACGGCCATCCGAAAGAAAGCTGCAAACAGGGCTGGAATACCACCCACTAAAAAGGCCATCCGCCAGCCATAGACGGGAATAAACAAGTAAGCCACAAAGGCGGCAATCAGCCATCCCCAGGCCCAGAAGCTCTCCAGAATAATAACATTGCGGCCCCGCATCCGGGTCGGCGAAAACTCACTGACCAGGGTTGATGCCGCTGGCAACTCCCCACCCAGTCCAAAACCGGTACAAAACCGCAGTACCAATAGCATCGTAAAATTGACGGCAAAACCGGACAGCGCACTGGAGACCCCATAAATAATCAGGGTCCACATAATCACCGTTCGGCGGCCCCACTTATCAGCGGCCATCCCGGACAAGCCGGCACCCAAGGCCATCCCCAGCATTCCAATGCTGCCCAGCAACCCCAGCTGACTGGGATCTAACGCCCATTCTTTACCGATGGCTGCCATCACACCGGAAACCATCCCCTGATCCATCGCATCAAACATCCAGCCGATCCCGGTTAACAAAAGAACCTTTTTCAACATTGATGTCATCGGCAGCTGATCAATCCGCGAAGCAATATTTAACATTGTTACCCTCCTCATCATACTTACGTTGTGATTATTATAGCACAACTATTGGTTTTTGCTACAAAATCCCGGTGTGAATTGGAAGAATTTGTTTATCTATATCCCTTATGGTACCCGCTGTTAACTTATCCAACCGCATTGCTCTTAATCACTTTTTATCGTCGTCAGCAATTGTTTCATGGCCTGCGAAAATAGCGGATGAAGACTGGCTATTTCCCTTTCATCACAGCTTTCCAGAGCTTTTTGCAAGGCCTTGGCCACTTCAAAAAGTTTCCTGGCGCCGATACTGCCAGAACTGCTTTTAACCTTATGAACCATTTGGGCGGCTTCCTGATAGCGCCGGTTTTTGATAGCGAGCGCCAGTTTTTCAACCACTTCCTGATTTTCAGTGAAATAGGCTGCCAGTACCTCCTGATAGAGCGCCTGATTGTTCCCCATATAACGGAGCCCCTCTGCCCGGTCAAGAACCGCAACCCCATCTGCCCTTTCCTTGTTCTGATCACTGTCCGGGTGCTTGGACTCTTTTGGAGTCGCCGTTTCGACGCTGATAATTTTGCTGATGGTTTCGACAAATTGCTCGGGATCAAAGGGCTTGCTGATGTAGTGATGAATCCCGCATGATTCGCACTTTTCCTTGACCCCCTCAATCACATCAGCGGTCATGGCGACAATTGGAATATCCGCCGAGAGCGTTCTGATTTGCTCCGACGCTTCATAACCATTAAGCACCGGCATGTGCAAATCCATCAGGATTAAATCAATATCACTGCGGTGCGCCTTAAAGAGCTCGATCCCTTCCTGTCCGTCATTACCCAGCCAAACCCGGAAACCGACTGGTTCCAACAGTGATTTGGCAATCAGCTGATTGGTTTTGTTGTCTTCCACCACCAGGATTCCATAGTAATTATCCAGAATATCTTTATTGATCGTTTCCTGCTTAAACTCCTGATTGGCGACAATTGCTTTGGTTCTAAAAATCTCCAGAATCCCATTGTATAAAACTGAGGGGATGATCGGTTTGCCAATGCCAATGTCAACCCCCTGGGTATCGAGTTGGTCAAACAAGTCTTCCCGCATCATCGGCAGCAGCATAATGACTTTGGGTTTTTTGAGGATTTTTTTGTTTTCCTGGATCATTTCAACAAATTTAAAGCCCCCACCACTTGGTGTATCGTAATCCAGAATCAGCAGATCAAAGGGCTCCGTAAATTTGCCATTTTCCAGTTCCAGCATGCTGATGGCACTGACCGACGAGGTGGTCAGCTCGCAATGCATTCCAAAGGCCCCAAGATAACTGTCAATAATATTCATATTTGAACCGGTTTTTTCCAGTACCAGGGTCTTTATATCATTGAAATAAAGTGACGAAACCTGCTGCTGATATTCCTGTTCGCTCTGCTGGTCTTTTTCCAGAGACAATTCGACAATAAAGGTTGATCCTTCACCTGCAGTGCTGTAAACCTGAATCTCGCCCTTCATCATATCCACCAGACTTTTGACAATCGAAAGCCCCAGCCCGGTCCCCCCAAAACGGCGGTTAATGCTGGCATCGCCCTGAGCAAAGGGTTCGAACAGATTTTTTATCTGCTCGTCGGTCATCCCGATGCCGGTATCCCGGACGGTAAAGGCCAGATGATAGTAATTGGATTCCCTGGCCACCAGACGGATATCAAGGGAGACTTCTCCGGTGTTGGTAAATTTGGTGGCATTATTAATCAGGTTCAATAAAATCTGCTCAATCCGTTTGGCATCACCGAAATAACAGTTGGGAATTTTGGGATCCTTGGTCAGTTTAAAACCGATCCGCTGTTCTTCGATTTTATAGGATACGATGTTAATCACATCCTGAATCACCTGATCCAGATTAAAAGAAACCCGCTCCAGCTCGATTTTTCCGGCTTCAATCTTAGAAAAATCAAGAATATCGTTAATAATACTCAGCATCGTATTCGCCGACTGAGTGATCCGATCCAGATACATCTTCTGGGTCAGAGTTACCTGGGTTTTTTTAACCAAATAGGCCATCCCGGTAATCGCATTTAGGGGCGTCCGGATTTCATGGGACATTCGGGCCAAAAAACTGGATTTTATCGTGTTGGCGGCCTCGGCTTCCTGGCGGGCAATTTCCAGATCACACTGAATTTTCTTGCGCGTGTCAATTTCCCGACGGAGCCGTAAAATCCAATAAATCGACACCAGCCAGATCAGAATAATGACCCCACTGACCATCATGACTACCTGATAAACCGGACCATAATCCGGTTCCACATCGGCCCCAACCCACTTGCTGTTAATCGCAATCCGCTCTTCCGGGGTGATGGTCGCCAGGGTTTTATCAATGATGCCAATCAAAACCGGCCAATCGTTGCGTACCGCAAAATATAGGCCCTGCTGTTTTTCGGCTTCGAAGGCGACATACTTCAGATTAGTCAGACCCGTTGAATTGATCAGATAATTGGTGGTCGCCAGATTTCCCACAAAAGCCGTTTCACTACCATCGGCAACGGCCGTTAAGGCGGCTTCGACCGAGTCGTACAAACTCAGGTTAAGCTGCGGATAGTCTGCCAGATAGCTGTGATGGGAACTGTTTTTTTGAACCGCCACGGTTTGACCGAACAGATCTTCAAGGCTGCTGATTCCCTGGGTGGAATCCCGCACCACAATGACCCGCTTAAAATAATAGTAGGGTTCTGAAAATAAAAAATATTGTTCCCGGGCCGGTGTTTTTGAAACCGCCGGGAGCATATCGACCTCGCCATGAAGGGCTTTTTCATAAGCTTCAGTCCAGGTCAACCCGGGGGTAACCACCATCTCCAAACCGGTTTTTTCACTGATTATTTCCAGATAGTCCGAGGTAATACCCTGATAGGTGCCATCTTTATCAAAAAACTCAAAGGGCACAAACTTGGGGTCGATCCCCAGCCGGATTACCGGGTGCTCTTCCATAAACGCCAGTTCTTCAGGGGTCCAGCTAATGGTGTCATCTCGGGCATAACAAAAAGAGGGCCAGCCCAGAATAATGATCAGTATCACCATTACCCTGGCCAACCACTTCATGACCAGACCTCAGAATCATCGGTGTCCTGAATGAATTTACGGGAAATCTCTATTACTTTTTCCTGGATTTCCAGAAACCCCGTCACAATCTCCGGATCAAAATGTTTCCCGCTTTCGCTTCGGATCAGATTGATGCTATAATCATAATCATAAGCTGGCTTATAAACCCGTTTGCTGGTCAGCGCATCATAGACGTCGATAATCGCCATCAGACGTCCCGGCAGCGGTATCTCTGCTCCCGCTAATCCCCGGGGATATCCACTGCCATCATATTTTTCATGATGGGCCCCGACAATTTCCATGGCAGTTTTGATAAAGCTGGGGACATCCTCATCGCAGTAAATTTCATTTTGCAGGGCATTGACCCCGTAATCCACATGTTTTTTCATGATTGTAAATTCATCCTCAGTAAGTCTTCCCGGTTTTAATAAAATATTATCAGGAATGCCGACCTTGCCGATATCGTGAAGCGGGGTGGTGGTCACCAACTCCTTTACGTAGTTTTCACTGAGGATATCCTGGTATTTGGGTTTTTCACTTAAATGGTCACAAAGAATTTTCATAATTAATTGGGTGCGGATGGTATGTTTTGACGATTCAACATTGCGGACTTCCAACAGCCCGACCAACGCCTGGATGGTGATGTCCCGGGTGGCTGCCACCTCTCTGGTTTTCTTTAACACCATGGCATCCAGCCGTTCATTATCCTGTTCGATCATTTTCTGGATCCGCTTTAATTTGATATGGATGTTAATCCGGATCAGCAACGACTGAAGATTAAGGGGTTTTCTGACATAATCCACCGCTCCTAATTCCAGGCCTTTGACCTCATTATCGATTTCATCATAATTAGTCAGAATAATGGTACGGAGTTTGCGATATTCCGGATTTTTCTGTAGTGCTTCCAGCACTTCGAATCCGTTCATTCTGGGCATGTTTAAATCAAGAATGACCAAATCAATGTCCGGGTTTTTGGCAATTGATTCCATCGCCTCCAACCCATCACAGGCTGTCAACGTCTGATAATCCGCCAACATGGTACTGATAATCAGCCGATCTGTGGTCGAATCATCCACAATCAATATCTTTGTGCTCATTGTTCCCCCTAAGCTTTTATTATTTACCCAATTCCAGCTGTTCTTTATCCCTTTACGTCCTTTTTCTTTGTCTTGCTATCTTATACGCTGTTAACATTCAGTATACCCCTTTTACATACCCCCTTGCACTATATTTTAAACGCAGAAAAAGTTTCAAGATAAAAATAATCCTGAAACTTTTTCTGTTGGAGTCAGCTTATAAATATTTTTTATTACTTTGCCATACTGCTTTTTATATGGTACCACTGTTGATATGCGTTATCTCACTTAATCAAAGGCTTCCACTGAAACTTCTTTAGTGGCCTGCCCAGAAAAAAGCAATTCTGGGGTTTTGATACTAACTTTGGTTCCTTCCGGCACCGATTTTGTAATAAATACATTACTACCAATGACCGATCCTTTGCCGACAACCGTATCGCCACCTAAAATTGAAGCCCCGGAATAAACGGTAACTTCATCCTCCAGACAGGGATGACGCCGGATACCCCGCAGTTTTTGGCCACCCCGGGTAGATAGCGCCCCCAGAGTAACACCCTGATAAATTTTGACATGTTCCCCGATAATCGCCGTTTCACCAATAACCACACCGGTCCCATGATCAATAAAAAAGTATTTACCGATGGTCGCCCCAGGATGGATATCGATCCCGGTAATGTTATGGGCATATTCGCTCATAATCCGGGGGATCAACGGCACTGAAAGTTTATACAACTCATGTGCCAGACGATGAATACTGATGGCAAAAACACCGGGATAGCAGAAGATGATTTCGTCCTTACTCTTTGCCGCCGGATCACCGTCAAAGGCGGCAATAACATCGGTTGCTAAAAACTCCCGAATCTGCGGAATTCTGCTCATAAACTCATCGCAGATTCGCAACGCTTCCTGATGATAATGCTCCTCGCCCAAATTTTCCTTGCGGCTGGCCTGATGCTTCAAGGCCAGGGTAATCTGCTTGGTTAAGCTCTCAATAATACAGACCAGCAGCTCGCCAATATGATAATCCTGAATTTCTCTACGAAAATTGGTTTTCCCGAAATAACTGGGGAAAACAAGCTGGCGCAAAGCTTTAGTGGTATCAATGATTACCGTACGGTTTGGTAAAAACCCTAAATCATGCGGGGCAATATAGCACTCCTTTCGATAACTTTCTGAAATGTTGTCAACCAATTTACCTATTTTTTCTTTATATTCGTTACTCATTGTGTTCCCTTTCACTTTCGCTTATTTTTACACATCAACCATTTGATAAAATATCTGTTTCTATAAAATTTTCTTTTATTATACTACAAAATCCGACTTAATCCGGAAAAATAATAAGGATTAACCCCTTTAAATATTAGGAGTTAATCCTCAATTAATTTGTTGCTGTAATCAGATAGTCAGTACCGATACACTGCTGCCAGCTCCCTTTCGGTGGGCATTTCATCTTTACTCAGAATCAGCACCTCACCACCCCGGCTCAGCACCACCTCAGCCATATCATCATAGACATCGCCAACACGGGGATCGGCAATTTCACCCTGCATAACCGTGCCCAGCTGGGGATCAAAGCGGCCGGGATGAACCGTGTTTTCTTCCAGATAGAGGCTTGCGACCTTGCCTTCGACAATGGCCCGGCCAATCTGTATCACATCATCAGACCCCAAATCCTTGGCGTGGGCTTCAGAAAAAGCGGCCATCCGGTCTTTCAATTCTTTTTTAAATCGTTCCTGCATCACATCCTGAACCTTTACATACAGGCTTTTCTTGTCCAAAGAATCGCCATCAATTTTGATGCCCTCATCAATCAGGAAATTATTTTTTGACAGCTTTCTGAATTCACCCTGGTGTTCATCGGGACTAACCAAAATCAGGGGTATTTTTTGTTTTTTGGAATACTGTTCCAGCACAAAGGTATCGACATGCCGGAAGAACTTTTCCTGATCCACCTTGCGCTCATCCTTGGCCCCGCCATGACCGTGATACATGGACTGGTCGCCGCCAATGCTGGCCACAGACAGATGGGGGGCGGTTTTCTCCGTTCCCAGTACCCCTTCCATGGTGGCATCGCTGGCATCCACCGGAATTTCGGTAATACCGTAACGGTCGGCTTCAAACAAAACAAAATTATCCCGATTCAGTCCCAGCACATGATAATGGCCATTAGACTGAAAACTTCGCAGCAGGGGTTTTATATAAAAACTGTCTGACACAATCGCCAGGCTTTTGACATTCACCGGCAGCTTATAGACAATACATTCGTCTTCATCTCCCAGAATGGCCATACTTTCGGTGGCCCCTTCCCAGAACAAAGCATCTTCTTCCATTTCTTTAAACAGCGAAAACAGATCCTTAAATCCTTTGAATTCTTTCTCTTTCAAAGACGCTTGGGCTTCTTTAACGAGATTTTTAAAACGGATGGGATTTTCCAGACGATCCGGTTTCTTGATATGGGTATCCACATAAATGGAGATCACCGGCCTCTTTCCTTTTTCCATCATCGGATGGGGAAATTCTTTAACGATTTGATAGTTCATCCACAAATCCTCCTCTCTGGTTTATGGAGTATTTACCCGTTTTTTTTATAAAATCACATCGTTTCAGTTATCCTCTCAAAGAACTGTTGCCGAAATAGTAATTTTGCTATAAATTAAAAAAATAGTTTTCATCAATAATAAAGACCGGCGTTTGATCTTTTGATCGTTTTCCCAGACCAAGGCTCTCATGGGACTTATGGGTTACTGAATCAAGGGAATTTTCCCGATCTTCCAGAATCGGTTCAATGGCAATGACCCGATCCACCGTCAGACCTATTTCCAGATTTTGTTTTGGATCCTCCAACACGATCGCCAATTCCCGTTTGGATTCTGTAAAATCATTCACCAATGTATCAAACAGTTTGATCATTTGGATTAACTCGTTATTTTTTGCTTTTCTGATTACATCAAAAGCCTTTTCTCGCTCGCCCAGATCCACCAGTTGCCTGACTTCAACGCCCACTTTATGAATCCGCTTATGGGGCGCATCAAATTTTCGCAAAAGATATTCCAGCGTTTGGTCATTGGTTTCAAAATGATCATACCATCTTCCAAAGGCACAGGCGTGAGGATCGGTTGTTAGCTTGAACTCCCGGTTTTCCACAACTGAGTCTTCCAATTCTCTAATCCAATTGATATGATCCTGTTTTCGCTGTCCTAACAGTTCTGTCAATCCGTTAATTTCCTCTGCAACCGACTGAAACCCATAAAATTTTCGCGTATCAATAATCGGCACAATTTTCCCGCGCATGTTCACTGCACCCCGCATGTAGTCGGGCATACCCGGCATCTTTATTAAATTTTCAATTTTAAAAATGGATTTAATATATTGACTGGAAACACCATAAACACCCTGTTCCAGGTTAAACAATGCCCATGGGTATGCTGTTTCTAATTCACTCATTGCTGCCTCCCGATTTCTAGTAATTATTCTTTTTAATCAAATAATCATTATAAACTAATCATACTCTATGTTAATTAAACCGGTTTAATTAGTCAAGAAAAAAGTATGTTAAGTCAAATTTATTATTTGACTCCTCAATATTGATCCCACTTGATCGCGACAAATATCAATTCAGACTTTTTTACAAAATAATACCCTAACCCGACTTTGACAAAGCTGTCAAACAATGCTAAGATTGCCTTATTAAACTGAAAACGTTATAGTGTTGCTATTATCCTGACCGAAAAGATTTTTTCTGACCGGAAAGGTGCGAAATTGGCAAGTTTATTGATAATGCACGTGTTTGCTTTATTTTTTAAACATCCTGATACAATTGCGCTCTCTTTCCGCCTATTTTTCGGAAAGAGAGCTTTTTTGTATTTGAAAAGAGGGAAAACATGCGAATTGAACATGATTTATTAGGACCGTGTGAAGTACCGGCGGATGCCTATTTTGGTATCCATACGGTGCGGGCTAGGGAGAATTTTCATCTGACCGGCCAGCCGATTCACAAAGAGTTGGTGGCCGCTCTGGTGGTCATCAAGAAAGCGGCAGCGCTGACCAATCTAAGCATTGGCGCCCTGGCGCCTGACAAAGGCGAAGCCATCATCGCCGCCTGTGACGAGATTCTGGCGGGAGCCCTAAGTAACCAGTTTGTGGTGGATTGTCTGCAGGGCGGTGCCGGTACCTCGGCCAATATGAATGTCAACGAGGTGATTGCCAACCGGGCCATTGAACGCCTGGGTGGACAAAAAGGGGATTACCGCCTGATACATCCGCTGGATCACGTCAATCTTCACCAATCGACCAATGATGTCTTTCCGACTGCGGTGCGAATTGCTGCCATCCGGCTGTTAAAACCGGTGACCGAGTCCTTTGCCAACCTGCAGTCGGCCCTTCAGGAACAGGAAGAAGCCTTTTCCCGGATCATCAAAGCCGGGCGAACCCAGCTTCAGGATGCCGTACCAGTAACCCTGGGTCAGGAGTTTGGCGCCTGGGCCCAGGCCATTTCCCGGGATCGCTGGCGGCTTTACAAGGCTGAAGAACGGCTCCGGCAGGTGAATATCGGTGGTACTGCCGTGGGTACCGGCCTCAATGCCCCCCGGGCCTATATCTTTACGATGATTGAAAAACTTCGGGATCTGACCGGCATCAGCCTGTCCCGAACCGATTACATGATGGATCCGACCCAGAACTGCGATGTCTTTGTGGAAGTTTCAGGACTGTTAAAAACAGCCGCCGTCAATCTTTCAAAAATTGCCAATGATCTACGGCTGCTGTCCTCCGGACCCTACACCGGCCTTGGCGAAATCACCCTGCCGGGAGTTCAGGCCGGATCTTCAATTATGCCCGGTAAGGTCAATCCGGTCATCCCTGAAGCGGTCAATCAGGTTGCCTTTCAGATTATTGCCAATGACACCGCCATCACCCTGGCAGCCATGTCCGGACAGCTGGAGCTTAATGCTTTTTTACCGGTGATTGCCAAAAACCTGTTTGAGGAACTGGATCTGCTCCGTCATGCGCTGCCGCTGTTTAGCAAGCGCTGTATTGCCGGGATTACCGCCAACGAGCAGACCTGTCGGGAACATCTGGAAAACAGCACCGTCATGCTCACCGCTCTGACTGCCATCATCGGCTATGACAAGGGCACCGAAGCAGCCCTGATTTTAAAAGAAACCGGAAAGCCCATCCGGGATATCATTCTCGAAAAAAATTGGATGACCGTTTCGGAGCTCGATGCAGTATTAAAACCAGAACGGCTGACCTCACCCAGCATGGATAAAAAACACTGATCAAAATCTCTGATCGAAAGGAAAAAATTATGAATTTAAATAGTATGAATGAAACCCCGATGTCCAGCCGGATGGCGATTGGCCTTTTTGGCAAACGAAATGCCGGTAAATCCTCTTTGATTAATGCACTGACGGACCAGTCGGTGGCGGTTATTTCGGACGTGGCCGGAACCACCACCGATCCGGTTTATAAAACCATGGAGCTGTTGCCGATCGGCCCGGTGGTCTTTATTGACACCGCCGGTCTGGATGATACCGGCGAACTGGGACTGCTGCGGATTGAAAAAACCTATGAGGTCCTCCGGAAATGCCATTTTGCGATTGTCGTGGCAGATATTGAAACCGGCATCACTGACTTTGAAGAAGAATTCATTGATCAACTGATCAAGCGCAAAATCCCCAGCGTTTTTGTGCTCAACAAGGCCGACAAGGGCTGTCCTGCACCGGAAGAGATCGAAGCCTTGAAAAAATCCCTTAAAATCCCCTTATCCTTTACCAGTGTTTATAATGGCACCGGGATTAAAGCCGTTAAGCAAATGATCATCGACCATGCCAATTATGAAGATGTAGAACCGGCCCTGGTTGGCGATCTGATCGATTCCGGAGATATGGTGGTACTGGTGACCCCAATTGACAAATCGGCCCCCAAGGGTCGGTTGATTCTGCCCCAGCAGCAAACCATCCGGGACATCCTCGAAAAGGATGCGGTGGCGATGATCACCAAGGAGCATGAGCTCAAACACACCCTGGAAAGCCTGAACAAGCCGCCAGCCATTGTCATCACCGACTCCCAGGCCTTCCTGAAGGTCTCGGCCGATACCCCTGCCGATATTCCCCTGACCTCTTTTTCGATCCTGTTTGCCCGACAAAAAACCGATTTGGCCGAAATGGTTCGGGGGATTAAACGAATTGAACAACTGGCCCCCGGGGATAAGGTGCTGATTGTTGAGGGCTGTACCCATCACCGCCAGGCCGATGATATCGGCAAGGTTAAAATCCCCCGCTGGATCCGCCAGATTGCTGGCTGTGATATTGACTTCCATTGGGCCTCCGGGGCCCATTATCCCAAGGATATTGGCGAGTATGCGGTGATTGTCCATTGTGGCGGCTGTATGCTCAACCGTCGGGAAATGCAATACCGGGTTCACACCGCCCGACAAAAAGGGGTTTACATCACCAACTACGGGATGCTGATCGCCTACGTTCAGGGAATCTTAAGCCGGGCGCTGGAGCCTTTCCCGGCAGCCAAACTGGCCCTGGAAGAAAACAATCTAAATTAACACAATTTAAACCCTGATTAAGCATCAGGGTGTGAGGTTGTTGATAAACTGCCGTACCGACCAATTGTTAATCTGTTGTTCGCTGCGGAATCGGACAGGCGATGCCGTGTCCGCTCCGATGCGCACAACATGATGTAACAATTGTCGGTACTGGGTTATCTTTTTTAACAGTCTGAATAGATCCGTTTAGCGGGTCTATTTTTTTTGCATTTTTAACCGCTATCACCGATTTATTTGAATGCTCACATCAAATTGGATCAATGAAGGTTCGTTCTTTTGCACTTGAATATTTAGGAAAGTTCGTTTGACACGAAGCAAGGCTTTATTGTACAATATACAAAAACAATTTAAACATAACAAAAACTAACTAAACAAATTAAATCGAAGTTTATCAAGGAGACAGTATGAAACAGTTTAACCGTAATACTTTAATCATCCTCAGTCTGGGCATTATTCTGATTCTTACAATCATCGTTTCCTTCTGGATTGGTCGCTACCCGATTTATACCAATGAGCTGCTGGGCATTCTCTTTTCAAAGCTTATTCCCATCGAACCCTTTTGGACTGAAAAAATTGAAACCGTCTTATTCAATGTCCGCTTACCCCGAATCGCATTGGCCTGCCTGGTCGGTTGTTGTCTATCGGCTGCTGGTGCCGCTTACCAGGGCGTTTTTCAGAATCCCATGGCCGCCCCCGATATCCTGGGGGCCTCTGCTGGTGCCGCTTTTGGTGCTGCTCTGGCGATCCTCCATTACGGCAGCAGCTTTATGATCACGATCTCAGCCTTCGGATTCAGTCTGCTAACCGTTGCCCTGGTCTATCTAATCAGCAAAAAAGCCAAGGGCAAAAACATTTTAGCGCTCATTTTGTCCGGCATAATGATCAGTTCGCTGTTCTCGGCCGGTACCTCCTTTATCAAACTCATTGCCGATCCCAGCGATCAACTCCCTGCCATCACCTACTGGCTGATGGGTAGCTTAAACGGTGCCAAAATCAGTGAGGTGACCTTTGTCCTGATTCCCATGGCGCTGGGCCTGATCCCCTTATTATTATTAAGGTGGCGGATGAACGTCCTGACCATGGGTGACGATGAAGCCCGCACCATGGGAGTTAATTCAAACCAAATTCGTTTAATCGTCATTATCTGCGCCACCCTTGTTACTGCTGCCAGCGTGTCGGTCAGCGGCATGATTGGCTGGGTTGGCTTGGTCATTCCCCACTTAACCAGAAAACTGGTGGGGAATAACTTTAATCATCTGATGCCCGCCACGATGCTGTTCGGGGCTATCTTTCTCTTGCTTGTGGATGATGTATCCCGAAATCTGTTCACCACCGAGATCCCCCTGGGGATCTTAACCGCCTTTATTGGTGCCCCCTTTTTCATCTATCTAATTACCAGAACGGAGGAAATCTATTGAGTATTGAAGTCGCAAATCTCAGCTTCAGTTATGGCGCGCATCCGATTCTCAAGCACGTCAGTTTTGCCGCTCAGGAAAATCAGTTGTTGTCCATTCTGGGCGCCAACGGTGTCGGCAAAAGCACCCTTTTTCGCTGCATGCTGGGTTTACAAAAAGGGTATTCCGGCCAAATACTCCTTCATGGTAAAAACCTGAATGCCATGAGCATTATGGATATCGCCAAAGCTGTTGCCTATATCCCCCAATCCCACAATCCGTCCTTTAACTACAGTGTCTTCGACATGGTCTTGATGGGCACCACCCATCAGGTCTCGGTGATTTCAAAACCGGGGAAAAAACAGCTGCAACTGGTCGAACAGGCCCTGGAACGGCTGGGGATCAGTCATCTGAAAAAGCGGGGCTATACCCAAATAAGCGGCGGTGAACGCCAGCTGGTGTTGATGGCCCGGGCCCTGGTGCAAAAGGCAAAAATTCTGATTCTGGATGAACCGACCGCCAATTTGGATTATGGCAACCAGATCCGTGTTCTGACCCAGATAAAATCCCTGGCTCAAGAAGGTTACACGATCATCCAATCAACCCATAATCCGGATCAGACCTTTTTATTCTCCGACACGGTGATGGCCATGAAAGATGGTGAAATCGCCGCCTGGGGGCAACCCGGCGACATTTTTACCGAAGAGCTGATTCGCAATCTCTACGCTGCTGAGGTAACCATCAATAGCCTTTATGATGACCGGGTCAGAGTCTGTGTTCCCAAATGTGCCATCTGATTATCTGGTAATCCGCTCTTGGGTCAGCCTCTAGAATTGATAGACACTGACTTTAAACCATTGTCAATGGTTTTGATATAAAGAACATAAACGTCTAAAGAGGAGAAAATGAAATGAAGAAAAAACTTGTAGCCCTATTACTGGTAGTTTGTCTGGTGATGACGATGGCCACCGCCTGCGGCAGCAGCGGATCCGGCACGGCATCAGCAAATGCCACCACCAGCTTTACCGACTCTGCTGGCCGGGTGGTCGAGGTTCCGACCAAAATCACCCGGATTGTCCCTTCCGGGGCGCTGGCGCAGATCGCCCTTTTTGCTTTAGCTCCGGAAATGTTTGTCGGTCTTTCCAGTAAATGGGATGCCACTGCTCAAGAATACATCGACACCCAATACCTGGATCTGCCCGTTTTAGGCCAATTTTATGGCCAAGGTGATTTAAATCTTGAAGAAATTGCCAAGGTCGACCCCCAGATTATCATTGATATTGGCGAATCCAAATCCACCATCGTCGAGGATATGGATGGCATTCAGGAACAGGTCGGCATTCCCACCGTTCACATCGAAGCAACCATCGATACCATGGCCGAGGCTTATCGAACATTAGGGAAACTGCTTGGTAAAGAAAAAGAAGCCGAAGTTCTGGCAAAATACTGTGAAACGGTCAATGCCGATACCCAAAAGATTATTGACAAAGTTGGCGAAAGCGGCAAAGCAAAACTGGTTTACTGTACCGGCGAAGATGGCCTGAGTGTGCTGGCCAAGGGTTCTTTCCATGCTGAAGTAATTGATTCCCTCAGCAATAATGTGGCGGTTGTCAGTGATATTTCCAGCAAAGGCACCGGCAACCCGGTGGATATGGAGCAGCTGATGCTGTGGGATCCGGATGTCATTATTTTTGCCCCCGGCAGTGCTTACAGCGCCGTGGCAACCAGCGAAGCCTGGCAGAATCTTAAGGCCATTAAAAACGGCACTTATTATGAAGTCCCCAATGGCCCCTATAACTGGATGGGCAGCCCGCCATCCGTTAACCGTTTGATGGGGATGATCTGGATGACTCAGTTATTATATCCCGATCAGGCTCAATATGATGGCTATAAAAAAGCCGCTGAATATTACAAATTGTTCTACCACACCGATTTAACCCAGGATCAGTACACTAAACTGGTTGCTAATTCACTGGGTAAAACAGCCAAATAATTCCACCACTGATACGGCAAAGCAGCCACCCCGCTGCTTTGCCGTTTTAAAAAATTAAGGGTCTGTGACCCCTTACACGTCATGATAAGCAAAGATAAAGAAGGTAACGAAATGAAATTAATCACCATCGCCGGACCACCCTCCTCCGGCAAGACTGCTGTTATTTTAAAATTGATTGAAGCCTTTAAGATGCCCCAGGGCAGCATTGGCGTGGTCAAATTTGATTGTCTCACCTCCTTCGACAATTTAAGCTATGAGGCCGCCCAGGTTCCCGTTCAAATGGGTTTTTCCGGGAAAACATGTCCCGATCACTATTTTGTCAGCAATATTGAAGACGCTGTTCAATGGGGGATTGAGTCCGGCTTTAAACTGTTGATTACTGAAAGTGCCGGTCTCTGCAACCGCTGCTCCCCTTATATCAACAGCATTGCTTCGATCTGCGTCATTGATAATTTATCCGGGGTCAATACGCCCCGCAAAATCGGTCCGATGTTAAAATTCGCCGACATTGTCGTTGTCACCAAGGGAGACATTGTTTCTCAGGCCGAGCGTGAAGTCTTTGCCTTTAACATCAAACAGGTCAATTTAACCGCCCGGATTATTTTTATCAATGGCATCACCGGCCAGGGGACTTTTATGCTGGCTAAACACCTGAAAAATGCCCTGGAGATTGACACCATCCGGGACATGCGGCTGCGCTTTACCACCCCGGCGGCGGTTTGTTCCTATTGCACCGGCGAAACCCGAATTGGGGAGCCCCACCAGCGGGGCATGCTAAAAAAAATGGAGTTTAAAAAATGATGACTGTTTCCGATTTTATGACTCTTCTGAATAACGACTATCTGGCCCTTGTGATTGAACGCTATCCGATCACCCTGGATTTTCTAGCCAACTATCGGTTAAGCGATCTTGCCACCGATGGGCTGCTACTTGATGCCCTGGCGAACGTTGAAGACGAAATTCTGGAGGAATTTGGTCTGGAACCTTATGATCTGCTGCTGAACCTGGCCGTCTTTCTAAAAACATTTTCCGAAACCCGATCCGCCATTGGTGGGGTCACCTCAATTACCATTAATGGCGGCATCAATAAATTAAAGCAGCCGGAAAATATCAGTCTGACCATTTCTGCCGGGGAAGTCATCAGTATTGTCGGTCCCACCGGATCAGGAAAAAGCCGATTACTCAATGACATCGAATGTCTGGCCCAACGGGACACCCCTACCCAGCGTCAGATAATGATTAATAATCATCCGCTGGATGATACCCAACGTTTTGAAATGGATGGCAAACTGGTGGCCCAGCTTTCCCAGAACATGAATTTTGTGATGGATCTGACGGTTCGGGAATTTCTAGAAATGCACGCTAAATGCCGGTTATCTCCCAATGTAAATGAAGTGGTGGAAACGTGTTTTTTATGTGCCAATGATCTGGCCGGGGAGACGTTTTCTGATGATACCAAGGTCACCCAGCTCAGCGGCGGACAGTCCCGGGCCCTGATGATTGCCGACACCGCCTACATGAGCGATTCCCCCATTGTTTTAATCGATGAGATTGAAAACGCCGGAATCGATCGCCGGAAGGCCATTATGCTGCTGGCCAAGCGTGAAAAAATCATCTTCGTATCAACCCATGATCCGCTACTGGCACTCAATGCTGACAAACGAATTATTATCAAAAACGGTGGTATTGACCGAATTATTGAAACCTCGACGGAAGAACGGCAAAGCCTGGCGCTGATCGAAAAACTGGATAATCAGCTACTCAAACTGCGAAATCATTTGCGTAGTGGTGATTTGATCACCAAAGAATTAATAAATCTGTAAGGAGAATCGCTTATGTGGGAATTATACGATGCCCTGATTGATGGCATCCCAGAAAATTATGGAGTTGATGAGTTGATCTGCGGAAAAAAACGGGCCTATGTCCGCAGCGGTAACGGTGTCGGAATCGCATCACCCCGGCTTTGCGAAACCCGGCTGCCGATGTTGACAAAAAACATGCTGGGCCTGCCCTTACGGGAGGTTGCCAGCTGTGCAAAATCCTGGAATTTTGTTGAGGCAGCCGTGGGCATTGCGGCTATCAATGCCTATTACAACAACCCCCAAATTGCCCGAGCCAATGGCATTGAATTTTCAGACAAGCCGCGGGTGGAGGATCGTAACTTTGATCCTTTCATTATGTGCCAAAACGATATTAAGGATAAAAAAGTCGCAGTGGTCGGCCATTTCCCCTACATTGAAAAGCTGATGGCACCGGTTTGTGATTTTTCGATTATCGAATGGAACCCGGAGTCTGGTGATTACCCCATCTCGGCCAGTGAATATATCCTACCGGACTGCGACTATGTCTATATTACTTGTGCAGCCCTGCTTGATAAGACCCTACCGCGCTTTCTGGAGCTGTCAAAAAATGCCCGACGCATTACCATTGTTGGGCCCGGAACGCCCCTGGCTCCAGCATTATTTAACTTTGGCGTCGGTGAGCTATCCGGATTTATGGTCAAAGACAATTTGCGGGCCGCCCGGATTGCCGCCGGGGCTGAAAATGTCAAGATTTCTGTCACTGGTCAAAAGGTGGCTTTTAAAAGAGAAGCGAAGGTGAAGACGCAATGAATTTCAGCTGGGATCCGACAACAATTAAATGGTATCAGGACGCCAATGCATACTCGCAATTTTTTAAAAACATTGCCGATTTTATTGCCCCCAGTTTAAACGGCTATACCACTTTATGCGACATTGGTTGTGGACTGGGCCTGATCGATCTGGAATTAAGCAAACATATCGACCATATCACCTGCATTGATATTAATGAATTTGCCCTCAATTCTCTAAAGACAACCATTGCCAAACAAAGAATTACCAATATTGAGCCCCGCCTGCTAAATTGTGATGACATACAAAATACGTGGGATGTCATCTATACCAGCTTTTTTGGCAGTCGTGAACCCGAAAAATTCCTACCCTACTGTCGCAAGCAAATTTCTGTCGTAAATCAAAAGAGCGCCAACCATTCATCAATAGAAAAATATAAATCCTTTCACAAAAACACCTGTGACCTGGTTGCTGCTGCCTTAGATAAGAAAAGAATCCCCTATTCCGTTACTGAAATCACGTTTGAATTTGGCCAGCCACTTGCTTCCTTTGAAGAAGGAAAACACTTTGTCCGCAAAAACTATCCCAAAGTCACTGAAGCAGATCTGCACCGTTTTCTATCGCAAAATCTGGTTGAAACCAATCAGACTGACTACCCCTTCTACCTTCCCAAAAAGAAATCATTGGGGATTTTTGAAATCGAAGGGAGGTGTCAATAAATGCATATCTTTTTAACCGGCCCGATCCAAGTCGGAAAAAGCACCATTATCCGCCGAACCCTGGGGCAGTTAAATCAGACCTACGGTGGTTTTAAAACTTATTTTGGTCCGGATCGACGTTTTCAAGATCGGTTACTGTATCTAAATGGCGCTGCTGAACCCAAATTTTTCAGCACCGATCACGGTATTGCTATTTTTAAGAAGGATTGTTTACCACAAGTTGATGACGCTCGATTCAATACCGATGGTGTTGCCCTGATCCAGAGAGCCAAAGCCAATGCTGCCATGATTATCATGGATGAGTGCGGAAATCTTGAACGCAATGCCCTTACCTTTCAGCGTGAAATTATAAATACCCTGGATTGCGACAAGCCTGTTTTAGGGGTGATAAAATGCGATAGCAACGGTTGGACGGATACGATTCGAAACCATAAAAAGGTAACACTAATCACCGTTACCTACGAAAATCGTAATGATCTCCCCGCTTACCTTGTCAATTATTACCTCCAAAGGGGCAGTTTCAAAGGCCTCTGATGTTTATTTGCTGTCGTAGCACCTCCTCGATTTCCACTGCCTGCATTGGCTTATGGTAGTAAAAGCCCTGAACCGTATCACAGCGGTTTTCTTTTAGAAAATTGACCTGTTCGATGGTTTCCGCACCTTCAGCAATGACAGCAATGCCTAAATTTTTAGCCAGCTGGATGATCGTATTAACAATGGCCTGATCTTTTTCATCGCCAACAATCCCATCAATAAACTGCTTATCTATTTTTAACTGATCAATGGGCAACAGTTTCAGACGGCTCAGCGAAGAATATTCAGTGCCAAAGTCATCGATTGAGATGTAGACCCCTATTTTTTTTAGTCGGTTCAATACCCTAATCACATAGTTGGCTCTGTTGATGGCAATACTCTCAGTCAATTCCAGTTCCAGATATTTGGGTTTCAGCTCTGTTTCTTTGAGTAATTTTTGAATTTGATTGATTAACAGCGGATTGCGAAATTGGGTGGCCGAGACATTTACAGCAATTCGAACATGAGCTAGCCCCATGTCCTGCCAACTTTTATTTTGAAGACAGGCTGTTTTTAATACCCATTCCCCAATAGGATTGATGAGCCCGGTTTGTTCCGCCAGGGGAATAATCACCTTCGGCGGAATCAACCCCAGCTCCGGATGCTGCCATCTCAACAACGCCTCAACGGCAACAATTTTACCGGTTTCCAGAGAAATCTGGGGTTGATAATAAACCCGCAACTCATTATTGTCCAAGGCATGATACAAATGACTGATGAGTTTATTCTTAAATTCTACCTCCTCATATATGGTGTTTGAACACAGTACGTAATTATTTTTGCCCTTATCCTTTGCCTTATACATGGCAATGTCAGCATTCTTAATCAGTTCCTCGGCGGTTTCCCCATCCTTGGGAAAAATAGCAATACCGGCATTAGCCGCAATATAAAATTCCTGGCCGTTGACTATAAAGGCATACTTGAATAAACCAATGATTCGGTTAGCTACCTTTAGCACCTCTTTTTCCCGGGCGATGTTATTGAGCATAATGACAAATTCATCCCCTTCAAAGCGGCAAACTGTATCGGTTTTTTTGATCGTTTGGGCCAGTTTCTGGCTGACCTGGATCAGCAATTTGTCCCCTCCTTCATGCCCCATCATATCGTTAACGGTTCTGAAGCTGTCAATATCCAGATAGATGAACCCGATCATCTTTTCGGCTGTCCGGGATACCTCGATTTGTTTTGCGATGCGTTCACCTAACAACAATCGATTTGGTAATCCGGTCAGTTGGTCATAGTAGGCCCGATACCGGATTTCCCGTTCGGACTGAATCTTCGACATCGCATCTGCCAGCAGATTGGCGATGATTTCCAACATATCCGCATAACGATCATCAATGACTGCAACTTCTCGGGACAAACAAAATACTAAAAATCCCCGAACATCGCCCCCCCGGCAGGAAATGGGAATGGCCATGGTTACATTGCTGTTGCCGCATATTTTTTGTTCTTCCTGTTTTTCCCCTGATTGATTCGCTTGCTCAAAACAATGCACCACCTGATTGGCAAGTATCCGCTTAATCCAGGCCGGAGCATTTGCCACCGGGATCTCCTGATGACAATGCTTTTGCGGTTTTAGCCCGTCTCGGCACCATTCATCGGTACAACTGAAATTTGTTTTATCCAGACTGAAAAAGCACAGACAGGCCCGATCCATATCAAAAGCTTCGCCGCTTTTTTCCAGCCATTTATTGGTGATGGTTTCAAAATTCTCACTACTGACCGTCAGGAACTCTGCGGAAATTTGCGCAATCATTTTCTGAATCTTAATTTGCTCGGTATTTTCTTTTAGTCGCTGAACATACAAAGAGTTGACAAAAAAGGCCACCCAGATACCGATACCAAACAATCCAATTCTGACCACATGCTCGTTGCTGTCAATCACCACAATCGCCTGCGGCATAATGATAAAGACCAGAATCTGGGTCAAAAAAATCGACACCGTGATTCCCACGATAGCAATCCGGTTATTAAATACAAGGGCCATAATAATTAAAATAAAGGGAAAAGCCCATACTGTCAGACTGGCTGAGCTGATAAACCGAAGGGTAATCAACGGAATGGCAGCTACCAGTATCACCATGATGATCTTATTCTGATGCTTTCTTAAACGATTGCTCCGCTGGGTAATCTGAATCACCAGCCCAACCAGTAATAGCAGGCTGCTAAAGCGGAAAATGGCAGTGAGCTCATCAGAGCTGGCCATAAAATACTGGGAAATAATATTCAGCAGACTTCCGGCAATAAAGACCACCGTCAGATAGTTATAGATCTGTTCACGGGTGCGGTTGTTTAAGATCATTTCATAGGTACTGAGGGGTTTCATCTTCACCAGGCCGTATTTTTTGATTGAAAAAAAGATACTCAACGTCACGATATACATAATGTTTGGCAGTATTTGGAGGATTGACATCAGTGAAAACAATTGACTGATGACTTTAAAAACAACTGCTACTGCCAGAGAAACTGAAAAGCACAGCAAAATATAGCGGCCCTGTTTTTTATATTGTGGATTTTTTGTATTTCTGATCCAATCAATCAATAACACCAGCCCCAACAAAATGCCACCAAAATAGTATAAATTATACAGCCGATCCCAGCCGTTATTCCCTGGGGTATTGATCCAGCCAAAGGGCGTGTTCGTTAAATTATATTGAATAATTGCTAAGTCCCGTGACAGGGAGAACACATAAATTAAAACTGCTGCCGGTATGTAGATCAAAAAATAAAGCCACCACTGTTTTAACAGCTTGTTACGCTGGGTTAGTACCAGAAAAAAATGAAACAGCAGCCCCGGAAAGGTCGCCCACCCCAAGGCCGATACCCGGCGCCAGAATAAACAGCTTTCCAAATCCGGTGCCGATATCGCCAGAGCAAATGCGAAAGCCCAAACGCTTAGGAATGTACACAACACAAAAAAAAGACGGTTGCTTTTCTCTTTTGAATTAGTCAAAACAATATTGCTGCCAAAAAAAACATAGCTGCCGCCAATCACAAAAAATATAAATGAAACCAGATACGGTATTATCTCCACAATTGCTCCTTTCCCATGATATGTATTTGATCACAAGAACAAACCATCATTGTTTTTATGCTTTATACCCACAAATATTCAATTTCTACATAATTTGTTGCTATTTCATGATTAAAACCGCTTGTGGATGCTTTTGGGTACACAAAGCAACTCACTCCCCACGAGTATTTGAGGCTCCCAAAGAATGTCAAACAAATTCAAGCACCCCATTCTGAAAAAGAATTGGGGTGCTTGAACTTGTTAGTCATTCTGTTGGCAGTCATTATTTTCAATCGCATTCTCTGCTACTTCACCACTTCATAGGGCCAATCCACAATCCCTCCAAAATCATAGATATTGCTATAGCCGAGATCTACCAGTTTTTTTGCCGCCTCGGCACTCCGGCGACCGGTGCGACAATAAACAAGAATGGTCTGATTCGAATCGGCTAAAACAGTGGGAGCCTTAGCGCTGATCTCGGTGTCCGGAATCAGTACGGCATTCTCAATATGACCTTCGTTATATTCCTCCTGAGTCCGGACATCCAGGATGACCAGGTTTTCACCCTCATCGATCATGACTTTGGCCTCTTCGGCCGTAATTTTGTTAACTGACACTATCTTCTCCTTTGTTTGTTGCTGACTTGAACATCCCGCCACCAAAATGACCACAATCAGCATCAGTATTCCTAACTTTTTCATCGCTTTGCCTTTCATAAAAACCAAATCATCTGCTCAGTTAGTAAATTCCATAAAATTCTTCCATCGTTTTACCGCTGTTGTAAATGGCCGTGGCAACCGGAACCCCCAGGTACCGCAGATGCCAGGGTTCATAGGCATAGCCGGTGATATTGGTTTTGCCCTGGGGATAGCGGACAATAAAGCCATACTCATGGGCATGATCCCGGATAAACTGACCCTCCGCCGTGGCTCCAAAGCTTTCCACCAGATCAAAATCAACGGTGGCGGAGGTGACATCCATGGCCAAGCCCAGTTGATGCTCACTCATTCCCGGCCGGGCACTGACCAGCTCCGCCCCGGCGACTCCATACATCTCGACATTCCATTGATACAATGCCGCCTGAGTCGCATAAGAGCGATACCCGGAATTGCAGTAGAGGGTCAGGCCCTGAGCACTGGCACCATTAAATAACTGGATCAGCTGCTCGGCGGCATCAGCCCGCAGTTGGGTGTCCCGGGTGGAAGGCAGATTAACCCAGACCAGATCATCCGGTACATAATCCGCTGGGATATGATGGTTTTTATTGACCAGCTGGGCCAGTGAGCCCAATTCGTTGGCGGTATTGTCAGGTATCGGCAAGCCTTTTAGTTGAACAATTATTTTAATGCCCTCCAGGCGCAGCCCCAACCCTTCAGTCCCGGCACTTTCACCATTCATCACCCAGGGCATCCAGCCAAAGCCTTCCACATAGGCTTCATAATACACGTCGAACAGATTGGCATTGGCTCCCGTCAATCGAATCTTTATTCCTTCCAGTCGCAACCCCTGGTTTGCGGTGCCGCTCAATTCACCGTCCTCTTTCCAACCCTGCCAACCAAGATTCTGGACATGGGTCTGGTATTCAAAACCAACATTGCTTTCCAGGTTTTCATTTATTATTTCGATGGCTTCCAGACGCAGATTCTGTCCTGTGGTACCACTCATTTCGCCATTTTTCTGCCAACCCTGCCAGCCAATATTCTGGATATGCGTTCGATAGGTCGATTGGGTGTTGGTGGTGACAAAGGGACGATCCGTTGCCCCCGGTGCCGGATCACCCTTGGGTACCACCATGATTCTGATCCCCTCCAGCCTTAAACCAAACCCTTCGGTTCCGGCGCTGGCATCATTCTTAGCCCAATCCAGCCAGCCAAAATTCTGGGCATGAACCTGATAGTACACGTCATAATTCTCAGCGCCAGCCCCGATCAGTCGGATTTTGATGGCTTCCAGCCGGAGTGACTGGCCCGAGGTACCGCTCATCGCACCGTTTTTTGCATAATTCTGCCAACCGATATTCTGGACATGGGTGGTATACTCAATGCCCACATCACCGCTGACATTCTCCAGGTTGACTTCAATACCCTCCAACCGCAGCCCCTGGCCTTCCGTGCCACTCATGGCTCCATTGCTGACAAAATCCTGCCAACCCACATTTTGTACATGGGTACGATAGGAACAGCCCATCATCGCATTCACCGCACGCTCCGAGGTCACGACCCGCTCCACCGAATCGGCTGTGACAGCGTTTTCAGTTTGTGTCGAATTATCTTCGGCGCTAACCCTGCTGATATGCGGCGTCATCGCCAACAATAAAACCAGACCGAATAAACCAATCAGTGTGATCCTCATTGCCCTTAATCTTAACATTTCATTCAACCCTTCCTTTTATAGTATTATCTTAAAAAATTAATTCCCATGATTTATTTTATCATAAATCATGGGAATGGTCAGATAATTTGTTGGCATTCGCTGTAAAATCATGTCTGCTCGTATTTCCTGTTAGCTGATTTTTTCAGTTTTTTCGGTCATCCTATTTTTTCCCGGAGCGCTCTGCTTTTCAGAAATGATCAACCCCAGGAGGGTCAGCCCAATTCCCAGTACCGCCAGCCCGGTTAATCTTTCCTTAAGAATCAACACCGATGTTGCCACGGTGATGACCGGCACCAGATAAATATAAACCGTGGTTTTGGTGGCTCCCAATCGCTTGACTGCCAGACTCCAGGTGACAAAGCAGAGCGCCGAGGCCAGCAGTCCCAAAAACAGCAGATTAAAGAAATAAACCGGCTGAGTCAATGGTTTAAGACTCCAATTGACATCAAAAAAGGGCAGGGCCGGCAGCATAAAGAGGAGCCCGTAAAAAAAGATCCGCCTTGTGGTTTGAATGCTGTGATACCCCAGGCCACTAATTTTACGGGTCAGCACCGAATAAACTGCCCATACTCCGGCTGCCAGCAGCGCCAGTAAGTCACCAATGGGGTTGAGTTGCAGCACCATGATCCCAATCCCATTAAAGCTGATCAGAAAAATTCCGATAATGGCAGCCAGAAAACCGATGAAAAAATTCAGGCTCAGTTTTTCGCCATCCAGAAAGAAATGGGCCAGGATGGCGGTGAAAAAGGGGGCAATCGAAATAATCACCCCAACGTTTGAGGCATAGGTATAGGTAAGGGCAATATTCTCCAGTAAAAAATAGAGGGTAACCCCACATAAACCGGCAGCCATCATCAGCCTTTCCTCGGCCCAGCTGCGTAGGCCCATGCGCCGGGGATAGACCAGGGTCAGGGCAAGATAACCGATGACGAAGCGAAAAACCAGAATCTCGATCGGGCTAAAAACATCCAGTAAAATTTTTGTCGAAACAAAGGTAATGCCCCAGATAAAAATCGTAAACGCCGCCGCCAGATGGCCGGTCAGCCGATACTCGCCGCTCAATTTTTGCTCCCTTCATCCCTGCTCCGGAATCCCTGGGGTTGCGGATCATTCGAAATAAATATTTTCTGGTATTGTTTTGGCGTAATCCCGATGAATTGCTTGAAAAAATTAGTGAAGTGACTCTGATCCGAAAATCCGGTCTGATAAGCTGTTTCAAGCGGCTCCAGCCCTTTTTCCAGCAACTGCTTGGCCTGGTTGATGCGCACAGTCTCCAGATAACGGTAGGGGGTGATCCCCTTTGTTCTGGTAAAGGCCCGGACCAGATAATACTTGCCGCATCCGGTTAAAGCACATAAGTCTGCCAGTGTGATCCGCTCCTGATAATGTGCTTCCAGGTAGGCGCAGATCATTTCAATGTTGCCATCACTTTCCGGCTGATCACCATCGGCTTCCCGGATTCCATATTCTTCGACCAGCTGCTCGATCAAAAACAGAAAGGCTTCTTCTTTGTTAAATTCGCCTGCTTCCTGCATGACCATCTGATGCAGTTCCTGAAGGGCCTTGACCTGCTCGCACTGGGCTACTACCGGCTGTTTAAAAATCAGCCTGTCCGGCTTCCCGGTGATTTCGTAAACCACCTCCCTCATTATTTCCGGCTTGATGTTGAGGCATCGGTAATCCAATGGTTTTTCATCAATTTGTTCGCAAAAATGATTATCATAGGGGTTAAAAAGCAGCAAGTCCCCCGGTTCCACCCGGTACTCCCTGTTCTTACAGGACAGTTTTCGCTGTCCGCTTTCAATAAAACCAATCACATAATGCTCATGAAAGTGATTGGGAAATTTTTGAATAATGCCTCTTAACCGCAAGGCTTCGATTTTCAGTTCGCCATCATAACGGACGATCCGTTCTTCATGGTGTTTCATTTAACTACCTCCGCTTCCATCCCAGTGTAGCATTAATCTTCTTTTATCTCTTGGATGATATTGCAGTTCCGAAAAAAAAACAGGAAATTACTTTCCTGCATAAAGATTCATTCGTTTGCCTCTGACAAAGCCAATCAGGGTGAGATTAAACTGACGGGCCAGTAAAACCGCTTCGTCAGTAGGAGCTGAATGGGAGGCAATTACCGGGATACGGCTTCTGATCGCTTTGATAACCATATCCGAGGGAATCCGGCCGGTGGTAAACAGGATCGCCTCAGCGATATTCTTTTCTTCCATCATGGCCTGACCAATGGTTTTATCCACTGCATTGTGGCGGCCGATATCTTCGCAGATAAACGCCAGTTCGCCACTAATGCTCATGGCACAACAATGGGTTCCGCCGGTTTCGGCAAACAGCCCGGTATTCCGGTTGCAGGCATTGGCCAGCATCAACACTGTTTCGTGGGACCAGTCATGAACCGGTAAGGGCATCAGGCTTTTGGCGTAAGCAGCCTGGCGAATTTTCCGGTTATTGCCACAGGAAATCGAGTTGCTGCCGGTATCATGATCAATTTCCGGCAATGCCAGTGGTTTATGCAGCTGGACCTTGACCCGCTCCCCACTTTCACAGACATAAATAAATTCAATTTCATCGGGATTTTTGATATAGCCCTCGCTTAGCAGAAATCCCAGCACCAGGGCATCCAATTTTTCTGGGGTACAAACCAGTTTAAAGGCCAGTTGATCATTAATATAGGCATTCAGATGATGTTCGACAATCACCATATCGGTTATTTTCTCTTCCGTCAAGGGATAGTCTCCTGACTGCCGGATGCGTTCGATTGCAAAACTTTCTTTTAAACTTAAGTTGTGGCTTTCATTGATTATCTTCATTGCGCTTTTTCTCCACTTTTTTACTATAAACAGGCTAAAATATCATTCACCTTCACTGAGAGCTGAATGTTGAACAAGGTTTCGCTATCGGATAAATCAAGCTCGGTTAGTTCAATAATCCGATTAATCCGGTATTTGAGGGTATTGTAGTGAACATGCAAACTTTTCGCAGTCAGGGTGGTATCCTGATTATGATTAATATAGGCCACCAGGGTTTCCAGAAAATTGCTGCCCTTTTTCTCATCCAGGTCTTTAAGTGTTTTCACCACCGGATGGATTAAGTTTTTAATATTGGTTTCCCCTCTAAAGCTTAAGATCATATGGGAAATAATCAGATCATCATAGTTGCGAATCCGCCCTGGTTTTTTCAGCTGATCACCTAAGGTCAGTGCATTATGCGCCTGTTTATAGTGCTCACAAAAATCGTACAGGTGATAAAATATTTTGCTGATACCAACAGTGCAGTCATTTTCTTCCAGCAGGTTTTCAAACGATGCCATTTCCCGCTCATTCTGAATTTCTGCAGTGATGGTGTCCAGCAAAATCACCAATTGGCCATTATAAATAATCACCGTTTGACGATTAAAGAAATTCTGATAAATCCGCTTTAAGTAATACAACCGATCATTGGTATTCTGGCGATTATCGATGCGGATAACCAGGGCGAAGAGATTTTTATAGAGCTTTAGTCCATAAATTCTTTCCCGTTCTTCAATGGCTGCATGATCATACATTTTCTGGTTCAGCAGGGCAATTAAAAAGGTGTCACTCAGTGAACTGGCAGTCTGGCTGATGCCGTTGGCATCCTCCATTGTCATCGCTACAGCATGACACAGCATAATCAGAATTTCCTGATCACTTTCGCTAATCGGATGGTGGTATTCCAAAAGCTTCAGATAGGCCAATGGACGATTGTTTTTTAAAACCCGGCCAACCAGTTGCCGGTGGTTTAACAAGCCCGTCTCCCAAATGACCAGCACCTCTTTGCCCTGATCGATTTCATTTTGATTATCATCCGTCATCACCGATTTGGCATACTCTTTATTGACATAGCCCTTGGACAAGGTCCACTCCCAGAGGGGTTCATTGTCAATGTTATTTCCCCCGGAATGAGCAATAAAACATAACGAAACATCAACCAGCAATAAGGGATTGCCCAGCAGCTGATAGCCCAGATCCAGTAATTGCTGGATGGTATAGCCCTTCTGACAGGACTCAAGAATCTTTATTGAGCTGTCGCCAATCCGATACTGATCCTCAAATAATTGTCTGACCCGCTTAATCACCGTTTCCGGGCTCCAGGCTTTGTCCACCAGAATGGCATTCGTGCCACTTTCTCCAGTATACTTTTCGTCCAGGGGCTGATCCTCGATGATAATAAAACAGTTTTTGTGATCCAGCCGTCGCTGTACGTCAGACGCCTTCATAACATAGGCATAGTTCGGCGACAAATCTTGTTCAGTAAAATAGTCAATGCCTTTAATTTCAATCGTGTCGTCATTTTCATTGATGCGCATTCTAACAGGACGCCCATTTAATACCGACCTCATTTTTTTTAGTGTTACAGCCATCAGAACCACCTTATCATCTTATCGAATTTGACTCATTATATCACGGGGTGAAACCCCTGTACATCAGGGTCTTAAATAAAAACGATTGACCTTTCACGGATCTCACTTTTAGGAATAATTTACCAATTCAACCTCCTTATTTTGTCACTTTTTACAAGCCTGCTTTGTCAAACGACTTCTTTTTTGATCACTAAAATCTCAAACCCTCACAAAGACGGCGCCACCCCCAACTGCTATACTGGTGCCAGCTCGAAATGACAACGCTTTAACAAAATCAAGGAGGATTTGAGATGGTACAACGATACTCACAATTATGTCCGGTAGCTTTCGGTGCTGGCGCTGTCAGCACCACCGGAGATGTAGCCAAAGAATTAGGATTTAACAGGGTTTTAATCGTCACGGATGAAAACGTAAAAAAAATGGGGCACTCTCAAAAAGTAGTCGACAGTTTAACCGCAGCCGGAATGGAAACCTTTTTATTTGCTGACTGTGAAACGGATGCCCCGGACTATACGGTTCAGTCTGGTGCCAATCTGGTAAAAACCCACGCCATTGATGGGATTATCGGCATTGGCGGCGGCAGTGTTCTGGACACCGCCAAAGGAATCAGCACCTTGGGCGCCAATAATGTCAGTGTTTCAGAACTGCTGGATTCAGCCCGAAACATGATGCCACTGGAAAACCCGCCCATAAAGCTGATTTTAATCCCCACCACCTCTGGTACCGGCTCGGAAAGCACCATAATCGCCGTCATCAGCGATACCAAAAATCATGAAAAAATCGGTGCCATTGCACCGCCCAGCTTTGCGATTGTTGACCCTGAATTGACCTTGGGGCTGCCAAAAGAAATTACGGTTTACACCGGTATGGACGCTTTTTCCCATGTTTGCGAAGCATTAACCAGTGTACAACCCAATCCCCACTCCGATATTCTCTGTTATGATACCATTGAACGGATTACCAAATGGCTGCCAATCGCTGCTGCCGATCCCTTGAATCTTGAAGCCCGGGAAAATCTTGCCCTGGCCAGCAACAATGCCGGCATTGCCTTTAATGATGCCATGGTTCACTTGGGTCACGCCATTGCTCACGCCATGGGCGCCACCTTTCATATTCCCCATGGGATTGCCTGCGCGCTGGTCACACCGGTTATCCTTGAATTAACAGCTCCCGTTTATCCCGAAAAAGTCAAAAAAATCGGCACTTGCATGGGCCTAACCATCAGTGCCACTGATCCCCAGGAAATTGGAATCGAAGTCGCCAATGGATTACGTCAATTTCAGAAACAATTGGGGATTCCAACGCTTCCGGACTTAACTATATCCCGGGAGCAAATCATTGGTTGTACAAACTATGTCGCCAACGAAGGGTTGCGCTTTCTCTGTCCGGTTCCGGCCACTGAAGAATGCATTGCCGCATCACTGGCCAAGATTTACGACTGCTATCAGTAAATCGATTTATAAAATTTAAGGAGAATCTCTATGACTTTTGAACATTTATTGTCCCCCATTAATATTGGTACCTTAAAAATCAGAAACCGGGTGGTGATGGGCGCCATGGGTTCAGGAACGGCTCATGACAATGCCACGGTTTCGGAATGTGAATGCGCCTACTACGCCGAGCGCGCTAAAGGCGGGGTCGGACTGATTATCAACGAGGTCACCCGGGTCAATAATGAAACCGGCGTGATGATGCCCCGCCAAACCTCCGCCGCCACCGATGACTGTATCCCGGGACTGGCAAAATTGGCTAAAGCCGTTCATTTTTATGACGGAGCCATCTTTATTCAGCTGCATCATCCCGGTCGCCAGACTGATAACATGGCCATCGGTGGACGGGCGACCATCTCTCCCAGTGGCATCAAAAGCATGCTGACCCAGGCCGAATGCCGGGAAATGACCAATGCCGAAATAAAAAGCTTTGTTCAGGATTATATCAATGCCGCGGAACGTTGCTACAAAGCCGGAATCGACGGGGTTGAACTGCATGGCGCCCATGGCTACATGCTAAACCAGTTTATTTCCCCGCTGACCAATAAACGGACTGACGAATACGGCGGCAGCACCGAAAACCGGGCTCGCGTCGTTAAAGAAATTATCGAAGGCATTCGCGCCCGCGTTGGCCGGGACTACCCGGTGATGTTCCGGATTTCAGCCGATGAGTTTCTCCGGGAATCGATGTTCCCCTTTTCCGAAGACGGTTTACTGCTGGATGAAGCGGTGGAAATCTGTAAATACCTGGTGCCCTTTGGTCTCGATGCCATCAACGTCTCGGCCGGTATCTATGAAACCATGAACCAGGCCTGGGAACCAATTTCTTTTGCCGAAGGCTGGAAAATCTATCTGGCCGAAGCCGTTAAAAAAGCGGTGGATGTACCGGTCTTTGGGGTCGGTGTGATCCGCAACCCCGAGTTTGCCGAACAAATCATTGCCGAAGGACGGGTAGACGGGGTTACCATCGCCCGGGGTTTATTGGCCGATCCCGATTGGGTCAATAAAGCTGCTGCCGGACAGGTGGACGATATCCGCCGCTGCATTTCCTGTCTGAACTGCATGGATTCGATGATTGCCAATGGCATGAAGGGTGAACCCTTTGCCTGCGCCATCAATGCCCGGGCTGCCCGGGAATGGTTCTACAATGATGCCCGCCTGGATGGCGATGGCCGTTTAGTGGTTGTTATCGGTGGTGGTCCGGCGGGCATGGAAGCGGCCCGCAAGCTGGCCGAACGCCAGTTTAAAGTCGTCTTATTTGAGAAAGACGGCGAACTGGGTGGCCAACTCGGTCTGGCCAACAAGCCGCCCCATAAAGATAAAATCAACTGGCTGATTGACTACTATAAAACCCAACTCACCAAGCTGGGGGTCGAAGTTCGCCTCAATACACCTGCCACCCATAATGCCATTACGGCTCTGAACCCTTATGCTGTTTTTGTGGCCACCGGTTCTGAAGCGATTGTTCCCCAATCCATCAAAGGCGTCAAAAAAGCCCATGTCTGCACCAGCACCGATATTCTCACTGGCAAGGTCCAGCTCACCGGTAAAAAAGTCGCTGTGATCGGTTCTGGCATGACCGGGGTTGAAACGGCTGAGCTGCTGGAAACCCAGGACAATGAGGTTTTTGTGGTGGAGATGGCTGATCGCATTGGCCCCGATGCCAGCTGGCAGAGTTTCAGCGACGTTCAGGCCCGCCTGATTAAATTTGGCACCGTCTTTATGCCAGCCCATAAACTGGTATCAATTGATGATCAATCGATTAAATTGAAGCAGACCAATGGACAATACACTGATCTTTCTGTTGACTATGTGGTTCTATCCTTAGGCGTCAAAGCTGATCAAACCTTGGCCGATGCGCTCGTTCTTCATTTTGATCGGGTTGTCAAGATTGGTGACACGGCTCAGATTGGCCGCATTGCCAATGCCGTCGAAACCGGTTTTGTCGCCGCTTATCAGTTGGTTTAGATTTTAATACTATCATATTTTTAAATTTTTCGATAAAAATTGGCGAAGCCTGAGGCTTCGCCAATTTTTTCATGTTTTTATCCGTATTCTTCTCATGTCTCAAGCGCGTCTTCCCAAACCACAGCGTTTCTACCTGCATTTTTGGCCTGATACAAAAGCTTATCGACCAGATTCATGGTTTTGCTGTAATCTGCCTTATTATACCAGCATAAGCCAATCGACACCGTACAGGGAAAATCCGTCTGTCGGGATTGGAAAGCCGCCCTGAACGCTTCGCCCCGGTTTCTGGCATTTTCAAGGCTTTCCCCTTCAATCAGCACCGCAAACTCTTCCCCACCGTAGCGACAAATCACGCCATCGTAAAAATGCTCACTCAAGCAATCGGCAAGTTCACAGAGTACGGTATCTCCGGCCTGATGTCCATATTGATCGTTCACCAGCTTAAAGTGGTCAATATCCAGCAACATAACCACGCCCGCCTTCTCCAGCTGATTGAATCGCTGGACAAAATGATGCCGATTATAGAGTTGAGTTAAGTGATCAGTGATAGCCAAAATCTCAACCTGTTTTTTTGCCTCAGTAATTTCGGTCACATCGGTAAAAACAACGATGGTACCATGGTGTTTTCCAATCGCATTCAAGCGAATCTGATAATGTTTATCACCCATGGCAACGGTCTGTGAAGCATTAGACTCCAAAATATGCGCCAAAACCATATAACGGTTTATGGGCTCTCCAATCTTTAATTGACCAAGGATTCCAAACAAGCTTTGCATCGCCCGATTCATTTTCAGAATATAGCCTTCGCTGTCAACCACAATAACCCCCTCACCAATGGTATTAAAGATCATTTCATGGGTGACTTCACTCAAAAAAGAATATCATAGCGATAAATACCACTGGCCACCAACACACTTAAAAAGATAAATGAAAAAGGTATCAGATCAATTTCACCAATTCCCCAGCCCAATAAATAACAGGTGCTGGCAATCATCGGAACCAGCATTCCGGTAAAAACCAGAAAGGCCCGCCTTCGGGTCACCCCTCTGGTATTTAGGATCTGTCCAATCAAAACAACCAGGGCATAAATCATCGCAAAATACAAGGCCCCTACCTGAACCATATACCATTGACCTTTTTGTGTCATCACGATGGGAAAGCCAATGCTTCTATCCACCCCCATTTGAGCATAATATAAACCATGCATCGCATTTGTCTCAACCAAAAACAAGGTAGCCGTACAGATGGCCAGCACAATTCCCATCGCATAATTGTTGGCAAAACGTCGCTCCCCGGCATACTCTCTGGCAAACCAGAGAATGAGAATGGGATAAAAAGACACGCCCAGATACTCAACTCGAATCCATTGATACATGGTTTCCCAATCCGAGCTCATCAATTCCATCCCATAGGCAAAACTGTGAATTGCCATGGCAAACATTAATAGCGTAATCGCTTTAACCCCAGAAATTCCCCGATGCCGAAAGCCAACGATCCCCAAAACAATCAAGACCATTGATGAAACCACCAATATTGTGCTTAAAATTATATTCATCTAATTAGCCTCATTCAAAATTATCGTTGTCAAAAAAACACCCTTGCTAACCGAACTTATCGACACGCTGTTTTTCTATTCGGCCTTTTTTATCGTTGGCGGTTGCCAGCTGCCATCAAACACTGATTCCTGAGGCAGATAAATCCGCAGGTACAAATGAAAGTTATCGGCTGAGATCGGCAACCAGTTATTTGCCAATGTGGCATCAGCTGGGGCCTGGGTTTGCAGCAATAAATCCAGTGATCCATCCTGATTATAGGTGACGGCACTGCGGTCATTGATGCTGTAGCGATTAATCGGATTATCAATTAAAAAATTATCACTGTCATAGGCGGTGATCGACCAGAAACCGGTGTCTTTGGTTGGTGGGAGCTGCTCTTTGTCAAAATGGATCACATAATTGTTGGTGCCATCAAAGGTGACGCCATCACTAGTGGTGCTGGCATTGGGATAAATGGCGACGGAAACCGGATTGGCTGCCAAACCGTTTAAAGCAATCAATGCCCGATAATCGTATTCGGTGCCAAATTCGGCCACCGGTTCACCAAAACCGCCAGTTATTCATCTTAACCAGAAAATCCTGAGAATCATTGAACAAGGTGGTCGACAGATCATTGATCATCGTATTCCACTCGTCCTGTCCGGAATCCCCCAGTATCGCCGGGTCAAATTCAAGGCCCGGGCCGACGCCCACCGCACTGATTTTTTCGATCATGGCCTGATCGGCGCTGGCAGGAGGATTGGCAACCATTAACGCATTGGCGGTATTAAAAAACTCCGCCGGAGTCATCTGCAAAACATGTTCGATGGGAATAAAGTTATTACTTTCACTATAGCTGCCCTTAGCTGGAATATAGGCTTCCCCCGACAAATAATTCGTCAGCGGCAGCAATTGGATGTTATTTTGAATGGCATAAACATTGTCAAGATCGGCTTCGCCGTAGCTGAGCACCCGACACAGAATCCAGGCCATATTGGTAGGCATGGCAACATGAACCAGGTCTTGGGGAATTTCACCACTGTAATCCGGCCCGGTAATCAGAAAAGCCGTCTGATCCGGATTATCGCTGCCGGAGCCGGTAATTTTGACGGCATTGGTATAAGCATCCATGATCTCCCCGGAACAAAATCGGTCAGCTTTGGGCATCACAAAAACCATTGCCGTATCCGACAGATCAAGAAAGGCTTGGGAGTACAAGGTATCGGTATTAAGGGTGACCACATCCTTGGCACTGGCATTGGCCAGATTATGGCTGTGGAACAACTGATTAGGCGGTGCCTGGGTCGTCGTTGGCTCTACCGTATTGGTCATCTTTTCCATGGTGGCATTCACCAGCACCAACGGAAAGGCATAAACGTAGGCATCGTAGATGGTCTCTTTGATACTTTCTGTTTTGGGTCCATTCTGGCTGGCGGTACAGCCACTCAAAAACAGCAACGAAAGAAATAGACAGATAATCTTGGTAATCTTCTTCATGACAAATTTCCCTTCTTATTCAAATAAGCTAGTCTGCACTCATCCTGGATAATTTTTCGACTCATGATCAATTGCTCTATTTCATTCATTGTAACCCAATTCCGACAAAAAAATAAGACTCAAAATATTAATTTTGAGCCTTATTGCGGTAATAGCTATTTAAAAGCTGTACTGATAGACAAATTCATCGCCTTCGTTGCCGATAAACATCAGATAAGCACCCGCTGGTACCGGCATTTCTTCGATTGTAGCATACATGGTATCAGCTAACACCGTCAGTGTCGGATCATAGATCACCAACCGTCCCCCATCTGGCAGGGTGACGCTAAAGCTGCCATCGGCCGCCAGCTTTCTGACGATATTTTCGCCAGTTTTTTCAATCCTGATTTTTTCATCACTGGCCAGCACGGGGATGTCGGCCACATCCACAAAAACATAACCCATTGCCGTCATTGTGGTTGTTCCGTTTTCTTCTGTAAGGGTTGGCTCAACCAGATCCCGGGCGTAGGGCAGGTTGTTATAGGCGGTATTTTCGTCTTTCAGGGGATAGGGTGTAAAGCTGCCGTCACTGCCAAAATAAATAGTTCCCGGAAGCTCCGGCAGACTGCCAGTCACAGCAGAAAATGCATATAAATCAATGGCACTGAGATTTTTGGGAATCCAGGCTTTACCGGCAAAACGACTGGTATCGATCGGGTTATTGGCCGTAATACCCTGACCGATGACCAGCGAATAATCGGCCGTATTCATCGACTGCAGCACCAGTTTTTTGCCAAAACTTTCAGAAAAAGACATCCGATATCCGTTTTGCATATCAAAATAGCCCTCACCGCTGTAGGAATAACTGCCAGCGGTGGTAAAGCCATTGCCATCGAAGCGTTTGTATTCCAGCGTGTTATTCTGCTGATTAAACTCAATTTTGATGACACTGCCGCTGGCTCCATAATATCCGGCAAAGCTGAGTATTTCGCCTGGTATCGCTGTGGTAGTGGTTGTTTGCTCGGCTTCTGCCGGGGCGGAAATAATTTCCTTCTCTTCCAGTAGTGTCTGGGTGATGGTTTCGGCAATTCCCGAAGCATCCCCGGTACCAGCAAAGATCAGAGCCACAGAAAGTTTCTCTTCAGGAATGACATACAGCTGAGAATTAAACTGCAGCGTTCCGCCATTTTTGCTCAGTACATGGACACCCTGTTCGGCAAAACTGGCAACGTCCACCATATCCCAACCCAAACCATAATTGGTAATCGGGGTGCCTGTCGGCACTGTTTCTTTTCCATACTGGGGACTGGTATACTCGGTAAAGGATTCGGCACTCATCAGCATGTTTTCCAGCAGAGCATTGCCAAAATGGCATAGATCCACTGCCGTTGCGGAAATTCCCCCGGTGCCCATCAGATTAATGATTTCTGCTGGCAGAGCGGTGCCATCCTCGTTGTTATACTTCAGGGCAATATTGGGATTTCCAGCCTTAAAGGAACAGCTGCTGTCGTTCATCCCGGCTTTTTTAAAAATATTCTGCTGCAGATAGTCGGAATACGTCTGGCCGGACACCTTTTCAATTAACACCTCGGCCAGAGTGAATCCATCATTACAGTAAACACTGACCACCCCAGGATCAGCCTTGAGACTGGAACCCGCCAGATAATTCATAAATTCCGTCAAAAACTGGGAATCTTTGGCCGATGCAAAGCCATTATACATCATCGTTCCCGGCAACCCCGAGGTATGGTTAAGCAGCATCCGAACCGTGATGTCCTTGTAGCGGCTGTCCGCCATGGTGAAATCCGGCAGGTAGCTAACCACCGGTTTATCCAGCTCCAGCTGACCCGCCTCCACCAGCTGCATCACGGCCGCAGCTGTAAACACCTTACTGACCGAACCAATATTAAACTGAGTGCTGGAATTTACCCCCAACGCCTCAGTCCGGTTGGCCATGGCAAAACCTTCTTCATAAACAATTTTACCATTGTCCATAATAGCCACGGTGGCACTGGAGGCCCCACCGCCAGCGATGGCTTTCCAGATTTCGGTGCGTGCCGTGGTGATGGTTTTTTCATAGCTCTGACTCTGGGATGGGGCGGTCGTACATCCCGCCAAAGGAACAAGAATCAACAACAAACCAAGCATCACAACTGTTAATCGTTTTTTTAACATTTTCTTTATCCTTTCGTTTTTTTATAAATTGTTCCCTCTTTTAATACCAGTCTTTAACCGCTTTTATAATTCCTGTCGATGTTGCCCCACTAAACGGTATACGCGTAAGTGAATGTCGCTCCCGGCGCACCGATAAAGACCAGATAAGAACCGGCTGTCACTGGGATTACTTCGGCGACGCCACTGCTGCTGTCGTAATCTCGCTGCAGATCGGGACCATAAATCACAATCCGGCCACCTTCTGGCATAACCGCACTGAAGGTTCCATCATTATCCAGCTTGCGGCAGATACTTTGCCCATCACTGCCAATTACAATCGCTTCATCGTTCTGCAGCGACGCCACGGAAGCGGTATTGATAAACTGATAATCCATGATGGTTAAGATCCTTTGGCCGTTGTTTTCGGCAATCGTCGCCTGGGCCAGATCCCTGCCGTAGGGCAGCACCATTTGGGTTGTGGTCGCATCTTTTAAGCCATAGAGGGTGTAGCCGCCATTGGCCGTGTGATAAAGATAACCCGGCAGCTCTGTCACAACCCCGGTTTTTACGCCCATCGCATTGGCGTCAATGGCCGAAAGATTGGTGGGAATCCATGATTTTCCGCTAAACTGGCTGGTATCCAGCGCTGCTGCTGCTGCCGCCATTTTCTGCCCTGAGACAAAACCAGCATCGCTGCTTTGATCATAGATCATAAAAAATTCCTGGCCGAAATTTTTGGCAAAACCAGCTCGATAGCCCACCGGTAAATGAAAATAACCATCACTGAGATAGGGATAGGTGCCCTGGGTTTCAAAGGTCTTGCCGTCATATTTTTTATAAATCATGGCATTTTTCTCGTTATTGAATTCAATCTTTACAATCGCTCCACCATCGCCATAAATCCCGGCGTAAGCCAGAAACTCATCGGGGATGGTGGCTGCCGTTGGTTCTGCTGTCTCCGTTTCCAAACCCTCACTGAGACCATTTTCATCAAGCAGCGCCTGGACAATATCATTGGCAACGCCAGTGACATCGGCATTTCCGGCAAAAACAATGGCCACCGAGATATTTTCCTGCGGCAGCAGATATAACTGCGAATTATATTGGGGCGAGCCGCCGTTTTTACCAATCACCGTCACCCCCTGGCGCTCAAAATCGGCCACCGCCACACTGTCCCAGCCCAACCCATACGGATACAGGGGTGTTCCAGCAGGCACGGTTTGGTCCCCATATTGGGGACTGGTATATTCGGTGACCATCGCTTCACTTAAAATTTTGCCCTGAAACAGGGCCTGGCCATAACGACATAAATCAGCGGCGGTGGCGGCTATCCCGCCGGAACCAAGGCTGTTTATATATTCCACTGGAGCAGCGCTGCCATCTTCGTTGTATTTCCGGGCAATGTCGGTGTTATCGGCTTTAAAATAACAACTGCTATTTTTCATCCCGGCTTTTGTAAAAATATTGGTCGCCAGATAATCAGAAAAAGATTGGCCGGAACTCTTCTCGACCAGAATTTGGGCCAGCGTAAAACCATCGTTGCAGTAGACACTTACCTTCCCGGGATCGCCCTTTAACTCAGTACCAGCCAGATAGGCCAGAAATTTTTGGGTATAGTCTGGGTCCGGCTCCGTTGTTTCGGCATTGGTGGTATAGGTTCCGGGCAAGGCGGCGGTATGATTTAACAGCATTCGAACCGTGATATCCTGATAGCGGCTATCAGCCATGGTAAACTCCGGCAGGTAATCAACCACCGGTTTATCCAACTCCAGTTTTCCGTCTTCGCAAAGCTGCAAGACTGCCGCAGCGGTAAACACCTTGCTGACCGAACAGATATTAAACTGGGTGTCTTTGGTTACCGCAAGCCCGGCTTCCCGGTTAGCCATGGCAAAACCTTCTTCATAGACCAGATTACCATTGTCCATAATCGCCACGGTGGCACTGGAGGCCCCGCCTGCTGAAATGGCATTCCAGATCTCCGTTCGTGCCGTCTCAATGGTTTTTTCATAGCTTTTGGGTTCTGCCTTGGAGCTACACCCCGAGAACATCAATCCCAGCATTATCAAACAACATCCCCAGATCAAAATTCTTCTTTTCATTACCGTTCCTTTCAAAAATCATCCACAATTTTTTCTGCTATTTCTTTTTTACCCCAACACGTTTAGTTTATCAACCTTTTTTCGTATAAAAAAACAGATAGTTATTACATATCTGTTTTTAGGGCTTCCTATTTTCAGTTTTCTTGATTATAAAATAAAAAACGACACCGCCATAATCAGATAAACTGCCAGCAGCTGAACCCCTTCCAGCCAGTTGGATTCGCCGTCACTAGCCACCCGATTGGCAATCAGTACCGACAATACCAGGGCCACCAGTTCAAACTCGTTAAAAATGATGCTCATCGGCGTAAACAGCAGACTCAAAAAAATCAGCACTGGCGTAACAAAAAGAATCATCTGGAGACTGGATCCAATGGCGATCTCCATCGCTACATCCATTTTATTTTTATAAGCCATCACAATCGCGGTGCTGTGTTCAGCCGCATTGCCGATAATCGGCACCAGAATAATCCCGACGAAAAACTCACTGAGGCCAATGGCTTCGGTCATCGGTTCAACTGCTCCCACAAACATCTCACTCTCAACCCCAATCAGGACCGTTGCGCCAATTAAAACAGCAATCGCCTTATTAAGCGACCACTTGGGCGTAGCTTCCTCCTCTGGTATCGCCGCATAAATATCTTTATGGGTGTAAAAAGAAAAGTACAGACTCATCAGATAAATGGCAAACATGATTATTGCTACCGTAATGCTGAGACCCTCATAACGGGTATTGAGAAGATCGGCGGCCACGGTATGAGTAAAGATCGCCGGAACGGTTAAACCAATGACCGCAAACAAGAGCATACTGGACGACACCTCAATGGATTGCTTATTAAAGGTTTGGGATTTAAACTTAATCCCTCCCATCAGCATGCTGGCCCCTAACACCAGTAGAATATTACCAATCACCGAACCGGCAATAGACGCTTTGACCACGTCAAACAAGCCAGCCTGCATGGCAAAAAAGGCGATGATCAGTTCGGTGGCATTGCCAAAGGTGGCATTGAGAAAGCCGCCGACACGGGGTCCCGAATAAAAAGAAATTTCTTCGGTTGCCTCACCCATGATGCCTGCCAGGGGGATAATCGCCAAAGCTGACAAAATAAACATCACGGTGGGTGAAAAGTGCATGAATTCTCCGACAATACTTATCGGCACAAAAATCAGTAAAAACCTTAGTATCTTCATCTACACTCACTATCCTCGTTCTTAATTTCTGATTCCCTGACACTGGTAAAAGAATACCACAAACCTTAAAGAAAATAAATGCAAAGATAACAATATCAGGCTATAATAAGTATTAACTCTAAACCGTTAATATTTAATTTTCTGGAGGTATTTCCATGAAACTGGATAATGACCAGTACCGGATCATTGTTGAGTCCTCACCCAATATGATCTGGCGGGCTGGAACCGATACATTGTGTAATTATTTTAACACCACCTGGTTGAAATTTACTGGCCGGACAATGACTCAGGAAATGGGAAATGGCTGGGCCGAAGGTATTCACCCCGAAGATTTTGACATGTGCCTGAAAGTATATTTGGAAGCCTTTGCCAAACAAGAATCCTTTGAAATGGAATACCGGCTTAAACGCCAGGATGGTGTTTATCGCTGGATCAATGACCGGGGCGTTCCCTACTATATCGGTGACCATGAATTTGCCGGCTATATTGGTAGCTGCATGGACGTGACCGATAAGGTGGAAGGCCAGAAGCTGCGGGATCTGGCACAGCGTGACGGTCTGACCCGAATCTACAATCGCCAGTATTTTGAACAATTGGCCAATGTTGAATTTTCCAAAGCCAAACGATTTGATGCTGATCTTTGTGTTGTCATGATCGATATTGATCACTTTAAGACGATCAATGATACTTTTGGCCACCATGCTGGGGATCTGGTTTTAAAAACGGTGGCTAAAACCATCAATGAAAGCATTCGGGCCTTCGATCTGTTTGGTCGCTATGGTGGTGATGAATTTGTTTTGCTGATGTCCAATACCAATTATGTTGAAGCTTCGATCCTGATCGCCCGATTAAAGCATGTCCTTGAAACCATCGAAATAAAATATAATGATACCCTGATCCGTATCAGTGCCAGTTTTGGATTATACCAGATGCATCATGAGGTGATCCTGGAAAAGGTCATCATTGAGGCCGACAAAAAATTGTATGAGATCAAAAACAGTCGCTCCAAACAACCCCCACATTCAGTTGAGCAGCGACCTGCTTTATGATCGATAACCGCTTTTCCCCCTGTTTATCGAGTATCAAGCAAACTCTTGTCCGCATACCAAAAAAGCAAGTGAGCTTTCAAAAAGCGCTCTCACTTGCTTTTTCTGATGCTGCAATGATTATTCTAAACGGATTCACCTTATTCACGAATGACCGTCTCTTCTGTTTTTTTCATTCTTTTTTCAGTCTTTAACAACCGCTGGTTGGTCACTGCCAGAAAGCCAAATACCATCAATCCGATGCCAACCGCTACCCAACCCAGGAAGAAAAAAATTATCAGATATGGGGAATTCGTACCGGCAATTTCCAGAATCCCTTTAAGAAAACTCCCCACCGTTAGAGCGGCAAGCCCCGAATTGTAACTGTTATAACCCATGCGATAAACGACAAACCGGGTAATAAAGGCCAGGTAGCGACCAATCAACAAATACCCCAACGCACCACCCAATAATGGGTATAAAAACATCCATGTCATGGCCGCTGCACGGACCCCGTGTCCAAAAAAACCATAGATCAGATTGACGGCCACAGCCACCAGCGCCAGTAGCAGGTAAACCACGATGGTTTTACGGATCCTATTATTGTTGCTTTTTATTTTAATACCCGAAATAAACAATATCACTGACCTCCCGTTCTGCAATACTGCGGCCGTCGGTGGGATTATTGACCACTTCGCCATTAAAAACCATGGTGGATGATCCGCCGCCATCCAGATTGTAGGCAATGGTGCAGCCTCGTTCTTTAAATTCCTGGGCCAACTGAAGTAGTGAAAGCCCTTCGCTCTCATCCGTCCGGCCATCCGAAACGATCACCAGATAATGTCCCGCTGAAATCTGTCCGATGGCCGTACGGGGATTGCTTTCCTTGGCTTGCCCCACTTCGCTGCTACTATCAACCATGATGTCACCATTTTCAACCAGGGCTGGCCCAAATGATAGCACCTGCCAATTCTCACTTAATGATGCCATACTGACGTCATTTTCATCGGCAATCGAAAAATTGCCATTCTGATCAATAACCAAGGCCTCATTCTCACTGGCACTATCCCGATAGATAATGCCATTACGCAAAACATAGCCGTCGTCCCGGAAGCCGTAATAGTCACCATTGATGGCAAAGATGGCATTTTGAGCAGCGGCGATATCTGACGTTTTGGCCTTGACATTTCGCCCATAGGTATTATTGGCAAAGGCTGTTTTCAGATAGGCCGCATCCGAAACCTGAATATCCGCCACATAAATGGTCGAATCATATTTCAAAATGGTTTCAATGCTAATCTGGATATTTTCATCACTATAAGATGTTGCGGTAATCACCGGTTCGGTTTCTGCCGCTGTGGACGTTTCGGCACTTGTTTCTGGTGCCACAATCACCATTGATTTCTGAAGCACAAAAGTATCCATTAGCACAAAGGTAAACAACCCCACCAGCAGGAGCGAAAATATCCCTGCCCAACGATACGGTTTTGAAAAGAACTTGATCATTTAAGACGATACTCCTTCCTCGATTCCCCGAAAATAAAATTTTTCTGAATCAGGTAACTGCCGATAAATAATCCCGTGTCAACGCATATTTTTAACACCGTCAGGTGAATCGGTAAACTGCTTAAACTGGAGACAAAGAACCAGCTTAACAGCATCTGACTGATAAATAAAATGGCGTACTGCAATGCCGCCTTCCCTTCCCGATCGGTATTTTGAAAAACCCAGTGCTTATTAAGCAGATAGTTGACCCCGCCGGACATCACCCGGGCGATAATGGTTGCCTCCAGGATTCCCAGTGAGGTCGCTCCAAAGGCAATTTGCATCAGTAGCGTAAAGACCGAGTTATCCACAATCGCCGAGACAAAAGATGATAAACTGAATTTTAGAATATTCAGGTAGATCCGGGCTGAATCTTTAATCGCATGAAAATGAGATGCTTTGTTTTCATTCAAATAAATGGTCTCAATCGGGACTTCCACAAAGGGAATTCGGCTTTTACCAGCTTCCAGCAGCACATTCATTTCATACTCATAGCGGTCACCGGGAATCTTTAGTAACTCTTTTGTCCAACTCATCGGAATTCCCCGCAGTCCGGTTTGAGTATCCGGACACCGCTCTCCGGTACTCAATAAATAAGCCAGCGATGTGATGCGGTTACCCCACTTGCTTTTAAAGGGAGTTTTTACATTATTGAAATCCCGGGTTCCCAGAATCAGGCTGGCCGGGTTTTCTTCCAGCATCCTGGCTACGTTTAAGATGTCCTCCGGTGCATGCTGTCCATCGGCATCCGCCGTTACATAGCCCGGCGCATCGGGATAAATATTGGCAGCATAGGCCATCCCCGTTTTTAATGCGACGCCTTTACCCATATTTTTGCTGTGAACCCGAACCACACAGTCAAGCTTTTCTCTTAAAATATCAAAGATGATTTCATACCCGGGGGCACTGCCATCATTTATAATAATTGTTGTTAAGTCATAGTGTTTTAGTTTTTCAACTAAGGTGATCAATTTTTCGTCCGGATTCAGAGCCGGAATAATCACAACAGCTTTCATAATGCTGACCTCCTTTATGTTCTTGTCAGCATTCTATCGTCCTAAAGTGATTGTTTTGTGATTGGGTTCTGAATTTTAACGCTTTGTTTCAAAAGCCTTCCCGATTTTGATGCGATTTTAGCCAAACACAAAAAGGTCGGAAAAGAGATAAACCGCATCTCTTTTCCGACCACGTAAAACATCAAGTTAAACCATTTTATTTTGTGAACAAATTAATAATCACAAGGAGAATTACTGCTCCCACTGAGGCAACAAAAATACTCCAAAGATTAAATCCGGTTACTCCCGTGGTTCCGAAAAAGCCAAATACAAAACCACCAATCATGGCGCCCAGTATTCCAACGACAATATTTTTAATGAGTCCCATTTTTTCATTGTTTTTTGTCAGCATGCTGGCCAGCCAACCGGCTAAACCACCAAGGATAATCCAGCTAAAAAACCCCATATTATCACATCCTTTCTTAATTTTGAGGTACTTGCAACGCTTCCTTCCATCTTGGATTTTATTTCGCAATTACCTAATTTACTTCTATTTGCTATTATACCCGCTTATCTTTAAACAAACCTTCCAACTTCATCGTTTTCATCTGCCCCACTTTCTCTCCACTCTATTATTTAAAAACTTTTTTAGTCGGTTAAACTTAAATTGCATCTAAGCTTTTAGCGTTAAAATAATTAGTTGTAGCCTCTATTGAGATTACCACGTTTTGCGATTCACTCTTTACCATAGCCACGATTAACTATAGAAAGGCACTTTCTACTCTTAACTGATAAAAGTGAAATACAATCATGCAGATTAATTCGACTGAACTCCCCTTTTCTGAAGACCTGGACATGAATGGTAGTTTAAAGGAGTTTCTCCTACAGCAGCAGATTTACCGGGCTGCCATCAAAGAAATAAAAACTAAGCTGGAAATTTTGGATGAAGAGTTCCAGGCCAGATATGACCATAACCCGATCCATCATATGGAGTACCGGCTGAAATCCCCCCAGAGCATCGCCGGAAAGATGCAGAAAAAAGGGCTGGAAATCACCGCTGAAAACATCCGTAAAAACCTGACGGATATTGCTGGCGTTCGTGTTATCTGCAACTATTTACACGACATCGATCGGATTGCCAACCTGTTGCTGCGCCATGATGACATTACCCTGATCCGTAAAAATGATTATATCAATGAGCCCAAAAAAAATGGTTACCGCAGCCTTCATCTGATTGTACTGGTGCCCATCTTTCTGGCCGAGCGAACCGAATCCGTTCCGGTGGAAATCCAAATTCGTACCATCGCCATGGATTTCTGGGCCAGTCTTGAACATCAGCTCAAATACAAAGGTCATAGCGATATCTCCGAAGGCCTCCGGGAGCGGCTCAAATACTGTGCCGAATCAATTACCCGACTGGATGAGGAAATGCAGATGATCTATGAGGAAATTACGACAAACGACTGCGACCAATAATAATCGATACCGAGGCCATCACCTCGGTTTTTTTATGTTTTTTTTGCATATCTTATTGACACTCTGATTATTCTATGCTATCTTATTTATATTCATTACTGTTTAGTAATTATTATTTTATAAGTTGATCTAATTTTCTTCTGGATTGCACCCCTAACTTTCCAGAATCTTGATCAATTATACTACCTAACTAAAATATTAATATGGAGGAAAACAAATGTCAGAATCAAAAACACTTAATAATCTTATGGAGGCGTTTGCCGGAGAGTCCCAGGCAAACAGAAAGTACACCGCATACTCAAAGAAAGCTGAAGCTGATGGAAAAATCAATGCGGCTAAATTATTTAAAGCTGCCGCCGATGCTGAAACCCTGCATGCCTTAAAACATTTTGAAGTCGCCGGAAAGATCCATACCACTGCTGAAAACTTAAAAGACGCCGTGGCTGGCGAAACCCACGAGTTTACAGAGATGTATCCGGATTTTCTAAAAACAGCGGAAGCTGAAGGTAATCAGGATGCCATTAAAACCTTTACCTTTGCCATGAAAGCTGAAGCGGTTCATGCCCGACTCTATCAGGAAGCCCTGGAAAACCTCGATCAGAGCGAAGAAGTTTTCTACTACCTCTGCCCCCTCTGCGGTAATATTGAAAAAGCCGTACCTGATAAATGCGCCATTTGTGGCGTTCCCGGAACCAGCTTTATTAAATACTAAACCCTGCGTCTTTCTTATCTCCTAACTTGATAAAACCAGAAGTATCGTGCTCATGAGTAGCATAGAACTTCTGGTTTTTTTAATCGATTATCGTTTAATTGCTTGCGTTCTTTATTATAAAAAGGTATACTTAACCCGAAAAGTTCTCGTTCTAACTATCCCTATTGAATCAAACACTGTATAATCTTTTTCAATTAGACCTGCAACCGTATTTCAAGGTTGCCTTTTTATTAAATTTTTCAACAATGGAGGTAAAAATGAAAACGAAAGAAAACCTACTACTAAATGTAACCTATACTACAAAACCGGGAAAAAGAACCGAGTTTATTAAGACATTAACTCAACTTGGCGTTGTTGAACAGTCAAAGCAGGAATCTGGAAATATCAGATACGACTATTTTTATCCACTTAATTCTGATGATCAATTATATCTTGTAGAAATTTGGGAAGATAGTAAAGCTTTGGCTTTACATACCCAAACCGAGCACTATAAACAATTACAGTCTTGTAAAAATGAGTATTTGATGCATACCCAGATTGAGAAATTTTATATCTGTACCACTCAGTAAAATAAGCTCAGCCATCCGAAAGTGATTGTCGAAGTACTGAGCTTTATTACCATTTTATACGATCAGATGTCTAACTTTTGAGGATTACTTCTATTAAAAAAAGAGCTTCAATGCGACAATTGCTGTCATCCCAATAATTAAATACCGGAATGCTTTTTCATTGATTCGTTTAATTATAAAAGCCCCAAAAACCGCACCGATGCCAATAAAGGGGATCATTAACCCCGTCAGTACAAAGGTCTGAACCGTAATATTATGCCAGATGAATACTTGCATGGGAAGTTTCGTGACGTTGACGATAAAAAAGAACCATGCTGTCATTCCCAGAAAATTTACTTTATCCACGCCTTTTGCCAGTAGGTAGACACTAAAAATGGGACCGGCCGCATTTCCGATCATCGATGTAAACCCAGCAAGAATTCCCACTGAAGCATGCAGCCAGGTTTTGTCGGGGATTTTCAACTGATCGCCTTTTTTTTCGAAATAAATCAATAAAAACAAACAAAGTAACACTGAAAGTGCAATCAGGCTTTTGAACTGTTCATCATTGATATACCCACCAATGATTAAACCGAATATCAGTCCCATAAAAGTCCACGGTAGTAATTTAAGAATATCTTCTCGTTTTGCATTATGTTTATAATAAAAAAGTGCAAAAACATCTCCCACAATCAGCATCGGTAGGATGATTCCTGTTGATGCTTTTCCGCCGAATACAGCTGCTAATATCGGGATTACCAATGTAAGCAAACCACTGATGCCTGTCTTTGATACACCAATTAAAAGTGCCGCCAAAATAACCCAAAGCCACTGAACCAGTTCTAAATCCGGAAATATTTCCATCGTATTTCTCCCTACGTTCGTTATGTATGACATTTAATTTTTTGATTCCATTAAATCATCCGCCAATCATATTCATTCTTCGTGAGGATGTAAAATCCGCTCCGAAATGATGTCCTTTTGGCTTATCCAAAATAATCTGTCTGACAATTTGATTGAAATTATCAGCTTTAAGGTCAAGGGCTTCCCGAATATCTACTTCTCCGTTATTTCCCAGACAAGGCCGGATTTTTCCATCGGAAGTCAGACGAATGCGGTTGCAGTCGGAACAAAATTGGTGGGTCATGGGTGAAATAAACCCGATTTTACCGGTGTAACCGGCCATCTGATAATAAACCGCCGGTGAACCCTTATCGGTTCGTTCCAGATATTGAAGACCGGGTCTTGTTGCAATTAAATCATCATTGTGAATAATCTTATCCCGGTTATCTTCGCCAAAACTCCCCATCGGCATCAGTTCAATAAAACGGATTTCAATCGGCCGATCCCTTGTCATTTCGATGAGGTCATCAATTTCATCATCATTGATCCCCTTAATCAAAACGGTGTTAATCTTTACTGGCGTCATCCCTAACGACAAAGCCCGATCAATTCCAGCCATGGTTTTTTTCAGATCTCCGCCACCGGTAATGAATTTAAATTTCTCTGGCTTCAGGGAATCCAGGCTGATGTTGAGACGGTGAAGTCCAGCTGCTTTTAAATCAGCCGCCATTTTCAAGAGCTGAATACCGTTAGTTGTCATGCCAATGTCTTCAATACCATCGATCTCCGATATTCTGTAAATAATTTCGCAGATATCCCGTCTCAACAGCGGTTCTCCGCCAGTAATTCTGATTTTTTTAATCCCCGCCTCAACCATGGACCGGACAACCTTTTCAAATTCTCGTGGTGTTAAACTATCATCTTTGCTGTCCTTGCAGTTTTCACCATCCGGATCACAGTAAATACACTTCAGATTACATTTCTGAGTCACTGAGATCCGCATATATTCAATTTTTCTTCCATATTGATCCAGCATAATTTTATCCAACTTTCTTTTTATCGATGGTCACCGCATCATTGATCCGTATTTTTCTGGAATAGCTATTATAACCCAATGCTTTCGAGAAATACTTCGATAATCCCCCCGCAAACCATACCTTCTTCTTCTGCCTGCCATCCCGTCATATCAACTTGATGCAGCTCCGATTTTTCTTTTTCACTGCTTAGCATACTCAAGGCTCTTATTTTTATGTCTGCTTCAGCACAACCACCACCAAGGGTTTCCACGGTTCGGCCATCCGGATAGATTAGCATCTTAGTTCCCACTTCCCGGGGGGCCGAACCTTTCCGGCTGATAATCGTCGCCATGACTTTTCTTTCGCTTGACTCTTCAATTGCATTTAATCTCTCAAGTATTTTTTTGGAATAACCGCTGCTTTGCTTTTTTAGATTCTTTTCCTGGACAATTTCGGCCATAATGGATATCGCAATCTCAACCGGCGTTTCTGCGCGAATATTTAAACCGATGGGTGTATGTACTCTTTCCAGTTTTTTTATATCCACACCTTTTTCGGCCAACTGATCCTTAACTTTCTTTACCCGGACTTTGCTGCCGATCATGCCGATGTAAGCATGCTCTTTTTTGATGATTTCTTCCAGACAAATCTGATCATAACGATGTCCCCGGGTGACAATGACAAAATAGGTATTTTTATCCCCATCGATTTTTTTAAGTCCCTGTTCAAAGGGTTCACAGATCACCTGTTTTGCCCCAGCCCGAAGGGCATCATTTGCAAAGGTAAAACGATCTTCAATGACGCTAACCGAAAAATCAGCCAGTAGTCCTATTTTTATAATCGGAATGGAAACATGACCAGCCCCACAGATCACCAACTTTTTATCCGGCTGTAATATTTCGCAGAAAATCCGGTTCCCTTCAACAGTAATAACTCCTGTTTCCAATTGTTTTAATATTATTTTAATATGATGTTTCAAAAAACTGCTTTTTCCCGTTTCATAAACAATTTTATCCAGGGATACAAATACCTTTTCACCCAAATGCTCACCTTCCACCACAGTTGCGACCAGATATTTCTGGTTAGCATCGCTTTTTTTAATTAGTTCATATAGATTACTCAAAACTTATCCCCTACTCTTTATCTGTCTTTATTTTTCGCATTTTTTAAAACCACAACCTTTTTAAACGCCTTTTCCAAACCCACAGTTCGGGAATGTACAACTGTCACAGGAAAGACAAAGGCCACCTTGCCCCAAAGCAGTAAAATCTCCTTTTCGCAACCGTTCGTCAGTCATGATCCGCGGCAATACCAGATCAAAGATGGTCCGTTTGGCATACATCACACACCCGGGAAGGCCCACAATGGGGATGTTGCCTTTGTAATATGCCAATAAAAACATCGCTCCGGGAAGCACCGGGGCCCCATATGTGATCATTTTTGCGCCAGTATTTTTAATCGCCAGAGGAGTACGGTCATCGGGATCGACACTCATTCCTCCGGTACAGATGATCATATCAGCTCCCTGGTTTAGCAGCGTCATAATGGACTCGGTAATCATCTCATGATTATCGTCTGTAATCTGATGCCCGATGATTTCGACATCAAATTCAGCCAACTTTTCTTCAATAACCGGGGTAAAGGTATCTTTAATCCGACCGTTATAGACTTCACTGCCGGTGGTAACAATCCCCACTTTTTTATGGACATACTGCCGGATCTGAAAAATCGATCCTTCTCCACAGACTTCTTTAGCCCGATTCATTTTGCTTTCAGCAATCACCAGCGGAATAACCCGGGTTCCCGCCAGTAAATCTCCCGCTTTAACCGGGAAATTTCCATGTCGGCTGGCTATCATCATCTCGCCCAATGCATTCACCCGATTCATTTTATCATAATCAATTTTAAGCACCCCATCGCAGGTAGCGATGAGTTCGATTTTGCCTTCTTTGATTTCTGATGGCCGCATGTTTTCGCCTTTACAAAGGCCATAAAGAATTTCAGCCGCTTCGTTTTCATGAAGCATCCCCTCTTCTTTTTCCCAGACATAGAGATTTTCTTTGCCGACCGATAATAATACCGGAATATCTTCTGCTCTAACCATATGGCCTTTTCGAAATACTGCATCCTTGGTGACTCCTTTAATGATCTGGGTAATATCCTGACAGAGTACATGGCCAACAGCGTTGGTTGTTTCAATTAATTGCATTGTTCTTCTCCTTTTAATAACCCATCGCTTCTTCTAACAGACTCTCTACTTTTTTTGCCTGTAGATAAGCTAAACGATGTTTAACTTTTCCTACCAAAGTAGTACATTTTTTTCTACTTTTATTAAACCGTTCATCAATACTGATCCGTTGGCACCCTGATACCTTTTTATCTGCCAAATAGACAATGGTTTTTTCTGTAATTCGCTCTTCATCATAACTTGAAAGAAGATGATGAAACTCAATCACCTCCGCAACACGGGGGTAACCTTCTCTGTTAATCCAATCTGCACCAATTTGTGCATGCTCTTTTTCAGCCCGGGCAATATCATGAAGCAGCGCTGCTAAGCAGCAATCAAGTTACGATTCAGATTATAATTTTTCTGTATCAAAAGATCCGTCCATTCCAATGCCAGTTTGCAGACACATCTTCCGTGATTTCTAACGTCCTCACCGACATGAAATCTTTCTAAAATAGCCTGGCACTCATCTTGATCCGGAATTGCCTCTAAATTTTTTCCTACATACTTTACTTTTTTAGAATGTTCATCCATTTCAATCAGACTAATGCTCCCATATGATTGGTGTAGCCCAAGCGCCTGCTCCAAATCCAACCCCATCCACTTGCTCAACAATCCCTGATTGACGCAGGCATGACCAACAATGGCCAAATTTCCATTGTATTTTTTCATCATTTTCTCAATACACGGCTCTGTCCGCATCAAAACTTGATGATACGATTCCCCCTTCGGAAAGGGTACTCTAGCCAAATTTTCTCCCCTCTGCTGATAATCATCTGGATACTTTTGTTTTATCAAATCAAACGGCAATCCGTCCCACAATCCCGTATCAATCTCCTCTAATTCAGCAACAGAGACAATAGGATATCTGCCATTTGAAATAATTTCGGCAGTTTGCCGGCTCCTCGCCAGCGGGCTGGTAATAATCATAGATAATGCGATCTTAGAAAAATAGTCTGCCAACTTTTTTGCCTCAAGTCGCCCTTCTTCACTCAATGACAAATCAAGTTTCCCAAGACAACATTTTACCCCGTTTGGAAACGCTGGCTGGCAATGACGAATTAGATATATGCTTCTCATGTCCTTTAATCAACATCTATGCTTTGATGAGCATGGCAGTACCATGAAAATCGCAGAGCGGAATTAAAAATAACTTCTGCTCATTTAAATACTCATCAACCGCTTTTTTCACCCCGGGAAACTGCATACTGTTATAATCATGGATTAACATTACTCCACCGGAACTGAGCCGGGGATAAAAATACGAAAGGCCTTGCCGAGTGGGTTCATACAAATCAGCATCCATACTGACAAGGGCATATTGAATTTCCTGATCTGGAATAGTTTCGGGGAATCGACCTTTTATAATCACAACTTGCCCCGGAAAGGGCATTTGATTGAGAATAGCTGCTTCACTGGTATCAGAAAAATCCCCAACTTTGGCTTTGGACAAACCCCTTTCAATGGCAATGTCTTCCGGCTTAAAGCCCTCAAAGGTATCAAAGAGATACAGTTTGCGATCCGGAAAATTCTGATTCAGTTCCCGGGCAAATTTTCCCTGATAGACGCCTAATTCAGCAATGGCTCCGGCGATCCGGCGCTTTTGTATTTCATCGCCAATCAGCCGCAACTCCGCCAGTCGGAGATCATATTTTGTCTTAAAATCACTGGCATGTTTAATGATTCCGCCAAACCCCAGGCCTCTAATTTGATTCTCTATATCAATTGCCGCATCAGCGTTTAAACTGCCAGTCCAAATAATCTCCGGGTTATCATCCAGAAGTTTATCCGGCGGCTTGACGCTTAATCCCGAAACAATTGACCCCCACTTGTCAGGGTTATTATCAAAACAGGCAACAATTTCATAATCACTGGATATTAAATTTATTAAGGCATTTCCGCCCTGTCCGGCTCCGAATATTGCAGCTTTCATATTATATACCTCCTCGTTTTGCGCTTTTTCAAAACATTGATCATCCTAAAAAAACCTTATCAAATATTTAACTTTTTCCTTACTCCTAAGATCGAGTTATTTCAAAAAACAATTCGTTTTTAAAAAAAATAACGATCAAATATTTCATTAACGCTCTTTTGAGATTCCTTTTCAAATCTCTGATACTTTTCCAAAAATTCGCTTCCCTTTTCCGTTAAGATCGTTTTTCCGCCGTTCATTCCCCCACGCTTCCGATAAACGACCGCAAAACCCAGTTGTTCTTCAACCTGATTAATCATTTTCCAACCCTTACTATAAGAAAGATTCATTTTTCCACAGGCGCTTTTAACCGATTCGCCGATCTTGATTAGAGTTAGCAATTGTTCAGTACCGGTACCGAAAAAGGATGCTTCCTTTTCCACGCTGACTCGAACTTTTGGTTTTAATTTTCGTTTATAATATAAATCCAACAAGCTTTTAAATTCATCTTTGGTATCCGCATCCAGCAAAATGCCTTCGTCTTCGACTTCAACCTCGATCTGTTCATAATTACAGCTCTCAACAGCGCCCAGTAAGCCTTTGTTTCCGGTATAAGCTAATATTTCTGGCAAAACCCGGGTGTCAATCATAAAGGGATGCCCTTTTACACCACAATGCACAGGATTCACAAACACCCCTTTTGAAGCCGTCAGTTTCATCACCGTTTCTTTCGTAAACAAAGGAATATCGATGGGCGTAATGAGAATGCGTTCACACTGATGTTCCAGGTATCGCAAACCGATTTTCACCGAATCAAACATTTGAGTGGTGGCAAAATCATGATTATGAAGACAGGTAACGTTCAGTTCTTTAACCAATTCTTCCACAATTCTGGCCTTATTTCCGGTAATCACAATAATTTCTGTGATCCCGGCGTCCTGAAAGGTTAAAATGATTCGCTCTAAGATTGAAAAATTGCCTATTTTAAGGACCGGTTTAAAGTCACCCATTCGCGAGGACATGCCAGCTGCCAGAATGATAGCACCTTCCTTTATTTTTTTCACTTAATCACCTCTTTCGCATAAAACCGACTCCTCCATTGAAGGAGTCGGCCTATAAACAAATACTAATAAACAAAACTTTGATGATAATGCTATTGTTTTAAAATTGGTAGGGTTGAGCCACCATGGGGCATTACCAGGACTTTACAATCGTGACCCAGTTTGTTAAAGGCGGCCTTTAAGGCCCCCTGAACGGTGATATAGGGCTGCATAAAGATGGATTCAACCACTTCCGGTTTCATTTTTGAAACAAAAAAGATCTCGCTCTTTTCCAGAACCATGGCAATGGCTGCCGCTTTATGCCCCCCCAATTGAAAATCATTTTTGATCCGTTCAATTAAAGATTGGGAATCATCAGCTGCCAACAGCCATTTTTCAAAGACACCTTCGCCAAAGCCCTCTTCACAAGCCCCTACCAGAATGATGATGCCGCCATCTCTGACGGCATGTTTAGCATTGTCCAGGGCTTTCTGAGTTTGATAGAGATTTAAATCCTTGGGTGAACCTCCCTGCGAGACAATCACAATATCTGCCAGGGCAGCGATCGGCTTACTGTACAATTGATCCAGGAATTTACAACCTTCCCGATGGGCTTCGATATAATGTCCGGCCACGGCATGGATAATATTTTTTTTCTCATCAAGAATGACGTTGACAATAAAGTCAATGGGACAATATTCAATTGCTTCTTCCAGATCCTGTCGCACCGGATTGTCATCAATTTTTCCAGCCACCGCCAATGGATCGACCATACAGCTGTGATTCTTCTGAATAGCGGCCCGGGTTGAAACGCCAGGCATAATTGCCTTGGCCCCACCACTGTAGCCGGCAAAATAATGGTATTCTATATTACCCAGGCAAATGCGGCGATCTGCTTCAGCTACAATCCGGGTCACATCTACTGGAGTGCCATGCTTTGTTTTTCCCATATTCACAAAATCTTTTGGATCGCCATCCACACAGCGGACGGTTGAATAGATGTAATCTCCCACCAGTTTTTTCATTTCTTCGGGGCTATGTTTTCGGTGACTCCCCAGAGCGAAGACAATGGTTATATCTTCACACCGGATGCCCTTCTTTTTCAGTTCATGAAGAATCGGCGGTAATACGACATGTGATGGCAATGGCCGGGTAATATCGCTGGTAATAATCACAACCTTTTCACCTGGTTTAATAAGCTCTTTTAACGCGGCTGTCCCAATGGGATTTTGAAGCGCCGCACAGACGGCCTCTTCACCCTTTGTTGTCACTTCGATAGGATTTGGTGTTAAGATTGCTGCCAGATTTTCGTCAGGAATATCAACCACTTGTTTTTCTTTTCCAATTGCTATATCTATTTTCATAACTGACTCCAACCCCTAGATGCGGCTGACACCGCTTTCCTCAGCCGCCTTTGCCACCGCTTTGGCGACTGCGTCTTTAATGCGGGGATCAAAAGCATTGGGAATGATAAAATCAGAACGGAGCTCGTTATCGGTTACCAAACCGGCAATGGCGTAAGCGGCGATTTTCATGGCGTCATTGATATCGCTGGCTCTAACATCCAGTGCTCCCCTAAAAATCCCCGGAAAGGCTAAGACGTTATTGATCTGGTTGGCAAAGTCACTGCGTCCGGTACCAACAACCGCTGCTCCGGCTTTCAAGGCCAGATCCGGCATGATTTCCGGGATGGGATTGGCCATTGGAAATAGTATCGGATCTTTTTTCATGGACAGCACCATTTCTGGGGTGACGGTACCCGGTGCGGATACCCCAATAAACACATCGGCATCCTTGATTGCAACGGCAAGACTTCCTTTTATTCGTTCTTTGTTGGTTACCCGCGCAATTTCCTGCTTATCCGGCGTCAAACCCGGCTGTCCATCATAAATGATACCAACGCGGTCACACATGGTGATGTCAGAAACACCCACCTGCAAAAGCAGCTTGGCTATGGCTATACCCGCCGATCCGGCGCCGTTCATGACCACTTTCATAGTTTTAATATTTTTACCGGTTAATTTCGCAGCGTTTAACACCGCCGCCAGGGTGACCACCGCGGTACCATGCTGATCATCATGGAAAATGGGAATATCGCAGATTTCCTTGAGTCGTTTCTCAATTTCAAAACAGCGGGGAGCGGCAATGTCTTCAAGATTCACGCCACCGAAACTGCCAACCAGAAGACTAACCACCTGAACAATTTCATCCACATCCTTGGAACGGATACACAGCGGAATGGCATCGACATCGCCAAATTCTTTAAACAAAACGCATTTACCTTCCATGACCGGCATGCTTGCTTCCGGGCCAATGTCCCCCAGACCCAGAACCGCAGTTCCGTCACTGATGACGGCTACGGTGTTCCAACGGCCAGTCAGTTCATAACTTTTGCTGATATCTTTTTGAATTTCAAGACAAGGTTGGGCTACCCCCGGGGTGTAAGCCAGAGACAGATCCTCCTTGTTATTTACGGAAACCTTAGAATTAACTTCCAGTTTCCCTTTCCATTGATAGTGGCGTTTTAGTGATTCTTGTGCATAATCCATTTTAATAACCTCTCTAAATTTCCTTCTTAGTGTCTGGTGTCCGTTTTTATTTTTCCTTTATCGTTGAACCATGCATCAATGCTTTGACAACCGGCAGGGTTTCGCCGGTTAAAAACCGGATCAGGGCACCACCGCCAGTGCAGATATAATCAATTTTTTCGCTTAAATCATATTTGTTGGTAGCAGTAATGCTGTCACCGCCGCCGATAACGGTGTAAGCTGCGGTTTTTCCCAGGGCATCCCAGACACTTTTGGTGCCGTATTCGGTGATTTCTTCTTCAAAAATCCCCATTGGTCCGTTGGTGAAAACTGTTTTGGCGCCAAGGATGATCTCCTGAAATTTTTGGGTTGATTCGTGCCCAATATCCACCAGCATTTCATCAACCGGCAAATCAGACAGTTTCACTTCTTTTCTGACCCCGTCATCCAGATAGGCTAAATCCGTCGGTAATTCAATCATCACCCCATATTTTTCCAGTAGTTCTTTGGCATCTTCAATGTATTGATTAAACCCTCTTTTTTCAATAAAGGCTTTTGAACTTGCGCCGATGTCATATCCTTTTGCCAGTAACATGATGTTTCCCACTAAACCACCGGCCAGAACCGTGTCGGCGATTCCTTTTCCCAGCACCGAGTTCATCATGATAAAGGCATCCGATATTTTGGCACCGCCTAAAACAAAGACTGATGGTCTGCCCGGATTTTCGGTAATTTCCGACAGGACACTGTACTCTTCTTCAAACAATCTTCCCATCGCTGACGGCAGTACCTGTTCAAAACCGCAGAGGGAGGGTTGATCCCGGTGGGCAGCTGCAAAAGCATCACAGACATATAGATCAGCCAGAGGTGCCAGTTTTCTCACCAGGAGGGTTTTAGCCTGGTCTTCGTGGCTTAATTTTAAATTCGTTTCAAATAAGGTCTGTTCTTCCGAGACAAAACGAACGTTATCCAATAGCAGAATTTCGCCATCATTCAAAGCTGCAATCGCAGTTCTGGCAGTGGGTCCGCAGACATCCTCAACAAATTTCACTTCTTTATTAAGCAGTTCGGTTAAAACTTTTGCATGCGGTTCGGTGGTATAAAAGTTTTCATATTCGATATCACTGCCCTGATGGGCCAGAATAACCACCTTTGCGCCCTTATCCGACAATTCCCGGATGGTCGGTACACAGGCTTTGATCCTCGTAATATCTTTTAAGATATTTTTTTGTTTGTCCACCGGCTGGTTAATATCCACCCGCAGAAGCACTGTTTTTCCCGAAAACTGATAATCATCCAGAGTTTTAATTCCAAATTTCATTGGTCCACTCCCCTTAACGGCATTGGCAATTTAAATATTTGTTGGTAGCTGCTGTACCGTCTTCTCGGGTTTGCTGCATCCCGGTAGCCGCTCTGACCGCATCTATTGTTTCGGGAATGGTGACGCTTTCCTGAGGAATATTGATGGCAAACATAATATCGTTTCCGCTTTCGACGATACAATCTTCCCATAATCCTATTTCATACATGTCACCTCTGGTATTGCCCAGATCTCTGGCATATCGGAAGAAGGAGGCATTTCCCTGGAAACCATCATCAATTTTTACCACCCGAATACGGGGATGTTTTTGAATGCTTCCAAGGCCATTGCTTTGGTGATTTTTTTCTTACCAGTGGCCAGAACGGTGATAATATGCCCATGGGTTACTGGTGTATGAACCAGCACGCCTGTGGCTTCAACATGAGGCATAATGGTCATTAAATCAACAGCCTGATGGGAAGGCGCCTTGTCAACCTGTAGCGCATTGGTTAAACCACGGTGATAATCACCGGGATCGGCAACCCGACGGATAATGGTTATGGCTACTTTTTCGACCCCACCACAGTTTCGATCCAGACAATCAACGGCACGAATCAGGCCGGTGGTATTACAGCTGGTGAGTTTCAAATAATCCTGGTCAACGCCCTGTTCGTAATTGGCATAGCCATGGAAAAAGACATCAGCGACTGAATTCTTTTCGCCACCCTGAAAAATAGCTTTCACGCCTTTTGATGCGTAGAGTTCTTTGTTTTTAACGCCGACACCGCCTGGTGAAGAATCCAGCATAATATCAACCTGATCGACCAGGTCTTCAAACGATCCGGCAATAGGAATTTCCAGGCCTTCAAACTCTGGTTTCCGGTTCATGTCCACTAAAAACAAGTTGTAAGGCATCCCTTTTTCTTTTAATGCCCGGATTGACAGAGTCGGTGCTAAATCAGCAACCCCTACCAATTCCATATCGCCTTGCAATGCCACTGCGTCGGCCAGTCTCTGACCAATGACGCCATATCCTGCTACGCCTACTTTAATTTTTTTCATTATATTTTCCTCCTGAATTTTATTTCTTTGGTGGTGCATTACAGCACAGCCCTTCCACATCGTGAGCCGCCTCTAGAATAATTTCGCAAACGGTGGGGTGAGGATGAATGGTGTCTGATAATTCTTCAATGGTACCTTCGCATTCCATAATTATTGCAATTTCTCCGATCATATCAGTGGCTCTGGGGGCCATGATCTGAGCACCGTAAACTTCGCCAGTGGCATGGTCGCAGACCAATTTGATCAGTCCCTTGCTATGTCCCATGACACTGGACTTGCCATTGCCGCCGACACCATAACGTCCGATTTTTATGTTCTTTCCAGCCTTGATTGCTTCCTCTTCACTGAGGCCAATCCAGGCTATTTCCGGATTGGTGTAAAGACAGGAAGGTACCACCTCATAGTTCATCCGCTGCTGTTTGCCGATAATGTTTTCGGCAGCAACCATCCCCTGTTTTGTGGCAACATGAGCCAGCTGGATTTTTCCGGTGATATCACCAATCGCATAGATGTTAGGGATATTGGTTCTCAGATAGGCATCAACTTCAACAAATCCGCCATTGCGCTTAATGCCAACAGATTCCAAACCGATCTGATCGATTTGCGCTTTTCGACCAACACTGACAATGCAATGGGATCCGGTAGCATGGTTCAGCTGTCCATCTTTTTCATAATTCACGGTAATTTCTTCCGCTTCTTCAATCCCAGTCACCTTGGCACCAGCGATAATCTGAACCCCTTTTCGCTTAAGAATCTGGGACAGTTCCTTAACAATTTCCTTGTCAATTCCCTTTAGAATATCCGGCTGCATTTCGATAACTGTCACTTTTTTTCCCAGCGATGCGTATAAGGTAGCAAATTCGATGCCGATAATGCCGCCTCCGATAATCACCAGACTTTCCGGACACTGTTTCATTTCCAGAACTTCGTCGCTGGTCATAACCGATTTATTCTCAACGCCTGGAATGGGTGGTAAAAAGGGGGCGGAACCGGTGGCCAGAATGATGTGATCGGCAACAACCATTTCCCCATTTACTGCTATTTCATTCGCATTTTTTAGTACCCCAAAGCCTTTAATGACGTTGACGCCATGGGCTTTTTCAAGACCTTCAATGCCCTTTCTTAATCTGCTGACGATCTTATCTTTATGGGCTGCCAATTTTTCATAGTCAAATGCGAGATTGTTAAAAAGCACGCCAAACTCCTGGGCACCCTTTGCTTCATCGTAAAATTCGGCGCCATGAAGCAAGGCTTTGGTCGGAATACAACCACGATTCAAACAGGTACCGCCAAGTTCTCTTGCTTCGATGAGCACTGTTTTGAGACCGTACTGAGAACAGCGAATCGCTGCTTCGTATCCCCCGGGGCCTCCTCCTAAAACTGCAACATCATATTTCATAACGTCATTCTCCTTAAATCAGCAACATTGGATTTTCCAGTAATTCTTTAATCCGTTTCAAGAACTGAGCTGCCGGCGCACCGTCCACGGTACGATGATCAAAGGTCAGGCTGAGCTGCATCATCATTCGGATAACAATTTCATCACCGTTTACTACCGGTTGTTTGGCCAGCTTTCCAACCGCCAGGATACCGGCCTCTGGGGGGTTAATAATGGCAGTGAAGCCATCAATATCAAACATCCCCAGATTGGAAACGGTAAAAGTTCCGCCGCTATAGTCTTCCGGCTGAAGTCTGTTTTCTTTTGCTTTTGAGGCCAGCTCACTGGATTCTTTGGAAATTTGATCCAACGATTTGAGGTGAATATTTTTAATGACCGGGACAATTAAACCCTGATCAATCGCTACCGCCATACCCATATTCACATATTTCTTAAGCACAATACCCTCACTGGTCCAGGAGGAATTCATCATTGGGAATTCAGTTAAGGCTTTGGCCACGCAGCGCAGCACGATGTCGTTGTAGCTGACCTTTCTGCCTACTGCTTTGTACTGTTCTCTTAAGGCTACCGAATTGGTCATATCGACGGTGATGCGATGGTTGGCCTGGGCCATTTCACCAAGACTTTGTTTCATCCGTTCCGCGACAATTTTTCGCATCCCTTTGATGGGAATCAATTCTTCATCAAGTGGCGCTACCATCTGAATCGGTCCCTGACTGACTGATGCCGATAAACGCACATCGTCTGCTAACACTTTATTGCGGACGCCAGATCCCTGAACCCCATTGATATCAATATTTTCCAACTCGGCAATTTTTCTTGCCAATGGCGTTGCAGCTGTTTTTTGTGCCGGATTAAGCACATAATCCAGAACATCTTTTTCAATGACCAGTCCCTCCGGACCAGAACCATCAAGATCGGCAACATCAATCCCTTTTTCTTCCGCCAGCATTTTAGCCCGGGGAGAAGCAAAAACTCGTCCAGTTCGTGGTGCCTTAACGGTTGCTGTTTCGATCGCTGCTTCCTCAATCTGCACTGGCTCCGCACTTTCAGCAACCGCTGCAGCGGCTGCCGGTGCCCCGATGGAATCCAATAAGGCGGAAAAATCTTCGCCTTTGTCACCAACAATGGCAATCGGCTCGGTGATTGGAACCACGGCGCCAGCTTCATGAATTATTTTTAACAAGGTGCCACTGATACTGGCGTCAATGGAGATGGTCAGTTTATCCGTCTCCATTTCAAATAACGGCGCATCGGCAATGACTTCTTCTCCTTCTCCAACCAACCATTCCATAATGGTTCCTTCGGTCATCTGGAGACCTTGTTTGGGCATAATTATAAATTCTGCCATGCTATCCTCCTAACTATCGAATCTATCGATAACATACTTTTTTTGCTGCTTCAACGATCTGCTGCACACTGGGTACCACGGCATTTTCCAATTCAATATTAAAAGGAAGCGGACAGGCTTTGGCACCCAGATGAATCGGTGCGGCATCTAAATATTTAAATGCGCCATCAACCACCTGTGAAACAACTTCTGCTCCCCAACCGGCGACCTTATGGGCTTCATGAACAACCACCAGTTTGCCGGTTTTTTTAACCGATTCGATAATGGTGTCCATATCAAAAGGTACCATTGTTCGGGGGTCAATCACTTCGGCATCAATCCCCATTTTTTCCAGTTCAGCTGCCGCTTCCAGTGCTCTGCTGACATAAAGCAGTGAACCTACAATGGTGACATCTTTACCGGTTCGCTTAATTTCAGCCTGACCAAAAGGGATACAGAAATCCGGATCATCCGGTACTTCGAATTTCGAAGCATAAAGCGCCTTATGTTCAAAGAACATTACCGGGTTATCATCGCGAATCGCGGTTCTTAAAAGTCCTGCAGCATCGGCGGCATTGGACGGACAAGCTACCTTGATCCCGGGGAAGTGCATAAAAATAGTTTCCAGACTCTGACTGTGGGTGGCGGCATTTCCCCGTCCAATTCCCTGTTGTCCCCGGATGACCAGGGGAATCTTTGCTTTACCGCCAAAAATATAGCGGGTTTTGGCAGCCTGGTTAATAATCTGATCGGCAGCAACTAAGGTAAAGTCCATGTACATCAGTTCGACAATGGGGCGCATGCCAGCACAGGCGGCCCCTACACCGGCTCCAATCATCGCTGCTTCGGAGATCGGCGTATTTCTGATCCGATCGGTGCCAAATTCCTTGTATAAATCCCGAGTGCATCCAAAAATACCACCCAGCAACTCAATATCTTCTCCCATTACAAAAACATTTTCATCCCGACGCATTTCTTCTGCAATAACGTCCCGAATGGCTGTTGCGTAAGTTTTTTTACTCATTTTTGCTCCTTTCTCAAGCTTCGTAGAAAACATCGTCCATCACATCGGCAGGATCCGGATTCGGACTGTTAATGGCAAACTCGGCAGCCGCATCTGCTTCCACTTTTGCGGCTTCTTCAATCGTATCCAGTTCTGCGGCCGTGAAATCGCCAGCATCAACCAGAACTTTTTTAAACAATTGAATCGGATCTTTGGTATCCCGCCACATCTCAACGTCTTTTTTATCCCGGTAGGTTTGAGGATCTCCGGTCCAATGGCCAAGGGTTCGATACGTTTTACATTCAATTAAAGTCGGACCGTCGCCAGCTTTAGCCCGTTTAACGGCGGTTTCAAACGCTTCATAAACAGCAAAAACATCATTGCCGTCAACTGTTACCCCAGGAATCCCGTAACCAACAGCACGATCGCTGATGTTTTCAACCGATGTTGACTGTGCAACCGGTACTGAAATTCCAAAACCGTTGTTTTCACAGATAAAAATGATGGGCAGTTTCCAAACCGCTGCCAGATTCAGACTTTCATGAAAGGTTCCTTCGTTAGATGCTCCATCCCCAAAGAATGAAACCGCAACCTTGTCATTTTTCTGAAGCTTGGCCGCCAGTGCTGCGCCAGTGGCAATCGGGATGCCCCCGCCGACAATGGCATTTGCACCAAGGTTTCCCTTGGTGAAATCGGCAATGTGCATCGAACCACTGCGGCCTTTACAATAACCGGTTTCTTTACCCATGAGTTCAGCCATGGCTTTATCCAACTGAGCCCCTTTCGCAATGCAATGACCATGACCCCGATGGGTACTGGTGATATAATCGTCATCGGTCAATTGCGCACAAACAGCGGCAGCAACGGCTTCTTCGCCAGCATATAAATGAACCGATCCACGCAGTTTATTTTCTTCAAACAGGCGCAAAGCCTTTAATTCAAAATATCTGATTTTATTCATGATCTCGTAGATCCAAAGTTTTTGTTCTTTTGATATCACGTTGATACTCCTTTCAATCCTTACTGTTTTTATTCTTCCTCAGGCAAACTCCAGTTAAAAAATTCAAAATAAGGTTTTGCAGCTTTCATCCGGAATGCGTCCATATCCACCTGGGACCAGTCGTAGACACCTAAACCAGTTTTCTGCCCAAGGTCACCTTTTTCAAAGCGTGACCGGATGTAATCCGGGGTTTTGTCGGCATTAGAAAGATCCGGGAAAAGATAGTCATCAATGCTGACGATCATATCCAAACCGGCATAGTCAAAATGTTCAAAAATACCGATGGAGGTATAACGAGGTACAAAACTGTATTTTAAGGTTTTGTCAATGTCTTCCGGTGACGCGATGCCCTGTTCTACCATGTGGACGGCTTCCCGGTATAGGGCGTGTTGCAGACGGTTGCCAATAAATCCGGGAGCAGCTTTTTTCATGACCACCACTTTTCGTCCGACTGATTCCAGAAATTCATAAATGGCCTCAATAACCCCTGCTTCTGACCATTGACTCGGTACCAGCTCTACACAGGGAACCAGGTGGGGTGGATTCCATGGATGAGCCACTACCAGCTTTTCTTTTTGCTTCAAGCCTTCAGCCAGATCATCCGCTGAAATCGCTGATGTCGACGAGGCAATGGCTTTAAAGTTTGGACAGTTCGCTTCAATGGCCTGATAAACACTGTGTTTAACCGCCAGATTTTCAACCACACATTCAAAAATCAGCTCCGTATCAACAAGATCCTGATAATTGGTTGTTATCGTCAACAGTTTTTCGCAAGCCTTGTATTGTTTTTCGGTAACTAGCTTTTTTTGCACTAAATCTTCAAAACAGGCCTGATAACGTTGTTTACCGGCTTCTATTTCGGCATCATTATGTGCCAGGATGGTTGTTTTATAGCCATTCCCGGTAAACAACACGGCCATACTGGCACCGATCATGCCAGTTCCGATAATCGAAACGTTATTAATTGAATTCAATTTCATCTGTAAAATAGCCTCCTTTTTTCTTTTAGAAAAACGCTCGGTCGCTTATCCCTGGGTTAAGTAGTTGTAACACTTGATGATATTTGTTCGTTGAATGTATTCCATCATTTCATCCTGACCAATATCCACCGGGCATCGGTTGGCAAAGCTGATCCGTGCGATACACTCTTCCTGAGTCCAGCCATTTTTTATACCATCGGCAACCGCTGTGATCCATTCATAAATAAACGAGAGCTGGTTCATAATATATGACTTTTTAACAACCGGACCATGTCCCGGGACAACGTGATCCACATCCAGAGAGTAGATAAACTTAAGTGATGCAATCAGTTCATCGATATTAGCCGAGTGGAGCCAGATTTGACAATCGGAAAAGACAGTATCTCCGACAAATACGGTTCGTTCCTCTGGTACATGTACGGCAATCTGCGAATCCGAGTGTCCTGGTGTGTGATACAGCTTAAAAGTGTGATCTCCAACTTTCAGGGACAGATCTTTTGAAAAGGTAATCTGCGGTTTGTTAATAATGTAATCTTCTCGGGAGGGCATTAATTCCAGCCCCTTGGGATCCTGGCGGGTTAGTACATCAACACTGTAGTCATAGCCGTCCATTTCCCCCGGCACCAGAAAGAAATCTTTGTTCATCGCTTCGTGTCCGATAATTGGGCATTTACCGGCAAACCAATGATTCCCAAAAATATGGTCAATATGTGGTTCGGTATTAATCATGTATTTAATGGGCCCTTTTTGCTCAGCAAAGGCGATCATCTCAAGCAAACTGCTTAACCACTGAGCGTTATCGATAAACACTGATCCTTCTTTGGTAAAAACAATACTTGGGTTACACCCCCGAATCTTTGTTTCGGTATAAACATTTGGTGTTAGTTTTTCCATTTTAATTTCCTTTCTCAACAGGTGAGGTTGATTTATTTGTAAAAAAAGGAGCAGCGATGCCTTGCGGCATCATTTCTGCTCCTTAACTGGCTTAGTTTTTTTGAGCTTCCTGTGCCGCATCCTTTAGTACATGTCGTACCCATACCTTGACCATTTCTTTTCGATACTCTTTTGTCGCACGAGCATCGGTTATCGGTGTACACGACTCTGAAGCGATCACTGCTGCTTCTTCAATTAATTGATCGGTTAGCTTCTTTCCTGATAATAGGGCTTCCGCTTTTGGCACCCGGATGACAGTTGGGGCGACACCACCCAGAGCGATTTTTACATCCACCACTTCATCTTGCGCATTCAAGGTGACTTTTCCGGCGACACCGATAATGGCGATGTCCGTATCGCCCCGAATTGAATATTTTTTGTAAACAGCGCCGGTTTTGTCGGCATATTTAGGGATCTTAAAACTGACCAGCATTTCGTCATCGGCTAACACAGTTTTGCCCGGGCCGGTAAAGAATTCTTCCAGAAGAACACTTCTGTTGCCATTTTTGCCAACGATGTTGGCAATTGCTCCGGAAACGACCAAACCCGGAACGGTATCAGCACTGGGCGATGCATTACAGCTGTTTCCACCAAGGGTGGCAATATTTCGGACCTGCATGCTGGATACATTTCCGGCACCGGTTTTAACAATTTTCCAGGCACCCGTTAACAGTTCTGATTTGGAAACATCCATCAGACGAGCCATGGCACCGATATAAAGGCCATCTTCTTTTAAAGAAACTTCGCTTAATTCAGGAATGGCATTTAGACTCACCACTGTTTTTGGTTTTAGCGCACGGCTTCTTAAGCGAATAACCAGGTCGGTTCCACCGGCCAGCATTTTAACATCTGATCCCTGCTCGCTTAAAATTTGGACACATTCTTCAACAGTTTTCGGTTCGTAATATGCATTAAATTTCATTAGTTCACACCCCCGGCATTAATCTTATCGCGTGCATCTTCAATGGCTTCGACCACTTTTACATAACCGGTGCAGCGACATAAATTCCCATGTAGACCTTCCCGAATATCTTCTTCGGTGGCGTTGGGATTCTCATTTAAAATAGCAATCGCCGTCATAATCATTCCTGGTGTGCAGAAGCCACACTGAATCGCAAAGTGATCAATAAATGCCTGCTGCATCGGATGGAGCACATCACCATTGCTCACTCCTTCAATGGTCGTTATTTTTTTATTTCTCGCCTGTCCAATCAGCATCGAACAACTTTTTGCCGCTTTCCCATCAACCAGAATGGTGCAGGCACCACAATTGCCATCATCGCACCCTTGCTTTGTTCCTGTCAAACCCAGCTCGTTTCTTAGAACGTCAACCACAGTCCGATCTGGTGAGACTAGTAAATCGACTGCCTTTCCATTTATTTCACACTCAACTTGAATATAATTTGCTCTATTTTGCATCACTGGCCTCCTTATCTTTAATCAATTTCAATACTCTTTCTGCTGTCATTGGCATTTCTGTCGGTCTTACCCCAATGGCCTGATAGATGGCTGCGGCAATAGCCGGTCCAACCGGAATCATAATCGATTCTGCCATCCCTTTCGCGTTAAATGGGCCATCTGGCAATGGATCTGGAAGAATTGCCCGCATAAAGTTTTTCTGAAGTGGTGTTTCCAGAGTTGTTGGCAAACGGTAGTCTGACATATTAGGATTCATCATTTTACCGTCCTGGAACATGTGATGATCCATGATGGAGAATCCCAAGGCCATAATCACACCACCATCAATCTGACCTTCAACCAGTTTTGGATTAATCGGATTACCGGTATCAGCGGTGCTCATCAGCTTCAAAATTTTAATTTGCCCGGTTTCTTCATTCACAGCAACTTCAGCACCAAAAGCACTGTACTGATACCAGTTCCACATTCTCGGTGTCCGTCCATCTTCATGACCAGGCCCAAACCACTCAACTGCAGGCGCTGGACAAAACACCCCGCGTCCTCTGACTGGTGTTCCTTTTAAAAGACCCCAGGTCTGTTGAGTGAAGAAACTAAACGGTTCATACAGATCAGCAATATCAATAGACTCAATATTTGATCCGACAAAATAAGCTTTACCATTTTTAATGGTCACCTGTTTCTTGGCCAGACCAACTTTCCGACCAGCTGCTTCCTTTAACTGGTCGATGGCATCCTGACAGGCAATGATCACAGCATTCCCGGTTGTGTAGGTGGTTCGACTGGAGGCTCCAAAATTATCATACGGTGTTATCGCTGTGTCTGCTCTGGTAACTTTTACTTTTTCAATATCAATCTGGAATTCCGTTGCTGCCATTTGTCTGAGGGTTGTCTGAACTCCCATCCCCTGTTCATCACAGCTGACCAGTAATTCGATGCTACCATCACTATGAACCAGACAATCCGCTTCGGCTCGCCCAAGTGGTGTATTTTGTTTTCCAGCAGCCGCAATTCCTTTTCCATATTTCCATGGACCACCATCCTGTTGGCAAGGTTCATCAATATTAATGGCATCGGCAACTGCTTCCAGGCATCTTCCCAAACCAATACTGGTCACTTTTTCGCCATAAGGATTGGTTTCGCCTTTCTTTAAAATATTTTTTAAGCGAATCTCCAACGGATCCATATCCAGTTTTTCAGCTAATACATCGATCAAATTTTCCATTGCCCATTCTGATTCAGCACAACCCAGTCCACGATATGGTCCGCATGGCATAGTGTTAGTTCGTACTGCATACGAATCGCATTGAACATTGGGAATGTTGTAGACACACATTAAACCGGAAGAAGATAGGCGGCCATCAAAATAACCCCGGATTTGAGCCCCGGCATCCTCTACTAGCTCAAGTTTTTCAGCAATGATAGTACCATCTTTTTTTGCTCCCAATTTTAATTTGGTGTAGACCGGCCAATTCGATGGTGATGACGTATACATTTCTTTTCGGGTTAAAACATATGAAACGGTTCTTTTTGTTCTTAAGGCCATCAACACTGCCAAGGGTTCTACCAGAGGAAACAAACGATTGCCGAAGCTACCACCAGTAACCGGTTGAATAACCCGAACCTTATTTGATGAAAGCTGTGGATACATGGTTAGAATATGATTCTTGACAACCCCGTGAACTCCACAACCATTGGTAATAATAGTCACCCCACCACCTTCGTGGTATTCAACAATGCTACCGTTACACTCGATTTGGGAGGTTGATTTTTTACCAGCCTGATACTCTTCTTCAACGATTACATCCGCTTCAGCAAAAGCTTTTTCGACATCACCATGGGTTAATTTGTAACTCCCCATTACATTCGGACCTTCTGGTTGAACCCCACCATAGCCAGCAGCAATTCCCAATTCTGGACTGGTAACCGATACGGCATCCGCTTTGAAGGCTTCGCGCTGATCAACTACATAAGGCAATTCTTCATATACCACCTTCACCAGTTCCAATGCCTGCTCAGCAATTTCGATACTTTCTGCAGCCACCGCCACAACAGCCTGCCCCGCCCAGATAACTTCATCTTTTGCCGGATTTCCATAATAACTTGACGCATAAGGGATATCCGCCCATGCAATATCAGGATCACTTCCTTTTACAACAGTTGCAACACCTGGTAGCGCCTCAGCTGCACTCGCATCAATACTCACAATTTTTGCATGGGCATGCGGACTCCGTAAAACCTTTACATGCAACAAATCCCGATACTGAACCTGATAGTCCTCAAAGTACTTTGCTTTACCAGTCGCCTTTTCGTATACGTCGACTCTTTGAACACTTTTTCCAATGTAATTGGTCTTTTCACAATCAGACATAATTGAACCTCCAAATTTAAAGTAAAAATTTAAAAATACTTGAAAAACTAACAATAGAATTTTTAGCATTCATCAGCAGCGCTTTAAGTACTACAAAAATTAGCGTTTTCATACCATTGCTATTCATACAATATTTTAATTTTCCTTTGTACGGCATATTTTTTTAAATATTATATATAATCGATTATATTTTATAGATGAATAGTAACACCTCCCTTTGCTAATGTCAAATGATATTTCGCAAATTTTGTATAATTAATTTTACGTAAAAAAAATCTGTTTAACAGAACTCGCACAATGACTACTCTTTAATCATTATGCGAATTTCTGTTAAACAGATTCGAATTTTTTTTATTGTTCTTCTCAACTTCCTCTTGTCAGGAAATATTATTCATTTCTTCAATCAATACTTCAAAATGCTCGGTGACCGCTTCCATGGCCATTTCTTTACTTCTTGTTTTTAATGCCTGATAAAGACTGTTATGCCGTTCAGCTAATGTTTCCAAAGTAAGATCTGAAATCCAGGCACTAATACTGGTATATTCCCGTATTTTACATTGATTCCAAAGCTTGATTAGCAGCTCATTATTAGAGATTTCCATAATTTTTTCGTGGAACAAGCTGTCTTTTTCAACAAAAAGTTCAAAGTTTCCATCTTTAACCGCTTGTTTCATTTCATCCATTACATTGAGGATATCCTCCAGCTGATCATCGGTAATGACTTCAACGGCATAGCGCATGGCGGCCATCTCCAGAGCTTCCCGGACATAATAAGCATCAATCACATCTTTCTTATCCATTTTGCGCACAAAGGCACCCTGATAAGGGCGGTTCTCAATAAAGCCCATCATCTCGAGATCTCTGATGGCCTCTCGCACAGGTGATTGGGAAACCCCCAGTTTTTTCGCCCAGCGCGTTTCTACCACCCGCTCTCCGGGCTTTAACTCCTCACTGATAATTGCCTGTTTGATTACTTCTCGTATTTCATCACTATATAAAGTTCGTTTTTTTAATTTACCGTCTGCTTCAACCACAATAAATAACTCCTTACTTTGCTTTCATTCCAGTTTAATTATAGCACAAATTCTTTACTTGTCAAAATTATCTATAATCGTTAATGGATTCTTTTTATATTTTTTAAATGTATTTAATTTCTATATTATACCCAGATGTCTTAATTGATTTATTTATGTCAAACTCGACGATACATTTTCAAATGCATATAATTTTTATGCGTTCAATAGTGAAATGTGCCAGTTTGCTTTAACTAAATAAAAAATTCTTTGCATAAAAATCCAAAAGAAATTAGCCCAATCAAAAAGACGTATTGCTTCTTAACATCGTGTTATTCGGCAATACGTCTTTTTGACTGTGATCGGTCATCGTTTTTACTTATGCGATTATAAACTTCAGCTGATTTTGATAATTTTTACACTTGTTGTTCTGCTACTGCTTTTTCAGGAAATTTTTTTGCAATTAAACCGGCAAGTGGGCCCGCTGCTTTTTCAGCAACCCATCCCATTACTGCTCCCAGTACCAGTGCAATGACTACACCGACAATATTTCCGCTTGGAAAATCGGCGGATGCAGTGCCAAAAAGACACGCCGCACCAATGAATGCTCCTGGAATAAATGATAAGATTTCAATTTTTGCCTGGATACACATCATTACAACTGCAAGAAATACAGCTAAACCCATGGCAAGTGGTGAAGCCCATGCACCAACAATAAAAAAGATAACCGCCGCCCAGAATACTCCGGCTAGGTTTGAAGCAAGTCCCTTGACGAAACCCATATTTTTCCCGCCAGCTGCAAAGAATGTTGCTTCACCAGCAAAAGCAACCCATACAATTACAGGCAATACTCCCGCAATAAAAACCAAATGTGAGAATACCCCTGCAATAATTCCTGCGGTTAGACCAATTGCTACTAAATAACCCATTATAATTCCACCTTTCAATTTTACCATTTCGGTAATGTAATAATACTAATCTGATTGCTCCTGGTGTCCTTTTCGAATCGCATAAGTCTCGACACATGATTCATTTAGCATTAATTCTAGCCTGGATCAATTGTGCTATATTACATATAATCGATTATATGTAATATACAGTATGTTGATGTAAACGTCAATCATTTTTTTTGCATTTTTATTTGATCCGTCTTCATTGCGATTATCACTTATACTAACCGAGCTTATCTGGATCATATTTTTCAATCGTGATCAGCTCTTTTCCCAACGCACTACACTAAATTTTTAATTCAAACGTGTCTACCATTTTTTTAAGGAGTTCTGCCTGTCCCGAGAGTTCTTCACTGGCTGCCGCACTTTCTTCAGCCGTTGCAGAATTGGTTTGTACTACCATTGAAACCTGTTCAATCCCCTGAGTGATTTGAGCAATTTCAAGTGCCTGATCATTGGACGCCAAAGCGATCTTGCCGATTATATTTGCAACTTTTTCGATTCTACTTAGAATATTATTCAAGCTTTTAGATGTATCATCAACAATGCTACTGCCAACTTTTACTTTTTCAATGGACCCTTCAATTAGACCGGTTGTTTCCTTCGCCGCCTCAGCACTTCTTGCCGCCAAGGTTCTGACTTCTTCCGCAACAACTGCAAAACCTTTGCCATGCTGACCGGCCCGTGCCGCCTCTACCGCAGCATTTAGAGCCAAAATATTTGTTTGGAAGGCAATATCGTCAATGACTTTGATAATTTTTGAAATGCTATTTGAAGATTCATTAATCTCAACCATGGCAGTAACCATTCTACGCATTTGTTCATTCCCTGTTTCTGCACTTTGGCGAACCGCCAACGCCAGTTCATTCGCCTCATTGGCATTTACAGCATTCTGTCTGGTTTCACCTGCAACGTCTTCTATCGACGCCGTAAGTTCCTGAATAGCACTGGCCTGTTCGGTGGCTCCCTGAGCCAATGCCTGACCCCCGTCTGAAATCTGCTGGGCTCCCACATCAACCTGGCTGGCCGCCAAAGTTATCTCTAAAATGGTTTCACTCAAACTTTCTGTGATTTGGTTTAATGAATTCTTGATCGGCAGAAAATCTCCCCAATACTCGGCTGTGATTTTTTGATTTAAGTTTCCTTTTCCTATTTCTTCCAGTGTCATGGTAATTTCTGACACATATTGTTTCAAAAAAGTAATGGTCTGGTTTAATGCATTTTTAATTTGAGCGTGATCGCCCCTATAATCACCAGCCATCTCTGCATTTAAATCTCCTTGTGACAACTTTTTTAAGCTATCTGATGCTTCCAGAATTGGGGCAATAACTGCATCCAATATTTGGTTAAAGCCGTTGATGACCTTTGCGTATTCGCCATTAAATTTCTCGACATCGCCCCGATTGCTAAGATCCCCTTCAACTGCAATATCAGTCATAATTTTTGTCTCATCCACCAACTGGATAATATTTTCAATCATCCGAATCAAACAGGGTATGATCTGATCATTTTCACTTTGTCGAGGAACTTTTTTCAGAGCCTCCAAATCACACATATTTCCATTTCCAATGTTAGTTGATATTTCTACAACACGAACAAGTTTAATATTTACCAAATTAATTGATCTTGCCAGATCGGAGTATATCCCTACGAAATCACCTTCAATATTCTGGGTAAAATCATTTTTACTCATCAGTGAGAGAATTCGATTACATTCTTCTAAGGCTGTCATCCCTTTTATACAGGAGTTAATATTATTTTTCAGAACTTCAAACTCCCCATCATACGTTTCAGTTATAACGTCTGGCTTATCGCCCTTTCCAATCTGATAGATATATTCAGAGAAAGTACTTACTGGAACGGTAAGCGAATCAAGCATTCTATTGACACCTATGATTATTTCTTTGTATTTTCCATTAAAATGCGCCACATCGCCTCTTGTATTGAGTTTACCTTCTTGGCAGGCCTTAACAATACCATCGATTTCAGAATACAGGCCTTCTATCGAATCTGCTATAGACAGTAATTCGTCGCTAATTAGCGATTGGGTATTTTGATTTTTAGAATCGATAGTTAAATCACCTTCGCCAATTCTTTTAATCCGCTCCACCAGATCCATCTCAAGATACTCAGCCAACTGGTTCAGATTCACTATCATCTGTTCATTTTCATTCGAAGCAGTTTGTTCAATTTCTTTTTTTGAATAAATTCTATTTATTCTATTAATAGTTTTATTCAGCTCACTTAATGCCATCAACCTACTCTTTAAAAATGAATAGGTTATGCACAAACCCACTAATACAAACCCGACTGACGTAATCAGAAGCACACTGATTTGGTTTAAAACTAAATTAAAACTAAATGACACCATCATTATTAACACCGATGTTGCAATAAGCAGTATCGATATAAAAACTAGTAATTGCTTAAACAAACTCATCAAACAATTCCTCCTGCTGCTTTGCTACTAACCACTTTGTTATACCTCTGTTGCTTTTCTCCATCTTCTTACTCCTTTTCAATTAATCGATTATCGTTTATGTTTTATGCACTATATTATAACTCTATGTCACGATAATATGCAAATAGATACTTAAAATTACAGCAGAAATATTTGTAAATAATTATTGCTTCCTTGATCTTTCCTACATACCTTGTTATTTCGACAAAAAACAGACTTCTGCGTCATCGCTTATTTGCGATGATGCAGAAGTCTGTGTTCTTAGACCAGCTGACGCTTGGCATACTTATAAAAATAGGCTTCTTTTTTCATCAGTTCGTCATAGGTGCCGGATTCAACAATGCTGCCCTTTTCCAGTACCAGAATGCGGTCGCAATCCATAATCGTGCTAAGCCGATGGGCAATCACAATCCGGGTGGCGTCGAGGTTTTTCAAACTTTCAGAAACAATCTTCTGGGATCGGTTATCCAGGGCGCTGGTCGCTTCATCGAAAAAGAGTATGGCCGGATTGGCGGCAATGGCTCTGGCAATCAGCAACTTCTGGCGCTGGCCTCCAGACAGGGTACCGGCTCCCTCCGCCACCATGGTTTTCAGACCCATGGGCATTTCCCGGATTTCCTCATCCATACCGACTTTTTTAAGCAGTTCCCAGACTTCATCTTCCGACAGTTCTTTTTTTGAACCGGCAATGTTTGATAAGATATCCCCGGGGATCAATTGGCTGTCCTGGAGTACCACCCCCATTTGCTTTCTGATTTCCCGGATATCCACACTTTCCAGATCAAAGCCGCCACAGTAAATGCTGCCACTGGTGGGTTTTTCAAAGCCCAAAAGCAGCCGCAACAGGGTTGACTTGCCACTGCCGGAAGCCCCAACAATAGCCACATACTCGCCATGTTTGATATGGAGAAAAATATTATCCAGAATCGTGGCCCCGCCCTGATAGTAGGAAAAATAGAGATGCTTAATTTCAATGTCTCCCTGAATTTTTCCGGGGGTGGTTTTAAAGCTATCCACTTCGGGCACACCGTCGATGATCGGTTTGGTATTTTCATACTGGGGCACCACACTATTGATCGAAATCAATGTTTGCACCAGTCCCAGCAGCGACGAGATAAAAATGACAAAGGCCGAATTGATGGCCACAAAACCCCCAGAGGAAATGCTATTGACACTGACATAATAGTAGATTACACACATTGACAGGGTTGGCAGAGCAATGGTCATCAACCGCAGCAAGGCCATCAGCTGACCACGCTTATATTCCACCTTCCGCTGTTTGGCATATTCCCGAACCCATTTCAGATAAGAGCGACTTTCAGCGCCAGCCACCCGTAGCCGGGAAACCGAGGTGATCAGCTCAAACACCATCCCCGAAATATCATTAGACATTTCCAGTGAGATCCGCTGACATTTCATTTGCGCTTTTCCGATGACCAGGGTGATGGCCACACTGACCGCCGTTAAAGCCATGGCGATCCAACCAATGGTGGGATTGATGGTGAAGATATACAATCCGTTAACCAATGAAAATGAGCTGGTGATGATCATCGTGATGACATTCACCGATAAAATTTTCTGGATCATTGCAAAGCCAGTGGCTCGCATCGCCAGCGCGCCCGAAGAGTACTGTTTAAAAAAAGAGGCCGGTAGCGATAACAGTTTATCCAGCAGGGAATTCTGCAAAATTGACAATTTCCCCTGAATGCGGAGCACACAGATGTTTTGCACCATTGCAAACAACCCCCGACTGACGGCTACCGCCACCAGAATAAAGCCTACTACCAGAATCGTCACCGACTGATTCTGAGGAATCCAGACGTTGAAAGTCTCCTGCATCGCCATCGCCGGCAACAGCGAAAGCAGCGCTGCCGCCAGCGCCAGCACCAGCGTTAAGACCAGGTCGCGACGACGGAACAGTTTTAAACCCAGCTTTACCATTTCCCAAAAGGTCACTGGTTCCTTGGGCAGGGGCGGGTAAAAAACATAGGCCCGGTCGAATTCCGACTGGGCATCCACTTCCTGAAAGCCCCCATCACCCCGCCAGCACCGATAGCGGCTGGGGGATTTGGGAATCAGAGCCACCGGCTCCCCGTCTTTGGTAAAAGCCAGCATCGGGCCGTTATCGCGCTGATACCAATCCGCTTTTAATTCCACCTGCCGAAAGCGAAAACCCGATTCATCGGCAATCAGTTTAAAGGGATCGCCGCCACTAAGCTTTCTAAGCGGGGGAATTTTCACAACAATACCCATCGCTTCAGCGACTCTGGCCACAGCGGCAATCAGGGGATTGTCGTCCAGCGTGGCGGCCGATTTTTGGGGCGATAACACGCTGTCGAAGGCTTTTTTAGCACTGTTATCATATTTTTTATTGAGCTGTCGGATTTCTTCTAATTTTTTGGCCATCTTATCCCTCAGTTCTGATCAGACTTGCATATTCGCCGCCTAAAGCCATTAAATCTTCATGGGTACCCCGTTCAACCACGGCACCACCGCTTAACACGATAATCTCGTCACAATCCCGAATTGTCGACAACCGATGGGCAACCAGAATGGTGCTGATGCCCCGACGCCGAATGTTTTCACTAACCGCAGCTTCGGTGGCGGTATCCAAGGCACTGGTGGCCTCATCCATGATCAGAATTTTCGGGTTTTTGCACAGTGCCCGGGCGATTTCCAGGCGTTGCCGCTGGCCGCCGCTTAAATTCTTGCCGCCTTCGGTTAAAATGTGGTCAAAGGCATTAGGCAGGGCCAGAATATCCTCATAAATGCAGGCATCTTTGGTGGCCTGGATGACATCCTCGACGGCAATGGTCTCATCCCACATGGTAATGTTATCCAGCACCGAAGCTGAATACATGACAATTTCCTGGTCAACCGAGCTCATTGTATTGACCCGCAGCTCAGCTGGAATCGCTTTAATATCCATGCCATCGATGCGAATTTCGCCGCTCCAGGGCTGATAAAGGGTGGTTATCATTTTGGCAATGGTCGATTTACCGCTGCCCGACGAACCCACCAAGGCAATCGAGCCGCCCGCCCGGAGTGTCAGGTTCAGGCCCTGAATAATCGGAGCCGATAAGCGGTTATAACCAAAGGTCAGATCCCGGATCTCAATCTCACCTTCCAATTGATCGCAGTCAAACCCCTCCAATGAAAGCTTTTCGGCTTCCAGGGCGACATCTTCCGGATATTTTTCAACATCATCGAGGCGTGAAATATCGGCGATCATCCCCTGCAGGGCAGCGCTGGTGCTGACCAGCTCGCTCATTGGCTGGGTAAAACCGGTCATCAGGGTGTTAAAGGCCACAAAGGTACCGATGGTCATGGCCCCCATTAAGACATATTCACTGCCGATGGTAAAAATCAAGGCCGTTAAAACACTGGTCATCAGGGTCGGCAGCACCGAAATAATCGCTTCCATCCGGCCCATTTTCTGTTCCACCGCCAGGGTTTCAGCACTGAGTCCGGCGATCCGGGTAAAAAAATTGTCTTCTTCGCCAATCGATTTAATGGTTTCGATGGATTTTAGATTGACCATGATCCAGCCAATTGATTTTCCCTGATACTGCAGCAGCACCCGGTTGTTATCAGCATTTTTCTTGGCGGTGTACTGTAGCAGAAAAATATTGATTGCAGTGATGACAATCCCGATCAGAGTCAAGATGACATTATATTGAAACAGCAGAATCAGGTATAAAAAGGCCGTGACCAGATTGACCAGAATCCGGGCCAGATTGGAAGATAAGGCGGTGGCAACCGTATTGATGCTTTGCATCCGGCTGTTGATGTCCCCGGATTGGCGCTGATTAAAAAACTCCACCGGCAACCGCAGCACGTGCCGCAGATAAGCCCCGGCACTGTCGATGGCAATATAGTTCTCCATCCGCACCAGCGCATTTTCCTTCAGCCAGTTGAGGATCGCCTGGAGCACCACCGTGTTTAAGAGGATAAAAATAAAGATCAGAATATCAAATTTTTCGGTGTTGTTCAGGAAATAATCGACAAAAATTTTAGCATAATTGGCGATGATCAGACCGGGAATCACCAGCAGCACCCCCAGCACCAGGGCATAGAAAAGCGGCGACACGCCGGTTTGGGAAAGCCGTTTATAGAGGGCCTTCCAAACATTGGGTTTTTCTCCAGCTGGCGTGAACTCCGGTCCCGGGCGGGATTCAATGACGACTCCGGTAAACATCTGCCCCAGTTCCTCGTTGGTGATCACCCGTTGTCCCGAAGCCGGGTCGCACAGATAAACCTTGTCGTTCTTAAACCCTTCCAGCACTACAAAGTGACTAAAATCCCAGTGAATGATCACAGGCATTTCCATTTCTTTTAACTTATCAACGGTGCAGACAAAGCCCTGGGACTCCAGACCATAAAGCCGGGCCGTTCTGGCAATGTTCCCGGCCTTGACACCATCCCGGGATACGCCACAATCGATCCGCAGCGTTTCCAGGGTTTCGTAGCGTCCATAATAAGCCAAAATCATCGATAGTGAAGCGACCCCACATTCCACCGCTTCCATTTGCAATACCACCGGAACCTTGGCTATTTTAGGTAGTTTTCCATGCTCATCCCGACTTTTTTCAGTTTCTGATTTCGTCATCCGTAAGCCGCCTTTCTAGGAAATAATCAGATCAATGAGATAAAGCTGATCGGTGAAAATCGTCGCTGTACCGGAGGTTCCGGCGGTAATTTCACCGTTAAAGCCATTGTTTTCTTTGGTCCAGATATAATTCCCCTGATCATCAACCTTGGGATCGATAATAATCAGCATTTCGATGGGGCTCTCTTCATCCTGGGACAAACCACTGAGCGTAACGCTGCGGACAATCCCTCTTAAATACCCATACTGATCACTGTTGACCGATTCCAGATCAACAAAAACCTTATCCCCCTGCTTGACGTTAACCGCTCCTTCATAACTGGAATAGGCCTGAACCACCACTGTGGTGTCTTCATTCTCCCGTTTGACAATTTTGCCCAGGGTCGAGTTTTTGGGAATATATGCCCCATCCTGAAAATTCAGGTTGGAGATCACACCGCTTTCCATGGCTACAATCATGGTTTGCCGTTTCACCAGACTTTTTTGCTGATCAGTCAAGACGGCGCCATTATTGATTGATGTTGCCGTTGCTTCGGTGGTCAATACCCCCAGCAAATCCCCCCGTGTGACATAATCGCCATTGGAGACGGCCAGTTGCGAGAGGATTCCTTCGTTTTCAACTACCACATCCACGGTTCCCTCACCATAGGCCACCACCGCATCGGTGGTGGTGGTAATATTAATGGGAACGGTCACAGCATAGATCATCACACCCACCAGAAAAATAATAATGCCCAATAAAATCAGGAGATTTCCCGGACCGATGACCGTCATCAGAGCTGCATGTTCACTTTTGGGAGTGCCTTTATCCGCTTTATTCCGAAAGATTGATTTATTCACCACCGTTACCTCCCCCTGTGATATTATTACGGGGCACCAATTGATCGTTTAAATAGATCTTCTGAAATACCGGTATCCCACCGATTAACCGTTTATCAAAGCTTAAGCTACCATAGACGGTCTCAAAACTGTTTTCGGCCAACACTTTTTTTATCGCCTCCGTTTCCAGACTTTGGGCCTGGTTGGCCGCATCGGCTGCCAGATGCATGGTCATATAGGCCTGGGCGGCTGGTAGATCCGGATTCTGGCCATAAGCCTGCTGATAGTCCTGAATAAATGCGGCCTCAGCACCAGCGGTGGCGGTATTGTTAAAGTAACTGGTGACCTGGATCAGGTTTTTCATACTTTGGGGAATGGTATACGCTTGAACCTCAATGTCATAACTGGCAAAGACTGGCCGGGTATTGCCGGTTTTCTCCAGGTACTCATAAAGCGCTGTGATGTCATTGCCGACACAGGCACTAACAATCGCCTGAGCCCCCATACTGTCCCATTTTTTAACATAATAGCGGAAATAATCGAGATTTGGCAGATACGAAACCGCATCGACAATTTCGATTCCCATCGCATTGGCATGTTCTTCTACCTTTTGAATAAAGTCTTTGCCATAGGTATTGCCAGCGCTATGAACGACCGCAATCCGGCTGATTCCCTGAGCCGCGATGCTGCCAACCAGCTCACTGGCCATGGCATCGTCGGACGGCGCACAAAGATAAGCCCCCGGATTTTGAGCCAGATTCAGTTTCGAGCTGGCAATAATCGGGGCAAAAAGCAGCTTGTTGTTCTGGTGATAAATGCTGCCCACCTTTAGCACATCGTCGGTACTGCGATGGCCGATGACAATTGGAAAACCCGGATTTTCGGCGATTCGGGTGGCTACCTCTACTGCTGTATTGGTGTTGTTCCCATCATCATTGTAGTTTACTTCGATGGCCAGATTAAGAATTCCGCCCTGATCGTTGATCTCCCGGGCGACCAGTTCAATGCCATTTTTGAAGGATTGGCTATAATCTTCCGAGAATGGATAAACCACATCCACTGACAGTGTACTGGTTTTGGTGGTTTCTGTTGCACAGCCAAAGCAAAGCAATCCACCGCTGACTATTATAGCTAGTATCGATAATACCATCAGGTGTTTTTTCATAACCTTCTCCTTACGTTGGGATAATTCTTAGTCTAAATAAACGCTGAAAATAAAATCAGATAGCGGTCACTAAGGCTTTTTAGCGGTATGTTCAGATCCGCCGGGGTACAGTTTAGCCTGGCTACCGTTTCTGCGATGGTAAAGCGGCCAGCTCCAGCCAGAATGTCAAGTTCGACCGGACTGAAACCATTGATATCCAGCAGCGAAAAATCCGGAATCATCTGGATCACTGCGTTATTTTTCTCCCACTCACTCAGTTCATGCCATTCTTTTAACAGGCCTTGATACTCGATCAGTTTTTGATAATAGGCCACCATAATCGGGTCTTTGGCATAGATAAATTTAAGATAGCCCGCGGCAATGCCATAGTTAAAGGCCAGCTTAAAGTCCGTGTAAATCCGTGTTTTAGGAATCAAACCCTCTTTAAACTGCTGTTTCATTTTATTAGAAACCGCCGTAATCAATCGGGAACGCGCCATGCAGATTTCCGGTAATGACAGGGCCTCGGTATGGTTGACCGGAAAATCCTCGAGGTTGGTCAGACATTCGCGATCTTCCAGCGTGATTCCAAATTTTTCGGGGTGCTGATAAATCTCGGTACCGGGCAGGGGCATAATAAAGGTAGTTGAGATGTCGAGCATCCCCGGTGCCAGCTCCAGCAGCGCCAGCACTGTCTTTGTGGTCTCAGCCAGGCTAGCAGGGCTTTCAAAGGCCCCACCAATAATATAGTTGCCAGTTAGCTGGGGTAAGCCCTCGGCGTAGCAAAGCTCGACCACTTTTTTGATATCAGCGGGGCTGGCCTGTTTACCATAGGCTCTCAGCACATCAGCCACTCCAGATTCCATCCCGATCTGCATCCGCACCATGCCGCTGTCAATCATTTCCCGGATCAGCTCGGGGTGTTTGACCAGGAATCCGGGATGGCCTTCACAAAACCAGACAAAATCATATTTTTCCCTAAGCGCTTTCAAGCCAGCTAAGATCTGCTTCAGTCTGACCGGATGGGTAGTAAAGGTATCGTCACAAAAAAACAGGTAGCGGGGGCGGGTGCTTCTTTTGAGTCGTTCTTCAATTTCAGCCAGAACATCTTCGGCCCGACGCAGCCGCAGGTTTTTGGAATTTCCGCCCTCAAAACAGAAGGCACAGCGATAGGGACAACCGCGTGCCGTAATTACTGACAACAGCGGTACCGCTCCTTAAACTCAAGGACGTCTTCGTTGCGGGGGCATTCATATTTGGCGAAATCCTCCAGATAGACGTAATCGGCATTCTCATCTAACCGAAGTTCGCCCGGGATAAGCACATCTTCACCCCGAACCCTGGCACTTAGCCAGGCTAAGAGGGTTTCTTCACCTTCGCCCTTAATAATCGCATCGGCCTGATATGTTTTTAGATCTTTTTTCGTCATATGCAGGGTTTGGGGACCACCCACCACCACATAAAAGTGCTCATGCTTTTTTAAATCACTACAAATCGCCGCCACTGCCGAACGATTATCAAAATCACAGTAGAAACAGACCGCAAAGAGGCGGTCTTTCAGATTTTTGATGGTTTTTACCACATCGGTTGTAATGCCGGTGTAGGCTTTGGCCTTAAAACCATTGGCATTGAGCTGGGCCGCCAGGGTTAAAATCCCCAGGTTTTCAATCATTTCAAAGGTTCGTCCCCGGATCATCCGTTGGGTATAAATGAGTAAAACTTCGGGTTTACTGCTTATGGTTTCCGGTATAAAATCCACTTATAACCCTCCATTTTATTCAGGGCTTGCTGGGCCTGATTGTAAAAATCAGGATTTTTGCCCAGGGGATCGAGCTTCATTCTGCCCTGCCTCAGCACTTCCTTTTTTGACAGTTTGCCATTGCAAAGTTTTAGCAGGGTATAGTCGATTTCATCCAGCACCTGATTAAATATCTGCGGCTTTTTCGCCGCTGATATCAGTGTAAAGCCATAGTTCGAAGGTGCGGTGAACGACAGCATCTTCATCATTTTTTCCCAATTGAGCATGAAGAAGGTACTCCTCCGAGGCCCGCATTTTCCAGTAGGCATCGTCAATCGGAATATTTTTATAGACATAATCATTCCAGCGGGTAAAAACGCCATATTGTCGACCGAGACGATACGAATCGAGAATTACCGCTTCGGGAATTTTTCCGTCAAAGTAAATTTTACGCATTTCATTCTGTAACCGCTTATTGGCCTGCAGGCGAATCGTTGTCAGATCGGTAAAATCCAGTGTTTCGGTGCGGGACAGGGGAATATCCTCATTACAGCAGTCAATCAAATTCTCATAAATGGCCATCCCGAATTTCTCCGGATGAAGGGTAATTGGGGTTTTGGGGTAGGGCAGAAACGAAAAATAAGCGGTTTCAAACTGACCCGGGGCATTATAGAGCAGTTCCATAATCAATGACTCCGATTCGGCGATGGTTTCCCGGGTTTCATGGGGGCCGCCCAGAATAATATTGCCGGAGATCCCGTGAATCCCCGATTCAACACAGTGATTGATAACATCCACCGCCATCTTCCGGGTGATTTTTTTATTATAGCTTTTTAACACCTGGTCACTGCCGGATTCCAGCCCAAAAAAGATTTTGACAAGACCGGCATCAGCCAGATGCTTAGCCATCTCGCGATGCTTATCAATGGTCGAAATGTGAGCGCTGGCAAACCAGACAAAATCGTAGTCTGTGCGGATTTCACTTATTTCGTCACAAATCTGATCGACCCGCTTATGATCAAGGGTAAAGGTATCATCGAGAAAGTTAATATAATTAATGGCCGGGTTGCGTTTGAAGTTGGCTCTGATTTCATCCATCAAGGATGGCACAGAGTGACGGCGAACCCGTTTGGCATTGGCCCCTTCATAGCAGAAGGTACAACCAAACGGACAGCCCCGACCGGTTAAAATCGGCAGTAGGCCGAAATGCTTGTAATCATTGGTCAGGGTGATGTCGGGCCAGGGAATTGCATCAAGTTCTTCCGGCGGCTTTCGCGGCTCATTTTCCACCAGGGCGCCCGTTTCATCAAGGAACACAATTCCCTGAATCGCTTCGAGCGAACCCTTCCTGCCTATAAAATAATCCATCAGCTCCAGGATCGTCTCTTCCCCTTCACCGATACAGGCTGCTGCGATGGCGGTATCCCTTAAAAATTCAGCGTCCATCCCGGCTGTCTGCGGACCCCCAGCCAACAGAATCACCTCGGGATAGCGCTTTTTAACTTCCTGGGCAAAGGTTTTGATCCAGTGAATATTGTTAAAATCACAGTAGAAGCCGATAATTTTGGGTTTTTCCGCTGTTTCCATCAATGCGACCACATAATCCAGGGCTTCTTTGGCATACCCCTGAAACATCTCGGCCTGATAGCCCTTTTGTCTTAATAATTGGGTCAATATATTCATTCCCAAATTACTACCAGGAATATAACCGCTGACATAGCGGTGTGATTTGACAAGCAATATATCCATAACTTTTTCTTCCCCCTTTGAAGTGCTGACTGTAAGCATAAAGTCAACACTTCGAAGGGGCAGAACCCCTTCTTTTTACTAAGCTCGAGCGGTTTGTGTTGCTGTGAATGCGTAGTCTACGCCAACAATACTTAAGCCACCAGCAGCCTGATCCAGTTGATCATCGCTGATTGGTTGTTTTGTCTGTGCTTCTTTAAAAGCAGCATCAAATTCAGCTGCGGTACAGCTGTAACCCAATTTTGCAACCACTGCATCAAATTCTGCTTCAGTTTTAGCACCATCAAGTTGTTTTGCCAAAGCCTCATCGGTTAATACTTTTGCAGCCAATGCTTTTGCACCATCAATACTCATTTTCTTCCTCCTTTTTAAAAGATTTTGGCTAAATCACAAAATGTGTCAGCCAATATTTAAAATCAAATTGATCCAGCAGATCAACTAATTTTCCATGGAATTCAGCCGGATCGTGATACGGGCCACCGAAATGTTCATATAATTCGACTTCGATCTCGGCCAGACTTCTTTTCCCGGCACAACGCAGCAGCAGCTCATACTCCAGCGGTGATAGCGCCATCCCATCCAGTTTGGGAAAGCCTTCGGTAAAGGTCATCGTGCGCCATAATTCAAAGGTGCGTTGGGGATAATCGCTGGAAAAATCCATCGATCTTTCAAAGGCCTGACCTTCATTAAGATACAGCACATAATAGTATTCATAGGCTCTGGGATTAGCGGCAATTTCCTCAAACCAGCGGCTGCGGATGCCATATTTCAGGGCGGCGTTAAATTGCTTTTGCACCACCTCATTTTTTAACGCATGATTTTTGATTTTATTCTGCATACTTTGGCGGATCACCTTGTTGAGTTCCTGACGCATGTTCATGATCTGATCCTGGCTGCATCCTACTGGGGTGACAAAGGGATAATCATCGCCGGACAAGCGGCCCGACTGATCATGCAGTACTAAATTAAACTTCTCCGGATTATCCATGATTTCGGTACCCGGATAGGCTCTTAAAAAGCCAGTGATGATATCAATAATACCCGGAGCCCGATCGATCAGGGTTTTTATCAGGGTTGCGGTTGCCCCCGGGCTTTCCGCTGGCCCGCCGACAATAAAATTAGTGGCAATCTGGGTCAGCCCACAAGCAGCGGCGTAGGTGACAAATTCAACGATGTCATCAATCTTGACGTGCTTGTTGTAGGCATCAATAACCTGCTGATCGCCCGACTCAATCCCAATCTGCAGCCGAACCAATCCGGCATCGATCATCGTTGGCAGAATGTCCATCCAGTTTTTGATTCGGCCGACATGGCATTCGCAATACCAGACCAGGTCGCGGTCTTTGCGGATTTCCCTCATCCCCCGGCAGAATTCTTCAATCCGTTCCCGACTGAGAGTAAAGGCGTCATCCATAATAATAATGTATTTAAGTTCCGGATTGTTTTCTAAGTTGAGTTTAATTTCTTCCAGAACCAGCGGGATGCTGCGCAACCGCACCTGCTGTTTGCCGGGGCTGGGGGCGCAATAGGCGCATTGGTAGGGACAGCCCCGACCGGTAAAGATCAGTTTGCCATAGGCGTGGTCAATATGCAGGGAAGCGTGGTAGGCTGGCAATGGGAGGGCATCCAGATCTTTGATAATTTCCGGCGGGGTGACCGTAAAAACCCCGTCCCTGATCATCCCCAGTCCGTTAATCGCATTTAAATTGCCCTCATCGTTTAACACCGCCTTTAAGAGCAGCGGCAGTGACACTTCACACTCACCGCTTAGAATATAATCGGCCTGGCTTTCTTTAAGAAATTGCCCATCCAGTGCGATACTCTGAGGGCCGCCGACGATAACGGGGATCTCCCAGCCGTTTTTAATCTTTCGCGACAAATCAGCAATCAGCGAAACATTATCAAAATCACAGGAAAAGCCCACGGCGTCCGGCTGGTTCTGTTTGACTTGCTCGAGCAGCTCTTCCGGTTTTCCATGAAAAACCAGGGGTTCAAAACCCGCCGCTTCCAGCGCTCCGGCCAGATAAAAGAGCCCCAGATAATCATGAACCCGGGTTTCATATTTCTTTGACACATTACAAAGGAGTATCTTCATTTTATTACCCTTTTTCTAGAACGGAACAACAAGAAGCCAATATTTTTTATCAAAAACTTTCAGGGTTTCAATGATCCGTTCCATTAATTCATCCTGCCCTTCACCAAATGGTTTACCAAAACGCTCATAAAGCAGCTCGGTCATGGTGGCAATGGTGCTTTTGCCGGTTGCGTATTTCATGATTTCATATTCAAAGGGTGATAGTGCCTCCCCCCACAACAGCGGATAGCCCTGGGAGAAATCAACATCCCGCCACATCTCAATTAACCGCTGGGGCCGCCAGTGCGGCAGTTCCTGGCGATCCACATCGACGATCCGACTGGCAGCCTCCCGGGCCAGCATGGTGTAGTAGGCCGTTAAGGTCGGTTTATGATGCGATATAATATTAATCCAATATTTAGGGCCATTTACCGCCAGCGCTGTTTGGTAGCATCTTAAAATATCTTCATGTGTGAGCTCCCCATCATTCAGCATGATTTTGACTTCATCGACAAAACTCTGAAGATATTCCTGATAGGCCCCCATGATCTCCCGGCGATCCATGGTTTCACTGTCCATCATCGGGTAATCAGAAATGCTGCTCAGCCCCTGCCGGTCATAAATTGTCAGGCCGTATTTTTCAGGGTGTAGGCCGATATCCGTCATCGGATAAGGCATTACGATACTGGGGGCAATTTCCATCATCCCCGGGCCCAATCGCAACAGCTTGGCTCCAAAAGCCTTATTTTTTTCAATATGTTCCCGGTTTTCAAAGGGCCCACCCACCAGCAGCGCCCCAAAGACCTGTTGCACCCCGGCATCATAGGCCGCCTTCACAACGGTTTCGACCATTTCCGGGGAAATATTTTTGCGGTAAACTTTGAGCATCTCTTTATCCACCGTTTCAATACCGATTTGCAGCCGGTTAAGACCGGCGTCCACCATCGCCTTTAATACTTCCGGGCGGCTTAAAGACACGACATCAGCCTCACAATAGAACTGGAAGGGCCGGATTGCCTGCAAGGCTTTGGCTTCCCGGCAAAACGCATCCAGCCATTGGGGATTAGTGACCAGGGTATCATCACAGAATTTAAAATAACTCAGCTCCGGGTATTTTTGCAGAAAATATTTCATTTCGGCTATGACGTTGTCGACACTACGCTGTCGCATCGGCCGTTTTAAGGCCCCTTCATGGCAGAAAACACAGTGGTAGGGGCAGCCCCGGCTACTCATCAGATAGAGACTGGAAAAGTCAATCGGGGTGATGCTTTTGTCATAGGCCGGAAAGGGCAGTTCATCAAGATTTTCCACCACCGGGCCTTCACCCATATCAATTGCCTGGCCACTCTCGTTTAGATAAAAGATACCGGGAATCTTATCAAGACTTTGCTGGGCTTTTATCGCCTCCAACACCGCCACCATCGCCAACTCGCCTTCACCCCTGACAATGGCGGTGGCTTGTGACTGGCGCAGATAGTCTTCATCCAGAGAAATTGCTTCCGGTCCGCCTATCAGCACCGGAATCCGATAGGTCTCGGTAATGGCCGCACTGACTTTTTTAACCACGTTCTTGTTTTCAAAATCCACCGAAAAGCCGATTCCACAAATTTCATGAAAGGGGTAGCGTTTCAGGTAATCGATGGTCTGATCGGGTCGGCATTCACAGACAATGGCATCATAGCCATTGGCATCAAGATAGCTGGCCAGGCCATAAATGCCCAGAAAGGCACCATTTCGGCTGAAGCCAGCAATTTCCATCCCAATTGTTGATAATTTAAAAAGTATGAACTTATTTTTCACAATGTTCTCCCCGGTTGTTTCCCGAACCTGCCACTGCTGATCGGTTGTCTGGGCGGTCAGTGCCCCCGATAAAACGCACATACCGACCTGCTCCAGTTTTTTAATCGTCTGCAACAAATGCTCTTTAAAAGCTTCAAAGTTTTCAAAACTGTGCTGATAGGCTGGGAAAAGTATTTCGGCCATCTCCAGCATGGACACTTTGCCAGAACTGTATTTTAATACTTCAAATTCAAAGGGGGAATAGACAAAGCCATTTAATACCGGAATCTCGGCCGCCAGCTCGGGGGTTAGCGACAGTAGCGCAATCCGCTGGGGATGAGTCGCAAACACCGTCTCCTCGTCATAGTCTTTGGTCAGCTTGTCACCCCGGATCCGGGCCTTGTACTGGGCATCAAAATAGGGGTAGCGGGAGTAAGCCAGTCCCTGCCACATGCCGCTGAGGCCATATTTTTCACTGAGGGCATAGCTTTTTAGAATCACTTCATCGGGAATTTCACCGTCACTGAGCATCTTGCGCATCAGCCGGGTGTTCATTTCGAAAAATTCATTCCGGGCGGCACAGATTTCTTCAATGCTCAGGGTGGCGGTTTCAATCACCGGAAAATCCCCCACTGAGGTCAGAGCCCCTTCATCCTTGACATAAATACCAAAAGCTTGGGGATTTTTGGACATCGCCGTTTCCGGGAATGGCATATAGAAAGTGCTGACCACCTCCACCATCCCGCGACCGGCTTTAATCATTTGATTGACGGTATCAAAGGTATAGTCCAGACTTTCCCGGGTTTCCAGAGCGCCGCCAATGATAATGTTGCCGACCAGCTGGGGCAGTCCGGCAGCTTGACAGATTTCAATGACCTCAAAGAGGCCTTCCCGTTTGATCTTTTTATTATAGATATCAATAATATGCTGATTACAGCTTTCAATGCCGATCTGCATCCGTACCAGCCCGGCATCGACCATCATTTTGACAATTTCCGGGTATTTAATGACGATGTTGACATGAGCATCGGCAAACCAGACAAAATCATACTCTTTCCGCAGTTCTTTTAATTGTTCGCAAAAGCTTCGCACCCGTTCCTTATCGAGCGTGAAGGTATCATCACCGAAAAAGATGTACTTCACGTTGGGGTTTTGTTTCAGCCGACAGCGGATTTCCTGCATCACATTTGCGACACTGCGGCGTCTTACATTTTTGCTGTTTCCGCCCTCATAACAAAAAGAACAGTGGAAAGGACACCCTCGTCCTGACATGACTGCCATATGATTGATGCCCTGATGTTGGGCCGATTTAATTGTCCCGGTAATAATTGGCAGTTCATCAAGATTTTCAATGGCTGGATAAATGCCATTATCATAATAACTGCCATCACTTCGGAGTGAACAGAGTCCCGGAATACGCTCCCAGTTTTCGATTGCTTCATTTTGCAGGGCATGGATGGCCTCAAAAAGCGAATATTCCCCTTCTCCCCGCATGATTGCGTCAGCCTGACTGGCCCGCAAAAAATCCTCCCCTAAACCAACGGTCTGGGGGCCGCCCACCAGTACAGTAGCGCTATAACGCCTTTTAATTTCCCGGGAAAAACTTTCAACCGCTGACTGATTCTCATAGTCACAGTATAAACCGACCACAGTATTACTATCGGAGCCGGTTGCTGCCAGAAACTCCAGCCCTTTTAACAGCTCCCCTGAAAAAACCGCCACCTCAATCCCTTTACTGGCCATCATTTCCGCCAGCGACATATGACCAATCGGCTCAATTTGGGTAATCGAATGGGTTCGGGTTCCGCGATGAATCAGCATCAGTTTCAAGTTGATCGTTTTCACTATGTGCCTCCAGTTCAATTTATTCACTTTATTTGTATTGTATCCGCATTTTCGTAATTTTTTTATTCACAGTGTATTCTTTTTTTACGGTTTTGTCTATTGCTTTTTTGTTAAAACCACTGCACTTTTTAGCTTTTGCTGTTTTTTATAATTTCTGGCTTCCACTTCTCATTTTTTGTTAAATCACCGATCCTGATAAACGGTTCTGGCTTAATGCCATGGGCCGCAATCATTTTTTCCATCCAGATCATGTCATACCAGGTTTCCAGCTTGTAGCCACATTTAGAAAAATGACCAATGGTTTGATAGCCCAGGTGTTCATGAAAACCGATACTGCCGGGATTGGGATAGGCAATGCAAGCATAGAGATTCGTGATGTTCTGCTTTTTTAAAACTGCCTCAAGCGCCTGATAGAGCTTTTTACCCACCCCACTTTGACGGCTGTGCTGTTTAACATAGATGGTGGTTTCCACCGCCCAGTCGTAGGCCGCCCGGTTTTTAAACTCGGAAGCATAGGCATAGCCGAGGATTTCAGCTCCCCGAACGGCCACCAGATAGGGATATTTCATCATGGTTTTTTGCATGCGCTGCTTAAATTCTAAAAGCGTCGGCACGGTATATTCAAAAGTGATGGCCGTTTCCCGGACATAGGGCGCATAAATATTTAATAATGCTTGCGCATCGTCTAGCTCTGCCCAACGGATAGTGATGTCTGTGTTCATATTTATAACCTTCTTTTCTCAATATTAACTGATTTATTATATCATTATTAAAACTAACGTAAAAGAAGCCCTTCAAATTTTGTGTATGAAGGGCTTCTCTACTTTTAAAATCTACATTTTTATTCAACCGAATTTTGTTTTCAACTTTATTTTATAAAACTCTTAACCACTTCCTCCGGCATCATGGTTCGCTCGACAATTTCCGCCTCGGTCATCCCCTGGTCATAAAAACGCCGACACACCATGGCCATGCTTTCACCCACTTCAATAATATGATAATCCGGATCATAGAAGCGAATGGACCGCTGACCCCAAGCCGCTTCCTCCACATCGTGCAAATATTCAATCTCCGGAAAATTTTTTAGATGTGCTAAAAACTCATCCAGATTCTCTTCCTCAAAATAAAGTTCCATATCGTTACCCCGATAGACAATCTCTTTTTCGTCCCGATGGATAAATTTTGCCCAAAGGGCCTTATCCTGAAGCGAAAACCCGGCATTAAAAGTAATATTCTCACCAAAATCCATCACCACTTCCAAACCAAAAACATCACAATAAAAAGCCCGGGAATGATTAATATCATTCACTACCAGCATCGGTGCTTCAAATTTCATAACTACTTCCTCCTCGTTTTTTAATCATTATAGCTCCACAATCACGACACCTGTCTGTCATGTTTGAAACAATCATTGGTATTTTTTACAGATTTTTTTTGTGATCATCAAAAATTCATTTCTCAGCGCTTCCGGTTCAATTAATTCGACCCCATCACCAAAACTCAGCAGCCAACTAAAAAGATTCTCCCGGCTGGAAAAACAGAATTCGAAACGAAGTTTGCCCGTTGTGGTTATCTGATAGCAATTTATCCCATATTCGTCTATGAGCCGCCATTTCATTGCGGGGTCAAAGTCTGCCACCAATTGAATCTGACTGGGCATGGCCAATTGCTCCTGGCTGTTATATTCCGGCAGATCCCGGGGTTCATAGGTTTCGTCCAGCACCTGCAAATCCCAGAGCCGGTTAAGCTTAAAGTGACGATAATCGGACCGCTCCCGACAATAGCCCCAGATGTACCAGGACGACCATTGATAAACAATCAAGTATGGTTCTATCTGTCGGCCACTTTCGCCTTTGGGTGAGTAGTAATAAAAAGCAATCATCCGCCGCTGGTCAATGGCTTGTTTGATCATTTCAAATTTTGGTGCCAACGAATTTTTGTAGTGCGAGGACAGATCAATGACAATGTGGTTAGACGGCCGGGCCGCTCCCCGATCCACTGCCAGTTTATCAATTAATTGCCGATACTGATTGGTTCCGGCCACACTGTCCAGACTTTTCAGTCCGGTCAGAATCGACTGTAGTTCTGCTGATGACAGCAGCGTTTTATCGATCTTATAACCTTCCATAATGGCAATACCGCCATTCGCTCCCTGAGTCGTTGTCAGCGGAATTCCGGCCTTGCAGATGTCTTCAATATCCCGGTTAATGGTTCGACGGGAGACCTCAAATATTTCAGCCAGGTAGGGGGCAGTTACCTGTTGCTGTTGTAGCAGGATGGATAATATTCCAATGAGTCGGTCTATTTTCATTTGCAAATCCTCTGCGATTCTTTTAAAATCTCCTCTTTCTTCTGCATTAACCTGAAAAAAGGCCCCGCAGCTCTTCTTGAGATGCACAGACCTTTACTAAAACTCATGGCTCAAAATATTCAAAAATGATTGCATCAAATTTTTTCTTGCAATACTCAATGTCATCGGTATCCTGGACTGTCCATCCGACCAATCTGCCAGTCAGCAGATGGAACAGGCTAAGCCCCAGTTTGCGCCGGGCGTCGCCATGATGGAAAGCCATAAAATGAGGACGGCATATAAAATTGGTAGCAAATGAAATGATTAACAACCATTGCCACAATTTGACATCCAATCCCTTGAGACTTTTGCGCCCCACCGATAGCTGACCTCTGACCACATCGGGCCGATTTTTATAAAACCACCGAACAATTAGCGGTTGAAAGGATTCGACACAATATAAGCCCTCATACTGATCCAGATACGCGGCAGTTTTTGAGCACAACTCGTTGAGGTTCTTGGTATTTTTCAGTTCGACAATCAATGGAACCTGTCCATCAACCATGCTCAGCACCTCTTCAAACAAGGGAATTTTTTCCTCCGTGTTTTCGAGATTATAAACCAACAATTCCTCATAAGTGCAGTCAGTTATGAGTTTATCGACCCCACACAGACGCAACAGGTTGTCGTCATGGAAGACGATAATCTTGCCATCAGCGGTTAAATTTAAATCCATCTCGATGCCATAACCAGCCGCCACTGCTTTCTTAAAGGCCGCCATGGAATTTTCCGGAATCGATTTATCCTTCTCGTGCAATCCCCGATGGGCATAATAACTGGTCCAAAGACGATCATCAACCTCCTTTGGCATTCTGCCCGGAAGCAACAGCAAAATATAAATAATAAAGATGGCTATAATTGCCAAAATATACAGTGTCATGTTCCCTCACCCACTTCTGTTAAGCTAATTCCAATCAGTTCCTTTCTCTCAAATTTAAATCGCAACACCAAACCATTAAATCAATACTTTGGTAATCGCCAAAGTATTTTTATGTTCGTATTTCTTTATTTACCCCTTTATTCTCTCAAGCAATCATTAAAACTAGATTAGTATTGTGACTATTTTGTGTTAAATCGAATGGTGCGCAGTTAAGGCCTGAAGAACTCAAAAATAATTACATCAAAAAAATCCATACACCATACCTGATCATCATTATCCCGCACCGTCCAGCCAACCAGTTTTCCCCCAAATTGCCGAAACAGCCACAAGCTGAGTCGATGATGCGCATCTTCGTGCTTATAGGCGATAAAATGAGGCCGGGCGACTACATTTGTCACCACTGAGGCAATCAATAGACGCTGCCATAGCGGTGTACCACCAAGATTGCGATAGCCAGCTGATAGCTGGCCTCTGATTACCTCGGGTCTGTTTTTATAAAACCAGCCAACGATCCCAGGATGAAAGGACTCAATGCAATATACACCGCCATAGCCATCCAGTAGCGCTGCGGTTTTAACACAGAGTTTCCGCCACTCTTTCGTATTCTTCAGTTCAATAATCAGTGGAACCTGACCCGCTACAAGCTGTAGCACATCTTTTAATAGCGGAATGGTTTGTTCTGTGTTTTCAATATGATACTCCGAAAGCTCTGTTGATACGCATTCGGTGATCAATTTGTCAACACCACAAACCCGAAGCAAACTATCATCGTGAAATACCACCACTTTTCCATCGGCGGTAAGGTTAACGTCCAGTTCCATGCCATATCCCGCTTCAACCGCTCTGGTAAAAGCCAGAATGGAATTTTCTGGAACTGTCCTACTTTTTTCGTGCAGACCGCGATGGGCATAATGACTCTTCCAAAGAAGTAAATTTGAATGATTTGGCAATTTAGCTGGCGAAATCATAAAAAGATAAAGAAGGCTCAATACAACCAGCGCCAACATTAGATAAATAATCATCGAATTCTCCATCTCAACCAGATTATCACCTTAATCGGCCACATCAAACGCTTCCAGCTTGGATGCCCCTATAATCGGTTTGGAATCCCCATGCTTAACCTGCATCATCGTTAAAAATGCCAGACCCACAAACAAAGCGCCATAGGGCATCAGGGTGTGATAACCAAGATGTTCTAAGAGGGCGCCTGAGGCGATCGGGGTCACAACCTGGGCAGCCATCGATGCTGTATAATAATAACCCGTGTAACGGCCAACATTAGCGCCTTTGGACATTTCCAGCACCATTGGCAGGGAATTGACATTGATGGCCGCCCAGGCGATTCCAGCTAAGGCAAAGGAAACAAATAACATCGGGTTAAAGGCGGTATAAAAAGCTGCCGTGGCAAAGACGGTTACCAGTACCGCCACTCCCATCAGGATGATTTTTTTACGACCTACCTTTGAGGAAATAATCCCTACAGGAATAAAAGAAATAATTGCCGCAATACTGGCTACCATCAAAATTAAAGCTGTTTGGGATTCCTTCATTCCCAAAGAAACCATGGCATATTTTGAAAATGCCGAGGTCACCGCATTATAACCCATAAACCACAGAGCTACCGATAAGAGGATAAAAATCAGACTCCTTCGATACGCTTTCGGTAGCTTTTCATGGGTTACCAGAGTTTCATCATGCTCTGCCTCTTCAACATCAATCCCCATATTTGCACTGTCATGCCGCATTTTTATCACTGCGGCCGGCTCGTTAACCGTCAGTTTGAGAATAATAACACCCACCACCATCACCGCAGCTGTGCCAAGAAAAAGGGGCCAGTAGTTAATGTTGTCCTTGTCCGGGGCCAGTAGCGCCACCATTCCCAACACCAGAATCCCCCCAACTGCCCCCATCAGATTAATCACCGCATTTCCCTTGGAACGCAGTGGTTTCGGGGTAACATCCGGCATCAGGGCTACCGCGGGCGAGCGGTAAAAAGACATTGAGAGTAACACTAACCCCAACGCCACAATAAACAAAATCAGCTTATTGGCCATCACGGCATAGGGGATCAGAAGCATGGATACTACGGCCATGGCCGTACCTCCTAAAATATAGGGCATCCGTCGCCCCATTTTAGTGTTGGTATTGTCAGAAAGCATTCCAAACAACGGTAGCATAAATAAGGCCAGCACATTGTCAAACGACATAATCACCCCGGCCATTGTGTCCTTAAATTCGAAGGCTTTTAACATAATCATCGGAATCACAAAATCATACAGGCTCCAAAAAGCACTGATGGTCATAAACCCCAGACCAACTAATACAGTGAGGCGGTAATCCAGCTTCATCAACACGCTCCTTTTTCTATCATGAAAAAAGTATAGCATCCGCCGCATCATTTATCAACGCACTTAACCAATCTTTAATAAATCTTCATAATTTGCCAGTATTATTTCCTACTAATCTTCCCATCTCCAAAAATTGATGCTTGCCATTTTTTTGCATTTCCCATACCAGAAACAGTATTCCTGTTTTCTTAAATAAAGCCCTAACCCATCATGGCCTGCTTGTCAAATGAATCCCTAATTGGTATAATATAGGTTCTTAATATGACTTATGCTTTTGGATGCATCACTTCTGATGCATCCATTAAATTTTTATAAGATCCTGGGAGGATACAGCAATGAAAAGAATATGTGTTTATTCCGGCTCCAATCTGGGGGTTCGTCCCGAATACAAAGAAATGACAAAAGCCCTGGGCCTGGTGCTCGTCAAAAATAATATTGAATTGGTCTATGGCGGATCAAAAACTGGCTTAATGGGGGAAATTGCCAACTATATGCTGGACAACAATGGTCGGGTTACCGGCGTTATGCCCGGAGGACTTTTTCCCAACGAAGTGATTAATGAACGGCTGACTCAATTTATCGAAGTCAAAAACATGCATGAACGCAAACAAACCATGGCTGACTTGTCCGATGGTTTTATTGCCATTCCCGGCGGCATCGGTACCTTCGAAGAGTTATTCGAAACCTATAGTTGGGCTCAACTGGGAATTCATAAAAAACCGATTGGCGTTCTCAATATTTCCAACTTTTTCGACCCCTTCATCACTATGATGACAACCATCGTTAACGAAGGCTTTATGAACCCGTCCAATACCAAACTGGTACTGGTTTCTTCCGATCCCGGTGAGCTGGTCAATCAGATGATTCACTATACCCCACCGGTTTTGGGAAATAAATGGCAACAACTGGAAGCCGCTGCCGTAAATTGATGACACAATAAACATTCTTTGATGTTTATTCTTGCCGCTGCCAATTTTGCACAGATTTTAAGAAGCCGCAATTAACCTTTTCTGGCTAATTGCGGCTTTTGACGTTATCATTCTAAGTTAATGAATTTAGACTTACTCAAAGTGAACCCGGGCTGCCTCAAAACGATCCTGCTGCTTTGCTTCTGCTGCCGGGTAACCGATCGGAATGATGGCATAAGGCTCAAGATGATCTGGAATAGTTAAAACGTTACGAACATTTTCCATCCGGTCAGCCAGCGGCGCAATACCAATCCAAACCGCCCCCAAACCAAGTTCAGTGACTTCCAGCAGAATATTTTCAGTACAGGCAGCCATATCGATGTCGGCAAATTCTGGCATCATCATCTCTTTTCGATATACCGGCACAATCGCCACAGCAGCATCCTTAATGCATCCGCCGTAGGGGCTACAGTCTGCCAGAGCGGCCAGGGTTTCTTTATTCTTAACGACAAAGAATTCCCAGGGGCGTTGGTTGGCGGCCGATGGAGCGACCATCGCAGCTCTTAGAATCTGGTCAATTTTTTCTGCTTCGACTGCCTTGTCTTCATACTTTCTCACACTGGTTCTGTTAAAGATTACGTTCATTTTCTTCCTCCTATTATTTCTTAGCCAGGTGTTTACCCATGCTGTTTTGGCTATTTCTTGCTTCTATTCTTGATTCATGCTATCATTTTACCAATCATTTTCATAAAAACAAGAATGCACTTTTTTGTCACTTACTACCCAAAAAGATAGTAAGTATTCAAGAAGCCACCAAAGGAGAAACCATGACCGAAAAAAAATATTTCTGCTGCCCCATTGATGCTACCATTAGCCTGATCGGTGGAAAATATAAAACAAAAATTCTCTGGAATCTGGTTGATCAGACCCTGCGCTTTAATGAACTGCAAAAAATCGTTCACCAGGCCACTCCAAAAATGCTCACCCAACAGCTGCGTGAGCTGGAGCGGGACGGTCTGATCACCCGCACGGTCTATCCGGTGGTGCCACCCAAAACTGAATATGCCCTGACCAGTTTCGGCCAGAGCCTTTATCCGATTCTCGATGCCATGTGCGAATGGGGCAAGGATTATATGGCCGAAGAGGCCCCTGATGAAACAGCTGTCAATCAATAGTCAAACGAATCCATTTTAGTGGACTGCTTTGCCAATACTTTGTGTTTTATATCGACGTCTACGCAAAAAAGGCCATGACTCTTGTCATAGCCCAATCCACTGTTCGGGGTGATTCATCGCATCCTGAAATTTTTCCAAAAATAAACCCACATGATAACCATCAGCAACTGCGTGGTGAACAGTGATCGAAAAGGGCATCATTTTCCGGCCCTCTTTTTGAAAAAAACGGCCCGCCTGCAAGATCGGAAAATAATAATCGGCCTTCGCATAGGGGACTGGTGAATAACTAGTAAATTGAGTCCACGGCACCATCCCCACCATAAAGCTATTCGGCGGCAGCTCTGGTTTGGCCAAAATCCCGTGATTCCCAGAATATCGTTTTTGATCTTCCATATAGTTGTGATAAAAGACTTCAAAATCCGGATCATATTCTGTCCACATATTTGACATGGTTTTGTCATCCTCATGAAAACAGGCATAAGAAGGATGTAAGACCTCATAATACCCCAGCTGATCGGCCGTTTTAGCAACCCGAAATTCCGGCTGCTCGGTAATCAGTTTTGCCGTCAGATAGAGATAGGCCGGAAAAAACTTCTTTCCAGCTTTTTTAATTAGATGATACGCCTCTGTCATATCGATCTCCACACTCATACTAAATCCAGTCGGCAGCATTTCAGTAAAATAATAAAAGTATGGTCGTCGATCCCAGGTTTCAAAATCAATTGGATGTAATTGCGTGTTCATTTATTCGTTCTTCCTTTTGTTTATCAATCCAGATTTCAAGCAGCGTTGCAACGTCATCACTAAACTCTCCCTCGCTCTGCGTTTCACCTTTTTTTATTTCTTCCAGTACGACAAATGAAAAGGACTTGGCACCATAGACTTTCCAATCTTCCAGCATTGCGGGCTCCGGGCACGAATTCGTGGCAACAGCAAAGCCAAAGCGGTTTTGTTGCCCGGCCATATTCTTGGTTGCTTTTATCCAAATCCGGTCATTGCCGCTACATTTGATCCCGTAGATGCCCCCGACAACCCTTCTATTTTTATAGTTTTCTTTCAATTCTTTTTTTGATTGTGTTTCCATAAACTTAATTCTCCTTAACCTGTATCTATTTTGCTTACAACACCCAAAGACCATCTTTGCTGCAATAATAGTACAGTTTGCTGCCAAACTTTTTGCCCAGCCTGCCGCCACTCATCTTGGGTAGTCGTAGGGCCGCCGGCTGCTCCGGATAAAGCCTGACAAACAAGCTGCGATCACTTGATACATAGGCCACAAAAGAAATAAAATGGGCCTTAGTCATTTCGTGATCAAAGGTAATATAATATTCTCCATCATCATCCTGGATGGTTACTCTGTGTTTTTCATCGGCTGGTTTTGCCACCAGTGGCGCCAGTTTGCGACCGCAGCAGGAAAGCTCCGCATCGCCAGTGGTACTGATCACATTGCCACAGTTGGGACAAACATAAAATTTTATTCGCTTCAAGTTTCCTGTTTCCATATCATTCAGTTCCAGATCTCCCAATAGTATTTTTTCAATATTTACCTCAAACAGTTGTGAAAGTTCTCTCAGCAGGGATACATCCGGACAACCCAGGCCCCGCTCCCATTTGGAGATGGTCTTATCACTGAGGTGCATCCGCTCGGCAACCTGTTTCTGGGTCATCGCCTTTTCTTTTCGTAATGCCTTCAGTAGTATGCCTACCTTATTACAATCCAATTGTCGTACCTCCATATGAACTATAGTAATTGATCGATGGAATTTATTCAATCGACGCTCCGTAGAGTTTCGGCTGTTTCTGCTGTCACGATCAAACACGCTTCCCTAAAAAGAACTCGCAATTATTTCTACTGATCGTTTTCGATATAACGAAAACCATCTCACTTATTCGTATTCGTTTTCGTTATATCGTAATCTATTACTAAGTTAACTCCCATCCTTAAATCTCACCGATCTCATAATTCCCCTTGTAAATATTCCCCAGCCCACCGTCGATGGAGATGGGATCTCCCGATTTAAAGCGATGTCCATTGATGGTACATTCTTTGGTTGAATCATTGACTTCCAGCCCCTTACATTTAACAATACAAACCTTACCAACGCTGGCAGCCGCCACGGCAGCATGGGAGGTGACCCCGCCCTTGGCGGTGATCAGCCCGTCGCAGACAAAAATTAAGGGAATATCATCCGGAACCGTATCCGGTCGCACCAGAATAATTTTGGCCTCGGGACAGTGTCGTTTTAAATCCTCCATATCCGCCATATCAAAGGCCAAAAGCCCGGACAACACCGCACTGCTCATGCCGATGCCGTGACCAACCAGTTCCATTTGATTGGGTGCTGGCAGAAAGCTGGAAAAAGCTGTCTGTTTTTTGAGGTTCTGATTCCTCGTCTGGAGAATATATAGATCTTCCGGGTTATCAGACTCAAAGGTAAACTCTATTTCCTGGTGGACAAAACCATATTCTTCGATCAGTCGAACCGCATAACGCGTCAGTTCCTGGTAGATATTGGGAAAGCCCGATTCCAAGGACAGACTGCTGTCCCGATAATCCCGTTTTCTTTGTGCCTCGCTAATCGGCAGGGTATTGACCAGGCCGGAAACCACATCTTCACCCTGACTGCAGAGGGCAAAATCACCGTAAAGATTTATCCCGGCGCAACCGTTAAAAGGACTGCTGGTAAATACGACCCCGGTACCAGAGCGGGCCGAACGGTTTCCCAGCACCATTTTCTGAACCACCACAGCGGTGCCCCAGTCCTTTGCAATCTGCAGATGATCCCGATAGTAAACGGCACTCTCCGAAAACCAGGAATCCAAAACTGAGCCAATGGCCTGTTTCAGCTGCTTGAAGGGGTCGTTTTCAATTTCGATTTGATAGTCCGTTAAAACCATTTTATAGCTAAAAGCAATGGTTCTCATCTGCTCGGGACTGAAGTTGATTTTTAGGGTCACGCCCCACTGCTGTTTATATTCCAGCATCACCCGGTCAAACACATCCCGGTCAATGCCATAGGCCATCCCCCAGCTCTGCAAAAAGCGTCGATAACAATCCCAAGCCGTCCAACCATAGCCCTGCTGTTGGCTGAAGGCGTACCGCGATTTCATCATTCATCCCGACGTTTAAAAATGTTTTCATGGCCCCGGGCAAAGAAATGGATGAACCCGAGCGGATCGAAAAGAACAGCGGATTTTCGGCACTGCCAAAGGTTTGGCCGGTGATCGTCTCAATCATTGCAATATGTTTTTCAATCTGCCAATCCATATCCCTGCCGCATATCCGGATGGCCCTCAATGGTTTCCTTGTGCCGGAATACTTCGGTGGTGATCACAAATCCCGGCGGAACATGAAAGCCATAGTTGATCAGCTTCTTCAAAAATAAGCCTTGGCCCCCAAAAAAACCGGGTTATCAATAGCAAGCGTGGCTTCGGTCAGGAGGCTGAACGAAATATCCGGGTCGTATGTCAGCATGCTTTCAATAAAAGAACTGGAATAGTTTTTCATCAGGCTTCTCAGCCCGCTGATGGTGTCGGTGATAAAGTTATCCAGATCCTGAACCAGAAAAGCAGTTGACAGGTTGTCCCGGAGGAATTTCTCAGATTCGATATGATAGAGTCGGCGCTCATCACCAACCACTTTTTGTTGCTTTGCCACCAGAATCTGAGGAATAATAACCCGCATCGGAATCTCAAAAAGATCGAAAAAGTATTCGCTGATAATTTGTTTGATATCATTGGCCATAAACTGAAAAATATTGATATATTGATGGATCGAAAAGCTGGGCGAGGCCAGCCCGAATTTCAGCATATCGAGATGAGAATTAAGCCCCTGATTAACAATTCCGTCCAGCTCCAGGCCATCCTTAAACAGCAGCAGAATATGATAAATCTGACGAAAGGTTTTGGCCGTAATATACTCAGCGTTCAAGGGCTGGGTAATCTGGGTCATCAGTTTGGCTACGGTTCGTTCGAGCCGATACATCAGCCCCAGTGCATCAAATTTGGGCTCCACATATTCGCCATACATCGAGGGAATATCGGCGGCGATATGGCGCTTGTAATATATGTTTTCAGAGGCTTCGCTGGGACGGGGATCCAGAATAATCGTTTTAAGGCGGTTCATATGCTGATAAATCTGGCGGATCGCTGCTTCCTGATCATTTTGTTTCAGGCAGTTTTTTAATTCACTCAGATCACCAGTCAGATTGGGGCTGTAACCGCCGAGCATGGCCAGCACATCATCAAATTCAAAGGAGTACTTTTCCAGCAGCAGGAAATAAACCCGAAAAAGATTGAGTACCCGCTTGTTGTCCAGCCCCTGTTCCGAACCAAACCGGTGCAATCCCGCCCGGATCGCCTCAATATCCAGACGTAACAGCCCAACCGGGGTGGTTTCCAGCTCCTGACACAGCCCGATCAGCGTGTCATGGGGTCGGCTAAACCACTTGCTTTGAGGATCAAGACTTTCATAAATTTCCTGGGGAATCAGCTCCTTTAGCGGTTCCTTATTGCCGTCATACCAATAGGTAATGATTTTCCGGGCCAGATCAATATGCGTATTATTACTTTCGATATGGATCTGTTTGCGCATAAAATGAATCAATCGATCCTTGCGCCGGGAGGCCTCATCAATGGCAGTGGTCACATCCCGGAGCTCGCCCTCGGCACCGATTTCTTTGAAATAGACCGGAAAGATCCGGGCCAGCTGCTTGATTTCGCGGTAAACCGGGGTGATCTGACTGTTAAGCAGCCGGGTAATATCCCGCTGAAACAGATCAGTGTCCGAAATAAAGATCCCCCCCAGCTTGAGGTTGACAATCAGCGCCGCCAACAGCTCCCGCATCGCCCGGGGAGCTTCCTCGATTAATTCCAGCCAGACCCGAATATTTTTAACGTGGTTCGAATCAATCAGAATCTGCCAGTCACTATTGAGACTTAATTTCCCCGGAGCGTTAAAACCCAGTCCGATCAGCGCTTTGGTAAAATAATCGATATTGGCTCGATCCCCGGTGGCAATGATTTCTTTACCCAACGTCAGCAGACAATCCAGCACGGTATCGCCATGCTCCTGCCTGAGTTCCTGAAACTCGGCCATGATGGTGTTGATAAATTCGGTAATATCCTGGGAATCCAGTTCATCAAAAATATTGCCCAGATTCCGGTTGATATCATAGATCAGATGGTCGTTCAGGGTCGCCATGCCCGGCAAATGCAGGAGATAATACAGATAATAGATGGTTTCCTGATGGGTCGGAAATTTTTCTGAAAAACTGCGGAAATAGTTGGCGATGTCATTGAAGAACAGCTGCTCCTTAAGTTCCGGCCAATGAATCGCCTGTTGGCGACGGGTTCTGAGGGCTTCAAAAAATACCTGCCCAATGGCCTCAATATCGGTTGCCTGTAAATGGGGGAACAATTTCTGCCGGGAGTTAAACCAAACCTCAGCCTGAGAGCTTTGCTCCCAGAAATCAATGCACTGATCCAGAAGATGTGCAACGATCGCTTCCAGAATTTCAGCAAATTCAGGCTCTGCTGCCACCTTATTGAGATAAATTTTGAACACACCGGAATTCTTGACATAAAGCAGTTCATGCTGAGCCATATCCTCCTTAAGGACATCGATACATAAAAAAATAACCGCTTTGGGATACGCATCAAAACTGGCCAGCCGATCCATAAAACGGATCAGAACCTGGCTGAGCAGCGTCCGCTGGCTGTCTTTGAGTTTGGATCGCAGCACTGAGCGGATTATCTCCACCAGAACGGTGAAGGCCTGTTCTGACTCCGGTAGATCATGATAGAGCCAGATATCACCCAGACAAATGGTCTGCAGCGACTCGATGACATAGCGATTATTACGATATTTATGATTGAGCTCGATTAAAAATTCCTGGGTCCGTTTATGAATCCCCCAGTACTCTTTTGATAATTCACCGAACCACTGCTGTTGCTCCGGGATTTCAATATGGGTTTCCCGGGTCTGATTAAGATTGGCCTCTAAGGCCTTTGAAGAAAACACGTTAGCCATTTTATTATCCCCCTGATTCAATCTATTTGGGTAAATGTCGGCTTTACCTTTTTCTCAGTATAGCATAATCACTCACCGAATTGAAACCGTTTTCGCAGCCAATCCTATTTATTTACTACGTCAAACACCTCCGAATCGGCTTTGATTCGGAGGCGTTTGGTAAAATCATCGTTCGTCGAGCGCAACGTGAGTTATTTTTGTTGGGCTGGTTAAATAATGACCTTAACCGTATTTCGGCCCGCTTCATGACTAACGTCAAGTGATTTTGCATAGTTATGGATAATCGCCAGGGATAGTTCATTTTCATCGCCCTGCTCCAGATCATAGGCGTCCCCGGAAAAACTGGCCTGGATGGCGATCTCTCCGCTTAAATCCGAATACTCAACTAAAAGTGTGACACTGGCTCTGGGAAAGGCCCGCAATAGAATGGCCAGCACCAGTTCTTCACAAACCAGCTGGACATTCATAATCTGCCGATCGGAAAACATCTGTTTTTTAAGGAAGCTTTCGATTTTGGCATTAAGTTCATAAAGATCAAAGCCGCTGCCTGCCGCCGTGTATTCAAAGGCTGAAATCTTCCGGATAAAGGCCCGGGTCTTGGGCTTCTGCGGATGGTCAAAAATTTCTGCCGGTACTCCGTCTTCGTAAATGCCCTGCTCATCCATATAGAAGACCCGGCTGGAAACATCCCGGGCAAACTTCATCTCATGGGTTACAATCATCATTGTCATCCCGGTTGATGCCAGCTTGCGGATCACCCCCAGCACTTCGCTGACCATGGTCGGATCCAGGGCCGAGGTGGGCTCATCAAAGAGCACCACCTCGGGTTTCATCGCCAGAGTTCGGGCGATCGCCGCCCGCTGTTTCTGGCCGCCGGATAATTCGTCCGGAAAGGCCAGCGCTTTTGACCGCAGCCCGACCATTTCCAGATAGGCCAGCCCTTCTTCATAAGCTTGCTGACGCGGGATTTTGAGTAGATTAACCGGCCCCAGCATCAAATTTTCGATGATCATCAGGTGGGAAAAGAGGTTAAAGGACTGAAAAACCATCCCCATTTTCTGGCGTAATTTTGCTACATCGGCATTTTTATCGAGAATATTCTGCCCTTCAATATAAATTTCTCCGGCAGTCGGCTTTTCAAGCAGATTAATGCACCGCAAAAAAGTCGACTTACCACAGCCCGACGGCCCGATAATCGAGATCACCTCGCCTTTTTTAATCTCGGTGTTGATATCCTTTAGCACCTGTAGCTGACCATAGCTTTTCGACAGATCTTTTATTTCAATCATTTTTGCACCTCAACAACTTCTGCGTCAATCTCAACAACGCCTTTGACTACCCGTTTCCGGCGTTTGGGGTCAATCTGTACTTCAATCTTTCCCAGTAACAAAATAAACAGGTAGGTGATGACAAAATAGATCGCCGCCGTTACCACCAGTGGAAAAAACGCTTCAAAGGTCCGGCTTCGGATAATATCGGTCATCTTGGTCAAATCCTGGATAGCAATATAACCGACCACCGAGGTCATTTTTACCATACTGATAAATTCGCCTTTAAAAATCGGCAGAATGTGCCGTAGCGCCTGGGGCAGGGTGACTTTAAAAAAGCTGGCCACTCTGGTAAACCCCAGTGCGTAGGCAGCCTCCAACTGCCCTTTATCGGTGGCGTCAATGGCGGTTCTGAAAATTTCTGCCGAATAGGCGGCAAAATTAATCGAAAACCCAACCACCGCAATCAGTACCGGATGGATGTCCACCGAAGCAAAAATAATATAGTAAAGGATCATCAACGTCAAAACAATCGGCACGCCCTGAATCAGCCGAATATAAACGACCGCCAGGCCTGAAATCAGGCCCACCCGGGAACGACGCATCGCACAGATGAGGGCCCCTAATAAACTACCAAAGAGCAATGACAACAGCGAAATGACAATCGTCGTTGAAAGTCCCTCCAAAATCAGTTGATACCGGTCTTCAACAACAAAGGTCTTGTTAAAGCTCTCCCCCAATGACGCTATCATGCCAGCCCATTGTTGTCCTCCTGTCGAAGCAGCCACTGCCTGATTTCTGACAATCGCCACAGCCTGATCAGACTTTAGTGGTGTCAAAAAACGAATCGATGCAGCCCGTTCCGGAGTATACGCAAGATAGAAGGCCAGATCAATTTTTCCTGACGTGATACTAGGAATGATCGCTGAAAAATCCATTGGCTTTATCTCCACGTTCATTCCCATCCTGGCAGCCAGACTACGTGCCAGATCAACTTCAAGACCAACCAGTTCGTTATCCTTATAATAGGAATACGGATAATCGTCGCCTAAAACTCCGGCTATCAGGGTTCCTTTCTCGCCAGTCAGATCAACCGGCGTCAGCACTTTTTGGTCTTCGTTTTCGCCCATCCATTTTTCGGTCATCGCTTTTAAACTGCCATCATCGATCATTGTTTTAACCGTGGCATCAAGGGCATCGCCGAGCTGGGTATTGGTCTTATTGACTCCGATTGATGACGAGATATCCGCATAAGGCGGCAATGCAATCAGATCAGGGTTCTGCTCAATAATTTCGGCAACCTTTGACTGACTTGTCAGTAGCGCATCGATTTTTTTGATTTTAGCGCTTCAAGCATCGACGAAAAATCATTGAATTCATATTCATCAGCCTGATAAAGTGGTCGAAAATTGTCAATATGAACCATCCCGGTAATAAAACCAACCCGCTTGCCATTCAGTTCCTCATTGGTTTTAATGGATTGATCAACCATTGACGCTGCCGCCATATCTTTTCTGATCAAAGCACTGTTGTGCAAGACCACATAGGCATCCGTGTAGAGCACCTCTTGCCCCCGCTCATCAGTCTTAAAGAAGTCAGAAATAATCACATCGCCCTTCCCGCTTTGGAGGGCTGGAATCATCGCCTGATAATCCATGGTAATGATTTCATAATCGAGATTGGCATAACTGGCAAAACGTTTCATAAATTCAACATCAAAGCCAGTCAGTTGTCCATTTTCATAATAGTTCATCGGTTCGGTTAAACCATTGGTAATAATCGTGATTTTTTTCTCCGGATTTTGGGGCTTGGGTATATCCGGCATTTCCCCACCGGCGTTATTTATCCACCGCTTCACCATCGCTGCTGCCGTACCATCGGCCTGATATTGTTTAATAAAAGCATTGAGCTGCTCATTCATGGCCGTATCATCTAGTCGGACAACAGCGGCAATCTCGATATTGCCCAGCTCTTCGTCAAGCTTGACCAGATCCGGGTTGCTTAACAAAATCCGATCAACCCCAGAGCTATCATAAATCACAGCGGTCACCTTACCGCTTTTAAGCGCCGCCACCCCATCCATAAACTGAGTAAAGTAGGAAATGTCAGCGTTGGGCATCAGTTCTTTAGCCACCTCTTCCGGCGGAGTTCCCTCCGGTACGCCAATGGTGTAGCCAGCTTTATTCAGATCACTGCTACTGCTGATCGTTTTCTGACTGCTCTGAGCACCTTCAGTTGCTGCCTGTCGATCGGCCTTGACAACAAAAACTTGGGGATTGGGAAAATAACCAGCGGTAAAATCGACCTTTTCCGATCGCTCCGGGGTGTTATACATGGCCGCAACCACATCACTATTTCCCGATTGGAGACTGTCAATCATCGCTTTAAAGTCCATATCCTGAAATTCGACCTGCATCCCCAGTTCATATGCGATGCGGCTCAGTAATTCCACATTCATCCCGGTTAGCTCCCCATCCTGAACAAAACACCGGGGCTCAGTCAGAGATGTGACGGCTACCCGCAATACCGGGCCGCTGACATTTTTGGGCACGTCAACAATTTCATAGTCGCCGCCCGCTTCCGGAAACCAGTGCGCTTTAATTTCCTCCATGGTGCCATCGCTTAAATAGCGGTTCAACACCGCATTAAGTTTCTGGTTAAGCTCAGTATTCTCTTTCTTAAGGGCCATTGCTGTCACTTCATCAGTCAGTGCTTCTGGTAACACCATGGTTCCTTCGTTACTCTTAATAAAATTTTGGGCCGTTGCATAATCCATGATGGCATAGTCAATTTTTCCCGCCATCATAGCGGCCGACTCATCGACATAATTGTTGAAACGGCTGATTTCTGCCTCAGGGTATTTTTCGGGGGCCAGTGATTCACTCAATGTTCCAATCATCGTTCCGATTTTTGCCGTTTCCACCGGCGGAAGGGGTGCTACCGTCTGACTGCATCCGGCCAGCAATAATGTCATCAATACGCACAAGCCTACAAAAATGCGTTTCATCAAGCGCCTCCATTTTATTTATTGTTAATTTTTAAAGAAATCCAAATGCTTTCTAGCCGGTGTTAATCAAACAACTCCAGGCCTCGTTTTTTTATTCGATACGATAAAACGATCTATCTTAATTTAGGATACCAATTTTTTAATGGTCAATATGTTCTCGTTCTCTTCAAAACGATAATCTACCTCATCCATGCTTTTTTTGACCATCAACACACCCAACCCGCCGATTTGACGCTCTTCAGCCGTCAAAGTGATGTCCGGATCCGGGTTATCCAGAGGATTAAAGGGATTCCCCTGGTCAATAAACTGAATTTCGACCAGCGGGGGTTCACCATAGGAATCAAATTGAATGATCACGTTGCCGTCATCCGGGGCATAGGCATAGTGGGCAATGTTTACATAAATCTCTTCCACAGCAAGATCAATTTGAAATATCATTTTCATACTGGCCCCCGCTGTCTCCAATTCGCTATCGATAAATTCGAGTACCTTAGGCAGGTTATCTGTCGATGCATTAACAGTCAATCTCTTCATATTATCTGATCTCCTTTACTGTTGGTTAACAAATCCACTGCGACCCCCATCACATCAATCGTTTTGATCGAATGAAAGCCAAACTTCTGATAAAAAATCTGATTGTCTTTGATATTACTGTTCTCAAGATAGATAGGACAATCGCTGAACTTTTCAATATCATACTCCATCAACGCCCGGCCAGTGCCCTTTCGTACCGAGCCCAGCATAAATAAATAATGATGCTCCTGATTATAGTGATACCGCTCGGTTATCAGTGTTTCATTTTTCAGCCGGATCATGCTTTTAATCTGAATCAGCATAAAAAACTTGATTATTTCGCTGATCATGCCGCTTTTTATCACACTGCGGATACTAAAAAAAGGTCTGCCCTTGTGATTCCAAATGGATGCTCCGACTATCTTGTCATCCGCAACTGCCACATGAATTTCACCATTGCGATTATAATAATCCACCATCAGCCTGATATATCGACAAAGATCTTTCTCATTCTGAAAAACCGCCTGATATAATGGATCCTTTTCAAAGGCCTGACACAATACCGCTGCTGCCTTTTCCAGGCTATTCTTGTCCAGCTTTTTGTCGCTTATTGTGATCATAATTGCCCCAAAACGAGCTCTCTATCGAGTTCAAAAAGGGTTGCCTGATTTCTTGTCCAGATTGCACGGCCGCCTAAATTTGACATACTTTTGCATCCTTCATTTGTGATTGCAAAACAAAACACCCGCTCAATTGGGAAGCCCTGATTCTGCTTTTGCTTAAGATAAACCCAGAGTTGATCATGCAGCTGCTTCGAGATGCCCTGATGCCGGAAAAACTCATCCACCACCAGATCCAGGATCAGGATGTAATTACCCCTTTCTTTCACCAGTGGCACTACCTCATTTGCATTCAGATTGTCATCGATATATTCCTGATTAGACACCGCCCGCTGATAGACGGATTCATCAACGCCAAAAAAACTGATAAAACCCGCCAGAACATCACCGGTATATGCTGCAATAATCCCCTCCGGGAACTTTACAAAGCGCTTTAACGCCATCCCCTGATTGGTTAGAACTTCATTCCCATAAATTTTGCAATCCAGATCGAGAATCGCTCCAAACGCTTCAACCGACAATTCCTGTCCCGATTTAATGGTGATCTCCATCTGCTACTCCTCAAGCTTGAAGCCCAGCATGGTGATATCATCAAATTGCGGTTCCCGATCTGCAAACTGATCGACATCCGCCAGAATGTCAGCGCACAATGCTTTAATGTCATGCTCTTTTTTGGCCGCCACCAATGTTTGCAGACGCTCCAGTCCATAAAACTCTTTTTTGGTATTATTCGCTTCCGGAATCCCATCGGTGTAGAGATAAATAATATCCCCTTTTTCAATTTTTGATTCATTCATCTTATACTTGGCCGTTTCAATCCCGGCACATACAAAGCCTTTTTTGCCAGTCAGCATTTCAACCTGGCCATCTTTTTTCCAGATTATGGCCGGATCATGTCCGGCATCACACCACTGGAACACCCCGGTTTTAACATTGATAATGGCAATCAGTAGGGTCACAAACATGCCCTGTTCGTTGTTATTACACAGGGTGACATTGGCTTCGGTCATGACTTCATCGACCGGCAGACGTCGGAGTACCAGATCTTTAACCGTGGCTTTGGCCATGGCCATAAACAGCGCTGCCGGCACCCCTTTTCCAGAAACATCACCGATGGTAATGCAAAAGTGATCATCATCGACAAAAAAGAAATCGTAAAAGTCGCCGCCCACATCTTTGGCTGCCCGCATCGATGCATAGAGTGTAAACTCATGTCTGTCCGGGTACTCGAAATTCCGGGGCAACATTCCTTCCTGAATCAGGGTGGCAATCCGCAGCTCCGTTTCAATTCGCTCCCGCTCGGAGGTGACACTGGTCAGTTCTTTTATATAACGGATAATGTCACTGGTCATCTTATTAAACGCTTCGGCCAGAATTTCGATTTCATCCCCAGTTTTAACATCGATATTCAAAGCCACAATCTCACTTAAGTTTTCATCGACATTGGTATTAACAAAATCCGTGGCATTATCGACAATCACCTGTAACGGATCAATAATCGACTTATTGAGAAACAGCAGATAAATCGTGATAAACAAAATTAAGATCAAAGCTGCAATGGAAGATACCAGAATGATATATTTGAAAAGGGTTGAGTTGATCTCCTTCATGGACATATCTGCCCCAACTACTAAAACCGGATTGCCCTCACTATCTTTTAACACATTGAACGCCGAAATCAGATAGCCAAACTCACTTTCATTGGTGATGACCACTTTAGGCGCATCCGGATCGGTAAACAATCGATTAGCAGCGTCAATATCTTCCTGAGGATAATAGTTCGTTCCCAAAAAATCACCAAGACCAAAATGACCTGCCATCCCTGGCGTGGTTCCCTGACCAAACACTTTAAATCCTTCCGGGGTTGGTACATAGGCATAAAGAAATTCCAGTTGATTCTGTTCCTGCAGCGTCTGGAATTCTTTTATCAGCAGCTCGTAGTCGGCATCAGTCTGACCCGTTTCATAGTACTGGTTGACCTTGTCCACCGGTACAAAAACGGATGCCGTTTTGACGAGTGCAGTGATGTTTTCTTCATAACGCTTAAACATTGAGTCCCGATAACTGAAATAGGAAATCAGCACGATCACCAGGCTCAATACCAGTGCCAAAATCATACTGGCTGAGGCAAACTTGGTTTTTAGGCTGATGCGACGAATATTTTTTTGATCTTTCATTCTTGCCACCTTTTTTACAGAATAATAAGCAAATTATTAAATACCAAGGTTCGGTTATAGGCAAAGGATTTTGCTTTCTTTCGAACAATCGAAACCCCCAGATAATCCAGGGCTTCATCAGGTTTTTCTGATTCTTCAAAGGGATTATAGCTGGTGCTGTCATCCCGGAGTCTGATGTAGATGTCTTCTTCAAATAGCGCAATTTTTATATGAATATAATGGGGTTTCCCGTCATTAAAGCCGAAATTAATAATATTAGCTGCCAATTCTTCAATAGTCAGATTGATAAAATATGCATTTTTACTGTCAATATCAAGACGCTCGCAAAAAGCCTCAATTTCCTCCACACATTTTTCCAGCTCCTTAATATCGGCCGAAAGGGTGGTTTCGTAGAGATTATCCTTGCTGATTACCGGCTCCCGAAACAGTAAAATATTTCGGTATCCACCTTGTTTTTTAAGTACCAATGCCGCAAAAATAAGGATCGCCAGGGTTGCCGTTTCCGCCGCCACAATGGCCAGTGCTGCTCCGACAACACCAAAAGCCGGAATCAACCAGGCACAAAAACCAATCAACAGTAAAAAACCTCGTAGGAAATAAATAATCCCTGCCAGCGTCGGTCGTTTAATGGTCTGATAAAAGTGGGCCATCACACAGTTAAAACACGTCTGCACCACCCCAAAAGCAAAGATCCGTATGGTCTGGGCTACCAGCGGCAGATTATCGGTTACCCCAAACATCGCCGCAATCGGTTCGGCAAAGATAAGTAGTACCAGAGCACATATGGCGCTGAGCAAAACTGCCGTCTTTAACGACAAACCCATGGTATTATAAACCCCTTCGGTATCCTTTTCGCCGGCAAAGGTTGCCACCAGCGGCGCCAGGGCCAGTGAAATCCCATCAAAAATCGCATAGGCAAACAAGGAAACATTAAAAAGAATATTATAGACTGCCAGTCCCCCGACCCCTACTGTCACACTCAGCAGATTATTGATGACAACAAGGGTGATCCCCTGATAAATAAAGGCCGAAGCGATTCCAAAGCCGCCATGAAAAAGCTGATAGCAAGCTTTGGGGCTCAGGGAAGTCTGCCCGAATTTAAGATGATTATGCTTTTTAAAAAAATGAATGGCGTAAACGGCAATCGCGCAACACTGTCCAATTACCATTGCCAGCGCTCCGCCGAACACCCCCATGTTCAATCCGAAGATAAAGATAAGATCCAACACCAGATTGACGATCACCGAAACGCTGATCCCCAGGGTGGACAAAAACGGATCGGCATCACTGCGAATTAACAGTGAGATTACCGGTGCCAGAATGAATATCGGTGCGGTAATGACAATCGGCCACATATAGTCCCCGGCAGCAGCAATGCCCGCCCCGCCAGTGAGACCAATGATGGTCGGCAGAAAAAGCATGCCCAATGCCGCAATAACCAACCCAACTGCCACTGCGAAAAACATTGCCTGGGTAAAATAGGATCTGATCCCATCTTTATCCTCGGCGCCGATGGCCTCAGCTACTTTCAGGGAGCTACCAACACCAAAGGCATAACCGAACAGATTATAAACCATGTATATCGGCATTGACACCGCCAGTACTGATAGACCAATCTCTCCAAATGCGTTCCCCAGAATAATGGCATCCACAAAGGTTCCCAGCACCACTCCCGCTGAGGAAAGAATGCTGTTGATGACAAATATGCGAAAAGCCTTGTTAACAAAATGTTGATTATTCATTATGCCCTCTCTCATTGCCTCCTTTTATCAGCCAGGATAGCCAAACTTACTGACTGCCGTTAAATGATCGACACGTCATTTTTGGTGATTAAATATATGATTGACTACAAACAAAATTGCCTGAACAGAATAAAGTTATACGAGGCTATTATAGCATATAAACGACGTTGATTGTCGAACAATTCTTTACTTCTGCTGTAAATTTTCTTACTCTTTGAATATTATACGCCATCACTGATGCTTATTTTTATTAGCCACTAAAATCACTGAATTCTTTATTTTTATTTTATATTTACCGGGTATCATTAATACGACTCACTTTTTCGATTATTTAATATTTACAAACGATGCGGAGGTCGAACATGCCCAAACAAATACTGGTCGCTGATGATGACAGCGATATTGCTGCAATCATTGCCGAGGTTCTGACGGACGAAGGCTATCTTGTTCACACTGCCAGTAATGGACTGGAAGTCCTGGATAAAATAAATACTCATGAAATCAGCCTGTTGATTTTAGATATTATGATGCCTGAAATGGATGGTCTGGAAGTTTTGACTCAGCTTAAAAAAGAAAGCGCTATTCCGGTCATGATCCTCAGTGCCAAGGGCCGGGATATTGATAAGGTCATCGGTCTTCAAATCGGGGCCGACGATTACATGGCCAAACCTTTTTCCCTGGATGAATTGGTAGCCCGAGTTTCTGCCCATCTTCGCCGGGAACACCGTCGCGAAAAAATCAACGAAATAATCCGTCTGAGTACTATTGAACTGAACAAATCCACCTTTCAGGTTTTTGTCAAAGGAACCCCAAAGGATTTTTCCACCAAGGAATTTCTGATTCTCAGCTACCTGATCGAAAACAAAGGTCAGGTTCTGACCCGGGAACAGATTTATGAAGCCGTCTGGAAAGATGCCTACGGCGGTGATATGACAACTGTCACAGTTCACATTAAAAATATCCGTTCAAAGCTGGGATGCGAAAGCAATCTTTTGGAAACCGTCTGGGGTGTCGGTTATCGTATGACAGGAGGTCACTGATGTCGATCCGCTTAAAACTCTCACTTTCCTTTATTTTGCTGTTTTTACTGGTCGTTGGTCTACTGTTGGCAAGCTTTTTCTTTTTTTATCGCGGCGACTATCGGGATGGTCTGGTGGCCGATCGGGAACATTATGAAGCCCTGGCCGCAGATCTCGTAAAGCAAGCGGCTTCACTTGAGGAAGCAGACATTATTGCACTCCTGGCCGCCCAGACTGAAAACGGGGATCAGATGCTGCTTCTTGATTCCAATAATCAGTTAATCTGGTCCAGTGGTGAGGCGCCGCTCAGTACCCGGCTCAGTGTCAAAGACTTTGTCATCCGTGATGATAAAGTACGCTACGCCCTACGGATCAATTATAATTTTCACAGCCGCAATCAGGTTATTGAAGACTACATTTTTCAGTATCTCTGGCTGATTATTCTTTTAATCATTGCCTTATTTATGTCCATTGCCTATTTCCTTCACCGCTCCATTACTTACCCGCTTTCGGTGCTTCATGACCGGATGATTCAGGATCCTTTGCAGATCAAAATTCAGGCACGACATTACCGCAATGACGAGATCGGCGAACTGGAAAAGCGCTACGATGACATGCTGGTTCGCTTACAATCCTCAGACCGGGAACAGCAGACCATGCTGGCGGCCATATCCCATGACTTACGAACCCCACTCACCTCAATTGCCAGCTATACCGATCGCCTCGCATCGGGAAAAATTACTAATGCTGAAAAAATAAACCACTATTACGCTGTTATCCACCAGAAATCCGAGGATATTCGACTGCTGATTGATCAATTTCAGGAAGCCGCCCAAATTATTCATCACGATCACACCATGAACTTTGAGGTAGTAACGGCGGCTCGTTTCTGGCAATCCCTCCTGAATCCCTATCTGTCAGACTGGGATGATGTGGATGCCAGTATGGACTATAACAGTCACCTTTCCGACACTGCCCAAATTCAGGTCAACAAACCGGCCCTCCAGCGGGTGATCGGCAATATTCTTTGCAATGCCGTTAAATATGGGGGCCATCCACTTTTTGTTGATGTTCATCTGTTTCAAACAAAACACTGGCTAGTCCTAAAAATAGAGAATAACGGGCAACCGGTACCTGGTGAACAACTGCCGCTGCTTTTTGATCGATTTTACCGGATAGAAGCCTCCCGCTCCAAGGAAAAAGGGGGTAGCGGCTTAGGCTTGTACATCTGCCGGGAACTGATTACCCGGCATGGCGGCAGCATCCGGGCTTACCAGCCTACCCGGTATGATTTTGGCATTGAAATCCAACTACCGCTGATTAGTTCTTAATTTTTCTTTACTGTTTCCATATTTTTATTTTATTTCCCAGTCATAAAATGGATTGTGTCAGGAACACCCGGCATAATCCATTTTTTATGGTCGTTTTTTTAAGCGACCGGGAAAGGAATCATTAATGATGAATGAAACAATGATTGAATTCAAAGGAATCACCAAAGAATACACCATGGGCGAAGTTAAAATAGCAGCGCTGGCTGGTGTCGATTTTACCGTAAAACGGGGCGAGTTTGCCATTATCGCCGGTCCTAGCGGTGCCGGTAAAAGCACGATTTTAAACATTCTGGGGGGCATGGATTCGCCCACTGGGGGTGAATTCACCGTCAACAAACAGCCCCTTCACTGCTACGGAAAAAAAGACCTGATTACTTACCGTCGTCAGGAGGTCGGCTTTGTTTTTCAGTTTTACAATCTGATCCAAAATCTGACCGCACTGGAAAATGTCGAACTGGCTGTAGAAATTTGCAAGAATCCCTTTCCGCCTCTGGAAGTATTAAAACAAGTGGGTCTGGAAAACCGGATGATCAATTTTCCTTCCCAACTTTCCGGCGGCGAACAGCAACGGGTTTCGATTGCCCGGGCACTGGCTAAAAACCCCACCCTACTGCTCTGTGATGAGCCCACCGGAGCGCTGGACTACACTACTGGCCGATCGGTGCTGAAGCTGCTTCAGGATACCTGCCATCGTACCGGCATGACGGTGGTGCTGATCACCCATAACCTGGCGATTGCCCCCATGGGTGATCGGATTATTAAAATCAAAAATGGCTGTGTCGAAAGTATGTCTGTCAACGCCACCCCCCTTCCAGTGGAAGATATTGCATGGTAAGGAGAAAAGCAATGGGAAATACCATTATTAAAAACGCCTTTAAGGAAGTCCGTTCGTCCTTCTCACGATTTTTAGCCATCTTACTGGTTATCATGGTCGGTACTGCTTTTTATACCGGCTTGAAATCGGTGGGTCCTGATCTTGAGGCTTCCGCCGATCGATATTTTGAAGCAACTCACTTCATGGACTTTCGTTTGCTGTCATCTATCGGATTTAATGATGCCGATCTGGCCGCAGTCCGGAACAGTTCCGGCGTGGAAGATGCCCAACCAATTTATACCATCGATGCGTTTTTGTCATATGGGCAGCAGACCAATGTTGCCCATGTAATTTCAATTCCAGATTCGACCGGGGCCATCAACGATCTTCACCTGGTGGAAGGCCGGTTGCCTCAACAATCGAATGAATGCATCATTGATAAACAGCGCTCCGAAGCCGGTCCAAAAATCGGCGACACCATAACGCTCTCGTCAGGAACCGAAACACCCATCAATACAAGTCTTAGTCAAACTGTCTACCATGTGGTCGGCCTCGCCGAAAGCCCCTCCTATCTGACCAAAGACCGGGGCATTACTAAATTGGGGACGGGTAAAATAAATGGCCTGGTGTTTTTGCCCGCAGCTAATTTTACGCTGCCTGCTTACACTGAAATATTGGTAACCGCTGCCGGAACGTCGGGCATTTCGACCTTTTCTGAGGAATATATCGAAATAACCACGCCACTGGAAGAATCGCTTAATACCGTCGCCAGCCAACGCCTCGAAATCCGCCAGCAGGAACTAAAGGCCGATGCCGAAGCTCAGCTGGCCGCACAAAAAACAGCCTTTGCCGCCGCGAATGGCATCGCTGATCCCAGTCTTCTGGATTCCTCCCCGGAATTTTTAGAAGCTCAAAAATCAATAAATGAGCTGGCGGCACCCCAATGGCATGTCCTCAACCGAGAATCCAATTCGGGTTATCTGGATTATCAAAATACCATTGAAAGTACCAATGGCATCGCCAGTATTCTGCCGCTGTTCTTTTTTGGTATTGCCACCTTGGTCTGTCTGACCACTATGACCCGAATGGTGGAAGAACAACGCACCCAGATTGGAACCCTCAAAGCGCTCGGTTACAGTAATGCTGCCATTGCCTTTAAATATCTTTTGTATGCGGCAGACGGCCAGCGTTTTAGGCAGCCTCCTGGGCTGGGCCATTGGTTTTATGCTCATTCCCCAGGTCATCTTTAACGCTTATCGGGTACTTTATACTTTACCCGAAATGACTCCGGCTTTTCATGTTTCAATTGCGGCATTATCGGCGCTTTTTGCCATCTCAGTCACCACTGTCGCCACCTTTTTAAGCTGCCTGACCATCCTTCGCTCTGCCCCTGCGGAACTGATGCTGCCCAGTGCCCCACCACCGGGCAAACGCATTTTTCTGGAAAACGTTGACTTTATCTGGAAAAAGCTTCAATTTAGTCAAAAAATCACCTTTCGAAATCTTTTCCGTTACAAAAAGCGCTTCTGGATGACGGTACTGGGTGTGGCCTGTTGCACTGCCATGCTGGTTGCCGGGCTGGGCTTACGGGACTCCATTGCTACCCAGGTCGCCGAAAAACAGTTTGGTGATATCATGCGCTACGACGTCTCCCTGCAATTAAAAGAAAATTTGACGATGGAACAAAAATCAGCTCTGGTCACTACCCTGGCAAACACTAACCTCTCTACGTATCTGGATAATACCGTTAATAACATCTCGGTGCAAGGTAGCACCGACAATTCAGACCCTATCGACAGCCTGCTGATGGTGCCCGCCGATCCGGCCGCTTTATCCAACTATTTTATGTTGCGCAGTTATGATACCGGAGAGCCCTTAGTTTTATCCGATCACGGGGTGATTTTGACCCAGAAACTTGCTAAAAACCTTGATGTCACCACCGGCGATACCATTGTGATTAAGGAAGATGAAACGACTACCCAGCTTGTGCTGGTGGAAGGAATTGCCGAGAATTACCTTCAGCATTATGTTTTTCTATCTCCGAGCTACTACCAAACCATTTATGGTGAGCTGCCTCAGCCCAACCAGGTTCTGGGCCTACTTGATTCGACCCTGTCACAGGAAGATCTGGCCGCTACCCTAATGGCCACAGCGGGTGTTTCCGCCGTTCGCTTCACTTCGGATAATGAACAGGATTTTCAAAACACTCTGGGAAGTATCAATTATCTGATTTGGATCATTATCATCGCTGCAGCGCTACTGGCGCTGGTGGTGCAATACACCCTGACAACCATCAACATCAGTGAGCGGTTCCGGGAGATCGCTACCATTAAGGTATTGGGCTTTTATGACCGTGAAGTGTCTGCCTACATTACCCGGGAAAGCTATCTGCTCACACTATTCGGAATTCTTCCCGGCCTGATTGGTGGGATCTTTTTGCATGGTTATATTCTGGATGCTGCCGAGGTTGGCAATGTAATGTATGTTGAGTCCATCCTTGCTCAAAGCTTTATCCTCAGTATTTTGCTGACTTTTATGTTTACCTGGCTGGTGAATCTAATCATGATTGGCACCCTTAAAAAAATTAATATGGTGGAGGCATTAAAAAGCAATGAATAGAAAAGAGAAACCCGCTAAAAGAAAAAACAACAGCGTCAGAAAAAAGATTTTGATTCTTATCGGCAGTATTCTGCTTTGTATCGTGATTGCCGGAGTTTCCTGTTTTATATCCAGGGCTTCCGATTCGTCAAACTTACCCGATCCATCAGATCTCAGCTCCTCTGAAATTTCAACCCCAACCACCGGCGTTGAAACAACCTTTACTCAAACACTTGATCAACTGATACAAACCTCGAATCGGATCACTGGTCTGAAAATTAATCAGATACTACTTTCACTCTCAGGATTGAATCAAGCCGTTACAACCATTATGGATAATCAAAAGCAGATTATCGCCCGGTGTCATGAACTCAGTGAAACGACCGCGGATATCCCTGAATCTGATGAAAACATGACCCTGTTTTCTGAAATTAATCAACTCAATAAAAACTTGGATTCCAATTGTGATCAGATCCTGGAGGCCAAAAAACAACGAGACCTAACTGCTTTGGAAGCGCTTTTGAGTGACACTGCCAACCTGCAGAATGGGATTATTGACGCACTGGAGCAGGTCTCTTAAGATAACTTTTAGCGATATCTATATTCATATTCCTTAATGAATTCTTAATCAAGAATCATTTCAAGATACCCTTAAGTATTTCCCTGTATAGTATGAATAAGCAAAGCATCATCAAACACTTAACTATTCTAACCTTTCATGAAAGCAACGGCCCGTTGAAAAGCCGTTGTTTTTATTTTTTGAACATTTATCCCCTTCCAAGCTTTGTTATTGCGCAATTTTTTGCCAACCAACTTTATCAATCGAGTTCTACCATCGTATTCTTCTTAAATTCCTTTGACAAAACCAATTCATAGCGATAAACTGAAAACAGTAGCCTTTGTATTTGGCACTGAATCGGTATTTGCAAAATAATTGAGGTACTTAAATCGACTAAATATTTTTATATAGGGAGAAATTCTAATGGGAAAGTTGTTTTATCAAGGCCACGGTAGTTACCGTCTTGTTTCAGATCAGGGGATTGTAATCTATGTTGATCCATTTGCCGGATCAGGCTACGATCTACCAGCCGATATTGTTTTGATCACCCACGAACATCCCGACCATAATGATTTGTCTCTATTACGCCAAAATCAGGGATGCGTTGTCATCAGACCGGAAACGATCCTGATTAATGGCGTTTATGGTACCCGCTCACTTCATGAAATTGTTATCCAGGCCGTGCCTGCCTATAACTCCGGACATGATAAAAACAAGTGCGTGGGTTATCTGATCGTCCTTGATGGCATTAAAATCTACGCTTCCGGTGATACATCCACCACCGCCTATATGCAAGACGTTTTATCCAAAGAAGCCATTGACTACGCCCTGCTACCAATTGACGGCTTTTACAATATGGATCCTCAGGAAGCATCTGCATGTGCGGCAGTCATCGGAGCCATCCATAGCATCCCCATCCATATGAAACCGGGGGCTTTGTTTGATCGTAAGCTCGCCGAAACCTTTGATGCCAGAGGTCGCCTGATTCTTGAACCCAATGACGAAATAAAACTGTAAATTCTTAAGGAGGTAGTGCAATCAAACCGATCATTAGAGAACGATCCTTTTATAAACTAGTGGCTACCATTGCCATTCCCATCACCCTACAAAGCCTGATCACCATTGGTGTGAACATGACCGATACGATGATGGTGGGCGCTCTGGGCGAGGTGCCATTGTCTGGTGCCGCTCTGGCCAATCAATTCATTATGGTTTTTCAAATCTGCTGCATGGGCATTGGCATGGGTGCTTCGGTGCTCACCTCCCGTTTCTGGGGAATGAAAAACCATGCTGCCTTAAAAAAATCGATTACCATCATGTTACGGATCTGCCTTGGTTTTGCGCTAATCTTTTCGCTTGTAACCTTTTTTGCGCCTGAAACGATCATGCGTATTTATACAACTGATGCAAAAATTATCCAAGAAGGTGTGCGCTATTTTAAATGGGCGGTTCCCTGTTATCTGCTCTTAGGTCTGTCACTGACATCCACCATTGTGCTACGCAGTGTCGGGCAGGTGCGACTCCCCTTAATTTCGTCGGTTTGTGCATTTATTATCAATATTTTCTTCAACTATTTGTTTATCTTCGGGAATTTAGGAGCCCCCCAGATGGGTATTGAGGGTTCTGCCCTATCCACCCTAATTGCCCGATTTTTCGAATTCTCATTTATTTGCGGTTATTTATTTTTTGTTGATAAAAAAATAAACTACCGGCTCAGGCATCTCTTTATGCGCTGCCGGGATATCCTTAAAGAATACGTCGAGATCGCTATTCCGGTTCTGGTCAGCGATATTTTACTGGCCCTTGGCAATAATGCGGTGGCGATGGTGATCGGCCGGTTGGGCGTCAGTTTCGTCTCGGCCAATGCCATTACCCTGGTTCTACAGCAGCTCAGCACGGTATTTATTCAAGGTATTGCCAACGCCAGCGCCATCATAACCGGCCACACCCTGGGTCGCGGTGATGAAGAAGCCGCCCAGCAACAGGGAATCACCTTTTTATATCTGGGCATTGCGGTTGGCATCGGTGGCGCCATCCTTATCTGGATCACCAGCAAACCGATGATTGGTCTTTACACGCTGACCCCAGAAACCCAACAAATTGCGTCTCAGCTGATGTTTGCCATCGGTTTTATTGTGATCTTTCAGTCTGCCAACAGCATCCTGACCAAGGGGGTTCTGCGCGGCGGCGGGGACACCCGGTTTTTAATGGTAGCAGATATTATTTTCTTATGGGTGGCCTCAGTGCCACTGGGCGCCTTGGCCGGTTTGGTCTGGCACCTACCCGCCTTTTGGATCTATACGCTGCTTAAAATTGATCAGGTGATCAAAGCGATCTGGTGTATTTACCGATTGAAGAGCCGAAAATGGATTAAAAAAATTGCTGCTGCTCCTATCAGTCAAAATCATTAAAAACTCCCCAATATATTAATAGTCATTTCATCACAAAAGTGATAAAATAAAACAATTATCGATTGGCGTTCTATACTTATTAATGGTTTTAATAAACTAAATAATCCCTATCAGAAATGGAGGTAACCATCTTGCGAATTACCAGAGACGACTATCATGGCCGAACAAAAATAACGAAAAAAGAAAAAAAGAACCGCTTAAAGAGGCACCCACTGAATCTCCAGCGCCGTTAGAAGCCCCAACATCTGCAGACGCGCCTTTAAGCACCTCGACAAATCTTCCCCAGCCAAATAAAAACAAGGTCGATTTATCGATAAAGTTATCAGATACTGAAATTAAAAAGCAGTTATCGATATTGGCCGAAGAAACCATGCACCAATTATCAGAAGAAAATAAAACTCTCAGGGATGTTGAAGATATCTATCTTATTTTTAAAGGTCAGATGATGGTCATTAACAAGTGCCGCTTACTCACTGTCAGCGAACAGCAGGAACAGAACGCCCAGGTTTATGCCTGTTATTATAAAAAGAAATTTGAGCTGACAAAACTGGAAATGAAAAAAAAGATGGGCTGATTTTTTCAGTTTTGCCAACCAATATTATCAAGAATTCGTATCTGAAAAGAAACAAAAACCATGGAACCAATCATGCTCCATGGTTTTTTAGTTCTTTCTTATCGGTCTGGAATTGTTTCGGTTATCAAATAACTTGTCATGGATATGGATCCCAATGTGCGTGAATCATTAAAAACGGTGATTGTCCTATCTCTATCTGATGCGCCCAAAACGTATAACAGCGGATAGAAATGTTCGGGGGTAATAAACGCCAGCTTGGAGGACTCGCCTGCCAAATGGTAATCTATAATCGCCTCATGCTCCACCTTTAAAATTTTCTGCTGAATGTAGTCATCAAAGGCATCTGCCCATGGATAACCGCCATCCAGCGCCCAGTTAACCCGGGACAGATTATGAACAATATTACCACTGCCCAAGATTAACACCCCCTGTTCCCTAAGTGAAATCAGTTCCTGTCCGATTTTATAGTGGGTTTCCGCAGCTGCATGCATATCAATGCTCAACTGATAGACGGGGATTTCTGCTGTGGGATGCATGCGATGCAGCACCGACCAGGTTCCATGATCAATCCCCCAGGTGTTATCGACTTTAACCACCCGGCTGATCCGGTTTCGGGTAATCTCTGCCAGTTCCGGCGCCCCAGGGGCCGGGTAGACAACCCGGTATAGTTCATCCGGAAACCCATACATATCATAAACCATCTCTGGTTTTTCCGAGTTGTTGATTCTGGTTTCTGCGGTGTACCAGTGGGCTGAAATAGACAGAATTGCTTTTGGTTTGGGAATTTTCTTCGCAATTTCTTCCCAACCCCGGGTAAATTCATTATTTTCAACTGCATTCATGGGTGAACCATGACCAACAAACAATACCGGCATTTTGGGATTCATTATCACTACCTCCTGCACATTGAGATGATCTCCGATTTTAATCTGATCAATCACTTGTTAGATTTGATTATAACACTAATTGAGGCATCGCTACTTAACAATTCTTTGATACTGGCTTTATCGACACTGACAACCTTAACCTCAGCACTACGCCTCACGAGGCGGCCAACTCAAGCAGGGTATCCCCGGTAATCCGATAAACCGTCCATTCATCCATGGCTTTCGCCCCTAGCGAAAGGTAAAAGTCGATACTTGGCTGATTCCAATCCAGACACCACCATTCCAGACGACCACACCCCCGTTTCACAGCTATTTTGGCAAGCTGCGTAAGAATTGCTTTGCCATAGCCATGTCCACGGTAGTTCGGCAGTACATACAAATCCTCCAGATATAGCCCAGCCTGGCCCAGAAAGGTTGAAAAATTATGAAAGAATAAGGCAAAACCAATTTCTACTCCATTCAACTCCGCAAAAATGACCTCAGCCGTTTTCTTTTCAAACAGCCATTCCGTTAAGCCTGCTTCGGTGGCCACAACCTGATCAAGCATTTTTTCATAGCTGGCCAACTCCTTGATAAAATAAAGAACCAAACCTACATCCTCTTTTTCTGCCTTTCTAAAGGTTAGCCCTGAGTTTACTTCACTTTTCATTTTCTGTTCCTTTCATAAAATGGTTCTCAAAGAAATCCGAATTCGTACTGAGTGACACTTATGGAAACGCATTTGTTTTTAAACCATTATTATCTATTTTCTTACTGTTATTCTAGGTTGTATTATACTACAAATATTTTACGGCAACATCAATTTTCCGACTTTGAGAGGGCATAAAAAAAGGCGTTATAAGCGAAGTAATCCTTCGTCACTATAACACCCCATGCTTTATCCAACTAATTTATTTAAACCCCAAAGTGCATCCCCGGCCATCCATTGTTGACAAATCTTTACACCTTCTGCTGCATTGGCAGTATATCCGTCAGCACCAATTTGTTGGCCGATTTCTGCAGTCACAGGATGTCCACCAACAATTATTTTGGCCGTGACCCCTGCTGCTCTTAAGGCGGTGATGGTCGCTTCCATCGAGTCAATCGACATGGTTAGAATCCCACTCAACCCAATGATTGCAGGTCTGCAATCTTTGGCTTTCTGCACAAAATATTCAGGATCAACATCAATTCCCAAATCGACAACCTTAAAGCCAGCCGCTTCTGACATTATTTTAAAAATATTTTTTCCGATATCATGCAGATCGCCATAAACGGTTCCCAAAACAATCGTTCCCGACACCTTGGCTTCAGTCTCCCTTAAAATTGGCTTTAGCCGATTAACGGCTTCTGTTAATAATTCCCCTGCAAAAATTAAATCCGCAACAAAGTACTCCCCTTTTTCGAAAAGCGCTCCGACCAAGCCCATACCACTCTGACAAGCTGTGACAGCTTCGCGAACTTCTAGTTCAGAGGGATTCTCCGCAATAAAATCATCGAGTAAATCCATCACCCTTTCTTCATCCAAATCGCCGACTGTCCGTGTTAAAATTCTTAAATCCAGCACTCCAATAACCTTCCTTACTGCGTTTTATGCCTAATTTAGCTTTCATCAATTAAAGAGGTGATCGCATTGATAACTTTAATGTATAGCAATAAGCATGCCAACTTTTTAATATTAAAAAGTTCAACAAAATGACGATTTCATCGCGATTCTAAAAATTCACTCTGCCGATTCGATTGCCACAAGTGAAAACCTGCTTTCTCTTTTTTCATTCCTGAAAACAAAAAACAAACCGATTTTAACACTAAATCAGTGAAATCGGTTTGCTTTGCTTGTTGTAGTCTTTCTTGATCTGATCACTTATTTATGATTGTGAGTCATTATGCTTTTTTGACAAATTCGGATTTTAAAGACATTGCTCCGAACCCATCAATTTTACAGTCGATGTTATGATCACCGTCGACCAGCCGGATATTCTTCACCTTGGTTCCCTTTTTGAGATCCTGGGAACTGCCCTTCACTTTAAGGTCTTTAATTAAAATAACCGTATCACCATGATTTAAAACATTTCCGTTAGCATCCTTAACGGTGAGTTCGCCTTCGCTGGTTGATGTCAGGGTCCATTCATGGGCACATTCCGGACAGATCAACAGTTCTCCATCGGCATAGGTATATTCAGAATTACATTTCGGGCAATTTGGTAAATTTTCCACGCTTTATTCTCCATTCATTATCTTTTTATGGTTTGAGCTATTCATGTTATCATACTCTTCGACAATTGACAAGTAAGCCGGATCGCCGATCTGAACTATGATCTGCTTTGTTTGGCGGTTGTTTTTTGAATTTCTGGTTAATCATAATGCTGGGTAGCTTGCGTCATCCGTGCCATCGGGATCTGTATTACTGCCCGGGTTCCGCCGCCCGGCATTCTGTTTATTTCCAAGCCATGACCGTACAACCGCACTAACCGCATATTGATATTTTTTAAGGCCACCCCTGTGCTGTCACTGCCGTTTTGGCACTTTTCAAAGACATCCTCGGGAATACCAACACCATTGTCGATAACACTGATGATCACAAAATCCGCACGGCGGTGGGCTGAAATTTTAAGAGTTCCACCATTTTTTTGCGCTGACAAACCGTGCTGCACGGCGTTTTCAACCAAAGGCTGAATCACCAGTGGCGGCAGCAGACATTTTATCTGGTCTTCAATATCATAAATAATATTTAGTCGTTGGCCATACCGAGCTTTCTCGATAAATAGATAGGCTTCCACCAGTTCTAGTTCCTTTTGGAGAGTTACAAGCTTATCCCGATTTTTAAAATCAAAGCTGCCCCGCAGGAAGGCACTGAGATTTGCCAGTAAATCCCGGGTCATCTGGGGTTCATCCAGGGAAAAAGCGGCAATGGTATTGAGGGCATTATAAAGAAAATGCGGTTTGATCTGCGCCTGTAAAAAGGCAATCTCCGATCGCAATAATTCTTCGGTGGAACGATGCAGCGCCTCTTTTGTGGCGATCAGGTTCGTAAACAACTGCACGTTTCGAAGCGAAATTGAAAACTGAGCAGCCAGCAATTGCAGAATCTCAACCTGGCTGTCAGTAAAAACCGCTTTGGCCAAATTGTTTTCAAGATATAAGATGCCGGTGATCAACCCCTGATTTTTAATGGGTAAACCAATCAGGGATTTCGTTTGGTTTTTTTGAATATAGGCATCTTGTTGGAACTCCCCTTGTCCACTCGCATCGCTTAGCACCACCGCTTCGCCGGTATGAATACAGAAATTAATCACCGCCTGGGGTAGCATCTTGGCAGCTTGCTTGAGGGCAACCGACTGTAAAACGTTTATATCGTTCTCGCCTTCTAAAAACGTTGCATCGATCTTCCAGCCCTGTTCATCCTTTAAGAGTAGCATGGCTTTTTGAGCTCCGGAATTCTCCACCACAATTTTCATGATTTTTCTTAATAAATCGGGAAGTTCGACTTCTTTTGTAACCGCCTGATAGGCACTGGTAATGGCAATCAAGTCGATGGGGGGGACGGCCAGCTTTTCCGCCAGCGCCATTTCATTGCTGGCAAGCTTGAGCAACCCTTCGTATTTCTTTGCCAGCTGCCTGACTTTTGCCCTTGCCCCCCACCGCTGATAGCCCCGGAAGGCTTCGGTCATAAAAAACCCGGCCTGCCGCTTCATGCCGTGCGCTAAAAACATTTTGGCGGCCAGTTCATTGACCAGCGCTTCATCCCGAAGAAAGCCGTTTCGGGCCGCCGTTTCGGCGGCCAATTCGTAGTATTGAAGCGCCTGATCCTTTTTCTCTTCAATCCGGGCCAGTTCAGCCTGCAGCAAATATTGCAGATGTTGAAAGTTTTCCGGACAATAGCTTGACCAGGCCTTTACATATTTGTATTCACGCTTTAGTCGCTGGATTGCCTTTTTCCGTACTTCCCCCTTCATCCCAGCGAGGTTAGCTGCGACTACCAGAAAGTTGCAGATGCGACACTCCACCACATAGGGGGTTCCGGCATGATATTTCAGATATTTATCGGATACTGCCAGATAGTCCAGGGCTTTTGCATAATCATCATATAAATAATGAATATACATCTTTTCTTTATAATAAACCCCGAGGCCGGATAACGAATTTGATTCCCGCAAATTTTTAAGACATTGCTCTTCACTGCCGATGATTCCCATACCGCCATTTTGTTCCTGGGTCTGTTGGGATACTCCCAGCGAGAATTGATGATCCGTTAAACCCAGGTAGTTGAGCCTGCGATTAATAAACATAAACGACATGCTGTAACCGTACTGGTTGTTGGTCTGTTTGATTAACGACACCTGTTCCATCGCTTTTTGGGTTAATTCGGTCAAATCCCGATTCGCCTTGAAGGCATACATAAAGGTTCCGGCTAAAACCACCTGATAATGATCGCCATACCGCAAAGCATCTTCCATAGCTTTTTTAAACCACTGATCCACATCCTGAAAAGATTCACTCCAGGCATAGCCTAAAAAGCCGTAGGCAAATAAAACCCCAGCCCGATACTTGGCCCGGTCTTCCGTTTCAACCAGCTTAAGCGCCAATTTGTGGAATTGATAGGAGCCCTTCAAATCCCCCATTACCGCCAGCAACACCCCATAGCCGGAATAAATCGAAGCTGCTTCCTGGCTGTTTCCATATTGAAGGGTCAGACTCAAACTCTTTAAGGTTGAGAACAGAAACAGGTTAACATTGCCGCCGTTATAGGTCACACTGTTTAACTCACTCATAATCCGGATCATCAGTTTGACGCGATCATTTTGCAGCGGCGCATATAAGAGTTGCTCGGTATTTTTCCCCAGCAGCCGGCCCTTGACCAGCGCCAATTCTCTTATAATCAGATGAAAGCCCGGTTTAAAGGGCAAGCGAATTCCCAGTAGCCGTAAACCAAGAACCCCATAGTTGATCACCTGATCCAATTGTCCTAGATACCGATATAAAACACTCTGCATCAACCTTATTTCAGCCTGGTCAATGGCCGTTTTGGCATGCTTCATCAGCAGCTCAATCTGGGCTTCGGCCACTGGGTATTCTTTATTTAAATAGGCGCATTCCGCATAGGTCTTTATCAGCTCAAAAGTAAGCGGATAGTCCGCTTCCCAGGGGTTATCCGGCAACAGACTGATTGCCGTTTCAATGTACTGCCGGGCCAGCGAAAAGGAGGTGGCGGTTTTGGCCTTTTGGGCAGCCCACAAATTTAATCGCAACACCATTAAGCGTTCCTGCGTGTCATTAATCAAGTCCAGCCCTTCATTTAAATGACAGACGATTTGAATCGCCTGATCCGCTACCTGCTCCGGCGGCAAGCTCTGCCAGATCTTGTTACCAATTTTTAAATGCAGCTGCTTTTTGCTTTCCGGTGGAATCAGGGCTTCACAAGCTTGCTGAATTCGGTCGTGGGCAAATCTGAAGGTCTGCCCCGCCTCTCCCAGATAAAATTCGTAGTAATTATTTTCCGGGATAATAATTTCCCGATCAATGGCTTCCCCCAGCTGATTAAGGATCGCCTGCTCATCCAGATTCAAAACCGCCATCAACAGCTTTACATCAAATGCGGCGCCAATTAAAGCCCCTGCTTTTAACAAGTCCTGGGTCTTTGGTGGCAATTTTAGAATTTGCCCAATCATAAAGTCAACAATATTATCACTGATGGCACACTTCTCGATTTCATCCTCGTCCCATCCCCACTGATGGTTGTCCTCATTGTAATAAATGTACTGGCTGGTATGCAGGTGCAGCAGTAGATTTCGGACAAAAAAGGGGTTTCCCTGAGTTTTCTTGTGAATGACCCTGGCCAGCACGTCTGCTTGATCGGGATGGCAATGGACGGTATCGCTAATCATTTGGGCAATATTCCCCTGATCCAGCGGCTTGACAATGATTGTCGCCGCCTGATCCGATTTTTTTAATTCCTCAAGGCAACGATACAAGGGATGATTTTGCTGAATTTCATGATCCCGATAACCAATGATCACCATCAAGCTGTTCATATCATCAAGGGTCAGCAGATATTTGATCAATTCGACGGAAGACTGATCACACCACTGAAAATCATCTAAGAATACCGCCAATGGTTGTTCTTTTTTTGCGAAGGTTTTAATAAAATTGCCGAAAGTCGTTAAAAAACGGTTGCGGTTCTCGGTTGGCTCCAATTCTTCCACTGCATCCTGATCGCCGATGATCAACCGCAGTTCCGGAACCAGGTCAACGATCAATTGACCATTATTATTTAGTGCTTTTAGCAACCGTTTTTTCCACTCTTCCAACATCAAATCCGATTCCTGCAACAGGATTCGGACTAATTCTCTGGTCATCTGGGTAAAAACATAATAGGGGGTATTGACCTGCAAGGGCTCCGCTTTTCCGCTGGCAAAATAAACGTTCCGTTCCGCTGCGGGCCGAAAAAGCTCTTTTATCATCGCCGTTTTTCCCACACCGGCAGCACCGCCTACCAGCAGGATTTGTGAAACCCTTACCGAAGCCTGCTCAGCGAGCTGCTGGATTATGGCCCTTTCTTTTTCCCGGCCATAGAGTTTTTGCGGCAACCCAAATTTATTTGACCAATCATCCCGTCCCAGCGCAAACTCTTCAGCCCTCCCGGACGCACTGATTGCCTCTATGGCTCGCTTCAGATCACTGATTATTCCGGTAGCACTTTGATAACGCCGTTCCGGTTCCTTTTCCATTAATTTCAGGATGATCTTTGACACCGCCCTGGGGATAGCCGGATTAAGATAATCGGGCGCCACCGGTTTTCTGGCAATGTGACAATGCGTCAACTCCAGCATACTATCCGCCGTAAATGGTTTTTGCCCGGTGATTAATTCATACATCGTCACCCCGAGGGAATAATAGTTTGAACGATAGTCGACGGTTCGGCTTATTCGTCCCGTCTGTTCTGGTGAAATATAGGCAAACCGGTCTAAATCAAGAAATTCTTTTCTGGAGATTGTTATTTTTTTAGGCATCTGCATCGTTGTCATATCATTATGATCCACCGCTGGTTTTGCCATAAAAATATCGGGACTCACAAAAGCAAGAATCTGATTTTTTTTATGAATGTCTTCAATCGCTTTGATCATTTCAACAAATAACTTTAAAACGGCTGATAAGGTATCCTTTGAAAGCGGTTGCTTGCCGCTTCTGATGCTTTTCAATAGTTGGCTGTCAAAATTTGCCAATCCCTGACGGTTCAGCTGACTAAAGCCAGGCTTTTGCTCCTGCATGTATCTTGCCCCCATAATTTTTACTTCTTTGACATTCCCTCTTTAAGCTTGTTCAAATGCTGAGTAAGGATTTGAAATCAATGTTTTCATATCAATATTTTCCCATGATTCGGCTTCTTTTTTAACATTCTGATAATGGGCAAGCGCCGCTTTTTTATTATTCAGCAAAAATAAACCGCAATGATTTTTACATGAATCGAGGCATTAAAGGGAAAATTCTTGGCCAATTTCTTTAAATAAAGCAAGGCCGACTCAAATTTCTGTTTTAGAACCTCGGTTTCAACAATCTTTTCCATCAGCTCCAGATAACAAAGTTCCAATTCAGCCTGTCTTCCTGCTGCCCATAGATATCCATTATGCATTAAATAACCTTCCTGATACAACTCAATGGCCCGTTTTTGCTCTTCCAGATTGAATAGGCTGGCTTTAAATTGTTTATATAAGTCCAAAAATTCATCATAATCCCAATGATCCGGCCGCCATGTCAGGGCGCACTTGCCGCCATCTTTGCGGCTGCTATAAATGGCATTATGCAATCCAAAATGATCCAGATCCTTGCGCAATTGGTAAAGCGTTGTATAAAAAATAGATTGCGCCCGTTCGGTATCCCGATCATACCAGAGTTCTTCCATGATGTTTTCTTTGGAAACAGCATGGCCCTGTTGATGAATTAAAAAAGCCAAGAGTTCTTCCGCCTTGGCCGTCCGAAATTGCATCGTTTCGCCCTGCTCCGAAACCACCGAAAATCGTCCGAATGAACGAACTGACACATAACAATGCTTTTGGGGGCGACCTTGTTCTGCCCGTCTTTTTTTATAGCGCATCAAGGTTTTGTTGATTCGATCTGCGGTTAAGGGCTTTAAGATATAATCAAAGGCTTCAATTTCAAAGGCATCGACCGCATAGCTGTCGTAGGCGGTAACAAAGACAATTGCCACCTCTGGTTTGATTTCGTTGATTCGCCCGGCCAGTTCAAGCCCCAGCATCCCCGGCATTTTTATATCCAGAAAGATCAAATCGACATCAAGCATCGGTAAGGCTTCCATCAGCTCATCCTGATCGGAATAAGAGCCGCATACGTTTACCCCGTCACATGTTTTTAAAACACTTTCGGCTATTTTTAGAGCTGGTAGCTCATCATCTACAATTATTACTCGAATCATTGGTCCATTCTCCCTTAATGTGTTCTTTGTTAATCATATCATATTTTTTAGTTTTTATGTGATGGCGTCGCAAAAACTAGTCTAAAACCGCTACATATAAATGGCATTGAAGGTGATCCGTTTCAGTGTTTCAAACCAATCGATTGGCCTCGCTTAACAGGGCTGGTCGTCATAAAAAACCACTTGATTTCGGCCCGCTTTTTTTGCTCCATATAAAGCTTCGTCAGCCTTTTGATAGAGAGTCGCAAACGAACAGTCCGGCAATTTCTGATTGGTTACCACGCCGATGCTGATGGTAACCCTTTCTTCAAGAATATCGGCGGTTTCTTTTTGAACCATCATAAGAATGTGCTGGATAATCGCCTGGGTTCGTTTTTTGCCACAATCCATCAAGGTCAAGCTGAACTCATCACCGCCAATGCGGCCGATCAAATCATCTTTACGAATGCACTGCTTGATGGCCTCCACAACTTTCAGAATCACGACATCCCCGACAGGATGGCCGTAACGATCATTGACCGCCTTGAATTTATCGATATCGATGACCATAAATGCCGCCTGAACCGAGCTGGCCGCATTGACATAGTCAATATAGGCATGCTTGTTGAGGATCTGAATATGACGATCCATCTCCGCCTGACGTTTCAGCATCAGCTTTTCAAGTCTGAAATTAGTCACATTGCGGATAACCGATACACTACCGGAATAATGATTGCGGTCACTGATAAAATGATGCTGATCAATTTCGTAATATAAGCTGTCGCCTGAATCATTTTCCAGTTCGATTTCAACCGTCCCGTTTTTGCGCTCAATCAGAGCCTTTTGCCATAAGGGCTGGGCCCGCAAAAAGGCAGTATATCCGCTATAATCATAGCGATTCCGGTTTTGAAGCGCAGATTTTTTGTGGCCTGGAGGAGCCTCTTTTTCGGTCATCTGCCAAAAAAAACGTTCTGCCGACTGATTCACTTCAACAATCTCTCCCGCTGCCGATAAAACCGCAATCCCATCCGGCAGGGAATTGATAATCCAATCCTTTGCCAGCGGAGCAATCGTTAAAAAATCATACCGATAAACACTGTAGGCAATAAACAGGTTGGGAATTAAAAAGATCACCGACATCGGAAACACTTCCTCGTATCCGGTCATCAGGTAATTTTTAACGATTAACAGCACCAAAGCCAGGGTAAATCCAATCAGAATGTAAAAAACCTGTTTCTGTCCGCTTTTAACAATCCGGATTTGAAACAGCATCAGAATAACGATGGAAGCAAACATCAGGGCAAAACGCAAAAGCACAAACATGTTTCCTAAAAATGTCAGTTCGACAACCAGATCCCATTGCCCATTTATTTCTACAAACTCCACCGATTTCCGGATCAGGTCGTGGCTCGGATTGGTAAAGGTCAAAACAATCCCAGCCAAACTGAGAAAGGCTGCCAGCCACACCAAATATTTCAGAAAGCGGTTTTTATTTTCGGTATATTCAATCACAAACCAGAGATTCGCCAGCGGAATGAATGCCATCCCTATCTGAATAAAATTTCGCCAGAAGACCTTTTCTTCATAGCTTTGGGTAAACATGCTGATGGTGGAACCTGCCACCCATAACAAAAGCAGGGCCATCGAGCATAAAAATGGCAACCCGCCTTTTTCGCTGCGATGCCGGTAACTGACAAAGACTAAAAAAAGTGTTACCAGTATCGTCGCAATATTAATGATTAAGACTGTCTGTTTCATATCTTCTTATCACTTCCTGAATTGGCTTCTATTTTGAAGGTTTTTTATGTATTGAATAAAAAAAGGGGGAATCCCCCCTTTTGAGTTTGTCGCCTGCCAATATTTCAATCAGGCAATATCAGCCAACCTCCGGCGCACCGGCAAACTGACTCTCATACATCTGCCGATAAAAGGTTTCACCGGCCAACAGCCCTTTGTGGGTTCCTTTCTCAATGATATCGCCGTCTTTCATCACCAGAATCATATCCGCTGATTTTATTGTCGACAGACGATGGGCAATAACAAAGCTGGTTTTTCCCTCCATGATTTTAGCCATGGCATTCTGGATTGCCACTTCGGTTCGGGTATCGACGCTGGACGTCGCCTCATCCAGAATCAATAGGGTCGGATTAACCAGCATCACCCGGGCAATCGTCAACAGCTGCATTTCTCCCTGGGACAGGCTGCCATCTTCACCAGCAATCACGGTATCATATCCTTGTGGCAGGGTCCGGATAAAATGATCACACCGGGATGCCGTAGCTGCTGCGACAATCTCCTCCCGGGTGGCATCCATTTTGCCGTAGGCGATATTTTCAGCAATGGTTCCGTTAAACAACCAGGTATCCTGGAGAACCATTCCCACGATCTTTCGCAACTGGCTTTTTGACAGCTCCTGAATATCGGTATCATCAATCAGAATACGCCCGCCATTTAATTCATAAAACCGCATCAGTAGATTAACCAGTGTCGTTTTTCCGGCCCCGGTTGGACCGACAATGGCCACCATTTCATTGGGTTTCACCGACAAACTGACGCCCTTCATCAGCATTTTTTCGGGGATATAACCAAACTGTACCTCCTCAAAGGTCACTGCTCCCCGGGTTTTGGGCAATTCTTGCAGCGTGGAGTGATCTGGCCGCTCTTCTTCCTCATCCAATACATCGAAGACCCGCTCCGCTGATGCCATCGCAGACTGGAAGGAATTAAGAAAATAGGAGGCTTGGGTAATCGGCTCGGAAATCTGGTTGACATACTGCAAAAACGCCTGGACAATCCCAATGGTCATGGTATTATTGACAACCAGAATCCCGCCGACAATCGCCGTCATGACAAAACCCAGCTGGGTTAGAAAGCGAATCACCGGATAAATGGCAAACATCACAAACTGGGCTTTTTTATTGGCTTCATATTGGCGCTGGCTGATGGCTTTAACTGTTCCCCGCACTGCTTCCTGACGATTAAAGGTTTTGATGATCAGATTCCCGGTGTACAGCTCTTCGATTTGACTGTTTAATTCCCCTAACGCCGACTGATTATCCAGAGCCACCTTGAAATTCTTAGCTGAAATCCATTTAGTAACGACTACACTGATAGACATGGCCAACAGAATCAACACCGTTAAAAAAACATTGAGCGACAACATCACCACGATACTGACTGCAATATTGACCGTACCATTAATAAACTGGAGTAACCCGGTTTTTAATACTTCTGCCACCCGATCCAGATCATTGGTGGTTCTGCTTAAAAGATCGCCGGTCTGGTGGGAATCATAGTAGCGCAGCGGCAGCCTGGTTATTTTTTCACTGATTTTCTGGCGCAGGGAAAGTACCAGCTTTTCACCCACACTGGCCATGGTATACTCTTGCACAAACGAGAAACAGGCACTAAGTAAATAGGCCGCTGCCAGCAGCATCAATGGCACACCAATAATTTCTGCCAACTCGGAAAAGCCTCCGCCGGGGCCGTTTACCCTTAAGTTGTCAATCAGAGCATCGATGGCCCATCCCATAATCAGTGGGGTCACAGCAAACAAGCCAATACTTAGCAGTGTTGACAAAATAATTAATACTACAGCAACTTTTTGCTCTAAAAGCAAAGCGATTAGTCGCTTAATAGTTTTTCTGGTATTTTGGGGTGCATCCGCCATTTCCGGGTCTAACCCTGATCGATCTTGTGTATTTTTTTCATCCATGACTTAACCCTCCCTTTTAACCTGAGAATCTGCAATTTCCCGATAGAGACTACAGTCTCTCAGAAGCTCTTCGTGACGGCCAATTCCCGCAATGCTTCCGTTATCCAGCACAATGATCTGATCCGCATCCATGATACTGCTGATGCGCTGAGCCACCACTATCAGGCAGGCATCTTTCATCGCCAGTTTCAGTTCACTTCGCAGCGCCGCATCGGTTTGATAATCGAGTGCTGAAAAGCTGTCATCAAAAATATAAATGGGTGCTTTTTTTACCAGCGCCCGGGCAATACACAGACGTTGCTTTTGTCCGCCTGAGAAATTGCTGCCACCCTGGGCCACCGGACTCTGATATCCAGCTTCCAGCGTTGTAATAAAGGCCTCTGCCTGAGCAATTTTAACCGCCTGCCGTAAATCCGCATCAGTGGCATCGGGCTTACCAGTGCGCAAATTTTCAGCAATGGTGCCACTAAACAAAAATGCTTTCTGAGGGACATAACTGATGGACTCCCGCAGATCGTGCTGGGTCATTCTTCGGATATCATTTCCCGCCACCAGAATCTGACCTTCCTGAATGTCATAAAGGCGCAGCATTAATGCCGCAATGGTACTTTTACCGGAACCCGTCCCCCCGATAATGGCCGTGGTTTTTCCGGCTTCACAACAGAAGCTGAGGTTTCTCAAAACCGGTTCTTCCGCCCCCTGATAAGAAAAACTGACGTCATTAAAGACGATTAGCTTGCTGCCCTTTACGCTTGGCGATGCTTCTGCTTCCCGATCATCGGCTATCTCAGGCGCTGTATCCAACACCTCGCTGATCCGTTCCAGACAGGCAATCATCCGGGGTACCATCACAATAACCATCGCCGACATCATTAAGAACATCAGAATAATCACGGTATATTGCATCACTGCCATAATGCTGCCGATCTGAGTGGTGGCCTGCAACACCAGATATCCACCAAACCACACCACCGCCACCATGGTAATCCCCATAATTGCCCACACCATGGGATTAAACATTGCAAAAATCCGATTGAGGTGAATCACATTGTCGGCATAGGCCACAAAGGTATCATCTGAGCGTTTCTGTTCATAGCTGGTATTATCAAAAGCCCGGATCACCCGCACCCCGACAACCGATTCCCGAACAATCCGATTCACCCGATCGACCCGTGCCTGAATGGTTCGGGAAACCGGGCTGGCTTTTTTAAAAAGAACCAGAATCAGAATCATAAAAATTACCATTGCCGCCAAAGGAATATAAACCAGCTCCATGCTGACCATCCCCGTCATCACCACAGCATCGCTTATACAACCATGCTGGTGAAGGCGCTGGTTCCGCTTATTATGTTTCGCTACTTGCAGCCCCATGCGGTTTAAGCTCGGCCAAACAACACTCCATAAATTTTATAATCAGAAGCTTTCCGTATCCAATCGGCCATCTTTAATCTGATGCAATTTTACCATTACCAGTCTGGCCAACGGCTGGGCAATCAACGCTTCCACGGCAAATGAAATCGCAAAATTTCGAGGCCATTTATAAAAAAACGAGCTAATTGGCTCCATGCTCACTTGCCGACTGCCGATCCAGGTACCGATGACTGTCAGAAAGATTGACATCAGGAAAACACTGCATAAAATATTCGCCAACATATGGGCAGAAAAACTGTCCTCTCTTGCGACAATCTTGCTGGTTAGCCAACTGGCCGGTTTGTAGGTCATTAACACCAATGCAATCACGGTTATCCAGATCAGTGGCATAATTCTAATCGCCTGGGCCCACACATCCATCCGAAAGCCAACTTCAAAACAGGTAATCAGCGGCGCAATGATGTTCACCGAGATGACTGAGATCACCGCCATAAACAAGGCAAACTCTTTTTTGCTTCGTGGCAATTTCATGTAAAAATCCATAAGCCATTTCCTCATTTCTTAATTTTTGAAATTCCGGCAAAAAAAAGCGCAAGACCAAAGTTGATCTCACGCTGAACCATTATACGCGCTAAAATTTCAATGCTTGTATTATACCCGAAGTAAAAACATTTTGTAAGTGAATTTTTTATTTTTTAAATTCGATCAGCCTGTTACAATACCCTGTTTTTAGCGACCAACTGCTCTTTCAAACGCTGCCAGATGACTTTCAGAAGCCAGCATTAGCGATTCAAAGACAGTTCGCACATTTTGAGGCAGGTCTTCAGCCAAAAAGCGCTGATACATATCAATGTTCATGATTTCTGCATCAACTCCGACCTGGTAGCTGGCTTTTAGCGAATCGGGAAGGACCACGTCAGCGGCGGCATCATTTACCGGGACAGCGAACCCTGACGCTTCAAACAACGGCAGTAAGGCGCTGATATGCTTTTCCTCAGCTTTCACGATGTTTTTATACGGCTTTACCGAACCATAAACGCTGATAATTTTTGCATACTCGGCCTGGGCTGCATATTCATCCTGAATGGCATAGGTCAACATTTCTTCCAGGGTGTAGCTGTCATCTGCCAGAGCCGCTGCAGATCCTTTTGAAACCTCTGCAGCCATAACATTGGCGGTAGCGAATAGAATCGACAAGACAAGGGCAGTAATTGACAGTAATTTAGCTTGTTTTTTCATACGACTCAACTCCTTAATCGTTTTTTTCTATAGAAACATCTTAAGCCGATTCTGTGTCAAATCGATGTCAAAACGACTAATTTTGAAATTATCTTAAGCTTTCGTTCGTTTCGGCCTTGGATGAAACGATTGAAAAATTCACTTGCACCATGGAACATATCCGGCCTGGCCCATGACCTCCCATTCTGGAGTGATGACATCAGACATACTTATTTATCTAATCGACAACCGAGGGCCCTACCGGATCATCACGACGATCATCCAATTCGAATTGATAAACTAGCCCCGATATTCCCAGTTCCAGTCGCCATGATAGATCATCCGTTTGTTCATCCCGCCATCAATGGTAATGGTTTCTCCGGTAATAAAGCTTTGCCCGATCAGAAAGAATACCATTTGAGAGATGTCGCTGGGATTTCCCACCTTACCAGCCGGGATCGCTGCCTTATCGGTTTGGCTGTGATCCTCCCGACCGTTTACTTCAATCCACCCCGGGGCAATGCAATTGACGCGTACCGCTGGCCCCAGTGAGATCGCCAAGGCATGCGTCAGGGCGACAATCCCGCCCTTGGCACTGGCATAGCTTTCGGTATCCGGCTCTGATTGAAAGGCCCGGGACGAGGCAATGTTGATGATATGACCCTGGTTTTTTATGAGCTGATCCCGGCACAGGCGGCTCAGTTCATAGGGTGCTTTAAGGCCCACTGAGAGGACATAGTCAAACATTTCATAGCTTAAATCGGACAAAATCCCTTTGTTTCCCTGACAGGCATTATTAACAAGCACATCAATTCGCCCAAGCTTCTTCATGGCAAAATCCACAAATGCTTTCAGACTTTTGGGATTGGCCACATCGCCATAAAAGTAAAACAGCTTGGCGTACTGGGCTTCAAATTCCCGGGACAAGGCTTCATCAAAATCCATAAAACAGACCTGATCCCCCGCCTCAAGAAAATCCAGACAAATCTGTTTTCCAATTCCATGTCCACCCCCGGTAACAAGAATTCCTTTATTCATCGCAAACCCCTTTCGATTCCTATATTTTTTTATTATATCACAACCCATAAAAATGTAATCCGTGGTTGATTACGCTCATGATTTACAATTGATCATAGACCACATCGGTTACCGGCTCCAGCCACTCATTGCTGGCACCTTCCTGGGGTACGGATAGCGACAGATGGGCAAATGCCGATACGTGTTCCAGTTCGTATTTTTCCATTTAATTTTCCTCTCGCTGAGTGTTTAAATGACTAAGCTTCATAAACTTCTTTGGCCAGAGCAAAGGTGGCCCAGGCATTGGGCCAGCCGACATAAAAGGCCAGGTGGGTAATCATTTCCGCCATTTCCTCGGCACTGACACCGTGATTTTGGGCATTGAGTATATGATACTTAAGAGAATTATCAAAAATCCCCTTGGTCATCAAAGCGGTTACGGTAATCATGCTGCGATCCCGTGCCGATAATTGATCCTCCCGGGACCAGACCTCGCCAAAGAGGACATCATCATTCAGTTCTGCAAATTTAGGAGCGAATTCGCCGAGGGCATCCCGGCCTGCTGTTTGTTTTTTCATCACTCCACCCCCAGTTGATTAACCCATTCGACCATCTCATCCTTTGACATTCTTGTGTTAAGCAGCCCGCCCTCTTTGATAATCGTTGTTGCTGACATACTGCCTTTCAAGTTTTCAATAGTCTTGCCAAAGCCGCTGCCCCCGGAGGTGGCAAACAGCACAACGGTTTTGCCGGAGAAGTCGTAACTCTCCAGAAACGTGTTGATCAAATGCGGGGCCACATACCACCAGATGGGAAACCCGATGAAAATAACGTCATAACTTTCCACATCCGCATTTTTATCCGCCAGCTCCGGTCGTGAGGCCAGATCGTTCATCTCCCGGCTACTGCGACTCTTTTTGTCATTCCAGTTTAAATCAGCTGATGTATAAGTAACAGCCGGTTTAATTTGATATAGATCTGCCTTGACAGCCTCTGCCAATGTCTTGGCAACCTGTTCCGTTGCGCCGCTGGCTGAAAAATAGGCGACTAATTTTTTGCTCATGCCAAAATTCCTCCTAACAATATTTTTTTAACTATTTTGTAACCGCATCACCAGGCCGGATCTTCGTCAAGCATCTTCTGAAAATCTTTCAGGGCTGCGGGAATGTCGATATTCTGCGGACAGACCTGTTTACACTGGCCGCATTCAATGCAGGCACTCGGACGTTTGTCCTCAGCCATTCCGGCAATGGCCATCGGTGCAATAAAGCCCGGCTGGAATTTATGATCATTGTAATGATGCAACAGGGTGGGGATATCCAACTCCTGGGGACATTCCGCACAGCAGTATTTACAGCCCGTGCAGGGCAGCATCGTCAGCATACCATCTCTTATTTCTTCGACTACGGCCAATTCTTTTTCGTTCAGCGGTTTTGAGTCCTCAAAGGTTTTTAAATTGTCTTGTAGCTGTTCCCGGTTTGACATTCCGGATAAAATCATCTTGATGCCGGAGAGGCCCTGTAAAAAACGGAAAGCCCAGGCGGCTGTGCTTTCATTTGGTCGCAGTTCACGGAGCTTATTGGTGTTTTCTTCTGAAAAACTGGCCAGAGCTCCACCCCGCACCGGTTCCATCACCCAGATCGGGATGTTTTTGGCGACCAGCATTTCATAAATTTCATTGGCCTTCTGCAATTTCCAGTCCAGATAATTGAGCTGAATCTGGCAGAATTCCATGTGTTCACCGTAGCGCTCAAGAAAACGCTCAATGGTTGGTTTGAGTCCGTGGGTTGAGAAACCCAAATGCTTGATACGCCCATTTTTCTTCTGTTCAATCAGATACTCAACAATGCCCCAGCGCTCATCAAAATACACCTCGATGTTTCGTTCGTAGACATTGTGGATCAGATAAAAATCAAAATAATCAACACCACATTTCTCCAACTGTTCCTCAAACTGCGCTTTTGCATCCCAGCTTTCCCGAACCTCATAGCCGGGGAATTTGCTGGCCAGGTAAAAACTGTCCCGGGGATAATTTTTAAGTATTTCTCCCATCGCCCGTTCCGAGTCTCCACCGTGATAGCCATAGGCGGTATCAAAGTAGTTTACCCCATTTTTAATCGCAACATCGACCATCTGAGCCGCTTCTTCCTGATTAACCGGGGCAAAAAAGCCTTCTCCGATGGTGGGCAGGCGCATGCCACCAAAACCCAGCGCCGACAATTTTTCATTTTTAAAATCCTGATAAATCATATTTTCCTCCAATTTCTAAATCGCAAACTTTTTTTATCGCTTTATTGTTGATGATGAATCGATTAACCCCTCGTAACTGATGGTTCTGTTTTTACTGGATTTTCAGTTTGTTATACGCTTCATCAGTCACCGGTTCCAGCCATTCATTGCTAGCCCCTTCAACTAAAACCGATAAGGAAAGATGCGCAAAGGCTTCGTCGCTCACGGCTCCATGCCAATGCTTAATTTCCGGTGCAATGTAAACCACTTCGCCACTGTTTAAAAGCCGGGCATCCTTTCCCGCTTCCTGATACCAGCCACGGCCGCCAATACAAATCAGGATCTGGCCTGCGCCATGATGGATGTGCCAATTGTTGCGACACCCTGGTTCAAAGGTGACATTATAAATCCCCACCTCTTTGTCATTTAAGAGACTTAGATAGCTTTTACCAATAAAATAGGGGGCAAACGCCAGATTTTCCTCACCTAATGCGAAATCGGATACCTTTTCCAGTGCTTCTTTTTCCATAATCTCGCTCCTTTTTTGCTTTCATTTTTCATTATTTCCATGAAATTTGGGACAGTTCTTTTATGATTTCGTTATTTATTTCTGATTTACTTCAATCATTTTGATGATCTTGGCCGGGACCCCGCCGACAATCACTTTAGCCGGGACATCTCTGTTAACCACCGCCCCTGCGGCGACAATGGCCCCGTCACCAATGGTAACCCCGGGAAGTACTGTTGCCTGGGCACCGATCCAGACATTGTTTCCAATTCGAATCGGCGCTGGATACATATCACTGCGTTTTTGCGGATTACTATCATGGTTGAGGGTAGCCAACACCACATTATGGCCAATCAGAACTCCGTCACCAATAAAGATGCCGCCCTGATCCTGAAAACAGCAGCCGGCATTGATAAAAACATTTTTCCCAAGGTGAATGTTCCGGCCGCAATCGGTATAAAATGGCGGGAACATAGCAAAAGTTTCATCCACTGGCTTCCCCGTCAGTCGGGAAAAAATTTTGCGGATTTCTTCTGGTGAATGATAACTGCCGTTGAGCGCTGTCGTCAACTTCAGCGCCTCCTGGGAGACGGCATGCATCATCAGATGAACATCCGAGCCGCCTTCGACCATGTTGCCATTATTTAAGTGTTCTAAAAATTTTTCAATATCCATTTTGCTCCAATTTTTTAAGCCAAGGCTTCTGCCACGTTGACAAGTTCCTGACTGATCGCGATATGCTGCGGACAGACTTTTTCGCATTCGCCACATTTGATACACTCCGAGGCCGGTTTTCTACCGTGACCACCGACCAGCCAGCCGGCCTGATGCTTAGCCATCGCCTTATTGCCATATAAAGTCAGGGAGTTCATGGCCGTAAACGAGCCCGCAATGCCAATATCATTTGGACAGACCTTGGCGCAATAATCACAGGACGTGCAGGGAATCAGCGGAATCTTACTCAGGGCATCCTGTGCGGCTGCTATAATCTTCTTTTCATCATCCGACAGTGTCGTAAAATCCTTCATGTAGGAGAGATTGTCCTTCATTTGCTCCAGATTGCTCATACCGGAAAGAACGGTAATCACACCTTCTTGACTGGCGGCAAAACGGATCGCCCAGGAAGCATAGGATGCCTCCGGATTAGCCGACTTGAAGATTTCTTCCACCGCTTCCGGTGGTGAGGCCAGCATCCCGCCTTTGACCGGTTCCATGATGATGACCGGTTTGCCATGCTTTCTGGCCACTTCATAACAGGCCCGTGACTGAATCGCCGGGTTTTCCCAGTCTCCATAGTTGATCTGCAGCTGGACAAATTCCATTTCGGGATGATCGGTCAGAATCGCTTCCAGCTCCTCTGGTGTAGAATGAAAAGAGAATCCGACGCGTTTTATTAAACCTTCTGCTTTCTTATTCTGAACAAAATTCCACATATCAAAATCATTAAAGAATTTGGTGCGGCTCTCACCCAGATTATGCAGCAGATAAAAATCAAAATACCCCGCGCCGGTCTGCTTCAACGAGGTTTCAAACTGGGCAATCGCTTCTTCCCGGGTTTTACAATTGATCCAGGCGGCATTTTTGGTGGCCAGCTGAAAACTCCCTCGGGGATAACGCTCGACCAGCGCTTCTCGGATCGCAACTTCACTGCCGGGATAGGCCCAAGCGGTATCAAAATAGGTAAACCCGTCCTCCATAAAACGGTCCACCATCACCTTAACGGCTTCAATATCAATGACATCCTCCTGTTTTGGTAAACGCATCAATCCAAAGCCCAACTTTTTAATATTTTCTCCCAAATATGGCATCATTTCCTCTTTCTCCAGCATTGTGATTTTTCATTTTGTCTGCTGGTTTATCTTATTAAATTTTTGATCGTTTCGGTTATTTTCCAAAAACTGCAACAGCCTGTTTCATCCTATCCGTAATTGCTACCCCAAAGGGACAGTTTTTTAAACACTCGCCACATGCGATACATTCCTCGGCATAATGGGCGAGCAGTTCATAATGACCGTTCACCGTCTCCGGCACGGTTTCCTGAATCAGAGCCAGATCGAGATATTTATTGACGGCGGCAATATCAATCTTCTGTGAACAGGGGGCACAGTGACCGCAATACATGCAATGGCCTCGGAATGAAGATTTGGGGGCATTTGCCAATATCTCACTGTAGTCTTTCTCAGCATCACTGGCGGTTGCATAGGCCGCTGCCGCCAAGAGCTGTTCCTGACTGGATACCCCTACCATCACCGCCGCTACCGCTGGGCGGGTTAGCGCATAATGCAGGCATTGCACCGGCGTCAGGGCCTGACCGAATGGTGATTCTGCCTGACTGAAAAGTTTTCCGGCAGCGTAGCCTTTCATGACTGTCAGGGCGACACCCCTGTTTTCACAAAGCTGATACAAATGTTCCCGTTTGGGGTCAATGCCTTCGTAAGTCCGATTGGCAAAGGTTTCGTCCTCAAAAAGGATATCCACGTCTTCACTGGCTGGCAACATATCATAGGCTGGATTGATGCTCAACAGAATCACGTCAATCAGTCCCGATTCCACCGCCATCAGCGCAATATCCGGGTTATGAGTGGATAAGCCCAACGCCTTAATATGCCCCTGTCGTTTCAGCTCCTGAGCATAGGCGATGATCCCTTTACTCATAATCCGCTCAAAATCACTTTTTTCATCGACATAGTGGATCATCCCGACATCGATATAATTAAGCTGCATGCGTTCCAATAAATCCATAAACGCCGGCACAATTTCTTTCAGCTCCCGACTGCGCCGGTATTGGCCATCATCCCAAACGGTGCACAGGTGGCCCTGAATCACAAAGGCGTCCCGCGGATACTTTTTAAGCGCCCGGCCGTGATGACTTCTGACCTCGGGATTGGAATTATAAACATCAATAAAGTTGATACCGTTTTTCATGGCGCAATCAATCAGTGCTTCGCAATCTTCGTAACTGCGATTCTCGAAGCCTTCTCCACCGATGCCAATTTCACTGACTTTAATTCCGGTTCGTCCTAAAATTCGATAGTTCATCAAAGTTTCCTTTCGTCATAATAAAGCGGTTTTTATATTCGCGGTTACGAGGATAGTGGCAACTCAAAACGATTGATTGCAACCAATTCCCTGACCGTAATTTCTTCAGCCGCTTCGCATTCTTTTTGATTATATGATAGGCATCCTGATATGCCATTTGATTTTTTTCACAAAGTTCCACCACACTGGCATATTCCGGATAAACCCGTTTCCCCGATTCCAACTCGCAGACCTTGACCTGAGCATCCCCCAGGCTGGTGGCAACATTTTTGATTGTCCGTTTTAAGCCACTGCTCTCCATCTGAATCCGTCTGATCCCGATGGTGGTGGTTTCCTCAAAAATAATCTGTTCCAAGGTTTCGATATCGGCTTTAGTGCAGATCACACTCAGCAGATAGGCGGGTCGGTTTTTCTTCATATAGACTGGCGTGTAATGGACATCTCGGGCGCCAGCCGCAAACAGCCGTTCCATCACAAAGCCGAGGATCTCACCGCCGCAGTCATCGATATTGGTTTCCAATTTATAGATATCGCCGTTTTTCTTTGATTTATCGGTAATCAGCATCGCCCGCAGCAGGCTGGGCCGATCGTAGGTTCGTTTGCCCGCGCCGATGCCAATTTTTTCAATCGTAAACTGCCGGGGCAACTGATCGCCGGTTTTAATCGCCGCCACAATGGCCGCGCCGGTTGGGGTAATCAGCTCTCCTTCCGTAGCAGTCAAATGCAGATTCAACTGATGACTGGCGGCGATATGGGTCACGGCCGGCACGGGAATGGGGATGGTTCCATGCTGGCAGCGCACAAAGCCCCGGCCTTCATATACTTCCGGTACAATCACCTCCCAAATGTCCAGATTGTCCAGACAAACCGCCACCACCACAATATCCACAATCGAATCCACTGCGCCGACCTCGTGAAAATGAACCTGTTCCCGATTGACCCCGTGAGCTTTTGCTTCGGCATCAGCAATAATCGAAAAAATCCGGATGGCCAGTTCCTTGGCATGATCGGTAATACGAGCCTGATTGATGACCTCAACAATTTCGGGCAGACCCCGATGATCATGGGCATGGCTCTTTTTTTCCTGATGTGGATGAGGATGTCCTGGTTTTGTTGAATGATGATGGTGATGATCACCATACAGATAGGCCATATCGTGGTCATGGTTGTCGCGATCCAGTTTGACATGAAAATCGCAGACATCCAATCCCACTTTTTTCACCCGGCTGATGATGGCCTCAAAGCCGGTGATGGGCAAGCTTTGCAGCGCTGCCATCAACACCTGTTGATCCGCTCCCAGATCGAGCAGCGCCGCCACCGTCATATCGCCGCTGATGCCGGAATAACATTCCAGGTATAAGGTCTGGCTCATTCCTGGACCCCCAAGCGGTTGATCTGGGTGGCGGTGTAGCCAGCACCATAGCCGTTATCGATATTGACCACCGAGATGCCGTTGGCGCAGGAGTTAATCATCGTCAGCAGTGCCGAGATGCCACCCAGGTTGGCCCCATAGCCTACCGAGGTGGGCACAGCAATCACCGGCTTGTCCACCAGACCACCAATCACACTGGCCAGTGCGCCTTCCATCCCAGCCACCGCAATCACACAGTTGGCACTCTGGATTACATCGAGCTGCGAAAGTACTCGATGTATCCCGGCGACCCCCACATCATAAAGACGCTCCACATGAGCACCAAAGTATTCGGCGGTTTGAGCGGCCTCTTCGGCCACCGGGATATCTGCGGTTCCCGCCGAACAGACGGCAATTTTTCCAATTCGCTGCTTTTCCGGTTTTTCGATTTTTATAATCCGGGAGATTTCGTCGTACTGGACTTCGGGATAAATGGCTTTGATCAGTTCATACTGATGTGGCGTAGCCCGGGTTCCCATCACTTCCCCATCCTGTTCATACAGTTTTTTAAAGATATTAAGCAGATGCTCATCTGCCTTGCCGCTGCAGAAAATTACCTCGGCAAAACCGGAGCGCATTTTTCGATGATGATCCAGTTTGGCATAACCCATTTCTTCAAAGGGCTGCCGACGAAAAAAAAGCTCTGCTTCTTCCACTGAGATCTCACCCGTTTTTACTTTTTTTAATATTTCCTGTGTTTCCATTTCCACCTCTGGTTTATGTGCATATCGCATTGATATTATTAACTGTATCATCTGGAGTTCGCTCTAAGTCAATGCAATCATTCATTTCTTAAAAAAATCTCCGTCCATTTAAGGTACGGAGATTCTATCTTTACAAAATGACTTCGATTTTAGCCGCTATCGTATCTCCGGCTTCTGCCAATGGTGAAATATCCTCATTGACGTGGCCAACCAGCACTACCTTAAATGGATCAATTTTGGCATCTCCAAAAAGCACGGTAAACGCATTCCAGCCGTCAAAGTAGCAGATATCACCGGCATGCGCCACCGAAGTCATGGGAACCTCTTTGACTGACGGTTTTTTAGGAAGTTCACTGTAGTATTCGTGACCGGCATAACGTTGCGGGGTTAATTCCATGGGCATCATATCGATAATGTCCACGTCTGTCTGGTTATCGTTAAATACTGCTGTGTATTCTCTTCCATCCAAGGTTAATTTGATTGATTTCTTCATTTTTATCTTCTTTCTTTTACTGTTTAATGCCAAAATCCATGGTAATTATTGATAAATCAAATTTTATCCAGCCATTTAGAGACACTGTTTTTAGCTGATCCTGCGGCGCTGCCATTGATGGCCAGACCTTTTAAGACAGTGGCTGTCGGGCACATCTTGGCCAGGTCTTTTTCGCTGTGTCCCAATCCGCTGCCTTCATGGGTGCAGAAAGGTACAATTGTCTTTCCGGAAAAGTCATAATCTTCCAGGAAGGTGAACACCGGCATGGGCATGGTTCCCCACCAGTTGGGATAACCTAAAAATACCACGTCATAGTCATCCATGTTTTCAACTTTACCAGTGATCATCGGTCTGGCATTGGCTCGAAGTTCCTGCTGAGCGACCTCGGTTGTTTCAGTATAATCGTCTGGGTAAGTATTTTTTGATTCAATCTGAAAAAGCGTACCGCCAGTCAGTTCCCCAATCATCTTGGCAACGACTGCGGTATTGCCGACTGGCAGATTGACAATCTTGCCGCTGACATAATTGTTTCCCTTGCGTGAAAAGTAGGCAATCAAACATTTTTCTGCTTTTAAGTTTTTCATTTCATCTTCTCCTTGTTCTTTTGTAATTTCAATTCGATTATCGCTATCGTTATTAATAGACTAACATCTGGAGTTTACTCCAAGTCAATCCTTTTATTTATTTTTTTCCAAAAAAAAATCTCCGCCCATTGAAGGTGCGGAGATTTTAAAAAATTCATTTATTCAGTCAATCATTTGGTTTATCCCAAGACAAAACCCCGGTGACTTCGGCTTTTTCATAGCGATCGATTTTGTAGTTGAGTTTATCGAGGGTTTTTTTCATATCTTCCATTTTTTCCAGCAGTTTGGTTCGTTCCTCGACCAATAACTCTTTTCTGGCCGCGATGGTTTCATTCCCCTGTTGGGTCAGGGCACAATATTCAATCAGAGCTTCGATGGGAATCCCGGCGGAACGCATGCATTTAGCCAGCTCAATCCAGGCGCAGGATTCTTCGTTATAGTCCCGCATTCCGCCTTTGGTCCGATTAACTGCCGGGATTAAGCCAATTCGCTCATAATAACGCAGGGTATCCTGTGAAATATCATATTTTTTACTTACTTCGGTTATGGTCATGGAAATCCACCTCTGCGATTTTTTATTAGAAATTTAATGGCGCTTCAAACACTTCAGCAACATCCTTTAGACTTTTGATAATCTCAATGTGTTGCGGGCAGCTTTCTGGCCATTTCCCACATTCGATGCAGTCTGAATCCTTCCCGTGAGTTTTGATATAATTATCATAGTAGACCCGTTGGGTTGAAAACATCCGGGGCGCTGACTGTTTTTCGGCGTTGTACAGAGCAAAATATTTGGGAATGGCAATGTTTTTCGGGCATCCGTCGACGCAATACTGACAGGCAGTACAGGGAATGGCGATGGCCTCATTGATAATGTTGATAATATTATTTATGATATCATATTCTGCTTTAATAAAAGGCTTAAAATCTTCCATTTAATTGATTATTCATCGTTTCTTAATCACCTTACCATATCATCTGGAGTGGACTCCAAGTCAATTTTTTTTAAATTGCCCGGTATTCTGTCCATCTTCCGGAAAAATACCGCCAGACAAAAATGATCGCCTTGACAATCCAGTCCGCAAACATCGCCACCCAGGTGCCGATCATACCCATGTTAAAGGTGATACTAAACACATAAGCCAGCACAATCCGGCAAAAAATCATCGCCGCAATGCTGATGGCCATCGGAAATTTGGCATCACCGGCGGCCCGAAAAGTCACCGGCAACGAATAAGCCAGTGGCCAGATCAGGATCATCATCAGCCCATGACCCCAGACAATCTGGGTTGTCCACAACGTGGCTTCCGGAGAAAGCGCATAGACCCTCAGGATCTGCGGCAGCAATGCCAGCACAATAGCGGTGCTGATAAGCTGCGCCACGTAGAGCACCATCAGCATTTTTTTTGTGTAGTACTTGGCCTGGGCGTAATCACCAGCACCGATGCTGTGGGAGATGATTACAGTCAGCCCCAGTCCCATCGCCATGCCCGGGAGTACCTCAAACATCACCAGGGTTCCGCCCACCGAATTGGCAGCAATCGCTGCCGTCCCGAAGGTTGAGACCAGACTTAAGATAATCAGCCGGCCGAAATAGAACATCCCATTTTCAAACCCCGATGGCAAACCGATTTTAAGAATCCGTTTCACCATTTTGTAATCAAAACTAAACCTCAGTGTCTTATTTAAATGCAGGATATTGTTCGGGTTAAAGGCCAGGGCAATGATGATCACTCCGGAGCCCATCCGTGACAGCAGGGTAGGCAGGGCCACCCCTTCAATCCCCAAATTGAAACCAAAAATCAGGACTGCGGTCGCAGCCACATTGATGAGATTCATCACCAGCATGATTTTCATCGGCAATTTGGAGTTTCCCATGGTTCGAAAAACTGCCGACATGGCGTTATACACCCCCAGAAAGGGAATCGATGCGGCCACAATTAGCAAGTAGGTGTTGGCATGATCATAGACTTCCGGCGTGATTTGCCCGAATAAGCCATGCAGGATCCATGGCCGACACCCGTAAATCAGCCCCATAATGATCACGGAAACCGCCCCGACAAACCAGACCAGCTGATTGGCCGCCTGATTGGCTGCTTTTGTCTGTTTATTCCCGAGATATTGTCCGGCGACGACGGCGCCACCGGTTGCCAAAGCCGCAAAGATACTGATCAGCAGCGCCATCACAAATTCCACCAGGGAGACTCCGGAAACTGCTGCCTCGCCCACATGGGCGACCAGAATCGAGGCTGTCAGCCCTACCGTGTATTCCAGGAATTGCTCAATGACCAGCGGGATGAACAACCGGACCAAATCCCGGTTCGAAAACAGCCGCTCGCCCACTACCTGCTTTTTTACTCTTAATGCTACTGTTTTTTCCATTTTAGCACTCACCTTTTTCTTTCTATTAAAACACTTCTGCCCGATAACACACTCTTTTTACTTCTATCGACCAAGCTTAACGGATTTATAATTGAAGCTTAACACTTAGAGTGAACTCCATGTCAATTCTTTTTTTAGAAATATCGTTTGCAAAAAACACCGATAAATTCGGGATAAATAAAAACAGGACGGCGGGTTGTTACACCCATCCGTCCACAGTTCCGTATTCGGCCGTTTTAATCAGTGCTCTGACAAGACATCCACATAAAAAAGCCAGACATTCAAATTCCAGAATTTCTGGAGCCGTTACATCAAATTGGGTTTGAATCTCAACCGGGGTCACACCGGTATTACTAATGCGATAATCCCGTTTTAAAAAATTGATAGTAATTTGTCCCTTGGCATCAATGTTTAAACCAAAACGGGCAGCACTTTCCGCCAGGTTACACTCAGCCAGTTTGGGTAACAAGGCTTCATAAATAACATCATATGAGCTGGTTATCGAGTATCGCTTATTCATTAAACAGTACCATGCTGAAATAAGTAACCGTATTGGCGCCATTATTGTAGCTGATCTTCAATGCCGAGGCCATCTGCATCACCATGATCCCATAACTTTCCGTGGCCGGATACATCCGCTCGGGAAAGCGGCAGGGGGCATCCGGATAAGTACATTTTTTACAAAGCGTGCATCCTTCCGTTGATAAAACTAAGCTATTTTTATCGTATTGACGAAAAATATCAGCCACCTGATCAGTTACGCCCTCATGCTCCACCCGGGCCCGCATCCACCCCTCCATGTCAAAACTGCTGGCCATTTCGCTGGCGGTGGTAAACAGCATCGCCTTATCATAGGCCAAACATTTTTGCATGCACTGCTCCACACTTCCCACCGCCGGCGGGCAGGCCCAGGATGTGTTATACATGCCGCAGCCATTTCCTTCACAGAGATCCCGGACTTCTTTGGAAAAGATAATCGCACTGGGTTCTAAAAAAACATATTCCAGAATGGGCAGTTGGGTCAGCTCTTTTTCGATTTCAGCTTGTTTATTCATGGCTTTTCTCGGTAATATCGGTCTTCTTTTTAATGTAGGCACCCTGGATCTCATCTGAATAATTGGTTGCGCTTTCTCTGCCATACCGTGAAATTTCTGTTTTGATCAACTCTTTCATTTTCGTACGTTCTCACTTTCTTTTCGTGTATCTACACGTTAGTGCCCAAAAATCAAGGTACCAAAACCTCAATTTCTAACAACAATTCCTGCAATATTTTTGTATTTTTCTGTCCTAATTGTTCTTCAATCCGTCTTTGCGCCTGGTTCAGTTTTTCACTGCCGTCAGCTGTTAAACAAAGCTGTCGGTTTCGTGTTCCGGTCTGGGCAATATCATGAATCAGCCCCTGCTATTCAAGGGGTTTTAAATTGCGCACCAGGGTGGTGCGATCCAGACGGATTGCAGCTGCCAACTCACTGACACTAACCGGTTCCATTCCGTCAATGTGCTTTAAAATCGAAAACTGACTGATACTGAGGTGGCAGGGTTCCAGATAATGGTCATATATTTCGGTCATTGCCAGGGAGGCCCGGCGCATATTGAGACAACTACAGACTGAAGATTTTTTGTTTTGTTTTTTTGTTTTCATGTGATCACCCGTTTTAGTGTATATGCACGTTAATTATGTGGGATGATTTATCTTTTGTAAAGTATTTTCTATTGTCCCTATCCTGAATTTTAACATTGTTATCTTCATTGTTGTTAACAAACTAACATCTAGGATCCACTCCAAGTCAATCCCTTTTTTATATCGTTTTCAAAAAAATAGCAGGGTGATTTTCAATACCTGAAAATCACCCTGCTGTTTTGATAATTAAGGCTTGATCGTCCCCAGCCTAATCGTTATTCTAAGGCGGCTCTGACATTTTTCATTTCCTCAATGATGGCAATGTTCTGGGGACAGTGTTCTTCACATTTGCCACATTCCACACAATTGGAGGCTTTGGCATCTTGGGGAAACATCGTCTGGTATAGACCTTTGGCTTTGGGGAGAGCATCAAATAGATAGGCATTATTATAAAGTGCAAAATGTCCGGGAATATCGACCCCGGATGGACAGGGCATACAATACCGGCAATTTGTACAGTTGACTTTCATCTTTTCGGTGATTGTTTTCCTGGCAAAATCCACTAACGCCAGTTCTTCATTGGTTAGTGAATGGGCTGCCCCGGCATTGGCCGTATTGACATTATCAACCACCTGCTCTATCGTCGTCATGCCACTGAGCACCACCGAAACTTCTGGATGATCCATCACCCACCGCAGCGCCCACTGGGCCGGAGTTCTTTTGATTGGCGCATTCTCCCAGGCGGTTAAAACGTCCTGGGGTAATTTATCAACCAGGGCCCCTCCTCTGAGCGGTTCCATAATGGTAATCCCCAGTCCTTTTTCAGCCGCATATTCCAGACCTTTTTTACCTGCCTGATAGTTTTCATCCAGATAATTGTATTGAATCTGACAGAACGACCAATCATAGCTGTCGACAATTTCGATAAATAAATCAAAGTCATCATGAAAGGAAAAACCGGCATATTTGATTTTGCCGTCTTTGATGGCCTGATCCAGAAATTCAAGAACGCCCAGACCTTTCAGATTTTGCCAGAAACCGCGATTAAGACCATGCAGCAGGTAGAAGTCAATGGTATCCGTTTCCAGCCGTTTCAGCTGTTCAGCCAATAATCGCTCCATATCCGCCCGGGACTGAATCAGCCATGACGGCAGCTTTGTGGCAATTTTAACCCGCTCCCGATAGCCGCCCTTTAAGGCCCGGGCCACAAAGGGTTCACTCGCACCGCCTTGGTCAAAGCCGGTGCCATGATACGGATAGGCGGTATCAATGTAATTCACGCCATGATCAATGGCATAATGAAGCATGGTGATGGCCTTCTCATCATCAATCTTATTTTGAACCCCATCGATAACCGGTAACCGCATGCAACCAAATCCTAAAACCGAAACCTCTTCATTTGTTTTTCCGAATTTTCGATACAGCATCATTCAATCTCCCTTGTATTAAATTCAAACAATCTGATTATTGATCTACTCTTATTATAATCCCGTCCGAACTTTAGTCCAAGTCAATTTTTAACAAATCTACATTTTTTACTATTTTTTTTGCACCTGATTCTTAACAATCACGAACGTGCGATCTCCTCAACCACAGATTTCAACCATCGATAACCTCAACATCACCAGATCATCACAATACCCTGTTATAGTAATCCCATCACAAATAAAATTGAAAGGAATTTTAACCATGATAAAAAATAAAAAACTGCTCCTGACCCTGCTGGTTACAGCCACTATCAGCGGTCTTTTGCTGACCGGCTGTACTTCAACCACGGCAGAAACTAAAACGGCCACCACCAATGAGGCCGCCGCGTTTGAGGATAACGCCAGTTACGGTGAGGTAACCGCCGTCAGCGGTAGCACCATCACCTTAGCACTGGGCACCATGAATATGGGCGGTGGTCAGACCCCACCCGATCAAGGGCAGGCCCCGACTGAAAACACGACTACCGGAACTCCGCCAGAAAAACCGGCTGATGATCAGACCACGCCCCCAGCTGATGGCAGCACAACAGCTCCCAGCGAGGACACGACCGGAACCATGCCAGAATTTTTAACCCTCACCGGTGAAACCGCCACGATTGAATTAACCGATGCCATCACCCTGACGCAAATGAGCAATCAGAAGCCCGATCAGCAAACAGCTGGAAGTACCACCGCTACCGCGGCTGATATCACTGTTGGCAGTATCTTGAGAATCATCTATCAGACGGACTCCACTGAAATAGAGTCCATCGAAATCATGATGACCCAGCCCGATGCTGCAGCCACTACCAACACGGCCCTTTAATCTTCTCTGAACGATCCTTTAAAAAACGCCTGATTTTCACTAAGAAAATCAGACGTTTTTTTTACTCAGGTCCCAAGCCCTGTTAACCCATTTTCTCCAGGCCACTTGGGTTAACTGAGGGCCAGTCTTGATTTTTGTTCTTTCTTGTCAGCATACATCTCTTCATCGGCAATCTGCAGCAGGGCATCAATGTCCTGTCCATCCTCAGGATATAAGGAAGTCCCAATACTTAAGGTTAGTTTCTCAGAAAGGTCTGCCAGCGAAAACTCACTGGCAAAACTTTTTGCCAAGCGTTCTTTGGCTTGCCTAAGCTCCTGGCGATCTTTGATGTCCGGCAGGATCATCAAAAATTCATCGCCGCCCAGTCGGAAGGCCGCTTCATTGGCCCGAACATTTTTCTGCAAAATCCGGGCAGTCTCAATCAAAACCAGATCGCCGGTGTTGTGTCCATAGGTATCATTGATTTTTTTGAAATGATTCAAATCCATACTCATCAGCCCCACCTGGCGATTGTTTCGTTGGGCCGCAGCCAACACCATGGTCTGATACTCATTTAAATAATAACGGTTAAAAAGTCCGGTCAGGGAATCGTGACTGGACATAATTCGCAATTGATAATTGATTTTCAATGCACGGAAAGTCAGCCTCCCGGCCCCGACGGCCATTAGAACCGCCAGCATAACGGCAATCCCTAAAATCAGCTGATTATTTTCCCAGCCGCCCTGAGGTGAAACAGCTACCTTCCAGTCAATAAAACCCGGATCGATGTCAAAGGTTAAGGACGACTCGCCAACAACAGAGGTATCCCCGTAAAATGGCTGCTCCGGATTCTGATTATTAAAGAGAGCGACATTTAATCCGGCCTTGTCGGCATAGCTATTGATTTCTTCGATAATCTGGTCGCCTTTAAGAACAATGCTGATCTGCCCCCAATATCCACTGTCTTGACGGACGATTGGCAGCCGGATAATAAAACCGGTTCCCCCCTGAACCAGATCGACTGGCCCCTGAAAGATTGGTACCTGGTCATTCTTTACCTTGAGAACCAGGTCTTTCTGACTTTCAACCTTGGCCAGGTCAACACCAATGGCGGCGCTATTGCCTTCTTTAGGATAATTCCAGATAATGGTTGTATCCTGAATTACTCCAATATTTCTGATCTGATTTTCATTTTTGGATAGGAGATTATCCAGATAGGTATAAGCTGCCGTCTCATCGAGACCGGGATTTGTCTGGATATAAGCCTCAAAGCCCTGAACCAAGGTTTTATTGGTAAAAACCAGATGTTCCAACTGACTTTTGAAATTTATAAATTTATCGGTTGTTTTTAACATCTCCTGCTGTTTGAGGTTATGCATAAACATGCCAATGATCAATAAAAAAACGGTCAGCAGAAAAAGGGCTACTGTAATTGAAACAAGGATTGCCAGATTCTTTTTAAAATAGTTGCTACTCTGATCCATCTTTTTCTCCTGTTGCTGCATCAATGTTTTCTGACTTTAGTTTATCATCAAAACCGCATAAAGACCACTAATTAATCCCTGCTTCTGCTATAATTATCGACCGTTTATTCTGAATTTTTAGTCCTGGGGATTGATCCAAACGATCACGCAGCGTCTTTCACTTCGCCCATTAATGTTCATTAGCTGCCATCACCTTATTGATCATCCCCATGGCAATAAACGAATTGACTTTATAAAGAAACTTCATCACGTTGCAATCTTTACCAATATATGCCCGCAGCTTTTTCTTCTCCATGGTCTTGATGATCAATTCCGCCGCTTTTTCCGGGGTTAACACCATCTTAGCCTTGCTGCTGTCGGTTGATTCATTGCTTGCCAGGCTGGAATTTTTCTTGATATCTGTCGCAATCCCGCCGGGAATCACCACCGAGACTTTGACATTTGTATCTTTTAATTCGGACGACAACCCTTCGGTCAGTAGTTTTACGGCTGCTTTGGAGGCGCCATAGACACTTTGCCCCGGTACCGGTAAAAAGCCGCCCATACTGGAAACATTGACAATATGGGCTTCCGGACGACTCATTAAATGCGGCAAAAAGGCTTTAACCATGTAGAGGGTGCCGTAGAAATTGATAGCCATGACCCGTTCGATTCGCGCCATTTCCAAGTCATTCAGCTCAACAAAGGGCTGAATAATCCCGGCATTGTTGATGATCCCATCAATCTTCCCATATTTTTCAATGGCATTTTTGGCAAATGCAAAGACAGCCTCCTTATTGGAAATGTCAACCACTTCGGTAAAGAGTCAGGGATTTTTCCCGGCCATCTGCACTGTTTCGTCCAATGCTTCGGGATTAATATCGACCGCCACGACCATGGCCCCTTTGCTTAAAAGCTGTAATACCAATTCTCTGCCAACACCATTTCCGCCACCCGTTACAACAATATTTTTTGCATTTACGTTCATTATTTTCTCCTTCTTTTCCTAAAAAATTTTTGATTTTTTATCGGCTTATTACCGGTTCTCTTGTTAATTTCTTGTGATAGCCTTATCATACGCCGCAACTATTTCATAACGTTAATATTTTGTTAAGTTCGTGTTAAAGTGACTATTTTCATATTTTTTGCACAAAAAAACACCGAAAAAGTCGGTGTTCACTTAAAAACCAGATGGAGGGTTGCTACTCCCATCCGTCCACGCTTCCATATTCCGCCGTTTTAAGCACTGCTCTGACAAGGCAGCCACATAAAAAAGCCAGACATTCAAATTCCAGAAATTCCGGTGCACTTTCATCAAATAGGGTTTGAATTTCAACTGGAAAATCATCATCGGCTTCCCGATAGATAAACTTAACCGGGATTTTAGGCAACACTTCCAACAGCCAGCTGCGACTATAGGAATCTCTGGAAAGCTCCGGTTCTCCGCCTAATTTTATAATGGTTTTGTCCAATTTATCAACATCATTGCCAAAAGCTTTAATCAGCGGTGCGTCCATCATGTTGGCTTTTCCGGTGTCGCCACTTGAAAAAATAGTGGTCATCCGAAAAAGGTGTTTGAACAAATAAACCGGATCACCGGTACCCTGAGACAACACATAATGGATCAGGATGGAGCGATTATTAATATTGACCGGTTTCTCATCAGCTGGTATGACACCGGTATTGGTAATGAGATAATCGCGTTTTAAAAAATTGATGGTTATCTGCCCATCAGAATCAATGGGCAGGTTAAAACGGGCGGCGCTTTCCGCCAGGTTACACTCAGCCAACTTGGGCAATAAGGCTTCGTAAATAATATCGTAAGAGCTCGGCCTTGAGTACCGCTTATTCATTAAACAACACCAGGCTAAAATAGGTCACCGTATTGGCCCCATTATTGTATCGGATATTTAAGGCCGGGGCCATCTGCATCACCATAATCCCATAACTTTCGGTGGCCGGATACATTCGGTCAGGAAAGCGGCAGGGAGCATCGGGGTAAGTGCATTTTTTACAGACGGTGCATCCTTCCGTCGATAGCATCAAGGCATCTTTATCAAAGCTACGAAAAACCGCAGCCACCCGATCCGTCAAAGCCTCATGCTCGATCAGAGCCTGCATCCATCCTTTCATATCAAAACTGCTGGCTACTGCGGTGGCCGTGGTAAAGAGCATCGCCTTTTCATAGCCATAACATTTTTCCTTGCAGCTCTCCACACTCCCCACTGCTGGCGGGCAGGCCCAGGATTTATTATACATACCGCAGCTATTGCCTTCACAGAGATCCCGGACTTCTTTTGAAAAAATAATTTCATCGGGTTTTAAAAAAGCATATTCCAGAATCGGCAGTTTGGCCAGCTCTTTTTCAATTTCAGTTTGCTTATTCATTGCTACCTTCCTTACATTTTTTGTTTTTCCAACTTCACCTTTTAGTGTATCTACACGATATTGTTAAAAAAATCAAGGTTCTAAAACCTCAATTTTTAATAACAGCTCCTGGAGAATTTTTGTATCTTCCAATCCCAACTGTGCTTCAATTCTTTCCTGAGCCTGTTGCCAGTAAACATGGGCAAGTTCAATTTTTTCTTTACCAGCTGCCGTTAAACAAAGCTGCCGGTTTCGTGTTCCCGGCTGTGCAATATCATGGATCAACCCCTGCTGTTCAAGAGGCTTTAAATTGCGAACCAAGGTGGTCCGATCCAGCCGGATTTCAGCGGCCAACGCACTGACACTCACCGGTTCAATTGCCCGGATGTGTTTTAAAATTGAAAACTGACTGACACTGAGCTGGCTTGGAGCCAGGTAATGGTCGTAGATTTCGGTTATCGCCAGTGAGGCCCGCCGCAGATTGAGACAATTGCATACTGACGATTTTTTGTTTTGGTTTTCTGTTTTCATGTGATCACCTTTTTTCAGTGTATATACACGATTAGTATACATGAGTTTTGTTCCTTTGTAAAGTTGATTTGAATAATAATTTATTCAAATCAACTAAAAGATTGTTTAAATAATTTTACCCCTTCATCATGATAAAATCTTTCAATCGAATAACTGACTGGCCTTTTCACAGGCTTCATAAATCACATCGAAATTGCTTTCAATCATCGGATTTACCTGTTCAGTGCTGTTCTTGACATTTTTTTTATAGGAAATAGGGTAATCCCCAACCGATAAATCCCGGAATGGTCAGAACAACACACAGCGGAGTCATGGCAGCCAGGTAGGCAAAGGTTGCTCCGGCCATAAACACCGTCCCGACTATTCCCGCCCCCAGGGCTAATGCCATTGCTTTGGTATTTTTGGCACGTTCTAGCTTTTCAATATTGATAAATGCTCTTTTAGCACTTAACCTTAACATCTTGTTCACCAAAAATGCCGCCAATAAAAAATCTCTCACTTTTTAGGTAAGAGATTTATCAATTCAATATTAATTTTTATAATTTTAACGTTACCGTAAATGTTGTCCCCTTACCCAGCTCACTTTCAACTACAATGGTTCCCCCAATCAGTTCCACCACCCGCTTAACCAGGGCCAGACCCAGTCCGTTGCCTTCCTCAGCATGGGAGGTGTCGCCCTGATAGAAGCGGTCGAAAATCCGACGGCTGGTTTCGTCACGCATCCCGCAGCCGTTATCACTGACCCTGACAATGGCCAAACCAGCTGCGTTTCGCAACTCAATTTTTACCAGGCCACCTTCTGGGGTAAACTTGATGGCATTGGTCAAGAGATTATTCCAGACAATTTCCAACAAACTTTCGTCGCTGGCAATGGACACTTCATCCAGGTCGGCATCAAATTCAATGTTCTTTTCATCAAACTTTTCTTCCAGCGCCAGCATGCAGCAACGCAGCTGTTCATCCAGGTAATAGGTCTCAGTCTGAATGATCTCCTGGTTTTCCAGCTTGTTGAGCTTTAAAATATTGGTCACCAAGGTGGATAGTTTTTTTGATGCCTCGACAATGGTATCAATATATTCCTGTTTTTCATCCTGGGGCAAGGCTTCTTTTCTGAGCGCTGAGGCGTAACTTTGGATAATAGCCAGGAGTGTTTTCATTTCATGGGACACATTGGCAATAAAATCGCTCTTTAAGGTTTCAATAGTAGCTAATTCCTCCACCATCTTGTTAAAATCATCAATCAGCACCTCCAGCTCATCCTTTTTATTGTCTTTGCGCTGAGAATGAACGTGGACAGTAAAATCACCGCTGGCCACTTTTCGGGCCGCCTGACCGATTTCGGTCAACGGCCGCTGAAATCCGGTATACATAATAAAACGGGTCCCCAAACTGACAATCAGTCCCATAAACAAGGCATAGGACATCCCCACCAACACCATGATCCAGGGATTGGCCTGGTCCAGCATCTGCTGATTAAAAATCAGCACCTGCCCGGCACTGCAAATTAATACCACCCCAAAGATAATTAAAAATTCTTTCCAGAAAGACCGCCTGGCATTGATCCGTTTATCTTTCTGCTCCCGATAACGAATTTTCATCCTTTAATCACCGCCTTGTAGCCCAATCCCCGGACGGTTACAATCTCCACGTCCTGACAGTCCGAAAGTTTGTCCCGCAGTTTGGTGATCGAAACATCCACGGTTCGGGGGCTGCTTTCGCTGTCATAGCCCCAAAATTCATCCATCAGCTGGGTCCGGGTAAAGGTTCGTTTGGGGTAAGATAACAACTTAAACAGAATATTAAATTCTTTTACCGTCAACGGCAATTCGACGTCGTTGAGATAGGCAGTGGTTTCCTCTTCGTTTAAGACGAGCGACCCCGCCGTAAGTTTTCGCTCATTGCGGATATTAGCCCGCCGTAATAAAGCTGCCACCCGTAAAAGCAGTTCATCCATCTCAATCGGTTTGACCATATAATCGTCAATGCCCAGACTATAACCTTTCTGCTTGGCCCCCATATCATCCCGGGCGGTCATAAACAGAATCGGGATGGCTTTATCCTGTTTTCTGATTTCAGCGGCAAATTCAAAACCATCCATTTCCGGCATCATGATATCCGAAACAATCAGGTTCACCGGTTCTTCCAGAATCCGGTCAAAGGACTCGGTGCCGTTTTTACAACTGATGGCATGAAAGCCGTTATCATTTAGAAAAGCGCAGACAATGTAATTCAATTTGACATCATCTTCGACGACTAAGATATTGATCATTCTTCTTTCTCCTAAACTTGAGTATCGGAAGTCATTATATCCTGCTGCTGTTAAAGATTTGTTAAGTCAACAATTTTAAACTAAAAACGCCCGATTGATTCCCGTCAATCGGACGTATGGTGCTGCGTAAGCATGTGCTCCTCCAGCCGTTTTTCATAAATCTGATTCTGATTTTTCCCGCAGTTTTTGGCCAGATATAAAGCCTGATCAGCTTTTTCAAAAAACTCACTGGTTGACCAGCCGGAATCGGCATACTCGGCAATTCCACAGCTGAAGGTGATCTTCCCGCCCTCGTTAAAACCAAAATCATGGGCGCCGAATTCCTGGTGCATGTTATCAATCATAGCAACCACCTCGCCGATGGGGTGACCGCTGAACAACAATACAAACTCCTCACCCCCATAACGAAAAACCTGTTCCGTCCCCGGTGTATTGCGTTTGAGTATCTCTGCCAGAGCGATCAGCACCTCATCCCCCTTTCGGTGTCCATAGGTATCATTAACCTGTTTGAAATCATCCAGATCAATCACTGCCATGATCAGGGGTTTCCTAAATGTCTCCTCCTGATAAACCGCCTGACCCAAAACATCAACCATCGCCCGGCGATTTAAAAGTCCGGTGAGGGGTTCGGTTTTTGCTTCCTGAATCAGTTCCATCTGTTTTAAATAACTGTCATGGATACTCTGGGCCTGTTCGCTGGTGTAACGTGTCAGCACCGTTGCTACTAAATAGGCACAAAAGATCATGATCCCCGCCACCACACAATCCAGAAAGATTACTTCAACCGCCCTGTCCGCCTCAAACCGGGCGATCAGGAAAGCCAAAATCAACGAACCGTAGCTCAACCCGAAAATAAGACGGGTCAAGTTGATATCCAGGAAAATAACGGTAATAAATACTGCAATACAGGGCACACATAAAATTGCCGGAAAGGTATAGTGAAAACACTGCACACAGGCACAAATCAGAAAAAAGAGTAAGGCAACCGTGTAATTTTTGGCCTTCTCACTTGTTTTTTCAGATTTCAGGATAAAATAGGCTCCCACTATAAAGATAAGATTCAAAAACGTAGGCAAGGCCAGATAAAATACAAGATAGCGGATAATGACTGGGCTAAAGGGTTGATCATGTTTATTAAATACAAAGATAAAAAATTCCGCAACAAAAATAATGACCCCGATATAAATGCAGGTGCGAAACAGAACCTGTCGCCATTTTTCATGAAGTTCATGGTTGATTGTTATTAATTGGCGCATTTACATCCCTCGTTTCCACAAAATAAACCTTTTGTTCTAATTCACTTAAATAAATACTACTTTTAATTTGATCGATTTATGTTAAATTATATCATAAATACTAAATTTTGTTAAACTCTGGCTAGCCATTGTGCTAATTCTTTTTCTTTAGTATAATAAAGGCAGAATTGTTATCCTTGTCTTCGTTTCCAATTATAAAGCTTGCTTGATAATTCAAAACGCTGGCTGATTTTTATCTAGCAGCTTAATCGAATACAGTGGAAGGAGGTTGATCATGTGAATATACTTTTTGAGAAATTCAAAGAAGTTCTGGTTTCGGTTCTGCCAATCACCTTGATTGTCGTCATGTTAGGTTTTACCCTTGTTCCCATTGACACCCCTATCATGCTGCGTTTTTTGCTGGGAGCGTTTTTGATTGTTGTCGGTTTGACAATTTTTCTCTTCGGCGTAGATCTGGGTATTACCCCCATCGGAAGTCTGATGGGAACCCATATCGCCAAAAGCAATAAGGTTTCAATCGTCATTCTTTCTGGTTTGATACTTGGTTTTTTCATCTCGGTGGCAGAACCGGACCTCCATATTCTGGCCGGTCAGGTGGCGCTTGTTTCTGCCAATGTCATTACTAAAACCGAAATCATTCTCTGTGTTTCGGTCGGGATTGCGCTGCTGCTAACAGTTGGTTTTTTGCGCATTATTTATAACAAATCCCTAAGCCTGCTCCTGACGCTCATCTATGGCGTCATTCTGATTGTTTCTTTCTTTTCTTCCCAGGAATTTCTGGCGATATCTTTTGATGCCTCCGGAGCCACTACCGGGGCACTGACGGTTCCCTTTATTCTGGCACTCGCTCTGGGAATTTCATCATTAAAGAAGGGTAAAGCCTCAGAAGATGACAGTTTTGGTCTGGTTGGCATTGCCTCGACTGGTGCCATCCTGGCGGTAATGATTATGAGTGTTTTAAAGGGTACCAAAGAAATCAGCGGCAGTCTTGACAGTAGCCTTTCTGCCTCAACTGCAGTAATCCTGCCTTTTATCAATAAACTGCCGACGGTTCTTTACGAGGTGGTGCTGGCTCTGCTGCCGATTGTTATCATCTTTATTGTTTTTCAGATGATCTCCTTTAAATTAAAAAAGAAGCCTCTCAAACGCATTATCAAGGGTTTAGTTTATACCCTGATTGGTCTGGTGCTTTTTTTAACCGGAGTCAATGCCGGATTTATGGACGTGGGAACCCTGGTCGGTTATACTATTGCCAGCATCGACAATAAAGCGGTGCTGATCGCCATTGGGGCACTCTTGGGTCTGGTAGTTATTCTGGCTGAGCCAGCAGTTTATGTATTGACCAAGCAAATTGAAGATGTCACCAGCGGCTACTTAAAGCGAAAGGTCGTTCTGGTTGCCTTATCGCTGGGGGTATCGCTGGCGGTGGGCTTGTCGATGTTGCGGATTATTGTTCCTGAAATTAAGCTCTGGCATTATCTGCTGCCCGGCTATATCCTGGCAGTGGTTTTAAGCTATCTGGTGCCCAAACTGTTTGTCGGGATGTCTTTTGATTCCGGCGGAGTTTCTTCCGGCCCAATGACAGCAACCTTTATCCTTGCTTTTGCCCAGGGTGCGGCCGAATCCATCGAAGGCGCCAATGTGCTAGTCGATGGTTTTGGACTGATTGCCATGGTTGCCCTGATGCCGATTATTGCCCTGGAAATTCTGGGCCTGATCTTTAAAATTAAAACAGTTAAAGGAGGACTCTCCGAAAATGAGTACTCATGAAAATTTAATCACAAAAAAGAACTATGAAATCCTGGCCGTCATTGTCAATTTCGGGGTTGGTTCCAAGATCCTGCAGCTGGGTAAAAAATGCGGGATTTCCGGTGGAACGATCTTTTTGGGAAAGGGCACCCAGCATTGCCTGGTCAATGATTTTCTGGACATTTGTGATGAACGCGTCGAAGTGGTTCTGATGATTGCCCAGACCGGAAAAATTGAAACAGCTGCTGAGGAAATCAGCCGTAAATTCAAATTTGCCAAAGCCCATCACGGGATTGCCTTTACAGCTGAGTTAAATAATTTTTTAGGCGTTCGAAATTGTTCCTATGATAAAATACATGAAGACAAAGGAGTCAATAAAACAATGTATGAGGCAATATTTGTGATTGTCGATCGCGGCAATGCGGAAACGGTTGTCAGCGCAGCTGAGGCCGCCGGTGCTAACGGCGGAACCATTATTAATGCCCGGGGCTCGGGTGTTCATGAATACGCAAAACTCTTTGCTATGGATATTGAACCGGAAAAAGAAGTCGTGATGATGATCCTGGAAACAGAAAAGACGGAAACGGTTGTCAATGCCATCCAGGATGCTACTGAAATGGACAAGCCGGGAAATGGAATTATCTTCACGATCAGCATCAACCGAACCTATGGCTTATACCAAAACAATTATTGAGACAGACCCTCGGCTGATGATTCAATATTTTTTTGCAGACTTTTTCTGAAATGTCAAACAGCATCGTATGTTTTAGGCAAACACACGATGCTGTTTTTAGTTTGATGTTTTAATCGCTTATCCTAACGGCTAAGCCCACAATTTTTCAACCTGTTCTTTTTCCTCAAATAAGGTACACCCACCATGATGTCCGACCCGTTCGGCCAGCTCTCGGAGATCTGCAAAATATTGGGAGCGGAGTACCGCTTCCACCGAATCACTGGCCAGGTTCTGTTTGGCGTGGGGTGAAAAGGGACAGGGCTCGGCATCACCCGTGGGATTGATATGAAAAAATCCCCGCCCGGAAGCCAGGCAGCCGCCCATTTCCTCCTCATCACCGGGAAAAGACAAAATCACCATCCGACGAAAGCTTTTTCGGAGCTCAAGGCAAAGGGCTTGAAGTTGCTTTATTTGGGTTTGCATAAGAACCAGATCCTCGGTTCCTTCTTCCGCCGGGACATATTCCACATAGAGGGTCACACCGCAACCCTTATCCTCCAGCGCTTCAAGAAAGTCATTGCTGGTCACCAGCGGCAAGTTTTGCCTGGTGACAGTAATGGCCGCCCCAAACAAAATATTGCGTTTTTTTAAAGCTCCCATGGCCATTTCAATCTGCGCATGGGTCCCTGCCCCACGGCGATCATCAGTTTCTTTGGCATTGCCTTCGATGCTGAGAATCGGGATCAGATTGCGATGGCTGTCCAGAAACTCAATGGTCTCCTGGTTCAGCATCGTGCCATTGGTAAAAATCGGAAAGATCACATTGGGGTAGGCTCCGGCCAGATCCAGGATATCCCGGCGTAAAAAGGGTTCCCCGCCAGCCAGCAAAATAAAGGCAACGCCCAATCTTGCCGCCTGATCAAAGATATGTCCCCATTGCCCGGCATCCATATCCCTTTTTCCGCTACTGGTACCGCAGCTACCGCCAGCCCGGGCATAACAGCCAGCGCAGTGAAGATTACATTGCGAGGCAATACTGGCGATCAGAAATGGTGGCACGTGGAGGCCTTCTTTTTCCTGTTTTTTTCTGCGGGCCGTGCTTTTGGCCAACTCCGGTAAAAGGCCTATTAAGAAGGCTCGGCCTTTGGGGTTATTCAAATAAAATCGTCCGGCGGTTGTCATGATCTGGGCGATGCCCTGATCCATCAGGCTATTTAAGTTCATCAGTGTTCCTCATTTCTTGTTTGATAAATCGATGCAAACTGTTCAATATGGGCCATCAGCAGGGCCAGTGCTTCCTCTTCTTTTTCCGGCATCATGTCATATTGACATAACAGCGTGTAGAAGGGCCCGTAAAATTGCAAGGCAATGATCTGGGGTGGCCCGTCTCTGAAGCTTCCCTGCCTAATCATCTCACGAAATAAGTCGGTTTGAAACAAAATGGCATCATTGAAAAACCAGTTGTATAATGTCTTGGCCGCATCCTTATTTTTGTACTGCTCAATCGTCAGCATCCGGCGAAACTTCGATGCCTGAGGATCTTTCAGAAAAAACAGAAAAACCGCCTCACAGGCTTTTTTAAGCCAGACCAGATCATTACGGCCATATTCCCGGGCGACACTCTCCATCTCGCCCTGGGGCAACCGATAAAAGCTCACCGTTTCTTCAAATTTCTGGTTCATCCAGGCAAGCAAGGTATCATAAATGGCCTGCTTACTGGCAAAATGCTTATACAGTGAGCTGTCTTTAATGCCCACCGCCTTAGCGATTTCTTTAACCGTTACACTCTGATAACCTTTTACCGCAAACAGATTGAGTGCTTCTTCTAATATTATTTCCCTGGTATTACGTTTTGTCATCACTTCTCCTTAATCATCCTGCTAAAACAAAAGCTAGTGTTCACTAGCCTTAGTATAGCTAATGAACGCTAGCCTGTCAAGTTGTGTTTCGAAAATTTATTTTGATTAGGATATCTGCATCGGCTATTCCTACCAGGATCGCCACTTCAAATTATTCGGGTTTATTGATAATATGCTTAAACTTTCCACTTTGCGGATGCTGCATCGGCATCAATTCAGAAAAAGCGATCTGGGCATTCGTCACCCCATGATTGGCCAGAAAATCCGCCAGGTTTTTCTGTGCTGCTTCAAATAAGCGCTGTGGATCATACCCGGTACCAGGGATGATTCGCAACTCAAGCTGATTCTGTCCATGAGCAATCAGCTGAAACCGGAGGATCCCATGGATTTCTTTAAGGGTTGCGTAAATCGCCAAAGGCGAAATTCTGATGGTCTTTCCATTTTCATAAAAGGTCAGAATATCATCGGTACGGCCCTCAAGGGTCAGCCAGGGTGAGGGATTGTTGCAAGGGCAGGGTTCATGATGCATCACCACCCGATCAGTGATCTCGTAGCGGATGAATGGCTGGGTATAATTATAAAGATTGGTAATCAGGATCTTATCCGACTGCACCCCATCCGGTACTGGCTGATTTTGATGGTCAACTGGCTCGACAATGATCCAATCATCATTGATATGAAAATGCTTTTCTGGACATTCACAGGCAATCGTGCCGCCTTCAGTACAGGAATATGTAGTTTGAACCGGGCATCCAAAGGCCGCTTCCAGATCCTCTCGAAGCTGGTCACTCAGGTATTCACCGCCAGTCATAATGATAACCGGAGCGATCTTAAGCCGCCCCTTATTCTGTTCATCAATAAGCAGTTCAAGGATGGTCGGATAGCCCCCCAACATCGTCGGTTTAAAGGCATTCAGTTCAGCGACGATCCGGGGAAGTGGATAAAGGGCACTGATCACACCAAACTGTCTTTTTTTCCAGGGCATCGATAACAATCGGGCCCGAACCGAACTATTACCCAAATAAAAACCGCCCGTTGCAAAAACCCCCATGGTTTTTCCGCCGCCTTTCAAAAAGGCCATAAAATCTGCTCTTCTGGCAAAGCTTCGCATGATGTTGATTCCCGCCATGACATTATTGGTGGATCGGTCGCATAGAGCTACTAAAGGATTACCCGTAGAACCACTGGTGGTAAAGACCAGATACTTCCCTTTGATTTTTCGCCCAACATTGTCCAGATCGGTCATAAAGGTTTCCACTTCCTTTAAGGTGATGTCTTTTGTGGTTATCCAGTCATCAAAATGTGCCATCAGATCGACTTTATTCGTTGGTGGCAAATCACTCAGATTAAAATTCTCGCCAATGTTTTGATAGTGCGCACGATAGTAGAGACTATTCTGTTTGGTATATGCCACCAGGCTGCTCAGCCGCTCTGCTCTAATTCTGTTTTTTTCAGAATCGCTCATTTTTTTATCGCGATAACAAAACCAAATCGCCTTCATTAAGCTGATTTTTTTCATACTGATCCACCTTCCTTAACAACTCCATTTAACATGAAATCAAGGTACTCTTTTATTTCTGTTTTAATCTCTGCGGAATGCTCAAAAAATAATTTCGGATTCTCTTTATACCGTTCCAGATATCTATTTATAATCGCCCCCAAATAGATCGTTATGGCATCTTTTAGTTTTTCTATATTTATTTCTTTCAGTTCAAGCGCTGCAATGGCTTTTTCCATAAGCTGCTGGGATTTTTCACGGGTGCTGATCATATACCGCACAATCAGTTCATTCTTTTCATTAATCACCTTCGCACTCATTTCCCGGGCCGCCATATTGACCAGGTGCATTTCGCTGGGATATTTTTCGCATAATTTAAACTTTTCATCCGCATAGGAAAAGATCATTTCATAAAAACCGGTCTGATCCGGTGTGGGAATATCTGTAAGCAGCCGTTTTAAGGCAACCTCCAAACAATATAGATAGAAATTTTTCTTATTGCCAAAATAGTGAAACAGGAGCCCTTTTGAGATCCCACAGCTTTTAGTAATCTCATCGGTACTAGCATCCATATAGGATTTTTTCGAGAATTCAGTAATTCCGCTCTGGATGATGGCCACTTGTTTTTCGTCCGATATTTTTTCAAAAGATTCGCTTGCCATAAAAACCTCCTTTGACTCGCTAGTCAATATGTGATTTAAGAATACACCCTATTGACTGACAAGTCAATAGGGTGCCGATAATTGTCTCCGCTTTTCAGGAACTATTTCTCTTTTTGATAAACCCCGTAGTGTTCATCAAAAATATAGCCATTGGCTAACAGGGCTTTGCAGGATCCCCGGTTCTCAGGTTCCGGTTGAACAACGATCCGTTTTGAGTCGGAAAGCCCAAAAATCATTTCAGTCAGCAATTGAACCGCCTTTTTGCCATACCCTTTTCCTAAACAGTCCGCCTCTCCAATGAGATAGTCAATGCTGTAGGTGCCGTTCTGCGGGATATGGGAATAGCATGCCTCATTGGCATCGAGACATTTATAATACTGGCCAAACCCGATGGGCATTTCTTCCCACTCGACAATGAAGTGGGTGATCCATGAAAAGGTACTGTCTCGCAATGTCACTTCCGCAATCCAGTCTTCCGGTTCGGTATACCATCTTTTGACATGGTCTTTTTTTAGCCACTCCTTAAATATGGGTACGTCCTTATCTTCAAATCGTCTGAGTTTTATTTTTTGAGTCACCGTCTATCACCTCCCTTGTTCAAGAATAGTCGATTTCTTGCCGGAAATCAACTGTTAAGGCCACTCTGCTTTGTTGTTTTTTTCTAACCTCATCAGAAAATTATTGCTACCAGGATTCTAGCAGCCGTTCATCTTTGACTGCCGTCGCTTCCAGAATTCTGACGCTTCTTAACCGGGCTACCACGATCCCAACGACAGCCAATCCGATTCCGGTGATGATAATCAGCAGGGCGTTGCCTCTGCCGACTCCAGACCCGATTATTGCACTAATTCTCATGGCCAATTCGGTGTCGCCCTGCATAAACGGTTCAAAGATTCCATCGGCTAACATTCCCACTGCCAAAAATGAGAGAATATAACCCATCTGGGTAATCAGACCAATCAGACCAAAGGCCCGTCCCTGGACTGAATTATCCAGGTTGGTCCGGATCAGCACCTCGGCGCTAATCTGGATGGCTGGCATAAAGACAAACATCATGAAACCAAACCCGGCGATCAAAACCAGATTTTCGCTGACCCCGATCATAGCAAAGAAAACGCCACAGCCAAACAATCCCATTGACAGCATCCACAGATAAGATTTTGGTTGCTTGATCATGCTGATGCCGATGCTTCCAACCATCATCCCCATGGCAATGACAGTGGTCAGAATTCCCAGCTCCCGTTCACCAGCAATGGCCAGAATCAACGGCTTGCTAAGCATCTGCACAAATCCCAGACAGAAGGTGGTAATCGTCATTACGATAATCATCGTGATGATTCCTTTTTTGCCCCGGACGGCGGTGATACCCGCCCTCAATTCACGCAGAAACCCCGACCCGATCACTGTACTTTTTTTGCTGGTCAAGCCTTTTCTGACAAATGCGATAATCAGAACCGTGGTAAAAAAAGTCACCATATCGAGGATAATCAGGGTGCTGACCGCAGTCACTTGCAGCAACAGACCGGCAACGACTGGAGAAATCAACAGCTTGGCACTGCCAGCCAACTGAACCATGCCACCCGCCCGGACAAAGTCTTCCTCCGGCAAGAGGTCGGTAATCGTGGCCTTAAAGGCTGGCTCTGTCAGGGCTGAAAAAATTGAGCTGATCCCCACGCCAATACAGATTACCACCAGGGAGGGCTGAGGGCTTAGCACCGCTGCCAGGCAGATCAGTAGCGCCAATCCGGATAGTAACTCACCCAGAATCATCATCAACCGTCGATCATAGCGATCCGCCAATACACCACCCACTGGGGCCAGTAGGATCGCTGGCAAAAAGGCGCAACTGGCAAAAATACCGGTGGCTCCCACTGATCCGGTTAGCTTTAAAATATAGATGGCAAGCCCAAAATCAGTCAAGCCACTGCCGATGCTGGAAATAAAAGCGCCCGCTACCAGAATCATAAACTTCTTCATTGAGTGCTGTTGTTGTACGCTACCTGCCTGTGTTTTTTGCCGTTTCATAATTGTTCCTCCTGTTATTCTGGATTTTTATCACGCATCAACCCGTGTATCGACCTACGGTCGATACACGGGTAAATTTTTTACAAATGTCCACCTAACTTTTAAGTTAGGCAAACATTTGTAAAAAGTCCTCTAGTTCTCCTGCTCGGGTTCCCAGCATTCTTTCCATATTGGCCAGAAAGCCCTTAACCTTGACCGGATAAGCATCCATTTCCCAATCCATAATATTGCAGTCAAACAACATATGTCCCAGTAGTAAAATGGTTTCAATCGTTTCCCTTGGATAATCCAGATGAAAAAGATCAGCAGCGATTCCTTCGGCCACTGCGACTTCCAACAGCGGCGTCATCCGCTTGAGCATGGCCTTGGTGTATAGCTGTTCCAGTTTGGCATTCTCCACCTTGTGCATTTGGTCCCTGATTTCCTCCGATCCTTCAAACTCCGGAGACTGAGCCATAATCGCCATCATAATCCGATCGATCAGCGGCACCGATTGATCTTTTAGGATGCGTTCCGCCCGTTTGGCGCCTTCTTCGACAATATCCAGGATGATAGCCGCCAGCACCGCTTCCTTGGAAGCAAAATAATAATAAAAAGTACCTTTGGCGATATCCACAATCTTTAAAATATCATTCACCGAGGTCTGTTCATACCCCTTCGTGACAAAAAGCTCCCGGGCCACCATCAGGATTTCCCGTTTGCGGACTTCTCCTTCTTTGACAGTCTTCATTGAGCCCCTCTCATTCTTTCGACCTTCGGTCGATAATTGAATAATAAAATAAATCTTGCTCTCTGTCAAGATTTATTTTTATTACGGTTTTGAGGAACCCATCAACTACAATGAACGTTCCGATAATTTCTCCTAACTAAGGACTCGCCAAGAGAATACTGTATAGCAACAGACCGCTTCAACTGGTTTTATTGTACCGCAATGGTAAGCTTTGTTTTGCGCCTTTGTTTTTTTTCAAGTTTATCTGCATACATTTGCTGATCGACATGATGATAAAATTTGGTTAGATTTGACCATGTCTTGACATCGTATACGTCTGTCCCGATTGCCACCTCAAGGGGATATTCCACCTGGTTTTCGGCACATTTCAGATATTTTATCATCTGGAGAATCTTGAGCTTAATGGCTGTTTCCTCGGTATTTTCCATCAGGATGGCAAATTCATCGCCACCAATTCGATAACATATCCCTTCCGTCTTTTTATCTTGATCCATCGATATAATTACTTGAAATCTAATCTATTTGCATTATAATATTAAATAGGGTTAATAAGTAATACCCACTTAAATTTATAGGAATGCGAGAAACGATGAAAAAACAAACAACTATTTCTAATAAAAACACCAGTGGACAAAAATACCTGGGTGATCGGGGTTTATTGATCTTCCTGGTTTTTCTAAGCGCTTTTGCCCCGCTATCTACCGATCTATATCTGCCAGCGCTACCGACCATGACTGCCTATTTCAATGTTCCCGAATATCTGACAAATCTGACCCTGATTCTGTTCTTTATCTTTTTTAGCGCCGGTATTCTGGTTTGGGGGCCGCTCAGTGATAAATATGGCCGCCGCCCGATTCTACTGGTCGGAATCACTGGCTATGCCATTGCCAGCCTACTCTGTGCCGTTTCCGGCAGCATTTATCAGCTGATTTTTTTCCGGGTTTTGCAGGCCATCGGCGGCGGTTCTGCCAGTGCTGTGGCCACTGCCATTGTCAAAGATGTCTACCATGAACGACAGCGAGAGAAAACTCTGGCCTTGGTTCAATCGATGGTCATTATTGTCCCGGCTGTTGCCCCAGTTATCGGGGCTCTGTTACTGACCTTCACCTCTTGGCGGGGGGTCTTTATCATCCAGGCTCTACTGGGACTCATTATCCTCTTGGGTTCCATCATTTTTCAGGAATCAATCGCACATCGGGGATCCGGAAATATTCTCCATACTTTGGGGCGACTGGGGGTCGTTCTTAAAAACCCGGGTTTTACTTCCCTGCTGATTATTTTTTCCCTTTCCAGCATCTCCGGATTGGCCTTTATTTCATCATCTTCTTATATTTATCAAAATGATTTTGGAACCAGCAGCCAGGTTTACAGTTACTTTTTTGCCTTTAACGCCCTGGCGATGCTGTTGGGACCCTTGATTTATATCAAACTATCCAACCATTTCAAGCGCTTTTCGATCATTAATCTCTGTTTTGGCATTACCATCTTAAGCGGTCTGGCCATTATTCTGTTCGGTCAGAGCAACCCCTTTATCTTTGCCCTGGCTTTATTTCCCGCCACCCTGGCCGGTAGTTGTTCCCGTCCCCCCAGTGCCTACCTGATGCTGGATCAACAGCCTGAAGATGCCGGTTCAGCCTCTTCACTGATGGGTTCTTTTGCCACCATCATGGGCAGCTTGGGGATGATTATCATTTCCTTTAACATGGATCATCTGATTCCCGTTATCGGCGGGCTCAACATTATTCTGGGCTTGCTTTCCGGCGGATTATGGCTGGCCGTGACTAAAACACCACTGCTTCGTAAAATCAGAGAGGCCTGATTGCTGTAAATTCTTTTGAATAAATAAAATTGCCTGATCCGCAAAACGTCGGGTCAGGCAGTTTTATTTTATGCGCCAATCAGTTTGCTGATTTGTGCTAATTTTTCATTAATATTTTTGTCCTGCTGCTGTTTGGGTTCTAAAAAATCAAAATTGCCAAGAATTTGATTGCCAGCGAGATGGGTCTTCATTTTCTCAAAACACTTGTCTGCACCACCGCCACGATGGGTGGCGATCAGAACAATCTTCTTTCCCGTGATATCATAATCTCTGAAAAAAGTATTCAGTGGCGGTGCCAGGGTATCGGCCCAAATCGGCGTGCCAATAATCACCGTCTCATACTTTGACAGATCGATGGCCGGATTGATAAGTTCCGGACACTCCCCAAATTTGGCGCCTTTCCCCCCAACCACATACTTGCTGATCTTCCCGGTGGGATACTCTTTCTGCGGTTTCAGTCGATAAAGATCAACCTCCGCATTTTTTCCAATTTGCTGAGCGATAAAATCCATATTCCCTTCCAGTGAATAATAAATAACAGCGGTTTTCATTTTTTTGCCCCTTTCATTTTTTAATCATTGTTTCATTCTTCCAATAAACTTTGGGTGACTTTCTTTTGTAATGCCTGAATTTCATTTTGCAATTCCGGATCGATTATCGCAAACTCAAACGTCGGCCGACCCAGATAAAACCCCTGAGCATAATCAATGCCCATCGCAATAACCGTGGCCAGATCATTTGAGGCTTCAATACCTTCGGCCACCACCTTAACGCCCTTGTTATGACAAAATTCGACCAGATTAGCAACCAAATTCTGTTTGTCCGCATTGTTGTTAATCCCCTGAATCATCTCCATATCAATCTTTATAATATCCGGCAACAGCGATAAAATCCGGATCTCATTGGAATAACCGCTACCAAAATCATCCAGAGCAATCGCCATCCCATTGTTTTTGATATAGTGTATTTTTTCAGATAAGAGCTCGATGTTGCGGCTATCTTCCTCGGTAATCTCGATGACAACCTGTTTGAAATGTTGACGATATTGCGTTTCAACAAACAGGTGATCTTCATCATTCAAACGCTGGCTGGGAATGCTGTTGATAAATATTTTGCGTTCTCCAAGTTCTTCGGTATGCTCGTCAAGGGTCTGAAACGCCATCAATATGATCATTCGTTCCAGTTGTGCCAGTTTTGACTGAGCCGCTACAGCCAGAATCTCCCTGGGATTTTTGAAATTGTCAAGCAGCGGTACCGCATCAATGCCTCATAACCCATAATTTCGCCACTTTTTAAATCGACGATGGGCTGAAAGGCAAAGCGTATCCGTCCGCTCATCAAGCAAGCGATTGATGGCCTCGCGGTTTTCCAGCAGGTAGGACATCTGCTGATAATACTCCCGATTGAATTCAAACAAACGACCTTTTTCCTTGTGTTTGGCCTCATACATGGCAAAATCCGACCGTTTCAGTAAATCCAGAACGTTGCTGGCATCCTGTGGATACCAGGCCACCCCCGCCGAAAAACGAATCTGATTCTCATTACCATCCGGTGTGTTCAATAAAAAAGACTTCCCGTAAGGATAAAGGTTTTTAATTATCTGACGGAGCTCGTCCTGATTGCCGCAATCATGGAGGTAAATGGCAAACTCATCACCGGAAATCCGGGAAATAATGCCGTCATACTGTTCAAAATAGCGGAAAATTTCACTGGCCCGGATAATCAGACGATCCCCTACATCATGGCCAAAGGTGTCGTTAATATATTTGAGATTGTCCAGATCAATAAAAATCATCGCCCCAATTTCATTGGGTTTTTCTGCTATTCTCCTCGTCGCTTCCCGTTTCAAGGCGGTGTTGCTAAATAACCCTGTCAATGCATCATAATCCAGCTCATTGGTTAACCGTCGTTTTTCTTCAATGTCGTCGGTGACATCCTGGATCACCCCGACCAGCCCATTGGGCGACTTGGCTTCGAGAATCCGCAGCCACATCTGTTTTTCGGTATAGGCATCGTAATATTCGTAGATATTTTCCTGACCTGCCACCGGTTTTTTGGTCACCTGCTGATAGTAGCGGGACCAGTCATCCTGAGATACCACACTACCGGGATCCAGATGGAGCAGCCAATAGACAAAATCGGTGAGGATCACCTGGTTGTTTTCCAGCACTTCGTAACCGCCAATCGGCAACAAACTCAATTCCAGTATTTTAAAGGTGGTTTTGGAGACATTCATCAAGCGCTGGTTTAACAATTGCACGGCTGTCGTCAGGTCATCAACCTCCCGCATACCCGTGGGTTTGAAATAAATCTCATCGTAGGGCGACAGTTCCCGGACGTATTTTGACAACCGCGAGATCTTCCGGGTAAAAAAGTAAACCAGTACAAAAACGGCCCCAAAAGCCAGGACGGTGGTCAGCAAAATGCTGTAAATCAGCTTCTCCCGCACGGATACCGAATTTTCCCGCAAAACATCTTTCGGCACCAGACAGGCCAGGGTCCAGTTCTGATCGGCAAAAGGAGAATTATCACTATAAACCTTCAGTTTCTGGACTGAAGCAACCATTGTCCCCAGTGCCCCCAGCCGGGTTTCAAAAATCCCCTTATCCTGTCCTTTTGTAAGCTTCAATTGCTCGCCACTTTTTAAATAGGTTTCTGCCAAAACCCCACTGGGAATAAACCAGTCCAGATTCAGGGTCTGATCGATCATTTGGGTGATCACATAAAAACTGTTGTGATAAAGGAGGTCGGAATCCGGCAGATAATGCTGGCTAAAATAAGGCATATCAATTTCGATTCCCATCACTCCATAACCATTCCCATCTTCATCAAGAAGTGGCAAGGTATAGGTAACAACCTGCTGATTGTCTTGCAACAGATCCCGGGGCGGCGCCCAATAACCATACCGCTCCATTTCAGCATTTTTAAACTGACTGCTGGCCCAGATTGGTTTCTCATAAAAATCGAAGACTCCGGCTGAATTTTCTCGACGCAGATCCAGATTCCAGCGGATGCTGGTAGCCATGGTGTATTGTTTGGATACCGCAATTGGGCCAATTTCCAGTAAATAGTTAGACGTCGCACCATTATCCGGAGTGCTGTTGCGAATATATACCGCCGAATGCGCCGCTGAATCGTCTTTATTCGAATTTGAACCATTCAAAACAAAGAAGGCCCCGGTCACCTGGTTTTCTTTCAGGATTGCTACCAGCGACTGACTGGCCAGCAAAGCCGTTTCATAATACGCTGGATCATTGAGATACAAGGCATCGGGCGTACTGCCCTGCTGCTGAGCTAACAAAATTAAGGCGGCATTGAGTTGTTCGGTCTCACTGGCGACATTCGCAATCGTCTGACCCACCGACGCATCAAATGTTTTCTTCCGTGTTTCGGTGGTATTGTTCAACAATCGTACCGCTTCAGCATCCAGAATGAAAAAGACCTGGGATACCCACAGTGCCGATAGTAAGGCCAGGCTTTGAAAGGTGACAATTAAGGCCAATAATATATTTAACTGTCTTCGAAGGGTCCAGGTCTTTTTCATGTAAGTTTCCTTATCAACTGTTTTTTAAAGCTTGATTACTTTTCAATATAGGCTATCCCGGACTCATCAAGCTGGCTGCGAATAACGGTCAACCACTCTTCAAACCGGGCATTAAGATCCAGCGCTGCCAGTATTTCCGCTTCTGACATGCCCTGTTCCTTTAATACCACTGTATTTTGACGGCCAGCTTCACCCATTGCCGTCAATGATTTTTCCAGCGTCGTTCGCACCTCATAACTGCCTTTAAAAGGAAGTGACGCATAGGTTTCCCGTTCCATGATCTGATCCAGAGCGATCTCATAGACTTTTGCAATATTTTGATCAGCCGCTGTTCCAGCACTTAACGTCTCCAGCGATGTTTTAAAGGCTTCATTCTCGTAAGCGCCAGCTTGCACTGGCAGGTACCCGGTAGTCATGGCAAAATCAATATTCTGAGCTTCAGCAGTAAACCATTTTAGAAAAACGGCCGCCCCTTCCTGCTTAGCAGGGGTCGAGTTGGTCACACTCATCCCCGCCCCCTGCTGGATTGCGTCGGGGCTGCCACCGGCAAAGACCGGGTAGGAGAGCGCCAGAAAATCGATGGGCTGCTGTGTATTGTCTTTCTCGATCCAGGTTGGGAAATAGGCGGCACCCGATGATGAACCAACGTAGGCTACCAGATCCCCGGCCTTAATATCATCTGACCGGAATTTGCCGACCGCATTGAAGTAACCCAGGCTCATACCGCCATAATAGGTATCAAAGATCTTTTTCATCACTTCCCGGTTTAAGACGACCTGCTGATTTTTGCCATCAATGACTTCAACCCCCAATTGCTTGTTGCCGATGATGATATAATTTGCCACCGAATCAACTCCCATCAAGCTTTTGCCATCTCCGACTGTTTCGGGGGTCTGAGCATCTGTCCACTTATAATAGCTCTGAGCCGCTGCATAAACCCCTTCCCAGGTGCCAAGCTTACTGGCGTCCAGACCACTTTCTGCGGCAAATTTACTCCAAGCAGTTTTATTAACATAGAGCAGCTCGGTACTTTTGACAATCGGCAGAATCAGTAGCCGCTCGCCATCAAATTGGCCACTGTTTAAAAATTCTTCCACATACAGCCCCTTTTCGGCTTCGGTAAAGTAATCGTTTAAATCACACAATTTTCCCAACGCATCTATTTCTAACGCCTTGTCTGGATAGCAGGAAAACAGATCCGGCATGGCTTCGGCATTGATAACGCCATTGGCGGCATCAGTAACCGCTTTTTCAAGTTCCGCAACACTGCCTTTGGCCACCGCACTAACCACCACCCCTTTTTCAGAACCCACACTGGTGTTAAACGCATCCACCGCTTTTTCCAGGGCAATCTTATTATCCCCGACATAATAATGCCACAGGGTAATCGAAACCGGATTTTTAGGATCGAGCGCTGTTTTTTCCCCGGTTGAGCAGGCTGTCAGTGTGATCAACACACTTATAACCAAACAAACCAATTTAATTTTTCTTTTCATTTACTTCTGTTACTCCTTTAATTTATAAATCGCTAGATTTTTACGCTGTCAATAACACTGCCCTCATATACGAATATTCTTCTGATTTTAACTTTTTATTTCTGAGTTTTTTTTGTAATGCTATTTCAGAAAACTTCCGTTATTTACTGGTATTTTATCAGAGGTTTGACTCGATGAAAAGAACTATTGCAGAAATAAAAGACTACCTCAGTCTTTCGATATGAAAAAATTGCCAAAAACTAACACCGTTTTAAAACAACTCAAAATATAACCCATGGTGTTTTATAAATAACTTGAATCCGGGTTCTCAAACCTTTATACTTTAGTCATTTCAAATTTTATTGTGTTAAGGGGATAAAGATGACAAGAAACGTTTGGATTACCGGATTACTACTGTTTCTATTTGCTGTTTTATGTGGCTGTTCTGTCAAACCGGCTGCCGAAAATAAACCACCAGTGCTTACTGACGACCCGGATCAGCTCGTCGGCAAATGGGAATTGTTGGGCGATAACGGCTACTATGAAACCTATGAGTTTACAGCAGATCATCAGGTTATTATTGAAAACCGCACCCTCGGGAAATGGGTGAAGGTTGTTTATACGTACGAAGATGTCTCGGGGCTGCTTGTCCTAACTAATGGGCAGCGCTTTGAAAGTGATCAATTCATTGGCACGCTGGATAACCTTGGCATGATCAGTTATGATGTTGATGCCCACGCTTTGTTTATCTTTAATAATACCTATAATCGTGTTGATGCCTTTTCTCAAAATTATGGATCCTAATTTTGAGAAAAGTTTTTTGCCATAAAAAACGTCTCGTTTGTTATTATTCAGCAGCTTGTCTCGGTTTTTTCTGACCCAACCACACCTGCTTTTCCAATCGCAAACGAAACGTTAAACTGCTGTATTCTACTCAGTTTCAACAAAATAACTCAGATTGAACAAGATATTACCCCAGAGATTTTTCAGTCCCCCATACTCAAGTATGTCCCATTCCGATGGTTGCTGAAAAGATCCGCTTTTGACTAAGCTACCTCATCCTAAAAGTAGTGAGAAGATTAGTGATTATAAGGCGTTTGCTTAATCATAATCAATCCATTTCTTATGGATTCTACAAAAACATGGGCCAATTCCGGATCAAACTGCAGACCTGCCTCGTTCTCAATAATTTTCAATGCATGACTCACTGAGTAGGCTTCCTTGTAAGAACGTTCAGATATCATGGCATCAAAGGCATCGACGATACATAAAATTCTTGCCGACATTGGGATATCCTGTTTTGAAATTCTTCTTGGATAACCTGAGCCATCATAACGTTCATGATGTCCAATAACTGCCGGGATGACATAATCAAGTGATGGGAGGTGCCGGATAATATCGATTGAATTTTCCACATGACCTTTCATGATTTCGTATTCCTCATTCGTAAGTTTCCCTGGTTTATTCAGGATTTGTTCGGGGATACCGATCTTTCCAACATCATGCAATAACGCCGCTTCTCTTATCATTTCTGCCGTTTCTTTATTCATACCAAAAGCGTAGGCAAGTCCTACCGCATAGTAGGCAACATTATTGGAATGATCAAAGGTATAATGATCCTTCGTATCGATGGCTGCAGTTAGTGCATAAATTGTTTTTTCATAGTCAGAATATACTTTCTCTTTTTGTTTTAAAGTTTCTGCTGTAACATTTCCTTCCGCAAGATTCTGATCTCGCTCAGAATAGGTCATAATTGCATTTTTACCATTTCTTTTAACATAGTATATCGCTCTGTCGGCATTATCGATTAATTCCTTTACACTGCTTGCCGCATAGGGTATTGCACAAATTCCCCCACTGAGGGTCAGTATTTTTAAACGATACTCCTTATTATGTTTATTCATATCCGCTATCTGCAAGCGAATATTTTCCGCCAAATTTTTTGCTCTTCGTAAATCATACAGGGGAAGAATAATTGCAAATTCCTTGCCGCTATATCGGGCTACGTATCCATTGCTTCCAACAGAAGCCTGAATAATTCTTGCAATCATCTGAAGTGCAATGTCCCCTTCCTTATTGCCGTAAAGTTGGTTGTACAATTTGAAATCATCAATATTCAGAATAATCAGCGCCAGCGATTGGCCTTTGTTCTTTTCATATTCGCTATGTAAGGTTTCATAAAAATATTTGCGATTCAATAAACCCGTTAATTCGTCAGTTCTTGCTTCGAAATAAGCTTTTTCATAAAGCCTGGAATTTCTAACCGCAATGGATCCGATCGATTCGATCGAGCCCAGAAAATTAATATCATCATAGGTAAAACTGCTGTATTTTTCTTTTTCGGAAAGTAAGACGATCCCCACCAATTCAGACCCATCTTTTAGCGATACAAAGCATTCGATTTTCAAATCTGCGAATTGTTTTTTTTCTACTTCCCACATCGATTTGTATGCAACTGTTCGTTTGAAATCTTTCATTAGCAGACAGCCTTCGTTATTGGATAACCATGTAACAATCGGATTATCTTCCTGGATAGAAAAAAACTTTTTATCGAGCGGACTGGTGCTGTGTACCATAAAAAAAGAATCATTTTTCTCATTTCTGATACATATATATATTTTTTTGACGGTAATTGTTTTTGAATAACATCCACTAATTCTTCCAAGATTTCATTTACATTCAAGCTTTTCGAAACGGTTATACTGAACTCTTTTAAGTTTTCTGCTTGATGAATTTCTTCTTTCGTAAAAACTTTATCAATAAACCGCTTCATTCCCTGATAAATAAAAAAAGTAGCAAAGGTAAAAAACACAGCAATAATTAAAACACTGTGTTCTTTAAAATCAGACAAGTTGGTATCAATAAATGTTTGAAACAAATTAATGAAATTCGAAAAAAGCAACAATGACAACACCGCCGCAATTCCATAACAACTTCCCCGGGAAACCAGGAGCGTTAGTTTGAATAAGCGACGCCTGTATAATGCATAAAATAAGCAAAAAGCAAAACAAACACCGGATAGGATGTCGGTTGGAAAACCTTTAAACACTGGCACAAATAAGGCAAGATGACCAACCACTAAAATAAAAACGCCAAAGACTATGGGTGTGAATTGTTTTTTTGCCAGTTCATTGGTTTTACTGTATTTATATAATAAATACAGTGCATGAAATGTAATTGCAACACATACAACAAACAAAATAATTACCGGCCATGAAACATTATAGACGAAACTGACTTTTCCATCGGTTCCATTTATGGCTTCCGGAGCGCTAAGAAAAAAGCCTGTTAAGACATTAATTATGTTTACCAGCGCAATAATCAGTAGATAACAGCGTTTAAAAAATCGATCCTTTAGCCCAATAAATTCGATCACAAAAATAAAAAAAGCAAATGGCATTAACGTTAAGCCAAGAACAGAGATATTATACCAAAAATCAAGACTTGGCCATAATTGCATTCGCATGCAAAACGAACCGCCTGTCCATAAAATCATTGCAGATAAAAAAAGCAAGAATGAATTGATCAGCTTATTTTTTTTAGCAGCCATAAAAGCCAGCAGTAAAAAGGCATAACAGCATAACGCTGTAATCGGTATATATACAAAACTATCCATCATCCGCCCCATCCACGATTAATCGAAAAGTTCTGTTTTTCAATTAATAAAAGTTCTTTTATTTCATGCTTTGACGGATTGATATGCCTCAATCTTTTTCCAGTCTGCTTTTTATATTCTTCAAATGTACCACTTTTCAAAATAGTGATCTCTAAAGGATCCATTCCTAAAATACGTTTTAGATCTTTATAATCGTGGTCAACATATTTAAAATAAACGGTTAAATGTTCTTTTAGTATTTCCTTTCCAAGTCCATGACTAACTAGAGATGTTGTTTTTATTTCAATATACATATGTATCAAGGGGCGATTATGCTCATTATATTCCTTTACTGCAATCCACTCCTCAATATGAAGACCTGATAAATCAATTGCCGTTTGAATAGAGTGCTCTGAAATTCGTGTAAATCCGGCAATATCGATTATCGTTGGAATTCTGTCGATATACTTAAAACGAGGAATTCTGGTCTTATCTTCATCGTTTTTTAAACCGATACACCGATACACATCACCAACCCGGTATCGCATAAAGGCGCCCCCTTTGAATACTGAAATCACGAGCTCATACTTTTCTCCTGATATTACTTCATCCATCAGATATGTTTTGGGTTGATAGTCCTGCTCTTCAAAACTTCGGTTCATTTCATCTTCCGGGATAAATTCATAAAAACAGGCATCCGGGAAAAAATACATCCCATCCCTCGTCCAGGTTTCAGTTCCAATACAGGTCGGTTCTGTTCCCGCAAATATCTCCATCGGACGAATGCCCCACAAATCCTCCAGATCATCTTTATAACAATCGTTATCTGTACCTGCCACCATAAAGCCTTTTAACTTATACAAATCCTTTGGCTTAAGATCTCTATTTTCTGTTTTGCATCGATATTTTGCCAAGATGAATTTCCCCAACATCGGTAGAGAATATTTCATTGTACTGCTTTTAGAATCATTTGACGAAGTTTGGTTTGAGGTCTTCCCCATAGAAGCTAAGCTGAGACTAACAAAATAGGTAACACTTCCCAGACCAAAAAAATAGTCGATATTCTTTCTGAGACCTAATTTAAAACCCTTTTTATTACGCTCGCTGAACGTCATTTTTTCAGCTTCTTTAACCGATGGCAAAAATTCAATACCAATTTCTTCGTTTAATACCAAGGGAAGTAATCCTGTTGCATAGGGAAGCGGTGCTAATCCGTAGAGAATTTTGTCTGTCGCACGGACATCAAACTTCCCTTTTTCATTGCTGGTGGAAAGCATTAAACAGGCAATTGTATTATTGCGATACGTATCCAGCATACTCTTCGTATAAGGCGCTACCTTAATCGGTTGTTTCCCTCCTTCCCAAGTGGTTTGGATCCATAAAACCGGCTGATCCGGGAGCATTTCCCCTTTTTTTTGCAGTAAAACATCCGCATAGTCGCCATATGTGGTTAGAGGCATCATTTTTCTGAATTCATCGGTGGTTTCAGGTCTTTTCCCGTTGAGCATTTGTTTGCCAAGCTCGCTATGACTCCATAGTGAGATTTGTTCCAACATCAGACGATTTTGGATGGTCATGTAGGAATCAATATCCAGATCTAAAAAACCGCAATATTCCTGCCATAACATTTCATATTGGCGATTCTTTAATTTTTCTTCAAACTTCACTGAATTGCTCCTTTTCTTACTTTAATGTCAGTAAACAACGTTTGATACTTTTGAAATTTGGAATAATAAAAGGCGTGCTTTTCTTATAGTCATTATAATCCTCAAAAGCATGTATAAAGGTCCAGCGATCCTGAAAAACAATGTATAAAAAATTGCAGCTACAAAAAATAATTCCTGCCCATAATAACATTGGGATTCTCAACGTCAGCCATAAAAAGAAATAGAATCCGGCAAACCATAAAACGCCGGGATGCCTGCATAAGGCATACAAACCATTTCGATAAACTTTAGGCGATCCATTATTAATTATATACGTTTCATTAAATGGTAAAGCAAAGAAAAGGGTATAGACCAACAAGATCAGAAAAAAAATTGAAAGAATTCCAAAAATACTCATCCACCACAAGTCCCAAATAATGTCATTAAATGATGCCAAAATAATTCCCACTGTCGCAAAAATTAAAAGGAACGAACCTAAAAAAAAGAAACTGTTAATAACATTATTTTTAAAAATCACACTATTGATGTCATACACTGCAAAAAAAGAAATGCTAGAAGCCCAATTAATATAAAAAGCATACATCCGCCTCTCTTAAATAATTTGTTGTTTCGGCAATTGTGGCATTTTACTGTTCCACTTGAATCGCTGGGTTTTATGCTATTTCAGAACAATTTATGCAATAATTAGTTACTTAGTTGATATAATACTATTATTCTAATTTTTTTGCAATTATTTATCGCTTTACGGAAAAATATATATTCGAGTTTGACATAAATATTCCATTTGATGACTATTGCGGTAACCTCCGGCCGCCCTCAATAAAACAAAAACCGAAGCGGCATTTTTATCTGCAGCACCGGTTTTTCTAATTGAAGGTATTTCTTCGGTTGGTATTTTGATCTTTACTTCCAGATATCTTTTTCGGGAATAATTTTCATCAGACAGTTGTTATCACCCATTTTGATGCTTTTCAGAAGCTCCACCTCGACCTGACACTGGAATGCTTTTTCAAAAAGAACCTGGCTGTAACCGGTGGTGCATTGACACCAGGTATCCGTCTCCAGCCGGTCAACCCCTTCCAACATCGGGCAGGGGCAAAATAGAAACTGGAGATAGAGCTCCCCATTATCACTATAAAGCCCCGCCGCATTGGCTTTGGCCTGACTACCGAATTCTTCCAGACTCGCTGATTCGGCGAGCAGTTCGTTGAGCAGCGCCAAGCGCTCATCCATGCCGTAACCACACTGGCAATTTCTGCGAATCTGCACAACCGTGTCGCGATCAAACTGCTTTTCCAGCCGTTTCATTGTCGCTTTAACCCAGCTCGGGTTATTCTCCGATTCATCCGAACCAACTACGATTGCTTTAGCAACCGCCTCGTTGCTTTGATCTTTGACCGCCTGAAAAATAACCTGTTCCTGAATTTTTCTGATATCAAACATTTTAACATCCTCCGTTTTTGTTTTATCATCCGTGGTCCTATGTCAAGATTTAGTACAAATTAAAATGAGAATTTGACACCCACATTTTAACCTGCTATTTGTAAATTTTCATTTTGTGTTTTAGTAAAAAGTTTTTCAAAATTATTCGGCGACATATAATTACAATGACTGTGGATTCGAGTTGTATTATAAAAGGTTTCCAGATACTCAAAGATCAGCCGGTAAGCATGGTTATAATCAAGGATTTTAAAGCGATTGAGCCATTCACGTTTAATAATGGCATGAAAGGATTCAATGCAGGCATTATCCCAGGGATATGCCTTTTTAGAATAACTTCGCTGCATTTTTGCCGTTGCCTTCTGGTATTCTTTTGAAACGAACTGACTGCCGCGGTCACTGTGAATGATCAATGGCGCATCGAGATTTCGACGGCTTTTAGCTTTATTAACAGTGTCGATTACACAGGAAACTTCCATTGTTTTTGACAGCGTCCAGGCAATGATTTTTCGAGAATACAAATCCATGATACTGGTTAGATAAAAAAATCCGTCCATTGTCCAAATATAGGTAATATCGCTGCACCAGACAGCATTGGGGCGTTCGGGATTAAATTGTTCGTCAAGAATATTTCTGAGTTTTTTACTGAAGTCAGAATCTTTAGTCGTGATCGTATAAGGTTTGATCCATTGAGCTTTGATACCCATTTGTTTCATGTATTTGCCGACAGTCCGCTCAGCAATTATTTCACCGCTCTGTTTCAATTTTTCGGTGATTTTCGGAGCTCCATAATTTTGCTTTGAGTCGTTATAAATGGTCTCAATTTTGGTTTTAAGAACTTCCTGTCGTTTTTGGGTATTCGATGGTTTTCTGTTAATCCATGATCGATACCCGGTTCGTGATACACCCAGTTTTTGCAGCATTCCGGAGACGGAAACCCGGCGCTTCTCGTGATGAGCAGCTTCCGCCTTTTTAGCAATCTCAACATAAATCGCTTCGGTTATTTTCCCAGAATGCCGATGGCCTTTTTTAGGACATCCAATGCATCTTGGGTATCACGCAACTCGCGTTTTAAACGCGCGATTTCTTTACTTTCATCCGATGCATAATTACCTGAACCACGACATTCAATACTGCCGCTGTCCTGAAGTTCCTTGCTCCATTTTCCCAGCGTGCTGTAACCAACGCCGAGATTTTCAGCGCATCCACGCAGACCGAGTTCCTTGTGTTCTTCATAGTACCGGACTGCATCCAGTTTGAATTGTTTATCATGTTGTTTTGCCATAATGAGATCCTCCTTCAGTACGATTCTTTTATCGTACCATGTTTTTATTAATTTTGGATTTTCTCATTTCGATTTGTACTATTTTTATTCTAGCACCACCGTTTGGCTTTTTGAAGCAGGCCGTTATTTGTTTATTTTCCAATAAAAAAAACAAACCTCTTTCAAATCGACCCCTGTCTCTTGACACTTATCATTATAAAAGAACGTCTGTCTTCTTACTTCTGAATTCTTGCGCTATTTAACGGGAATGCATAAATCCATGATCACCTGGCTGTGCGCTCGGTCAATTTGACGATAAATATTAAGACCATAGCGTTCATCCATTTCATAACCGCTGTCTGGCAGCCAGATATTATAAATGCCCTGAAGGGTTTCATAGATATCCTCGATCAGCCCATCAAAGCGGTAAACCGCAAATTTTCCAGCGCCGATCATCGTGCTGTTGGAACACTCACCGTTGGCATCGATAGTCATACACAAATCGTATAAACATTGGCCGACCCGGGTAATGGCCGGATCATCATAGTAGCGTTCAATGAGGAGGGTATCGGCATGAATCTCTTCATGATGTTTGGCCGTAAAAACTTCCCACTGGGCGCCCAGATCAAGGTAATTTCCCAGATACCGCTCATAAAGCACCCGGAATTCGGCTAGTTGCCGGATCTCAATCTTCTGATCATACCCTTCAAAGACCTGAAATCGTGCCAGTTGATCGGGACGATAGGGGTGAGGGGCATCGCTGGTATTCACGGTTTTGCGAAATTCTGCCGGGGAACGATGATGGTGCTTTTTAAATGCGGAGCTGTAGTTTGATGAGCTGTAGCCATAACTGCTTCCGATAGTGGTAATTGATTTATCTTTGCCGAGCTTCATTTCAATAGCGCTTTGTTCCATTTTTAAACGCTTGATAAAGGCATAGACCCCTTCACCAGTTTCGGCTTTGAAAATCCGGCATAAATAATACTTGGACAGATGACAATAATCCGCCACATCAGCGATGGTGATTTCTTCATTGAGGTTATCAATAATAAAATCAATGGCCTTGCTGACGCATTCATTTCTTAGCATTGTTTTGTTGTTATTCCCGAATTAACGCATAGAGTTTCATATCCTCTATCTGACCATTTTTGACAGCATTCTTTCTGAGGATTCCCTCCGGCTGGAAGCCAGCTTTTTCAAGAATGCGGCATGATCCAAGGTTTCGGACAAAAGGTTCCGCAAAAATCCGGATGATATCGGTTGTTTCAAAAATCAGTTCACAGATCTGTTTAACCGCCCGGGTTCCATGTCCCTGACCCCAATCGGGTTCGGCGATGTAATACCCCAGTTCGGCAGTTCGAAAATGGATGTTTTCTTTGCGAAACACCCCCATGCTGCCAATGACCCGATTTCCATCGGTAACGGCATATGCAAAGATTTGATCCTGATCGGCATCCAGCATGGCCTTTATATATCCTTTTGCATCGTCAATGGTATAGGGATAGGGTAAGCCGTCCCGTAGATTCGCCAGAATTTTCGGGTTGTTTAGCATCTCTGAAAGTGGCTCCGCATCTGTCATTTTCCATTTGCGTAGAGTTGTTTTCAATTATCTTTCCTCCTCATTCCAGCGGTAGCGTTTATTTTTTCGCAAAGTCTCAAGATCACACTGCAGACAGAGCCCATTATGACAGCAAATTGGTTCCCCACATTTAGGACATGCCCACCGCTTTGTTTCGCTTTTTAGAAACGCCGCCATTCCATTTTTCTGCAGCGCCTTCAGGTTTTCAATCATACTCATATGATATTTGGTCCGATAACGCTTATCAAGGCCCTTTAGGCGCTTACAGGGGAAATCACGACATTCATAACAAAAACGAACCTGCCCATTTTTTAAAAGCTCACAGCTGTCACCCATATGGGTGCAGTTTTCACCCCTTGGAATACAGCCGGGGCAGTATTTCCGATTAAAACCCTGTTTTTTTAAATCATACTTTTTCATTTGATAGGCGACACATAAGCTGCAATTCATACCGCAGGGGGCAATCAGGTTTTCTTCCATCACGAACACCTCTCATTATTCATCGCACAATTTTCTATAAAACATTGCCTTGTAAACATGAAATCATTTGAAGCAAACTAAATGCCAATGGCTATCAGCCGAATGGTATGGCAATTTTGGCATACATCGTCAATAAACTTAGGCCAACGATAACAACATATGGTGAATACTTAAACAATGGATCTTTAAGCAGTTCGACAAACATGATAAACAGTCCGACCAGGAAAGCAACCAGTCCAAAATTAAAAAAAACGGTCCTGATACTAATGATTTCCCACGGCAGCATGATAAAATTTATATAACCCGAATGTGAAAAACAGATCAATAAACAGGCCACTGCCACAAAGGCATTTGACAGTCTAATTGATGGCTCAATATTTTTTATTGTCCTCGATAATATGATCAAATACACGACGATAAGCATAGCGCCACATAATAGCAACAGATCATTCATCTTCAGCCTCCAGTTTTGTTTTTTTGTCACATCTTCGCTGTTTGGCTTTTACACATAAACAACGACTACCGATTGTTTATTTATTGTAACATGTTGTTTCTGAGCTGACAAACAAAACGTCCTTTTTGCTTTTTAAATCGATCAAAAAAAGAGCGTGTTACACTACGCTCTCTTATCACTGATAATTCAGAATCCCGTCATCTATTTAATCGAAGCTTCATAAATCGATTGGATCGATTCATCTAATACCTTGTCAAATTCTGCATCACTCTGACCAACATTGAGACCTTCGGTCAGAGCTCTTGAGAAACTGGCAATCAGTTTCGGATTTTTAGTCAGTTTGATGTTGGACTCTTCCCGGGAATACCCGCCGGATAAGGCAACCGTTCTAACGACATTCGGATGGGCAATTACCTCCTGATAAAAATTATCAACGTCGGGAATGGTCAGCTTAAACATGATCTGACAACTTGGCTCCAGCGCTTTCAGATGTTCAAGAATTTCCTGCTTGAGAATCGCTTCCGCTTCTGCCTTGTTGGGAGTATGAATATCCACTTCCGGCTCCAGAATTGGAATAAAACCGGCCGCCACGATGGCTCGCCCGACTTCAAATTGTTGATCAACAATGGCTTTAATGCCGGTTAGATTGGCTTCTTTGATAACGGACCGCATTTTGGTTCCAAAGATATGCCGTTCTTTGGCCCGGGCCAGCAGGGCTTCAAGATCAGTAATCGGCTTCATTAACTGAACGCCATTTTCCAAATCCAGTAGACCTTTATCCACTTTTAATATCGGTACGATTCCTTTAACATCCCAAAGATAATCGGCACTATACTTGTCATCCACTTTTAAATCCATTGTTTTTTCAAACAGGATCGCTGCCAGAATTCGCTCTTTGGTAAAGGCAGAACTTTTCATTATTCGTGATCGCATTTCATGGACCATTTGAAACATCTCAGCTTCATCCGCATAAGCTTCTTTGGGAATGCCATAAATTGCCAGCGCTTTTGGTGTGCTGCCTCCGCTTTGATCCAGGGCGGCAATAAAACCGTTGTCATTTTTCATCCGTTCCAACTGTAACATATTCATCAATACACCTCCGCTTATTTTATGCTCAAATGTATTATACACCTTTCGAAGGCTTTTGGAACCACTTTTGAAATATTTTTTACAAAAGAATTTTTCAAGGGATTTATTTGATCCCGCAAGGACGCTTGTTTCTAGGGTTTTTGAAAGATGCAATAAGTTACTCTTATTTAGTCACCATTAAATATTTTCATTATAAGAATATATGTCGATTTTTTTGCACTATATAAACTGCCTCGGCAAATGTTTTTGTGATGCTCATGCCCATAAATCCGTTTCTTCGGAAACCATCTGTTCAAAGTCAGACTCTTAGCATCCCACGAAAGCCTCTTACCCCATAATAAGAAGGTGCGCTGTTGTGATAGACAAAAACGTGATCATAACGACGATCGCCAAAAAGCGCACCACCATGTTTTCTGATCTCAACCGGTGTTTTTAGCCAGCTTGACGTTTTCGTATCAAAACTCCCCAGTTTCTGTAATTCCCGGTATTGTTCTTCAGTTAATAGCTCAATGTCCATGGCGGTTGCCATATCAATGGCGCTATTTTCCGGCTTATGTTCTTTCCGTGAATCCAACCCTTCACGGTCGTAACAAACATTTCTACGGCCTTTTGGACTTTCTTCAGAGCAATCATAAAAAATGTATTCCTTCGCATCCTGATCATAGCCGACTACATCCGGTTCACCGCCGGTTTCTTCCATTTCATTGAGTGACCAAAGCTTTTCTGGTTTAACTTCCAGTTTTTCCTGAATCTCAGCCCAAGTTAGACCTGGATGACGGTTCATATTTTTCTCAAAACGGAGACTCAAAAGGTTGAGTAGCTTTTCACGCTGTTCTGAGGGCAATTCTTTTATTACATTTTTCATCATGAAACCTCCTTCAAATTACTAATTTTTTCTATATAAAACACCATGTCGACATTCAGTTTTTCCCGGAATAGACATTTCAAATCCTCCTAATCGTTTAACAAATTTTCAGATCTATTCTGGCCATTACAATGCAACATTTCATTTCTTTCCCACCTTTCCTATTCCATTTTAATTTAACTGATAAGCGAATCCCTCCATTACAAGTGTATATTCTGTCTAGGCTTCTTTCTAGTGCAGAAGAAAGCGGGATGATTCTCCCCAATACAGCAGCGTCAGTCGGTGCATCGCTCGTGTTGCGGCGATATAAAGCAGGCTGCGGTCATTTGTATTCTGGTAAGTGTCGCAGTTTACCTCTGGAACAATCACCTCATCAAACTCTAGGCCTTTCGACATCTGAATCGAGGTGACTGAGATGCCATTGGTAAAGCTGGTGCTATCAGGCGAAATTAACTGGATTTGGTAATCTTCTGCGAGTAACTTATGAAAGACTAGCGCCGCGCTGTTTGTTTTCAAAATGATTCCAAGTGAAGCATTTCCGCTTTGGAGAAAGGCATCAAGCAACTGTTTTATTTTAGTTATCTCATCATTTTTGTCGCTGCATGCTACCATTATCGGGGCCTCCCCATGGCGTTCCACCGGCTCTAATCGATCCACCGGCTGGATTCCCTTGGCAAAAGCGATAATTTCGTAGGTTGAGCGATAGCTCTTTGTCAACTCCACTAGCTGTACATCGCTGTAAAGCTGCTGTATATCTGCTATCGTATGCTGATGATTGGGGTTGATCAGCTGTCCATAATCTCCTAAAATTGTTTTTTGGCAGGGAAAGAGGCGGTTGATAACGGCGTATTGTATGGGCGTATAATCCTGCATTTCATCAATGACCAAATGCTTAATGACTTTGCTTTCCGAAAATCCCTCAAATGCTGCGTGAAGATACATAAATGGGTATACATCTGCCCATTCCAGGGTCTTCCTAGCCGGCAACTCAAGCATCTCCGGCAAACCTAACCACTGGTAAAAACCCCGATATAATGACAGACTATTTTTGACTTTCAGCATCGCCATCAAGCTTTTCAGAATGACTCTCGGTTGGGGTATTTCTTCACCTCTAAAATTGTCGGCTTCAAAACAATCATGGATATCCTTGGCAATCAGACGCAGCCGCTTTTTGATGGGATAATCTTGATAGCCATAAAAGCGCCTCTGTATCGAATCCGCCGTTGCTACAAAGTGCCCGCAGGAATAATCGCCAAACTCAAAAATCATGGCAGGAAGTTCCTGTAAATATTGATCCAGCTGCTTTACAAAATCCAGTGTTGACTTGAAGCCCACCCGTGCTGCCCATTTTGCATCTTCCGTTTCCAACGGGTCTTTATCTGCTTCAAAGGCAATGATGCCTTCTAAATAATCTTTGGCAATGTCCATAAAACTCTGTTCATCGATGGGCTCCTCACCCAGCTCCGGTAAAACGGAGGATATGTAATCGCTAAAGACCTTGTTGGGCGAAAGAATCATTATGTTTCTTGCTTCCAGTTTCTCCTTGAAACGATAGAGTAAAAAAGCAATTCGATGTAGGGCAATAGCGGTTTTACCGGAACCAGCCACGCCTTGAATAATGATTGTACCGGCTTTTTCATTGCGGATGATTTTATTCTGCTCTTTTTGAATGGTGGCGATAATGGATTTCATCTTTTCATCTGAGGTGTGGGAAAGTTCCCGCTGTAAAACATCATCGTGAATGTTAACTGCGCTTTCCAGAGCATATTCCAAGATCCCGTTTTTTACTTTGAACTGGCGCTTGCGCGTCAACTTTCCCTCAATTCTACCCATTGGGGCATCATATCCCGCCAAACCAAGCTCGTAGTCATAGAACATGCTGGCAAAGGGGGCGCGCCAGTCAATGATTAAAAGTTCGTTCTCATGACTAAATGCGAAACGACCAATGTAATGCTTTGTTGCGACTGGGCTTTCACTTGTCTGAAAATCGATGCGGGCAAAATAGGGGGACTCTTTCAGCTTGGCTAACTTCTCCCATCTTCCGACCGAAAAAGCGCCAGTTCTGTCAATTTGCTTCAGCGCCAATTCATTCTGAAACATCTCATGGGGGTCAATCTCGCCACGATAGTCCGCCATGTAGCGTTTCGCAGCCATATTGGTCCTATGTCAAGATTTAGTACAAATTAAAATGAGAATTTGACACCCACATTTTAACCTGCTATTTGTAAATTTTCATTTTGTGTTTTAGTAAAAAGTTTTTCAAAATTATTCGGCGACATATAATTACAATGACTGTGGATTCGAGTTGTATTATAAAAGGTTTCCAGATACTCAAAGATCAGCCGGTAAGCATGGTTATAATCAAGGATTTTAAAGCGATTGAGCCATTCACGTTTAATAATGGCATGAAAGGATTCAATGCAGGCATTATCCCAGGGATATGCCTTTTTAGAATAACTTCGCTGCATTTTTGCCGTTGCCTTCTGGTATTCTTTTGAAACGAACTGACTGCCGCGGTCACTGTGAATGATCAATGGCGCATCGAGATTTCGACGGCTTTTAGCTTTATTAACAGTGTCGATTACACAGGAAACTTCCATTGTTTTTGACAGCGTCCAGGCAATGATTTTTCGAGAATACAAATCCATGATACTGGTTAGATAAAAAAATCCGTCCATTGTCCAAATATAGGTAATATCGCTGCACCAGACAGCATTGGGGCGTTCGGGATTAAATTGTTCGTCAAGAATATTTCTGAGTTTTTTACTGAAGTCAGAATCTTTAGTCGTGATCGTATAAGGTTTGATCCATTGAGCTTTGATACCCATTTGTTTCATGTATTTGCCGACAGTCCGCTCAGCAATTATTTCACCGCTCTGTTTCAATTTTTCGGTGATTTTCGGAGCTCCATAATTTTGCTTTGAGTCGTTATAAATGGTCTCAATTTTGGTTTTAAGAACTTCCTGTCGTTTTTGGGTATTCGATGGTTTTCTGTTAATCCATGATCGATACCCGGTTCGTGATACACCCAGTTTTTGCAGCATTCCGGAGACGGAAACCCGGCGCTTCTCGTGATGAGCAGCTTCCGCCTTTTTAGCAATCTCAACATAAATCGCTTCGGTTATTTTCCCAGAATGCCGATGGCCTTTTTTAGGACATCCAATGCATCTTGGGTATCACGCAACTCGCGTTTTAAACGCGCGATTTCTTTACTTTCATCCGATGCATAATTACCTGAACCACGACATTCAATACTGCCGCTGTCCTGAAGTTCCTTGCTCCATTTTCCCAGCGTGCTGTAACCAACGCCGAGATTTTCAGCGCATCCACGCAGACCGAGTTCCTTGTGTTCTTCATAGTACCGGACTGCATCCAGTTTGAATTGTTTATCATGTTGTTTTGCCATAATGAGATCCTCCTTCAGTACGATTCTTTTATCGTACCATGTTTTTATTAATTTTGGATTTTCTCATTTCGATTTGTACTATTTTTATTCTAGCACCATATACTCTTTGTCGATACGGTCAACGTTCGCATTTGCTTGTTGTAAAGCAGTGTCGATTTTATTGTTGATGCGCTTAAGATGCGCAATTTCATCAGGAAATGGGATCAAGTCAATGGTGTCTGAGATCTTTTCTTTGTGCCCGGTGTTTCGTTTTTGATTTGTCATCTGCAACCTCCCTTGTTAAAACAAAGCGCTGTGTCGGATAATCAAACTCCGTAAGCAACTCCGCTTCCATAAAGCCTAAGCTTTTAATGGCACTGCGATGTCCGGTATCCGCTTTATCTCCCGCTCTGTAGGTAGTAATACTAATTTCATTTCTACTAATCAGCTCTCTCATCACCTTATCAAGAAATGCCTTGGGTATCCCTTTATTCCGATAAAACGGATGTGTGCCCATAAAATCAATGTTGCCGGTTTCAGAAGAGAACAACATGACTCCCACCGCAATGTCATCATCTTTTAAGATCAGCGCCTGCTTACTTCTGATCCGCAGTTTTAATTCCATGGCGTACTCCTCCTCATCTAAATAAGGAAAGCCATCTATAATAAGCCGGACTAAATCCATCCAACAAGCAATATCGTCTTCGGTTGCAAGGGTAATGTGCCATTTGGGTAGCTCTTTGCTGTGGAGCATTCCATAATTACCTTCTACTCTGAATCTTAATTGCAAGGGGTAAAACTTTTCGTTTTCCCGATATTTATTAGGTGATTGCTTATACATTGCGGTAAAAATATGTGTAAAGGCCTGCTGACTTTCATATCCGCCCACTGCGGCAATATCAATAATCGGTTTACTAGAAAAAACCAATAACCATGCTGCTTCCGTCAGCCGGCGGCGCTGAACATAGTCATGGATCGTTAAGCCCACCATACTCGCAAAGACTCGATGCAGATGATATTTTGAGTAATGAACCGCCGTTGCGACACGATTTAAATCCATTTTCTCCGTTAAATGCGTTTCGATAAATTGAATTACTGCTGAAATTTTTGCGATACTGTTCTTATCCACATCACCCTCCTTATTTTTCCTTAGATATTTTATCAGATTTTGAACGTTTTGTTTTGACCATTCTTGCTATCTTTTATCACTGATTATTCTCACCCGTTGTTTTCTATTATGGATATAACGTGACGATGTTCCATAAAGCAACCAAAGCTGACATTTTTTGCACCATTATGTTAACATCAATTGATGGATGTCGTTGCCAAAAGCTGTTAAAATAGGCACAGGTGGTGATAATATGAAAAATATGATTAGTATGAATTTACAGACTCTGCGAAAAACCCATCAGTACACGCAGGAAGATGTGGCCGAAAAGATTGCGGTATCCCGACAATCCGTTGCTAAATGGGAAAACGGTGAAAGCTTACCGGATATGAATAAATGCATTGCCCTGGCAGCGCTTTATAACATTTCCCTTGATACCCTCGTCAACGGTATTGAAACAGTTGGCGTACCCCTACCGCCAAAAGGCAAACACGTTTTTGGCACGGTGATTGTCGGTGAACGCGGACAAATCGTCATCCCCAAAAAAGCCCGGGACATCTTCCAGATCAACCCCGGCGATAGTCTGATGATTTTAGGTGATGAAAATCAGGGCGGTCTGGCCCTGATTGATACCAATCAATTCATCAGTCAGTTTGAATTTGTCAAACAAAGTTTGAACAATGCCGATCAAACCGCGAAGGACAACGAAAGTGAAGATTAAAAAAATGCAACTAGCCCTGATTGTTCTGGTATTTGTGGTAATCGGCATTGCCGTTGCCCTTGGTTATTTTTTTTACAGCAACTTACATCCGATCGATGATCACTATCTCAAACAAACCCTCGCCGCCGGCTTTACCGAGCAAACAGTCACGCTTGATAGTGGTTCGGTTATTAATTATGGTGAGGGCCCAGATAACGGCCCCGCTCTGCTGTTAATCCACGGTCAAGGCGTATCCTGGGAGGATTATGCGGCAGTTCTGCCTAAATTGTCGAAGAACTATCATGTCTTTGCAGTGGATTGCTTTGGCCACGGTCAATCCAGTCATGATCCGGCGCTTTATTCCTGCGCGGTAAATGGCCAAGCGCTAATCTGGTTTATGGATCATGTCATCGGTGAAAAATGCTTCGTATCCGGTCATTCTTCTGGCGGTATTCTGGCGGCCTGGCTAGGCGCCAACGCACCCACACGGGTTAGCGGCCTGGTTCTTGAAGATCCCCCGCTCTTTTCCGTCACGCCAGCGGAAATGCAAGAAGGTGCTGGCTGCTTCGCCTGGAAAGATACCTTTATGACCATTCACAGCTTTCTAAACCAAACAGAGGAAACCGATTTTGTTGTATACTATTTTAAAAATGGTTACATGACGTCCCTTTTTGGTGGTCTGAAAGAACGGGTGGTTCTAGCCGTCGAAACATTCCGCCAAGAGCACCCCGACCAGGGGCCCCGAATTTTCTGGATTCCCTATTCCTGGATGCGGTTAATGAACACCATTGATCATTATGATCTGGCCTTTGGCGAAGCCTTTTACGACGGTTCATGGATGCATGGGATCGATCAGGAAACCCTGCTAAAAGCGATTCCAAGTCCGACGATTTATCTCAAAGCCGAAACGAATTACGGTCAGGATGGCGTTTTGTATGCCGCCAATAGCGATGCCGATGCCGAAAAGGTTCAGGCTTGCCTCTCCAATTGCGAAACCATGACCATTAAGTCCGGCCATGACATCCACTATGAACATCCCGACTTTTTTATTTCTGCATTAAAAAAACTGCAGGACAAAACAAAATAATTTGCCCTCCTAACCAACCTGATGGCTGGCTTAAAAAATTCAGAACTTCTTGCTGCTTAAAAACCGGCGATTGTCATTGACAATCGCTATTTATGTTGTGTAAAATATAATTGTCTAAAATATTGTCTGTTTTGTATTTCAGGCAATGACGAACGTACTGCAAATGCTGCATTCCGTTTGTCAAACGCCTATGGATGGATCATTATTCGAAGGAGAATCATCATGAAGATTAAATTTCCAGTTGAAGAAACCGTAAAAAAACGCTATAGCGTCCGAAATTATCAGGAACGAGTCATTGAAGCGGATAAAATAAGCGCCATTGCAGCTTTTATTAAGACGTTGCATAATCCTTTTGGCCCAACTGTCACCTTTCACACCCTTGATATTAAAGCCAACCAAACCAGCCAAAAGCTTGGCACCTACGGGGTCATCAAGGGTGCTAGTCACTATATTGGTGCAACAATTACCCCGGAACCCATGGCACTGGAAGCGCTGGGGTATGAATTTGAAGCCCTGGTTCTTTATCTGGCTGATCAGGGTCTTGGCAGCTGCTGGTTAGGGGGCACCTTTGACCGCCGCAGTTTTTCTACGGCAATGCACATCGATGACGGTGAACTTTTTCCGATTATCAGCCCCTATGGCTACGCTGCCGAACACAAGCATTTTAAAGAAAAAGCAATGCGTAAACTAATCAAGGCCGATCAACGTAAAAACTGGCCGCAATTGTTTTTTAAGGATGATTTTCAGACCCCACTGACCGAAGCAACCGCTGGCGATCTGGCCTTTGCTCTGGAAATGGTCCGGTTAGGGCCATCGGCCTCCAATAAACAGCCCTGGCGGATTGTCTTACTCGATGGTAACTGTCATTTTTATGAGGCAAAAGAACCGGGCTATAGTAAGGCCTTTGCCTACGATATCCAGCGGGTTGACTTGGGCATTGCTGCGGCCCACTTTGATTTTGCCACCCAGGAAGGCAACATCAACGGGCATTTTGTCACCACTGCTGCGCCGGAACTGACCTTACCGCAGCACCTGGAATACGTCTTTTCGTGGATCAGGGAATAATGTGACCGCAGCAAACCTGTTTCAGCATCATCGGTTCAGCTCGATTTCACTGTGGTAAAAAGCCTTTTTCAGGGCCTCAACCCGTTTATCAAGACTTTGTCTGACAATTGCACTGTCTTCGGCGATTTCAAAGCCGTGGATGGTGCCTTTGGTCTGGTGCAATTCTGCCATAATTCCGTTTTCTTTTAGGGTCTCGGCAAAAAGAATGCCCTCATCCCTAAGACAATCAAACTCTGCCACTTCTACATAGGCTGGCGGTAAATTGACAAACGAAGCAGCTTCCATCGGCGATGCATAGCCCCGTTCCAATGAACAACCATCCTTTAAATAGAGTTTCCACATCTTTTCATTCTGCCTGGCATTCCATAGTGGCGTATCGATGTATTCTTTCATCGAATGGGTATTAAGCCGGGCATCCGTAACCGGATAAATCAGCATCTGAAAACAAAGCGCCGGCGCCCTTCGATCCCGGGCCATCAGACACAGACCGGCAGCCAGAGCGCCACCGGCACTGTCCCCGCCGACCCCTATTCGACTGGGATCGATGCCAATTTCGGCGGCATTCTGATAGACCCAGTGAAGGGCAGCATAGCAATCCTCCAGCGCAACCGGAAACGGATGCTGGGGTGCCAGCCGGTAATCCACAAAGACCACCTTGCAAGGAGTATGGCTGGCGTAGTCACAGATCAACCGCTTATGAAAAGCGACCGATTTCAATACAAAGGCACCACCATGAAGATAAATCAGACAGGGCAGCCGCTCCTCTGACGCTTCCGGCTCATAAATAATCAGCTCCACCGGTTCATTTTGATAGCCACCAATTATTATCCGGGTTTCTCGAACCCCTGGCTCCGGCGGTCGTTTATTGAAACTTCGTTCAATCACCCCATTCATTAACGGCAACAATCTTTCGGGAATTGGTGTTTTGATTTTTTCATATTTTTTAAAATCCGGATGGATTGGGTATTTGGTCACGTTTTCTCCCCCTGGGTCAATACAGCGCTGCAAATTTCATCGCTTTTTCTTTTACCAACTGTCTTTGACAGTTCATTTTTCAGCTACTCACCGCTACTTGATTATCCCTTTTTAAATTGTCAACGGCCGATAAGCCGCCGGCAGTTCTTCTTCAGTCAGAAATTCAAAGCCCTCATCCCGCAAAATCGGCAGGAAAAAGGTGTAAGGAATCCGGGAAAATTCACAGGAATAGTTGCTGGCCCCAAACCACATACCCGCTTTGCCGCTTACGTTTAACCCTCTGGCAAACTTGGTATCATTTGAACAATCATGAACCACCAGATCCCAGTTTTCGGTATCGGCAATGGCCATCAATTTCAAGGTCAACTCACGACTCCAAATCGGCGAGATATAACCCCGGCGGGCAATATACATCAACTCACCCATATAGTTATCAATATTATTTGGATTCAGGTGCAGCTCGGCGCAATTGATAAAATCAAGTCCGGTTCCCAAAATGGCGGCTTTTTTCTGGAAAAAGGCGTCAAAAAATTCGGGGGTCATCGGAGTTTCGATCCCCACCTTGGCAATGTATTTTTTAGCCGTCGCAATCATTTCAATCACCTTATCGGAGCAATTGGAGGCCCCCAGATTAAAGCGGATCTCGTTTAAACCGGCAGCTCCCAAAGCCTTTAATGTTTCTTCGGTGGCCAAGGTTCCATTGGTGTAAAGATGCTGATAAATGCCAGCTGCACTGAATTTTTTAATCACCGGATAATACAATTCAATTTCCATAAACGGCTCTAAGAAGACGTAGGCCATCCCGGTAGGATGCTGTTGGATCGAAAGCAGCAGATCAAGATCTTTTTCATAGAATTTAGTGCCGCCAATTTCCCACAAGCCTTCGCCCACCGGGGCAATATCGTCAAGTTCGCCGTAGTTATAACAAAATTTACATTCGATATTGCATTTATTGGTTTTGCGGATCGCACTTAAACCCGTCCCCAGCAGGCAGGAACGGCAGCCCTGAGGAAACTTGCTTTCCTCCCCAACATAAAGGGTTCGCTGCTCCAGGGATTTCAGGTTTTTTATGTCTTTTTTCAGTTTGGCGTTACGGTGATCAATGGCCGCCTCAATCTGGGCAAAGGTCGCATATACAATTTCCTGCTGATTAGCCATCAGTTCTTCATCTTCCGGCAACATCGCAAAAAATTCAAACCACATCAACGCATCTTTTTTTGATATTTTCAAACTATTCTCCTAATCATTGGCTTCTTCTTGTTTTTCAATGGTTCTGAGGGCATTGCGCAATGCATCCCGAACCGACTCTTCGATATGGTTGGGAATTACCATCACCGCATCAAGAGCATCGATCAAAATCCGGATCTTATCTTCCTTGCTCATTTTCATGTGATTGTTTCCTTTCTGTTTCCACAGCTTTTTTTCATTATCTCTATTCTATTGGTTTATCCTAAAAAAATCAACCCTTGAGCTTAACCCAGATAACTGCGTCATCCACACAGCTTTTTAGCGGTGTGGCAAATAGTCGATAAAACGCAACCCTGCCAGGGAAATTGCCTTTTTATCCCGAAAAGCCAGCCCAATATTGCGATATGCTGGAACATCCAGTATCTTTGCGACAATTCGATAGGGAACTCGCTTTAAAATCAATTCCGGTAGAATGCTGATCCCCAATCCACTCTCTACCATCGACATGATGGCGTAATCATCCCAGGTGGTAAAACGTACCTTTGGCGACAACCCACAACGCTCAAAGATTTCAGTCACCTCTGCTTTAGCGCCTTTTTCCAGCAACATAAAGGGATCATTGCACAACGCCGTCACCGGAAAACGCTCACATTCGACCAACGGATGGGTCTCCGGTAAGATCACCATGAGTTGATCCTGTTCTAAAAAGATCGTTTCCAACTCAGGATGCGTGGGCAGTCTTAGAAACCCACAATCCACCCGCCCATCCAGAATCCACTCTTCAATTTCGGTATAATCACCCAACAGCAGTTCATAGTCAATATTGGGATAGTCCTTTTGAAACGCTTTAATAATATTGGGTAGCCAGTGGGTTGCCACGCTGGAAAAGGTGCCAATCCGAATCAACCCCGATTCCAATCCGTTTATTGCCTCTATTTTTGTCTGTAGCTTCCAATATTCATCACATACACTTTTAGCATAAGGCAGCAATTGCTGTCCATCGGATGTGAGCCGCACTCCGGCCCGACTTCTTTCTAAAAGTGATACCCTCCACTCTTTTTCCAGATCATTAATCATCCGGCTAATCCCAGATTGGGAATAATGCAATATCTCAGCTGCCTTGGTAAAACTGCCATACTCCACCGTCCTGATAAAGGCCATGTATTTTAGAATATTTGTATCCATATGCATTTACTCTCATTCATCTGTTTTTATCATGCTAACTATGCAAAACATTCGCTTTTGCTCTTCTTTTATTTATGATATATTTTCACTATCAAAATTTCAAGAAATAAAGGAATAATACACAATGTTTTTTATAAGCGATATTTATTCATCATGCCCCCCAATATATTACTCCAACCAATGGTAGAAATCCCTAAATCTTATATGATATCATTCATGGCCGCAGTGCCGGAACCCTTTTTTAAATGGAGGTTTTACGCTATGACACAAGCTTACTTAAACTATCTTCTAGCCCTGCTACTGTTTGGAACAAACGGCATTGTTGCCAGTTTCATTTCCCTTTCCAGTTATGAAATTGTCTTCTTGCGCACCTTAATTGGCAGTTTACTCTTGGTCATTTTGTTTAAACGATCTGACCAGAAGTTTGATCTTAACCAGAACCGGTTGCATCTTTTTTATCTGGTTATTTCCGGCATCGCCATGGGTACAAGCTGGATGTTCCTTTATGAGGCGTATCAGCAGATTGGTGTCAGCATTGCCTCACTGGCCTACTATTGCGGCCCGGTGATTGTGATGATGCTCTCTCCTCTGCTGTTTGAGGAGCGGTTTACCCGTCCCAAAGTGATTGGCTTTGTGGTGGTTCTATGCGGGATACTACTCATTAATATTCAGGCGATCAGCGATGGCAAAACCACCTGGGGGCTTTTTTGTGGCGGAATGTCGGCAATCATGTATGCACTGATGGTAATCTTTAATAAAAAAGCGGTCAGCATCACCGGGATGCGCAACGCCACGCTGCAACTGCTGCTCAGTTTTTTAACTGTCGCCCTTTTTGTGGGTTTGCGCCAGGGCTTTCTTATTGACGTTACTCCTGCTAATTGGCCGTTTATCCTGATTCTGGGGCTGCTTAATACCGGCATCGGCTGTTATCTGTACTTTTCTTCAATTGATCATCTGCCGGTTCAGTCAGTCGCCATTCTGGGATACCTTGAACCGCTGTCTGCCGTTTTCTTCTCAGTTCTATTTTTGGGCGAAATTCTTGAGCCGATTCAGATGCTTGGTGCCATTTTGGTGATTGGCGGAGCTATCTTTGCCGAAGGGCGCTTCCGTTGTAGTCGCTGTATTGATTAATTCTGTTCTTTTCGGTTATATCACCACATTAAGGATAATCCCACGCCGACTTCCGCAACAGTGATCGTTTCATTTAATTTTGCTTTTACCGCAAAAGAAACACAATGGCAGGGATAAAGGCTTTTGACCTGATTCTCGGCAAAATATGCCTGGGTCTTAAACAATTGTTCATCCAGTTCAAAAAGATGAAAACCGCCAATCACCCCATTAATCCGCTGATCCTGACAGATTTCTTTGGCATACTCAATAATATTGCAGATACCACTGTGGGAACAGCCAGTGATAATAACTAGTCCCGTCTCACTCTGATAGACCAGCGCCGAATCATCCAAAACGGCATCCTCGCTCCATTGATCATTTTCACAGCTCATTCCGATTGACTGCTGTCCTTCAAAACCAAACCGCCGGGGAATTTCCCCCAGAAACAGAAGCTTCTCACTCAGCCAGGTAGGCTTATTTGTTAATGACAATTGGCAGCACTGATCGAGCTGCTGCCGTGATAGTGGTGAACCAATTGCTTCACCTTCATCCTGTTTTTGATTAAAACAAAGGAGATGGGCTACCAGCTTTGTGTTTTGGAGACTCATCTGATTTACCAGATATGCTAATCCACCGGTATGATCATTATGCCCATGGGACAATACAATGGTATCCAGCTGATTCAAATCAATTCCCAATTTTTTAGCATTGTGAATCAAAACGTCAGAATATCCGGTATCAAACAGAATTTTCTGCCCCTCCTCTTCAATATAAAAACTCAACGCCGGCTCGCCCAGAAAATACTGGTCGATATAAGTATAGTTATCAACTAATACTGTTAATTTCATCTCTTCTCCCGATTCAATTACATAAGCCCTCCCATTTGGGTTTGCTTTTATTTCTGCTGATCACCATACCACTATTGATGATGATCCGTTGCCTCACCGCTACCAGTGCAAAGGCCGCACCAGGTTTTTAGGTAGTTTTGTTTCTGTATTTCCGCTGGCTGCGTTAATCTGCATCTGGGTTAAAAACAGACTCTTGCTTAAATCCGTATTTTTGATGTTTGCGTCACGAAGATCTGCACCCAAAAAATTGCTTCCCCGCAGGCTGGCCCCTTCCAGATTGGCAGCAATCATCAGGGCCATACTGAAATCCTTGCCGTCAAAATTTTTACTGCTCAAATTCTTGCCAAAAAAATCTTTGGATGCCTTTTTATCATCGGGCAGCCCCGCCACCTGACGGCTGATTTGTTTAAGCACACCATTAACCTTTTCCCGATAAGCCGCCACATCCGTATTTAAAATTGCATCCGCTGCTTCCGCGGTCAGCTGCTCATTCTCTACAATCAAAGCTGTGATCTCTGTTTGTTGCTTCTGATCAGAGCTTATCTCCCGGGCTTCCAGCAGGTACCAGGCCATTTGATGGAGCTGAAACACCACCGTAAAGGTCTGAAACTGCTCCTTTGCTTTTTGAGGATTGGTTTTCCAATTCCCATCTTCACCCATCTTTTGAGTCACTTTCTGACCGGCGCCAAAGCAGTCGTAGCCCAGACACCCTTTCATCTTTTGCTCTGCCAAACGGTCATGGATATCACAACGAAAATCTGAACGCAGATGCCGACAGGGCACCCCCGCTGCTTTATTCTCTGGGAATCCATCGGTTTTCATACAATATAGAGCGACACAACACAAGCCGCAGCATTTTTCGCAGTCAATGCGAAGGGCCTTCTGCAAATCGGCCACTTTATCCATCATTTCACTGTTTGTCATTCTCTCACCACCGGTTCATTGTTTCTATTATTTGATTCATCCTGACCAGACTATTAATCATTTTTGATACATCCATCCGATGCTATATTTTTGTCTATCTTGGTTCGATCTCAGTTCTCTGAATAATAAATAATCATACTAAGACTGGCCGTGGTTATCCCCATGTTTCGATAGGCATGAGGAACATCGGCTTTAAACCGAATTGAATCTCCTTTTTCCAGCCGAAAGGTTTCTGCCCCGACAGAAATCTCCACCGCCCCTTCAAAAACTGTGACGTATTCTTCGGTTCCCTGAATGTGGGGTTGGGCAGACATCTGCCCATTTTCAACAATTTCAATACGGTAGGTCTCAAACAACTTTTTTTCATCAAAAGGAAAAACAGGATAATTGATGTATTTTCCATCGTCTTCCACCAGTGGTGTAACCGATTGAGCCAGGATCACCATGGTCTCTTCCGATTGTAAATTTAATAAAGATGAAAAGGATGTTTTATAACCGTTGGCAATTTTCCACAGCACCGAAATCGTTGGATTCACATCCCCCTTTTCTATCTGGGCCAACATACTCCGGGAAACTCCGGTTTCCCGGGCTGCGGCATCCAGAGTCAGCTTCTTAGCTTCCCGTATCTCCTTGATATTTTTTCCAATAATTAAAGTGATGTCCAAAAAAACCTCCTATTGACAATATATTAAACTTAAAGTACAATATATTGAATTCTTGTATAGTGTACTTTAAATTTAATATACCATCATATTCTTAGGAGGTCAATTCGATGTTCAGTTTTTTCAATTTTTTAACCTATGCAGTGGTAACGGCTGTCACACCAGGCCCCAATAACCTGATGTCCATGTCCATTGCCCGGCAATCAGGATTCAAACAGGCCCTCCCTTTCAATTTCGGTGTTTTCTTTGGATTTTCAGTGGTGATGTTAATATGCACCTTCTTTTTCACAATGCTTTCATCCATGCTTCCCATGATTAAAACCCCGATGGTGATCATCGGGGCTCTCTACATGCTGTTTCTAGCTTATAAAACGTATCAAAGTTCATCTGAAATCAAGGAAAGTCTGACCAAAAGCAGCTTCGTCAGCGGTTTCTTGCTGCAGTTTATCAATCCTAAAATTTATCTCTATTGCCTGATCTCCATGGAAGTCTACATCCTCCCTTATTTTTCTCATGATTTTCCTATGCTGGTCTTTTTTTCTGGCGTGCTGTCGCTGATTGGCTTTTCCTTTACCCTGTGCTGGGCCTTCTTTGGCGCTCTCTTACAGACGCTTTTCTCAAAACATGCCCGGCTCACCAATACCATACTAGCCCTGCTTCTGGTTTATTGCGCTGCTTCTTTGTTTTTTGAGTAGTGAAGGCAGTTAGAATTTGTCAATGATGTCTATTCCTCCGTTTCTATAAAAACCATGGTGTCATAAATTTAACGCCTTCGGTATTCGTAATCAAAAATCGTCGCTGTACAACTGGTGAATTCCCGGATATTGTTTTTTAACCGGGGCATGCAACAAGACCGTAATTGCTTGTTGCGGACACTGGTTGACGCAGCGATAACAAAGGGTACATTGACCGTTTTGCAAAATCCCGCTGTCTACCTGCTTCAAATTTTGCATCGGGCAGATTTTTATACATTTACCGCAGACAGTACAGGCGGCACTAATTTTTACATCTTTTTCTGCTTTTTTCTCAAGCCTCACAAAGGAACGGCGCTGTAACAAGTACCCACTATATTGGGACAAAACATTAAAACCCCGTTTTTTAACAATGCCGCTGCTTAAATCCCTGCCGACCCGCTCTAGTTTTGCTTCTGCTTTACTAAGATAGCGGTTGATTTTTTTATTGTCCTGCACCGGAAAAATCGGCAGATTGCAAATGTTGTTGGGCATATTGAAATGCTCCGCATATAAAATTTCCACTGCAACACCATCCAGCAGATCGGTAAAGATCCGGGCTCCATCACCCGAGAACATCAGCTGCGTACAAAAAATTATCAGCTTTTTGCCCTCAAAACAGCTTTGATGGGCGATAATAAAATCCCGCAAAATACGTGGAACACAGGAACCATAGATCGGGTAGCAGACCGCGACGGTGTTTGTCGTTGTCAATACTTCACCAAAATCAATCACCTCTTCAATCGAAAAACAGGCGGCCTTCGTTTTCTCTGAAAAACGCTCGGCAATGTATCGGGAATTTCCGGTGCCTGAAAAATATATAGTAACCATTAACCCTCCTCGTCGGCTTTACTTTTCTATTCTGCCACAGCTAAAAAATTCGCTCAGCAGCGGATTTAACACCGCTGGCATTCGCAGCGGAAAATCATGTCGCCCCCCTTTTAAAAAAAGCGTCTGACACTTCTGATTGCGGTTACCCAGCTCAACAACCGACGTTTTAATCTCACTGAATTCTTTTTCACCACAAACTGCCAGCATGGGAATTTTCACCTTTGCATAATTTGCTTGTTCATCAAGAAAAATTCGATCCTTAAACCAGGCCACATACTGTTCGGGGGTAATTTTTTTGGTGTAGTCAACCAGAAAATCCTCCTGAACCTTGGACAAATGCCAATATTTTGCCTGCAGCCGCAGTAGTCCTGACAGCCTGGAGGTCCGTTGTGTCCAGATCCCCAGCCGCACAAAGCGATCAATGGATTTTTGGGTAGCGCACACCCAGGGACTTAAAAACACGGCCCGCTCAAAAAGCTCCTGATACTGTGATACCAAAGCCACGGCCAGTTCACCGCCCAACGAGTGACCAACGAGTATAACCGGTTTTTTATTTAAAGATCGGATTAAATCAACTAAGGCCGCAATTGTCTTTTGCGGTTCATAACGTTCTTCTACTTCCCGCCCCGATCCATAAAGATGGGGAACAACCAGATGATAGTCCTGTTTAAAAATATACTGGTTACTGAAGGTGTCGGTCAAGGCTGCCCCATGCAGAAATACAATGGTTGCTTTTTCACTGTTACCATATTCATCAAAATACAATTGCCTGCTCCTTTATTTAAACTAATCTCCTATTTACGATGCTATTTTCCCAATCACGCAAAAAAGCGGGTCAGGTAGCGACTGGACGCAACAGGCACCAGAATCGATGACCTGCACTATTCCAGCAAGCCGCTTGACAAATCCATCGACCGGCCACACCATAAAAACTGCCAAGCGGTTTGGCTATCGCTTCTTTAACCAGCCGCATTTTTTAAGATTATCATATCATGCTTTTTGATACAAGACCAGATCACGCTTTGTCATTGCCAGCCAAAACCAGCCGGTATTTCCAGCTACCGCTGGGATTGTCATATTTATTAATCGTAAATTAATATTATCAATTTAAAAATTAATTATTTTAATATTTATATTGACATATTTAATTATTCGCAGTATATTATAATCAAATAAATCAGAGGACTGGTGAAACTTATGAAGTACAAAGCTCCGGGAAAATGCCCTGTCTGCGGTGAAAAACTTTCGATAACCAAATTAAACTGCCCAAAATGTACCACCACCATCGAAGGTGATTTCCACCCCTGCGAATTCTGTCGCCTACCCGATGACGATCTGGAATTTATTAAGGTATTCATTAAGTGTCGGGGGAACATCAAGGATGTTGAAAAAGAACTGGGAATTTCCTATCCAACAGTTCGTGGTAAATTGGACACGGTGATTAAAGGTCTCGGCTACGAGGTACCATCGAAAGAATTGATTAAAGAGAAGGCGGCCATTACTGCGACCCGAAACGAAATTCTCGATCAACTGTCAAAAGGTGAGATTTCTTCAAAAGAAGCAACAGAACGTCTTAAAAATTTATGAAGAAAAGGGAGATTTAATGATGAGTGAACAACAACGTATCCTGGAAATGATTGAAAAAGGGCAGATTACCGCTGCCGAAGCGATGGAGCTGCTTGAAGCACTGAATACGGCGAACGAAGTAATCCCGGTACAGGCTGTTGTCGGCCTTAAACACGATTACAAATTTTTTAGAATCAAAGTGACCTCGGACAATAATACGGTTAATGTCAACGTCAATATCCCGATCCGGCTACTGACCACCATCGGTGAAATGGCCGACCGCATGACTGCCATGGTTCCCCCGGATGCCCGCCAGGACATGGAAGCCAAAGGGATTGATTTTTCCAGCATTGACTTTGCCAAAATCATTGAAGAGATCATTAATGGCACCCTTGACGAACCCAACATCATTAATGTCGAAGCCTGGGATGAAAGCAGTCAGTCGATGATCAAGGTACGGGTCTATGTCGATTAGGGGATTTCGCTGCTTATGGATTCGCCTTCAGCTAAAGGACAAACGGTTCATAAAAATGCCCTTCCCCATCCAACTGTATATTATTGAAGAATTACTCGACTGCTGTCTTGATCTTTTGTCGATTGCCTGTTTATTTATCCCCCAAAGATCCACTGGCGGTTCATCTTCTCAGATCTCTGTCCACTTAATGAAAGAACTGGTGCTTGATGTGATGGCGCTTTTACGGGCCTTAAACGATGATGAACCCTATGATCTAATTGATATCCGCACCGATGAAGTCCAGCTTTCAATCCGAGTCAAATAGTTATTGAGGAGGTTACGATGACAAAACTGTTTCTTAAATATCTGTCAATTATCCTGACTATTTATTTGCTGTCCCTGGTCTTCCCAACCATTTGGATCGGCAGCATTCCAGCGCTGCTGGCTATGGGCCTGGTACTGCTGATCGTCAATTTGATCATAAAGCCGATTCTTTTGCTGATCACGCTGCCTTTGAATCTGCTGACTCTGGGCTTATTCAGCCTGATTGTCAATGCCTGGACAATCATGATTGCCGACTCTTTTGTCTCCAATATCCATATCGATGGCTTTCTTTATTCACTCCTCGCCGCTTTCATCATTGTTTGCTTTAATCAGGTATTCATTGGAATGTCGATAAAAAAAGCCAGTTATCATAAATAAAAGAAAGGGTCTGATGCGATCACAAAGATGTTTGCAATCGCATCCGGCCCTTATTGCCCTATCCGATGCTGTTTATCGGAAGCGCCGCTCCGCCAAGAACGAATCACTCCGTGCTGCCGCCCTCACCGATGGCAATTTTCTTGGTAAAATAGGTATGTCTGATCTCTGCCGCCTGCAAAACCCAATTGTCGAGGCCAATTTTTTTTATCTGGCAGAGGTTATATAGCTTGATATTCTGGGGAAATTTTCCCGCCCCATCGGCCAGCGGCATCAGATAAAGACAGGGAAAATCGGTACAATTGAAGCAATAGTCAACACCCTTTTGTTTAACACAATCCAGGGTTTTGCAGCTTTTCCCCTGCATCTTCAAAAGCAGACAGATATTCCCATCCGTACAGCCAGCACAGGTTATTTTTTCGGCCGGTATCTTCGTTGTCCCTGACAGTCTTTCCTGGAATTCAGGGGTAACATTCTCTGCGTACATTTCACAATTAAAGCAATCAATCCCGCATGGTGCAACAATTTTTTCATTCATAAATCGATATCCTCCAAATAATTATTTTTGCAATTCTTTTGCCCTATATTAATTTAGATACCGGTTTTTAAAAAAGGTTACACAATATTTGCCGCAATTTTTTTTATTTTGTCAGAAATTTCTTTTTGATCATATTTTTGATCAACAGTATACAAGTAGTCGATTTTCTCCAGTAATGACAAATTCTTAAAATGGGTTTTCCGCAGTTCGTCGGTTTTTATCTGCTGATAGCCAGCCGGCAGCGGGAGGCTGTGGTCTTTCATGAACTTTATCCAGAGCTGGCATTTACATGGTTTTTCGGGGTCAATCAGACTGCACCGCATTTCAAATAATTCCTGCAGTTGTTTTCTCCCTCTAAACAGGGTCACCTTGACGTTTTCAACTGACATATTAAGGATTTCGGCAATTTCTTTGTTTTTGAGACCAGTACAGGTTTTTAGTAAAAAACAGACCCGCTGTTTTTTGGGCAGGCATTTTAAAAAAGCCTGCAGACATTTTTCTCGCAATTCATCAATAACCAGATCATCGTCAAAATTATCGGTGTATTCGATGCTGTCAAAAAAATTCTTGTTCGCTAACCCCTAAATCCTCAGTAATTTTAACTAGTGGCAGCTTGTTTATATAGTTGAAATGCTTGTAGCTCTCGTTTATGAGAATCCGGTATAACCAGGTGAATAATTTTGACTCGCTTCTGAATGTGCTTAGATTTTTATATGCCAGTAAAAACGAATTCTGCAGCACATCCTCGGTATCCTGATGATTGCCGATCATTCTGAATGCGCAGGAATATAGCTTATGATAATCCTGTATGATCAGGTTTTCCAGTTCCATTTGCAGATTAACGTCATACGAATTGTTACTCATCATGATCACACTGTTTCCGTCGGAAACAAACCCCCTGTTTTTTTACCGTTCCATTATCTCTATTTTATTGCTTTATCAACAAAAAATCAATCCTGCTGGTTCAATCATTTAATTAAAGCTACATAAAATAAACAGCTACCGGTTATCTTTAAAAAGCTCTGCTTATTTTTTTCTTACGCCTCCGGATTAATTGCTAAAAAAGTGCTAATCACCTGTTCAACAAACCGGTCTCGTTCGTTGATCCAGGGACTGTGACCAGAATGCTCAAACCAGATAATGTCCTTTTCAGGGGCTTGCAATACCTGTAGGTATTCTTCAACCAGCACCGTCGGCGCATTGACATCATGACGGCCCAAAAAGAAATAAACCGGCACCTCCAGTTTATTATAATCGGTTCTTAGATCGATCTCATAAAGCTGCTGATAAACGTTATTAAAGGTATTAATGATCCCGCGAACATAATTTATTTTATCAACAAGCCCATATTCGGAAGCACCAATATCACGAAGGGTATTATATCCGGGATTGTCTATGGCCGGGTTACTTGCCATATAAGCACTCAGATAGTTTAGATAGACTGCACTTTTCCAGGTAATATTATCGCCATAATAGGGAGGCATGCCATTCTTCTTCAGTTTCTCAACCATTTTTTCATTCCCCTTTTCATGGGCGATTTCCATGGCCTTCTGGTAATCCAGCCGTTCCGTTTCAGAAAAATCGATCATCTGGCCGGTCCCAATAAATGCGTGGTATGACTGGGGAAATGCTTTGATTAAAAAAATCCCCAGGGCGCTTCCCCATGACTCGCCCATGAGATAAATTTTTTCCTGTGCAAACCGCTCTTTCAAGTATTCAGTCAGCGCATAGCCGTCATCCATATAGGTTTGAACCGTAATCTTATCTATCTTTTCAGCACCATAAGATTTACCGGAACCGGGCTGATCCCAATTGACAACAACAAAGTATTTTTCCAGTTCTGAGAGTTCATGCCGCACCGCTGCCATCTGCGTCCCGCCGGGTCCACCTGCCAAAAACAGCAAAACCGGTTTGTTTTTATCCCAGCCTCTGATACTAATCCACTGTCGACGTCCATTTAACTCCACTTCTTTTAGCTCGGCGATACTGTTTTTTATGGTCTTGCCATTTTCATCCGTGATTGGTGGTGTCGAAGCGGTCAATTGCGTAAATACAACCAGCGCCAGATTAACAACACACACAGCAGCCAGGCATTGTGCAGCCCTTTTTAAGTGGGCAACTTGCTTTGTCTGGGGCTTTTTTCGCCAGCAGGCAACGAGTACCTGTAGTCCAAAAATCAGCATTGCTGCCAAAGCAGCGGCGACCAAAAGCGTCAATATCAAAAATCCTGTTGTTTGTATCATTTTTTTCTCCTGATTTCGCTTCTTTTGATTGTCCTGACAAATAAAAAACAGCTTTACTTTCAGGACGACGCTATCATATCAGGTCGCTCTGTCATAAAGCTGTTTAGAATCATAAATTTACCTTAAATCTTCGGAATCCTAATCATAAATGCGCTGCCGTTGTTGTACTTAATGTCCAGCGTCAAATCACCTTGATGCGCCCGGGCAATTTTTTTTGCAATGGCAAGGCCCAGGCCACTTCCACCTGTTTTAGAATTGCGTGCGTCATCAACCCTCACAAAGGGTTTAAAAATATCTTCAACCAGATGATTAGGAATTCCGCAGCCATCATCGGCAAAACAAATAACGACATCAGCCTTTTCTTCCCGCAGCGACACCGATATGACGGTTCCCGGCCTATTGTAGCGCACTGCGTTATCGGTAAGATTTTGAAAAATCCGGCTAAAACGCGGTGGATCCAGTCTTACCAGGATGTTTTTTTCGGGGATATCAAATTCGTATTGGAATCCCGCCTGTTCAAGCGGTGGGATCAGGGCTCCACAAATCTGACGGAGATACTCGCAAACTTCAGTTTCTACCGGTTTGAGCAAAAACTGGGGGCTGTCCATCTGCGAAAGCTCAAACAGATCGGCAAGCAAAAGATTCGCTCTGTGACTATTTTGATAAATGGCCTGCAGATACTCCCTTCGTTCTTGCTCCGACAAATCCTTTTTCTTCATACAAAGCTCGGTATATCCCTGGATGCTGGCCAACGGATTCTTCAGATCATGTGAAATATCAAGGATCAGACGCCGTCTGTCATTTTCCGATTTTTTTCGCAAGGTCATTTCTTGCTCGATCCGGGCGGCCATGTCATTAAAGGTCTCTTGCAGATTGGCAAATTCATTCTTTAATTTTAAATCGACCCGGGCACTATAATCCCCTGCCCGTAAAAGCCGGGTTCCTTCGCTGAGCTGATGAAGCGGTTCGGTGATTTGCGCTGCCATGAAACGTGAGTACCCGGACGCCAATAAGGCTAAGATGGTCAGATAAATCAGACTGATGGCGGCAATCACTTTACTTGCCATTGCCATATCATCGGGAACCGCCGCCGGATTATGCACCACAGAAAAACTCAGGCGAATGGAAGTCGGAAATGTCACAATCAGCCAATACTCCCCCTGGGGCTGATAAACAATATCGTAGTGATAGGGTTGGTCAGAACTTTCCATCAGAAATGCCGTGAACTCCTCAGCACTTAGCTGACTTTTGCCAATGGTATCAAGCCCCTCTGAATAAACCACCTGGTAGTCCTTATTGACAACCTGCACCCCACCGCCATTCTTAACCACTGCCGATGCGTCGATCTGGGTATAATCCTCCTTAATGATGGCCCTTGCCGGATATCGCTCCTTGACAAGCCGCCCCTCGATCAATCCGCTTGCGAAAGACAAAAGTACCACTGCCAGAGTTGTAACCATTGTTGTCAGCAGAAATACAAACAGATAACTGGAAAGAAACTGATTTGAGATCTTTTTTATCATCGTTTTGGCCGTATATAGTGAAGTTTATAACCAATGCCCCGAATGGTTTTCAGATATTCCGGTTTTTGCGGATCATCCTCAATTTTATTACGCAGTCGACTGATATGAACCATCACGGTATTATCATTGTAGTAAAAGGCTTCATCCCAGATCGCATCGTAAAGCTGTTGCTTTGTAAAAACCCGCTCCGGATTTTCCATAAAATAGCGCAGTAATTTGTACTCCTTTGCGCCTAGTTCAATGGGATTTCCAGCTTTATGCACGCAACAGCTTTCCGTGTCGATCGTTAATTCCTCGTAAGTAAGTAATGCTACTGTAGGTGCCGAGGGCTCACGATACTCATTGCTTCGGCGTAGTTGGGCACTGACCCGGGCAAGCAGCTCAGCAATCGAAAAGGGTTTAGCCAGATAATCATCCGCTCCCAGTCCCAGTCCCAAAATCTTATCCATTTCATCCGTTCTGGCCGTCAGAAAGATCACCGGAATGGTGCTTGTTTCACGTATTTTTCGCAGCAGGTTAAAACCATCCAAAATTGGCATCATCACATCCAATATGGCCAGATCGATTGGTCGATTCTCAATCATCTCCATGGCCTGCTTCCCATTTTCTGCCGTAACAACCGTGTATCCATTTTCTTCAAGGCTAATTTTTAATAAGTTGCGAATATCATTCTCATCGTCAGCTACTAAAATCATCATTGACCAGCCCCTCCTCCATCTTTTACCCGACTGTTTGATTAAGCCAAATTGTCATCAAAGTTTCTGCAACAAGCCTACTGTATTGCAGTAGCACCTAATTTATATGACGCCTGAAACCTGGGGACGTTTTGTTTATCCGAGGTTAATCACCTCCCCTATTTTCAAGACTGATGTTTTTATATTTTTCTACAGCTGCGTTAATTTGTGTCCGATACTTTTATCACAAGGACTCACTCGTGAACTCAACTACACAGTTACGACCATTGTCCTTGGCCTGATAAAGCGCTTTATCTGCCATATTAATGAGCGCATTGAGGGTTTGGCCCAGCTCATTTTTCTTCGCAATACCGATACTGACGGTGACATGAAAGGTTTTATCCCGATCATGATACGAATGATTCGAAAACTCGGTTAAAAAACGGGTTGTTTTTTCTTTAATTTCCGCATCGCCAAACCCGGTTAATAACACCGCAAACTCTTCCCCACCCAACCTTGCAATCAGACTGTTTGCATGATAATGGGTTTTTAGGGCTTTACCGATGTGATTAATGACCCGATCGCCGTTTAAGTGTCCAAACTGATCATTGATATTTTTAAAATGATCCAGATCCATCATCAACAAATGCAGTGAATCTTTCTTTTGATTCACTTCCTGTATAATACGTTCGCCTTTTTGCATAAAAGCCCGCCGGTTATTCAATCCGCTGAGTTCATCCACCATGGCCATGCGCTTCAGACGTTTATTCCATTCATAGGCTTCCGTCACATCACGGATCGTTTTGATCCATCCCTGGGATAAGTGATTGCTGTCAATGCTGCGGGTACTGATTTCATAGATCCGTTCTGTTGGTTCCATGCCCCATTTCAAGGTGGAATCCGCCCCGTTTTTCAGCGTTTCCAGAAAAGCCGGTGCCGACTGAAAGACCAGATCCAGATCCCCTTCGGTCAAGGAAATACCCAGTTCTCCCAAAAGCTGACTGGCCATTTTGTTGTAATCGATGATGATATTTTGCTGGCTGACCAGCAGGATGGCGTCCCGGTTGGACTCAAAAGCCTTACTCCGGGCCCGAGCCTTGGCCGACAGAAAATCATACTTCCAAATAGCGATAACCACCATCAGGCAGGTTAAGGGCAGACAGATCGCCATATAGTCGATGATAAATCCGAAGGGTTTGAAATATGAAAGCAGCAATCCGATTGTTGCCGTGATGGACGCAATCACAATCAGCCGAATCTTCCCGATCTTCTGCTCCCGGTTTTTCATAAAATACACAAAAAACAGCCCCAGGGTAATAACAATCATCAGCATGGAATGGATACTCTGGACAAACATCCACGGCCCGTAAATTCGGTTTAACAAAAGTTTGTCGCCCTGATATACGAAATCAACCGTGGCAAAATAGAGATGATGATAATCGTTGGTTAATCGCAACACCATGGTTATTACCGGAATGACATAGATAAACAGACTCAGTAACACCCGGTGTCGGGCAAAGTGACCGGTATACATTAATCCGGCGGTTAACCAGAAGGCTGAAACAAACGGAATCCCCAAATACTCAAACTGGTTCCAGAAGAGGATCTGGGCTTCGGTATTGGAATTGAGTTCCATGGCATAACCAAATATGTAGATACCAATCGCAAAGCTCAACGCCAGCATAAACGTTGCATAACCAGTGCTATTAACTGACTTGATATGGACCGCCCAGTAAATTGCAGTAAACAGCATCACAAAAAAATAAATATTGATTAGATTGTAACCAATCATTAAAGCTACCCCGTTATTGTGAAAATACTTCTGTGCGCTTATCATATCATATCCCACCCTCAGTGTGGATGATTTTCTTTGGGCGACCAGCTTAAATATCAAACCCATTTTATTTTCTGGCCGAAAAAACGGCGCCTGTGAAACGCATAGAACGCTGCGTTCTTTTTCGATTGCTTATCCGAGGTTAATCACCGCAACCGAACTGCTATGGCTTTTAATCAGCTCAATTAGCGCCTCTGTTTTCAGCCAGACTGTCATCGTATTTTCATTTGGATGAATGCCGATCAAACGATTGCGAAAGAATTCATCGATAAATACTTGGACTCTTTTATCCTTGTCGTTTAAGACACCAAATGGTGTTACCGAGCCTTTCTGCAGTCCCAGAATTTCATTCAAATCCTTTTCGGAAGCAAAACTAAGCCGCCGTGAGCCAATTATTTCCTGGAACTTCTTAAGGCTAACGAGCTTTTCTTCGCAAACAGAAATCAAATAATAGTGTTTTTTCTTATCATCCCGGACAAACAAATTCTTCGCAATGCAATTGGCATGCGGTAATCCCAATTTCTTCATTTCATCAATCGTATATACCGCTTCATGTGCAAGGGATTCATAGCAAATGCCCGAATCATCCAATAATTTCAACACCTCTTGTTTTTTAACCGGCATACTGATCACCCACCAGGTTTTCATGACTGATCGTAACAATATCCATCTCACCACCATAAAATTTATCCATTATTACTCCCTCCGATTCACTCTAACTATGTATCTTTTAGCACCAAAAGCTTCCTTGCCCATTATTTTCATTATACGCCTGTCATCCACCTTCTGCAATTCTGCAGATCTATTTTATCAACTTTTATTAGCACCACAGGATCTTCTCGCCTTTATCACTGATCCCATATTGTTTCCTTGTGATTTTATGATTAATCTTGAGTTTAAACGCAGATTCGTTATATAATGAAAACGATTCATTATGATAAGGAGATATGATCACAATGGCTAATAGACTATGTTCCAAAAAAACGTTTTTCCTGAAACTATCAACATTGTTCGTAACCGGGATTCTCATGGGAGGATTGCTACTGGGATGCAGCAACCCAAAAACAGAGAGCAAGTCCGAACCCCCTGCCACGCCAACTTACACCCTCATTACCCTGCCGGATGATGGCTATCAGAAGATTTATGATTTCATCGATTCCGCCAATAAGAGCATTGATATGACCATGTATGCATTGATCGATTCCAATGCTGAAGCGGCTTTGATTGCAGCGGCGCAACGGGGAGTCAATGTCCGGGTCCTGCTGAATTCCAATGCATCGGATGGTGGCACGGTGGGAATGAATCAGCCAGCCTATGATAATTTATCGGCTAACGGGGTTCACGTTGTCTATTCCTGGGACGGTGTTTTATGGCATCAAAAAAGCATCGTGGTGGACAATCAGAAAGTGGCTATCATGAACTGCAATCTGGTCGCCCAATATTATCCGATTCTCCGCGACTACGTGGTGATCACTGACAATCCGGCCACCGTGGCAGGGGTTTCCACCACCTTTGAGGCGGATTATACCAATAACACTGTCGCTCCTGTGGCTGGCGATGTTCCGGAAGGCTCTGAACTGGTCTGGTCCCCCGGCGCCGAGAAACAATTTACCGAGCTGATTGAGGCTGCCCGACCCGGCACCACCCTCTATGTTGAAACCGAGCAGCTTGATAGCACGGTTCTGGAGAACGCCCTCATCGAGGCGGTCAAGCGGGGCGTAACGGTTAATTTTACCATGACCAATACCGGTGAGTTTACCGCCGGATTCGATACCCTAAAGGCTGGTGGCGTCAATGTCCGTCTCTTTCCACAAAATGCGCCCATCTACATTCAATCCAAGGCCATTTCGGTGAATAATGAAACGGTCTATATTGGCAGCACCAATTTTACCACGACCAGTACCAATGCGGATCGGAATGTGGGCATTATCACCCAAAAGAAGGACATCGTCGATGGTCTGACAGCCACACTAATTCAAGATTTTCAAGAAGCCCCTGCATACTAAAAAACAACCAGAAGGCCGGATCTTTTTAGATCCGGCCTTCTGGTTAAGCACTCAGCAACGATCAACAAACCGACTGCTTTTGCCAATCCAGGGGGAATTACTACTGCTACATGACCACTGTTTCAGATCAGCTTTATCCATTGTCTCTATGCCATTGCTTTATCACTCAACCATCAATCCTGACGGTTACGCATGTTATTGCGTTGCGATTTTGTCAACGCTGATCATTGGCTTTCAATGACCAGATCGCCAGTAATAAGGCCAACCCAAGAAAACCAGCCAGCACGAACAAACTGAAGCGCCATTGCAGATAATCCCGAAGGAGAGCACCCCGCAGACCGTTTAGAAACCATTGGAAGGGATTGAATCGGCTAAGCTGAATAACAATGGCCGGGGCCGCATCAAGGGAATAAAAAGCGTCACTGAGCAACAGCAGACTCATCGAAATAAGATTTGCGGTAATGCTAGTTTGCGCTTCGGTTCGGCAAAGACGGGAGACAAAAAAGCTGAGCAAAACATAGCCCATCCCTGCCACCAGACAGACCAGCCCGGTCATCAGTAGCGCTTCTGGGGAAAGGCCAATCTGAAAAGCCAAACTGCCAACCGTCAGAACCAACAGGCCGCAAATCAATGAAACCAGCGTACCCGCCCCGGAGGTACTGACAACAAAAGCAGATAAGGGCAACGGGGTAACTTTGAGCAGCTGAAAGACGCCCCGACGACGCTGTGCCAGCAGTGAAAACACAGTGGTCGTCAAACCATAAAACAAAATCCCCATGGCCATCATCGCCGTTGTGATGCGGATCGCATAGTCGGGTTGATGAACCAGATAGCCTAAAATGAGGGTCCCGGCAATCGGCACCGCAATCGACCAGAACAGTAAAAACGGTTCCCGCAGGGCCGATTTGAGGGACAGCATAAAAATAGTATTCATATTAAACACCTTCTCTTTCTAATTGATCGGCTGAACAGCCGGTGTTTGGGTTAATTTCAAATACAGTTCATCAAGATTGGCAACGCCGTTTTCGGTAATCAGTTGTTTCGGGGCTCCTTCGGCAATGATTTGACCATTGTTCATAAAAATAATGCGATCAGCCAGGGTTTCCACTTCTTCCATATCGTGAGAGGAAAACAAAACCGTCTGATTATTGTTGACCATCTGGCGAATCAGCTCCCGAATTTCATGACTGGCCCGGGGATCAAGTCCGGCGGTGGGTTCATCAAGAACGATCAACGTGGGCTGATGGACAGTCGTCACTGCCAGGGCCAGTCGTTTTTGCTGACCCAGTGACAATCGGATCGCCGGAGTATTTCCGGTATCCCCGAGTTGACAGGCTTCCAACCGGTTCTGCAACTCGGCCTCACTAAGCCTGATTCGATACAGAGCACTGAACAAAGCCAGATTCTCCCGGGCTGAATAGCCTTCAAAAAATGGCGTTGTTTGAAGCTGAACGGCCAGATGCTGTTGATAATCGGTTCGCCAATAGGTAATCGATCCCTGATCCGGCGACAGAATTCCCAAAAGCATGGCAATCGTCGTCGATTTGCCAACCCCATTGGGGCCAATCAGAGCTACAATCTCCCCTTGGCCGATAACCATATCCAAACCTTTAATCACCACTTTATCCTGAAATTTTTTTGTTAATCCCTTTGCTTCAATTAAATTCATGGTTTTCTCCTTACTTCTATTTGTATATTCAATGTTGAGTATGAGGGTATTTTTTTCTCCCTTAATCTTAAGGGAGAATTTTCAGTCCTTTGATTCCAGCAGCTTAATGGCATTTTCCACCAAATCCTGCTGTTGTTTGACAATCGCAAACATGCTGTCAAAAATCAGGGTGGTCATCGGTGGGATATTCTGATGCATGGCGATTTCTTTGAGTCTGAGACCGCTTTCCAGAGCTTCCTGCTCGGCCGTCAAATTGTTAAGCTGACGCTTTAAGGCCTTTAATGCCACCTCAACCGGCAACTTCTCAATAAATGACAATCCTGAATACAAACCGGATGGGTAATGAACCGAGGGGTGCCCCAGCGAATCGGCAATCAACTGCGTCAGGTGTGCACGGCCATCGTCAGTGATCCGATATACTGCTTTTTGGCGATTCCCGGTCTGTTCAATCCGTTCGATTTCGACCAGATTTTCTTTTTCCATTTTCTTTAAAGCGTGATAAATTGAACCGATCAAAACGCCCCCCCAACGTTCGGCATCAGAGATCCGCAGCATCTGCTGAATATCATAACCGGACATCGGCTGAACATCGAGAAGTCCTAAAACAAGGATCCTTGTCATATTAATCCCTCCAATACTCTACGTTGAGTATTATATATTGATCATTTAATTTTGTCAACCTGAAATTTGACATTAATCCAACATTCAGAGGAATTTTGTCTGAAAGCCTCTATTTCCCGACCACTACAATAAATTCGTTTGCTTTTTTTCTCTCCTGAATATGCAAAAATCGGGACATGGTTTTTCAAGCAAACTTGAATCCATGTCCCGCGCTTTATTGATTACGCTTCATTTTGAACGCTGATCAGGCTGCTGTTTCATAAAAAGCAGCACTACCGGTGTCAAAGGCGGTGCCTTTTTCCACGAGTACAATTTCAATTCCTTCCAGTCGGTATCCGTATCCAGCCGTACCGGACTCTGCGCCATTTGATGCCCAGCCCAGCCAGCCCAGATTCTCAACCTGAACCCGGTAATAAACATCGTATTTATCGGCTTGTGTCCCGGTTAACTGAATTTTAATGGCTTCCAATCTTAAACTCTGGCCTTCCGTCCCGGACACCGTTCCATCTGCGACATAATCCTGCCAACCAATATTCTGGACATGGGTGGCATATTCAATCCCCAAGCCATCAATCCCACTTTTAATGGTAATGCCTTCCAGTCTCAAGCTCTGGCCGACGGTTCCTGACAGAGCACCGTCAGATACTGCATTTTGCCAGCCGATATTCTGGACATGGGTGGCATAATTAACATTCCCGGTCGCCGCTAAATCGCCATCATAGGCTACCCCATTAACATACAGGGTATAACCATTTGTATCCAGGGCCGCTGGCATCGCCGTCAAATTCGGTGATGTATGAATCCCCGGTGAGCTTCCAGGAACTGCCCTTTTCCAGAGTCACTTTCAAGGTTGCAGCGGTGGTTTTATCACTGTTAATTGAACCAGTAAACGTTGAACTATCCTGAAGGATCAAATCCAGGGTTGAGATGGCATCCACAGCGATATCCCCAGTCAGTGTCTGCTTTGAAGCGGTCAAGCTACATTTCCCACCGTTTGAACCGGCCGTTCCCCAACCCCGGCTGCCATCATTTCCAGCCACGGTTAAGAGATTACTATCAGCCGCCAGAGTCAGATCAACATTGCTTAATGCGATTTGGGACTCGGTATTAGTGACGTAGAACATATCACCGCTATTGGCTGTCAGCGAGCCATCGGTCATCTCAAAGCTGCTGTTTCCGACTTCGGCATCCCCGGACATGCTCTGATACAGCATCACGTTATGGATGTTATCCGCATCGGAATTCCCGGTGGAGCCGGTCATATTTCCGCTGACGGTACAGTTGTTCAATGTAACTGAGTTTAGCCCTTCCACCACAATGGCTTCGGATGTTTCAGCGTTCAGGGTGGCATCATTGACGGTGATATCCGCTGTACTGTAGACGGCTGGAGCGCCGGTGCTGCCGCTGGTGGTGTAGGTACCGCCATCAACAACCATGGTTCCGCCCCCCCGGTCACTTCGAATGGCGGCTTTAACAGTGGAATTAACAGTCAGGTTGCTGGCATAAAGATTTCCTCCACCAGCCACTTCGATGCCGCCGGCATTTCCACCGGTGACATTGATGGTGGTATCTTTGATGTTAATGGTGGCCCCGTTATAGGCAAAAACCCCGTTTGCTCCTTCGGCCGTTGCGGTCACACTACCCCCGGCAATATTCAGGATCGCATTGTCAAGAGCCAAAATGGCGGCATTGAGGCCGTAGAAACTGCTGGCATCACTGCTTGAAGCGGTGCCAGCAGTTTTTTCAACGGTCACCCCATTCAGATGGGCGGTGATGGCTCCTTCAGCCCGCAGGGCATTTTCATCATCGTTGGTTGAACTGTAGGTACCGCCACTTAAGCTTTCGCCATCGGCCAGCAGGTATGCCCCGGTGCCGGTGGAAACAGTGGCACCGCCACCACCTCCGGGAGCTGCGCCAGGAGACCCACTTCCCGACATAATTTCAATGGAGGCAATGGTATCGGTGCCCGTGGTATAGGTGATTTTAAGCACTGCTCCGACCACAATGTCGGCCGCCGTGGCTTTTGAGCTTGTAGCTGACGTTTCGGTCGCTGTGGCAGAGCCACCGGTGGTGCCTGCTTCCGGAGGCTGTCCCGGCGACGCCTTGGTAATTGCCATATCATCGGTCAGGGTAAACGTTGAACTTTCACCGGTCAGAGTGAGCATTTCAGGCATTTCTCCCGGCGTTTCTCCCGGTGTTCCGGTATTCTGATTCAGGGTTCCGATGGCGATGGTTACTTCTTTTCCATCCACCTTCGTTACCTTGCCGTAAATGACATCTTCTGAAGCGGCACTGGCTGGAAAGGCCGTCAATGCCAGACAGGCCGTCACAATTAAACTGGTTAATAAACGCTTTGACTTTTTCATTTTTATCTCCTTTATCGATGAATGAATTGTCTCTTTAGCATTTATTGTAATCAGTTAACGTGATGATCAGGTGATTAATCTGTCAAATTCAAGTGATTTTTTCGTAATACCGGTAGGATCTCATGATGGGGACCGGAGCGGGATGTTTGCTGTGAAAACCATATTGTATTCTGCTTTCATTCAGATATGTTGGGTTATTTCTCACTTATCTAATAGATTAACGGTGATTTCATCCAGCGCACCACCAAAATATTTGTCCAGCACCGCCTTAAACGTCGGATTTCCACCGACCAGATAAAACAGGGTCATCGATGATTTCAGCTTCAGATCATCGGGCCGACCAAACACCGCTCTGGCATCACTGGATTCAAACTTTAAGAGTTCACCGGAAATCTCCAACAGCCGCATCCCCAACAGTGGATGCGCCAGATATGCCTTGGCTTCCGCCCGATTCTCAATTCCGTAATACCGGGCAGTTTCACTCCGGCCCAGGCCTTTAAGCTGGGGAAAAATATACCACATCCAATGGCTGCGCTTGCGACCATTTTTAATTTCCATTAGTGCCTGTCCATAGCTTTCTTCCTGAGCTTTGACAAAACGTTCAATTGTATCCATCGGTCTTTCCTCTCTTTCATTATCCTTTGGCAGCTTTTATGATGATTTTATCATAATACGGGCATTAGCGACATCGATTTGATTTTATTTATCATTGCCTTTAAAAGGGAAAATGGCCTGATCCATACAGATTGATATGCAAGGATCAGCCACTATTATTTTCGCTGGCAGGAGGATCAAAAGCATCTGCCTTACGCCAGCTTTTTAGTTCCTAAATCAATAAAGACCCTGCTTCCATCTGGTTGCAGGGTCTTTACTGGCTATTTTCTTTTTTACATCCATCTCCCAGGTTTTATTCTTCCCGGAACTCAAAGCATCCCGTCTTTTAAAATATCATGGTCTTTTAGTACTTTTTCAATCACGGTTCCCTTTGTAAAATGAATGATTGGTTTTTTTATCAAATTCAGCGGCCCCGGCAATTCAATTTCCAGTGGTGATTTTCCATCCATCAGTTTTACACTGCTGTCGAGCAGCTCCCGAATATCATAGACACTGCCCCAAACTTCCGGCACCCCTCTGTCAACACCAAGCAAACCATAGACCGATTCCATGGCGGTTCTGACTGAATACTCGGTTGTAAAGACGGTATCTCTGGGGGTTTCGGCAAACTGACCCAGAAAAGCAAAATTAACGCAGCCATCCGGAATGACATCTGGTCGATCGCCTTTGGTTCTTGGCATGAAAAAGGCGGTAATATAAGGCATCATGGTTGGCACACAGATGGCACTGTTTTCAGCCAGTTCATCAATTTGATTGACTGGCACACCCAAATGATACAACCATTCTTTGGTAATTTCTTTGCCGGTACACTCTTTCATTGGTTTTTTTACATAATTTCCCGGTTCATCTGAGAATAGGCCATAGACCCATACACACACCTTGTTTTTATCCTGATCTTTAAACTGCCCCTGTCTGTTAATGGTCCAGCTGAGCAGCCAGGATGAATCCATGCAGCTGACAATCCCACCGGTGACAACTTTCCCGCTTTTCGGATCGCGCTTACAGATATTGGTGAGATATGGCATGATTTTATCGTCTAAGGTTGTGATTGTTGCTGATTCCCAATTTGTTTTCTTGATATCGGAGCAGAACTTTTCCGGATTTCCAAAGGCCGGATCCTGCTGGGCGATATTTTTCCATAAGCTCCAGCTGCCGCTGGTTCTCACTTCGGCGTCCCCATTTGGCGCATGATTCTGGTCGCCGTAAATGGTGCCCTCGGTACAGCTTCCGTTTGTCACAAAAACCAGATCATTTTCTGTCAGCACCAGCCCTTTTTCAACTCCATTTACCTTATATTCAATTGCTTTGGCGACCTTTTTATTTTCCGCAATCTCAAAGATGACATTGGTTACCTCGGTATTAAATTCAAAGTTAACGCCGGCTGCTTCCAGATATTTCTGCATCGGTAGAATTAATGATTCATACTGGTTGTATTTGGTAAATTTCAAGGCGCTAAAATCCGGTAATCCGGCAATGTGGTGAATAAATCGTTGAAAATAAAGTTTCATCTCCAGCGCACTGTGCCAGTTCTCAAAGGCAAACATCGTTCGCCAGTAAAGCCAGAACGTCGAATCGAAGACCTCTTCATCAAACACATCCTCAATGGTTTTGTCGTATAAATCTTCATCTTTGGTCATAAAGAGTTTCATGATTTGCATGCAGCCCTTCTGACTCAAGTTAAATTTCCCGTCGGTCTGGGCATCAACGCCCTGGTTTCTGGTAGCTCGACACAATGAATAATTGGGATCTTCTTTGTTTAACCAATAAAATTCATCCAACACCGAGGCGCCCGGTATTTCAAGCGACGGAATACTGCGAAACAGATCCCACAGACACTCAAAATGGTTTTCCATTTCCCGGCCCCCCCGCATCACATAGCCTCGGGTCGGATCTTCAATGCCATCACAGGCCCCACCGGCGATATCCATCGCCTCGAGAATATGAATGTGGGAGCCCGGCACTTGTCCATCCCGAACAAGAAAACAGGCGGTTGCCAGTGCCGCTAAGCCACTGCCGACAATATAGGCGTTTTTTTCTTCGACGCCTTCCGGTTTTCTGGGGGTTGCAAACGCTTCGTAATTACCATTGGTATAATAGATCCCCTTGCTGTTTTTTTCATGTTTGCCACGTTCGGTGTTACGATAATTGGAATCCTGGGAAATTTTCTTTTTCTCTTTATTTTCTTTCAGCTTGTTTTTGACCACCATTGCAGTGGCACCGACGCCAGCTACTGCCACTGTTGCCAATCCGACTTTCACTTTTTTATTTGCCATTAAATTATCCTGCCTTTCATCACGTTTAACGCTAAGTGATTCTTTCTTTATGGTAAAGCTTTTTTAATGATTTATCAATTTACAAAACAGGCAGAATGATAAAAAAACTGATCACTCGGCCTGTTTTGATAAAATATTCCTTATTCATGACGTTTGGCTGCAAAATTTAAAATTGAATTGGCAATATTGCCGCTGAGGGTTGTGCTCATTTTGTCAACAATGACATTCGGATCCTCGCTCATGCCCTTTTTAATCCAATCCAGCATTATTCCCACAAAACCGTATTTGTAAAACTCGGCAATAAAATTCATCTCTGCCTCGGTGATTGATGTATTTTCGGCCTGTTCTCTAACCACCCCTTCCAGCAGTCCATAGGTTAACTGATATAAATAATTTTCGATCTGCTCTCGGCTCACCGAACGATAAACATTCAAAATAAAGGGTTTGTTCTCTAAAACCGCTTCAAACAGCTGCAGCAAACCTTCCTGCCAGGTATAATAGGTTTTTTTCCCCTGCAAGGCTCTTTTGCCGTCTTCTTCACAGCTCCATTCCACTAAATCATAGATATCCTTAAAATGGTAGTAGAAAGCCATTCTGCTGATTCCGCAATCCGTTGCCAGATCGCTGATGGTAATCTTATCAAATGGTTTTATCAGTAATAGTTTTTTTAAAGATACTTCCAAATCTGCTTTTGTCGAATTTGACATAATCGCTCCCTTCTGTTTATAATTGTTTAAATCGCTCGCCATAATTAAATAAAAAAACTCCGACCAGAATAATTGTCCCACCAATCACTCTCGACTGCCCGGGGATTTCACCGGCAATTAAAAAACCCAATACACTGGTCAAAAATGGGGTTAGAAAGATATAATTACTGACCTAGCGGTCTTTTGGGCTACAGACACACAGAGCCTTCCTCCTGGCAACACAGGCAATGGCGCTGAAGAATAGGCCCGGAATCAGAACATTGACTCATTGCATTGGCAAATCGCAAACGCCAATTCGCTTTACATTTCTTTCGCTACCCCAGATACTCTTAGCTATGACCATTTTTTGTATTGAAAAATGCTATCTGCATATATAATAGCACATTGATAAGCCAGAGATAAAAATATGTTTCGAATTTGGGAAATCTGATACAACACAATAAAATTCTGAAAGAAAAAGTCATTGCCGTTGATAACAGCGCTTTGAATGAAAATAAAAAAGTCCAGAGTGCTTTAGAAATTTTCTGCCTGAACTTTGATCTGGAAAAACCAATGTGGTTTGACAATAACACAAAGAACTGCGTCAGATTTCCATGACAACTTTTCGGGAAGACCCATTTATCGAATCCATTTGGTTTGATTATTTAGAAATCGAGATGATCGACGATGGTAAAAAAGCTGTCAGCAACTTGACAGCTTTTTTATGTTGGATTGAGGGACTATCGTGTTTATCAGGTGCATTCTTTTAATGCCTGTTCAATCATCACGTTGCCAATGCTACTCCTGCGTTCTATCGCCCAATCCTGACTTTGGTTTGCTACCTGGTCGGTCGAATCAGCGATTCGGTAACTCATCCATTATGGCAACCGTTTTTACAGTTTCACCCTTAATCATTTTTAGGCTTCTTGTCGTCGGAGCTTCCCGCAGAAAGAGGGCGCAAACAAATCCAATTGCAGCAATGACGACGCAAAACAGAAAAACATCATGAATTGAATTGGCCAGAACGGTTTTTGCCTGCATATACGCATCGTCGAAATAGCTCAGGTACAACTCCGATACCTGGGATCGAATGGTTGCCACTGTTTTTGGATTTGTAATGACTTGGGTGTTTTTGAGCATTTCCTGTATTTCCTGGGGTAGTTGGGGCATCATCAGGCCTGAAAATCCATCACTCAGAGAATTTGTCATGATCACACCGTCGATGTAACTGAACCAATCTGTTCTCTTGGGGCAACGTTTTGCGCATTCACATTGGTAATGGGCATACTCATCCCCACACCAAAACCCAAAATTACCATAAAAAGAATGGCACTGGCATAAGAGGTTTTAACACCCATGGTGGAAAGGAGCAACGCCCCCACACCCATAATAAGAAACGCTGCTGCCGACAGTATTTTTGCTTTACCAACTCGTGAAACAAGCCGACCAGTGATATTACTTGACAGGAGCAAGCCCAGCATCATCGGTGTTATGACAGCTCCGGATGTTGTCGCCGACGAACCAATCACCCCCTGAACAAAGTATGGAAGATAGAGAACCGTTGAAAACATAATCGCCTGAGAAAAGAAGGCAATCATGAAGGATACATAAATCGCACGATCTTTGAAAAAATTCATTTCACCGATTCCAGCCGTTTCGTTTGTCATGCTTGTGTCATTATTCCAATTAATCTTGAGCGTAACCATGGATTCGAAATATAATGATACTGTCTATATCAATAGAACCAAATTTACCATCACCAATACCAATGACGATCGCAATATGGGGATTATCAATCAAAATACTGACATCGTCAGGAATCTGACCACCACACTGACGCAGGATTTTGAAGGTGCCACTGCTTACTGAAAATTACGATAAGGGCATGATAAAGATAGGCACCATACTGATCGATATCGCTCTTATCCGGCACAACCGTCACCACCAGCAGATCCTTGGCCACCGTCGGACGACCCTTGGTGCTAGAATAAAAATAGTACAAATCGAAATGAGAAAATCCAAAATTAATAAAAACATGGTACGATAAAAGAATCGTACTGAAGGAGGATCTCATTATGGCAAAACAACATGATAAACAATTCAAACTGGATGCAGTCCGGTACTATGAAGAACACAAGGAACTCGGTCTGCGTGGATGCGCTGAAAATCTCGGCGTTGGTTACAGCACGCTGGGAAAATGGAGCAAGGAACTTCAGGACAGCGGCAGTATTGAATGTCGTGGTTCAGGTAATTATGCATCGGATGAAAGTAAAGAAATCGCGCGTTTAAAACGCGAGTTGCGTGATACCCAAGATGCATTGGATGTCCTAAAAAAGGCCATCGGCATTCTGGGAAAATAACCGAAGCGATTTATGTTGAGATTGCTAAAAAGGCGGAAGCTGCTCATCACGAGAAGCGCCGGGTTTCCGTCTCCGGAATGCTGCAAAAACTGGGTGTATCACGAACCGGGTATCGATCATGGATTAACAGAAAACCATCGAATACCCAAAAACGACAGGAAGTTCTTAAAACCAAAATTGAGACCATTTATAACGACTCAAAGCAAAATTATGGAGCTCCGAAAATCACCGAAAAATTGAAACAGAGCGGTGAAATAATTGCTGAGCGGACTGTCGGCAAATACATGAAACAAATGGGTATCAAAGCTCAATGGATCAAACCTTATACGATCACGACTAAAGATTCTGACTTCAGTAAAAAACTCAGAAATATTCTTGACGAACAATTTAATCCCGAACGCCCCAATGCTGTCTGGTGCAGCGATATTACCTATATTTGGACAATGGACGGATTTTTTTATCTAACCAGTATCATGGATTTGTATTCTCGAAAAATCATTGCCTGGACGCTGTCAAAAACAATGGAAGTTTCCTGTGTAATCGACACTGTTAATAAAGCTAAAAGCCGTCGAAATCTCGATGCGCCATTGATCATTCACAGTGACCGCGGCAGTCAGTTCGTTTCAAAAGAATACCAGAAGGCAACGGCAAAAATGCAGCGAAGTTATTCTAAAAAGGCATATCCCTGGGATAATGCCTGCATTGAATCCTTTCATGCCATTATTAAACGTGAATGGCTCAATCGCTTTAAAATCCTTGATTATAACCATGCTTACCGGCTGATCTTTGAGTATCTGGAAACCTTTTATAATACAACTCGAATCCACAGTCATTGTAATTATATGTCGCCGAATAATTTTGAAAAACTTTTTACTAAAACACAAAATGAAAATTTACAAATAGCAGGTTAAAATGTGGGTGTCAAATTCTCATTTTAATTTGTACTAAATCTTGACATAGGACCACCTCTAGCACCCAAGTGGCAGCATTCCTCAAAAAATTAATCCCTTTGCATTAGAACAGCAGCGTTCTTTATTCAGCAGATCCAACCAGATTCCAGAAAAAACTTGAAAATAACAGTTGAAAGCATTAGAATAAAACTGTGCAATCAATAAGATAAACAGCATTTGATCAGCGCCTTTCTTGGGCAGTCACTCTGACAAATACTCCGTTTATCATCCTGTTTTATTTGCATTGATCGTCAGATTGAAAGGAGTCTTTATGTTAAAACAAAATAAAGCAGAGAGTGTGGCAGACCGGGAGGTTTGCAAAATCTAATCTCTGCAAAACCTCCCGCATCGTATCCAACATACTTTCAGGAGGAAAAAATAATGAAATATTCAAATAGAGAAAAAAATCTTTATCAGCATCAACCCTGTCAGGAGAGTTTCTTCTGCCAAAATTGTGGCCATGTCGTCTCCTTTACCGGTGCCGGAACCAAACACCGTAATCATTGTCCCCATTGCCTATTCAGTCTTCACGTTGATGTTTTACCTGGCGACCGCTCTGCCAATTGCAGTGGTCTGATGGAACCGATTGGCGTCTGGATTCGCAAGAATCAGGAATGGGCGATTATTCATCGCTGTCGCCGCTGTGGCCACCTTAGCTCCAATCGGATTGCCGCCGATGACAACCCCATCATGCTGATGTCCATCGCCGTCGCCCCTTTGGCCAATCCCCCCTTCCCGCTGGAAAAAATGACCCAGGTTCTAAACGATACCACTGGTGACAACAATGAGCAGGATTGATCTGAGCACCTACGGTTTGAGCCCATCATTGGGTTTGGAAGCCACGCACTATCCAGAACTTTTTGTCGCTCGCATTCTGTCCCAGTCCAAGGGAATCTACCGGGTTATTTCCGAACAGGGCGAATTTTTCGCCGAATTGTCGGGGCGGATGCGCTACGAAACGATTGAGACCGCCAATTTTCCGGCTGTCGGTGATTTTGTGATGCTTGATCGTCCCTCCGGAGACCAGGGCAATGGCATTATTCACCATCTGCTGACCCGCAAAAGCGTCTTTATCCGCAAAGCAGCCGGATCATCCAGTCAGGCACAGGTGATCGCCGCTAATATTGATTCGGTCTTTATCTGCATGTCCGTCAATAACGATTTTAATCTGCGTCGACTGGAGCGCTATTTAAGTCTGGTCTGGGAAAGCGGCGCAACCCCGGTAGTCGTGCTGACCAAAATCGACTTGACTGAGGATCTGCTGGCCAAATGCCGGGCGGCGGCAATCGCCATCGGCGTTGATATCCTCGGTATTTCAACCCTGCAAAATGAAGGCTTTTGGGATCTCATGGCCTATTTGTCAGTAGGTCAGACCGTCGCTCTGCTCGGCTCATCCGGGGTTGGAAAATCAACCCTGATCAATTGGCTAAGTGGCGCCCAGCTCTTTGATACCCAGATGATCCGAAGTGATGACCGGGGTCGTCACACCACCACAAGACGAGAATTAATCCGTTTAGCCGATGGTGGCATGCTGATTGATACCCCGGGCATGCGTGAAATTGGCATGCTTGATGTTAACACCGGCTTTGATCGAACGTTTCGTGATGTGGAAGCCCACCTCGATTCTTGCCGTTTTCGCAACTGTACGCACACAAACGAGCCCGGTTGCGGAATCGCAACTGCCATTAAAGCAGGACAGTTATCTGCCCAACGCTGGCAGGCCTATCAGAAGCTGACCGACGAAAACGACTATTTCGAAAACAAAGCGGCCTTCTTAAAAAAGAAGAAGGAAAAATTTTATCAGATCGCCCGTTTAAACCGAAACAATAAAAAATAGTCGTTTCATTAAAAGACCTTGCCCGAATGGTTTTATCCTGGCAAGGTCTTTTTTCATCTCAAAATGCGCCCATTTAGCTTGTCTGAGAATTATTAAATTGTAGCCCTTTAAGCCAATTATCCAGTTCCAAGACCGAATCGCCACCTTTTCTAAGTTCCTTACTGGCCGCAATCTGTCCATCCCGGATGTAAAGGACTCTTTTGGCTTTTGCTGCGACTCTGGGGTCGTGGGTAACGATCATGATGGTCATGCCCTCATTGTTCAGTTCTTCTAGTATTTCCAAAACTTGGTCTGTCGCCTCCGAATTCAGGGCCCCGGTCGGTTCATCCAAAAAGAGAATCTCGGGATTGTTAATCATCGCCCGGCAAATCGACGCACGCTGTAGCTGCCCACCAGACACTTCCTTAATATCACGATTCTCAATTCCGCTAATCGCCATCCGCCTCATCAGTTCCGAGGCCCATTTTCTGATTTTCTCTGGCAACTCTTTTTTTGCTACCAGTCCCGGCAGGATAATATTGTCATAAATCGTCAGATTTTTTAGCATTTGAGCATTCTGAAAAACAAAGCCCATCTTAGTCAGTCTGAAGCTGGCCAGTTCCTCTTCTGATAACGCACTGATATTGATCCCCTCAAAGATTACCTGACCGGCACTGATCTTGTCCATTCCGCTGACGCTGTATAAAAGTGTTGACTTTCCCGAACCGGATGGCCCCATCACGGCTGTAAAATCTCCTTTTTCAATTCCAAACGAGACGTCGTTCAATACGTTTGTGTCCTTAAAGGATTTACTGATGCCTTCAATTTTTATCATTTTTGGCTCCTTATTCCATTATTTGATCTCTGATGTGATAGCTTCCAACTGTATTGGTTCCAATGATTACCGTCATAACCACGACCCCTAATTGCACGGCAGGGCAAAGCAGATAAGCCCAGAGTGGCTCTATCAACAACTTTATTTTTGCGACTCCGACGGTCGCAAGCATGCCTCCAAAAATAACTTCCCCCAGCGTATTGGCCAACAGCGTTCCGGCGATAATCGCAAGCACCTGAATTACCAGAAGCCGGATTCCCAACTGGATTTGAATATCCCGGGTGGAAAACCCGATCGCTTTTTTAAGGGAAATGGCGCTGTGTTCTCTGGCCATCATCAGCTGAAGAAACATAACCGTAATCAAAATAGTCAGCATTAAGGAAATCACCGCCGCAACCCCTTGTACCTGGTTCATATTTGCAATAACGCTGCTGAGGGTCTGGAAAACAAACGCATCGCATGGGGTAATCTTACTGTTAGGTAACACCGTTCGCATTTTTGTAACGTGATTATCAATATCAATGCCCTCCCGAAGATCCAGATAGATCATATATCCTTCAATATCCTTACGATCAAAGTCGATGGCGGCTTTGGCGGTTTTTCCGCCATAGGTAATGTCTTGATAAATACCACAAACGTTATAGACGTGCTCTTTCCCCTGATAAATTATTGTTATCGCGTCGCCGACTTTTTTACCCAGATCAACCGCATTCAGATATGAGAGGGCCAGATCATTTTTTTCTGTGGGGGCCTTCCCTTCCAGGTATTCTAATGGAAAAACCCCATTATCGCCGTTCTGCACCCGTACATATTCCCATTCACCCTCGACATTTTGGGACTGTACATAACCATTCTGGTAGACTGTATAGCGTTCAATATCTGGGTCATTTTCCAAATAAGCTATCGCCTCCTCTTTTTGTTGCTCTAAATTGTTGCTGTATTGTATGTCAATGCGGACATCGCTTTTGCCAATGCCCATATAGGTCAGAAAGACCGGGTTATTAATGGTGTTGTTCATATTCATGGGAAGCAGAATCAGGAAGGAGGAAAAGACAAATATCAAGAATATTACCACATTCTCTTTCCATTTGCATTTGAGTTCCCCCAAAGCCATTGTCCATCAGGCACTTTTCCAACGATTCGCCATTGCAGATAATCTGGGCGTTATTCACATCCAGCATCCTGACTACCAGTGCATCCTCCAGATAATCTTGCTGGGCGACAAAGTCTGCAAATGCCTGTTCATCATAGTCGCCTTTGTGCATCTGGACATATTCTGGCGGCACGGCCATCTTATTCAAACCATTTAACGACGACAGCATAATCCCGGTAACCCTTAATCCACCGGCCATAAAAATAGCTGAAAGAATCAGAAATACGGCCAGGGCAGTTGTGATAACCCGGTTTCTTTTAAAGTCCTTGCGGACAAGATTCAGCAATAGTTTCATATTCAACCTTTCAAATTGTTATCGACTTACCGACCGCAGGTCGATATGCGGGTAAAAAATCATCGACCCTCGGTCGGTAAGGAGATTTTACATTTTCTTGCTAAATATGTCAAGTACCTTTTCTAATTTTTAACAATTTGTGTTCTGGAAAACAATCAACTCTTTCACCCATACAAAAAAACCTGTTTCCTGTCAATTAAAAAATGACTTCTATCCTCAGCGTTTGATTGGTTTTGAGCATAAAAGTCATTTTATCCCACGGGGGACATTTTGTTCGTCATCCCCATCGTTTCCATCTTTGTTTTGAAATAATGCCTTATTTAAAAATCATGTCCCGCAATAGGTCTTATAGGGATGATTCGATGGTTCGGGTGGGGTCATAAACTCCTGATTAAGCGAATGATAGTCGTATGGTGCTTGCAACACTGCTAATAACCGCTGCAGAGGCGTGAAATCATCCTGTTCATTAGCCGCTTGCAAAGCTTTTTCAACCTGATGATTTCTGGGGATGACCACCGGATTTGCTTGTTTCATTAACTGCTTATCATTTGTCTGCTCCTGTCTTTCGAGGCGGGCTTGCCACCGCTTCAGCCACTCTTTAAAGGCATCACTTTCGTATAATTCAGACGATTGGGTTTTCTCAAGGGTTAAATCAACAAAGGTATTGGTATAGTCGGCCTGATACGCCTTCATTAATCCCAATAAGTCGGCAATCAACCGCTCGTCTTGCGGATCTTCATTGGCAATGCCCAGCTTTAAGCGCATTCCCTTTAGCCAGTCGGCCTGGTACAATGACGGATAGATGCGCAGTGAGTCTTCGACTAATTGTAGCGCCTGTTGCTGATTGTCATCGACTAACGGGATTAAGGTTTCGGCCAGGCGGGCCAAATTCCATAAGCCAATATTGGGTTGATTCCGATAGGCGTAGCGTCCCTGCAGATCAATGGAACTGAATACCGTGGTCGGATCATAGTGATCCATAAAGGCACAGGGCCCATAATCGATGGTTTCGCCACTGATGGTCACATTATCAGTGTTCATAACCCCGTGAATAAAACCGACCAGCTGCCATTTGGCAATCAGCGCCGCCTGGGCTTTGATGACTGCATCCAGTAAACCCAGATAGCGGTTTGATTCCGCCAAAAGCCCGGGGAAATGGCGGTTAATGGTATAATCGGCCAGAGCTTTAACATCGGCGGTGGTGCCCCACTGAGCGGCATATTCAAAGGTCCCGACCCGAATATGACTGGCTGCCACCCGGGTTAAAACAGCCCCTTTGAGCAAGTTTTCACGATAGACCGGTTCACCGGTTGTCACCACTGCCAAACTGCGTGACGTCGGAATGCCCAGATAATGCATCGCTTCACTGATCAGATATTCCCTCAGCATCGGGCCCAATGCCGCTTTACCATCGCCACTGCGGGAATAAGGCGTTCTCCCTGATCCTTTGAGTTGGATATCAAAACGCTGGCCGGCTGGTGTGATCTGTTCGCCAATCAGCATCGCCCGGCCATCGCCAAGCATGGTGAAATAGCCAAATTGATGCCCGGCATAAGCCTGAGCGATCGGTTTCGCATTTTCCGGTAAAGCCTGACCGGCTAAGATATCAATCCCGGCCTGACTCCTTAGCACTTCGGCATTCAAACCAAGCTCTTCTGCCAAACGCTGATTCAAAATAACTAGTCGCGGCGCACTGACTGTTTCTAATTTAAGTGGGGTATAGAATAATTCCGGCAATTTTGCGTAACTATTTTCCAAATTCCAACCGCTGTCATTTTTTTCCATTGTAGTAACCATTCCTTTCGCTTCACTCAAGGCTCCAGGTAACCTGAAGCAAGGTGCCATTTCTGATTGCGCCTCCGTCTTTTAGACCACTAGCACATTTGTGATGGCATGACCACAGAAATGACACACTGCCATTCCATATCAAAACGACCAATCTTCTTTACTTTTTCCCTCTCCAGTCCTTATACTCAACATATGTCCATTTTACAGGCATTTAAACAATGTTTATCCGGATGTAACCGCGCATTATGATGTGGATTGATAAAAATACTAAAGAGCTTAATCAGATTTCCAAGACAACTTTCGTGAAGACCAGTTTATCCTCAATCCTCAGTAAACTCAGTCCGCTGATGCTGCTGGTCAAAATGATTTTATTTATAATAGTCATAAAACTAAACACAACCGAACGAAATTTACATATTATTTACATAAACATCGGGTAAACATCTTGATTGTTGATCAACTTTAGTTTAGAATAATTACAGTTTAAATAAAAAATAGGAGCGTTTATAATGAAATGGTTTTACAACATGAAGGTCAGAACAAAGCTTTTAGCTGGCTTTATGCTGGTTACTGCCATCGTCGGCATTGTCGGCTATGTGGGGATCTCAAATATAAAAGCATTGGATGCATCCAGCTCGAAACTGTATGAACACGTGACGCTGCCAACCTCGGCCAGTGGCGACATGGGTATTGAGTTTGGGAAGATCAATAGCTACATCAGAGATATGATCATTTCCGATGACCCCGCAATCATTGCGGAGAATGCCGATAAAATCGCTACGAGCCGTGAACAAATTACCCAACTATCCGAGTCCTTTGAACAGAATATTCTCGATGAGGAGATGCAGCAACTGTATCAGCAGTTCATCGATTCCCGTCAGGTTTATGCGACCGAGCTGGAAGCGGTGATGGCCTTGGCTGGCCAGAATCAGGACGAAGAAGCCCTTGCCCGGATCGCAACTACCGGGGCTCTCGGAATTGCCTCGCAGGCCGAACAGGATGCCCTGGAAGAACTCCACGATATGACAGTGGAGGATGGTCAAGAACTTTCTGAAGCCAATCACAACCAGACAAACAACGTTGTAACCACCATGACGGCCTTGATGGTGATCGGCGTTCTAATGGCCCTGTCTTTGGGTTTTTTCCTCAGTATAGCCATCAGCCGTATGCTTAAAAAAGCCGAGTATATGATCAAAGAAATGCGGCTCGGTCATTTGGGCGAGCGGCTGAATATGAACAGCCGTGATGAAATTGGCCAGATGGCCATGGCGATGGACGGACTGGCAGATGATCTGCAAAAGGTGGTGATTGCAACCATGAACCAGATTTCCGAAGGCGATGTTTCGGCAACGCTTGAAGCCAAAGATGACCGGGACGAAGTCTCACCCGCACTGATAAAGACCATTGCAACCATCCGTGATCTGATTACGGAATCAACCTTCCTGTCCCAGGCCGCAGTGGAGGGACGTCTGGACACACGCGGCACGGCAGATTCCTTTATGGGCGGGTTTAGAGAAATCATTAGCGGAGTCAATGCAATGATGGATTCACTGGTTGGCTACATTGATGTCATGCCCAACCCGGTTCTTATCATTAATAATAACTTCGAAATTCTCTATATGAATGATTCCGGTGCTCAGACGGCAGGCCTTTCCAAAAAAGAAGTCCTCGGCCAACCTTGTTACCGTCTATTTAAGACATCTGATTGCCATTCGGAAAACTGTGCCTGCACCCGGGCGATGCGTACCGGTAGTGTAGCAACCAGCGAAACCGATGCACACCCAAATGGTTTAGATCTTGATATTTCATATACCGGATTGCCAATTACCGATCATTCCGGAAAAATTATTGGTGCCATGGAATTTATCACCGATCTGACGGCCATCCGCACAGAAGAACGGCGGATGATAAAAATCTCGGATTATCAGCAAAAACAAACCCAAAAACTGGTGACCGAACTCACCAAACTTTCCCAGGGGAATACCGATATTATTATTGATCTTGCCGCCTGTGACGCCGATACTCAGACAACCTATAATACCTTCCAGATCATCAGCGACGCTGTCAGTCAATGTGTGGCATCGATCAAGGCACTGGTTCAAGACGTTGGCATGCTGGCCCAGGCCGGTACCGCAGGCAACCTCAATACCCGGGCGGATATCAGCAAACATCAGGGCGATTTTGCCCAGATTGTTGACGGCGTCAATGCCACGCTTGATGCCGTGGTAGCACCAATTCAGGAAGCATCAGCGACCTTAACCGAGCTGGCCCGGGGGAACCTGAGCGCCGGGATGGTAGGGACTTATCAGGGCGATTATACCATTATCAAGGACAATATGAATCAAACCGTCGACTTCCTCAAACGCTATATCAGTGAAATCACCACTACCTTAGAAGACATCGGCCGGGGGAACCTCGATCAGCACATCACCACCGACTATCTAGGGGACTTTCAGGCCATCAAAACAGCTCTGAACGACATCACCTCCAATCTCAGCGCCACCATATCCGACATTAATATTGCCGCCAGTCAGGTTGAAATCGGCTCCCAGCAGATTTCCGATGGTGGTCAGGCCTTGTCCCAGGGTACCACCGAACAGGCCAGTGCGATCCAGCAACTGACCGCTTCCATTGAAGAAGTCGCTGCGGAAACCAAGAAAAATGCCATCAATGCCAATGATGCCAATGATCTGGCCTTGCAGGTTCGAAGTAATGCTGAAGTGAGTAATGATCAGATGGATAAGATGGTTGCCGCCATGGTGGACATTAACGACTCTTCAAAAAGCATTTCCAAGATCATCAAAGTCATCGATGATATCGCCTTCCAGACCAATATTCTGGCTCTGAACGCCGCCGTTGAAGCCGCCCGGGCGGGCCAGCATGGCAAGGGCTTTGCGGTGGTTGCCGAGGAAGTTCGCAGTCTGGCTGCCCGCAGCGCTGAAGCCGCTAAAGAAACCACCGGTCTGATTGAAGGCTCCATTGACAGAGTCAATGCGGGCACAAAAATTGCCGATCAGACCGCAGAAAGCCTCAATGAAATCTTGACTCAAATCCAAAAAGTGACCGATCTGGTTGGCAGCATTGCCCAGGCATCGAACGACCAAGCCACTGAAATCGCCCAGATCAACCGGGGCATTGAACAGGTATCCGAGGTCGTTCAAACCAACTCGGCCACCGCTGAAGAAAGTGCCGCCAGCGAAGAGCTTTCCGGCCAGGCTGAAATGCTTAAACAGATGGTGGCTGCCTTTAAAATCAAGGATTCCAACACATCGCGTTCAAGCACATTGCATTCATGCGAAACGGAAACAGTTTACCAACCCGTAAAAACCACCCGTTCACCTTCGTCTGAAATTACGATCAATCTGGATGATGACAACGACAAATACTAGTCTGACATCACATTTATTGGCACGATTTTTTTATTTCGGATTTCGAGTAACCGGGGCAACTCCGCTCATGATGTTTCTCATCTTACGGCATATTAAAGGGAAGTCGGGTCCTTATTCCTCAGCCAAAAGATAATGGAGCATCTTTTCCGGATTCTCAAGAAAACGCCGGGTCAGTTGATAATGTTCGGTCTCCCGATAATTGACCGTATCAATACCGCTCTCTGATAACTGATAGATTTCCGCCTGCGGATAAGCCATCAGAATCGGGGAATGGGTGGCAATAATAAACTGTGACTTCTTTTTGACCAAGTCATTGATTTGCACCAGCAGAGTCATCAGCCGACTGGGCGAGAGTGCCGCTTCCGGCTCATCCAGTAGATAAAGACTCTGACCCCTAAAGCGGTTGGCTACCAAGGCCAGAAAGCTCTCCCCGTGAGACTGCTTATGCAGCGACCGCTCACCATAAGCTGTTTTTACCTGGCTCCCAAGTTCCGCTTCGTAAACCTCGTCCAAATAGCTGGCTGCATTATAGAAACTCTCCGCCCTCAAGAAAAAACCATCCTTGGGATACGCATTTCGCGTAATGGTCAAATGCTGATGCAAGTCCGAATGCGTGGCACTGGTTGAAAAGTTAAAATTGCGGCTTCCACCCTCAGCATTAAAGCCAAAGGCCACTGCAATCGCCTCCAAAAGCGTTGACTTTCCGCTTCCGTTTTCACCAACCAGAAAGGTTACCGGACTGCGAAAGCACAACTCCTTCATTTGCCTTAAATGGCTTACCACCATCAGCTGATGAAGATAGGAGTCTTCAGCCACCGGCGAGCTGAGTCGTACACTGGCAATATATTTTCGTTCCAACTGAGACTCCTTTCAAATTTAGTTAGATTTTATGGTTAATCCAGACTTTTCCAATCCCGTAAATCAAGACTGCTCATCCAGTTCAGCCAATCACTGTCGTTTTCCCAAAGCGCACTGGACAGACGCTACGGCAGGTATTACATAGCACCGTTTCAAACCCTTTTGCGTTTGTTCCATAAGTATTCCTGCGGCACAACTTCTGAGTAACCGTCCCTTCATTTAGTGCCTGAGCCGGACAACTTGTCAAACAGCGCGTACACCCCTCCAGACAAAGCGGTTCAGCATAGCTATCGGATGTGATCTTGAGATCCGACAGAATTGCCCCGACAGTTAATCGGTTCCCAAACGCTTCATTCAGTAACATGGTATTTTTGCCCATGGTTCCAAGCCCAGCATTCACTGCCGCATGTTTCATGGAGATTAAGCCCCGACCTTCCATTTCTTCACTGTTCCAATAATCATATGGCCAATCACAGGGCACCGGAACCGCCGTCGCATTATATGTATCTTCGATAATTCGTGCTGCCATCATTAATATCTGATCGATTTTGGGAATGGTCAGATTATTAAAATAGCCATATAATAAATCCGGTTTCACCTCATACAGTCCCTTAGGCAATGCAAATCCCATTACCACAACCACCTGGCAGTCACGATAAAGATCGTGTGGGTGAAAACCCGCCGGGGCCTCAATAAATCGTTCGATACCGGCAAAACCACAAACATCCGCACCCAGATCTAAAACTTTTTTTCTGATTGCTTCTTTCATATGCCCTCCATTCATGCTCATTTTACTTTTTGTACCTTATTTGTACCAATGGTGCGTTATCTTCTTTCTTGTGTCAAGCGGTTTATCGGCATTCTGATTCTTCCAATCCTGTTATACCGCTCGTTTTAGCTAACATTTTCTGAATTTTTTAACCGCTCCCCATGATTAAACAAAAAAACACCCACTAAAATAATGACCCCACCAATCACTGTCGACTGCTCGGGGATTTCACCGGCAATTAAAAAACCCAGTATACTGGTCAGAAAAGGCGTTAAAAACATATAATTGCTGACCTGAGAGGTCTTTTCAGCCAGGGACAGGGCCTTTGTCCAGGCAACGTAGGCAATGGCACTGGAGAATACCCCCAGGATTAGAACATAGACCCATTGGATCGGTGGTGCATTGATTGCCTGGTGCATCGACCCCGGCAGAAAGACCGCCAACAGAATCGTTCCCCCCCAAATACTGTAAGTCGCAGTTTCCAGGGGGGCATAGGCTTTTGTAAGCTTCCGCTGAAAAAGATTGTAAAAGCTTAAAACCAACGCTGCCAAAAAAAGCCACAAGACCCCGATATTTATTGACAAAGCCCCATCAATCAGCGTTAAATAGGCCACCCCACAAAATTCCAGTCCGATCGCCAACCATTGCAGCCACGTCAGCTTTTCCCGATAAATGATACGGGCCAACAACGCCGTAAAAACTGGTGCGGTGGCAATGATAATACTGCCAGTGGCTGCCGAAACCATCTGCTGACCCTGATTAAAAAAGATCATATAGAGAAAAAATCCCAGCGCTCCGGACAAGAGAAACATCGGCCAATCGCGTTTTTTGGGCATTTTCATCTTTATCAGAACAGCCACACCCAGCAAGCTCAGTGAGGCGATCAGGTAACGCAAAAATCCCAGACTATAAACTGAAAAATAGGTTAAGGCCAGCCGGGTCAGCACATAAGCCAGTGACCAGCACGCAATTGTGATTAACGCATAAAGCTGATATTTTTCCTTAAACCCCATTCTTTTCTCCTTTTGTGTTCTTCGGCATGGCTTGAGACGTTTCGTTCCCATCCCATTCTTCAAGCGAAAACGCAATTCGCTTTACATTTCTCTCGTCACCCCGTATACTCTAAGATATGTTTGTTTATAAGCATTTAAAAATGCATTCCAATTATATAATAGCACATCAATGAACGAGAGGTAATACTATGTTTCGCATTTGGGGAAAACTCATAAAACGCAATAAAATTCTGGAAGAAAAAGTAATTGAAATTGATAACAGCACTTTAACTGAAAACGAAAAAATTCAAACTGCTTTAAAAACCTTCTGCCATGACTTTGATCTGGAAAATCCGATGTGGTTTGACAAAAACACAAGAGAACTGAGTCAGATTTCCAAAACAACGTTTCGTGAAGACCATTTTATTGAATCCATCTGGTTTGATTATTTAGAACTCGAGATTATTGACGATGGTAAAAAGAAAGCTTAACGCTGTCCTGCAAAGCCATTTCTGAAATGTTCGTCAGGAACAGCCATGTAATGTAAAGTCTAAACACCCCTGTCTCATACTCCTGGGGGTATCGTCAGTCGCCTTTTTCAATACTTGATGATAGAGTAGTGAGCGCTCTGCCTTCAATATTAACAGCCGAAAACTTGAAAATAAAATGCGCCTATTTAGAAAACTGATGATAGTCCTTTTCAATGGCCATGATTTTATCGTAGAGCATGGCATTTACCGGGGTCTTGATGCCATGCTTTTGACCAAGTGCCACCACCGTTCCAGAGAAGAGCGCCACCTCGCTGGGGCGTTTGGCTTCGACATCCTGTCTCATGGACGGCTTTCCGGTATCGCTCAGGGCATCCACCACGCCCAGCCAGTAGGTGATATCCGCTTCATCCAGAGCTACCCCTTCCTGCTTGGCCACCGGAATGACCTCGGCCATGGCGGCAATCATCAAATCCCGGGCTTTACCTGATTTTTTGACGCTACCAAAATTCTGGCCACACACTGAAACCACCTGATTAACCCCAACATTTAGCATAAACTTCGACCAAATTTTACGATCCATCCGGTTATCGATCTGATAGGCGATGCCCACCCGATCAAAAAACTCTTGAACCCGCATTATTTTCTCAGTGGGTTGATCATCCGCCCGATTGCCAAAGCAGATCATCCCGGCATTGGTATAAGTCAGGGCATTACCTGATTTAAGGGTGTCCATCCCCTGGGCACAGGACCAGATCAAATTTTCTTCCCCAAAGGCTTCCCCAATAATGGCTTCACTGGTAATCCCGTTTAATAGTGACAGCATCAGTGTATCCGGCCCGACACATGGCCGGACGGCCTCAATGGCATCTCTTAATCCGTTTATTTTAACAGCAAAAATAATCAGATCGGCTTTCTCAGCCTGTTCCGGTGTTTTATAGTAAAACCGACAGGGTATCCCATTGCAGAAGACACCATTCTTCTGATAGTTATTAATCCGCTTTTGATCGGCGATAATGGTCAGATCATCCCCGATTTGTTGGGCGATCCGGGCTCCAAAAAGAATACCCAGAGCGCCCAAGCCAATGATCGCTACTTTTTTTATTTTCATGCTTTCCTCACTTTTTTAAAGGATTGTAAAAAATTCCTTTCTCGATCCCAAATCGCTATACATTGCGTGTTTCGATCCAGCTCCTGAAAAATTCCAATTGTTCTTCGGTATGAAAATAATGTTCACCCTGTTCCATTATGGTTAACGCACAATTAAATTTCTGTGTTCTCATTTTACCCTCAATTATCTCTTTTTATAGATTAGACCTGCCATTTTCATTGTTTTTATGTTACTGATCCTTTCGATTTCACATCATCCCGTTTTCAAATGCCGGTTCAATTGTCGTTTTGATCAATTCAATGCAATCCCGGACATCTGGCACTAACAGAGACGCAATCGCAATCACCATGTTGTTCTTGTTATTGACGTAAATCACATTGCCACCATCGCCCAAGGCTGCAAAGCTGTGAGCCTGATCATCAATGATCCACCAGAGATAGCCATACAAAAGCTTATCCCAGCGGCTATGCTCCTTTGTGCTTTCTGCAATCCAAGCAGCTGAAACAAGCTGTTTTCCCAGCCACCTGCCACCGTCTAAGTGCAGCTGACCGATTTTTGCCATATCCTCCGGTGTCAGAAATAAACCCCAGCTTCCCGTGTTAATTCCCTGGGGATCAACCACCCAACCACGGGTGGTTTTATCATTCATCACTCTCATATGCTCTTCTTCACTGCGCAACAACAGATTATGGGGAACCGTGATTCCCATCGGCGCAAACAAATATTTCTCAGCAAAATCAAGAATTGACTGACCGGTTGCCCGGGCCAGAATCCCTGCCAAAATGTGGGTACCACCAATGGCCGAATAATTGAATTCTCCGATGATGCCATTTCCACCTAATAAATCAAGCGCATCCTGAATCGGATTTTGACTTGTAAAGAATAATTCATACGGTTCCGTTTCGTACTTATAGGGAGCGGTCATCGTCATCAGATGTTTGAGGGTAATCTTCTGAATGGTTTTTTCACCGTCTTTAACCTGATAATCCGGAAAAAACGCCAACACCTTCTGATCCAAGCTACCAATATAGCCTTGATCAATGGCAATTCCGATCAGCGCCGAAAGTACGCTCTTTGTTACCGAGTAGACATGCACTGCATTATCGGCCGTATACCCATTAAAGTATTTTTCGTAAACTTTGGTGCCGTTTTTTTGCACAATCATACCGGCAATATTCCCATAATCTCGGTTTATTGCTGTTTCAATTTCATTAATTCTTATTTGATTCATTTAATCATTCTCCTTTAAGTGATAAAGGATATCCTTGTAATTTAGGATAAGTTGATTAAAAATTATTTGCAAGCTAATTTTTAAAAAAGATGAACCGATCTTACCTCATCGTTCATTGGTTTCGGTTTAAAATCAGTTTTCTTCTGGTCGCTCCTCAGTCGGTCAGGCATTGCTGCCCACCGTTTTGTAGGTATGATATGTAATTCATCGACAAAGCCGATGAATTTATAGTAAATCTTGATTTCCTGCTTCACTGTTCCGTCTGCCATCTTCTCACGCTCCGAAACAAGTATCTTGTCTATGAGTGCGTTTATAACTGTTGCATCCAGTTCTTTTAAGCCTTGATAATTTCGGATAAGGGCGAGGAAGTCACGGATTCCCCGTGATTTCTCGTAGCTTTCATTAAGAGTTTCCGTCACCTCTTTCAGCCTTGCTTCAATTTCAAGCTGCTCTTTCTGGTATTTCCCCGACATCATCTCAAAATTCCGCTCGGTAATACGCTCCATGACCTTATCCTCGTAGAGAGAGGAAAACAGCCTGTCCAGTTCCGCAAGGCGTTTGTTCAGCTTCTTACGTTCTTTCTCTAATGCTTTCGCCCTGCTCTGGTCTGTTTCCGTGAGCCGCTTTTCTATGGCCCTGACCGCCTTTTCATCATTCACTGCCATATCCGCAAAACAGTTGATGTCGGCAAGAACGGCATTGAATAAATCCCTTGCTTCTATATTGTGGGCACTACACTCGCTTCTTCCGTTTCTTGCATAATTATTACATGAATACTGTACACAGTCGATAATCTCTGGGCGTTTCCTCCTGTGTACGTTCATTGCCCGCAGAGCACATCCGCAGTCCACACACTTGATAACGCCTGCAAAAATATTTACAAATCCTCCCTTGTTCTGTGGAAGCCTACGACTTGTAATAAGCTGTTGGACAATATCAAATTCCTCCTGCGTGACTATTCCCTCATGGGTATTGGGTATCACTTCCCATTCTTCGGGCAGCTTAGAGGGGCGTTTCTTGCTTTTCATATTGGCGGCAATCCGTTTGTAGCCTACAAGATTTCCCGCATATATCGGGCTTCTTAAAATGCTCCTCACGCTGTTCCCACTCCAAATATAGCGTTTGTCCTCGTTCCCCTCAAAATGACGTTCAAAGCCTGTTTCGCCACGCTCCGCCGCATAAGCGGCAGGGCGTAGGATATGCTGTTTATTAAGATGTCTGCAAATTTTGGCAACTCCATTCCCTTTTAATGCAAGGTCGAATATCTCTTTTACAACATGTGCCACTTTATCATCTATCAGCAGATGGTTGTGGTCGGCAGGGTCTTTGATATAGCCATAAGGGGCGGTAGTTCCCATGAATTTCCCCTGTTGAAACCTCGCCCGATATGCCGATTTTATCTTAACAGATATGTCAGCGGCATACATTTCGTTTAAAATGTTGCGGAAAGGCGTGATGTCCATAGCAGATTTATTCAAGGTATCTACGCCGTCATTGACCGCTATATACCTCACGTTATGCTCTGGGAAGAAAACTTCCAGATATAACCCACAATCAAGATAGTTTCTCCCCAGACGGGATAAATCTTTCGTAATCACGCAGTTTATCAGACCGCTTTCAATGTCTTTTATCATATTCTGGAAACTTGGTCTTTGGAAATTTGTACCAGAATAACCATCGTCCACATACGTTTTTGCTATGTGCCATCCCTGCTTTTTCACATAATCCGTGAGGATGGATTTCTGTGTCGCAATGCTCGCACTCTCGTTATCCGTACCATCGTCTTTAGATAAGCGGCAATAAATGCCGACTAAATAGATTTTCTTTTCTTCTTTGATTCCTGCCATACTGTAAAACCTCCGTATCTGTCCTATCTGTTTTCATGTCCCATTGCGTACATTCTAAGCGGACAGCCCCTCATTGTCGAAGGTGTCGCCCTCGGCAATCTTCTTCCGAATATCCTCGGAGATAATCGGGACAAACGCTTCTGTAACGGTCTGTGTGCCGACATATTCACGGCTGATTATCATCTGCACTGGTGCTTTTGGCACGATACGCTTTCTCTTTTTATCTGCTTTCTTATCCTCGCCCATACTTAAATCTTCCTTTCCAGACAGGGCAGGGAAGAGTTTGGAAATGTCCCCGCCCTGCCAATCAGATACCATTAATCCTCGCTGTTTAATTCTTTCTGTAATGCTTTAAGGAGTGCCGCTTCATCAGCGTTCAGCGTGATTCCCTTGCCGCACTTTTCACGGTTCGGGGAAAAGCTGCGGATGTCATACTTCGGCTCTTTCCCATTCCATGAAATGAGATTGATTTCCTTTGTGTAGCCACTGTCGCCTGTAGACAATACTGCGATTTCCTTTACGATTTCATACTGGATTTCTCTCATTCTCCATACCTCAACTCTCTGTATTTACTTCCCGAAAAAAGAAGATTAGCGGCTGTCACGGTTGCGTTTCCTCTGCAACTCACGCTCCAAAAGTTTGATGATGGTTTCCTCCATCTGCTTCGGCGTTGTGTTCTTCGGAAAGTATTTTTTCAGCTTGCTTGTGTTGATTTTCAAGGTTTCTTTCTGGTTGCCCTTTTCCTCCGTCATAATCGCAAATATCGTATCCATGTCAAGCCGCCCGCTCTGGCTTAACTGTTTCATCCGCTGTGCCTGTGAGAGTGAGGGCGTTGCTTCTTCGCTCTCCATCGTGGCAAAGAGGTTTTCCTGCTCGTCTTTCTTCAAGAAGGACAGTTCCACCGCAGGCGTGAGGGCGATTTTCCCCTCGTCCACCATCTGCAAAATCGGCGGTATCAGTTCCGTCAGGCGGATAAAACGCTGCACGGTCATCCTGCCCACGCCGAAGCCCTGTGCCACCTTGTCGTCCGTCCGCAACTTCGTCACAACTTGTGACGAGGTTAAGTCTGTGCGGAAACCCTGCCGCTTCATGGCTTCGGATTTCATCTTGTAAGCAAACGCCCGCTCCGATGGCAGGATATTCTCACGCTGCAAATTGCTGTCTACAAGGGTGATGATGGCTCGGTCACGGTCTAAGGGCAGGACAAACGCAGGCACGGTATTTATCCCTGCAAGTTCAGAAGCACGGACACGCCGCTGTCCTGCAATCACTTCATAACCGTCCCCGTCCTCTTTCGGGCGTGTGATTATCGGCGTGACAATGCCAAATTCCTTGATGCTTTCCGCTAACTCTGACAGTGTTTCATCTTCTGCCACATGAAACGGATTGTCGGGGAACGGGTACAAGTCTTTGGTCTTTAACACCTTAAAATCCTGTTTCTTCATTCACATATCTACCTTTCTTTCGCTCTGCTTCTATGATTTTTCTGCAATTCTTCCAACACTTCGGGCGGTATTTTTGACAGCAGCCGCCCCATCTGCTCGTTGGTTCTCTGCAATTCAAATATCTTCTGATTCGCTTTCTGCACCTTTAGTTCCTGCTCGTACTTTTCATCACGCATACGCCCCGCATAGTCTGATTCCTGCCCAATTCTCTCTTTCAAACTGTCGATATACGCCTGCTGTTTCCCGATTTCCTTAGAGAATTTCTCCACGTCTGGCAGCCATGCAGAGAGTAAATCTAACGCTTTATCCCTTTTCTTCCCTGCGTTAAAGGCGTTGATGTCGGATAGGGCAGACACGATTTCTTCATACTGTTTATCAAGCCTGCCGCCTAATTTATAGAGCCATGTGGGGACGTGTTTCCGCTTGGTTTCCATTGAGGACTGCCCCCGTTCAAGCTGATTCCACCGTGAGGACATCCGCTCATGGTAGGCGGTCTGCCACTCGGATAATGATTTCTGGTTGCCTAAGATAGCTTTCGCTGACAGCTTATTGTCTGGCGTAATCGGCACAAAGCAGAGGTGCATATGGGGCGTTCTCTCGTCCATATGGACGACAGCGGAGAGGATATTCTGCTTTCCAACACGCTCCGAAATGAAGTCAAGAGCCGTCTGGAAATACGCTTTTTGTTCTTCGGGCGGTAACTGGTTCATAAATTCTGGTGAAGCTGTGATGAGCGTTTCCACCATCATCACGCTGTCTTTCCTTGTCCTGCACCCCGCTTCGGCTACCATGCGGTTAATCTCTTTCTTGTAGGTGTACTTTGGTGGTGCTATGAGATGGTAATTGTTTTTAGAGCGTTCCATATCTATATCTGGGTTGCTTTTGTAGGCTTCTTTCTTCCGCTCGTTGTGGCGTTCACAAGCCGCAACGCCGCCCGCTTTTCGTTTCTGGAAACGCAGGATTGCATAAGGCATAGGCGGATTCCTCCTTTCTTTCGGCGGGTGACCGTCCTTTGGGGTGACAGCGGTGACGGTGGTGACAGCAGTTTTGGGATACCCCCTGCCGACTGCCGCAACTGTCACCCTCACCCCCTGCATGACGGTCATGTCGATGATGACGGTGTTTTTGGGATACCCCCTCGCAAGAGCCGTCACCGTCATGCCGCCATTCTTTTATCCGAAGCCGTAAGGCGTAGGATAGCAGGGCACAGCCCTGCCTTAAGGGAGTCCAGAGGGAACGTCTGGCACACGACTTTGCAGGGCAAAGTGTAGTGTGTTACACCCTGTAAACGCAGTCGGAAAAATCGGAATGATTTTTCTGACCGCAGGGGTGGTTTTACACGACCGAAAAGGGCGAGTAAATCTCACGCCTGCATTTTGCGTTTACGGGGTGTTCTCCCGTAGGGATGACAGCGGCAGGGTATCCTAAAATCACTGTCACCACCGTCACTGCTGTCACCCGCAGGGCAGAGCCGCCAGCTTTACATGGCTTTAAGCGTCAATGACAGTAACAGGGGGGTATCCTAATATCGCTGTCACCACCATCACCGCTGTCACCCGCCCTCCTTGCAAGGGCAATCCGCCTGCCGTCTTTCCTGCGGCTGTACTGGTAGCAGATACGGTTCTCGCTTAAAAATGTGGTGCGGTATTCATTCAGCCATTTCGTAATCACCGTGGGTATGGTTTCCGTTTCCCCCATAGCGGCTAACAGTTCCGTTGCCGTGCCTATCCATTCTTCCTTATCCCTCATAAAATCCACCAACCGAAAAAGGACATCTGGTATCGTTTCTTTCGCAAGCTGCTCCTGCGTTTTCCGCTCCACAAGCTCCCAACGGCAATCACGGAAACGCAGCGTGTATTCCTGATAAGGCGTGTCCCTGCCCGTCACATACAGCTTGGCGGTGTCAGACGCACGTTTCTCCTTTTCCAGAACAAAGGTAGCGTCCGCACTCCCCGTTAATCCTGTCGTCCCAGACACCTTGTTGAACACGTCGCTGTCATTCTGCTTTCGGATGTGGTGTACGACAATGACCGCCAGAGAGTGCCTGTCGGCAAAGTCTTTGATGAGGGAGATGTCCCCATAGTCGCTTGCATAGGCATTGTCTTTTGAAGCTGTACGGACTTTCTGCAAGGTATCAATGACAATGAGCCTGCTGTCTGGGTAATCTTTCAGATAATCTTCAAGCTGCACGATAAGACCGTCTGACAGCTTGCAGCTTGCCACGGCAAAGTGGAGCCGCCCGCTTGCTTCGTCCGTCAAACGAAATAACCTGTCCTGTATGCGGCAGAACGTGTCCTCAAGGCAGAGGTAAAGCACATCGCCCTCCATTGTCGGCATATCCCATAAAGGGATTCCCTGCGACACGCATAAGCATAGCTTCAGCATGAGCCAGCTTTTGCCTATCTTCTGTGAGCCGCAGAACAGCGATAAGCCTGTCGGGATAAGGCTGTCCACCACAAAGGATGGTTTCTCAAGCGGTTCATAAAGGAGCGTTTCGGCGTTGACTGTCTGTAACTTCTGCATGGCTTTCCTCCTTTCGGGCGGTGTCTTTGTTTTCGTTGCACATAGGCGTTGACCTCCTTAAAAATAGATTTACTCCCACGGAAAAAAGTGAGAGTATGTAATGCCGCCAATCCCACACAAATAAAAAACAGATTTCTTTTTCGGGCGGTGTCGGTCACGGTTGGAGATATTTCTTCAATTTCCGCCTTTACTTTCTCCTTTGCAATCGCAACAGATTTCTGTATTGCCGAAGCGGTGCAATGCTCCATAGCGGCGATTTGGTAAAAATTGAACTCATACTCGTAGTAGAGCAGGAAACGCCGCCTTTGTATCTCTGGAAGGCTCCCAACCGCCTTATAGAGCGTTTCATTCCGTTCTTCCTCAACCATGCGTTCATCAAGGCTCTTAGGCACACGCAACGCCCGTCTGTAAAGGGTTTCGTCCCATACCTCGTTAAACTCCCTGTGCCGCTCGTCCCATTAGAAAAGATTCCTGTTCCTGCGCTCCATCTGCCGAAACTCCATAAAGAACTGTTCCGACACTTCCAACTCGTGGGATTTGCCCTGCCCGTCCTTAAAGCTGATAAAATACCTTGTGCCGCTTTCCGTGGATTCCTCCCGAAGCGTGTATGCCTTAACCCTGTATGCCATCCTGTTGTCCTCCTGCAAAAAATGAGTGAGGGGATTTCCATCCCTCACCCAGTAGCCCGCAGGATGGCAGGCTGTTTTAGAAGCTATAAAATTTTCCGCAGCTTCTTCCGCAGATGGTCTAACCTCGCATAGATGGCACCAGTCGTCAAATGCACAAGCGGGGCAATCTCCTTTGTGGAATACCCCTGCATTTTCAGCAGGACGATTTTCAAGGTACGCCCGTCCACCGTGACTAATACTTGATAGAGATTTTCGCTCTCAATCTCTTCCAGTAACTCCGCAACCGTACCCACTTCCGCCTGCCGCTCCCTGCCTGCCATGTCCTCAAGATATTCCGCAACGTCATTCGTCCATCGGTAAAACCGCCTGTTGGAATTGAAGTCTGCCCTGTCCGCCATGCGTATCTGCTCAATGGTCGCTTCATCAACGCCGCACTCACGCAGCAGCTTTTCCTCCGCTTCTTTCCAGATACGCCATTTCCTGTCCTCCCGTCCGTGGTTGTATGCCATTCTTACTTCCTCCAATCAGAATTGATTGAGAGGGCAGAGAAAAGCCCCCTCATCTTCCCAAAGGAAAAAACAAGGGGGCTGAACGCCTTAAATTTTAATTTTCTATTATCTTTCTTAGTTTTATTAGGATTCTGGCTTTGCGTTTGTTTACAACGCTCTGGGTTATGCCCAACCTCGCCCCGACTTCACGCTCGGAAAGTCCGTCAAAAAAGATTGCCTGTATCAGCTCCTGTTCACTATCCGACAGCAAAGGCAGGGCGGCTTTCAGCCTGTCCACCATGACCGCATTGACAACGGTTTCTGCAATGTCCACCGCTTCATCAGTGATAAAGTCCAGAGGATTCCCCTCGCTGTCCGTAAATCCGTCGAGAGATAGCAGTCTATTCTTTGTATCTAATTTTTGCAGATAACGCCACCGTTCCTTGTCACGGTAGAAGTCTGTGTATTGCTCCCTCACGACTTCAAGCAGACAGCCTTGAATGGGGATAAACAGCTTGTCCATATAGGTCTGGTCGGATTCCCTGCAACGGCAGAACTCCGTGTAGGATAATTCCACATAGCCGCCACTTTCTCTGATATATACCTTTCTTGGTGCATATTTCACCATAAATACCTCCCATCTGAATTTTTGAAATGTAAAAAATCCAGATGGAGAGGCGGAGAACGACACCGCATATCAGAAACAGCCCTACGGCACTTTCCAACAAAAATCGACAAAAGAAAAACCGCAAAGGCTCTGTGACCTTTACGGTTATAGGAAATAGTAATTCTATTGTATGGAGATTGTACTTCTACTTTCAAGGTGAGAAGTACCGTTGCACTGGCAGAAATTTTTTTAACTGGTTTCCTGCCGTTCTCTGATATGCTATGTATTGATAAATTTTGCTTCGTATGAGCAGATAGATAACTGCCCGAAAAAAGGACATAAAAAAATCCCTCCAAATTTAAAAACAAATTCAGAGGGTAATTTAGGGTATAACAAAATAACCCACCCGAATATCGTTTTTTTTATTTGGTGAGTTTGTTCTTTCAAATACGAAACAAAAAGAGCCGATGATTCGTGAATTGTTCCACAATTTCATCGGCTCTGCGTCTTAAGCGTCTGGCTCTTTGATGACAGTTATCTTCAAGTTGTCAACTTTAATCAATCTTTCTTGTCTGCATTTTGGACAATAAAGGGGATAATTCTCCAAAACAGTGTCCTTCCTAATTTTATTACGGGTTTTGCTCCCACAAACAGGACACAATATCCATTCGCATTTCATCATAATTAGTCTCTAATCCTTTCAAATCTCATTTTATATGACTTTTGCAAGCTGTTAAGCTAACTTGTGGAACATATGCCGAACCTTATCTATACGGCTATTCGGGCGGCGGGGTTGGCAAATAAATTTACCAATAGCTGGCTGGTATCCTTTTAACTCTGTCAAGCAGACTCCCTGCCCATTTGTGAAATAAGTTAAATCGTTCCTGTATTCTTGAATACATCTAGCAGGGATTTCTCCTTTCAGAATGACCTCGTCATTCTTTATCTGAGTACTTACAATATCTGCACAATACCTTGGAGCATCATGATACGCCCGTGAGAGATATTCCTGCGGTGCATAAATTTCAAAGTGGAGATATGGCTCTAATAGTTCTGTCCCTGCTTTTTTTAAAGCCTGCTCCAATACGATAGGGGAAAGCAGCCGAAAGTCTGCGGGGGTACTTACAGGACTATAATACAATCCATATTCAAAACAGATTTTACAGTCTGTCACTTTCCATCCATACAGCCCCTGCTCGCAGCCATAAAGAACCCCCTCCATAACCGCATTTTGGAACGATTGATTTAAATATCCAAGTGAAACTCTGCTTTCATACTGCACTCCGCTTCCAATAGGGAGCGGCTCTATGGACAACCCGACAGAAGCCCAGAAAGGATTTGGCGGGACTTCTATGTGGATGGTATATTCTGCTTTTCTAAGCGGTCTTTCCATATATATAACAGTAGGCTCTTTTATTTCTGCCTCCACATGATATTTTTCCTCAAGGATGGCACAAATGACTTCCATCTGCACATTCCCCAAAAAAGAAAGTATAATCTCATGCGTTGTAGTATCCACATAATATTTTAAAAGAGGGTCGCCATCTGAAATTTCTGTAAGTGCCCCAAGCAATATTTCCCGCTGTTCAGATTTCTTTACTGCAATCGTTGTTTGGAGCATAGGGAGAGGATTTTCAATAAATTTTCTCTGCGGCAACAGTATTTCGTTCCCCAAAATACTGTTTAGCTGCAAAACATCATTTGGTAAAATTACAATATCACCAGAGCAGGCTGTATCGGATGAATATAATTCACCGTTTGTCGGAACACACATCTCTGTGATTTTTATTTTCTCTTTTTCAGATATTCTAATAACATCCCTCAAATGCAATGTTCCGCTATATATACGCACATAAACAAAACGCCGCCTTTTCTCTGAATATTCAATCTTAAAAACCTGCCCGCATAGTTCAGATTGACCTTCAGGCGTTGATGAATAAAATTTACTGGCAATTACTTCTATAAGCTGCCGAATCCCCAGATTGTTTTTAGCGCTTCCGTGATAAACGGGAAATAACGTTCCGTTTTGGAATCTCCTGTTTTCTTCCTGTTCCAGTTCTGACATTTTAAACGGTTTCCCTGACATATATTTCTCTAATAGTTCATCGTTTCCCATAATTACCGCATCCCACTGTTCCATATCGTCATTGTCCGTTACATTTATATGGGGATGCTGCCCAACCTTTTGCTTCACTATAATTTCCGAAGAAAGCTTTGCTTTCATTTCCCGATATACCATTGGCAAATCAATCCCCTCTTGGTCAATTTTATTGATGAAAAAAATTGTCGGAATCTTCATTATCTGTAGTGCATGAAACAGTATACGGGTCTGTGCCTGTATGCCATCCTTTGCAGAAACTAATAATACTGCTCCGTCTAATACGGATAAAGAACGGTATACTTCCGCCAAAAAATCCATATGGCCTGGCGTATCTATAATGTTGACTTTTACATCCTCCCACTGAAAAGATGTCACTGCTGTCTGGATAGTGATTCCCCTTTGACGCTCCAAATTCATTGTATCTGTCCTTGTTGTGCCTTCATCTACGCTCCCTAGTTCTGCAATTGCACCACTGGTATACAATAAACTTTCCGTTAATGTTGTCTTTCCTGCGTCAACGTGAGCCAGAATGCCTAAGTTAATTATTTTCATGTGATTTTCCTCCTATCAACACCCAAAAAAGGGCATAAAAATACCCAGTGATAAATACTCCTATCACTGGGTAAATAACTCCAATAGCCCCAAAACACTTATATGTTTTCGGGCATATAAAATTACATGATAAAAGTATTCTTAAACTGGGTACAAAAAACTAAGCCCCATATTAAAAGTGAAACGGGACTGCTACTTTTTGTTCCCACTATCAAATTGACAGTTTATTTAAGAATACCTTGCCGCATATTTATTAACTCCTTGTATAATACTGAATCTAATTATATTCCTTAACCCTTTATTTGTCAAGCTGACAAACTAAAGCAGAAAAAGCGGCAGGATTTCCCCCTGCCACTAATCATCTGTTTATGCAAAAATAATTTCCTTTTCCACAATCTCCCTCGCACAAGCCCTTATGTTATTGAGGCATCCTGTCCATTCTAAGGCGTTTTCTGCCTTTAGCTGTTCCGTTATGCCCTGTGCCTGTTTCATACCCTCTATGAGCCTTTCAAAGCGTTCCTGTGCCTGTCTGTTGATGTCGGCAAGGTAGGCGTTTAGCCTGCCGCTTGTAAGAAGATTGGTGTATGTAACTTTACGGTACTGTTTTAGATAATCTAAATGCCGTTGCCCCCAGATGCCTATTGCCTGTTCTTCTTCGGCGGGTACAGTTAAGCACGGTATCAAATAATCCCCTTGCCTTTCGTATTTGCCGCCCAGTTCCTCAAATAATGATTTTGCCATTGTCTGTTACCTCCACATTCTTTTTTATTTTGAATGTCCGCAAAATCCGTCCTACATCAATCGTTCATTGCAGGTGCCTTTTATGTTTGCCTGGAGTTTATTGAAATTAATACCCGGCAAGCCTTTTTTCATACCACCATTGCACATTAGCTTATGCCAGGCCTAATCCCATTGGGCAAACAGTCCGGCATTGATTGCATACGACGGTGTCATGGCCTCGTTTGGTCTTACCAAAACTGTTTACTCGGCACGGTTTTTGTCTGACATGACCTTCGCCAATTGCCGTTGCGGGACAGCTTTTGATACATAAATCGCACTGTTCCAGACATACTTCAGCAGCCATTTCATCGGATTCTATTTGAAGATCGGTCAGAACACACCCGATTACCAGGCGGTTTCCGTATTCGTTGTTGAGCAACAATGTACTTTTGCCAAGCGTCCCGATTCCGCTAAGATATGCCACATGCTTCATCGACAATAGACCACGTCCTTCCATTTTTTCTTCATCCCAATAGTCATAGGGTGCATCGCAAGGTAATGGTACGCCAATCCCCTGATACGTCTTTTCTAAAAAGACGGCAGTCTGAAAGGCAAGCCGATCAACCAGAGGCAGCGCGAAATTATTATAATACGCATAGATCAGTTGGGCTTCCGCCAGGAAGATGCCTTTAGGAAGCGCGATTCCGAAGGCAATCACACTTTTACAGTCCGGAAATAGATCAGCCGGATGAAATCCGTCTGGTGCTCCTGCAAATCGTTCAATGCCTGCAAATCCACAAATTTCCGCTCCAAAACTGAGTGCTTTTTCACGTAATTCTGTTTTCATATCACCCTACTCCTTTTCATATCCATCTTAGTTACTCCTTATTTTATATCAGATACGGGATTTTTATTGTCCCGACAGTAGGTTTACTATAAAATAATCAATCTGTTAAACAAAGTATTTCTATTATAATAATCGAAAATTTCGATCGTATCGAGAAAGGCGTTTACTCTCGTGGACTTAAAGCAACTAAAAACCTTTGTAGTTTTGTCAAAGAACAAGAACTATACCCGAACAGCCGATGAGCTCGGCTACGCTCAATCCAGTATTTCTGCTCAAATTCAGCAATTGGAGCAGGAACTGAGTACAAAACTCCTTGATCGGATTGGAAAGAAAGTATTTCTTACTGAGTCAGGGGAGCAATTGCTGCCATACGCCATTGAAATGCTGGCACTTGCTTCAACTATCAGAGATAAATTGGTATCTGGCAGATTAAATAAAGCCAGTGAAAAATCACTGGCTGAGGTTGTCGATAAACGACCGTACCAACTAATTGTTTGAAAATGCCAAGCTTAGCGATTTGGCGGCACCCAACCGGTCGCATCGCCAAAATAGGTAATTGATCCATTGGGACACAAATTGCCGCATCCATGACATTGGTCAACACAGCCTTCCGGGTAAACAACATGGGCAGCTGGCGCTTTCTTCTGGTCATACACATCATGGGTGCATTTCGCCGTGCAGCTACCACAACTGACGCACGAATCATAATCAATAACGGGATACCAATTTTTTGCCATTTTTAATCTCCTGTCTACTACAATATATTTATGGTCATAGTACCTAACAACCAGTTAGGACATTATCCATCTTGTTGCTTAAGCTGTTAGAATGTAAGAGCAATAGGTATATCGTCTGCCTTTCTTGGACTTCGCGTCCGTAAAAAAGACTGATAACCGGCTCCTCATTCGCAGCGTTCGTTTTATGCAGGTTGAACTGCTGTCCTACAGTACGTTCGTGTCACACCACAGTAGATTGAATAGGCAATGAGTAAAACTGGTGTTTATCCATTGCAATAATTTTAAGGAGTGACAAATTTATGAACATGAACGCAGTAGGTATTGATGTTTCCAAGGGCAAAAGCATGATCGCTATTATCCGCCCGTATGGTGAGATTGTTTCTTTGCCTTTTGAGATTCGCCACACTTCCAAAGAAATCCGTTCTCTCATCAACCAGATCCAATCCATTGACGGCGAATCCCGCATCGTTATGGAGCATACGGGTCGTTATTATGAGCCACTGGCACGTGAGCTTTCTCAGGCAAATCTTTTTGTAAGTGCCATAAATCCTAAGCTTATTAAAGATTTCGGTGACAACTCTCTACGTAAAGTCAAATCTGATAAAGCAGATGCTATTAAAATAGCGCGTTATGCTCTTGACAGTTGGAATGATTTGAAACAGTATAATCTTATGGATGAAATACGTAATCAGTTAAAAACAATGAACCGTCAGTTTGGTTTTTACATGAAGCACAAAACGGCTATGAAAAATAATTTTATCGGCATACTTGATCAAACCTATCCAGGTGTCAATACTTACTTCAACAGCCCTGCTCGTGATGATGGCAGCCAGAAATGGGTTGATTTCGCTGCTGCATACTGGCATGTAGACTGTGTTCGTAAAATGTCTCTTCACGCTTTCACCGTCCATTATCAGAAATGGTGTAAGCGAAATAAGTACAACTTCAGTCAATTAAAAGCTGAAGAAATCTATGGAGCAGCAAAGGAACTTGTTCCTGTACTTCCTAAAGATCATTTGACCAAACTCATTGTGAAACAAGCTGTCGATCAATTAAACATTGCTTCCAAAACTGTAGAATCACTTCGTACTCTGATGAATGAAACCGCATCCAAACTTCCTGAATACTCAATCGTCATGGGAATGAAAGGTGTTGGATCATCTCTTGGCCCTCAGTTGATTGCTGAAATCGGCGATGTTACACGGTTTACACATAAGGGTGCTCTTACTGCCTTTGCAGGCGTTGATCCAGGTGTTAACCAGTCTGGAACCTATGAACAAAAAAGTGTCCATACTTCCAAACGAGGTTCTTCGTCTTTGCGTAAAACGCTATTTCAGGTCATGGATGCTCTTATCAAAACCAAGCCACAAGATGATGCTGTTTATCAGTTTCTCGACAAGAAACGTGCTCAGGGTAAACCTTACTATGTTTACATGACTGCAGGCGCTAATAAGTTTCTGCGTATCTACTATGGTAGAGTAAAAGAATACCTGCTGTCTCTTTCGTAACACTTACCACAGATTTCCTAATCTTCAGACCAACGATATTTGCTGGTCTTTTTGTCGTGCTTATTTCTTGAATATACTTTTTTTTACAAAGCTCTCAATTTCCTATTGACTTTTTATTTGCAGGCTTTTTTAGTCAACTTCATTAAACTATAAAACGACTTGAGAATCAACCGATACTTTTAGAAAATCAAATGTCAATCATGTCCTTTTTAAAAATGATCCGTTTCCGAAGATCGGCGAAAGCTGTTCGTTCGGCCAGAGATGTCAATGTGACATTTCGTTTGTCATAAAGCATTTTCACCGAATAATCGAATGACTGTGAATAAAAAATTCTTCCTGACTTGGCTGATATTTTTTCTCCAGGCTTTCCAAACCCGCTTCGAAGCGCTCCGCTTCTTGTTCATCGATTTCAAATACCGGACTTTGATGGTAGACCCATTTTCTTCCGTCCAGGACTTCCGGTTTCAGTTCTTTGACCATCATTGCCGATGGATAGATATCATTTTCTAGACAGATATTATATCGCTTGCAACTCTTAAAGCCACGGCTGACATAATTATTCGGATTCCCAAAGATGACAATCACATCATAGCCCAGTGCGACAGCCAGTTCAAAGGAATACTCAATTAGTTTTTTTCCATAACCCTTTCGCTGATACTCCGGCAAAATGCAGACGGGCCCGAAGGTTAAAATCTCTTTTTCTGCCCCGGACTCATCAATCAGTTTTGCTCTCGTATACATGATATTCCCGATGATCTGATTATCAACTTCAATCACCAGATCCAATGCTGGTAGAAAATCTTCGTGGGATCGCATAACATGAACCAGGTAGTGCTCATTACACCCCGGGATATATAAATTCCAAAAACATTTTCTGGTAATTTCTTCTACTCGCTGATAATCGCTTTCTTCTTCATTCCTGATCTTAATTTCTTTGTCCATGTGTCTAACTATTCCTTTCTTCCTACTTAATCGGATCTTGTTGCTTAAGCTGTTAGAATGTAGAGAACAATAGGTATGTCGTCTTCCTTTCTTGGACTTTGCGTCCGTATATTAGACTGATAACCAGCTCCTTATTTTTGTGTTCACCATGCTCCGGCAGATCAAAGTTCAACACCTGATATCCCAGTTGTGTCAATTTTTCCGCAACTGTCACGATGACCGCATCCGTCTTGTTTGACATATTGCCATGAACAGCAATAAATAGCTTCGCTGAATTTTCGCCCCAAATAACTTTTCCGAATGACAAGGGGGCGTTTCGTTTTGCTATACCCGTCACTTCATTGCCGACTTTTTTCAAGTATATCACAGCTTGATGGGCATGACAAAAAAACTCCCTGTGTCATAGGGCAAATCTATTGCTGATAAAAATGTTATTGACATTTCAAATCTTGTCGCTTATAATCAAAGACAAATACAGTCTGTATTTTCTTTGTGGAGGAGTAATTATGAAATATACGAAAGCAACGGATTATGCCTTGCATATAATGGCCTATTTCATTAAGCAGGAAGGCACTAACAATTTTAGTCTTCAGCCATTAGCGAGTCATATGAATATTTCACCTACCTACCTGTCCAAGATACTAACCCAATTAGTAAAGGCTGACCTTATTCAGTCTACTGCGGGTGTAAATGGTGGCTATAGTCTTAGAAAACCTAAGACTGAAATTAGCTTTTATGACGTCATAAAAGCCATTGAAGGTAGCGGCGCTCTTTTTACTTGTGAAATGAACGAGAACGGTGCTTGCCCAATCGAAAAGGTTATGAGAGATGCTGAAGAGAAAATGGTGAACGATCTTAAGGAAAAACGGTTTTACAACATTATCTAAAAGATGAGCGGGCAACAGATGCAGTTTTAACTGCTCATTTTTTTAGCGCGATCATAGATAAATACAGTCTGATTTATATTTAATAGGAGATTTTATCATGGAACATAACCAACCGGATCAAAAATTTTTAACCAAAATCGCTTTCTTAGATAGTAAACAAAGAGAGAGTCTGATTCCACCCGAAGTGCTTATTAACCAAATGCCCATTCATAAAAACCATACCCTACTTGATGTGGGCGCTGGTTCAGGATTTTTTACGATTCCGATGGCAGTGAGGACAATGGGTAACGTTTATGCCATGGACCCTGACAAACGCATGCTCAATGTTATCGAAGCCAAAGCGAACGAAAAAGGACTTGCTAACATCGAACTGCTTCAAGAGACCATTGAGAATTTAAGTCTTCAAAATGACAGCATTGATTTTGTTATGGCTTCTCTAATCCTTCATGAAGTAAGGTCACTGACGACAGCGCTCAGCAAAATATTTGAAGTGCTATCAGTCGGCGGTCACCTATTATGTCTTGAGTATGAAAAGGACGACTTGATTGTCGAAGGCCCGCCCATGTCGATTCGTATTCAATCAGCGGAACTCGAAAAAATATTGTTAAGCACTGGCTTTGAGATTGTGAAGAAGCGTAAAATTAATGATGCTATTTATACTGTTTTGGCCGTTAAACCCAAGAAGCAACGTGTTTAAAAGGGCATTGCAAAAGGGTACTATGTAAAAAATGAGCACGTTGAATTTGCAATCCAAACTGCTCATTTTTTGTCGCAATTAAAGAAAACTCCAGTCTGCCATAAATCACAAGGCATACAAGAAAACCTTTTGTGATCTGCGAAAAAAGGTATCTTTATGACTTAACTTTGCTCATTGCCTCAAGTTTACCAGGGAACATTAATCCTCGCCTTTTACAAAAGAACCAATCTCGATCAGGTTTCCCTCTGGATCAGCAATATAACAGGTGCGCTGACCCCAAGGCTCTGTTGTTGGTGGCATGACCGGCTGGCCACCTTTTGCGGTAATCTCAGCAAACTTTCTGTCCACTTCGTCAAAATTTTCAACACTCAGTGCAATTTCAAAATGTCCATTGACGCCTTGTGCATAGCCAAATCTGCGCCCGGTCATCGCTTCAAAATCCTGTCTGCCAAAGAAAAGAAACAGCGTTCCGTCTTTTTCCAAATAGACATTGCTGGTGTCTTCTGATTCTTTAATTTCAAACCCCAACACCTCCCGATAAAAACGGATCATGGTAGCCATATCCTTTACAAACACCCCGACGCCTTCTAATTTCATTATGAATTTTCTCCTTTGGTTTTTGCCGCCATTTTATCATGGGAAACATGACACCTGTATGTCACGTATGTCTAAAAAAATATTACGGGTGCTGTTATCGCATCTTCTCAAAGTTTTTAAAGAATTGTGAGAGAACCGTCCGAATTATTTCGTTTTATGAACGATCATCAGTTAACATGTCTTCTCACAATTCGATCATTATTCTGTGATAACCTGAAAGCTAATTGGTCAGCTTCAGCCAGACCTCCATGCTTGTCGTTTCGGGTGAATGGCTTGAGTAACGCTCCGCACAAAAGAAATCAGTCGACAAATTTTTATTTGGCAGCCAAACCTGATACAGGTATTGCTGGGCCTTGTATAAAGCATCCATCACCAGCTCTTTGAAGTTCTCGGCTTCAAAACTGCAAACAATGTAGTCTCCTTGCGGCAGCTCCCAACTGCTGATATTTTCCGGAATTACAGCCGCTTGGGCTGTTCCGCCGGCAAAATAACAAAAGTAGCCCTCCTCAGAACAAGGATAGGTCACCCCAATTTCTTCGACATCATCGGGAAGCCCTAATACTGCCCCCTTCTGCCGATGAAAATCCCGCCAAAGGGTATCCAGGGGATCTGCACCGGATTCCGTTCCCAGGCCATTTAAAAACTGGACCGGCAGCTTTTTCTCGAGTCCCACAAAAAAGGCCGGTTCCCTCAGCTTCTGCCGGTTAATCTCGAGGACAATTCCCTCCGTGATAAGCGGTACCCCTTCATCAAGCAGCACATAGTTAAGTAGCAGCTCCGGTTTAGTCATATAATTCAGTGCAGTCGGATTCTTGCGGTATTCACTTGGTGTCATCCCAAAGGTATCCTTAAAGGTTCGGGAAAAATTCTCGTGCGATGAAAAACCCAACTCCAATGCGATATCCAGAACACGCTGATCCGCTTGCAGCAACGCCTCGGTTGCCTTGGCCATTCGCCGTAACCGGATGTATTCGGCCACCGGCTTTTTGACTAACCGGCTAAACAGACGCTGAAAATAAAAGGGTGACAGGGCAGCCATCCCGGCCAGCTTTTCAATTTCAATTTCCTCAGTCAAATGGTCTTCAATAAAATCAATGGTTTCTTGTATTTGTTCCCATGCATGCATTTTAAAGCACCTCCTTGACTGATAGCCTATCATGATATGCCAAACAGCGCTTGACTGGGTCTGCCTTTTTAGCGCAAGCTACTGTAAAAGTCGCTGCGTTTGGCCCCCAAATATAAGCGCTTAAGCCATAACTGGTGATAGTCAGGATCATAATCCTTCATCGCTCTCGCTTCAGGTATACCATATCCACAAGCTGTGTCCCATCCTCAAACATTGGATGGTCATAATTGTCCGTAAAAAAGTTTTGTATCCGATATGATTCTGTAAATCCACATTTCTGATAAAAACAGAGCGCCGAAGGAACATCACCCGTTCCTACAAGCATTGTCTTGCAATCGCTGTAATGAAAAAACAGAAAATCGATCAGTCCTTTTCCATATCCCTTTCGCTGACAATCGGGCATAACCGCAATGTTCTTAAGCTCATAAATACCCTCTGCCTCTTTCGTAACCACACACTCGGCTTTAACGCCATGATCATCCAAAACAAACATGTCCCCACGCTCAAGGTACTTGTCGATCATGTCTTCCTGTTCGTCAGCCAATAAAAGCAAGTCGATAAATGCTTTCTTATTGTTTTCAACTTTCCTTATATTCACCAGTATTCACCCCTACTTTAAAACTCAAATCCACACAAAAGATCCCTATCATGCCTTTGCAGACGTCCCATTGAAAAACCCGGGAATCGATACATTTCTTCCTTCTACTACAATATATTTATGGTCATAGTACCTAACAACCAGTTAGGACATTATCCATCTTGTTGCTTAAGCTGTTAGAATGTAAGAGCAATAGGTATATCGTCTGCCTTTCTTGGACTTCGCGTCCGTAAAAAAGACTGATAACCGGCTCCTCATTCGCAGCGTTCGTTTTATGCAGGTTGAACTGCTGTCCTACAGTACGTTCGTGTCACACCACAGTAGATTGAATAGGCAATGAGTAAAACTGGTGTTTATCCATTGCAATAATTTTAAGGAGTGACAAATTTATGAACATGAACGCAGTAGGTATTGATGTTTCCAAGGGCAAAAGCATGATCGCTATTATCCGCCCGTATGGTGAGATTGTTTCTTTGCCTTTTGAGATTCGCCACACTTCCAAAGAAATCCGTTCTCTCATCAACCAGATCCAATCCATTGACGGCGAATCCCGCATCGTTATGGAGCATACGGGTCGTTATTATGAGCCACTGGCACGTGAGCTTTCTCAGGCAAATCTTTTTGTAAGTGCCATAAATCCTAAGCTTATTAAAGATTTCGGTGACAACTCTCTACGTAAAGTCAAATCTGATAAAGCAGATGCTATTAAAATAGCGCGTTATGCTCTTGACAGTTGGAATGATTTGAAACAGTATAATCTTATGGATGAAATACGTAATCAGTTAAAAACAATGAACCGTCAGTTTGGTTTTTACATGAAGCACAAAACGGCTATGAAAAATAATTTTATCGGCATACTTGATCAAACCTATCCAGGTGTCAATACTTACTTCAACAGCCCTGCTCGTGATGATGGCAGCCAGAAATGGGTTGATTTCGCTGCTGCATACTGGCATGTAGACTGTGTTCGTAAAATGTCTCTTCACGCTTTCACCGTCCATTATCAGAAATGGTGTAAGCGAAATAAGTACAACTTCAGTCAATTAAAAGCTGAAGAAATCTATGGAGCAGCAAAGGAACTTGTTCCTGTACTTCCTAAAGATCATTTGACCAAACTCATTGTGAAACAAGCTGTCGATCAATTAAACATTGCTTCCAAAACTGTAGAATCACTTCGTACTCTGATGAATGAAACCGCATCCAAACTTCCTGAATACTCAATCGTCATGGGAATGAAAGGTGTTGGATCATCTCTTGGCCCTCAGTTGATTGCTGAAATCGGCGATGTTACACGGTTTACACATAAGGGTGCTCTTACTGCCTTTGCAGGCGTTGATCCAGGTGTTAACCAGTCTGGAACCTATGAACAAAAAAGTGTCCATACTTCCAAACGAGGTTCTTCGTCTTTGCGTAAAACGCTATTTCAGGTCATGGATGCTCTTATCAAAACCAAGCCACAAGATGATGCTGTTTATCAGTTTCTCGACAAGAAACGTGCTCAGGGTAAACCTTACTATGTTTACATGACTGCAGGCGCTAATAAGTTTCTGCGTATCTACTATGGTAGAGTAAAAGAATACCTGCTGTCTCTTTCGTAACACTTACCACAGATTTCCTAATCTTCAGACCAACGATATTTGCTGGTCTTTTTGTCGTGCTTATTTCTTGAATATACTTTTTTTTACAAAGCTCTCAATTTCCTATTGACTTTTTATTTGCAGGCTTTTTTCAAGCATCTCGCCGATTGATGGGCATGACAAACGAAGCGTCCCGACGTCATTTGTTATAGCTATTGTTTATACTTCAATTTTAATCTCTGTTAGATTTAAAGCTTTTCCACCAACTCGAACTTCATGTATTTCATCGTTTTCCACGCTTATCGAAATCATAATCTCCGATGGCCTGTTCATTGAGTCTCCCTGCGCAAAAGACACGTTTTTAGCGTATTCAGGCGTAATCTGATTATATTTAAGTAAATAACACGCCAATGCGCCGTTTGATGTTCCTGTTGCCGACTCTTCAGGAATACCATATAGCGGTGCAAAGTTACGACAATGGACACTTGAATTATTGAGCGAATTACGTGCATACAAATGATACCCAATTACGTTGTATTTTTTGCTGATATTAGAAATCATGGAAAAATCCGGCTTAATGCCACAAAGCACATTCATATTTCTGATTGGTATGATGATATCTTTGATTCCAGTCGATACAATCTGTACAGGCAATGCTTCATTTATGTCAGCTACTGAAATATTTAGAGAATCCGCAATTTCCGTTTTTTCTATCATCTCATAAAAGCTTGGCTTCGCTTGATTCATCATAATCGAAGCGTCTTCTCTCACCGCAACATTTAAAATGCCCGCTTTTGTCTCTTGTGTGTAATTTCCACACTGAATATAACCTTTTTTAAGTAACGTCGAAAACGTTCCGATGGTGGCATGACCGCACAAATCGACTTCTTCAGTTGGCGTGAAAAAGCGTACTCTGAAGTCGGCAACATCAGATTTCATGACAAAAGCAGTCTCACTGAGACCAACAATTCCAGCGATCTTTTTCATATCATTTTCAGATAGCTCATCAGCGTTTGTCACAACACCAGCCGGATTTCCTCCTATTTCAGTCTTTGCAAATGCATTGATTTTAAAAACCTTAATTTCCATCTAAATACCCCCGTAGCAAAGTTTAATCGGCGCTGTGTCCCCTCGACTCAATTCACCGTTTTTCTCCCAAATACTTTTCTGCAATTTTTATGCAAGGTCGGATTCTCAGTGATATTTTTGCTTCAATCAGATGCTGATTCGATGTTGAAAATGGCAATTCAGACAATGAATAAAGCTATTTAAAAACCGGCTTACTACGATACCGGAATCAAAGTCTTTATTGGGTATACCGGATATTGGCCCTGTCTATACGCTTGCATGCTTGCAAAATTGGTTCAGATTGAACGGTTTGAAGACAAAGCCAAAATTGCCAAGTATGCCGGGCTTTATTGGAAGCGAAAACAATCCGGCAACTTTAACCGTCACCACTAAAACTGGAAACTACTATCTCGTTATTACCTGGTCGAAGCTGCCGACTCGGTCATGCGAAGTGAACCAGTTTATCGTTAATACGATCTCAAAAAGCAACCTGAAGTTCCCAAACATCAGCACAAACGTGCCCCCGTTCTTACCGCAAGAAAAATAGTGCGCATGGTGGATGTGCTACTACGCAACCACCAACTCTATGCACTAGAAAGGAGTGTGTAATATCGATTTTTAAATCGATGCGCATATCCTTTTAAAAGCCTGATACTATTAGGTCTGTTTAGTGTTGCCTCTTTCAAAAATAATCACTAGATTTTTCTTAAACATTATATTGATTTATTACTACAAGTCTCACTGCTGAAAAAAATTTCCTTTATAGAAATTTACATTTTCGGTCTTATTTGCCGTCATTTTAAAACAGACACATCCATCCGGACACACATAATCCTTGATGTATTTCTCTGATCCACCTACATTCATCAAATCTCCGCCGCTTCTTACTGCCTGCATATCTGCAAAGAGAATCTGCATCATCTTTGAGCAGATTCCATATCCCTGATTATTTACGGGACAACCGTAGGTGCAGGTATATTTATCCCCTATCTCTTCGCCGTTGCGGCAGTAATGCTCGGTATGATCACTGCGAAGAAATCCAGTAACTTCTATCTCAAATTCAAATTCTTCGTCGTACCACTTTTTCATGCTTGCATTTCTCCTTCATTAGTAAATGATCCTATTTCAATCAAATTGCCTTCAGGATCTGCAATATAGCAGGTCTGCTGTCCCCAAGGTTCGGTAGCGCAAACAGGCCTTTCAGTCCGGGGCTCGTGTTGTACTTCTGGGCGATATCGAACATGGGCTTCCGTTCTCAGTCTTTTTATATGCATTCGTTGAATGCAAAACTTATTTTAGACCCCAGCTACAATTTTTTGTGCAAAGTCGATTGCTGCTTTTAAATCCTCTGCGTTTGGATGCGTTGCGGAAACAAATAAAATCCTACCCTTGCAAACAAATTCGTCAAGAACTTTTACTCCCTTTTCTTCAAGTATATTGCAAACCACAGTCTGCCTTTGACTCCCTGAAGCGCAGCTTGTTACCAGTGCTGCATATTTGGGCATGGGTGCCTCAAACGTTTTTATGTATGACAATAATTCCGGCATACTGGCACCACCATAAATACCGCCAACGATAAAAAGCAAATCGACATCATCCAAGGCCGGATTCTTAGCGATATCTTGGGCTGTAGTATTCAAAAACAAACCGATCGCTTCCGCCAATTTTTTTGAATGTTTGGTTTTCGTTGCATAAATGACAGCAGTCTTCATCATTTTCAATACCTCCAGTACTTTAATCATGATAAGGGGACACTTCCCGCCAGTTCCCAAAGATCTTCTTTCTGCAATCCCACCTGTTCCCCTTTTTTTGCGCTTTGTCCGATTTAACAGTTCCAGTTGATTTTTGCCGGGTTTCTTTCATGCTCCACTGCCATACTGCGCAAAGCGGCTTCGATACGACCACACTCTGCGGCTAAGACAGTGTTCAATTTCATCCCAGCTTGCCGCTGTCCCGAGCTGATCATAGGCGACTGCCAAAGCGCCATAAAAAGCCAAACCGATACAATGCCGGGCGGAATGAATGGTCGATGCCGATTGACCAATGGCCCGGGCCACCGCTTGCGCCACCGGATTTCCCTCTGCATCACGGGCAGCGCCATGACAGGCGAGAATTTTCTTTTTTGCCTGGGGCAGTTTAATCGTCCCTGACAACCATTCTCGAGCCGCCTTCAAAGCCTGCTGTGGTCGCAGATCATCCGGGTAGTCCCGCTCCCATAATGGTAGTAGCCTCTCTTCACAATAAGTAATGGCCCAGTTTGCAAGGGTTTCTTTACTCTGCGTTTCAATTAACCTCATCAGCGATTGAATATAAGGCGCTTTCCAGTCACATAGCATTTTTCTCGTTTTCGGCATGGTTATTCCCCTTCTTGTCAGGCATAGTCAGCATCAACTTTTTATTTTATACGATTGACTATCGCCGCAACAAATTTCTCAACTCCATAATCAATCGTATCGATCAAGAGCGCCTGATCTTCAAAATCTGGTGTGCCTGTCAATATGCATTCAGCGACAGCGTCCTGATTATTTTTATCATGAAATACACTTATTTCATCTGAAAGGCTATCAAGTATCGATTGATGTGTCCTGGCAATATTGCGGTTCCGCGCCGAAAGCCATACCTCGAAAGACCCTTTTTCATGTAAATACACAATCGCAATTTTTAAACCTTTTTCTTTTAATGGCTTCGTACTCAAAGAAAAATAGGACATGTCCAGATATCCCTGATAAATGTTGCTGACATCGTAATGTGGGTATTTTTTAATAAAAGCGGCTCTTAATTTACCTATAAATGCCAATATCCCTTTGTATGCAATTTGGATTTCACCTTGCTGCAACTGCTGAGTATACGCCGCTATTTGTTCGTTAATCGTTTTCATCCTTTTACCTCCAACAAATTTGATTTAGCTGTTTTAAATATATCACAAACGAAGCGCCCGCAAGACAAGGGCATGACAATCGAAATCTCCCCATGTCATTTTTTCCACTTCGATCCAATTACATTTGATCGCACCCCGCTTTACTGCCTAGAGAAAATGCTTGTTCTGTTTAAATTCAGCGTTTTTGATGTAAGGATAATCAGGAACTCTTCAATTGCTGCAAAAAAAGCCAGAAATCCCGTTATGATAAGCAGACGATTACCCAAAAAAGGGTAGACGATCGGGCAGAAAAAGAAAAACAGGCCCGACACTTTATTTAAACTGGTATGAATAATTGCAATCTGCTTAAATTTTATTTATGTCCATTTAAATCTTCCCACAGCAATTTGTTTCATTATACCATATAATAATGGTTTCTGCGGCAACGCCCCTCATTTTTTCGATGCAAGTTACTGAAAAGTTTATCAAAATAACGTGCTACAAAAGAAATTTTTCTTTTTCTGCCAAAAACGCACAAACGGATGACAAGGGGACGTTTATGTCATCAATTGAAATTAATGATTTAAAGTTTCTCTTTCGAACGTTAAATGTGTATCCTTGTAAGAAAAAGCTACCAAAATGATGAATCGTATTTTAATGCAGACAAACGTTTACAGCAGAATAAAAAACGATTACATCTAATCGAATGTAACTCTAATTCTCTTCCAAAATTAAATATTCAAACGTTTAATAATATGATAGTATATTTGCAAAGTCGAAAATATATACTATATTTATGAGGAGAGCACGATGAGTAGTGGGCAGGTATATCTCTTTTCAAATGACCATAGAGCAGCATATGAGATGTTTCCAATGCCTCTTGGTATATTTCAGTATATTAATGGTAAAGTGGTTACTTTGTTGGTATCAGACGGCTTGTGTAATTTTATAGGTGAAGAACGAAGTCAACTTATTGATCATTTTAACAACAATATGTTTGGAAATGTTCATCCTGATGATGCCGAAATGCTGGCTAGACTTGGTTACCGTTTTGCAACCAAACAAGATTCCTATGATATTACCTATCGCACCAAGTTATATGGTCAGAATGAATACCGCTATGTCCATGCAGTTGGACAATTTCGACTGATGGAAGATGGTACGAATCTGGCTTTTATTGAATATCTTGATATCACAGATTCAGAACAGATATTAATACAGACGTTACAGGAGTTTGAATCACCAAAAACACGTTTTTTCGATGAAAATATGGGTGCAATGGTGGTGGTCTCCAGAAAAGAAAAACAATTACTCTATTTTAATAAAGCTGTATGTCGCATGCTCCCACCTAAAATCAACTATGACAGTGGAATGACATTTCAACAGTATTTTTATAGCGATTTTCCTAACTCAATGAAAAAAATATTTGATATGGTTGACATAGGGCCAAAAGTGATTGAGGAACCGAATACGCATAGAAATCTGGAGGTAAATGTTATTTCCTCATCTTGGAATGATGAACCTGCCTATACAATATATTTTTATGAATATCAAACAGGGGATTCAGAAATTAACCAGGACAATATGCTTCGACATAAACGGGTGGCTTTTAACAACATCATGTTTACAGGAAGCACCAACAAGCTTCCATTCTATCAAAATGGGTACAGGGGTTTTCGGGTATGGAATTTCACTCAAAATGAAGCGATCCTTGATGAAGGACATGCTTTTATTTATGACAGTACAAATGATGGAAAGACCTTTGATAATTACATAAATTGTCTGCATCGAAAATCTATTGTGAAAGAAGATGACTATTTTTTCAATATCTGTCAAAAAAAGCATATGATCTTTAGATATGAAAGCAGATCATACCCAAGAAATAGAACCCTCACACTTCAGACAAAAGAGGGACGAATCTATATTGCCCTGGAAATTACGATGATGAAATCCCCGGATAGCGGAGAAATATTCATCAAAGTGTGGGAAGAAAACGTCACTGATGAGTTAGTGGCTGATATGATGATGATGCAAACCATCAAAAATGAACATGACTATATTGCCTATATTGATTTGTCGGCTAATAAATGCCGGTTTATTTTCGGCAAAGGCCAAGATCAGAATCGGAAAAATTTCGATATCAATCTAAAAGAGTATTTTAAATCGTCTCGGGGCTTTCAGCAATTTGCACGTTATTTTGGACAAGAATTTTCCCGCCAGGATGGTATTGTAAATTATATTAATAAGCGCTGTGGAGAAGATGGATCTTTTTTTCATGTTTGTGAACTTCCAAATGGGCAATTAAAAAAAATGTTTGTTCAGACAATTGATCGAAGTAATCTGATCTATTACCTTCAATGCAGTGATGTTACCGATATTTTACGAATCGAAAGAAATCGGGAAAAAGAACTTCAAGAAGCACATTATAAGGTAATGATGGCAAATAGAGATTTGCAGGAAGCAGTTCAGGCAGAGCATGCAAAAGTGGAAAGTATCTTACTGCAAACTATTCTGTCGGTCAATAATGCGTTGGACGCAAGAGATGAATACACTTGCAGACACTCCGAACGGGTATCGGAGTATTCAGCAGAAATGGCACGACGTCTGGGCTGGTCAGAAAAAAAGGTGGAAAATCTTTATAATATAGCCCTCGTTCATGATATTGGCAAAATTGGCATCCCAGATGCATTACTATTGAAGTGAAATGCATTGACCGAGGAGGAATATGAACAGATAAAAAAACATGTCGAAATCGGAAGTATTATTTTAAAAGATTTCACAGCGATTGAAAAGGTTTCAGAAGGAGCTCTTTATCATCACGAGCGCTTTGATGGGACTGGATATGCCTATGGTTTGATTGGAGAAAAAATCCCTATTGAGGCACGAATTATTGGAATAGCCGACGCCGTTGATGCTATGAACAGCACCAGACCATACCGCGAACGACAAACCAGAGATTATATAATTTATGAACTTAAGAATGGTCGGGGAACGCAGTTTGACCCCATGCTTGTTGATGTAATGCTGGAAATGATCAACGATAATATTTTAAACCCAGATTTTGAACCCCAGAATGAATGATACGATTGATGCGAAAAAATATCAAATGGTGTTGAGAATGTGCCGGGCGGCTTGAGCGAAACGGTCGATTCGCAATTTATCGTATGGCTTTACATAAAGATCCCCGGTATGCTTAGGATGCTTAACCGAAGGTATATTAAGAAAGACCATGCGGCGATGAGAAAATTGCTGGAGTCTATTTATGTGGGTGGTTCAAAACCAACGGATCCGGACCGGTTGACTTCAATTCTTGAGGATGAGATAAAGGGTAAATATCACTATGGCGAAAATGACATGGACGACTGGCAGTTGAGCTGCATCGGACCGTTCCGATTAAAGTGGACCCTTCTTGACCGGCTTCCGTTGATTAAATGTCCGACACTCTGGCTAAGAGGAGCGGACAGTGTTCTGGTGAAGCAGTTTGAGATTGCCAACGCGGTAAAACGGGTTACCGACAGTGGCACAAAAGCCGAGTTGGAAGTCATTCCGAACGCAGGGCATATCCTGCCGCTTGAACGTCCTGAACAGGTCAATGCGGCGGTAAAAGCGTTTCTCGATAAGACGCACCAATAAACAGATCTCTACGTTGTTATTCAAAAAAGTGCATCCGTTCAAACAGAAAAACACAAAACCGCCATTAGATGACTTCAAAGGAGTATTAAAAATGAATGTGAGAGCCGAATTAGAAAAAGCAGTTGGCGTTGCAGAAAATATCCAGTTAAATGATATAGAGCTTGATCCCCTGAAAATCAAGACAATCATGATAAACGAGGTCGTTCCAGCCGACCCCACTCAAGATTTTTACGGACAGCGTGATGCCGATTACTTGACAACAACGATACCACTTTTTCAAAAGTCTGGATTGCCAGTCAAGGATATCCAGGATATCTTGCACATGGGTGTCTATATTACAAACGCAGTCAAAACACCTAAGTCAGATTACACAATTAAAAAAAACAGTATCCAAAATAGCTTACCCTACCTGGAAAAAGAGCTTTCCTTATTCCCAAATGTCAAAGTAATTATGCTCATGGGCGACGTTGCCAAAAAAGCGTTTAGCATGTTGGCCAAAAAGACAACCAAGAAAAATGTCATTCCGGCGGTTGCCACCTACAAATTGCGAAATAGCGAAATCTATTATGGGAATATTCGGGTGATGCCGTCTTATATTATGACCGGCAAAAATATTCTTATTGAGAAGTCAAAATTTGCAATGGCTTCTGAGGATATTGCCACAATGGCCCGCATCATCAATTTTTGAATCAGTTCATATAATTATGGGAGGGTTTCCACATAATCCGATCATATTATTTCTGTATAAATTGTCGATTGTCTCTGTGATAATGTCCTTGATCGTTTCTCCTGGTTATCTACCACGTTATTGTTTTTAATCTCACTCCATATCATCTTACCCGTTCCCTATGACAAAGGGGATGAGAGAGATGTCAATGGAACGCTGTTATGCAATTACCGAGTCATCCTCATATCATATCTCGAGCAATCCCGGTTTTTTCTCCATAAATACCAGATTCAAATCTTTTGACAGCGGTTTGATTTTGAATTGGACAAAGCCGAGGCGTTTATAAAGTCTTAAATTTCTAAGACTTTGATCACTGGTAAACAGTTCTTGTCGTAGTCCGGAGTTGTCTTTTTCAATTTCTTTCAGCAGTGCTGTGCCGATGCCATTTCCCTGATAATCGGGATGTACAATCAATTTGCCGATATAGAGCGTATCATTGTCAACAAAACCTCTGACCGATCCAATCAGTTCATTTTTTTCATTTACGGCTTGATAGAATGTTCCTTTTTCAAACTCCAGCAATACTTCTTCCAGTGTTTGGGTCAATGGCTGAATTTCATAATTATTTAACAGTCTCGCTTCGCTCTGGTATGCTAAATACTGAAGTGATAAAATATTTTCAAGATCTGCTTTTTCTGCTTTTGTGATTTTCATGTTTTTCCTTCCCCGGGCATTGTGAGGATGCTCTAAAATCTAGTCTGCATAATCAAAGTACCTAATCTATTTATGCAAATACTTTTGTATTATTTTTCTATCTTTTGGGCAAACGGACAAGATACCCAAAGGCTCCCAACTGAATGCATGACAAACGAAGCATCCCCGTGTCATATTTATTCAATCTCTGATGATAACGCTGCTAAAATAGTTTCAACCGCTTTTTCATATTTTTTAATCCGTTCCTGGTCTTTCTCGGTTGGCTTTTCAATACGTGTTAAATCCATATTATCAGCGATATCTGCCAGTTTCACCCGACAGGCCGTTTCATTTTCTATTACTCTGCCAATAAATGCATCATAACATTCTCCATCGCGCTTAGTCAGGCAATCCAATACCTCAATGACTTCTTCTGAAAACCTCTGTTTACGTAAATCTTCAAAGGAAAACTCCGAATCCTCTACGACATCATGCAATACTGCACATATTCGTTCAAGATCATTATCTCTTGAGAGCATCACTCGGAGTGGGTGTAATATGTAGGGTGCTCCGGCTTTATCAACTTGCCCAGTATGAGCAATTGCAGCAATTTCGATTGCTTTATTTAACATTTTAAACCTCCATTTCGCCGCTATTGCTCACGGCACACACAACTGGTTATCAAAAAGCTTTACGCTATAAATGACGAGGGGCCGTTTCATTTGTCATATTTACCGCTTCAATGCCTGTTCTACTATCATCTTACCCAGACCCAGCACCCGACTCAATTGACGGATACTGCTGTCCGTTTCCTGCTGAATCTGTCGGATCAACTGGTTTCGCTTTTCAACAAACAATTCGCCCAGATTTTAATATTCGCTGTTCTGACTCAGCATATCTTAAGCTGTGCATCACTCAATCTAGATTTTTGATTGGTTTCGAGGCATCCTGATTTTCTTTCTCCGAAAAAACGAACAAAATCTGCCACCGTTGGGAAATAGTCTTTGATAATCTCAACATCAAGTGCAGTCGGATTTCCCTGATAGCCCTGGATAACTTTATCATAACTACTCCATGGTCATTCTTCCAGTCAGGCAATCATTCCCGCTTTTAGGGATTACGGTGAATGTACCGAATTACCCTCTTCTGATTTTTTCAGGTGTATCACAGCTTAACGGATATGACAAACGAAACGTCCCCGTGTCATCCAAATCTTTTTCATTTCGCAATTACCTAAGATAAATTTAAATACAGATACCCCTTGATTTTATCTTTGAGGAAATAAATCAAGGGGTTAATAATTCATGTAGGCTTATATACTTTTTGTATTCATTACTCTCATTGCATTTAATATTGCGATTATTGCCACACCCATGTCAGCGAATACAGCTTCCCACATAGTTGCAACTCCCACCGCACCAAGTGCAAGGAATATGGCTTTAACCCCTAATGCAAACACAATGTTTTGCATCACAATGTTCCTGGTCCTTTTTGCTACTTTAATTGCAGTGACAATTTTTGATGGTTCATCCGTCATGATAACTATATCAGCTGCTTCAATTGCAGCATCAGACCCCAAGCCGCCCATTGCCACGCCGATATCCGCTCTTGCAAGTACCGGAGCATCGTTGATGCCATCACCAACAAATACAATTTTCCCCTTATGAGATTTCTTGGCTTCCAGGGACTCGATTTTTTCTACCTTGTCAGCCGGTAGCAATTCTGTATATACCTCGTCGATACCCAGCTGGGCTCCTATTTTTTCGCCTACAGACTTCCTATCGCCGGTTAGCATTACTGTAGTTCTAACACCTACTGCCTTCAATCCTTTAATCGCATCAGCTGAATCTTCCTTCACAGCGTCTGATATTACAATATTTCCTGCATACTTCTTGTCTACTGCAACATGTACTACTGTACCTAGAGTCTCAACTTCCTGATATATAATGTTTTCTTTATTCATCAGCTTGCTGTTTCCGGCAAGAATCTCTTTACCACCAACTTTAGCCAGAATCCCATGACCTGCAATTTCCTCATAGTTTTCAATTTTAGTAATATCGACATCTTTGTTATAGACTTTCAGAATGGACAGTGCAATTGGATGACTTGAATGACTTTCAGCAAATGCCGCATATTCAATCAATTCCTCATCAGTAAAATCGGCTTGGGGGTTAACATCCACAACCTCAAATATACCTTTAGTTAAAGTACCTGTCTTATCGAAAACAACCACTTCAACATTGTTCAACGCTTCAAGATAGTTGCTGCCTTTTACTAATATCCCCCGCTTAGACGCTCCGCCAATCCCTCCGAAGAAGCCCAATGGTATTGAAATCACTAACGCACATGGACAGGATATAACTAAAAACACTAATGCTCTATATATCCAAGTAGCGAAAGTTGCATCGGGGATCACCAATGGAGGTATGATTGCTAAGGCTAACGCTCCAAACACTACAATCGGAGTATAGGAACGCGCAAATTTTGTTATAAATTTTTCTGTAGGAGCCTTCTTACTGCTGGCATTCTGAACCAGATCCAAAATTTTAGATACAGTTGAATCACCAAAATCCTTTGTTACCTCTATAGTCAAAACACCATTTTTATTAATGAACCCGCTCAGCGCATCATTTCCAGGCTCGAGTTCACGGGGAACAGATTCACCTGTCAACGCAGCAGTATCAACCATAGAGTTTCCTTCTATGACCTTGCCATCGAGGGGAACTTTTTCTCCTGGTTTAACAATGATAATGTCGCCTATGTTTACCTCTTCAGGAGATACTTTACGAATCTCATCGCCAACCTTAAGATTTGCATAGTCAGGTCTTATATCCATCAAAGCACTTATTGATTTTCTGGAGTGACCTACCGCTATATCCTGGAACAGTTCACCTACCAGATAAAACAGCATAACAGCTACGCCTTCTGGATACTCTCCAACAAAGAAAGCACCAATGGTAGCAATACTCATTAGAAAATGCTCACTGAATACCTGTCCACGGGCAATACCTTTTATTGCTCTTAAGACAACCTCTCCACCAACTATGATATAACTAATAATAAATAAGGTAAGTTCAAGCCAATTTTGGAAATTAAAGATGATTCCCACGGCAAATATTGCACCACCGACCACAAGTCTTATGATTTCTTTTTTGTTGACACCTTCTTCTTCCTCTTCATTATTTTCTTTTACGTTGGCCTTAGATGTATCCTTCTCAAAAACAACCTTAACATCCGGTTCGATTTTTTTTACAATGCCTTCAATCTTCTCATTTAACTCAGAGCGGTTGACTTTCGGACTTATTTCCAGTGTTAGTTTCTTCGAAACAAAATCTACTGCAGCAAATTTCACTCCTTCTAGACCGCTTATTTCTTTTTCCATTTTAGCTGCACAATTCGCGCAGCCAAGTCCTTCAAGCATTACTATGCTTTTGTTCACCCTTTTCTTCTCTGCATCAACTATTTTAACATCCGGATCAAGTTTATTTACAATGGATGTTACTTCTCCAAGAATTTTACCAAATTCCTTTTTATCGACCGCTTCAATTGTCAGCTTCTTAGATACAAAATCAACGGTCGCACTGTTTACTCCTTCAAGGCTTTGTGTTTGAGCTTCAATCTTTGCAGCACAATTCGCACAGTCAAGTCCTTCAAGTATTAATACTTTTTTATTGCTCTTGTTAACGGATTTTTCTTTCACTACCACATCCGGTTCGTGCTTGTGCACTATGGTTTCAACTTGCTGTAGTGTATTCTTATACTCTTGCTCTGATTCAGTTTCTAAAGTCAATGTCTTGTTCATGAAGTTCATATAGGCTTTGACTCCATTTAATTTATTAACCTCATCTTCAATTTTAGCTGCACAATTTGCGCAATCTAAACCTTCTAAAATTACTTCCTTCTTTAACATTACTGGCCCTCCTTTACTTTCTTTCTTCTAAAATATGAATTAATCCCTGGTCAAATATTTGCTTTACATGTTCATCTTCAATAGAGTAGAATACAATCTTTCCTTCTCTTCTGCTCTTTACTAGTTCAGCCTGCTTTAAGACTCTTAGCTGGTGTGAAATTGCTGATTGTGTCATATTTAATAAGAATGCAATATCGCAAACGCACATCTCTGCTTCATCTAACGCCCAGAGTATCTTAATTCTTGTTGAATCCCCAAAGACCTTAAATAGCTCCGCAAGATCATATAGAGTTTCTTCTTGAGGCATTTTTTCTCGAACTTGATTAACAGTATCCTCATGTATAACATCACAGTCGCATCTTTCAGCTGGCTGAATTTTCCTTGCCACATTCTCACCTCCGATATTATTTCAATTGTATACTTGAACAGTTACTCATATGTTTATATTACTACCGCAATAATAAGATGTCAATAGAAACTTGAACAATCATTCAAGTGAATGAGCAATTTATTGTCTATTTATACTTGATGAGGGTTTTAACAATTAAAACACCGCCAGATAAAGGATAATTCTCCTCGACTGGCGGTTAGTTATATGCATTATATTTCTACATCAATTTCAACGTTGTATGACAAGGGGACGTTTCGGGATCAGTGAAAAAGTCATCATTTCGGAAAGAATATTTTTCCAAAACGAAAATAGACACATTATGTTGTATGCGTAATGCTGATCGATCACAGTTTGTGCCCATGCAAATGGGCACTATTCAACATAATAGGACTTTTTCACTGATCCCGGACGTTTCGTTTGTCATCTTCATCATTTCAATGCCCGCTCCACCATCATCTTTCCCAGTCCCAATACCCGGCTCAATTGACGGATACTGCCACCGGTTTCCTGATGAATCTGTCGGATCAGCTGATTCCGCTTGTCTACCGACAATTCTCCCAGATTCCGATATTCGGGGTTATGGTTTACCAGATCAGTCAGTCGTTCATCTGTCCATCTCATTTTTGAGCGGATATCCAGACATTCGTCCTGGTTTTCTTCCTCAGAAAATCGAATAAAATCTGCTTCTGTTGGAAAATAGTCTTTGACTATCCCACTATCAAGTGCCGTTGCCTTTCCATGATACGCCAGCCTGATCTGATGATAACTGCTCCACGGATATTCTTCCAAGCAGGAAGCTATTCCGGCTTTTATGGGATTGCAGTGAATGTAGCGAACCACCGTCATCAGATACAAGTCGTCCTCCACGGCTTCGCTGTTGAAACGATTCTGAAAAAGATGTCCGGTTCGACCGTATTTGTTATTGTGCAATTGCACATAACCAACGGTCATCCGTTTGATGCTGGTCCCCAATTCTTCGCCTTCTTTGATCAACAGATGAACGTGGTTATCCATCAGGCAATAGGCATACAACTCAAAGCCGCCGATTTCTCTGGCTTTATTCAGCTTTTCCATAAAAATTGATCGATCCGCATCATCCAGAAAAATATTACGTCCATCCAGACCTTTCAGCATCACATGGTAAATGCCGGTTGCGCTTTTAACCCGGGCTTGTCTTGCCATTTCTGATTTCACCTCCGTTTTTTTAAGTGTATCACAGCTTGATGGGCATGACAAACGAAACGTCCCCGTGTCATATAGAGCTATTAAGCAACCCAGAGGTTTATTCTCACGGAGAATTGACGATGAAAATACACATAATAAGTTTATTTTATTGATTCATATAGTGATTCAAACTCCGCCTGATTCTGAATAAAAACATCAACAAGCGCTGGATCAAAGTGACTTCCTTTACTTAAACTAATAATTTCAATGCTCTTTTCGTGCGAAAAGGCCTCTTTATACACTCGCTTGGAGCGAAGTGCGTCGTAGACATCAGCAAGTGCCATGATGCGAGCGGACAGAGGTATAGTATCCCCTTTAAGACCTTTATTATAACCGCTGCCATTCCATTTCTCGTGATGATACAGAGCGATATCCATACCCATTTTGAGAAAATCGTTCTTATCGTATTGCTGTCCGACTTTAGAAAGTGTATCATATCCTATCCGCACATGGGTCTTCATAATTGTAAACTCATCTTCCGTGAGCTGGCCAGGTTTCAGCAAAATACTGTCGGGTATGCCCACTTTCCCGATATCATGAAGTGGACTGGCCTTATATATTGTTTCAATAAATATGTCAGTAATAGCATTTTCATATTCAGCAATAGGTCGTGCTTTTTCGGCAAGCAATCGACAGAAGCTGGCTGTCCGTTCGATATGTGCACCGGTATCGTCATCCCTTGATTCCGATAGTTTAATCAGAGCATAGATAGTTGCCATTTGAGAAGACGAGATTTCTCGAACTTTTTCATCCACCAGAAGCTCAAGATGTTGACTGTATTTTTCAAGTTCGTCTTCGACCTTTTTCATCTCGGTAATATCTTGAATCGTCCCATAAAAAAGAATAGGAATACCTTTTGCATCTGTCTTGGAATAGAACCTTAAATGCACCCATTTTATTTTTCCGCTTTTCAACAGCAACCGATGCCTGGTTGTCCAAGGCTTTTGCGAAACAAATATCTCCTGATACCATACGCTCACTTGCTCCAGGTCGTCAGGATAGACAACCGAAAAATACAAATCAGTAGACGAGGGAGTTGAGCTATCAATTTCAAGAATATCATACATCGACTTTGACCAAGTAATGCTTCCCGAAGTAGGATTTAAGTCCCAACGGCCTAACAAGGCAATCTCCTGCGCTTCGGCGAGAGCTTCAGCGGCTGTACGTCAATTCATTGTTAAGCTGTTCAATGCTTTTTGCAATAGCAGCATGATCCAAAATCAGCTTTGTCAGCAGTTCCGTTTGATTATGGTAATCAATCTCCTTTGCGAAGCTTTCTAACGCATAGGCTTTAATTTTATCATCTGAATACTGGTCGTTTGACAAAATGTCCTGCAGTTTAAAATATCGATTATTCATATGAATTCTCCCGCCAACAGAAGATCGATGCCGATGTTTTCGATTGAGCGCAAATGCCCTATTATCGTTTTTACATCCTCTTTTGTTGAGATAATGCTGCCATGTTGAGTGGCTATTCTTTCAATATCCAATTTTTCGATCGTATCTAGGGCATTTGTCAGTGCATTGTTTGATGTCATGATAATCTGATGGAACTTCACGATTCCTTTGATAGGGCAATTCGCTGTATTCTCCAGACACTTTTTCCTATCCCGACATTCATCGCAAGCCTCGCCCAGTTCAAGCATCAATGTCCATCGGTCATCAAAACTGCCGAACAAATCGCTTGAAAAGAGCGTTTTTGTTTGCGTATCATATGTAACAAAGCTACCCGGAAGATGACAATATGGAGTCCCATAAAATTCCAATCGTCTGCCTGTAGCGAAGTCATAATGATTATTCAATTGACGATAATCAAGCTTCTTCGTTTTTGCCGAATAATAATGAATAAAAACATTGTTCTCCGCATGGGAAATAATTCTGAGAGCGTCATTATTTATAATGGACTCTAACTGGGGCAGACTACCACATAAATCCGGGTCATAGTGTTGATATATTAGCCTAGTAATTTGTGAAGGCACCAGTCCCGTTCTCAAGATTTTCAACATGACAGTACTGAAATCATCGCGATTTCCGCCGTCAATTAAAACAGCTTCCTCACCCTCGATAATCAGATATGGGTTACAGTGAAGTCCTCTGTTTTCATCAGAATAACCAACCCAGTAAATACCCTCGGCAATTTTTACCGGTTCCTTTTCCAGTGATATTTTATCAACTCCCACTTTTCAATCCTCCTCGTTGGCAATAATAAAAAACTTATTATTAATGCTATAATCAAAAACAGCTAAAATTAGTCTATTTTCAAAATTCACTTCTTCTTTGCTCATTTGGCCTACAGTTCGCTTTGCTCCAAATATACTTTATTTCGACCTGCGCGCTTTGCGGCATATGACAAGGGGACGTTTCGTTTGTCATCTTCATCATTTCAATGCCCGCTCCACCATCATCTTTCCCAGTCCCAATACCCGGCTCAATTGACGGATACTGCCACCGGTTTCCTGCTGAATCTCTCGGATCAGCTGATTCCGCTTGTCTACCGACAATTCTCCCAGATTCCGATATTCGGGGTTATGGTTTACCAGATCAGTCAGTCGTTCATCCGTCCATCTCATTTTTGAGCGGATATCCAGACATTCGTCCTGGTTTTCTTCCTCAGAAAATCGAATAAAATCTGCTTCTGTTGGAAAATAGTCTTTGACTATCCCACTATCAAGTGCCGTTGCCTTTCCATGATACGGCTGCCTGATCTGATGATAACTGCTCCTCATATATTCTTCCTATCGGAAAGCTATTCCAGCTTTTATGTGATTGCAGTGAGTCTAGCGAACCACCGTCATCAGATACTGCTCATCCATTCGATACTGGTCCCCAGTTCTTTCCCTTTTTTGATCAGCAGATGAACGTGGTTGTCCATCAGACAATAGGCATATAACTCAAAGCCGCCCATGACAAGGGGACGTTTCGTTTGTCATGCTCGTTATTTCACGGCCCGCTCCACCATCATCTTGCCCAGTCCCAACACTCGGCTCAATTGACGGATACTGCCACCGGTTTCCTGATGAATCTGTCGGATCAGCTGATTTCGCTTGTCTACCGACAATTCTCCCAGATTCCGGTATTCGGGGTTCTGGCTGAGCAGATCAGTCAGTCGTTCATCTGTCCATCTCGTTTTTGAGCGGTTATCCAGACATTCGTCCTGGTTTTCTTCCTCAGAAAATCGAATAAAATCTGCTTCTGTTGGAAAATAGTCTTTGATTATCCCACTATCAAGTGACGTTGCCTTTCCCTGATACGCCAGCCTGATCTGATGATAACTGCTCCACGGATATTCTTCCAAGCAGGAAGCTATTCCGGCTTTTATGGGATTGCAGTGAATGTAGCGAACCACCGTCATCAGATACAAGTCGTCCTCCACGGCTTCGCTGTTGAAACGATTCTGAAAGAGGTGCCCAGTTCGACCGTATTTGTTATTATGCAATTGCACATAGCCAACAGTCATCCGTTTGATGCTGGTCCCCAGTTCTTCGCCTTCTTTGATCAGCAGATGAACGTGGTTGTCCATCAGACAATAGGCATACAACTCAAAGCCGCCGATTTCTCTGGCTTTATTCAGCTTTTCCATAAAAATTGATCGATCCGCATCATCCAGAAAAATATTACGCCCATCCAGACCCTTCAGCATTACATGGTAAATGCCGGTTGCACTTTTAACCCGGGCTTGTCTTGCCATTTCTGATTTCACCTCCTGCTTTTTTTCAAGTATATCACAGCTTGATGGGCATGACAAACGAAACGTCCCCATGTCATTCCATCCAAAAATTTTATATATTTTTTTCTATATAAACGGCATTTAAAAGTAATTTGCTCAATCTCAATCTCAAAACTTTGGCTTTGTCTTTTATCAACAATATCAGATAGCACATAAAGGGCCGCTGCCTAATATTTGCAGATTGGCCAAAATCATAAGGACAATTGCAACCCATTTTCTTAATTTCGCATTGGTCAGCAATAACTTCATCTAACTGACCACCAAAAATTTTATCCAGTGTCGCTTTAAAGGTCTGATTACCATCGACCAGATATAAAACAGCGTCATTAACAAGTTCAGCTTCACATCACCTGTCCTGGTAAATTCCGGTTGTACTTTTAACCCGCGCCGGTCTTGCCATTTTCGATTTCACCTCCTGCTTTTTTTTAAGTATATCACAGCTTGATGGGCATGACAAACGAAACGTCCCTTTGTCATACCTTTGTCATAGAAGCGTCCCTTTGTCATAATGAGGTGCTTGTCCAGCGGCTGATCGAAGAAATCACTATTTTTGAGGACAAATTCATTGTGCACTTCAAATCGGGGTTGAACATAAAAATAAATGAGTAATTTACAGAAAAAAGGCACTTACAAATATAATGTAGGTGCCTAGGGTGTGTCTGAAAATAAATTCTTTACAGTTCATTCAATTTATATTATGCTTCCAAAAATTATTTTAACAACATTGAGTTTTAAGAATAAATCGAGATTAAAACAACACTTTTTCAAGTTTCTAAAGTCACAAATAATGTGTAGCTATTATTGCAACATGCTTGTACGCAGTCTTTAATTGTAGAATGCCTAGATAAGCCAACATCCTTCCTGATGCCTTCTTAAAGGACTGTCAACAAAGGATTTTTTAATCGTATTTTCGATATTCTGTTCCTCCTCTTGCAGCTGACTTTGACCAATCCGATAGCCCATCTCAACCGCTTTTTTTATGTACTCTGGTTTCTTTTGTATATCATTGATTTTTTCAACTCCCGGGACGAGGAGCTCATCACAAATTTTGAAATTTAATATTTCATTAAGATGAACAAATTCCTGACTTACTGCGTTAAAGATATTAATCTCAGGTGTTATTGCAGCCGAAATCAGATAAGTCTCCGTAACACTGCAGGAAGCTCGTCCTTTTGGTGCATTATAGGGATTAAAGCGGTCAATCACTCTTTTCATCTGTGAGGTAAAACCCTTCCAATAAATCGGTGACGCAAACACAAGCACATCAGCCCATCCCATAAGCTCATGAAGTTTGACGCCATCATCTTTAAACATACAATAACCTCTTTCAAAACAACTGCAATCTCCATGACATGGATTCAACTCACGGGTTACAGCATCAAAGATCTGTACCTCATTTCCAGATGCAACCGCACCAGCCATAAACGCTGCCACCAATGTATTCGTATTTCCATTCGGCCTGGGACTTCCAGTTATTATAAGTATCTTTTTTCCCATATTGATCCTCCTTGGTTAATTATACTGTGTATATGCACAGTATAATCCTGTATTATTTTCTTATCAATAGTTTAATGACATTGTCTCTCTGTAAATATTTTTCGACAAATTGACAATTAAACTGTCTTATGCAATAATACACATATTAGAATTGAGTGTATATACACATTTCTAGTTCATGCTTACCAAAATAATTTCAGGAGATGCTAATGAATGACAAAGATTGAACCATTAAATAGTCCATGCTATTGTATTAATTTTCGACAAACAGCAAATTCCTTAACCAAGTATTACGACAAAGGGTTTTCTCAGATCAATCTAACAGCCAATCAGTTTTTCTTACTTAATAGTATTCATCAGTTAGAATCGTGCAATAAAAGCCGTCTTGCAAAATATACGCGCCTAGATCGCACTACCATTATTCGTAACTTGGATATACTAATAAAAAAAGGGCTAATTGTCGAAGTCACAGGAACGACTAAACGAAATAAAGAGATTGAACTAACAACGACCGGACAAAATGCGATTGCCTCTGGAACGGTTATTTGGCAGCTACTGCAAAGTGAGGTCAAACAACACTTGGGGGTTGAGAACCTTGATGTTCTGTGGCGGATATTCGAAAATCTTGAAACATTGGAAAATTAAACATAAACTTGCTTATTTTTAATGCTTTTTTAAAATTAATTATTATCTAATGGAGGTAGAAAAATATGGAATTCGTTAAACTTGAACAACAAGGGCATGTCGGTATTCTGACCATCAATCGGCCTAAAGCGCTCAATGCCCTCAATCTCACTATGTTGAATGATCTGAATTCAGCACTTGATCAGATTGAAGCCAATGATAGCCTTTACGTTATCATCCTCACGGGTGTCGGGCGTGCTTTTGTTGCCGGCGCAGATATTCGTGAAATGAACAAATTAAGTGCCATTACCGCCAAATCTTTTGCTGATTTTGGTAACCAGGTCTTGTTGCGCATAGAAAACCTTTCTATACCTGTGATTGCGGTAATTAATGGCTTTGCCCTTGGTGGTGGATGTGAACTGGCAATGGCTTGCGATATCCGACTAGCAAGTGAAAATGCGACATTTGGTCACCCTGAAGTAGGCTTGGGAATTACACCCGGATTTGGTGGAACTCAACGACTTCCCCGCTTAGTCGGTTATGCTAAAGCGATGGAACTAATTTTTACCGGTCGCACAATTAGTGCAATTGAAGCTGCCTTAATCGGGCTGGTCAATACCGTTTATCCTCCGGAAGAACTGATGGCTAAAGCATTAGAAATGGCTCATTATATTGCTGATCAGGCTCCAATTGCAGTCCGACTCTCAAAACAATGTATTCGCCAAGGGATGCAGACCGATATTAATACAGCCGCAACTTACGAAGCATTAGCCTTTGCATTCTGCTTTGAAACAGAAGACAAAAACGCTGGCATGACAGCCTTTCTTGAAAAAAGAGCTGTTAAGTCTTTTGAAAACAGGTAGGCTGTAATCATTACCCAAGTATTAAATCCAACCCCAAAATTGTGCACCTATTTTTTAGAGTTTATTTGCATAACTGTGTATCTGATGATTTAATTTAATTCCTTTTTTAGAAAACCATCGATAGCCTTGCACACTGATGAAATAATCGCAAAGCATTTCAAACTATTGCTCCGCAATCTTCTATAACTCAAAGGACTCAAGTAGTTGAATAAACAGACACATTGCGGGGCTCCTCCATTTACTTTTATTATACGCAAAAATCGCTGTGATCTCTCCATTTCTGATTTCTGTTTTAATTTCAATCAACTTGCCCTGTTTCAATTCTGTTTCGACTGCAAATCGCGGCAGATATGCAATCCCAAGATTACTCATCACACTCTGCTTAATCGTTTCAATGCTCCATAGTTCAAGCTCTGTATCAAGTGTTATGTCTTTTTCCTTCAAATATTGATAAAGAATTTTTAGATATAGAGCATTTGGATCATTTTGAATATGGCATATTGACTTTCTCTGATTTAATGCAATGAAATTACGTTGGTTCTCATCTAAAACTGGCGATGCAACCAAAACGAGCGGATAAGTTTTTATGTTGTCGCTGACAATATTTTGGGGATATCTGCCAATTTCATAGTGGATTGCGATGTCTATTTCCCCTTTTAGCAACTGTTCTTGAATAGCATAACAATTCATGACTTGAAGTGATAGTTTTACATTAGGGGCTTTTTCTTTGAAAGCCCGAAGAATCGGTTGAATTTGGTATGTAATCAGTGTCTCTGGTAAAGCAACTTTGAGTGTTCCCTGAAGATCTTCATTACTTTTACAATAACAACTAAGCTCTTCAGTTGCCTTTAAGATACGATCGATGATTGGAAGAATCTCTAATCCTACCTGAGTCAATTCCATTCTATTGCCATTCTTTTCAAAAATCCGTATTCCCAATTCACTTTCAAGCTGCTTCATTTGAAACGTGATAGTTGATTGTGCATAATTTAGCGCTCTTGCAGCATTCTGATAGTTACCAGTTTCAATTATTTTTTTAACAGTAAGCAAATTTTTTAATTCCATTTATCACCTCTTGAAGATTCAATATTATTGAATTAGAATATCGATTATTTCAATTTGACTGAATCTATTTATTGAAATATAATATCATGCAGAAACAGGAAATGCAAGAATGGTAATCTATCTTCTGTGTTTCTCGAACTATTTCAAGGAGAAGATCTAATGGAATTTGATACTAAAATAAAAATTGTTTTAAAAAAAAATCTCGAATCATGGCAAGAACTAAATGTTACAGCTTTTCTCATGAGCGGTATAGCTGGCACACAAGACATTATCGGTCAACCTTATATAGACAAGGATAATGTTCAATATTTACCTATGTCTCAGCAACCAATAATGATTCATACGGCTACCAGAGAACAAATGAAGGAGTTCTTGAGGAAAGCTTTAACAAAGGATATTGCAATTTCAGTATATACTGAAGAATTATTTAAAACTTACAATGATGAGGACAATCGTGCTATCGTCGCTCAATTTGGAACAGAGGAATTAAATTTAGTGGGTATCGGCATCAGAGGGAAGAAAAATCAAGTTGATCGTTTACTGAAAGGATTCGAATTGCATCGATAATGAATATTTTATCTTTTTTTATATACTGCGTAATAGTTACGGTTACTCCTGGACCCACAAATGTCGTGATTTTGTCAACTGTGCATAATTCTGGCGTTAAAAAAGCAATGGAGTACACATATGGTGCAACAATCGCCTTTGGAATTTTGCTTTTTGTATCTGCTACACTGAATATGGCGCTTGTAACTGTTTTACCAGCTGTTTTGCCTGTTATGCAGATCATTGGAGGAATATACATCGCTTATCTGGCTGTTCAAATCTTTAGAATGAAATCATCTATGCACGTAGAGAATCGCTCACAGACTTCGTCATTTATATCAGGCTTCCTGATGCAATTCATCAACCCAAAGGTTGTGCTTTTTACCATGACAGTTATACCAAGCTTTGTTTTGCCTTACTATACATCTTCGCTTACGTTAATATTGTTTGTGTTAAGCATTACGATCGTTGGATTTTTGGCATTCATTACTTGGATTCTTTTTGGCAGCATATTTAAGGATTTTTTGCAAAAGCATCAAAAGGCTGCAAATAGAATAATGGCATTATTTTTATTATATTCTGCAATCATGGTATCGGGTTTGCTCTAAGTGCTCAAGTGTAAAGCATTCTCAATTTCTTACTTAATAAAAAGTGTACCTATTTATTAAGCAAGGACAGAAACCACCACGTGGCTTTTCATCGTCCCAGACAGCCCGAACTTCTTTATCATCAAAATCACCCTCTGATTGGTTATTAACATAGTTTAGAATGACGAGGGGACGTTTCGGAACCTGTGAAAAAATCCTGTTTATTCGCTAAGTTAGCAAAATTTGAATATCAAATTTTCAAAATACGAAATGAATTCTAATTCCGACAATAATTTCAAAAAAACAGGAAGATTTAGCGGTCATGATGGCCGCTATTCTTTTTAAATTTACGGCAATGGCTGCCAATTTCGCCTGTTTGGACATCGAAACCAGACCGTAGCTTCTCGCCCGGCCAAGTCCATGGAATCGTTTGAGCTCCGCATTTTTCCCTTCGATGCTGGCTCTTTTTTTATACTTCTCTTTAAATTCATCGGTTTTCTGACTTTGGGATATTTCATAAAATTCCAGTGTATTGATCCCAATATCAAGTATTTTACGAACCGACTTTCTTGCACACTGATCATGCTTGGGACAACTCTTACAGGTTTCCAAAACGAAGTAGTATCGGTATCCTTCCTGAAAGCCACTTTTGATATCTTTCCGGTACGGTCTGAAAATTCACACCAGCCGTCTAATGTTTTGATTTCTGTACTCATGTTTTCTCGTTCCTTTCTTAATTTAATTTGAACTGTTTGGATTGACTGTTTACTTTCTGACTGCCGTATTTCATAATAGGCATAAAATAAGACCTTTTAGCGACTTGTCCAGGTCGTGATGCTGCCGCTTGTACAATGACGGTTGGGTATCAATCTAGGAATTACTTTTGAATAATAGTTACTAAGTGGCTCTCAAAATTTGCATATTTTTTCGCTATACTGGCGATTTTTGACAAAAAAAGCAATATCAGCCTTTTACCGCCAATATTGCAATTTATCCAGTAACCACGCCATTTGATGACCTATCTACCACGACGAGTTCTATTCCCACACTTACATGGATTTCATTTTGAACGCTCTTTTCAAGCACATTTTGCCCCTTTAGAGTGAACACCATATGCTTAAAAAAGTGCATAAAATCAAGGATTTCTAGGTATCTGTGCGACATATCAACACAACCGTCTCCACGTGGAACGATAGCATCAGATTGATGTCTGGTATGTATTTTTCGTTTTGTCCGTTCTCGAGAACAGGTCAATAGTGGTTTTTATGGGGGTGTTCTGTTCGAGGGAACAGGTCAATGGTTTTTATCCGTTCGGGGGAACAAGTCGATACATGGGGTTTAATTCCTGTCATCTCCGGTGGCAAAGGCACTAACTATTGATAAAATGCACCGCTCAAATCAAATCGTTAAAAGATGCACCGCTTTTGCACACTCCTCGTTTTAGAGGTTACCGATGTAAGTTACACACCGTCCATATACTTCAGTCAATGACTACCTTTGAGATATTTGTACTCATTGAATCATTCATGAACAAGCAATAGTCGCGGAAGTATTCAATTTCAAAAAGCAACGCACACTGATTACGGAAAACTAAAGCCACATCCAAATTAGCCTTTTATTTTCATAGCGCTGTTCCACACTGACCGCAAAATCGAGCACCGAGAACAGCGCCGGAGCCACATTTCGAGCAGAACTTTATCTGCGGCTCAGCTTGGTATGTCAGCGGCAGATCCTCATTCGGCGCAGCGTCAGACAGAAACAGCCAGTCAATGTCCTCGCCGTCGTTACATAAGCCGATAGCTCCGGCAGGCGATACCACATAAAAGCTGTCCTCATCGATGGGGTCTTCACTATCGCTTGTTTCGGCAAGCACCAGCAAGCCTTTTACATCGTATCTATCATTGGAAGTGGCAAAGCTCCAGCTTGTGCAGCGTGTTGCCGAAAGCTCCGCAGCCTCCAGCAGCGTGTCAAATCTCTCCATTATAAAATCCTCCTTATTTAAATAATAGGTTATTACACCGCTTGCAGCGGTCATTTTGTATGGGGTTCATCATGGAGCAGACATTGCAGTAAATGATACGGTCTTTAGATTTGTCGTACTTCTCGTATGTACCGAATTTGGGATGAAACCGCACCCTGTCGCCAACCGAGAGATAGTCGTACATATGCCGCCCGCTGTCCTTTTCCACGATGGTTTTTTTCTTGCCCGCATCGGTGTTAATGATCGTGGTATATTCCGTATAGGTTCTGTAGTTATCATCCTCGCCGCCCCTATGCTCGCTTTTCTCCTTGCTGTACTGATTGACGACCACACCCTCCCACATTGGTTGCTTGGTTCTTCTCAACGCCAGCAGATTAAAGACCAGCATGACAAGAGCAATGCCCATGCCGATGATAATGGATTCTCCAAAGGGGAAATCGTCCATCAGCAGACCGGCGATGGGAAAGCCGATGAGCGGCACGAACACCAATATCCACATACAGCCAATGGAGAATTTTTTGTTTTTCTGTGCGGTACCGCCAGTATCTCAGGGCAGTTATACCTGTCGGAAAAGCCGACCAGCCCCGCGCCGCTCTGTGGGGGCGCGGGAGTTGCTACATGGTGTGGTTCCATCGGCTCCGACGTTGCCGAATTCACCGCCTTTCCGCAGCCAATACAAAATTCGGCTCCCTCCGGAAGCGTTGCGCCGCAAGCAGTACACACACCGGGGGCGTTTGTTTGTATTTTTGTGCCGCAGCTTGAACAGAAAGCCATCCCCTTCGTAATCTTGTTTCCACAGTTGGGACAAAACATATACGTATCACTCCTTTGCTCGATAATTTGAAATGCAGCGGGCTTCCTCGCCGCTGGTTTCTTCTTTTTCCCTCGTCTGGCTGTGCGTATGACAAGCAGCAGCAAAAGCAGAGAACCGATAGGGGCGAGAATGTGGTAAATAATTGCCACTTCGCCCATCTCGCTAAATTCGCACAGCATGGCGGGCTTATTCACATAAGGTAAAAAGCTAAGGTAGCGGATGCGCTCGGAGCGCGTTTCGCCCTCGGTAAGGCTCGGCCATGCCTCGTCGCTGCTATATATCACATAGCCCCGGTATTCCTTGCCGTTTACCAAAAACCAATAGCCCTTGGAAACAGTGCGGGAGCGATTTTGGCCCGCGTCGGTATCATCCAGCCGGCTGTCATAGCTGTCCACCGTACCCATTACGCTGTCGCCCCATATCGCCAGAGCCAGCGTGGAGAGACTTAAATACATGGCAAACAGCAGGACAGTGCAGATCAGGATAAGGATGGGCAGGGGGATGTTTTTATTCGTTTTCTTCTTTGCCATCGGGACGCTCCTTTCATTGTTGTTCGAAGTCACACCTTTCACGCCAGCCTACGCCGAACAGATACAGGAGGGTTAGCAGAAAAAGTGGCGGCAATATGAGCACGGCATAGGAGAGAAGCGGGACGAACAGTATACCTCCCGACGCCAGTTGGATATAGGCAAGTATCCGACACCAGCGATATCGATGAGGTTTCCCTGCAAAGGCCAGCCCCGCGATTGCTGTTACCATTGAAAAGATGTAAGTGATTCCAGCCGCGAAGCATCCCGCCCCGGCGTAGGCGTAGTCCAGCGCCGCGTTGTCTATGAGCTGCAAGCACCACAGGAACATGGGCATGGCGATCAACAACATCAATACGGATGAAATGTGCAGCAGCGCCTGTTTCGTTTTGCTATTCATATATTTTCCTTTCGGGCAGCGTGACAGGATTAACTGCAATAGAAAAGGGTTATAGCTTTTTCCCGCATTTCATACAAAACTTCGCATCCTGTTTCAGTTTGCTACCGCAATGGATGCAAAAAAGTTTACTGCCAGGTGGCACCGGTGCCCCTTTGGCCTTCCCGCAGGAGACGCAAAATTCTGAATTGTTCTCTTTTCCGCAGCCGCAAAGCCATGTGTCAGTGCCTTCAGCTGTTGCCGGTTCCTTGGTTCCGGCAGACGGCGTTGGTGATTTAAACCCGTATCCCTTGGGAACAACCTCACCCGGTGTCAGTGCCTGTTCGATCATTTTTTGTGCAGCTTCCGCACTCAGACTGTACAACACACTGTTTTCACCGCATTCGATAAGCCAAATGGTATCCAATGCTCCCAAAAGCACCTGAGTACTTTGAACCGGTCTGCCTCCTTCGAAATAGTAGCTGTGGAACCCAACAATACCGCGCCTGCAGGTCAGCTCATCCATTATCTTAAAGCCCGCTGCAGTCGGATATATGCTCCCTTCATTCTCATCGGTTAGATCAAGCCTTTGAAGCTCTTTCAATGCTTCAGAAACATTGAACTTTCTGTTGGAGCTGTAAATCGTAATCAGGGACGAGGTAAGCCACCATCTCGGATCCATCATTTCAGTGGCTTCATTCAGAATACTCTGGAGGTCGCTTTCTGTCGGCGGATTGACCGCATTCTTTATTCCCAGCATGATCTGGGCTTTCTGCCTTTTAATGAAATCCGAAAAAGCTGCCAGAACGAAAAGCGCATCCAGTCTCATAGGCAGAACAATATCCTTTGCCGGTGAATTTTCTCCAATAGATGCCATCAGTTCCTCCCGAAGCTGCAATGGGTCGGTGGCCTGAATATAGGTATTTCCGCCGGATTCTCCGCTGTACGCCAGTATCTTGCCATCAACAATGGAAAGACTGGTCAGTGAAACTGCATTTTCCCTGTCGCCCTTCATCAGCATGGATACTTTTCCCGGTGAAAGAAGTATAGGAAGCACCTCTTCCCATTCTTTTTCAACCGCACAGGTTCCTGCACGTTCCGGGAATCCGGACAGCCCTGACAGCAGGTTTGGTTCTATCCCCAGGCTTCTGCCGGCCGGTATAATATTATTGCTGGGTATTTCAATCACTTTTTTATTCATTTATTGCCCCTCACTTATTCTTGGTATTGTGGTTGTGGATATCCTGTCCCATCTCAACGACGGACTTCACACCGTTGGAATAAGCCTCCGAAATGGTTTTCTCTGCAAAATCCAACACCTTATTGTTGTTCGGATCCACGAAGAAACGGCCTGCTTTCCCGCCTTCTGTCGGAGAAATACCGATATCCGTTGCTTTACCGACTCCATAATCAATAGCCAGATTCGTATAGGCCTCCGTTACGGCTTCTCTGATACTTTTTCCTTCCTCAACCGCGTCCTTCATTGTGTAAAAGCCTTCCGTCGGGGCAAAAACCACTTCGGAATGCCCGCCAGTCAAGGTTCCGATCCCCGCCCGGAAAATAACGGATTTTGCCGTATCTCCCTTCACCGCTTCTTCAAAGGTATCTGCAATACCCTTTTTTGTGGTCTGTTTCCAGCGGTTCAGGTTCCGCTGAAACCTTCCGCACGCTGGTTTCGGTTTCCAGCTTGCCCAGCTCATCAGGGGCCTCTTCCTCCCATCCAACCTCTCCACGCATGAACTTTTTATACAGTTTGTTGAGCTTTTCAAACTTCTCTTCCTTGTCAAAACCGAGTTTACCGTTATTCCATTCAACGCTCTTAAGCATCTCATTGTACTCACCGGCCAATCTGTCTGCATACTTGTTGCCTTTTTTAGCTTCCTTTCTCAGTTTATCCCTCTTGTATTTGATTACTTCAGGGTTGTGTGTCCTGTCGCCAGACTTGTTCTTTTTCTTTCGCCTCGCCCGGTTGACCATATAGCCTCCGCCGCCAATCAGAATACCGCCGGGAACCATCCATGTCAGCGGAGAGCCCTTGCTATCCCGGGTTTCATTTTCTGCGGGAGCTTTCCCTTCGTTATGCCAGAGATAGACATACTCCGTTCTGGAGCTCATGCTACCCATGCCGACACTGGTATATATGGATATTTTATCGCCTTCCTCACTGCTATAAGGAGCCTGCGCGGACACCTCGGCATTCACTTTGGGGTTGTTTCCGTATTCCGTTGACCTCCAGTTGGTTGGCGCATAAAGCCAAACAGATAAATTCAAGTCCTCTCCGTCAGAATCTTTTGCCGTGAAGTCTATCGCACCATATGTGCGATGACTCATTTCTACATCGACTTCGTCAAACCGGACAAATGCGTCGCCGTCGAAATCCCAGAAATGTTGTTTTGTTGAGCTAATCGAAAGGTCAACCTTTAATTGTACCGTTTTCCCGCCGTCAATGTACTTCGGCGGTGTCGAAACACTGCCTTGCACCATTGCGCTTTCGCCGTTTTTCGGTCTGGGGTCGTAATCGTCTTTTTCATCGGGTCCTACATAAGTACTGGAAAATGTTCCGGTACCCGCGGAACCGCTCTTACTATTCGACCAATAGTTCTTGTCGGTTAGCTCCTCATTATAATCATAAGTTTGATGACGAACCTCGATACACTCCCAGTAGCCCTCGCGGTCATCTTGCGCCATGCTCGTAACCGAAAAAAGCATTATACAGCATAGCGCCATAGCTATAATCGCAGAGAGCTTTTTTACTGTGTTTTTCATCTCTTAGCTACCTCCTTAAAACTTATTCAACCGCAAATCTGAACCGCAAATCCGGAGCAACGTTGACAAAGCCGGCGTAATAATGCATGGTAATCTCGCTTTTGTCGGCTTGATACTGATATATCATCCAGCCGCTGGTGGATTCACCGGGTGCAAGGTCAACTCTTGACATATATCTTTCATTGCGGTCAGCGACTTCAAGCATAACCTGTGAATTTTCCTCCGATTTCATATCGCTGTCGTCACCCATGGCACCCTCGATATACACAATATAAAAAGCCTTCGCCTTCGGTGATTCAATCGTTTCGTTAGATATGTTTTTGAAAGTAAACCAGACTTTAATATATTCAAAGCCGTCCTTTGCTTTTTCAAGAGTGGTATTCGCTTCGGCTACAGCTACTTTATCTATTGTAACGGAAAGTCCGTTTGCCTCGGCCGCCTCGCCGATACCGTAATACCTGTTTTCATCCGATCTCGCCTCGTCGGAGGGAGTCTTGCTCGATTCGGTGGGCGAAGGGCTTTCGGACGGAGCTTTGCCACCGTCACCCCCGCTGCAAGCGGCATGAGGGAGAGTGCGAGTGCCAACGATAAGAAAATAATCAATGCTTTTTTTATAAGAAAAGCCTCCTTAAAATTATTTGATAAGAGAGGGCAAGTATTGCCCTAATCAGTTTTAATGCCCTCTCCGTAGACTGTTGAAGTTCTCCCTTCTTTAATATCTTCCACAGTATTGTCGCTTGAAAAACGAACCGCGCCTTCCTCGGAAATGAATCTAACATGAGTAGAAAAAGACAAAGCATCACTTGGCGCTTCACAAGTCGCCGTAGCGGTAGACGGGTCATATTCATACGGCCCCGGCAAAAGTAAGAAAGCGGTGCCAAAATCTTTACCTTCCGGCATAAATACTAATTGCCCCTCGTAGTACATAAAAGTAAAGTTGTAGGTAGCGGTCTCACCTTCAGATGTAAATGTCGCAGAATAAGTGCCCAAAAGCCCCTCCAGCGGCAATCCACCAAGCTTCACCTCGGTCACCGGCGCGGAGAGCTTGAAGCCAAGCGTCAGCTCCGGCTCGTCGCTTTCGGGGTCGTCGCTGGGTTTGAACAGTTGCAGCTCCTTGGGACAACCGGCCTGCACATAGCCAAGCAGGGTAAACTTGGTGGAAGCCCCGGCAGCGCCCTTCAGCGTACCGCGCCAGCTCTCCTTCACCGCGTTTTCGGAAAGCGGGGCGAAGCGCAGGGCGTAGCCGTCATACTGCGACTTCTCGCCATCGGGAACGTCCTCCACGATGTTGAAGGTGATGGATTGGTTAAAGAACGCTTTGACCTCGTTCAGCGCGCCAGATACGCAGCCTCGGCCTTGCGTTGCATATACACGCTGACGGACTGCGTTACCGGGTAGAGGCGTTCATAAAGCTGTGCCTTGTAAGCGCCCACTAAGGTTTCGATTTCCGCTTGGGTCGGGTCGGGAACAGTGACGGAGCCTTTGTTGCTCTTATCCTTAATATCCGTAACGACGGCGGCCTTTTCCATATCGCCCAGCGTCCAGAAATAGCGGGCATAGCGGTCTATCTCCGCTTCAATGGCGGCCTTGGCATCGGCTTCGTTGGGGTTGGCCTCGGTGATATCGATCAGCACCTGTCGCCAATCTTTCAGGCTGCGGGCCTTCCAGCCGTTCCCTCCATCCAGTGTGCCGGAGAATTGGTCGTTGAAATAGACATAGACCTCATCTATTTTATCCATCTTCATCGCCATGCCCTGCTCAAACATACTGCTGATGGTGTAGTCAAAGATGAACAGTCCGCTGGCGGCAAGTCCCCACGCGGCGGATTCGGCATAGGAAAGCGCCAGCATCGCCGTGTCCTTATATAAGCCGAGGGTATCCGCGTCTGTCTTATCGGTACTCAGCACCACCGCGCCGATTTTCACCGCCGCCGCTACCTTGCCCAGCTTGTTCATTTTTTTGTAGGCCGAATCAGCCAGCGCTGTATCAAAGGTCGGGCTGCCCAGGGACGCCATGTTCAAAATCGTGCCTGTGAGATCCGTGCCGAAGCCAATGTCACCGGCTTCACCGGCTATGCCACCCATAAATCCGTTGTGGGCGGTGAGAAGCCGCGCCGCGAGACCCGCCGCTTCCTCTCCGTCCGCACCGCCGCCCGCCACATATTCCCGGAGCGTTTTCATCGCCTGCTGTTGGTCGATGCCGGTAATGTCCGAATAAATATCGGTGATATAGGCGCTGCGTTTGCCCTCGTTTCTGACGCAGAACGCGCCAAAGGTGGAGAGATGATCGGTGTAGATGACCAGCTCATTCGCGGTCGCGTCCACCTCGAACAGCACATCCTCCCACTCGCCGGTGGTTTCGTTTTTGTACTTTGCCCCCACGCATTTTGCAGAGTCCTGCCCCTCTTCACAGTAGGATGTATCATAGGGGATGCGCAGGGTGATGAAGTCCGAAAGCTCGGTCATATCACCCAGCTTGAAGTCGTAGGCTTCTATCTTATAGCCTTCATTCTTGTTTTCTTCCACAGGAAGCTTTGCCACGGTAAATTCTGCTTCACCGTCCAGCACATAATTGCCCAGCTCCACGCTAACGCCGTTTTCCAGTTTGATGCCGGTACTCTCCGGCGAAAGCGTTGCCGCGTCGCTTTTGCTGCCACCACCGCCGCATCCGGCAAGACCGGTCAAAAGCATCGCCGCCACGAGTAAAATGGATACTATCTTTTTCATGTCAGACCCCTCCCTTTTATTACCAATCACTAATTTCTGCCTGCACGCCTGTTTCGTGCCAAAGCTTTTGTGCGGCCTCCACAACCATCTGTTTGTGAAGCATACCGTGCAGCAGCTCTACCCGCATGGTCTGATCCTTATCGCCAAAGGTCAGGTACATCCGCTCCTTATCAATTTGAACGGCGCTCAGGCGCACGCCATGTACCCCGTCGAGACCCCACCGGTAAATATCACTGCCGATGAGGATACCAAAGGTAGATACTACAGTTTTCCCGGTGTCTTTTTTCATTTGGCGGCTCGGCATGGAGATGAGAGCAGATGGCACCGCAAGGATGCGATTATCCCAAATGAGTGTTGCGTCATAGAGCAGACGACTCTGCCTCAACAATAACAGGAGAGAGATAAGGCTGATAGCTCCAAAGGCGAAAACCGCTTCTAACATAAATGTAGCGCCGAGCCACACCGCCAAACTAATACTGGCCGTGAACAATAAAACATATTCATTGCGTCGTTTACGGATTAATTTCATTTGCATCATACCTCCCTCCAGTATAAATTTTAGGGAAAGATGCCTTAAAAAGCATCGTTCGAAAGGATGAATTTGCAGAAAAAAGCCCCTCATACTTTAGTATGAGAGGCCAGTAAAACCCTGTATTTATGTATCATTCAATCGTTTGATTCTTCAGCAGGGTGCTTATGAGTTCTGCCCGACTACCTACATCATATTTTGAAAAAATGTTCCTTGCATGTGTTTTTACAGTACTCTCACTGATAAACAAAGCCCCGGCAATTTCCCGGTTGGATTTGCCTGAAAGGATTAGCTGCAATACCTCCTGCTCCCGGACAGTCAGCGGATCAAGAGTTTTAATTTGACGAACAATGTCCGTTTGCTGTGACTGGCTCATATTGTCATAAGCAGCAAGATAAGCATGGCTTTTCAGCAGTAAGACAAGCTGGTTGTTCAGCGGCGGTAGCATAACCAGCGTAACGCACACCACTGTCAGGGCAATCACCGCCACCTCCGCACCGGGAAGCCCCATAGATGTCACAGCCATCCCCAAGACTCCTCCGCAAAGGACGCCGAATACATTGGCGGAAAGCCCAATGCCAAAGGTTTGTGTGGGATTGTCGCTATAATCCAGCATTTCTCCAAGGATGCTCCACCAAAACAGATCAAAAATACCGCAAGCACCGAGCATCAGCGTATCCACAGTCAAATAGTCGGAGGTATTTCGCCCTAACAACATAAAGCTGATGAACGCTCCTATAATCATTGCCATTCCAATATACAAAATTCTGGAACGCTTTGCTTTCATAGGTAAGTTGCGCATAATAACAAGCGCTACGATATAAGGCACGGCCCAATACCAGCTCACCAATCCCGTCAGATGCTCAAAAGCAGGATTGATGACCTGATACATCAGTCCAGAATTAATTGTGATGATAAAGACAAAAAAACACAGCAATATCAGTTGGTTTTTAATGCCGCCATGCGTCTTGTTTTTAAATGTTTTGTTCTGCTCATTCTCCTGCCCCAACGGCAGCATCCAGATGAAGGCTATACCGATTACAAGACAAAGCATCGAGAGGCTTAGCCCGATAAACGGCGACCGGTTCATGGCAAACACGTTGACTGCAATCATCAGCAGATTGGAATAAATCAGAACATCGGCGCAAGATTTAATGCGCTCGTTCTTGGGCGTAAAGGCCCTGAGAAAAAATCCCCATGCCGCCACTGCGCAGCCACTAAAGTATCCGCTGACAATCAGTCCGCTCAACCATAGAGAGGAGGGAGCAAAAAAGAAGGGAACAGAAGCGGCTAAGCATAAGCCCATGCCGCCGAGCATCATGCTTCTGGCTGCCGCTTGTGATTTGACAAACAGACCGCAGGTAAAAAGCCCCGCAAAATGTGCGATAATTGCAGCCAGTATGTAACGGTCGACGTCTGTTCCACGCAAATCCAGCAGGCTGTACAGCACCTGCCCCTCAAACTGAAACGACAGAATATAGGCAAAGAGAAATGAAAATCCGGCAACAGAAATCCTGCGGGCATTTATTGTTATATGGCCGTTCATGTGATAACCTCCTCTCTTGATTCTTTCATTTTTCTATGCCGGTTCGCATTTCAAATCTCATTTTTTCATCTTTAGTTAACAGAACCTTTTTATATCGACTGAATTATGGTCCAGATTATTCCAAATAACTCATTTACATTTGCCAGACATTTTGAGATAGTGCGATTTTTGGCTCAACGCTTCAAAAATCATCTCAAACACTTCTTTGTAAGCCGGTATGTCGTGGTCGGGTGCGTAGTTAATGCCGTCGCCGGCATCGAATTTTTCGTCATAGATGAAGCGGAGTATTTCATCAGCTATCCGCTGCTTTTTGTCGTCCCCGCCGATGTGGGTTTTTACCCGCTCTCGCAAATCCTCGATGCTGTAACTACAGAGTTGAAGAAAATAGTATTCGACAATTCTCTGAATTACACTGAGAAGCGTTGCCGGAAGACGCGCGTCCCTGTATTCGCACCATAAAGCATCATACGAGTTTTTTACAGGCGAAACGTTTTCTATGCCGCTTTCATTTGTGACGCATTCCATTTCATTAATTCTAACGGTAGAAACATTATCATCCGATTTCTTGACAAAGAAAAACGATGATTTCTTAACGATATCGTCTCTGCTCGTTTCATATTTATGGGATATTTCTTTGTGGAAATACGGATTGTGTGTCAAGATAAAAATCTGCTTAATGTTGAATTGGCCGCCGTCTAAAAAGCAGTCTTCAACCAGTTTTCGGACGAGTGAGCTGACGACAAAAAGAACACCGCTATCCATACTCGAAACAGGGTCGTCAATCACTACAATTTTTCCCTTAACGAGGTCTTCTTTGCGCCACGCCCCTTGAACATAAAAATAAAAGTACAGAAAAGCTATAAAGTTCTTTTCACCTTCGCTTAGACCTTTGGCGACCTCGCCGTCTTCGCGGACAACTTCATATTTATCAGGAACTCTCGCGTGGGGGCGTAGTTGAAATCCTCTGAACCCTGTCTTTTGGAGCAGTACATTGATTTTATCAACCGTGGACGCCGTGCCACCCATTTTATCTGACAATTCTCGAATTTCATTTTTGAGGACACCGAGCGAACCATTAAGTTTCTACTTTCGTCCTATGATCAGCGCTGCTTGCTTTAGGATGTCGTTTTCCATTTTTAATTGTTGGACTTCTTTGCGCAATTTGATTAACTCGTTTTCTTCATCACTGCGGTTGTCTTTTTCTTTAAATGATCCGGAGTTTTGATGCTGTTTCACCCAACGATCAAAGGCTGAAGCTGACAATTCATACTCCTTAATAATTTCATGTCTGGGTTTTCCGTTTAAATATAATTGGACGACCTGATTTTTAAATTCATCTGTAAAAATTCGGCGTTCTCTTCTGGTCATATTGGTTCTCCTTCATTTTATGGATTTAGTTTATATGACCTTAGTAAATCTGTCCAGTTAAGTATAGCCTATCCATACTGTCAGAATCCACCTCCATGGTAACCTCTAATTTAGGTGTATTAGTTTTGAGGGATAATAAGACAACCGTCTCAACGTGGCTCGAGAGGACAGAATGAATGTCATTTGAAGTTGCCCGTTCTCGGAAACATATCCACTACGTTTTTGGCACTGTCAGTAGACGGGAACATATCCACCAATCGTACCATTTACGAAAAGGGCACTCTTACTAGAGCGCCCTCAATCATAAACATTGATGTCATTAATAGTCTTTTTTCTTTACTGGAATCCAGATTTCGCTTCGATACTTTGGATTTCCAGTGTCTGGACTCTCATTCCATAAAATTTCAGGACCTTCAACCGCCTCGTATCCTGAAGATGGAAACCACTCTGAGTATATCCTACCCCACACATTTTGAAGTGTTTCCGGAAATGGTCCAATCGATTCAAATACAGCCCAGGTACTAGCATCAATTTTTAATACATCAAAATCTGCAGTTTCATTACTTGATGTTGCTACCCCGATGTAATGATCTAATTCTCCTTTCTCTTCCATTCTACCTTCTGAAAAATTAGTGGAAGCACTAATAATACCTGTAGGTTCTACATTTGAAATTGCTTTTAATTGATTAATAACATCCATGGTTAAAAGTTCAGTCATTTTTGCAATCTCTGGATTGACACCTTCAAAAATAATTGGAACTCTCTTCTTAAATCCTACTAACTTAAAAGGTCCTTTCTCAACAATACGATAGTTCATTTCGCATCCTCCTTTAATTGATAATTGAAAGGTCATTCGAGGATAAGCTTTTAATTGTGTATTCTCACACCTTGCCTCAGAAGGGAGAAAGCCATGCAGAGAATGAAAAGCACGGGAAAATGAATCAGCCGAATTATAGCCATATTTGACGGCTACATCAATTATTCTCAAATCCCTATCCTTCAAATCAAGTGCAGCCAACGTCAGTCTTCTTCTCCGAATATATTCTGATAAACTTATTCCTGCTAAAAAAGAAAACATTCGCTTGAAATGATACTCTGAACAATATGCGATTTTAGATACTTCACTATAATCAATCTCCTCTGTTAAGTGCTCTTCAATATACTCCAATGCATTATTCATACTTCTTAACGAATCCATCAAACAACCTCCTTTCATCATCAATATTATCAGGGGATGCATTTACCCGTCCGACAATCTGTGCACAGTATTGTCGATTCCCTTTCATGTAATTAGTATCGTTAAACTGAATTTATCTTTGGGATGTTTACCACAGGAATCCTTTACTTTTCTTCAGTGTGTCTTTCTTGCTGCAAAAATCCCTTTGCCTCGCTAAGGCGTAAATCCCAATATTTTTGCAAAAGGTAAATGATTTTCTCATCTTCAACTTTGGCTTCCTTCAGAGCCGCAGTTGCCTTTTCAATCCCAATGACTCTTTCTTCAAAGGCAGCTTCATCTAGCCATGCATTGCTATCTTCTCTTATTCGTTCCAACAGTTCACTTCCAAATCCCGAAAGGGAATCTCTAATTGAACGTGCCATATCTATTCCTCCTCTAAATTCTAATTTATTGCACTATTGATAGACAAATTGGAATTTGTCAGTTACTTGTATTCACTCGGAACAGGAATATTAAATCTCTCGCACAATAGTTTTACATCATGCATATCATTTTCATCATACTCATAGCCCAGATGAAATAATACTTGATTTTCAGCATCAATACATCTAACTATTTTATCGCCTATTTTCCCAATGCCACTAAACACTTTTGGTGGATATGCTTCTCCTTCAAAAACAATGTATCCTTTTTCGTTGAAATTAAATATATGAAGATCAATTACCCTACCTCTAGTATCCTTCCAAACCGTGTGAGATGTGGTGGTATATGCTTCTGTAACTTCCGCAAAGCCTTTTTCTTTTATTATTTCAATAAACTTTTTACTATTACTTTCTTCCACAAATAAATCAATATCATTGTGTGCTCTTGTTTCTTCTTCTAATAGTGCATCTACTCCCCAACCGCCATCAATCCATATGTTAATTCCATTTTCTTCAGCGTATGTTATTATCTCAATGGCATCAGTTTTACTTACCATGTAATCCCTCCGTTCAAATTAAATCTATAAGTGATAAATCTCAAAACTATTTCTCCTTAATATAATGTCTATTGTTCCAATCAAAGCTAAAGATGAAGCTTGCCTTCTTTAGCTCGCAATAATTAGAGCTAAATCGAGGTTCCAGCACCCCCTAGATTTAAGTTCCCTTTTGTGCCATGGTAGAAAGGCCCCAAGTCTAGGAATTTTTCATGAATTGCTCTAACCCTGCTTTGGATGTTAACATTTCAAGATTATTAAATATTTCCTCTTCGCTCCAGTTCCACCATTGTAGCTTTAGCAAGAATTCAATCTTTTCGTCACTAAAGCGTTTTTTGATAAACTTAGCTGGATTCCCACCATATATTGTATATGGCTCAACACTTTTCACTACTGTTGAATTAGCGGCAATAATCGCACCATCACCAATTTTAATACCCGGCATAATGGTAACATTTTGACCTATCCATACATCATTGCCAATCACTGTATCTCCCTTAAAAGGAAGTTGTTCAATTGTAGGAGTCACCTTTGCCCATCCATGGCCAAAGATATTAAAGGGATAGGTTGTAATTCCATCCATTCTATGATTTGCACCATTCATAATAAACTTAACACCCTCTGCAATTGCACAGAACTTTCCTATTATAAGTTTATCCCCTAGAAATTCGTAATGGTGCTCTATATTATCATAAAATTTCTCTGGAGACTTTTTATTATCGCTATAATAGGTGTATTCTCCAATTTCTACATTGGGCCGTTTTGGCAAATTACTTATATAACAAACTGTTTTTATGTTTTCATTCGGATAAAGCTTTTTCTTATCTGGCCCCGTCATTGAATATCGGCTCCTTTAAGGTATTCAACCTCGTTTACTAGTCTTTGAAGAATCTCTATTCCTTTTCTTGTACACTCTACATCAGTTGATATTAAGGAAATAACCTTATCGACCCTTTCCTTGTAATCGCTTGGCTTGATCTTAAAATCTTCAATCATCTTAACAGCCTTTTTTTCATTTATACAGTATTCTTTGTTTACTGCAAATAAGACTTGATTAAGGGAAGATATGCTTCGAAAGCAATGCCCACAAACATAGGATACATCGTCTTTATCTATATTGTTCTCAGCAAACATTAATGAGAAACCTGCCTCAAACATAAAAAATTCGGTTAATCCTTTCTGCAAAGCGGTTGGATAACGTTCTGCCTGCTTTTTTAATTCGCATAAGCTTTCATTCTTAGCATATAGTATTTTGCTAATCGCTAATTCTCCTCGATACATAGCACTTATATATCCATGGGGATGCCCCGTCTGATAATTAGCAGTAACAATTCCTTGCTCCGTATCTTTGATTATTTGTTCCACCCGTTTTATATCACGTAAAATCAAGTCAACATGATACCCATTTATAACTAACCATCCGCCGCCATTAATCCAATCACCCCACGCTCCGGGAGGTACAACAAGGTTATTTCTATTCTCATCATCCAACTCTGTAGCAATTTGATTAATCGCTGTAATGTCAAATGATTCTGATTTGTAATAGATTCCGATATCTATATCAGAATCCTCTGTATGGGTGCCTCTTGCACGGGAACCCCCTAATACGATGCCTTCTATATAAGGCAAAGAGGATAATTTTTCTGTCACTGATTGAATAATATTATCTATCATACTGAATCACTCCTTTCAATATCAAAAGCTATATCCCATGCTGAGAAACGCCTTTTTTGCCATGTGTTCCTTATGCTTTACGTATATTTCTATGGAAAGGGGGCCTTCAAAATTCATCTTGAAGGCCTTATTTTCCCTGATTAGAGGTCTAACCTACTTAACGTTTAGATAAAATCAATAACCTCTTTCACTGGTCTACTTACGATCTGTCAAATACGAAAAGTAAAATAATTATCGGACTAAGTTTAATTTCTTATCTTTGATTTCATAAATCACATCAGCCACATTATCAAGCAGCCGATTGTCATGGGTGATAAACACTATAGTTCCGGCATACTCCTTCATTAGTATTTCCAAAGCCTCTAAGCTTGGTATGTCAAGAAAGTTGCTCGGTTCATCCATTAGTAAGATGTTATATCTACCCATAAGCATTTTAGCTAGCAACAATTTTATAATTTCTCCGCCGCTTAAAACAGATAAACTTTTCCCAATATCGTTTTGTTTAAACCCCATCGATGCTAGCACTGAACGAATTTCCGATACATTGTAATCACAATCCTCCTGCATAAACTCTAGGACATTCTGATTACTGTTGTACTTGTAACCATTTTGTGCAAAGTAACCTATTTTTGCCTTAGGTGAAATAGAAATTCCATCTTCATGGTTTAAGATCATTTGGATTAAAGTTGTTTTTCCGGTTCCATTACTACCAGTTAATGCCACTTTTGCTCCAAGCGGAATTTGAAAAGATACATTTTCAAACAATACCTTATCTCCAAATATTTTATTAATTTCCGTACCAGCAATAGGATATGGATTGTGGAGCTCCAATGCTTTACTTTGCCTGAAACGAATCCTACGAATGTCTTCTGGGGCTTCTACTTTTCCTAAGGCCGCAATCCTATGTTCTAGGGACTTAGCGGCATTATGCATCTTTTTTTCCTTACTTCCCATTGATTTTTGATGAGCTAAACGCCCTCCGCCTTCAGTACTTTTTTTCTTTGAAGCACCTTTTGCCTTTTTTTCTATTTTACGGGCCTGCTTTCGCTTTTCCTCCGCAGCCCTTTCCAATCGGGCACGTTCCGTAATAAATTGTTCGTATTGTGCAGCTTGGCTCTTGCGTTCTTCCTCTTTCTGACGAAGATAATCAGAATAGTTTCCCCAATACTCAGTGATTTTGCCATCTTTCAGTTCCCATATTTTATCTACTATTTCATCAAGAAAATAACGGTCATGGCTAATAACTAACAGTGCACCTGTAAAATATTTTAGCTGTCCTATTAGAAAATCAATTCCTTCACGGTCTAAATGGCTCGTAGGTTCATCCGCTAAAATACCATGAACCTGTTCCGATAAGGCCTGTGCTATTTTAAGCCTTGTTTCTTCACCACCGCTCATGGTCTGTATATTTAATTGCTCAACACCTAGCTTGCCTACAAGTGCAAAATCTTTTTCCTCCTGCAGAGTTACTTCGTCCAACTGGGGAATATAGGCAAGTTCACCCAGACGATTCATTTTACATCCTGGGGGAATTAATTCTCCTAAAAGTACCTTGAGTAAAGTGCTTTTTCCTGCACCATTTGCTCCTACTAAACCAATACGGTCATAATCATATACTTCTAATTCATTTATTTCTAAAACATCGCGTCCTTTGAATTCCACACGAATGTCTTTTGCTTTTAATATCAATTCCATAACATTTCCTCCTGTCTATAATCGCATGCTTTCATTTGCTTGTACGCAGGGAAAACCCTGCGATTTTAGCAGGAAGAATTACATGAAAATAAGATACATAAATATCCCTCCAATATTATTTTATTTTAAATCTAATTTTCTAACCTCTGTTATCATTGGGCAAACTATAGCAATGCCAATAATTAAAATACCTGATAGTAAAAACCAATGATTTACACCAATTCTATCAGCAAAGAATCCAGAAAGAATTAATCCAATTGGCATAGCAAGTGACATGATACTTCCGGTCAAAGAAAATACACGTCCTAAATATTCAGGCTTAATTTTCTCCTGAAAAAGAGCTGTTTGCACACCGCTATAAAATGGCACCGAAAGCCCCATTATTGCACAGCAAACTACAAATATTACAAATCCATTTGGAGGAAGTATTCCCGAAACGGCTAAACTGGCCCCCATTATAAAAAATGAACTAGTTATTAGTAATACACGCTTTTCGAAGCTCCCTAATCTTCCTAACAATAAGCCTCCTGCTAGCATTCCAAAGGCAAAGGAAATTTCCGTAATAGAAATATGCACAGGTGTTCCATTAAAGTATTCCATGCTTATTAAAGGAAATAGTGCATTAATTGGCATATAAACAAAAGTATATAGTGTTCCTAAGAGTAATAAGGCAAACAATCCTTTGTTTTGTCTCAGAACGACAATTCCTTCTTTCATTTCTCTTGTGAAATTTGGTTCCAAACTTTGCACTTGATTACCCAGCTTAGGTATACGTACAATTGCTACCGTAATAGATGCAATCACAGCACCCAATACGTCGATGGCAATAATAGCATTTAAATCCCAAACGGAGTATAAGAGTGCTGCAACTGCCGGACTAACAATATAGCTTATAGACTGCAAAGACTGACTATAGCCTGCGCATTTCGTTAGCTGTTCTTCTGGTACTAAAAGTGGGGTAACCGCATTGAGCGCTGGGGTATGAAAAGCTGTTCCAATGCTACGGATAAACAATACTATCATAACCATCCAGACAGGTAGCTCCATATAGAATGCAACAATAGCAAGCACTGCACTAGCTGCTGCGATAATTAAATCGGCACCAATCATTATCTTCTTCCTATCATGACGATCCACTAGCACACCAATTGCAGGCCCCAAAATCGCATAGGGTAAAAAACCTACTAATGAAGCCATAGACAAGACCATCGCAGATCCTGTTTTTTCTGTAAGGTAAAAAATAATCGCCATTTGCAGGATGGCACTAGTGATTAATGATACTGCTTGCCCTGCCCATATTGCATAAAATTTTCGTTTCCAATTGTTGTATTTTTCCATTTATATTATCTCCTGCATATTATTTTGCTTGAATTTCTATTTTGAATAGCATTCTAGGCAATAAAAAATGCAGGCCAAACTCCACAATGTGGCTTTTGGTCTGCATACATACAATTTGGAAGCATTCATATTAAAGACATAGTTAAATAGAGGTATAGTTAAATAACCAATATCCTCACCGTAACTAACGAATGCTCAATATCGTATAAATAAGCACAACAAAAAAGCCTATCATAAGGGATAGATTCTGCCTTTTTTATTGCCAGCTTATCTTAAACGCATTGAGGCTGTCATAGTTTCGGTTCCTCCTGAATTCTTATTTGTATCAGCGTATATTTTATCACAATAAGGTTCTATATTCAACACAAAAAATATAAAGGGAGGAAATACCGCCAAAGGCGATAGTTTCCTTAATTGCGGTTGACTCAATAATCTATATCATTTCTTCAATCTTCACACCTGACTTAAACTCCACCTCAATCCTGTCATCGCGGATCGTAACTTTTTCAATAAGCCGCCTTACCAACTGCTCATCATACTCCTCTAACTCGTGAGACTGTTCATTCAAGAAAGCAGTCATTTCAGCGATTCGTTGCCTTTTTCCTTCACGCTCGGCATTTTCTACAAGTGAATTTTGCTTCATCTCCCGAAGGCGGTATATCTCATCAGCAACATTATCGTAGTCATTTTTTGACTTTGCCTGTTTAAGAAGCTCTATCTGCAATTCTTCCAACTTGCTATCAAGCTCATCCGTATCATTATCACTTTCTTCATTAAATATAGTGTCGATATTTTTCTGTAATGTTGAAAGGAAAGGTTCTTTGTTAGCCAAAAGTTCGTTAATAGCCTTAACCACTGCTGTCTGCAATGTTTCCTCATTTATGGTAGGGGCAGTGCATTCAGAGTCCTTCTCCTCCAGACGGCTGACGCATCGCCAAACAATTGACTTGTAGCCTCGGTTATTCCAGTGTACCCGCCGGTAAATATCACCGCACTATAGATATATCTAATCTGTCAACTCAATCCTACCCATATTCTAGCTCAAATTTTGCACAAAAATATACCCTCGATATGTTTCTACGTACACATATCGAGGGCTTAGGTCGAGTAGACAGATTCACTTTCATTTTACAAAACCTAGTATCTTCAAGGCTTTCCGGACTTTATTTCTTAGACATCAAGCAAATGGTCTCCACGTGCCCGGTATGCGGAAACATATCTACCAACTTCACCTTCTTGACTTCATACCCCGCCGCCACAAAAAACGGCAGATCCCGGGCCAGCGATGTCGCCTTACAAGACACGTACACAAACACCTTGGGCTTAAAATCCAGAATTTTAAAGATCGCTTTGGGGTGGATGCCGTCCCGGGGCGGGTCCAGAATAATCACATCAGCCAGATCGTGGAGGTTGGCCACTTCCACCATCACGTCGCCGGCAATAAACTGGCAATTGTCCAGACCGTTCTTGGTCGCATTGGCTTTGGCTGCTTCGACCGCTTCGAGGACCAGCTCGATGCCGACTACCTTTTTAGAAACCGGTGCCAGTACCTGGGCAATGGTGCCGGTGCCGCAGTATAAATCATAAATCACTTCGTTCTGTTCCTGACCGACAAAATCCCGGACCACGGAATAAAGTTTTTCTGCTCCTAAGGTATTGGTCTGGAAAAAGGAAAAGCTGGTGATTTCAAAGGTCAGTCCTAAAATTTTATCTTCAATTTTATCTTCGCCATACAGGGTTTTGGCGGTTTCGGCTTTGACCACATCGGCGATGCCATCGTTTTGGGTATGGAGAATCCCCCGGATCTGGCCAATAAGCGATAGATCCAGCAGGCATTTGACAAAAGCCGCTTCGTCCAGGGTTCCCTGGGTGGTAGTCGCCAAATTGATCAGCAGATCGCCGGTGTGTTTGCCCTTGCGCACGACCAGATGTCTTAAAAAGCCTTCGTGGCTGCGTTTATGAAAATAACTGTCCCCGGTTTGGGTAAAATAGCCCAACACGGCCGTTTGAATCGCGTTAAAATCTTCGTCGGTAATCTGGCAGCCATCGGTTTTGACGATATTATAAAAGCTGCCCTGTTCGTGAAGCCCCAGCATCAGCGGGCCATCTTTTTCGTTATCGCCAAAGGAATACTCCATCTTATTGCGGTAACCAAAAACCTCGGGGCTGGGAACAATCCCTTCATAGGCAAAGCCTGCGATCCCGGCCTGTTCCAGCAGGTTTAAGACGTAGTTTTCTTTGAGCTTTAACTGTTGGTCATACGGCAGGTTCTGATAGGTACAGCCCCCACATTTATCAAAGACATCGCAGGCGGCATCAATTTCATTGGGGGCTTTTGCCAGCACTTCCAGAATTCGGCCCTCATATTTCTTGCGTTTCTTAGCAATGTTCACTAATACCTTTTGGCCCGGCAGGCCGTTTTTCATGACAACTTTTTTTTCGTCGTGGATGCCCCAGGATTTACCGGGGAAGTTAAATCCCTCTATCGTTAATTCAATCGTTTCATTCTTTTTCAATGTGGACTCCTTAAAATTTTTTGTTTTATTATACGAGGCTGTTTATCCAGCCGGTCTTGGCTGTTACGCTTTGGTCAGTTCCTGAAAATAACGGGAAACGGCAAACATCCGGGCCCCGTTGATAATCTCTTTGATGCTGATGGTGATTTCCTCGGGTGATTGCTTCATCCCGTTTTGGGCCCAGTCGATAATCATCCCCACCACCCCATAGGATAAAAATTCAGCGGTAAAAGTTTTCTTCTGGGGCGTCATCACCGGAGCAACTTCCGGGTTCATTTTGCGATCACTGGACAGGTGTTCAATCATTTCCATAAATATTTCCTTGGTGACGGTAAACAGATAATTCTGAAATTCGGTGCCAGCGATGTCTTTTAAGGTGGTTTGGTAAAAGTGACCATCCTTTTTCATCGTCGTCAACAGCGCCAGCACCTTGCTGTCCCAGTTTTCGATGGTGAGATCGGTTCGGATGACTAAAATCGCCTCCTGATAAACAATCCAGTTAATCAAATCGTATTTATCTCGAAAATGATAATAAAAGGTCTGGCGGTTCAGACCACACGCAGCGGTAATTTCGGCAATGGTGATTTTTTCAAAGTTTTTATTTTTTAGAATATGTTTAAAGCCTTTGGCAATGGCTTTTTTGGTTATTGACGCATCGGACATGCAGACACTCCTCATGATCTTTTTTGAAAATAATTATATCATTTCCGCTTCTTATTTCAAAGTAATCCGCCCCAAATAAAAAGAACCCCGCATTTTGCTATGCAGCGTTCTTTTAATCTGGGTCATTTTAAAATAAATGGTCGGAGTTCAATTCGCCTTTAATGGTGACATTCTCTTTCTCGGCTTTCTTTTTCTTAATTAGGGTCAGGAAGATCGTGGCGGCAAAGAAAACCACCAGATAAATAACCAGAATCAGAAAGCTGTGCCAGAAATCGCCGGAGATCGCACCGGTAATGGTATCCTTGAACACCACCACCGAATAGGTCATTGGCATAAAGGGATACAGTACCTGGAAGAACTTGGGCACCGTTTCAATCGGGAAGGTGCCGCCACAAGAGGTCAGCTGCAGAATCAGCAAGGTCAGTGCCACAAACTTTCCAGCATCGCCCATGTGAATAATACAGAACTGGACAATCGCCAGGAAGGTCATCGAGACCAGACAAACCGAAACATAGTACAGGCCGGTATGGGCGATTTCCAGCCCTAAAGCATATTTAATGATGCTGCCCAGCAGCACCGCCTGGGCCAGACCCAACAGCAGGTAAATAAAACTGCGGGCAGTCTTATTGCTGCTTTCCCGGGACAGGATCTTAAATTTCTGATCGGCATCAAAATAAATCCCGAAGAAGATAATCAGACCGCCAACCCAAAGTGACAGCGACATAAAGTAGGGCGAAAAATAGGTGCCATAGTTGGCAATCGGATCAATCACCGCATCGTCCACCGTGACCGGTTCACTGACATAGGTACCCAAACCATTTAATTTGGCGGTATCGGCATTGGCATCATTCACGGCAGTCGTGACGCCATTCTGGGCGGTGGTAATGCCGCTGTTAAGCTGCTGCTGACCAGTGACCAGGGTCGTGGCACCACTAGCCAGGGTGTTGGCCCCATCGGCCAGGGTATAGACCCCATTGGTCAGCGTAGTCGCCCCGTTTGACAAAGCCGTTGCGCCATTTGTCAGTGATGAAGCGCCGTCTGAAACGGCACTGGCTCCGGATGAGATGCTATCGGCAGCATTATTTAATTGCCCGGCAGCGGCACTGACAGTGGCAATCCCATCATCCAGATTGCTGGTTCCAGCGGCCAATGCCTGGGTTCCGGCGGCAATGGCGTCGGATGCGCCGCTTAGTTGACTGCCCGCAGCTTCCAGTTGGGCAATGCTCTCGGCATTGTCACTGGAGGCCATATCCGAAATAAAGGCCGCAAACTGGGGGTCAGCCATCAATTCCGGATGCTCCGCGACAAAGGCTGAGATAAAAGCCGAGGTCTGGTTGACGTTGCCAATCAGGCTATCGACCCCTGCCGTATAGGCCGCGATCCCCTGATTGAGCTGGTCCGTTCCGGCGGCCAACGACTCAGCACCGGAACTAACCTGGGCTGAGCCACTTTTCAGACTACTGATGCCATCGTTGAAATCAGAGAACTTGGCGGCAAACTGTGATGTTCCGGCGGCCAAAGTTTGGGTGCCATCGGCTAGAGTTTGACTGCCAGCGGCCAGGGCCTGAGTCCCTGCGGCCAGGGTTTCTGAACCGGTTGCCAATTCCTGGGAACCGGCGGCCAGCGAATAGGTACCGTTCGCTAAGGTCTGGGAACCGCTCAAAAGTTGCGCTGAGCCGCTGGAAAGCTGGGTTAAACCATCATTCAGAGTACCCAACTGACCGGGCACCTTGGCCACCTGATCGGTCAAATTATTGACAATCTCGCCAGAAATGCTTTCTCTTAAGCTGGTTTCCATTTGCATTTCAGCTTTTCCGAGGATCTGACTGGCCAGATAATTTCGTTTTTCGTTGGGTGAAAAGATAATGCTGGCGGTCTGCTTATTGACCGTCGCCGCTGAGGCAATATTGTTTGAGAAATTCTTTGGAACCACGATCATGGCATAGTAATCATCACTTTCGGTACCGGCTTTAGCGGTGGCCTCGTCGGTGATTACATACTTAAAGGTGCCATCCTTAATCAGTTCATCAATAAACTCTTCCCCCAGATTGCGCTGCTGATTATTAATGGTCGCACCGGCATCGTTATTGACCAGTGCCACCGGCAGGTTATTGAGTTTTGAGTAGGGATCCCAGAAGGCACTGAGATAGAAAAAACTATACATAAGTGGTATAATAATAACACCGATAATGACAATAAGTCTCACTGTATTGGCTTTGTTCACTATTTTTTTATTCATTTTTTACTCCTTTCACTTGCTTTAAGGAGTATAGCACCAGGCGTTCCGCTTGTAATTATACGATTCTGTAAACTTGTCGAAAATCGCGACAAAAGAGCCTATTTGTCCAAAAATGAAAACGGTCTCCTTATTTTTTTTAAGGTTTTTAGCTGCAAAAAAGAATCACTTCTTAAATGAAGTGATTCGTGTCATCTGGCTTATTGTTACCTAACCGGCATAGTAATTCAGCTTTTCCAGTAAAACCCCTTTTGATTGAAGCCCGACGATGGTTTCTACCACCTCGCCACTTTTAAAAATCTTCATGGTTGGCACGCTCATTACCCGGTATTGCTGGGCCAGACCCTGGGTCTGATCGATGTCGACCTTATAAATGCCCACCTTGTCTTTCAACTCCTCGGCCACCTCTTCTAAAATCGGTGCCAGTGCTTTACAGGGCCCACACCAGGTCGCAAAAAAATCTACCAGGACAACACCTTCGCCTTTTAAAACCAGTGTATCAAATTCGGTTTGATCGATTATCTTTGCCATTTTTATTTCTCCTTATTTTTTGATTATTTTTTAATTCTTGGCCAATGGCCCATTAATTTTGGCTGCAATTTCTGCCAGCTCATCCAGACAATTTTTATTATCCAGCGCTGGCAGCTCATCGGTATGGGAAAATTGGACGAAGCCGATCTCATCACAGCTCAGAGTTTTTTTGTACCACTCCAGGGTATTATCCATGGCCTGAAACTGCCTCGGATAATGAGGTGCCCCACCGATTCCGATGATCAGAATTTTTTTCTTTTTGATGTTCGATTTATCCTTAAGGTTATAAATCATCTGGGTTCGATCAATCAGCGCTTTAATTTTTGAGGGAAAAGCACTGAAATAAACGGGACTGGCCACGATCAGCAAATCACAGCTCTCCATTTTTTGATAAATTTGGGTCATATCATCCTCAAGGACACATTTGCCCTGATGCGGAATACAATAATCACAGGCCGTACACGCCTGAACGTCGATCTTATTGACATTATATTCAAACAATTCGTGTTCAACTTCAATTTTATTAATAAAATAGTCGATGGCCTTCTGCGTATTCTGACCATTCCGGTGGCTTCCCATAATTGCTACGATTTCCATAGATTTTCCTTTCCTGATGGATCCTTTAGTTATTTAGGAGTATTATACCCGATTTATTACCGCATTAACAACATCTAATTGCCTGTTAAAATTTCTTCTGAATCACAAAAGTTTTTTTATCCAAAAAAAGAAAAAAACCGAAGCCGTGTGAAAAGCGTTCGGTTTTTTCTAAAAACTTTGAAAGAGGGTAACTTGTTATGTCCAAATAATACCCTATTTCCCTTAAGGTTTCCTTAAAACTATTATATTTTGACCTGTTTTTTTAAGGTTTCATGGAATTTCCCGGTACATTGGATCTTGGCACAGCAAATTTTTCCCTGTTTATTATATTGAATCACATATTTTCGTTTTCCGTCCATATTTGTCAGGGTATAGTTACGCATTGGTCCTTCGATCTTTTTAGCTTCTTCGATAGGCAGAATTTTTATTATGTCATCTATTTTTATTTCCAGTACCGTTTTTTTCCAAAAAATATTTTTCGTTCGATGGTAAATTGGTCATGGGTAATGAGCATCTCGTAGATGGTTGTAATATAGCGTAGTGAAATTAAAAAGCCCCCCATCATAATCACCAGACTGATCACACCAACAATTGTTTTTAACCGATAATCTTCCAGGGTATTGGCAAACTGATTGTATAGAAGCGTATATCCAACCACCACCACCATTAATATCCCCAGGGTTGTGATGCTGATTTGTTTGCTTTCAAGGGTTTCCCGTGCTTTAACTGCCATATGTCCTCCATGTTTTTGTAGTCATTTTCATTATAACCCATTGATCCCATAAAAAAAAGAGCTTTGGCTCTTTTTTGATTGCACTTTTCTAATCTTCTGGTGAAAAATCTTCTTTTGAAACGCCACACAAAGGGCAAACCCAATCCTCGGGGATATCTTCAAAGGCGGTTCCTGGTGCAACGCCGCTGTCAGGATCCCCTACCTCAGGATCATAAATATACCCACAAATATCACATACATATTTTTGCATTTTTCCTCCTCCAGATCTTAATCTGTCATTGATTTTATTTCTTAAACAGGTATTTACCCATATATCTTATTATTTAACACCCTCTTAAATATTTTAAATGATTTAATAAAAAATTACTGATTGCATTAGTCCACGTTAAAGGCACCTCCCAGAATATTCTGGAAGGTGCCTTTTTTTCATACTTCTAACTAGTCCTGAACAATTGCTTCTACTGGACATTGTTCTGCACAAGCGCCGCAGTCAGTACATGTAGCTGCATCGATAACATAGATATCGCCTTCAGAAATTGCTTCTACTGGACATTCATCCATGCAAGAGCCACAAGCAATACATTCATCTGTAATTTTATAAGCCATCTAAAAAACCCTCCTTTTAGCATTAACAACATCTTTATTATATCCTTTTTTGAAGTGAAATCAAGATGATTATTTGTCTTTTTTGACTTTTTCGAATTTTTTTACTTCAATTTCTTCCAGAAGATATTTTTTTACCTCGGTTTCATCCTTATTCACCTGAATTTTGACGAAAACGGTTTCTTCCAGAATACTTAACTTGAAAACTTCCCCCTCACCATCGGCAGTGATGACACGCTGTCCCACTTTGGGAAGTTTTTTTGAAACCTCTTCATAGAATTCCTGCTCATAGGTCAGACAACATAAGAGTCTACCGCAGATCCCCGAAATCTTCGTCGAATTGAGCGATAGGTTCTGTTCCTTGGCCATTTTTATCGATACCGGGGTAAAATCCCCCAGCCACTGGGCACAGCAGGTCGTCCGCCCGCAGACACCCAGGCCTTTGAATAATTTGGCCTCGTCCCGCACCCCGATTTGCCGAAGTTCAATCCGGACCTTGAAAATCGAAGCCAGATCCTTGACCAACTCTCTGAAATCGACCCGGCCTTCGGCAGTAAAATAAAAAATCGCCTTTTTCTGATCAAAGGTATACTCCACATCGATCAGTTTCATTTCCAACTTGTGCTTTTTGGCCTTGGCAATAAAAATTGCTTTGGCATCCTGTTCATTTTGCTTGAGTTTATTATACTCGAAGGTATCTGCTTCAGTTGCTTTGCGGATCACTGGTTTTACCGGAGCCACTATTTCTGCTTCATCCACATCTCTGGCAGTCAGGGCAATTTCACCATACTCAATGCCTCTGACCGTTTCCACGATAACCGGATCAAACTGTTCAAACTCAATATCCAGGGGATCAAAATAATATATTTTGCCCACTTTTTTAAATCGTACACCGACGACTGATTTTCCCATTGGCTTATCCTTTCTGAATTTTCATTATCTTAATGAAACACTTTTCCCATTGTAATCTTAAATTAACATTATATTGTATCGTCGCCATCATTTCAAACAAAGTTTTAATGATCGCCTGATTTTTTTCATTTTCCAGCAATTGATGATAGGCCCGATGGGCCGCATTCGGCTCCCCCTGCTGCGGTAGCGGATGACCTTCCAAAAGTAGATTGACCTCATAAAACCAGTGAATAAAAAACTCCAGCATCTCCTGGCTGGTAGTCTTATCCTTGGATAAAACCTCGGCCAGGGTAAAAATTTTAATCTCATCGCCTTTTAACAGGCTGTAAAGCTCCCGCAGATAGTGGGTTCTTTCTTTTTGAATCTCACCATTATTGAGCAGGTATAAGGCCATCCCCGGAGATCCCCCCGCGGCCCGGATGGCTTCGGTCACTGCAGGCTTATCAAATTCACCCTGCTCAAAAACGACAGCCTCCATTTCAACCATGGTCAGCGGCTGAAAATGGTAGCTTTGACAGCGGGAGCGAATCGTTGGTAAGATCGACATGGGATGGCTGGTGACCAGAATAAAAATATTATAGCTTAGCGGCTCTTCCAACGACTTCAGTAAGCTGTTCTGGGCCTCTGGCGTCATCTTTTCGGCCCCATCGATGATATTAATACGCCAGTCTCCCGAATAGGGTTTTATCGCCAGCTCGCTGATCATTTCCCGCACCTGACTGATCTTGATGCTATCGACTCCCGCTTTGGGCCCAATTATTTTGACATCGGGATAGTTTTCATGCTCAATCTGAAGACAAACCGAACAATGGCCACAGCCTGGGCTCTCCCGATCCTGACATAAAAGGGCCTTGGCAAACTCCCGGGCGGTTTTCTTTTTTCCGATCCCATCAATTCCTGAAAAAAGGTAAGCGTGGCTTACCTGCTGGGAATCTATTTCGTTGGCAAGATGCTTGGTAATGGTTTGGTGACCCTGAATCGTTTCAAACATAGTTTTCCTCTCAAAGACAGTTATTAATGGGGTTTTTTCTTTTTCTCATCACTGTTATCCCAATCATCACGATCCAGTCCCAATTCTTTGTCCAATTCAGCACTGAATTCTTCATAATCCAGGAGCTCAAGGGCCATTTCGAAATCGCTGTCTTTAACAAAGACCTCAATGTGAGCGGGTGTAAAGTTTCCCATAAAGATGCTGCGAATGGGTCCGCCAAAGCCTTTTTCCCTGGTGATGACCTGAATCCCGTGGGCATTTAAATAATTCTTAAGCAGAATAAAATCCATGTCGGAGTCGGCCATGGTTAAATAGGTGTACTGATCTTCAATCATTTGATTTATGCTCCTTTATACGTTCCCAGATTTCCTGATGGATGCTATTGATACTGCGCAATTGGTTATCCGCAACACAATTGATTTCCGTCCAGCCATATTCCGCCACCAGCGCCAGGGCACTGCGGTAGGAATCCCGCAGATGTTCGGGACTGCTTTCATGAATATCTTTTTGCTGTTTTCCGGTTATTTTATTGTTGCGGTTTTTAATCAGCTGCTCATTAATCTCCGGGGGAATGTTAAGAAAAAATACCTGATCCGGAACCGGCAGACCATAGAGATTGAATTCAAAATCCCAGAGCCAGTCAAGAAAACGTTTCCGTTCGTCCGGATCCTTTATTTTTCCCGCCTGATGAACCATATTAGAGGTGGTATAGCGATCGACCAGCACCAATCCCCCCTGTGCAAGAAAGTCCTCGTAATCTTCCTTGTAGGAGGCATAACGGTCGGCGGCGTAAAAGGTTGAAGCAATATAGGGGCTGATGCTCCCGGGATCTTTTCCGAAGGCCCCTTCCAGATATAATTTTACCAGCGCTGACGATTTTTTGTCATAGCGGGGATAGGCGATTTTCATGACGTTTTCCCCCGCTTTTACCAGCCGGTCATAAAGCAGTTGGGTTTGGGTCTGTTTCCCGCTACCATCCACTCCTTCGATGACGATCAATTGTCCCTGATGATTCTTTTCCATGATTACCGGCTCCTTTTTAATAATTGTGACTGCTCTGTTAGCATCAATCCCCACCACCGCCACCTGATGATCCAGCAGGTCGTTTAAATATACCACCATTTCGGCGGTGATCCGGCTGCCCGGTAATAAAACCGGGATCCCAGGCGGATAGGGAATAATAAAATCCCCAACCAGCTGCCCAATGGCCAGCTCCAGCGGTATTTGACAGCGTTCCTCCCAGGCAAGGGCTTCCCACAGCGGCATCTCGGTTTGGACAGCAGCCGTAAAATCGAGCTGCTCCCGCCACAGTCGGGGGGGGCTGAGGTTCTTTTTCGTCTCGCCTGATGGTTTTATTTATAGCACAGATAGCTTGCGTTAAGCTTGTCAGATCCGCCCGGGTGGTGCCCATGCCGGTCATCGCCAGCAGATGATTCGCTGATGACATTTCGCATTGAATGCCATACTCCGCTGACAACCGGGCTTCCACTTCCGCTCCGGTGATGCCCCGGGTCCAAAACAGCCACTTGCTGCGATCATAATCCTGCTCCGGATTCTCTCCGCCATACAGAACAATCGGCTCCTGACCATTCTGCTGCTGACAAAATTCCTGATGGGCCGCCACAATCGAATTAAATACGGTTTCGCCCTTTTCAGCGGTACCGCATCCACCGCCTCTTCCACCGAGATCATCAGCGGATAGCTGGGGGATGAGCTTTGCAGCAGACTGAGATAGGCTTTGATCTTCTGACGATTGACCCGGCTGCCCTGAAAATGAAGCAGGGAGCTTTGGGTCAGTGATCCCAGAATCTTATGGGTACTCTGAATCACCACGTCGGCACCAGCAGAAATGGCATCTGGCGGCAGTTTGTCACTAAAGCGCAGATGGGCGCCGTGGGCTTCATCAACAATTAAAAATTTCCCCTGCTCATGAAGGATGGCGGCAATGGTTTTTAAGTCACTGATGGTACCATAATAGCTGGGATTGGTCAAAATCATCCCCTTACTGAGCGGATTTTTGGCCAGCGCCTGACGAACTGCAGCCTCACTGATTGAGTGGGCAAAGCCCAGGTTGCGGTCAATCTCCGGGGTGATAAAAACCCCTTCAATGCGTCCCAGCCCCAGGGCCCCAAAAACGGCCCGATGACAGTTGGTGGGCACCAGCAGCTGCTCACCCGGAGCACAGCTGCCCAGGATGGCACTGTGAATCCCAGTGGTGGTGCCGTTGACCAGAATCGCCGCTTCATCGCTGTGATAGATCGTTGCCAGTTTTTTCTGGGCCTTTGCGATGATCCCCTGGGCATCATGAAGATTATCTGCACCGGGGATTTCGGTAATATCATAGTCGTATAAGGCAAAGGCTTCACCCCGACCCTTATGACCGGGCATGTGAAACCGGTGCGTGTTGTTTTTGTTAAGCTTTTCGAGTTCACTTTTGATGATACTCTTTTCTCTATCCATTTTTTTCATGCCTCTATTTTAACACAATCCCTTTCCTTTAAACGGAGAAATTTTACTTTTATCCTTTTAACTTCTTATGAATTATTATATAATGATTGAGCAAATATGTTAAAGAGGTGAAGAGAATAATGTCCAGTGAAAAAGTTATAACAATCAATATGGAAAATTTCGAAACCGAGATTTTATCCTATGATGGAGCTGTCATGGTGGATTTTTGGGCAGAATGGTGTGGCCCGTGTAAAGCCCTGTCACCGACAATTGATGAAATATCTCAGGAGCTTGAAGCTGGTATGAAGGTTTGTAAAATCAATGTGGATGACAACCAGGCCCTGGCCCAACAATTTCGGGTGATGAGTATCCCCACCGTGGTTTTCTTTAAGAACGGTGAAGCGGTCAACCGCTTTGTCGGTGTTCGCGAAAAAAATGAATACATCGAGATGATAAAAAGTCTCTAATTTGGGGCTTTTAAAAAGTCTAAACAGAATTTATGCTGTTTAGACTTTTTTTATTTTTAACCCTACCGGGTGCTCCGCTAGCGGTTCACACGAAATAATTTTTAAATATCTTACGAAACTTTTCCACCAGAGGGAATGCCATCGACGGTAACCAGGGACAATTTTTTGCCCTTGGTAGCGGCCAGGATCATCCCGTTGGATTCCAATCCCCGGAGGTTGACCGGTTTTAAGTTGGCCACCAGAATGACGGTTTTGCCAACCAGATCTGCTGGCGCATAGTATTTGGCAATCCCGGAGACCACCTGACGCTTTTCCTGGCCGACCATCAGCTGTAAAACCAGCAAGCGATCAGCATCGGGATGGGGTTCACAGGCAACCACCTCAGCCACCCGCAGCTGCACCTTGGCAAAATCGTCAATGGTGATCAGACCTTCCGGCAGTTCTTCCGGAGTTGCGTTGTCGTTTTCTTTTTTAGCTTTTTCGGGCTTAACTTTCTCTTCTTTAAGAGGCTGTTCCGCTTTCTTTTCCAGCTCAATCCGTGGGAACAGGGCGTCGCAGCGTTCGATCTTGAGGCCTTCCGGATAGCCGCCAAACTGCTGGATGCTGTCCCAGGTTAGACATTCTGCCGGACAGTTTAGCTGCTGGCCGATTTTTCGGGCGGTTTCCGGCATTGCCGCTGAAATCAGCACGGTGATGATCCGCAAGGACTCGGTCAGGTTATACATTACCTGGGCCAGACGAGCCTGTTTTTCGGGACTTTTGCCGAGTACCCAGGGTTGGGTTTCATCAATGTATTTATTGGAACGGGAAACCAGCTTCCAGATTTCTTCCAGGGCCCGGCTAAAATCCAGCTTATCCATGTAGTCACTGACGAGCGCCGGGGTTTTTTCGGCCAGGTCAATCAGCTCACTGTCAATGGCTTCTTTTTCCCGTTGCTTGGGAATAATCCCACCGAAATATTTATCGGTCATCGCCAGGGTGCGGCTAAGCAAATTGCCAAGGTCGTTGGCCAGGTCGGAATTGATGTGACTGACCAGCAGGTCTTCGTTATAAACACCGTCCGAACCATAGCTCATTTCCCGCAGCACATGGTAGCGCAGGGCATCAACCCCATATTTATCGACTAAAACCACCGGATCAACCACGTTCCCCACCGATTTGGACATTTTTCCGCCTTTTAATAAAATCCAGCCGTGTCCATAAACCTGTTTGGGCAGCGGTAATTTGAGTGCCATCAAAATAATTGGCCAGTAAATGGTATGGAAGCGGATAATATCCTTGCCGACCAGATGGACATCGGCTGGCCAGTATTTTTCCATCAGATCCGGTTTGTCATTGAGATAACCCAGGGCCGAAATGTAGTTGGGCAGGGCGTCAATCCAGACGTAAACCACATGACCGGGATCAAAATCAACTGGCACGCCCCAGGTAAAGGATGTTCGGGAAACGCACAAATCCTGGAGTCCGGGTTTGATAAAGTTATTGATCATTTCATTTTTGCGGGATTCCGGTTGAATAAAATGGGGGTGGTCTTCAATATGTTTGAGCAAATCGTCGGCATATTTGGACATTTTAAAGAAGTAGGCTTCCTCTGAAGCTTTTTCCACCGGTCGGCCACAATCAGGACAGTTACCATCGACCAGCTGACTTTCGGTCCAGAAAGATTCACACGGCGTGCAGTACCAGCCTTCGTAGTTGGATTTATAAATATCCCCCTGATCATAGAGCTTTTTAAAAATCCGCTGAATCGTTTTTTCATGCTCATGGTCGGTGGTCCGGATAAACTGATCGTAACTGATGTTCATGGTGTCCCAGAGGTTTTTAATGCCGGTGACAATCCCATCGACATAGGCCTGGGGCGCAACGCCCGCTTCAGCCGCCACTTTTTCAATTTTTTGACCGTGCTCATCGGTACCGGTTAAAAAGTAAGTGTCATAACCCTGCAGTTTTTTGAACCGGGTAATCGTATCGGCCGCCACCGTGGTGTAGGTATGACCGATATGCAGGTTCCCACTGGGATAATAAATCGGGGTGGTGATATAAAATGTTTTTTGTGACATAAGTTCTCCTTTATTCATATTTCTGTATTTGGTGGGTTTAATCCAACAAAAAACCCTCCGTCCAGTTAAGGGCGAAGGGTTCGCGTTACCACCTTAGTTCACATTATTCTCACAAATAATGCCTTCATAAGTTTTTTAAACTTTCAGTTTTATCGCGTCAAGCGGATCGGGCTAAACGATTCACCCAAACTTACTCCGAGGCCATCTTCAATGCTTTTTCTGTCACCGGCTTTCACCATCCCGGCTCTCTCTTCACAGCATCCACACCTACTCTTCTCTTCATCGTAATTTTTATTTAATTGCTATCCCTATTATACTTTAATTCCAGATTTTTTCAAGGGATTTATCGCTTAACTGCGTTATAAACATCCCGTCTTGAAATATTGCGGTCTTTGGCCACCGCTTTCATGGCTTCTTTTTCCGGCAGACCGGACTTCAGATAATGAGCCAGATGGTCTTCCAGGCTCAGGCTTTCCAGTTCCAGAGAAGCCGCCACCTTACCTTCATCGGCGGTTCGGCCTTCAATACAAAGGACATACTCGCCCCGGGGGGGATTTTCCTGATAATAGTCCCGATGTTCTGCGATGGTACCATAGCGGGTTTCCTCATAGCGTTTGGTCAGCTCCCGGGAGATACTCATCTGCCGGTGACCGAGCCCCTGCTTGACCAAAATTTCCAGAGTTTTTGGCAGACGGTGGGGGGACTCATAAAGCACCACCGTATCGACTGATTCTTCAATCCGCTTGATCCCTGCTTTAACCGCCTTATTGTCTTTACCTAAAAAGCCGAGAAATAAAAAGGAACGGGTGTCCAGTCCTGACAACACCAGGCCGCAGAGCCCGGCGTTGGGGCCGGGGACCACTTCCAGGGCAATGGCATTGGCGACACAGCTTTTAACCAGGACTGACCCCGGATCGGAAATTAGCGGCATTCCGGCATCAGAAATCAGGGCGATGTTCTGACCCTGTTTTAGCAGTTCAATCAGGCCCTCACACGACTGCTGTTCGTTATGTTGATGATAGGCGACCATTTTTTTAGAAATCTCAAAATGGTTGAGCAGCTTAATCGAATGCCGGGTATCTTCAGCAGCAATCAGATCCACCGACTGCAGGACTTTTAGGCCCCGGATGCTCATATCATCCAGATTCCCAATCGGAGTACCGACTATATAGAGTTTTCCGGACATCTATTCGTTATAAAGGTTTCGGGCCACATAGACCCCATTGGCGGAGGCCTGCATCAAACCCCGGGTGACTCCGGCGCCATCGCCCAATACATAGAGATTCTTAATGCTGGACTGGAAGTTCCTGTCCACAGTCACCTTGTTGGAATAGAATTTGACCTCGACCCCGTAAAGCAGGGTTTCGTCGCTGGCCAGACCGGGTGAGACATGATCCAGGGCCTGAATCATTTCATCGATGTCCTTCATAATCCGGTAGGGCAGCACTAAGCACAGATCACCGGGCACCGCATCAATTAAGGTCGGCCGGATATTATTACGCATCAACCGCTCTTCGGTAGTCCGGCGGCCTCTTAAGAAATCGCCGTAGCGCTGTACCATGATCTTGTTACCGGTGAGCATATTTCCCAACCCGGCAATGTGCTTGCCATAAGCAACCGCTTCTTTAAAAGGCTCGGTAAAGCTTTTAGAAACCAGCAGGGCAAAATTGGTGTTATGGGTTTTTAAGTTGTCGGATTTATAGCTGTGTCCATTGACCACCGCCAACTGGTTATCATAATATTCGGTCGATACAACTCCGCCGGGGTTGGAACAGAAGGTCCGGACGCTGTCATCAAAGGTGGGTGTATAATAAACCAGCTTACCTTCATAAAGGGCCTCATTGATTTCCTGCATGACCTCGTTGCGGGTTTCCAAACGGACGCCGATATCGATTTTCCCGACCTTGGTTTCCACCTTGTATTCTTCGCACATCGAGGTAAACCATTCCGAGCCATCCCGGCCCACAGCCACCAATACCTTGTCAGCCCGGTAGGTTTCACCTTTGGCGACCACGCCGACGACAGAATTATCTTCGACTACCAGGCTTTGCACCGGTGTTCTAAACTTAATGTCGATGCCCAGATCGTTGATTAAGTAATTTTGAATCCGCTGATAAATGGTATAACCGACCTCGGTGCCCATGTGACGAACCGGACATTCAATCAGTTTTAAATTGCTCTGGATCGCCTTGGTCCGAATATCCCGGATCTTATCGGGATCATCCAGGCCATGAACGCGCTTGTCGGCGCCAAACTCAATATAGAGATCATCAACATATTTAATCAGATCAACCGTGGTGTTATAGCCAATGTATTCCGGCAGCTCGCCGCCGACATCCGGTGAAAGCGATAGTTTGCCATCCGAGTAGGCCCCGGCTCCGGCAAATCCGGTAGTAATATTACAGGGTTTGCAACCAATGCAGACATTGGTCTGACGCTTGGGACAGATCCGTTTTTCAATCGAATTGCCCTTTTCCAGCATCAATATCTTCAGTTCCTTGTTCTTTTTGGCCAGTTCCATGGCGGCAAAAATACCACCGGGGCCAGCCCCGATGATGATTACATCATATTTCATGTTCTTCTTCCTTTATGCAAACGCATCCGGGCCGTAGTCATCTTCATTATAACCCACAGCCAGATCGTTGAATTTTGTATATTCGGGTATCCAGGCCAGGCGTACGGTTCCGGTTGGACCGTTACGTTGCTTGGCAATGATTACCTCAGATAAGTTTTTTAATTCCGGGTTTTTATCGTAATAATATTCCCGGTATAAAAGCATGATCACATCGGCATCCTGCTCGATCGAACCAGACTCACGCAAATCCGACATGACCGGATGGTGATCGGTTCGGGCATCCGGGGCCCGGCTGAGCTGTGACAAAGCAATCACTGGCGCTTCCATTTCCCGGGCCAGGGCTTTTAAGCCCCGGGACATTTCAGAAATTTCATTCTGCCGGTTTTCAGTCCGACCACCGCCGCTCATCAGTTGCAGGTAGTCAATGACAATCAAATCCAGGGCTTTTTCGGTTTTTAGCCGCCGACATTTGGAACGGACTTCTGAAACCGTAATCCCCGGGGTATCATCTATAAAAATACTGGCGCCGTAAAGGGTATTGTAACCAACCACCATTCGTTCCCAGTCTTCCTTGCTGAGATTACCGGTTCTAACGTTATTGCTGTCCACCAATGAGGCGGCACACAGCATACGCTGTACCAGCTGTTCCTTGGACATTTCGAGACTGAAAATCGCCACCGAGCGGTTATCTTTGATGGCCGCATTTTGGGCGATATTCAAGGCAAAGGCGGTTTTCCCCATTGATGGTCGGGCAGCCACAATAATCAGATCGGAGGGCTGCAAGCCGGAGGTAATATGGTTAAGCTCGGTAAAACCGGTTTCAATTCCGGTGAGTTTACCTTTTTTACTTTCAATCGCTTCAATCTGGGCCAGGGTGGTGGCCAGGGTTTCCTGAATGCTCTGAAAATCACCCGTTCGTCGACCCTGGGAAACTTTGAAGATTTCCTGTTCGGCCCGATCAATCACATCCCCGATATTCTCATACTGACCATAGCTGTCTTCAAGAATCTGGGTGGCCGTATGAATCAGATTACGAATCACCGCCTTTTCATGAACAATCTGGCAGTATTCCAGATAATTCCGATGAATCGGCACCATCTCGACCAATTCACTGAGATAACCAATTCCGCCGATTTTTTCCAGAACTCCCCGGTTTCTAAGGGCATTAATCAGGGTAACGGTGTCAATGGGCTTTCTCTCGTTGTGAAGAGAAAGCATCGCTTCATAGATTTCTTTATGGCCGCCCCGATAAAAATCCTGGGGGGACAATAGCTCTTCAGCCCGGGCAATATTGGACTCATCCATCAAGATGGCGCCTAGCACCGACTGTTCGGCTTCAATATTATGGGGCGGGACTTTGGGATTCATCACCGCTTAGTCTCCTAGGCTTCGCCTTTGATGAGCACGGTCAGTTTTCCGACCACGCCCTGATAGGTTTTAACTTTGACTTCGGCCCGACCCACATTACGCAACGGCATTTCCAGTTCAACTTTGCGCTTATCAACCTTGATGCCTTTTTGATTTTCCAGAGCTTCAGCAATGTCTTTGCTGGTAACCGACCCAAACAGTTTGCCGTCTTCGCCAGCCCGTTCGGTAATGGTAATTTCCGTTTCATCGATTGTTTTTGCCAGTTCGACAGCAGCCTGTCGTTCGGCTGCGACTTTTTGTGCTTCTTCAGCTTTAGTCGTTTCCGCCATGGCAATATTTTCTTTATTGCCAATGACGCCCTTACCGGTTTTAATCAAAAAGTTCCGGCCATAACCATCCTTTACATCAACAATATCACCTTTATTTCCAACATTTTTTACATTTTCCAATAAGACTACTTTCATGATCCATTCTCCTTCTTGTATTTTTTTATAGCAGTGAGCAATAGCTCGACGCCGGTTTCAATGTTTTTTTCACCGGGGAACTGTGCTCCGGCAATGGCCAAATGGCCGCCACCACCCAATTTCTCTAAGATTACCTGAACATTGACCTCGCCCATGGAGCGGGCACTGATGGCCAGCCCCTCTTCATTTTTAAGAATGATAAAGGAAGCCACAATCCCCTTGATATTTAACAGTTCATCCGCTGCCTGGGCAGCAATCACCTTGCCATAATCGGTATTGTTCTCAAAAGTTGAGATCGCAATGTTATCAAAATAAATTTTAGCATTTTTGACAGCATCCGATTTGGCCGTATAGGTATTGAGATCATCCTGCAGCAAAATTTTACTGATTAGCGTATCGGCTCCCTTTCGCCTTAAGTAAGAGGCAGCTTCAAAGGTTCGCACCCCTGTTTTTAAGGTGAACATCTTGGTGTCCATACACATCCCCGCCATTAACGCGTTGGCTTCAATGACATTGAGCTGGCTCTTCTCATCAAAATACTGCAGCAGCTCGGTCACCAGTTCACAGGTGGACGAAGCATAGGCTTCCGTATAAGTCAGCAGCGTTTCCTTAATGGCTTTTCCAGAACGCCGATGATGATCGATCACCACGATTTTGGGGATCTGATCAACCAGGGAGGGCATCTCCAGATAATTGACGGTTTGGGTGTCTAAAATAATTAATAGGGTATTTTTAGTGGCATAGCTTTCGGCTTCTTTGGGGGTAATAAAGGCATCCTGATAGGCTTCATTCTCCAACAGATAATCAAACAGCGATTTGATCGAATAATTAATCTCCCGGATCACAATTTTTCCTTCTTTACCAAGGGATTTACAGGCTCCCAGCAACCCCACTGCTGAACCCAGACAGTCCATATCCGGATTCTGATGACCCATCATCAGAACATGATCCGACTCTTTGATCAGCTCTTTCAGACCGTAAGCCTTAACCCGGGCTTTAACCTTGGTTCTTTTTTCGGTGGCTTCGCTTTTACCCCCGTAAAAGGACATTTTTTCATCCTGGCGGACCACGGCCTGATCACCGCCCCGAGCCAGGGCAATATCCAGGGCTGAATGGGACAATTCCTGGGATTCGATAATCCCCAGAATACTTTCAGAGATACCAATACCAATGCTGAGGGTAATCGGCACTTTTTCATCATTTTCGATTTCCCGAATTTCATCAAGAATTTTAAAATTCTCTTTTTGCAGGGCACAGATTTTTCCCCGCTCAAAAATCATCAGATAACGGTCACTTTCATACTCAATGATGACACTACCCAGCTGTTTAGCCCATTCGTTAAGCTTCAGATCGACCTTTCCAAGAATCGCCGAACGCTTATGACTGGGAATCTGCTCAATGATATCATCATAATTGTCGATGACGATGTAGCAAAACAGCGGTGAATTTTTCCGGTACAGCTGCCGTTGCTTACTTTGTTCGGTGATATCAAAAAAATGCAACAGTTCAAAACTATGGATTTTGTCAGAGAACGCATTGGTAACCACGCCATAGTCCCGTTCTTCATAATGGAAGGTGAATTCATCGGCCTTGATGGCTGCGGTCAGATTAAAATCCAATTCGGTAATAATATTTTTTTTGAATAAACCTTCTTTTTCTTTTTTAAACGCCTTTCCAAATGCCTGGTTATACCAATAAATGATGCCTTCATTATCGACAATCGCCATGGCAATCGGCATTTCATACATCCGTTCCTGATTAATCTTATCGAGATCACTGTAAATTTCATCAATGGCTTTATCGATTTTGATTTCATCAATGGTGGTGTTTTTAGTGTAATACATGATCAGGATCACAAAGATAACAACGCCGCCAATTCCCAGAAAGATATTATAAAAACCAAGTACCAGAGAGACAATCAACTGTGCCGCTAACGCAAATCGGACAATATCTTTTTTTGACTCTTTCATTTGATCTGGGACTCCCTTCGAAAAATCCGACGAATTCCGATATAAGTATCAGCGATCCCTAAAATGGTTACCAGTGAGCTAAACAATAAGCTTAAAATGACTACCAGCACGTTTAACCCCTTGTTCGTCAATTTCTTGTATTCCAGATAGTTTAAAATCAATGACAGTCCCATAATGAGGAAAATAATATTGACAAAATTCATCACCGTGACAATATAAATCTGCGGGATCGTGGTAACCTGAAACATACTGATGATAAAATCACCGAGGATCAGTACCATCAAAAAATATTTAAGGCTTGTTGGCATTTCCCATTGGCTCAGCGGTTTGAAGGTTTTAACCGGATAGCCGATGCGTTTTAAAATCATATCCGAAACGATCACATTGACCATCCCAAATACAACTGGCAGTAACAGAAAAGCACTCGGTAATGCCAGCTTCATCATTTCTATGTTTTTATCCATGGCCGTTTTGGCCATTGCCAACTGTTCGGCATCCATAATATTGGCGGTTTGATAAAACGTCATCACCTCACCGGTACTCTGTTCCAGGGTCTGTAACAACAGGCTGGTAAAACCAATCCCCATCACCAATTCATAACTGGCCACCACCGCAATCAGCAAAATCGCAAAACCAACAATTCCGATGGCAACTTTAAAAACCGGTGAATAATCCCGATTATAGGCAAATCCCAAACTGCAGCCCACAAAGAGCATCAGCGCCCCAAAAGAAATCGCATTGAGCGGTCCCAAAAAAAGACCAATCAGAATCGTGGCCGCAATGCAAGAAAGAATACTTACCTTCAGGCCCTGGCGTTTTCCCAATACCACCATTGGTACCGGTATAAAAAATACCAACAGCACAAAAAAAGGTAAATAATAGCTAACTAAGGTAAGAATGACTCCCAGGGCACAAAACATGGCACCTTCTGTTATTCCACGTGTTTTCATTGATCCTCCAAATTGGTAACTTACGTATTACCATATACCTTTTATTACTCTATAAAAAGTTACTGAACCATTATATCATATTAACGGAAAATACCTATTATTTTTGTTTGCTCTGATTTTTAATTTCACCGGCAATTCTTCTTAACCTTCCGGGCGGAAGGATTCGCCCAAGCCGTTTACGCAGCTCATTTGTGAAAAAGAAAAAGCTGTTCGCTCCAGATCCTTCCTGAAACAAACAGCTTTGCGTTTTTAATTGTTTGAGCTATATGGTAATAGGGCAACATTTCGCGCACGTTTAATGGCTTCAGTTACCTTTCTCTGATGTTTAGCACAGGTGCCGGTTGCTCGTCTTGGTAGAATTTTTCCACGTTCAGAAACGAATTTTTTTAACGTAACTACATCTTTATAGTCAACATTTTCTACTTTTCGTTCGCAAAACTCACAAACTTTTCTTCGCTTTTTAAATGGTTTTGGCATTGTATTTTCCTCCTATCTTAAAAAGGTATATCGTCATCATCGGCCATCAGATGAAAATCTTCATCCAATCCCATTACTGACATATTATTATTGGATTGTGGCGCTGAAGTTTGCTGGAATCCGGCGTTCGAATCTCTCCGGCCGGATGAGAGAAAACTAATCTCATCGGCAACAACTTCCGTCACATAACGTCGTTGACCATCCTGTGCGTCGTAACTTCTTACCTGTAGTCGTCCTGATACACCAATTTGGCTACCCTTTGACAAATATTGTCCAGCAATTTCTGCCTGTTTTCCCCACACGACGACTGGCACAAAGTCTGCTTCTTTTTGACCATCTTTGTTTTTAAAACGACGATCCACCGCTAAGGTAAATGAAGCGACTGCTCTGCCTGTTGTAGTGTTTTTCACCTCAGGATCACGGGTTAGTCTTCCTACGAGAATTACTTTATTCACAGAATTGCCCCCTATTTCTCTTTTTTAATAACGATGCTTCGAATAAACTGTTCGTTAATTTTGTATAAATGATCTAATGCATCAAGAACTGAGTTATCAGCTTTGAAGTCGATTAAAACATAGAATCCTTCTTGATACTTTTTATCGATTTCGTAGGCTAACTTTCGTTTGCCCCATTCGTCGACTTTTTCAATTTCTCCAGCTGCTTCAATAACAGCCTTCACTTTGCCGACAAGTTCTTCAATCGCTTCTTTCTCAAGATCCGGTTTTAAAACAAATAGTGTTTCATACTTTCTCATTCCATTTCACCTCCTCATGGACTATGGCTCACTTTTCCAGCGAGCAAGGATTACAGCTTTTAATTATATCACATCTTACAATTCATGCAAGGATTTTCTTTTATTTTTTATTTCAGGCAGGCACAACTGCACCAAATATAATTGGTGTCATAAATGTTTCTATAAAAGCAGCTAGAAAGAAAAGTGGAATCAGCCACAATAAATAAATTCGCAAACATCCTATCGCCGCCTGTTTTAGCTCACCCTTTAGGCTTCTTCGTAAAACTGTTTTTGATAATTGTAAACAGAGATGCACACCCAGCGTTACCCCTAAAACCAGAGCCGGAATCTCAATCATACCATGGGGCAAAACCCCCACCAGAAAAGCAAACCAACCAATGCCATTGGTTTGATACACTGCACCGATCAAACCAATAATAATCGCATTGGAAGCCAGCGAAAACATTGGCAAAAATAAAAATGGAACAACCCCTAAAAGACTGCTGATTCCACTGGCAATCACATTATTTAAAAAAATACCCAGCCAGAGATCAACCCCGGTACCATCTAAAAATTCTTTCTGATTAAACAACGCCTGCAACTCATTAAAATAACTCTGACTCAAGCCCGGGTCACTCAGAAAAAGCAGGGTGTTTAAAATACTCATAACCACAAAAAACGTCAGACAAAAAAAGAAGGTTGGTTTTAAATGTTTTTCAAAGTAGGTTTCTGCTCCATTCCATTGGGTCATAAAAAATTCTTTCATACTTCTCCCTTGCTCTCACCGCTCAGAATTTTCTTAATCTGTTTATTGAATTTTGACCGCTGAAGCATAACAATATGGCCGCAACCCAGACATTTTATTTTAATATCGGCCCCGACCCGGATAATTTCCCATTGAAAGCTTCCGCAGGGATGCTTTTTTTCATTTCTACCCGATCCCCTAATGAATAAACCTTAGTTTCCATATTTCACCTCTGCTTCTTTTTTGTCCATCATTTTGACCGAATTTTGATTATATATCACGGTTTTATTGTAGGGAATTTCAATTCCTTTTTCGTCAAATACCGTTTTGATTCGTTGCCGCAGTAAATTTTCTGCCGCAAATTTTGATGCCGCATCTTCTTCACATACAACCCGGATAACAACTGCAGATGGATCAAGTCGGGTGATTCCCTGAACTTCAGGCCGAATTTTAAATAACTCTTCATGGTTTTCATATAGATCTGTGCAAATTTCTTCGAGGATTGTCATGACCTTGTCGATGTTTTCTTCATAAGCAATGCTGACTTCAACAATTGCCTTCATATGTCCCTTGGAATAGTTGATGAGACGATCGATTTTGCCATTATGAATGATAAAAAGCCCCCCATTAAATTCCCGGACGCAGGTTGTGCGCATCCCAATCGATTCAACGATACCATAATGCGTCTCATCAATGATCACATAATCACCAACACTAAATTGATTCTCAAAGACAATTACAAAGCCACTCATCACATCTTCCACAATCCCCTGCGCCCCAAAACCAATGGCCAGGGTTCCAACTCCAGCTACTGCCAGCAATGAACCCACATTAATGAATTGGCCCAGAATAATCAAACCCGCCAGGGTCCAGATGCTTGCTCTGGCAGCGGTTTTTGTCACATGATTCAGAGTAACAATGCGGCGGGCATCCCGGGGTTCAAGCCCTGCTTTTTCACCATCAAAAATCCGGTCGACAATACCAAAAGTGATTTTTATACTGATCACAACTGCAATTAGAACGATCCCCGAAACCAGGCATTTTTGCAGTAAATGTGAAAAATCAAATTGATTGAGATACGAAGAAAAACTTGTTGTTAAATATTCCATAATTAACTCCTATTGAATTCCGATAACGTTAAGCCCAATTGGTATCCAAGTTGGCAACAAACTGCTCGCTTCAACGGTGGGCAGATTGGATACACCTCCCGTTGCAAGATTAATCACAGAAAATACCCAAAGCATTACTGCGATGATGGCTGCCCCTAAAACCACTCCGATTATCGCCCCCGCCAGCCGATTAAGGATTCCAATAACAGGAATTCTTGAGATTCCCAGAAAAATGGCCTGCAGCAACCAACACAACACCGAAACCCCCATAACGAGAATTCCAAAACTGATACTGTTGGCAATACCATGCTTGATCACTTCTGTTATTACGGTGATGCCCTGATCAAAAATGGATTGTCCATTACTCATAGCGACTTCACCGAGAAGAGCATTGGTTAAACCACTTTGCTGAGCCCCCAGGTTCATCAACGACTGGGAAATAGTGTCAATGTTAATTGTTGTAAAAAGATTGTTGAGCATGCCCGACTGAATCAACCAATCCGCCAGCAATGGTGAAAAAAACCAGGCGATTACAAAAGATGCAATAAATCCCCCGAAACTGATCAGGGTATTTATTGCACCTCGTTTGAATCCTATAATTCCTGATAGCACGCAAATCAGGATACCTATTAAATCAAGTGATGTCAGTGTTTGAAAACTCATTTTTTATTCCTGTAATATGCTTCAATGTCCTCTTCGTTGATGATCCGCACAGCACTGGTTTCCATCAAGAAGGATTTATCATCCGATTCTTCATGTTGATTCAACCCTTTATTGAGATTCTCCAGCTCGATGGGTTGGGAAAGATTCCATTCCCCTGCCGTTTGTGACTGTTCGTTACTGAACTCTGTGTCGGTTCCGATGTCCGGCATTGCCGCTGGTTTTATTTCGCTTTCGTAGGAAAGCGAAACTTTTTCTGAACCAAATGGCTTTTCTTCGATAATGGGCTCACTGGTTTCAAACAATCCTGTTTCTGATTTCTTAAAGCGGGTTTTTTTTACATTCCCGCGCTCGGGAGCTACATAGGTATCGTCAATGATGACTTCTGTCATGATTTCTGTCTCTCTGGGCGTAAAACCTTCATTGATTTGTTCGTTGGAAAGCCCTTCCAGGCCGATACTCTCCCGTTTCGGTCCTCGTGATTTTCGACGGTTTTTTTTCTTTTCTTTTTTCGCTTCGAGATCATACTCCAGATCCCGCTGATCTTCGGCTTTGGTTTCTTCCCAATACTTTCGGCCCACAATTCGGCCGAGTACAATCCCAATCACCTGAAAGACAATGGTCATTACCAGCGCTATTCCAAATAACAGAAAAACAGACAGCTCACCACCAACTAATTGATAAATTAACCCAAAGGGCAAGTACCAAAATATAGTGGGTGCTGCAATAAAAGCAAACTGATTCCAGATACTGTTTGTATCCTGTCCCGGAAACATGGTGGATACCACTGTCAATGTCCCGGTTAGGACGATTATGGGAATCAGACTATAGACAACATACCGCAGTGTCTTTGGTTTTTCATTGCCACTGATGTTTTTAAAGCAAACGGTAAACAGGATGATCCAGAACGCACCAATTGTTATTAATTGGATGCCATTAAACAGATAGTCAAAATTACTTGTTCGGGTCAGATCAAATATATTTTTGAAGATCAGTACAATCACAATATAAAGGATATTGCCCAATACTGCTGCTTCCAACGCTGACAGTCGTCTCTTTCTTTTGATTTGATTCATTATTTTCTCCATTTCATAATTGAATTGTCACAGTTCGACTGATTCTAGTTTTCTTTTTCATATCCCAATCGCTCGAGTAGACGATCCAATTCTTCCAGCGATGAATAGACAAACTCTATTTTTCCTTTTTTTCCTCGATTACTTAAATGGACTTTGGTTTCGAATTTTCTTTCCAAAGCTTCCTGAATTTCTGCTATATATCCACTACTATTGTCTTTTTTTTGCTGAAGTGGCTTTACCAGACCTTCACTCTGCATTTTTTTTATGCGATTCTCTGCTTCTCTGACACTCATTCCTTTTTCAATGATCTCGCTTGCAAAAGCTTCCATTTTTGCGGGATCTTCCAGAATCAGAATCGCTCGGGCATGCCCCGATGTAATTTTTTCCTGAGCCAATTGTTCCTGAATGCTTTGAGGCAGTTTTAATAACCTGAGGGTGTTGGCAATGGCGGTACGACTTTTTCCAATCCGAATACCAATTTCCCCCTGGGTCAGATTAAAGTTCTCCATTAACGCTTCATAGGCCAGCGCTTCTTCGATGCTATTGAGATTTTCCCGTTGAACATTTTCAATGATGGCGATTTCCAGAACTTCTTCTGGCGGCAGATCTTTTACAATTACTGGCACCTCTTTAAGGCCAATCATATTGGCGGCTCGCCAACGTCTCTCTCCAGCAATAATGGTATAACCCTTCGTTTCCGGTTTAACCACCAACGGTTGGAGAATGCCATGTTCTTTAATTGATGCCCCTAATTCTTCTAGCTTAATTCGGTCAAAACTTTTTCGCGGTTGTTTTGGATTGGGCCGAACATTATTTGTTCTGACATAGAAAACCAACTTTTCAACGTCAACCTCCAGCACTTCATCTTTTTGCGAAGGAACAACCACTGCATCATCGGGAAATAACGCTCTAAGACCTTTACCTAAACCTGTGTTTTTTCCCATAACTACTCCTGTCTTTGTACAAACTCTTTTGCGAGGGCCAGATATGCTTTTGATCCCTTTGATCCGCTGGCGTATTCAAAGATAGTCTGCCCATAGCTGGGGGCTTCGGCCAAGCGGACATTGCGGGGGATCATGGTGTCATAAACCTTTTCTTTGAAATAATCAACCACTTCATCGACAACCTGATTTGATAAGTTGGTACGGCTGTCAAACATGGTCATCAGGACACCTTCTATTTCTAAATGGGGATTTAATCCCTGTTTTACCAGACTGATCGTATTCATCAGCTGACTCACGCCTTCCAATGCATAAAACTCACATTGGATGGGAATTAACACCGTGTTTGTCACTGCCAGGGCATTAATTGTTAATAAGCCAAGTGAAGGTGGGCAGTCGATGAAGATATAGTCGTAAAATGATTTGATATTTTCAATACTATTTTTAAGGCGCAATTCTCGTTGTGGCATATTTGTCAATTCAATTTCTGCTCCAGCTAAATCGGGGTGAGATGGCAGAATATGAAGATTTTCGTAAGAAGTTGTCAGAATAATTTCTTTAAAATTATCACCATGGATAATTCCATTATAGACGCTTTTTTCCAGATTATTCTTTTCAATTCCAAACCCACTACTGGTATTTCCCTGAGGATCAATATCAATAACCAGTACTCGATATCCTTCTAAACTGAGGGCAGTGGTTAAGTTGATATTTGTGGTCGTTTTACCAACACCACCTTTTTGATTAAATACTGCCACGATTTTTGCCATACTTTGCTCCTTAATTAAATCACTCAATCACTTTCACAACTTTGTTTACTGATCATTGGTTTGTTATCCTGATATTTCTGACTGTCAGCAATGTTTCACGTGAAACATGTGATTGTCAACGCAAGCTGCGATACACTGTTTTTGACAGATGTTTCACGTGAAACATCTGTCAAAAACCAGGTCAAATACTATCATATAACCCTTTATTTATGCTTGTACTATTTATACTGGATTGGAAACGCTTCTTTTTTAATCTTACCATGAATCCTCGGGAAATTAGCTGGGGTTGGTTTGACTTTTTTTATGTTTATTATAACATGAACAAACTCACTTTGCAGTAACAAACCCTTTTCAATTGTTGTAATTTTTCCACCTAAAACATCGATCGGTATTTGGGCAGCATTTAACTCCTCCTGATAGTCTCTTCCTTTCATCGATAGAAACTGTCCCCCAACCTTTGTCAGCGGCAAACAATACTCGGATAGCAGCGTCAAATTTGCCACCGCCCGAGAGGCGACCACTTCATATTTCTCCCGGTATCTATGATCTTGTCCTAATTCTTCAGCTCTGCCATGAAGGGTATTTATATTGTTGATCCCTAACTCAGAAGCGATGGACTGGACGACATTAAGCTTCTTTTTTGTTGAATCCATTAGCGTAATCTTGGCCTCTTCCAGCATGATCGCCAGCGGAATGCCCGGAAAACCGCCCCCGGTTCCGACATCTAAAATGCTTATCCGGGGGTTTTTTATTAGCTTAAGTAATGTCAAAGAATCAAGTAGATGAAGCCTGATAAATTCATCTTCATCAATAATCCGAGTTAGATTGATCTGTTTATTTCGTTCCAGGAGCTGATCCATATAAGCAATCAGCTTTTCTGCCTGAATTTCATTAATTATTATTTCGGCAGTTTTACCCCGATGTATTAATTCTTCAATACGTTTATTCATTATCCGTTCCCTTCTGATCTCCACTTCGTCGGCGTTGCTCCAAGGCAATTAACAATACTGAAATGTCTGCTGGCGAAACGCCAGAAATTCGGGATGCCTGACCAATTGACAATGGTTTGATTTCTTGCAGTTTTTCAGCTGCTTCAATTCGCAGTCCGCCAATTTGGGGGTAATCAAGATCGGTCGGAATCAGTTTGTGTTCAAGCTTTTTAAACTGCTCAACCTGTTGCAGTTGCTTTTTAATGTAACCCTCGTACTTAATCTGAACTTCCACCTGCTCGACCACACTCCAATGCAACACCGGTCGTTCCGGATCAAAAACAGCCGTTTGTTGATACTTAACTTCCGGCCGACGAATCAGTTCACCGATTGATAAACCATGCAAAATCTCCGAACTGCCAAGTGATCTAAGAACTGCATTGTTTTCCTGATTGGGTTTAACCATAACCTGATTGAGCCGAGTTATCTCTTGTTTAATCTGTTCCTTTTTCTCCAGGAACTTTTGATACCGGCTCTCGCCAATTAGCCCGACCCGGTGTCCGATCTCAGTTAACCGCAGATCGGCGTTATCCTGTCGTAACAATAAACGATATTCAGCCCGGGAAGTCATCATTCGGTATGGCTCATCAATTCCCTTGGTAATGATATCATCAATGAGTACACCAATATAACCTTCAGACCGATCGATGATCACCGGCTGTTCACCCCGTAAATAGAGCGATGCATTAATACCGGCAATCAATCCCTGGGCTCCGGCCTCTTCATAACCGGAGGTACCATTGATTTGTCCGGCAAAAAATAAACCGGCTACTGCCTTGGATTCAAGCGAAGGCTTTAATCGGGTCGGATGGATGCAGTCATATTCAATGGCATAGGCCGAACGCATAAACTCCACTTTTTCCATTCCCGGCACCGTTCGGTATAGAGCAATCTGAACATCTTCCGGTAAACAGGAGGACATCCCCTGGACGTATATTTCATTGGTATTTAATCCTTCCGGCTCCATAAAAATCTGATGTCGTTCCTTGTCATGAAAACGCATTACCTTAGTTTCAATCGATGGGCAATAACGAGGGCCAATTCCTACGACTTCGCCGGTATAAAGCGGCGAGCGTTCAATGTTGGCATTAATAATTTGGTGGGTTTGCGGGTTGGTATAGGTCAGGTAACAGGGCACCTGATCAATTTTTATTGAGTCGGTTTCAAATGAAAAAGGAACAATCTGATCGTCGCCCTCATGAATAATCATTTTTGAATAATCCAGAGTTTTGGCATCAACCCGGGCCGGGGTTCCGGTTTTAAAACGTTGCAACTCAATACCATTTTTTATAAGGCTCTCTGATAAATACATGGCTGGAAATAAACCGTTGGGCCCGCCATCGTATTGAACATCACCGATAATAATCCGGCCCTTTAAATAAGTGCCGCTACAGATAATCGCTGCCTTACAGCTGTAAACTGCCCCGGTATTAACCATTACCCCGGTGATCTTGCCATCTTCGACAATAATTTCAGTCGCCTCCTGCTGTTTTAACAGCAAATTCTCCTGATTCTCGATTACTTCCTTCATTCTGAATTGATAGGCTTTTTTATCGGCCTGAGCCCGCAACGAATGTACCGCCGGACCTTTTGCCGTATTTAACATCTTACACTGAATCATCGTTGCATCAATGTTTTTTCCCATTTCACCGCCAAGGGCATCAATTTCCCGAACCAGATGTCCTTTTCCGGTACCACCGATGGATGGATTACAGGGCATCATTGCCACCGAATCCAGATTGATGGTTAATAATAATGTCTTAAAACCAATTCGGGCACTGGCCAGAGCTGCTTCAGAACCGGCATGACCGGCACCGATGACGATAATGTCGTAGTCTCCTCCTGGATATGTCATTTTCTTTCCTCTACTTTCCAATGCAAAAATTTTTAAAAATCTGATCGATGATATCCATCCCAACGGCTTTGCCGGTAATGCCACGAAGCGCTTCCAGGGCTTCCATCACGTCAATACTGACAAGTTCCAGTGGCATTTGGCTGGCCATGGTGCTAATAGCATTTTCCAGACTGGTTTTTGTTGTTTCCAGTAACTGAATGTGTCGGGTATTGGTAATCAGATAGTCCGCTTCCTGACTGACCGTTCCTTCAAAAACCATTTCCAGCATTTTTTGTCGCAAGGTTTCGATTCCCTGATCTTCCAATAGGGACATCGGTATCCATGGCTCTGGAATTTCAACATCCATTCCACTGATCGCATCGGTCTTATTGGCAATATAAATGGTTTTGCGATTTTTAAGCAATTCAATCAGTTCCTTTTCTCCAGTAGACATTTCTTTAGAAATATCCCGCATAAAAATCACCAGATTGGTTTGGTTTAAAAGCGCCTTTGATTTTTCAACGCCGATTTTTTCCACCAGATTATCGGTTTCTCTGATTCCGGCAGTATCAATAATCTTAAAGGGAATCCCTTCAATGTTAAGATATTCTTCAATGGTATCCCGGGTGGTGCCGGGAATATCGGTGACAATGGCTTTGTTTTCCATTAACAAGGTATTTAGTAATGACGATTTTCCCACATTTGGCTCACCGAGAATCGCAGTTGTGATCCCCTCCCGGTAAATTTTTCCGGTTTCTGCCACAGTCAGAATTTCTTTGATCTTGTTTAACAACTCTAAAATCTGGCTGTTCACAAAATCATATGATATTTCTTCAATATCGTATTCAGGATAATCAATATTGACTTCCATATGTGAAAGAATTCCCACTAAAATATTATCCAGTTCTTCCAGTTTGTGAGACAGTCGTCCTTCCAGCTGGGCCACTGAATATTCCAGACTTTTTTCGGTTTTGGCATTGATGATGTCAATAACCGCTTCAGCCTGAGTCAAATCCATTCTCCCATTTAAAAAAGCCCGCTTGGTAAATTCTCCCGGTTCGGCCAGTCGGGCTCCACTGGTAATAACCAGTTTTAAAATTTTGCGCATCGGGACAATTCCCCCATGGCAATTTATCTCGACGACATCTTCAGCGGTATAGGAATGGGGCGCCAGCATTTTTGAAACCAGCACCTCATCAATGTCTTTTTTGGTAGCTGGGTCAACAACCCGTCCATAAACCAATTCATGACTGCCAGCTGCCAACAGGGTTTTTCCCCGGGGGTTGACAAACAGTTTGTTTCCCAGTTCAACGGCATCGGGCCCGCTGATTCGGATAATACCGATTCCGGCACCACCCATACCGGTAGCTACTGCAGCAATGGTATCTTCATTTTGTAATAAGGCTTCCAATTTATTCTCCTGTTTCAATAATTGTTTCCTAATCTCTAATAATATAATAAAAACCTGATGTTTACAAGTAAGATCCAAATAAAAAGGCACCTTACAATTAACGCTTAAGCTAATTTGCAAAGTGCCTTTTTTTAGTTTTTATCTTTTAATTGAATAACAACCCGACGATAGGGTTCTTCTCCCTCACTAAAGGTAAAAACCTTGTCGTGATTCTGGAGTTTTGCGTGAATGACCCTTCTTTCTGAAGGATTCATGGGTTCCAGCAGCATTTTCTTTTGATAATAAACTGCCTTATTGGCCATTTTTTCCCCAAGATCTTCAAGGGTTTTTTCCCGCTTCGCCCGATAGTTCTCAGTGTCCAGAATAACCCGAACATATTCTTCATATTGCCGATTGATAACCAAGCTAACTAAATATTGGAGCGAATCCAGGGTTTGACCACGGCGTCCAATTAAAACCCCCATGTCTTTCCCTTCCAGATCAATGAATAATACTTTATCCTCAAGACGGGTATTGATTTTACAATTAATTTTCATGGCATTGAGGACATCATTTAAAAAATCAAGGGCCCGCTGTTCAGGATTGTTTATCAGTGAGACCTCAACAATGGCTTCTTTTTTCCCAAATATTTTCATTAAACCACTGTCCGGTAATTGCAATACATTTGTTTCAACTTGTTCCTTTGTCACACCAAGCTGTTGCAAACCATGGTTAATCGCATCTTCTACGGTTTTACCAGTGCCCGTTACTGTCTTATTCATTTTCCCTCTCCTTAAGCTTTTAGTCATCATTTTTTACTTGTTATCATAACGTTCCTTGGCTTTTTGATAGGCTTCTTCCTGGGCTGCATCGCGCTCGGGAATTTCAACTGATGGTTTTTTTCGCTGCTCCGCAGACTGATTGTTTTTTGAACTTTGAATTTTCTTCTGAGAAGCTGGTCGGGTTAATGGTTTTTTGGGTCCATCAGTCTGATCTTTTTTACTGCTTTTTGGGGCATTGGGGTTAGTAGCCGCTCGTCTGGCCGCTAATTCCGCTTTACGCTCTTCCTCCGCTTCACGAACCCGGCGTTCCGCTTCTTCAATAGTATAATCTGGTTCCGGAATTCGCATCATAATAAATTGTTGTACAAAGGTAAAGATATTCTGTACGACCCAGTAAAGTGCTACCCCTGCTGGCATGGAAATAGAAATATAACCAATCATAATTGGCATGGCATAAAGCATAATTTTCTGAGTTTTGGCATTGGGATCATCCGGATTCGTTGCCGGTTGTGCTGCCATGGTAAATTTCTGAGTGATAAAGGTAAATAAAGCAGCTAAGATTGGCAATACATAAATCGGGTCCGGTACACTTAAACTATCCATCCATAAAAAAGACATATCCACTTCACTAATGGTTCCGTTAACGAAGACCCAGGTTTCGGGATGAAGCAGGGTCTGATAAAGCCCGATCAGGATGGGAAATTGTAATAAAATCGGCAGACAGCCCCCGGCAGGATTAACCTTAAAGGTTTTGTAGAGTTTTAGCGTCTCTTCATTTAATTTTTCTTTGTTATTCTTGTACTTCTTGTTAAGCTTTTGTAATTCCGGCTGAAGGCGTTGCATATCCTTCATGGATTTCGTTTGTTTAATATTTAGCGGTAATAACAATACCTTCATAAATATTGTAAAAATAATGATTGATAATCCATAATTATGAACAATTCCATAAATCTGGAATAACATCCAACCAAAGATCTGGTATAAAAACTCCATTCATTAACTCCTTAAGTTTTTCTCCCTAACATTCTAAGGAAGGGGATCATATCCCCCGGGATTAAAAGGATGGCATCTGAGAATGCGTTTCCCACCTATATAGCTTCCTTTTATGACACCGTATTTTTCAACAGCCAAAATAAAATACTCTGAACACGTGGGACTGAAACGACAATTATTTCCTAAAAGAGGTGAAATAAATTTCTGATAACCTCTAATAATTAAAACCAGGAATTTCTTGAACATTCTATGGCCTCATGAGATTCTTCTTATAAAACAAATGGTTTAACGATTTTTCCAAACTACTATACGGCACTTCTTTAATGGATTCCTTAGCAATCAGAATAATATCATAACCTTTTGAAAAAGAATCTTCATTAAGACGATATGCCTCTTTTATTCGTCTTTTTACCTTATTTCTAATCACAGCTTTTTTAGAAACTTTTTTACTGACGATTATCCCCAAACGATTAAAATTCTCTTCATTCTTTAGATAATAGATCACAAAAACTTTGTTTCCGAATACATCCCCAACTTTAAAAACACGTTTGAATTCATTTTCCTTACTTAGGGATTTTATTTTTACCAAAGGAATTCTCCTTAATTTTTATTAAACAAAAGACCGCTTTTGAAAAACGGTCTACAAAGGATTATGCTGATAATTTTTCTCTTCCTTTTTGTCTTCTCTTCTTCAAAATAAGTCGACCGCTTTTTGCAGACATTCTTTTTCTGAAACCATGTTCTTTCTTACGTTGTCTAACTTTTGGTTGATAAGTTCTTTTCACTTCGACACCCCCTGACTAATACTTTATATTCATTTGTTTATAAGCTAATAAGACTTTTACCCTAGAATTATATAATCTCGCTTATTTTATGTCAAGTTATATTATCAAATCTAAAGCGTTTTCGCAAGTATTATGTTTATTTTAATTATATTGAATGCCACATAACAATTTGTTATACTAGGTTTATCAACGGAAATGTGGATAAGTTTTTGAATTTTATCCAAATAATCCACAAATTCCAGGATTGTGTGGATTATTTGGGGATAACTTGTCAGTATTTTTTATTTATCCCTTTCTTTTCGTCTTTTCTTGTTGGGATAATTTTTTTAAGTTATCAACAATTTTTCGTAGATTTTGCTTGATTTATTTGGCTATTCACATTAAAATGAATTCTCTGTGCATAATTTAAAATTTTATCCACAATGACACGACTTAAATTTATTAGAAATTGGAGGTTCATTTAATGGACACTTCCTTTAAAAAAATATGGGATGCCGCCCTGGAAATTATCAAACCGGATATTAGTCCAACCAGTTTTAACACCTGGTTCTTAAAAATAAAGCCCATAAACTATGTCAATAACACCTATTATTTTTTATCGGAAAATGAATTCGAAAAAGGAATTCTGGAGAGTCGGCATATTCCCTTGATCACCAATGCCCTGGCTGAAGTTACCGGAAAAACCGGTCAGGTTAAAATCGTTTTAAAAGAAGAAGATGCGATGATTCCGCAAAACAATGCTTCCTCCCAGATATCCATCACCACTGTTGAAGATAAAATATCCAATTACCAGAATAACTCGATGAATCCGAAATATACCTTCGACAGTTTTGTTATTGGCGAAAATAACCGTTTTGCTCATGCCGCCTGTGTGGCCGTATCCGAAGCACCTTCTGAACGTTATAATCCACTCTTTATTTATGGTGGTGTTGGTTTGGGAAAAACCCACCTGATGCAGGCGATCGGACATTACATCTTATCCTATGCACCCCATAAAAAGGTTGTTTATGTATCCTGTGAAAAATTTACCAACGACTTTATCGATGCGATTCAGAATAAAACCAATATCTCTTTTCGCAACAAATACCGCAGCGCCGATATTTTGTTAATTGATGATATCCAGTTTTTAGCCAAAAAAGAAGGAACCCAGGAAGAATTTTTCCATACCTTTAATACTCTGCATCAGGAAAATAAACAGATTGTCATCAGCAGTGACCGACCACCAAAGGAAATACCAACCCTAGAAGAACGACTTCGTTCCCGTTTTGAAAGCGGTCTGATAACAGATATTTATGCCCCTAACTTTGAAACCCGGATTGCGATCATCCGAAAAAAAGCTGAATCCTTTAATGATGAGATCCCCAATGAGGTCTTAAGTTTTATTGCCGACAGCATCCATTCCAATATCCGGGAGCTTGAAGGCGCGTTAACAACCGTCTTTGCTTATTCAAAACTGCATAAGGTGCCGATTAATTTAGAATCAGCCAAAAATGCCCTCAAAGATATCTTTAGAAAAAAAGAAGACATTGTCATCACTGGTGAGTACATTAAAGAGGTCACCGCTAAATACTTTAATATTACAGTTGAAGACATGAATTCTAAAAAAAGAACCCGCTCGATTGCATTGCCCCGTCAGGTTGCCATGTACATTACCCGGGAAATTACCGATCTTTCACTCCCGCGCATTGGCGAAGAATTCGGCGGACGTGATCATTCCACGGTGATTCATGCCTGTCAGAAAATCGCCGAAGAAATGGATACCAATACCGATTTTAAAAACCTGATTCTGCGAATTGAACGGGAAATAAATGGTAATTAACAACCCACAGGCTCTGTCGGATCAATAACGAGGTTATCCACAAGTTATCCCCTGTTATTTTTGCTGATTTTTTGTACGATCAACCGATTTGCCGAGTTATTAACAAAATCCACA